>NZ_BMCP01000017.1 GCF_014635245.1 Agaricicola taiwanensis | reverse complement strand
TGTAAAGACCGGAGACATCCCTGACACTCGTTCGGAGACATCCCTGACACTCATGGGGGCGGGTTTTGGTTCTGTGTGAGGTCGATGGAGCCGACCTGGGTGGCACCGAAGAAGATGCCGTATTGGCCGTCGGTGGAGCGTGGGCGGATGGCGAGGGTTTCGCCGCAGAAGGCGTCGGGCACGCGCCAGGACCGGCCCTGGAAGCGAACGTAGCCCTTGGTGCTGCTGACACGGCGGGTGATCTCGCTCTCGTCGTACTGCGGCTCCGGCAGGAGATTGGGGAAGGCGCGCGGTGACGGCCGATAGCGATTGGCCGGCACCGTCATGCCGATCCCCTGATGCGGGCGCTGATGGTTGTAGATCTCGCGCCAGCGGTCGAGCGCCTTCTGCGCCCGCTCCAGACCAATGATGGGGTTGAGGGCGAAGACCTCGGCCTTGAGGCTGCGGTGGAAGCGCTCGTTCTTGCCGCGCCCTTGCGGGTGATAGGGCCGGGCGTGGATGGTCTCGATGCCGAGCTTCAGCAGCCAGACCCGGAACTTGGTCCATTCGCCGGGAGCACCGGCACCCCAAGGCCGGCCATTGTCGACATAGACCGCCAGCGGCAGGCCATGGCGGCGCAGCGCCTGCTCGAGCCGCTGGCGCACCGTGATGCCGCGCTCATCGGCGCAGGCCTCCAGCGCCACCGCGTAGCGCGAGTGATCATCCACCACCGTCAGCGTGTGGCACCAGGTGCCGCAGGCAAGGCGGATACGACCCTTGAAGTCCATCTGCCACAATAGGTTCGGCGCCTCCCGCTCGAAGCGGCCATGGGCCTGCCGCTCCAGCGCCTCCGGCCCGATCCGGCCATGCCGCGCCAGCACCTGATGCACTGTGGAGACCGCGGGTGCTCGAGTGCCGGTGTCCTCCAGACGCCGGGCGATCTTGCGCGCACCCCAGGCCGGATGCTCGTCGCGTGCACCAAGGATCGCCGCCTCAAGCTCGGCCGGACTGCGGCGCGGACTGTGCCGCGGCCGGCGGGACAGGTCCTCCAGTGAGGCTCCGGCCAGATGCCGCCTCAGCCACACATAGCCCGTCTGCCGGCTGATCCCGAACCGCAGGCACAGCGCCGCCACGTTCGCTCCTTCAAGGTTCGCCAGAAGGCAGAACTCCCGACGCTCGTCCACCACAGATGTCTCCCGCCACACCATCCCGTCCTCCCGATGCAATCCGCATCAAAAGTGTCAGGGATGTCTCCGAACATCTGTCAGCTATGTCTCAAGACCAAACA
>NZ_BMCP01000016.1 GCF_014635245.1 Agaricicola taiwanensis | reverse complement strand
CGTCCGCCCTTGCACCTTGCACCCCCCGGTCTCGCCGACGGGCAGGGTTGCAGCGCAGCGCTGCGCTCCAACCCAAGCCCATTAGGAGAAAGACCATGACGACGAAGATACAGACCCCGACCGTTCCCGAACATGGCGAAACGGTTTTCATCCCGCTCAACAAGCTCAAGAAGCACCCGCAGAACGCCCGCAAGACCCCGCATCGTGAAGCGTCCATCGAGGCGAAGGCGGCGAGCATCGCCGCCAAGGGCATCCTGCAAAATCTGGTGGTGGAGCCGGAACTTGACGCGGAGGGCGAGCCGACCGGCTGCTATCTCGTCAGCGTCGGTGAAGGCCGCAGGCTCGCGCAGTTGCTGCGCGCCAAGCGCAAGGAGATCAAGCGGACCGAGCCGATCCGCTGCGTCATCGACACGGCGAACGACCCCGCCGAGATCAGCCTTGATGAGAACGTGACCCGCGAAGACCTGCACCCCGCCGACCAGTTCGAGCGCTTCCGCGAGCTTGCGGAAACGCGCGGATGGGGCGCGGAGGAAATCGCCGCGCGCTTCGGCGTCACCGCGCATGTGGTGAAGCAGCGGCTTCGCCTCGGCGCGGTCAGCCCCAAGCTGATGCAGGTCTATCGTGACGGCGATCTGACGTTGGATCAGTTGATGGCCTTCGCCATCACCGAGGACCATGCCCGGCAGGAACAGGTTTACGAAAACCTGTCCTACAACCGCGAGCCGTGGATCATTCGCCGCGACCTGACGGCGAGCAACGTGGCGGCAACCGACCGGCGCGCGATCCTTGTCGGCGCGGAAGCCTATTCGGAGGCGGGCGGCACCCTCATCCGCGACCTGTTCACCGAGGATCGCGGCGGCTTCTACGAGGATGCCGCGTTGCTCGACCGACTGGCCCTCGACAAGCTGGAAGGCATCGCGGCGCAGGTTCAGGAAGCCGAGGGATGGAAATGGGTTTCGCCCCATATCGACTGGCCCCACGCCCATGGACTGCGCCGCACCTATCCGCAGCCGGTGGAGCTTTCGGAAGAAGACGAAGCCGCCCACGCCGCCGCGCAGGAGGAACTTGAACGCCTGTCGGCGGAATGGGAGGACGCGGACGTAGACCTGCCGCCGGAAGTGGATCAGCGCTTCGCGGAGCTTGAAGCCGAAATCGAGCGGATCGACGGCAAGCGTCATGCCTATGAGGCCAACGAGATCGCGCGCGCTGGCGTGTTCGTGGTTCTGAACCATGACGGAGAAGCCCGCATCGAACGCGGGTTCATCCGCCCCGAGGACGAAGCCCCGGAACCGGAGGAACCCGAAGCGGGGGACGGCAGCACCGTCATCGACGGGGTGCGCGTCAACACCCATGGCGAAGTCATGGACGATGGCGAGCATGACGAGGATGGAAACCATGTTTCCGCGCTCGAGCCCGAGGACGAGGACGCAGAGGAAGACGGCAAGCCGCTGTCGGACGCGCTCATCCGCGACCTGACCGCGCATCGCACCCTTGCCCTGCGTCTCGCCCTTGGCGAGCAGCCGCACATGGCCTTGATCGCCGTCACCCATGCGCTTGCCGCGCAGACCTTCTATCGCGGCGGCGGGGATGCCCATTGCCTCGAAATTCGCCCGACGAGCAGCTACCTCGCCAGCCACGCGGACGGGATCGAGGACACGGCGGCGGCGAAGGCATTGGAGGACCGTCATGCCGGATGGGCGGCGGACATGCCGCGCGATGTGGCGGACCTTTGGGGCTTCATCGCCGGACTGGATCATGCCAGCGTCATGGCCCTGTTCGCGCATTGCGCTTCGCTGACCGTCAATGCCGTCAAGCAGCCGTGGGAAACCCACAAGCGCCATGCCCTCGCCACCTCCGACAGGCTGGCGACGGCGGTTGTGCTCGACATGACGGCGCACTGGACGCCCACGGTTCGGGCCTATTTCGGGCGCGTCACCAAAGCACATATCCTCGCAGCCGTGCGTGACGCCCTTGGCGACGAGGCGGCGGACCAGATCGCGGACAGGAAGAAGCCGGAAATGGCGGAAGCCGCCGAGCAGCTTCTGGCCGGAACCGGCTGGCTGCCGCCCCTGCTGCGCACCGAACGGCCCGCATGGCTGGTTGACGAGCAGCAGGAAACCCCTCCCGCCGAGGACATGCCGGAGGCCGAGAGCACCGAGGCCACGGAGGATGACGCTTTCCCCGTCGCGGCGGAATGAAAGGCAGGCCGGGAGAGCGCAAGCGGTCCCGGTCTTCCACCCTCAAAAATCGCGGCCGCGCGGCTTCCCCGCGCGGCCGGATGACCTCGACAGATTGGAACGACAAAGGCACCCTAAAGATGTGCAGCGACGGTGTTGACGACTGCACGAAAGGCGGGGCCGGCAAGCCAAAGGAACAAGATCATGGTCGCCGTCATGTTCATGAGCGTTGCGCTGACAGCACTTCTCTGCGTTCTCGCCTATACGCTCGCCATCTACGCGCTGCCCTTTTTCGTCGGGCTGGCCGCCGCGCAGTTCGCCTATCAGACCGGCTCCGGCCTGATAGGCGCGGGACTGGTCGGGCTGTTTTCCGCTGGCGTCGCCTTCGGCGTCCTGGCGGTGCTGTTCGAGACGATCCGCACACCCGTCATCCGCCTGATCGTGGCGCTTGTCTTCGCCGCGCCCGCCGCCGTGGCGGGCTATGCGCTGGTCCATGGCATCACCAAGGAGGCCGTGCCGTCCGAAATCTGGCGGCAAATCTTCTGCATCGTCGGGGGCGGATGCGTCGGCATAGCCGCATGGATGCGACTGGCGACGGGCGTCGGCCAACCGGCCCGCTAACGGTCAAACCTTGCCATGTGATGGCATATCTCCTATATTGCCATCACAGCTATCACTTGACCGGAGATGCCATCAGATGCCCGCCGTCACCATTCGCAACCTCTCCGACGAGACCCACCGCGCCCTCAAGGTGCGCGCGGCCCATCATGGCCGCAGCGCCGAGGCCGAAATGCGTGACATTCTGGAAGCGGCGGTTCGTCCCGCCGAGCGCCTGCGCCTCGGCTCCGCCCTGTCGGCGTTGAGCCGCAAGGCCGGATTGACCAATGCCGATTTCGAGGCGATGGAACAGGCCCGCGACAAGACACCCGCCACGCCGATGAACTTTGAATGATCGTTCTGGATACCAATGTCGTCTCCGAGGCGATGAAGCCGGAGCCGGCCCCCTCCGTGCGCGACTGGCTGGACGAGCAGGCTGCCGAAACCCTTTACATCTCCAGCGTCACCGTCGCGGAACTGCTGTTTGGCATCGGCGCGCTGCCGAATGGTCGGCGCAAGCAGAAGCTCGCCGCCACGCTCGACGGGATGCTGCCGCTGTTCGAGGGCAGAATCCTCGCCTTCGATACCGATGCCGCCCGCCACTACGCCGATCTTGCCGTTGCGGCCCGCAAGGCGGGCAAGGGCTTTCCCACGCCGGACGGCTATATCGCCGCTACGGCAGCCGCCCATGGTTTCACGGTTGCGACCCGTGATGCCAGCGCCTTCGATGCGGCGGGCATTCCGATCATCGACCCTTGGACTGCCCGGCACTGAACATCAGGACACTTCGCGCTTTGAAAGGTATTGGGGGACGATGGCGTTGCCCTGCGGGCCGGGCTTTTGGCTGCGCCGGAACCACGCCCGTGGCGCGTTTCCGCCATTCGGCTTCAATCCCTAACGCAAGGGGGCGGCGGCGGCCATTTCGCGGCAAGCTCCACCCGGATAAACGGGAGCAATCCGGGATGTCGATCCCAGTCGCCAAGGCAGGCCTATGAGATTCGGCTTTCCATCCGCTTCAACTAGCAAGCGGATCAGCGCCGGGAAGCTCGAACCATCCACCTGGCCGAGCATGGCGCAATGCCCGCAAGCGATTTTCCGGCTACACCGGACACGGCAGCACCGGCGAAGGTCGGACGAGACCACACCCGCAGGCCCACGCTGGAGACAGCGCGAATTGGCCTTGCCGGTCGGATCAAAGACAGACCGCAGCCAATAAACCCGCGCAGTTCCGTCCCCGATTCCGGCGAGACGCAGGACGGCCGTCATTGCCGTATTCCACGCGATTTCCTGTTATGGGCGCTCCATTCGCGTCCTCGATCTGGCAAGGCCTGACCGAAGACCGGCTTCGCCTCGCTCGTCTTCCCGCAACGTCCGCCGCCAGCCTTTTTCCGCCGCCTTCGGCTTTGCAGCGCGAAACAAAAAAGCTGCCACCAGCCGCCTTCCACGGTGTTCCAGCCCCGAAGGGTGCGGGGCCGATCGCCCCCGGTCTCACGACCGCCATCGAGGTCGCAATGGTGCGGCCCGACAGGAAAAGGAATACGACAATGGCAACCATCGGCACCTTCACCCAGAACGAGAACGGCGCGGGCTTCACCGGCGCGGTCAAGACCCTGACCCTCAACGTCAAGGCCAAGTTCAACGCCACCGAGAGCGACAGCGAGCGCGGACCCGACTTCCGCATCTTCGCCGGCGCCACCGAGTTCGGCGCGGCCTGGAAGAAGATCGCCCGCGAAACGCAGCGCGAATACCTCTCCGTCAAACTGGACGATCCGAGCTTCCCGGCACCGATCTACGCCAGCCTGGTCGAAGCCGAGGACGGAAAGTCCCACAACCTCATCTGGTCCCGCCGCAACGGCGACTGAGACCCAAACCCGAGATCGCCCCGCTCATCCGAGCGGGGCTTCTTTTTGCTCATGGCCGCCGCCTCTCAAGGAACAAGGAGATCGGGACATACGGCTTTCCGGTTTTCAAGCTTTGCGTATCCCGGTCAGATCTTATCCCCCGTCCGCCGCTTCGCTTTGGCCGGGCGGGTTGCTTGGGGGCGCTGCCCCCTGGCGCGGCACAAGGGCGGCCGGGCGGTATCCCCGACCTTCCGCGCGGATGCCAGCATCGCACCTTCGTCACGACTTCGATCCGCTTGTGCAGGCCGGGTGATCCCCCTCCGCCCGTCCGCCCTTGCACCTTGCACCCCCCGGTCTCGCCGACGG
>NZ_BMCP01000015.1:2500-5621 GCF_014635245.1 Agaricicola taiwanensis | reverse complement strand
GTGACCGGTCTGAGTGGTGAGGTCACGTCTGGGTCGGGGTCATGCTGGTCCTTGTGGTGGGGTTTACGTCTTTTGCGGCGCGCCGGGCCAGCCGCCGCGCATTTCAGCACCCGGAACAGCAAAAAGCCCCGCGGCGTGAGCTTTGGGGCTTTTTGGGATTGTTTGTATTTGGTTGCGGGGACAGGATTTGAACCTGTGACCTTCAGGTTATGAGCCTGACGAGCTACCGGGCTGCTCCACCCCGCGTCGAGGGTGTTGTGTTTGTTATCGTGAGGGTTTTGTCTGTTCTTTGCAGGCCTGGCAGAGACCTACTCTCCCGCGTCTTGAGACGAAGTACCATTGGCGCGGAGGCGTTTAACGGCCGAGTTCGGGATGGGATCGGGTTTAGCCACCTCGCTGGACCACCAGGCCGGCGAAGAACAGAGTTTTGAAGCAAGCTGTTGTCTTAAGTCCGTTTTTTTTGAACGGGCATTGATAAATGAGAACGATCAAGCCAATCGAGCAATTAGTACCGGTAAGCTTCACGCATTGCTGCGCTTCCACACCCGGCCTATCAACGTGGTGGTCTTCCACGGCTCTCAAGGGAGACCTCGTTTTGAGGTGGGTTTCCCGCTTAGATGCTTTCAGCGGTTATCCCGTCCACACATAGCTACCCTGCAATGCGGCTGGCGCCACAACAGGTCCACCAGAGGTGTGTTCATCCCGGTCCTCTCGTACTAGGGACAAATCCTCTCAAGTCTCCGACACCCACGGCAGATAGGGACCGAACTGTCTCACGACGTTCTGAACCCAGCTCACGTACCACTTTAATCGGCGAACAGCCGAACCCTTGGGACCAACTTCAGCCCCAGGATGTGATGAGCCGACATCGAGGTGCCAAACGATTCCGTCGATATGGACTCTTGGGAATCATCAGCCTGTTATCCCCGGCGTACCTTTTATCCGTTGAGCGATGGCCCTTCCACGCGGGACCACCGGATCACTATGGCCGTCTTTCGACTCTGCTCGACGTGTCAGTCTCGCAGTCAGGCAGGCTTATGCCATTGCACTCAACGAGCGATTTCCGACCGCTCTGAGCCTACCTTCGCACGCCTCCGTTACTCTTTGGGAGGCGACCGCCCCAGTCAAACTGCCTGCCATGCGCTGTCTCGGACCCGGATAACGGGCCGCGGTTAGACATTCGTGACAGTAAGGGTGGTATTTCAAGGGTGACTCCACGAGAGCTGGCGCCCTCGCTTCGACGTCTACCACCTATCCTACACATGCCGACACAAATGCCAGCGCAAAGCTACAGTAAAGGTGCACGGGGTCTTTCCGTCTGACCGCAGGAACCCCGCATCTTCACGGGGAATTCAATTTCACTGAGTCTATGCTGGAGACAGCGGGGAAGTCGTTACGCCATTCGTGCAGGTCGGAACTTACCCGACAAGGAATTTCGCTACCTTAGGACCGTTATAGTTACGGCCGCCGTTTACCGGGGCTTCAATTCGGAGCTTGCACCCCTCCTTTTAACCTTCCGGCACCGGGCAGGCGTCAGACCCTATACGTCGTCTTGCGACTTCGCAGAGCCCTGTGTTTTTGCTAAACAGTCGCCACCCCCTGGTCTGTGCCCCCTCGGCCCAGTTGCCTGGACAAAGGGCCTCCTTATCCCGAAGTTACGGAGGTAAATTGCCGAGTTCCTTCAGCATAGTTCTCTCAAGCGCCTTGGTATACTCTACCTGTCCACCTGTGTCGGTTTCGGGTACGGTCTGATGTGGGAGCTATTTCCTGGGACATCTTCGCTGCCATCGAAATCCAATAATCTCCGACAACTTACGACATCCGTCACTACCCACTGGTTCAGGAATGTTCACCTGATTCCCATCGACTACGGCTTTCGCCCTCGCCTTAGGGGCCGACTAACCCTACGCAGATTAGCTTTACGTAGGAACCCTTGGACTTTCGGCGGGAGTGTCTCTCACACTCCTATTCGTTACTCATGTCAGCATTCGCACTTCCGATACCTCCAGAGGCCCTCACGGGTCCTCCTTCATCAGCCTACGGAACGCTCCGCTACCGCGTACACCTTGCGGTGCACACCCACGTCTTCGGCGCTTGGCTTAAGCCCCGTTACATTTTCGGCGCAAGAACCCTTGTTTAGACCAGTGAGCTGTTACGCTTTCTTTAAAGGATGGCTGCTTCTAAGCCAACCTCCTGGTTGTTTTGGGATTCTCACATCCTTTCACACTTAGCCAAGACTTGGGGGCCTTAGACGGTGGTCAGGGTTGTTTCCCTCTCCACGACGGACGTTAGCACCCGCCGTGTGTCTGCCGGATAGTACTTCCCGGTATTCGGAGTTTGGTTAGGTTTGGTACCTCTGTGGGAGGCCCTAGCCCATCCAGTGCTCTACCCCCGGGAGTATTCATCCGACGCTCTACCTAAATAGATTTCGCGGAGAACCAGCTATTTCCGAGTTTGCTTGGCCTTTCACCCCTAGCCACAAGTCATCCGAGACCTTTTCAACGGGCACCGGTTCGGTCCTCCAATGCATGTTACTGCATCTTCAACCTGCTCATGGCTAGATCACTCGGTTTCGGGTCTAATCCGTCGAACTGAACGCCCTGTTCAGACTCGCTTTCGCTGCGCCTACACCTAACGGCTTAAGCTTGCTCGACAGACTAAGTCGCTGACCCATTATACAAAAGGTACGCTGTCACCCAGGACGAACCTTGGGCTCCAACTGTTTGTAGGCATCCGGTTTCAGGAACTCTTTCACTCCCCTCGTCGGGGTGCTTTTCACCTTTCCCTCACGGTACTTGTTCGCTATCGGTCGCTGAGGAGTACTTAGGCTTGGAAGGTGGTCCTCCCAAGTTCAGACAGGATTTCACGTGTCCCGCCCTACTCATGTCCTTTGTGCGCCTTTATCCATACGGGGCTGTCACCCGTCATGCCCGACTTTCCAGACGGTTCTGGTTAAACACACAAAGGCACTGGCCTGGTCCGCGTTCGCTCGCCACTACTAACGGAGTCTCTGTTGATGTCCTTTCCTCCGGGTACTTAGATGTTTCAGTTCCCCGGGTTCGCTTTTTATCCCTATGTATTCAGGATAAAATACCTTCATCTGACAATTTGTAGCCAAACA
>NZ_BMCP01000014.1 GCF_014635245.1 Agaricicola taiwanensis | reverse complement strand
CTCACACAGAACCAAAACCCGCCCCCATGAGTGTCAGGGATGTCTCCGAACGAGTGTCAGGGATGTCTCCGGTCTTTACACTTGTGCCTAGCATCCACGCCTTCAGCAACGGCTGCGGCAGAAAAAGGTATTCGTGGATGCTCGCCACAGGGGCGAGCATGACGGGTTGGCTGTTCCCGGAAACAAAACAGCCTCCGCTTCGGCGAGAAGCGGAGGCTGTTACTGAAACTGAAAACTCAAGCCTTCAGCAGTTCTTCCAATTCCTTGCGGAAGTCGTCCTTTAACTCACCGCGGCTGAGGGCATAGGCGACGTTGGCGGTGAGGAAGCCGATCTTGGAGCCGGTGTCGTAGATCTTGCCGTCGAACTTGTAGCCGAAGAAGTCGCTCTTCTCGGCCAGCGTCAGCATGCTGTCGGTGAGCTGGATTTCGCCGCCGGCCCCCGCGCCCTGCTTTTCCAGCAAATTGAAGATCTCGGGCTGAAGGATGTAGCGGCCGGAGATGGCGTAGTTGGATGGGGCGACGTTAGCCTTGGGCTTTTCCACCATGGAGGTGACCTTGAAGCCGGGCCCGCGCGTCTCGCCGACGCCGACGATGCCATATTGATGCACCTGCGCCTGCGGCACCTCATAGACGGCGATGATGTTGCCCTGCGTTTCGTTGTAGACGTCGATCATGCCCTTCAGGCAGCTGGGGCCATGATGCAGCATGTCGGGCAGGAGCACGGCGAAGGGCTCGTCACCCACGATGTCGCGGGCGCACCAGACGGCATGTCCGAGGCCGAGCGGCTCCTGCTGACGGGTGAAGCTGGTGGTGCCGGCGGCCGGCAGCTGCTTCCTCAGGATCTCGATCGCTTCCGCCTTGTTGCGGCGCTGAAGCGTGTCGTCGAGCTCATACTGCTTGTCGAAATGATCCTCGATCACGCCCTTGTTGCGGCCGGTGACGAAGATGAAATGCTCGATACCCGCTTCGCGCGCCTCGTCAACCACATGCTGGATCACCGGCATGTCGACCACGGTCAGCATCTCCTTCGGCACGGCCTTGGTGGCCGGCAGGAAGCGGGTGCCGAGACCGGCGACGGGGAAGACGGCTTTGCGGATACGGGTCATGGGTCTCTTCGGAGTTGTTGAGGGAAGGCGGGTCAGGAAATCAAAAATGACGGCCGGACTATGGCAGGCCGATGATTGTGCCGAATTATGAAGCACAGGTCACAGTCTGCCACAAAGTTGGATCATAGTGGCGCGGAAGGTTTCACCGGACGGTAACCCATGTCCGGGCAAAACGTTCCGAACACAGGGGGTTCTTGCATGGCAATTCTGGTGACTGGTGGCGCGGGCTATATCGGCAGCCACATGGTGCTCGCGCTGAAGGACCGGGGCGAGGATGTGGTGGTCCTCGATGATTTTTCCACCGGTTTTCCCTGGGCGGTGGCCGATGGTGTGCCGGTGGTGGAGGGCGATGTCGCCGACCGTGAGCTGGTGGCCCGGCTGATCGCCGACCATGGCGTCACCGAGATCGCCCATTTCGCGGCGAAAATCGTGGTGCCGGAATCGGTTGAGAACCCGCTCCTCTACTATCACGCCAACACCGCCAAGACGCGTGACCTGATCGAGACGGCGGTGAAGACGGGCGTGAAGCACTTCATCTTCTCCTCCACCGCTGCCGTCTACGGCAACCCGCTCACCAACCCGGTGGGCGAGGATGCGGTGCCCGCGCCCATGTCGCCCTATGGCACGTCGAAGCTGATGTCGGAATGGGTGCTGCGCGATGCGGCCGCTGCCCATGGCTTCACCTATGCGGTGCTGCGCTACTTCAATGTGGCGGGCGCCGACCCTCAGGGCCGCTCCGGCCAGTCGACGCCCAATGCGACCCATCTCATCAAGGTGGCGTGCCAGACGGCGCTGGGCCAGCGGCCCAAGATGGACGTCTTCGGCACCGATTTCCCGACGCCGGACGGCACCTGCGTGCGTGACTACATCCATGTCACCGACCTTGCCGAGGCCCATGTGGTGGCGCTTCAGCACCTCAGGCAGGGCGGCGGCAGCATCACCGCCAACTGCGGCTATGGCCGTGGCTTTTCGGTGCTGGAGGTGATCGAGGCGGTGAAGCGGGCATCCGGCATCGATTTTCGCGCCGATCTCGGGCCGCGCCGCGCGGGCGACCCGGCCATGATCGTCGCCAAGGCCGATTTCATCCGCCAGCAGCTCGGCTGGGTGCCTGGTCACGACGATCTTGACGGGATCGTGACCCAGGCGCTGGCCTGGGAAAAGAGGCTTGGTGCCGCCCACGAACAGGACCGGGTTTCCAGTTAATCAAATTGAAACCATGATGAGCTCGTTTGGTGTTTGTAAACGAAGGCGCGCGGTGGTTCGCGCGCCGCAATATCCGGAACGCGCCCATGCTGCATCAGCCTGCCTCAAGGCCGGTGTCCGGGAGCCGCCGCGCGACGCGGCTTTTCGGTGCACCGATCCTCGCGCTCGCCCTGTTCGGAGTGGCCTTGTTGGCCGCGCCGTCGAGCGCTCAAGCAAAGAGCTTTCAGAGCTTCATCGAAGAGCTGTGGCCGGCCGCCCATAAGCGTGGCGTCTCGCGCGCAACGTTCAACGCGGCCTTCCACGGCGTGACGCCCGATGCCAAGGTGATGCAATCCACCCGCCGCCAGGCGGAGTTCACGGAGACCACCGGCGCCTATCTCGCCCGCCGTGTCTCCGACGCGCGCATCGAGAATGGCCGGGCCAAGGCCAAGGAGTGGGAGCGCGCGCTGGACGCGGTGGAGCGCCAGATCGGCGTCGATCGCTATGTGGTGCTCTCCATCTGGGGCAATGAGACCAACTTTGGCGGCTACCTCGGCGGACACAATGTCATCCAGGCGTTGGCGACGCTGACCTACAACGGCTACCGCGCCGACTTCTTCCGCAAGGAGCTGATCAATGCGCTCGTCATCCTGCAGCAGGGCCATGTGAAGCCGCAGGACATGGCCGGCTCCTGGGCGGGTGCCATGGGGCACACGCAGTTCATGCCCTCCAGCTTCAACGCCTATGCCATCGATTTCACCGGCGACGGCAGGCGCGACATCTGGACCACCATTCCCGATGCCTTGGGCTCAACAGCCTTCTATCTGAAAAAGCGCGGCTGGCGCACCGGCGAGACCTGGGGCTATGAAGTCACCGTGCCCCGGGGCTTCGATCTCAGGCAAGCCAAGAAGATGGGCAAGGCGACGCTGGCGCAATGGTCGCGCCACGGCATCCGCCGCGCCAATGGCCAGGGCTTCCCGCGCCCCAGCGACAAGGCCTGGCTGCACCTGCCCGCAGGCGCCAATGGCCCCGCCTTCCTGATGCTGCCGAACTTCGACGTCATCAAGCGCTACAACAACTCCAACAACTATGCGCTGGCGGTGGGCCATCTTGCGGACCGCATCCGGGGCGGGGACGACTTCGTGCATCCCTTTCCCGTGGAGCAGAAGGCCCTTTCGGAGGGCCAGCGCACCGAACTGCAGACGCTGCTCGCCTCGCGCGGCTATCCCGTGGGCGAGATCGACGGCGTCATCGGCATGCAGACCCGGGAGGCGATCCACGCCTATCAGGCATCGGCGGGCCTTCCCTCCGATGGGCATCCGTCCGAGGATCTGATAAAGCACCTGCAGAAGCGGCGCTGAGCGCCGCGTGGTCGGGTTGCGGGGATCGGCCGTGGCGGACAAGCGGTGGAGCATAACGGGCTTTGGCGCCATGGCGGTAGCGGCCCTTCTGCTCGCGCTCACGGTGCTTGAGCCCGCTCCCGCCGCCGCGCAGCGCATCCGCCAGGCCGAGCCCGGCGAAGTGATCTACACCCGCCCTCCGGTGCGCGGCCGCCAACTGCCACCCCAGGTGCAGGCCCCGCCGCAGCGACAGGGCTTCCGCATTCCCTTCCTGGACCGCCTCTTCGGCGGGGGGAACCGCGAGGTGCAGGTGCCGCAGCGGGTGCCCGCCTCCGCGGGCCGCACCGGCGTCGCGCCGCGCGCGGCGGCTCCGGCGCAGCCGCCCAAGCCGAAGGTGGAGCCGAAATATTTCGTCGCGGTGGTGGGGGACGATTATGCCACCGCCGCCGCCGATGGGCTGGAGGAGGCGCTGGAAGATCGGCCCGACATCGCCATCGTCCGTAAGATCGCGCCGGGGCGGGGCATCGCCGCCGGCGATCCGGCGCTGGCGGCCTCGCTGCGCACGCTGCTTGGCGGCGGCGAGAAGATCAATGCGGTGGTGCTGGCCATCGGCCGGCAGGACCAGCGTCCCATCGAGGATGGTAATGCGGAGGTGGCCTTCCGCTCGGCGCGCTGGAACCAGCTTTTCGCCACCCGCATCGACGAGGCGCTGATCGCGCTCACCGAACGGCGCCTCCCGGTGGTCTGGCTCGGGCTTCCGCCGGTGGCCGATGAGAAAGAAAGCGCCGGCAACGCCCACATCAACGAGCTTCTGCGCCAGCGCCTCATCGGCTTCGGCGCGTCGTTCCACGATGTATGGGACGGCTTCATCGACGAGAACGAGATGTTCGCCACGACGGGCCCCGCGCTAGATGGCAGCAAGGTGCGCCTGCGGCTGCAGGACGGCGTCGGCTTCACCCGCGCCGGCGCCCGCAAATTCGCTCATAATGCGGAGCTTCACATACGCCGGCTGTTCCCAGCCGACACGCCAGGCGAGGCTGTAGCCAACTCACCTGATATGGAGGACGTCTCCATCCACATCCTCACCTCCGCGCCGCGCACGCCGGGCGCGACGCTGCTCGACGCCAATCTGCCGGCCATCGCGCGCGGCACGGAAGGCGCGCACAGCCCCGCGCCGCTCGGCCGCGCCGACGACTTCCGCTGGCAGGCGGATTAGGGGCGGCTCAGTGCCTCGGGAGGGTGGGGCTTATCCTTCGAGATGGCCCTTCGGGCCCCTCAGGATGAGGTTCGTGGGTTTGAACAGCTCTTCTCCGAGCGTGCCCCGATCACTACCCTCATGCTGAGGTTGGCCGAAGGCCAAGTCTCGAAGCATGGGCCACGACCGCGAACCTCTCTACGGCCGTTACAGCCGTGGATGCCAAAAACGGCAAGATCACCGCTTGCGCAGTTCCTCGGGCTTATGCGCCGCTTCCTTGCCGGATTTGGCGCTTTTCACGATGTACTGCGGGTTGTCCCTGGACGCCGCGACCGTATGACTTTTGATCTGGGTGCGGCTGGTCTGCTTCTTGACCACCTCGCCATGGGTCTTGCCCTGGCTCGTGTCCCATTCCACCTTGTCGCCCTTCTTCAGCTCTTTGGCCATCTCGCTGATCCTGTCGTCTAAGACCTTCCGGAGAGGGAAACCGGCAGCGGGAAGAGGGTTCCAGGGCCACGAGCCTCATGCTGGGGTTGGCCGAAGGGCCAAAGCCTCGAAACAGGCGTGTGTCTCTGAATCGTTATGGCAAGACTTGGTCTTGCCATCCACGAATTCTCTTCCGGCCGCTGTTGAAGTCGTGGATCCCAAGGCCAGGCCTTGGGATGACGGAGGCAGGCCGGTCAGCCCTCGTTCGGCTCCACCGACAGCACCGTCAGCCGGTGCTTGCGGCCGTCGTTGGCGGTCCAGTCGATGGACTGGCCGGCGCGCAGGCCGAGGAGGGCGGTGCCGATGGGGGTCAGGATCGAGACCTTACCCTCGGCGATATCAGCTTCGGCCGGATAGACCAGGGTGACACGGCGCGCGGCATCCTCGGCGGTTTTATATTCCACCGTCGATCCCATCTGCGCCGTATCGCGCAGCGCAGCGCCGCGCTCGATGACACGGGCGCGCTCCAGCTCGTTGAGCAGGACGTCGGCCAGCTCCGGCTTCGCGTCGAGAAGGCCGTTGGCCATGGTGGTGAGGCGCTCGTGGTCGGTTTTGCTGATGGTGATGCTTGGCTTGCTCATGGTGTTCGTCTTTCAGTCGCACGCCCCATCAGGCCAGGGGCCTGGCGGTGACGCGGGCAGTTCATGTCTGTTGTAAAAAAAAGAGACCTTCCCCCGTCTCGGGGGCGGCCGAGCCGGGGCTTCTATCCCGCGATGGGGACGATCCTGAAAATCTGTGTCGGCGCGTGCTTGGTCATAAGTAGAAGGTCGGCTCGGCCGAGCGGAATGTCAAGTGAGAGCTGATCGCGCACTATGCGGAAATGCTCTCTGCTTCGTCATGACCGGGCTTGGCCTGGTCATCCACGAGTTTGCAGCCTTGAAAGGAAGTCGTGGATACCCGCGCCAAGCGCGGGCATGACGTGCCAAGAGCGGGGTTTCGCGCCGTCGAATTTGGGCTGGCCTCAATCCCGATCCGGCGCACCCAGCGGGAAGAGCTTTCGATAGGGGCGGGCCTCGTTGACCACGCGGACGACGGAATCGCGCGCCAGCAGGCGGGCGCGATACTCGGCAACAGCGCCCGCAGGGATCGGCTCCACCCAATCGGCATAGAAGAGCGCGGGCGCGGCGGCACAGTCGGCGATGCTGAAGCGGTTGCTGATGGCCCAGGTGCGATCGGCGAGCTTCGTCTCAAGCCAGGCATAGGTTTTCGTCAGCGTCTTGCGGGCCGCCGTGACGCCGAAGGGGTCCTTGGCGTCCTCAGGACGGAAGGCTTCCTTCACCACACGCTGCAAGGGCACGTTGATATAGTTGTCGAACACCTCCGCCAGCATGCGCGCCTCGATGGCCTCGCGGCGGTCCTCCGGCACCATGGGCGCCGCGCCGCCGTGCAGGTCGAGATATTCGATCACCGCATTGCTCTGCGTCACCTCGACCTCGCCGTCGACCAGCGCGGGAAAATGGCCCGTGGGCGACAGGCGGTCGATAAGCGCCTGATTGTTGGGGTGGCCAGGGTCCACCGTGTGAAAGGTGAAGGGCACCTCACGCTCGTAAAGCGCGATCAAGGGCTTCCAGGTGAAGGATGAAAAGGGATGGCCGTAGAGTTCGAGCATGGGTGTCCTCCTGATGGCGAGCGTAGCCTTTCCTTTGCCCTCCGTCTGCGGGCTTATTCCGTCATGCTCGCCCTTGTGGCGAGCATCCACGCCTTTTACGGCGTGGGTGGTCCTGACAGGGCATGGATTGCCAAGCAGGTTTGGCAATCGCTCCCTCTCTTCATCGGAGAGAAACAGCGAAGGCGTGGATGTCAGTCACTAGTGTAAAGACCGGAGACATCCCTGACACTCGTTCGGAGACATCCCTGACACTCATGGGGGCGGGTTTTGGTTCTGTGTGAG
>NZ_BMCP01000013.1 GCF_014635245.1 Agaricicola taiwanensis | reverse complement strand
AGAACCAAAACCCGCCCCCATGAGTGTCAGGGATGTCTCCGAACGAGTGTCAGGGATGTCTCCGGTCTTTACAACAAGGCCTGGCATGACGGAGAGGCCTTTCGTCGACCGTCGATCAATTCAGCCATTCAAGCGGCTGCGAATCCAGTCACTCAGCCCGCTCTCGCTCAGGCTGCCATCCGCCAGGCTTTGCCATGTCCTGAGCACGTCCGCGTCATCTGCGTCGAGCTCCGATCCATTCAGCACCAGGAAAGTTTCCGCGACCACTAGCGAGGTGCGCTTGTTGCCATCCACGAAGGGATGGTTCCGCGCGATGCCGAAGGCATAGGCGGCGGCCAGCGCGGCGATATCCGGTTCTTCATAAGAGCTGAGGTTCACCGGGCGCATCAGGGCGCTGTCCAGCAGCCCCTCGTCACGCAGGCCCGCCGCGCCGCCGTGCTCGGCGAGTTGTTCCTCGTGAATGGCGAGAACCACCTCGCGGCTGATCCAGACGGTCACTTCGCCAGTTCACGCAGCACGTTACGGCGGCGCTTCATCACGGTTCGGGCGGCATCCATCTGCGTCGCGAAATCCGGGTTGTATGGCGTGATCCGATAGCCGTCGGGGGATTCGGTCAGATAGACCGTGTCGCCTTCCGCCACGTTTAGACGCGCTAGCACGTCCTTGGGGATGACAGCGCCGACTGAGTTGCCGATGTTCCGAAGCTTGAGGGCAACCACGATCGCCTCCTGTGTTGCAACATGCGTTATAACATAGGTGCAAATGCACGAAGGGTCAATGTCGTCATGCCAAGACGTGGTCTTGCCATCCACGAGTTTTTCCTTGCCGCAGCGGTTGCTAAGTCGTGGATCCCAAGGCCAAGCCTCGGGATGACGTGCCACGAGTTTTCCGCCCCCTCCGCACAGCCACCACCCACCGCGGCAGCCTCGCCCCCGCCGCCAGCGCATAGCCAAACACCTCACCCACCTCCCGCAGCCTGCCGCCGTGGTAGCCCACGGCGGTGGCGCGGACGGTGAGGTGCTTTCCCTTAGCGGCCGTCATTGGTCTGGTGGCCGAAGGTCACGCCGGCGGTGATCTTGCCTGATGACGCGTTCGACCCCGCCACGGTGTAGTTCAGCCTGAGGTAGCGCTTCATGCCCTCAGGCCCCGCCGGCGGCATATAGTGCAGCGTCGAGGTCCAGCCGGCTTTCAGCTCCGCCACAGGCACCGCGCCCGAGGAGGCATGGGTCGTAACGCCCGAGCCGAATGCGGCATCATCCGAGGTCTGGATGGCGACGGTGAGGGAGGTGAGGCCGGCGAAATCCTCCACCACCTGCACCGAAAGCGGCACCGGCGTGCCACGGCCGATGTCGCGGCGCAGGTTGGCGGAAGCACCGAGCACGCGGTCGGTCGCGCCCAGATCCACCACATGGGTGGAGGCGGCGGACGCGGTCACGGCCTGCGCATCGGAAAACAGCGTCGTCTTGTCGAAAATCATGAGAATACTCCGTTGTCCGATGGATCAGAACGCGGCCGGGACGGCGGCTTCGGTGTTGAGGAGGGCGTCGGTCTCGCGCAGCGGGATGCCACGATAGGTCAGCACCTCCTTGCCCTCGATCTCGCGCGGGGTGAGGCGCACAAAATTGTCGCCGGCGCCGCCGTTGGTGGCGAGCGCGTCGAGCGCTTCCATCATGTGGCGGTTGAGGTAGATGGCCTGGCGGCCGCCGGCCACCCGGCGCGACTGCAGCCGGTAATAGGCCTGCCGCAGCAGGGCGTAGAGATCGACCGTGCCCGCTTCCACGGCAGAGACATCGATGTTGGCGATGCGCGAGACATAGCGCCAGTCCTTGACCGCGAGGCCGAGGTGCCAGGTGAACTTCTCCTCCTCGACGTAATAGGGATTACCGTCGGCATCGATGACGCGCTGGCGCCCCATGTCCTGGCGCTGCAGACCGGCCTTGGAGCCCTTGGGGTAAATGAGGTGGGAGTAGTTGTCGCCCCAGGTGACGAACCAGATGGAGGTGTTGTCGCCCCCGGTGCCGCCGGCGTCGATGACCTGGTTGCCGGCACCGCCGCCGCCGATGACGTTGAAGCGTGCCGAGAGGCCCTTGAACTTCTCCGGCGTGGTCGCGGTGTCATGGTAGAACAGGCCCGTCGCCATCTCCTGGTTCATGGCCTCGAGGAAAGCGGTGGCTTCCGACAGGCGCAGCGCGCCGCGGTTGGGCGCAAGGTCGAGAATCCGCTGGTCGACGGTGGAGAGCGCCTCCACGAAGCCCGTGGTGTCATCCACCTGCTGGGTCGTGCTTTTCGACTGCTTGATGCCCTGGTAGAGCCGGCCCCAGGTCACTTCGGGCAGGCCGGTGCGAATGGTGTGGCGGTGCACCGCGCCCATATTGGCTTCAACCGCCATGGCGTCGTCGAGGATGGGGTTCTGCTGCTTCAAAAGCTCGACGACGGCGGCGATCTGCTTGCCGTTCTCCGAGCGCTGGATGTACTTTCGTGGCGACATCCACGTCTTGCGTTGAAATGAACTGCCGCGCCGAGGCGGAGGGAAACATGCCGCGCACCCGATATTTCACCACGTCACTGTCCTCGCCATACTGGTCCACCAGCCGCGTGAGGTAGGCCTTGTTGGTGCCGGGCACGCTGCGGCTGTCGATCTGCCGCACCGTCCAGTAACGGCGGAAGCGGCGGAAACACTCGCGGAAGCGGCCCGTGTTGCGCGTGGGGTTGCCGAAGACGACCCAGATGACGATCGTCGCCTCATCGGTCATGGCGCCTTCCGCCACCTCCCACACCTTGTCGGCGATCTTGGAGGCCTCGTCGAAGAGGAGCACGATGATGCGCCCCTTGTTGTGCAGGCCGGCAAAGGCCTCGGTGTTGTGCTCCGACCAGGGGATGAAGTCCATGCGCCATGCATCTGACGCCTGCTTGTCCCGGGCCTTAACCGCCGTGGCGCGCACATCGAACCAGTGGCCGGTGATGCTGCTGGAAAACCAGCGGCCGACTTCCGGCGCGGTCTTGGTGCGAAGCTGCGTGTCCGTATTGGCGGTGGCCAGCACCTTGGCTTTGTCGAAGCAGGACATGGCCCAGCCGGAGATCATGCCCATGAGGGCCGACTTGCCGATGCCGTGGCCGGAGGCCACCGCGATCTGCAGCGGCTCGAAGCGCTTTTCGTCATCCGCCAGATGATCGCGGATGACCTTCAGGATATCGGCCTGCCAGTCCCGCGGGCCTTTAAGCCCATCAAGCTCGCCCGCACCCCAGTCCCAGGCGCCGAGCGCGAAGCGATGGGGGTCGAACTGGCACGACGCGACCCAGTCGATGAGATCGTCGTCGGCTTGGGTCATGGGCGGAACTCAGGGGAGCGGGACAGGACAGGTGCTTGGTCCTGCTGGTGGAAGTCCTTCTGGTGCGCCAGGGCGCTTAACCAACTATTGGTTGCAACTGAACTTACGAATTCATCTCATTGCGCAAGATCAAATTTAAAACTAGTTTGCCTCCAGTTTTCGAGGCTTTTTCATGACGTTCCATCAACTGCCAGATCTCGGCGAGGATTCCGCCGTTGAAGAACTTCCCCCGGGTATGGGGTGGAGCCTCTTCTTCGCCTGGCTTCCGGTGCGCTGCGACCGTCATCCCTCAGGCTACGTCTGGCTGGAGCAGGCCATGCGCCGTCGCGACGTCAACGGCCGCTGGGAATATTGGTATCGCACGCAAGATGCGGATGACCTCAGGCGCTGCTCCTGGTGACGGCCGCCGCTATGACGGCAGCGGCACGAAGTCCTCGGGGTAATCCACCACCTCAAGCGTGCCATCGGTTACGCCATCGATCACCGCCTTGGTGAAGGCAGAGGCCGCCGCATAGCCCGGCGTCGCCACGCCATCAGGCGTCATCTCGCGCACGCCGACATGGTCGAGCACATGGGACCAGAGCGCGGCGCGGTCGTCGGCGGTTTCCACCGGCAGCGGCGCGTAAGGCGTGCCGAAGGGGATCTCTTCCACCAGTGAATTGCGGGTGCCGCCGTTGCGCAGCGCCACCTCGTTCCAGGCAAGCCGGCGGTCCTGCGCAAAATCCGCCCCGTCGGTGATGTGGTTGCCGGAGAAGAAGACGGCGCTGCCCTTGTCCATGCGGATGATCTCCTGCGCGCGGGAGAGCGCGCCCGCATGGGTGTCGGGACCCGGCTTCATCAGGTTGTTGCGGAAGGCCATGGTGGCGCCGCGGCGGGCGAGGGTGGAGGTCGGCTCCACTGCCTGCATGCCGGTGCCGTTCCAGTTGTAGATCAGGTTGTTTTGCGAGAGCACACCCTTCGACAGCGCCGAGACATGCGGATTGCGCGCCTCGTTGCAGACGAAGAGGCACTCCAGCACCGCGACATTCACCGCGTTGTGGACGAGGAGGCCGTAATTGTGCGGCGCCTGCGGATTATACTTCTCGCCGTTCCCGTCGCGCGGATCGCGGAGCGCGGGTCCGAAGATGCAGCGGTAGAACAGGATCTCCTCCGCCATGCCCACCGCGTTGGGATAGACGCTGGCAAGTTCATCGAGAGAATAGGCGAAGTTGCAGTTCATCACGACAACGCGCTTCACCCGATGGACCGAGAGGCAGTCGCGGTCGCCATAGTGCCGGCCGGTCTCGCTGAGGCCGCAGCCGAGCTGCAGGTTGCGGATGATGAAGTCGGTCGGCTGGCTGGCGGAACCGGAGAGGTTCAGCATCAGCCCGCCGCCCTCGGGGTAGAACCAGTCGCTATTACCTTGGAAAGTCAGTCCGCCCGAGGAGATGTCGCGGCTGTAATAGGGCGCCTCCACCACATCAACGCCGTCGGCCACCACGATGCGGCGCGGCCCGGCGCTCGTCTCAAGAATATGGCCGATCTTGGCCTTGTCCACGCCGTCGTAATATTGCACCGGAGCTGTGTCGCCGCCCGTGGTCTCGATGGCGGGATAGTCCACGAAAGGCACCGGCTCCACCGGCGTCATGTCGGGGTCTACCATCTCATAGCTTTCCAGCGCGCGCGGATAGATGACGAGCTTGCGCCAGGGCATGTTGAGGCAGTCATTGGTGTTGTCGTTGCGGCGGCCCAGCATCCAGTCGTCGATTTCATCGAGCGTGCAGGTGGGCGGCTGGTTGTTGTACTGGACATATTCCTTGCGCTGCGCGGCAAGGCCGAAATCACCCGCCTTGAACACCGCATAGGCGCGGCCCACGGCGCCCGGCGTGTCCGGCGCGGTCGAGGTGACGGAGCCATTGACGCCTGATGACGTGTGCGAGGCGTTCACATTGCCCTGGCCGTTCACCAGCACGGTGGAGACATGGCTGGTCGTGCCCGAGCCGCCGGTCTTCTGCGCCCGCCAGAAACGGCGGTTGGTGTTGGGGCGTGGGTCGCGCTCCACCCATTCCACATAAGCGGTGCATTCGTTCTGCCGGAAGGCCGCAAGAAGCGGGCCGATCGGCCTGACGGCATCGAGGGCGCGCACCGTGCCATGAATCGCCGGGGTCGGGATGCTGCCCTTCTCGATCTGCACGAAGCTCATGTCGCCCGTCACCGTGGCGGTGGGGTTGAGGTCGCCGCTCACGGCGGTGAAGGCAAGCGGCGTGTCGGCCGTCGCGGTGCCATAGCTTCCGAGCGTCACCGAGCCGGTGCCGCGGATCCAGAGCTGATGCGCGCCCGTCGTCAGCGTCACGTCCTGGCTTTGCGGCGCGTCGGGATTGGCGAAGAGGTTTGTCCTGGCCTCATAGACCTGGAGGCCGAGGTTCGTCACGGGCAGGCCATCGGGTGCGATCTCGACGTCATTGCCGGCGGCATCGGGCAGCCAGGAGGCGCCCGCGCGGCTGTTCTCAAGCACATCCGCCAGCGTCAGTTCCTCGCCCGCCGCGCCGTCCCAGACACGGCCCCGCGTGAAGTCGATGACGAGCGCCCTGGCGTCATCGCCGTACCAGGGCTCGTCGACCGTCCTGCCGCCGAAGGTATTGAGGCCGAAACGTGCGTTTCGTCCGCTGAAGCTGCTGCTGGCTGAAAATGTCATGAACCGTCTCCATAAAATTCCATGGTCACGATGCAGGCCTGCGCTGCGGCAAGCCCGATGTGGGTTGCACCGGCGGGGATGCGCCGTGCAGCCGGGTTCAGCATGGCGGCGGCGCCATCGGTCACGGCACCGGTCGGCACCAGGGCACTCACATCCGCCGTCCCGAAGGCCGCGAAGAAATCACCGGTCGCGCTGAAGATCACATGGCTGGCGCCCGGCGGCAGCACATGGGTTTCGGCGCTGCCGCCCTCCAGCACCCGCGCGTCCACATGGTCGGAGGCAAGAGGCGCCAGCGCGCCGCGCGCGGTGTTGTGGGGGAAGGCGAGATCGGTGAAGGGTTTCATGAGCTGGTCCTTGAAGAGATGCATCGGAGAATGGCGCTGATCCTTCGAGACGGGCCTCCGGCCCTCCTCAGGATGAGGCCTTGGAATGCTGACCCGTCCGGGAGGGCCACATCCCCCACCTCATGCTGAGGAGGCCGCCAAAGCGGCCGTCTCGAAGCATGCGGCCAAGTCCAGAGGCGCCAGCCAAAAGCTTCGCGCGGGTATTCCGGAACCAACCGGCCATCTCATGCGCTTTATCTTCCTCGCAGATGGAGGATCTGTCATGCGCATCAAATCAATCGCCTCTATGGGCGCGGCGTTGCTTGCAGGCCTGACGCTTTCGGCCTGCGTCGCCGATGGCGGTTACTATGGCTATTACGACAGTTACTATTCTCCGGGATATGTCGCCGGTCCGGTCTATGCGGCACCTTATTACAGCCGCGATGTCTACCGGTATCGCTATTACGATCGCTATGACCGCGGCCGTTATTACTACCGTCGCGGAGGCTACTACCGCTATCGGTAAGGTCTTCAGCCGGGGCCACCCGCCCGTGCCTTGGCGCGGGCGAGCCTCGCGGCGAGATCGTCGGTGACATTGAGGTTCAGGCTGTCGTTGTAGAGGCCGAGATGCCGCGCGATCTTGTCGAGCGCGCTGATCTTGTCCCAGGTCTTGATCTTGTGGACGTATTCGACGCCGCGCTTTCCGCTCTCGTCTGCCTTGGCCGCGCGGCTCACCACCTCGATGGAGGCGATGGAAGCGGCGAAATCATCGTCCCACTGGCTGGGGTCCTTGAGGTTTCCCTCCGCATCGAACGCCTGCCTGAGGTCGGAGGTCGCCAGCCGCATCAGTTCGGTGAGCACGCGGGTGATGTCGACTTCAGCCCGGGCCGCGCCTTCCGCGGTCAATTCGGCGATGCGCGCGCCAACCTCCTCGCGGGCCTTCAGTTTGGAGCTGTTGCTGGTGTCGGGCCGGTATCCGGCGTCTCCATAGGCCTGCACTACCGGCTTGCCCAGCGCTACAAGCTGCGCGAACCGCTCATGGCGCGGATGATCAAGCGGCGGCATGGGCGGTGTCTCGGTGCGGGAAGGGCAACAAAAAACGCCCCCGCGACGATCATCGGGGCGCCACTCACAGTTCTGGAGCCTGTATAAAAGACATTAGCCAGCGCGGTTCAGGGTGTCAAGCTTATTTTCCTGAAATGGGCAAATAATCCGATATGATGCGAGTTGCTGCGTGCGGCCATCGTTCGTCATGGCAAGACTTGGTCTTGCCATCCACGAGTTCCTTTTTGACGACGGCCACAAAGTCGTGGATGCCAAGGCCAAGTGTTTGGTCTTGAGACATAGCTGACAGATGTTCGGAGACATCCCTGACACTTTTGATGCGGATTGCATCGGGAGGACG
>NZ_BMCP01000012.1 GCF_014635245.1 Agaricicola taiwanensis | reverse complement strand
TGGCGGGCCATGCGGGATAGCGATGAGAACTATGTGTATTCTATAGCCCTCTATGTCCCTCCAAAATGAGGGGAAGGTAGAGCTGCGTCACAGTCATTAGATGTGCGTTCCGCTCTGGGCTCTAGCTACCCGGCATGGCCGCGTTAGGCCCATCCTCCAAGCTCAGCAGCGACCTTGACGAAATAGCTCGGAATGTGCGCGAGCACCGCGCGTACAATCTCCTCTTGCTGGCAAGCTGCGCGGACGCCGCCGCGGTCGACCACATTTCCCCAGACGAGACCGAGAAGGCTCGCTACATGCCTATCCGCGAACCCGGCCTCGTGAAACGCAATCGCCGCGCGATCAGTCAGGCCGTATTTAATCTGCTTTTGCAGCAGGCTGACGCCCGTGTGCAGTGCGTCGTCCAAGCCCTCGGTCAGGTCCGCTATCGATGCAACGATCATCGCAACATCGTAGCCGAAGCCGCTCTCGCACAGCGCGACAGCATCTTCGACGGTGACATGGTCACGCCCGACCCGGACTCTTGCCTCAGCCAATATGTCAAAGATCACGGCATAGGATCTGCCTGCCACCCACTCCTCAAGAGAGCGCGGAACTAAATTCTGATCGCTAATCGCCTGGATCGCGCGGGACGTGGTGAAACGGAGTGCCAACGGAGAGATTTCGGCGAATAGCCGGTTCTCTTGCACTGCGGTCTGCAGGGTTTCCAGGTTCTCAGTCAACCAAGTTTGGAGTTCTGCAACCGCCGCCGGCGGTAGGGGCGACCGTCGAATAAGCGCGCGCTGGTCGCCATCGGTGTTGGCCGTGATCGAATCCCCGATCGATCGAAACACTTCGACGAGACGAACCCGCGTCTCCTCGTCAGCAAGGTGATAAGCCAATGTATTAGCGGCAAGTTCACCGATCCGCGCTGCGACGTCCTCTCCCTCGGCAAAGGTCATGTTGGCAACGAGGAAGGCGGCGATATTCTGGACAGCGCGGGCGCGACCTTCGATGAACCGGCGGAATTCCCGCTCGCTGATGTTAGGTTGCGCGGCGAGCGCTGCGTCCACGACCTCGTCTATTCGGGCGGTATCGGCGAAAGCGAGGTCGAGCCAATCGGGCGGAATCTCTTGGACGATCGGCGGTTGGCGCTGCTGATACGCATCGAACAACGCAAGGATCGAGCTGCGAGAGGGTTCAGAGTTTCGAGCATCGAGCAGTTCGGTTGCGCGGTCCCACGTCCATCGGCCGCGAAATTGCTGCCGCTGATCATAGATGGACGGGGTCGAGAAGATGACACTGCCTTCGGTGTGCATTCCTGCGCGACCGGCACGACCCATCAGATTGTGGAAGTCGCGCACCAAAATCTGTTCGCCGCCTTGGCGCGTCGATGTGACAATCAAATATTTGAGCGGGAAATTCACGCCTTGGGCTAGCGTCGAGGTACAAATGACGAACTTCGCCAGCCCCTCTTTCATAGCATGTTCGATCGAGAGCCTGATGCCGTGCGGCGTGTCGGCATGATGAGCGAATATTCCCAGCCCCGCTGAGCGGGTGGCCGACGCGCCAGCTCCGAGCTCAAGTTCGCAAAGCGCGCGAACCTTCTCTACCTCTGCGGCGTCCGAGGTTTCAATCGGCCATTCAAGGGCGACCCCGCGATCGACGATCTCGACAGCACGCGAACAGATTTTCGTCACGCTGTCTTTTCGGCCGCAGAAGATCGCAACACTGCCGTTGCGCACGACGTGCAGCCCCAGGAACAGACCGACGTCGCCGCCGGTCTTCTCAGGAAATCTACGCTGGGCAGTTTCCCTGCCGCGGAGCGGTAGAGCGATGTCGCTGATAATGCGAGGCACGAAATATTCTCGCTCAGCCGGATCCTCCGGCTTCACATATTCGAGTCGCCCGCGTTGGTCCTGCCAGCTCGCAAAAGCGATGCTTTTGGTCGTCGGTAGCAGACCCTCGGCACCGACAACCGCATCGGCATCGCCGATCAGCCATGCAGCGACATCCGGCGCGTTGCCGATCACGGCAGAGATGAGAATGATCTGGGTTTGAGCGGGGAGCGACATGCGCAGCGAAGTGAGGAGGAGTTCGTAGGTCGGCCCCCGGGTCATTCCGTCGAATTGATGTCCTTCGTCATAGATCACCAATCCGATCCTCTGGGCGAGGTCCGGAGCCCGGCGCATCATATAGAGGAGCTTTTCGGGCGTCACGATGAGCACAGAGTCTTCGGCAAACAGCGCATCGAGTGCGAGGTCGAATTGATAGGCGTCTGATGCTTCGTCCAGGCGCACATTCTCACCGGCAAAAGCCGTTACCAGGTCGCCTCGGATGTCGTGGCAGAGCGAACGATAGGGTGCGACGATCACTGCAAGGTGTGCTCGACCGGATAGAAAGGCCGATCTAATGATGATTTCGGTGGCGCGAGTCTTGCCAGCGCTGGTCGGCATCTGAATGACCACGGAACGTCCAGCGAACACGCCAGCATCCGCGATCCGCTGCTGAGCAGGCCAGAGTTCGATCGGAAAATGCGACTTCGCGAGCGCTTGGCGCCACGCGTCCGGCGCCAAGCCTGATGCTGTTGGCAGGATTGTCCGGGCAGAATTTCTAAGCTTGAGCGCACACAAAGCGCCAGCAATGTCGGCGTAGAGCAATTCGCGCGGTGAGCCGGATCGGTGGAAATACTCGCGGATTCTGCGGCACGCTTCGGCAATGCCATCCGCCCCGGCCTCGAAGCTGAAATAGCCGGCTAGCGCCTGGAGAAGCTCAGTCGTCGCCGCTTGATGAGCATGGGCCGCCTCGGCCGGAACGAAGCTGTTCTTGAGGATGCTGTAGACGAGATGACCAAGCCCGCCCGCGAGGTCGAGGCCCGGCTCCGTCATGTGCCGAATGATTACCGTCGCGCTGCCGACATTCCCGGCGATGTAGTATGCCGCTGCGCACAGGAGTGAAAATTCGGTGTCTAAGTTGGCATCGAGCTGCGCGTTCAAATATGCATCGAAGAAAACTGAGGAAAAGCGTAGCACATCTTGCGGGTCCTCATCCAACTCGTCCCAGCCGGGCGGTTGAGGAAGCGCGGCCGGTGCCACTCCTGCAACATCGAGCGTATCTGCGACGGCGGCCGCGACATCTCCCAAGATGCCGATTGCCAATGAGAAGAGGAGCGACGGGTCGCGCGGCAACGCATTGAAGTCCGCTGGCGCGACGCGGAATTCGTGCATCTTTGCCCGTGCTCGCGCGGTGGATAGGATGGTGAGCGCGGTCGCCTCAGGCCTCATCGGCTGCCCTCTCGTAAAGCGTATGTACGAGCTTCATCAATGACGGTCCGCGGATAACCAGAAGGCGCAAATTCTCTTGGTTAAAATGAGCCGCACCGTTGGTCGCCGCCATGTCGGTCTCGGCGAAGACGGCCTCGTCGAGAATGGCGGCCGCTCCGTTGATCCGGCGAAAGGGTCGGTCGGCCTCGTTTTGAAAGCGCTCGACCTTTCGGGCATCGCCCATTTCGCCCCGATCGAAGAAGCGGCGTTTAATCGCATTGAGGCTCATGCCCTCGCGAAGTCTGTCCTTTACGCTGTCATCGATCGCATCCTGGAGCCGGTTCGCGCCGGACGCAGACATGCCAGATTTGGACTCGAAGATAAAAAGCTCGTCGGCCGGACCGGGGTTGTCCTCGTTCGCGAACTTGAACCCGATAACATCGCAACCCTTTGTCGAGTCATTTCGGTTCCAGCGATCCTGGTAGCGCAGCTCGCGTGGACACCAATATCCTAGGAAATATTCGATGAAGTCGGCGACGACGATCTCGCCAAAATCTCCCGATCGGAGGCTCGGTCCGGGTGCCACCTTCGCATCGGGGAAGAGAATGGTCCTTAGATAATCGGGGTGGCCGAGTCCCGTTCCGCCAGCCATGAACGGTAAATCGGCATCGGCGATGTAGTGGTTGCGGAAATGCCGAGCCCAGTTTGAAAGGATTTCAGCGTCATCTTGCGGATTTAGTTCCCATATCTCGATTTCACGGCCACACGCCGTTGCTTGACGCTCTCCAGTATCGACCAGCCATTTCAGATAGCTCGGTGTCGTCACGGTATGCCTCCCCCAAGGCTGATAAATAATATGGCGTCGATTCGAAGCCATCTTTGCAATGCAGAATGCGCGCGTCTCTTACGAAGTATAATTTAAGTCAGATTTCATAATTAGTTCTCAGCAATACCATCGCTTCGGCTCATTTCTAATTTGCAGAAACCTCCTCACATGAACAACCGATAAGGATAAACATTCCGAGGTAGGTCCGGGACGTTCGCTATCGTGCGGGCCAGTTTCTGCGAATAGCGAATGCTAACCGGCACTGGGTCGTAGAGCGCGTCGTTATTCCAATCCATCTTCGTGAGGGCCAACGCCTCATGGGCTGTGAGTTCAAGTGGCCCGCTGCCGGCATGACGGATCAGTTGTAGCGGCCGGGGAATGCTCTTCTTGCCCTGATAGTAATCGCCTTTGGTTGAGACCTCGGGAGCATTGCCCGCCACCCATACCAAGGCAGAATTGCCCGTGCGGATCACCATCGTCCCGCGCGGCACGGGAAACCCCGAAGGTTTTGACGGCGGTTTCTCCACGCCCGACTTGATGAGCCAGACGCCGCGCCAGCACGATACCGAACTGACCTCGACGCACTCTATTTCCGCTACGCCGGTAAGCGCATCGAACGCGCCCTCGATTTCAACCTCCTTGAAGGCCGTCGTCTTATGAATGACCATGCGTTTTGGTAAGTTACCGCCATTGCGCCCCTGATAGAGTGCCAGGCTACGGGCGAGGACCGCGCGCATGTCGTCGCGGCTGAGAAAGGGGTTCCTGCGCGCTTCGGCCACGTCGGCCACCGGGTCTCGCGCCTCGAACGCAACGAACTGCATGCCGCCGCCGTCCATGTCGAAGACCTGCGAGCAGCACGTCACATAATGCGCGTCTTGTTGGTCACCGCGCAGGGCATAAGCCAACCCGATATAGGCAGTGTCCGCCGGCACCCCTTTCAGTGGCGCGAGCTTCCATGGCGTGCCCGCAGCCTTCACATACAGTGCGGTTGAAAGGCGCCACGCGAGCGAGGCCTTAAAGCTGAAGGTGAAGACGCGATCGTTCAGAACCTGGGTCGGAATACTATACTTGGCGCCCAGAGCCTTCAGCACGTCGTGTGCGTCAAAGAATTTTCCGCGTGTCGCCGTGTCCCAGCTGTCAGGAAAGTGGACCAGCACAACGTCGAACTCATTGCGAACGGCGTCGAGGCGGCGTAGCGCGGCATCCATTGCAAGATATAGGCGATGCTGCGCGTTGCCGTCGCCCGGCAACTGGTCGAGGTGTTCAGGCCACTTGATGTGCGCGCTCGCTGGCGCGGGATCGAGTGACACGCGGAATAGGCGCTCAAAACCAGGATATTCCGGCACATATTCTGATCGGTCGGAAGGCCGATGCACGCCGCGCAACAGCTTCATCAGGTCGCCACGACGATGGAAAGCGCTCTCCGGGCCAACCGTCGCGATTTGAATGCGGGGAGTGTATCCGCTAAACGATCCTTTCGAATACGGCCCGAAGTTCAGGAGGCCGCGCAATGGATGGACATCTACCTGGGTGGCCTCGGATGGCGAAAACGACAGGTCCGGCTCATCCAAGAGCGTGAATGGCGGCAACTCGGTGAGGGCTGGGTTCGCCATCATTTGCTCCTGTCGAAATAGGTATGGTGATGCGATGGTCGGCTAAACCCTGTGACGGGTGACACCTTGAACACGGCATCAATGCCAGTGCCCTCTTCGAGCCCGAAGGCACTTCGAGTCGTGCCTCCCGTTTCGGTTAGAAGCTGTGCCCAAGCCCCAATAATGCTGGCCCAATTCCTATTATAGCGCGGAGCCCATCGCTCGCGGCGCCAGTCACCGGCAGGATCACCTCGGCGCTCGGCTCGCATACCCATCTCAGCCGGAGCTTCTTCGGCGACCAGACCCTCCGCACCTTCCGTTTTGGGAGTGTCTTGTCGGGGCAACTGGACGAACGTGTAAGGCTCGAAGCCGCACCACCACTTTCCATCGACCTGTTCCAGCTTGAGCTGGACACCCTCCTGAAACGGGAAGCCAAGTTTGGGTACAGTGCCAAACAGACTGGTGCCGTAGGCATCGCGCAGCCGGGATAGGGTTTGTTGCTGACGCCGCGTTCGATCAGGATCATCGCCGTCGCGCGGTGTTGCAACGACGAGCGAATGGCCCGAACGCCTGTAGCGTGGGATGAGCGGGCGCTGTCGGGCGAGAGATCGCACGAGCGTGTCGTAGAGCAATCCCATCGCCCAACTATCGGCGACCGGATCTAGGTCGATCGTTCCAGCGAGCGATGGGCCGAGCGGAGCCAAGGCGTCCAGGATTTCTTGATCCCGCCCGAACACCGCTAGCTCACGCCCCAAAGCGGCCGCCGTCGCCCGACATCCCTTCGCCTTGAAGATCTCGCGCACCTCTGCGGATGTCGTCGGTTGGCTCAACCTGATGCGCCTAGCCGCGGTCGGCATCGATTGGAGCAGAAGTGCCGAATAGCGCAGCACCGGGAATGCGCGGGCTTTAACATTTGGAATCTGAACGGGTACGAGACGCGGCGTAGGTCGCCCTTCCATCACCCGATCAAGAAGCGGCTTGGGTAAATCGGTTACCTTGATGATATCGGCAGCCAGTTCGTCGAAGGTCGCGCACTCAACGACGGCCACGTCTACGCCAGCCGCTCCGGCGCGCTCTAGGAATTCGATCACTGCGGGCAGTAAACGCGAAGCTGACGAGGTGAGCCAGTACAGTCCGTTCGGAAATGGCGACGGCGCATCGAGAACCGTGTTCAGCGCCTCCATGATCGAAGCGTCGCGTCCGCTATAGCCGACGAAGACCATTCCGAAGCGCTTGCCGGATTCCACCAGCACATGCCGCATCCGGGCGTCCTGTTCCTCTAGTTCCGATCCCGTGTTTTTAATCGCGATCGACTGATAATCACCGTGGAGCTTAGCGACCAACGGCCAGTCCGATTCATTGAGGCACCGCATGGCACGGTCGGCTGAATCAATCGCCGCCACAGTCGGGCGGTTCTGGTCGTCTACTGGCAGAATCCCATTTGCCGAATGCGCCGACTCCTCGATGAGCGGATCGAAGTTGGTCGTGAAAACGCAATCGACCTTGCCGGCAGCCATAAGACTGCCAAGTACCTTGTGACCAAAACAGGGAGTACCCTTGGAGATTGCATCATCGATATATTGTCGGCGATGCCGGGCTTCTGGATACACCGCTTCGAACGCCTTGGCATATTCCGTAGGATCGCCGTCAGGCGGCAACAGTGACGTTTGCCGGAAAAAGGCATCAATCCTGTCGATCCAGACTGGATCAGCCGTATCGATCTCCCGCTTTGACAGGTTCGTCTCACGGCAAAAGATTTGCGCCTTGAAATCGCGGATCATGGCATAGCCGGTCGGAATGCCGGAGGCGGCCGATGCGCCGGCGCCAAGGAACCATGCCACGAGATTTGGCCTAAGATTGAAGGGGGTCGCAAATTGTGCGGCGGATATAGTTTTTATCGGCACAGGCTCCCCTCTTAAGTCGTCGTGGGGAGCGGGTCGGTTCCCTCGCTCAAGATGGCGAGATATCGCCGGTAACTAAACACGCGCCCCCGTTTGCGCCCGGTAATTTCCTCGACGATGCCGAACCGTTCCAGGTCGGCGAGCGCAGCATTGACCGTGGGAGCCGAAAGCCCTGTTTGTTGAACGAGCTGGTTGGCGGTCAGGAACGGGTTTTGCTGAAACAGATCGTGGATACGCAGTGCAGAGCCTGCCCGGTCGCTCTCTGTCGTGATCCGTTCGCGGTCTTCCTTGAACAGATCAACAATACGGGTAGCGGCCTCGAACGCCTGATTGGCCGTATCCGCAACGCCGGTGAGGAAGAAATCGAGCCAGGCTTCCCATGCCCCGTGCTCGCGCACCTCCTGAAGCAGTCGGTAATAGTCGGCGCGATGAGTTTTCAAGTACAGACTCAAATAGAGCAGCGGCTTGCGCAGCACACCGTTGACGCACAGGTACAACGTGACCAGTAAGCGGCCGATCCTGCCATTGCCATCAAGGAACGGTTGGATGGTCTCGAATTGGACATGCAGCAGGCCGGCCTTAATCAGGGCGGGTAGACGGGAGCCGTCCTCATGCATGAAACGCTCAAGCGCATCGAGACAACCGTCCATCTCGGTCGGCGGCGGCGGCACGAACAGCGCGTTGCCTGGACGTGAGCCGCCGATCCAGTTCTGAGACCGCCGAAACTCGCCGGGATTTTTAGTGCCGCCACGCCCGCTTTGAAGTAGCCGTTGGTGCATCTCGCGGATCAGGCGCAGCGACAGCGGCAGGTCTTCCAGCCGGTCCAGCCCATATATCATTGCATCGACGTAGTTCGAGACTTCTCGAATGTCGTCGATTGGCTGACCGGCCCGCGCCTCGGTCTCGAAGCGGAGCAGGTCTGAAAGGGTGGACTGCGTTCCTTCGATCTGGGACGAGAGGACTGCTTCCTTCCTTACATACATGTAGAGGAACAGCTCCTGACGCGGGAGCAACATCGTGATCCCGTCCAGACGACCCAACGCGCGTTCGGCCAGGCTTAGCCGCTCCAGAAGGGCCAGCACGTCAATCGGCGGTTCGGGCGGCAGTGAGGGCGGCACGAAGGCGCGCACGATTTCCCCCGCAACAGGGGTCTCGACAAAGCGGCCTAGCCGGAGGCTGGATGCTGATTCGGACATGCGCCCACTATGCGGGAGCAGCCTTATTTAAGCAATTGGCCCTTGGCTTAAATAGCGGGTGAAGTAAGGTAAGCGCATTTAAATAACGGTCGACACCATCATGGGCGTGTACACGCATAGGGCTTGTATCAGTAGTCTTCCACTTTCAATGACGGAAACCCTGCCCGCCGGGCCGCATTCGCCGAATGTCCGTTACCGACAACACGGTCGATCACAAACAATCGATCCCTCATACACGTCAGGATTATGTGCGGCACACCCAGCGCTTCGCAGCCTTCCTGAAGCGACCTCCCGATACCGCAACGCTTGAGCAGGCAAGCCAAGGGCAGACCCGCCATCCTGAACTTAGGCGCTAGGTCACTCGGCGGCGTCCAACTCGCCATCCAACGAGACGACAGCAATCGCCGAGGCTTGGAACTCCGGCTGGTTAGATTTCGTGGGAGCCATCCATGATGGCACTTTTCCTGCGGCCTCGTCGGCTTCGAGTTGCTTGGCGACTTCGGCAAACGGATGATGGAAGAAATGCTGGTTGAGAGCGTCGGCAAGGGCCTTCTCTTTGCCTGCCCTCGCCAACGCCAGAACGGCATCGCCGTCTTTCCAGTCGATCTTCGCCTTTACGCGGCGGACCTGTTCTTCTTCCAGCTTCGCCAGCGCATCAGGTGCGATGCTGCCACTCGTCCAGATTTCGAAGCGCTGCTCTGCCTCGCGTAAATACCCGTGCTGAGCGTAATGAGCGCGGAATGTGGGAATCTTTGCGAGCCATTCCTCCACCTCTGCCAGACTCAACACACCGCCTGGCTCCTTACCCTTGCATTCAATGGCCGTGACGACTGCGTTCTGGTTGGTGATCGTCTGAACGTCGATATCGGCTGTCTTCCCGGTGCTTGGGTCTTTGGCAGTGACGCCCATATCCATGGTCATGGCTGTGCGCCTTGCAAGATAGCCCGCCACCATCTCGAACAGGATGCCCCGAAGGTTCTTGTTGCGCCCTTCGATATCGAACAGGTTGTTCAACAGCATGGTGAGACGTTCGGGGCTCGATGACGCATATTTCGCGGCATTCTTGAGCACTTCGCAGAGCGAGGCGATTGCCTCGCCGACACGCTTCCCGAACAGGTCTTTGGGGGTTGCCAGCATAACGCCCGCCGCATGCCCTGCGGTCATTGCTTCGCCCGTGAAGCCTTCCGCAACGATGATCGACAGAATGCCGATACCCTTGAAGCTGGCTTTGAGAACCCGAGCTTTGCGAATGAAAAACTGAATCTCATGGACGGTCAAAATGCCTTCGGCGAAAACGTCCGCCACAACAAAGCCCGGCTTGTTTGCCGATCCCTGTAACGGTAGGAGATAGCTCGGCCCGGCAAGATCGAATGCGAAAGGCCCAATCGGCTTCAAATCTTCGTCGCCCCGGATGCGGATAGCGTTGTAGCTCGCGAGGCCAATTTTTCGACACCATTCGCGCAGGCCATCCAGCAAGACACGTTCCGTAATGTCTCTCGCCCGCATGGCAGCGGGCGTGCCCATGGCTAAGCTCGGAGCCGTGTGGAAACAGCGGCCATATTCCGGGTCGTGGAATTCTTTGAGGAAATCGGACTTTATGAGACGGCTGGCGACCGTATCAGCCGGAACTTGCCCGGTCTTCGGCCTGACCGTCGCACCGCTTATAACGGCGAATTGCTCGGCAGGAATTATGCCGCCCCGAGCGATCACCCCGTCGATAGCCGTTGCCGTAATCGAATTGGTTTCGCGAAGATCGCGCAGGAAATTTTGCCAGAACCGTTCGCCGTTACGATCCTTCTCCAGATAGAGGAACGCCTCGCGCTTAGGCAGGAGCGGAACAGGAAAGCTGCGGATCGGCGGCTTGGCTCGCGATACGCGCTGACGCGCCGCCTCTGCGGATAAACCAGATGCGACAAGGGCCTCAACGATCCGTGAGGAACGTGAGGGACCATGCTCGGAAAGGTACTGCGCAACGTTGGTCATAAGGCATGTCACACTACTTAATTTATTAATAGAACTACCTTGATGCCTCTCGCTTTTCAAGGCGTGCTGTAAGTTGTTTTAAATCAATAACTTACACAACATTTTTCGACGGCGATTTTTTGGATTCTGTCACAATGGTTTTTCAAGCCCTGTTTCTGACCTGTTTTCGCGTCCGAAAAATAGGTGCTGGGCATTGCCTCTGGCGGCGACGCCTCCATTTATATCCCTTTCAACGAGGACCATCGAACGCTGGCCGCCGCCGCAGCGCGGTCAAGCCCGGCCCGCACCAAACCGTGTAGGGCCTGACCACGCCGCTCGATTGCGTCGGCCGGTCGCCTCCTTGCCCTCGATGGGAGGGTGACACCGAATGGAGGCACTCATGGCCGAACCGCTCATCACGGACGACCAACTCGCCCAGCTCCTCGCCAATGGCGCGCGCAGCGCCGCCGGCGCGAGCATCGACCCGAAACCCGTCGTCAAGCTGTTCACGCCCGACGCCGGCGCGACCTGGCTCATCACGGAGGCCGATCCCGAATACCCTGACCGTCTCTTCGGTCTCTGCGATCTTGGCCTTGGCGAACCGGAACTCGGCTATGTCAGCCTCGCCGAGATCCGATCCGTTCGCGGCAAACTCGGCCTTCCGGTCGAACGCGACTTGTATTTCACGGCCGACAATCCGTTGAGCCTCTATACGAAACGCGCCCGCGACGCCCGCATGATCGTCACTGATTGACACTATCGGGACAGCGCCTCGCCCCTTGGGCGGGGCGCTTTCGCATGCTCATACGATGAATCTCCTTGCAATACGATGCGGCGATCAGGATGGCAGGGTTTCAGGCCAGCCGCCTTCCCATATCCTGATTCGGTCCACACGCCCGGCCGCCGCTTCGCTCTGGCCGGGCCGGTTGCTTGGGGGCGCTGCCCCCTGGCGCGGCACAAGGGCGGCCGGGCGGTATCCCCAGCCTTCCGCGCGGATACGTGCTTCGCATCTTCGTCATCACTTCGATCCGCTTGTGCAGGCCGGGTGATCCCCCTCCGCCCGTCCGCCCTTGCACCTTGCACCCCCCGGTCTCGCCGACGG
>NZ_BMCP01000011.1 GCF_014635245.1 Agaricicola taiwanensis | reverse complement strand
GATGGCCAAGGAAAAGTTTGAGCGGACGAAGCCGCATTGCAACATTGGGACGATTGGTCATGTTGATCATGGCAAGACGTCACTGACGGCGGCGATCACGAAGATTTTGGCTGAGACGGGCGGTGCGACGTTCACGGCCTATGACCAGATTGACAAGGCGCCTGAAGAGAAGGCCCGCGGCATCACGATCTCGACGGCGCACGTTGAGTATGAGACGGCGAACCGCCACTATGCGCACGTCGACTGCCCTGGCCACGCCGACTATGTGAAGAACATGATCACGGGCGCGGCGCAGATGGACGGCGCGATCCTGGTTGTGTCGGCGGCGGACGGCCCGATGCCGCAGACCCGCGAGCACATCCTTCTGGCCCGTCAGGTTGGCGTTCCGGCTCTGGTTGTGTTCCTGAACAAGTGCGACATGGTTGATGACGCCGAGCTTCTGGAGCTTGTTGAGCTTGAGGTTCGCGAGCTTCTGTCGAAGTACGAGTTCCCGGGCGACGACATTCCGATCGTCAAGGGTTCGGCTCTGGCGGCTCTGGAGAACTCCAACAAGGAGCTCGGCCACGACGCGATCCTGAAGCTGATGGAAGAGGTTGACGCCTACATTCCGCAGCCGGAGCGTCCGGTTGACGGCGCCTTCCTGATGCCGGTTGAGGACGTGTTCTCGATCTCCGGCCGTGGCACGGTGGTGACCGGCCGCGTCGAGCGCGGCATCGTCAAGGTTGGCGAGGAAGTCGAGATCGTGGGCATTCGTCCGACCACCAAGACGACGGTGACGGGCGTTGAGATGTTCCGCAAGCTTCTGGACCAGGGCCAGGCGGGCGACAACATCGGCGCGCTGCTGCGCGGCACCAAGCGCGAGGACGTCGAGCGCGGTCAGGTTCTGTGCAAGCCGGGTTCGGTGAAGCCGCACACGAAGTTCAAGGCGGAAGCCTACATCCTGACGAAGGAGGAGGGTGGCCGTCACACGCCGTTCTTCACCAACTACCGTCCGCAGTTCTACTTCCGCACGACGGACGTGACGGGTGTGGTGCATCTTCCTGAGGGTACCGAGATGGTCATGCCGGGCGACAACATCGCCATGGAAGTGCACCTGATCGTGCCGATCGCCATGGAAGAGAAGCTGCGCTTCGCCATCCGCGAAGGCGGCCGCACCGTCGGCGCAGGCGTCGTCGCCAGCATCATCGAGTGATCTTGCGATAAGGACGCGGGGCGTGTATGCCTCGCGTCCCATTCCGCCGGATTAGGAGTGTAGCTCAACTGGCTAGAGCACCGGTCTCCAAAACCGGGGGTTGGGGGTTCGAGTCCCTCCACTCCTGCCAAGCTTACGGCCCGGAAATCTTCGGGCCGATTGGCATTTCAGGCGGGAAACGACACTGCGGGCCTTGGTCCGCGCAACAGGAAAAGGCGCGGCGAAGCGGGTAACTGCTGAAGGCGCGGGTGATAATGGCGAAGACGAATCCTTTCCAGTTCATGCAGGAGGTTCGCAACGAGACCGCCAAGGTCACGTGGCCGAGCCGTCGCGAGACGATTACCACCACCATTATGGTGTTCATCTTCGCGACAGTGGCTGCGGTCTTCTTCCTGGTTGTCGATTGGGTGCTCGCCCGCGGCATCGGTCTCGTACTCGGCTTCTGAGGGGAAACGGACGTGGCGAAGCGTTGGTATATCGTGCATGCCTATTCGAACTTCGAGCGCAAGGTCGCTGAGGCGATCCGCGAGAAGGCCGATCAGACGGGCCTGGGCGATAAGTTCGATGAAATTCTGGTGCCGACCGAGAAGGTGGTCGAGGTGCGCCGCGGCCGCAAGGTCGACGCCGAACGCAAGTTTTTTCCAGGTTATGTGCTGGTAAAGGTTGACCTCACGGACGACGCCTATCATCTGATCAAGAACACGCCGAAGGTGACAGGCTTCCTCGGAGCCGATAAGAAGCCCATTCCGATCCCCGATAGCGAGGCTCAGCGTATCCTGCAGCAGGTGCAGGAAGGCATCGAGCGTCCGAAGCCGTCGGTGAGCTTCGAGGTGGGCGAACAGGTTCGCGTGTCGGATGGCCCCTTTGCCTCGTTCAATGGCGTGGTCGAGGAAGTCGACGAAGTCAGGGCGCGTCTCAAGGTCGCCGTGTCGATCTTTGGGCGCGCGACGCCCGTTGAATTGGAGTACGCACAGGTCGAAAAGGTCTGAGCGTGCTTTTTCGTGGCCGAGGGTGTATGTCCTCCGGTCTTCAAGGCCGCCGCTGATCGTCAGGATCGCGGTGGAGCATCGTGTGGAAGGTTCCGCCGGTCGCCAACCGGGAAGGGCCGCACCACACTCTCCTTATTAGGAGCCGAGTATGGCGAAGAAGATAACAGGATATGTCAAGCTCCAGGTGCCGGCAGGCGCTGCCAATCCCTCGCCGCCGATCGGTCCGGCGCTGGGTCAGCGCGGCCTGAACATCATGGAGTTCTGCAAGGCGTTCAATGCGGCTACGGGCCAGTTGGAGAAGGGGATGCCGATCCCCGTCGTCATCACCGCCTACGCCGATCGCTCGTTCACCTTCGAGATGAAGAGCCCGCCCGTCAGCTTCTTCCTGAAGCGGGCCGCGAAGGTTCAGAAGGGCTCGACCACTCCGGGCCGTGGAACCGTCGGCAAGGTGACCGCCGCTCAGATCCGCGAGATCGCTGAGCAGAAGATGAAAGATTTGAATGCCAACGACGTCGAAGCCGCCGCGCGGATGATCGAAGGCTCGGCCCGTTCCATGGGCCTCTCGGTGGAGGGCTGATCGATGGCGAACAAGGGAAAGCGTATCCGGGCAACCTATGAGGGTCTGGAGCACATGAAGCTTTATGGTCTCGACGAGGCCGTGAAGCTGGTCAAGGAACGCGCCACGGCGAAGTTCGACGAGACCGTCGAAGTCGCCATCAATCTTGGCGTGGACCCCCGTCATGCTGATCAGATGGTCCGCGGCGTGTGCCAGCTGCCGAACGGTTCGGGCCGCACGCTGCGCGTCGCCGTCTTCGCCCGCGGTCCGAAGGCTGAGGAAGCAAAGAAGGCCGGCGCGGATGTCGTCGGTGCCGAGGATCTGGTCGAGATCGTTCAGGGCGGCACGATCGATTTCGATCGCTGCATTGCGACCCCGGACATGATGCCGCTCGTCGGCCGTCTCGGTAAGGTGCTTGGCCCGCGCGGTCTGATGCCGAACCCGAAGGTGGGCACGGTCACCATGGACGTGACAGCGGCTGTCGCGGCGTCCAAGGGCGGCGCCGTGGAGTTCCGGGTCGAGAAGGCCGGCATCATCCATGCGGGCATCGGCAAGGCCAGCTTCGATGTCGAGAAGCTGGCGGAGAACATCCGCGCCTTTGCGGATGCCGTGGTCAAGGCCAAGCCGGCTGGCGCGAAGGGCACCTACCTTCAGCGCCTTGCGATTTCCTCGACGATGGGCCCAGGCGTCCGCGTCGACACCTCCACGCTGGCCAGCGCGTGAGGCCTCAAATTCGCCAGACCATTCAGGTTTGGTGATCAAGGGTAGGCCGCTTGCTGCCTGCCCTAGAAGTCCTGTCCGAGATTGCGGGCGTTCCACCATCTGGTGGGCTTAATCCCGAAAGGGGCCAGCATGAGACGGGGAAGACCGTTTCGGCTCTGATGAGCCAGTTCGGTTTGAACCAGTACACCTTGATGCCGGCATGATGGCGGCGGCGAGGGGACAGGGATTGAACGTCGTTCGATCTATCCGGGTTCCGGACGGTCGAGCGGCATCGTGCAACCGGCGGATCGGGTTTCAGCCTTATCCGCTAAACCGAAGAGAGCAACGTGGACCGCGCAGAAAAGCGTGACATGGTCGCGTCGTTGAACCAGGTCTTCTCAAGCGAAGGTTCGATCGTCGTCGCCCATTACTCCGGTCTTACGGTGGCGCAGATGTCGGCGCTTCGCCGGCGCATGCGCGAGGCGGGGGCGACTGTCAAGGTCGCCAAGAACCGTCTTGCCAAGATCGCTCTCGAGGGCACGGACGTCGCCCACATCGGTCCCCTTCTGAAGGGGCCGACGGTCCTTGCGTACAGCACGGATCCGGTGGCGGCGCCGAAGGTCGCAGTCGACTTCGCCAAGGGGAACGACAAGTTCGTGATCCTGGGCGGCGCCATGGGTGCGACCTCCCTGAACCAGGACGGTGTGAAGGCGCTTGCCACCATGCCGTCTCTCGACGAACTGCGCGCCAAGATCGTGGGCCTCGTGCAGGCTCCCGCGACGAAGATTGCGCAGCTCTCGACCGCGCCGGCTGCCAAGCTGGCCCGCGTGTTCGGGGCCTATGCCAAGAGCGACGAGGCCGCCTGAGGGCGTCTCAACACATCCAACTGGTTTGAACCTAGGAATTAGAAAATGGCTGATCTTACCAAGCTCGTTGACGAGCTTAGCAATCTGACGGTGCTCGAGGCAGCTGAGCTTGCAAAGCTCCTCGAAGAGAAGTGGGGCGTTTCCGCTGCGGCCGCTGTGGCTGTGGCTGCCGCTCCGGCTGGCGGCGCCGCTGGTGGTGCCGCTGCTGAAGAGCAGACTGAGTTCACCGTTGTCCTGGCCGCGGCCGGCGACAAGAAGATCGAGGTCATCAAGGAGGTCCGCGCGATCACCGGCCTCGGCCTCAAGGAAGCCAAGGACCTCGTCGAAGGTGCGCCGAAGCCTGTCAAGGAAGGCGTATCCAAGGACGAAGCCGGCAAGCTCAAGGAGCAGCTTGAGAAGGCTGGCGCCAAGGTCGAGCTTAAGTAATAGACATGCGCCGGGAAACCGGTGCATGAAGGGATTGCGGGAACACCCCGCAATCCCCGATCCGGCCGCGAGGCGGACGCCCTAAGGGCGTGCGCCTTTGCGGCTTTTAGAGGTTTCCCAGGCAGTTAGGCTTGGAAGCTAAAGTGACCGTCGAGACGAATAGGATCGACGGCTGGCATCCGACAGGGATGCAGCGTTCCGAAACGCCAGCCTGATTCTGGCGGCCGGAGCGCGGATGGCAAGGCGAGAGGACGAGATGGCGCAGACGTTCACAGGCCGCAAACGGGTTCGCAAGTTCTTCGGCAAGATCCGCGAAGTGGCGGAGATGCCGAACCTCATCGAGGTTCAGAAGGCATCCTACGACCAGTTTCTGCAGATCAATATCCCGATTACTGAGCGGCCGGACGATGGCTTGCAGGGCGTGTTCAAATCCGTGTTTCCGATCACGGATTTCGCAAACACCGCGATGCTGGAATTCGTCCGTTATGAATTCGAGCAGCCCAAGTATGACGTTGACGAATGCCGTCAGCGGAGCATGACCTTTGCTGCGCCGTTGAAAGTCACGCTGCGCCTCATCGTGTTCGACGTGGACGAGGATACCGGCGCCAAATCCGTTAAGGACATCAAGGAGCAGGACGTCTACATGGGCGACATGCCGCTCATGACGTCCAACGGCACCTTCGTGGTCAATGGCACCGAGCGCGTCATCGTCTCGCAGATGCATCGCTCGCCAGGCGTATTCTTCGATCACGACAAGGGCAAGACCCACTCCTCGGGCAAGCTCCTGTTCGCCGCGCGCATCATCCCCTATCGCGGCTCCTGGCTCGACATCGAGTTCGACGCCAAGGATATCGTCTTTGCCCGCATCGACCGCCGCCGCAAGATTCCGGTGACCTCGCTGCTGTTCGCGCTCGGCATGGACGGCAACGACATTCTCGATACCTTCTACAATCGCATCCAGTACACCCGTGCCAAGGACGGCTGGCGCTTGCCGTTTGACGCCAATCGCATGAAGGGCTTCAAGGCCACTGAGGATCTGATCGACGCCGACACCGGCGAGGTCGTGCTCGAGGCTGGCAAGAAGCTGACGGTCCGTTCGGCGCGTCTGCTGGCTGAAAAGGGTGTCAAGGCGCTCAAGGTGCCCAATGAAGACCTCATTGGGCGCTACATCGCCGAAGATCTGGTCAATCCGGAAACGGGCGAGATCTACGTCGAAGCCGGTGACGAGCTGAGCGAAAAGCTGCTCACGCTCCTTGAGGAGGCCGGCTACAACGAGCTGCCGGTGCTCGACATCGATCATGTGACCACGGGCGGCTACATCCGCAACACGCTGGCCGCCGACAAGAACGAGACGCGCGAAGACGCGCTCTTCGACATCTACCGCGTCATGCGCCCCGGCGAGCCGCCCACACTGGAAACGGCCGAGGCCATGTTCCAGTCGCTGTTCTTCGATCCTGAGCGCTACGACCTGTCGGCCGTGGGCCGTGTCAAGATGAACATGCGTCTCGATCTCGACGCCGAGGACACCGTGCGCATCCTGCGCAAGGCCGATATCCTGGCCGTGGTCAGGACACTGGTCGATCTGCGCGACGGCAAGGGCGAGGTCGATGACATCGATCATCTCGGCAACCGCCGCGTCCGCTCCGTCGGCGAGCTGATGGAGAACCAGTACCGCGTCGGCCTGCTTCGCATGGAGCGCGCCATCAAGGAGCGCATGTCCTCGGTCGAGATCGACACGGTCATGCCGCAGGATCTGATCAACGCGAAGCCGGCGGCCGCCGCCGTGCGCGAGTTCTTCGGCTCCTCGCAGCTCTCGCAGTTCATGGACCAGACCAACCCGCTGTCGGAGATCACCCACAAGCGTCGCCTGTCGGCGCTTGGGCCGGGCGGTCTGACCCGCGAGCGTGCGGGCTTCGAAGTCCGCGACGTGCATCCGACGCATTACGGCCGTATCTGCCCGATCGAGACGCCTGAAGGCCCGAACATCGGCCTGATCAATTCGCTCGCCACCTTCGCGCGGGTGAACAAGTACGGCTTCATCGAAGCGCCGTACCGCAAGGTGAAGGACAGCAAGGTGACCGAAGAGGTCGTCTATATGTCCGCGGTTGAGGAAGGAAAGCACTACGTCGCCCAGGCCAATATGCCGCTCGACGAGAATGGTGGCTTCACCGAGGATCTGATCGTCTGCCGCAAGGGCGGTGACGTCATCATGGTTCCCGCCGAGCGCGTGGACTACATGGACGTCTCTCCGAAGCAGCTCGTGTCGGTCGCCGCGGCGCTCATCCCGTTCCTTGAGAACGATGACGCCAACCGCGCCCTGATGGGCTCCAACATGCAGCGTCAGGCCGTTCCGCTGGTTCGCGCCGATGCGCCGCTGGTGGGCACGGGCATGGAAGCGGTCGTTGCCCGTGATTCCGGCGCTGCCATCGCGGCACGCCGCGCCGGCATCGTCGACCAGGTGGACGCCACCCGTATCGTTATCCGCGCGACGGAGGAGACCGATCCTTCCAAGCCGGGCGTCGACATCTATACGCTGATGAAGTTCCAGCGCTCCAACCAGTCGACCTGCATCACGCAGCGCCCGCTGGTGAAGGTGGGCGACGTGCTGAAGGCCGGTGACATCATCGCCGACGGTCCGTCGACCGAACTCGGCGAGCTTGCGCTCGGCCGCAACATGCTCGTCGCCTTCATGCCCTGGAACGGCTACAACTTCGAGGACTCCATCCTCCTGTCCGAGCGTATCGTTTCGGAAGACATCCTCACCTCGATCCATATCGAGGAATTCGAGGTGGCGGCCCGCGACACCAAGCTTGGACCTGAGGAAATCACCCGCGACATCCCGAACGTCTCGGAAGAGGCGCTCAAGAACCTCGATGAGTCAGGCATCGTCTATGTCGGTGCCGAGGTCCGCGCGGGCGATATCCTCGTTGGCAAGATCACGCCGAAGGGCGAAAGCCCGATGACACCGGAAGAGAAGCTTCTGCGCGCCATCTTCGGTGAGAAGGCCTCTGATGTCCGCGACACCTCGCTCCGGCTGCCGCCCGGCACCCAGGGCACGGTCGTCGAGGTTCGCATCTTCAATCGTCACGGCATCGACAAGGACGAGCGCGCGCTCGCCATCGAGCGTGAGGAGATCGAGCGTCTGGCCAAGGACCGCGACGACGAGCTCGCGATCCTCGACCGCAACACCTATGCCCGCCTGACGGAAGTCATCAGCGGCAAGACGGCCATCTCCGGCCCCAAGGGCTTCAAGAAGGACACGGAGCTTACCCGTGAGCTTCTGAGCGAGTTCCCACGGTCGCAGTGGTGGATGTTCGCTTTCGAGAACGACAAGTTGATGTCGGAGCTCGAGGCCATGCGCAAGCAGTACGACGAATCCAAGAAGCGCCTCGAACAGCGCTTCCTGGACAAGGTCGAGAAGCTGCAGCGCGGTGATGAACTGCCGCCCGGCGTCATGAAGATGGTCAAGGTCTTCGTCGCGGTGAAGCGCAAGATCCAGCCCGGCGACAAGATGGCCGGACGCCACGGCAACAAAGGTGTGGTGTCGAAGATCGTGCCGGTGGAAGACATGCCGTTCCTGGAGGACGGCACCCATGTCGACATCGTGCTCAATCCGCTGGGCGTGCCGAGCCGAATGAACGTCGGTCAGATCCTGGAGACCCATCTGGGATGGGCCTGTGCGGGCATCGGGCGCCAGATCGAGAAGGCGCTTGAGGCTTGGCGGGTCGGCAACGGCATCACCGAGCTGACATCGACGCTGGAAAAGGTCTACGGCGACGACGAGACGGTGAAGTCGCTCTCGGAAGATCAGCTCATCGAGCTCGGCGGCAACCTGAAGAAGGGCGTGCCCATCGCAACGCCGGTCTTCGACGGTGCCAAGGAGCACGACATCGAAGTCATGCTGGAACAGGCCGGTCTCAACAGCTCCGGTCAGTCGCAGCTCTACGATGGACGCACCGGTGAGCCTTTCGATCGCCCCGTGACGGTCGGCTACATCTATATGCTGAAACTGCACCATCTCGTGGACGACAAGATCCACGCCCGTTCCATTGGCCCCTACAGCCTCGTTACCCAGCAGCCGCTGGGCGGTAAGGCGCAGTTCGGCGGCCAGCGCTTCGGTGAGATGGAGGTCTGGGCCCTTGAAGCTTACGGCGCGGCCTATACCTTGCAGGAGATGCTGACGGTGAAATCCGACGACGTGGCCGGCCGCACCAAGGTCTATGAGGCCATCGTTCGTGGCGATGACAGCTTCGAGTCCGGTATTCCGGAGAGCTTCAACGTGCTCGTGAAGGAGATGCGGTCGCTCGGCATGAATGTCGAACTGACCTCGTCCAAGCGCAGCAACGATGAGCAGCTTCCGCCCGCCGACGCGGCCGAATAACGAAAAAGAAGAACTTTCGGGCGGGCGTTACGGCGCTCGCCCGGCCCTTGAAAGACCAGATAATCGGCCATGCCGCAGGCGCAGCGGCATCTGCCGATCCAGGAGCAGGTCATGAATCAGGAATTGATGAACGTCTTCAATCCGACGACGCCGGTACAGACCTTCGATCAGATCAAGATCTCCATCGCGAGCCCGGAGAAGATCCTGTCGTGGTCGTTCGGTGAGATCAAGAAGCCGGAAACCATCAACTACCGCACCTTCAAGCCCGAGCGCGACGGTCTGTTCTGCGCGCGCATCTTCGGGCCCATCAAGGATTACGAGTGCTTGTGCGGCAAGTACAAGCGCATGAAGTACAAGGGCGTCATCTGCGAGAAGTGCGGCGTTGAAGTCACGCTGAGCCGCGTGCGCCGCGAGCGCATGGGCCACATCGAGCTGGCCGCTCCCGTCGCGCACATCTGGTTTCTGAAGTCGCTCCCGAGCCGCATCGGCATGCTGCTCGACATGACGCTGCGCGAGCTGGAACAGATCCTCTATTTCGAAAAGTATGTGGTTCTCGAGCCCGGCCTGACGCCGCTCAAGGACCGTCAGACGCTGACGGAAGAAGAATACATCCACGCGCAGGATGAATACGGCGACGACAGCTTCACGGCTGCCATTGGCGCCGAGGCCATTCGCGAGATCCTCAAGGCCATGGACCTGGAGAAGATCGCTGCTGACCTGCGCTCGGAGATCTCGGAAACCGATTCTGAGATCAAGAAGAAGAAGTTCATGAAGCGCCTCAAGCTGATCGAGGCGTTCATCGCCTCCGGCAACAAGCCGGAGTGGATGATCCTGACGGTCGTTCCGGTCATTCCGCCGGATCTGCGTCCGCTGGTGCCGCTGGACGGCGGCCGTTTCGCCACCTCCGACCTCAACGATCTCTATCGCCGCGTCATCAACCGCAACAACCGCTTGAAGCGGCTGATCGAGCTGCGTGCGCCTGACATCATCATCCGCAACGAAAAGCGCATGCTGCAGGAGGCCGTCGACGCATTGTTCGACAACGGCCGCCGCGGCCGCGTCATCACCGGCGTCAACAAGCGTCCGCTGAAGTCGCTCGCCGACATGCTGAAGGGCAAGCAGGGCCGTTTCCGGCAGAACCTCCTCGGCAAGCGCGTCGATTATTCCGGCCGCTCCGTCATCGTGGTGGGCCCGGAACTCAAGCTGCACCAGTGCGGCCTGCCGAAGAAGATGGCGCTGGAGCTCTTCAAGCCCTTCATCTATTCGCGCCTCGACGCCAAGGGTCTGTCCTCCACCGTGAAGCAGGCCAAGAAGCTGGTGGAGAAGGAAAAGCCTGAGGTCTGGGATATCCTGGACGAGGTTATCCGCGAACATCCGGTCCTGCTCAACCGTGCCCCCACGCTGCACCGTCTCGGCATCCAGGCCTTTGAACCCGTGCTGATCGAAGGCAAGGCCATCCAGCTTCACCCGCTGGTCTGCGCCGCCTTCAACGCCGACTTCGACGGCGACCAGATGGCCGTTCACGTGCCGCTGTCCATCGAGGCGCAGCTGGAAGCTCGCGTGCTCATGATGAGCACCAACAACATCCTGCATCCCGCCAACGGCGCGCCGATCATCGTGCCGTCCCAGGACATCGTTCTCGGTCTCTACTATCTCACGCTCATGCGTGACGGTGAGCCGGGCGAGGGCATGCTGTTCGGCAACATGGGCGAGCTTGAGCATGCGTTGCATGCCAAGAAGATCACCCTGCACGCCAAGATCAAGGGCCGCTACATCGGCGTCGACGAGAACGGCAACAAGCTCTCGAAGGTCTTTGATACGACCCCGGGCCGCCTGATGCTGGGCGAGATCCTGCCGAAGAACCCGAAGATGACCTTCGATGTCGTCAACAAGCTGATGACCAAGAAGGAGATTTCCAACACCATCGACACCGTCTACCGCCACTGCGGTCAGAAGGAGACGGTGATCTTCTGCGATCGCATGATGCAGCTCGGCTTCACCCAGGCCTTCAAGGCCGGTATCTCGTTCGGCAAGGACGACATGGTGGTGCCCGAGACCAAGACCAAGATCGTGGAGACCACCCGCTCGCTCGCCAAGGAATATGAGCAGCAGTATCAGGACGGCCTGATCACGCAGGGCGAGAAGTACAACAAGGTGGTGGACGCCTGGGCGAAGTGCACCGACAAGATCGCCGAGGAAATGATGAGCCGCATCTCGTCGGTCCAGAAGGACGACACCGGCCGCGACAAGCCCATCAATTCCATCTGGATGATGTCGCACTCCGGTGCCCGTGGCTCTCCGGCGCAGATGAAGCAGCTTGCCGGCATGCGCGGCCTCATGGCCAAGCCGTCAGGTGAAATCATCGAGAGCCCGATCATCTCGAACTTCAAGGAAGGCCTGACCGTTCTGGAGTACTTCAACTCCACTCACGGTGCGCGTAAGGGCCTGGCCGACACGGCGCTGAAGACGGCGAACTCGGGTTACCTGACCCGCCGCCTCGTCGACGTGGCGCAGGATTCGATCATCACGCAGGTTGACTGTGGCGCGACCTCGTCGGGCATCAAGATGCGCGCCATCGTCGATGCCGGCCAGATCGTGGCGACGCTGGGCAGCCGTATCCTCGGCCGCACCGCGGCGGATGATGTCGTCAATCCGGCAACGGGTGAAGTGATCGTTCCGGCCGGCAAGCTGATCGAGGAGCGTGAGGTCGAGGAAGTCACCAAGGCCGGCGTTCAAGAGGTCAAGATCCGCTCTGTGCTCACCTGCGAGACCAAGAACGGCGTCTGCGGTACCTGCTACGGCCGCGATCTTGCTCGCGGCACCCCGGTCAACATGGGTGAGGCTGTCGGCGTCATCGCCGCGCAGTCCATCGGTGAACCGGGAACGCAGCTGACGATGCGCACCTTCCACATCGGCGGTACGGCACAGATCGCCGACACCTCCTTCGTGGAATCGAGCTTCGAAGGCATCGTCAAGATCCGCAATCGTTCGGCCATCCGCAATTCGGAAGGCGAGCTGATTGTCATGGTGCGCAACCTCTCCGTGGTCATCACCGATCCTGATGGAACCGAACGTTCGACCCATCGCATTCCGTTCGGCGCCCGCCTGAAGGTCGACGAGGGCGACAAGATCAAGCGCGGCCAGCGCATCGCCGAGTGGGATCCCTATACCCGCCCGGTGCTGACCGAAGTCGAGGGCACCGTTGCCTTCGAGGATCTGGTCGAAGGCGCATCCATCAGCGAGGCGACCGACGAATCCACCGGCATCACCAAGCGCGTGGTGATGGATTGGAGGACGTCGGTTCGTAATGCGGATCTAAAGCCCGCCATCGTCATTCTCGACAAGGACGGCAAGGTGGCAAAGTTGGCCAAGGGTGGCGAAGCCCGTTACCTGCTGCCGGTGGACGCCATCATCTCGGTGAACCCGGGATCGATCGCCAAGGGCGGCGACGTGCTCGCGCGTGTGCCGACCGAAAGCGCCAAGACCCGCGACATCACCGGCGGTCTGCCGCGCGTGGCGGAGCTGTTCGAAGCCCGTCGTCCGAAGGACGTGGCTGTGATCGCCGAGATCACGGGCACCATCCAGTTCGGTCGCGACTACAAGAACAAGCGTCGCCTCAGCATCATTCCGAACGAGGAGGGTGCGGATCCGGTCGAATATCTGATCCCGAAGGGCAAGCACATCCACCTTCAGGACGGCGACGTCATCGAGAAGGGCGACTTCATCGTCGACGGCAACCCGGCGCCGCACGACATCCTGGCCATCAAGGGTGTCGAGGAGCTCGCGGCCTATCTGGTCAATGAGATCCAGGAGGTCTACCGGCTTCAGGGCGTGACGATCAACGACAAGCACATCGAGGTGATCGTTCGCCAGATGCTGCAGAAGGTCGAGATCGACGATGCCGGCGACACCGATCTCATCACAGGCGAGCAGGTTGACCGGCTCGAACTTGATGAGGTCAATGCCAGGGCGGAAGCCGAGGGTAAGAAGCCCGCATCCGGCCAGCCGGTCCTGCTGGGCATCACCAAGGCAAGCCTTCAGACCCGCTCGTTCATCTCGGCGGCATCCTTCCAGGAGACGACCCGCGTCCTCACCGAGGCGGCCGTCAACGGCAAGGCCGATAGCCTTGAAGGCCTCAAGGAGAATGTCATCGTCGGCCGCCTGATCCCTGCGGGAACGGGTTCGGTGATGAACAAGCTCCGCTCGGTTGCTCTGCATCGCGACGACCTGATCCTCGATCAGCAGAAGAGTGATACGCCTGCACCAGAGACATCGGCCATGATCGAAGGCCCGGCGGAATAGGGAGCTGTTGATCAGCAGATGACAAAAGGCCGCCTCCGGGCGGCCTTTTTGCAGGTGGGTCCGGAAAGCACGAGGAACTCCTTGAGAAGGGGTTGACGCGAACCGAGTCTGCTAGTAGACAGCACCCACTCGCGACAGGCGGTAAGACTCGTTTTTGGCGAACCTCGCCGATCCATCGATCTTAAACGCTGTTGCTTCTAATCCGGGTCCAAAACCCAATTGCACGACCGCTGCGCCACTGGGTGTGGTGGTCCTCTGTTTCACTTGCGCCAGACCGTTTGTTCGGGATGGTGCAGATTCGCGTTGGCTGGCGATAGGCGCTGGCTGCCACGGAACGAAAAGGCGAACGATGCCCACGATCAGTCAGCTGATCCGCAAGCCCCGGCAGGCCCCCGTATATCGGGAGAAGGCTCGCCATCTTGAAGCTTGCCCTCAGAAGCGCGGCGTTTGCACCCGCGTCTACACCACCACCCCGAAGAAGCCGAACTCGGCCCTTCGTAAGGTGGCCAAGGTCCGCTTGACCAATGGCTATGAGGTCATCGGTTACATCCCGGGCGAAGGTCATAACCTTCAGGAGCACTCGGTGGTGATGATCCGCGGCGGCCGTGTGAAGGATCTTCCCGGTGTGCGCTATCACATCCTCCGCGGCGTGCTCGACACGCAGGGCGTGAAGGATCGTAAGCAGCGTCGTTCGAAGTACGGCGCGAAGCGTCCGAAGTGATTTGGGAGAGATAGGAAATGTCCCGTCGTCACCGCGCCGAAAAGCGTGAGATCATCCCGGACGCAAAGTTCGGTGATGTCATTCTCACCAAGTTCATGAACTGCGTCATGCAGCACGGCAAGAAGTCGGCTGCTGAATCGATCGTCTATGGTGCTTTCGACAGCATCGAGACGAAGATCAAGCAGAGCCCGATCGAAGTGTTCCACCAGGCTCTCTCCAATGTGGCGCCGGCCATCGAAGTGCGGTCGCGCCGTGTCGGTGGTGCCACCTATCAGGTGCCGGTTGATGTGCGTCCCGCGCGTCGGCAGGCTCTTGCGATCCGCTGGCTTCTCATCGCCGCTCGCGGTCGCAATGAGAAAACCATGGTGGATCGTTTGTCGGCCGAGCTGATCGATGCATCTAACAACCGCGGCAATGCCGTGAAAAAGCGCGAAGACACGCACCGCATGGCGGAAGCGAACCGCGCCTTCTCGCATTATCGCTGGTAATTGGCGCAAGCCTAGAGGACTGAACCCATGCCCCGCACGCACGCGCTCGAGGACTATCGTAACTTCGGCATCATGGCTCACATTGATGCTGGCAAGACGACGACCACTGAGCGGATTCTTTTTTACACGGGCAAGAACCACAAGATCGGTGAAACCCATGAGGGCGCCGCCACCATGGACTGGATGGAGCAGGAGCAGGAGCGTGGCATCACGATCACCTCAGCTGCCACCACCGCCGTGTGGCACGACAAGCGCCTGAACATCATCGACACCCCCGGCCACGTCGACTTCACCATCGAAGTCGAGCGTTCGTTGCGCGTGCTTGATGGTGCTGTCTGCGTGCTGGACTCCAACCAGGGCGTTGAGCCGCAGACGGAAACCGTCTGGCGTCAGGGCGACAAGTACAAGGTTCCCCGCATCGTCTTCGCCAACAAGATGGATAAGACAGGCGCCAATTTCTACAAGTGCTTGGATGACATCGTGAAGCGTCTCGGCGCTAAGCCCGTCGCTATCCAGTTGCCGATCGGCGCTGAGAGCGATTTTAAGGGTCTGGTCGACCTCGTTCGCATGGTCGGCGTTGTCTGGGAAGACGAGGCTCTGGGCGCCAAGTACAAAGACATCGAGATTCCGGCTGATCTTAAGGAGAAGGCTGAGGAATATCGCTTGATGCTCATCGAGGCCGCCGTCGAACTCGACGACGATGCCATGACCGCCTATCTTGAAGGCCAGGAGCCCGACGAGGCGACCCTCAAGCGCCTGATCCGCAAGGCCGTGCTTACCGGTGCCTTCTATCCGGTGCTCTGCGGTTCGGCCTTCAAGAACAAGGGCGTCCAGCCGCTGCTCGACGCCGTCGTCGACTATCTTCCGTCTCCGCTCGACGTGCCGCCGATCAAGGGCATCGACGCGCGCACCGAGGAAGAGGTTGTCCGCAAGTCGTCCGATGACGAGCCGCTGTCGCTGCTCGCCTTCAAGATCATGGACGATCCCTTCGTCGGCACCATCACCTTCTGCCGCATCTACTCGGGCAAGCTCGAAGCGGGCCAGAGCCTGGTCAATTCGACCCGCGAGAAGAAGGAACGCGTTGGCCGCATGCTGCTGATGCATGCCAACAACCGCGAAGACATCAAGGAAGCCTATGCCGGTGACATCGTCGCCCTGGCTGGCCTCAAGGAAGTCCGTACCGGTGACACGCTCTGCGATCCGCTGAAGCCCGTCATCCTGGAGAAGATGGAATTCCCTGAGCCGGTCATCGAGATCGCCATTGAGCCGAAGTCCAAGGCTGATCAGGAGAAGCTCGGTATCGCGCTTTCCAAGCTCGCCGCCGAGGATCCCTCCTTCCGCGTCTCCACCGATCAGGAGTCCGGTCAGACGATCCTGAAGGGCATGGGCGAGCTCCATCTCGACATCAAGGTCGACATCCTGCGCCGCACCTACAAGGTCGACGCCAACATCGGCGCTCCGCAGGTGGCCTATCGTGAGACGCTGACGCGTCGCACCGAGATCGACTACACCCATAAGAAGCAGTCCGGTGGCACCGGCCAGTTCGCCCGCGTCAAGTTCGTGGTCGAGCCGAATGAAGTCGGTAAGGGCTTCGAATTCGAAAGCCAGATCGTCGGCGGATCGGTTCCGAAGGAATACATCCCCGGCGTGAACAAGGGCCTCGAGTCGGTTCTGACCTCTGGCGTGCTCGCCGGCTTCCCGGTTGTGGACGTGAAGGTGACGCTGGTCGACGGTGCCTACCACGAGGTTGACTCCTCGGCGCTGGCCTTCGAAATCGCCGCGCGTGCCGGCTTCCGCGAAGCCTTGCAGAAGGGCGGATCGGTTCTGCTCGAGCCGATCATGAAGGTCGAGGTGGTGACGCCGGAAGACTACACCGGATCGGTCATTGGCGACCTGAACTCTCGCCGCGGTCAGATCCAGGGTCAGGATATGCGCGGCAACGCGAACGTTGTGAACGCCATGGTGCCGCTCGCCAATATGTTTGGCTATGTGAACACCCTGCGCTCCATGAGCCAGGGCCGCGCGACCTTCACCATGACCTTTGATCATTACGAACAGGTTCCTTCTAACGTCGCTCAGGAGGTTCAGGCGAAATACGCCTGACCTCAGTGAGTTAGAGAGAAACCTTCAAGAGAAATACGAAACGGAGCTTCGAGATGGCCAAGGAAAAGTTTGAGCGGACGAAGCCGCATTGCAACATTGGGACGATTGGTCATGTTGATCATGGCAAGACGTCA
>NZ_BMCP01000010.1 GCF_014635245.1 Agaricicola taiwanensis | reverse complement strand
CCGAAAACCGGACGGTCCCGCAAGGACAACGCCGCCTACGTTTCTCTTTCTTCCTATGAACTTGTCAAACAGCAGCGCCCGCCAAAACGGACTTCCCACTAAATGGGCAAAAACCATACTCCCTTCCCACCTAAGTGAGAAGCCACAAAGCGAACTTCGTGGAATTTGGAGGCAAACAAACCGCCGCCCGCCGAAAAATCGGCGCCAGCGACGTCGTCGATGAGGCGTATATAGGGGGCAGCCCCCGCTCCTGTCAACGCCGCTCTTCGAAAAAAGTGACGTCCATGTGACAGGCCCGCCATTCCCTTCGCCCATCCACAGGCCGAAGACTGCATTCTCAAGACTTCGCTTTGCTCGCAACGTGTTATGGGGCGCCGCGCCAGGCGGACAAGGTGGCCGCGGGAGTTTATTACCGATCGCGCCAAGGTGCCGGCGACGCCCTCTTTCCTTTCGATCAGGGAAGGGTCACTCACGATTCAGATCGAAAACCATCCCCAGGCCTCAGGAATAAGGGGCGAGGCCAAACTTGAGCCATATTCCTCTGTGGTTTACACCCTCAACGCAAGCGATGCTGTTCACATCCGTGATTCTCGCTGAAACCAAGCGATGAGGTGACCTGCGTGCCGACAAGCCGCGCGCCGCGCCAGCGGTTCGACCGGAATTATGTGGACCTCGGCGTCGAGCCACCGCTGCGGGCGGACGGCGAGACCTCCGGTGCCGAGGAAAGCACCCCGGTCAGCCTGCGTTGGCTGGCGGGGACGGTCCTGACGGCGCTTGCCGGCCTTAGCCTCATGGGCGGCGCGGTCTATGCCGCGCTTGACGGCACCACCCGGCTCGCCGGTGCGCCCGATGGGCTGTTGTCCGATGCCTCGCTGATCGGCCAGCACGAACGCCGCCTGACCAATGTAGCGCGCAAGGCCGACCGGATCATGCCGACGGATGAGACCTGGGAGGCCCGGCAGCAGGTGCGGCTGACCAGCGCGACCCGCGTCGGGGAACGCGAAGTCCTCCGCATCCGCCCCGTGGTTCGCCTCGTGACGCGGCTGTCGCTGACCACCACCAACCGCATCGCCAAGATCCCCGCCTTCAACGCGGCCGCGCTCATGGCCGAAAGCGATGACACCAACCGGGGCGACCAGAGCCCATCCTCGGCCGATGGTGACGTCTCCTATGTGATCAAGGATCTCGCCTCGGTGGATTTCACCGATGCGGGCGATCCCTCCCTCAGCGCCGACGATGTGATCTCGGCCGTCCGGCAGACAGCGCAGAACGCTTCTCACTCCAACATCCAGCTCGCCTCCATCCAGGCCGGCACGGATGAGGACATGGAGATGGGCAATGCCGCTTTCCCCAACCTCGGGCTCGCCAGCGCCGCCACGACCATGGTGGTCAATCGGCACAGCATCAACCAGGAGGCGGACAACGAGGACGGTGTCCGCACCGTGAAGATCAGCGAGCCGCAGCGGCTCGACGCCGTGCTGCGCGGGGAAGGAGCCAATGACGAGGATACCCGCGCCGTGGTCGAAGCCTTCGGCGGCTCCGACGGCTATGGCACCATCGCGCTGGAAAAAGGCCAGAGCGTCGAGATCCTGATGAACCAGGCCGCCGACGGGCCCAAGCGCCCTGCCCGCGTTCGCGTCTATGACGGCGGCACCTTGATGTCCGCTGTCGCCCTGTCCGACCAGGGGCGCTATGTGGCGGTGGATGAAGCGGCCGGGAGCGATGGACCGGAGATCGACGATCTCCTGGAGGACGGCCGCCAGACCGCGCGGCTCTATGAAAGCCTTTACGAAACCACGTTTCGCTATGACGTGCCGGAGGATGTCGTCAAGGAATTCCTCCGCGTGATGTCGACCGATGTCGATTTCCAGCGGCGTGTCGCCTCCGGCGACAATCTGGAGATCGTTTACGCGGAGCCGGAAGTGGCCTCCGACATGCCTGAGGTCCTCTATGCCGCGCTGACCACCGGCGGCGAATCCCGCCGCTACTACCGCTATTTCGGCAATGACGGCGAGCCGGCCTACTTCGATGAGAACGGCCGCTCGGCGCGAAAATTCCTGATGCGCAAGCCGCTGACCGCCGGCATCATGCGCTCCGGCTTCGGCGCGCGTAATCACCCGATCCTGCGCACCGCCAAGATGCACACCGGCGTCGACTGGGCCGCGCCGCGCGGCACACCGATCTATGCCACCGGCAACGGCACGGTGGAATCAGCCAAATGGGACGGCGGCTATGGCCGGCACGTGCGTATCCAGCACGCCAATGGCTATGAGACCTCCTATGCCCATATGAATGCCTTCGCGAAGGGCATCTCGGCCGGCGTCAAGGTGCGGCAGGGCCAGTTGATCGGCTATGTCGGCTCCACCGGTCTCTCCACCGGGCCTCATGTGCACTATGAAGTGCTGGTCAACGGACGCTTCGTCGACCCCAACCGCATCCGCGTTCCGCGCGAGCAGGAGCTGACGGGCGAAAATCTGGTCGCCTTCCAGGGCGAGCGCCAGCGCATCGACGCCCTGCTGCAGCCGGCCAACGCGCAGCGAGTGGCACAGGGGCAGTAGGCCTCTTCAGCTATTTCCCGCGGCACGTTACCTCGTCCCTCTCCCCGACGTCATCGGCCTCATCCTCCAGTCCTTCCTCCCGGTCCTGCCGCATCTCCGCGTAGCGCCGGATGCCGAGCCATTCCAGGAACAGGAGCGCCAGCATCATGGCAAAGCCCGCGCCGAGCATGAGCGCGCCGTCGGTTTCCCCTGCATGCACCAGCCGCGGGTAGATCAGGACCGAGGCATAAGCCGCCGTCGCGAGATTGAGCATGGCCTTCCAACCCGCGAACATGCGCCACACCGCCGAGGGCATGACGTGGATCCGCCAGGCATAGAGCAGGATGACGAGTGCGGAGAGCGGAGACAGGGCAAGGTTGACCAGCTCCAGCATGGTGAGATCGCTGAAGGGGCGCCATTCGCCGGAAAATCCCGCCGCCGTGAGGATGGCGAAGATGATGGCAAAGAGCTTCCAGGTCATGCGGGTGCCGTATCCGTCCTGATAAATGACAGGATCAGCGTAACGCAACGGTCCTTTCTGCTTGGTGAGCGTACTCCGAGGAGCCTATTCCTGACCCCGTAGAACAAAGGGCGCGGCCTTCGTGAAGACCGCGCGCCCTTCATTCGATGATCAGGGTCAACCTCAGGCGGCGATCTCCACCGCGCGGCCGCCGACGATGAGGCCGCCGCCGGTGGCCGTCACCGGCACCTCGTCGCCATCCTTGACCTCGCCGGCGAGGATCAGCTCGGCCAGCGGGTCCTGCACGGCGCGCTGGATCACCCGCTTCAGCGGGCGCGCGCCATAGGCCGGATCATAGCCACGTTCGGCCAGCCAATCGCGCGCGGAGGCATCGAGCGCGATGGTGATCTTGCGATCCTCAAGAAGCCGCCGCAGGCGGTCGAGCTGGATGTCGACGATGGTGCCCATCTCGCTGCGCTGCAGCCGGTGGAACAGGATGATCTCGTCCACCCGGTTGAGGAACTCCGGCCGGAAGTGCGCGCGCACCACGGTCATCACCTCATCGCGCACCGCGCTGGAATCCTGCCCCTCCGGCTGGCTCACCAGGAACTCCGAACCAAGGTTCGAGGTCATGACGATCAGCGTGTTGCGGAAGTCCACCGTGCGACCCTGGCCATCGGTGAGGCGGCCGTCATCAAGCACCTGCAGCAGCACGTTGAAGACATCCGGGTGGGCCTTCTCGATCTCGTCGAACAGGATCACCTGATAGGGCCGGCGGCGGACGGCTTCCGTCAGCGCACCACCCTCCTCATAACCGACATAGCCGGGAGGCGCGCCAATGAGCCGGGCCACCGCGTGCTTCTCCATGTATTCGGACATGTCGATGCGGATCAGCGCCGTCTCGTCGTCGAAGAGATAGGCGGCGAGCGCTTTGGTCAGCTCCGTCTTGCCAACGCCCGTGGGTCCGAGGAACATGAAGGAGCCGATGGGACGGTTGGGATCCTGCAGGCCGGCACGCGCGCGGCGCACGGCCTTGGACACCGCCTGCACCGCCTCGCCCTGGCCGACGACGCGTTTCGCCAGCTCGTCCTCCATGCGAAGCAGCTTTTCCCGCTCGCCTTCCAGCATCTTGTCAACGGGCACACCTGTCCAGCGCGAGACGATCTGAGCGATGTTTTCCGCCGTCACCGTCTCCTGCACCAAGGCTCCATTCTCACCGGCGGTGGCCTCAACCTCCGCAAGCTGCTTCTCCAGGTTCGGAACCACGCCATAGGTGATCTCGCCGGCACGGGCGAGATTTCCCGAACGCTGCGCGCGCTCAAGCTCGGCCCTTGCCTGATCAAGCTCTTCCTTCAGCTTCTGCACACGGCCGAGCTTGTCCTTCTCCGCCTGCCAGGAAGCCGTCATGCTGCTGGATTTTTCTTCCAGGTCGCCGAGCTCGGTGTTGAGCTTGACCAGCCGATCCTTGGAAGCGGCATCGCTTTCCTTTGTCAGCGCCTCACGCTCGATCTTGAGCTGGATGATCCGCCGGTCGAGCTCGTCAAGCGCTTCGGGCTTGGAATCCACCTGCATCCTGAGCCGTGCCGAGGCCTCGTCCACGAGGTCGATGGCCTTGTCGGGCAGGAAGCGATCGGTGATGTAGCGGTTCGACAGCGTGGCCGCCGAAACCAGCGCGCCGTCGGCAATCCGCACACCGTGGTGCAGCTCATACTTCTCCTTCAGCCCCCGCAGGATCGAGACGGTGTCCTCCACCGTGGGCTCGGAGACGAAGACCGGCTGGAAACGCCGCGCCAGAGCCGCGTCCTTCTCCACGTGCTTCCTGTATTCATCCAGCGTGGTCGCGCCGACGCAGTGCAACTCGCCGCGCGCGAGCGCCGGCTTCAGAAGGTTCGACGCGTCCATGGCGCCATCGGCCTTGCCGGCACCCACCAGCGTGTGCATCTCGTCGATGAAGAGGATGATGCCACCGGCGGCTGACTGGACCTCTTCCAGCACGGCTTTGAGGCGCTCCTCGAACTCGCCGCGATATTTCGCGCCGGCGATCAGCGAACCCATGTCGAGCGCGAGCAGGCGTTTGTCTTTCAGGCTCTCCGGCACATCGCCGTTGACGATGCGCAGTGCCAGGCCTTCCACGATGGCGGTCTTGCCGACGCCAGGCTCACCGATCAGCACGGGATTGTTCTTGGTGCGGCGTGCCAGCACCTGAATGGCGCGGCGGATTTCCTCGTCGCGGCCGATGACAGGGTCGAGCTTGCCCTCCCGCGCGACCTGAGTGAGGTCCCGGGCATATTTTTTCAGCGCGTCATAGGAGTTTTCCGCCGTTGCCGACTGTGCCGTGCGTCCGGCGCGCAGCTTTTCGATCGCCGCGTTCAGCGCCTGGGCGTTGACGCCGGCCTTCGCCAGCGCCTTGCCGGCCTCGGTGCCGGTTTCGATGGCCAGCGCCAGCAGCAGCCGTTCGGCGGTGACGAAACTGTCACCGGCCTTTTCGGCCGCCTTTTCCGCGGCCTGAAACACCCGCGCCGTGGTGGGTGCCAGATAAAGCTGTCCGTTGCCGCCTTCCACCTTGGGCAGCTTCTTCAGAGCGGCCTCCACGGCAAGACGCGCTTCCGCCGGCCGGCCACCGGCGCTCTCGATCAGTCCGGAGGCGAGGCCTTCCGGATCATCCAGCAGGACCTTCAGGATATGCTCGGGCAGGAATTGCTGGTGGCCGGCGCCAAGCGCGGCCGTCTGCGCTGCCTGGAGAAATCCGCGGACCCGCTCGGTGTATTTCTCGATGTTCATGGTCGTGTGTCCTTTCAGCCCGTGGCGCCGCCCTCACGGCACGTGCGCCATCGTCCGCCCCAAAAGATGGTGTTGCAGATCCGCAACAAAAGGGGGTAGCGATGATTCTGGAAAAAATCTCGCACGAGTTGAGGCCTCATGTCCGCTGCCAAGCTTGCCGCGCTTTACCGTTATCCCGTCAAAGGCCTTTCGGCCGAGGCCCTCGCACATGTGGATCTCGAAGAAGGCCAGACGCTGCCGCACGATCGCATTTATGCTGTCGAACTTGGCGAACGCCGATTTGATCCCACCGTTCCAACCTGGCTGCCGAAGATAGCTTTCCTTTGTCTGATGAAGGATGCGCCCCTGGCGCAGCTCGACAGCCGCTTCGACGCCGAAACCTGGACCCTGACGCTGGCGCGCGGAGATGAGATATTGGCGGAAGGAAACCTGGAGACCGAAGAAGGACAGGCAGCCGTTCTGGCCGTCCTCGACCACCACCGCGGCCCGCGGCGCGAGGGCGAGCTTCGCATCGTGCGCTCACCCGGCCACAGTTTCTCCGACGTGTCCCGCAAAGCGGTCTCCATCATCAATCTTGCGAGCCTGCGCGCCATCGAGGATTTCATCGGCAGGCCGGTCGATCCGCTGCGCTTCCGGGCCAATCTCTATCTGGACGGGCTGGAGCCTTGGGTTGAGAACCAATGGATCGACCGCGAGCTCACCACCGAAGCGGGCCTCAAGCTGAGAGTCTACAAGACGACAACGCGCTGCGCGGCAACGGAGGTCGACCCCGCCAGCGGCGAGCGCGACATCGACATGACAGGCGTTCTGCGGGAGCTGACGGGCGATAATGTGTGCGGCGTCTATGCCGATGTGGTGACCGACGGGCAGCTGAAGCTGGGCGATGAGTTGCGCCTCAGTTCGACCTGACGGCCAGAAGCAGGCCTCCCGCGAGGCCCAGCATCACCAGGCCCACGACGATGTCGAGCACACGCCAGGCCAGTGGCCGGGCAAAGAACGGCGCGAGAAACTGCGCGCCGTAACCGAGGCTTGCAAACCAGGCAAAGCTCGCGGTGGCGGCTCCCAACACAAAGACAGGCTGCAGCGCAGGTGGCTGACCTGAACCAACGGCGCCCACCAGCAGCACCGTGTCGAGATAGACATGCGGATTGAGGAAGGTGAAGCCGGCCGCGGTGCCAAGGGCCTGCGCAAGCGATAACGGCGCCGCCGTGCCCGGTATCATGCTGCCGGGCTGCAGCGCGCGACGCAGTGCGATCACGCCATAAGAGCCAAGGAAGATCACACCGCCCAACGTCAGCCAGAGGGCAAGCGAGGGCAGTGCCGACAAAAGCGCGCCCAAACCTGCAACTCCGGCAGCGATGAGAACAGCATCAGCAGCGGCGCAGAAGAGAACGATCGGTCCCACATGCCGGCGCTGCAGGCCGTGGCGCAGCACGAACATGTTCTGCGCGCCAATGGCCATGATCAGCGTGGCGGACAGGAGAAAGCCCTGGGCGAATACGGAAGCGAAGGATGTCATTGCCTCCTTGCTGCCTGATCGCCATGATTTAGGGTAGCTAATCTTTCTTACGCTAGTGAAGGAGAACTGAACCCGTGTTCGATTATGCCTCGCTTGCGACGCTGGCTGCCGTGGTTAATGAGGGCAGCTTCGAGCGTGCGGCCGCTGTCCTCTCCATCACGCCCTCTGCCGTGTCGCAACGCATACGCGGTTTGGAAGAGCGCCTTGGCGCTGTTCTCGTGGTGCGCGAGCAGCCCTGCCGGGCAACGGACATCGGGGCAAGGCTCTGCGCCCACACCGAACAGGTTCAGCTGATGGAGAGGGAGGTTCTCGACGATCTTCCCAAGCTGGGGGAAGCCGCGCCTACGCGTTGCCCCACCCTGCGCATCGCAATCAACGCCGACAGCCTTACGAGCTGGTTTCCCGCAGGGCCCAGCGCTTCAGCGAGACCACGGGCGGGCTGCTTGATCTCATCATCGATGACGAAGAGCACACAGCCGAACGCCTCCGCTCGGGAGAGGTGCTGGCCGCGGTCACCGCCGATCCCCGGCCGGTTCAGGGCTGCCGAACGACATTCCTGGGCGCGCTACGCTATGTGGCGACCGCTGCTCCACAGTTCCTGAAACAGCATTTCGCAGATGGCGTCACGCCGGAGGCACTGAGGTCAGCGCCCGTGCTGCGGTTCGATCGGCGGGACCGGCTGCAATCGCGCTGGGCGGAAGCGGCCTTCGGTGCGACCATCGAGCCACCCACCTGTTGGGTGCCGTCCACGCAGGGTTTCATCGACTTTACCCTCGCCGGCCTTGGCTGGGCGCTGAACCCGCTTATGCTTGCGGCGCCTCATCTGGAGAGCGGCAGGCTGGTGGAGCTTGCACCTGGTCGTCCGCTCGACGTCCCACTCCACTGGCAGGCGAGCCGGCTGAACGTCCGCATTCTCGATCACCTCACCGAGGCTGTGCGCTTCGCCGCCGGCACGGCGCTTCATCAGCCCGCGCGGCACGACAACAAAAAGGGCGGCTGAAGCCGCCCTTTTGCTGATGTCGTTGGTGTGACCGGCTTATTCGGCCGGTGCCTCGTCGCGCGCTGGCGCGGCGTCCGCGCCATCCTCGCTGCGGGCGGTGCGGCTGTAGCGCCGACGCCGTGTGCGCGGAGCCGGAGCCTCGGCCTCTGTATCCGATGCGGTCGGAGCGGCTGGCGTCTCAGCTGCAGGTTCGGCTGCCGGAGCAGGTACCGGAGCGGCGGCTTTGGCGGCCGGAGTGCCGGTGATGAAGGCGGGCAGAGCGGACTGCTCGTCCCCATCTCCCGCGGCTGCGGCTGGCGCCTGCGGCTGCTCATCGCCCTGCGGCGCATTACGGTTGCGACCACGGCGCCATTCACGGCCACGGCCCGGCTGACGCTCGCCCTCTTGGCCCTCGGCAGCAGCATCGCGATTGCGATCACGACGCTGGTCGCGCTGGTTGTCATTATCGCGCTCGCGGCCTTCACGCGGCTCGCCGAACGTCGGCTGCGGCGCATTGGCGAGATCGACGTTCTCGGCGCTCTCGCCTTCGGCCGCGGCCTCAGACTCCTCGCCCGAATCCTCATATTCCTCGCGCTCGTCATCGGCGCGCACGATCACGGCATTGGGCTGGAACTGGGCCTGCGCGGCCGCCAGCAGCCGATAATAATGCTCGGCGTGCTGCATGTAGTTCTCAGCGGCAACCGGATCGCCGGAAGCCTGCGCGTCACGGGAAAGCTGCACGTACTTATCGGCGATGTGAGACGCGGTTCCCCGGATCTTTACGTCGGGTCCGTTGCTCTCATAGGTGCGCGACAGGGGATTGGGTCCCTTGCCGCCGCCGCCACCCCGGTTGCGTCCACGCATTCGCTTCTGTTGCGAACCGCCGCCACCACCACCATGCCTGTTGTCAAATCTGCGTTGCAAGACGTCTCGCCCCACGGCTGACGCTCATGACTCCGGACCACTTCGCCGGAAGGTCGGCCCCGGTCACAGCCGGGAGGATCGAGTTCGGATCCAAGAGCGCGTTGTTGGTTTCATAAGCCGAAAGTAGCCTGCACACGGGTTATCCGCGCATGCCCGTAAAGCTGCTGCACAACATTTACGGTGGCTGTGTTCGGCAAGCCCGCCGCTAACCCCGAGGCCGGGAATCGGAACCATCGGTTACGGTCGAAAAGACACTAACTCCTCAATCCCGCATTTCCAAGCGGATTTTCTGAAAGCCTGGAAAGCACCAACACCCGCGTCACGCCCGCAAGGTCGCGCCGGGCCGTAACATCGAAACCGCGGGCCTGCATCAGCGCGCCCACCGCCGCCTCCTGACCGATCCCGATCTCCAGCGCCGCGACGCCATTGGGCAGCAGGCGTGCCGGCAAAAGGGCTGCGAGGGCACGATAGGCTTCAAGCCCATCCGCGCCACCATCGAGCGCCAGCGCGGGATCGTGTTCCCGCACCTCGACATCCAGACTGCTGATGGTGCTGCTCGGGATATAGGGGGGGTTCGACACCACCACATCGAAGCGCTCGCTCAGGCCTTCGTCCCAGGAGCCGCGCTGGAAGAACGCACGGTCGGCGAAGCCCAGCTCCTCGGCGTTGAAGCGGGCTGTCGCCACCGCCTCCTCGGAAAGATCGGTCCCCAGACCCGTCGCCTCCCAATATTCCGACAGCAGCGCCAGCAGGATGCAGCCGCTCCCGGTGCCGAGATCGAGGATGCGCAGACGGGCGTTGCGATCGGGCCGTGCCTCGACCACCGCCTCCACCAGAGTCTCGGTGTCAGGGCGCGGCACCAGCGTGGCCGGCGACAGCGCGAAGGGCAGCCCCCAGAACTCGCGCGTGCCGATGAGCCGCGCCACCGGCACGCCGCCAGCGCGCCGTGCGATCCAGTCGCGGGCCCTCTGCGTTAGCTCAGCGGAGACTTCCACTTCCGGCCGTGACAGCAGCTGGCTGCCTGTGATCTCCAGTGCGGCGGCCACGAGAATGCGGGCATCCGCGTCGCCGCTCTCATTTCCCGCCCCTCGCAGCATGCCTCGCGCCTCTGCCAGGAGTTCACCGCGCGTCACGCCTCATCCTCGGCGGCGAGAAGGCGGGCGCGACTTTCCGCCTGCAGCGCCTCGATGACGTCGCCAAGGCCGCTTCCCTGCATGATTTCGGTAAGCTTGTAGAGCGTGAGGCCGATCCTGTGGTCGGTCAGCCGCTCCTGCGGAAAATTATAGGTGCGGATGCGTTCGGATCGATCGCCGGAACCCACCTGCCCCCTGCGCTCCGCCGCCCGTGCGGAATCCTTCCGCTCGCGCTCCTCATCAAACAGCTTGGTCCGTAGAAGCGCCATGGCGCGCGCCTTGTTGCGATGCTGTGAGCGTTCATCCTGCACCAGCACCACGATACCGGAGGGAATATGGGTGAGACGCACCGCGGATTCGGTCTTGTTGACGTGCTGGCCGCCGGCCCCCTGCGCGCGCAGCGTGTCGACGCGGATGTCGGCGTCATTGAGCTCCACATCCACCTCCTCCGCCTCCGGCAGCACCGCCACCGTTGCCGCGGAAGTGTGGATGCGCCCCTGCGTTTCCGTCGCCGGCACGCGCTGCACCCGGTGAACGCCGGACTCGAATTTCAACGCCCCGTAGACACCCTGGCCGGTGACGGAAGCAACCACCTCCTTGTAGCCGCCCATGGTTCCTTCGCTCTCGGATAGGATGTCCACCGACCAGCCCCTGAGATCGGCATAGCGAGCATACATACGAAAGAGATCGCCGGCGAAGAGCGCGGCCTCGTCGCCTCCTGTGCCGGCACGGATTTCAAGAATGGCGGGCCGCGAGTCGGCCGGATCACGCGGCAGCAGCAGAAGCCGCACCTCCTGTTCCAGCGCCTCATGCCGGATGGCGAGAGCATCCCTCTCCTCTTCCGCCATGGCGCGCATGTCGGCATCGGTGGACTTGTCGGCCAGCATCTGATCGAGCTCTTCGATCTCCTTGTCCAAAACCCGCAGTGCCCGGACGCCTTCCACCAGCGGCTCGATCTCCGCCCGCTCGCGGGCAAGCTTCACCACCTCGTCGGAGCTGGGATTGCCTGCGAGCATGGCTTCGAGCATTTCGAAGCGCCTTACCACGGCATCAAGTTTGGTGGTTGGAAGCATCAGGTTCCTTGGGTCAAAGTGGCGTGGCAGGACATCGGTCGGAAGGCTCTGGCGTGCCTAGATCGGAATGCCTTCCGCCGCCGCGAAGTCCGACAGCGCCTCGCGCAGCGATCCCACCGCCTTCGGGTCATCCAGTCGTTCATTGACGAGATCGGCGGCGCGTTCGGTGTCGAGCGCGAGCAGGGCCGCTTTCACCGGGCCGATGGCCGAAGGCGACATGGAGATGGCGCGAAAGCCCAGTGCCACCAGCGCGACCGCTTCCAGCGGGCGCGAGGCCAGTTCGCCGCACAGCGTCACCGGCACATTGGCCTTATCGGCCGCGCGGACCACGGAGCGCAGGGCGCGCAGGAACGGCAGGTTGAGCGTGTCGAACCGCGAGGCGACACGCGTGTTGCCGCGGTCGGACGCCAGGAGATATTGGAACAGATCGTTGGAGCCGACCGACACGAAGTCGACACGCTCCATCAGCGGCTCGAGCTGATAGAGCAGCGCGGGCACCTCCACCATGCAGCCGAGGTGCACCCGTTCGGGCAGATCGTAGCCCCAGCGGCGAAGATGTGTCAGCTCGCGTTCGAACAGTGCTCGCGCTTGGTCGAACTCCCACACGGCGGTCACCATGGGGAACATGACCTTGAGCTCGCGGCCCGAGGCGGCCTTTGCCAGCGCGCGGATCTGCGATCGGAGCAGCCCCGGCCGATCGAGGCCGAGCCGGATGGCGCGCCAGCCGAGCGCCGGGTTTTCCTCGGAGATGGCGCGCAGATAGGGCAGGACCTTGTCGCCGCCGATATCCAGCGTGCGGAAGGTGACGCTCTTGCCCTTCGCCGCGTCCAGCACCTCGCTGTAGAGCGCCTGCTGCTCGCCGGTGCGCGGAAAGCTGTCAGCCACCATGAACTGGAGTTCGGTGCGGAAGAGGCCGATGCCCGCCGCGTTGGTTTCGGCCAGATGCGGCAGATCCACCATCAGGCCGGCGTTGAGCAGGAGAGTGATGGTCTTGCCATCACGGGTGACGCTGGGCTTGTCGCGCAGCGCCGCATATTGCCGTTGCCGCCGGGCGCGGAAGCGTACCTTTTCCGCATAGGTACGTTCGATGTCCTCCATCGGCCGCACATGGATCTGACCGGCATCGCCATCGACGATGACGGCATCGCCGCTTTCCATCAGGCTGGTGGCATTGGCGATCTGGCCGACGGCCGGAACACCCAGCGCCCGAGCCACGATGGCGATGTGGCTGGTGGGTCCGCCGTCTTCCAGGATCAGCCCGCGCACCCGGCCCCGCTCGAAATCCAGCAGCGCCGCCGGCCCCATGTTGCGGGCAACGATGATGGCGTTGTCGGGAAGGTTCATGGCCGCCGGGCCGACGTCACCGGCCAGCGCACGCATCAGCCGGTTGGCGAGATCGTCGAGGTCGTGTAGGCGTTCGCGCAGGTAGGGATCCATCATGCGCTGCATGCGGGCGCGCGTGTCGGACTGCACCCGCTCCACCGCCGCCTCGGCGGTAAGGCCGCCCAGCACCGCCTCGCGGATGCGCCGCACCCAACCCTGGTCGTTGGCGAACATGCGGAAGGCTTCCAGCACCTCACGATGCTCGCCGCCGCGCTGCATGTCGCCCCTGTCGAGCATGTCGTCGATGGAGCTGCGCAACGTCACGAAAGCCGTATCGAGTCGGTCGAGTTCCGCCTGCGGATCATCGGAAATGAGATTCTTGGTGCCGCCGACGCGACTGTCATAAAGCACAGCATGGCCGAGCCCGATGCCGTCGCTCAGCGGCTCGCCGCTTTGCGTCACCGGACGCCGCAGCACCGGCTCCGCACCCGGTTTGGCGAGCGCGGTGAGTTCACCGGAGGCGATCATTTCGGCCAACACCATGGCCGTGGTCTGCAGCGCCTCGACCTCTTCCTCCGAATAGGTGCGATGCGCCTTGTTCTGGACGACGAGCACGCCCAGGGTGTTGCCGGCCCTCAGAACCGGAACGCCCAGGAAGGAATGATAGATCTCTTCGCCCGTCTCCGGCCGATAGGCGAATGCGGGATGCGCCTGCGCGTCCGCAAGGTTGAGCGGCTCCGCCTCCCGGGCAATCAGGCCGACGAGGCCCTCGCCGATCTTGAGGCTGGTCAGATGGACGGCGGCGCGGTTCAGACCTTCCGTGGCATAGAGCTCCAGCGTGCCGTCAACGCGCAGCACATAGACCGAGCACACCTCCGCCACCATGTTGGAGGCGATCAGCACCACTATCTTGTCGAGGCGTTCCTGCGCCGTGGCCGGCTCCGTCATCACCTCGCGGAGACGACGGAGAAGCACGCGCGGGCCGCCATATGCGCCTCGCATGGCCATTCTCCGGAGCGTGCCGGGGTTTCCCGCGCACGTAAAGGGGCTCAGGGTTTGCCTGACGATACGTCAGGCCGCGTCCAGTCCGTATACCGAATGGAGAGTCCGCACCGCAAGTTCGGTATAGGCGGCATCGATCAGAACCGAGATCTTGATCTCGGAGGTGGCGATGACGCGAATGTTGATGCCGCGCTCCGCCAGGGCTTTGAAGGCCTTGGATGCAACACCCGCATGGCTGCGCATGCCGATGCCGATGACCGAGACCTTAACCACATCGCGGGCGCCCTGGAGATCCTCATAGTCGATCTCGCCGCGCGCCTCCTCCAGCACCTTCATGGCGCGGTCGAGCTCACCCACCGGCACGGTGAAGGTCACATCGGTGTGCGCGCCACCGGGGGCGACGTTCTGCACAATCATGTCCACATTGATGTTGGCGGCGGCCAGCGGGCCGAAGATGCTGGCGGCGACGCCCGGCTTGTCGGCCACGCGCCGGAGAGTAACCTGTGCCTCGTCCTTGGAATAGGCGATGCCGGTGACGACCTGCTGTTCCACGATCTCGTCCTCGTCGCAGATGAGTGTTCCGGGCGGAAGAGTTCCGGGCCCGGCCTGTGGCGCGTCAGGTGCGTCGAAGCTCGACCGCACGAAAACGCGCACGTTGTGAACCATGGCGAGCTCCACCGAGCGCACCTGAAGAACCTTGGCCCCGAGCGAGGCCATTTCCAGCATCTCCTCAAAGGAGACGCGCTCCAGCCGGCGCGCGTTGGGAACGATGCGTGGATCGGTGGTGTAGACGCCGTCGACATCGGTGTAGATGTCGCAGCGATCGGCCTTCACGGCCGCGGCGATGGCAACCGCGCTCGTATCCGAGCCGCCACGCCCCAGCGTGGCGATACGATTATCCGGCGCGATACCCTGGAAACCGGCCACAACGGCCACCTGCCCCTGGCTCATGCGTTCGATGAGCAGGTTACCGTCGATATCCGCTATACGGGCCGAGCCATGGGCGGCATCGGTCTTGAGCGGGATCTGCCAGCCCTGCCAGGAGCGGGCGGAAACACCGGCGTCCTGCAGCGCGATGGCGAGAAGTCCCGCCGTCACCTGCTCGCCCGAGGCGACCACCGCGTCATATTCGCGGGCATCATGCATGGGAGAGAGTTCGCGGCACCAGGCCACCAGCTGATTGGTGGCCCCCGCCATGGCGGAAACAACCACGGCCACTTCGTTGCCGGCCTCAACCTCACGTTTCACATGGGCAGCGACGTTGCGGATGCGTTCTATATTGGCGACGGAAGTGCCGCCAAACTTCATGACTATGCGGGCCATTTGGGATCCGGACCGGAATTTTTGAAAGGCGCGCCGCACGGAGCAGCGCCTGCGCTCTGGAGCCAGGGCGCAAAAGGCGCGTATAGATAGCGGCACCTGCCGGCAAGAGCAACGGTGCTGAAACAGATGACGACGACAACTTCGAAGGATACGGCCAAGGCTTCCGTGGACGAGGCCGAAGTCGCGCGTTTCGCCGCCAACGCCCATCTGTGGTGGGATCCCTCCGGTCCCTATGCGCCGCTGCATGCGCTGACACCCGTTCGCGTCACCTTCGTGAGGGATGAAACAACGAGGCACTTCTCGCGCGATCCGCTTGTCCTGCGCTGTCTCGACGGCCTGACGCTGCTCGACGTCGGCTGCGGTGGCGGCATCCTGGCCGAGCCGCTGTCACGTCTGGGTGCGAAGGTCACCGCCATCGATCCGGCGGAGAAGAATGTGGCGGCCGCCCGCGCTCATGCTGGGGAAGCGGGCCTTGCCATCGACTATCGCGCCGAAACCGCCGAGGCGCTTCTGGCCGCGGGGGAAAGCTTCGACGTGGTGGTGGCCTCCGAGGTGATCGAACATGTCACCGATCCCGGTGCCTTCGTCAAAACGCTGGCCGGGCTCACAAAGCCCGGCGGCATCGTCATGCTCTCCACCCTCAACCGCACTTTGAAAAGCTTCGGCCTCGCCATCATCGGCGCCGAATACATCCTGCGCTGGCTGCCGCGCGGCACCCATGACTGGGAGAAATTCGTCACGCCCGATGAGATGGCGCATTACGCCCGCGGCGCGGGTCTCGTCCCCGGCAACAGACGCGGCATGATCTACAACCCGCTGAAGCGGGAATGGAACCTTGGGGCCGATACCGACGTCAATTACTGGTTTGCGGCGGACAAGAGCGAGGGATAAAGGTCATGAGGCGGCGGTCAGCTCTGGCGCTTCTTTTCGGCACGATCTGCCTTGCCGCCTCTCCGGCCCTTGCCGATGTCCAGCGGATCAAGATCCTGGACGGACGCACCTTCATCATGGACGGCCTTGGCGTGCGCCTCTGCGGCATCACCGCGCCCGCGGCGGACACCGAGGCCGGCACCGCCGCCAAACACACCATGGCCGCCGTCATCGGCGGCCGCAAAGTCATGTGCGTGCCGGTGAACTCCGGCTCGCCCTGCGACGGCTATGTCCCGCCTCGAACAGGCAAGCTCTATGTCTCCCAGTGCTGGGCCGGCAAGACCGACATCGCCCTTGAGATGATCCGGCGCGGTGCGGCGCGCGCGGTGCCGGAATGGTCGGATGGATACTATCGCTGAGACCGCCTCCGTTACAGCTTCTGAGGATTCGCGCGGACCATGAAAAAGGGCGGCACCGAGGCCGCCCTTTTCGCGATGCAGCGATGATCGCCGCCTCAGAATTCCCAGATGCCACGGGCGCTGGCACTCCAGTAACGCTCGTCCCCGCCAAGTCCGCCGAGCTCGCCACCAAGGAAGAGCGAGCCAGCGCCGCGGCTGAGGCTGGCGCCCGCCGTCACACGGGCCGAAAGGCCGTTGTCTATGCCGATGTTGCTGCCGGCCGGTGTCGCACCTTCATCGCCGAAGTTATAGTCGCCATAGAGGCCTAGATAGGGAGACAGCTTGATTCCGCTGTCCATCTCCCATGGCATGATCGCCCGGCCGCCGAGGGCAAAGCGCGCCGCCGAGAAGTTCTGCTTCGCCTGCAGCGCGCCGAGGCTGTCCACCCAGGCATCCTGTGTTTCCCACAGGCCCTGGAGGCGAGCCGATGGCTCCAGGATGAAGGCTGACACTTGATGATTGCCAGTCAGCCCCGTGGAAAGCTGCCAGCGCGAGCCGTCAAAGCTTCCCGCAGCGGCACCGGCCTCGGTGTCATAGGAAATGCCTGACCAACTGCCGATCACGTCCCAGCGCAGGTTTGGCAGCATGTAGCGTGCGGCATAGACACCAAGGGTGCCGCCATCGCCTTCAAGAGTGGCGGAGAACCGCGACATTTCGATATCGAAGGTTTCATAGCCGCCGAAGACGCCGACAAGCGTCCGGTCGTCGATGCGATAGCCGAGACCGACGAGCGCGTTGATCTGATCGCCGTCGAGCACGCCGTTTCCGCCCGCATCCCAGCTGGTGTAGCGGAAGTCCGCCCAGAGGCTCCACAACCGCTGCGCAGCAGCCCATTCGAGACCGGGCGCGGTTTCCGGAGCATAGTTCAGCCGTAGACCGCCGGAATTCATGGAGATCGGCTGAGGGGCTGCGGAAAAGGCGTCCGTGATGGCGTTCGAGACGGAGGTGGTCTGAACGGCAGCGGAGGCACGGGCGCTCATACGCGTGCCCATCACCTGCACTGCTTCCACCTTCTTGCTGTCGGTCAGATCGCTGCTGTCGATCGCCGCACCGCAGGTGGCGGTGACGCTGATCGTGCCGGTGCCGATGATGACGACGTCGATTATCAAATCTTCTGCTGAGCCACCAACCGTGTGGGATACATTGTAGCTGCCGCTACCGCTTCTTTGCGCGATCATGCCGGACATGTTGTGCAACTCCCAGGTGGCGCCTCCGCCGCCATCCGTAATCGTGACAACGAAGTTGACCGTCTCGCCGGGATAGAAGTGATGAACCGTTCTCTGACCTGAAGAGGTGTAGGTGAGATTGAAATCCCCGTAGCCGACCGCTTCACACCCGTCTGTCGCCGCCGATGCGAGCTCACCACCCATGAAAAAGAAACCTGTCGCTGCAACCGCAACCGCTGCCGCGTGGAACGCGTGCACTTTCCGGAACATAACCCCGCCCTAACTCGTCGATGAATAACCCCAGTTCCGGCAGCATAGGAAAGTTGTCCCTCTCGCAACAGTTGCGCGCCTTATCAGTTTTTCCGCTATCCAAAGATAATTTGCCGCATGGTCGCCGTAATCGCCGTACTCCCGACACCGCCGGCTTCCGGTGCGTCTGTGCCGAAGCGGCAAAAGGCTGATCAGCGCCGATCCGGCTTTATCGATACATCCCGTCCCGCAGGTTGATCCCGTACTCCAGCCAAGCCTTCAGCGCCGAGAGCATCTGCGCCCAACCCATGCAGTTGCCGTAGGATGCCGCCAGCCCAGCCGCCGTGTCGCGCCACCCCTCCTCCGACACCGACACTTTGGTGCGGCCGTCTTCCACCGGCTCGAAGGTGAAGGTGACGGTGGTCTGATATTCCTCGTCAGGGCCGCTCTTCCCCGGCTCGACCGCGCCCCAGTGCAGAACAATGCGACGGTCGGGCTCCACCTCGACGACCTCCACCGGAAAGGCGCCGGGAAAGTCATGGAAGTCCCAGGTGACGGTCGAACCGGCCTCAAGCCGCCCCTTGGCCCCGCCGGTCGTGAAATAGCGCGAGAGCTTGTCCGGATCGGCCACCGCTTCAAAGACCTCGGAAACGGGTTTCGACACACATGCGTAGACGCTGAAACTGAGGTTCATGGTTCCTCCCTAGGTCATTCCGTCCAATTGCACCGGCGACACAATCGGGGCACCAGCTGCGGAGGAACTCTAGCAAACAGGCCACGTTGTCGGATATGGACCATTACAGCGGCAATTCCCACGCCTTCAGATTGGGCCTCAGGGGCCGCTGCCCGCGCTGCGAGCAGGGCAAGCTGTTCAACGGATACCTGGCGCTCGCCAAATCCTGCGACCGCTGCGGGCTCGATTATTCCTTCGCCGATCCAGCCGATGGTCCAGCCTTCTTTGCCATGTCGATCTGGGCCGTTCCCGCTCTGGGCTTCGGCATGTGGATCCAGATGGCCTTCGATCCACCGTCCTGGGTGCATCTTCTGACCACCGGCCCGGTCCTGATCCTCGGCTGCATGGCGCTGCTGCGGCCGCTCAAGGGCTGGCTCGTCTGCTCGCAATACATTCACAAGGCGGAACAGGGCCGCCTCTCGCCGCGCGAGTAGAGGCGCGACGAACCCATGTGACCTGACGACGTTACCTTGTGACGGAACATCGTCAGGAGCCCCCATGATCAGGAAACCGGCCGCCCTCTGCGCGGCGCTCGTCGTTGCCGCCTGCGTCTCCCAGGAAGCTGTCCCGCAGCAAAGGGATACGCTGGGCTCCGAAGGCTGGGGCCCCTTGCGCATCGGCATGGCGGCGGACGATGTGACAAAGGCGCTTGGTTCAGGCGGATTCGGCGGCGGGGCTGCCTGCCGCGAGTATCGGCCGGAGCGCGCGCCGGAAGGCCTGCTGGTCATGCTGGAGAACGGGCGGCTGACACGCATCTCGCTCACGGGTCGCTCCATCATCAAGACCGATGCGGGCCTCGGCCTTGGCGCCGAGTTGGCTGCGGTGGAGAGTGCCTATGGCGCCGCGGCCATGGTGAGCCCGGCGAAATATGATCCCGCCCCGGCGCAGGACATCACGATCTGGACGAAAGGCGCGGCCGGCGAGGCCTATGTGCAAAACCCTGACGCACGGGGCCTGCGTTACGAGGTCGGCACCGGCGGCAAGGTCACGGCCATCCGCGCCGGCGGTCCCAGCATCCAATATGTCGAAGGCTGCAGTTGAGGCGAAGCTCGACCTTAAAGGCTGGCAGGAACAGGACGCCGCAGACGACGTTACCGAACATACGCGGCGAGGCGCTTAAAGCCTCAGGAGGAGACACAAATGGCCGACACCATGACAAAGCAACTCGAGATTTTCTCTCTGGGTCTACGTAACGCCCACTCCATGGAAAACGAGGCTCTCTCGATCATGGAAGCGCAGGTGAAGCGACTGGAGCATTATCCGGCGCTGGAGCAGCGGCTGCGCGAGCACATCGAAGAAACCAAGGTTCAGAAGGACCGGCTGGACCAGATCCTGAAATCCGTCGGCGACAGCAACTCGTCCCTCAAAGACATGGCCGCCTCGGTGATGGGCTCCATGGCCGCCATGGGACACACCATGGCCGGCGACGAGATCCTCAAGAACAGCTTCGCCGATTTCGCCTTCGAGAACTTCGAGATCGCCGCCTATCGGTCACTGATCACCATGGCGGAAGCCAGCGGGCATACCCAGCACGTGTCCCTTCTGCAGGCCTCGCTCGATGAAGAGATCAAGATGGCGTCCTGGCTGGAGCAGAACCTTCCGGACATCACGCAGACCTTCCTCGCCCGCGAGGTCGGAGACATGACCGCGAAGCGGTGAGGCGTCAAAAAGCTGAAGGCTGGGGTGAACCGGCCTTCAGCAGATCACTTGTCAGGACGGCTTCACCGTCTCGCCCACCACGGGCGCCGAAGGCTCGGCGCTGATCCAGCGGTAGAGCGCCCCGCCGACGGCCCCGCCGAGGATTGGCGCCACCCAGAACAGCCAGAGCTGCGATATGGCCCAGCCGCCGACGAAGAGAGCCGGGCCGGTGCTGCGTGCCGGATTGACCGAGGTGTTGGTGACAGGAATGCTGATGAGGTGGATGAGCGTCAGCCCGAGGCCGATGGCGATGGGCGCGAAGCCGGCCGGCGCCTTGCCGTGGGTTGAGCCCATGATGATGAAGAGGAAGAGCATGGTCAGCACCAGCTCCGTCACCAGCGCCGCCGTCAAGCTGTAGCCCCCGGGCGAATGTTCGCCATAGCCGTTGGCGGCAAACCCGCTTGCAACGGCATCGAACCCGGCTGCACCGCTGGCAATGACATAGAGCACCGCCGCGCCGACGATCGCCCCGATGACCTGCGCGATCACATAAGGCGCGATCTGATCGGCCGGAAAGCGGCCGCCCACCGCCAGCCCCACCGTCACCGCCGGATTGAGATGACAGCCGGACACATGACCGATGGTGTACGCCATGGTCAGCACCGTCAGGCCGAAGGCCAGCGAAACGCCGAGCAGCCCGATGCCCACATCGGGAAAGCCGGCGGCAAGTACGGCTGCACCGCAGCCGCCAAAGGTAAGCCAGAACGTGCCGATCGCCTCGGCGGCATACTTGCGAATGTTGGACATGATTCCCTCCCGTTGCCCCACGGAGGAAAGTTCTTCCTCAACCGTAAGTTTTGCAAGAGACTTGTTGACAGCATCCGATCCGTGCCGTCTTGCCCAGCGACGAAGGTGACGCCTTTCTCTACGCTGCGCCGAGATTTCTCCGACGTGAATCAGAGCCACGATGACCGCAATGACGCCGCCCTCAAGAAGCCCCGTGGTGCGCACGATCGCCATGCCGGCCGACACCAATCCCGCCGGCGACATCTTCGGCGGCTGGCTCATGGCGCATATGGATCTTGCCGCCGGCAACGTCGCGACCCGCCACGCCCGGGGGCGGGCCGCCACCGTGGCCGTGGAAGCCATGAGCTTCCTCAGCCCGGTTCTGGTGGGCGACGAGGTGAGCTTTTACGGCGATGTGGTCTCCTCCGGCCGCACCTCCATGCGCATCCACATCGAGGCCTGGCGCCGCGCCCGGGAAGGCGATGACATGGTCAAGGTGACGGAGGCGACCTTCACCTTCGTTGCGATCGACGACGACCGTCGCCCGCGGCCGCTGCCGCAAACCGCGCAATAGATGCAAAAGCGCGTCGAATGCTAAGAGGCGGGCTAAGAAAACTCTCAGGCTTCGCGTGCAGGATGCGTCCGTCGAAGACACCTCATTGAAGGCGGATGGCGCATGGCCGCAGTCAGCACCTACATCACCACTGGCGACAGCTACATCGACGGCATTCTGAAAAACCTGAAGTGGGCTGACCCCGATCTCACCTTCAGCTTTCCCACGAGCGCCAGCGCTTACGGCGCCGGCTATGGCGAGGGGGAAACCTCCAGCAATTTCATGGCCCTCAACACCGCGCAGCAGGCCGCCGTGCGTGCGGCGCTCGACGCCTACGCCAGCGTCGCCGACCTGAGCTTCACCGAGCTGACCGGTGCCTCCGCCGCCTCGGCAACGCTGCGCTTCGGCGTGTCCGATCTGCCGCCGACCGCCTGGGCCTATGGCCCCTCCACCCACGACGAAGGCGGCGACGTCTGGCTCAACAGGTCCAACGGCTATTACATGAGCCCCGACAAGGGCGATTATTCCAGCCTCGCCATCATGCATGAGATCGGCCATGCGCTCGGCCTCGCTCACCCGCACGAGGGCTACGTCATGCCCACGGGCCGCGACGCCATGGAATATACGGTGATGAGCTACCGCTCCTATGTGGGCGCTCCAACCACCGGCTTCACCAATGAAACAGCTGGCTATGCCCAGTCGCCCATGATGTACGACATCGCCGCCCTGCAGCACATCTATGGCGCCAACTACGGCACCAACAGCGGCGACACACTTTATACCTGGAGGCCCTCGACGGGTGAGATGCTCATCGATGGTATCGGGCAGGGACGGCCCGAGGCGAACCGCATCTTCCAGACCGTCTGGGATGGCGGCGGCAGCGATACCTATGACTTCTCTGCCTATGGCACGGATCTGAAGGTTGACCTCAGACCCGGCGAATGGACCACCGTCTCCACGGCCCAACTCGCGAAGCTGCACCAGAACGGCTCCAAGCTCGCCCCCGGCAACATCGCCAACGCGCTGCTCCACGACAATGACCCGCGCTCGCTGATCGAGAACGCCGTGGGCGGAAGCGGCGATGACATCATGATCGGCAATGATGCCGACAACCGTCTGACCGGCGGCCTTGGCGCCGACGTCATGGACGGCGGCGCCGGCTGGGATGCGGCGGATTATTCCGATGCGGACCCGATTTCATCCTCGCAGGGTGGCCGGCTGGTCGCCGACCTCATGACCTCAGGCAGCAACAACGGCGAAGCCACGGGCGACCGCTACCATTCCATCGAGGAGCTGATCGGATCGCGGCACAACGACAGCCTGCGCGGCGATGATGACGACAACATCGTCCGTGGCGGCGCTGGGCACGACGAGCTGCACGGCCGAGGCGGCGATGATGCGCTCTATGGCGGTGACGGTAATGACAGCTTCAGCGGAGGTCTCGGCGCCGATCATCTCGACGGCGGCAGCGGACAGGATACCGCCCGCTATGTCACCGCGGAGGCGACGGACGCCTTCGGCACGGGTCTGACCGTCGATCTCATTGATTTTGGCGCCAACACCGGCGAGGCGGAAGGCGACAGCTATCACTCCATCGAGAATGTGATGGGCTCCAACTACCACGACATCATCCGCGGCACCGACGCCGCCAACGGCATCCGCGGCAACGGCGGCGATGATCTCATCGACGGGCGCGGCGGTGACGACAGTCTTCTCGGCTGCGATGGCGACGATATTCTGATCGGCGGTCTGGGCGCCGACACGCTGAACGGCGGGGCTGGTGCCGACGTCTTCGCCTATCTCTCGGCGGCAGAGAGCACCGCGGCCAAACGCGATACCATCACGGGCTTCACCTCTGGTGAGGACAGGATCGATCTTACCGCCATCGACGCCAACAGCACGGCGTCAGGTAATCAGGCCTTCTCCTTCATCGGCGACCAGGCCTTCAGCGGCGCGGCAGCCGAGCTCAGGTTCCTGAACATGATCCTGTCGGGCGACATTGATGGCGACGGCGTGGCGGATATGTCGATCAAGCTCAGCGGCGTGAGCTCTCTGGCGGCGGGCGATATCCTCCTCTGAGAGGACGCCGCGTTACGCCTTGTCGAGGCTGGCGAGAAACGCGCGATATTCGCTCTCATGCGAGCCTTCATGATTTGGCATGCCGGGCTTGGTCAGCCAGCCCCGGCGCGGCGGCACGAAGCTGTAGATCGCGGGCCGGGGCTTCTCGTGCCAGCCGATGTTGAAGGCGGCGAATTTCGGGAAGAACTCCATGTCCCTGTAGGGCAGATGATCGTGCACCCACCAGGCTATCGCCTCCCACTGCCCCGTCGCTTCATAATAGGGGATGAAGGCATGGACGACGACGCAGGCGGTGGCACCCATAAGGCCCTCCGCGTCGCGATGATCCCAGATATGGCCGGCGTAATTGCTCTCGTTGGAACCGCAGTTGTGCCCCCTCTCGTTGCCGAGCTGGTTGATGGCGCGTGAGCGGAAAGCCGAGCGGATCGAGATGCGGCCAAAACGCGCCCGCAGCGGCTCCAGCAGTTCCTGGCAAAGCCGCGAGCCCGCCGCGATCGCAAGATCGGGGTTCTCAGGGATATTGGAGAGGCCGTAAGCGTTGGCGATCTCCGAGTAAAGGAAGTCGCGCATGAAGAAGCTCTCGGACAGGCGCACCCGGCCGAGATCTTCAAGTCCCTTCACGCTCCTGGGTGACTTCACGTCGGCGCCTTCCTCACGCGTTCCGGCTGTAATGCGCTGATCGATCATAAACAGGCTTGGCCTTCATCCGAAGGCGAATGTGCAGATCTCGCTCCGTCGTCCGATTGGGACGGAAGGCACAGCTTTGGAATTGTGAGCCAATGCCAAGGCCAGGGAGGGAACGTTATCCTCCAGCGACAACGGAGCCGTTGAATTGACGTGACCGGTTGTGAAACTCGCACAGCCCCTCGGTCCTGCAATCGCGACCTCCCGATACGACCGATCGACCAACCTGAGGGAACGGTGAGATGATCGATGCGCGGAGACTTCGACCGGCAGTCTACGCCGCAGCCGTCTGGATGGGTTTTGCCGGTGCGGCCGTGGCTCACGACTTCGATATCGATGTACCAGGTCTCGATCCGGTAATCGCGCCGGTTACCGAGGGAGCAACGCTGTTCCAGAATGTGCGCGTTTTCGACGGACGCTCTCCTGATCTTTCGCCGCCTTCAAATGTGCTCGTTCGCGGAAACATCATCGAGCGTATCTCCACCGGCGAGATCGAAGCCGGGGGTGACGTGAGCGTGGTCGCGGGCGACGGCCGGGTATTGATGCCCGGGCTGATCGACGCTCATTGGCATGCGTTCATGGCCGCCACGCCGCAGCCGGTTCTGATGGCGGCCGAACCTTCCTATCTCCATCATCGCGCCGCTCATGAAGCCGAAGCAATCCTGATGCGCGGCTTCACGACGATCCGAGATCTCGGCGGTCCGGTTTTTGGCTTAAAGCAGGCGATCGACGAAGGCCTGGTCCCGGGACCGCGCATCTATCCATCGGGCGCCATGATCTCGCAAACCTCGGGTCATGGAGACTTCCGCTTTCTCTTCGAGCTGCCGCGCCAGCCTGGCGGCCCTCTCAGCTACAGCGAGAGGGAGGGGATAGCCGCGATTGCCGACAGTCCCGACGAGGTTCGCCTGCGCGCCCGCGAACAGCTGCGCAACGGCGCGAGCCAGATCAAACTCATGGCGGGAGGCGGTGTCAGCTCGCCGCACAACCCGATTGAATCCGTGCAATTCACCGAAGCCGAACTGCGCGCCGCCGTCGAGGCGGCGGCTGACTGGGGAACCTATGTCACGGTCCACGCCTACACGCCGACGGCAGTCCGCAGGGCCATCGATGCCGGCGTCAAAGTCATCGATCATGCCCAGCTGATTGACGAAGCGACCGTGCAACTGATGGCGGAGAAAGGCATTTGGTGGAGCCTCCAGCCATTGACCTACGACGCGGAGGTGTTCGCACGCATGAGCCCGGTATCCCAGCAAAAGGCGCTGCAGGTTTTTGCCGGCACGGAGAATGCCTACAAGCTCGCCGCGAAACACAATGTCAAAACGGTTTTTGGCGCTGACATTCTGTTTGATCCCGGCGCAGCCAGCCGGCAGGGAAGCTATCTCGCGATGCTGACCAAATGGATGACGCCTGCCCAGGCGCTGAAATCCGCGACAGGGGACACGGGTGAGATGCTGGCGCTCTCCGGTTTCATCAATCCCTATCCGGGAAAGCTCGGCGTGGTCGAGGAGGGTGCGCTCGCCGACCTGCTGCTGGTGGACGGCAATCCGCTGGAGGATCTGAACCTGGTTTCCGACCCCGACAAGAACTTCCTCATCATCATGAAGGACGGAAAAATATTCAAGAACAGCGTTTCAAGGTAGTCTGTCCTATCAATTCTCGGCGCCGCTAGCGTATCCATCGCATGGCCGGCGCGGCGCCTTCTTCGCTGTGATGTCAGGGAAAGCATGTCGATGCGGCATCTTTTGTTGGCCTGCCTTGGTCTGGCCCTCAGCTTCGCTATCCCCATAGCGTCGCCGACGCCCGCTCATGCCGTCACGATAAACATCAATATCGGAGCCAACCTCAGCAATGGCCGCGCGATCACGTGCCGTCAGGGTGAGCAGATCCTGCGCAATCGCGGCTTTCGGAACATCCGACGGGTAGATTGCCGCGGACGCTTCTTCGTCTATCGTGCCTGGCGTGGTTCGGGCCGGTTCGAGATCGCAGTGAGCGCGCACAATGGCCGCGTCGTCGACCTGCGTCGCCTCAGAAGATGATCGTCCGGGCCATCCTTCTGGTGCGATAGGCGACTGCACGCAGGCTAGGGAGAAGATTTTTTGGCACGCGCGCTGCTGCTCGCAGGTTTCCTGAGCAAGCTTGGACATTCATTCCTCACGGTGGGAATACTGCTGGGAAGCCTGGCGTTTGCGGCGTCTCTGACGCCCAGCCTGATACCCCGCTCCTATCTTGTCCAGGGTGTGTTGTCCGGGATCTCGGCCGCTCTCGGCTATGGTGCCGGCGTTCTCGGTTACTGGCTGTGGAATTATCTTGAATTGCCCGAGTTGCAGGGGCGAGCCCGCAAGGTGGCGAGGATCGTGGTTTTCGGCGCCTGTGTTGTGATCGCCGCCGTCTTCCTTTGGAAGACTCTGGAATGGCAGAATTCGATCCGCGTGCTGATGAGTCTTGCGCCACTGGACACGGCGAGTCCTCTGATGACGGGCGCCGTCGCTGTTGTCGTCTTCGTCGTCCTCATGGTGCTGGGATACCTCTTCAGATACACTTTTCTGGTCTTCTCCAACTGGCTGGCACGTTTCCTCCCGACGCGGGTCTCTTATCTTCTCGGCGGTCTGCTGGCGCTCGTGCTGTTCTGGTCTGCTGCCGAGGGGCTGATCTTCAGGTCCACGTTGAGAGTCTTGGACTCCTCATTCCAGGAGTTGGACGCTCTCATCGAGGATGATCTTGCTAGGCCGAATGCCCCGATCAAAGCCGGAAGCTCAGCATCGCTGATCTCATGGGAAGATCTGGGCAGGCAGGGCCGCAGATTTGTGAGCTCCGGCCCTACGGGCTCGGATATCGGCGCCTTCTTCGGCCAAAGCGCTGTGGACCCGGTCCGCGTGTACGTTGGAATGAACTCCGCCGAGACCGCGCATGAACGCGCGCAGCTGGCATTGCAGGAGCTGAAGCGTACCGGTGCCTTCGAGCGATCGATATTGATCATCGCGATGCCCACAGGCACGGGCTGGGTCGATCAGGCCGCGTTGGACACGGTCGAATATCTTCACAGGGGCGATGTCGCGAGCGTCGCCATGCAATATTCCTATCTCGCGAGCTGGCTCTCCCTCCTGGTCCAGCCGGACTACGGCCTGGAGGCGGGCAACGCGCTGTTCCGCGAGGTCTATGCCTATTGGACATCGCTTCCACGCGAAGGTCGGCCGAAACTTTACCTGCACGGCCTGAGCCTCGGCGCGATGAACTCCGAGCGGTCGGCGAGCCTCTACGATGTCATCGCCGATCCCTTCCAAGGCGCTTTATGGAGCGGACCGCCCTTCCCCAGCAGCACCTGGCGATCGGTGACCGACGGCCGCAACCCCGGATCGCCGGAATGGCTGCCCCGCTTCCGCGACAGCTCGGTCTTCCGTTTCACCAATCAGAACAATGCTTTGAACATCGAGGGCGCGGCGTGGGGGCCGCTCCGGATCGTCTATCTTCAATATGCCAGCGACCCCATAACCTTCTTCAATGCCTCCACGCTCTACCACGAGCCTGATTGGATGAAGGAGCCGCGAGGGCCGGATGTGTCAGAGCAGGTTCGTTGGTATCCTCTCATCACCATGCTGCAACTCACGGTCGACATGGCAATGGCGACCACCTCGCCCATGGGCTACGGCCATGTCTTTGCCCCGCAGCATTACATCGACGGGTGGATGGCCGTGACCGACCCGCCGGGCATCACAGCTGACGACATTGCGCGGCTCAAAGCGTTTTTCAGCAAGCGTGGTACGACGCCTGTGAGCGGATAGATTGTCGGGGTGCCATAAGCTGAGTGAGGCTTATGCCGTGGAGCTCATTTCCGGGTCGGGTTTCGTCCAGAGTGCCGAGCAACTCGCCCGCCAAAATCCCGTGCTTTTTTGCTGAATGCGAGCCTGGCCGGCGGCGCGGCGGAGGCAAAAAAGGGACATGGAGCACATCCGCAGGATTCCAGGCTGATTTCTTCAGGCGCGTGACGCCCTACAATATGGGCACCTCACACGCCTCAAGGCAGGAGTTTCCATGTCAACCCTCATCGTGATTGTTTACCCCACCGAAGCGAAGGCGGAGGAAGTCCGCCAGACCCTGCTCGGGTTGCAGAAGGAATATGTCATCAGGCTTGGTGACGCGGTTATCGCCACCAGAACCGAGGCGGGAAAAGTCAAGCTGAACCAGCTTTTGAATACCACGGCCACGGGTGCGGTATCCGGCAGCTTCTGGGGACTGCTCATCGGCGTTCTGTTCCTCAATCCGCTCATCGGCGCCGCGATCGGCGCGACCTCGGGCGCGCTCGGCGGCGCCTTGACGGATGTCGGCATAGACGACGCCTTCATGAAGGATCTGTCCGCCAGCATAGCGCCCGGCAATGCAGCGCTCTTCCTGCTCATCCAGGAGATGACCGAAGACAAGGTTCTGAAGCAGATCGAGGGCTTCGGCGGCGTGGTTCTCAAGACCTCGCTCGACGAGACCAAGGAGCAGGTCCTGCGTGACGCCCTTCAGCGCCACTCGGCGGAAGCCGGTTTGACGCCGCCGCCATAGAGCGGGCGTCACGGAGAGGTGTGACCGGTCTGAGTGGTGAGGTCACGTCTGGGTCGGGGTCATGCTGGTCCTTGTGGTGGGGTTTACGTCTTTTGCGGCGCG
>NZ_BMCP01000009.1 GCF_014635245.1 Agaricicola taiwanensis | reverse complement strand
CTCCGCCACTTCAGTCCGCCTCTGGGCACGCCAATCGCCGCCGATTGCCGCACTTGGCCGCCCGCGAGCGTCCTCAGCAGTTCCGTTTTCGATCCGATGATGCGAATTGCGTCGTCCGCGACCTCGACACGCTGCGCCAGGGCGCGCAGGTGATCCCGCCGATAGCCGCCCTCACGGTCCCGGATACGGTCGCGGGCGGCCTGCGAAAATTGCCGGATCATCGCCGGGCTGACAGCGCTGTGGCCGGGGCTGTCGAGCAGCGCTTGCGCCCGGTCGGCATCGGCTCGTGCCTGATCGCGGATGACCTTGAGGCCGGCGATGCGTTCGGTCAGCGCCGGGTCGTCCAGATCGGCAACCCCCGCCTCGATGGCGTCATAGAGACGCTTGAGGCGCAGTTCCGATTCGGTGGCACGCCGCTGCAATTCGGCGATATGCTGGCGGCGCCGCTCGGCCTGATCTTCTCGGCGGCCGAGGACGCTGCCGAGCAGTTTCTCCAGCCGCTCGGAATCGAGCAACCTATCCTCGATATGGCTGGCGACCATGGTGTCGAGCTTGTCCATGGGGATGGCGCGCCCCTTGCAGCCGGTCTCGCCCTGACGCGCCCGGATCGAGCAGGCATAGTAGCGATAGCGGCCGCTCTTGCCGGTGCGGATGGTCATCGCACCCCCGCAATTGCCGCAATAGCAGATGCCGGTCAGAAGCGTGGGACCGATTAGGACGCGCGCGGGCAGTTCGGTCTTGGGGTTGCGGGCCTGCAAGAGCTTCTGCACCGCGTCGAAGGTCTCGCGCTCGATGATCGGCGGCACCGGCACGATGACGATGTCATCGGCTTCCTTGTCCGCCTTGTTCTTCCGGTTCTTGCCCCATTGATGCTCGCCCATATAGGTGCGCCGGGTCAGGATGCGGTGAACCTGGCCGACGCCCCAACGGCCTCCGTCACGGGTGAAGATGCCCTTGCCGTTCAGATGCTTGACGATAGCCTTGACGCCCATCTGGCCGGAATTGCCGTCGCCTTCCAGTGCGAGGCGATAGATCAGGCGGATGGTGTCGGCGTGCAGCGGGTCGATTTCCAGCTTCTTCTTGACCTTCGCGCCGCGCTGCTCGGCCGCGACGACGCGATAGCCGACCGGCGGCAGCGAGCCATTCCAGAAGCCTTGCCGGGCGTTTTCCTTCAAGGCGCGAAGGACGTGCTTGGCGTTCTCCTTGGACTGGTATTCGTCGAACAGCGCCATAATCTGCCGCATCATGACGTGCATGGGGTCGTCCCCCATTTCCTGCGTGATGGAGACGAGGCGAATACCGTTCTTCGCCAGCTTCCTGACGTAGAACTCAAGCTCGAAGTGATCTCGGAAGAAGCGCGAGAAGCTGTGGACCACCACCACGTCAAACGGTGCGGGTTTGGACGTGCCCGCCTCGATCATGCGCTGGAACTCCGGGCGGCGGTCGTTGGTAGCCGAAGCACCGGCCTCCACGAAGGTCTCGACAAGCTGATAGCCGCGCGCCTCGCACCATGCTTCGCCCTGCTTGCGCTGGTCGGGGATCGACACGTCGTGCTCGGCCTGCCGGGAGGTCGAGACGCGCAAGTATAGGGCGGCCCGCAGAGCGACATTGGGATTTTGGACGTTCATTTGCGGGTTCCTTTCTTGCGGCGCTCGACCAGCGGCAAGACCAGCTCCACACGGTCATGAACAAGCTTTGGGACCAGTCTCAGACCCCGGCCTTTTTCCATGCGGACAAGACCGTATCCGACCATGGCCTTGAGGGTTCTGGACAGGTTGGACTTTGCGCGGCCGGTCATCTGCGCCAACTCTTCCAATGAGGCCGGCTTTTGTTCGTGGATGATGCGCAGCATCTCGCAATTGCTCGCTGACATGAATTTGGCGAAGGATGTCGTGGAGACGAACCAGACCGTCGGCTCACCGGGCTTCGCCTTTTCCTCGCCTCGCGCGATCCGAAGCGTGCGTGCTTTCATTTCCTCGGGATCGGCGATCCCTACTTTCAATGTGGACACGGCAAGCCTCGATCATCATTCAGGGCTTTTCATTATCATAATACGATAACGATTTCAAGTCGTCGGGCAGATCGACCGAGCCGAACAGATCATCGAACACATCGGCGAACCAGCGCTCGAACACCTGTATTTCGGCCTCGGTGATCGGCACGTCCTCGGGCCAATCGTCGATAACCGGCAGCCGCTCGACATCAAAGAGTTGGGGCGGGCGTCCACGCGGCGGGCTGACGCGCGGCGTCGGATCGTCGTCGTAGTCGTAGAGATCGTCGGGGAGCGTTTTGGGGACTGGCTGGCGTGGGCGGCCCCTGCTGCCGTGACGGCGTTTCGTGGACATGGAATCCTCCGTGGTTCGCGGGATTTTCCGGGGGCTGGAAGCCCGGAATAGGCGAAGCATGGAGGGGGATCGGCGGCCTGTAGCGTGCCGCATTTGCGTCGATGCGTTGACGGCACCCCTGTTACTAGTGTCGGCCTAGAGTTCGTTGCGCCCTACTTGCTGGTTCTCTCGCTGGTCTCCTGCCGCAAAATCTCCAGGAAGAGAGTGAAAGCACGGGTCGGATGGCGCCGGCTCGAATAGAAGGCGTGATAGCCCGGAAACGGCGGACACCAATCGGCAAGGACCTCGACGAGCTGCCCGTCTTTCAGAAAGGGCGCGGCGAGATCTTCGAGCATGTAGGCCAGACCCATCCCCGCGCTGGCAGCCCCCACGAGTGCGTCGCCGTCATTGACGATCAGGGACGGCGACACTTTTACCGTCTCCGCATGTCCGTCCTTCTCGAACGACCACGGCGACAGGGTGCCACCCGCGTTTCTGAAACCGATGCAGCGGTGGGCCGACACGTCACGCGGCGTATGCGGAGGATCGCAGGTGTCGAGATACCGGGGCGCCCCCACAACGACAGCGCGCAAGTGGGGGCCAACGGGTACGGCGACCATGTCCATTTCCAAGTCTTCGCGCAGCCGTATCCCGATATCGAACCGCTCGGCGACGATGTCGACATGCCGGTTCTCCACGCTCAGTTCGCCGTCGATCTCGGGATGGGCCGCGATCAGCCGCGAGAAGGCCGGCCAGACGAGCGTATCGGCGGCATGTTTGCCGCAGGTCACCCGCAGGCGTCCGCCCGGTTCCTCACGCAACTGTTCCAGGTCCTCGATCTCCGCGTCGATCTCCGCGATGACCGGCGCGAGTGTGGCCAGAAGCCGCTCGCCCGCCGCGGTCGGGGCAATGCTGCGTGTCGAGCGAGACAGCAACCTGATCCCCAGATCGGCCTCAAGGCGCTTTACGGTCTGGCTGACGGCGGACTGGGTCACGCCGAGGCTGCGTGCCGCCGCGGTGAAGCTGCGCTCTTCGGCAACGCGATTGAAGATGACGAGGTCCGAGAACTTACGCGGGTCCATTCAGTAGCCATACTACTTGGTCCGACAAATTTCGAGGCACTAATCTCACACTGCATAGATGCGCTAATATCGGGTCGGCACGACAAGAGGAGCTGACAATGACAGAAAAGGTATGGTTCATCACCGGCGCTGGCCGGGGACTTGGGCATCTGCTCGCCCGCGATGCATTGCGCGCTGGCGACAAGGTCGTGGCGACCAGCCGGACCGTCGACGGGCTGGCCGATCGCCTTTCCGCTCCGGACGACAGCCTGCTCGTGCTACCCCTCGACGTGACCGATGCCCGGGCGGCTTCGGCTGCGCATGACGCGGCCGTCGAGGCGTTCGATCGAATCGACGTGCTGGTGAACAACGCAGGCCGCGCGCAGCTCGGATGGTTCGAGACGATCCCGGAGGAGGACGTGCGCCGGCAGTTCGAGATCAACCTCTTCGGGGCGATGAACGTGGCGCGCGCGGTGCTGCCCACGATGCGCCGTCAGCGCTCGGGCCTCGTGGTCACGATCTCTTCGGTGAATGGCCTGGTCTCGAACCCCGGTGGATCGGTCTACTCGGCGTCCAAGTTCGCGCTGGAAGGCTGGATGGAGGGCCTCGCCGAAGAGATCGCGCCGCTTGGCGTCCGATCGCTCATCGTGGAGCCGGGGATGATGCGCACAAACTTCCTTGATCCGTCCACTGCACGGCAGGGCGATGTAGACATTGCGGACTACGCGGAGGCGGTGGCCGGCTTCCGAGCCTTCATCAAACAAGCGAACGGCGCGCAGCAAAACGACCCCGAGGCGCTCGCCGCCCTGATCGTCGCCGAAGCCTCCTCTCCCGACCCAGCGCGGCGGCTCCTATTCGGCGCCGATGCGCACGAATGGGCCAGCGCCAAGTGCCAGCAACTCGCAGCCGAGATCGACGCTTCGAGCGCCCATGCCTGAGTGCGGGCAATGTCGGCTTCGTCCCGCTCAGTTGCCATTTACCCCACCGGACCACTTCCTTCCCGCCGCGCCTTCGCAAACCCGCGATCCGTGGCGATGAACCGCTCCAGCATGGGCACGATCAGCCTGACGGGGTCGGCGGCGGGCTGGCCGGTCTCGCGGGCCAGTACTTCGGCATAGGCGGCAAGATCACGATGGAGCGGCGCGGGCAATTCCACCGTCACCTTCACCGGCTTGTCGTCGGGCAGCGGGCCGAGTTTCAGCTTGGTCATGGTCAACCTCTTGCCGGCTCGAATACAAGGTCGCGAGTCACGATAATCCTGACCGGGAAGCCGGGCCGGATCGTCAGCGTGGGCGCGACCTGCAACTGGCGCTGGACGATCTGCTGGCCTGCCTGATTGACGTTATCTTGCGCCCCGTCGCGGATGGCGCGAATCAGCCGGTCCTCGTCGCTGGTCGCCAGCTCCGTGCCGACCGCGAGCAACGTGGAAAGGCCGGCGGCCCTCATCAGATCCCACCAATGATAATCGACGCCATCCTCAAGGCCGGCGTAACCGGAAGCGTCCGCGCCCGGCAGGCGCTCCAGAACGATGGAGCGTCCGCCCGGCAGGATCAGGCGGTTCCAGACGAGCAGCACGCGGCGCTGGCCGAAGGTCACACCGTCATCGTATTGACCGATGATGCGTGTTCCCTGCGGGATCAGGAGCAGGCTGCCGGTCGGGCTGTCATAGACGTTCTCGGTCACTTGCGCCGTGATCTGGCCCGGAAGGTCGGAACGGATGCCGGTGATGAGCGCGGCAGGAATGACGGCCCCAGCCTGCAATATCCAGGGCGAGGCCGGCGGCGCGACGCGATCCGGCGCGACGGTCTGTCGGTCCACCGGACCATTGAGGAAAGCGGCATGGCGGTTCTGCCCCTCCGGCTGTCCGCCAAGGCCAAGACCGGCAAGGCCGGGCATGGCCGTTCCCGCCGGCGATCCCGTGCGTGGGCCGGACTGGAAAAAGACGTTGCTCAAGCGCGCGGCCTCTTCCTCGGCGCGGCGGCGTTCTTCCTCTGGATCGACCGCGGGCGTTGTGATCGCAGGCGTTGCGACCGGCTGGCCCCGCCTCTCGGCGTCGAGGATCGGACGGCCGAGGTCGCCGGGCAGCGCGGGGCCGAGCACGGGGCCGGTGTAGTCGGAGGGCAAGCCCGTGAGCCCGTCCGCCGTGGGCCGGTTTTCTGTCGAATAGAGTTCTTCGCCGCCCGGTCCTGCATCGCGAGTCTGGAGCGCGTAGATCAGCGCGCCGCCGATGCCGAGAAGCGCGACCGCGCCAATGCCTGCCAGCATCTTGCGGGACAGGCGGGTGACGCGCGGCGGTTCTGCGCGCAGCCGCATGGGCGCTGTGGTGTCGGTGATCGGGTTGTCTGTCATGACGGCGAGTCTCCGGTGGCTGCGGGCTGAGCGGCGGCCTGCCGTTGCTCGATACGGACGATCCTGACGACCTGCTGGCGGTTGCCGCTGCCGAGGCGCAGTTCGGCCGCCCCGAACAGGCGGTCCACGATCAGGACGTTCTGGTGGATGCGGGAATTGACGATTTGCGGCTCGCCGTCCGATCCGAGCACGAAGATCGGCGGCATTTCGCCCTGCACGATCCCGCGCGGGAAGACAACATAGACGCGCCGGCCGTCGTCGAAGACGGAAACCGGCCGCCATGGCGGGCTGTCGCCCTGCACCTGCAATCCGTAGCGATAGTTGCGCGCCGCCTCGGCAGGGATGATCGGCGCGGCCGGGACGACCCGGCGCTGGCCTGCCGGTGGCGCTGGATAGGCCCAGGCGACGGCGGGCATGTAGAGCGCTTCCCGCGCGCGCAGCTCGATCATGTAGGTGCGACGGTCGGTGGTCACGACAAGGTTGGTCGAGATGTCGTCGCGGGTCGGTTTCACGAGGATATGGACGCGCCGATTGGCACCGCTGCCGCTCTCGGTATCGCCGATGATCCAGCGGGCGGTGTCGCCGGCCGCGATCGGTCCCGCACCGGTCAGGCTCTCGCCCGGCTCCAATGCGATATTGGTGATCTGACCGGGGGCGGCATAGACCTGATAGAGCGCGCCTTCGCTCCACGGGTAAATCTGGATGGCATTGTAATAGCCTTCCCGGCGCGGCTCGACGCGGGCGGCCGCGTTGGCGTTCTCGACGCGGCCGCTCGGTGTGCCCGCCCTCTCGCCGCCGCGCGCGACGGTCCAGGCGGGCGGAACATGCAGCGGCCGGGGCGTGTCCTCTGTCGAAGCCGCAGGCGGCGACGGCAGCGGCGGCACGGTGTCGTCATAGGAGAATTGCGACGTCCGGTTGGTGGCGCAGCCGGCCAGCATGGTGGCCGAAAGCAGCAAGGCCGCCAAGGCGGGTTTACGGAAAACCGGAGGCCCGGCTTTGCGGAACGTCGTGCGGGTCATTGGCTCATCTCCCGCGACCATGAAATCGCGTTGACATAGATGCCGAGCGGATTGGCGCGCAGGCGTTCGGCGGTTCTGGGCTGCTGGATCACGATGGTCAGGATCGCAGTCCATCGCTCGGTGCCGGAAAGCTGGCCGTTTTCGTAATGGCGTTCGGTCCAGGCGATACGGAAGGAATCCGGCGATGCCCGGATGACGCTGGAAACATCGACGGCGATCTGTTGGCGGCCGACACGGGTGAACGGGTCGTTGGCACGGGCATAGTCGTTCAAGGCCACCGCGCCCCTGTCGGTGGTGAACTCATAGGCGCGAAGCCAGTTCTGGCGCACGATGATCGCATCGGCCGGGATCGCGCGCACCTGCTCGATGAATCGGCCGAGATGGAAAGCAATCTGCGGATCGGTCGGCCGATAGTCGGCGTTGGCAGGCGCGACGGTCTGCGCCTGTCCTAGATTATCGACTTGCACCACCCACGGCACCACGGTCCCGCGCGCCGATTGCCAGACCAGCGCCGAGGCGAAGCCGGCCGACAGGATGAGGGAGCCGAAGGCCATGAGCCGCCAGTTCCTCGCCTGCACGCGGGCCGAGCCGATACGCTCGTCCCACACCTGCGCGGCCTTCTGATAGGGCGTCTCGGGTTCTGGCGATTTGCCGTAATGGGTTGCTGGTCGTTTGAAGATGCTCATGAGCGGTCACTTTCGGAAAGGTTGACGGAGGAACCGGAGCCGTGGCTGTCGCCGGAGCGGACGGCGTGCGTGGCCATGGTCGTGCCGTGGTTCATGGCCTGCGAGCGCCGCATCCGCTGCGCCCAGGCAGGCGGTGCGCCTGTGGCCGAGGCGGACGCGGCAGGGGCGGATGCTTCCGCCACCCCACCGACCGTTCCCATGGTGGACGTGCCACCACCCGCGCTGAAGCCGGCCTTCGCGCCTTCGGAGAAACTGGACTTGACGCTTTCGGACGCGCGGGAGGCAGCGCGTTTCAAGGGTGAGACGGCGGCCGATCCTGCGGCGCGGGCGACACCGCCAAGGCCGGACGCGCCGCCGGCCGCGCCGGACTGGCCGAGCGAACCGAGGCTGTAGGCTGCCGACGCCGCCCCGGCGGTTGCCGCGCCGCCGCGAACGGCCGCGGCCCCGCCAGACAGAGCTGCAGCGCCGCCTTTCGCGCCGAGCATGGCCGCGCCACCCGCCGCCGCACCGCCCGCCAGCACCATGCCGCCGGCGGCGAGGCCGGTGCCCACGGCCGCGCCGGCGCCGAGCTGGGGGCCGCCCGAGACGAGGCCGGTGGCGATGCCGGGTCCGAAGATGCCCAAGCCCAGTAGCGACAGGGCTGCCAGCACAATCGCCATGGCGTCGTCGATGGTCGGGGTCGCGCCGCCGAAACCGGCCGTGAATTGCGAGAACAGTGTCGAACCGATGCCGATGATGACGGCCAACACCAGAACCTTGATGCCGGAAGAGATTACGTTGCCAAGCACACGCTCGGCCATGAAGGCGGTCTTGCCGAACAGGCCGAAGGGGATCAGCACGAAGCCGGCCAGCGTGGTCAGCTTGAACTCGATCAGCGTGACGAAGAGCTGGATCGCGAGGATGAAGAAGGCGAGGATGACCAGTGCCCAGGCGAACAGCAGGCAGGCGATCTGGATGAAGTTCTCGAAGAACGACCAGTAGCCCATCAGGTCGGAGATGGAATCGAGCAACGGCCGGCCTGCGTCGAGGCCGGTCTGCGCCACGCGGCCGGGTCGCATGAGGTCGGCGGCGCTGAAGCCTGTGCCCGATGCCATCAGGCCGAGACCGGCGAAGCTGTCGAAGACGATGCGCGCGAGGTTGTTCCAGTTGCCGATGATGTAGGCGAAGACGCCGACGAACAGGGTCTTCTTCACCAGCCGTGCGATGATGTCGTCATCCGCGCCCCATGCCCAAAAGAGCGCGGCGAGCGTCACGTCGATGACGATGAGCGTGGTGGCGATGAACGCCACTTCTCCGCCGAGCAGGCCGAAGCCGGAATCTATGTAGCTGGTGAAGACTCCGAGGAAGTTGTCGATGACGCCCGTGCCGCCCATGGATCATTGCCCCTCGGTCTGACGCGGGGCGTCCGGCGCGGACGTGCGGCCAAGGAAGCGGTCGCGGCTCTCGGCCCATGCGGCGAGGCAGGCCGGATCGCTCGTCGCCGCTTCCCCAAGTTGCTGGCACCGGCGGAGCGTCGCGCGAAGCGGATCGGCTGGCGGTTGCAGCGTCGGTGCGGTCCTGACCGGCGCGGGATCGTCCTTGCGGGTCATCTCGATCACCGTGGCGGTGATGGCGATGGCGACGAATACGACAGCCCCGAGCCGGGCCAGCATCTTGCCGTCCATGGGCGGCCCCTCCTGTCGGTCAGTTGTTGCCGTTGAACATCTGCGCGTTGCCCGGCTGGTAGCCGCTGCCGGGGGTCAGGAAGCGCTCGCGCTGAACGCGGCCCTGTTCGGCGGCCGTGGCGCGCTCGGCCTCGATCAGTGCTTCCGACCGGCCGTTGGCGGCAAGCATGGCGATCAGGTCGGAAAGCTGCTGCGACTGGAGGGCGAGGATCTGATTACCGGCCTGCGTCGCCTGCAATGCGCCGGTCGCGCCCTGGCTCCGGCCGACGAGCGCGGCCATCTCGGCGCGGTTGCTGTCGATATTGCCGACGACACCGGCTTGCACCTTCATGGCGTCCTGCAAGCCGCCGACCGTGTTTCGCCAACGGTCGCGGGCATCGGCGACAAGCTGGGTGTCGGTCGCCGACAGCGAGACGTTGCCGTATTGCTGCTGGAACGCCTGATCGATGTTCTGCACATCGAACGCGATATTCTGCGCCTGCGCGAGAAGCTGCTGCGTGCGGCTGACGTTCTGTTGAATCTGCTGGAGCGAACTGTAGGGCAGGCTCGCCAGATTCCTCGCTTGGTTGATAAGCATCTGCGCTTCGTTCTGGAGGCTGGTGATCTGGTTGTTGATCTGCTCCAGCGTGCGCGCGGCCGTGAGCACGTTCTGCGCATAGTTGCTCGGGTCATAGACGATGCGGCCGAAGCCGAATTGCGCATGAGCCGGGCTTGCCAGAATGGGCGAAAGCGCGACGGGCACGGCGAGCGCCAGCGCGAGGGCCGAAGCCCCGACGAACTTGGGATAGGTCATGAATGAGTCTCCTGTGTGGGGTGGCTATCGAGCCGGGCCGGCGCGGCGGATTCCGGTCGGTCGGCAAGATTGGTGAGGTTCGGGATCAGCTCGGCCGCCCAATCGACGCCGCGCTCGCGTAGCCACGCGGCGAGGAAGCCGTCGCGGCCGGCCTCAGTGACGATCTGCGCGATGAGCGTCTGGTCGGATTTGGCGGATGCGGCACAGAGCGCGAGGCCGACTTCGGACAGGCCAAGCTCGAACAGGCGATTGCCGCGCCGCGACTGACAGTAATAATCCCGCTTGGGCGTGGCCCTTGCGAGGATTTCGATCTGGCGGTCATTGAGGCCGAAACGGCGGTAGATGGCCGTGATCTGCGGCTCGATGGCGCGCTCGTTTGGCAGCAGGAGCCGCGTCGGGCAGCTCTCGATGATCGCGGGCGCGATGTTGCTGCCGTCAATGTCGGACAGGCTTTGCGTGGCGAAGATGACGCTGGCGTTTTTCTTGCGCAGCGTTTTCAGCCACTCGCGAAGCTGGTTCGCGAACCCCTCGTCGTCCAGCGCAAGCCAACCCTCGTCGATGATGAGCAGCGTCGGCCGCCCATCGAGCCGGTCGCCGATGCGATGGAACAGATAGGCGAGCACGGCCGGAGCCGCGCCGGTCCCGACAAGGCCCTCGATCTCGAACGCCTGCACGTCCGCCGATCCCAAATGCTCTGTCTCTGCGTCGAGCAGCCGACCGTAGGCACCGCCGACGCAGAACGGACGGAGCGCCTGTTTCAGATCGTTGGATTGCAATAGCACCGCAAGGCCGGTGATGGTGCGTTCCTCGACCGGCGCGGAGGCGAGCGAAGTCAGCGCCGTCCAGATGTGCTCTTTCACCTCCGGCGTGATGGCGATGCCTTCGCGCATGAGGATGGCGGCGATCCAGTCCGCCGCCCATGCGCGTTCATAGGTGTCGTGGATGCGGGCAAGCGGCTGGAGCGAAACGGATGACTCGTCCCCTTCTGTCAGCCCGCCGCCAAGGTCGTGCCAATCGCCGCCCATGGCGAGCGCGGCGGCGCGGATGCTGCCGCCGAAGTCGAAGGCGAAGACTTGGCTGGCCTCATAGCGCCGGAACTGCAAGGCTATGAGGGCGAGCAACACGCTCTTACCCGCCCCCGTGGGGCCGACGACAAGGGTGTGGCCTACGTCGCCGACATGCAGACTTAGCCGGAACGGGGTTGAGCCTTCGGTCTTTCCAAAGAGCAAAGGGGGTGCGCCGAAATGCTCGTCCCGTTCCGGCCCCGCCCACACCGCCGAAAGCGGGATCATGTGGGCGAGATTCAAAGTGCTGATGGGGGGCTGGCGGACATTCGCGTAGGCGTGTCCGGGTAGCGAGCCGAGCCATGCGTCAACCGCGTTGACGCTCTCGGGCATGGCGGTGAAGTCGCGGCCCTGAACGATCTTCTCGACCAGGCGCAGCTTCTCGTCGGCAAGGCGCGGGTCGGCATCCCATACGGTGACGGTCGCCGTGACGTAGGCCATGCCCGCCACGTCCGCCCCAAGCTCCTGCAACGCCATGTCGGCGTCGAGCGCCTTGTTGGCGGCGTCGGTGTCCACAAGGGCGGACGCCTCGTTCGTCATGACCTCTTTCAGAATCGCGGCAACGCTCTTGCGCTTGGCGAACCATTGCCGCCTGATCTTGGTGAGCAGCCGGGTCGCATCTGTCTTGTCGAGCAGGATCGCCCGCGTGCTCCACCTGTAGGGGAACGGCAGCCGGTTCATGTCGTCGAGCAGACCGGGCGTCGTCGCGGTCGGGAATCCCACAATGGTCAGGACGCGCAGATGTGCGTCGCCAAGGCGCGGCTCCAGCCCGCCGGTCAAGGGCTGGTCGGCGAGCAGCGCGTCGAGGTGCATGGGCACCTCGGGCACGCGCACGCGATGGCGGTTGGTCGAGATGGTGGAATGGAGATAGGTCAGCGTCGCGCCGTCATCTATCCAACGGCACTCGGGCATGAAGCCGTCGAGCAAGGCCAGCACGCGGTCAGTGCGGTCGATGAAGCCGCGCAGCAGTTCCCACGGGTCCACGCCGGTTTTCTCCCGGCCCTCGTAGAGCCATGCCTCAGTGCGTGCGGCTTCCTCGGCCGGGGGCAGCCAGAGGAAGGTGAGGAAGTAGCCCGACACGAAATGCGCGCCCGCTTCCTCGAACCCGGCCTTGCGCTCCGCATCGACCAGCGCCGACGCGGGATCGGGAAAGGTGCTGTCGGGATAGGTCGCGGCTTCGCTTCGCTGCGCCTCGACGAAGATGCTCCAACCGGAGCCGAGACGGCGCACGGCGTTGTTGATGCGGCCGGCGACGGCGACCAGCTCGGCGGCGACGGCGGAATCCAGATCGGGACCGCGAAACTTCGCGGTGCGCTGGAACGAGCCGTCCTTGTTCAAGACGACGCCGGAGCCGACCAGCGCCGCCCAGGGCAGATAGTCGGCGAGCCGGGTGGCGGTGCGGCGGTATTCGGCAAGGTTCATCATGGCCGCGCCCTCACACCGCCAGAAAAGCCGGGATGCGGAGATGCCGCCGCCCGACTTCGACGAATTGGGGATCGCGCTTCGCCGCCCATACCGCCGCGAAATGGCCGATGGCCCATATGGCGAGGCCGACCAGCCAGAGGCGCAGGCCGAGGCCCACGGCCCCGGCCAGCGTGCCGTTCAGAATCGCGATGGAGCGCGGTGCGCCGCCGAGCAGGATATGCTCGGTCAGCGCCCGATGGACCGGGACTGAGAAACCCGGCACCGCGCCGAGCTGTTCGAGGCCGCCCGCCATCAAACGAGCGCCCCGCCGCCGAACGAGAAGAACGACAGGAAAAAGCTCGATGCGGCGAAGGCGATGGACAGGCCGAACACGATCTGGATCAGGCGGCGGAAGCCGCCGCTGGTATCGCCGAAGGCCAGCGTCAGGCCGGTCACGATGATGATGATGACGGCGATGATCTTCGCGACCGGCCCCTCGATGGATTCGAGGATGGATTGCAGCGGCGCTTCCCAGGGCATCGACGACCCCGAGGCGTGGGCGGCCGGGGCCATGAAGAGGCTGACATAGGTGACGGCCGCGGCCGTGGCGACGTGGCGACGGATGCGCATGGCATGACGGATCATTCGGGGTCTCCAGTTCTGGTGGGGGTTGCCAAGGGGCTGAGATGCGTGATGCGGTAGTCGCCGTCCGGCCCCAGCCCTTCGACGCGGGCGAGTTCGGCCAGCCGGCGCGCGGAACCGCGCCCGGCGAGGACGGCAACAAGGTCGATAGTCTCGGCGATCAGCGCGCGCGGGACCGTGACGACAGCCTCTTGGATGAGCTGTTCAAGGCGACGAAGCGCGCCGATGCCGGTGCCGGCATGGATGGTGCCGATCCCGCCCGGATGCCCTGTTCCCCATGCTTTGAGAAGATCGAGGGCTTCCGATCCGCGCACCTCGCCGATGGGGATGCGGTCGGGGCGCAGGCGGAGGCTGGACCGGACCAGATCCGAGAGCGTGGCGACGCCATCCTTGGTTCGCATCGCGACGAGGTTGGGCGCGGCGCATTGCAGCTCGCGCGTGTCCTCGATGATGACGACACGATCCGCGCCCTTGGCGACTTCGGCCAGAAGCGCGTTGGTCAGAGTGGTCTTGCCGGTGCTGGTGCCACCCGCCACGAGGATGTTGGCGCGGGAAGAAACGGCCGCGCGTAACGTCGCGGCTTGGTCGGCAGACATGATGCCGGCCGCCACATAGTCATCGAGGCTGAACACCGCGACAGCCGGCTTGCGGATGGCGAAGGCCGGCGAGGAAACCACCGGGGGAAGCAAGCCTTCAAAGCGTTCGCCGCTCTCGGGAAGTTCGGCCGAGACGCGGGGACTGCGGGCATGAACCTCGACGCCGACATGGTGTGCGACCAGGCGCACGATGCGCTCGCCATCGGCCGGCGACATCGTTTCGCCCGTATCCGCCAGCCCTTCGGAAAGACGGTCGATCCAGATGCGGCCATCCGGGTTCAGCATGACCTCGACCACGGCCGGGTCTTCCAGAAACCGGGCAATGGCCGGGCCGAGCGCGGTGCGCAACATCCGCGCGCCGCGCTGGATTGCCTCCGGTCTGTGATGTGTGGCAGTCATGTCGGCCCCGCTTTCGACGGGGCGCGCGACAGTCGGTCCCCTCATCGGGGTCGATTAAAAGAACCTGATTTTTGGCTGACTCAACAACTATTTACGCGCGTGCGGCCATCGGCGGTGATCGGCGGCAAATAGGACGGTTTGAAAATTCAGGGTCGGTGGCTATCGGGGTCGGACGGTCGCTGCGCGGGACTGTCCCCAAGCGAATCGACATCGCGCGACAGCTCCTTGAGGAACCTGTCTCCGGTGGCGAGCCGCTTGCCGAGGGTCTGAATGAAGCCCTCGAACCGTTCCACGCCTTTCGCGCGGGCGGACGATTGCGCGGTGTCGGAGATCGGCGGCGTGATCGTCAGCCAGAACTGGACGAACAGCGAAAGCGTCTCGCCGAGCACGGCGAGATCTTCGTCGAGCCCGTCCATCTGTCGCCCGAGCCTGTCCAGACGGCGCGTCATGGCCGCCTCCAGCCGATCCGCCGCGTCGCCGGACAGGAAGGAGGCGACGGACGCCTCCACGATGGCGGATTTGGAGACATTGCGGCGCAGCGCCAGCATCTCGACCTGTTGCAGCAATTCGGGATCGAAGTAGACGTTCATGCGGGTTCGTGTGGTCATGGGCGGGTTCCTCAAAGCTCGATCCCGTCATCGGGGTTCATCGACGCCTGCCGGGCGACCGCGCGCATGCGCTGACGCAGGGCGCGGGCTTTGGCCGCATCCAGGTCCGGTTCGTCGTCAAGGATGTCGAACTCCCGCGCCGGAGACGGCGGCGGAACGATTTCCTCATGCTCGGGCAATTCCGGCTCGCGGCGGATGCCGGCATTGGCCGGATCGCCCTCGGCCGCGTCTGCGGCGGCCGGCGCGGAACGGCTTTCCGCCGCGACCACGCGGCTCGTCCAGTCGTCGGGTGACGGATTCACAGCGGAATCGGAAGCCGGATCGGGCGGAGCCAGGAGGCGTTCGGTGAAGCGCGCATCCTCGTAGTAACGGGCCTTGGTGGCGCGGATTGGCGGCGTGCCCGCGACCATGACGATTTCATCGGTCGGCGGAAGCTGCATGATCTCGCCCGGCGTCATCAATGGCCGGGCCGTCTCCTGCCGGGACACCATGAGATGCCCGAGCCAGGGCGCGAGGCGATGGCCGGCATAGTTGGTGGAATCGCGCAACTCGGTCGCGGTGCCGAGCGCGTCGCTCACCCGCTTGGCCGTGCGTTCGTCGTTGGTGGCGAAGCTGACGCGGACGTGGCAGTTGTCCAGGATCGAATTGTTCTGGCCGTAGGCCCGTTCGATCTGGTTGAGGCTCTGCGCGATCAGGAAGGATTTGAGGCCATAACCCGCCATGAAGGCGAGCGCCGATTCAAAGAAGTCGAGCCGGCCGAGCGCGGGAAACTCGTCCAGCATCAACAACAGGCGGTGGCGCTCGCCGGACGTGTTCAATTCCTCGGTCAACCGCCTGCCTATCTGGTTGAGGATCAGGCGGATAAGCGGCTTGGTGCGGTTTATGTCGGACGGGGGCACGACCAGATAGAGCGTGACGGGCTTACGGCTGCCGACCAGATCGGCAATGCGCCAGTCGCACCGCGCCGTCACCCGCGCCACCACGGGATCGCGGTAGAGGCCGAGAAACGACATGGCGGTGGAGAGCACGCCCGACCGCTCGTTCTCGGATTTGTTAAGGAGTTCGCGGGCCGACGACGCGATGACGGGATGAACGCCCGCCTCGCCGAGATGCGGCGTGTCCATCATGGCGCGCAAGGTCGCCTCGACCGGGCGGCGGGGATCGGACAGGAAGTTGGCGACGCCCGCCAAGGTCTTGTCCTTCTCCGCGTAGAGCACATGCAGGATCGCGCCGACAAGCAGGCTATGGCTGGTCTTTTCCCAATGGTTGCGCTTGTCGAGACTGCCTTCGGGATCGACCAGAATATCCGCGATGTTCTGCACGTCGCGGACTTCCCATTCCCCTTGCCGGACCTCCAGCAGCGGGTTGTAGGCGGACGATCTGGCGTTGGTCGGATCGAACAGCAGGACGCGGCCATGCTTCGCGCGAAAGCCCGCTGTCAGCGTCCAGTTCTCGCCCTTTATGTCGTGGACGATGCAGCTTCCCGGCCAGGTCAGCAGCGTCGGCACCACCAGCCCGACGCCCTTGCCGCTGCGGGTCGGGGCGAAGCATAGGACATGCTCGGGACCGTCATGCCGGAGATAGTCGCGCTCGTATCGGCCGAGCAGGACGCCATCCGGCCCGAGCAGTCCGGCCGCGCGGATTTCCTTGTCCTCGGCCCATCGCGCCGATCCGTAGGTGGCGACGTTCTTTGCCTCCCGCGCTCGGATGATCGACATGAGGATGGCGGCGGCGATGGCAATGAAACCGCCGGACGCTGCGATGATCGCACCTTCGACGAAGATCGCGGGCGCGTAGGCGTCGAACGAAAACCACCACCAGAAGAAGGCCGGTGGATAATAGACGGGCCAACCCGCGATCTCGAACCATGGTACTCCAAGCTGGGGCTGAAAGCCGAGGCGGAAGGCAACCCATTGCGTTGCGGCCCAGGTCATCACCAGAACGATGGTGAAGACGACAGCGATCTGACCCCAAAGGATTCGGCCTCCGCGCATACGGGCTCCAGTCGGCAAGAGAGACGGAGCCGATCAGAGAATAGGCAACTCCGCGACACGCAACAGGAAAACGGATGCGGGAGGGCTGCCGGATACTATCGGCGGCAAATAGGATGGTCGCGACGACACATTTGCGGCGCGGCACGAGGCATCGGTTTTCGAATCGGTTTATGGAAGATATTTCGGTAGCGCCGTTGCCAGTGTGAGCAGCTTCATAAGCGCCGGATCGCGATTGGAGGGTGACCAGACGACGGAAAAGGCGATAGCTTCTGGCTCGTCGCGTATCGGCAGAAAAGCGATGTTGGTTGTACTGGCCGACACGTTTTCTTCGACGAAGAGCGAGACGCCGTGCCCGGCTGCGATCATCGAGAACAACGCACTTCTTCCTGCATCCACGCGAACGATTGCCGGTGTCAGCCATTTTCCGGCTGCGCGCGCTATGATCAGATCGTGAAGCTGCGGGCCGGCGCCGCCATGCCGAATGAGGAAGGTTTCCTCTGCCAGTTGCCGCCATTCGACATTTGGCTGGAGCGCCAGCGGGTGCCCCTGCGGCAGCGCAACCATTAGGCGGTCACGCCAGATCACACGGGAATTGAGGTCGGAAATCTCGTGAGAGCCAAGCATGAAGGAGATATCAAGCTTGCCTTCGCGCATCATGAATTGTGCGTCTCGCGCGGTGCCCTCGGTGATGTGCAGACAAATGCCTGGATGTTCGTCGTGGAACCGCTCCAGCAGGCGGTCGAGGAAGCAGCCTACCATGAGGGCATGGACGCCGACGCGGAGCGCGCCATCTTCGCCACGCGCCTGCATTCCTGCGGCCTGGATCGCATGATCAAGAATGCCCATCGCGTTCTCGACCTGATCGACGAAATGGCGTCCAGCTTCCGTCAGGCGGACGCCGCGCGTATTGCGATTGAACAGGACGACGCCGAGATCTCTTTCCAGCACTCTAATTCGGGTACTCACGCTCGACTGACTGACGCCAAGCGCGTCTGCGGCACGGGAGAAGCTTAAGTATTCCGCCACGGCGAGCGTCTGGATTAAAGTTACCATTGGGACGCGGCCGCTAAGCAGCAACGACGTAGGCGAAGACTCGGATTGCGCACTCAGTCTTCTACGACGCATATAGACCTCGTCATGCCGAAGTTGCCCGCTTGTCGCGGGATAGTATCAGCACAGCGCGTCTCAGGTTTGATCGAATTACCAGAACATGAAAGGGCTTGATCAGAGCTAGATAAGCGCGTCCCAGGTTGTTGTGACAATGCACAACAGTGGTGACGACAGCATCGAAATCTCCCCGGTCGGCTGGAGGCCGGAGCATTATCGAGGTTTTGAAATCAAGATGTCGATCATTTACCCCAAGCACCAGTTCGTCTTCGTATCGCGATAGGATCGGGAAAAAGTCGATGGACTCGCCGGCCTCGGCATGTGTCCTGCGCTGGAGTTCGCTTGTCGTCTTCAAGCCAAAACGAGCTACCACTAGGTCGCGAATGTTGAGGAGACCGCGAACCCACCAGGCGGGATGACCGAGGATAGCGCGCGCCAAAACATCAAGGTCGCGAGGCATTCCAGCGCAGAGTTTCGTGGCAAAGGAGTCAACCAGATCGGCGCCCTTGTAGGCACCCGCAATGCGACTTTCAGCGGGCGGCAACACCGACCTTGTGCCATTTACCTTACCACGCACTCTTCTCTCCCCGACGCCGTTAGATTGCCATCACTGAACCGCCATCAACTCGAAGGTTGGTTCCGGTGATGAAGCTCGCCTGCTCCGACGCCAGGAACACGACCGCAGCGGCAACGTCTTCCGGCTTGCACGGCCGACCGACCCTGATGCTCGGACGGAAAGTAGACAGGAAGTGAACTGCCAGTTCGTCACGCGACAGCCCCTCGGCGCCATCCTGCTGCGCCAGCAAGTCGCGGAGAATGGGCGTGTCCACATAGGCCGGCGATACGACGTTCGCGAGCACACCCCTGTCGGCATACGTTTTTGAAAGTCCCTTAGTCAGAATGTTCAGCGCGCTCTTGGCGGAGGCATATTCGAGAGCGACCGCTTCGGTTTGAATGCCGCTTTCCGACGAGATGTTGATGATGCGGCCCCATCCGCGTTCGGCCATCTTCGGCGCGAGCGCTCGAACAACCCGCACGACGGAAAGGAGGTTGAACTCCCAGGTTGCGAGCCAGTCAGCGTCGGAGATATCTTCGAACGATCGGAATAGTTCACCAGTCGACGATCGTATGCCACCCGCATTGTTGACGACGATGTCGATCATCCCAAGTTCCGACTCTACCTCCGCGATCGCTTGCGTCACGCGGTCAGCGTTGGTCACATCGCCGCTGATCGGGAAAGCCCCGTCTCCGAGGTCGTCGGCGATCTTCGCCAGCTTGTCCTTGTCGCGCGCCAGAAGGGCGACCTTGACACCTTCACCGTGCAAGGCTCGCGCGATTGCCTCGCCGATGCCCTGGCTCGCGCCTGTAACCAAAGCAACACGATCTCTTAGCTGTGTGTCCATCTTCATCTCCTGGAGTTGCGACGGGTCGTTCTTCCCTCGGCCGCAGCGACACGCAGCCGAACTCGATGCCGAGTTCTCAAGCCGGCTTGCCGATGCTGCTGTTCGCGGCTGCGCGAAGCTCCGGCTTCCGCTTGGGACTCGCTTCAGAAAGTGCCCTGCGCGCGGCTTGTGCATCGAGATTGGCGGCATATGCCGGCGCGCCGGGCTGCTGACGCCAGGAGTCGTCAAGCCCACCGGCGTCGATTCCGTCAAATCCGAGTTCGCCGAAGAGCTGGATGACCTTTGCTTTGCCGGCCTCATCGTCGCCGGCGACCGGTATTGCGATGCGGCCCGCCGCTCCCTCTGGTTTGCCGTCCTCTAAAAGGCTGCGCCAGTGCAATGTGTTGATGGCTTTCAGCACGGGCCGCCCGAGTTGTTTCGCCACCCAACGGCTTTCGGCCATGCCGTCTTCGATCTCGTCGATCCGGCCATCGCGCTCGCGCGGATAGTAGTTTCCGGTGTCGACAACGATGACATCGTCGCTGACCCCGTCGAACAGGTCGTTCGGCAGATCGGGGATGTTCCTGACTGGTATCGTGACAAAGACGATCTCGCCGCTGCGGGCCGCCTCCTGCACGGCTGCCGCCGTGGCACCGGTCTCCGTGGCAAGTTCGGCGAGAGAAGCCGGACCGCGCGAATTCGCGACGGAGACCTCATGGCCCAGTTCCGCCAACCGCCGTGTCAGCGTGCCGCCGATTAGTCCGGCCCCTATGATTCCAATCTTCATCAGTGCTCTCCCAAGTTATGTCATCGTTCAGCTGATGCCCGGCGCTGGCGCTTCGGGCGCGCCAGTTCCGGGATACTCTCGAGGGCTGCGTCTTGAAGCGATCAGAGCTTGTAACCGCCACTGGCTTCGACGATCTGACCGGTCACCCAGCGGCCCTCGTTCGAGGCAAGGAAGGCGACGACATCGGCGATATCAGACGGTTCGCCGAAGCGGCCCAGAGCGGTATCAGCTTCGATGGCGCTCACCATTTCGGCGCTCTCGCGGACAGCAGCGTTCATGTCGGTGCTTGTCCAGCCGGGCGCGACGGCATTCGCCGTGATGCCCCGCGGACCCAGCTCCATCGCGAGTGAATGCGTGAAGACGTTGATGCTTCCCTTGGCCATCGAATACATGGACGCCATCGGCGAAGGTCGGGTGGCGAATGCGGACGACACATTGATTACGCGTCCACCGTCGCTCAGGCGGCTGAGGGCGGCCTGAAGGATGAAGAAGGGCGCGCGTACGAAGACGTTGAACATGGCATCGAAGCTTTCGGGCGTCGCATTGTCCAGACCGCCAAAACCGTTGCCACCGGCATTGTTCACGACGATGTCGAGGGTCTTGCTGCCATGTCGGCGCGCAAGTTCGGCGTCGAGCGCCTCGAACAGGGGTTCTATGGCGCCCGCGTCGAGCAGTTCGGCCTTCAGTGCGAAAGCGCTGCCGCCGGCTTTCTCGATTTCGGCGACGGCTTCATCAGCGCCACCTTTGCTCGAATTGTAGGTCAGCGCGACCGTAGCACCGTCCGCGGCCAGTCGCTCGGCGATCGCACGGCCGATGCCACGCGATCCGCCGGTGACGAGAGCGGTTTTTCCGGTAAGTGGTTTCGACATTTGATTTTCCTTTTCTAAGCGAAATGCAGAGTGAGTGATTTTGCGGATGAGAGTGCTCACCAGATCAGGCGACTCGTTCGCGCATGACCGGGCCAGGGCTGGCTTCGATGACTGTCAGGGCCAGGCGGACGAGATCGGCGTCGCCGCTAAACTCATGGTCGGCGACGTGGTGGAGCAGGACGCCGGCCTGTTCCAGCTGACGCGCGCCCTTGAGCGGACCGGCATTGGCGGGCTTGAAACCGGCGTCGGCAATCAGACCGCGGGTTGTCTGCCCTGCCTCTGCATCGTCACTGACGTAGAAGACGTTGGGCGGCACCGGCGTATCCGACCAGGCCGCGGCTTCGAGCAGCGGCGATGCCAGCAGGTTGAAGGCCTTGACGACCCGCGCCTTCGGCAGACGCTCTTGCAGAGCTTCGGCAGTCGAGCCGTCGCGCATGAAATCCAGATCGTGGTAGTGGACGAACTCGGCGGTGACCCCCAGCGGATTCATCGTCTCGATGACGACTTTGCCATCGAGCGCATCGCCGACTTCGCTGAGGATGGCGTCGAGCCGTGGCCAATAGACGGAGAACAGCACTGCGTCTCCGAATTCTGCCGCTTCGCGGATCGTTCCAAGCCGCGCCCGGTCACCAAGTTCAGCAAGCAGTGGCGCAAGCTTGCGATCTTCGCCATCCTTGGCAATGACAAGGTCATGGCCCGCAGCCGCCCACGCCCTTGCCAGACGACTACCGACGTTCCCGGCGTTCAGTATTCCGATTTTCATTAGAGACCTTCCTTGCCTAGACGTTTCGCTCCCGATGAGCGGCTAGGCTGGAAGGTAATGGATTGTTCGAAAATAGATTAGATGCCTGAAATACCTCGGTCTGTTGTTCCGAGGAACAACAATAACGAAGCTGGCCGATCTGTAGGACTAACCGCGGCAGCTCCCCGGCGCGTATTCTGGCGTCTCCGAGGTGCGACCTTCGGACCGTGCAGTTTGGGCAGTGTAGGAAAAAAGAACATGTGCGCGACCACAGTGATTGGTCGGCTCGTTTCAGGCTGGGCTGCTATCCCTAAAGGCGTCGCGACAAAGGTCGATAAAGCTGCGCACCTTTGGGTCCATATAGCGCGTGGAGGCGAAGACGGCGTGGACCGGCATCGGGACGCTTGCCCAACCCGGCAGGACCACGACCAAGGTTTCCTCGGCCACATGTGGCTCGGCCATGAAGCGCGGGAGCAGTCCGACTCCCAAGCCGGACACAGTCAGGTTCTTGACGGCGACGATATTGTCGAATGCGCAGCGGGGCGTCTGCGAAACCTTTTCTTGGGCCTGGCCATTGACGAGGGTCCAACTGGTGCGGCCACTCGACGTCTTCATGACGAGGTCGTGGCGCTTCAAATCGTCGACCGTGCGGATCGCCTTGGTACGCTTCAGATAGGCAGGGGATGCGTAAAGACCGTAAGCTATCTCGCCGAGCTTGCGGGCCGACAGGTCGGAATCAGCCAAGGCGCCGATGCGGATGGCGACATCGATACCTTCGTGAATGATGTCGACGAAACGATTGGAGTAGACTGCTTCGACGGTGACCTTCGGCCATTCGGACAAGTAAGCGGCGATCCGGTCATCGACCCATACCGTTCCGAACTCCGGCGTTGCCGTGATCTTGAGGCGCCCCATGGGTTCCTGGCTTTGCCGTGCGACCGCAGCTTCCGCCGCCTCCGCCGCGGCAAGGATCGATGACGCACGTTCGAAGTAGTCTCGTCCGACTTCCGTTACGCTCAGGCGTCGCGTGGAACGATTCAGAAGCCGCGCGCCGAGCTTTTCCTCTATTCGCTGCACGATGCGGCTCACGCGAGCCTTGTCGGTCTCAAGCCGTTCGGCCGCGGCGGTGAAGGATTCTTCCGTCACCACGGCGACGAAAACCCTCATTTCTGAAAAGCCTACTGATGTCGTCATGAACAACATTCTGTCGCGGATCGGTTCAATACACAATCAATGTGCAACGAAGGGACCAACAACAATCAGTTCCCCGGCACTGCCTCGATGGCATCGACCCGATCAGGATAGAAGGCGAGATGCCCCTTGATTGTCAGCATGTGGTCGAACGGATCTTGATATGACCAGGCGACATCCTTCACGCTACCATCTCGCGTGCTGAAATAGCTTGCGTCGCCCTTGTAGGGGCAATGGGTCCGCGTCGTGCTCGCGCTGAGCTCATCCAATGCCACTTCGTCTGCTGGAATGTAGTAGACAGGTGCCAAGCTGGCCTCGCGAAGGATCAACGCATTATCGCTTTCCGCAAGGATCACATCACCTATGCGCACGATGATTGTATCTGTCACAGGTTCCACGGTGATGGGGTGTGCGGCATTCGGCCGTGTTCCACCTTGCATAGTTATCTCCTTAGTTTGCTAGTGTGAATGCTTCGCTGCGAATGATAATAGAACCACGCAGGTGATGCGGTCGCATTGCAGCCAATCGAAATCATCGCTGTCCTGCCTAATCAAGCGGCACTAACTGCATGGCTTGACCGCCCAGTTTCGGTGCCAGTTGCTGTTGCACGGCGACAACGGCCGGCAGCGGCCGCCACGCGACAGTCATACTCTCTACCAAGCCGTCGTCGTTGAGGTGAATATGGTCGAAGGCGTCGATCACATGGTCGCCAAATATGATCGTCAGCGTGGCGACGACATTTGCTCCATCCCGCAACAACATCTTCGGTTCGAACGCATCGACTGTATCTAGAAGCTGGGAGAGAACGTTGGCGACGTCCATCTTGCCTTCGAATGGTGTGGGCACGATGGGACTGCGAAGCGTGATGTTGTCTGCGACATGTTCAATCGCACCTTCCACGTCGCCATTGCCCATCGAGCCAAGAAATGCCTCAAGGTGGCCTACGCTGCTCATGGTCGTATTCCTGTTTGACTTCCAAAAAGACATCCGAGGTTACCGGGCGCCTGCTGTGCGACGCCCGGTGCAGCGATCATCAGACGGTGCCTGCGCTGGCCTGTTCCATGAACAGATCGACATGGATCTGGGGCATAGCCGCCAGATTGCCACCGATCGGGGACGGCCGTTTTGCGGTCTCGATGAGCTTGCGCGCCTCTTCGCGAGACAACGGCTTGCCGGGTTGCTGATAAACGCGCTTCGCTTCGTCATGCGAGAGTCCGTCCGGCACATCCGGGGCATAGCACCAAAAGTAGATTCCCGTTTCGGGCTCGATGCGCCAGCTTTCCGCCAGCGAGCCGGCGTCGACAACGTTGAAGCCGATCTTCTCAATGAACTTCGTCACTTCTGCCTTGGCTTCGGCGTCATCGCCAGCGACTGGCAGCGTCGTACGGGTCGCGCTGCCTTCGGGCTGCGCATCGGCTTCCATGTGAATCCAGCTGAGATTGTGAAGACCCTTGACGAGCCTTGCTTCCGGAAGGTGACGCTGCAGGAGCTCGCTCGACGTCAGCTCGGCGTTGTCGAGGTCAGCACGACGGAAATCGCCCATGCCGGGATAGTAGTTCGTCTGATCGACGACGATCTTGCTAGCGAGTTTGTCGGCCGGAAGCTTCTCGAACGATGCGAGGGGGATCGACAAGTTGACGATGTCGCCAGCTGCAATCGCTTCCTCAATGGTTCCGGCGCGTGCGAGCGGGCCAAGATCCTCAACCAGGCTGGTCAGCGTTTCCGGACCGCGAGAATTGGCTATCACGACGTTGTAGCCTGCGGCCGTGGCCAAATGCGCGATTGCTTTGCCCGCGAGGCCGGAGCCGAGAATTCCGATAGTTTGTGTCATCGTCTCTTTCTTTCTTTAAAGGGGGGCGGGAGCCCGCCGAAAGGGTTCGTGCGCCCCGAGCTGTCTCGCGTGCGGTTGCGAAGCGAGCGTCTCAGCGGTGCAAACGGAAAATAGGAGCCGTACACCCGGGCTAACAGTGATGCGAAAGGCAACTCACTGTTGTCGCCATGGTCGACAATTGAGCGGCGATTGAATGGCTTGTGCGATGCGTAGTGGTGCAGAATAATCTGATCGCGGTGGGTCGGACGTTTGTCGCATAGACGGCGCTTGCCAAGATCAAGTTGCTGCGCGGTAGGCGTAGGTCGTCGTCGTTGCCGTTAGAGCGCCACCGCGGGCGGCGCAGCGGATGGTTTCAACTAACGCCTTCGACCTCGCGCTTGAAACCATCGCGGCAGAAGTCGACAAAACCCCGGACCTTGGGGTCCATATAGCGTGTCGAGGCGAAGACGGCGTGAACCGGCACCGGGATACGCGCCCAGCCAGGCAGGATGCAGGCAAGAGCGCCATCTGCCACGTATGGCTTGGCCATGTAGAGTGGGAGTTGCACGATCCCCAAACCGGACAGCGCCAGGTTTCTCGCGGACACGTTGTTGTCGACGGCGCAACGTGGTGACGTCGATATCTTCTCCGTCTCTTCGCCGTTCACGAGCGTCCAGATAGGACGGCCGCGCGGCGCATGCATGATAAGGTCCTGCCGCTTCAGATCATCGATTGAGCGAACGGGCTTGACGTTCTGCAGATATCCCGGAGATGCAAACAGGCCGTAGTTCAACTCGCCCAATTTGCGCGCCGAAAGCTCCGAGTCCTGCAATGGGCCAATACGAATCGCCACGTCGACACCTTCATGGATGATGTCGACAAGCCGGTTCGTGTATTCGATTTCCACGCCCACCGCCGGCCATCTACGCAAGAACGCTGCGATCCAGCCATCGACCCGCATCGTTCCGAACTCGGCACCAGCCGTTACCTTTAGGCGACCTTTCGGTTCCTGTGTCCGCTGCGCGACCGCAGACTGGGCCGCTTCTGCAGCGGCCAGTATCGACGATGCGCGCTCGAAATAGTCACGGCCGACTTCTGTCAAACTGGTCTGTCGGGTCGATCGGTTCAGCAATTGGGCGCCAAGCTTCTCTTCCAAACGACGCACGATACGGCTCACGCGCGCCTTGTCGGTGTCAAGCCGCTCCGCCGCAGCCGTGAAAGAGCCTTCCGTCACCACGGCGATGAAAGCCTGCATTTCTAGGAAGTCAACTGTTGTCGCCATAACAACAGTCTGTCACTTGATGGCGGAATGATCAATCCGCAAACAACTGACATTCTGCGGCTGATGAGTTCGTTCTGACGACACGATCAACCAGCTGAGGAACCCCATGTACCGATCGTCACTTGGATTGACCTTCGAGGTCGCCACCCGCGCCGTCCCAATTTAGATCATGGCTGCTTCAGTTGATTCCGCCATGCAGAACGCCGCTGCCGTAAAGGGCTTCTTCGCCGCACAAAGCGGAGGTGACCTGGACGAGGCTTTCGGTGACTACATACACCCGGATTTCCGCTTCGCGGTTTCCTGCGTCTGCAATGACGAACTACGCGCCGTCATCCCTTGGGCGGGCTACGAACACAAGGGGCGCGAGGGTTATCAACGTCTGACGACGCATCTCTTCTCCGAGTACGAGATTCTCGCATACGAGACCACGCGCGTTACCGATACCGGCGGCCAAGTCTTCGTCGAAGGTCACTTCCGTTTGCGGCACCGAGAGACCGCGAGGATCGCCGATAGCGATTTTCTTGTCCGGTTCGAAATGCGCAATGGAAAGATCGTCAGCGGGCAGATGTACGAAAATACAGCAGCCGTTGCCGCGGCGCGCCGTTCAGATTGAGCCATGCTCGCGAATTCAGCCTATAGTTCAGCATAATAGAGTCACTGACATGCAAGATCACAATCGCGCCGTTCCGGCGGCAGGCCGAATGCTCGTTCTGGTTGCCGTCTGTTGTGCGGCCTTAACGGCGCCGCTTGCTTTTACCGGCATTGCCGTCGGGCTGCCCGCCATTAGCCGAACACTTGGCGGTAGCCCCATCCAGCTCAACTGGGCAATCAATGCATTTCTGCTGATTTTCGGCAGTACGCTTATGGCAGCCGGTGCGCTCGCCGACAGCTACGGACGAAAGATGACGTTTCTTGCCGGCCTCGCGGCCTTCAGTCTGCTTTCGATCGGCCTTGTTTTCGTTGGAGACATCATCTGGTTCGATGTGCTTCGAGCGCTGCAGGGGCTCGCAGCCGCTGCCGCCTTCTCCGGCGGCATGGCGGCACTAGCTCAGGAATTCGACGGGACTGCGCGGCTGCGCGCGTTCAGCATAGTCGGTGCGAATTTCGGTATCGGACTCGCCTTCGGACCGGTCGCTGCCGGATGGCTAATTTCCACGTTTGGTTGGCCTGCAATTTTTGCGCTGCTTGCCGTGCTGTCTTTAGTCGGAATCATCCTTGCAGCGATTTTCATGCGAGAGTCCCGCGATCCCACCGCATCCGGTCTCGACTGGAAAGGAGCTATCGCCTTCACCTTGGCATTGACTGCGCTGACCGCAGGCGTTCTGCAAGCGCCGGAAAGCGGTTGGCAAGATCCGGTCGTCGTCGTGCTGTTGTTGGCCTCTGTTCTGCTTTTTGCGGCTTTCTGGTTGGTCGAGAAGACAGTCGCCCGGCCCATGCTCGACCTGACGCTGTTTCGCTTCCCGCGTTTCGTCGGGGCACAGCTTCTGGCAATAGCGCCGTCGTATGCCTTTGTGCCGTTACTGGTTCTTCTACCTACACGTTTCATAGGCATGGAAGGCATGGACGAAATCTCCGCCGGGCAAATCATGGTGGCACTTTCTGCGCCATTGCTCGTGCTTCCGGTCGCTGCTGGCCTACTGACCCATTGGTTCGCCCCGGCCACGATCTGCGCCGGAGGGCTTGCGATCTCAGCGGTTGGGCTCGTCTGGCTTGGTGAAGTGCCCGTTGGCACCGAACCCGCCACCTTGATCGGCCCGCTGATTGTCATCGGCGTCGGTATCAGTCTTCCTTGGGGACTTATGGACGGACTGGCCGTTAGTGTCGTACCGAAAGAACGTGCCGGCATGGCGACGGGCATATTCAGTACTTCGCGCGTGGCTGGCGAGGGCGTGTTGCTTGCAGTGGTGACAGCGGTGCTTTCCGCATTTACCAGTGCCAATCTCGGGGCGGTTGCCGGCGATCATGCGGACGCAGTGGCCCAGCGGCTCGTCACCGGGGACCTTTCGGAGGCGGCGATGCTCGTGCCAACAGTAGACAAAACGGCTCTCATGCATGAATTTAGCGACGGGTTCTCCACCCTTCTCTGGTTGCTAAGCGGGATCACGATACTGACGGCTCTCATCGTCTTCTTCTTCCTCGGCCGAAGCCACGAGACCGTGGAGGAAATAGAGGAAGAGGCAGAATTCGCCGCGAACGCCTCGATGTCATCCGATGAAATGGGATCTTGCGGCCAGACCTAAGGCGGCGCTGCGGCACACGCCGGCGGGATACTTTATTTCTATCATTTTTGAGAGGGCGCAAGGAGAGCGAGCAGGGTTTCCATGCTCGCCTTTACGCTGGAAAGGCCTTTTTCCGGGTGCAACTGGCCGTTTCCTTCTATTGTCAGAAGGCCGTGAGCGGTGGCGAAGATTAGACTGGCTAAGGTTTCGCTGGGCGCGTCGGGCAGATCGTTGCCTTGTTGGCATTCCTGCACGATCGACCGGAAGTGGTTGAAAGTCTCAAGCGCCTTAATCTTGAGTTCACCGCCGGCGGCCGCTGTTTCGGGATTGTTGAAGAGGAGCCTGTATCTCGCTGGACGCTCGCGGCCGTAGTCCATGAGGAGGTCGAGGGTAGCCATCAATTTTTCGAGCGGCGCTCGAGGCGATTGGCGAATGGGAGCCATCGCCTCAGCTAAATCTGCGAACGAGACGGTTGCGACAGCGGCGAGCAAGGCGCTCCGGTTTTCGAAGTGTTTATAAGGCGCATTGTGTGACAGGCCAGCAGTGTGGCCGACAGCGCGCAGCGTCACAGCCTCCTCCCCACCGGCATCGAGCAGTTTGGCGGCGGCGTCAATCAGCCTCTTGTCAGTGGTCATGACTATAAGCGCGCTTCCTCCGGCTGTAGTCGAGCCAGGACTTCCATCTGGTTCCAGAACTTCGTGGCTCGGTCTTTGTCATACGACATAGTGGAGGACCGCGTCTCAATCAGTTTTCCGCCGTTAGATTGGAAATATTTACCGGAACCGTTTGCATAGCCGGGATCAGCAGCAAGGCGGGCGAGCGAGGCGCCGGAAAAGCCGACCGATCCCATGGTGACCCCCAGACGACGGGAAAACCATGTCATAAATGCCGTCTTCGCCAGCCACTGAACTGGTGTGGGCAGGGTTCGAAGAAATTCGGTGTCGGGGATGCTGCCCGGGTCGAAGGCCAGGGCGACCGTGGATGAACCGGATTTTCGCAGGCGACGGTGCAGTTCATACGCATTGAGAACGTTGCATAGCTTGGAAGTTGAGTATCGTTTTCCCGCCGATATGGATTTTGAGCCATCCTTACCCGTGTTTGCGAGTACATCAGCATCGGGTTCAACGACAGCGCCGACCAGCTTCCCATCGATTGTATCAGGATCATGGGTCCCGCTGGCGGTGAAGACGATGCGCCCCGTGGGAACCATGTGATCGGCGAGCAGGCAAGTAAGCAGGAAGTGACCGAGGCAGTTGCTGGCGAATGTCACCTCATATCCATCATCTGAATACGACACGGGGCCATCGAAACGCCCGCCGGCATTGCAAAGCAGCGCATCTAGAGAGGCCAGTTTACCATTGCCCAGGATGGTGATGCACTGTGCCGCTGCTGCCCGGACTGATGCTAGCGACGATGTATCGAGCGCAAGCGTTGTGACGTTGATGCCCGCTTCCTGTCTCAGTTCTTCTGCGGCCTTGTTCATTTTTTCGGGGCTGCGCCCCGCCAGGACCAGGTCCCATTTGTAGTGCGAGGCGAGATGGCGAGCACAGGAATAACCGATGCCGCTGTGACCCCCGGTGATGACAGCAGTTGGCATATCAAAACTCCTTGGTTGACGCTGTCAACCTATAATCAAATGAGGTTGACGATGTCAACCTACGTTCAATGTACTTCGTTTGCGCGAGCGATCGCGAAGCCTAAAGAGCGAGACCCTTTTGCCTTCCCAATTGCCATGATACCGAACCGCCCTGCACGACGCCCATGACCTCTCGGCCGAGCTGGCGGTCGATCACCGGCCGCCACGGGACAAGGGTGAACTCATGGCTCTTTTCCACCACGGCGAACTTGCCACTCGATAGCTGCACGGTGCCGGTGAACTTGCCGCTCGCGTTCTCGCCGTCAGTGGCGGCACGGAATGGTAGCGCCTTATTTTGGGCGATCTCAGCACCAACGCGGGCAACCTCGCGCTCGCGCAGCGTGGTAAGAAGATTGCGCCGATAGAAGATTCGACCGTCCCTGCCGCGCGTGGCGTCGCGCTGTTCGATATGATGCTCGCGACGCTGATCCATCGCCTCGCGGACTTGCTGCCCGAAACCTGCCGGGGCGAGATCCGATGCGTCGGCGGATAGCAGCCGCCTGTCGAGCCAGGTCGCGCCGTCCGCGCCGATCTGATTTTCCAGATCGAAGGCCGACAGGACGCGAACGCCGGCCTGCCGGGTGCGGCGGGCGTCGTAGGCGGCGGCACGGCTCTCGAAATCCTCGGGGATGCGCCATTGGTCGCCGTCGATCCGCTCCGCGATCCCGGCCCGGCGCAATGCCTCCAGCCGGCGCACATGGGCATCGACATAACCCTCATAGTCGCCGCCCGGAACGCGGCCCTCGAACTTTGCCTGCTCCAGATGACGGCTCGGCCGATAGATGCCGTCCTCGGTGATGGCGGCAATGGTGCGGTCGGACGGCCGGGCCGCTGCCTCGGCGCGGCCGATCTCGATGACGCCGCCGATCCGGGCATCCTCCAACTGCATGGGGTCCATATTGGCGATGTGGTGCGTGCGCCCGTCGATTCCGTCCACGACGACGGTGAGATTGTCGCCCAGCTCGTTGGCGAGATATTTGTCGAGGACGCGGCCGGTGACGGGTGCAGCGGGTGCGCCCTCATGGATGCGGAAGGTCATGGGATCGCGCTCAAGCCCATCGGCGGCGAGCGATCTTTGCATGGTGCGGATGATGTCGCCACGTTCGCCAAGCTCGCGCAGGGTCGGTTCCAGCCGCTCGTTCAATTCCCAGACACCGGGGGCGTGTTCGGTAGCGAGGCCCATCCGCCCCAGCTTGGACAGCCGGCGCAGGCGAAGCGTGCGCTCGAATTGCCGCTTCGGCTCTCCCGGTTCATGGCGCAGGTCGAGGAACCGCCCATCGGCTTCCTCGACCATCGCCCGGTCGATCCGGGTGAAACGATCCTGGTCAATCTCGGCGGTGAGCTTGCGAGTTTGCTCGATCTCGCTGGCATGGCCGAGTTCCAGCGTCGCCAACTCGCTGGCCCGCTCGCGGATACCATGAACGATGTAGTCGCCGTTGATGACCAGATCCTCGCCCAGCTCGTCCTTGCCCCGGACGATGACATGCACATGCGGATGGCCGGTGTTGTAGTGATTGACAGCGACCCAATCGAGCCCGGTGCCGAGGTCGGATTCCATCCGGCTCATGAGGTCGCGGGTATAGGCCGTAAGGTCGGACAGCTCCGCCCCGTCCTCGGGCGAGATGATGAACCGGAACTGGTGGCGGTCGTCCTGGCCGCGTTCAAGGAAAGCATCGCCATCGGTGCGATCATCGGCGGCAGAATATAACTGACCGCGCTCTCCGTCGCGCGAGGTGCCGTCGCGCTGGATATAGCGCAGATGGGATTGCGCCTTCCGGCCCTTTCCGGGGTGGAGGATATAGCGCTGCTGAACCATCACGCGGCGCGCGCCCGGCTGCCGGTGATTCCAGCCGCCGCCGAGGTTGCGGGTGCGGACGAAGACCGCGCCGCGCCCGCGCTTCACGCCCTTGCCGCTTGACAGGACTACATGGGAACCGGCTGGTGTTGCTGGGGTGAATGCCGCCGTTCCGAAACCGACGCGGGGCGAGGTGCGGCGCTGCTGCCGGGCGATCTTCTTGGCTTGCGTCAAAAAACTCTTGGTCTTGCCTACGCGTGGCGCATCGGAGCGGATACGGCCGGGCTTGGGCCGGAAGCGGTTCTCGTCGTCGGCGCTCATCGCTGTGTCTGCTGTCGAAAATCCCGAAAACAGGGCGATTTCCGCCCATGGTGCCGGTCAAAATCCAGCAATGCCAAGGCGTTGCGCAACCTCGCGGCACGCGGGGCCGGAAAATGGCGTGCCGCGAATGCGCCCGCTAAACAGTGTGCAGACAACAAGAATTTCCAGAACTGGCCCGACATGGTGCCATGTTCTTCAATCTTGCCCTCCCTTCTTACCGCCCTTTTCGCCTTTCCCGCCGAGATTCCGGCCAGGCGCAAACCTGCCTGACTGGACACCGGAATGGATCGCGCCGTGCGCCGGATCGCCGTCCTCATGGCGTTCCCTCGTCGTCGGCGCGAGGCACGAAAATGCTGCCGGTTTCCGGCCCCGCATCGGCAGGATCGCGCACCGGAACGGTTGCGCGGCCATCGCCGGATTGCGCCCCGGATGGCGGCGCGGCGGCAGTCCGCGTGTCGGTTGGGCGCGTGACGAAGAGCGGGGCTTCGCGCCAGTCGGGCGGTGGCGGCGCTGCATCGGGAGAAGTCTCGCCGCCGAGGACCGGCGCGAGCGCAGCGACATAGGCGCGGGTCTCCGGTGGTATTGCGCGGCCGGTCGCAAGGTATTCGTCGTAGCGACCGGGACCGGCATTGTAGGCCGCCAGCATCGCCGCGACATTGCCGTAGCGGTCGAACATCTCGCGCAGATAGGCTGTGCCTGCGAGGATGTTATCGCGCGGGTCGTAGGGATCGCGGCCGAGCCGATGACGGACGCGCAGGCCCGCCCAGGTGTCGGGCATGACCTGCATCAACCCCATCGCGCCGGCCGATGACACCGCACGCACATCGCCCGCGCTCTCAGTGCGCAGCACGGCGACAATCCAGTGCTCGGGGATGCCGAAACGCTGCGACGCCTCGGCAATGTAAGCGGCATGAGGATGGGCGGCGGCGGTTCGGACCATCGGCGTCGATTGCGCAACGGCCATTGTCGATCCCGCGCCGAGCGACAGCATGGCGGCGGTCAGCAGAATGACATAACGCCATGCCGCCCTGTCTCCGCTTTGAGCCCAGCCTGCCAGCGTGCTCGCTGCGGTCAAGGGCAAGGCGCAAGCGCCGGCCGATGGCCACCCTTGACCTTCGCTGCGCGCGCCGGCCGTCTTGCGCCTGAGCGGGACGACGGGATGAGACGGCTTTTCCGCGAACAACGGGATGAGGGTTTTGAGCGCGGGGATGACGCGGGATCGCATGGCCTTAGTCTCGCTCGTCGCGCGGCTTCGGGCGGCTCCAGTGCAGCGACCACGACGCGCCCGCGTCGCCGTCGCAGAACAGGTTGGCGCGGATCGGATGCGGGAATGTGGGATCGTCCAGCAGCACGGAAAGATATTCGCCGGCCTTCTCGCCGGTGCGTTTCCAGGCCGCGCCGACCTCCGGGCCGGTTTCGTTGCTCATGCCGTCGAATAGGTGAACGCGATAATCCGGTGCGTTCTCCGCGTCGGACGGCTCTGCCGCGACGATGATGATGTCCTGATGCAGCAAGAGCGTCCCGAGGTGTCCGATGAAGCCGGCCTCGTCGCGCGCAAATTCACCAATCTGGGGCATGACAGTCTCCTTGGCGGTGAGGTTGGGAAACCATCGGCGGGCACCGCTCCCGCCGATGGGGAAGCAGTCATTGCGCCATTGCGCTGGTTTGGCCGCGCCATTCGTAGCGGCCGTCGCCGTCCTCATCGGTCCAGAGCGGGACCGCCCGGCCGATGACGGAACTTGCGGGGATGGGTCCGAAATAACGGCCGTCCAGGCTGTCTCGGACGTCCCAATTCATCAGGAAGAGTTCGCCGTCGCGGACGACGCGGCAGCCCTGCCAGACAGGCAGATCGCGGCCGATCCGGTCGCGGTCGAGCGCCTCGCCCATCTCGATCCCGTCCACCGTGATCGTGGATCGCAAACGGCAAACCCGCTGTCCCGGCAGTCCGAGGACGCGCTTCAGGAGCGGCACGCCGCGCCCGACATAGCCGCGTTCGACCATGAATCGCTCCAGCGGTTCGGGCGGCATGACGGCGACCAGCTCCGGCACGTCGAGCGCGTCGGTCGGCCCGACCGTGTAGAAGCCGATGGGCGCGCTGGCGGTGGCGTTCCAGATCAGTTTCGTCGGAAGATCGGCGACGCTGGCGGCTGCGATGCCCGTGACGGCCAACGCCGTCACCGCCAGGATACGGCGGCGCGTCATGGGTCGATCCTCTGGCGACCAAGCCAGGCGGAGTGCCGCTCGGGCGTATAGGCGTGTGGCTCCAGACCGGCAATCAGACGGTTGTGGACGTGCCGCCAGTGCTCCGGGGATATGTCGGCGGGGTCGAGGCCGAGCGCTTCCACGGCGTCGATGGCCTGCAAGGCGCGCTGCACCTTCGGCCAGCCGTCGAGACGCAGCAGGATTTCTCCGCCGGGGCGGACGAAGGGCAGCGTCTGGAACGGTTCGCCGCCATGAACTGCGCGCAGGATGTCGATGCGGGAAATCATCGTGCCATGTTCGCCGGAGGCCCATCGGATGAAGGCGAAGATGCTGCCCGGCGCGAAGCCGGCGATGCTGCGGCGGCGGTCGAGGATCTGTTCGTAGCTCTTGCGGCCGAAACGTATCCAGTGCTCGACCTTGCGCTTCTGGAAGGTCAGTTCGACCAAGGTGGTGAAAGGCGCGGATCCGTCCGTCAGCGGACGGCCGTGCAAGCGGTGGGCCTCATTGCCGGTCATGGTTGATCTCCCTCGGAGGCTGGAAATTCGCGCGCCAGTAGGTCGCGCAGCATGTCGGTGACGGTGATCCCACGCCGGAAGGCGGCGACCTTGATGCGGCCGCGCAGCTCGGGCGTGATGTCGATGGTCAGGCGGGCGGTGAACGCCTCGCCGGCGGGCTTGCCACCCGGCGGCGTTTCGGCCGCTTTGATCCAGCTTTCGGGATTGACCGGCCGGGACGCGAAACCGGGTTTGCGGGTCCGCTCGGTCATGGCGTGGTCCCCCCGATGTGCAGCCGGTCGATCTCGGCGGCCAGCGCCATGATCTCGCGCGCGGCGGGGCTGTCGGCGTCGATCTCGGACGCAAGCCGGCCGGACTGCGCGGCGTCGGCGAAGACGACGCGCTGGCCGATGGTGGCTGCGAGCAATGGCGGATCGTGATCGGCCAGCGTCTCGGCCGTCTCGCGGGCGATGATGGTGCGCGCGCCGCAGCGGTTGAGGACGAAACGGGCGGCCAGTTCGGGCTGGTAGATGCGAGCTTCATTCAGAAGCGCCAGCATCTCGGCCGAGGCCCAGCCATCGAAGGGCGATGGCTGCACCGGGATCAGCACCAGGTCGGCGGCGAGCAGTGCCGAGCGCATGAGACCGGCGACACGCGGCGGCCCGTCGATGACGATCATGTCGGCGTTGCGGGCCAGTTCCGGGGCTTCCCGGTGCAGCGTGTCACGGGCCAGGCCGATGGTGCTGAACAGCCTCGGCAGCCCTTCATGGCTGCGCCGCTCAGACCAGTCGAGCGCGGAGCCTTGCGGGTCGGCGTCGATCAGGATGACGCGCCGTCCTTGCGCGGCCCAGGCTCCGGCGAGATGCAGCGCCAGCGTGGTCTTGCCGACGCCGCCCTTCTGATTGAGGAAGGCCACGATCATGGCGCACCTCGCCCCGATCCGAGAGACCTGGCACCGGCACCATGGGTTGCGTGCGCGCGCGTCAAAGAAGAAGAGTTAGTTTTATTGTTAGATTCTTCTATAGAGTCCGGCGCGCGATTTGCGCCTAATGTCCCGATAGTCCGTGCGCCTAATGTCCCGATAGGATTCACAGGGGTTTCCACAGGCACTGTGGATAGATTTTCAGGGACGAAGCGCAGCAATTCGCGACCGTCCTCCCACTCGATCTGAAGGCCGTAGCCGGGCAGCGACTGACGGGCCGCGATCCGGCGCAGGTCGAGCGCGAAATCGGACGGCCGGGCCGAACTGCCGGATTTCCGGTGAAGGTGGGAAACCTCGAACGCCCAGCCCTCGGACTGGCGGCCGGCGTGCTTGCGAGCGACGCGATAGAGCCAACGCTCAATGCCGCCGGTCAGCCGGAAATAGGCAGGGTCGATGGTCAGCACCAGCGAACGGTCGATGACGCTGTTGTAGAACCATTCGGGCAGAACAAATTCCATGCCCTCGACGCGGCCGGCGCGCGTGGTCATCTCTTCCCATTCGTTGATCCATGAGAATTGCCGCCGCCGCCAATGCTTCCCGTTTCGGATCGTCGTAGCGATGACGGTCGATTGCAGACGGGCGAGCGCGGCCTTGAGCAACAGGTAATCCCGGTTGCCGGTGGCCCGCCCCACGGCGCGCAGGAGCTGGTAGGGCATGAAGCGGAAGAAGCGCGACGTGGTGAACCCATTGTTCTCGGCCGCGACGATCTGGCTTGCGGCCCAGATCAGCACATCGGCATCCCAGATTGTCGCCATGCCGTGCTCGGGCATGGCGAACACCTGCACCTCGACATCGGCGGTTTGATAGAGGATCGGTTTTGTGCGTGGGCGCTTCGCCAGCGAGAAGAACGGCCGTTCCATCAGATCACGCTGGTCGCGCGGGGCAGCGTCGCCGGTCGCGACCACAAAGGGGTCGAGGCGGCTGCGCTCGCTGGTGTCGGTCGGCTGCGCGGGGCTGTCATCGTCGGCGCGCAACATTCAGCACTCGTCCCGCTCTTCGGGGGTGAGCGGGCGCGCGGCGAAGACGGTGCCGGCGCTTGTGTCGCTGGTGGATTTGCGCGTGCCGATGGCGCTCCAGTCTTCCAGATCGTGCAGGGTATAGAGGACACGGCCGCCGATCTTTCGATAGAGTGGGCCGGTTCCGTAGGTGCGGTGCTTTTCAAGGGTGCGGATCGAAATGCCGAGGAAGCGTGCGGCTTCCTTTGTGCGCAGAAGGCGCGGTGGTAGGTCCGCATTGCGGCGGTTCGCCATGGATAACCTCCGGTTCGTCAGTGGATGGCGCTGCCGATGACGGCGGCGCGCTATGGCGAACCATGGCGAGGGACCGGCGGCCTGTAGCGTGCCGCATTTGCGCACGCGCGCTGGCGGCACCCCCCTCCGGGACGGGATCAGGCTGAAAAGATGGAGAGATTCAGCGTGACAGCGGGGGCCGGGCCAATTCGGCGAAGACAATCCCGTGCGGGTCGGGTAAGACTGAACGCGGAGCAGACGCGCTGCTCTGGGGCTTAGTAACCCCTCACGAATGGCTGGTGCTGGCCATGACGGCACCACACTCCTTGACCTTATGGTCGGGGAGCCCGTGGCGCATGTCCAGGGCTGCCCGCCTAAAGGCCACGGGGCCGTTTCGTGACGGTTACTAACTCCCCGATCACCAGGTCAGATGGGCCAATTGCGGGGGCGCACCGCAAGCCACGGCTCTTCCGGGTAGAAGGGGAACGACGATGCGAACGCCCGTCGAACTCGATCCCGATGTGGACGATGAAGCGCCAGCGGGAAACGACATCACACCCTATGACGAACGGCATTTCGTGACCTATTTGCGGCTGCTCGACGCGAAGGCGGAAGGCGCGGACTGGAAGGAAGTGGCCGAGATCGTGTTGCACCGCGATCCGGTCGGCGACGAGTTCAGGACACGCCGATGTTGGCAAAGCCACCTCGAACGCGCGCAATGGCTTTCGCGTGAGGGTTACAAGCGGATACTGGAACAGGCCGCGGCCAACAAAGCGTGAGACCATCCATAGATGACGGTGAGTCTTCGGCGCGACTACGGATCGAGTTTGATCGGATAGTGCAGCAGGAGCCGGTAGCCGCCGCGCATCATCCTGATGCCGTGGGCGACGAGGCGACGCGCCTTGTTCTTGCTCGGGTCGCTCTCGAAATCTTCCTTTGTGCCCCGGAAGCCAAGCAGGACTTCGGCAATGGTCCGATAGCTCTCGCCGCGCAACCGGGCATCGAGCGCGCGCAGGGACAGGATATGCCATTGCCGGAGCTGGGCGGGCATGTTGCGGAAGTCGGAGCCGGGCGTTCGGCCCTTGATGGACCGCCAGAAACGCCGCGCCGCATGGGCGCGAAGCTCCATGAAGTCGTCCAGAGGCAGTTCGACGGCGTAGAAGGCTGCCGCATCCGGCACGGATTCGGATAACCAGAATTGGTGTTCGACGCCATCCGCCTGCCAGATGCCGTGCCAGCCATCGGCGGCGCGGCGCAGGTCGAGGCCGTCGAGATGGGCGAGAACGACGGTCGGCTGGCTTGCCGTCTCATCCGGCTCGGTCGGCACCAGTTTGACGGCTTGCGGCTGAAACCGGGGCGACCAGAATAGCGGGTCGCGGTCAGGCGCGGCGTCGGGATCGTGCGGGAAATCGCAAACCCCAGCGTCGGGCGAAGGCTTCCAGCTCGGTCGCATCCGGGCGCTTCGCGCGGACGAGAAGCCGGAAATCCTCTCGGTAGTCGTCGTTGCGACGCAGATACTCCCAGGCGAATCCGGCGGCGGGTATATTTTTGGTGTGCTTGTAAGCCGCCGGAGCACGCCAGTCGATGCTTAGCATGGCGTCTCTCCCAATGTCGGCCTGTGGTTGACAGACCCGGATTGGAAGCCTGGGAGATTTCAAGCAGTGACTGTAGGTTCAATATAGATATAAGTGGTAGTGCTAACTCGATATATTACTTAGTTATTTGTTTCTTAACAGTGTTTGCGTGATCTTGCGAGCCGGGCGCAGCCCGCGAGCGCGGCCATGTTTTCGGGCATGGCCGCAACGCCGATCCGCGACGCCGGATCGGCGGAAATTTCTTGAACCCTGAAAGCCTGAAAAGCGGAAAGCCGCGCAACCGGGTTTCCGGCTGCGCGGCTTTAGTGATTAGGCGGCCTTCTCCAGCAAGGTCTTGGCCTTCGCCTCCAGTTCAAGGCGACTGTCCTGATGCGCTTTGCTGCGGGCATGGGCCGTCATGCCCTGCACGAAATCGAAGATGCTTTCGGGCGGGCGGCCTTCCTCCTGCAACACGGTTTCGATGATCTTGCCGGTCTCGGCCTTGCTGAACCCGCGCTTGCGCAGGAAGCTCTCACGGTCCTCATCGGTGCGAGCGACGATGCGCTCCCGCGCCGCCTTGATCCCTGTCACGAATGGCGCGGGGCTGGAATTGGCGAAGCTGGTCAAAGCCGGGGCGGCTTCATGGGCGAAACGCTGCGCGGCAAACTTGCTGTGCCGGATGCTGATTTCCTCAAACCCTTCCACGCCCCAAAGGTTGCGGTTCATGCATACCGCCCGGAGATAGAAAGAGGCGATGCCGAGGGTCTTCGATCCGACTTCGCTGTTCCAGCAATAGAACCCCCGGAAATAAAGGTCGGGGTCGCCGTTTGGCAGGCGTCCGGCCTCAATGGGGTGCGTATCGTCCACCAGAAACAGGAAAACGTCGCGGTCGCTGGCGTAAAGCGTGGTCGTGTCCTTGGTCACGTCCACAAAGGGATTGTGCGTCATGGTCGCCCAATCCAGAACACCCGGCACCTTCCACATGGTATCGCCGACGCCATTGCCCGCGATCTTCATGACGGCGGCGACAAGCTCGTGATCCCAGATGCGACCATAATCCGGACCGGTGACGGCGCGAAGCTCAACGCGCCCGTCCTCGGTTTCCAGCGTCTTCACTAATTCGCCGCGATGGCTGACAAGGCCATGTTGCAGATTGATGCCCGCCAGCGGTGCGGGAAGGTCGCGCAAGTAGCGGGCCGGTGCGCCGACAAGGCTGCAAAGCTGCCCGAAACTCCAATGCGTCGGGGCGACGGGCTGTTCCTGTCCGGGAACGATCAGCGAAAGCCGTTCCGCGTCGTCGCGGCTGGCTTCCACGCGCACGGCGCGGCTCTCCACGGTGCGGGCCTTGGCGCGATCCGCACGGGACTTCACGGCGTCGTAAAGCTCGGTCAGCGACAGATAGCGTTCATCATCCGGGCGCGAGAACCATTCCGACGAAACCCGGCCGATATTCTCGCCGCGTGAAATGTCCACGCGGAAGCCCTCGGAAACGGGCTGCTGGTGATGGTTCAGGGTCATGGTGTTCATGGTCTTTTCCTTTCATGGGCTTGGGTTGGAGCGCAGCGCTGCGCTGCAACCCTGCCCGTCGGCGAGACCGGGGGGTGCAAGGTGCAAGGGCGGACG
>NZ_BMCP01000008.1 GCF_014635245.1 Agaricicola taiwanensis | reverse complement strand
TCCCGATGCAATCCGCATCAAAAGTGTCAGGGATGTCTCCGAACATCTGTCAGCTATGTCTCAAGACCAAACACTTGTGCCTAGCATCCACGCCTTCAGCGGCGGCAGTCTCAGAAAAGGCATTCGTGGATGCTCGCCACAGGGGCGAGCATGACGGATGAGGGGGGCAGCCAGGCCTCTTGCCACCCCACCGCTCCTCGGCGGATAAGCGGCCATGGACACGCCCTCTCCCGCACGCGCCCCGCGCATGAACCCGCTCGCCGTCCTCCCCGTCTTCATGACGCTCACGGGCGAACGTGCCGTGCTCGCCGGCGGCGCGGAAGCCGCGGCCTGGAAGGCCGAGCTCGTCGCCGCCAGCGGCGCGGCGCTGGAAGTCTTTGCCGCCGAGCCTTGCGAGGAGATGGAAGCGCTGGAGGCGGAAGGCCGCCTCACCATCACCCGCCGCCAATGGCAGCCGGAGGATCTGAAGGGCGCGCGACTTGCGGTCTGCGACGCCGGGGATGAGGCCGAGGCCGCCGCCTTCCGCGATGCGGCGCTGGCCGCCGGCACTGCCTGGAACGTCATCGACAAGCCCGAGTTCTGCGGCTTCCAGTTCGGCTCCATCGTCAACCGCTCGCCGCTCGTCATCGCCATCTCCACGGCGGGCGCGGCGCCGATCCTGGGGCAGAACCTGCGGCGGCGCATCGAGACGCTGGTGCCGCAGGCGCTGGCCGGCTGGGCCGGTCTCGCATCACGTGTTCGCGCCCGGGTGCTGGAGGCCCTCAGCCCCGGCGCCGAACGCCGCCGCTTCTGGGAGCGTTTCTCCGACCTCGCCTTTTCCGGCCGGCCGCAGGACGAGGCGGCGGTGGGGCCGCTGATCGCCGAGGCCAAGGGCGATGGATCGGGCATAGGCCGCGTCATCCTCGTCGGTGCCGGGCCGGGAGACGCCGAACACCTCACCATCAAGGCGCTGCGGGCGCTGCAGGCGGCCGATGTGATCCTCGCCGATGATCTTGTGTCGCCCGAGGTGCTGGAACTCGCCCGCCGCGAGGCGCAGCGCATCATGGTGGGAAAACGCGGCGGCCGCGCCTCCTGGGCGCAGGGCGATATCAACGCCCTGATGCTGCAGCATGCCCGCGAGGGCCGCACCGTGGTGCGGGTCAAGTCGGGCGACCCCTCCGTCTTCGGCCGCGCCGGCGAGGAGCTGGCGGCCCTGAGCGCCGCCGGGATCGCGGTGGAGATCGTGCCCGGCGTCACCGCCGCCCTGGCGCTGGCGGCGCGGCTTGGCGTCTCCCTCACCGACAAGACCCGCGCGCCCTCGCTGCGCTTCATCTCCGGCCATGGCCCCGATGGCAGGCTGCCGGAGGTGGACTGGAAGGCCTGTGCTGAGGAAAGAGCGACCCTCGTCATCTATATGGCCGGCTGCACCGCGCGGGAGGCGGCCACTCGCTTGATGGAGGCGGGCCTCAACCCCGAAACGCCCGCGGTGGCGGCGCGCGCGCTGACGACGGCCGAAGAGAGCATCACGCGGCTGACGCTGGCGCAGCTTGAGGCTGAAGGCATTCCCGGCGACGATGGTCCGGTGCTGCTGGGCATTGGCGCCTGTTTCGCGGCCTGAACTGCCCGTGGACGTGGCTTATCCTTCGAGACGGGCCTTTGGCCCTCCTCAGGATGAGGGAAACGAGCCTGGCTTGCTCAGAAAAAAGCAACATCCGACGACCTCATCCTGAGGAGCCGCAACGCGGCGTCTCGAAGGATAAGCCACACGCTCCCAGCGCAGCTCTCCCGCCATCCCTCGCTAAAAAGTTAGCCGGCTGCCGCTGTAAAGCCGCACCCCGCTCCCTATGTCTCCCCTTCACGAGAAGGTCGGCGCAGACGAAAAGGTCGCCACGAGTGAATGACCTCAACGACTACTATTACTTCCATGCCGTAGTGACGCACGGCGGTTTTTCAGCGGCGGCGCGGCGCATCACGGTCCCCAAGGCAACCCTGAGCAAACATGTCGCGCGATTGGAGGAACGGCTGCAGGTGCGCCTGCTGGAGCGCTCCACCCGCTCCATCCGCCTCACCGCCGTGGGCGAGCAGGTCTATGAGCAATCGCTGGCCTTGGTCGCCAGTGTCGAGGCGGCCGAGACCGCCGCCGCCCAGGCCCATGGCGAACCGCAGGGCGTGATCCGCGTCGGCTCTCCGCAGGGGCTGATCCAGGATCTGGTGGCCGACCTCCTGCCCACCTTCCTCAAGCGCTACCCGAAGCTGCGCGTGGAGATGAAGGTCATCAACCGCCGCCTCGACCTTGTCGCAGACGGCGTCGATGTTGCGCTGCGGGCCCGCACCACGCTCGACACCGACCAGTCGCTGATCGTCCGCACCCTCGGCACCGCCCGCTGCCTCCTCGCGGCCTCGCCCCAGCTTGTCGCCGCCTTGGGCGAGGAGCCCGACATCGACAGCCTTTCAGACATCCCGACGCTCTCCATGGCCGGCGACGGCCTCGATGAAAGCCACTGGGATCTCGTGCATGGGGACACCGGCAAGACGCGCCGCATCACGCACCGCCCGCGGCTTTTCTGCTCGAATTTCGATGTCCTCAAACGCGCGGCCGAGGAAGGCATCGGCATCGCGCTGCTGCCGGCGCGCATCTGCCGCCCGGCCTTCGCGGCGGGCGAACTGGTGCCCGTGCTGCCGGAATGGGCGACGCCGCCGGTGACGATCCATGCCGTCTTCACCAGCCGCAAGGGTCTGCACCCCGGCGTCCGCGCCTGGCTCGACTTTCTCGCCCGCGAGCTGCCGCCGATGCTGAGCCCGCTGGAAGCGGTGGCGGCCCATCGAGCCGCGCTGCGCGCCTCCGCCTGATTTTCTACGAGGTTACCCGCGACCGGCGCGGCCCACGGGCCGCGTGCGGGCGCATGTTGCGGCATCGGAGGAGCGATTGTTCGCGCTGGCGAAACACCGCGTTGCCGTTTCGCCTCTCAGTGCGCCGCCCGTCCATCCATAAATCAACACCATCAACGCGGCGATGCCGCGAAACAACAGATGGATATGTTGAAATGTCTACGTTCCTTTCCAAATCCGCCCTGCCGGTCGCCGCTTTCATTGCCGCTGTTGCCGCCTCCTCCGCCTATGCCGGCGAAGGCGGCCCCACCCAGCGCGACACGCTGCACACCGCGCCGCAGGCCGTGACCTACAGCGCACCGGTCTACGAGGGCCGCGCCTCCACCGGCGGCGCAGGCTGGATCGCGCAGAACGGCGATGCCGCCGTCCAGATCCTCGACGAGAAGCTTGCCGCCAGCGACGCCAGCTGAGGGCAGCCACGCCACCTCATGCGCGGGGGTCCCTCCAAACCCCGCGCATGAGCGAAGGGTGAGCTGTCCCCGAAGCGCCGTGCCCTTCCCGGGGCCGGCGCTTTTTCCTGTTTCAGGCCCGCACTCCTGTCCGGCTGCCTTCTCCACACCCTCCGAAGCAGGATAAGAAATCGGTGGATGGCAGGAGTGCATCCTGCCATGAGGAGCGATGCGCGCGAGATGTCCGGGCGCGAGGAGAAGGCGACAGGCACCGATGTCCGTTCAGCGATCCGAGGCCATCCGCTACCGGTTGAACCAGCTCTACTACGGCAAGAGCCGCGCCTCGGCCCGGTTCCGTATCGGCTACATCATCGTCGATCTTGCCATCATCGCCTTCTTCGTGGCCGTGCCGCTGCTGGAAAAGACGCCGCTCTTCTTCGTGCTCGACTATGCCATCGCGGCGCTGCTGGCGGCGGACCTCGGCGCACGGTCCTACGCCTCCGGCGATATCAGGCGGCTGCTGCGAAGTCCCATCTTCTGGGTTGATCTTGTGGTACTGCTGACGCTGCTGCTGCCGCAGTATCTCCTCAACTTCGGCTTCCTCCGCGTGCTCAGGCTGTGGACGCTGGTCCATTCCGACATCTTCTGGCGCGTCGTGGGCCACGGCCGCTACGACGACACCTATGTGGAGGATGTGACGCGCGCCATCGTCACGCTGATAACCTTCATCTTCGTGGTCACCGGCTTCGTCTACACCAGCTTCGTCAGCGGCGAGAGCCTCGACGGCTATGTGGACGCGCTCTACTTCACCATGTCGACCCTGACCACCACGGGCTATGGTGACATCACGCTGCCCGGCACCTGGGGCAAGCTCCTGTCCATCGCCACCATGCTGGCGGGCATCACGCTGTTCCTGCGCCTCGGCCAGACCGTGGTGCGCCCCCGCAAGATCCGCTTCCCCTGCCCCACCTGCGGCCTGCAGCGCCACGACGTCGACGCCGTGCACTGCAAGGCCTGTGGCGAGCAACTGAACATCCCCAACGATGAGGAGTGAGGCGGAGCCTCACCCGTCATGCTCGCCCTCGTGGCACTGCTGTCCGGTTTAGTGTCGATGGCTATGCCGCTGTGCGGTGGTTTTGTCGTGTTCAGGAACACTTCCGGCAAAACCGGACACGGGATCGTCGCGAGGCTCTAGGTTCGCCAACCACGCCCTTAGAACGTGCCGAAAACCCGGAGCGCAGCCCACCCCGTCATGCCCGCCCTTGTGGCGGGTATCCACGCCTCATCTGCGTTTCCACTCAAAGGAAGAAATTCGTGGATGCTCGCCACAAGGGCGAGCATGACGCTGAGAAAGCCGCAACCGCACATTCCTATCTGTCGCGCTCGACGCTAAGCCTGCCCAAACTCAGCCGGACAGCAGTGGCATGACGGCTGGCGCAACGGCCCGGCCCGTACCCCTTACACCCTCACCAGAAGCTCGCCCGTGATCTCCTTGACCGACCGCGCGCCGGTGAGCGTCATGGCCACCTTCATCTCGGCGGCGATGAGATCCAGCAGCTTTTCCACCCCTGCACCGCCCCCGGCGGCCAGCGCGAAGACGAAGGCGCGGCCGAGCAGCACCGTGTCGGCCCCGAGCGCCACCATGCGCACCACGTCGAGGCCGGAGCGCACGCCGCCATCCACCAGGATCTTCATCTCGCCCTTCACCGCGGCGGCGATATCGGGCAGTGCGCGGGCAGTGGAGAGCACGCCGTCGAGCTGGCGGCCGCCGTGGTTCGACACCACGATGCCGTCGGCCCCGAAGCGCACCGCGTCCCGTGCGTCCTCCGGATCAAGAATGCCCTTGATGACTATCGGGCCCTTCCAGGTGTCGCGGATCCATTCCAGGTCCTTCCACGAGATGGAGGGATCGAAATTGGCGCCCAGCCAGCCGATGTAATCGGCAAGTCCCGTGGGCGCCCCGCGATAGGCCGAGACATTGCCGAGATCATGCGGGCGGCCCCGCAGGCCCACATCAAGCGCCCAGGCGGGATGGAGCGCCACCTGCAGCATGCGGCGCAGGGCGGCGTTGGGCCCGCTCATGCCGGAATGGGCGTCGCGATAGCGCGCGCCCGGCACCGGCATGTCGACCGTGAAGACGAGCGTGGAGACGCCCGCCGATGCGGCGGCCTCGAGCGCGTGTTTCATGAAGCCGCGGTCTTTCAGCACATAAAGCTGGAACCACATGGGCCGCGCGATCGATGGCGCCACTTCCGCGATGGGGCAGACCGAAACGGTGGAGAGCGTGAAGGGCACGCCCTTGGCCTCGGCCGCGCGGGCGGCCTGCACCTCGCCGCGCCGGGCATACATACCGCTGAGCCCCACCGGCCCGAGAGCAACCGGCATGGAAAGCTTCTCGCCAAAAAGCTCGGTCGAGGTGTCGAGCGAACTCATGTCGCGCAAGACGCGCTGCCGCAGGCCGACCTCGGTCAGATCCTCCACATTGCGCCGGAGCGTCTGCTCCGCATAGGCGCCACCATCGACATAGTGGAACAGGAACGGCGGCAACCGGCGGCGCGCCGCCTCGCGGTAGTCGAGCGATGAGGAAATGATCATGGGGCACCGGCAGTGGTTCGGTGCCGATTAGGCCGCGCGGGGAGGCAAAAGGCAACGGTGTGAGGGTGGGACGGGTGTGGCCAAACCCGTCATGCTAGGCCTTTGTGCCTAGCATCCACGCCTTCAGCAGCGGCTACCGCCGAAAAGGAATTCGTGGATGCTCGCCACAGGGGCGAGCATGACGCGTGGGGAAAGCTGTGCCTCACCGCTTGAGTTCGGCAAAAAGCCGGGCCTCTTCCTCTTCCGACAGGGCCTCCCCCGCCTTGGCACCGGCCAGATAGCCGCCGATCACATCGGTGCCATCGGCCGGCACATAGGCCTGAGGTTCGACGGCACCGGCCACGGTGAAGGCCCAGCGCTCGCCCTCCCGGCAGGAGACGGCTTCGGCGCCCTCGGCATCCTGCGTCAGGCTGAAGGCGCGGCAGATGCGGCCCGACGGCAGCCGGTAGGTGGCGAGAGCCCGCAGGGTGACCCCGTCCTCGGTCTCCTCCGAGCCGGCCGGCAGCCTGTCGAGAAGATGCTGCACCCGCGGCGCCTCGATGTGCGCGACCAAGCTGACGCCGGAGCCTGCGTCCTCACGCATGCCCATGGTGGTGTAGAGGGACACGGCGGCAAGGAGCACGGCGGCGGCCGCCACCGGCAGCGCCACACGCGCCCAGAGACCGGAAAGTCCGCGCCGCTTCAGCGGCACCACATTGCCCCCTTGCCTCTCATGGGCGGCGACCTTGGCCTCCACGGCCGCGCGCAGGGAGTCGGGCACGGCGGTGCCATCAAGGGCGAGCGCCGCCCGGGCAAGCCGCCTGCTGCGCAGGAAGTCCACCACCTTGCGCACCGCCCTCGGGTCGGCGAGCATGGCGCGCTCCACCGCCCGCTGAAGCGGGGCCTCGGCCTCGCCGTCGGCATAGGCCATCAGGTTTTCGTCGCTCAGATGAATGTCCGTCATCTCATCACGCCTTCTTCCGCAGTTGCCGTCTCACGCCGCCAGTGACGTCAGCTCCATCACGCGCTGCCGCGCGCGCGCGAGCCGGCTCATGACCGTACCCACCGGCAGGCCCAGGATCTCGGCCGCCTCGCGATAGGACATGTCCTCCACACAGACGAGCACCAACACCTCGCGCTGCTCGGGCGGCAAGCGGTCGATGGCTTGCCGCACATCCTGAAGCGTCAGCCTGTCCATGGCGCGCGCCTCCCCAGTGTCCCCCACCAGATCGTGCCGCGCCTCCACATCCTCCACCGGCCCTGTGGTCCGCTTGCGGCGGAGCTCGTCGATCCAGATATTCCGGATGATCCGGAACATCCAGGCGTCGATCCTCGTGCCGGGCGCAAGCTCGTTGGCGGCGGCCAGCGCCCGCATGCAGGCGCTCTGCACCAGGTCGTCCGCCAGCGTCACCTCTCCGCTTAGCGCCACCGCAAAGCGGCGCAGCCGTGGCAGGAGCACGACGAGTTCTGATCCGATGGCTGACGGCATGGTCGATCCTGATCTGCTCTTGAAGACGTATCAGAACGCTCTTTATTCCCGTCACGGTTCGGGCTGAGGACAATTTTTTTGCCGCCCTGTGCGGATCGAACGGCCGCCGCGGCCCGTTATGCAGGCGGCGCAAAAAAGGCGCCAGCACCCGAACCCGATCGTGGAAACCCGAACCCATGACGCTGCCTGCCCGCAAGCTCCTGGCCTCGGCGACCGCCGTACTGGCTGCCGTGGCATTTGCGCCTCGTTTCGACGCATCCACCTTCTCGCCGGTTAAGGTCCTTGATGCTTCCGTCCATGCCGGGAACGGCAACGGAGGCGGGAATGGCAATGGGAACGGCGGAGGTAACGGAAACGGCGGCGGAAACGGAAATGGCAACGGCGGGGGTAACGGAAACGGCGGAGGTAATGGAAATGGCGGCGGCGGAGGCGGGAACGGGAACGGGAACGGCGGAGGCAACGGGAACGGCGGAGGCAACGGGAACGGCGGAGGCAACGGAAACGGAGGCGGAAACGGCAATGGCCATGGCGGCGGAAACAATGGTAATGGCCAGGGCAATGGTGGCGGGAACGGCGCGGGCAACAACGGCAAGGGCGGCGGGAACGCCGGGGCGCAAGCCGGCATGTCCCGAGGCGGACCCAACGACACCGGCGGAGCCGCGCCCTGGGGCTCGGGCTTTTCCGCGCTCATGCGTGGGGTCATTTCGGAAAAGAGCGTAAACCGGAGCGGACGAGCCGAACGCGGGGCCCCCGCGCGTGGCGCCCGCAGCCGAGCGGACACGAAAGCCGCCAAAAGCTCCAGAGCTTCCAAAGCCTCGGCGTCGGCTTCGGCTTCGACTGCGGCCACCGCAGCCGCGAGCGCATCCGCCTCGGTGTCTGCCGCGGCACCTGCGCCGCAAAGCGCCCCCGCGCCGCAGCGCGCCACCAACGAACTCGTGGCCGCCGGCCTGACGCCTGCGAACCTCGCCGAACTCAAGGCCAGCGGCTTCCGCGTCAAGGCGGGCGCCAGCGCCTCCGATGTGGTGACGCTGGAGGTGCCGCGCGGCGTCAGCCTTGCCGATGCGCGGCTGGCGGTCGGCCGCGTCAATGCCTCGGCGGCCAGTGACTTCAACCATTTCTATTACACCGACGGCGGGCCGAACCCCGGATGTACGGAGGGCCAATGCGCCCCTCAGCAGATGATCGGCTGGACGGCACCTGATGTTGCCGCCTGTGGGCCGCTTCCCACCATCGGCATGGTCGACACCGCCATCGATCTTGAAAATGAGGCCCTAAAGGGACAAGCCATCGAGACGCTGGTGCCGGAGGGTCTTGTCCGAGGCCGCGACGGCGCGCGGGACACCTCTCATGGCACCGCCGTTGCCGCCATCATCGCCGGCCGCGCCGACAGCAGCACGCCCGGCCTCCTGCCCGGCGCGCGCATTCTGGCGGTGGATGTCTTCCAGCCGGCTGACGCGCAGCGCAGCCGCACCGATGTGACCGGCCTCACCAAGGCCATCGAACTCCTGGTATCGCGCGGAGTGAAGATCATCAATCTCAGCCTCTCCGGCCCCGACAACGAGGTGCTGCGCCGCGTGATTGAGAAGGCGCAGGATGCAGGAGTCATCTTCATCGCCGCGGCCGGAAACGGCGGTCCCGGCGCCAAGCCCGCCTACCCCGCCGCCTATGACCGGGTGATCGCCGTCACCGCCGTTGACGCGGACATGAAGGCCTACGCCCGCGCCAGCCGCGGCAGCTATGTGGATGTCGCCGCGCCGGGGGTCGGCATCAAGGCGGCCGGCAGTGCCGAACCTCGGTCCGGCACCTCCTATGCCACGCCTTTCGTGGCGGCGGCCGTGACGCTGCTGCGCGCCTCCGCGCCCGAAGCCGAGGTGGAGGATTTCCACCCCGCCCTCTTCATCCGCGCCCGTGACCTGGGGCCGGTGGGCCGCGATCCCGTCTATGGCTGGGGCCTGCTGCAGACGCCCGACTGCGGCACGCCCGCCGCGCCACTGACCGTCTCGACATCGCAGGACGATCGCTCGATCGCGACAGTAGAGTGACTACGCCTCATAGTTGAAAAACATACAACCCAAACGATTTTTTGGGCATTTCGGAATAAACCTCCTCCCCACACGTCTTCCTTGATGAATTGAGAAAACACAAGGAGGATAACGATGTTTGGGAAAGCCACCATCACGGCTGCCGTTGCAGCCATCTTCGTTCCCACTATTGCCTTTGCCGATGGCGGCACCGTATCGGGCGCCGCCGGCGGGGCTGCAACGGGTGCCATCGTGGGCGGCCCGGTAGGCGCCGCCGTCGGCGGTGTCGCCGGTGCTGCCCTCGGCACCATCATGGATCCGCCCGCGCCTGAAGTGCGCGAGGTCGTGGTCCAGCAGGAGGTGCCTTCAGTCCAGGTGCAGAAAGAGATCGTGGTGGGTCAGCCCCTGCCCGAGACGGTCGTGCTGCGCCCGGTGCCCGGCTACACGCAGTACACCTATGCCGTGGTGAACAACCAGCGTGTCATCGTCGATCCCGGCACCCGCCAGGTGATCCAGATCGTCAACTGACGGCCCGCCTTGCCTCTCCGGCCGGCGCTGTCCGGCCGGAGCTGGCGGCCAATCAACAAAAAGGGAGATATGAGATGTCACCGAAGAAATATGCCCTCATGAGCGGCACCGCCGCGCTGACCCTGCTGATGAGCGCCTCCATGGCGCCAGGCCAGACCGTTCCGCCCAAGAGCGAGAGCACGCAGGCACCCGCCGCCGCTGCCGAGCCCCCCGCGCGCGTCGGCATCAAGACCGAAGCCGGGGCCGCCGCCGGAGCCGAGGCCAGCCGCCCGCAGAGCGCTGCGCCCACCACGAAGGATACAGCCGCGCCCGCGACCAAGGAAACAACGGGCAGCACGGCCAAACCCGCGCCGGCCGAGCGCACCGGCGCCACGACCGACGGCGCAAGCCGCACGCAGACCGATGCCAAATCGGATACGACGACAGAACCCGCAACCGGCACATCCGCGGAATCGTCGGAAACCAAGACCAAGAGCCGGACCATGACCCGAGAGGGAGACAAGTCCGGCACCGACACCCGCGCCGGCGCCGCTGCCGAAGCTAAGGTCGAGGCCGACACGACGAAGGAAGGCCGCGCCTCCGTTAATCGCACCGAGGTGAACATCAGCACCGAACAGCGCACCACCATCCGCAACGCCATCACCAAGGTTGAGGTGGAGCCGGTCCGCGAGGTGGATTTCACGGTCAGCGTCGGCACAGCGATCCCCAAGCGCATCGAGCTTCGCCCGCTTCCGCCTCAGGTGGTGGAGATCGTGCCGGAATACCGCAGCTATCGCTATTTCCTGCTGGCGGACGGCCGCATCGTGATCGTCGATCCCGTGGACTACGAGATCGTCTACATCATCAGCGCTTGAGCAAGGCTGGGGAGGGAAAGGGCGCCGCGCCGCAGCGGCGCCCTTTTTCATTGGGCGCTATGCGGAGCGTGCGGCTTATCCAGGAGATTTCGCGCATATCGCGAAACTCCGGAGACGCCGCTGCGCGGCTCCTCAGGATGAGGGTAGTGGGGTGCGGCCACGCTTCAGGCATCGTACCAGGACCATTACCCCAAACCTTGCAGTTCAAGCAGCGGCCATACATTCTGCCTCATCCTGAGGAGGGCCGAAGGCCCGTCTCGAAGGATAAGTCACGCTCGCCAGACCCAGGACCGCCCATGTCCGACGGCGCCTATGTTTATCTCCTGCGCTGCGCCGACGGCAGCTATTACACCGGCATCACGCGACGTTCCGTCGAGGAGCGGGTGAGTGAGCACAATGCTGGAACCTTCGGCGGCTACACGACAAGACGGCGCCCCGTGACACTGGTGTTCTCCGACCACTTTGGCAGGATCACAGATGCCATCGCCTTCGAACGGCAGGTCAAGGGCTGGTCGCGGGCGAAGAAGGAAGCCCTGATCCGCCGGGAATTCGACGCTCTGCCGGAGCTCGCGCGGCGGAGGTGATCGCCGGGCTGCTGCGGAGCGTGCGGCTTATCCTTCGAGACGCCGCTGCGCGGCTCCTCAGGATGAGGGCGGTGGGTGGGAACCCTCTAGAGAGCAGGGGCCACACCCGGCGACCTCATCCTGAGGAGGGCCGAAGGCCTGTCTCGAAGGATAAGCCACACCCATAGCCGCCAACAAAAAAGACGCCGCTCTTGCGAGCGACGTCTTTCTCACGAATCGGACAGGCGTGGGGGCGACGCCTGTCCGGTCCGTCTTACTTTGCCTCTTTGTAGGCTTTGTAACGGGCGGCGGTTTCCTCGTTCATGGGATAGAGGCCCGGCAGCTTCACCCCGCGGCCGACCTCTTCCATGATCCAGGCTTCCTTGGCCTCCTGCTCGGGGGCAAGCTTCACCACCTCTTCCACGAGGGCGGCGGGGATCACCACCGCGCCGTCATCGTCCACGACGATGAGGTCGTCGGGGAACACGGCGACGCCGCCGCAGCCGATGGGCTCCTGCCAGTTGACGAAGGTGAGGCCGGCGACCGACGGCGGGGCAGCGGCGCCCTGCGCCCAGACATTGAGCGAGGTCGTCAGAATGCCGGCGCGGTCGCGCATGGCGCCGTCGGTGACGAGCGCCGCCACATTCTTCTTGGCCATGCGGGCGCAGAGGATATCGCCGAAGATGCCGGCATCGGTGATGCCCATGGCGTCTGCCACCACCACGCAGCCCTCCGGCATGGCCTCGATGGCCGAGCGGGTGGAGATGGGCGAGGACCAGGAGGCCGGCGTCGCCAGATCCTCGCGCGCTGGGACGAAACGCAGCGTGAAGGCAGGGCCGACCACGCGGGGCTGGCCTTCCTTGAACGGCTTGGTGCCGCGCATCCACACGTTCCGGAGGCCCTTGTTGAGCAGGATGGTGGTGAGCGTGGCGGTGGTCACGCCCTTCAGCGTGTCGATGACGGATTGATCATAAGCCATGGGGTGCGTGCCCGTGCTGGAGAGAAGAAAAGAGCCTGCCCGGAGCGTGATATCCGGGCGGACCTGAGCGTCAGACGCTGGCGATCAGGCCGCCGTCCACCCGGATGACGGAGCCGGTGATGTAGGAGGCCTGTTTGGAGGCGAGGAAGGCGACGGTCGCGCCATATTCCTCCGGGTCGCCATAACGTCCGAGCGGGATGGAGGCCTCCGAGGCGGCGGAGACGTCTTCCACCTTCTTGCCCTCGCGCTCGGCCTTCTTCTCGTCGAGGAAGCGGATGCGCTTGGTGGCGATGCGGCCGGGCAGGATGATGTTGGATGTCACACCGTCGCGGCCGACTTCGGCGGCCAGCGTCTTGGACCAGCCCACCAGCGACAGGCGCAGCGCGTTGGAGATGCCGAGGTTGGGAATCGGCGCCACCACGCCCGAGGAGGTGGAGGTGATGATGCGGCCCCACTTGCGTGTCCGCATGCCGGGCAGGACGCGGTCGGTGATCGCGATGACGGACATGATCATGCCCTCGAAGCTGTCGCGCCACAGCTCCACCTTCTGGCCGGCGGCCGGTGTCGGGGGAGGACCACCGGTGACATTGACGAGGACGTCGACGCCGCCGAGTTCCTTCTCGATGCGCGAGATATTGCCATCGATAACGGAAAGATCCTTCAGATCCCAGCCGAGCGCGATGGCCTTGCCACCCTTGGCGCCGATGCCGTCGGCAACTTTCTGCGCAGCGTCTTGGGCGATATCGGCAAGCGCGACATTGGCGCCCTCGTCCGCGAGCGCGGTGGCGATCGCCGAGCCAAGCCCACCGCCGGCGCCGAGCACCAGAGCGGTTTTCCCTTTCAGGCCGAGATCCACGTGGACCCTCCTCATTTTCGTGATGGAATGTCGAGGAGAAATAGCAGAGCCTCCTTCCAGCAGGAAGGCTGCTTTGTCTGCGTTCATCTTTTAGTTTTTCTGCGGGATCGCGTCGACGCGGAGGAGATGCCGTGCTTCAGGAGGGTGTGGCCTATCCTTCGAGACGCCCCTTCGGGGCTCCTCAGGATGAGGTTTGTGGGGCCGGCCCTTCCCCAAAACATTGCCCTCATGCTGAGGGGCCCTCGTCAGAGGGCGTCTCGAAGCATCAGGCCAAGACCGCCGCGAGTAGCCAAATCGTCATGCACAGCATCCAACGCCTTCAGCCGCCGAATATCACGCGATCTCGGCGGGGGCGGATGGCATGGGCGACGACCGCACCGGCTCGGCGGCCGCGAGCCGGCCGGCCAGACGGCCGAAGGTGATGCTTTCGGCAAGGTTGCCGCCGCCCTGATAGACGAACTGGAACACCGAAGCGATCTCGCCGGCGGCGTAGAGCCGGGGGATCGGCTCGCCGTCCCAGTCCAGCACCTGGCGCGTGGCGTTGACCAGCAGACCGCCCTTGGTGTTGGGGCCGCCGGGATAAAGCGGCAGGGCGTAGAAGGGCGGCGTCTCGACCGGCCCCAGCGTCTGCGGCTCGCGGTTGAACTCCCGGTCGACGCCCTCGGCGCAACCGGCGTTGTAGCGCTCGACCGACTGCACCAGCGTCGCGGCATCCATCCTTTCCATATTGTCGGAATGCTGCCGGATCTTCCCGGCCAGTTCCTCGATCGACTGGGCTTTGAGGATCCAGCCGTTTTCGATCGCCTTCAGATTGTCATCGCCCCAGTCGACCCCGTTGTAGACGGCCGACGCCGTCCAGATCACCGCCCCCTTGCGCCTCAGCGTCTCGTCGAAGATCATCCAGGCCGGGATGCGCGGATAGTCGAGCGTCAGCGTGTCGAAGCGCAGCGCCTCCTTGTAGAAGATGTAGCGGCTCGGGTCCTTGGTGATCCGCCGCTCGGAGGCGAAACGCGAGCCGTAGCTGTCCACCACGATCTCGTTGGGCTTGCCGACACCATTGGTGTTGAGCCCGATCTTCAACCCGTGGCGACGCTCGGGTATGGCGCAGATCACCCGGCCGGCAACGCTGCCGACCTTGGCGAGCCCCGCGCCGATGCGCGTCGCCATCTCGATGCCGTCGCCGGTGTTCGCGGGCGAGCCGTAGAAGGCCCAGCCCTCGACGGCCGGGCCATCCAGGAAGGCCTTGCGCATGCGCTTGTTGTATTCATACCCGCCGGTGCAGACGATGACGGCGCGCCGCGCGCCATAGTTCACGATCTCGCCGTCCCGCAGGCAGCTCACGCCCGTGATCTCGCCATCCTCGCCCATGAGGAAGCGCCGCCCGCGCGTGTCGTAGTGGACGGCGATGCCGCGGCGGCCGACGCCCGTCATCATGCAGGCGTGGAAGGCCTCGCCGGCATTCTTCTGCGATTTGTCGAGGTCTATCGTCGAGCTGTAGATGACGTTCTCGTCTTCCGATCCGGTATAGCTGCTGCGCACGACCGAGTAGCCGGCGTCGGCGGCACCGGGAAAGTCGGGAAATGCCGCATTGGCCATGCTGATGGTCTGGAACATCGGATCGAGGCTGCGCATGAAGCCCTCGTTCTCGGGCGCCTCGCGCGCCCAGATCTCGGCCAGCTCATCCGCATATTCCGGCATTTCAGCCTCGAGCTTCAGCGGCAGGCCATCGCCGCTGAACATCGCCTTGGCATAGGCTTTCAGCGCGGCGGGATCGCCATCAGGGCTCGGGCTGTGGAAGCCGCCGCCGCTCATGCGCGTGTTGGAGTAATGGCTGCCGGCCGGCTGCTTCTCGATGACCAGGACTTCCGCGCCATGGTCGTGCGCCTCGATCGCGGCGCAGCCGCCTGCCGCGCCGAGCCCGAGGACGATGACATCCACCTCATGATCGAAATCAACGCGCATCGGACCGTCACTCCCGCTTTGGTGCTCTTGGTGTCCTGTGAAGCCTGCAGAAAGGCGCCATCATCCCCCCGTGGGCGTGAAGCAGGGGACGAGCCGGTTGGCCACCGTCGGTTTGAAGGCGAGCCGGACGGGCTGGCCGATCGCGAGCTTGTCGAAGTCGCAGTCCACCATGTTGGTCAGCATCACCGGCCCCTCGGCCAGCGTCACATAGGCGATGGCGTAGGGCGGCTGGGCGCGCCGGCTCACCGAATAGCTGTAGAGCGTGCCCTCGCCGGAAAGCTCGACCCAATCCGTCGCGCCGCCGCAGAAGGGACAATGGGGCCGCGGATACCAGTGCAGCTCACCGCACTCGCGGCATTTGCGGGTCAGGAAACGGCCTTCGGACGCCGCGTCGTAGAAGGGCTTGCTGTCGGTGTTCTCAGGCGGATCGGTATAGAGGGGCGTGTCTGTCATGGGTGTTCACTCGCGTGCCAGGATGACTGTCGCGGCTCCGTGGCGGCTGCCGAGCAGGCTGCCGATGCCACTCGCCAGGGCGAGGTCGCAGTTCTTCACCTGGACCTCGGGGGCTGCCTCGCCGCGCAGCTGACGCACCGCCTCGATGGCCTTGGTCATGCCACCCCGGTTCATCGGGTGGTTGTTGCACAACCCCCCGCCATCGGTGTTGAACGGCAGCCTGCCGGTGCCGGAGATGAGATTGCCGTCGGCGACGAAGCGGCCGCCTTCGCCCTTCTTGCAGAAGCCGAGATCCTCAAGCTGCATCAGCACGGTGATCGTGAAGCTGTCGTAGATCGAGGCATATCTGATGTCCGCCGGCGTGACGCCCGCTTCCTCGAAGGCCGGCGGCCCGGCAAATGCGGCGGCGGAATAGGTGAGATCGACCTTGCCGCCCGACTGGCCCTTGAAGGCCTCGCCGGTGCCGGCCACGCGCACGAGCGGCCGGTTCAGCGACCGCGCGATCTCCGGCCGCGCCAGCACCAGGGCGCCCCCGCCATCGGTGATCACGCAGCAGTCGAGCCGGTGCAGCGGATCGGCCACCAGCGGCGAGTTCACCACATCCTCCACGGTGACGACGTCACGCAGGAGCGCGTTGGGATTGTGCTGGGCGTGGTGGCTTGCCGCCACCTTGATCCAGGCGAGCTGTTCGCTGGTCGTGCCGAACTCGTACATGTGGCGCATGGCGCAGATGGCGTACATGTTCGCCGTGACCGGGCCGAACGGCGCCTCCCAGCCGCTGTCGGCCTGGTTGGGATTGCCCGGCCGGAACGCCGTGCCGGTGGCCTGGCCCTCGCTGCGCGGCCGCCCGGCCAGGGTGATCAGCGCCACATCGCAGCGGCCCTCGGCGATGGCCCGCTTGGCGTGGCCGATCTGGGCAAGATAGGTGGCCCCGCCGATGTCGGTTGAATCAAGATAGCGGGGCTTCAGGTTGAGGTAATCCGCCATGCTCAGCGGGCCGAGGCCGACGGCATCGCCGGAACAGAAATAGCCGTCGACGTCGCCGAGCGTCAGGCCGGCGTCGCTGAGGGCGCCGATCGCCACCTCCGCGTGGAGCTGAGGCACCGATTTGTCCGGCGCCTTGCGGGTCGGATGTTCGTAGGCGCCGACGATGTAGCAGTCACTGCTGCCCATCTCTCTACACCGGGTCCCAGCCGAACACGTCGGCGCTGCGCTCGAGCGGCTGCAGATTGGCGCGCATCGCCGGGAGCGCATGTTCCGCGATCAGTTCCGGCGACCATCCCTCCGATCTCTGGATGCCGCGCAGCGGCCTGTTGTGGCTCATGAGGAAGATCTCGTTGTTGCGCGAGACGAAGATCTGGCCCGTGACGTCCCTGGCGAGATCCGACGCCAGGAACACGGCGAGCGGGGCGTTCTTGTCGGGCGTCATCCTCTGCAGCCGCGCCACGCGCTCCTTCTCCGCTTCCGTGGTCGCCGGGATCGAGCTGATCATGCGGCTCCAGGCGTTGGGGGCGATGCAGTTGGAGCGGACGCCGAAACGCTGCATGTCGAGCGCGATGGACTTGGAGAGCCCGACGATGCCGAGCTTGGCCGCCGAATAATTCGCCTGGCCGAAATTGCCGATCAGGCCGGATGTCGAGGTCATATGGACATAGGCGCCACTGCCCTGCTGGCGAAAATGCGGCGCGGCGGCGCGGCTGACATAGAAGCTGCCGTTGAGGTGGACGCCGATGACGGCATCCCAGTCCGCCGGTTCCATCTTGTGGAAGATGATGTCGCGCAGGATGCCGGCATTGTTCACGACGGCATCGACGCGGCCGTAATGATCGAGCGCCGCCTGCACGATCTTCTGCGCCGAGCCCCACTCGGCCACGCTGTCGGTGCAGAGTTCCGCCTCGCCGCCCGCGTTGCGGATGAGCGATATGGTTTCATTGCCCGGAGTGTCCGAGCGGCCCTCGCCGTTCAGCCCGCCGCCGACATCGTTGACGATGACCCGGGCGCCCGCCGCGGCCATGGCCTGGGCGATCGCCCGGCCGATCCCGCCTCCGGCGCCGGTGACGACGGCCACCTTTTCTTCCATCACCCGCTCAGGCATGGATCTCTCCTCTCTCATACATAGACTGCGACAATGTTTTCGGTGACGGCGGCGGGGCGTTCCGACCCCTCCAGCTCGAAGGTGTTGGCGAACTGGAACCGGTAGCCGCCGTTCATCGGCTCGGCGCTGTTGAGGACCACGCGCAGTCGGATGCGGGAGCCTTCGGGCACGGGGGCGATGAAACGCACGCGGTTCAGCCCGTAATTGATGCCCCTCTTCTTCGACCTGACCTCATAGACCGAGTTGAGCAGGCGCGGCGTCAGCGACAGGATGAGATAGCCATGGGCGATGGTCTTGCCGCCGGGCATCTCGCGCCGGGCCCGTTCGACATCCATATGTATCCACTGATGGTCGCCGGTGGCGTGGCCGAAATCATCGATCATCTTCTGATCGACCGTCACCCAACCGCTGACACCGAGTTCCGATCCCGCCAGTGCCGCCAGTTCTTCGGGAGCTTCCACGCTGACCATATCGTCCACACCCTGCCGTCGGCCGCAGCCGCGGCCCTGATTGCAATGCCGCCTCAGCGGCCCATGAATTTCGCCGGCCGTTTCTCGATGAAGGCCTGCACGCCCTCTTGGTGATCGTCCGACATGGCGACCCGCGCCTGATGGATCGCCTCGGCCGCCAGCACATCCTCAAGCGATCCGGTCTCGGCGATGTTCAGGTTCTTCTTCATGTAGCCGAGTGCCAGGCTGGGCCCGCCGCTGAAGCGGCTGGCGAAGGCCCGCCCCTCGGACGCCAGGTCCGCATCCTCGACCATGCGGTTGACCAGTCCCTCCCGGGCGGCCCGTTCCGCATCGACCGCTTCGCCGCTGAAATAGAGTTCTCGGGTTTTCGCGGTGCCGATGAGCCGTGTCATGAACCAGCTGCCGCCATAGTCGCCGGAGAGGCCCACCCGGGCAAAGCTCGCGGCGAATTTGGCGGAGCGTCCGGCAATGCGGAAGTCGCATGCGAGCGCTAGGCTGAGGCCCGCCCCCACCGCCACGCCGTTGACCAGCGCGATGGTGGGTTTGGCCATGCGATGAAGCGCCAGCGGTATGCGATGGACATGGTTGAGCTGGTTCAGCCGCTGCTCATAGGTCCAGTCCTTGCGCGTCGTCATGATCTTGACGTCGCCGCCCGAGCTGAAGGCGCGACCGGCGCCGGTGAGGATGACCGCCGCGACATCAGGTGTTTCGCCAAGGCGGGTGAATGCCTCGATGAGCGCGTCCGCCAGTTCGGGCGAAATGGCGTTCATCCTGTCCGGACGGTTCAGGGTCAGCGAAACGATGCCGTTGTCGAATTCTTCAAGCAGAACGGACATTCGGTTTTTTCCTCAAGGACGGTCAGCCGCCCGGCTATCGCCCGGCCCAGTCGACCGCGAGCGGTGTCGTTCCCTCCGGACCGACGATGACGGGATTGAGCTCGAATTCAGGCCTGGTCGCGCGCAGTTCGTGCGCGACCCAGGCCACCCTCTGGACGAGATCAACGAACAGCCCGACCTCGCCGGCCGGCCGTCCGCGATATCCCTTCAGAAGCGGCGCGGTCTTCAACTCACCGATCATCTCCCGCACATCCGCTTCCGTCACCGGAACCGGACGTCGCGCGGCATCGGCGATGAGATCGGTCAGGATGCCGCCGAAGCCGATGGTGACGAGCGGACCGAACTGCTCGTCGGTATGGACCCCGACCAGCCATTCCGTTCCCCCCTCGATCATCTGCTGCACCAGGATGCCGTCCACATCAGCGGCGGCGACATTGCCCCGGATGGCGCGGACCGCCGCGCGGACCGCCGCCGCATCCTTCAGGAAGAGGTGGACGCCGCCGACATCGCTCTTGTGGGTGATGGTGGAGGAGACGAGCTTGACCGCCACGGGATAACCGATGCGCTCCGCGGCGGCCACGGCTTCGTCCTCGGTCTGGACGATGTCCGAACCCGGCCGTGGGATACCGGCGGCATCCAGCAAGGCGCGCAGCCACTCGTCGAGACTGTCGAAATCGTCGCGGGACGGCGCCGTGAAGCCGCTCTTCTGCAAGGGGCCGAAGTCACGGCGCGTCGTATTGGCCCTGCGGGCGGCCGATCGGGCATGATCGCGATGCCGGGCCAGTGCCGTGAAGGCGTCCATGGTGCTGGGAAAGAGCGGAACGCCGGCCTCGCGAAGCACCTTCCAGGCGCCCTCCTCGAGCCCCTCGCCCGCCTCCCACACGACGATCATGGGTTTTCCGATCACCTTCGAGGATTCCACGAGGGTGCTCGCGATCATCTTGCAGTATTCGGGCTCGGCCTGGGACTGGAAGAAGAAGAATATCTCGAAGGCCGGCTCCGATGCGAAGGTTTCGATGCAGGCCTTCAGCCGCGCCGTATCGCGTCCGAAGCCGGCCGTGGGGTCGAGCGGATTTGCGACCGCGGCGATCTTCGGCACGATCGGCCGCAGCTGCTGCTTGATGGGCTCCGACAGGAGCGGCAGCTCGAACCCCTGCTCGCGCCCGGCATCGGCGAGCAGGCTGGTGCCGCCGCCGGGCAGGCTGAGGACACCGATGTCATAGCCGGAGACCGCCTTCAGCCGCGTCGCGAGCAGCGCCTGGTCGGCCAGCGCGGTCAGTTCGCGGACGACGATGATGCCATGGGCGCGGCAGGCCGCTTCGAAGTCGACGGCCGCCCCGCCCAGCGCCGCCGTATGGGTCTGGATCGCACGCAGGCCCACATCACTGCGGCCCTGCTTCATGACGATCACCGTCTTGCCCTGCTCCATCGCCTTGTCCGCAGCCGCCAGGAAACCCTCGGCATCGCGCACCGATTCCAGGAGGCAGACGACGCAGTCCACCTGTGGGTCGTCGATCAGATAGGAGAGATAATCGGCGGCGGTGGTGACCGCCTCATTGCCGATGCCGATCAGATGGCTGACGCCGAGCCCGCGCTGCTGGCAGTGCCCCAATATGGTCGTCGCAAGCCCGCCGGAGGCGGAGATGACGCCGACATTGCCACGGCCGGCCTTCTTCAGGCCGAGGAAGCCGCTGGCGCCGAAGGCGATAAAGCCATTGTTGAAGTTCGCCAGCCCCGCCGTGTTCGGCCCGCAGGCCGGCATGCCCGCGCCCCGGCAGATCTCGACGAGCCGTTCCTGCATGCGGACGCCCTCGTCTCCCGTCTCGGCAAAGCCGGCGGTCAGCACGATGAGGGAGCGGACGCCGATCTCGGCGCAGTCTTCCGCGGCCTTGACCGCGGCTTCCGCATTGACGAACACCACGGCGACATCCGGCGGGTTGTCGCGCAGATCGAGGATGGAGCCGTAGCAGCGGAAACCCGCCAGCTCGTCATATTTGGGGTTGATCGGATAGACCTCGCCCTCGAACCCGAAGCGCCGGATCTGGCTGACGATCATGCCGCTCATGCGCGTCGGCTCGGCGGAGGCCCCGATCACCGCGATCGACTTCGGCGCCAGCATGTATCGAAGGTCCATGTGCTGCCGCGTTGCCATTTCAACTCTTTCCTGCACCGCTATCCTGCCCATCAGTTGGTTATCCTGCCGGAGAAGCTTCCCGCCTGGCTCAAGCGCCCCCGGCCGAGGTAGAGCACGAGCATCACCGCCGCCGTGGAGATCATGCTGATCAGGGCGGAGAGCGCGGCGAGCGCCGAGTAGAGCCCGTTCTCCCAGATATCGAGGATCACGAAGCCGACCACCGGGTTCCGGGTGCCGGCGAGCAGGGCCGAAGCCGTGAGATCACCCACCATGACGACGAAGATCATGGCCCATCCGGCCGCCAGACCCGGCAGGATCAGCGGCAGGGTGATGCGGCCGAAGACCCGGCTCTTGCCCGCGCCCGCCATGCGGCCGCTTTCGATCAGTTCACCACCCACCTGCTCGATGGCGGAGCCGGCGGCGGTCGCCGCCTGCGGCATGTAGATGACGATGTAGGCCAGGAGCAGGATGAGAGCCGTGCCCTGCAGGTTGAACGGCGGCGCGCCGAGCACGATGAGGAAGCCGACGCCCAGCACCACATTGATGACGGCGCCCGGCAGACGGACGATGCCGAGCACCGTGTTGGCGCGCCAGCCGCCGCGATCGCGCGCATATTCCATGAGAACGGCGGCCACGATCATGCCGATCGTCGCCCCGACGACACCCAGGGTCAGCGAGGTGGTGAGCGCCCGTTTGGTGATGCCGGCCTGAAACAGCTCCTCGAAATGCTGAAGCGAGAGCATGGAGACATCGATCGCCGGCGACCAGAAGGGCTGAAGCGCCACGAGCAGCAGGGCGACGAAGGGCAGCACGGTGGAGGCGGCCACGAAGGCCAGCACCAGAACGCGGGCGACCCACTTCCAGGCCCCAAGTTCAACGAGGGAGGTGCCTCCGGCCTTGCCCCCGATGGTGGCGTGACGCTGCCGCCCGGACATATATCTCTGCAGCCACCAGACGCCGAGGACCACGGCGGTCAGGATCAGGCTGATGACGACGCCTTCAGCGATGCGGGGCGGATAGACGCCGCGCACGAGGTTCACCGTCATGACCGAAAGCACGTCGATGCGCGCCACCGAGCCGATGATGACGGGCACGGAATACATCGCGATGCCGACGATGGTTACGAGCAGGGCCGAGTTCATGATCGCCGGCAGGACGCTGGCGCTGGAGATCTTGAGGAACACCCTGAGGCGCCCCGCTCCGCTCATGCGCGCGGCCTCCTCATAGGCCGGGTCCAGATTGCGGAACGCCACCGACACGATGAGATAGGAAAAGGGGACGAGATGGAGCGTGTAGACGAAGATCAGGCCGCTCCAGGTCGAGATGTTGAGCGGGCCCCGCCTCATCTCGATGCCGGCGAAATCCGCCAGCCAGCGGATGAAGACGTTGAGGAAGCCGCTCGTCTCCTGCGCCAGGAAGATCCAGCCGATCGACATCGCGACCGACGGCACGAGCAACGGCAGGACGGGAAGGAACTTGGAGACGAAGCCCATCTGGGCGTCGGTGCGCTCGTTCAGCCAGGCGAAGATTGTCCCGATCAGGATCGACAGGCTGCCGGAGACGGCGAGCACGATGGCGGTGTTGTAGGCGGCTTCCCAGAACGCCGACGAACTCAGCACGTTGCGGAACGCCTGGATGTTGACGCCGCCATCAGGCAGGAGCTCGCGCACGAACATCGCGCCGATGGGGTAGAGCACCAGCAGCAGCATCAGGAGGGCGAGGAGCCCGTTCGCGCCTTCGAACAGCAGGCTCGAAAGCTTTCGGGTCCCGGTATCGGCGGCTGGAATGTGCTGGGTCATGATCGCCATGTCGCGGGCCTATAGCGGGTAGAAGAGGACGCTCTTGGAATCGACCACGAGTGTCAGCCGGTCGCCGGGCGAGAAGGTCTTCCCGGCGAAGCGGCCCATCTCCGATACGAGCAGGCGATGCCCGTCATCCGTCGTGAGAAGGTGATCACGATGGGCGCCGGAGAACTGCGTGCGCAGCAGAGAACCGGTGAGGGCATTATGGGAGGCTCCCTTGTCGCTGATCTCGACGCATTCGGGGCGGAACAGCGCCATCACCTTCGTTCCAGGCGTCAGATCGGGCGCCATGGGATATCCCCGCAGACGCCCCAGCGGCGTGTCGGCGGCGGCGAGGTTGTCGTTGCCCGACCCCATGGTGATGGTGGCCTCCACCTCGTTCACGCGGCCCACGAAGTTGGCGACGTAGCGGGTGGCCGGCCGGCAGTAGACATCCTCCGGCGTGCCGAGCTGCTCGATCCGCCCCTCCCTGAGCACCGCGACCTGGTCGGCCAGCTGCAGCGCCTCCACCTGGTCATGGGTGACGTAGATGCCGGCGAAGCCCACTTCCCGCTGCTGCGCAACGAGTTCGACCCGTAGATCCTCACGCACCTTCGCGTCGACGTTGGACAACGGCTCGTCGAACAGCACCACCTGGGGATCGACCACCAGGCTGCGGGCAAGCGCCACACGCTGCTGCTGACCGCCCGACAGCCGGTTGGGATATTGATCGCCGAGGCTGGGAATGCCGACGCGCTTCAGCGCGGCCGCCACCTTGGCCGGGATCTCCCGCTTGGGATAGCCCCGCGACACCAGCGGGAAAGCGACATTCTCCGCCACGGTCATGTGCGGCCACACCGCATAGGATTGGAACATCATGGCCAGCCCCCGGCTTTCCGGCGGCGCGTTGACGGCGGGGCTTTTGGAGAACATGAGCCGGTCGTTGGCCCAGATCTCGCCCTCATCGGGCCGCTCGAGCCCGGCGATGCAGCGCAGGAGCGTGGTCTTGCCGCAACCGGAGGGCCCGAGCAGGATCAACATCTTTCCCGCCTCGACCGCGACCGAGACATCGTCGACCGCCCGGACCAGTTCGCCATTCGACCGCCTGAAGGTTTTCTTCAGGTTCCGGGCCCGGACCTTGACCTCAGGCGTCGCAGCCCCGGTGTCGGCTATGGCAACAGCATCGTCCATATCTGGCATGGGGCCGCTCATCATGATGGATATCTCCCCTCTTCTCGTTGCGCGGCCGGCAAGAGGTGCAGGCCGCGCCGATTGCATCAGCCCTGCGACAGACCCAGCGCTTCCATGAGCGGGCGCGCCTCCTCCGGCGTCCACACATCCTTCACGGTCGTCGGATTCTCCGGCACCTCGATGCATCCCGGGATGTCGGCAAGCGGCGCACCGACCTCGTTCAGCTTGCACGAGAGCTCCAGCGCCTCACGGCTCAGCCGGTAGTGCAGGAACAGGCGCGCCGCATTGGGGTGCTTGGCGTCCTTGACGATCCCGATGTGATCGCGCTTCAGGATCGAGGGATCGGTCGGCGTGATGAATTTCAGCGGCGCGCCCTGCTGGACGACCGGGGTCGCATGACCGGTGAAGGCGGGCGTGCTTCCGTCATAGGCGCCGGCCGCCACCTGTTGCGCGCCTGGTGCAGCCGAGGAGACGATGTCCCAGTCCTGCTTGCGCACCGCCTCGGCGAACTGCATGCCGTGCGCCTTGACCATGGCGTCTATCCAGGCGAGCCAGCTGATCGAGGTGCGCGGATCGGACAGCACGACGCGGCCCTTCCAGCGTTCGTTCAGGATGTCCGGCCACTTCTTCGGAAGCTCGGCCTCATCGACCAGGTTGGTGTTATAGGTGAAGACGTAGGTGCTGTACTGCGTCAGCACCGAGCGCTTGTTCTCCAGATAGGCGGACGCGGGATAATCGGCCAGCATGGGCACCAGGTCGGGCGAAAGCTCCAGGAACCACTCCGGATTTTCCACGAAGACACTGCCATCCGCCGTGCGGAGGATGTCGGCCGGGGTGCCGCCGGAATTCTTCTCCTCCGCGAAGCGCGAGGCGAGCGGGCCGCTGGCAAGCCGCAGCCATTCGACGTCGATCTTGTACTTTGCCTCGAAGGCCTTGACGACCGCCTCATTGATGGCGTCGACCTCCGACGAATAATAGACGAGACGTCCTTCCTTTTCCGCCGCGGCGACCAGTTCGGCCGGCGGCTCATCGGACTGGGCCAGGACCGGCCCGGAAAGCATGCCGCTCACCAGAACGGCTGAAAGCGTCAAGGCGCATGTCAGAGATTTCATGCCGGTTTCCTCCCATCGGTATGAATTCTTGGGCGGACGCCGGACAGGTCTCCCGGCCGTCCGGAAGGCACACGCTCAGTCAGCGGCCGACATAGGGCTTCGGCGGCCGCTTCTCCGCGAAAGCCAGCGCGCTTTCCCGGAAATCCTCTGTCATGTGAAGTCTCGCCCGCTCGTAGAACAGGCCGTGGTTTCGCTCGTGCTGCTGGAGATGCCAGCGCCGCGCGCGCACCACCGCGCGCACCGAGAGCGGCGGGTTCTTGAGGATCTTCTCGGCCAGACCTTCGGCCGCCGGGATGTGCCCGCCCTCCCCCGCGACCTCATTGATGACGCCGTGCGCCAGCGCCTCCTCGGCGCTGAACCGGCGCCCCGTCAGGAACACCTCATCGGCGAATGTGCCGGCGCCACGGAACTGCATGATCGACCAGTACTGGCCGGCATAGAGGCCGCGCCGCGTCTCGGTGATCTCGAAAATGGTATCGGCCGCCGCGATCACATAGTCGCAGCGCAGGGAAATCCCCACCGCCATTCCGAACACATAGCCATGCACTGCGGCGATGATCGGCTTCCAGTTGACATGGCCCTCGAACATGATCGGGTGATGCGTCGCGTTGCGGCCGGACGGACCGCCCTGCTTGATCAGATCATCGCGATTGCGAAGTTGCCGCTGGCGCACATCGGCGCCGCTTGAAAAAGCGCGTCCCCGCCCGTTGAGGATGCCGACCCAGGCCTCCTCGTCCTGATCGAACTCCCACAGCCGGTCCTTGAGCGCCAGCACGCAGTCGTCGTTGAAGGCATTGAGCTTATCGGGCCGGTTGAGGGTGATGTAGCCGATACGGCCCTTGCGTTCGTAGGTGACGAGGTCTTCTTCGGCTGTCATGGCGAATGCGGTCCCGATGTTTTTTCCAGGTCTTCGTTCGTCGCGGGGATGCCATGGAGCCTTCTTCGGCGGTCGCGCCTGAAACCACGGCATGTCAGCCCAAGCCCACTTACGGGGCCTTCCTCCCTCGGCTGTTATGATAGGCATACTGTAATACAGTAAGCTCGACAAGGGCTGTTTTGCGATGGTCAGGAAATTTGCTACAACACCGCTGTCCCAAGCGGCGGTGATCCGCCGCCGGATTGTGACGGCCTCACCGCTCGATGCTGAAACGCTCAAAAATGAAGCCTTGACGGCTCAGAAGCCAAGATAGTCGCAGGGGCAAAATCGCCGTCCTCCGACTCACTTGAGGGCCTTCATCGACGAAAGTTCAGGCACCATATGCTTGTCGGTCAGGCATACAGTATGCCATAAAATCGCATAATGTTGCTTCTCGGGGAATGATGAAATGGGCGACCCAACGCTTCTGAAGGCCAAGTTCAATGTTGAGGTCGTCGCCGCGCCGGTGCGCCAGCAGGTTATCAAGGCGCTTTACGACGCGATCACGACAGGCATGCTGAAGCCCGGCCAGCGCCTGGTCGAAAAGGACCTCTGCGAACTCATGGGCGTGAGCAGGCCGCCGGTGCGCGAGGCGCTGCGGCAGCTTGAGAGCGAGGGGCTGGTCGTCTCCCTGCCCAAGCGCGGCCCCATCGTGGCAAAGCTCTCCAGCGAGGACGTCGCCAACATCTATCAGGTGCGGGGCGCGCTGGAGGCGCTGGCGGCGAAGCTCTTTGCCGAGAAGGCGACGGATGAACAGATTCGCGACCTGGAGACGTCGCTCCAGGACCTGTCCGCCGCGCTGGAGAGCGACGACATCGACCGGACCATCGAGGCCAAGGACCGGTTCTATTCAAACCTGACGGAAGGCTCCGGCAATCCGCTGCTCGGCTCGATCCTGCACGGCATGAAGGCGCGCATCCAGATGCTGCGGCGCGTCTCGCTGTCCTCGCCCGCGCGCACGGCCGAGACCATGCGCGAGATGAACGCCATGCTGGCCGCCATCAAGGTTCGCGACGGCGAGGCGGCATTCCAGCTGTCCTGGAACCACATCCGCAACGCCGCCGACAACGCGCTGAAGATCCTGTCGATCTCCATGGCGGCAGCGGAAGAAGCGGAGCCGGAAGCGGAAAAGACCGGCCCCGGCAGACGCTGACATCGTCCGCCTCTCTCGTCATCTACTTATGAAGCTAGAACCCATTATTATCTCCGACGACAACAATGTTCCGCCGTCCGATATTCTACCAATCCTCCCGGGACGATCTTTCAACCAGGGCAGATATTCTTCCAAATCAAATGCGATTCTATCCTCCGTCATTTCTATATATATTTTTAATATAATGTTGTTTTCGGCGTATTGCGCCCAGCTCTCTTCGTTCAATATGGAAACCGAGGAAGACCTGTGGGGGTCGGAGAATGTGACGAGAACAGGGTATAGGCTCTTAGGTAATGCCTTGCGACCCTGCGCTGCCATTGGATCGTAGACCCAATTCTCGTCGGACTGCCGAAAAGCCCGAACTGGTAGATAAGCCAGATCCGCCGAATTTGGGGTAGGCCCCGGCATCAGCGTCGTGACAATATTCCTGCCAGAGCCGAGGTCGATGAAGATTCCTTCGCCTTTGAAATAGGCAGACATGCCGGGACGTTGCGGCAACCAAGATGCCAGCTTTGTGCCCGAGACGGAATATACTTGGCTTGACGACTGAAATTCGCCATCGACATCCACTTCAACCGTAAGCTTGAAGCGGTATTCGTAGCGGTGCCACTGCTCATAGAGAAAAGCGCTTCCGATCCAAGAGGCAGGAACTAGAAGCAATATCGCTCCTAGGGTCCGACCGGATAGGCCGATCCACTCTTTTGACCTCACGATAGTCACCCCCGCAACTCGAATCGGCCTATCTTATACACGTCCGCCGTGACTGCCCTTCAGCGACGCACACTGACCAGTACGTTTTCACCCATGGCTGCCGGCGACGATGCGAGTTGGTGCGGAAAAGCACGGCGCTGGCACCAGTTGACATCGTCCGCCATAATTCATTGCGCACATCCCATGAGGAGACCCGAATGAACGAGGATGCCGTGGCGGTTACGCCGGACGCGGTCTGGCTGGAGGCCAACGGCTGGAAGACGCTCGAGGACGACGGCGGCCTCATCGGTCATGTCGGCCCGTTTTGGCTTCGCGCCGACCACGGCACCGCACGCCTTGGCTTCATCGCCGACACGCGCCACCGCAACCGGGGCGGCCATGTACAGGGCGGCATGATCGCCGCTCTCGCCGACCGCGCCATGGGCCAGACCGTGCGCATGGCCAATGGCAACCAGCCTCAGGTGACCATCCAGCTCGACATGCACTACATCGACGTGATGCGCATGGGCGAATTCATCGAGGCCCGCTGCCGCGTGGTGCGGCAGGCACGCCAGATCGCCTTCGTGGAGGCGGAGATCTTCGCCAACGGCCGCCTGGCCGCCACCGCACGCGGTGTGTGGAAGATGATCCGCCGCCGCACGGATGATAGTGCCGCGGCCGCACCGGCCCTTCCCGAAAGCCGCGCTTGAACAAGTGCCTTGATCTCGGGCATAAGGGGCAACGGTGCTTCCCGCACCGGCATCTGTGGCAAAAGTCCCGGTAGCTCAGCAGGATAGAGCAACGGTTTCCTAAACCGTAGGTCAGGGGTTCGAATCCCTTCCGGGACGCCAGCCTTTTTAAATGCGCTTTACTTTCAATGGCTTACGCGGAAGTTCGACCCGAACCTTCGGAAGTGCGGCCCGAGGGGACCAGGGACAGATGCGCCCCCCGGCTCGGGACCGCCGCCTTTATTCGCGACGCGCCGCATGGCCGATGCCGCGAGAACCTTCTGCCGTGCCCCTCGCGTATACCGATCAACTTCCTTCGCCGAAGTTCGCTAGGCCACCCCGAAAGCCAAGAACGCCCCAAAAACATCTGCCAAGGGGTGGCTGCCAAGCCGAAAAGCCCACCACGGGCAAACGTCAGGCGGCGCTCGACGCAGCCATGGCCGGAACGCTCCCGACACCGCCTGATTTCAGCGCACCCACCACGCTCGTTTCCGCAAGAAGCTCGATCAGGTGGTGGAGATGGCAAAGGCCGGCGACATCGCCGGACTGCGGCGTTCGAGATCAATCCCGTGTCGACATCCCCCAGGGCCATCGCCCGATATCGTGATCTTGCTGTCATGGCGCTGGAAGCGAAGGCAACGACATAACCCCCGCCCTGATGACGGGGGGTTGATTGACGCCGCCGACAAGGTGGCGCGGACGATCCACGGGATGATGACGGGAGCCGAAGGCAAGGTGGTGCAACTGCCGAACCGCAAGCGCAAAACTTGAAACCGTCGCGCGGACACGATTTTTCGTGCTGCTACAGGTGCTCCTAGCCCACCGTTGGCGTTGAAGCGAGGAATCGATGACAATAAGGTCGGGCACAAGGGTGTTTTATGAGCGTAACGATCTATTGCGATGAATCATGCCACCTGGAACACGATGACAGCAATGTCATGGGTTTCGGGGCCGTGTGGACAAACCGCGCGAGCGTGAAACTATTGTCGTTGCAGCTGCGAGACATCAAGCGACGCCATAAGGCGGCTGGCGAATTGAAGTGGACCAAGGTTTCCACCTCAAAGCTCGACTTTTACCAAGAAGTCATCGACTGGTTCTTTGAGAGCGAGTCTCTTCATTTTAGATCGCTGATCGTACCCAATAAGGGCGCGCTCAATCATGAGAAATTCAATCAGGGTAGCCACGATGATTTTTATTACAAAATGTATTTCTCGCTGCTCAATAAGATATTGTCTCCTACCGACCAAAATGAAATCTACCTCGATATAAAGGACACAAGAAGCAGGCTTAAAGTTCAGAAGCTTCGTGATGTTCTATGTAATGACAAGTATGACTTCACCGGAGAGATGATTTCCCGCATCCAGCACGCGCGATCGCACGAACTGGAACTGATGCAACTCGCTGACCTTCTTCTCGGGGCATTGGTCTATAAGCATCGCGGGTTGACGGGCAGCTACGCGAAACAGCAAATCGTTCAGCGGATCGAAGCGCGAACGGGCCGACCGCTGCTGCATTCAAGCACCCTGTCCTATCAGAAATTCAATGTCTTCGTTTGGCGGGCACAGGTGGGCTGATGGCAGATGAGCTCCCCCTACCTGCCCACATCGATGTGAATGGCGATTGGGATGAGGTGAAAGCAAGGCTCTACGCCTATTTTGAGGGGGTATTCAAAGCCAGTCCTCGCATAAAGATTAGGGGAAAGGTTTTGGTTCATGATTCGCGCGTTGTGGACAGCGATTGCGAGGAAGGCTTCTGGCACGTTGTCACTAAGGGCAAGGGCGAGGACCGCCTTTTCGATCCGGACAGAGCGCGGCGTCTGTGCTGGATTGGACGTATGCTTGATGGTAGCGCGCCAGGGCTTACTCGATGGAGCTTCCAAGAGGGTGACGGCACGACAAAGCTCTACTTCTGGCTAGAGGCCGAAGAGTATGTCCTCATTCTAACCGAGAAGCCCAAAGTCGTTTCTTTGGTCACGGCCTTCTATGCCAGCGCGCATTGGGTAAAGACCGACCTGACGAAAAAGCGCACAAAAGGGCAGGCGTTCTGACGGCAAAAGCCGCCCACCACGAGGGTTGGACGGCTTTCGAGCTCCTTCTGCCCTAGGCAGATGAACACCGCTTACATAGGCTATTTTGCCGGAATCGTCAAGGCAGGAATTGGACGCACCCGTTACCAGCACTGGCGATCCGAACAAGATCGTTGGTATTCCTCGACGCAAAAGACATAGCGCCTCCCGGTTCGTCCGGCACTGGCTGTCGCGCAGGAGACGGTCGAGCGGTTCCTGGCCCAGTGGGAGAGTGAGAAAAAGCATCTGCCTCTGCCGGCGGCTGCCGTGGGGACGATCGACGCTCACCTGGCGCGGCTGCCGATCGTCCGCGGTCCAGGCTGAAAGTGCAGGCCGAAAAACCGGCCCTATCGGTCAGGCGGCCTGAGAGCCGACGCTAGTCCCGCGCCGCGTTGGAATACATGAACAGGATGTTCAGCCCGCCCATGAGGATGGCGACGGCGACATAGATCATCACGGGGTTCTGCATGACACTGTGCATCTCGGACCTTCTCCCTGCGATATCGTGCTTTGCCTTCAGCAACTTAGAACAAAGCCATAACGCTTCAGGGCCTCCTCTTGGTTCCCTGCTGCCGTTTTGATACGGAAAAGGAATTCCCTGTCCTACTCCAGCACGATGGGCGCGATGGAGGCGACGAGGAGGGCCGCCATGGCCCAGTTGAAGACGCGGATGGCACGCGGCGTCTGCAGCAGGCGGCCGGCGCCCACGCCCACCATGGTCCAGGCCATGCAGCTCGGCACGGAGACGAGGCCGAAGATGATGGCGAGCGTCACGGCCGAGGCCGCCGAGCCGGCGGCGCTGCCCACATAGGTGACGATGGCGCCGGCGGCCATGGCCCAGAACTTCGGATTGACCAGCTGGAAGGCCGCCGCCTGGAAGAAGGTGAGCGGCCGGCCCCGGGCTGCGCCACCTTGCCCCGCTGCGTTCCCCTTCGGCTGCGCCGTGGCGATCTTCCAGGCGAGATACAGGAGATAGGCTGCCCCCACCCATTTCAGCACCGCGTGGATGCTCTCATTGGCCATGATCTGCGCGCCGAAGGCGCCGGCGATGAGGAGGATGAAGGTGACACCGAAGGTGATGCCGAAGATGTGCGGCAGCGAGCGGCGGAAGCCGTAATTGGCGCCGGAGGCCGTCAGCATGGTGTTGTTGGGGCCCGGCGTCGTCGTCATGGCCACCGCGAAGACAAAAACGGAAAAGATCCAGGTCCAGCTCATTCCCACCCTCGTGTGCGAGGCGTCACCTTAAGCGAGGTGAAGACCCATGCCGCCAAGGGAAGATACACATGCCGATGAAAGTTTGGCATGGCCGGTATCACCCGGAATGATCGATATCAGCGCGTCAGCCTGAGGTTGCTGAGCTTGGTCGCCACCCGGTGGAAGGGGATGTCGAGGTTTTCCGAACGATTGACGGCGATGTAGTAGTCGCCGTTGGTCGCACAATCCTCCAGCAGCTGGCGGCTGCGCTGGTTCTCGACGCCAAAGGCGATCACGAAGATCTCGATGCCGGTCGCCTTTATGTTGGTGCAGACCTGCGTCATGCGCTCATCAAGATAAACGTTCACCTTGTCGACATCATTGGCGCTGCCCACCGCCGCTTCCAATCGCCCGTAGGTCAGCGAACCGTAGGAAGAATAATTGGTGAAACTCGCTTCATAAGGTTTTTGGCCCGGTTCCGGAGCCTCCTTCTGCAGGGCATTTTCGCCATCGCTCATGAGAACGATGACCTTGCGGATGTCGCCATAGGGCGCGCCCTCGGTGAAGGGAGCGGTGGGTGACAGCACCCGCCAGGCCCAGGCAAGCCCCTCCGAGGTGATGGTGCCCGAGCCTTCATAGTGCCGGAGGCTGGCGATCTTGGAACTGATGGCACTGTAATCGGGTGGTCAGCGGCAGCAGGGGCTCCGGGCACGCCCGGTTGGGGCCTTTGACGCTCGGTCCGGTCTCGACGATATGGACGGACTTGTTGTCGGGCCGGTATTTCGTGATGGAGTAGAAGCGGCCCCAGCCGTGATCGGCCATGTTGGTGTCGGGGTGAAAGGGCTCGTCGCTGAGATAGTTGTTGGACGATTCATTGTACCACAGCACCCCGGCGTCGATGCCGTCAGGCCAGAAATAGGGCACCCACAGCGTGTTCGGCCGGCCGGCGATGGGCGGGGTGTCGTCCACGTCATAGGGGTCCGGCCGTGCCTCCACACAGCCCTTCCAGCTCGTGCCCGGCAGGAGTTCGAAGAGCCTCGTGTTGTTGATCTTCTCCGGGTTCATCCAATAGCAGTGGCTGTCCTCGCTCCAGCTGGCCGGAACCTGGCGCAGTTCGTAAGGATTGGCCGCTGCCGCATCCGGGATTCCGAAGAGCTCTCCGATCACGCTGGCGACCATGCCGTTGATGTGGGAGAGGTCGATCCAGCCGCGCGAGTCACCGTCAGAGCCGCCGCCGATGGCACCATCGCCTTCCTGCTCGTAGCAGCCGGGAATCTTCTTCATGGCCACCCACGCGCCTTCCAGGTTCATGGCGTGGTGGGCGGAATTCGCGTTGAGATCGATCCAGCTGCTGCGGCCCGTGGGGTTGCCTATGTTGACGGCCGCCACGAAGGGCACCACCCCCACCTTCACGTTGGGATTGGTCCGCCCGCCCGTGACCTTGTCGAGAAAGCCCTGGGCACCGCTGCGCAGGGTGCCCATGTCGGCCACCATGGAACCGGTGACATCGAGCGCCAGCGCCACTTCCACCGGCGCATCATTGGCGGCCACCACCTCGGCCCGCACGCCGACATTCATGGTATCAAGACCGACGATGCGCATCAGATAGGTCGGCACGGTGGCGGAAGCGGTTGCGAACACGTTCTCGGTGCTGATGGTGCTTTCCACCTCGATGGTGTCGAGCACCTCCCGCGGCAGGCCGGACGCCTGGAGGAAGCTCATCAGCCGCCGATCGATCTCGAACCGGCGCATTTCCCCTTCGGAGCTGAACTCCTGAAAGTTGGTGGCGACGGAAAGAAGGCCCGCGTCCAGCGTCGCCTGCAGGCTGGTCTCGACACGCGAGGCGTTGGTGAAATCGATGCAAAAACCGATGAAGAGAACAAGCGGCACGAAGGCCAGCCCGCAGATGACGGCGACCACTCCTGACGTATCTTCCGCGGCCCGGCGCACCATTCGCATGTGACAGCTCCCCCTTCGCGATACTGCCTGTGAAAGCCGAACAAAGGCTGAAAGTGATTAAATACCGACGAAAGTTGAACTATTCCGCAGCCATGGCCGCCGTGCGCACCGCCTGGCGCGACAGGAAGCGCGCCCAGCGTACGGCGAGATAGGCGTTGCGCAGGGCAAGCTCGCGGTTGCGATCGTAGATCCAGTGATGGAGCCGCCCCGCCTCCCGCACATTGGCAAGGCGGCGGCGGATCTCGGCCAGAACCTCGTCCGAGAGCATCTCCTGATCGCTCATGGGATAGCGCGACAGGAGATAGGCGATGCGGTGGGGGTGCATCATGGCCCGCACCTCCTCGCGGCGTGGGAAGGCGCTGCCGGCGAGCCAGCGGGCGCGGGTTTTGACGCAGGCCTCGGCATGGCGGGCGGAGGCCGCATGGATGGCGGCGAGAGCCTCATCAAGCGCATGGGAGCCCCGGGCGATCGCCCGCGCCTGCGCCCGCTCCTTCGCTGTGCGGTGGGTGATGAAAGCAAGGGCTGGCGTGGCGGACATGCGGGCTCTCCTGTGGCGGAGGAAATGAAAGCATATCTTTCAAATAGTCGCAAGCAGGTTTGCAAGATTTGCTTTCTCACCGTCATGCTCGGCCCTGTGCCGGGTGAGAGCGAGCATGACGTGGGGAGAGGTCGTGCCTACGGGTGGGCTTGGCTTATCCCGGGAGATTTCGCTTTGCGAAACTCCGGAGACCGCCGCTTCGCGGCTTCCTCAGGATGAGGGGAGTGGGGGTGGCTTCTTCTGAACCGGCAACACCTGCGGCCTCATCCTGAGGAGGGCCGGCAGGCCCGTCTCGAAGGATAAGCCCAGACCCCATCGCCAGCCCCACCGTCATGATCGGGCTCGTCCCGAGCATCCACGCCTAGAACAGCGGCTGCGGCAGAAAAGAAATCCGTGGATATCAGCCACAGGGGCGAGCACGACGGAAACAGCCCTCACCGGGGCTCGATGAACTTCACCCGTGCCGCATAGCGCACCGGCACGTCGCGCTCGATGGCGCCGTTGGAGGACATCAAGCTCCAGGAGCCGGGGTCTGATCCCGGCAGGAGCTTCTTGACAAGCACGCGCTCATCCTCGCACCAGACGATGACGATCTTGCCGATCATGCCGGGATCCGGCGGCTCCTGCCGGTCGTCGTAATAGAGGATCGAGCCATCGTCGGCATTCCAGGCCGCCATGGAATCTCCCTCAACCTCGACCGCCACCATGTTGGGCGTGCGCCGGGGCGGCGCGTCCACCTCGTCGAGCCCCGCGCCGACCGCGTGATCGTCGATGGGATAGACCACCGCGCCGCCGCCGACCTTGCCCACCAGCGGCACCTTGTCGGCACCATTGACCGGCGCGCCGCGCCCGGTGGCAAGCCAGTTGAAGTCCACGTCGAACTGCTGGGCGATGGCGCGCAGGTTCTCGGTCTTGATGCCGAGATCGCGCTCCCAGTTGCCCACGGCTCCGCGTGTCACGCCCTCGAGGCGCGTGGCGAATTCCGTCTGCGTCAGGCCGGCCTTCTGCCTGATGGAGCGGATGCGGGAACCGATGGACTCCATGTTCCAGACACCATGCCGCAAGACATGCTTTCAATCACTGAAAGATTTGCTTGCACGATTTGGAAAGTTCTGCTTTCATATGGTCATGCTTGATGAGCGCCACCATACCTCCCGCGACAAGGCCCCAGGCCGGCGGGAGGGGCGCACGCCAAGCGGCCCGCTGGTCGTCCCTCCCCGGCCAGCGCCGGCCACGCGCGGGGGGCGGCAGCGCTCCCAGGCCGCCCCCCCGCGCACCCTCCGGCTGATGCCGCGCCTGACTGACCACAACCGCCGCACATCCGGGTTGCCCCTGATGACGGCGAAGCCTTGCCCGCTTGTCACGAGGACACCTCACCATGGCCTTCTGGAACCTTGCGAACTGGCGCCGCCCGTCGCCACCGCCATCGCTCAACCGCCCGCCCATGGGACCGGAGGAGGAGCGCCGCGCGCTGTGGCTGCTGCGCACCGGGCTCGACAGCGCCGACATCGCCGCTCTGACCGGGCGCAGCGAGGCCGAGATCTACAACGCATTGGCGGCCGGCCGGCAGGACGGAAGGCCATGAGCGGGATCGCTGATCTGGTGCGCCGCCTGGCCGCCGCCGGCGCCAGCGCCGAGGTGATCGCCATGGCGGTCGACGCAGTGGAGGCTGAAGGCGCGGGCCTTGCCGAGCGCCGCCGCGCCGAACGGGAACGCAAACGCCGGCAGCGTGCGTCGCGGGACACAGGCGGGGACAGTGCGGGACAGGAGGTGGACAGATCCCCCTCCCCTAAAAAAGAAAGCTCCCCCACACCCCCTAAAGAAAAAACAACCCCTCGCCCTGACAGGCGGGACGAGGCCGCACGCGCCGAACTGACCCGCGTGCTGGATGCCTCCCGCGCCGGGGCCGTGGTGGCGCACCGCCGCGCCATGCGCAAAGCCCTGAGCCCTCACGCCGCCCGGCTGCTGGCGGCCCGCTTTGCCCGCTGCGCCGATCCCAATGCCGCCGCCGACACCATGATCGCCAACGGCTGGCAGGGCTTCGAGCCGGAATGGCTGGAGGCGCGCAAAGCGCGCGGCAGTCCCCATCCCGGACGCTCCTGGACCGAGGCCCTGGCCCTCAACACCGACCCGTCAACCACGAGGCTGATCCCATGACGACGCCTGTTCACACGACACCCGCCCGCCGCCCGGAGCCCCTGACACCGGCGCTTGCCGCGCTTCTCACCCGCACAGCGCTCATCGAGCGTGGTGGCCGCAGCTTCATTGCCGAGGCTCAAGCCCTTGCCCCCGCGGAGCGGATCGCGCTGACCACCCGGGCCGAGGCGCTTGCCGCCGCGCTTGCCCCCTACACCGACGAGGCCCGCATCCAGAGCCGCGTGGTGGCGCTGCGGCTCGTCATGCCCTCCGCCACCGGCGGCGAAAGCCTGGAGGACCGCGCCATGACACTGCGGCTCTATGCCCGGGCGCTCGCGCGCTTTCCGGAATGGGCGGTGGGCGAGGCCTGCGCCCGTTTCATCGACGGCCGCGCGGGATCGGGTCGCTTTGCCCCGACGCCGGCGGAACTTGCCGCCGTCTGCGAGGCGCTGGCCCTGCCGCTCCATGAGGAACGTGCCCGCATCCTGGCGCTGACGGACGCGGAGGTGGAGCGCGAGGTGCCGGAGGCCGAGCGGATGCGCGTGGCGGCAGGCTTCGCCCGCCTCCTCGGCGAGATCCGCACCACCAGCATCATGCCGGGAGCCGCCCGATGATGCGCACGCGCAAGACCCGCACCGTGATTTTTCAGCGACGTGAGGACGACATGGCAGGACGCAAGAGAAAGGCAGGCCCGCGTGAGGCCAATGGACGCCCGAAGCGCGCGAGCGTCCGGGAGAAGACCGAGGACGTGATGGGCGTCGCCCTCGCCCAGCGCCTGCGCCTCGTCGGCGTCGACGGGGCACGCTCGCAGCTGGCCGAGCACCCGCTGGGGCGCCTCAGGCTCTGGAACCACATCAACAGCGAGCAGTATGACGCCGGCATGGAATTCGGCAAACGACTGCGGCTCTATGGCCTCGTGCTCGGCGTCGACGTGACGGGGCCCCGCACGCCCTGGAGCGCGGTGCCGGGCGCCGGCACCGGCGAGGGCCCCGACATGGACGAGGCCCGCGCGAACGCCGTGAAGCGCGCCTATGCCGACGTCCTCCGCGCCGTGCAGGAGCTGCGCTTTGCCGGCCACAACACGGGGCCTGTTCTCACGGTGATGCGCAAGGTGTGCGCCCGCGAGGAAGGCGGCGGGCTGATGAGCAACACCGAGCTGGGGGATTTGCGGCTGGGCCTGAACGCGGTGGCCCGAGCCCTGCGGCTGACCTCGCGGATGGCGGGGTGATGGATGCGTGTGGCCGCATGCTTCGAGACGATCGCTGCGCGATCCCTCAGCATGAGGGGAGTGGGCGCGGCACCTGCTGGCCAAGCCAGCCAAACCACAACCTTCATCCTGAGGAGGGCCAAAGGCCCCGTCTCGAAGGATCGGCCACACCCATAGGCACGAGCATCACGGGAAATTCGTGGATATCAGCCACAAGGCGAGCATGACGGGTGGGCGGTTTCGGAATTTGGGACGGCAACAGCGGGATTGAGGCCGCGAATGCTTGCAGGACGGGCAGGCACGGCAGATGAAGCCTGGCGCCTCAGGCCATGCCGGACGCAGAAAACACGAAGAAGCACTCCTTGGAAGCTCCCGTCGTAGTTGGCTGATATCCTTTGCGTATATCTTGCGCCGGTCTGCACAACAAGAACGTGCAAAATTACTCTATATGCAACTATTAACCGGCCCGCTGAGATAAATTGAAACAAATCAGAAATATATTGCGAACAATTTAACTATTGTTAAACCTGCCCCCGAAACGAACGTGGCGTCTGCCCACGTAGCGGGGGAATTTCAACATGCAAACTCGGCGATGGCGCGTCCATATGGTGCCTGCGCTTTCCATCCTGTTGTTCGCCGGTGTCGGGCTGGTTGCTGTGCAGATCATCAGCAATTCGCCTGAGCCAGTGCCGTCTTACGTCGCCCAACCCGGGCGCGATACGTGCCAGGGGGCAGAAGGATATGCTGCCTCTTTTGGGGGGCGCCGCACCTTCCTGTGGCGATCCGACTGGTTGAAAGAGGCCCGGCATGACCTGATGGCCGACGAAGCGGCCTATCAGAGCCTTCTGCAGCGGGCCGATCTGGCGCTGACACGCGGGCCTTACAGTGTCGTTCACAAGACTGGGGTTCCGGCGGGCGGATCTCGTGCTGACTACATGAGCCTCGGCAGCTACTGGTGGCCTGATGAAAGCGGTCCCGAAGGAGCGCCATACATTCGCAAGGACGGGCACGCCAACCCGGAACGCACCACAGACAGATACGATCTGCAGCGACTCGAAGCCTTTTCTCTCGACACGCAGAACCTCGCCCTCGCCTACTATTTCAGCGATGACCCACGCTATGCGAAACACGCGGCTAAGCTGATCAAGGCCTGGTTCATCACGCCGGACACGCGGATGAACCCGAACCTGCGGTTCGCCCAGGGCATTCCTGGCCGCGCCGAAGGCCGCAGCTATGGCATCATCGACACGCTGCGCCTGCTTGGCGTTGTTGAATCCATCGGTTTGCTTGCGCCCTCGCCTGAGATCAGTCCGGCGGAACTGGCCGCACTGAAGCAGTGGTTTCGTGATTATACCGGCTGGCTGAAAACCCACGTCAACGGTCAGGATGCAGGAAAAGCCAAGAACAACCACGGCTCCTGGTATGATACGCAGCTCATGAGCTTCGCGCTGTTTGCCGGCGATCTCGAAACGGCGCGTGAAGTCGCGGAAGAAGCAGGAGAGAGGCGGATCGCCACCCAGATCGCTCCAAATGGCACCATGCCGCATGAGATCGAGCGAACTCGGTCGCTGCTCTATTCCATTTACGCCACTCAAGCGCTGACGGCGGTTGCGACCCTGGGAGAATGCGTCGGGCTCGACCTTTGGCATTATGCCGGACCTGACAACCAGACCATACGCACCTCTGTCGACTTCCTGGCAGCTTTTGCCGGACGCGAGGCGGAATGGCCCTATGCCGAAATGCAGGTGGAACACGAACGCTTCTACGAGCTTCTGGCGACCAGCGCCTGGGCCTATGACGACAGCCACCTGAAAGATGCCGCCAAACTGATGTGGGAGCGCGCGTCCAGCCAGCCCATCGCTATGCGACTTTATCCGCATCGATCAAAGCAGCTTGCCGGCGAGGTGCAGACCGTGACGGGAAGCGCCGGCGGCCTTGAATAGCGCGAAGCCGTTTTTGGCGTTGCTCAACGTAAATGCCCCACGGGCATGACGGGTGGCGGTCTCGATTTCTCTACACTTTCTCAAGCGGAAGGTGGGGCGGCGGGGGCAGTTCGACCGTGATCGCGTCGCCGGCCCGCACCAGGCCCCCTGCCCGGGCGATGGTCATGACGCCAGTCTTGCGGATGAGCTCGCCCTCAAGTCCCTTGTCCAGGACGGCCTTGAACAGACCCGGCTGGAACTCGTCGATCTGGCCGCAGGGATTCCTGAGGCCGGTGACCTCCAACTGCACATCCCGGCCGAGCCTCAGGAGGGTTCCCCTGGGCAGCGCCAGCAGGTCTATGCCTTGCGTCGTGACGTTCTCGCCGAGATCGGCGGGACCCACGGCAAAGCCCTTGTCCCGAAGCTCATCGAAGAGCTCGGCTTGGATGAGATGCACCTGCCGCAGATTGGGCCGGGTGGGATCGGCCGCGACGCGCGATCGATGCTTCACCGTCACGCCCTGATGCGCGTCGCCCTCCACACCGAGACCGGCCACGATGCGGATCTCCGGCACCTCAATCTTTGAGAAGCGGTGCTCCGCATCCATGGCAACCGCAATGACGCGTCCTTGAGCCAAATCGTCGTCTCCTTCCCGGAAAGGATGTCGGACACCTACACTGAGTCATGCGTCGTTCATATGAAGGGGATGCCTCATAAAGAATTTCCATCCACCGACACTCAGGCTAAATTGGGTATTTTGTCCGTTATGGGAAAATAAACTTGACAGGCGCGCTGTGTTGGCGCACCGTCGGATATTCATGCTGCCGCCCTTCTGCCGCCGCATTACCCGTGCCGTCGCAGGCTGACTCCCTTCCTCTTTTCTGATCCGGCCCATCGGCGCAGCGCTGACAGCTTCCCCTTTCCGCAAGCGCAAGGTTCAACCATGACTGAGATGTCACAACGGCCGTCGCTTGGCCGCAATCCTGAAGATGGATCCGGCGCATTCCGGCCTGACGAATACATAACGCGGTTCGGCCTCACCCGCGATTTCATCGATGCCAATCAAGACATTCTCGAGCAGTTCGATGCCGATCAGCGCATCGGTGCCATAGAAAGCGTCAACCCGGCCCTGGCCCGCACCGTTCGCAGGGAATTCAATGGCGCTTTCGACCTGACGCCGGAGGATTGGGAATACTTGGCAGGGGTTGATGAAGCAGCAAAGGCGATGCGGAAGCCGCTTGCTCCAGTTACGCCATCCACGCCGGATACCGCTCCCGCTCCTGCGGCGGGAACGGCGACGGAACCCGCCAAGGCTTCTCCCGCGCCCGGGATTTCCCCCTATGCGATCCCCCGTCGCGTCGAATCCTCATCGAGCCGCGCAGAAGATGAGCAAAGCCGCCGATACAAGGCCGAATGGGGCAATCCTCCCGATGGTCAGGAGCAAGCTGAGATCACCAATGATCCCACAACCTTCACCATCGACGGTGCCGATCATTTGATATCGGTTTATGGTGGCGTACGGGCTGCCGAACGAGAAGACGACGCAAATCAAATTGGCGTGGTGCCAGGCCGACTGATGATAACGAACCAGATTGATTTTCTTTACAACGATTTTAGAGAGTACCTCGGCTCAATTCCTGAGGCAGCACATCTTACGGCAGAACAACGCGCAGAGTTGCTCCATAAAGCTAACAGTTTCGCCCCACTGATCGAACCAAAAGACGTACAGAGCAGTGTCGAAGATATTCTACAAGACCCTGAAAATGCCGAAGAAATCATCAATTATTTGTTAGTCCGAGCCTATAACAGGGTATATCGCCCGAAAGCAGCATTGGAAGTACCTAAGGGAATAAAGGTAGGTTTTCTCACGGCAATGGGCGACGCATGGTCGGCTTGGGGATATCTCAACCTGGATCAACCGGAAATTCCGGTGACCGCGAAACAAATTATCGCCGAACTGGAAGATGTTGCTCAGATGTCTGACGAGCAACTAGCCAATTATCGCGATCGTGTGCGCAGAGAAGGATTCCTTCCCAATAAGACCATAGCAATGATCGGGCCAGTTAGGGCAAAACTTATAACGGCGGAGGAAGCGATCAAACGCCTGCTAGGCGTGCCGGCCCAGTTGGAAATCAACGCCCGCCAACAAGTCGAACAAGGAAAGGCGCTCGGACAATACGGACGCGAGCATAATGCGCCCGCTCCGGGAATGCGATATGCGCCAGAACGGTTGGAGGCGGAAGAAACCGGCCGGCAAATTCCAAGCGTGTTGCTGGGTCAAGTGCCGTTGATTGGGAGAAAGCTGGGCGGCGTGTTCGATACGTTGGCCAGAACTGGGAAGCAAGGGCGCTACGGTGATCTCTATAGTAATGACATCAGTAAAATTGAGCGAGGATCACAGCTCGCCTTCCTTTTGGAGGCAACAAAAAACATTTCATTTAATCCATTCGATTTTATCAATCTACCTAAGAAATGGGGCCCATATTTAGAGATCGGAGAGACGCACTTTAAGGAAAAAATACGTGAAAAGCTCGAGAAAGATTTGGAAGAGCTAAATGACGACAAAACCTATATAAACATCAGTGAGCTCCCCTACTCAATCCGAAGCTCGGAGAAACCACCTCACGAAATTCCCCGACCCGCGAGCCGCGTCAACCAGCCTTGGACGACCGCTCACCTTGCCCGCCAGGTTCTCACGTCGCCTGCTGCCATCCGCCTTCGGGAGAAAGACCCGGACCAGTTTGCCCGTGTGACTGCGCAGATTTCGGGAGGACTGCGGGTCTATGTCGATGGATCGACCCTCGCAGGCGCACTGCAAGCGCAAGGGATCGCCACAGCGGATCTCGCGCGGGTGCTCCCCGAGGATCGCGCGCGGCGCATCCAGAGCGATATCGATCTGGGGCAGGACGTCGCCCTGGATCCGGCCGATCTGGCACGGCTGGCGGGATCCCGCTTCGGCGATATTCTGCTGGTTCACCTGCGGACGCAGCTGGAGGAGGCTCAGCCGAAAGCAGGTTTTCGGCCCTTTATCACCAGCCGGGACGTTCAATGGAAGGCACCGTAGAATCGGATTGCAGCCGACTGCATGTTCATGCATTGTTCTTGCGGGACATGGGATCAATGGGGGATCGTCGCATGACGCGCTGGGGATGGATGTTGGCCGGGGCCGCGCTGCTGGTGCTTGCCGCAGTGGACAGCGAGGCTCAGGGTTTGTGGCCTCAATATGGTGCCAGCTCCATGAACGCGGAGGTCAAAGACGACAGTTGCGGTCGGGCCATCCTGTTTCCTCAGCCGTTGATGACCGGGCCACTGCCCCAAAAGGAGGGGAGTACGACCACAGCATTTCTGGATATGGATCTCGATGATGGGTCGGTCGCCATGACCTGCAAGCGCGGCGGAGATCTTCCCAGTGATCCTCAAGCCGCCAAAGCTGCGGCTGAGGCCTATCTCACCGAGTTGAACCTGACGTCATCGGCAAAGACAAAAATCCTGTCTGCAGAAGGTCTTGTGACCGCGGTGGTCGACGAGAGCGACCAGCGCTACTATCGCGCCCGCACGAAGCAGTTCGGCAGTGGCATCACCGTGGAACTGAATGCACTCGCGCGCTGGCGAAACGGCCAAACCGTGGAACAGGCACGTCGCTTCGTGGAGCAACTCATCACGCCCGAGGCCAAATTCGGGGCCCTCGACACGCCAAGGACAGATGCTGCCCATCCATGGCCCACCCACTGCCCGCATCCACTGGATTTACCCCAGCAGCACGAAATTATTACTGAACTAAGCAATTCTTCGCAGACTACTATATATGCAACACCGAATTTCATCGACTTCCTAGAAATTACATGCAGGAAGGACAGTTCAATCGAGCCCAGTCTTCCTTTTGTGCGGCAATGGCTCGAACATTATCATCCGTCCAAAGATGATCTCTATTCAGTCGAGACAAGCGGCGGGGCATTGATCGTCTCGCTGGTCGATATGAGCGATGAGGAAAGCTCCGCGAGCGCCGCGAAGATCCTGGACGGCACCATGATCGACATTCGCTCCGTTGTGGAGGGGACGGGGCAGGCGGCGCGTGAACGTCAACGGGACCAAGTGCAACGGCTGTTCCGCGACCCTGCAGCGGAATGGCCCGACACGCTGGGCGCTGGTGGGCACCCCCAAACGCTTTCACATCCCTCCTGCCTGATTCCCGTCAGGTTCCCCAGCCGGCCTGATCTTAGCGATCAGTCGTCGGAGAACGGACGCCTATTCGTTGCGGCCTGGAAGATGAAGGACGTCGTCCTGTCCACCACCTGTCTGGACCGCTTCCGGGTGAAGGTCGAGGAAGAGAGCGCACGCGCTATCCTCGACAAGCACGCAGGCGACAAGGTGACCGGCAAGTCCTACCAGATTGAGCAGCGCGGCGACAGCATCGTGGCACGGCTCACAGGCCTCGACAGTTCACACAAAAAAATCGAGATTATCCTTCTGTTGTCGGACGGACAGGTGCAGTCCCTGCATGCGGAAGCTCCCGCGGATCAAGATCAGAAGCGAGTGCTTGATTTTCTGGCGCAGGAGAAAAACTATAAAGACGAAGGGATAGCCGCGCTCTTCACGCAGGAAGAAGCAGAACTCGCCGAGCTGCCGCTGCCTCTTCCTCAAGAAGATGGATGCGGCAAGACGATCAGATTTCCAGATACGCCGAAGCAGGAGAAGTTGGGCAAAACCGACACCAAGCACTTCTGGATAAATACCGACGGCATTTCCCTTCATATGGTGTGTTGGCCATCTCGCGAAGGCGCCGACCTCACACCAGAAGAGCGCCGCATCTCCCTCGAAGAGCTAATTACGACGCCATTTCATATTGATCCAAACGAAATGCGCGTTCATCACGATACGAAAGACGGAATTGATTTTGTAATGATCATGGCCATTCAGAAGGATAGCCTCACGAGCGCACGTCGGACACGCTACAAGTCCTGGATATCCGACGACAGCTATGGCGTTATCTGGTCGATGGAGCCTGTTCATACGTCTTCCAGGATCGCCGATCTCTTCATCGGACAATCTATCGGGACGCGGTCCGGCGCTCCATAAGCGCCTCGCCTCACACCGTCTCGCCCTTCTCCACGGTGGCGCGCTCAACCTCGTAATATTCCTCCAGCCGGATCAGGTCTTCGACATCCTTGCGGGCGCGGACGAAATCCTCTCCGCTGATGCCGGTGTAGTCGCCGGTCTCACGCAGTTCCGTCAGGCACTCCTTCAGGAAGTGGAAGGCGCTGCACAGCATGACCTGCGCCTCGATGCAGGCGACATAGCCCATGGATTTGAGGTCGTCCCGCGAGATGATGGGGCGGCCGTCGCGGTTGCCGCGGCTTTGCACATAAACGAGCGGCACGTCGGAGAGCTTCACGGCCTGCTCGGCCTCATCCTCGTTGCGGGGGAAGATGAGACCGTAATCGGCGCCGACCCTGGCCGCCTTGTTGACGCGGCCGATGGCCTCCTCCACGCCGAAGAAGCGGCAGGTGTCGGAGCGCGCGATGATGACGAAGTCAGGATCGCGCGCGTCACGCTCGCGGGCTGCGAATTCGATCTTCTGGACGAATTCCTCGGTCGGCACCGCATGGGCCACATAGGTGTGGTAATGCGCGCGCTTGGGGTAGAGCTGGTCCTCGATGTGGACGCCGGCAATGCCCTTGTCGATGAACTCGCGCACCGTGCGCATGGTGTGCAGGGGCTCGCCGAAGCCGGCGCCGGCATCCACCACCACGGGGATATCGATGGCCGTGGCGACGTCATGGGCAAGCCCCACCTGCTCGGTCATGGTGAGCAGCGGCTCGGTGACCGCCTTGGAGCCACCGGTGACGTAGCCGCCGACATAGGCCGCCTCGAAGCCGAGGCTTTCCACCAGCCGGCCGCCGAGCGCGTCATAGACGGCAGGCATATGCAGGAAGGTGCCATCCGCCAGAAGTTTGCGCAGGGCTGTGGTGGGGCGAAGGCGGGATTGGGTCATGGGGGGCGTGTCCTCGAGGTGGGGCCCGCAGTCTGGCGCGCGGGTTTGTGGGCGCCATGCTATCGGCGGGCGGCGGCGGGTCAAGGCGGGGGCAGGACGCCGCGCCGCCTTTTCTTTCTCCGCACTCTCGCCGTAACCTCGTTTTTGGCGGGACGAGCGCATCGAAAACCGCTGGGACGAGCGGGAGACAGCATGCTGATCCAACAGGGCGACGAACGCAGCGGCGGTGCCGACCAGAAGCTTGCCTGCACGCTGGCCGCGATCGCCGGTGCGCTGAACGCCGCCGCCTTCCAGGCGGTGGGCTTCTTCTCGGCCAATATGACAGGCAATGTCTCGGCGCTTTCGGACAATCTGGCGCTGGGCAACCTGGGCATCGGCGGCTTCCTCCTTGCCATCGTCATGATCTTCATCGCCGGCGCGCTCGTTTCCACGCTTCTCATCAACGCCGGGCGGCGGCGGCGCATCCATGGCATCTACGCCTTCAGCGTCCTCACCGAAGCGATCCTTTTGGCGGTTCTCGCGCTGGCCGCGATGTGGCTGCCGGCGGGGGTCCGCACAGCAGCGCTGATCCTCGGGCTCAGCTTTCTTATGGGCCTGCAGAACGCAGTGGTGACGCGCATCTCCAACGCCCGGGTGCGCACGACCCACATCTCGGGCATGTCCACCGATATCGGCATCGAGCTCGGCATGCTCATCGACATGGCCCGGGGCCGCGAGCCGCGCCACGACGCAGGCGCCGTCTGGGCGAAGCTGCGGCTGCACGGAGCAACGGTGCTCTCTTTCCTGCTCGGCGGCATCGCCGGCGTGATGATCTACCAGTGGGTCGGCGAGCTGCTGCTGCTCGCCACAGCGGCGATCCTCCTTCTGGTGTCGGCCAACGGACTTGTCCGCGCCGGTCGCACGGCCTCCGAAAGCACCTGAATCGTTACAAAACATTAACCTTCACGTTCACCTTGGGTTCAGCTGCGAGGCCGTAAGGTCCGGGCATCTGTTCAGGAGTACCTCCCATGTTGAAGCCCGCCATCATCGCTGCCGTCATCCTCTCCTTCCTCGCCCCCACGCTGGCCCAGGCCGCCCCGCGCCACGACGAGCGGAGGCCGGGCTACAGCCACTCGCACCGGGTGGAGCCGCAGCGCCACGCCCGTCCGCAGCACCGCGACGTGCGCCGGCACCACAATGTTCGCCGGCACGACTGGAAGCGCGGCCAGCATGTCTCCAACTGGCGCCGCCAGCCGGTGGTGAAGGACTACCACCGCCATGGCCTGCGTCGCCCCGGACCCGGCCAGCAGTGGGTCAAGGTCGACAACAACTACATGCTGCTGAGCATGGCCAGCGGCCTGATCCTCGGCCTTGCCGCCGCACGCTGATCGCCTTCGGCATCGATCGTTTTGACAATGGAGCGCCCCGGCCTGGCCGGGGCGTTTTCTTTTGGAACAACACCGGTGGTGGCCCGTTGTCCCGCCAGAGGCGCGCCCGGCACGGCGTCCGAGCGCGCGGCCAAAACCATGCCCACTCAGGAGCCGCCCCATGTCCGACAAACGCACCACCCTGACCACGCGGCAAGGCCGCCCGGTGGCCGACAATCAGAGCCTGCGCAGCGTTGGCGAGCGCGGGCCCGCCACGCTGGAAAACTACCAGTTCATCGAGAAGATCACGCATTTTGACCGCGAGCGCATCCCCGAGCGGGTGGTGCATGCGCGCGGCACGGCCGCCCACGGATACTTCGAGGCCTATGGCAAGATCGGCGACGAGCCGGCCTCCAGATACACCCGCGCCAAGGTGTTGACGCAGACAGGCGTGAAGACGCCGGTGTTCCTGCGTTTCTCCACCGTGATCGGCTCCAAGGATTCGCCCGAGACGGCGCGCGATCCGCGCGGTTTTGCCATCAAGTTCAAAACCGTTGACGGCAACTGGGACCTCGTCGGCAACAACCTGAAGGTCTTCTTCATCCGCGATGCCATCAAGTTCCCCGATATGATCCACGCCTTCAAGCCGGATCCGGTCTCCAACCGGCAGGAGGCCTGGCGCTTCTACGACTTCGTCATGCACCATCCGGAATCGCTGCACATGGTGACCTGGGTGAAGAGCCCCTGGGGCATCCCGGCCAATTACCGGCACATGCAGGGCTCCAGCGTGAACACCTACAAGCTCATCAACGATGCCGGCGAGGCCGTGCTGGTGAAGTTCTCCTTCGAGCCCAGGCTCGGCGTGAAGAACCTGACGAGCGAACAGGCCGCCGAGATCCAGGCGCAGGACACCGGCCATGCCACGCGCGACCTTTATGACGCCATCGAGCGCGGCGACTATCCAGAATGGGAAATGTGCGTCCAGATCATGTCGGACGATGACCATCCGGAACTGAGCTTCGACCCGCTCGATGACACCAAGCGCTGGCCGGAGGACCAGTTCCCGCTGCTGCCCGTTGGCCGCCTGGTGCTGGACCGCAACCCCGACAACTTCTTTGCCGAGACCGAGCAGTCGGCCTTCGGCACCGGCGTGCTGGTTGATGGCATCGACTTCTCCGACGACAAGATGCTGCAGGGCCGCACGCTGTCCTATTCCGACACCCAGCGCTATCGCGTGGGCGCCAATTACCTGCAGCTCCCCGTGAACAGCCCGCAGGACGAGGCCCGCGCCAACACCAACCAGCGCGACGGCCAGATGGCCTATCACGTCGACCGCGGGCCAGAGCAGAGCAAGCATGTGAACTATGAGCCGAGCTCCATGGGCGGGCTCAACGAGGCGCCCCGCCGCGAGCGGGACTATCACCAGTGGGTGGAGGGCCACCTCGGCCGCTATGAGCTGACGCGCACGGCGGATGACTACACGCAAGCTGGCGAGCGCTATCGCACCTTCGAGGACTGGGAGCGCGACGACCTGATCAACAACCTCGTCGCCGACATGAAGGACTGCCCGGAGCACATCGCGTTGCGCATGGTCTGGCACTTCTGGCACTGCGACGAGGACTACGGCCGCCGCGTGGCCGAGGGTGCCGGCATCGACCTGGAGAAGGCCAAGGCCCTCGCCCCGCTGCCGGGCAAACCCGCGCCGGGCCAGAACCGCGAAGGCAGCACCTATCGCTCCGGCGAGCTGGAAGAAGGAACGCCGCGGGTGACCACCAACGCGGCGGAATAAGAAGTTCCGGCTCCGCTAGGCCGATCAAAGGGACGTACGCTGGTCGCTCCCGGACTGCGCCGGCCCTCAGCCCGAGATCGACGCCCAGCAGGACCCCTCGCCTTCAAGGCGCAGGATCCCTAAGGCGCAACCACCGTCAGATAGGGACCGGGCGGGGTCTGGCCGGGGCCGACGGGATCCGGGACGCGATTGGCGATCGGCTTCAGGCTTTCAAGTATCTCGCCAGCGCCTGAGCGTCGGCGTCATTGAGCGCTGCATAGGCGCGCCACGGCATCGCCGGCGCCAGCTCCCGCCCATCGGGACGAACGCCCGTTCGCACCGCCGTGATGATCTCGGCCTCGCTCCAGCTGCCCAGACCCGTTTCCTGGTCGGACGTGAGGTTTGGGGGATAGAATATTCCCAGCCCTGGAATCTGGAAGCCCACTTCCGAACCGGCGAGATAGCGCTCCTGGTCCGGCTTTCCGAGAAAGACGCCGGGGGTGTGACATCCCCCACAGTCCATGATGTTGGCAAGGTATTCGCCGCGTTTCAGCCTGTCCTGCGCATCGGCTGGATCGGTCGCCACGATGGCGGCAAGTGCGGCCAAGGCTGTTGTGACTGTTTTCATGTCCCGCGCCCCGTCAGTGACGCGGATGATTACTAGCACGTTATTTCAAGACCCAAAATAGTTCTTTACAAAGGAAAGTAGTCCCAGTGTTCGCACGGGGGGCCGGCTCGCCGCGAGCCGCCACCATGTTCTGTCGCCTCTCCGCCAAAGCGAAGCCCGATGGCACTCACTCCATCCTGATCCCCGACCGTTGCGGGCCCGAACAGAGCAAGCATGTGAACTATGAGCCGGGCTCCATGGGCGGGCTCACCGAAGCACCGCGCGCATGGTCTGCACTTCTGGCATGCGACGAGGACTATGGCCGCCGCGTCGCCGAGGGCGCCGGCATCGACCTGAAGAAGGCAAAGGCCCTCGCCCGCTGCCGGGCAAGCCCGCGCCGGGTCAGAACCGGCCGCCCTGCTCCACCCGGTCCGCTGCCGTGTGAGGTCCATCCGGAGGACTGAGCGCGATGCATCCGCAATGGAGCAGAACGTGCTCGCTCACCCTCCAACCTGTGGGGGCTATGCACCGGATCCGAGCATCTTCTTCAATTCCGCAAGCAGGTCCGGATAAGGTTCGAAGAACCCGCTGTCGACCATCTGCCTGATCTGTTTTTTGGTGAACTGGCGATGCTTCAGTTCGGCAATGAAGCCCTCCTGGTCGAAGTCGGGCTTCCTGAACTGCTGGGCCAGCCAGTCCAGGTGGGCGCGCCGCAGCGCCGGCGAGAGGTTCAGGATCGGGATTATCGGCGCCGTCGCTGGGTCGTCATAACCGTGGAAGACATCCCTAAGGACCAAGTAGAGACCCCGCTCTTCCTGCGCAGCGATCGAGCGGCGGTCCCACAGGGCCTGGGCGCCAGCGCTGGAACCCTGCCATGCCGCCGAGGCGTCGTCGAAAGTCAGGCCCTCGATGTCGACCACGAATTTACCGACGATCTTGCCGTTGGAGGTGTCCACCTGTGTGATCCGGATGGCCTTGCCCTCATAGGCGCCCTCATTGCTGAACATCGTCATGACGCCCGGGTCATCGACCAGATCGCGGATATATTGGAACCGGGTGCTGATCAGCCTGTAGCCCTCGCCGATGGCAGCCGCGACCTCGGAGTTGACATCATCCGGCGCCTCCATGGGAATGCCCTTGTCTTCCAGCCAGTCATAGAAGGCCTTGTCGACCACCTCATCGGCATCGTCCGCGCCGCCGTTACGCCAGTCGTTGCGCCAGATGTCCGTGGCCTCGGCAGCCTTTTGAGGGTCATGCCGGAGCACGTGCGGCAGGCGCGCCTCGATGGCCTTCAGCACCTTGCCGAAGACTTTCCACTTCAGGCCCACCTGATCCTGCGCCTTGGGATCGGACCGGTTGAGCTCATAGACGATGAGGCTGCGGAACAGACCCTCCAGCCGGCTGTCATTCAGGCGGGCCATGGTCTTCGCGCTGAAGTCCATGCCGTCCACCATGCGCACCACCAGCGTGTTCAGCACATCCTCGTAATCCTGGGGCGTGGCGTCAGGGGAGGAGGCGTCCGGCAGGCTCTCAACCTTGTTGCTCTCCAGCCATCTCTCCCAGGCCTGCCGGACCAGCCCGTCGATCTGATCGGAGCCACGCCCCTGGCCCGGCATATCCGCGTCCCAGTAGGCGCTGAAGATCGCGGCTGCGTCGTTGGCCTTGTCGCCATACTTGTTGGCCTCGTTCCAGACGCGGGATCGGAGCGCGGTAATGACCTTGTCGAAGGCCTCATACATGACCTTCTCATCGACGTTCTGCCCTGGCGTGAGCTTCAATCCATTGTGGTTGAGCGCATAGATGACGAGGTTGATGAACAGCGGCGCCAGGGTCTGGTCTGTCAGCGGGAGCATGGTGCTGTTGTGGAAGTCCATGCTCTTGAAGATGCGCAGCGCCAGCGTGTTGAGCCCGTCCTCGTAAACCTCCTCCGTGGCGGCGGGATCGGTGAGCGGCGGCGGCGCCGATGTGTCGGCATCCGACTGGCGGGGATGCAGGTTCGAAGACGGCGGGACAAACTCGTGACCGAGAAGGGTCGCGAAAGCCGCACTTCTCACTCGTTCGTTCGCGAAGCGTGAGACGCGTTGCTGCAGGAGACCTCTCTCTTCACGAGAGAGTTCACCTAAAGATGCGCCGCCCCCGTCGAGCACCACCATGAGGTCTTCATCGTTCAAGGCCGTGAGCTCATCCATCAAACGCCGGCGCTGAGCGTCGTCCAGATGCCTAGCACCAATGATGAAGCTGGCGAGAGCAAGAAGATACCCTGAATTGAGGGCCTCAAGGTCTTCAAATTCAAGCGCTGGATACTCCTGATCGACTGCGCCAAGGATGGCATCGAAAACGCGCGCACGATCGTTCGCAGACGCGAGGCCCATATCGCGGGCAATCACGCTCAGAGCGGAAAGACGGTCAGCGGGACGGTCAGGGAGATCATCTGCAAGCGCAACTTCAACAAGTCTATGAGCCCAGCCGGCGCGGGCATCTTCAGGTAAAGATGCAAGAAGTGGCCAAGCCGCCTCCATTGCGGATCTTCGAGATAGTGGATCATCAATATCCACTATAGATTCGAGTATCTCCTCTTGCTCCTCGAAACCAACAAGAGGAAGCGCTCCAGCCAAACCGAGAGTTCCCGCAGTCCTGCTAGCATTATCATCCGCCCTCAGGTAGTTGAGCAATGCGCCGATCATGCTCTGCTGCCGCTCGTCGCTCAGGTAACGCAGGTTCTGTCCCAACTGTCGAAAGTTCCCATCGTCCCGGAGGAATGCGGTCGCAACCGACTGCTGATCCTCATCGAGATGCTCGAAACTAATTGTGTCGATGCTCCAGTGGTCTTCGACCAAGTCAAATATCCGACTGAGCCGGCTGTCGGGATCGTGGTGGTCGGATGGCGAGCGCTGTCCTTCCGGCCTTTCGTCAAGATCTCCAATTACCGACACAACTCTCGGAAGGAGAATATCCATTGCATTTGGGTCATCCGCCAGATTGAGCACTGCGTCGATGAGCCGGTTCTGCTGATCTCCGCTTAAGACGGGCCATAATTCGAAAAGTGTGGTCAGGTGCTGTTGTGCGTATGGGCTTCCGGCGTCTAGCATTGCGTTCACGAACTCAATGCGACGCGCAGGATTCACGAACCGATAGGTTGTGATGAGGTAATTTACGAGGGTCTCGTACGGCAGTGCGGTACTGCCCATCGGGAATGCCTCGTTCCAGACCCTTGTCGCGCTGTTCACGGCCTGGGAAAGTTCGTTGTATCTCCGGTTAACCGATGGTTGAGCTGTGATATAGGCCGCGAATTCCGGATCGGCGATCATGAAGTTCCTGAGGGTATGGAAGGTCTCATAGGGATCGTCACCCCATAGGCCCTCCACAACCATCCCCCAGAGTTCAGGAGGCAGAAAATAGGTGCGCCCGACGGTCGGGCTGGGCTGAGCTGTACTGACGGTCGGGGTCCATGGGATCGTTCCCGGAGGGGGAGCACTGGGACGCGGCGGATGACCTGTTGTCGGGGCCGGGGTCGTGTAAGGGCCGAGGCTTCCGCCCGTCTCCGAGGGAGAGGAGACCGCGAGCGGTGCATCTTCCGGCGGCTGGTTCAGGTGCTTGTACAAGAGATAGGCGAGGACAGCGAAGCCAATGCCGATGGCAAGGCCGGTCGCGACTCCTCCTGCGATCAGGCCGAGGTCGGCAAGCGCGCCGATCCCGACCTCCAAGCCGCGCTTTTTGTGATGTGCGACCAGATCGGCGGGCGTCAGCCCGGCTTCGTTCTTCATGGCGGGATCATCGAGCGGGCGCAGGCTGCCGTCGGTGCGGCGGCGAAGGATCTCAAGAATATCCGTCTGTCCAGTGACCGCGGCCACGTGCAGCGCGTTGTTCTGACCCGCCAGGGCCGTTTCGATGAGGGCGTCGCGGTCCTTCTCCGGCGTTGCCTCCAGGATGGCCTCGACCACGTCCTTGCGTTCAAACGCGATGGCATAGTGGAGGATGCTGACGCCCGCTCCCTGGTCCCTCAGGCCAGTGATGTCCCAGCTTCCCTCCGCGCCGGCCTTGATCAGCGCGATGGCGGCCTTGTCATCGCCCTTGGCTATGGCCTTCTGCAGGGCCCTGTTCATGGCCTGTTCGATCAGCTTGACCGTCTCTGCCGACGTGGGCGTCCTGCGCTGCGCATCCACCGACCGCGCGTAGTCGAGCGCGCTGGGAAGGCGCATGCCGCGCGCGGTCACGCTGTCGGGCGGCAGCGTGGTGAGATCGATCCTGGGATCCTCGAGCAGCAGCTTGAGGATGTTGTTGTTTTTCAGCGTGCTGAACTCGATGGCAAGATGCAGCAGGGGAATTGGACTATTCCCTGCACTGCGACGGGTATTGAAATCGAAGCCCTCAGGGAGGTTCGCCAGAAAGGCCTTCACCGCCTCCACATCGCCCTCCTCGAAGGCATCCACGAGTATTGCGGTGGGGGACTTCGCAGAACTGCTGGCGTTCGATGCCGCGCCGCCACCCGCCTGGACCTTTCGCAGAACCTCGTCGAAGGACGCGTCTGAGACCTGTGACCGGCGCTCGGCGAGAGCAGTCGGCTGTTGGTGTGCAGCTATATCCATGAGTGCCTCTGTATCGGATGGGGACGTCGACCGGCGCTGATCGTCCAACTGCCTAACCGCGTCGGCCCGGCATAGCACGACTCTATTCGGCAAGCATATATCTGGTATTGTGGAAAACATTCAAATCTAAAGATCTATATCATCCCTGAATGAAAATTGTCGACAAGAATTTCCGGAGAGTTTATGGCCTTAATATGAATGTTAATTTAAACTAATACAAGGATCGGAGACATGAACCTTCCCAGAGGCCCGTCTCTGGGACCGATCTGCAGGGGAGGGCAACCGACGCGGCCGAGTGAAGACGATCCATCCCGCCTGAACTAAAAAACGAGCATATCCACCGGGCAGTTTCTTATGAATACACCGGTTTACTGATGGCCGCGGTCGCCGCAGTGGCGGCGCTGATCAATGCATGGCCGCACAGCACGCTTCGCTTCGAAAGCGCCTTCCTCGGATCGTTCGTGACCATTCTGGGCATTCCCGTGCTTATAACCGAGTCCTGCGCTGGCTGCTGCGCAAGCGCGGCGGTGATCTCTCCTCGCCGGCCCCCTTCTCGATCGGCGCTCTTATTTTCGCAGGCTTCGTCGTGTCCGGTCCTTACTTCAAATATAAAGAGCATCGCGCCCGGACCAATCCGAGTGCCACGAAGCAAACCGAGACACGGTTTTCCCAGCCCAGTTGCATCTATCAGGTGGATTTTCCTGAGCCATATCAGGCAACGGAACACAGGCCGGAGGATTCCGCGCTGATCCAGGTTGCCGCTGTCGAAGATGCGCGAACAAGGCTCCAGGTCAGTTGCTTCACGACGGACCGGGAGATGACTTCAAGCGACCAGGAGGACACTCTTAGGGAACTTGTCACAGAGATCGGCGGGCGTCCGGAGGACCTGGAAGTACGGAAGTACGGCGAAGATTTGGTGGGACGGTTCGAACTCACTCAGAAGATTGAAGGTGTTACATCGGTGACCCAACACCGATTTTTGCTATCCAGATGGGAGATGCAGGTGCTTTCTGCCAGCGTCACCGGCACCGAACGGCCGGCGAGAGTGGATGATTTCCTGAAGCAAGCACGTGAGTTCAATGCTTTCTGAAGATTGCATGGTGGTGGAAGCGGAATGATGAGCGCCCCGCACTATGGTCGCTTTTTGGCTCGACACTCGTAGGCGTTCGTTCAAGGGGGCTGGCTTGCTGAAGATGAGGGTGATGGCGGGGCTTGTTCTTGCTCTTTCAAGTGCAGCCGTGCAGGCGGCGGAGCCTTCGAAGCGTGAGGACGGGCCCGGCAAGGTTGAGGCACCGGTTGTTCAGCCGGAGCGCAAGAAGGCCGAGGCGAAGGTGCTGAGGTCCGACCAGCCGAAGCTGCGGGTCAACGATAATTACCTGCGGCTTGGCATTGCCAATGATGCCTTTGTTGGGTCTGCGGGGCAGCGGTAGGCTGCAAGCTCCGCCCGTCATGCTCGCCCTTGTGGCTGACATCCACGCCTTATCGGCGTTTCCGTTCAAAAAGGAAGAAATTCGTGGATGCTCGCCACAAGGGCGAGCATGACGCTGAGAGCGCCGCGACCGCACCATTCCTGTCTGTCGCGCTCCGCGCTAAACGGGACAGCAGTGCCGCAAGGCCAAGCATGACGAATGGAGAGTGAAGCGGGGCACCGGAGACTTTCGTGAATAAAGCAACCGAAGATTAGGGGTTCTCCTGCATTCTCCCGCGCGCTGCCACAGAGCAGGCCCAGGCTGAGGAACCGCCACATGTTCAATCGTCTCTCCATCAAGTCGAAGCTCATCGGAGCTTTCACCTTCCTGATCATCGCGATCGTCGCGGTCGGCGCCGTCGGCTTCAAGGGCGCGCGTGATCTCGGCGCGGCCCTCACCACCATCAATGAAGGCGCCATGCCGACCCTGAGCGCGGCCACCCGATTGAACGATGAGATGCTGGCGCTGCAGGTGACCTCGCTGCGCTATCTGACGACGGAATCGACCCAGCAGCGCGAGGAGCTGGAGCAGGCAATGTCGGCGCAGTTGGAAGCTGTGGCGGCGGCCCAGGCGGCCTATGAGGCGACACCGCGTTCCGCCGAGGAAGTCGAAGCCTATGACACCTTCAAGGGCGCCCTCGAGCAGTGGCTCAATGGCCGCAACGAGATGATCGCCATGGTGAAGGGATACAGGTCCGACGCCGCCCGGCAGCTGAGCACCACGACGCTGATGCCGCAGAGCCGGATCTGGCGGGCGCAATTGCAGCAGCTGGCCGAACTGGCCCGCCAGGGCGCCGATGAGGCCTTCACCGCGGGTCAGGAAGCGGAAGCCATGACCATGACCACCATCGGCGCCGTCGCGCTGGGCGCCATCGCGCTCGCCATCGCGGCCGCCGTCGTGATCATCCGCGGCATCAGCAGCGGCATCGCCTCGGTGACCCGCCCCATGGGCGCCCTGGCTGAGGGCAACCTTGAGGTGGAGATCCCCTCGCGCGGCGAGAAAACCGAGATCGGCACGATCGCCGACGCGGTGCAGGTCTTCAAGGAAGCTCTCATTGCGAAAAGGCAGGCCGACGAAGAAGCCGCCCGGGACACCGAGGCCAAGGCACGGCGCGCCCAAAGGCTCGACGAACTGACCCGGAGCTTCGAGGCTTCCTCCTCGGAACTGGTGCGCTCGCTGGCCGCCGCCGCGACCGAACTTGAAGGCACGGCCCAGGCCATGTCCTCCACCGCGGAACAGACATCGCAGCAGGCAACGACCGTTGCCGGCGCGGCCGAGCAGACGCTGTCCAACGTCCAGACGGTGGCCTCCGCTACCGAACAGCTCGCCGCCTCGGTCTCCGACATCACCCGGCAGGTGGACCATTCCGCGCGCATCGCGGGCGGAGCGGTGGAAGAGGCGCAGCGCACCGACGCCATCGTGCAGTCGCTGGCGACGGGTGCCGAGAAGATCGGCGCGGTGGTGCAGCTCATCAGCGATATCGCCGAGCAGACCAACCTTCTCGCCCTCAACGCCACCATCGAGGCTGCCCGCGCCGGCGAGGCCGGACGCGGCTTCGCGGTGGTCGCCTCGGAGGTGAAGGAGCTGGCGGCGCAGACCGGCAAGGCAACGAGCGAAATCTCCACCCAGATCAACGAGATCCAGGCGGCGACCGATCAGGCCGTGGCCGCCCTGAAGGCCATCGGCGGCACCATCGAGAACATCAACGGCATAGCGGCCAGCGTGGCCGCCGCCGTTGAGGAACAGGGCTCGGCCACCCAGGAGATCGCCCGCAACGTGCAGCAGGCAGCGCAGGGCACCCAGCTCGTCACGAGCAGCATCGGCGATGTCACCCAGGCCGCCGGCAGCACGGGAGCGGCCTCCGCCCAGGTTCTGTCGGCCGCGCAGGAACTGGCGCGCCACTCGGCCGATCTCGGCCGCGAGGTGCAGTCGTTCCTGGGTCACGTCAAGGCAGCCTGAGGGGGCTTGGCTTATCCTTCGAGACGCCCTCTACGAGGGCTCCTCAGGATGAGGTTTTGTGGGTCTGGTTGGCTCTGCAGAACGGCGCCACACCCCGCCGCCCTCATGGTGAGGAGGCCCGTCAGGGCCGTCTCGAAGCATGCAGTCGCACATGCCATACGCCATTGGTTCCTCGTCATGCCAAGGCTTGGTGTAAAGACCGGAGACATCCCTGACACTCGTTCGGAGACATCCCTGACACTCATGGGGGCGGGTTTTGGTTCTGTGTGAGG
>NZ_BMCP01000007.1 GCF_014635245.1 Agaricicola taiwanensis | reverse complement strand
TCCCGATGCAATCCGCATCAAAAGTGTCAGGGATGTCTCCGAACATCTGTCAGCTATGTCTCAAGACCAAACACTTGTGCCTGGCATCCACGCCTTAGCAGGTTAAGCCACGGAACAGAAAGCATTCGTGGATGCTCGCCACAAGGGCGAGCATGACGGAGGTCTTGGCTTCATGCTTCGAGACTGACGCCTGCGGCGTCACCTCAGCATGAGGCTGAAGGTTCTGGCGCCTCCTTCAGCAGAAGCCAAACAAGACACCCTCATCCTGAGGGATCGCTTCAGCGATCGTCTCGAAGGATGGGCCGCAGGCTCCGAAAGCCTTCCCAAAGCCACGCCCCTCTCTTCGACAAAATCCCCTCACCCGGAGACACGCCATGGCGTCCGACGTCTCGATCTCGAACCTTGCCCTGTCGCATCTGGGCAAGGGGCGCATCAATGCGCTTGCCGAAGACAGCGCCGAGGCGCGGCAGTGCGCGTTGCACTACCCCGTGGCGCGCGATGCGCTGCTCGCCTCCTACCCCTGGGCCTTCGCCCGCCGGGTGGAAAGCCTCGCGCCCAAGCCCAACGCCTGGGCGCAGCGCTGGGCCTTTGCCTATCAGCGGCCGGCCGATTGCCTGCGGATCATCCGCCTGGTGCCCGATGTGGACCCGCTGCCGGAAGATTTTTCCGCCCCGCATCAGCTGCGCGGCCGCGTGATCTTCTGCAACACGCCCAAGGCCACGCTGGATTACGTGGCGCGCACCGACGATGCCTCACTCTTCCCGCCGCTGTTCGTGGACGCCCTTTCCTGGGCGCTGGCGGCACGGCTCGCCATGCCGCTGACGCGCGAGGCCAAGGCCGTGCAGAACGCGCTCACCATGGCCGCCAGCAGCGCCGCGACCGCCATGGCCCATGACGCCAATGAGGATACGGGCTTCCTTGATCTTGAAGCCGAAGCCCTGACCGCGCGGAGCATGTGAATGGCCGATCTTCGCACCATCCAGCCCTCCTTTTCCGGCGGCGAGCTGGCGCCCGCGCTCTGGGCCCGCACGGACACGGCGAAATATCCCACCGGCCTCAAGACCGCGCGCAACGTCGTGGTCGAGAAGTTCGGCGGCGTCACCAACCGGGCGGGGCTCCAGTTCGTTGCCGAGGTGAGGGACAGCGCCCGCCGCGTGCGCATCATCCCCTTCCAGTTCAACACCGAGCAGACCTACATCCTCGAACTCGGCCATGAATATATGCGCGTCGTGATGGATGGCGCGCAGGTGGCAGCTGACACCGTGATCGCAATCACCGGCGTGAGCCAGGACGACCCCGTGATGGTCACGGCACCGAGCCACGGGCTGACCGATGGCGATGAAATCGCACTGTCGGGCCTTCAGGGCATGGAGGCGCTGAACGGCCGCAGCTTCATCGTGGCCGATGCCGCGACCGACAGCTTCACGCTGCAGGACCGCTTCGGCCAGGAGGTGGATGGCAGCACGCTGCCGGCATGGGAAGGCGGTGGCGAGATTCGCGCCATCTATGAGATCGCCTCGCCCTATGCCGAGGATGAACTTGCCGAGGTGAGCTATGTGCAGGAGGCGGATGTGGCCTACCTTACGCAGGTCAACCACGCCCCGCAGAAGCTGTCGCGCACCGGCCATGCCGCCTGGACGATCACCCAGCCGACCTTCACCCCCATCATGACCGCGCCGACCGGCGTCACCGCCGCGCGCGCCGCTGGCAGCGGCAGCGTCACCTATCGCTACAAGGTCTCGGCCGTGTCCGAAGCCACAGGCGAGGAAAGCCTGCCCTCTGCCGAGGCGACGGTCACCAACAACCTGTTGGTGGCGGGCTATAAGAACCGGGTGCAATGGCCGGCGGTGACGGGCGCGGCGCGCTATGTGGTCTATCGCTATGATGCCGGCGTCTTCGGCTATGTGGGCTCCACCGACGGGCTGCAGTTCGAGGACGAGAACATCACGCCCGATCTTTCCGACACCACCCAGTCCACCCGCAACCCTTTTGAGGGCGAAGGCAATTATCCGCGCTGCGCCACCTTCTACGAACAGCGCCTCGCCTTTGCCGGCACCCGCAACGACCCGCAGGCGGTCTGGCTGTCGCAGAGCGCCAACTACGAGAACTTCGGCGTTTCCTCTCCCGCCAAGGCCTCCGATGCCATCACCTTCCGCGTGCGGGCAAAGCAGGTGAACGAGATCCGCGCCATGGTGCCGGTGCGCAATCTGATGCTGTTCACGTCAGGCGCGGAATGGGAGGTCTCCGGCGGCAACGACGAGCCGCTGACCCCCGGCAACATCCGGGCGCGGCCACGCAGCTACTGGACCTCCTCCACCGTGCCACCGCTAGTCATCGGCAATGTGGTGCTCTTTGCCGTCGACCGCGGCGGCCTGCGCGACTTTGCCTATGAGTTCGCGCAGGACGGCTACATCGGCGTCGATCTCGGCATCTTCTCCGCTCACCTCTTCGAGGGACGGCGCGTGGTGGCGCAGGCCTATGCGCAATCGCCGCTGGCGCTGGTCTGGGTGGTGCTTGATGACGGCTCCCTCATCAGCCTCACCTATCTGCGCGAGCAGGAGGTCTGGGCCTGGACGCGGCACGACACCGACGGTGCCTTCGAGGATGTGGCCGTGATCGCCGAAGGCGCGGAGGATGCCGTCTATGTGGTGGTGCGCCGCGAGGTGATGGGCGAGGAGAAGCGCTACATCGAGCGGTTGAGCACGCGTCTTTTCACCCGTGCCGAGGACTGCTTCTTCGTCGACAGCGGGCTCTCCTATGCAGGCGAGGCCACCGCCATCTTCTCCGGGCTCGACCATCTGGAAGGAAAGGAGGTGGTGGCGCTGGCCGATGGCCATGTGGCGCGCGGGCTGACCGTGACCGACGGCATGGTGACGCTGGCAAACCCCGCGACACGCGTGCACATCGGGCTGCCCTATGAAAGCGACGTTGAGACGCTGAACCTCGACCTCGGCAATGTGCAGGGGCTTGGCTCGGTGCAGGGGCGGCTGAAATCGGTCTCTTCGGTGACGCTGAGGGTGGAGCGCACGCGCGGGCTCTGGGTGGGGCCGGACGCCTCCCGCCTCGTGGAATACAAGCAGCGCGCCGGCGAGACCTGGGGCGAGGCCATCCAGCTCTTCACCGGTGACATGAGCGTGACGCTGGAGCCCGACTGGAACACGGCGGGCTCGATCTTCATCCGCCAGTCCGACCCCTTGCCCATGACGATCCTGGGCGTGATGAGCGATGTGACGCTGGGCGGGTGATGGGTGTGGAGGGTGTGGCTGGACCCTTCGAGACGCCCTCTGCGAGGGCTCCTCAGGGTGAGGCCGGCGGTCTTGGATGCTCATTTTCAAGGGTGAGCCGCACCCTCGGCCTCATCCTGAGGAGGCCCGAAGGGCCGTCTCGAAGGATAAGTCACACCCACCGAGCCACCATGACACACCGCATCCAGATCATCCCGGCGGATGAGGCTCACATCGCCATCATCGCCCCGCGCATGCGCGCCGCCGACGTGGCAGAAGTCTGGGCCGCCGGCCGGCGCTCGCCGCATGAGGCGCTCGCGCTGTCGCTGGAGCACGCCACCCATGCCTCCACGGTCACGCTCGACGGGCGGCCGGAGATGATGTTCGGCGTCGGCGCACTCTGCCTTGCCACCGGCCACGGCGTGCCCTGGCTGCTGGGCACCGATGCGGTGGTGCGGCACCAGATGCACTTCCTGCGCGAGGCGCAGGCCGAGCTTGCCCGCATGCTCCAAACCTACCCCGTGCTGCGCAACCTGGTGGACGACCGCAACAGCGTGTCGAAGCGCTGGCTGCGCTGGCTCGGCTTCACGCTTTTTCCGCCGGAGCCCTATGGGGCCGATGGCGCGCTTTTCTCTCCCTTTGAACTGAGAGTTGACCATGTGCGATTTCGGACTGGCGCTGATGGGCGCCTCCGCTGTGATCGGCGGCGCCGGGCAGATCCAGCAGGCGCGGGCGACCGCGGCGGCGGCGCAATACAATGCGCAGATCGCCCGTAACAACGCGATCCTTGCCGAGCGCCGGGCGCAGGACGCCATCGTGCGGGGCATGGACGAAGAACAGCAGAAGCGGCTTCACACCGCGGCCCTGCGCGGCCAGCAGCTTGTCATGGCAGCGGCCGGCAATGTGGACACCGGCTATGGCTCGGCGCTCGACATGCTGGTGGACACCACGATCCAGGGCGAGCTGGACGCACTGACCATCCGCACCAATGCCGAGCGTGAAGCCTATGACGCCCGAATTGCCGGCATGAACCAGACCGCGCAGGCCAATCTCTATGAGATGGAAGCCAAATCCGCCCGCACGTCAGGCATGTTCGGCGCCGCCGGCACGCTGCTGAGCGGCTTTGGCGGTGTCTACACCGAGGGCCGCAAGGCCGGCTACTTCAAAGCCCGATAAGCCCGCTGCCGCACCTCTCCCATCACGAAAGAGTCCGCCGATGCCCCGTGTTCCCGTCTATGAACGCAGCGAGAAGCTGCGCCCGATCCACCAGCAGGGCTTTTCCGTATCCGCCACGCCCGACCAGATGGGCGCCGGGATCGGCCGCGGCATGACGGCCCTTGCCGGCGGCATGAAGGACTTCGGCAAGGCCCTGCATGATGGGATCGTCGCAAAGGCCGAAGCTGACCGGGCCATGATCCAGCTCCGTCAGTCGAACCAGGAGGCGATGTACGACAACGAAACCGGCCTCCTGAAGCAGAGGGGCGAGAAGGCGATCGGCAGCCGCGCGGCCTACGAAAAGAAGATCACGGCGGATCGGGACCGCATCGCCAAGAACCTCAGTTCCGCAGCCCGGCCGTTCTTCGAGCCGCAGGCGCTCGACACCATGGCCAACTCGCTGCAGGAGCTGATCCCGCACGAGATCCGGCAGATCAAGACTTTCGTCAACGAAACCAGCGCCAGCAAGGTCTTGAGCCTTGTTGCCGAGGGCGCATCGGCTTTCGCCAGCCCGGGCGCTCTGCCGCGCCTTGCCGGAATGATCAGCCGCGAGATCATGGAGAACGGCCGCCTCAATGGGCGGAGCGAGGCGGACATCGCGCAGGAGACGGCGGCGCGCGTCAGCCAGCTCAACACCCAAGCCGTCATGGCTCAGGCCAGGACCGATCCGCTGGCAGCCCAGCAGCAGGTGGAGGCGCTGTCCGATCACCTGACGCCGGAAGACCGCGAGCATGTGGCGGCGCAGCTTGCCGGCCCGGTGCTGAACGCCCGTGCCGAAGCCAGCAGCCGCGAGATCATGAGCCAGCGCCGCAGCATGCTGCAGGGTCAGCCCATGCCCGCAGACGGCACGCCATCACCGGCAGCCAGCCCACCGCAGGATTTTGTGCGCCAACTCGTGGCGCGGCCGGGGCGGCGCGACCTGGTGGCAAGGCTGGACGACAGCTTCACCGGCAATATCGCCGCCTTCATCGAGGATGTGCCTGAAGAGATAGGGGCCGGTTTGGGCATCTTCGCGATCAACAGCGGCAGCGGCGGCTCGCCGGCAACCGTGGATCTGTCCTGGGACGGCCGTCCGCTGGACCTTGCGCCTCAGCCGGTGCGTGACTATGTGATCGCTACCGCTTCCCGATACAACCTTTCGTTCCCCGCGCCCGGCCGTGAATGGCCGGATGCCGCGGGGCCCGGCGCGCTGCGCCCCGTCGAGTTTGGAACGCGCCTTGTGGCGCGCGGCTCCGGGCTGTCGCAGCGCGCCACTCTTCCCTCCACCGCCGAGATCGAGGCGCGCCTCGCCGACATCGATGACCCTGCCTTGCGCGACCGCGCGCGTGATCTGGTGCTGCAGAGCATCGAGGCGGAAACACGCAATGCGCAGGAACGCGAGGAAGCCGCCGCCCGCGACGGCTTCCGCCGGCTGGACGAGGGCGCAACGCCGCGGCAGGTGGCCGATGCATTGGCCCTTGAGGGCAGCGGGGCCGCGAGCCGCATCCCCTTTGGCGGCAGCGGCACCCGTGCAGGACGCCGCGAGGCGGAAAGCGATGCCTTCCTTCTCTCCAGCCTCATCGGCCTCGCCGCCCGCAGGCCCGATGCCTTCTCCGGCCTTAGCCTGCCCGACCATTTCGCCCATCTCAGCCGCCGCGACCGCGAGCGGCTGGAGCGCCTGCAGCAGGCGGTGATCGCCAATGATCCCGAGGCGCGCGATCTTCTGGCGGGCTGGTCCGTCATGGCGGAAACGGCGGAAGAGCAGCTTGGCCGCATGGGTTTGATGCCGGAGCATGCGGCCTCCGTGGAAGCGGGGCGTACGCGTTCCGGCGAGATCGCTCGGCTCAACGGGCGCTTTCTGGAGCTCATTCAGCAGCGCCAGGCGCGCGGCGAAGCAACGGACCCGCGCGAGTTGCGCCAGCTGGCGCTGCGGGAGATCGGGCCCGTGGTGATGGCGGCGATGAAGCCGAGTGCCGCGACAGCCCGACAGATTTCTCTTTAACCCCAAATATGGTTTCGTCCGTTCCGTCCATGACGGATGAAGCTTTCACCGCGCTGTATGCCCAACTCGTAGCAGAAAATAAAAAGTTTGGGTCTCGTCTCTCAGAAGAGGCCTTAGATATTGCTGCATCGCTACGTTCATTTTCTCCACCAGATCATGATGAATCCAAAACGCGGCTGCGGCACGCCAATGCGGCATACATCGCCAGAGAAGAAGGCCGCCGGATAGAAGCTTCCCGGCGTAGGGCGATTCTCGAAGACAAACCTTATCCGTTGGTCGTTTCGAGCGGAGAAGATGGCGACGAAAGGCCTCCTATCCATCGTCAAGTGTTCCGGATTGATCCACTTGGTGTGCAAGCAATCCTTCAAGCGGACCAATACATAAAAAAATACGCTGAAAAATATTCGGTCGACGAGGAACTTATAAGATCAGTCTTCTACATCGAAAATTCACAAGGATACTATGAAATTGGCAAGAAGATAACAAATTGGGCCGGGTTAACGAATCCTCCTTCTACATCATTGCCCAGCAATATAAATCCTGAGCTTTGGCAGGATATCCTCCCCGGCCGCGATCTCAGGCATGATTTAGACGCGAACGTTGAGGCCAGCGTGAAGTTGCTAGCTCGCATCATGGAGCGAATGGAAGACCCCTCTATCGAAAAAGTTGCCACCCTCTATAATGGGCTGGGGTTGGACACCGTGAGTGTATATGGCCGCCAAGTTAGGGATGTCTACCATAGTCGACCCTGGCAAATTTGGCGAAAACTAAAATCCAAGATAACGGATGAAGATTTATGACCTCCAATCACAACTGGATCTCAAGTGGAAAAATGTTGGGTTGGTTTGTCGGACTCCTGATTTCCGGTATCGCAACTCTATACTTCATGATTCGAACCTTCATTGAGGGAACGCCTGCTCCCTTTTCTTCGTTTCTCGGCGCCTTCTTCACATGCCTGTTTAGCACGCTGCTCATCGCTTCTGTCGCCATGCCCGTAAGCTATGTCGTGATCCGGCTGGCGGCTCTCTTCATCAAAGGCCGACGCTCATCATGGTACGCCAGGATCGCGACGAATGATGACTGGAGACCAGAAGCCCTGGGGCTCCTCATTTCGCTCATCTGCACAACCCTCTTCATGTTCGCTGTCGCCGCCGAAGGAAATACCGAATTCCGTGACAGCGAAGGGAGGATGACAGACGAGGTGGTAAACCTCTGGCTCCTGCTGTTTCCAACGTTGTCGGTTGGTCTCGCGCTGCTGTTCAACCTCGTTCGCGCAGGATTTTCGAAGGGGCCCGGCGTCTTGCCGGAAGCGACTGAAAAGGCAGGGCGGTGATCGCTTCAACCAACCGAACCTACAACCCGCGCCTATGGGCCTGGAGCGCTGCCCTCCTCGTCACTCTTGGCTTCTATGCCTGGCGAGCGCTCTACCTGAGCCAGACAGTGGCCGCCGGCCGGCTCAGCGATATTGGCTGGTGGCGGCTCGAGATGGCAGAGTTCTCCCTTGCAGCCCTTCCGGCCCTGGGCCTTCTGGTACTCGTCTTCCATATTCTCATACGCGCCACCGTGGCAGCCGCCGGCCGGCTGAAGCCGGCCTGGCATTGGCGCGCAAAGCGTCAGCCCCATCTGTGGCATGCCGAACTGGTGGCACTCGGCGTCGCGGTGGTTCTTGGCACCTGCTTCATCATTCTGCTGGCCGGCGACGACGTCATGCGCGACGAGTTCTTCGACGAGGCGACCGGTGAGCTGCGGCTCGTAGCAACCCTTGTGATGCTGCTGTCCGCCATCTCGACCTCAGCCGTCGTGCTCGTCCCTATCGGCTATCTTCTTACCGGTTTTGCTCGCGGCATCGCCGGAATGTTTGGTCGGCAAAGCGCCCGCAACCATTCATCATAGGCGGCAGGAACTTCGAATTTAGGCAGAATTTCATTGCCAGCCTTCGCCGTCGGCGCTAGTGATTCTGAAGGGGAACAAAAGGGGATCAGATATGGCGGGGCTTCAGCAACAGACTTTCACGCCCCACATTACGACAATAGTCGGCGACGGTGGGATCATCAGCCTTTCTGTGGTCACCCAGCTAGGCAAGCCCCTCACTCCCGTCCTGCAAAATTTCCTCCACCAGTTCGACTGAGCGGGTGCCATCATGAACAGAAGTTGCGCGCTCTTCACCGCCCTTGCCGCCTTCATTGCCAATATATGCTGCGCCACGACCGGCCGGGCGCAATCGCCTCTGTTGCGGCCCGCCGCGATATTTCAGCACGAGGCCTGCCTGCAGCCGACAGGCTTCGATGCCGCGCCGCAGGTTAGAGCGGTCAAGATCAGCGGCATTGATGCCGTGCAAGCGGAGGTGCGCGACGGCTCGCTCATCATGCGCGCCACTTGCCTGCGTGATGCTGCGATCAAACCCGACGAAGCCAGCGCCCAAAGGCTCGCCGCGCATGTAGCGGCGGATATCGCGCCAAAAAGTGCTTACGGCAGAGTGGACGAGGCGCGCGCGGGGCGACTGGAATTCTTCGGTGGAGGACGGGGCGCCGAGAACCCCCGGCTGCAGGTGATATATCGCATGATCGTGGACGAGGGATCGGCCCTGATCCTTACGACCTTCACCGAGGACCTCGACAGCACCGGACGTGCCGAGGCCTTTCGGGAGAAGGCCAGGCCTTGGGTACTGTCCGATCCTCTGTGCGCTGGCACTGTGGCCTTTCCCTCAAAGCCGGAAATAGAGCGCAACGGCGTGGCCCTCGTCGCCCATGTGCAACGTCGCACTGGTCTTCTTGCCCTCCTATGCACGACGGTCCCGCCATCCCGGGGCCGCGCTGGGGTGCCGTTGTTCGCGGAGAAGCTGATCAAGGAATACGAGGTTCACGACGCCGCGATCACGTCGCTTGGAAAAGGCGACAAAGCGGATTTGCACATCCAGGGTTATGTACCAACTTCCGACGTGAAGTTCCGCTTCGAAGCGCGGGTCTATCACGTGAATGACGGCCTGATCGCGCTCTCGGTGCTCTACGATCAAAATGACGAGGGCCGATACCGTGCGGCGGATTACCTGGGTCTTGCAAGCCCGACAGAGCCAAGCGCGGAGATCCTGACCTTCCGTCACGACAACTGCCTCGTTCCGATGATCTTCCCGATCTCGCCGGGTCCGGCCAAGGAAACCGGCAAAAGCGTGAGCACATGGGCGCAAGAGGGGCGCCACTCGTTCGACCTGAGCTGCACGAGCGATGAAGGCTACCGTGCGGACGCCACCACGGCAAACCAACTGGCGCAGGAGGCGGCAGGCGACGACGGCAAGGCGCAGTCTCTCACGCATTCCATCGAGGGCGGCACCATGACCGGCCGCTTCACCATTTCCCGCCTGAACGGGCGGTTCGAGCGAGACGTAGCCTTCCGCGTGACCAACCACCGCCTGCAACTCGCCAGCGTCGATGCTCTGTCGGAGCGTTATCCGCGGAACGATGAGACGGAAGCCTTCCTGAGCCAGCTGACCAAGTAACTATTGCAGCCTCACCATGGTGAGGCTGCCTCCACATCAGCCGCGCCATAGGCGACGGCGCTGATGCACTGACGCCAGATCTTCACGACAGGCCCCGCCGTTAGGCGTGGGCCTTTTTCTTTGCCCGACAGGTTTCCTCATGGCCGATACATCCTCGGACCCGCATACCGCAGCTGGCTCGCCGACAGCTCCAACGCTTTTTGGTGTGGACCTGCAGGAATGGAGAGAACATGGCGCGCGGAAGTCCAATCAGCCGCAGAATGAGGATTCAGGATCTCAGCCCAGTGCCGCCGATCCGGCCGACGACCTCTTCGCGATCATCGGTCTGAGGAAAATGATCGCCGCCACTTACCCAAGGTTCAAATCCGTTCTGGCCGCGGAAACAGCGATACAGCGGGAACATCATCCTCTATCCCGCTCTTCCAGGAAGGCCGAAACCTGGCTTGAAGCCGGCATCGACTCGACAAACCGTTGGACAAAAGCATTCGAGGATTACCTGCACAGCGGTGAGGTGCCTGAGCCGGAGTTGCTGGCCGCATTCGAACATTTCCGGCGCATGCTGCTGACGAGATACCTGAGATCACGGAATGCTTCACATGCGATCGCAGTCTTCTTCGATCGCATGGCAGCGGCGGAAGCGGAACTTGATGCCGCTCGTGTTGCCCAAACAGACGAACTGCTGGTGGCAGACGAGATCGATGCGGAAGCTGACGGGGGGCTCGAAACGCTCCTTGCCGAAGCACGCGCCGCGGCCGGGGCCGCCATGCTGCGCGAGGTCATGGCGCCGCTGCGCCGCGAACGCGATGATGCGGGCTTCCGTGCCGAGAAGGCGGAGGTGCGCCGGCAGATGGCGGGCCGCATCCGTGCTCTCCCGGTTTTCCGCCTCCGTGAGACGCTGCGGCAGGGGCGCTGGCTGGGTGATGATGGCGAAGCGCGGGTGCTGCCCGGCGTGAAGCTGTCGCGCGGCGTGCTAGTCGAGCGCTACGGCAAAGACATCCTGCGCCGTCTGCCCCGCGGCATCAGCGCGGCAGACGGGCTCGATCCCGATCTCATCGCCGGCTGGTTCGGCTATGGCTCGGGCGATGCCATGTTGGTCGACCTTGTCCAGGCGCCACCTTCGGGCAGCTCGTCTCCGCCATGACGGAGCAGGAACTGGCACGGCGCCATGGCGACGTGCTCGTCGAGGGAAGGATGCGCGAGGCGGCTATCGCGGCCTTCCACAATCCGGCGCGCGCCCTGCTGCTGGCCGCTGAGATGGCGGTGCTGACGGGCGAGGACATCGCCGCCGCGCCGCTTTTGCTAGCCGGCGCCCACGGCGCCGCCACGGCGCAGCTCGCCGAGCTGAAGCTTGATGATGCGCTCGACCATGCCCGCTTTCTCGCGGCCGCGCGATCCGCACGTGATGACGCCGAGAAGCTGCTGGCGGAAGAGGCACCAGACGAGAAAGCCTTGGCCGATGCCCTCTGGCGCCGCCTCATCAACCATCTGCTGATCGCCGAAAGCGCCGGCCTCGCTCGCGAGCTGGATGAGGTGAAACGGCGCGCTGCGGCGGCGCTGCAGGATGGGCCAGCCGCGCTTGATGAAGAGGCCGCAACCGTGCTGGAGGAACTGGTCACGCGCCACGCGCTGCTGACTGAGGGCAGCGAAGGGCGCGGGCGGCCCGCGGTGCTGAACGCCTGGGCCGCGCAGCTGGAGGCGCAGGGACGCAGCAACCGCGCCCTCTTCTCCGATATCGTGCGGCAGGATCGGGAAGAGCGGGCCTATACCGATCTTCCGGTGGCCCATGTGCGCGAGCTGATCCGTGCCATCGGCAACGTGATCCATCTGGGTGCGCAGCCGCAGATGCTGGTGGACGCGGAGGAAAGCCGTGATCTGGAGGAGGCGGTGGACGAGCTCCTCGCCGCCCTCGCCGCGCAGCCCGGCAGCGGTGCGTCGCGCGATCATCGCGACCCCTACTCACCCGCAGCAGCGATCCTTGCCGAGATCGATGGCGCCGAGAACGGCCCGGCGCAGCGCCACATCCTGGCGCCCATCGAGCGCGGCCTCGCCGCACGCGACCGCATGCTTGGAGAAGCGGCCGAAAAGCTGAACCGCCTCTACGCGCTCTATTCGCCGGAGGAACAACAGAGCATGAGCATCGCCGTGCTGGTGCCGGAGACCGGCCGCAGCATGACCAAATGGCAGATGATCGCCTACGCCTTGGCGCTGGGACACAGCGAAAGCCTCTCGCGACTCTCGAACCCCAGCGGCGGCGGCCCCGCCCAGCCGGAGATCCAGGCCATCGCGGCGCGGCTGGAGCCTCGCGACTGGGCCTTCGTCCAAGGCATCTGGCACTTGTTCGATGGCTTCTGGCCGACGATCGAAACGCGGGAGCAGCGCGTCACCGGCCATGCGCCGGCGCCGGTGGAACCGCAACCGATGGTGACACCCTACGGTGTCGTCAGCGGCGGGTTCTTCCCGCTCGTGCCGGCGCGACCTGTCTCTGCCGTCACGGAGCGACGTGATCCATCGTTTGTCTCTGCCATCGAGCGCGGCGCTTTCGCCCGCGCCCACACCCGCGATGGCATGGCCCAGGCCGCGGCGGCCATGGCGCAGACGCCCCTCTTCGACCTCGCCGCGCTCCACCACCACCTCATGGGCCTGATCCAGGATCTGGCCCTGTCAGAGCCGCTGGTGAACGCTCGACGCATCCTTCGCCATCAAGATGTGATGGCCAGTTTTGCGGAGACCGGCCGAACCGATGATCTTAAGGCGCTGCATCGCTGGCTTGACCAGCTCAGGGGAAGCGAGCTTCGGGCAAATGAACTCGTAATCGCTCTCGCGCCCGTGCTGACGAGCGGCGGCACGGCCGCACGCATGATCGCCGGTCTCGGCACCGCGCTGGTGAAGGCGAGCGGATTGGCTGAGGCACGTGTCCAACAGGACGCCGCTCTGGCGCGCGGCCTGCACCTCCTCCTCAGCCGTGGCGTGGGAGGCATCGCAGACATCGCCGCCGAGGCGGAGGCTGCCGGCGCGGCCATGGCCGAGCGGCGCAAGCCTCTCACCGATAGCGAGGAGCGGGCGCGCCTTCTGATTGATCGCGCGCGCTACATCCTGAGAGACCTGCCGCTCTGGCTCGCAGGAGCTGGCACTGCCGCTCAAAAGAATGTTTTGCCCGATGAGAAGCCGCGTGAAGACGTCATGGCCCTCCTGGTGGCGCTGGCCTCCTTCGTTCGCGCCCGGTATGAAAGCCTTCAGGAAGATGACGCCCTCGCCTGGGCTGCCGACATGGGTCTGTTCGCCGCCTTAGCGCAGGTCTGTAACGCCACCGCGTCGCTGCCGCTGCCGCTGCCCGCCATGCGCGACGACACACCGGCTCTGCCCGCCGCCCTGCGGGCCTTGGCCGGCAGCGTTCATGGCACACGCGGCACAGCCACACTGACCGGCTTCCCGCTGATCGGCCTTCCACCGGACCTCATGGAGTCGATCACGGCATCCGTCCTGTCCGAGGCTGCGCCGGGCACGCCACCGCCGCTGGCCACCATCATGGATGCGGCGACGCTCGCCTCCTGATCCAGCCGACTTCGATCCGCCCTTTCGGCCACCTTCGGGTGGCTTTCTTCTTTTGGAGTGACCCATGACGGTGTCCAACAACATCCGCCGTTCCGGCCCCTATCTCGGCAACGGCGTCGCCACGGATTTCCCTTACGAATTCCGCATCCTGGATGCCGCGCATCTGCGCGTGGTGCGCCGCGCCGTCGACGGCACGGAGACGACGCTAACGCTTGATACCGACTATACCGTCTCGGGCGTCGGCGACGATGCAGGCGGCACCGTGAGCCTCGTGGCGCCGGTCGGCGAAGGCGAGACGCTGACCATCATCCGCAACATGCCGTTGACGCAGGGCATCGATCTGGAGAACCAGGGCGAATATTACGCCGAGACGGTGGAGCGCGGCCTCGACGCCCTCACCATGGGCGTGCAGCAGCTACGCGAGGAGTTAGATCGCTCTGTGAAGGTGCCGGTTTCCGGCGATATCATCGAGGTCGATGAACTCATGGCCAACGTCCGCACCATCGCGGCCATGGCCGATGAGGTTGATGCGGTGGCAGGTGGCATCGGCGAAGTTTCCATTGTTGCCGACCACGTCAGCGAAGTCTCGGCGGCGGCCGCTAACATGAATGCTATCACGACCGTTGCGGCCAATGGAACCGAAGTGGCAGCAGTCGCCGATGCCTTGCCTGACCTCGCCGCCATAGCGAGCGCCATGCCGGCGGTGACGCTTGCCGCCTCAAAACTGCCGGAGATCGAGGCCGCCCCCGCCGCGGCCGAAGCGGCCGCCGAAGCCGCTGCCGCCGCCCAGGGTGTTGTCGACACCGCCATGCTGGGATCGGTGCCGGTGGGCACATTGATCTGGTTCTCGGCCCCGACTCCACCCGCCGGCTACCTCCTCGCCAACGGCAACGGCGTCACGCCGGTCTACCCGCAGCTACGGCAGCTTTATCTGGACGCCGGCTCACCCTATGGCACCGACGGGAACGGCAATCCCCGCCTGCCGGATTTTGTGAGCGACGGCGGACGCTTCGTCCGCGGGCATGACGCCGCAGGTGCGCGGGTTTTTGGATCTTATCAGGCGGATGCGCTTAAAGCCCACGTGCACAACTATGATCGCTTTGCCGGATCAAAAACATATCCAAGCGCTGGTGACAGCAGCAGCAGCGGCCCCACCGGAACGACGCCCACTGCGACCAGTTTGATCGGTGAGGAGGAAACCCGTCCAAAAAATATTTCACAACTTCCCTGCATCAAGGCAGGAGACGGCGTGACGAACTCTGGATTTGTTGACGTATCCGAAGTCGCTAATCGTGTGGATGCTATTGACCTCGCCCTGACAACATCTCTCCAGATAATGCATATACAAGATCAAAAATCCGCAGGTGCTCACGGTGGGAGCTTCATCCAAGGAGGGGAAAGAATAAGAGAATTGAATACGGTAATCACAAACACGATCGACGAAGCTCACCTATCTAACAATAGGATAGCACTACCGCCAGGTATATATGAAATAGATGCCAGATGCACCGCCTTCCGGGTGCGCCTCCATAGATTAAAAGTATATAATGCAACCTCTGGGATTTATATAATTACGGGAACGCCCCATTATAGTGATGCAACAGGATTCGAGTCAGACAGCCAGATCGTAGGTGACAGCAATCCAGCCGAAGCGAGAGGTGTATTTTCCTTGCAAGAGCAAAGCTTTATTGAGATACATCACAGATGTTCTATTACAAGGAATACCTACGGATTTGGAATGGCTGCAAATTTTGGAGACAATGAAGTTTTCAGTGATATAATAATCCACAGGATACTATAAGTTATTACTAGAATTAAATATGAATTATATACTTATATCATCGTTCGCAACCATGCCTCTCATCCCCAACTGGCAGGCGGTGCTTCGGCGCGCCTGGAGCATTCGGCTGATCGTCGTTGCGGCGCTGCTGTCCGGCCTTGAGGTCATCCTCCCGCTTCTCGACATCGAGCTCAGCCCGCCCTGGGCGCTGCCGCTGCTCTTCTTTCTCGTCACCGCCGGGGCTTTCGTCGCCCGGCTGCTCGCTCAATCCTCACTCTCCGGAGAATAGCTCATGCCACTCCTTGCAACGCGGCGCTCCAGGCTGGGCGCCGCGGGCTTTGCCGCGCTCATGGTGTCCTTCGTCGGCGCCTGGGAAGGTCTCAGGCTCACCTCCTATCCCGATGTCGTCGGCGTCTGGACCGCCTGCTACGGCGAAACTCATGGCATTCGCCCCGGCCAGCGCTTCTCAAAGGCCGAATGCGACGCCAGGCTGATCGACAGCCTGAAGACACACGAGAGAGGGATGCTGCGCTGCCTGACCCGGCCGCTGCCCGACGAGGTGCACGGCGCCTTCCTCTCCCTCACCTACAACATCGGCGTCGGCGCTTTCTGCAAATCCACCGCGGCGCGGCTGGCCAATGCCGGCGACCTCAAGGGCGCCTGCGCCGCCATTCAGCGCTTTAACAAGGCCGGCGGTGTGGTCTGGAAGGGCCTCGTCCGGCGCCGCGCCGCCGAATACGACCTTTGCATGAAGGGGCTCTAGATGCTGTCCGCCCTCTTCGCCAGCTTCGCGCTGCTGCCATCGCTCCTGGCGCTTGCCGGGGCGCTGGCGCTTTTCATCTACGGCCGAACGCTGGCAGCGCCCTTCCGCCTTGTGGCAACACTCGGCGCCCTTCTGCTGTTTGCCTATGCCGCCTTCGGCTTCGGCTCCTTGCATGAACGTGGCGCCTGTGCCGCCGAAAGCCTCAAGGCCGAGCTCGCGGCCGCTCGGGCAGATTTTGAGGCCGCACGCCGCCTCAGCGCCGAAACCCTTAAACGCATGGCCGAGGCGGAAAGCCTGGCCGCCCTCGACCTGGAGAGAAGCAATGAGCTTGCCGACGATCTTGCCCGGCGCCCGGATGCTGCTTGCCTGCTTGATGATGCCGACGCTCGCCGCCTGCGCGAGTTCGGCCAGCCCCCGCGGCGTTGAGCGTCGTCTGCCGGATCCACCGGCCGATTGCGCACCCGGGCCCCTGCCGCCGGTGCGATCAGGCATGAGCGCGCTGGTGGTCGCCGCCGAACAGCGCAGCACCGCCGCCATGCTCAACATGCGCCTGTCGGGCTGCCGCGCCGCCTGGACCGACATGCAGAACATTTACGGCGGCAAACCATGACAAGGACCACTACCATGACCCGGCGCACCAGCCTTATCAATGCCTCGGCCGACCCGCGCTACGCCGCGCTCGAGCAGCGCGTCTACGGCGTAGAGCAGACGCTGCAGGGCATCTCCGCCCAGATCACCGGCCTCGCCTCCAAATGGGACGAGCGCGGCCGCACCCAATGGCCCACCATCTTCTCCGCCATGGGGGTGCTGCTGGCGATCCTCGTCACCATCGGCGGCATGGCCTGGCTCCCCATCAAGCAGGCGCAGGAACGCTCCGACCGCGACATAGCGGGGTTACGCGCGGATGCCGTGTCCATTGCCACGTTTCAGGATTTTCGCGCGACCTATGAAAACGACCGGATGCTGCTGAGGCAGGACAATGACGCGCGCCTCAAACGCCTGGAAGAGGATCTGAAGGCGTTGCGATCAACCGCAGTCACGGCAGCGGAGGCGGAGCGAGAACGCGGCAGCCTTCAACGCCAGCTGGACGAGTTGCGCGGCGAACTAAAGGCCTTGCGATGACGTTGCGGACCTGCGCCTGATCGGAGCGCAACAGGGCGGAGCAAACGTGACGGAACGTACCCAGAAGCAGAAGATGCTGGCGGGCGAACTCTACAACGCCAATGACGCGGAGCTTGCCGCCGATGCTGCCCGGGCCCATGCCTGGATCAGCCGCTACAACACCATGCTGGCCGCCTCCAACGATGAGCGCCGTGCCATGCTGGTGGAGCTCTTCGCCCATGTCGGCGAAGGTGCGGTCGTGCGCCCGCCCTTCTTCTGCGACTACGGCTTCAACATCAGCATCGGCTGCGGCGCCTTCCTCAACTTCAACTGCGTGCTGCTGGACATCATGCCCATATCGATCGGAGATGGCACCCAGGTCGGCCCCGGCGTGCAGATCCTGACGGCGGACCATCCGCGCGATCCGGCACCGCGCCGCGAGGGCCTGGAGTTCGGCCGCGCCATCTCCATCGGCGCCAACTGCTGGATCGGCGGCGGCGCGCTGATCATGCCCGGCATCACCATCGGCGACGATGTCATCATCGGCGCCGGCGCCGTTGTCACCCGCGATGTGCCATCAGGCGCCACGGCCGTGGGCAACCCGGCGCGGGTCCGCTAGCCCAGGTCAGCCGACGAAAGCCTTCTCCAGCACATATTCGCCTTCCTCGTGCTGGCTTCCCTCCTTCAGGCCGGCCTCTTCCAGGATCGTGCGGCAATCGCGCAGCATGTCCGGGCTGCCGCACATCATCACGCGGTCGGTCTCCGCGTTCAGCGGGGGCAGGCCGATGTCCTGATAGATCTTGCCCGAGGTCATGAGATCGGTGATGCGGCCCTTGGTGCGGAACTCCTCGCGGGTGACGGTCGGATAGTAGATGAGCTGGTTCTTGACCATCCCGCCCACCACCTCGTCCTGCAGCAGCTCACCCGTGAGATAGTCGTGATAGGCAAGCTCCGCCACCGTGCGGCAGCCATGCACCAGGATCACTTTCTCGAAGCGCTCATAGGTCTCGAAGTCCCGCACCACCGAAAGGAATGGTGCGAGGCCGGTGCCCGTGGAGAGGAGATAGAGGTTCTTGCCGGGCTTCAGATTATCGAGCAGCAGCGTGCCCGTGGGCTTGCGGCCGACCAGGATGCTGTCCCCCACGCCGATCTTCGACAGGGTGGAGGTCAGCGCGCCCGTGGGCACGATGATGGAAAGGAACTCCAGGTACTCGTCGTACTTGGTGGAGACGATGCTGTAGGCCCTGAGCAGCGGCTTCCCGTTGATCGGCAGGCCGATCATGGTGAACTGGCCGTTCTCGAAGCGGAAGCCGGGATCGCGCGTGGTGCGGAAGCTGAACTGGCTGTCCGTCCAGCGATGGACATGGGTCACGGTCTCATTGAGAAAGGCTGACATCGGCAACTCGCGTACAGGCGCCGCGCATACGGCAGTGAAACTGGCTCGCGTTTCACATAACGACCCCAGCCCCCGCGTCAACTCCTTCCACGCATATTTTTCATATTCTTTCTGGTGTTCAAAAATAACAACATTCTTGCTTCGTATATTGGCACCAAAGCAGCAGGTTGCAACCGATGAGCGCCCGCATCATGAGCCCTGCTGAGCGTGTTCTGCCGGATTCAGAACATTAAGAGTGCGTTAATTCCAATTCCTGGCCAGGCACATAGCGGAATTTCCGGAATCGATCTGCGCCCTCCCAAGCCTCGGCTAGCGCCGCTTTCCGGATTCAAAACATGAAGATCCATTAACCTTTGACCTCAGCTTCACGCCCACCGCTAAACCCTTCAAATGACTCGGCCCATGCCGAAAATCCTGATCATCGGGAGCAAACGTCGCGGTGAGGCGTTGCACCTCCGACAGCACAACACGGAGGAAACGATGAGTGAGATGACCCTGTCCGATCTGTCGAAGGAGATGAGCGACATCGACTTCTGCATGCTCTCCACCAAGGCTCCGGGCGGCGAGCTCGGCGCCAGGCCCATGAGCAACAATGGCGACGTCGAATACAAGGGGGACAGCTACTTCTTCTCCTATGAGGATGCCACCACCATTTCCGACATCGAGCGCGATCCGCGGGTCGGCCTCACCTTTCAGGGCAAGAAGGGCCTGCTCGGCAAGCCGCCGATTTTCATCGCGGTGGAGGGTCACGCGGAACTGATCCGCGACAAGGCCGCCTTCCAGCAGCACTGGACCTCCGATCTCGACTATTGGTTCGAGGACGGCATCGATACGCCCGGCGTCGTCATGATCAAGGTGCACGCCAACCGGATCCACTATTGGGATGGCCGCGACGAGGGCGAACTGAAGCTGTCCTGACCCGCCTCATTCAAAACCTTAACGGGACATGAATCTGAATCTTAACAGGAGGTGAATCGGCGCGGCAGGCGAGAGCGACAAACCGTTGATGGGACTCTCCAATTCACCACCATCGAAAAAGCGAAAAGCGGCGCGAGGGCCTCGGCTCTCGCGCCGCTTTTCTGCTGTCTGGTCAGTGCCGGCTGACGAATTTGTTGAAACGGCTGGTGCCGCCATCCTTGGTCTCGTCCTGATAGAGGAAGGCGAGATCGTTCTCGTCGAAGATCTGGAAGAAGTCCTCCCAGGAGATCTTCTCCAGGTTCTCCTCCGGTTCACCGAAGTCGAACCGCAGGATGCCGCCCTCGCCCTTGGTCTTCACCCGCGCCGGCCGGCCCTTGCGCTTTTCCGCCCATTTGCGGATCTCGTCGTGGTCGGTCGTCGTGTTCGAACTGCTCATGTCCTCTCCCTTTCGGATTATATGCAGGGACTGCGGGTCAACGCCGGCTCGCGACAGTCGTTCCGGCAGGGCGCACCGGCAATTGCAACCTTTTGTTCCCGTTCCGCTTATTGCCCGTTGCTATCGGTGGTTCATGCCCGCTAGGGTCACGCCTGCCACGGAGGCTCGACGTCATTGAATTCCATGACGATCGGTGGAGACGCACTGCAGGAGGGGGCTGTGCTGGGGGGCAATATCTTCGGTGATCCGAACATCATCACATCCTGCGACCAGGAGCCCATTCACATTCCAGGCTCCATTCAACCGCACGGCATCATGCTGGTGGCTGACGCGGAGACGCTGCAGGTCGTCGGCGGCGCGGGCGATATCGAGGGTGAACTGGTAAAGGACTGGCTCGGCCGCCCGCTTCCGGAGCTTCTCCTGCAGGAGATCACCCCCAGGCCGCAGAAGCCAGGGGAGGTCCATGTCCTGAAACGGGTGCATGGGCGGATCAACGACCTCAACGCCATCTGCTTCCGTTCCGGCGAACATCTGGTGGTGGAGCTTGATCAGGCCGAGGACGATGTGGTGCTGAGCTCGCCCTTCTTCGCCAGCCTTGAGGTGGCGGGCGGGCTTTTCGAGCGGACCACGAACCTTGAGGACCTGTGCCAGACGGGAGCCGAGGTTTTCCGCGATCTCACCGGCTACGGCCGCGTCATGATCTATCAGTTCCTCGACGACGACGCTGGAGTCGTCATCGCCGAGAGCCGCGACGCCTCATCCTCCAGCTTCCTCAGGCACCACTTTCCCGCCTCCGACATTCCCAGGCAGGCCCGCGCGCTTTACGTGCGCAACAAGGTCCGCGTCATCCCCGATGTGCACTATCAGCCCGCTCCGCTGCGCTCGGGCGGTGTCGACCTGTCGAAGCTGGACCTCAGCGATTCCATCCTGCGCAGCGTCTCGCCGATCCACATCCAGTACCTCAAGAACATGGAGGTGGCGGCCTCCGCCTCCATATCGATCATCAAGGACGGCCTTCTCTGGGGCCTGATTGCCTGCCATCACCACGAGCCACGCGAACTGCCGCTCAGCGTACGCCTTGCCTGCCAGACGCTCGCCAGCGTGCTGTCGCAGCAGATCCGCTCCAAGGAGGATGCGGAACGCTACAAGGAGCGCATCCGGCTGCGCACCCAGGAGGATGCGGTGGTCAGCCGCCTCGGCTCCGACAGAACGCTGAATGAGTTCTTCGAGCGCAGCGGCCCGGAACTGGCAAAACTTCTCAACGCCGATGGCTTTGCCGCCGTGCAGGGCAAGGACACGTTTCTCTTCGGCAAATGCCCCGACAAGATCGATGTGCGCGCCCTGGCGGGATGGGCGAAGAAGCCGGCGGCCATGCACCCGCTGGCCACCAGTTCCCTGGCGCGGCATTACCCCGCGGCCGAGCCCTTCCAGAACCTCGCCAGCGGCCTTCTCGCCGTCACCATGTCCACCGAAGTGCCCACGATCCTGCTGTGGTTCAGGGCCGAGCATCTTGAAGTCATCAAATGGGCCGGCAATCCCCATAAGGACGGTCCCGCAGATCCCGAGGCCATCCTGACACCCCGGGCGTCCTTCGAGGCCTGGACCGAGAACGTGCGAGGGCGGGCGCGGGCCTGGAGCCATGCGGAGATCGAGGCCGCCGCCCGGATCGTCAGGCTGATGCTGGAGCACCGCAACAATCAGCGGCTGCGCGAGCTCAACCGCGAGCTGACGACGACGCTGAAGGAAAACGAAAGCCTGCTTCTGCAGAAGGACTACCTCCTGAAGGAGGTGAACCACAGGGTGCAGAACAGCCTGCAGCTGGTCTCCGGCTTCCTGCACCTTCAGGCCCGCAGCTCCAATGACGAGGCGGTGAAGATCCAGCTTCAGGAGGCCCAGAAGCGGCTGACGGCGGTCGCGCTCGTCCACCGCCGGCTCTATCAGGACGACAGCGTCGAGATCATAGATCTCTCGCGCTATCTGGAAGATCTCCTGTCGGAGATGCGCACCACCATGGATGCCGACTGGTGGGAGCAGCTCGACCTCGATCTCGCGCCCATCCTGATTTCCACCGATCGGGCCGTGAACGTCGGCCTCATCGCCACCGAGCTCGTCATCAACGCCCATAAATATGCCTATGATGGCCGCTCCGGCCCCATGGCCATCCGGCTCGAGCAGCACCGCGACCAGTTGCGACTGATCGTTGCGGATCGCGGAAAGGGTAAATCCGGCAAGAAGACCGGATTTGGCTCCAGGATGATGCATGCCCTGGTGGAGCGCCTGCACGGTACCTTCGAGGAAAGCGACAACCAACCGGGCCTGAGGATCATCCTCACGGCGCCCATCAATCCCGATACGCTGCCCGAGCGCCTGTGAGGCCGCCGCGCCATCGCCACGCGGCGCGCCTTCTGACCAGGACGTGAACAAAAAAATCCCCTCAGCCGACGATTCCTGTCTGAAATCGGCATGAAAAGCCTTGCGGTCCGGCGGTTTAGCCGAACATATGGTAGTGGACGCATTCGCGTCACCAATCACTCATGAGGGACAGGAAACAGGCATGCCGGAAGGCACATTGCTGGCATTGATGATCGCGCTGCCCTTCGTCGGCAGTTTTATTGCGGCCTTTCTGCCGTCCAATGCCCGCAATTCCGAGGCCTGGCTTGCCGCCTTCGTCACTCTCGGCGTCCTCGCCCTCACCCTGGCGTCCTATCCGCGGATCGTCGCCTCGGGCGCCCTGCGCAGCCACATCGAATGGCTTCCGTCGCTGGGGCTCGACTTCCAGCTCCGCATGGACGGTTTCGCCTGGATGTTCGCCCTGCTCATCAGCGGCATCGGCTTCCTCGTGGTCGTCTACGCACGCTATTACATGTCGCCGAAGGATCCGGTCCCGCGCTTCTATTCCTTCCTCCTGGCCTTCATGGGCGCCATGATGGGCGTGGTGCTGTCAGGCAACCTCATCCTCCTGGTGGTGTTCTGGGAAGCAACCAGCATCTTCTCCTTCCTCCTGATCGGCTACTGGCATCACAACGCAGAGGCGCGCAACGGCGCGCGCATGGCGCTCACCACCACCGGCCTGGGCGGCCTGGCACTGGTGGTGGCCGTGCTTCTGATCGGCCATATCGTCGGCTCCTACGATCTCGACACCGTGCTGGCGGCGGGCGAGATCATCCGCGACCATGAGCTCTATGTGCCCATCCTGGTGCTGGTCCTTCTGGCCGCCTTCACCAAGAGCGCGCAGTTTCCCTTCCACTTCTGGCTGCCCAACGCCATGGCCGCGCCCACGCCGGTGTCGGCCTTTTTGCATTCCGCCACCATGGTGAAGGCGGGCGTCTTCCTCCTGGCGCGCTTCTGGCCGGTTTTCGCGGGCACGCCGGAATGGTTCTGGCTGGTGGGATCCGCCGGCATGGCCTCCATGGTGCTGGGCGCCTTCTTTGCCATCTACCAGCAGGACATCAAGGGGCTGCTGGCCTATTCCACCATCAGCCATCTCGGGCTCATCACCCTGCTGCTCAGCCTCGGCAGTCCGCTGGGCGCGGTAGCCGCCATCTTCCATATGATGAACCACGCCACCTTCAAGGCCTCGCTCTTCATGGCGGCGGGCATCATCGACCATGAGACCGGCACGCGTGACCTCCGGAAGCTCGGCGGCCTCTTCCACGCCATGCCCATCACAGCGTCGCTCGCCATGGTCGCCAGCGCCGCCATGGCCGGCGTGCCGCTCCTCAACGGCTTCCTGTCCAAGGAGATGTTCTTCGCCGAGGCCATCGAGACCCACGCCGTCTCCTGGCTCGACACCGCCGCGCCCTATGCCGCCGTGCTGGGCAGCGCCTTCGCGGTGTCCTATTCGGTACGCTTCATTGCCGGGGTCTTCTTCGGCAAGCCGGCGGAAGAGCTTCCGCACGAGCCGCATGAACCACCGTTCCTCATGCGCTTTCCCATCCTCTTCCTGGTGGCGATCTGCCTTGTCGTCGGCATCTTTCCCGGCGCCACCATCGGCCCCTATCTCCACACCGCCGTTCAGGCCGTGCTGGGCGAGGGCACACCTGAATACAGCCTCGCCATCTGGCACGGCTTAACCCTGCCGCTGCTCATGAGCGGCATTGCCATCGTGGCGGGCCTCGCCTTCTATATGATCTGGCGGCCCTATCTCGCCACCTCCGAGGAAGGCCCACCCCTGTTCCGGCGGCTGAACGGCCAGCGCATCTTCGATCAGGTGCTCGTCACGCTGTCCTGGCGCTGGGCCCGCGCGCTGGAACGTTTTCTCGGCACGCGCAAGCTCCAGCCGCAGCTTCGCCTCGTGGTCCTTATCACGCTGGTGGCGGCGGCCTGGCCGGTGCTGCGGCTGGGCCTCGCCTCGCCCCTGCCCGACCTTGCCGCCATCGACCCGGTCTTCGCCGCGCTCTGGGCGGTGGGCATCCTCTGCGCCGTGGGCGCCGCCTGGCAGGCCAAATACCACCGCCTCGTCGCGCTGATCCTGGTCGGCGGCGCGGGTCTCGTCACCTCCCTCACCTTCATCTGGTTTTCCGCGCCGGATCTCGGCCTCACCCAGCTTCTGGTGGAGATCGTCACCACGGTCCTGCTGCTGCTCGGCCTGCGCTGGCTGCCCAAGCGGGTCAACTTCGAGGAGGGCACGGTCCTCGGCGCGCGCCTGTCGCGGGCCCGCGACGCGCTGATCGCCATCGCTGCCGGCCTCGGCACCACCTTCATCGCCTATGCGGTGATCGTCCGCGAGGCGCCCGGCAGCATCGGTGATTTCTTCCTCTCCAACGCTTACAGCCAGGGCGGCGGCCGCAATGTGGTCAATGTCATCCTGGTGGATTTCCGCGGCTTCGACACCTTCGGCGAAATCACGGTGCTCGGCATCGTCGGCATCACGGTCTTCGCCCTTCTGAGGCGTTTCCGCCCGGCGGCCGACACCATCGAAAGGCCGGAGCAGCAGCGCGACCAGCTCGCCTTCGACGAGGCGCGGGCCGACCGCAGCGAGACCGACACCGTCAGCGACTATCTCTTCGTGCCCTCGGTCACCATGCAGTGGCTGTTCCCGTTCTTCATCCTGTTCGCGGCCTACCTCTTCCTGCGGGGGCATGATCTGCCGGGCGGCGGCTTCGTCGCCGGCATCACCATGGCAACCGCCTTCCTGCTGCAATATCTGGCAGCCGGCACACGCTATGTGGAGGATCGGCTGAAGGTGCTGCCGGTGAACTGGATCGGCCTCGGCCTCCTCACCGCTGCTGCCGTCGGCTGCGGCTCCTGGATCCTGGGCTATCCCTTCCTCACCTCGCATTTCCAATATGTGGAGCTGCCCGTCATCGGGAAGGTGCCGGCCGCCACCGCGCTCCTGTTCGATCTCGGCGTCTATGCCCTCGTCGTCGGTGCCATGGTGCTGATGCTGATCGCGCTCGCCCACCAGTCCACCCGGCGGCTGCGCGCCGCCAAGACCGCCGAGGAGAGCGCCTGATGGACCTTATCCTCGCCATCGGCATCGGCGCGCTGGTCGGCTCCGGCGTCTGGCTCATCCTGCGCCCGCGCACCTATCAGGTCATCATCGGGCTTTCCCTCATCGCCTATGGGGTCAACCTCTTCATCTTCTCCATCGGCCGTCTCAGGATGAACGCCGCCCCCGTCCTTGCCGAAGGGCCCATCAATCCCGCCGATTACGCCGACCCGACGCCCCAGGCGCTGGTGCTCACCGCCATCGTCATCGGCTTCGCCACCACCGCGCTCTTCCTCGTGGTGCTTCTCGTGGCGCGCGGTCTCACCGGCTCCGATCACGTCGACGGCAGGGAGAGCAACTGATGGGCTCGGCCGGCCACCTCGTCATCCTGCCGATCATCCTGCCGCTGGTGGCGGGCGCGGTGCTGCTGCTCATCGACGAGCGCCGCCGCGCGCTGAAGGCAAGTCTCAGCATCATCGCCACGGTGCTGGTCGCCCTCACCGCCTTCGCCCTGCTCAACATCGCCGATCTCGGCAGCGGCGGCGGCGCCATCACCAGCGCCTATCTCCTCGGCAACTGGCCGCCGCCCTTCTCCATCGTGCTGGTGCTCGATCGGCTCTCGGCGCTGATGCTGGTGCTGACCGCGCTCCTGGCGCTTGCCTCGCTGGTCTTCTCGCTGGCGCGCTGGGACCGGGCGGGACCCCATTTCCACACCCTGTTCCAGCTGCTGCTGATGGGCCTCAACGGCGCCTTCCTCACGGGCGATCTTTTCAACCTCTTCGTCTTCTTCGAAGTGTTGCTGGCGGCCTCCTATGGGCTCATGCTGCATGGCTCGGGCGCCGTCCGTGTCAAGGCGGGCCTGCATTACATCGCCATCAATCTCGTCGCCTCCTTCCTGTTCCTCATCGGCATCGCCCTCGTCTTCAACGTCACGGGTACGCTGAACCTTGCCGATATGGCCGTGAAGATCCCTGCGGTTGAGCCCGAGGACCGGGCGCTCCTGCACGCCGGCGGCGCCATTCTCGGCATTGCCTTCCTCATCAAGGCCGGCATGTGGCCCCTCAGCTTCTGGCTGCCTAATGCCTATGCCGCCGCCGCCGCGCCCGTGGCCGCCATCTTCGCCATCCTCTCCAAGGTGGGCGTCTATGTGCTGCTGCGCCTCTCGCTGCTCCTGTTCGGCACCGAGGCAGGGGTCTCCGCCGGCTTCGGCACCAACTGGCTCGTCACCGGCGGCATCGCCACCATCATCTTCGGCACCGTCGGCGTCCTCGCCTCGCAGGCCATGGGCCGGCTTGCCTCCTACAGCGTCCTCGTCTCGACAGGCACGCTCCTGGCGGTCATCGGCCTCGCGGACATCGAGGCGACCTCCGGCGCGCTGTTCTACATGGTCAGTTCCACCCTCGCGCTCAGCGCCTTCTTCCTTCTGGTGGAGCTGGTGGAACGCTCGCAGGACCCGGTGGCCGACGTTCTCGCCGTCACCATGGAAGCCTATGGCCAGCGCTTCGAGGACGACGACGAGAAGGATGACGACGTGAAGGAGGTGGGCGTCGCCATCCCCGCGACGCTCGCCGTTCTCGGCATCTCATTCGCCGCCTGCGGCCTCCTGATCGCAGGCCTGCCGCCGCTCTCCGGCTTCATCGCCAAGTTCATCCTGCTCTCCGCCGTGCTGGGCCGTGGCGACATGGGCGGCGTCACCGATGTCTCCACCACCTCCTGGATCATCATCACCCTTCTCATCATCTCCGGCCTCGCCGCCATGATCTCCATCGTGCGTGCCGGCATCCGCACCTTCTGGGCGCCCATCGAGGGCGTGGTGCCGCGCGTCACGGTCACGGAGATCCTGCCCGTCGGCTTCCTCCTGGCGCTGTGCCTTGGCATGACCATCTTCGGCGAGCGGGTGATGCGCTACACGGAAGCCGCTTCCATCTCGCTGCACCGGCCCTCCGGCTACATCCGCGATGTGCTGTCGACCCCGCCGGTGCCCTCCTCCACAGGCGGAGGTTATGTGCCATGAGCCGCGTCCTGCCCTATCCGCTGCTGACGGCCGGCCTCATCCTCATGTGGCTGCTGCTCAACGCCTTCACGCCGGGCCACCTCATCCTCGGCACGCTCCTCGCCGTCCCGGCCTCGCTGGCCATGGCCCAGCTCCATCCCGCAAAGCCGCGCCTGCACAACTGGCGCGCCATCGCCAGGCTCGCCGGCGTGGTGATCCACGACATCGCCGTCTCCAACATCTCCGTTGCCCGCATCATGTTCTCCGGGGCGCGCCTGCCCCGCACCTCCGGCTTCGTCGCCGTCACGCTCGATCTGCAGGACCCGACGGCGCTCGCGCTTCTCGCCTGGATCATCAACAACGCGCCCGGCACGGCCTGGGTGGAATATCGCGCCGCCACGGGCCGGCTTCTGGTCCATGTGCTTGACCTGAAGGACGATCAGGACTGGGCCGAGATCATCAAGAACCGCTACGAGCCCCTGCTCATGGAGATCTTCGAATGAGCGGCACCATCCTCCTTGGCGCCATCGCCATCTCGCAGGGCATGCTTGTTGTCGCCATGTTCATCTGCGCCTGGCGCATGCTGCGCGGCCCCCGGGCGCAGGACCGGGTGCTGGCCATGGATGCGCTCTACGTCGCCTCCATGATCTTCCTCGTCACCTTCGGCATCCGCACCGGATCGGTGCTTTATTTCGAGGCGGCCCTCGTCATCGCCCTCATGGGCTTCGTCTCCACGGCGGCGCTCGCCAAATTCCTCATGCGCGGCGAGGTGATCGAATGAACGATCTCAGCGCCCTGCCCCTCTGGGCCGCCATCCTCATCGCCCTCCTCCTCGTCGCCGGCTCCACCCTTACCCTTCTCGGCGCGGTCGGCCTGTTGCGCCTCAGGAGCTTCTACGAGCGCCTCCACGCCCCGACGCTGGGCACCAGCGGCGGCGTCCTCCTGGTCCTCATCGCCTCCATGCTCTGCTTCACGGTGCTGCAGCAGCGCCTGGTGGTGCATGAAGTACTGATCTTCATCTTCATCACGCTTACGACGCCAGTGACGCTGATGCTGCTGGGACGGGCCGCGCTTTATCGGGACCGGACGGAGGGCAATGATGGTGTGCCGGCATTTGAGCCGGAGGAGATAGTCTCTGAAGCCGATCAATAACGCTACCAGCGAAGAAAGTCTCAGGGGACCAAGCGATCATGACGGACCGGATTCAGCAGCTTGCCAACAGGCGGAGCTATCTGGCGAAGCTCAGGCTCTTGTTGCGCCGCGAGGTGAATGCTGTCGAGCTGCTCTCGCTTTCGGAAACTGAGGAACGAGCGAAACAACAGCCGGCGGCGAATGCGAAAAATTTCAGAGTCCCTTTCGACTGGCTCTCGACCAGTGCCTTCGATTTGTTGATCCGTACGCTTGCAACTCTGAATCCGTCACCGGTGATCTTATGGGTCGATAAGGCGAGGATCTGCGGAGCCCTTGAAGTACCCTCTCTCACGGCAATCGACTTCAGCTTCCCCTTCGAGGCACTTCCTGAGGGAATAATGGTTGTGACGACCAGTGATGCCCGGGACAAAATGGTGTTGGACTTCTACGAAGAGGATGGGTTGCGCTATCTCGACGTCGAGTTGCACGGCGCCGGCTGGCCATCGGCCGACCTCGCTCCTCCCGTTCCAACCAGTCGCACCGTGCATTAGGCACCTCAGACGCCAGTCACACTCTTTCCATGCTCCATCGCAACATCCCCTCCTCCATGGACTCCGCCATCGTCGCCGAGATCGACGCGCGGCTCGATGCCATCCGCTCCTCCGAAGGCGTTGCCATTCCGCTGGCCATCGAGAGCGGCAGCCGGGCCTGGGGCTTTCCCTCGCCGGACAGCGACTATGACTGCCGCTTCGTCTTCGTGCGGCCGATGGCGCAATACCTCACGCCATGGCCGCGGCGCGATGTGATCGAAACACCGCTGGAGGGCGAACTTGACGTCAACGGCTGGGATCTCGGCAAGGCGGTGAAGCTCCTGTTCAAGGGCAATGCTGTCATCATCGAGTGGCTCACCTCGCCCATCGCCTATGGGGTGAACGAAACCTTTCGCGACGTTTTTCTCGATCTGGCGCAGGAAATTGCCGACCGCGAAATGATCGCGCGGCATTACCTCCACCTCGGCATAGGCCAGAGGAACACCTATTTTGCGGACCAGAAAGCGGTTTCCCTGAAGAAGGTCTTCTATGCCCTCAGACCAGCGGCGGCGCTGCGTTGGCTGCGCCATCACCCTGAGGCAAGTGTCGCGCCCATGCATTTCCAGACGCTTCTGGAGCAATGCGAGCCACCGTCGGATGGCCAAGCCGTGGTCGCGGAACTGACCGCCAAGAAGGCGGTAACGCGCGAACTTGGCAAGGCGCCACTGCCCAAACCCATCGCCCGCTTCATCGATGACGAGTTCGAGGCCGCGACCGCCGCCTTCCCCGCCCAATCGCAGCCGCTTGATTCCCTCAGGCAGGACCGCGCGGAAACCTTCTTCCGCGACGCCATCGACCTCGTCTGGCGCGCCTGACGTCGCTCACAAAAACAGCCGGCACCCACCACCGCGAGCGCCGGCCGCCTCACTCCCTCAAATCGCCCGCTCAGCCTCCCAAGCTGATCCGCCCTCGATCGTCCCGCTGATGCGGTTCTCCTGCACCTCGCCCACATAGCGCTGGCCGTTTGCCATGAAGCTGATCTCGCGGCCGTTCATCTTGGCGTCCGAGATCTCATGGGCGGTGCCGTCGCGGCTGAGCGTTCCGCTCAGCATCTGATAGGTCTGCGCCAGCTTCAGCTCGCCGCCGTCGAGGCGCCAGCTGCCCTCCACCTTGGCCGGGATGATCCATTTGTAGGCGCGGCAGAAGCTGGTGCAGTCGGCGCCCGCGTCCACCGTCTCGTCGGGCACCCAGTCTTCCATGGTGAAGGTGTTGGAGACCACGCGCGTGCCCGGCTCCATCTCCAGGAGCGTCGGGCGCAGCTTCACGTTGAGCTGCGTCAGGAGGAACAGCGTCACCACGTCGGCGTCGGAGAAATCCTTCTCGAAGATGTCGCCCTGTTCGAAGGTGGCGCGGTCGCTGACGCCTTCCTGCTCGGCGTTGCGGCGCGCCAGCCCCACCATGTCGGGGTTGTATTCGATGCCATGAGCGCGCGCGCCGCGCTTGGCCGCCGTGATCACCGTGCGCCCGTCGCCGGAGCCGAGGTCCACCACCTTGTCGTCCTTGGTCACCTTCGCCATGTCGAGCATGCGGTCGACGAGGTTCTGCTGGGTCGGCACCCAGACCACATCCTTGCCCGCCTGGCCGGAGACGGGGTTGTAGCTTTCCGTTGTGGCGGCGGGCTGCTCCTGCTGGGCCAGCGCGACCTGGAGTGTCAGGGCCGACAGCGCGCCGGCAAGCACAAGCGAGGGAAGTCTGGTCATTCGGTCTCTCCCGAAATGGCGATCGATGGATCAGAACAGCGGGAATAAGGACGCGGGCGAGCGGTGATCCCGCATGCCGCATCGGCTCATTCCTCAACGGTTATAAGAAGGCTTCCGGGAAAGGAAAGGACACAAGCGCGTGACCGGCGGCGCGCCGTCTTCACGGCCGCGCGAACGGAGGAACTGCTCGCGCCCTGCGCTGTTGTTTCACCAACCAGGCAACCAGCGAGAGGAAACGAGACATGGCGTCCGACACCAAACCCCATGTGACGACGGAATATCCCGATGCCGCGGCGGCTGACGCCAAGCCGAAGGGCAAGGCTCAGGATCGGCCGGGGTTCGACCTCGGCGGCGCCAGGGACAGCGACGGTCCGGCCTCGGGCAACATCATCCCCGGCGGCCCGGAGAGCGATCCGTCGGTGGGCGATACGCGCTCGCGCGAGGCGGGGCGGCTGACACGGGAAAGCGACACGCGCACGCCCAACGACCGGCGCTGAGTTCGCGCAGCGGTGGCCGTACAATTCTGAAGCACGGCCCTCCACACGTAGTGCTCGTCCTTGTTGTACGTTCTTGAGACATAATGGATTGGCGGGAGGAAGCTCACTGCCTCTGGAGCCCGCCACCCATCCTTCGAGACTTCGCCTTCGGCGAACCTCAGGATGAGGTCATTGGGCTGGTCCTCTTCTGAAGCGGCCAAGCCCCTTGTCCTCATGCTGAGGGCCGCGAAGCGGCCTCACCCTGAGGGATCGCAACGCGATCGTCTCGAAGGGTCGAAGCATAAGGCCGCAACCTCCAACAGAGCCAAACACCACCATCTGAGTGTCAGGAATGTCTCCGAACAAGCGTCACCGGCTAGCCCTCCCGAACCAACTCCGACCTTAACCGCAGACTTCTCTCTCCCCCTGCGGGAAAAACGCGTTATCTATGCCAGGCGACGCCGGAACTGAGTGCTGATGCAGAAGCCGAATCCCCTCCATGCCTTCCTGCCCGCGACGGGTGAAGCCGCTGAACTGGTTGCGGGCTTCAACTGGGCCGCAACTTCCATCGGGTCGGTCGGAACCTGGCCCGAGGTCCTGCGCGCCACCGTTGCCCTCATCCTGCAATCCCCTGTCCCCATCGTCACGCTCTGGGGCGAGGACGGCATCATGATCTACAATGATGCCTATTCGATCTTCGCCGGCGGCCGCCACCCGCAGCTCTTCGGCTCCAAGGTGCGCGAGGGCTGGGCCGAGATCGCCGATTTCAACGACAACGTCATGCGTGTCGGCCTTTCCGGCCGCACGCTGGCCTATCGTGACCAGGAACTCACATTGACCAGGCGCGGCATACCCGAGCCGGTGTGGATGAACCTCGATTATTCCCCCGTCGTGAACGAGCGCGGATTGCCGATCGGCGTCATGGCGATCGTGGTTGAAACCACCGAGAAGGTGCGGGCGGAACGGGCGCTGGCGCAGCTCAACGCCACGCTGGAAAGCCGCGTGGAAGAGCGCACCCGCGAGCGCGACCGCATGTGGCGTCTCTCCACCGACGTGATGGTGGTGGCCGATTTCTCCGGCCGCATCGTCGCCGTCAATCCCGCCTGGACCAGCCAACTCGGCTGGGCTGAGCGGGAGCTGATCGGCGCCGATCTGGTGTCTTTCGTTCACCCCGACGATATGGACGGCACGCGGGCGGAGGTCCAGAGCCTGTCGCGCGGCGTGACCACGCTGAAGTTCGAGAACCGCTATCGGCACAAGGATGGCTCCTGGCGCTGGCTGTCCTGGTCCGCCGTGCCTGATGAGAATTTCATCCATGCCGCCGGCCGCGACATCCAGGCCGAGAAGGAAGCCGCCGGGGCCCTGAAGTCGGCCGAGGACGCGCTGCGACAGAGCCAGAAGATGGAGGCTGTGGGCCAGCTCACCGGGGGCATCGCCCATGACTTCAACAATCTCCTCACCGGCATCGGCGGCAATCTGGAGCTCTTGCAACAGCGCATCGCCCAGGGGCGGCTGCAGGGCATCGAGCGTTACATCGAAGGCGCCCAGACCGCGACCAGGCGGGCAGCCTCGCTCACTCACCGGCTGCTCGCCTTCTCGCGGCGGCAGACGCTGGATCCAAAGCCCACCGACGCCAACCGGCTGATAGGAGACCTGGAGGAGCTGATCCGCCGCACCGTGGGGCCACAGATCGAGGTGGAAGTCGCCGGCGCCGCCGGCCTCTGGACAACGCGAACCGACCGCAACCAGCTCGACAACGCCATCCTCAATCTCTGCATCAACGCCCGCGATGCCATGCCCCATGGCGGCCGTCTCACCATCGAGACCGCCAACCGCTGGATGGACCATATGTCGGCCGGCGACCGTGACCTGAAGCCTGGCCAATATATCTCCATCTGCGTCAGCGACACCGGCACCGGCATGACGCCGGAGGTCATGAACCGCGCCTTCGATCCCTTCTTCACCACCAAGCCCATGGGCCAGGGCACCGGCCTTGGCCTGTCCATGATCTACGGCTTTGCCCGCCAGTCCGGCGGCCAGGTGAGGATCTATTCGGAGGAAGGCCAGGGCAGCATGGTCTGCATCTACCTGCCGCGCCACTTCGGCGAGGATGCCGTGCAGGACGAAACCGAGACCTCGCACGATCTGCCCCGCTCCGATGACGGCGAGACGGTGCTGGTGGTGGATGACGAGCCGGGCGTGCGCCTGCTGGTGACGGAAGTGCTCCGGGATCTCGGCTATCGCGCCATCGAGGCCGCCGACGGCCCCGCCGGCCTGCGCATCCTGCAGTCCGACGCGCGCGTCGATCTCCTGATCACCGATGTGGGCCTGCCCGGCGGCATGAACGGCCGCCAGGTTGCCGATGCGGCGCGCCAGTATCGTGCGAGCCTCAAGGTGCTCTTCATCACCGGCTATGCGGAGAACGCCGTGATCGGCAACGGCCATCTGGACCCCGGCATGGAGGTTCTGACAAAGCCCTTCACCGTGGAGGGCCTCGCCAACCGCATCCGCACGATGATCGAAAGCTGAGGCGCGACCTCCGGCAGATACCCGCCACGGTCGGGTGGTCGATGGATCTGGCGGGCTGTGCCCGCTCGCCTGGGCCTCACCGGCTCACGATCTCGGCGACATAGTCGAGAAAGGCCCGCACCTTGGCCGACATCATGTTCGGGCTGTGGTGATAGACATAGAGCGGAAAGGTCTCCCGCGCCCATTCGGGGAGGAGCTGCACGAGCCGGCCTTCACGCAGGAGATCGCGGCTATAGATGGCGAGCGGCTGGGCGATGCCCAGACCGCCTAGGCATGCCCCCAGCAGCGCCCCCGTATCCGTCACCATCAACCGTCCCTGAACGGTGACCGACACCGTCTCGTCGGCCCCCAGGAAATCCCAGCCATAATGCTTCCCGGTCGAGGGATCGCGCATCAGGATGCAGTGATGGCCATCCTCCAGATCCTTCGGATGCTTCGGGGTGCCGTGCGTCTTGAGGTAGTCGGGCGAGGCGCAGGTCAGGACCGGCGTCTCCAGCAACAGCCGGCAAATCAGCGACGAAGGCTCCGGTGGACCGAAGTGGATGCCGACATCGAAGCCTTCAGCGACAAGATCGCCCATGCGGTCGCGCACGAAGACCTCGACCGAGAGCTCTGGGTAACGATCGAGGAAGGGCTGCATTCGCGGCGTCAGCACATGGTGGCCGAAGGCGCCGTCGACATTCACCCGCAGCTTGCCGCGCACCCGCGCGGAAGACCCGGCGGCGTCGATCGCCGCATCTTCCATGCCGGCAAGATGAGGGGCTACGGCCTCGTAGAACCGCCGCCCCTCCTCGGTCAGGGAGATGGAGCGCGCGGTGCGATTGAAGATGCGGATGCCGACCCGCTGCTCCAGCCGGCCAACAGCCCGGCTGACGGCCGATTGCGTCAATCCCAGCGCTTCACCCGCGCGGACGAAACTGCCCGCCTCGACCACGGCGGACAGGACGCCTATCCCGCTGAGCAACCGGCTGTCGAAAACCATGGCCTCAAGGCATACTCTTCGTCATGGGTGGAACAACAGCTATGCACGTGAGGAATGCATCGGGCAAGCGGCATGCCGCTAAACCACGCCGCCGTTGGCGAAAACGGTCTGCCCGTTGACCCACCAGCCATCCTCGCTGCAGAGAAAGGCGACGGTGGCGGCGATATCTTCCGGCTCGCCGATACGGCCGTGCGGTGTGCGCTCGGCAAAACCGGCCACCTGCTCATCGGTCTTCCCGTCCAGGAAAAGCGAGGTCGTCACCAGCCCCGGCGCGATGGCATTCACCGAGATGTTCCGCCCCTTGAGTTCCTTTGCCAGAACATTGGCGAAGATCTCCATGGAGGCCTTGGTGGCGGCATAGGGGCCATAGGTGGGTGAACGCAGCTGCGTGATGCTGGACGAGGTGCTGATGATGCGTCCACCGTTCCGCACGCGGCGCGCCGCCTCCCGCAGGGTATTGAAGCTGCCCTTCACGTTGACGTCGGACATGCGGATGAAATCCTCGTCCGCCATTTCGCCGAACGGCGCAAGCCGCATGATCCCCGCATTGGCGACCACCACGTCAATGCCGCCGAAGGCCCGTTCGGCAACGTCGAACAGGCGCCGCACGGCCGCGGGATCGCTGATGTCCGCCTGCTCCCAGACGGCCTCCCCGCCGGCCGCCTCGATGTCTTGAACGACCTTCGCGGCCAGGTCGCGGTTGACCACGCAGTTCAACATTACCTTGAAACCGTCGCGCGCGAGGCGCCTGGCCGTCGCCGCTCCGATGCCACGCGACGAGCCGGTGACGATCGCGACCTTATCGCTTGTCTGATAGGCCTGCGCGCTGGCGCCGCCCGCCGTAGCGATTATGGCGGAGGTCGCCGCCGCGCCCGCAAGGAGGTTGCGTCGATTGATGAGCCGCTTTTCGGAGCCGGCATTCCCAGTGTGATCGGACATGATGATCTCCCGGATGTTGAGGGTTCCCGCCGCGGCCGGCAAGGGCCGGTGCCGCGACAATCCGAGAGTAGGCCTGCGCCCGGCATTCCCAGAACGCATAATGTTCAGGCCAGCAATGACCGAAAGTCGGCCTCAGACATGCGTTGTCGCCTCAGCAGGATGACAATGCGAAGTCGCGGCAAGCACTCGTCATGATAAGAATTGATCCGCTGTGCGGCAAATCTTGCTGCGGCACGTGATGAGGAAACAACAGAATGAGCGGCTTGTGCAGCGTCTCTACCGGCTTTCCAAACGCCAGACTGATCGGGCATGGCAACGCGAGGAGCCAGCTGCTGACGCCGGCACTGATCCTGGACCATGACCAGTTTCTGGCCAATCTGCAGGCCATGCAGCATATCGCCAATCTGGCTGGAGTGACTCTGCGGCCCCACGGAAAGGCTCACAAGTGCCCGGAGATGGCGCATCGGCAGATCGCGGCAGGCGCGGTGGGTATCTGCGCCGCCACGCCGGGAGAAGCAGAGGTGTTCGCGCGGGCGGGAATTTCGGACATCTTGATGACCTCGACCTTTGCCACACGCGCTGCAGCCGAGCGGCTTGCGGACATCGCCGCATCGGGGACCCGCCTGTCCCTCGTGGCAGACAGTCTGGTATCGGTGAACCTGATCGCGGCTGCGCTGGCTCATCGGAAGGCGAACGCCCGCATTCTGATCGACATCGACACCGGCCGGCATCGGTCCGGCGCTCGAAGCGTCGAAGCTGCTCGAGAGTTGGCGGACGCGATCCTGAAGACGGGCAACCTGGAACTCGCTGGAATCCAAGCTTATGCCGGCCACCTCTCGCATTGGGAGGATCTGGCAAGCCGCACCGATCAGGCGCAAGCCGTCGGCCAGGTGCTGGAAAAGATGCTTGAAGGCCTGAGGCCACACCTTCCGCAGAACCCGGTCGTGACAGGCGGCTCGACGGGCGCCTTTCGCCAGGAGCTGGCTTTGGAGCTTTACACCGAGCTGCAATGCGGAAGCTACGCCCTCATGGATGCCGAATACGACAGGGTCGATCCCGACGGGACCGGAACACCCGCTTTCCCGACAGCCCTGTTTGTCTCAACCGCGGTCATCAGCTCCAACGTCCCAGGCCGGGTCACGACCGATGGCGGGGAAAAGCGTTTCGCAGCAAAGCTCGGCACCTTACCCGTCCTGCGCCGCGGCGCACCTGACGGAGCGACGTATCAGCCGTCGAGCGATGAGCATGGAACCATTCTCCTGCCGGAGGGCACATCATTGCCGGCGGGCAGCCTTGTGGAAGTTCAAGTTCCTCACTGCGATCCCACCGTCAATCTCTACGATGCGCTCCACGTCATGCGGGGGGAAAAGCTGGAGGCGATCTGGCCCATCGCCGCCCGAGGCGCCTAACATCGGCCTCGTCTGCGGACTTGCCGAGCCGCGTGTAAATTGCTGAGCTCCCGCGGCGCGGTGAAAATCGCGGGTTCGAACCTTTTCCGCGCTGTCCCGTTTGGTCTTTCGAGGGAACAGGCAGGAGGAAAGCCGCCATGACCGCCGAAAATGAGATCCGCCAGGCTTTGATCGATGAACTGAAGCGACAGGCCGAGATCGCGCCGGACAGGCTGAAGGTGGGGACGGCCGGCGACAAACTCACCCTGGACGGACAGGTGGATGTGGACGCCCTCGTCATGGTCGTCATGGGCTCGCTGGCGGGCGGGCCGTAGCCAGCGATGAAAATCAAAAGGCCGCCCTCGGATGAGGACGGCCCCGTGAATTCTCAAACCAGCCGGGGGGTCACAAGACCTTCCGGGCTTGGCACCTCACGCGAAACGAGGAGACTGCTCCATCGAGACACCGAGATACTGAGACCCAACCGGCGCTTGGAAATCACTCGACATTGGATCACCTCCTTTCACGTTGTTGAAGACAGGGCTCATATTGGGGGCTTTTCCGAATGGCGCAAGAGCTCCCCGAACGATGAATCTTCCAAGAAAAGGGAGGAACGACCCTCGGTCCGGCACGTTGCCCCATGAAACCCCCACATGGAAACCCGCACATGGGAGGATGACATGACCCAGAAACCGACGAACAAACCGGAACCATCCGACCGCAATTTCGGCGCCGAAACCACGGAGACCGATCTCGCCAATGCCCGCATGGGCAGCAATCGCCTCGAAGGCAACGATCAGGCGAGCGTTCGCAATGAGCGCCCGGCCATGCCGGAGGCATCGACCAGGACCGAAGGCGTCATCGAGAGCTTCGAGAACATGGATCCGAAGACACGCGCCGCGCGCGAACGGCCGTCCAAAGGCTGAAGAGACACGCCGCGCATGAAAGCTCTGCCGGCTGGCAACACCGCATCGTCAGGGGAAGGATCGAAAACCCCTCCCCGCACGTTCAGGCCTCATGCCCGATGCGCTGTCCTGGTCACCTGATCCCTATATCCTGGCCCTTACCGGGCTCGGTTTCCTCATTGCCCTCGTTGCCTGGCTGCCGCTCGCCCTGAAGCGCCTGCCGCTGTCGCTGCCCATCGTCTGCATCGCGCTGGGCGCCGTCATCTTCGCCACGCCGCAGATGACATTGCGGCCCCTGCCCCTGACCTACCCTCAGATCACCGAACGGCTTTCCGAATTTGTCGTCATCATCGCGCTGATGGGCGCGGGGCTGAAGATCGACCGGCCGTTCGACATCCGGCGCTGGACCATCACATGGCGGCTTCTCGCCGTTACCATGCCGCTCGGCATCCTCGCCATCACCGCCCTCGGCATGGGATTGCTCGGCCTGCCGCTGGCGGTGGCGCTGCTTCTCGGCGCAAGTCTCGCCCCGACCGATCCGGTGCTGGCCTCCGATGTGCAGGTGGGCCCGCCCAAGACCGGCGACGAGGACGAGGTCCGCTTCGGCCTGACCTCGGAAGCCGGCCTCAACGACGGCCTTGCGTTCCCCTTCGTCCACCTTGCCATCGCGCTCGCCGCCGCCTCGGCCACGGGCGAGCCCTGGTTCTTTGAGTGGCTCACCCTCAATGTCATTTGGGAGATCGGCGCCGGCGTCGGTTTTGGCTGGCTCATCGGCCGCATCTTCGGCTGGCTCACCTTCCGCGTGCCGGCCGACACCAAGCTCGCCGCCACCGGCGATGGTCTCATCGCCCTCGCCGCCACCTTCGTCTCCTACGGTCTCACCGAACTCATCCACTGCTACGGCTTCCTTGCCGTTTTCATCACCGCGCTGACGCTGCGCCATTCCCATCGCGATCATGAGTTCCAACGCGAGATGCACGACGTGACCGAGCAGATCGAGCGCCTCGCCATGATGGTGGTCCTGCTCCTGTTCGGCGGTTCGCTGGTGGATGGTCTCCTGATGGCGATCCAGTGGGCCGATGTGATCGCGGCCGTGATCATCCTGTTGATCGTGCGGCCGCTGACGGGATTGATCGGGCTGATCGGCTTTCCCGCCGACGCTCGGGAAAAGCTGACACTCGCCTTCTTCGGCATTCGCGGCGTCGGCTCCTTCTACTATCTCGCCTATGGCCTCAATCACATGGAGGGCGTGGCCGGCGAACGCCTCTGGGCGGTCGTCGGCCTCGTGGTGCTCCTGTCGATCCTGCTCCACGGCCTCACCGTCACGCCGGTCATGCGCCACCTCGACCGGGCCGAGGGACGCGATCCCGACGCACCGAGCGTACCGCCGCCAGGCCTGCAGGGACCGGGAGCGAAGACGTAATGTCGGAAACACCCAAGCTTCAACACCGCCGCCGATACTGTTACATCTTGCGCAGGAGTTGAGGTTTCATGGCTGGAGCACGCACATGATTGCCATGCCGAACAGCCTGGTCCGCTCTCGTCTGTCAGCATGACGGACAGGTCCGGTCTTCCGTTCAGCGCCCCGGGCGTCATGAGCGACCTGATCCATCGGTTCGACTGGTCGGCGACGCCGCTCGGCCCGGTGGAGGGCTGGCCGCAGTCGCTGAAGGCCACCGTCAAGACGCTGCTCGGCTCGCGCTATCCCATGATCCTCCTGTGGAGCGAGGATCTGATCCAGATCTACAACGACGCCTACATCAATCTCATCGGCGACAAACACCCCTATGCGCTCGGCCATTCGATCCGCGACACCCAGGCCGAATCCTGGGAAGTGATCGGGCCCATGATCCATGAGGTGATTTCGACGGGAACGCCCAACTGGGTTCCGGCCCAGCGCCTGGCGCTCAACCGCGCCGGTTTCACCGAAGAGGCCTATTTCTCCCTCTCCTACAGCGCCGTGGAAGATGACGAAGCAGTCATCCGCGGGATGCTTTGCGTCTGCTCGGAAGTCACCCAGCAGGTGCTGGGCGAGCGACGTCTCAAGCTGCAGCGCGACCTTGCCGCCAAGGCCGGCGAAGTGCGCCCGCAGGAGAAGGTCTGCGGAGACATCGCCGCCGCCATATCCGATTATCCCTGGGACGTGCCCTTCGCTTTGATCTACCTCAACGACAGCAGGGATGATGCTCCCCTGCTCGGCGCCGCCATCGGTGTCGAGGCGGGCGGTGAGGCACCGGGACGCTGGCCGCTGGATCGCGCGCTGCAAGGTGAAACCATCGAGCTCGATGGCATCGAGGAGCGGCTTGCGGTCGCGGGAGGCCCCTTCCAAGCACCTGTCACGCGGGCTCTGGTGCTGCCGCTCCGGGGCGCCGGTGACACTGCGCTTGGCGCACTGGTGCTCGGCATCAATCCCAACTGCGCCTTCGACGAGGCTTACCGCTCCTTTTGCGAACTCCTGGCCCAGCAGGTGTCAATGGCGCTGCGCAATGCCCGCGCCTATGAGGAGGAGCGCGAGCGGGCCGATGCCCTGGCAGCGCTCGATCAGGCCAAGACCGCCTTCTTCTCCAACGTCAGCCACGAGTTCCGCACGCCGCTGACGCTGCTCATCGGCCCGCTGGAGGAGGCCCTTGCCACAGCCAAGGGCCAGCCGGAACAGCGCAAGCGCCTGACGGTGGCGCGGCGCAACGCCCTGCGCCTGACCCGTCTCGTCAACACCCTGTTGGATTTCTCGCGCATCGAGGCCGGCCGCGCGCGGGCGGCGGTGCAGCCCGTCAACCTCACCACCCTCACCGTCGATCTTGCCTCCAACTTCCGCTCGGCGGCCGAACAGGCCGGCCTCACCTTGACCATCGCCTGCCAGGATCTCGGCACCCCGGTCGATGTCGATCCCGACATGTGGGAGAAGATCGTCCTCAATCTTCTCTCCAACGCCTACAAGTTCACCTTCACCGGTGAAATCGCGCTGACGCTCAACCGCGACGGCGACGATGCGGTGCTGACGGTGCGCGACACCGGTGTCGGCATCCCCAGGAAGGAACTGCCGCGGATCTTCGAGCGCTTCCACCGCGTGGAAAAACAACGTGGCCGCAGCCACGAGGGCACCGGAATAGGCCTGGCGCTCGTCAAGGAACTGGTTGAGCTGCACGGCGGTACCATCGAGGTTGACAGCGTGGTCGATGAGGGCACGCGCTTCACCATCCGCATCCCCATGTCCTCGCGGGCGACGGCCCCTCCGGCCGGGCCCACGGATCTGGATGCAACGCCGACCCGCGCCGAAACCTTTATGGAGGAGGCACGGATCTGGTCTTCGGACCGGGGTCCGCACGAGGAGGCCGATGCCGACCCGCTGCCGGCCGAACTCGACGGCATGCGGCCCCATATCCTGCTGGCCGACGACAACGTCGATATGCGCGCCTATGTCTCGCGCCTGCTGCGCGCCCGCTTTGAGGTGACGGCGGTCGCCGATGGCGCCGCTGCCCTTGACGTGATCGAGGAGCGGCGGCCGGATCTCGTGTTGCTCGATGTGATGATGCCGGTGAAGAACGGCTTCGAGGTTCTCTCCATCATCCGCTCCGCTCCCTCCGGCGCGCAACTGCCCGTCATCCTGCTCTCGGCACGGGCGGGCGAGGAGGCGCGGGTTGAAGGCCTCAGGGCCGGCGCTGACGACTATCTCGTCAAACCCTTCGTCTCCCGGGAGCTGGTGGCCCGCGTGGAAGGGGCGATCCGGCTCGCCCAGCAGCGTGCCGAGGCCGCCGAGCGCGAGGCCCGCATCCAGGCCGATGTGGATCTGGCGCATCGCGAGCTTGCTCTGAAGGATTCCATGCTCGCGGAAATCCACCATCGGGTGAAGAACAACCTCCAGTTCCTGTCCAGCCTCATCGCGCTCACCATCAAGGATCTCGCCGATCCGGAGGCGGTGCAGCGGCTGGAGGACCTGAAGGGCCGGGTGCTCAATCTCGGCCTCATGCACAATCTGCTCTATGGCGTGGGGGAGACGCCAATCGACGCCGTGGCTTTCCTGCGTGCTTTGGCGGAGGAGAGTCGCACGGCCTATGCCATGGCCCACGTGGGCCTCGAGATCGCCGCCGATCCTGTGTCCCTGTCGGCCGATCAGATGGTTCCGCTGGGGCTTCTTCTCAACGAGGCGCTGCTCAACGCCTTCAAATATGCCTTTGACGATCAGCCAAACCCTTTGATTCGCATTGCGCTTCGGCGGAACTCTTCCGGCCTTCTCGGCTTTAGTGTCTGCGACAATGGATCGGGTTTCGGAAAACCCCGGCCCGGATCTTCCGGCCTGCGCCTGATGCGCGTCTTCGCCAATCAGTTGGGGGGCGAGCTCGCCGTTACCTACGACAAAGGATCGCAGTTGAGCATCGAGTTTCCCGAAGTACGGCGATGAGACGAACCGCCATCATCATCGAGGACGATCTGCTGATCGCTTTCGAGCTGGAGGATATCCTGCACGAGCTCGATTTCACTGTGGGCGGCACCTTCGTTACGGAAAACGACGCCGTCGCGGGCGCGTTCTCACAAAAGCCGGATCTGCTCCTGGTGGACTATCGGCTGGCCCAGGGAGATGGCGCGAGCGCTGTCGAGCGCATCCGCCTGCAGCAGGCGGCGCGCGTCGTCTACGTCTCGGCCAGCGGCGAGGAGGTGCTCAGGCGAGAGCCCGACGCGATCCACGTGGACAAACCCTTCGACAGGAATCGCATCGCCGCCGCCATTGATCGTGCCTTTCATGACGCCGGGTGAAGAGCGCGGCTGAATAAGCTCTCAGGCGAAGGCAGCCCGTTCGGCAAAGCGCGTTTGCAGCTTGAAGGCGATGGTCGTGGGCGCCAGCAGGATGGCGAGTGTCAGCGAGCCGCCGAAGTAGCTGGCAAGCGAAGCGTGCTCGAAATAGGCCAGCGCCAGCGGCGGCACATGCATGCGCAGCACAAGGATGAGGAAGCCCGCGCCTGATGCCAGCGCCACGGCCTCGACGCGTGCCTTCAAGGAACCGAGGTTGCGCCAGATCATCAGGCAGATGGGAGCCGCCACACCGGACAGGCCGAAGAGGAAGGCCGGCGCCTGATCCTCGGGCTTGGTGATGGTGAAGATGCCCGCCATCATGATGCCGACATAGACGGCAACGCCGAAGGCTACGGCGGCGAGCGACAGAAGAATGCGCGGGAGAAGTGTCACGTGGCGTCACCTTGATTCCGTGACGCGATGCTTAAGGCCTTTCACGCGGCATCGCCAGCCACGAAGGCGTGCATGCCCGGCGCATACCGGACATGCATGAGGAATGTCAGGCGATCGCCGCACCCGGTGGGTTGGACTGCATTGCAGCCTGCACGTGGAGCCGCGCGTTGCGAATGTGCTCGCGCATGGCGGCTTCCGCCAGGGCCGGATCGCGCTTGCGCAGGGCGGCGATGATGTTGCGGTGCTCGTCCAGCGCGATGGCGGCGCGGCCGGAGAAGGTGGAGGACTTGTAGCGATAGACGCGCAGCAGGTGATAGAGGTCGCCGGTGATCATATTGATCAGCCGCTCGTTGCCGCTGGCGCGGGCGATGCGGAAGTGGAAGTCGAAGTCCTTCGATTCCTGGTAGTAGCCCTTGCCCGACTGCAGCTCCTTCTGCTTGCCGTGCTCATCAAGCAGCTTTTCGAGGGCGTCGATCTCCGAATCGGTGATCTTTTCCGCCGCCTGGGCGCAGGCCATGCCTTCCAGCGCCTCGCGGATGTAGAGAAGCTCGCCGAGGTCCTTTGCCGAAAGCTCCGCGATCCGCACGCCAATATTGGGCGTGCGCTCCACCAGCTTGCGGCCCTCCAGGCGGCGAATGGCCTCCCGAAGCGGGCCGCGGCTGACACCGAGTGAATTGGCGAGCGCCAACTCGCTGATACGGCTGCCGGGCACGAGTTCGCCGCTGATGATTGCCGATTCAAGGCGCTCGGTCACCACATCAACCAGAGATTGCGCCCTAATGCGATTGTTCAATACCTGCGCCATGCCCGTGCCACGCTTTGTTCTGTTCGAATCTTGCTAGCAGACTTCCGCTGAAAACAGAAGCGTCACGGTTGTACACAACAGTATTCAGCGGAAGCCAGAGAGATCGAATGCAACAGAAATGCTACGGTACCCAGGTGGTTTCTTCCGGCTCCTGCTCATTGCGAGGAGCGAATTTGATGGGCGCCGCCGAACGTTTTGCGTCGTGCAGCGGGCTCACGGAAAGCAGCCGGGTGACCTGTCCCATCTCGGTGACGGAATCGATGGTTTCAAGACGTTCGAACAGCGGAGCGATCTGATCGCGCGGCAGGATGCGCCGGGCGCAGTCGTCGAACTTCTCCCACAACTCATCCGTGCTCATAGGGTTGGCGCCGCCGCGTCCGACCATGTTTTCCACACGGCGCGAGACCTTGCGGCCGTCCTTCAGTGTCACGATGACCTCCGCGCCCCATTGCAGTTCGGCATCATCGGCCATGTCGGGATGCGGGCGGGCTTCGGTGATCTTGAGCAGGCGCTGGATTTCCGGCTCCAGATGCGCGTCGCCCTCGAAGTCCTTCAGCCGCACCGCGCCATCGAGCAGCATGCGGGCGCAGGCATATTGCACCGAGAACTTGGCCTGCAGGTTCGTCTGCGGATCCGGCGTGTTGGTGTGGCGCAACCGGCGGCCATGCGGCAAGAGCTCGATCTTGGCCACGTCCTCGGCCTTGACGCCTTCTTCGTTGCGGACCGCCTGCATCATGATGATGGCGGCATGGGTGCTGCCGCAGCAGGGGAACTGCTTCAGGCCGATGGTCTCATTGGCGATTTCGAGCGGGTCCGCCCAATTGGCGAAGGCGCGCTCCACATCATAGGTGCCATCGCCGTTGTAGACCTTCAGGAAGCCCTGGTGGTGCTCGAACACGCCGCGGTTGGCGGTGAAGCCCTGCTCGGCGAGGAGAGCGGAGAGCAGGCCGGCGCGGCCGCAGGTGCCGATGTGCAGCGGCTTCACCATGGTGCCGAAGTTGGCTTTGAGGCCGGCGGCATGGGAGGCGGCGATGGCCAGCGCGGTTGCCGTCTTCTCCTTGTCGAAGCCGAGGAGATGCGACACGGCGGCCGCGGCACCGAAGACGCCGAGCGTCGCGGTGGGGTGCCAGCCCTTGTCGTAATGATGGTTGTGCACGGCGCGGGCAAGGCGGATCTCCACCTCAACGCCGATGATATAGGCCAGAAGCAGCTTCTGCCCGCCGAGCTTGCGCTCCTCGGCAAGAGCGAAGAGTGCCGGCACCAGCGGCACCGACTGATGGCCACCGAGCGCGCCGGAGAAATCGTCATAGTCGAGGGCGTGCGAGGCGGTGCCGTTGATGAAGGTGGCGTCGAGCGCGCTGGTGCGGCGGTCGGTGCCGAAGATCAGGGAGGAGCCGGGCGCGGTGGCGACACCGGGCGTCTTGAGCAGGATCTGCGAGCAGGGCTCGGGCATGCCGGCAAGCGTGACACCGACGGTGTCGATGATGGCGGTGCGTGCGGCCTTCAGCGCGGGCTTGGTTGCCTGCGACTTGTCGAAACCGACGATCTTCTCAGCAAGACGTTCCGTCAGGGGCCTTTGTGCCTCGGTGGTCATGGCGTCACTCCCTCATGCGGCTTCGAGCCGTGTGTGTTGGCCCCGCCCTCTCCCGTGACGGAGAGGGCGGGGAAGCGGTTTTCTTATGCTACGGCCATGGCCGCGGCGTTGCGGCCGGCGATGCGGCCGAAGGTGGCGCCGGAAACAAGGCCGGTGCCCGCCGGATAGTTGTCGTAGAACAGGCCGCCGACCATCTCGCCGCAGACGAAGAGACCGGGGATCGGACGCCAGTCGGTGCCCACCACTTCAGCATTCTCGGTGGTCTTCAGGCCGCCGAAGGTGAAGGTGATGCCGCCCGTGGCGCTGTAGGCATAGAACGGCGCCTTGTCGATCTTGACGGCCCAGTTGGTCTTCTCGAGGGCAAGGCCCTTGGTGGAAAGACCGTCCTTCTTGGAGGGGTCGTAGCGTCCGTCGGCCTCGTTGGCGTGGGCGTTGAACTCCTGAAGCGTCTTCAGGGCCTGCGCCTTGTCATCGATGTCGAGCTGCTCGATCAGGGCTTCCAGCGTGTCGGCCTTGATGGGCTCGGAGGTCTGGTAGCGCGGCTCCAGGAGGTGGACCACCTTGGAATCGAAGATCTGATAGGCCTTGGCGCCCGGCTCGGCCAGGATCGCGCGGCCGAATTTGGCGTAGGTGAAGAGCGCGCCGTCCTCGCCCTCGTCCACGAAGCGCTTGCCCTTGCGGTTGATCATGACCGCGTAGGGGTAGCTGAGGCGGTTCGAGCGGTCGGTCAGCTCACGGGGTGCAAATTCGCCCCAGTCGGCGCTGATCGGTGTTGCATGGCAGCCGGACCACTGGCCCCACGGCATGGCGCCGATGGCCATGGCCATACGCAACCCGTCACCCTGGTTGTGCGGCGTGCCGCGGACCTTGGCGGCGCCGACGAGCGGGCCGATGTGCTGCGTGCGCATCTGGACGTTGGCCTCAAAGCCGCCGCAGCCGAGGACCACGGCCTTTGCCTTGAGCGTGTGGATGCCGTCGTCGTCACGAACCTTGACGCCGCAGACCTTGCCTTTGTCGTCGACGATGAGCTCGGTGGCGGCGCTGCCGTAGCGGATGTCGATGCCCATGCGTTCGGCGGTGGCGAACCAGGAGCGCGAGAGGCCGACGCCCTCATGCTCGGCGCGGATCACGAGGCCGCGCGCCCAAACCATGACGTTGTCCTTCTTGACGGCGGACAGCGTGACGGCCGGCTCCATCTTCACTTTGCCGACCTGGTTCATCCAGAACACGGTGTCCTTGGAATTGTTGACCAGCACCTTGGAGAGAACAGGATCGGTGCGGCCCGAGGTCACGCGCATCAGATCGCCGTGATAGTCGTCCTTAGTGTAGGGGCTGATGCCCTCGTAGAAGTTCTCGTATTCCTTTTCGGCTTCCGGCACGAGCGGCGCGATCTCGCGCGGATCATCGAAGGCGAAGCGCAGCACGGCGCCGCTCCAGTGGGTGTTGCCGCCGCGCATCTCGCGGGGGGCCTTTTCCAGCACCACCACGTTCTTGGCGCCATTTTCCTTGGCCGAGACGGCGGCTGCCAGAGCCGCATTGCCCGCGCCAACGACGATCACATCAACTTCTTCCACTTCGAGCCTCCCAAATAGATCTGCTCATCCCAATCGGCCGCCCATGGGCCAATCCAAAAAATTCGGCTACATGCGCACGGCGGCTTGACACGAGGCGGTGCTGCAAAAAAAGCATTTCCCACGAGATCGCGCTCAATGCAATGTCGTTCGCTGACTGTAGACAGTTTTCACTACGCCTGATCGAGCCGCTTGGCAAGCCCTCGATACGATGTTAACTGTCAACATACAAGACGCAAGGGTGCGCCTCCGTGCGAAAGTCTGACGCGCGCCCGCGGGTGAGATACGTGCGATCACTGATCCCCACAACCTGACGCGGATCGTGATGCCTTATGGGAGATAAATGAGACATGGCCGGGGCACACAAGATATTGATACCAGCAAGTGAGGCTGAACCTGCAAAGGATCTCGCCACCTTCGCGGCTGGCCTTTCCTTCACCGATATTCCGAAGCCCGTCCTGGAGCGCGCCAAGCTGCTGATCCTCGACGCGCTGGGCGTGGGCCTTGCCTCCAACGCCTATCCCTTCGCCGAGACCTCCATCAAGGGCATCCAAACGCTCGGCGGCGCCGGCACCTGCAGCCTCATCGGCCGCTCCGAGCGCCTGCCACTGCGCGACGCGGCGCTGGCCAACGGCATCCTGGTGCACGGGCTCGACTTCGACGACACCCATCTCGGCAGCATCATCCACGCCACCGCCGCCTGCCTGCCCTGCGCCCTCACCTTCTCCGAGGATCTGGCGCTCGATGGCCGCGCCATGCTGACCGCCTACGCGGCGGGCATGGAGACGGCCATTCGTGTCGGCGCGGCCGTCAAGGGCGGCTTCCATCACGTTGGCTTCCATGCCACCGGCGTGGTTGCCCATTTCTCCTCCGCCGTCATCGCGTCCAAGCTGCTCGGCCTCGACGCCGACAAGATCACTATGGCCCAAGGCGTCGCCGCCTCCACCGCATCGGGTGTGCAGGTCTTCCTGGAGGAAGGCGCCTGGACCAAGCGCATGCATCCCGGCTGGGCGGCCGTTGCCGGCATCACCGCCGCGCGCCTTGTGGAGAGCGGCTTCAAGGGCCCCACCCGGCCTTACGAGGGCCGCTTCGGCTTCTTCGAGACCCATCTTCAGGGCTATGCGGAGGTGGTCGACCTCGACCGCATCTCCGGCGGCCTCGGCGAATATTGGGATCTCGCCGACACTGCCATCAAGCCCTACCCCGTCTGCCACTTCATCCATGGCGCGGCGGATGCGGCCATCGAACTCTACGAGCGCATCAATCCCGACGACATCGCCGAGGTCGAATGCTTCCTGGCAAAGGACACCATGCCCATCGTGGCCGAGCCGCGCCAGGCGAAGGAACATCCGACCACCGACTATGAGGCAAAATTCAGCGCCCAGTTCGTGGTCGCCGCCTGCCTCATCAAGGGCTTCTTCGGCCTGCCGGATCTGCAGCCGGAAGCCTTGAAGGACGAGAAGGTGCTCGATCTCACCAAGCGCGTGAAATGCACCATCGATACCGAGAGCGCCTTCCCGAAGTATTTCTCCGGCGGCGTCAAGATCACCATGAAGAGCGGCGAGACCCACCACCGCCACATCCGCGTCAACTCCGGCGCGGGCGAACGGGCGCTCGATCTCGCCGGCGTGGAGAAGAAGTTCTTCGCCTCGGCCTCCATGGCGGTCTCCCAGAGCCAGGCCGAGCGCATCCGCGACGCGGTGCTGGAGCTCGACCGCATTCCCGTGAGCGAGCTGACGGCCGCACTGCGCAAGGCGGATTGACCGCGCGAGGGGGCGGCCGTGACCGCCCCCTCCTTAAATTGTTGAAAATTTGAATTAATCGATAATCGGAAAAATCATTCCTTTCGTATAATGTCGCCGTGTCGGGCCCGGTGGGCTTGGGGCGAGCACAGGCGCATGACCTCCGCGGAACTTTTCCATTCCTTTCTCAACAGTCTGGGCATCATGTCCCTGTTGGGGCTCGGCTATGGAATCCTCATCCGCCGGGGTCTCGGCCCGCGCATCACCTGCGCTCTCGCCGGCTGCCTCTTCGGGTTCGGGGCGGTCTTCTCCATGTGGCAGCCCATCATGATGGCCGACGGCCTGTTTGTGGATCTGCGAACCCTTTTCGTCGGATCGGCCGGCGCTTTCCTGGGTCCCATAGGCGCCTGCATTGCCGCGCTTCTCGCCATCGGCGCCCGCGTGATGAAAGGCGGCGTGGGCATGTACGCCGGTATCGGGACCATCCTCATCGCCTGGGCCATGGGCTTCCTCTGGGCTCGCGTCGTGCGCACCGACCGCGCCGACCTGCCCCGCCTGCTCCTGCTTGGCGTGATGATCTCCGCCTCCCTCTCGGCCTGGTTCCTGCTGCCCGGCCCGGCGCGCAACGCGCTTTTGAGCGAGCCGGCCGTCTTCGTTGCCGCCTTCAATGCGATCGGCGCCGTGATCTTCGGAGCCGTCATCGATCGCGAGCGGCAACTGTCCAAGCGTGAGACACGGCTCTTCAATGAGGCGGGCACCGATGCGCTGACCGGTCTGTTGAACCGCCGCAGCCTGCAGGACCGCTTCATCCCCATAGGCGAGGCATCCTCCGGAAAGGCGCTCCTCGTCATCGATCTCGACCACTTCAAGGCCATCAATGACAGTTTCGGCCATGCCGTCGGCGACGAGATCCTGCGCATGGTGGCCCAGGTGCTCCGCCGCACGGTCCGGTCGGGCGATCTCGTGGCCCGCATGGGAGGGGAGGAGTTCGTCGTGGTGCTCGCCGACACCAGCCGGGAGGCCGCCCGCAGCGCCGCCGATCGCATCCGGGCGGAAATCGAAGCGGCATGCCTCTCCGCCGACCTGCCGGAACTGACGGTGACGACAAGCGTCGGCGGATTTTGGGCTGACGGCCGCATCTCGCTGGACACGGGCCTGAGGCTGGCCGATGCGGCGCTTTACGAAGCCAAGGCAATGGGCCGGAACACCGTCAAGTTCAGCCAGAAGCAGGCGCTCGCCGCCTGAGGCTCAGGCTCCCTGCCCCCAGTTCATTTGCAACCCGCCATCGATGGTGAAGCTCTGGCCGGTGACATAGTCGGCATCGCTGGAGGCGAGATAGGCCGCCAGCCGCGCCACTTCCCACGGCTCGCCGGGACGGCGCCACGGAATGTTGCGCATCTCCTCCTCATAGACCTCCGGATCGTCCGTTCGCTCCGTCATGGGCGTACGGATCTGGCCCGGCGCGATGGCGTTCACATTGATGCGCTTCGGGGCCAGTTCCAGCGCAAGGCTGCGGGTCAGCGTCAGAAGCCCGCCCTTGGCCGCCCCATAAGCGGAATTGCCGGGGCTGGGGATGCGCTCATGCACCGAGGTGATGTTGATGATCTTGCCCGGCCACGAGGTCTCCTCCCGCCGGCGCCGCAGGAATTCGCGGCAGCAGAAGAACGCGCCGTAAAGATCCGTCTTCAGGATCCGGTCGAATTCCTCCGTGCTCATGTCGATGAGGGGAACCTCCTGCGACTGCAGGCCGGCGTTGTTGACGAGAAGATCAACCGGCCCGAGCCCCTCCTCGGCCGCATCGAAGGTCGCGCGAACGCTCGTCTCGTCGCTGACGTCGAGCTGCCGCAGCAGGGCCCTTCGGCCCATGGTTTCGATATCCGCGACCGTGTTTTTCCCACCATCCTCATCGGAATGATAGGTGACCACCACATCGGCACCCCCTTCGGCCAGGGCCAGTGCGATGGCGCGGCCGATGCCGGAATCCGAGCCGGTCACCAGCGCCACCCGGCCTTCCAGCCGGGGCCCGCGTGAAGCCTGCAACCTTGCCTCCTCCCCAGTCTCGGGCGCCGCCGTCGTGGCCTGATCCAGGCCATCAGCCGCGCCATGCAGCTTGGTGCCTTCCATCAGTGCTTGGTCTTGTGCTCGGGTTTGCCCTTGCGTTTGGTGGACGCCATGTCGTGCAGTTCCTTCTCCGTCATGGATTTCTCCATGCTCTTCGACGCGCCCTTCAGCTCCTTCTTTGGCATGTCGCCCCGCTTGGCGGCGAGGGCAGCGCCGGCGGCTTTCTGCTGTGCTTTCGATGTGGCGGGCATGAGTGCCTCCTTGGTATGGATGCACCTTCAACGGACGAACCTGCTGTTTGGTTCGGACAATGCCGCCGCGCCCGCCTATAGTCCCGCCTCATGAAGATCCTGCCGCACACCGTCTCCACGCATCTTGAAGGCCGCGTTCTCATCGCCGCCGGAGACATGATCTATGACGAGCCCTACCACTCCACCCTGCCCATCGGGGACGGCCTGCGCATCCTCACCATCCTCAATGGAGAGATGACACTGAAGGCAGGCGACCTGGAGCGGCAGACCTTCACCGGCCCCACCAACATCGCCATCTTCAGCGACGGGCTGGCCCCGCGCGACCAGCGCATCCGGGAGAAGCTGCGCTACCGCTGCGTCCTGATCCAGATCGACCGCAGCCTGGTGGCAGCCGAGAGCGCGCTCGATCCGGTCGATCTCCTGCGCCGTTCCGCCGGCAGCCACCAGGCGGGACCGGTTATCCTCAATGCCCGTCGCGCCGATCCGGCCAGCGAGGCGGTGGCCGCCCAGATCCTCTCCTGTCCGGAAACACCGAGCTTCGACTTCTACCGCTTGGGCAAGGCGCTGGAGCTGACCTCGCTGGTGCTTGATGGCTTCGATGTCGATCGTCCCGCCATGAAGCCGAGCCGGCTGACCCCGAGCGACGCGGAACGCATCAAAGCGGCGCGGGATATCCTGATCGCCACACCGAGCGCTCCGCCCGACATCGCGACCCTGGCCTCGCAAACCGGTCTCAACACCATCAAGCTCAATCGCGGCTTCCGGATGCTCTATGGCGCGACGCCTTACGCCTTCCTGCAGGAACACCGGCTGCAGATAGGCTATAAACTTCTGGCATCAGGCCACCTGAGCGTTGGGCAGGTCGCGGCCGAGACCGGCTACACCCAGGCCCACTTCGCCACGCTGTTTCGCAAGCGCTTTGGCCTGCCGCCAAGCGCCTTGCTTATGAGCGCTTACCAGGAAAATCTGGAATAAATCCAAAGAAGTATTTCTCGAGCAATATAAGATTTTGGAATTATTCCAACCTTCTACTCTTTCAAACTGATTTAAATTCCTGCGCATGAAATAGTAAGAAACCCGAATCCTCACCTCGTTGCCTTTCCATAATCCGCACCACTACACAACCGCCACTGGGGCGTGTGGTTCTTGATTGGAAAGGTGCTGGGAAATGGTTCCGTCGCGGGATGTATTGAAGTCTGTACGTGGCGGCCTTTTGGCCGGAACCTCTCTCGTCCTGTTCCTTTCGCCGGCTCTCGCGCAAAGCCAGCCGGAAGTGGAACTTCCCGCCATCGTGGTCAGCGGCGAGCGCGCCAACGGCCCGGTCGAGGGCACGGTGGCAAAACGCAGTGCCTCCGGCACCAAGACCGACAGCGCCATCATTGAGACACCGCAGTCGATCTCCGTCGTGCCGAAAGCCCAGATCGAGATGCAGAAGGCGCAGAACGCCAGCGAGGCCCTGCGCTACACCCCCGGCATCACCGCCGAGATCTATGGCAACGATCCGCGCGCCGACTGGATCAAGATCCGCGGCTTCCAGTCGCCCGATTATCTCGACGGCCTGCCGCTGCCGCGCGGCACCTATGCCTGGGGCCGCACCCACCCCTTCTTCCTGGAGCGCATCGAGGTGCTGAAGGGCCCGGCTTCCGTGCTCTATGGCCAGACGCCGCCAGGCGGCATCTACAATCAGGTCTCCAAGCTTCCGACCGATGAGCACCAGGGCGAGGTGCAGCTGTCCGGCGGTCATCCCACCAACGGCCAGGCCAAACTGGATATCTCCGGCCCCATCGATGCCGACAAGCGCTTCCTCTACCGCTTCATCGCGGCCGGCCGTCTTGGCGAGACCTCCGTCGATCACGTCGACAACGACCAGATCGCGGTGGCGCCGAGCTTCACCATCCGGCCCAGTGATGCCACCGAGCTGACCCTGCTCGGCAACTACCAGAACCTCGATTCCGGATCGCTGCAGTTCCTGCCCTCGCAAGGCACTTTCTCTTACAATCCCAATGGCCGCATTCCGCGCGACACCTTTCTGGGCGATCCTGACTACGACGACTTCAACCTGGAGCAGTCATCGGTCGGCTATCAGTTCCGCCACGACGTCACCAATGATCTGACCTTCCGGCAGAACCTTCGGTTCTCGACCGTCGACTATGATCTGAAGACCATTCGCGGCTTCGGCTTTGGCGGCGGTCAGCTGCAGAACATCACCACCCGCCGCGTCGAAATCCGCGACCGCGTTGACGCCTTCTCGGTCGACAACCAGCTCGAATATTCCTTCGATACCGGTCCCGTCGCCCATCGCGTGCTGGCCGGCCTCGACTACCGCCACCTCGACATCGATTATTTCTTCGGCACCTCCGGCGGCTCGACGGGCCTTTATAATCCCTTCACGCGCACCATCGTCAGCCTGCCCGGCCCCATCAGCACCATCACCAATGATGTGGACCAGAGCCAGACTCAGGTCGGCGTCTATCTCCAGGACCAGATCAAGTTCGACCGTTTCACGCTAATGCTGAGCGGCCGGCATGACTGGGTAGACGGGGAGTTCACCAACCGCGCTCCCGCAGCCAATCCTCTTGCCCGCAACCTGTCCACCGATGACAGGGCCTTCTCCGGCCGCGCCGGGCTCATCTACAACTTCGACAATGGGCTCGCGCCCTTCGTCAGCTATGCCACCTCCTTCCAGGCCAATGTCGGCGCGCTGGCGGATGGCTCGGCGCCGGACCCGACGACGGGCGAACAGTGGGAGGCAGGCATCAAGTACCAGCCGCAGAGCTGGGGCAACAGCATGCTGCAGGTCTCCGGCTTCTCGATCACCCAGCAGGACGTGATCGCGGGCGCCGCCCCGACGCAGACCCAGGTGGGCGAGGTCAAGGTGAAAGGGCTCGAGTTCGAGGCGCGCATGGAGCTCACGCGCGGGCTGACACTGCTTGGAGCCTGGACCGTGCTCGATTCCGAGATCACCGACGACATCAATCCGGCCGTGATCGGCAATGAACTGCCGATCACGCCTGACAACACGGCCTCGCTCTGGCTCGATTACGCCTTCCAGAACGCCGCGCTTCAGGGCCTCTCCATAGGCGGCGGCATCCGCCATGTCGACGGCAGCTGGGCCAACACCGCCAACACCTTCGAGACCGACAGCTATACCCTCGTCGATCTCGCCGCCCGCTACGACCTCGGCAAGGCGAGCCCGAAGCTGAAGGGCGCGGAACTGGCGCTCAACGTGTCGAACCTCTTCGACAAGGAGTATGTTTCCTCGTGCAATGACCTCAACACCTGCTATTGGGGCAACAGCCGCACCGTGCTTGGCACTTTGACCTATCGCTGGTGACCATTGACCCGACCGCCATCTGAAGGAGTGTCGCGCCGCGCGTTCGGAGGCCTCATGGCCGCCGCGCTCGCGGCTGCGGCCGTCCCGCCGGCCTGGGCGGCGCCGCCTCCGTCGCGGCTTCTCCTCGGTGACGGCCACATCCTTCTCGCCCTCGCCCTGATCCACCCGGATCCGGCAAGCCTCATCGCGGCCTGGCAGGGCGATCTCACCCGCCACAGCCCCGAGATCTTTAAAGCCTACCAGCGCAAGACCCCCTCCCTGGCGGAGGCCCAGGTGGTGGGCATGGCAAGTCCTGACACCTTCTCGGTGGAACTGGCGCTGGCGGCCGAGCCTGATCTCGCCATCTTCGGCGGCTGCTATGGCCCCGGCCCGACATCCACCTCGGTGCTATCTCGCATGAAGGATGTGGGCGTGCCGGTGGTCTTCGTCGATTTCTTCCACGATCCCCTCGCCAACACCGCGCCCTCCATGCGCCGCCTTGGCGCCGCGCTGGGCGGCGAGGCGCGCGACAAGGCCAAAGATTTCGCCGCCTTCCATGAGGCGCGGCTGAAGCGCATCGCCGACCGGCTGGCCGAGGCCCGCCCGCAGCGCCCCTCGGTGCTTCTCCAGTCCATGGCCGGCGCACCCGGCTGGAACTGCTGCTGGGTGCCGGGAGAGGCCGGCCTCGGCACCTTCATCACCTTTGCCGGCGGCCAGAATATCGGGGCGGAGCTCTCCACCACCACGCCCTGGATCCGCGCCAACCGGGAATTTGTCCTCTCACACCCCATCGACTGTTTCGTGACCACCGGCGGCCCGCATCTGCGGGGCACACAGGGTCTCGTCATCGGCCCAGAGGTCAAGGAGGAGGAAGCCCACCGCACGCTCCTCTCCGCCGTCGCCGGCTCCGAAGTGGCGGAGATCGACGCAGTCGCCCAAGGCAATGTCCACGGTTTCTGGCACCTGCTGCACGCCACGCCGGTCAACATCATCGCAGTGGAAGCGCTCGCCCGCTGGCTGCACCCGGATCTCTTCTCCGACCTTGATCCTGAGGCGACCTTGGCCGAAATCAACCAGCGCTACCTCGCGTTGCCCCTCACCGGGCGCTTCACCGTCTCGCTGTGATCCTGATGATCGACCTGCCATGACGACCGCTGAACAGGCAATCGAGGCTCACACAGCACTCATCCGCCGCCGCTTCCTGCTGACGCTGGCGCTGGCGGCGCTGGCCCTTGTCGCCCTCTTCTGCGACCTCATCACCGGCCCTTCCTCCCTCACCGCGCTCGACACGCTGCGCGGGCTGGTCGATCCATCCAGCCTCACGCGCACGCAAAGTGTCATCATCTTCGACGTGCGCCTTGCCTCGGCGCTCATGGCGGTGCTGGTCGGCGCCGCTCTGTCGCTGTCGGGGGCCGAATTGCAGTCGGTGCTCGACAATCCCCTGGCCTCGCCGTTCACGCTTGGGCTGGCCTCGGCCGCCTCCTTCGGCGCGGCTCTCGCCATCGTGCTCGGCATTGGTTTTCCCGGCCTCCCGCCCGATGTGCTGATCGCCTCCAACGCCTTCCTCTTCGCCTTCCTGGCGGCCATGCTGCTGCAGGTGCTCAGCCGGCTGCGCGGCCATGGCGCGGATACCATCATCCTGTTCGGCACGGCGCTCGTGTTCTCCTTCAACGCGCTCCTGTCGCTCATGCAGTTCATGGCCTCCGCCCAGGCGCTGCAGCAGGTGGTGTTCTGGATGATGGGCAGCCTCGCCCGCAGCGAATGGAGCCGCGTCGCGATCCTTGCCGCCGTCATCGCCGCCATGCTGCCCTTTTCCCTCAAGGCCTCCTGGCGCATGAACGCGCTGCGCTTCGGCGACGAGCGCGCTCGCGCCTTCGGCATCGATGTCTCGCGCCTGCGCTTCCTGTCGCTGTTGCGCGTCAGCATCCTCACCGGTACCGCTGTCGCCTTCGTGGGCTCCATCGGCTTCATCGGGCTCGTTGGGCCGCACATCGCCCGGCTCCTCATCGGCGAGGACCATCGCTTCTTCCTGCCCGCCAGCGCCCTCACCGGCGCCATACTCATGTCCGGCGCCTCGGTCGCGGCCAAGCTTCTGGTGCCCGGCGCGCTGCTGCCCATCGGGGTCGTCACCGCCGTGGTCGGCGTGCCCGTCTACGTCGGCCTCATCCTGTTGAAGCGCGAGCGCATGTGATGGGGCTTGATCTGCGCATCGGCAACCTTCGCGTCGGCTACGGCCGCCGCACGATCATCGAGGGGCTGACGCTGGAGCCGGTCCGCGCCGGCGGCATCACCGCGCTCGTGGGCCCCAACGCCGCCGGCAAATCGACCCTGCTGCGCGGGCTTGCCGGGCTCATACCGGCGCAGGGCTCCCTCACCCTCGGCGGACACGATCTCCTGAAGATGGAGCTCGCTGCCCGCTCGCGCCTCATCACCTTCATGCCGCAGAGCCTCCCGCAGCGCGTCACCCTCACCGTGCTCGATGCCCTCATCGGCGCCTTCAAGGCCTCGCCGGCGACGCAGGGCGCCGTGACCCCGCTGGCGGAGGTGCGCCGCCAGGCTGTGGCGGTGCTGGAGCGCCTCGGTATCACCGACATCGCGCTCAGCCCCATCGCGGAGCTCTCCGGCGGCCAGCGCCAGATGGTGGCCCTGGGCCAGGCACTCATGCTCTCGCCGCAGCTTCTCTTGCTGGACGAGCCCACCAGCGCGCTCGACCTGCGCCATCAGGTCGACGTCATGGCCACGCTGAAGGCTCTCGCAGACGAGGGGCTCAATGTCGTCATCGTGCTCCATGACCTGGCGCTTGCCGCCCGCTGGGCGCGCCATCTGATCGTGCTGGATCACGGACGGCTGCATAGCGAAGGCGCGCCCGCCGAAACCATCACGCCGGCCATGCTGGCGAAGGTCTATGCCATTTCCGCGCGCGTGGAGAACTGCTCCCGCGGATTCCTGCAGATCGCTGTCGATGGCCCAGCGCCCACCGGAGGCCCCTCATGACATTCACCGCGACCGCCCGGGTGGCAGGCGCCGCCGATGACACGATCATCGCCAGGACCTGCGAACATCTGGAGGAACACGACGCCGAGGTCACGATCCGCGACGGCTACGGCGAGGCACGCTTCCCCAAGGGCAGCGCCAGCCTCAGGCGCGAAGGCGCGGAGCTGGTCCTGACCGCCACGGCGCCTGCGCTCGACGACCTCATCGAATTGCGCGGCATGCTGGCCTTTCACGTCATCGAATTCAGCGCGGCGGCGCCCTCCATCATCTGGACCGGCGACGGCAATGACGCGACCACGCCGCCCGGCTTCCGGCTGATGACGGTTCGCCATGCCATGGAGATCGGACCACGCATGCGCCGCGTGACGCTCCACGGCGAAAACCTTTCCCGTTACGCCACGGCGAGCGACCTCCACGTGAAGCTGCTGCTGCCGCCTGATGGCGTCCAGCCGCGATGGCCCAGCCTCAAGGCGGACGGGACCATCGCCTGGCCGGAAGGCGAGGCCAAACTCGCGGCCCGCAAGTACACCATCCGGCGCATCGACGTCGCGGCGGGCGAGATCGACATCGATTTCGTGCTGCACGACCACGGCGGTCCCGGCTCGCGCTTCGGCGCCCGCGCCAGGCCCGGCGATGTCATCGGCATGACCGGCCCCGGCGGCCGCTCCGTCGGCGAGGCGGACTTCTATCTTCTCGCCGGAGACGAGACCGCCTTGCCCGCCATCGCCCGCATCATGGAGATGCTGCCACCCGAGGCCCGCGGCGTCGCCATGATCGAGGTGGAAGAGCCCGGCGACGAGCAGCTGATCGAGACACGAGCCAACATCGACCTGCGCTGGCTGCACCGCTCCAGGGGTGGCAGCCTCGCCCGCGACGTGCCCGATATCGCCCTGCCGCAAGCCAAATCCTTCGCCTGGGTCGGTGCCGAATTCGGCGCTTTCAGGGAACTTCGCCGCCATTTCCGGGCAGGCATCGGCCTGCCGCGTGACCAGCACCTGGTCGTGTCCTACTGGCGGCGGGGAGAGGTCGCGCACTAATCGGAAGGAAGCGCGCGTTTCAGCGCCTCCGCCAGCCGCGCGGCGGAATAGGGCTTCTGCAAGACTTCGAAGTCATTCGTGCCATTTTCGGCGAGGGCATCGCTGTAGCCGGTTGCAAGCACGACCGGCAGCGCCGGCCGCTCCTCGCGCAGACGCCGGGCGAGCTCGATGCCAGACATGCCCGGCATGACGACATCGGAGAAAACAGCGTCGAAGCGCTCGCTTTGCCAGGCCATGATGTCGAGCGCCGCGGCGGCGTCCTTCACCCAGGTCGCGGAATAGCCGAGTTCCTTGAGAAGCTCGGTGGCGAACTGCCCCACCGCCTCGTTGTCTTCCACCACCAGGATGTTTCCCCGATATTCGACCTGCTGCGAGGCGGATGAGCTCTCGGCTTCCTCTGTGACCGGCGTCCCCGCTTCCGCATGAGGAAGATAGAGGGTGAAGCGGCTTCCCCCTTCATCCCCGCTGCCGACTTCGATCTCTCCGCCGGATTGCTTGGCGAAGCCGTGCACCTGGCTAAGACCGAGCCCCGTGCCTCGCCCAACCGGCTTGGTGGTGTAGAAGGGCTCGAACACCCGGTCGATCCGCTCGGGAGGAATGCCGGGGCCGGTGTCGGAGACGGCGATGGTGACGAAGCGGCCGGGGCGCGCCGCATGTCGCCGCACCGGCGGAATGCCCTCGGAAACGTCAGCCGAGATGATGAGCCTGCCGACCCCCTCCATGGCGTCACGGGCATTGACGGCCATGTTCAGGAGCGCGGTGTCGAACTGATTGCTGTCGGCAAGGACGGTGCAGGAGGTACAGCGGACCTCGATAACGAGGTCGACGCGCGGCCCCAGCGTCGTGGCCAGCAGGTGCTCCAGCATGTCGAGCTGCTTCGCGACATCGAACACCACAGGCTCCAGCGATTGCCGCCGCGCAAAGGCAAGGAGCTGGGCCGTCATGGTCGCGCCGCGATCGGCCGTTTCGATGATGGCCTTGCGATAGCGTTCGCGGCGCTCCGATGACAGATCCGGCCTGCCGAGAAGTTCGGCGCTTCCGCGGATGACGGTGAGAAGATTGTTGAAGTCATGCGCCACACCGCCGGTGATCTGACCGATGGCCTCTACCTTCTGCGCTTGTCGCAGCGCCTCCTCCGCTCTTATCCGGTCGCTGACCTCGCTTTGCAGGCTGTCGATGGCGGAGGCGAGGTCCTCTGAGCCTTTAACCACCCTCTGTTCCAGTGTCAGCGTCAGCCGCTCCAGAGCGGCGCGCGCCCGGGCCTCGTCTTCGACGTCGAGGCAGGTCCCCATCCACCGGATGATACGCCCCTCCTCGTCCCGCTCCGGCTCGGCGCGGCAGGCATAGCAGCGATAGTCGTTGTCCCTGCCGCGGAAGCGAAGGCGCGCGTGAAAAGGCTCACCCCTGCTGATGGCCCCCGTCCATTGAGCCGCCAGTCCCGCGGCATCGTCCGGGTGGACCGTCTCCAGCCAGCGGTCGCCATGAAGCCCCGCCGCGTCGCGCCCGGTGAAGTTCCGGAACACCTGATTGGTCTCGATGATATGCCCGTTGGTATCGGCCACCAGGAGAAAGCCGGGCAAGGTGGCGGTCAGCGCGTTGTAGCGCTGCTCGGCGGCGCGCTCGGCGGTCCGGTCCCGCATGATCTTGACGAAGCCATCGGTCTCCCCGGCTTCATCAATCAGGGGCATCATCAGTCCAGAGCCCCAGAAGCGGGTGCCGTCCCTGCGCATGTGCCACCGCTCATCGATGGCGGTTCCCACCGACAGCGAAACCTGCATCTCGTCGGCGGGAGCACCGGCCTCCTGATCTTCCGGAACGAAGATGACATCGGCCGATTGCCCCATTATCTCGGAGGCGCTCCAGCCCAGCAGCTTCTCCGCGCCGGGGTTCCAGCTCGTGACCTTCCGGTCGCGATCAAGACTGATGATCGCGAAATCGGAGGCGCTGGCGAGGATGCGACCGGCAAGACGGTCGTCGGCGATGATCATGAAAAACGCTCAGCTTTACCACGCCTGGCTCCGTCCCTCGGGCCGGCGTCACAAAGCAACGTCCTGTTCCCCCGCCTGTTCCCTCGCCGCTGTAGAGAGAGCCCTGTCCGCGCATTCGGATCCGCGGAAGGAAAAGGCCCGAGGCAGAGACCCCGGGCCTTTAAGGGATCAAAGACGCGCGTTTACATGCGACCCGAGACCGTGCCGCCGGTGTAGCCGCTGACGGTGGGATCGACAGCGCCCATGCGCCCGCCGAACCAGCTTGCGATGGCGCCGAGGATCAGGCCCAGCGCGCTCAGGAGCGCGGCGGTCGAGCCCACGGCGGCCGAGGCATCGGCGATCTCGGTGGCCCGCTGCTGCGCCTGTTCCACGGTCTGGCGATACTGCTCCTCGTACTGCGTCACCTGGGTGCGGGCCTGCTCGATCGGGATGTTCTGCGCCGTGGCGATCGCCTGGGCCGCACGCTCACGCGCGTCCTGCGCCTGGGCCTGATCACCGGTCACCGCCGCCCGCACGGCCGCCACCGCGGCGTCGCGCAGTGCGGCCGGATCATTGCCGCCGGTGGCGCTGCGCACGGAGTTCTCAATGGAGGCGAAGGGATCGGTGATGCCGCCGAGGTTCGGGCCGGCCACCTCGGCCGCCGTCTGCGCGGCAGAGCCGGCGGTGGAAGCAACGGCGCCGAAGGCATCGGTCATGGTGCGATAGGTGCCGCCGAGAACGGTGCCGAGCGTCGAGGTCAGGAGATAGAAGATCACGAGCGTAGTCAGCGCCCATGTGGTAAGGCCATGCCAGCCGGCGGTGGATTCCTTCGGCTTGCCGGAAAGCCGCCCGGCGACATAGCCGCCGACCAGTGCCGCGATGATGCCGGCGACAGTGAACCACAGGCCGGCGCCGATGGAGAAGCTGGAGGCGGCGGGATTGTCCCCGGTCGCCGGGTCAAGCGTGGCAAGGCCGATGCCAACGCCCAGCATGTTGAGCAGGAGCTGCGTGACCAGCGAAAGCGCCACGCCGGCGAAGACGGCGCCCCAGGACACGCGGTTGATCATGATGGTGCGTATATCTTCCGCTGGGGTAACGGGGCTGAGATGCGGGGCGCTATGATCGCCCTCGTTGCGCGGCGTAACGGGCTTTGTGCGATCGGCCATGATGTTCTCCAATGGTCAGATGAGGCGGCTCCGACCGAACCGAGCACGCCTATGTGACCCCCGGAATGCCTGACGCTTAGGAAAAGTTGCAGTGTGACCACGAGATACATGTTTTAGGTGTGGCGATGCTGCGGCCAGATGAATAGCCCAGTGCAGTTCTGGCTCACCGATCAGCTTTGCTTGCTTCAATCGACAAAACTCGGCAGAGTGGTGCTAACTGCTTCAGCTCGCCGAAGAATCTCGCGGCATCACCACCCGTTGTGAGTTCTCAATGGCGGCACTAAAAGCAAGATATCTCGCGCTCCTGACATTTAACGTCGCGAAGCAGACTGCCTTGGGCGTAGCCCTGCTTGCCACCTTCTATGGCTTGCAAGACTACTTGCAGGGCCGCTACAACCATGATCTCCTTCTAAAGATAAGCCTCCTCTGTTTCCTCGGACTCACGGTGTTTATCACGTTTGCCGCTTTTGCGGTGACGTGGCTCTTGGTTCCGCGCGGACGTGTGCTCTACAGACGATCCGGCAGTGAAAACCTCGCGCTCTTCAACAGCATCGCCTATGATCTGCTGTCGCCGAACAGCGCCCGTGTTCGCAAGAAACAGGAAGGTCAATATCAGCCCTGCGGCACGCTGAGCTTGGTCATCTTCGATTTCGACGGCACCATAGCCGACAGCGCGCCCTGGTTTTTCAGCGTGTTTAATGGGGTTGCCGCGCAACATGGTTTCCGACAGCTGAGTGAGGCCGAAGGACAGGAGCTCCGCTCAAAAAGCACCCGGGACATCATCGCCGCGCTCGGCATCCCGCGCCGAAGCCTGTCACGGATCGCGCGCGATCTCAGGCAGCGGAATGCCGCGGCATCAATCTCAATGTTCGGCGGCGTGGCGGGCCTGCTGGAACAACTGGCACGACGGGGCGTGGATATCGCAGTTGTCAGCTCCAATGCCGAGGCGAACGTCCGGCGGGTTCTCGGTCCCTCTGCGCAGCACATTACATATTTTTCCTGCGGCGTCGGCCTCTTCGGCAAGGCTAGTCGCTTCCGGAATCTGATGCAGGGCTACCGTAAGGCCGAGGTGCTCGCCATCGGCGATGAAACGCGCGACATCGAAGCGGCCCGCAAGGTGAAGATCACCTGCGCCGCCGTCACCTGGGGTTATGCTTCGCAGGACGCACTGGTCAAAGCGGCGCCCGACCATCTCTTCAACGACATCCCGGATCTGGCGAACTGGCTATCCGGAAATACGGCAAAAGCGGCTACGGCCGCCTGATCGGCTCAACCGCCAACTGACTGGCCACCAAACGGCCCCAGCTAAGTTCGGTTCGTCCAGCGCCGACGAAACAGCCTCGACTCGATACCGAGAATAGGGTACCCCCCTATTCTATGAGCCACACGATCAGACATAAGGCCAAGCTCCTCGCCCGCGTGCGCCGTCTCAAGGGGCAGATGGATGCCATCGAGCGCGCGCTGGAGGCGGATGCTGATTGCGCTGAGGTCCTGAACCTCACCGCCTCCGTGCGCGGGGCCATGAGCGGCCTCACCGCCGAACTGATCGAACATCACATCCGCGAGCATGCCGCCGAGGAGGGCGACGCCACCGTCCGGGCGCAGGCCGCCGATGAGCTGATCGAGGTCGTCAGGAGGTATCTGAAATGATGGACCCCAAGAGGCACGACCACGTCTTCCTCGGCGAGGGCCACACCCGCAACGAGCGCCGCACTTGGCTCGTCATCGCCCTCACCGCTGTCATGATGGTGGCCGAGATCGCCGCCGGCACCATCTTCGGCTCCATGGCCCTCGTAGCCGACGGCTGGCATATGTCGACCCATGCCGCCGCCATGCTGATCACGGCGCTCGCCTATCGCTACGCCCGCCGCAACGCGCACAATCCCCGCTTCACCTTCGGCACCGGCAAGATGGGCGATCTCGCCGGTTTCGCCAGCGCCATCGTGCTCGGCCTCGTTGCGCTGCTGATCGGCTGGGAGAGCTTTCAGCGGCTTGCCGCGCCCGTGCCGATCGATTTCACCGAGGCCATCGCGGTTGCGGTGCTCGGACTGGCGGTCAACCTCGTCTCGGCCTGGCTGCTGCGCGAGGACCATCATCACCATGGTCATGGCCACGATCACGGGCACGATCATCACCATCACGAGGAACCTCGGGCGGGTGCCCGGGACAACAACCTGCGCGCGGCCTACCTTCACGTTCTGACCGACGCGCTGACCTCGGTGCTTGCCATTGTCGCGCTCCTCGCCGGAAGCCTTTACGGCTGGCTCTGGCTCGACCCCGCCGTGGGCGTTGTCGGCGCCCTCATCATCGCCCATTGGTCGATTGGGTTGGTCAAGGACGCAGGCGGCGTGCTGCTGGATTACTTGCCCAAAGGCGAGGACCGACCAGCCAAGATCCGCGAGGCCATCGAGGGCACCGGCGACGAGATCACGGACCTCCATGTCTGGCGGCTCGGGCCGGGCCACTATGGGGCTATTGTGGCGCTGGTCACGGCAGATCCACAACCTCCGGCTCATTACCGGGAAAAGCTCGCGCACATCCCGGGGCTCTCGCATGTAACGGTTGAGGTCGCCAACGCCTGACAGCGGAACAGAAGCCCACGTCACGGCCAAGGCTCGGTGTTTGGCCTGGAGGCATATCTGACAGATGTTCGGAGACATCCCTGACACTTCTATCAGGGAGTGCGTGGCTTATCCTTCGAGACGCCGCCTCTGGCGGCTCCTCAGGATGAGGCCTTTGCTATGGCCGGCTCTTGTTGGAGGGTGCCACCCCCCATTGCGTTCATGCGGAGGGTCGCTGCAAGCGACCTCACCCTGAGGGATCGCGTCAGCGATCGTCTCGAAGGGTCGAAGCATGAGGCCAAGACCAGTGGGAGTCTTTACACCCCGACCCTGTCACGACGAATTCAACAACACTTCAGTCGTCATGCTCGCCCCTGTGGCGAGCATCCACGAATTTCTTTCCGCCGCAGCCGCAGATAAGGCGCGGATGCCAGGCACAAGGCCTGGCATGACGATTATCGCAGACCTCTCATGTTGAATTATCCGCCCCTGCCCGATGCGATCATCATCTGGATGACGCTCTCCCAGGGCGAAGACCGCATCCAGAACAGACCGATCTGCCGCGTCACGCTCACATCCGGCAGCGGCAGCTTCTTCACCTTGATCCCGGCCGGCCAGGGCTGCTGCCAGTCTGGCACCAGAGAGACGCCGAGCCCCCGGTCCACCAGCACCGCGATGGCGTCAAGCGCGTCGAGTTCGAAGCGCTCGTGCGGTGCGATCTCGTGGCGCTGGAGATAGGCATCGGCCAGCCGGCCACCCCAGCTGTTGCGGTCGTAGCGGATGAAGGGCTGGCGCGCCAACACCGCATGAGGGTCGCGCTCGTCCAGCGTGGCGGGGGCCAGCACCACCAGCGGCTCCTGGCGCAGGATGAAGCGCTCGCAGGCCTTGGGCAGCTTGAAATCCGGCTGCACGAAGAAGCCGCAGTCGAGCTCCCGTGCCATGAGCTGGCGATAGAGACTCTTGGATTCGCCAAGCTCGATGTAGATGTCGAGATCCGGGCAGGAGACCGACAGTTCTTTCAGGATCGGCGGCAGCAGGCCCGTCATGGCCGTGCCGATGGCGCCGATGCGGATGGTACCGGAGATGGACTTGTTGGTGATCAGCGTCGGCAGCTCACGGATCGCCTGCAGGATGGGCCGCGCGTTCTTGATCACCTGTACGCCGGCCTCGGTGGCATGCGCCCGGCGGCCGGAGCGCTCGATGAGCTTGGCCCCGATCTCCTCCTCCAGCGCCTGGATGCGCTGCGCCACGGCCCCCGGCGTCAGGTTCTGATGCCGGGCAGCACCACTGATCGAGCCGTAGTCGACCACGGCGATAAGGCTTTCCAGGAAGCGACTTTCCATGAAGGACATCTATAAGCCCAGCCGCCGGAAGGCAATTTCGCTGCGCTTTTGAAGGTCTCATGAAAAGAAAGGGCGCCTCGCGGCGCCCTCAGATATCGGCCGATCAGCGGGTCTCGGTCGGGGTAGCCTGTTGAGCGACCACCTCCTGCCAGTCCAGCTGCAGTTCGGTGTTGTCCCGAAGATTGATGTTTTCGTGGTTCAGAAACAGGTTTTCGAAGTTGGGGAGGATAGCACCCTCCGTTCCACCACACATATCAGCGTCTCTCCATTGGTTGCAGGAAGTACACCGCCGCCTCGAGAGCATAGATCGTTACTATAATATTAACAGAAATTCTTCCGATTTATACTAATGGTTGCGGCAGAACCATTCCCCCACCGGAGAACAGCAGACGTGCCTTGCCGATCGGCAGCCCGGTCATCCCGCGGAAAGAACATCGCGGACCGGCCAAGGCGCGCCGCGTCCCGCTATCTTCGGAACATATCCTCCTCGAACGATCGTTTAACCGGCAGTTCGGTATGGCACGCCAGGAGGGAACAACCATGGCCGCACCCACCCGCTGGGCCGGGACGCTCGGCTTTGCCCTCGGCGGTTTCTTCGACGGGATCCTTCTGCACCAGATCCTGCAGTGGCATCATCTCCTCAGCCTCGTGCCGGGCATGGCGGACCTGCGCCTCCAGGTGCTCTGGGACGGTTATTTCCACGCGCTGATGTATCTCATTGCCGCCCTCGGCCTCTGGGGTCTTTGGCGCACGCGCGGCAGGCTGTCCGCAACGGGTCCGAGGCCCGCCATCGGCGCGCTCCTGATCGGGTTCGGCCTCTGGCACATCATCGACGGCCTCCTCTCGCACTGGCTGCTCGGCATCCACCGCATCAGGCTCGACAGCGAGGTGCCGCTGTTCTGGGATCTTCTCTGGTTCACCCTGTTCGGCCTGCTTCCAGCCGTGCTCGGCTGGTGGCTGCAACGCAGCACTGGCTCGGGCCGAGGGCTGCGTCCGGCGGCGCTGGTGGCCATCCTCGGTCTCGTCACCGGCGCCGCGGGCCTCTGGGCGCTGCGCCCGCCACCCGGGCAAGCCTTCGCCACCGCCGTCTTCCGGGCCGGGATCGAGCCGGCCGACGTCATGGCGGCGCTGGCAGAGACCGACGCCCGCCTTGTCTGGGCGGATGCCGCCATGGGTGTCGTCGTGCTGGACATCCCCGCCGACAGGCGCTGGCGCCTCTACCGCCATGGCGCGCTTCTCGTCAGCGGAACGGCCCTGCCCTCCGGCTGTTTCGACTGGAGCCGCGCCTGAAACTTGACATCGGACGCTTCACGTATCAATTGAAGTTACATGAAAACGGAAACCCGCATGATCCATGACGTCATCATCGTCGGCGGCAGCTACGCCGGCCTCGCCGCGGCGCTGCAGCTCGCCCGCGCCCGCCGCAAGGTGCTGGTGATCGACGGGGGCAGCCCCCGCAATCGGTTCGCCAAAAGCTCGCACGGCTTCCTCGGTCAGGACGGCCGCGCTCCGGGCGATATCCTGGCCGATGCCAGGGCGCAGCTCATGGCCTATCCCACGGTCAACTGGCTCGACGCCAATGCCGACAAGGCCTCTGCCATCGGCCACGATTTCCACGTCACCGCCGCCGGCAAGGATCATGAGGCCCAGCGGCTGATCCTCGCCACCGGCGTCTGCGACGAGCTTCCCGCCATTCCCGGCCTTGCCGAGCGCTGGGGTGTGGCCGTGTTCCACTGCCCCTACTGCCACGGCTATGAACTCGACCAGGGATCCATCGGTGTGCTCGCCACCTCCGAAGGATCCATGCACCATGCCCTCATGCTGCCGGACTGGGGCGAGACCATCTTCTTCCTCAACGGCGCCTTCACACCTGATGAGGAACAGGCGGCCGAACTGAAACGGCGCGGCGCCAAAGTCGAGACCACCAGGATCAGGCGGATCAGCGGCGAAAGGGCCGATGTGGAGCTGGAGGACGGGCGCGTGATATCGCTCTGCGGCCTCTTCACCCTGACGCGTACCAGCATGGCGAGCCCGCTGGCCGAACAGCTGGGTTGCGCCTTCGAGGAGGGCCCGCTCGGCCCTTACATCCAGACCAATGAGTTCAAGGAAACCAGCGTTCAGGGCGTCTATGCCTGCGGCGACGCGGCCCGGCCCGCAGGCGCCGTGGCGCTGGCGGTGGGTGACGGCACCCTCGCCGGCACCGGCGTGCATCAATCCATCATTTTCCACCGCGATCCCTAGAAGCCGGCGGTGCGAGCGCGACAAAAGCAAACATACCCTCGCGATCGCCGCCGTCAGACCCCATATACCCCTGATCCATAAGGTCCGCTGCGCGCGGTGCGACGCCAACCTGTTCGCACGCCGCGAAAAAAGGGGTTATATGTCGCCCCTCGTGTCCTAGAGAACGTCAGGAATAGCAAGATGCCTGCCTATCGCTCCCGCACAACCACCCACGGCCGCAACATGGCCGGTGCCCGCGGCCTGTGGCGCGCCACCGGCATGAAGGACAGCGATTTCGGCAAGCCCATTATCGCGGTGGTGAACTCCTTCACCCAGTTCGTGCCGGGCCATGTGCATCTGAAGGATCTCGGCCAGCTCGTCGCGCGCGAGATCGAGAAGGCGGGCGGCGTCGCCAAGGAATTCAACACCATCGCGGTGGATGACGGCATCGCCATGGGCCATGACGGCATGCTCTATTCGCTGCCCTCGCGCGAGCTGATTGCCGATGCGACCGAATATATGGTCAACGCCCATTGCGCCGACGCCATGGTCTGCATCTCCAACTGCGACAAGATCACCCCCGGCATGCTGATGGCGTCCCTGCGCCTCAACATCCCGACCGTCTTTGTCTCGGGCGGCCCCATGGAGGCCGGCAAGGTCATCCTGAAAGGCAAGGAAGTGGCACTCGATCTGGTCGATGCCATGGTTGCCGCCGCCGATGACCGGGTCAGCGAGGAAGAGGTTCAGAAGATCGAGCGCTCCGCCTGCCCCACCTGCGGCTCCTGCTCGGGCATGTTCACGGCCAATTCCATGAACTGCCTCACCGAAGCGCTGGGTCTCTCGCTGCCGGGCAATGGCTCGACGCTGGCGACCCACGCCGATCGCGAGCGCCTTTTCGTGGAGGCCGGCCACCTCATCGTCGACATCACGCGTCGCTACTACGAGACCGACGATGAAAGCGTGCTGCCGCGCTCGGTCGCCAACTTCAAGGCTTTCGAGAACGCCATGAGCCTCGACATCGCCATGGGTGGTTCCACCAACACGGTGCTGCACCTCCTGGCGGCGGCCTATGAAGGTGAGATCGACTTCACCATGGATGACATCGACCGGCTGTCGCGCCGCGTGCCTGTCCTCTGCAAGGTGGCGCCGGCGAAATCCGACGTGCACATGGAAGACGTCCATCGCGCCGGCGGCGTCATGGGCATCCTGGGCGAGCTTGCCCGCGCGGGTCTCCTGCACACCGAACTTCCCACCGTTCACAGTGCCACCATGGAAGAGGCCCTGGCGCGTTGGGACATCGTGCAGTCCACCAGCGAGAGCGTGCGTGACTTCTATCGCGCGGCGCCAGGCGGCGTGCCGACGCAAACCGCCTTCAGCCAGAACCGCCGCTGGGATGAACTCGACATCGACCGCGAGAACGGCGTCATCCGCAATGCCGAAAACGCCTTCTCCAAGGACGGCGGCCTCGCCGTTCTCACCGGCGATCTCGCCGTCGACGGCTGCATCGTGAAGACCGCCGGTGTCGATGAATCCATCCTGAAGTTCTCAGGACCGGCGAAGGTGTTCGAGAGCCAGGACGATGCCGTCAGCGGCATCCTGACGGGTCAGGTGAAGCCGGGCGAAGTGGTGGTCATCCGCTATGAAGGCCCGCGCGGCGGACCCGGCATGCAGGAGATGCTCTATCCCACGAGCTACCTGAAATCGAAGGGTCTCGGAAAGGCTTGCGCACTCGTCACCGACGGTCGCTTCTCCGGCGGCTCCTCGGGCCTGTCCATCGGCCATGTCTCGCCGGAAGCCGCCGAGGGCGGCCTGATCGCTCTGGTCCAGGATGGCGACATCATCGAGATCGACATCCCCGGCCGGACCATCCACCTAGCGGTGGCGCCCGAGGTGATCCGCGAGCGCCGCGCCGCCGAAGAGGCCCGCGGGGCCGACGCCTGGAAGCCCGGCGCACGCAAGCGCAAGGTCTCCTCCGCGCTCAAGGCCTATGCTCATTTCACCACCAGCGCCGCGCGTGGCGCCGTGCGTGACGTGGACCAGGTTCGGTAGGCCGCGCCGCTCCTCAAGATGCAACAAGACGCCCGGTCCCGCGCCGGGCGTTTTCGTTAGGGCGAGGCTCAGCCGCCGGGAAAAGCAGCACCGAATTGACGGCTGATATCCTGATTGCTAGTTCGGGTTCGTGTGGGACGACCCGCGCCATCGGATATCATCCCGGGACGACCCGGCCCACTTCAGGAGGGCCGTTCATGGCCTGGATCTATCTCGTTCTCGCCGGTCTGCTTGAAATCGTATGGGCCTTCTTCATGAAGAAGTCCGCCGGGTTCACGCTGCTCGGGCCGAGCGTCATCACCCTGGTCACCATGATCGCAAGCTTTGCGCTGCTGTCGATTTCCATGAGAACGCTTCCGCTGGGAACCGCCTACACGATCTGGACAGGTATCGGTGCCGTTGGCGCCTTCGCCGTCGGCGTCATCGTGCTGGGTGAGGCCGCGACGCCCATGCGCCTGGCAGCCGGCGCCCTGATCGTGTCCGGCATCGTGCTGATGAAGCTCTCAAGCACCGCCTGACGGCGTCAGTTCACAAGTCGCCAGAAGGTTCTCGGTCGAATTGGCCAGGCGGGTTCTTCGTGCCATAAGGCGGGCAACACAACCCGCCGCCGGAGGCCCCGTCCGTGTCCACAGCCGAAATAACCCTCACCATCCCCACGCCGGACGACTGGCACACCCATTTCCGCGATGGCGAGATCCTGAAGGCGGTGGTCCCGCACACCACGGCGCAATTCGGCCGCTCCATCGTCATGCCCAACCTGGTGCCCCCAATCACCACGGTGGATGCCGCCGCGGCCTATCGCGAGCGCATCAAGGCGGCCGTTCCCGCCGGCCACAGCTATACGCCGCTCATGACCTGCTATCTCACCGATGGCGCCAGCCCCGACGAGATGGAGCGCGGCCATCGCGAGGGTGTCTGGGTGGCGGCCAAGCTCTATCCCGCCCATGCCACCACCAATTCCGCCCATGGCGTCACCTCGCTCGACGCCATCGAGCCGGCGCTGTCGCGCATGGAAAAGATCGGCATGCCCATGCTGGTGCACGGCGAGGTGACCGATCACGACGTCGATATCTTCGACCGCGAGAAGGTCTTCATCGACCGGGTGCTATCGGAGGTGCTGCGGCGCCACCCGGGCCTCAGGGTCGTGATGGAGCATGTGACGACCGAGGATGGCGTTGCCTTCGTGCGAGCCAATCCCGACCGCATGGCCGCGACCATCACCCCGCATCATCTGGTGCTGAACCGCAACGACCTCCTGGTCGGCGGCATCCGCCCGCATCACTACTGCCTCCCGGTGGTCAAGCGCGAGAAGCACCGCCTCGCCCTGCGCAAGGCCGCAACCTCGGGCGAGAAGACCTTCTTCCTCGGCACCGACACGGCGCCCCATGCCATTCATCTGAAGGAATGCGCCTGCGGCTGCGCCGGCCTGTTCAACGCGCCCACCACCATGCAGGTCTATACGCAGGTCTTCCATGAGGAGAACGCCCTGCAGCACCTGGAAGGCTTCGCCTCACGCAACGGCCCCGCCTTCTATGGCCTGCCCGTCAACGAGGGCACCATGACCATCGAGCAGAAGCCCTCCACGGCGCCTGAACGCGTGACCACGAACGATGGCATCGACATCGTGGTCTTCAAGGGCGGAGAGGCCCTGAACTGGACGGTAACACGCTCATCATGAAGAAAGGGGGGCGCGAAGCCCCCCAGGTTGCCGTCCGACGACTGACGATCAGTCATCATTGGCGGTCTGGAACTCCGGCGCTTTCTCCAGCTGCTCTCGCGTGAAGTTGACCTTGATGTGGTCGAGCGTGCTGCTGCTCCAGTTCCACGCATTGTTCGCATTAGCTGATGCGTTCGTGCCGTCAGCATTGTTGGTGCCTGCGGCCGGGGTGTTCATGGCTGCAGGGTTGTTCCGGGCGGCTGTGTTTCCAGCTGCAGCATCGGCGCCGGCTGCGTTGCTGGCCGCGGTCGATGCGCGTCCTTCCGTCGGACTGGTGGAAGCGGCGTTGCCGCCTGCCGCATTCGCGGCGGTGTTGCTGTCGCGTGTGACGAACTCAAGCTGGTCAACCGGAATGGCGACTTCCTTCTCGCCCATGCCGAGAAAGCCGCCAACCTCCACGGCAACACCGATCACCCGGCCTTCACGATCCAGGAGAACGTCCTCGACCTCGCCGATTTCCTCGCCATTTGCGCCCCGGATGTCGGCATCCATCAGGTTCGACCCGAGGATCTGATCTTCCTTCTGCTGAACGATGAAGCCGTCGCGCATTTCGACGTTCTGGCTCATGGTGGTTCCAGCGCCTTGTGGCGTTCCGGCAGGCTGGGCGCTGGTGCCGGGAGATCCGGACTGTGCCATGGCGGCACCGGCAAGCATGGTTGATCCGATGAGAGCGGCGGTAAGGGTTTTCATTGGCTGTCTCCTCTCTTGTAGCGCGCGCCGGACATTGAGCCCCACCCCAGACGAGAGGCAGCAGGCGCATCGCAGTTGGTGAAAGGCGGGGACAGGGAAATTTGCCTCCCGCACATGCAGTCTCAATGACTGGGCCACCGCGATGTTCCGGCATCGATCCGAAGAACCGAGACACGGTTTCTTGAACGGTGTCGGCGCCCCAAAAAAAAAGGCGCAGCCCACGGCTGCGCCCCCTGTTCCGGTGAATGCGAGGACCCTCACATCCGGGCGGTGTTCTCGTCCTGCCCGGCAGATTGATGGCCGGTACCATTCGCGCGCGAGGGCATCAGCCCCTGCTTCTCCGCCTCGTGCTCGCCCTCTTCCACGGCGGCCTTCACCACTTCGCGTCCGCGCTGATAACCCTCGGACGCGGCATTTTCGCCGCGCGCTTTCAGATCATCCGCGGCCGAGCCCATCAGCCGGTCTTCGGTGCGTGTCGCCGGCAGAACGCCGCCGAGCGCCGCGCCGACGGCCAGACCCAGCGCGGCCACCAGCATCGGCTGCTGGCTCACGTCATTGACCAGGGCCTGCCCCTGCTCGCGCCGCTGATGGTACATGTCGCGCCCAGAGGCAAGTCCGTCGCTCGCCGAGTCGTAGGCACCGCTGACGGTATCGCGGGCTGACCCATAGGCGCCGCTTGCGGCATTCCGGGCCGAGCCTGCAGCACCGGTCACCGCCTCACGCATGTCATGCGCGGTGCGGGTCAGCGCGTCCCCGACCTTGCTCAGCGTGCTGGGACCACTGGACGAGGTATGATCGTGCGAAGTGCCGGCGCTCTGTGCATAGCTGCTCATGGTGGCAGGCTTTCGTCCGCTCATCAGCCAGGCGATGCCGGCTCCGATGAGAAGCACCGGCAGGGGATTGTCCCGTGCCTGGACCGCGAGGTTGCGGCCGAATTCGGCACCCCCATTGTTCTTGGCGAAGGCCAGCGCCTCATCCACCATCTGGCCCGGGCTCATACGCTCCCGGATCTCGTTCAGGGTGTTGTTGACCTGGGCGCGGCTGTCCTCGACCTCGCGCTCCAGCTCGCTGGAGGATTTATAAGTCTCGTTCATCGCACCTGCTCCTTCACCATGTTCACGTCGCGCTGCGTCTGTTCCAGTGTGCGCCGTGGCGCGAGGTTGGAGGGCTTGAGGCTGCTGATGCCCTTCATCAGCAAGAGCATGCCGATGATGACCACGACGGCACCCACGATGGCGGAAGCCGCCACGGGCGAGAGGTCGAACCGCGTCAACCACATGGCCAGCGCCTGGCAAAGAACCACCAGGCCGGCGATGAGGAGGCCGGCCGCCACGGCCAGCGCGCCGGCGGCGGCACTCACCTGGGTCACCTTCTCCGAAACTTCGGATTTGGCCAGCTGCACCTCCTTGCGCAGCAGTGTCGTCAGTTGATCGACCAGGCCCGTCAGAAGGCCCGGGATGGAACGGTTGTCGTCCTGGATTGCCATGTCACCCTCCTCACTGCCGGGATGCGTTTGGATTTGTGTAGCCCATGCCGGGCTCGGTCGCGCTTACATCGCGTGGGCTGACGCTCGGCTGGTCCGCCTTGTCGCCAGCCGTCGCTCGCGACGAGGGCGAGTCCGCAGGCCGGTCCCAGGTCACCTCCGAGGATGAGGCCACCGAAACGTCGGCCTCCTCCATTTCCGGCCAGCTGCCGCGCTCATCCGGGCGTGCCACATCAGGCCGTGTAGAGGACTGACGCCCCCGGTCCTGTGAGCGGAAGCCCTGGCTTTGGCTGCTGGTGTCCACTGGCCGGTCGGCGGTGCTTTTCAGGAACCGTGACAGCACGAATCCGGCAAGAACCGCACCGCCGAAGAAGGCCGCCGGTTCACGTCGCGCGAAATCGCTGACGGAATGGAGCATGTCGCCCGTGCTGCGTTCGCGCAGGTTGCGCGAGAAATCATTGAGGCCGCGCGCCGCGTCTCGGACCAGGCCGGCCGCCTGCGGCATCTCCTTCTCGAGATCGGAGGCGGCACTGTCGACCGCATGGGCCACACCCTCGAGGCGGTCGGCGCCATATTCCTTCTGTTCGTCAGCAAAAGAGGCTGCACGAGCCCTCATGTCCCTTGCTGCCGAGGATGCACCCTCGCCGATCTTCTCCCGGGCCTTCTGCGCGTCATCGCGAAAATTGGCGCCGGATGATCCCTGCTGCGATCCGCGCGAGGCTGAATCACCTGCAAAACCTTCTGTGTGAACGCGGACTGTCTCGTCGTTCTCCGGCGATGCTTGCCGGGGCGACCCGCTGGTATCGGTGCTGCTCATAGCGCCACTCCCCTGGATTGATGTTCTTCCTTAAGCGCGGCCCAGCCTCGACACGCATAGTGGGAGCGAGCTGCCGCGTTCAGGTGAAACAACTGGCTGGCGCCGCTAACGTTCCGCTGAATGGAGCAGAATGATCGGAGCCATTTGCCCGGCGTGACAGCCGCGGCGGGGACAAGCAGCCGCTCCGCCCCAGCGAGCGACGGCTCGATGACCGTGCGCGCCGCCGTCAGAGGCGGAGCAGCGTTCGCAGCTGAAGTATCAACTAATAGTTTCAAGAATAACTAACATGAGCTCTCCACCCCCAATACGTATGAGCGCCCGATTTTGAACAAAATCGCCGCAGAGACGGAGCCCAATGAAAAAGAGTGTTGTGCCAAATCTATCTGTAGATCATAGCACCGCGCCACAAACGAAAGATGCGGTTATATCTCACATGAGGAAAATTAATATACTGACGTCACCGGAAGATTTGCATGTCGGCTTCGACGGACAAGCAGATCCCGTTTTCGCCCGGTCCGTCGCCTCTGCGCGTGACCACCAGGACGAGGACACATCATCACTCGACGGGGCCTTGGCCGAAGCCATCGAGAAGGGGGACATCGACGCGGTCCGCGACCGGCTTTCCAAGTTGCCCGAGGGGCTTATTCACGGCGTGGACGCCAAGGGTCGCACCGCGCTCCATCTGGCGCTGACCGCACCCAATAACCAGGAAATCGTCCGCCTGTTGGTCGAGACCGGGCGGATCGACATGGCGAAGCTCGATGAGAATGGCAAGAGCGCGCTCGACCTGGCGATTGAGGGCGTTGAGAACGCGACCGACCCCAGCCTGATCTCCATCTCCCGCTATCTGTTGGGCCGCATGACGGGCGAACTCGGGCAGGCGGTCGAGGATCGCAACATCGAGGGAATAACGGCGCTTCTGAACGCGGGAGCATCCGCCAAGGGCGAGTACCGCCAGGGCATTACCTTCTTGTCGCGCGCTGCGGCACATGGCGACGTCGCGGCGGTCAAGGCCCTGCTCGACGCCATCCCTGAAGAGGAGCGCGCCGAGGTCATCAATCGGGCCGATGAACTCAATGGCAATACTGCCATGCATTCCGCAGCGCTTGCCAGTGACGAGATCTTCGCAATCTTCAAGGAGAACGGTGGCAACCCTGAGGCGAGCAATGGCCACGGCGAAACGCCCCTGGAACTGGAGCAGAGGCTAAAGAAGCGCGGCAACACGGATTATATCGCAAGCCCTTACGGGGCGCTCGGTTGGGGCGCCCTACTTGAAGGGATGGGTGCCATGCCTCCCCCGCCGCCTGCTCCCTCGCCCGCTGAATTCGGCGGCGGTTATGCCATTCGCCCCTATCAAGACGAGGAGCGAGAAGCGGGCGAGATAGCACGCGAGCTTTCCGAGCGCCTCGGCTACGAGGTTATGCTCAACTGGCAGATCCGCGATGCGGGTACGGCCAACGAACGCGCCGTGGTTCAGATCGGCAGCATCGTGATCGATGGCGGCGCTGAGCGCACACTGGCCGAGCAGGTCGGCTTCATCATGGGGCAGCTCCGAAACCTGCGCGAAGCCGGCCGCCATTACACCGGACGCCTGACCATTGACCGCCTCTTCGGCGCGCCACAGTTGGTCACGCTGCGCCACGACGCCAACTTCAACGCCATCGACCGCGATCCGTTCACCGGACACGTCACCATTCGCCTCACCGGCGACGGCGGCATCGACGCCACAACGGCGGGAGAAAGCTGGGGCAGCCCAGAGCAGTCGCCGTCAGACGTGGTGATGATGGAATATCTGATCCGCGCCGCCGACATGTTCGAGGGGCTCGACACCGACACCATGATCAACTCCAACGGCATCATGGTGGAGGAGAACTGGGCGCGCGCCATCGGCCTCGGCAGCTTCTGGAGCCGGAACGGGGCCCTCAATGGCTACCGCCTGGAGCGCGGCCTTGACCGCCGCACCTTCTTTGATGACGTCAACGAGCTGGATGCGGCGAACGAATGGGGCGATGCGCCGGTCGAGCAGCAGTTGATCGACCGCTTCACCGAGATCATGAACCGTGCCGGCATCGAGGGCCAGGCGGAATGGGTCGAGGACGACAGCGGCGAATTTGAACATCCAACGGTGTCGCTCCGGTTCGGCAACTTCACGATCTATGGACATTTCGCGGATGCCTATGTCGACCGCGCCGACCAGATCGACTTCATCAACACGGTGGTCGACTACTTCGACCTTTTCGCCGGCTGGCAGGAGGGCCCCGCAATCCTGCAGGCGCTGCAGAACGGCGCCTATCCCGTCGTGATTGAGAGGGTTGAGGAACATACCGAACTCGCGGATGAATACGATTTCGAGGAAGACTTGGGCCAGCATGTCATCCGTCTCGCCGCGGAGGACCTCCCCAGCGCCGAACTGGATGGCCTGATCATGATGGGCGACAGCCTCTTCGCCCACGAAATGCTGCATGCCTATCATGCTGCCACCACGGGTGAAGTGAACCTTCAGACCTTCGACATCGCGCAGTTGCGCGATTCGCCCGTTAACCGCGAAGAGGCCCTTACGGTGGGCCTTGGCCCCTATCAATTCCTGACACGGACGCAGCGCGGCTACGATGCCTATCGCGGGTATGAAACGCGCCTTGCCTACGCCTCCCTTGACGAGCTCGATGAAGACGGTGACTGGGGTGGTGTCAGCGCCATGAATCCTGCGGACTGGTGGACCCGCTACGAGGAAATCCGCCGCATGGAGGCTGAGGCGGACGACCACCGCTGGGACAAGCGCTCGTCGGAGGGTGCCGGCTACCAGGTCATCACGACCGAGGAAGATTATTTCGAGTTCCTTTCCGGTAAGCCCGGCGTCGTCACCTATTTCAGCTCGGATGATGAGTTCCTCGGCGTCATCCGCTTCCATCAGGAAGACACCGAAGGGAACGTGATCAACAAGGGCGTCATCGACCGCAAGGAGAGCCCTGAGGCGGCGGGGCACGCCATCTATGAGCGGAACATGATCGAGCGTGTGCAGAACGGCGAGTATGATTACTCGTCTCTGTTCTTCCTGCGCTTTGCGGAAGGAACAGGCCGGCCCCGGTGGTCGGGCGCCCTCACCCGCGTCGTCGATGACTGGCTGAAGGGCGCAGGTGTCTCGCCCGAGGAATCCGCGAAGTTGCGCGACCACATCCTCAGCAGGAAGGGCGGCTGGACGGAAAAGGCCATCCAGGAGATCCGAGCCAGCGGCGTTACCGAGAACAACGCCATCCTCAACGATGCGCTGGTTGCCTACTCTTATGACCCGGAAGCGTACCCGAGCGCGCAGGACTACGAAAACGCGCTGAACGCTTTGGCGGTGTGGTTCAAGGACAGAATGAGCATTCCATATCACGAGATTCCTGTGCTCGACGAAGAGGCGAAGGGTTATCTGCGGACCATTGTCAGACACTACCTTCATACCTTCGAAGCGAGAGGCGATGAGGCCAAGGTGTCACGCCTGCTGCAAATCTATCATTTTTCCGACGATTACCTGTTCGATGACCTTCCCGGCATCATCGGCAACCGTGTGCAGAATGCCTTCCGGCAAGACGGCTGGGGCACGATCTCCGGAAGAGCGCGTGACGCCGTGAGAGAGGCGCTGGAAGAGCGCGACACCGAGCAATGGAAAGCTCTGCGGGATATCATCCGCGAGCAATACGGCGATTATGTTTCCTGGGCCCGTGCCACCCAGAAGCCGGAAGACCTGGAATATCCGGGATAGCTGCGTTTCGCTCAGCCGCGACAAAGCCGGGTTGAACACCTCGGCTTTATCTTTTGTCACGCGATGGCAGACCCTGCCTGCTCGGCCGCGATACTCTCGTCCGACGGCACCTGAAGAGAGTTGCTCAACGGCTCAACGCTCAGAGGAACATCAAGCTCAGCACCCACACCGCTACCATGGCAAAGGCACCCTGAACCAGGGTGCCTCCGGTCTGCGCCTTGAACGCCGTCGGCAGGGTGAAGCGGCTGAACTGCGACACGACCCAGAAGAAGCTGTCGTTGACATGGGACACCGTCATGCCGCCGGCGCCGATCGCCATGACGGTCAGGACGCGGCCCATCTCGCTGTCGAGCCCGAGCTGCGGCAGGATCGGCGCCACCAGCGCGGAGGTCGTGATCAGGGCAACAGTGGTCGAGCCTTGCGCGCTCTTGAGGGCGGCGGACACCAGGTACGGCATGAAGAGCCCAAGGCCGAGGGCCGACAGCGTCTGCCCCAGATAGGAGCCGAGGGGCGAGGCGCTCAGCACGGCGCCGAAAGCACCGCCTGCGCCGGTAATCAGCAGGATCGGCGCGGCGGCGACGAGCCCCTCCTGCACCTGGTCGGCAAAGGTTTGCGCTTTGTTGCCCGGCTTCAGCAACGGCAAGGCGCATGCAAGGCCGATCAGGAGTGCGAGGATGGGATGCCCCAGGAACATCAAACCGGCCTTCAGTGCGCCCTCGCCGAAGATATTCGCGGGGAAGGCCGCGATCGAGCCGAGGCAGATCAGAAGGATCGGCACGATGATCGGCGCGAAGGCACGGCCGGCGCTGGGGATTTCACCGTATCGCGCACGCAGCGCCTGGTAGTCGATGTCAGGGTCCGTGAGTTCGCTGCCCTCGCCCGACTTCAGGAGGAGGTGGTCATCCTTGCGCAGCCAGATATTCGCCCACAACAGGCCGCCAAGCGCTGAAACAGCCGACACCACCAGGCCGACAAGGATGACGAGGCCAAGATTATCTGCAAGACCGAGATTGCCGGCGGCGGCGATCGGCCCCGGTGTCGGCGGCACGAAGGTGTGGGTGGCATAGAGCCCCGTGGCGAGCGCCACGCTCATGGCCACCACCGAAACCCGCATCCGCTTTGCAAGCGCATTCTTCAGCGAATTCAGGATGACGAAGCCGGAGTCGCAGAAGACAGGGATCGAAACGAGATAGCCGATGATCGAGATCGTCAGCGTGGGAAACCGCTGGCCGATCAGCGCGATCACGCCCTCGGCCATGCTGATGGCCCCGCCCGACTTTTCCAGGATGACACCGATGATGGTGCCCAGCGCGATCACGATGCCGATGCCGCCAAGCGTGTTGCCGAAGCCCGTCCCGATTGTTTTCGGCAGATCTGTCAGCGGGATACCGTAGGCCAATCCGCCCATCAGTGCGGCAACGAGAAGTGCCAGGAACGGATTGAGTTTTGCCCAGGTCGTGGCGACCACGATGAAGGCGACGAGCGCGATGAGGATGACAACGAGAGACATCGAAACACCGGAAGATGCGCCCGGGGCGGCCACCGCCGGACAGGGAGGATCGTCCGACTTAGCCGAAGAATTCGCGCTCCGGCAAGACGGAACCGACTATTGCGCAGATTTCCCAAAGAAAAAGCCGGGCACGATGCCCGGCTTGTCTTTCACTAGAGGCCCGAGACGCTCAGGCCTTGTGGGCTTCGATCGCCATGCTCTCGTCCGATGGTGGCAGCTTCTTGCGCCGGCCGCTGACAGCGCCCCACAGCGACATGGCGAGGAGGCCGGCGCAGACCAGAAGCAGCCCGGCACTCACCGGTCTCTCGATGAAGACGGAAAAGTCGCCGTTGGAGATGAGGAGCGTGCGCCTCAGGTTCTCCTCCATCATCGGCCCCAGCACGAAGCCCAGCAGCAGCGGCGCCGGCTCGAAGCGCAGCAGCATCAGAATGTAGCCCACCACGCCGAAGGCACAGACCATGATCACATCCACGAAGGAGTAGTTCACGCTGTAGACGCCAAGGCAGATGAACACGAGGATGCCGGGGTAGAGAATGCGATAGGGGATCTTCAGCATCCACACCCAGATGCCGACCATGGGCAGGTTGAGCACCAGCAGCATCAGGTTGCCGACCCAGAACGAGCCGACAAGGCTCCAGAACACATCCGGGTGCTGCGTGATGAGCTGCGGCCCGGGCGTGATGCCGTGGATCATCAGCGCGCCCAGCATCAGCGCCATGGTGGGCCCGCCGGGAACGCCGAGTGTCAGCGTCGGGATGAAGGCCGTCTGCGCGGCCGCGTTGTTGGCCGTCTCCGGCGCCGCCACGCCCTCGATGGCGCCCTTGCCGAAGCGCTCCGGCGTGCGGCTGACGCGCTTTTCGAAGGCATAGGACAGGAAAGCCGGGATGGTGGTGCCGGCGCCCGGCACGATGCCCATGATGGAGCCGAGGACCGAGCCGCGCGCGATGGGCGCCCAGCTTCGGTTCATGTCGTCACGGCTCGGGATCAGGTTGCGCAGCCTGATCTTCTGGCTGGCCACCCAGTCGTTGTCGGCCGCTCCCATGCTGGCCAGCACTTCCGATACGCCGAACAGCCCCATGGCCACCAGCACCAGGCTGGCGCCGTCATAGAGGTAGGGGATATCGAAGGCGAAACGGATGGTGCCCGACATGACATCGGTGCCCATGAGGCCGAGCACGAGACCGAGCGCCACCATGGCGACGCCCTTCAGCACCGATCCATTGACCAGCGTGACGGCGGCGATGATGCCGAGCAGCATCATGGAGAAATATTCCGCCGAACTCATGGAGACGGCGATGCGGCCGAGCGGCGGCGCCAGCAGCACCAGCACCGTGATCGCAAAGCAGCCGCCGATGAAGGAGCCGATGGTGGTGACGAACAGCGCCGTTCCGGCCTTGCCTTGCCGCGCCAGCGGATAACCGTCAAGGCAGGTCACCGCTGCGCCCGCATCCCCCGGCAGGTTCAGCAGGATCGAGGCCGTGGAGCCGCCGTACTGCGAGCCGTAGTAGATGCCGGCCAGCATGACCAGAGCCTGCGTCGGCTCAAGATAGAAGGTGAGCGGCAGCAGCATGGAGACGGTGGCGAGCGGCCCGATCCCCGGCAGCACGCCGACGAAGGTGCCGACCGTGACGCCGACGAAGCAGTAGAGCAGCGTCATGGGATCGAGGGCATGGAGAATGCCGCCGCCCATGCTGGCAAGGGATTCCATCATAGCGGCCACCTGACGACAGCGAAGGGAATGGAAAGGCCGAGGACGAAGATGAGGTAGCAGAACAGCGACAGACCCATCGCCGTGAGCACCGTCTGGCGCCAGTTGAACCCCGCCTCGCCCAGCCGTGCCAGGATGACGGTGGCGAAGATCGCCGGGACGAGGCCGAAGGTCTGGATCAGACCCGCGAAGGCAAGAATGGAGGCCGCGATGGTGGCCACGGCCCGCCAGTTCGGCTTCGGCAGCACGCCGTCGTGCAGGAAAGCCATGGCGGCGACGCCGAGGCCGCAGATGACGACGATGATTCCGAGCGCACGGGGAAAGAAGCCCGGCCCGATGGAGGCCATGTCGCCCATGTCGTAGTTCAGACTTTCAAGGAAGACCAGGAAGCCGACGAGGGCCATCAGCCCGCCGCCGACCAGATCCGTCTTGTCGATGCGCCAGTTCTGCATGTCCGGCTCTCCTTTGGGCGGGATGAGCGATCGCTGGCCCATCCCGGAATGTCAGGTCAGGCCTCCGCGGCGGAAGGCAGGCGGCGCGTCTCCCACACGGAGACGTCGACGATGTGCGGCGGTCGCTGGCCAGCAAGAACATCGATGATCTGTTCGGCGCACTGCGTGGCCGCGTTGCGCAGGGCATCCTCGGTGGAGCCTGCCACATGCGGCGCCAGCACGATGTTGGGAAGCGTCAGCAAGGGGTTGTCGGTCGACATGGGCTCGGGGTCATAGACGTCGAGGCCCGCTCCAAGGATCTGGCCATCACGCAGCGCCTCGTAGAGCGCCTGCTCGTCGATCAGCGAGCCGCGTGCCGTGTTGACGAGGATGGCGCCGGGCTTCATCAGCTTCAGCGTCGTCGCATTGATCATATGCCTGGTGTCGGGGCGCGAGGGGCGGTGCAGCGAGATCACATCGGACTGCCTCAGGACGTCCTCAAGGCTTCCCGCCACGCGGAAACCGCTCGCTTCCAGCGTCTCCTTCGGGGTCGAGGGCGACCAGACCAGCACGTCCATGCCGAAGCCCGCGGCCGCCATTTCCGCCGTGATGCGGCCGATGGTGCCGAAGCCGATGATGCCCATGGTCTTGCCCGAGATCTCGACCATTCCGCCGGAATATTTGAAGCGCCAGTCGTTGTTGCGGGTCGCCTGGTCGGCGGCAACGGTGCGCTTGGCCACCGCCAGCATCAGCATCAGCGTGTGCTCGGCCACAGACCGCGCATTGGCGGTGGGCGTGAAGACGGTGGGGATGTTCAGTTCCTTGGCGCGGGCAAGATCGATCTTGTTGGTGCCGATGCCGTGGTTGGCGATGACCTTGAGCCTCTTGGCGGCATCGAGTGCGACGGCATTGATGCCGGCGTCGCGGGTGATGATGGCGTCGGCATCGCCGATCTCGGCGGCCACCACGTCCATGGCCGCGGAGGACGCATGGACAACCTCGATGCCGGCCGCCTTGAGGACGTCGACGCCGGCGGGATGGATGGGCTGGAGGATAAGACATTTAGGCATCGACGGCGGGCCTTTCGTTCTGATCAGCAGAGGCAAGATTGACGCCAGATTTCATGTCGAGCGCGCTGGCGAGCAGGCGCGCCCCGGCGGCGAAATCGGCAAACTCCATATGTTCCAGCGGGTTGTGGCTGCCGTTGGCATTGCGGATGAACAGCATGGCGGTGGGCACGCCCTGGAGTGCGAAGACCGCCGCGTCATGGCCCGCACCGCAGGGCATCTCCTTTGCCGCGATACCGAGCATCTCCGCCCGCTGCATGAGCAAAGCCCTCAAGGAGGGAGCCATGGTGGCCGGATCGCTGGAGGTGCGGGGGCCGAGATCGATGGTGACCTTGGTTTCCTCCGAGATGGCCTTCACATGGCGCTTGAGACGTTGCTCCATCTCCTTCAACGTCTCCGGTTCGAACGACCGCACATCGATGCAGAAGTCGACGCGGCCCGAGACTTTTGAGAAATCGGCCTGCGCCGGATCGGTGGAGAAACGGCCGAAGGTCACCACGAGGTCGCGGCCTTCCGCCTCCAACGCCTCCCAGTCGTCATTGAGCGCATTGACCAGCCGCGCAACGGCCACGACTGCATCGCGGCGATGGCTCCGGGGCGTGGCACCGGAATGGGCATAGGCGCCGCGTGCCCGCGCCTCGCGATAGCGGAAGCTGCCGCGGATGCCGGTGACGATCCCCAGGGGAAGCCCCTCCTCGATCAGCACCGGCCCCTGCTCGATATGCGTTTCGACGAAGCAGGCGATGTTTTCCGGCTTCAGGGCGGCCGCGCCATGGCTCAGCCGTTCCGGAACACCACCAAGGGCGGCGATGTGCTCGGCCATGCTGCGCTGGCTGTCCGCGCGCGGCAGGCCCAGCGCTTCCGCCGGCAGTTTGCCGAAGGCCGCCTTGCTGCCGGGATAGGAGATGGGGAACCAGGCGCTCTCCTCGGCCCGGATCGCCATGACGGTCACATCCACCGGCGGCACATGCCCGGCCTTCTTCCAGCCGGCCAGCACCGCAAGGCCCGCCAGCACACCGGCCGCGCCGTCGAAGTTGCCGCCGCGCGGCACGCTGTCGAGATGCGACCCGGTCATGATGACAGGGGCGGAGCGGTTCCGCCCCGGCAGCGTGATGTAGAGGTTCAGCGCCGCGTCGAGCTTCACCTCAAGCCCGATCTCCTCGGCTGCCTTGCGTACCAGGTCGTGCGCCTTCTGCTCGCCCGCGCCATAGGCGTCGCGGGTGATGCCCACGCCATCGAAGGAGAGGTCGTGCAGCCTCGTGAAGAGATGCTCCGCCAAGGCAAGATCGGGTTCGACAATCATGCGATGAGGCGCTTCATGCCGGGCTTGAAGGCGTCCATGGTGATGGGGTCGAGACACTCACGCATGAGCCGGCCATAGCCCTCCACCGGCGTCGGCAGGCCGAGCAGGCGCAGGCATGACCAGAAGCAGGCCTGATTGGAAATCACCACCGGCTTGCCGAGATCGCGCTCGATGTCCTCGATCACGTCGAGCGAGGCGAGGTTGGTGCAGGAGATGAAGAGCGCGTCCGCCTCGGGGCGGTCGATCATCTGCGCCAACCGATAGACCTGCTGCGGCGGCACACGGCCTATGCCACGGCGCTCTTCCTGCGTCTCGCCCAGCTGCATGCCGTGCATGGAGACGACGTTGAAGCCGTAGTCTTCCTCCAGGAAGCGCTTCTCGCTCTCGTTGACGAAGGTGACGTAGGGCGTGCCCACGGCAATGTTCTTGGCGCCAAGCGCGCGCAGGCCGGCGACCACGCCGCCGGCGGCGGCGGTGGCCGGGGTCTTGGTGCGCGAGCCCATCTGGTCGAGCAGTTCCGGCAGCGGGCAGATGATGGAGCCCGAGGTGCAGCCATAGGCGATGACATCCACTTCCGCCGTGGCGAGGCGGTCGGAGGCCTGCGACAGGGCATCCGCCATCTCGAAGTAGGACTTCTCGGTGGCCTTGCCGAGCAGCATGACGCGGTCGGTATGGATGGTGACGCCTGGAGGCGCCATGCGCCAGAATTCCGGCTCGTTGATGGTGTTGGTCGAGGGGACGATCAGTCCGATCTTCGCCTTCCAGCCGTAGGGGCTGTACATCGAAACGGCTTTCATGGGTCTTGTCTCCTTGGGCTCTCCGGCCCCTTTAGCGTTACTTCGCCTTCAGCTCGGAAGCGGCGGCGGAAAAGGCGTTGAAGAGGACGTTGGCGTCATTGGCGAAGGGCATCCAGCCGATGCCGCGCTCGATCCATTTCTTGCCCGTGGCGACGTCCTGGACCGAGAACCCCCACGGGATCTTCTTTTCCGTGCAGACCTCGATGACGCGCTCGGTGGCGGCTTCCATCTTGGGGTGCTTGACGAGACCGGGCACGCCGAGGTCCTGCGACAGGTCGTCGGGCCCGATCATGATGGCGTCCAGCCCGTCGACATCGCAGATCTCCGGCAAGGCATCGAGCGCCTGCTGGGTCTCCACCATGGCCACGGTGATGGTGCCGGCGTTGATTTTGGCGATCTGCTCGGCCGGATCGGCCAGGCGCAGGAAGTCGGTGTGCGAGCCGCGCATGTTGAGGATGCGCTCGCCACGCGGATAGTACTTCGTGGCCTTGATGATGGCCTCCAGCTGCTCCGGCGTGTCGACGCGCGGCAGGAGAAGCCCTTGCGCGCCTGCATCCAGCGGCCGCGTCAGGTCATGCGGGTTCATGGTGCCGGCGGGGCGTACGATGGGCGTGATGCCTGAGGCGCGCGCCACCAGGGCGGCGGTGCCGACCTGTTGGATGGTGAAGTCGGTGTGCTCCATCTCCAGGATGACGAAGTCGAGCCCGGTGGCGGCGAGCAGCCGCATGAACTTGGGGTGATCGACCAGCGTCGCCCAGGTGCCGACGGCGGGCTTGCCTGACTGAAACAGCTTCTTGACGTTGTTCTCAAGCATGTCGGATCACGCCGCCTCGGGCTTCAGGACCATGCCGCTGAACTTCTTGGCGGCTTCGGCGATGTAGGCGCGGCTGGTTTCCCAGATGACCTTGCCCTGCTCGGCATTGGCGGCGCTGGCGTCGCCCTGCATGCCGAGCGGCGTGTAGTCGGAGATGTCGGAGAACACCTGGAACGAGGACTTGCCGAAGGACACCTTGCCCGAGGACACGGTCTTCACACCGTCCACGAAGGAGCGCAGCGGAGGCGGCGCCTGGACGCGGTCCATGAAGACGTACTCAGGGCAGACGTGCAGCGCGGCGGAGGTCACCATTTCCGAGGCATGGCCGGTGGGCGCCTTGTCGGTGGTGTAGGTGACGCCGGCCACATCGCGCATGATGGAGAAGACGTCGATGAGGCCGCCGACGGCGCCCCACTCCTTGCGCAGCGAGCGGCAGATGCTCTCGATGGGGCCGAGCGAACCGGCATGGATGTTGACGAAGAAGAAGTGCTTGAAGCCCTGTTCCGCGAGGCCGTGGCACATCTCACCCAGATAGGCCTCCACGGTCTCCATCTTCACGGTCAGCGTGCCCGGATAATCCAGGAACATGCAGGAGTAGTTGAACGGCATGATCGGCACGACGGCAAAGCCGGTGATCTCGGCCACCTGCTGCGCCATGAGCTCGCACAGCCGAAGCTCGGTGCCGGTCGCCAGGTGCGGGCCATATTGTTCGGTGGCGCCGACCGGGATGAGGACGGTGTCCTCACGCTTCAGATATTCGGCGATGTCGGCATAGGGGACGAGATCAGTGCGCATGTTCAACCTGTAAGTGTTTGACGTCGGAGAGAAGGATCGTGGGTCGGGCGGAGAGGCGCCGCCCGGCCCCATCAGTCACTTGTTCCAGGGGGTGATCTTCCAGAGTTCCCGGAATGTCGTGTCGGCACGCTTCAGCGTTTCGTTGTATTCATCCCGCGGCACGTAGCGCAGCGGCTGATAGGTGTTCTTGGACACCGTCTTGAATTCCTCGTTCTCCACCACCTTGGCGAGCCCGGCCGAGAGCTTGTCGAGGACTTCGGTGGGCGTGCCCTTGGGCGCGCCGATGCCGCGCAGCGAGCCGCCTTCGATGTCGTAGCCGGCCGACTTGAAGGTCGGCACCTCGGGCGCGATGGCTGCCGGCTCCGGCGACATCACGCCGAGGATGCGCCAGGGGGCACCGGCGGCGAAGGTCAGCGCTTCGCCGAGGTTTGCCATGGACGCCTGGATTTCGCCGGCAAGCAGCGCGTTGCGGGCCGTGGAGGCGCCGGTGAAGGGGATCGGCTTCAGGTCGATGCCGGCGGCGCGCTCCAGCAGCAGGATGCCGATGTGCCCGGCCGATCCGACGCCCTGCGTGCCCACCGTGATCTCGCCGGGCTTTTCCTTGGCGGCATTGACGAGATCTTCGATGGACTTGATGGGTGAGGATTCCAGCACATTGATGGTGCCGGGATCGTCCACCACGCCGGCGATCATGTCGAAGCTGTCGAGACTGAAGCGGGCCTCGCGCTCGATCGGGATGGTCACGATGCCGGGCGTGTTGATGATGCCGATGGTGTAGCCGTCGGGCTTGGCATTGGCGACTTCGGCCAGGCCGATTTCGCCGGCGGCGCCCGGCTTGTTGACCACGACGATCTTGCCGCCAATCTCCTCCTCCAGGAACTTGGCGATGGTGCGGGCGGAGATGTCGGTGCCGCCGCCGGCGGCGAAGGGCACGACCATGGTGATCGGGCGTTCGGGATATTCCGCGGCGGCGGGCGCCGCCTGGGACAGCACGCCGGCCACTGCGGCGGCAAGAAGCATCTTCACTTTCGTCATGCGTCGCACTCCTCTGGGCTGACGGTTCACTGTTTCCAAGGTTGGGCCTGCCAAAGCTTCAGCATGCTCTGGTTGGATTCCTCGAGAGCCCTCGCGAAGCCCTCGGCGTCGAGGTAGCGGATCGGGACGGCCGCCTGGGCGGACGCATCGAGAAAGGCCTTGTCTTCCATCACCGCCTTCATCGCGGTGCGCAGCTTCTCTAGCACATCCGCCGGCATGCCCTTGGGACCGCCGAGCCCGCGCAGCGAGCCCGCCATGATGGGAAAGCCCTCTTCCTTGAAGGTCGGAAGGTCGGGCGCCTGGGCCGAACGCTCGTCGGCCATGACACCAAGGATGCGCCAGGGTTGGCCCGCGCCGAAGGATTGCGCCTCGCCGAGGTTGGCGGTGGCCACTTCAATGTCTTCGCTCAGGAGCGCGGTGCGCACGCCCGCCGAGCCGGTAAAGGGCACGTGGCTGGCGGAAATGCCGGCCTCCTCAGCCAACAGCAGCATGGCGATGTGGCCGGCGGAGCCCACGCCCGCCGTGCCATAGGTCAACTGCCCGGGCTTCTCCTTCGCCGCGGCAACGAGATCCTTCACCGTCTTGATCGGAGAATTGGCGTGGACGCTGAGCGTGCCCGGATCCTCGGCGATGGTGCCGAGAAGATCGAAGCTTTCGGTCGTGAAGCGCGCCTTGCGCTCGATGGGAATGGAAAGAATGTTGGGCGTGTTGAGAATGGCGAGCTTGTATCCGTCCGGCTGGGCTTCGGCGACCTCGGCCATGCCGACTTCGCCGCCGGCGCCCGGCCGGTTGATCACCATGACGGTGCCGCCGATCTCTTTTTCCAGCGCGTCGGCGAACAGGCGCGCCATGATGTCGGTGCCGCCGCCGGCGGCGAACGGGACGATGATCTCGATCGGGCGCTCGGGAAATTCCGCATAGGCGGGCAGAGCCGCGCATAGCCCCGCGATTACGGCCAAGGGCCGCAGCAGCTTCTTCATGTTTGATCCCCTCTGTCACACGCGGTGTTCGCGTTGCGACATCATCTGAAGCGCCCCCGTTTTCGGATTTTGGCGCCTAGGCTGAATTCTCTTTGAGGTCCGCCCAGCGGCTGATACACAGACATATTCAGGCTGAACACAAGTGGTATACCACTGGTCGATCGAAGAGGGGAAGAGGGAAATTCGGATGCGTGCGGAAAAAATGGATGCAGGCGTGGACGGCGAACGACAAAGCTCAAGAGGATTGAGCGCGCAGGCCTATGAGACGATCCTCGACATGATCATGTCCAAGGAGCTTCGGCCGGGCGACATCATCCAGGAGCGGCGCCTCGCCGAACGTGTCGGCATCTCCCGCACCCCCTTGCGTGAGGCGCTGCATCGGCTGGAGGGCGAGCGCGTGCTGGAGCGCCGTGGCGAGGCCAAGCTCACCGTGCGCGAAATCACGATCCAGGACCTTATGGAGGCGCTCCACATTCGCCGCCTTCTGGAATCGGAAGCTGCCGCCCGCGCCACCGGCCATATCCCGGCGGAGGTGCTGGACGATCTCGCGCACCGGCTCCATGCCCTGCGCGATGGCGGGGATCCGACGGTGCCGGATCATCATCAGATCGATGACGACCTTCACGGCACCATCGCCGAGGCCTCCGGCAACCGGCTGATGGGCGAGATCATCGCCGATCTCAGGCGCAAGACGCGCATGTTCTCCATGAAGCGCATGCCCGAGCGCTTTCCCGCGATCTGCCAGGAACATCTGGAGATCGTCGAGGCGCTGAAGGGCGGCGATCCCGACCGCGCCGCCAAGGCGGCCACCCAGCATCTCGACAACGTCAAGCAATCGATCCTGAGCAAGCTGGCGGATTTCTGAGGCCGGGTATCGGCTCGCGGGGCTTCCCCTCCCCGCCCTCGATGACCTGCAGCACCGGCCGCGCCAGCTCGCGCTCAAGCTCGGCGGAAAGCCCAAAGAATTGCCGCCGGACACCGGCCGCATGCGGGTTCATCCGCTCGATCGCGTCGAACACCTCCGGCGCGTCATGCCGCACCATGCCGACGGCCTGCATCATCAGGTCGAAGCTCCGCGTGGTCATGCGCGAGGGCAAGGGCTCCAGGCGCATCAGCAGCCGCGCGATCATATGGGTCAGCCCCTGCACCGCCGCCATCTGCCGATCATGTTCGTCGGCCGAGGTGGGGATGACATCGAGCCCGAGCACATCGGACAGGAAGGCGCGAACAAGCCCGAGCCTGCGGCCGCCGCGCAGCGGACAGAGCGCGATCCTGAGGCCCCTGATGCCCTCACGCGCGCTTTCGGGTCCGAACAGCGGATGCGTCGCGATGACGTCGACATGGAGGGGCAGCCCGGCGTGCATGATCTCGGCCGGCATGAGCTTGACGGAGGCGACGTCGAGCACGAGCGCGCCGGGAACAAGATGAGGCGCGATGGCCGCCACCGCCTCGGCCAGCCGGTCAACCGGACAGGCGAGCACGACGACGGGGCAGCCGGCCGCCTCCTCAAGGCTGGCGCGGATGACACCAGGGATGGCCGTATCGCTGAAAACGGGCGCGGGATCATGGGCCAGCACAGGCACATGGGGTGCCAGATGCCGCGCCATGAGACGGCCGAAGGCGCCGAAACCGATGATGCCGACAGAGCGGGGAAGCGGGAAAGGGAGAAGGGACTGCACGTTTCTGACCTCGAGAAAGCCGAGACGTCAGCAGTGTCCAGAAGCTTCAACCACCGACGACGCAGCGGTTGAACAAATGACGAGCACGTTCACCGCTTGAGGAGCGGTGCGTAATAAACTCCGGAAAGGAAGGTGCGCGTCATCATGATGGCAGTGCACATAAGCCTGCCGGCGACGGCCGTCAACCGAGCCTTTCGGCCGATCTCGCCGCCCTTCCCCTTTCGACACCGGCCTTCCCTCTCCGGACTACCCCCTTCCGCCAACTTGCGTCGTCATCCATGGAATGCTTCAAGGACGCCGGGTTGCAAAACCCTCGTGTTGGAAGGTTATACGGAGATTGGATTGTTATCTGTAGACGAAAAGCTGCAGCCGATACTCAGCGAAGTCATCCGCCGCAATGCCGGTGAACAGGAATTCCATCAGGCTGTTCGCGAGGTCCTGGAAAGCCTCGGCCGGGTCATCGGCAAACGTCCCGCCTATGCGGACAATGCACTCATCGAGCGCATCTGCGAACCCGAACGCCAGATCATCTTCCGCGTGCCCTGGACCGACGACCAGGGAAACGTTCAGATCAACCGCGGTTTCCGGGTGCAGTTCAATTCGGCGCTGGGACCTTACAAGGGCGGCATCCGCTTTCATCCATCGGTCAACGTCGGCATCATCAAGTTCCTCGGTTTCGAGCAGACCTTCAAGAATGCGCTGACCGGCATGCCGCTCGGCGGCGGCAAGGGTGGATCGGACTTCAACCCGCGCGGCCGCTCCGATGGCGAGATCATGCGCTTTTGCCAATCCTTCATGTCCGAACTCTACCGCCACATCGGCGAGTACACTGACGTTCCGGCCGGCGATATCGGCGTTGGCAGCCGCGAGATCGGCTATCTCTTCGGCCAGTACAAGCGGCTGACCAACCGCTATGAGGCCGGTGTGCTCACCGGCAAGGCGCTGTTCTATGGCGGCTCGCGCGCACGCCGGGAAGCCACCGGATATGGCTCGACCTATTTTGTCCAGCGCATGCTGGAAACCAGGGGCCGCAGCTTCGACGGCAGCCGCGTGGTGGTATCCGGCTCCGGCAACGTCGCCATCTACACGATGGAGAAGGTCGCTCAGTTCGGCGGCAAGATCATGGCCTGCTCGGACTCCAACGGCTATGTGATCGACGAGAACGGCATCGACCTCGATCTCGTGAAGGAGATCAAGGAAGCGCAACGGGAGCGCATTTCCGAATATGCGCGCCGCAAAGGCACCGGCAGCCATTACATCGACGGCGGCTGCATCTGGGATGTTCCCTGCGATATCGCCATGCCATCAGCCACCCAGAACGAGCTGACCGGCCGCGACGCCAAGAAGCTCATCGAGAACGGCGTAATCGCGGTCGGCGAGGGAGCAAACATGCCCTCCACGCCCGACGCGGTGCGGCTGTTCCAGGAAGCGGGTGTTCTGTTCGCGCCCGGCAAGGCTGCCAATGCGGGCGGCGTTGCCACCTCCGCGCTGGAAATGCAGCAGAACGCCTCGCGTGACAGCTGGACCTTCGACCAGACCGAGAAGCGCCTGGCCCAGATCATGGAAAATATCCACGACACCTGCGCCGCCACCGCCGATGAATATGGCGCGCCTGGCGACTATGTCCTCGGCGCCAATATCGCCGGCTTCGTCCGGGTCGCCGAGGCAATGGATGCCCTGGGCGTGATCTGATTTGAAAAGCCTGACCAACAATCCGTGGCGGGGTGCGTGCAGCGCTCCGCCTCGGTCCTCGACGATTCTCAGGGATGCCGAGGAACGACCGACCCGTCGATGACGTTCCCTCGCCAGCGGGAGATTGAATCACCAACTCGCTTGCATTGAAGCGCCGAACATGGGGCGAAGGCGCAAAGACCTGGGAGCCGTAACAATGCCTGGAACCAAGGAAACCCGCGAAGAGCGGGAAAAGCGCGAGTTGGACGAGGAGCTAGACCGGCAGCTCGAACAGTCTTTTCCCGCGAGCGATCCCCCGAAGCTCACGCGAAACCCGCACCTCGACGAGAAAAAGCCGGATCGCGACAATGATGCCGGGCGCTAGATCGGCGCAGCGCGGCAACGCCTGCTTCTGCGACGATCGACGCTGGACTTACCATCCCTGAACTCGCGACGGGTTTAGTGTCAGAATTGCCACACTTCCGGGGCCCGACTAGCGGCGTAGGTGCACGATCACATTTTAGCCCCAGATGAGCACCCATGGTCTCCGGAGACGAGCGGGAGAGAGTCGGCGGTGCCGGCCGCCGAAGGAGCAACCGCCCCGGAAACTCTCAGGCACCCGGACCGCTCGCCTCAGTCAACACTCTGGAAAGTGGAGCATCCGCTCCCGCCGACGGTGTAAGTTCGCGCCCCGCACAAGGGTGCAACGAAACTCTCAGGCCAATGACAGAGGGGGTACGCATGTAGGTTTCATGCGCAAGCCTCTGGAGAGCCAAATGAATTTGAGTATCTGACCGCCGAGTTGGCGGCTTTTTTCCTCGCCACACGTCCCCCCTGCGATAGCGAGCTCGGCACTTCACCTCAGAGACTCTGCGGAGCGCTGCTGCGCGAGGGGCAATCCCAACACGCCGATCAACGCTGCCCGCTGGATGAACATTCCGGACGAGGCAGTGCGACCTCGGCTGAGTCCGACCAGTTGAGACATCGATGAAACTCACCGTAAATCCTGACCGCCGGGCCGTTCTGGCTTCCCTGGGCAGTCTTCTCACCCTGTCCATGGCAGGTTGCGCCGCTGTACCACCCCCGCCGCGGCGTCCTGATGAAGTGCCGCCCACGTCCATTCCTGATCACGCCCGGCTTATGTACAGGGCCATGCCGGAGGAGAGGTTTCCCATCCCTGCCGTGGACCTCACCAAGCTGGAGCCCCGGTTTTACCGGCAGGTGGTGGATTATCCGACGTCGGAGAAACCGGGCACAGTGATCGTCGATCCTGCGCAGCGCCATCTCTACCATGTTCAGGACGGCGGAACCGCCATGCGATACGGTGTCGGCATCGGCAAGGCGGGCTTCGAGTGGTCCGGACGCGCCCACATCGCTTATGGCCGCGAATGGCCTGTCTGGACTCCACCGGAGTCCATGATAGCCCGGCAACCGGAGCTCGCGAGATGGAGACAGGGACAGCCACCCGGGATCGACAACGCCTTGGGCGCACGGGCCTTCTACGTCCATGAAGGAAACCGCGACACGCTTTATCGCCTGCACGGAACGAGCCATCCGGAGACGATCGGCAAGGCCGTTTCATCGGGCTGCGTGAGATTGCTCAATCAGGACATCGTCGACCTCTACCAGCGGGTCCGTTTCGGCTCGCCGTTGGTTGTTCTGGCTTGAACATCACACAATAGGCGAGGCGCGGCCCTGCTGCGTCTCGTCAGATTTTGGGCGCAAGCGCTGCTGACGCAGATGCTGTCGGCAGCGCCGGCACATACACGCCGGCGCCCGGATCCTCATTCGTCTCACCGATGGAACTGATGGATGGGCTTCTAGTTGCTCTGTGCATGACCACCGACCATTCGGCTCCGGCCTGCCGCGCGCAGAGCCACGACCCGGTTTTCAGCTCGGAGAGACCCATGCTTCAAGATCCACGCAAGAAATATCCGCAACCGCCGCAGACGCCGCAGCAGCAGCCCATGCCGGGTGACACCGATGCCATGATGCCCAAGCCAGATCATGGCGAGGAGAGCTATGAAGGCAGCGGTCGCCTCGAGGGCCGCGCCGCCGTCATCACCGGCGGCGACAGCGGCATCGGTCGGGCCGTCGCCATCGCCTTCGCGCGTGAAGGTGCCGACGTGCTGATTTCCTATCTCGACGAGCACGACGATGCCGATGAAACCGCGCGCTGGGTCAAGGAAGCCGGCCGCAAGGCCGTGGTGGTACCGGGCGACATTCAGGATGAGGCCCACTGCCGCGACATCATCGACCGGGCCGTGAAGGAACTGGGTCACATCGATATCCTCGTCAACAATGCCGCCCATCAGGCGAGCTTTGAGAGCATCGAGGACATCACGGCGGAGGAGTGGGACAAGACCTTCCGCACCAACATCCATTCGATGTTCTATCTGTCCCAGGCAGCGCTCAAGCACATGCCGCCCGGCAGCACCATCATCAACACGGCCTCGATCAATGCCGATGATCCATCGCCCTCGCTGCTGGCCTATGCCACCACCAAAGGCGCCATCGCCAATTTCACCGCAGGGCTGGCGCAGCTGGTGGCCGAGAAGGGCGTAAGGGTGAACGCCGTGGCGCCGGGCCCGATCTGGACCCCGCTCATTCCGTCCACCATGCCGGAAGAAGCTGTGAAGAACTTCGGCAAGAACACCCCGCTCGGCCGCGCCGGACAGCCGGCAGAACTCGCCCCCGCCTATGTGATGCTCGCTTCCGAGGAAAGCAGCTACGTCACCGGCGCCATCGTGCCCGTCACGGGGGGCCGGCCCATGCTGTAGCCATAGCGCCTGATACTCGCGGCGGGCCCGCGAGTATCAGGCCATGGACATCAGGCAAACAGCGCGCGCGTCAGCTCGTTGAAGTTCAGCGGCTTATCCCCGCGGAACACATCGGCATAGGCTGAGGGAATGGCCTCGGGCTCATATCCGGTGAAGAAGACGAAGGGGATCCCGCGCGCCCTCAATTCATCGGCCACCGGATAGGCCATGTCGCGGCCGAGCCTGATATCCACGATGGCGCGGTCGACGGCATGGACCGCCAGAAGCGAAAGAGCCGCATCCACCGTCGCCGCGGGGCCCACAACCTCGGCTCCCGCCCCCTCCAAATGCTGCTGCAACTCGCACGCCAGGATATATTCATCCTCGACCACAAGAACCCGGCTACGTCTTAACTCACGCGTCATGCCGGGCGATCCGGGGGTTCAGGGGAAGCACGATGGAGCAAAAGATACCGTCCTCGTCGAAGCGCAGGCGCGTTTCGGCCCGAAGCTGATAGGGCAGCGCCTTCCCGATGATCTCGTGGCCGTAGCCTTCCCGCTTCTCCTGCGGGATGGCGACGCCGGTTTCCTTCCAGACCAGGATCAAACGGGCGCCATTTCCGTCCTGTTCCACACGCCAGCGGATATCGACGCCGCCGCTTTCATGGGCAAGTGCTCCGTGGCGCAGCGCGTTGCTTGCCAATTCATTCAGCGCCAGGGCCAGCGCCTGCACGCCGGTGGCCGGCAAGACCACACCCGGGGGGCCCTCGCGACGAACACGCTGTCCCAACGGTTCGTCGAGAGCTCCGACGGCCTCAAGCTCTCCGTCGAGAACCTGATCGAAGGTGACGTCCCCACCACGGTCAACGTGGGCAAGCAGGTTGTTGGCTCGCGAGAGCACCCCCAGCCGGTCCCTGAATCGCTGCCCGAACTCTTCCAGTGATGAGACATTTTCCAGGGTCTTGTCCGACAGCGAGCCGACGAGACCCATGAGGTTGCGCGTCCGGTGCTGAAGTTCCATGACAAGCGCCTGCAGCCGATCGTTGGTCTCATGGGTGTCGGTGATGTCGTGACCGATCCCGCCGACGCTTTGCAACCGCCCCTCGTCGTCGAGCAGCGGGAAATCGGTGTCGCGGAGCCAGCGAATCTCTCCGTTTGAGGGCCGGCGGATCCGGTATTCGAACGTGACGCTTTCACCCGCCACCACGCGTCGCACATTGCTGATGGCCCTGTCGCGATCCTCGGGCAGGATCAGATCCTGCCAGAGCTGGAAGTTGTCGCCCTTGAGCGCCTCTTCCCGCGTCAGGCCATAGATCGTCTCGAACGCGGGTGTCAGATAGATCCACTGCAGGCTCTTGGCGTCTCGGATCCACAACACATTGGATGAGGCGTTGCCGAATTGCTGGAAGCGTTCCTCGCTCTTGCGAAGGCGCGCCTCCGCCGCGCGGTGTTCATGAATATCGACCGAGGCACCGAACCACTGCGAGATCACTCCGGTGACCGGATCGCGATAGGGCTGCGCGCGCACCAGGAACCAGCGATAGGTCCCGTCCGCGCCGCGAAGGCGATGTTCGGTGCGATAGATGCCGCCGGTCCAGCGCGCCACGTCGAACGCTGACCTCGTCGCCTCGATGTCATCGGGATGGATGTAGCTGCTGAAGACCTCGGGTGTCGCGGTCTGATCCGGCGAGCTGCCGGTGTAATCGAACCATTGCTGGTTGAAGAACTGCACCTTGCCCTGAAAGTCGGTGACCCAGACGATCTGGGGCACCGCATCCGCCATCAGCCGGAAGCGCTCCTCGCTATTCCTGAGGGCGGCCTCGGCACGGGCTACCTCCAACGCTGCCCAGGTGCGCTCCGCGGTGTCCTCGACCAGCGCGATTTCTGCCGCCGTCCAGTGGCGGGGCCCCGAGCCATGGACGCTCAGCATTGCCACCAGCTGCCCTTCCTTCACCAGCGGCACCAGCACAAAGGCCCGGATCAGGAGGTATTCATAGGCCGTGCGCTCCACGTCATTGAACATGGGCTCGACGCGGATATCGTCCACCACCACCGTCTCGCCGGCCCGGAAGCGGACAAGCAGCTGCTGCCCGAAATCACTGAGCCCGTGGCGGCCGGCGATGCTCGGCACCTGCGGTATGTGATAATCGCGCTCGACGATGAAATCGCTGTCACCGGGCAGCATCTCCGCATAGCAGGCCCGCGACGCGCCGAGATGCTCGCCCAGGATACGGGTGGCGGTCTCCTGCACGGCGGCGGAACTGTTCAGGGGCCGCAAGGCGTCGCTGAGCTTCAGCAGGAAAGCGTGGCGCTCTTCGCTGTCGCGCAGCGCCATCTCGATGCTGTTGCGCTGGCGTTCGGCGTCCACACGGGCTGTGGTATCGACCGAGATTGCCCACATGGCGATGATCTCGCCTTTCCCATCACGCAAAGGACTGACGTAGTGGGTGAACCAGGAGTGGCGCTCATTGTCGCCCTTCCCAAGGCGATAGGGCTGGTCCTCGATCATCACGGTTTCGCCCCGCCAGACCCGCTCCACCACGCTCGCCCAATCGGCCCTGAGATCGATCCTCATGCCGGCGATGGGCTGACCGAACGCCTTGGGGTGGCGATCCCCCATCAGTTCCCGCGCTGCGTCATTGTAGAAGACGATGGCATCCCGCCCCCACAGCAGCGTGCAGGGAAGTGCGGTGGCGAGCATGCCGTCAAGCGTGCTTTTCAGATGTGACGGCCAATTTTCGCTGGGGCCGAGCTTGGTTGCGCTCCAGTCCCGCGCACGGGTCAGGGCGCCCATTTCGCCGCCGCCTGATGGCCAGACATTTTGCTGCAACAGGTTCATGAGCAACTCCGGCCGCCACCGCACCCATGGCTTTACGGAATCCACATATGTTCCGGGTGCTCCGCGGCAATAAGAAGCTGACCGGAAGATGACTATTTTATGGAATGGCTTTGACGGGAAGCCCTGGCCTCACGCCGCCGGCAGCACGCCCGGGAGGAAATAGTACCAGAAGAGCGCGGTCTCGCGGCGGCTCTCTCCGAGCGCCGCATAAAGATGGCGATCAGAACCGCCGAGCATAAAGCCATACGCCTGGTAGAACATGCAGGCCGGAACATTGTTGCTCTGGGTTTCCAGCCGGATACCCGCCAGCCCTTCGTCCCTTGCCCAGCGCCTGGCCTCATCCATCAGAAGCCGCCCGAGCTCGGAGCGGCGGCTGTCGCGGTCCACCACGATGTCCTCGACCACAGCGAAGCCGTTCCAGCCTCGCGATACCCGAAGATATCCGCAGGTGCGGCCTCCACCGCCCTCGGCAACCGCGAGCAGCTTGTCGCCGTCCTGCTCCTGATCCTCAGGATCGGGCGTATAGATCTTCCGATAGGGCGATACCGGTTCGATCCGCTGAAGCCGTGGCCCGTCGAAGGGTGGCATCGCTTCGTAGATCACATCAAAAGAGGCGTCGATGTCGGCGATTTCCTCCGCCGTGACGCGGCCGACACGTTTGATTCTCATAAGTGTAGTCTAGCACAGCATGGGAACAATCAAAGATGTCGGACGTTCGGGAGAAGCAATCATTCGTGATGGGGCATCCGTGGCGCCGCGCACCTTCTGGAAGGGTTATCTGAAGCTTTCGCTGGTGACCTGCCGCGTGGCCATGACCCCGGCCACCACCGAGAACGAGCGGGTGCGCTTCCACACCCTCAACCGCAAGACCGGGAACAGGGTCGTCAGCCGCTACGTCGACAGCGTCAGCGGTAAGCCCGTGGACGAGGATGACGAGGTCAAGGGCTACGAGCGCGGTGAAGGCGATTATATCCTGATCGAGGATGAGGAGCTGGAAGCGGTGGCTTTGGAGAGCACCCGCACCATCGACATCGACATTTTCACCCCGCGCGATTCCATCGGCTGGGTCTGGTATGATCGCCCCCATTACCTCGTCCCCGACGACCCGGTGGGGGAAGAGGCCTTTTCCGTGATCCGCGACGCCATGGCCGCGACCGATATGGTGGGCATCGCGCGGCTTGTCATGTACCGCCGTGAGCGCGCGGTCATGCTGGAGCCCCGGGACAAGGGCATCGTGGTCTGGACCCTGCGTTATGGTGACGAGGTCCGTGATCCCGCGCTCTATTTCGGTGGGATCGGGGAGGCCAAACCCGATTCCAAGCTCATGCCCATGATCAAGAAGCTCATCGACGAGCGGACGAAGCACTGGACGCCCGAAATGGTGGACGACCCGGTGCAGGGCCGGCTCCTGGAGATCATCGCCGACCGCAAGAAGGGCCGCAAGCGCCCGGTGAAAAAGGCGCCCGCGGAGGCCGAAGCCCAACCCAGCAACGTCATCAACATCATGGACGCGCTGAAGAAGAGCCTGGCATCGGACCCCAAGGGAAAGTCCGGAGGCAAGGCCGGCGGCAAGGGCCGCTAGGTCCCTTCGCTCTCCCCTACGGGGAGAGCGAAGGAGGGTTTCCCGTCAATCATCGAAATCCTGATAGATCATCTCGGCGGTCGCCGGGTGATAGTGCACCTCGACCCGGCGCCGGTCGCGGTCATAGGCCTTCACCTCCCAGCAGCCGTCGTCGCTTTCCACGCCCAGCACCTCATAGCCACCCGCGCTGGCGCGATTGGCGATTTCCGCAACGCTCAGCCATTCGCCGCGGGGCACGGAGGCGCAGCGACGGTCGTCGTCGTCATCGGCAAGAGCGGGAGCGGACAGACCTCCCAGGACGAGAAGAGTGGCGGCGGTGAGTTTCATGGCAGACATCATCATTATCTCCTTTGGCTCGTGACGTGGTGGAGCCATTTGTGCCGGAGCCGCCATGACGGATCGCTGAGCCCCGCTGTCAGCCTTCTGTCATCTTGCCCATGCCAGGGTGACGGATGCTCCCGCGCAGGCTCGCCCTCCTCTCGCTCGTCTTTTTCGGTTTTTGTCTCGGCGCCGCCCAGGCCGATGACGATGCCGATCGCGCGCGTGCCGGGATCGAGGCAGGCCGTCTCATGCCGCTCGCGCGCATCCTCGATCGTGTCCGGGCGCGCTATCCGGGCGAGGTGCTGGAGGTTGAGCTTGACAGCGATGACGATGCACCGGAGTACGAGATCCGCCTCCTGCGTCCCAACGGGAGGATCGTTGAACTCGGCGTCGACGGCCGCACCGGGCGCATTCTCGATGTCGACGAAGAGGATGAGGACTGATCCGTTGCGCATCCTGCTTGTGGAGGACGATGCCCGCATTTCGCGCGATGTGGCCGCCGCGCTGGATGCCGCCGGTTATCTGGTGGATGCCGAGGCCAATGGCGAGGAGGCCTGGTTTCGCGGCGACACCGAAGATTATGCCGCGGCGGTCCTTGATCTTGGGCTTCCCGGCATGGACGGCATGTCGGTGCTGAAGCGCTGGCGGGCGAGCGGGCGCGCCTTTCCCGTGCTGGTCCTCACCGCGCGCGGCACCTGGGCCGAGCGCGTGGAGGGCATCGACGCCGGGGCCGATGATTATCTGCCGAAGCCCTTCGCCATGGAGGAGTTGCTGGCGCGGCTGCGCGCCGTCATCCGCCGCAACAACGGCCATGCCGCGCCCGCGCTCCAGATCGGCGAGATCATGCTCGACCCGCGCCAGATGCGCGTGACCGTGAAGGGTGCCGCCGTGGCGCTCTCACCGCAGGAATATCGGCTGGTCGCCTATCTCATGCACCATTCCGGCCGCGTGGTGCCGCAGCAGGAACTGGCCGAGCAGCTCCAGGCTGAACATTACGAGCGTGAATCCAATGCCGTCGAGGTTCTGGTCGGCCGCGTCCGCCGCAAGCTCGGGGCCGGCAGCATCGAGACCCGGCGCGGCTTCGGCTACATCATGTCCGCGCCCGACAGTGCGTCATGAAGGTGCTGTCGCGCTCGATCCGCCTGCGCCTTCTCATCTTCGCCACCCTGGGAACGCTCCTTGCCATCGGTCTGGCCGGCGCGGGCCTGATCGATCTCTTCGGCCGCCACGTCGAGCGCCGGCTGGGGCAGGAGCTCGACACCCATATCGCCCAGCTTGCCGGCGCGCTGCGGATCGATGCCGCGGGTGCCCCCACTCTCGCCCGTGAACCTTCAGATTCACGCTTCCAGCGCCCGCTCTCCGGCCTCTACTGGCAGATCACCGATGTGACGGGAGGCAAGATGCTGCGCTCCCGCTCGCTGTGGGACGGCACCCTCCCCGCCCCCACGGCCACCGCCGCGCCGGGCGTCATTGCAAGCTATCGCGGCGCAACGCCGGAGGGCGCAGAGGCCCTAATCCATGCCCGCACCGTCGTACTGGCCGGGCCTGGAGGCGAGCGCTCCTTCCGCATCGCCGCCGCCATCGACAGGGCCGAGCTTGCCGCGCTCCGCGAGGGTTTCGCACGCGATCTCATACCTGGCATTCTCCTCCTCGCCGCTCTCATCCTCATCGCAGCCTGGGTGCAGGTGGGTCTGGGCCTGAAGCCGCTCGCGCGCGTGCGCGAAGCTCTGGCCGCAGTGCGCGCGGGCCGGGAAAAGCATCTTGCGGTGGAGGTGCCGAGCGAGATTGCCCCATTGGTCGCCGAGGTGAACACGCTTCTGGAAGCTCAGGAAGCCGAGATGATCCGCGCCCGCGACCGCGCGGCGGATCTTGCCCATGGGCTGCGCACGCCGCTGACGGCGCTTGCCAGCGATGTCGCCCGCCTGCGAGCGAAGGGTGAACAGGAGATCGCCGCCGACATCGAGGCGGTGGCCGTGCAGATGCGCCGGACGGTGGAGCGGGAGCTCGCCCGTGCGCGCCTTCGTCATCAGCCAGACCCACTGGTCACGGTGCCTCTTGCCTCAGCGGTGGATGCGGTCTCGCGCACCCTCGCCCGCACGCCGCGCGGCGAGCACATCGCCATCGAGATGAGCGTGGCGCCCGATATGGTCTGGCCCATGCGTGCCGAAGACCTCGCCGAGATCCTGGGCAATCTCATGGAGAACGCCCTCCGCGCGGCCCGCACCAGGGTTCAGGTCAGCGCGGAGCGTGAGGCCCGCGGCATGACGCTGCGGATCGAGGACGACGGGCCGGGAGTGGATGACGCCCGTCTCGCGGCGCTCGCCGGCCGGGGCCGCCGCTTCGATGAGACAGGCAGCGCCGGGCTTGGTCTTGCCATCGTCAGCGACATCGCCGGGGCCTATGGTGCGCAGCTTTGCTTTGACCGCTCCAGTCTAGGCGGCCTGAAGGTGGAGCTGACCGTCGCGAGCGGCGGATAGACTAGGCGCTTTACTTGGCCTTCCACACCGCCGCCGCCTTGCGGAAGCCGTCCCAGGGATCCGCGCTCAGTGCCGAGAGCCGGGTCGGCATGTTCTCCACCGTGAAATAGGCCGGACCGATGCCGGGCGAGAGTTCGTCCCAGGCGAGCGGAGCGGAGACCGCCGCGCCGGGGCGCGCCCGGGTGGAATAGGCCGCCACCGCCGTCGCGCCGCGCTGGTTCCTGAGATAATCCACCAGGATCTTGCCCTTGCGCTTCGACTTGGTGATGGTCGCCACATAGCGGTCGGGACCATCGAATGCCATGGCCTCGGCGATCGCCTTGGTGAAGGCCTTCACCTCCGGCCACTCCGCCTTCGGCTTCAGCGGCGCGACCACATGGAGGCCCTTGCCGCCGGAGGTTTTCACGAACGCCGTCAGCCCGGCATCCTCCAGGCGCGCCCGCACCTCGTGGGCGGCCTCGATCACCGCCTCCCAGCTGACACCGTCGCCGGGATCGAGATCCATGATGATGGTGTCCGGCTTCTCCCAATTGGCCACGGTGGAGCCCCAGGGGTGGATTTCGAGGGTGGCCGACTGCACGAGCCCCATCAGCCCATCGAGATCATTGATGCTGACGAGCGGTGCATCGTCCTTGTCCTTGGGATCCTTCACCAGGACGATGTTGGGGTTCAGCCCCTTCCAGGCATGCTTCTGGAAGAACTTCTCGCCGTCGATCCCGCTCGGGCAGCGCAGCAGGGCCAGCGCCCGGCCGACGATATAGGGTGCGATGTGCCGCCACACCTCGGCGTAATAGTCCGCGAGCCCCTCCTTGGTGACGCCCTCCTCCGGCCAATAGATCCGGTCGGGATGCGTCAGCTTCACCGTGCGCCGCGGCGGCTTGGGCGCGGCGGACGCCGCGCTGCTTTTCGCCAGTTCGCGGCGGATCTCCTTGGGGTCCTTGTCCTCGCGCAACCCGCGAAAGGCCGCATGGCGCAGATGGCCGTCGCCGGTCCAGGCCCGAAATTCAACCTCCGCCACCAGGTCCGGACGCACATAGCGCGCCTGGCGCCGCTCCTCCGCCGTCAGCTTGGCGGCAAAGGGGCTCTGGTCGATCCGCATGCGCTCTAGACGCCGGAAGAGGTCCTCGGCCACCACGGCGGAATAGCCGGTGCCGACGCGGCCGACGTGGATGAGATTTCCGTCATCGTCGTAAACCCCCATGATCAGGGAGCCGATGGCCTTGCGCGAGGTTGTGGAGGGCACATAGCCCGCCACCACGAACTCCTGGCGGAGCGAACATTTCGATTTGATCCAGGACCGGCCACGCCCCGCGCGATAGGGCCCCTCGGCAAGCTTGGAAACGACGCCCTCCAGGCTGAGACGGCAGGCGTGGTTCAGCACCAGATCGCCGTTCTCATCGAAATGGCTGGAATAGCGCAGCAGGCGAGACTCGCCGCCGATGAGCTGCTCCAACAGGCGCTTGCGCTCCACCAGCGGAACGCGCGTCAGATCATAGCCGTCGAGGTAAAGCAGATCGAACAGGTAGAAGACGAAACGATCGAACCGCCCTTCGGACAGATCGGCCTGCAGCGCGGAGAAATCGGACGCTCCATTGCTGTTCTCCACCACCAGTTCGCCATCGAGCAGCGCCGTGCCGGCGGGCAGCGCCTTCAAGGCCTCCACCACGTCCTTTCCGAACTTCTTGGTCCAGTCGAGGCCGCTGCGGGTCAGCAGCTTGAGCCGTCCTGCCTCGATACGAGCCTGCAGGCGATAGCCGTCGAACTTGATCTCGTGGATCCATTCGGCGCCGGAAGGCGGCGCGGAGACGAGCTTGGCCAGCATGGGCTCCAGAAAGTCGGGCAACGGGCCCTTCTTCGCGCCCTTCAGCGCGGAAGGATCGAGCTCCACCGTCTCGACCGCTTGCCCCGAAGCACGGGCGGCGGCCCCAGTCTTGGTGGACGATTTCGGTTTGGCTTTGGCCTTGGCCGTCATCTTCGCCGGAACAGGCCCGTTCTCATCGCCCGTCTCGGGCCGCAACCGCCCCTTCTTCGACGACCAGCCGGGCTCTTCGCCCGCGACCTCGTCGATGGTGCGGCCGGTCTTCACCGATTCCGGGCGTTCTTCCAGGATGTCGCCCTCCCCCTCCTCACGGGCGAATTCGTCATCGCCTTTGATGAGCAGCCAGTTCTCGCGCTTCTCGCGCGGCTTGCCGGCGAGGCGGATGAGGTGCCAGCGTCCACGGAGCTTCTCGCCTTCCAGCTCGAATTCCAGATGCCCCTTGGCGTAACCCTTGTGCGGGTCATGGATCGGCTTCCAGATGCCGCGATCCCACACGATCACGGTGCCGCCGCCATATTCGCCCTTGGGAATGGTGCCCTCGAAGGTGCCGTAATCCAGCGGATGGTCCTCCACATGAACGGCGAGCCGCTTGTCACCGGGCATCAGGCTCGGGCCCCGCGTCACCGCCCAGCTTTTCAGGACGCCATCCATCTCCAGCCGGAAATCGTAATGCAGCCGCCGCGCGTCGTGCTTCTGGATAACGAAGCTGTTGCCGGCCTTCCGGGCGACGCGACCCTTCGGTTCACGCGTGGCCTTGAAATCGCGTTTGGCGTTATAGGCCTCCAGCGCCATGGATCAGCTCGCCTTCCGCCGCGGCTCTTGCGCTCTGGACCTGCTGCGGGCGGCTGCCGCGCGTTTCTTCGGCGCCTGCTTCTTCGCCTCTTTCACGCCGGCACTGGCCCGGAGCGCCTCCATGAGATCCACCACCTTCTCGCGCTTCGGCTCCTTGCGCGGCGTGATCTTGCGGCCCTCGGCCTTGGCCTTGATCAACTCGGCCAACGCCGCCTCGTAGCGATCGTCGAATTCAGCCGGATCGAACTCACCCTTCTTGGTGTCGATGATGTGCTTGGCAAGGTCCAGCATCTCGCCCGCGATCTTGAAATCGGTGATGTCGCTGAAAACCTCTTTGGCCGAACGCACCTCGTAATCGAAGGAAAGCGTGTTGGCGATGAGGCCCTCACCATGAGGCCGGATCAGCAGCGTACGAACCCGGCGGAACAGAACCGTCTGCGCCAGCGCGGCAACTTTCTTGGCGCGCATGCCTTCACGGATGAGCACGAATGCCTCCTCGGCATGAGGAGCGGACGGCGCCAGATAGTAGGGTTTGTCGAAAAAGACATCATCGACTTCGGGGCAGGCGATGAAGGTATCGACCGCAAGCGTCTTATCGCTCTCCGGCACGGCGGCGGCCACTTCATCGCCTTCCAGCATGATGTAGTCGTCGGCTCCGAGCTCGTAGCCCTTGACCTGGTCCTCCCGCTCCACGGGTTTGCCGGTCGCGGAATCCACGAACTGCCGGTGCACGCGATGACCGGTGGCGCGGTTGATGGTGTGGAAGGCGACACGATCGGAGGTCGAGGCAGCGGTATAGAGGGCCACGGGGCAGGAAAGCTCCGCAACCTTCAAGACGCCCTTCCAGTTGGCTCGCGGTGCCATCACCTCTCCCGAAACGCACGCTGAGGAGAGGACGAAACGCGTGATGGGCCGGTGGCGTTCCCCGCCGTTGGCAAGTCGTTCAGGCGAGAGGCGCCATATGGTTCAGGGAGAAAAAACAGGAAGGCGTTTCAGCCCGCCACGGTCTTCCGCTTCCTTGCGGCAGCTTTGGCCTTTTTGGGAGCCGGAGCAGGCGCGGGATTGGCCGCCTCTGCCTGCAGGCGCAGCTCACGCAGCTTCTCGGTCTTCTTCGCGCGGGCCTTGGCCTCCGCTGCGATGATCGCCTTGGCCGTGTCGTCGGTGATGGCCGCACGATCACGAGGCGGGATCTTGGCGGCATCGAAGAATTTGTCCTTGGTAGCGGCCATCGGCTGCTCCTCTTTCAGGTAAGGCTCGGGCACGGCCGATCGAGCGGCAAGTCCGCCTTAAGAAACAAAAAAGGCCGGGCTGATCCCGACCTTTTCCAAGCCATTCGCTGCCAGTACATCCGTGGTCAGCGTAGGCAAATGCAAATCAGACGGCCTGGAGATTTCCAGCCGAGGTCTTTCCAGACCTCTTGTCCTGCACCAGCTCATACTGCAGCTTCTGGCCTTCGTTGAGGCCGTACATGCCGGCCTTTTCGACTGCCGAGATGTGAACGAACACATCGCCGCCACCCTGGTCGGGTTGAATGAAGCCGAAGCCCTTGGTGCTATTGAACCACTTCACGGTTCCTGTATTCATGACGATTTTCCTTCAAATCGCGTAGTGATGTCGCCGAACGTCCATCATCCGGCCAATCGATGTTGAAAGGGAAATCGGAACGAGCGAGGCGCTCAACCAAAGGTCACAAGCAATAATCGATGGCCTTAATATAATCTCATCCGGACATTTAGCAAGGGCAATAAAATATCAGCTCATCGCGCGGGCGCAATCCCTCTTCCGGGATGATCTTAATATTTCGATTTTCTTATATCACGCCGCGATCGCATAGCCTAGGAAAAGCAGCTGCAAACCGTTCGGTTGAAAGCCATTTTCCCGTTCGCGTGGGTGCCCCGCTCCGGCCCTGGCTGGAGAGTGAGGCCGACCGGCCCGTCGCGCCCTCGAAGCACGGCGGCCGTGGAAGCGCCTCCTCCCACTTTCACGCATCAAGGCATTACCGCTCAAGCGCTTGTCAGAGACTGTGGCGGGCGCGAATTCTCCTCCACGAGAGCGTCCAACACCTGCCAATTCTGGTCAAGGCCGATGTTCCAGAAGTTCTGGGGGAGTTCGATCCCGCGGCCATCCAGCAGCTGCTCCACGCTCTCCCGCGTCGCATGGGCATAATCTTCCAGCCCCAGAAGCTGCGCCACGAGCTGGGGTGTGGTCGCGCCCATGGGATCATTGATGCCGAATTCGGCTAGTTCCGCCTCGATGGCGGATGTCAGCGCGGGATCGTTATCGGCGCGCCCGAGCTCGCGCAGGAGTTCAAGAACGCGATTGGCCTGCACCACGTCGTAGGGCCACTGCGCGCCGTAGGAAGGGCCTCCGGCGAGGGCCTGGGGGTCAAAGGTCTGATCGGGACCGTTGAGGTCCGGCAGGACGTAAGGTTGATTGACGACATCGGTGAAGGACATCGACTGCTCCTTTTTCTATGGTCGAAGTTCCGCGGCACAGCCGCTGTCATCAGACCAATGGAAAGGAGAAGAGAGAGTTCCGTTTCAGGTAAAACCTGCGGCCCATTACCACGAATATGGGCGTCACCATCATAGATGACCGCCGTTCCAGCGCTCTTCGGAAGCGTGAAGCTCAGGCATTGACATGCAAAACCCGCCGACGCGGCGGGTTTCACGAACTCATCACCGATGCGGGAAATCCCGTGGCAAAAAAATGGCCCCGTTCCGGTGGAGCGGGGCCATCGCAGCAGTCTAATGCTATTTATTCAGTATCGCCGGCTGCTTCGGCAATGATAGGCAGCTGTTCCGCGAAGGGTTTCGAGAAGAAGTCGGCGGGCAGATCCTTGCCAGTCTTCTCCTTGTAGAACTCGCTGATGCTCCCTCGCGTGATGCGTTCTTGCTCGCCCATACCCATCAGGAGGGCGATCATTTTGTCCTCTCCCGGAACTCCATCCGGCAGCAAATCGGTCGTCCTGAAGAGATTGCCCGGATCAGTAATGCCGTATTTAGCCAGACCCGTCTCAATCTCCTCGATCCGATCCTTTTGCTGATCGGTCCTGCTCGCCTCCGGCACACTGATCAGTTCGTGATACTCTTCCAGCAAGTCGATAACCGTGCTGGCCTCACTGGCCTCCCAGCCGGAACTCTCGGTTTCGGATGGCTTGCCGACCGCCTCCGCAATGATAGGCAGTTGCTCCGCGAAGGGCTTCGTGAAGAAGTCGGCGGGCAGATCCTTGCCCGTCTTCTCCTTGTAATAGGCAGAGATGCTCTCCTGCGTCGCACCTTCCGTCTCGGTCATGCCCATAAGCTGCGCGATGTACGGTAGATCTCCTGGGACGCCGGCGCCATTACCCGCACCGAAAAGGAAATCAAACGAGGTGAGACCGTACTTCTCTTTCAGCTCGGTACTCACTTCCTGGAGCCGCGTCTTTTGCTCCTCCGTCCTTTCTTCGGCCGGCACGCGGCGCAGCTCATCATACTCTTGAAGCAGCGCGACGACCTTCGGGGCTTCGTCAGGACCCCAGTTGGTGCTGTCCGTCCCGGATGACTTGCTGGCCGCCTCTTCAATGAACGTCAGCTGGTCTTTGAAAGGCTTCGTGAAGAAGTCATCGGGCAGATCCTTGCCCGTCTTCTCCTTGTAATGGGCCTTGATGCTGTCCTCGGTCGCGCCTT
>NZ_BMCP01000006.1 GCF_014635245.1 Agaricicola taiwanensis | reverse complement strand
CGCGCCGCAAAAGACGTAAACCCCACCACAAGGACCAGCATGACCCCGACCCAGACGTGACCTCACCACTCAGACCGGTCACGCTGGCCAGTGACGCAAAGAGGGGCCGGAAACGAAGAGCGTCGGCCACACCCTGTCGCGCTCGCCCTTGTGCCGAGCATCCACGAATTCCTTCCTTTTCCAGCAAGAATCACAGCAGCACACGCCGTGTTGGGCCGTGCGTCACCAAGCCCGGATCTTCTACAACATCGCCCGAAGCACCTCGAAGGCGCTCTCGTCCTGCATCTGCGCAGCGTTGAACCGCATGTAAGCGCCAGCGGTCTGTGAGACGCTGAAGACGTTGCCGGGTGCCAGCACCACATTTTGCTCAAGGGCGGCACGCGCAAGGTCGGCCGAGTTCACGCGGTCCGGCAAGCGGCACCACAAAAACATGCCCGCTTTTGGCTCGATCCAGGGCTCGACACCCAGGTCGCGCAGCCGAGCGGCCGTGTCGCGCCGTGCCTGGTCCAGGCGGATGCGTAGCACCTCCGTGTGCCTGCGGAAGCTTCCGTCGCTCAGAACGGCATGCACCAGTTCCTCGCTCAGCCTCGCTCCGCCGAAGGTCGTTGCGATCTTGAGCTCGATAAGACCCTCTATCCATTCAGGTTTGGCGGCGATGAAGCCGCAGCGCGCCGATGCGGAGAGTATCTTGGAAAAACTTCCGATCTGAACGACCCGGTTCAATCCGTCGAAACCGGCGAGGCGGGGAGCCGGCGTGTGCTCGAAATCGGCGTAGATGTCATCCTCGATGATGACGAGCCCATGGTGATCGGCGAGCTTGAGCACCCTGTGTGCGACAACCGGGGAAAGCGTTGCTCCGGTCGGGTTGTGAACCGCGGAGTTGGTGATGTAGAGGCGCGGCCGGGTGTCGGCGAGGATCGTCTCGAAAGCCTCGACCGATGGGCCGTTGGGCGTATAGGGCACCCCCACCATCTTCACCCGGTGCGCGCGCAGCAGAGCCTGGAAGTTGAAGTAACAGGGATCATCCACCAGGACCGTGTCGCCGGGCTCAAGCAGATAGCGGCATAGAAGGTCGATCGCCTGTGTGCCGCTTTCCGTCAGCATGATCTGATCGGGCGAAGCATCGACGCCGTGTTCGCCGAGCCTTCTGCCGATGAGCTGTCGCAGTTGCGGCAGGCCGAGAGGCGAACTGTAGTTGGAGAGCGGCTCAGTGCTGCCGCGCGACACAGTGCGCAAGGCCTTGCGCATGCTTCGTTCCGGCAACCAGCAGGGCGGCAGCCATCCGCACCCCGGCTTGGGAGTTGCGTCGTTCGCTTCCAGCGATTGCCGGGATACCCAGAGGGGATCGATCGCGCGGTCGAGCTTGGGGCCGACAGCCGACAGCGTCATGGGCGCCACCTGATGCGCAACGTAAAAGCCGGATCCGGGGCGGGAAATGATCGCCCCTTCCGCGGCAAGGCGGCTGTAGGCCTCCACCACGGTCGAGACAGAGACCTGCAATGATCCGGCCAGCGAGCGCACGGAGGGGAGCTTGGATCCGGCGACCAGGCTTCTGGCGGCAATGCGCTGCCTGATGGTGGATATGACCAGCCCGATCCGGCTTGTCGTCTCGATCTGTATTGTATCTGCGGCCATAACAGTTCGCTCCATCCGTATCGGACTGTAGCTGGCCGGACGATCAGAACCAATGGATAAGAATGGCCGCAGAGGAGCGTGCCATGGAACGAGCGACAAGCGGCTGGATCAATGGATTGATCGGGGTCATCATCTTCAGCGGATCGCTGCCGGCCACCAGGGTCGCGGTGCAAAGCCTCGATCCTGTTTTCCTGACGGTCACACGCGCCACCATCGCCGGCATTCTCGGGCTGAGCCTTCTCCTGTGTTTCAGGGAGCGCCGGCCATCCTGCAGCGATCTGCTGCCGCTGGCCGTCGTTGCTCTCGGCGTCGTGGTCGGATTTCCGCTCCTGACGGCGCTTGCCCTGCAGCACGTCTCATCAGCCCATTCCATTGTCTTTCTCGGGCTGTTGCCGCTGGCAACGGCCATCTTCGCCGTCATCAGGGGCGGAGAGCGACCAAGGCCGGCGTTCTGGGCCTTCTCGGTGCTGGGGAGCGCCCTGGTGGTTGGCTTTGCCCTGTCGCAGGGGGTCTCCGCATCGCCGGTCAGCGACGGCCTCATGGTTGCAGCCATGGTGGTCTGCGGTCTGGCCTATGCGGAAGGCGCCAAGCTGTCCCGCAGGTTCGGCGGCTGGCAGGTCATTTCCTGGGCACTGGTGCTGTCGTTGCCGTTGATGGCCGGCCTGACGCTGCTGTACTGGCCGCCGTCACTTGCCGAAGTCAGCCTGCCAGCATGGATCAGCCTGGGCTATGTCTCGCTCTTCAGCATGCTCATCGGCTTTGTCTTCTGGTACCGCGGCCTTGCTCTGGGAGGGACCGCCTCTGTGGGTCAGATCCAGCTCCTTCAGCCGCTCTTCGGCCTGGCGCTGGCGGCGGCTGTGCTGCAGGAACCGGTCACGCCGCTCATGTTCCTGATCGCCGTCGGCGTGGTGGCCTGCGTTGCCTTCGCGCGCCGCTATTCCATCCCCAAGTGACAACCCGCGCGCGCTGACCTACAACAGGTCCGTCCAAGGGGAGCCCCGCCAAGGGGTTGAGATTCCGCTGGCCTGATCGGCAGCGCGGTGACCCTTTGAACCTGATCCGGATCATGCCGGCGAAGGGATGGGATCAAAACCTGCCTTTGCCGGTCCCCACGCGAGGCCGCACCTCAGCCAGAACATGCGGTTTCGCTGCCAACTCTGAAAGGGCAGCCCCATGACGACGCGCTTCAGTGAGACCCTGCGGCAGGCCAGCGAGCCGAAATGGACCAGGGCCGTGGAGCATCGCTTCGTGCAGGAGCTCTTCGACGGCAGCATTTCTGATAAAGCCATGGCGGCCTACCTCATCCAGGACCACCGCTTCCTCGACAGCTTCCTGACACTGCTCGGCGGCGCCATCGCCACGGCCGACACCTTCGCGGCGCGCATCCGCTTCGGCAAATTCGTGGGCATGGTCTCGGGCGAGGAGAACACCTATTTCCTGCGTTCCTTCGAGGCGCTTGGCGTCAGCGAGGAGCAGCGGGCCGGCACGCCTGATGCTGAGCCCACCAAGGGCTTTCAGGCCATCATGCGCGAGGCGGCGGCGACGCGTTCCTACGCGGCCATCCTCGCTGTCCTGAACGTCGCCGAATGGCTCTACCTGGACTGGGCCTCGCGGGCGCCGCAGCCCTTGCCGCGGAACTTCGTCCATGCCGAATGGATCACGCTGCACGACAATCCCTTCTTTCGCGATTTCGTCGGCTTTCTCCGGTCAGAGCTCGATCGCGTCGGACCCAGTGAGCCTGAGGTGGCGCGCGATTTCTTCCTGCGAGCCGTCGATCTGGAGCTTGCCTTCTTCGACGCAACTTTCGAGGGCCGGGACTGAGTCATGGACACTTTCGATCGCCTCAAGGCGGCGGCCTCGGCCGATTGGTCCTCCTATGTCGATCATGCCTTCGTCCGTCAGCTGGGGGAGGGTACGCTGCCGGAAGCCGCCTTCCGCACCTATCTGGTGCAGGACTATCTCTTCCTGATCCAGTTTGCCCGCGCCTGGGCTCTTGCCGCCTACAAGAGCCGCAGCATCGCCGACATCCGCGCGGCGCAGGCGGGGCTTGCCGCCATTCTCGACGAGACCGACCTCCATGTGCGGCTCTGCGGCCGCTGGGGCATCTCGCCTGAGGAGTTGCAGGCGACACCGGAGCACCAGGCGACGGTCGCCTATACACGCTTCGTGCTTGATTGCGGCATGGCGGGCGACCTGCTCGATCTCCATGTCACATTGGCGCCCTGCGTCATCGGTTATGCGGAGATCGGCGCGAAGCTGGCTCCCGCCGGCGTCGCGGCGCTCGGCGCGCACCCCTATGCCGAATGGATCGGCGAATATGCGGGTGAGGGTTACCAGGGTGTCGCGGCCAATGCCCGGTGTCTGCTCGATGATCTCGCTTCCCGCAACATGACCGAGCGGCGCTTTGATGAGCTGGCAGCACTGTTCGGCAAGGCGGCCCGTCTTGAGGCTGACTTCTGGCAGATGGGGCTTGATGCCGGGGCCTGAGCTTCGTGTTGCCGAAGGCAGTCTCTAGAAACCTTTATTGCGGCGCGAACTGATCGCAAGTTTTTCGATCAGTTCGTCGGTAATAGGTCTGCTGACCGAGAATGTAACGCCGGTCTTGGTTGCTTTGAGCTTCAAGGATTTAATCTCGTCAGCACAAGAGGTAATCGCCTCCGGATCGACATATAGACCACACTGTTTATTAAAGGCGGCGTAGCCAGCGATTATCGTCTTTTCGATCTGAAAGCCGGGCATATCGTATTTTATGATTTCTTCGGCGTCTGGCAGCGCTCGCGACAGCTGTGCACGCAATTGGCCCAACAGAGCGCGAAATTGCTCTGGTGCGGCGGCTATATAGGCGTCGTGGCTATCCTTCTTCGGCATGCCGGCACTATGCCTTTCAGCCTCTCGCAGGGCAACAAACGGGGGCTAACGGTCTTGATGCCGCTGTTCACCGCGCTGCTCTTGGAGGAAAGCGAGGTCAGCGCCAGCCGAGCGCCGGCGCGACCTGTTTGAGGATCGCCTCGATGACATGGGCGTTGTAGTCGACGCCGAGCTGGTTCGGCACCGTCAGGAGCAGCGTGTCGGCCTCGGCCACGGCCTCGTCGGCCTTCAGCTCCTCGATCAGCTTGTCCGGTTCGGCGGCATAGGAACGGCCGAAGATGGCGCGGGTGTTCTCGTCAATGAAGCCGATCTGGTCCTGGCTGTCCCCGCGGCCGAAGTAGGCGCGGTCGCGATCATCGACCAGCGCGAAGAGGGAGCGTGAGACGGAGACACGGGGCTCGCGCGTGTGCCCGGCGTCCTTCCAGGCCTCGCGATAGGCGCGGATCTGCTTTGCCTGCTGGATGTGGAAGGGCTCACCCGTCTCGTCGTTCTTCAGCGTGGAGCTTTGCAGGTTCATGCCAAGCTTTGCCGCCCAGACGGCGGTCGCGTCGGAGCTGGAGCCCCACCAGATGCGGTCCCGCAGACCCTCCGAATGGGGCTCAAGCCTGAGCAGGCCGGGCGGATTGGGGAACATGGGGCGTGGGTTCGGTTGGGCGAAGCCTTCACCCCTAAGAACATCAAGGAAAACCTCGGCGTGGCGGCGCCCCATGTCGGCGTCGTTTTGGCCTTCTCCCGGCGCATAGCCGAAGTAGCGCCAGCCATCGATCACCTGCTCGGGCGAGCCACGGCTGAGGCCCAGTTGCAGGCGGCCGCCGCTGATGAGATCGGCGGCGCCGGCGTCCTCGGCCATATAGAGAGGGTTCTCATAGCGCATGTCGATCACAGCCGTGCCGATCTCGATGCGGCTCGTCCTTGCGCCGACGGCGGCCAGCAAGGGAAAGGGCGAGGCAAGCTGTCGGGCAAAATGATGGACGCGGAAATAGGCGCCATCGGCGCCAAGCTCCTCGGCAGCCACCGCAAGATCTATGGACTGCAGCAGGGCGTCACCCGCCGAGCGCGTGCCCGACTGCGGCGAGGGCGACCAGTGCCCGAAGGAAAGAAAACCGATCTTCTTCATGAGAGCCTGCCCAAGAGGTGACGTTCGCACCTATATGATGCCTTCACCGGCAATCCACCACCGGCAACGCACTATGGAGCTCTGCGGCAGCCATCATTCCGCGAAGTCGTCGTGGCCCTGACGGAAGCTCAGCTTGGAGAATATTTCCGGGTGCAGTGATCTTGTCTTCTGCACCTGTGTTTCAAGCGCCTGGTGGGCGCTGGTCTCGATCAGTTCGGGCAGGGCGCCAAGCTCGAATTGCCGCGTAGCCAGCGTGATGCGACGGTAGACGCTGGGCGCTTCCAGGGGGCGGATGATGATGTCCTGACGCTCCGGCGTGTCGCGCAGAAGGAGGAGGGAGGGCACCAGCGCCCAGCCAAATCCGCGCGCCACCATGAGGACCACCGATTCCAGCATGCCGAAGGTGACGGCGGGCGCGGCATTGAGCCGGAGGCGTGAGAGATAGGCCGAGGTGAGCCGGCCAAAGCCGGAATCCCCATGGGCGCCGATGAAGGGCGTGCTTTCAGCCAGTTCGCGCAGGCTGAGGTGGCTGAGCGATGGAGGTGTGATCAGGACGACCGACTCGCGAAACAGCGGGATCTTGCTCGCCGACGGGCGGGGCTCGTCATTTTCCAGCACGATGAGCGTGGAGAGCTCGCGCGCGTAAAAACGCGTCCAAAGATCCGTATTGCTGCCGGTGACGACGGTCCAGCTGCGCGCGTTCGCGGCAAGCTCGTGGACGAGCTGCGCCGCGAACCAGGTGCCCAGCGTCTCGATGATGCCGATGCCGAGGTGGGAGTGCCGCACGCGGCCCTTGGCCCGGAGTTCCTGATTGATGCCCGTCGCGTCCTGCAGCAACCGCTGGCCGCGGTTGAAGAGCTGCGCGCCCAGCACGGTGGGCTTGAGCGGACGCGCCGAGCGGTCGAACAGCGTGATGCTGAGCCGCTTCTCCATGCGGCGGATGATGTGGGAAACGGCCGATTCCGTCAGCTTCAGCCTGCGGGCCGCCTCGGTCATGCTGCCGGTCTCGCAGACCGAGATGAAGGCCTCAAGATCAGCCAGGTCGAAGTCACGATTTGTCTGCATGTTCGGCACCGCCGCATTACTGAGCAACTGCAGCATAACTAGGCATGTATAATGAATTTATTTCATCATAAGAGGTTATTTTGCAACTGGGAAAACCGGCCTTAAGAGACGTTACAGGGGTGCGGGTGGCGGTTAATTTTCTCGGTAATCAGGGAAAAACAAATCAAGAAATTTTTCCGAACCAGCGTCATTGATGAGCTTGCCATGGCTTCCGTGTTGAAAAAATATATTGGCCGCCAGGGCTGTGGTGATCATGCTCGCTGCAGGTCAGACAAGCAAATGGACGTCTCACGTGCTTACCCAGCAAACTGCCCCCTCCCATAACACTCTTCTGTTCTCGGAGGCCTGCGAGGATCTCGACACGCTGAAGGCCGATATCGCCTTCCTCGGTATTCCCTATGGCGCGGCCTACGATCAGTTCGCTGTGTCCAGCGAGCAATCGAAGTTCCCGGATGCACTGCGTCGCGCCACCGACCGCATCGTGCGCGGCCTCGACCATTATGACTTCGACATCGGCGGGCCGCTGCTCGATGGCCGTGACATCAAGATGGTGGACTGCGGCAATGCCGCCGGCAGCCCTTCCGATCCCACGGTGCATCTCAAGAACGCCGAGCTTGCCGTGCGCAAGATCATCAAAGCGGGCGCGCTTCCCATCGTCCTTGGCGGCGACCATTCGACGCCGATCCCGATCTTCAAGGCGCTGGCGGAGCTGAACAAGCCCATCACGCTCATCCAGGTCGACGCGCATCTCGACTGGCGCGAGGAAATCAACGGCGTCAGCGAAGGCCTCTCCAGCCCGATCCGCCGCGCCTCCGAAATGGACCACATCGGCGACATCTTCCAGATCGGCCTCAGGGCCTCGGGCAGCGCGCGCACCGCGGAGTATGAGGCGGCCAAGGCCTATGGCGCCAACCTCATCACCGCCCGCGAGGTGCATGAGCAGGGCATGGACGCGATCCTCGCCCGCATCCCCGATGGCGGCAACTACTACCTGACGGTGGATGCGGACGGTCTCGATCCCTCCGTCATGCCCGCCGTGCTCGGACCTGCCTTCGGCGGTCTGCTCTATCCGCAGATGCTGACCCTGATCCATGGGCTGGTGAAGAAGGGCCGCATGGTCGGCATGGATGTGGTCGAGATCGCGCCTGACCGCGACCATAACCGCCGCACCGTGATCGCCGCGGGCCGCCTGATCTTCAACCTGATCGGAGCAGCGGTAAGGGCAAATTATTTCAAGTGACTGCCTGAGACTGAATTCCAGAGGAGAACAACAATGAAACTCAGTGCACTTGCGAAAGCCGCCGTTCTCGCCACGGCAGTCATGGCGGCTCCGGCGGCTTCCCAGGCCGAAGGGCTGATGGACAAGATCAAGGAGACCGGCAAGATCACGGTTGCCACCGATGCCAACTATCCGCCGTTCGAATTTATCAAGGACGGCAAGATCGTCGGCTACGGAAAGGACCTCCTGACCGAACTCGTGGCAGCCCTGTCGAAGGAAGTGGGCCGCGAAGTGACCCTGGAACAGCTCGATCTGCCGTTCCAGGGTGTGTTGCCCGGCCTCACCGCCGGCCAGTTCGACTTTGTGGTCACCTCGGTCGGCATCAATCCGGAGCGCGCCAAGCGCTATGCCTTCACCCGTCCGATCGCCGCCTCGGCGCAGACGGTCATGATCCGCGAGGGTGATGCGGACGAGATCAAGACGCCGGAAGACCTCGAGGGTAAGATCCTCGGCACGCAGATCGCGTCCTCCAGCGAGCCGGTGGCACGGGCCTTCGACAAGAAGATGAAGGACAAGGGCAAGGCCGGGTTTTCGGAGCTGAAGCTCTTCACCACCTATCCGGAAACCTATGTGGCGCTCGCCAACGGGTCCATCGACGCGGTGCTGCAGACCGGCCCGGCGCTGGCGGTGCTGGTGCAGGAGCGCAAGGGCATGTTCAAGCTGATCGGCCCCATCAACGATCAGAAGAGCTACCTGGCCTGGGCCGCACGTCCCGAGGATGGTGCGTTCCGCGATTTCGTCAGCGACTTCCTCTCCGAATTGAACAAGAGCGGAAAGATGGGTGAGCTCCAGGAGAAGTGGTTCGGCTTCAAGATGGACACGCCTGATGAAGGTTACCTGCCGGAAGGCGCCCTCTGACCGTCAGGATATCGTGGGCGGCCTTCCCCAGGGTCGCCCACACTTCCTGGCCCGAGCGATCAGGGACATCAGGTCATGCAGTTTAGTTTTGAATTCGTGCTGGAGACATTGCCCGCGCTGATCGCGGCGGCGGGCGTGACGATCAGGGTGGCGGCCATCACCATCGCCCTGTCCCTGTTTTTCGGCACGGTGCTCACCATCGTGCGCGCCCTCAAGATCCGGCCCGTCAACGTCGCGATCAGCATCTACATCAGCTTTATCAGGGGCACGCCGCTGCTGGTCCAGATCTTCCTGGCCTATTATGCGCTGCCCGCGCTCGGCATCCGCCTTGGGCCGGTCACGGCCGGCGTCCTCGCCATCACAGCCAACAACGCGGCCTTCATGACCGAGATCTTCCGGGGCGCGCTCGCCAGCATTCCGCCCGGCCAGATCGAGGCCGCGGCATCGCTCGGGCTCAAGCCCCGCGCCATCTGGCTCAAGGTGGTGCTGCCGCAGCTCTACATGCGTTCGCTGCCGGCCATCGTCAACGAATGCACCATCGTCATCAAGGGCACGGCGCTGCTCGCCGTCATCACCGTGGTGGAGGTGTTCCGCACCGCGCAGCAGATCGGCTCCTCGAGCTTCCGCCCCTTCGAGACCTTCGTGGCGGCCGGCATTGTCTTCCTGGGGCTGTGTCTCATCATCAGCCAGTTCGGCCTCTGGCTCGAGCGGCGCTTCGCGCTCCGCCGCGGCACGTGAGGGGGGAGAGAGCATGATCGACCCGCAAGTCATCATCGATCATTGGCCTTATTTCGCGGCAGGCATCTGGATGACCATTCAGGTCTCTCTTGCCGCGATCGTGCTCGGCTTCATGATCGCCTTTGCCGTGGCGCTGCTTCGCACCTCGCGCTTCCGCCTCCTGCGCGGGGTGGCCTCCGCCTATGTGGAGATGCTGCGCAACGTGCCTTTCATCATCCTGCTCTTCATCTTCTTCTATGGGCTGCCGTTCTCCGGCATCCGCCTGCCGGAGCAGGTGGCGGGCACCATCGCGCTGTCGTTCTTCGCCTCGGCCTATTACGCGGAGATCATCCGCGGCGCCATGGCCTCGGTGCCGCGAGGCCAGGTGGAGGCGGCGCGGGCCATGGGCTTCACCTACGGCCAGATCCTGCGCGACATCATCGTTCCGCAGATGTGGAAGTTCGCGCTGCCGCCCATGGCCGGCATCACCACCATGACGGTGAAGGAAAGCTCGATCCTCTCGACCATCACGGTGGCCGAGCTGACCTACCAGGGCATCATCGTGCAGGGCATGACCTTCGCGCCCTTCGAGGTCTTCTTCGCCATCGCCGCGCTCTACTGGATCTTCACAGCGGTGCTGGTGCGGCTGTTCCGGATAGCGGAATGCCGGGTCGGCAGTGCCGAACTGGCGGCTGCCGCGCGCAGCCCGGTCGCGAGCAAATACCTCACCCTGGAAGCGAGGCCCTGACATGGCCACGCCCCTCCTTGCCATCGAAAACCTCTCCAAGAGCTACGGCGACGTCCAGGTGCTCAAAGGCGTCAGCCTCGACGTCCATGCCGGCGACGTCATCGGCATCATCGGCCGCAGCGGCTGCGGTAAAAGCTCGCTCCTGCGCTGCATCAATGGCCTCGAGACCATCGACGGCGGCACGGTGAACCTCCACGGCGAGTTCATCGGCCGTGTGCCTCATGGCAGCGGCTGGCGGCACCAGACCGAGCGGGAACTGATCGACCTGCGTGCCCGGATCGGCTTCGTGTTCCAGCAGTTCAACCTGTGGTCCAACAAGACCGCCCTGGACAATGTGGCCCTGCCGCTGGTGCGGGTGCGCAAGAAGAGCTGGGCCGAGGCGCGCGAGACCGCAGCCGAGATGCTGGTCAAGCTCGGGCTGGGCGACAAGACCGCGTCCCACCCCAGTGAACTCTCCGGGGGGCAGCAGCAGCGCGTCTCCATCGCGAGGGCGCTGGTGATGAAGCCGGAGCTGATGCTTCTTGACGAGCCGACCTCGGCGCTGGACCCGGAACTGGTGCTCGACGTGCTCAAGGTGCTGCAGGACCTCGTGGCCGAGGGCATGACCATGCTGTGCGTCACACATGAGATGGGCTTCATCCGCACCTTCGGCAGCCGCCTCGTCTTCATGGATGGCGGCGAGATCGTGGAGACAGGGGATCCAAGAGACGTGCTGAGCGCTCCGAAGACCGAGCGGTTGCGCAGCCTGCTCGGCACCATTCAGCATTGAGGGAGAGCGTCATGCGGATGATCGGCGACACGTCACGGCTCAACCGCGGCTACGTCGGGATACCCACGTTCCTGCGCAGCGATTACTGCGCCGATCTTGATATGCTCAAGGCCGATTTTGCCGTGTTCGGCGTTCCCTTCGACGAGGGCTCGCCCTTCCTGCCGGGCTCGCGGTTCGGACCACGCTCGATCCGCGAGCATTCCCTGCGCTTCAGCCCCAACGGGCTGTTCGATCCCTCGTCCGGACGGGTCTACCTCGCCGATGCCGTCCGCCGTGGTCTGATCGCCGATGTGGGCGATGTCGATGTGGTGCCCACCAGCCCCGGCCGGACGTTCGACAATCTCACGTGCATGGTGGCTGCGATCCGAGAGCATGGCGCGGTGCCCGTCATGCTCGGAGGCGACCACGCCGTCAGCTTCCCGGCGGTGCGCGGCTTTCAGGGCGAGGATATCCACGTCATCCAGTTCGACGCGCATATCGACTATGGCATCTATGATCCGGAGTTCCGCTACGGCAACGGTCAGGGTTTCCGGCAGATCAATGAACTCACGCATGTGGCGAGCCTCACCCAGGTCGGCATCCGCAGCTTCCGCACCAATCCCGACGACTTCTTCAAGGCCAAGGCTGACGGCAGCCGGATCGTCACCATGGACCAGTTCAAGGCCCAGCGGCTCGACGTGACCTTCGGCCATATACCGGAGGGTGCCTCGGTCTATGTCAGCATCGACATCGACGCCTATGATGCCCCGCTGGTGCCGGGATGCGTGTCCGCCGAACCGGAGGGATTTTCCTTCGCCGCCATGCGCGGCGCTCTGGGCCATATCGCGGCGCAATTCAAAGTGGCGGGCTTTGATCTTGTCGAGGTCAACCCGACGCTGGATGTGGGCACCGGCGTGACATCCTATCTGGGAGCGCTGACGGTCGCCATGTTCATGGGCGAGATCATGAACTGGCAAGCATCGGCTTGACGAACAGCCGGAAAGACCATCCACGCAAGGCCGGTGTCCGCTTCGAGGCTTTTTTCAGGCAACCATGGGGCGGTTCGTGCGTTTGAGAAGCTGCGGAAAGCTTTCTCAAAGGTGGAATCATGGATGGCATCAGGCGAAGCCCACTTCTCATCGTCGTGGGGGCGATCATCGCGCTCATGGGCCTTGCGCTCGTCATTGGTGGCATCTGGCTGATCGTTCTCGGCGGGTCGTGGTACTACCTCATCGCCGGTCTGGCATTCCTTCTCACCGCCTGGCTCCTCATCCAACGCAGTCCCTGGGCGCTCGGTGTCTATGCCGCCATCGTGCTTGGCACGCTCGCCTGGGCGGTGTGGGAGGCAGGGCTCGTCTGGTGGCCGCTGGCGGCCCGCGGCGACGTCATCTTCCTTCTCGGTCTCCTTCTCCTCATGCCTTTCATCACGAAAAGGCTCGGACGCCATTCGCGCTACGCCAGGGTGGGAGAGTCGCGGCCGGTTTCCGCCTTCAAGGGGCAGGGGCTCGCGCTCACGGCCTCGCTCCTTATCGCGCTGCTGGTCGGCGCCATTTCGCTTTTCAATGATCCCACCCGTATCGAGGGTGAATTGCCTGACGCGCGGGCGCAGCTCCCGGGCGATGCTTTAGGTGTTCCCGCCGGTGAGTGGCACGCCTATGGCCGCACCGCCTATGGCCAGCGCTACTCACCCCTCGAACAGATCACACCGGAAAACGTGTCGGATCTTGAAGTCGCCTGGACCTATCGCACCGGCGACATGCGCGGGCAGCCGGGTGATCCCGTTGAAACCACCTTCCAGGTGACACCGCTGAAGATCGGCGACCGGCTGTTTCTCTGCACGCCGCACCAGTTCGTCATCGCGCTGGAAGCGAGTACGGGCAAGGAGATCTGGCGTTATGATCCGAAGGTCGAGGGCGATCTCGCCCTGCAGCATCTGACCTGCCGGGGGCTTTCCTATCATGCCGGGTCCGACGCAACAGTGGCCGCACCGACGCCGCCAGCATCGACACCCGCACCGGCCGATCAACAGTCCGCGCAGGCGCCGGCTGAAGCCACGCCCACCCCGCCGGTCTCGCCAGACGCTCCGGCACTTCCCGTCGCGGCGCAGAATGCCGAGACCGTCGATGCCTGCCCCTCCAAGCTCTTCATGCCCACCGCGGATGGGCGCGTCATCGCGCTTGACCCGGGCACGGGCCATGTCTGCGCGAGTTTCGGCAACGGCACCGGCCAGATCAACCTGTGGCAGAACATGCCCAATGTGAAGCCGGGCGCTTATTACTCCACGTCGCCCGTCGTGGTGACGCAGAACCTCATCATCGTTGGCGGCACGGTGCTCGACAATGTCTCGGTCGATGAGCAATCGGGCGTGATCCGGGCCTATGACGTCAACACCGGACAGCTCGTCTGGAACTGGGACTCAGGCAATCCCGACCAGACCGCGCCCATTGCCGAAGGGCAGACCTATACGCCGAATTCGCCCAACAGCTGGTCGATCTCCAGCGTGGATGAAGAATTGGGCATGGTCTATGTGCCCATGGGCAACCAGCCGCCCGATCAGTGGGGCGGCAAGCGCAGCGAAGCGGTCGGCCGCTTTTCCTCCTCGGTGGTGGCGCTCGATCTTGCCACGGGCCGTGTGCGCTGGGTGTTCCAGACGGTTCACCACGACCTGTGGGACTACGACGTGCCGTCTCAACCCAGCCTGATCAATCTTACGGTTGACGGGCAAACCGTGCCGGCGCTGGTGCAGCCCACCAAGCAGGGCGAGCTCTATGTGCTCGACCGCCGTACGGGACAGCCGATCCTTCCGGTGACTGAGAAACCGGCGCCGCAAGGTGCGGCGGAAGGCGACCGGACAGCGCCCACCCAGCCGGTGTCCGAAATCTCCTACGATCCGCCGCCGCTGACGGGCGCGGACATGTGGGGGGCCACCATGTTCGATCAGATGGCCTGCCGCATCCAATTCGGCTCGCTGCGTTACGAGGGCCGCTACACGCCGCCGTCGGAGCAGGGATCGCTGGTCTATCCCGGCAATTTCGGCGTCTTCAACTGGGGCTCCGTCGCGGTTGATCCGGAACGGCAGATTGCCTTCACCACTCCGACCTATCTCGCCTTCGTGTCGCAGCTCGTGTGGCGCGAGGACGATACGACCCTTTATGTGCAGGGCGACCAGCGGCCGGAGGGCAGCCTGCCCGCGCTCAACGAGAACTTCGGCGCGCCGTTCGCCGCTAAGCTCTACGCCTTCACCTCGGTGCTGGGTCTGCCGTGCCAGGAGCCGCCATGGGGTTTCGTGGCCGGCGCCGACCTGACCACGGGCGAGATCCTGTGGAAGCACAAGAACGGAACGGTGCGGGATGCCTCACCGCTGCCGCTGCCCTTCGCCATGGGTGTCCCGAACCTCGGCGGCCCTATCGTCACCAAGGGCGGGGTCGCCTTCCTGTCCGGCACGATCGACTATTACGTGCGCGGCTATGATGTGACCACCGGCGAGGAGCTCTGGAAGGCGCGTCTTCCGGCGGGCGGCCAGGCGACACCCATGACCTATACCGGTTCCGACGGACGCCAGTACCTCCTTGTGGTGGCTGGCGGCCATGGTTCTCTGGGCACAAAGGCGGGCGACTATGTCATCGCCTATGCACTGCCGCGGCAGTGAGAGGTGACGCTTCGATCGCCGCTGGCCGGGAGACCGACCAGCGGCTTCCTTGCGCCTCCTTTTCCTTCAGGCTCCTGCTGATACGTGTTTGAAACAGACTCCGTCATGTGAGGAATTGTGCCGATTGTCGTCTGTTGAACGGATAGAGCGGCCAACGCCCTGACTCTGGAGAGAATTTTATGAGCGTTAGGGGCGGTTCGGTTGAACGCAAAAAAGATATGCAACCCATCTTTGTTTCATCTGTGTTTCAAGCTATAAGCCCCCGGCAGAGCAGATCCGCATAGGATTCGCGTCGGCTGTATCCGATCACGGTTGAGTTATGGTTCGGTGCGCCGGGCTCTGCATATAAGTGGCTCAAGCCACAGGGCGCAGCTTCAAGGAAGCCTGGGTTTAGAGGGGAAATGATGTGCAAAAAGACCGGAACGCAACTGTCTTACGGCTGTCGCATCGGTTCGGCATGGTCCGCGCCGAAACGAGACACCCCGTGGAACGGAAAGACCGGTCCCGCGTTTGCGGTCGGGGTCTGACATCAAGGGCTCGGGAAAATGACTGACGCACGCATCATCGAAATCAGCGGAACGGCCGTTGGCCTCGTTACCCGCGAAAAATCTCATTACCTGTTTCATGCGGCCGACCCACGTGTCCTGCCGCTTGAGGGCCGGGTTTTCAGCTCTCCGCAGGACGCAACCCGCAGCGCGCGGCAATTGGTTGATATGCTGAAGCGAGATGGCGCCCGGCGGGTGGCCTAGAAGATCCTCCGCGGACGCCTGTTGAACGCGAGCGGCACCATTTCAGCCCTGCTCTGTTGCCAAACGGCACTATGACTGTTCCGCAAGAATACGCCCACGCCTCGCAGGTGTTCGACCGCTTTCTCGATGATATGCGGGTGGCGCTGGGCCATGGAACATCACACCAGACCTACCAGACAGTGGAATCAGTGCTGCGCGTGTTCCGGCGGCGTCTGACTGTTGATGAAGCCCTGGTCTTCGCGGCGGCGCTTCCGGCGGTGCTGCGCGCCATCTTCGTCATGGATTGGGACATCCACGAACCGCGGCGAGAGTTTTTCAGCCGCGAGAGTTTGGGACGAGAAGTGCAGGACTTTCGCAAGAACCATGACTTTTCGCCTGATAACGCCATCGCCGTGATGGCGTCGGTTCTACGCCGTCACGTCGATCCGCTCGCCTTTGACCTCGCGCTCTCCAAACTGCCGCCGAAGGCACGGGAGTTCTGGGAGCCGGCATGAGGAGGCCGACCAGGATGCCTCAGCAGCCGGCTTCGGCCCGGGCCGAGGCGGGCAGGCCGAAGACACGATCGAAGGCCAGATTGAAGACAAAGGTATAGACCAGGAAGAAGACGATCAGTCCCGCGTCGAGCACCAGGGCCTCCAGCAGCGTCACACCGACGCTCCACGCGAGCAGGGGCACCAGGACGATCACAAGCCCCGCTTCAAAGCCGATGGCATGGGCCACCCGGCGGGCCAGGCTCCGGCCGCGCTTCACCTGCCGGGCCTCCCACCATTCGAAGGCGCTGGTGTAGGCGAGGTTCCAGGTGAGGGCGACAGCCGAGGCAAGGACGGCGAAGAGGCCGGCCTCGTGCGGGTCATGGCCAACCGCTGCCAAAGCTCCGGTGGTCATGAGAACGGCGATCAATTCGTAAAGCGTCACATAGACGAGGCGTCGTGTCATAGGCGACATGATTATCTCCTTGGCCGTGGAGCTAGCGCCTCCCGTGTGATAGGTAAAGTCAGCTTCTATCAGTTTTTCTGAAAGACAGATGGCCTTCACCAGCGACAGTGTTCATGTGTTTCTGGCCGTACTGGACCATGGCTCGTTCTCCGCCGCCGCACGCCATCTCGGCCGCGTGCCTTCAGCCGTCAGCATGGCCATCGCGGGGCTGGAGGCGGAACTGGATGTGGCGCTGTTCGATCGCCGGGGCCGCGAGCCGCGTCCCACGCCGGCGGCGCGGGCGCTGGAACCTCAGGCGCGGCTGGTGGCGGCGCAAGTTGCGAAACTCAGCGCGCAGGCGCTGTCCCTGAGCGAAGGCCTGGAGCGACGGTTGACGCTGGCGATCACGCCAGAGCTGTCCGCCGCGCGCTGGACCTCGGCGCTGGCCCTCCTGGGTGAGGAATTTCCGCTTCTGGAAGTGGAAGTGCGTTCCGCGCCCCAGGAGGATGCGCTGGCGCTGCTTTACGCGGGAGCGGCCGATCTTGCCATCGTGTTCGAGCGTCCGGCCATGAACGACCGCGAGGGGTTTCAGGAAATCGGGCGGGAGACCTTGGTCGCGGTGGCTTCATGCGACCATCCGCTGGCTTCCTCCCGTTCGCTGCGGGCGGAGGATCTCATCGATCAGCGGCAGGTGGCGGTGGCAGGTCGCGGGGGCGGGCACATCGACCCGCGTCTCGTGTTGTCGCGCCGGCTGTGGCGCACCGACAGCCATCTCGTCACGCTGGGCCTCGTGCAGGCAGGCCTCGGCTGGGCCTTCTTGCCGGAAGGGCTGGTGGATCCGCTGTTCCGCCAGAGCGCGCTGGTGAAGCTCAATCTCATTAATATGACCAATGAGGTAAGCCTCTGGGTCGATGTCGTCTGGCCCGTGGACCGCCCCCTCGGCCTCGGGGCGCGCCGCTATCTTGAGTTGATGGCGATGCGGGCCCCGGAAGGCAGGATGTCGTAAGCTCGCCCGCGCGCTGAAACGGCTTTCGCCGTCATTCTCTGGTTTCGTCCTCGGGGCGCGAGCGCCGTGAAGCTGCCGTCCCCACCGCTGCGCCAAGCGCAATTCCCAAGGCTATGCCAATGGCTGCGTTGTCAAAAACCGCAGCTCCCACGGCGGCGCCAAGGCCAACGCCGATTGCCATTCCTAGTGCCATGTCCTGTTCCTCAAATCCGCAAGGTGTGTGGAACAGGGGCGTTGCAGCACAGAGGCGGGCCTGCTGCAAGCCGGGCCAGAAGAGGGCCTGTTTCTGCCTAGAGGCCGGTGCCCCCGCGCGGCGTGGTGGTGGCGACGCTTTCAAAGCCGGCGATCAGCGGCATGGCTGAGCCGATGGCCTGTTTCACCTCTGGGAATTCAAGCGAGGCCTTGTGGCTTTCCGGGCTGTCCCAGACCTCGGTGACCCAGATGGTGTCGGGGTCCTTGGCATCGGCCGCGACGATGTAGGAGAGGCATCCCGGCATATCGCCGGAGCCCTGCAGCATGAGCTGGATCAGGCGATCACGACTGTCAGGCTTTGCCGTGATCTTGTTAATGAGGCCAAACATGCCGTCCTCCTGTGCGCATGATCCGAGACAAAGGCCCGCCGGATATATTCCGACGAGCCGTAAATGTCAGGCGCCCGTGCCGAGTTTAGTCCAGACGTCGAGGCCGCCTTCATAGATCATCTTGAGCGCCACATAGAGGATGATGAGGAGGCCCACCCAGGCGATCCAGCGATACTTGTTGAGAAGGCGGGCGATGAAGGATGCCGCGACGCCCATCAGCACCACGGAGAAGGCCAGACCGATGACGAGGATCTCCGGATGGTCGCGCGAGGCGCCCGCGACGGCGAGCACATTGTCGAGCGACATGGACACGTCGGCAACCACGATCTGGGTCGCGGCCTGCGCGAAGGTCTTCTTCACACGCCCGCTGGTCACGGAGCCATCAGCGTTGAGATCGGCATTCGCCAGGGCTTCTTCGGCGTCCTCGTGCTCACCATGGTTTTCGCGAAGCTCGCGATACATTTTCCAGCACACCCAGAGCAGCAGCACGCCACCGGCCAGCAGCAGCCCGATGATGGCGAGCAGATAGGTGACCGTGACGGCAAAGATGATGCGCAGAACGGTTGCGGCGGCGATGCCGACCAGGATGGCCTTGCCCCTCTGCTCCTTGGGGAGGCCAGCCGCGGCGAGACCGATGACGATGGCATTGTCGGCCGCCAGAACAAGGTCGATCATGATGACCTGACCGAGCGCCCAGAGGGCTTCGGCGGAAAGCCAGTACTGCATATCCATAGGGAAATATCCAGAAAGGTGAGTGTTTCAGGTGCACACTCACGCCATTCAGCGCGTGGGAGCAACCCCTTGCCCGAAGAAATTCACCGTTCCGTGATGAGCCGCCTGACGTGCCCGTGAACGAGCGGCGTCTTGGTTCCGCCGTCTTTGACCCCCATCTAGCTGGTGTGAGATTTTTGACACAGGGGACAGGCATGTTTGATGCGGCGAAACTTCTTGATCAGCTTCTGAGCGGCAAGCAGGGCATGGCCAACACGTCGCGCGGTCCGGCCAGCTCCGGCAGCCTCGATATTTCACGCCGCGTCCAGGACCTGGCGAAGGGGCAGTACGGCAAGAGCGGCGGTGGGCTCGGCAATCTCGCCAATATGGGCGGCATGGGCAGCGGTGCACTGGTCGGCGGTCTCGCGGCGGTTCTGCTGGGCTCCAAATCCGGCCGCAAGATCGGCACGACCGCGCTGAAGTACGGCGGCCTCGCCGTGCTCGGCGGACTGGCCTATAAGGCCTATTCCGATTGGCAGGCCAACCGGCCGGCGGCGCCTTCGAATGCCCCGGCGCCGCAGGATGTGCTGCCGCCACCATCAAGCACCACCTTCGGCGTGCTGGCCGATCCCTCTCATGCCCAGCGCACCAGTGAAATCCTCGTGCGGTCGATGATCGCGGCGGCGCGGTCGGATGGCCGCATCGACGCGCAGGAGACATCCCACATCCGCGAGGCTCTCTCGCGCAGCGGCATGTCCGACGACAATGACGCCTTCCTTTTCGAAATCCTCGGTCAGCCCGACGACCTCGATCGTCTCGTCGCCGAGGTCGACAGTCCGGAACTCGCCGCGGAAGCCTGGCTGGCCGCCCGTCTCACGGTGGATCTGGATACCGATATCGAGAAGGCCTACATGGAACGCCTCGGCCAGCGGTTCGGGCTGGCGCCGGAACTGGTGGCCCATCTGGAAGCAACGGCGGCCGGTGCCCTGGCAGAGCAGCGCGAGGCAAGCTGACCGGGGATCCGACAAGGTCATGATCTGATTCCGGATGCGAGGCTAAGGCCCTGATCCGGAATTTCTTTCGATCTCTCCTCATGTTCTGATTCAAGGGGTTCACCTCTTGAGTCAAATGCCTGAGGTTTTGATTCAGAAGCGAACAACCGGCGCTGTTTTCCGCCCGCGCCACCGGGCGCAGGCATTGCGTCGCCTCGGGCTTTGCTTCAAAATCCTCCGTACCGTCGATCGCTTCGGCGGTCCGCCGCTGAGGGCGGGTCTTTTCCGACGGTCGTGGCTTCGATGGATGCACGGCCGGTGGTTTTTCATCACCGGACCATCATCGCGCGGATTTTCCTTCCGCGCCGGAGCTTAGCCATGATCTCTCGTTTCTCACGTCTCGCGCTCGCTTTCGCAGTGCTGGCCGCTGCGCTTCTTCCATCCTCCGCCTTCTCCGAGGAAAAGCCCCTGGTGATCTTCGCTGCCGCGAGCCTGAAGAACGCGCTCGACCATGCGGCGACCGACTGGACCAAAGCGACCGGCCACCAGGTGTCGGTGAGCTATGCGGGATCTTCCGCTCTCGCCAAGCAGATCGATCAGGGCGCGCCGGCCGATATCTTCATCTCGGCGGATATTCCCTGGATGGATGATGTGGATGGCAAGGGGCTGGTCGCAAAGGGGACACGTCTCAACCTCCTCGGCAACCGGTTGGTCCTGGTGGCGGCCCCCGGCTATGATGGAAAGCCGGTGGACATTACGCAGGGCTTCCCGCTTGGGCGGATGCTAGGCGACGGCCGCCTCGCCATGGCCGATGTCGAGGCCGTGCCGGCAGGACGATACGGCAAGGCCGCCCTCACTTCCCTTGGTGTCTGGGCAGACGTGGAACCGAAACTCGCGCAGGCGGAGAACGTGCGAGCCGCGCTGGCTCTGGTCGCGCGGGGCGAGGCGCCCTTCGGCATCGTCTATGCCACCGACGCCCGGGCCGAACCGGAGGTGAAGGTCATCGGCGCCTTCCCGGCGGGAAGCCACCCCGCCATCATCTATCCGGCTGCGGTGCTATCGTCGTCCAGCCATGAGCAGGCGCGGGCCTTTCTGGACTATCTCGGCGGCGGTGAGGCACGGACGCGCTTTGAGGATGAAGGATTTACAGTGCTGGCGAAAGACGAGGCCAGCTGAGGCATCGTGTTTTCCTTCTCATCCGACGAAATCGACGCAATCCTCCTGAGCCTTCGGGTGGCGACGGTGGCGACGCTCTTCAGCCTCCCCGTCGCGCTGATCACGGCCCTCATCCTCGCGCGCGGGCGCTTTCCCGGGCGGATCCTCCTCGACGGCTTCGTGCATCTGCCGCTGGTGCTGCCACCGGTGGTGACGGGCTATCTCCTCCTGATCACTTTCGGACGCCGCGGACCGGCGGGCGCGTTTCTGGAGCAGACCTTCGGGCTCGTCTTCTCGTTCCGCTGGACCGGCGCTGCCCTGGCGGCCGCCGTCATGGGCTTTCCACTCATGGTGCGGGCCATGCGGCTTTCCATCGAAGCGGTGGACCCGCGGCTGGAGAAGGCCGCACGCACGCTGGGACGGGGGCCCATCGAGACCTTCTTGCGGGTGACGGTGCCGCTTTCCTTTCCCGGCATCCTCGCCGGCGCGGTCCTCGCCTTCGCCAAGGCGCTGGGTGAATTCGGCGCCACCATCACCTTCGTCTCGAACATTCCCGGCGAGACGCGCACGCTGCCGACCGCGATCTATAGTTTCACGCAGGTGCCAGGGGGCGATGCCAGCGCGGCGCGGCTGGTGGTGGTGGCGGTCGCCATTTCACTGACCGCGCTGATCCTTTCGGAAGTCCTGTCGCGCCGCATGACCCGGCGCATGCCGAGGCTCGGCAGTGACGTGGGACGGGCGCAGTTCCCCTGACGAGGGCATGGCTTTGCTTGTCTGCCAGCATTTCACGCTATGATGCTGGTGCACGCAGCCATTGGGGCAGGTCACGTTGAGCATGAAGAATCCGCCAGACATCCACGTGATCTTCGCGGTCCATATAGAAAATTAGATAAGGGTGTCGCTTGAGGGGCCAACCTCGCAACTCGTCGATGTCAAGTTCGAAGCCGTACCGGGGCGAGCCGCTGGCAGGGTTCTCGGCCAAGAACAAGAAAGCCTGTTCCAGATCTCTCACAAAACCCAGCGCGATTTCCGGTCCGACCTCGCGGGCGTAATAATCAACGGCTTGCTCTATGTCCTGTCGTGCAAGCTCGCGCGGAACAACATGCTTAACCGACATCGCCTTCAGCGGCTGCCGACACGGGCACGAAGCGACTGGAAGAAAGCATCATCAACTGGAGCCGTGGGCGGCGAAGAGGCGCCCTGCAACAAGAGGCTTCGCAGTTTTTGGCGATCCTGATCCCGCCGGATCAATTCGCGGACATACTCGCTGCTCGTGCCATAGCCTCGACCGGCAACCTGCTCGTCGACAAATGCCTTGAGGGCCTCCGGCAGAGAAATGTTCATGGTGCTCATATCGACAATGTAGCGACTTTGGCAAATTTTGCCAAGAAGCCGCTATCTCGAGTCCGACGGTCCCTCCTTCAGCCGCGACAGTGGGAACTTGCGTATTTCCTCGATGAGTTCGGTCAGGCCGCTCACAGCGTGAGCCATGAGTTGTTCGCCCATGCCGGCCGTCGCCCGCGCTGCGTCGCCAACGGCGCCGGCGGCGTTCAGATCCTGCACCATCCAGCCGAAGCCGGCGGGGCGGTCGGTCGAAAACCAGCGCGCCTCGGCCGCCATGTCGCTGCCGAGAGAGCGGAACAGCGCCACCTCGCCAGCCTTCACGGTGTCCGGTCGGTTCTGGAGCATCAAGGCTGTCTCGGCGGTGCCCGCATGGATACCGAAGCGCTGCTCCTCGGCATCCAACAGCTCTTCCGGATAGCCGAAGCGCGCCCAGTGAACGGTGACCGCCAGCATGCCGTGATGCGCGCGCAGTTCGCGCGCGACGAGATCGATGACGGCGGAATTGCCGCCGTGCGCATTGAAAAGCACGAGCTTGCGGATGCCGGCACGCGCCACCGAGGCGCCGATTTCGGTCCAGGCGCTGATGGCGACCTGCGGCGAAAGCGTCAGCGTTCCAGGAAAGGCGAGGTGCTCGGTGGAAACGCCGACGGCCTGCGTCGGCAGCCGGTAAAGCCCGTTGTCGTCGGGCAGGGCACGGGCGAGGGCGGCAAGAAGATCATCGGCAATATGGGTGTCGGTGCCGACTGGAAGATGCGGGCCATGCTGCTCGATGGCCGCCAGCGGCAGGATCGCGATGGCATGTTCCGGATCAAGGCCGGAAAACTCCCCGCTCGTGCAATCGGCCCAGTTCTTCATGCGGCTTCCTTCATTACGATTTTATCAAGCTCGACAGGTGGATGGCTCTTCGCCACTATGCAGCAGTTCGGCTCAATCATTCGCGACAACACATGGCTGAAAAGACGCCCTATTCCAAGACGGTCGGCTATGCCTTGCTGCATGCGGCCCGGCTGCACCGTGTCCGCATGGCGCAGCTCCTTGCCGAACTCGGCCTTTTTCCGGGGCAGGAGCAGGTGTTGACCGCGCTCGCGGCGGACGACGGCCGCACCATCGGCGACCTCGCGGCGAGCTTGCGGGTGCGCCCTCCAACGGCGTCCAAAGCCATCGGAAGGCTGGCGGCGCAGGGGCTGGTCGAGCGGCGTTCGGCTCCGGGGGACGCGCGCATCGTGCGCGTTCATCTGACGGATGAGGGCAAGCTGCGCGCCATGGCGGTGAAGGCGGTATGGCGCGTGCTGGAGGACGAGGCCGTCGAGATGCTCGACCGCAAGGACAAGAAGCGCCTGCGCCGTGGCCTTGGCCGGATTGCGAAAAGCCTCAATGCGGCAGCCGGCAATGTGGCTGATGCAACCGTCGAGGAGATGGCCGCCGAAGGCGAAGCTGGCGCCGACGACTGATCCAGGCGACCGCAGTTCTCCCTTGCCGCGACCGGCTTTTTGGCGTTATCGCTCCGGTTCACCACGCCTCCCCCCGCGTGACACGCGATCCCGTGATTGGAACCATCATGAGCGCCGTTGATCCGGCTGGCTTTCCGTCGGAGCCATCACAGCCTGTCGTCGCGCCGGACGATGCGCGCCGTACCCGACGGCTCGCGATCGCCCTCATGTGCGGCGGCCTCCTGATGTTCGCGCTTCTGGACGCGGTGGCCAAATACCTCGGCCAGGTTCACGATCCGGTGCAGATCGCCTGGGTGCGCTATGCCTCGCACCTCCTGATCGCGGTCGTGATCGTCAATCCCCTCACCATGCCGGGGTCCTGGCGCTCCGGGCGCCCGATGCTGCAGTTCCTGCGCTCGGTGCTGCTTGCCGGCACCACCACGCTCAATTTCATGGCGCTGCAGGAGCTGAGGATGGACGAGACCATGTCCATCGTCTTTGCGACCCCGCTGCTTGTCGCGATCTTCGCGGGCCCGCTCCTGGGCGAATGGGTGGGACCGCGCCGGCTGGCGGCCATCATGGTGGGCTTCATCGGCGTGCTTCTGGTCACGCGACCGGGCGTCGGTGAGTGGAAGATCGCCTATCTCTACGCCTTCGCCAACGCCGTCTGCTACGCCTTCTACAACATCCTGACGCGCATGGTGGGCGCCAGGGACAGCGTCTGGACCAGCTTCTTCTACATGCCGATGTTCGGCATGGCCCTGCTTGCGCCGGCGCTGCCTTCGGTCTGGGTCTGGCCCGGGAGCACTTTCGACTGGGGGCTGCTTCTGTTTACCGGAGTGCTCGGCGGGTCCGGCCACCTCATGCTGATCATCGCTCACAAGCGCGCCCCGGCCGGCGTGCTCGCGCCTTACATATTCAGCCAGATCATCTGGATGATCGCGCTCGGCTGGACGATCTTCGGCGATACGCCCGATTTGTGGACCCTCTCCGGCACCGCCGTGGTCATCTCAAGCGGTCTTTATCTTTTCGCCCGCGAACGTACCGTGAAATCCGCCACCGATATGTGAAAGGCATCTCCATGCTCCAGCCGCATCTTCTGCTGTTCAGCACCATACCCCAGGCATCGATCGAGGCCTTGAGGCGGAACTTCACGGTGCATGAGGTCTATAAGGCCGAAGATCGCGAGGCGCTAATCCGTGAGACGGCGCCAGAGGTGGAGGCCGTGATCGGCTATGGCGCCGGTGTTCGCGTCGATGCCGATCTGATCGACCGCCTGCCGAAACTCAAGATCATCTCCACCGTCTCGGTGGGCTATGACGCCATCGACGTGGTGCATGCCGCGCAGAAGGGCATTGCGGTGACCAACACGCCTGACGTGCTGACCGAGGAGGTGGCCGACCTGACGGTGGCCTTGCTTCTCGCAACGGTGCGGGAGCTGCCTGCGGCCGATCGTTATCTGCGCGAGGGAAAATGGCTCAAGGGGCCGTATCCCTTCTCCCGCGCCACCATGAAGGGGCGCAAGGTCGGCATCCTCGGGCTCGGGCGCATCGGCAAGGCGGTGGCCGCGCGGCTTCAGCCCTTCGGGGTCTCCATCGCCTATCACGGCCGGCGCCAGCAGAGCGATGTTCCCTATCGTTACTATGGAGATCTCGTAGAGATGGCGCGGGAGGTCGATACACTCGTTTCCCTCGCGCCGGGCGGCGCGGAAACCAAGGCCATCTGCAACCGCGCGGTCTTCGAGGCGCTGGGCGCGGACGGCATCTTCGTCAATGTCGGCCGGGGGTCCACGGTGGATGAACCGGCCTTGATCGAGGCGCTGCGTGATGGCGTGATCCTGAGCGCGGGACTTGACGTCTTCGCCGATGAGCCACGCGTGCCGCAGGCGTTGATCGACCTGCCCAACACGGTGCTGTTGCCGCATGTGGGGTCGGCCTCCGTCGCGACGCGTGCGGCCATGGCCGAGCTTGCCGTCGCCAATCTGATCGCTTGGCGTGAAGGCCGGCCGCTGCTGACGCCCGTGGTGCTCTGAGCGGCAGCGAGAACAATCAGCGCTGGAATTGAAGGCTGCCGCATTGCCACGGCCTCTGCGATCAGCTTTACCTCGAGGCAGGCAAGGTTCAGGAGGAGGTCGGAATGGCTGTCGAGGGTCAGGGGTTCGATCTCGTCCAGGTGGTGGCGCTGCTGGGGGCGGGCGTTGTCGCGGTGCCGCTCTTCCGCAAACTGGGGCTCGGCACGGTGCTCGGCTATTTCAGCGCCGGCATCGTCATCGGTCCCTTCGGCCTCGGGCTTTTCTCCGATCCTGAGACCATCCTGCATACCGCCGAGCTTGGCGTGATCATGCTGCTCTTCATCATCGGGCTGGAGATGCAGCCCGTGAAGCTGTGGCATCTGAGGCGTGAAATCTTCGGGCTTGGCGCGGCGCAGGTGGTGTTCTGTGGCGCCCTCCTGACGCTGGCGGGGGTGGCGGCGGGGCTTTCGACGCCGGTCGCTTTGGTCGCGGGCATGGGTTTTGTCCTCTCATCAACCGCCGTCGTCATGCAGATGCTGGACGAATGGGGGGAGACCTCGACGCCATTGGGCCAGCGGGCGGTTTCGATCCTTCTCCTGGAAGACCTCAGCATCGTTCCGCTGCTCGCGCTCGTCACCTTCATCGCGCCCATGGCGGGCGACGGCGGCGGTTCGCGCTGGCAGGCCGTGGCCATAGGCCTGGGGGCCGTCGTCGGCCTCATCGTCATCGGTCGCTGGCTGCTGAACCCCATGTTCAGCGTGCTCGCCGCCGCCCGCGCGCGGGAAGTGATGACAGCGGCCGCGCTGCTGGTCGTGCTCGGTTCTGCGCTTCTCATGCAGGTGGGCGGCCTTTCCATGGCCATGGGCGCCTTTCTTGCCGGCGTGCTCCTGTCGGAATCCTCCTTCCGCCATGAGCTGGAGGCCGACATCGAGCCATTCCGCGGCATTCTTCTCGGCATTTTCTTCATCGCGGTCGGCATGTCTCTCAACCTTGCCGCCGTTGCCGCCGACTGGATGCTGGTGGCGGCCGCCGTGGTCGCCTTCACACTGATCAAGTCGTTCGGCATCTATGTGGTCGCGCGGCTGTTCGGCGCCGGCAATCGCGAGGCTGTCGACCGGGTGACGCTTTTCGCGCAAGGGGGCGAATTTGCCTTCGTGCTCTATTCGGCGGCGCTGGCGGGGGGCATTTTCGACGGTCGGCAGAACGCCATCTTCACGGCCACCGTCATCATCTCCATGGCGCTGACGCCAGTGATCGCCAGTGTTGTGCACCGCCTGCGGCCGGCGGAACGGCAGACCTTCGATGGCATCGACAAGGCCCAGGGCCTCGCGAGCGAGATCCTGATGATCGGCTTCGGCCGCTTCGGGCAGATCGTCAGCCAATCCCTGCTGGCGCGCGGCTACAGCGTCAACATGATCGAGAACGACGTAGAGATGATCCGCGCCGCCTCGACCTTCGGCTTCAAGATCTATTATGGCGATGGCACGCGCATCGACATCCTGCGGGCCTCGGGTGCCGCCGATGCGGCGGCGATCCTGGTGTGCATCGACGACAAGGCCGCGGCGACGCGCATCGCCCAGATGATCCGTCGCGAATTCCCGCTGACGCCGCTTTTCGTCAATGCCTATGATCGTGGGCATGCGCTGGAGCTGATCGAGGCGGGCGTCGATTACCAGATACGAGAGACGTTCGAATCCGCCATGACCTTCGGTGCGGAGGTGCTGCGCCGGCTTGGCGTGCCCGATGAGGAGGTAGACGACATCCAGCGTGACGTGCGCCGCCGCGATGAGGAGCGGCTCGCCCTGCAGGTCTCCGGCGGCATCAATGCCGGCAGCGATCTCATCCGCAGCAATGGTCCGGTGCCGGCTCCGCTGACGGTGCCTAAGCGTCCGGGACAGGTGATCGGCGACGTTCCGAAGAGCATCGCGGAAGAGGGCGGGTAGAAGCGCTTTCCGTCCCCGCTGGAATGCCTGTTAGCCACGAAAATACTTCGGCGGTTGCTCTGCGAGGCCTGTTTTACTATCGTTGTGTGAACTGGTTAACCGTCCGTATCCTGCCTCGACGCGGAGATGGAGAGGAAGCGCTGATATGCGGATCACTACCAATGGACCTTCGGTGGAGATGCCCGATAGGGATGAACTTGAATTCATCGATAGGACTCAACAGAAAGCATCGGTTTTCACGTACGATCCGGATCTGTTTGAGGAGAATATTCCGGGCTGGGGTCTAGAGGATCCCTACAGGAAGAAACCTTCTGGCGACGAGCCTGGAACCGAAGGCGAGCCGGATCCGACTATTCAGAGTCGCAGAACGTCGGAGACTGAGGGCGAAGGACCGCCCGACCTTACCGGAACTGAGGGAGTCGACGGTGATTCCGAGGGAGTAGGTGATGGGCCTGGCGAAACCGACAGCGATGCACAAGCGCGTGTCGATGCCGCTGCGGCGCGCATGGAGCAGTTGATGGCCTGGGCCATGGAAGTGAACGTCCAGTTCGCCGAGGCTCAGGTGCCCTACAAGACCGGCAGCACCATCGCCCAAAGCACGCGCGCCTGATCTCGGTCACTTTGACAGGTAAAGCGCGCGGTTCACCAAGTGGAACATGTCTTCGAACACGCTCGTCAGATCGCCGGAATTGCTCCCGATCAGCAGAAGGCCGGTTGACGCGCAAGCTCGCAGGTTCGGTTCGATCTGATCTCGGAAAAACCTGACACGATGCTCGTAGACGTGGTCTCCGGGAATGGGCAGATATTCAGTATAGATGATCGCAAGTTTGCGGCCATTACGCTTCAGCATCTCGCAGTAGGCAAGGTCGAGCGGCTTCACCAGGTTTTCGTCGGTGGTGCGGTTTTCGGACTGGACGCCGTCCGTCACGAGGACAACGACATCGCGCCCGGCCTCGGAAGGGTGAAGATCAAGCCAGGCGGCGGTTTGGGGCAGCGATATGTTGAACCAGGAATTGGCGTCGGTGTTGCCCATGCCAAAACCCACATCAATGTCCGCGAGAGACGAAAGAACCTGCCTGGCATCGGCTGTGGTCTCGATCACATTGACCGAGTGGTTGGAGATGGCCGTAACGGAGTAGGTGTAATTCCGATCGGCATAGTCCGTCGTCGCAATGCCGATCATGCGTTCGATACCCGCGCGCGCGACATCGATGCGCAGGGGAACATCAATGTCGCGGGCGATGGTGAAGTTGACGGCGGTGTGGCAGGCAAATTCGCAACTTCCCAAAGGGACATTGATCGTGGCGTTGCGGAGGGCAACGCGGGCTTCTTCGGTCGCGGCCAATCCCATGGAGTCTGATACGTCGAGGATGAAATGAAATCCGAGACCGCTGGGCGGTCCCATGGTAGCCGTCGCATTGCCGCCCAGGATCAAATCGCCGTAGCCAAAGGCTTCGAAGAACGAGCCGGTGAGATTGGCACGGAATTCGATGACGAGATTAAGCAGCCGGTCCCGCACCTCGGTTCGGCTTGAAAAATCAAGCACCGCCTTGCGGTCGTCCTCCTCGAGCTGCGCATAGAAGAAATCTTCCGCGGCCTTTGCGAAATCCTTATCTGCGCTGTCCATGTGAAGTGCGTTCAGCACGGCCGCGTCTGCCGCCGCCTGCAATCTCGCCTCGAGCGCGATGGCGCGCGTATAATCGAGCGTGAGAACCGACAGCGTCGTCACGGCGACGCCCGCCAGCGCCAGGATCACGGCAACGGCGCCTCCTTCGCTTTTGCGCAAGGCGCGTAGAGGCTTTCCCAGCGAAGAGTAAGGGCGTGACAGGCGGGTGAACGGCATGAAGGAGAACCTGAGGTTTGGTTCCCTTCATGGGTAAAGCTGACTTGCCGATTTTTAGTTACATCTATCTCAAAAAAGGTATTTAAATTTTGAATTAATACTTTAGCTCGGTAGAAGAACACTATCCCTGCCGTTTCTCCATGCGGTCGATGAACCACCGGGTGATGCGGTTCCAGAGTTCGTCCTTCAGCACGGCGTCTTCCACGCCATGCTCCAGATTGGGGTTGTCGTTGACCTCCATGACGTAGAGGCCCTCGTCGGTTTCCTTGATGTCGACGCCGTAGAGGCCCTGGCCGATGGGCCGGGCGGCGCGCATGCCCAGCGTCACCACTTCCGGCGGCGCCTTGTCGAGGTCGAAGGTCTTGAAGCCGCCTTCGAGCGCACTGCCGTTGCTGTCGTGCTTGATGATCTGCCAATGGTTCTTGGCCATCATGTACTGGCACGCGAACAGAGGTTCGCCGCCCAGCACGCCGACGCGCCAGTCATAGGCCGTGGGCATGAATTTCTGGGCGAGCAGGAGGTCGGTGTCCTCGAACATGTCGGCGCAGAGCTTCTTCAGTTCCGCTTCCGTCTTCACCTTATGGATGCCGCGCGAGAAGGAACCGTCCGGGATTTTCACCACCAGCGGCAGGCCCAAGAGGTCGATGGCCTTTGTCACATCGTCGCCCTCCGACAGGATCAGCGTGGGCGGCATATGGACGCCCGCCGCGCCGAGCAATTCCATGAGGTAGACCTTGTTGGTGCAGCGGATCATGGAGACGGGATCGTCGATGACAGGCATGCCCTCATGCACCGCGCGCCGGGCGAAACGATAGGTGTGGTTGTCGATGGAGGTGGTCTCACGAATGAAGAGACCGTCGTATTCGGCGAGGTTGTGAAGGTTCTTCTTGGTGATGGGGTTCACTTCGACCGACTGCTTTTCCGCCAGACGAGCGAAGTGCTTGAGCGTCGCGAGGTTGGAGGGCGGCATCGCTTCCTTGGGATCGTGCAGCACGGCCAGACTGTATTTGGCCACCACGCGCTGCTTCGGCCCGCGCCACTCGCGGCGCGTGCTCTTCTCCAGCGCCTCATGCAGGAAAGCGGTGTCGGTCTCATCAAGCTTGGTGAGGGCGCGGGGGCGGATCTTGTCGATGGCAAGCCACGGCCCCGGTTCGACGCTGACCTCCAGCACCGGACAGCGGAACCAGTCGAACAGCACACGGGCAAAGCCCTCGTAATGCGGATCCTGCGCACGGCCGAAGCAGACGAGCAGGCTGAAGGGCGCCTCAGGCTGCTTGTCGAGCTTTTTGGCGCAGCGGTTCAGCGCATCCTCGATCTCGGGGATCGCGGGCTCGTAGAGCGTGCGGGTCCTGAGCTCCAGCATGGTTTCCACGGTTGGAATGATGCGGTGGCCACGTGCCTCCGCCAGAAGCGAGGCGTAATAGCCGCGGCTCTGGTAGGCATAGGAGCGGGACAGGTTGATGAGCTTTGGCCTCCCCGCAGCGGCGTCGAACAGCCTCGGCCGCGCCAGATATTCCCGCGTGGTGATGACCTTGTGCGGCGTATCGGCGTTCGGAAAGTCTTTGGCATTGTCGACAAGGATCACCCAGCCGGTCATGCGTCGGCGCCTTTTCTAATGATGACGGCGGCGCGCAGTCCGTCTTTGCCATAGCGCGCCATCCGGTCGAATTCGGAAATGGGAATGGGGAGATTTGCCGCCGAAGAACGTGTCTCAAGATCGTCGGTCTCGATCCAGGGATCGTGAACGAAGACATGACGGTCGTCATGGCCGTGGGCCAGAACCCAATGCGGCACCTTCTGCGCAAACATGCGAAAGCCGGAGACGAGAACGATGGCGATCGCGCCTTCATCCAGGGCAGCAATGAGACCGGCGGCGCCGACGGGCTCGAGACGGATGGGAATATCCAGCGCCTGGGCCTCGTCGCGAAAGTCTTCCTGGGCGAGGCGCATAACGGTGCGCTTCTCGTCGGAACGGACACTGTCGAGAAAGAACGGGCCTTCAGAGGACAGGCGCAGTTCCGGTTTGAGACCGCGCCGGGCCAGCGTCACGGCCAGCCCATAGGGCTCACAGCCACCGAGCCCCGAGGTCATGTAGATCGTCGTCGCCTCCCGCCAGAGCCTGAGCTCCAGAATGCGCGCCGGCCTGATCGCCGGATCGGCCCAGGCCAGCGCCATCATGATGCAGGCCGGGCCACAGGTGAAATCGAGAGTTTGCTCGAAATAGGGCGGTGTGTTTTTTGAATCCGGCACATGCGGGATCAGGCGCTTTTCAAAGCGCAGCGCGTCCATATGGTCCTGATAATAATCGAGATAGGTGCCGAACTGCTTGTAGCCTCGCCGCTTGTAAAGTTCGATGGCCGCCTGGTTGTCGGCGCGTACCTCGAGGCGCAGCAGGATACAGTCACGCGCTTCGGCTTCGTCCTCGGCGGCCTTGATGAGCCTGCTGCCGATGCCGCTCTTCAGACGGTCCGGCTGCACGGCGATGGAATAGAGTCGGGCGAGGGCGGTGCCTGACCGGAACAGGACAAGCGCATACCCGAGGAGGTTGTTGTCTTCGTCCACCGCCACGAGGAGCGCATCGCGCGCCTTGGTGATGTAGTGGCGGAAGCTGCGGCGCGACAAGCGGTCCGTGTCGAAGACACGCTCCTCGATGGCGCAGAGCGCGTCGAGATCCTCAAGTTCGGCGGGACGGATCAGGAAGCCGGACATGCCGGAGCGAAAACCTCATGGCGTGCACCCGCCCGTGTCGCGGGACGCAGAAGGAAGATAGCGCGAGCGGAAAAGGTTGCAACGGCCCTTAGACGAGAGGAGGGCGCGTGTTGCGGGCTTTGAGGAGGGCGGCGATGAAGGCCCGCAGAATCCGCGCCTTCTGGGTGTCGGGGCGAAAGAGAAGGTGGCTCTTGAATTCCACATCGGGCTTGAAGGGGCGGAACACCAGCCCCCGCGCCGCGAAGCCATCCGTCGAGAGGGGGTTCACGATGCCGACACCCACGCCTTCGAGCGCCAGGGCACAGACAGTGGCGGAGTTGGGGGTTTCGGTCACGAGCCGGGGGCGCACGCCGGCTTCCTCGCAGATCTTGGCAAGGCGGAGCCGTGCACGGTCCTCCGGCGACAGCGCGATATAGTCGACGCCATCGAGGTCGCGCGGACCGATCACGCTCCGCTCGGCCAGGGCATGGCCGCGGGGGATGGCGCAGACCGCGGCAAAGCCGCCGAAGACCTGATGATCGACGCCGGTGAGGTCCACCTCGTCGGCGGCAAGGCCGATGTCGAACTCGCCATCGGCGACATGATTGCGCACCGCTGAGGAGGACATGACGTTGAGCGTCACGACGCTTGTCGGAAACTTGTCACGGAACAGACGTATGGCGCGTGGCACCAGCGTCGACCCGAGGGCGGCGAGGCTCGCCACGCGGATGTTGCCGGAGCCGAAATCGCGGATCCGCGCCGCCGAGGCACGAAGGCGGTCGAGGCCGACAAAGCTTGCATCCACATCACGGAAGAAGGCCTGCGCTTCCGGTGTCGGGATCAGCCGACCCTTGACCCGGTCGAACAGGGCAAAGCCGACGCGGGCTTCAAGTTCAGTGATGCTGCGGCTGACGGCGGGCTGGGTGACGCCCATGAGCTCCGCGGCGCGGGACACGGTGCCGCTGATAATGACCGACCGGAAGGCTTCGATCTGCCTGAAGTTCATGAAACCTGCCGCGTAAACCTATAAGGTTTATGCATAGACCTAGGCGAGCTTGTCAATTGTTCTGCTAGGTCCGCCCTTCGATACTGAAGCTCCTGACAGTTGAGGAAGTTCAATGCACGACAAGACGCTTTGCGTGATGCGCCCCGAGGTTTCCCATGAGGGCTTCGCCAGTCTCGCGGTCCCGACCTACCGGGCATCAACCATCGTCTTCAAGGACGCGAAGTCCTACGCCGATCGCAAATACCGGGGCCCCGACGGCTATTCCTATGGGCTGCACGGCACGCCGACGAGCCGGACCTTGGAAGCGGCGCTGACGGAGCTGGAACGGGGCGTGCGCACCGTGCTGGTGCCCTCCGGTCAGGCTGCCATCGCGCTTGTCATGACCACGGTGCTGATGCCCGGCGCCAGCGTGCTGATCGCCGACACGGCCTATCCGCCGGCCACGGGCTTTTGCGAAAATTTCCTGAAGCCGCGGGGCATCTCCTACAAGGTCTATGATCCCATGATCGGCGGCGGCATCGCCGAGCTGATGGACCCGACCGTCAAGCTGGTCTGGACCGAGTCTCCCGGTTCCACCACCATGGAGGTGCAGGACATTCCGGCCATCGTCGCAGCGGCTCATGCCGGCGGCGCGCTTGTTGCCTGCGACAACACCTGGGCGACCCCGCTCAACTTCAAGCCGCTGGACCATGGCGTCGACTTCTCGGTGGAGGCGCTGACCAAATATGTCGGCGGCCACTCCGATCTTCTCATGGGATCGGTCAGTGTCCGCGAACTGCCGCAGCAGCGGCGGCTGAAGGACACCATGCGCATGATGGGCATCGGCGTCTCGCCGGATGACTGCGCGCTGGTCCTGCGGGGCCTGGAGACCATGGGTGTGCGGCTGGCACATTGCGCGGCCGTCGCCATTGATTTTGCTCAGCGTCTCGCTGAGTTGGTGCCCGCCCATCTCGTCCTGCACCCGGCGCTCGAACACAATCCCGGCCACGAATTCTGGAAACGCGACTTCAGCGGCGCGAGCGGGGTCTTCAGCCTCATCGTACCGCCGGCGGCGGAAGAGGCGCTTCCCGACCTCCTGACGGCGGCGAAGGTCTTTTCCATCGGTGCCTCCTGGGGCGGCACGCACAGCCTGCTCGCGCCCATGAACGTCACCGGTGACCGCTCGGTCACGGCTTCGGTGCACCCGGGCACCATTCTTCGCATCAGCATTGGCCTGGAGGACCCGCGGGACCTGTGGACCGACCTCCTGCCCATCGCACGCGCCATCGCGGACAGCCTTCACAACGAGACCCTGCACCAAGCAGAGGCCCCATCACCATAACCAGAGGGATTAGAACCATGAGAATGCGTCAGGGAAAGTCGATACTGCTCGCGGGCCTCGCGCTCGCGCTCCCGATCCTCGGATCTTCCGCCGCCACGGCGCAGTCGACGCTGGAGGCGGTGAAGCAGCGCGGCCACATCATCTGCGGTGCGAGCCAGGGCACGGTGGGCTTCGGCGCGCCTGATGGCCAGGGCTACTGGCGCGGGCTCGATGTGGAGACCTGTCGCGCGGTCGCCGTCGCGGTCTTCAACGACAAGGACAAGGTGGAATTCGTGCCGCTCAGCGGGCAGCAGCGCATCCCGGCGCTGCAGACCGGCGAGATCGACATGCTGCCGCGCACCCTCACCTGGACGCTGCGGCGCGATGCCAACGGCATCAACTTCGCCGCCGTCAATTATTACGAGTTCACCGGCTTCATGGTGCCGAAATCGATCGGTGTAACCAAGGTCGAGGACATGGCCGGCGCCTCGGTCTGCGTGCAGACGGGCTCCACGACCGAAGTGGTGGTCAATGATGTCTCCACCAAGCACAACCTCAACCTGAAGACCGTGATCTTCGACAATGTCGCCGCGACACGGCAGGCCTTCTTCTCCGGGCGTTGCGACGCGCTGATCACCGATGCAGCAGCGCTCGCCTCCGTGCGCGCAACCCAGGCGAAGAACCCTGATGACTACGTCATCTTCCCCGCGACCCCTTACATGGACGCGCTCTCCGTCGCGGTGCGCCACGGCGACGACCGCTGGTACGACATCGTCAAATGGTCGGTGCAGGCCATGCTGGCGGCCGAGATGTTCGGCATCACCCAGGCTAACGTCGAGGAGATGCAGGAGTCGAAAGACCCACGCATCATGCGCTTCCTCGGGACGGAACCCGGCAATGGCGCCGCGCTCGGGCTCGACGAGAAGTTCGCCTACAACATCATCAAGCAGCTCGGCAATTACGGCGAAGTGTTCGACCGCAATCTGGGTGCCGGCAGCCCGCTGAAGATCGAGCGCGGACCCAACCGCCTGTTCACCGACGGCGGCCTGATGTTTCCGCTCGCGTTCCAGTGAGAGGACCGGGACGCTATGCTTTCCTCCCTGTGGTATAGCGAAAGGGCACGCAGCCTGACGGCACAGACTGTGCTGCTGGCGGCGTGCCTTGCCGGGCTCTACTGGCTCTATGACAATGCGGTCACCAATCTGACCGCACGCGGTATCCGCGTGGGCCTCGACTTCCTCTGGCGGCCGTCCAACTTTCCCATCTCTGAAAGCATCGTCGCCTACAGCCCGGCCAATACCATCGCCTGGGCCTTCGTGGTGGGCCTCGCCAACACGCTCTATATCTCCGCCATCGCCATCGTGCTCTCCACCTTGGTCGGCCTCGTGGTCGGTCTCGGCCGCCGCTCGTCCAACCCGCTGACGTCGGGGGTGACCGGCGCCTATATCACGGTCATCAGGAACACACCGCTGATCGTCCAGCTGCTGTTCTGGTATGCGATCGCCACCACGGCCCTGCCGGGGCCGCGCCAGGCGCTCAATCCCGTCGGCGGCGTTTTCATCTCGTTGCGCGGGATCTATCTGCCGAGCCTTCATCTGGAGGGCATCACCTCCCTGCTGTGGGTCGGCGCCACCGCCAGCTTGCTAACCCTTGCTGCGGGACTGATCTATCGCAGACGCCGAGGCCTTGCGGTGACGATGCTAGCGGCCATCACGATCGCCCCGTTCGTACTTGCGCTCCTCGCCTTTGTCGCTGGCGGCGGGCGTGCTGCGGTGAGCGTGCCGGAGCTGACTGGCTTCAACTTCACCGGGGGTATGCGTCTCTCCTCGGAGTTCACCGCTCTCATCATCGGCTTCGTGGTTTATACGTCCGCCTATATCGGCGAGATCATCCGGGGCGGAATCGATGCCGTGGGAAAAGGCCAGTGGGAAGCCGGCCGCGCCATCGGCCTCAGGGACAGCCAGACGCTGTTCCACGTCATCATCCCCCAGGCCCTGCGCATCATCATCCCGCCGCTGACGACGCAATATCTCTCCACGGTCAAGAACACCACGCTGGCGCTCGCGGTGGGCTATCCGGAATTCGGGCTGGTGGTCGGCACCGTCATCAATCAGACCGGCCAGGCCATCGAGAGCATCATCATCATGCTGGGCGTGTTCCTTACCATCAGCCTCGCCGTCTCGCTGTTCATGAACTGGTACAACCGCCGCGTGGCACTGGTGCAACGATGAGCATCGCAACTCTTTCCGAGCGGCCGGAACTTTCGGCCGCCTCCGCGCCGCCTCCCGCCGCGCGGCGCACGCTCCGGCAGATTTTCTTTGCCGACCTTTTCAGTTCGGTGCTGACCGTCGCCACCGGCGCCCTTCTGATCGCCACTGTTCCGGCCGCCATCGATTGGGCGGTGCTGGATGCGGTCTGGCCGGGCGGCGATGCCCGCCTGTGCCAGGAGCAGGGCGCCTGCTGGGCCTTCATCGCCGACAAGCTGCGCTTCATCCTCTTCGGCGTCTATCCGCCGGAGGAGCAATGGCGGCCGCTTCTCGTCATCGGCCTCGTGCTCGGCGGCGTTCTGATGACACTGTCGCCGCGCCTGTGGGGCACAAAGCTGATCCTCGGGTGGGGCGTGCTGATCGCGGCCATGCTGACGCTGATGTGGGGCGGCGTTTTCGGCATGTCCGTCGTGTCCACCAACCGCTGGGGAGGCTTGCCGGTCACCCTGCTCCTGGCCGTCCTGTCGCTTGGCCTCGGCTTTCCCTTTGCCGTGGTGCTGGCGCTGGGCCGCCGCTCCACCAGCATCGTTCCGCGCATCCTGTCGGTTCTGACCATCGAGGTGGTGCGCGGCCTGCCGCTGGTCGGCCTCTTGTTCGTGGCGTCCATCCTGCTGCCGCTGCTGTTGCCGGCGGGCTGGAGCATCGACAAGCTCGGTCGCACGCTGGCGGCGCTCACCATCTTCGCCGCGGCCTATCTTGCCGAGGTGGTGCGCGGCGGGCTGCAGGGCGTATCGGGAGGGCAGGAGGAGGCGGCCCGGGCCCTTGGCATCCCGCGTTGGAAGATGGTCTGGCACATCATCCTGCCGCAGGCGATCCAGAAGGTCATTCCACCCCTCACCAACACCGCCATCGTCATGGTCAAGAACACCAGCCTCGTCCTTATCGTTGGCGTGTTCGACATGCTGAGCGCGGGACGGGCGGCGGCAGCGGACCCGGCCTGGCCCGCGCCCTACGCGGAAACCTATCTCTTCGTCGCCACCATGTACTTCATCATCTGCTTCGGCATCTCACGCTATTCGCTGTGGCTGGAGCAGCGGGTCCGCGAAAAGGATTACCGATGACCGACACGAGGCAAATGTCCGCCGGTGCCGAGGCTGCCCATATCGCTATCGCCATCACCGGGCTCGACAAATGGTATGGCGCCTATCACGCGCTGAAGAACATCCATATGGAGGTGCGGCGCGGCGAGCGGATCGTGATCTGCGGCCCTTCCGGCTCGGGCAAGTCGACGCTGATCCGCTGCGTCAACCGTCTGGAGGAGCATCAGCGCGGCCACATCGTGGTCAACGGCACCGAGCTCACCGCCAACCTCAAGAACATCGATGCCATCCGCCGCGATGTCGGCATGGTGTTCCAGCACTTCAACCTGTTTCCTCATCTGACGGTGCTGGAAAATTGCGCCCTGCCGCTGATCCTGGCGCGGCGCAGACCGCGCCGCGAGGCGGAGGCCATGGCCTGGCATTATCTGGAGCGCGTCCGCATTCCCGATCAGGCAACGAAATATCCCGGCCAGCTCTCGGGCGGTCAGCAGCAGCGGGTGGCCATTGCCCGTTCACTCTGCATGGCGCCGCGGATCATGCTGTTCGACGAGCCGACCTCGGCGCTTGATCCGGAGATGGTGAAGGAGGTGCTGGACACCATGGTCGGCCTTGCCGAGGAGGGCATGACCATGATCGTCGTCACCCATGAGATGGGCTTTGCCCGCCGGGTCGCCGTCCGTGTCATTTTCATGGATAGGGGCGAGGTGATCGAGAGCGCCGATCCCGAGACGTTCTTCTCTGCGCCGGAGCATGAACGCACCAGGGAATTCCTGACGCAAATCCTGCATTAATCGCAGGGGTAAAGCCGCACCGGATCGGCGGTCTCGGGCACGATGGTGCCGAGCGTGCGGCACTGGCCCTCGGTGCAGAAATTCCAGTCGCCCACATTGGGGGCGTCGGAACGGCGCAGGATGATTTCCGTGCGCGTGTTGTCCTTGGGCGTCCAGCGATAGAAGCCATCTTCGAGGCGGGCGTCGGGCGCCGGTTCCATGCCGGCGCCCGTGCCTTTGATGCGGACCTCATCCACCACGAGCTCTTTGCCGGAAAGATGCCAATCCTCTTCCCAGGGGATCTTCTCGATGGTGTGCATCCAGGTGAGCGTGAAGGCGGCAACTGCCAGTTTGGTGACAGTGCCGCCTCCCGCGAGGCAGAGAAGGCTCATTCCGCCGCTGGCGCCGTGGTCGTGGCCGTCGACACCGAGCGAGTCCGCCAGAGATGCCAAGCGATGAAGGCGACGCAGGCAGCGAAGCCGATCTCATCGGTCATCGGCAGAGCGGCGATGAGGAACGCCGCGGCGCCAAATGCCCAGAGCCGCTCCCACCAGGCAAGTTTTGTCCGAAGGAAGCCGATCCCGGCCGCGCCCCAGAGCGCGATGGCCAGAACGGCCTTGCCGACGGCATAGGCGACAGCCGGCCAATAGCCGACCACCTGGATGAACGGGTCCTGCTCCTGCAGCATCAGGGCGGGTGCATAGACCGCCATGAAGGGCACGACGAAACCGGCCACCGCAACGCGCACGGCCTGAATACCGATTTTCATGCCGCTTTCCTTGGCGATGGGAGCCGCGGCGAAGGCCGCCAGCGCCACCGGCGGCGTGAGATCGGCCATGATGCCGAAGTAGAACACGAACATGTGGCTGACGATCAGCGGCACGCCGAGTTCCAGAAGGGCAGGCCCGGCGATCGACGAAGTGATGATGTAGTTCGGGATCGTCGGAATGCCCATGCCCAGGATCAGACAGGTGATCATGGTCAGGACCAGTGACAGGAACAAAGAGCTTTCACCAACCGCCACCACGATGCGGGCAAAGCTGGTTGCCGCGCCGGTGAGCGCCAGAACACCGATGATGACACCGACGAGAGCGCAGGCGATGCCGACGGGAAGCGCATTCTTGGCGCCTTCCGCCAAGCTTTCCAGGCAGAGCTTCAGAGTGTCCCGTCCGCCGCGCACCACGAGGTTGATGAGCACCAGGGCTGCCACCAGCATGATGATGATGGTGACGCCGCGGAACTGCATGCCCGCGATGTTGAAGGTGGTGCCGAAGGCGGCCGCCGAGAGCAGTCCGAGCAGAACCCAGAACAGGGCCCGCAGCGGGAAACTGGCGAGCCTGCCGGAAATCGGTACACCGAGCACGATGAGTGCGGTAAGCCCGAGGCCAACGGTGCCGGCGAAAAGCGGCGTGTAGCCCGAGAACAGCAGCCAAACGAGGGCGACCAGCGGCAGGATCAGATACCAGCTCTTCTTCAGCGCGCCGAGAGCACTGGGGCAGTCCGCTTTGGGCATGCCGCGCAGGCCAAGGCGATGAGCCTCAAGATGCACCATCCAGAAGACGGTGGCGAAGTAGAGGATAGCCGGGATGATGGCCGCCTGGACGATCACGACGTATTCTACACCCAGCGTCTCCGCCATGATGAAGGCGACCGCGCCCATGACCGGCGGCATGATCTGACCGCCCATGGAAGCGGTGGCTTCGACGCCGCCCGCGAAGGCTGGGGGGAAACCGAAGCGTTTCATCAGGGGAATGGTGAAGGCGCCTGTCGTGACGACGTTCGCCACACCCGATCCATTGATGGTGCCCATCAGACCGGAGGAGAAGATGGAGACCTTGGCGGGGCCGCCGGTGGTGTGCCCAACCGTGCCGAGAGACACGTCGGTGAAGAGCTGGATCATGCCGGCGCGCTCGAGGAATGCGCCGAACAGGATGAAAAGGAAGATGTAGCTCGACGACACATAGATCGGCGTGCCGTAGATGCCTTCGGTGCCGAGGGAAAGGGCCTCGACGATCTGTTCGGCGTCATAGCCGCGATGGTCCAGCGGCGAAGGCAGATACTGCCCGAACAGGCCATAGAGCAGGAACAGGGCGCAGATGATCGGCAATGCCCAGCCCATCATGCGCTGACCGGCGAGGAAGACGAGAGCGATCAGAAGGCTGCCGAAGATCAAATCCGCTTCGGTGGGCATGCCCGAACGCAGGATCAAGTCCTCGTAGAAATACCAGTGATAGAAGCTGAGGATGAAGGAGCCGACAGCGATGACCCACCAGAGCGTCTGGTGGCCCTTGGCTCCCGGCCGCGAATTGGCGATCAGGCCAAAAAACAGCAGCATCAGAAAGCCGACGTGCACCGAGCGCACGACCTGGCTGGCCAGCGGCGAATAGGCCGACGTCCATATTTGGAAAACCGAGAAGGCGACGGCAATGGCAAAGAGCGCTTTCGCGCCTGTGCCCACGCCCCACCCGGGAATGTGTTCTGCTTCAACCGCCGCGGCGGTCTCTTGAGTTCCGGACATTGGATGGATCCCTGGAAATTTGAGCGTCTGCAGAAACGGATCGGGCGCGGAAGCCAACTGGCTTCCGCGCCCGAAACGTCAACTTACATGACGTTCTTTTCCTTGAAGTACTTCTCGGCGCCCGGGTGCAGCGGAGCCGGAGAGACGGTGGCGTTCTTGTCGAGCTTGATCGCCTTCGCCGCCGCGTGAGCCGCCTGGAGCTGATCGAGGTTCTCGAAGATCTGCTTCGTCATCTGATAGGCCAATTCATCAGGCACATCGGAGTGCGTGACGAGATAGTTGATGACGGTCGCCGTGGGCACATCCGCTTCCTGACCCTGATAGGTGTTCGCGGGGATCGTTCCGACAGCGTAGGGCGCGCCGATCTTCTCGATCACCTCAGCCGGCACTTCCACCACATTGATGGCGACCGAGTTGGCGAGATCGCGCAGCGAAGCCACGCCAAGGCCGGCCGACTGCAGCGTCGCGTCGATCTGGCGGTTCTTCATCAGCTCGACCGATTCCCCGAAGGGGAGGTATTCCACCTTGGCGAGATCCTTATAGGTGATGCCTGCGGCGCCCAGAACGGCGCGGGCATTAAGCTCGGTGCCCGACTTCGGCGCGCCGACCGACAGGCGCTTGCCCTTCAGGTCAGCCAGCGTCTTGATGCCCGACTCCTTGGACGCCACGATCTGGATGTAGTTGGGATAGATCGCCGCGATGGTGCGCAGCTTGTCGAGTGGCTTGGCGAAGCCGACTTCCTTGTTGCCTTCCCAGGCGTCGCGCAGCGAGTCGCCGAGGCTGAAGCCGATTTCACCGCGGCCGGCCTGGAGCAGGTTGAGATTTTCAACCGATGCCTTGGTGGCCTGCGTGGAGGGGCGGCTGCCGTCGATCGTGGTGGAATAGATCTTTTCCATGGCCACGCCGAGCGGATAATAGACGCCTGTCTGCCCGCCGGTAAGAATATTGATGAAGTCTGCCGCGACAACAGGCGTTGCCGCCAGTGCGCCAACAATTGCAACTGCAAACTTAATTCGTTTTGATTGAAACATTCATGCCTCCCAGGTTGGTTTCGACTAAGTACACTTGGTTGCCGGCTCGTGACAACGTGTAGTGTTATTTTTGGAGCGCCGTTGTAGCAGCGATATCTGCTTTGTCGACATAAAAACGGCGCATTTCAGCAAAGTTTAAGTGTGCGCCGCAGCATCTGTTGCGGCTGGACATGTTATGATATAACAGTGACCCTTATCATGAGCGGTCACTCTCATACCCACTCCCACGCACTTCAGCCGACGGCCTCGCTGTTGCGGATGTCGGCCGCGGTTCGCCTCGCAGGGGCGGCAGCGGTGATCATCGCGCTCTGGGCCGCCGTCTGGTGGGCATTGTCATCATGAGCGGCATCATGCGCGGAGCCATCCGCTTTGACAATCTTACATTAGGCTATGATCGCCATCCTGCGGTCCATCATCTGGATGGTCGGATCGAAGCCGGCAGCCTCACCGCGATTGTCGGGCCCAATGGGGGAGGGAAGTCGACCCTTCTCAAGGGCATCGTCGGCGCGCTCAAACCCTTTTCGGGCCGTGTGGACCTCGGAGGGCTGGATGCGCGCGAGGTCGCCTATCTGCCCCAGGCCGCCGATATCGACCGGTCCTTCCCCATGTCAGTCTATGACCTTGTCGCCATGGGCCTGTGGCGCAGCCGCGGGATGTTCGGCGGCATCGGCAAAAAGGATCACACCCACATCAGCGAGGCCATGGCCGCCGTGGGCCTGGAAGGCTTCGAGCGCCGCGCCATCGGCACGCTCTCGGGCGGACAGATGCAACGCGCGCTCTTTGCACGGCTCCTGCTTCAGGACGCGCCGGTGATCCTTCTGGATGAGCCTTTCACGGCCATCGATGCACGCACCACCGCCGATCTTCTGGCGCTGGTCGCGCGCTGGCATCAGGAAAGCCGCACCGTCGTCGCCGTGCTCCATGACCTGGAGACGGTGAAGAAGCATTTTCCGGAGACGCTGCTGCTGGCGCGCGGAGCGGTGGCCTGGGGCGCCACGCGCGACGCCCTGTCCCCCGAGCACCTCCTGGAGGCGCGCCGGATGGTGGAGGCGTTCGACCCACACGCCCACTATTGCAAGGCGGCGAGCTGACAGCCCCATGTACGACCTTCTGATCGCGCCTTTTGCCGATTTCGGATTCATGCGCCGCGCGTTGGTGGGCGGCGTGGCGCTTTCCGTGGGCGCGGCGCCCATGGGGGTGTTCCTGATGCTGCGGCGCATGAGCCTGACTGGCGATGCCATGGCCCATGCCATCCTGCCCGGCGCGGCGGTGGGCTTTCTTGTCGCCGGTCTGTCGCTGCCCGCCATGACCATCGGCGGCCTCATCGCCGGCGTTCTCGTGGCGTTGCTCTCGGGCGTTGTCGCCCGTGTCACCGTGCTCAAGGAAGATGCCGCGCTGGCCGCTTTTTATCTCGTATCACTGGCGCTGGGCGTCACCATCGTCTCCATGCGCGGCTCCAACGTGGATCTCCTGCATGTGCTGTTCGGCACCGTGCTGGCGCTGGATGACGCGGCGCTGATCCTGATCGCCGGAATCACTTCGCTCACGCTCGGCACGCTGGCGCTGATCTACCGTCCGCTGGTGCTGGAGTGCCTTGATCCCGGCTTCCTGCGCTCGGTCAGCCGTTCCGGCGGCCCGGTCTATCTCGCCTTCCTGGCCCTCGTGGTGCTCAATCTCGTTGGCGGTTTCCAAGCGCTCGGCACATTGCTCGCCGTCGGCATCATGATGCTGCCCGCGGCTGCCGCCCGCTTCTGGACCGACGACATCACGGGAATGCTGCTGCTCGCGACGCTCGGCGGCGTTCTCGCCACTGTGGCGGGTCTTCTAGGTTCCTATCACCTCGGCGCACCCAGCGGGCCGGCGATCATCCTGGCGGCGGGTTGCCTTTATCTTCTGTCACTGGTCTTCGGCCCGGTCGGGGGCCTGATGCGCCACCTCCGGCCGCGCCGGCATCTGGAAGCCTGAATTCCCGAATAAGGAGAATGCTCATGCTCCGCCGCACTGTTCTCGCCGCCGGCTTCGCGCTCGGCGTCGCTCTGTCCGCCCAGGCGGCCGAAGGCCCGAAAGTGGTGGCCACCTTCTCCATCCTCGGCGATCTCGTGAAGAACGTCGGTGGCGACAGGATCGAGCTCACCACCCTGGTCGGCGCCAACGGTGACGCCCACGTCTATGCGCCGTCGCCGGCCGATGCCAAGGCGCTGTCGGAGGCGAAGGTCGTCTTCACCAACGGCCTCAAGTTCGAAGGCTGGATCGACCGGCTGGTGAAGGCCTCCGGCACCAAAGCCAAGGTGGTGGAAGCGGCAAAGGCCGTGACGCCACGCCCCTCTGATGAGGAAGAGCACGGTCATGATCACCACGGTCATGATCACGGTCATGATCATGAACATGAACATGAACATGAGGGGCTTGATCCGCACGCCTGGCAGTCGGTGGCAAATGCCAGGCTCTATGTGACCGCGATCCGCGACGGATTGATCGCGGCGGATGCGGAAGGCCGCGCCACCTATGAGGCCAATGCCTCGGCCTATCTTGCCCGGCTGGACGCGCTGGACGCCGAGATAAAGGCCGCCATCGCCAAAATCCCGGAGGCCGACCGCCGCATCATCACCTCGCATGACGCCTTCGGTTATTTTGCCGAGGCCTATCATGTGGAGTTCATCGCCCCGCAGGGGATCTCCACCGAGGCGGAGGCCTCGGCCCGCGACGTGGCGGCCCTGGTGAGGCAGATCCGGGCGGAGAAAGCCAAGGCCGTCTTTGTCGAAAATATCTCCGATGCCCGCCTCATTGAGCAGATCAGCCGCGAGACCGGGGTGTCGGTGGGCGGCACGCTTTATTCCGACGCGCTTTCGGACGCCGATGGCCCGGCGGGGACTTACATCGATATGATCCGTCACAATATAAAGGCTTTGAGCACGGCGCTTTCGAGCTGACCGGCACAACCGATTCCATGCACCCGTCTTCGCCCGGAGACGGGTCCTCCCTAGAGGTCTCCATGTCCGACAAGATCCCCGTCACCGTTCTCACCGGCTATCTCGGCGCCGGCAAGACTACGCTTCTCAACCGCATCCTCTCCGAGCCGCACGGCAAGAAATACGCTGTCATCGTCAATGAATTCGGCGAGGTGGGCATCGACAACGATCTCGTGGTCGGTGCCGACGAGGAAGTGTTCGAGATGAACAACGGCTGCATCTGCTGCACCGTGCGCGGCGATCTCATCCGCATCATCGAGGGCTTGATCAAGCGCAAGGGCAAGTTCGACGCCATCATTGTGGAAACCACCGGCCTGGCCGACCCGGCGCCGGTGGCTCAGACCTTCTTCGTGGACGACGAGGTGCAGGCGAAGGCGCGGCTCGACGCGGTGGTGACCGTGGCCGATGCCAAATGGCTGACCGAGCGGCTGAAGGACGCCCCGGAGGCAAAAAGCCAGATCGCCTTCGCCGACGTCATCCTCCTCAACAAGACCGACCTCGTGTCGGCCGAGGAGCTGGAGGAGGTCGAGGCTCGCATCCGTGGCCTCAACCCCTATGCCCGCATCATCCGCACGGTGAAATCGAACGTGGAACTCTCCGAGGTGCTTGATCGCGGCGCCTTCGACCTGGAGCGCATTCTGGAGCTGGAGCCGGCCTTCCTCGAAGAAGACGATCATCATCACCACCACCACGATCATGAGTGCGGCCCGGACTGCGGGCATGATCATCATCACCACGACCATGGCCACGAGCATCATCACGATCATGGCCACGGCCACGGCCACGGCCATTCCCACGGCGGGCTGAGGCACTATCACGACGAAACCATGCAATCGGTGGCGCTGACGATCCCTGGCGACGTCGATCCGGAGAAGTTCCTTCCCTGGGTGCAGGACCTGTCGCAGAGCGACGGGCAGAACCTCCTGCGATGGAAAGGCATCCTCGCCTTCAAGGGCGAGCCGCGCCGCTTCGTCTTCCAGGCCGTCCACATGATCATGGACGGCGATCTGCAACGCGAGTGGAAGCCCGATGAGAAGCGTCAGTCGAAGCTCGTCTTCATCGGTAAGGAGCTTGATACCGAGCGGCTCAAGGCCGGTTTTGAGGCCTGCGCCGCCTGATGCGGCATGCGATGCCCGGCTTGCCGGACATCGATCCGCCTTCGTCAAACGCTGCCGCGCGCGGCCCTTACCGCCTCCAGATGTTCGTCTGTGTGCCGGCCGGTGTAGTGCTGGTCGATGTGATCGATGATCCCGTCACCTTTCTCAGGCGTGAGCAGTCTCAGGATCTAGTCCATCTTGGCTTCCATCCGGTCGTCGCCCTCCTTGGATTGCGGCGAGCCGAGATAGAGGAAATAGGCGAGGCCGCCGACCTGCCACAGGAGCTGGAGAAATTCCGACTGCCAGTTCTCGAAGGTGTCGCGGCCCATGATGATCCAGTATTCGGACATTTCCACCGGCTGGTTGTGTGCCAGCTGCTCACTGACGAAGGCCTTCCAACCGAAATACCAGTGACCGGCGATGGACACGGCGAAGAAGCCGAGCGTGATCCAGGCATAGCCGTAGCGTCTAAAAAATGGACGGTTTGCTTTTCATGCACCTTGTCTCCCGTGGGGTGGAAACGAAACACCGATCCTCACATCAAGGTTCACGCCGACAGCAGGCTATCCAGATGCGGCCAAAATCTCGTAGGTTCCTCCCATGCTTCCATCCGGCGATTCCCTGACGCAATTCATCCGGCCCATCGAGGCGGGCGCCCATGTCACCGCGGCTGCTTTTCTCGGTGAGGTGACGCTGTTCGCTCTCGGCGACGGCACGGTGGTGCGTTTCGACGGCGAAACGGAAGAGCGCCTGACCGTGCATCCTGATGGCGCGGTGCTGCTGGCCGCCTCCAATGGGCGCCGGCTTGTGACGGGCGGCGATGACGGGCGGGTCGTCGAGGTCCTGGCCGACGGTCAGACCAATGTGCTGGCCGAGACCGGCGGGAAATGGATCGACGCGCTCGCGCTCGGCCAGGACGGCGCGCTCGCCTGGTCCGCCGGGAAGGTCGTGACGGCGCGCGATTCGCGCGGCTGGACCGCCTCCATCGAAAGCCGTTCCGCCGTGCGCGGCCTTGCCTTCGCACCGAAAGGCTTTCAGCTCGCCATCGCGCACTACGGCGGCGCGACACTGTGGTTTCCGCGCGCGGTGGCCAAGCCCAAGCTCCTGGAGTGGAAGGGCTCGCATATCGATGTCACCTGGTCGCCCGATGCGCGCTTCGTCATCACGACCCTGCAGGAAAACGCGCTGCACGGCTGGCGGGTGGCGGATTCCGCCCATATGCGGATGACCGGATATCCAGCGAAGACACGATCGCTGTCCTGGTCGAGCGACGGCAAATGGCTCGCCACATCAGGCGCCGATGCCGCCATCCTGTGGCCGTTCCAGGCCAAGGAGGGTCCCATGGGAAAACAGCCGAAGGAGCTGTCGGTTCGGCCGGCCAAGATCGAGCGCGTGGCCTTTCATCCCAGCGCTCCGGTCCTGGCGTCCGGCTTCGAAGACGGCTGCATTCTCCTCTCCCGCATCACTGATTCCGGCGAGTTGCTCGCGCGTGCGCCGGGTGAGGGCGGTGCCATAACGGCGCTCGCCTGGGATGCGGAGGGCAAGCGGCTTGCCTTCGGAACCGAAGAGGGATCGGCGGGCGTTTTGATCCTGCCGCCGGTGTAGGTCACCCCCTCCCGGTGGGAGGCAACCGGGAGCAGTCATGTCCAGGCACGTCGCCATTATCGGGGCCGGCATCGCAGGCCTCGCCTGCGGCAGGAGGTTGACCGAGGCCGGCTGCACCGTGGTGATCTATGAGCGAAATCCCGGTCTCGGCGGCCGCTGTGGAACCTGCCGTATCGATGGGATGGTTTTCGACCACGGTGCCCAATATGCCACCGCCCAGTCGGACGCCTTTAGGTCGTATCTGATGGCTGCGCGCGAAAGGGATCAGGCGGCGCGCTGGCCGGAGGAAGAGCACGAGCGCCAGGACGACCGCGAGGCCTATGTCGGTATTCCCGGGATGAGCACGCTTGCGGGAGGTCTCGCGCCCGGTGCCGATGTGCGCCTCAAGACCGAGGTCACCTCGCTCCTGCACACTGCCAAGGGCTGGGCGGTGGGCCTCGCCAATGGTGACGCCGAGGGTTGCTTTTCCTCCGTGGTGCTGGCTGTTCCTGCGCCACGCGCCATCTCCCTGCTCCCGGAGCATCCTTTCCGTCAGCGTTTGGAGACCGTTCGTTATGCGCCGTGTTGGGCGGGCCTTGCCGCCTTCGGGGAGGCGCTCGAGGTGCCTGACATCGTGGAGACCGGCGGACCGATCCAATGGGCGGCGCGGAACAATTCCAAGCGCGGCCGGCCGGACGTGGAATGCTGGGTCATGCACGCCTCGGTGCCCTGGAGCCGCGACCGGCTGGAGGAAGAGGAGAGCGTCATCGCGCTCGAGCTTCTGGAGACCTTCGGCATGCAGATCGGCGGCACCCTGCCGCAAACCTTGCATCTGTCGGCGCATCGGTGGCGCCATGCACGGGTGGAACATCCGCTTGGCGAGGACTTCCTCCATGACGAAGAATGGGGCATCGGCGTTTGCGGCGATGGCTGCATCGGTCCCCGTGTCGAGTCGGCTTTCCTCAGCGGGGATGCGCTCGGGCGCGCCATGGCGGGCGGCGGGAGATGATCGGAAAGACCCTGGCCATCGCCATGGGCCTCGTCTGCGGCGCCCTGCTTTCCCAGGGGCCCGAGTTCGTTCAGCAATACAGCCAGCGGCTCGGCGGCCGTCTCGACGAGCTCAGGGGCTTCGTCGAGCGGTTCGATCGCGATGCAGCGGCGGCGGGCCTCAACCGCCTTTCGGCGCTGGCCGAATATCAGGAAAATTCCAGCAATTTCGTCTCCGCTCGTGGCCGCGATGCGGCCGACACCATCCTGCGGTTCGAACGCTATGAAGCCCATCGCAATGCCTTGCGGGAGGCGGCGCCGTTCTCCCGGCTCTGGGTTTTCGCGCGCGACGCGGACGGGGAAATCGCCGCGGCCACGGCGGAAGACTATCAGCCGGCAGTTCCCGTCACGCTGGAAGGTCTTGCCCATGCCGGCGCGGGCTTTGGCATTGGCGCGCTCATCACCGGTCTCTTTGCCCGCATGCTGCGCAAGCGGCGCGAGCGAAAAATCATCATCACCGGCTAGCGCCCGATGTTCGCTGGTGTGAAAGGCGAGCGCTGTCCCGGATTATTTGGCCAAGCCTATGTTCAGATCCGAGTTGCGGGTCTACAACTTCATATTCTCATCCGCCTCTCGTGCTCGCCTCACCCATGTCGCGTCTCAACCCTGCATACCTCTTAAAAGTGTCGACAATCTACATGATGGCGATCGTCGCGGGCTGGATCTGCGTGAAGCTGCATGTCCCGCTGCCCTGGATGATCGGGCCGCTGCTCTTCACGGCAACCTGCAGCATGAGCGGCATGGAACTCAATGTACCGCGCAACACACGCCATGTGGGCCAGGTGATCGTGGCCGCCGCCGTGGGCCTCACCTTCACGCCTGCGGCGCTGAGCTTCATGGTCGGTCATGCGGGCGTGATGGTCGCAGCGGCAGCCATGACACTTCTCGCCGGTTTCGTGACGGCGGCCGTAATGCGCCGCTTCACGGGTGCCGATACCATCACGGCAAGCCTCTGCTGCGTGCCGCTCGGGCCGATGGAGTCCGCCAATCTTGCCATGCAATACGGCGTGCCGCCGGGGCCGGTGGCCTTCGTCCAGACCCTGCGCATCGCGCTCACCGTGACGCTCATTCCCCCTATTCTGGTGTGGCTGGACCCGCGCGATCTTGACCTGACCGGCGCTTTGTCTACGTCGGACTGGCGGCCGGAGGGGATCGCCGTCACGCTTGCGGCGGCGGTGGCGGGGGCCATGCTGTTTCGCGTGCTGCGCATCGCAAATCCCATGTTCCTGGGCGGCCTTGCCGGGTCGGGCCTCAGCATGCTGCTCGCACTTCCCGTCTCGCCCTTGCCATACGCGGTGATCGCCGGCGGGCAGATCCTGCTGGGGGTGTGGCTTGGCGCCTCCTTTACGCAGGAGCTTCTGGAAAAGGCGGGCACCTTCATACCTGCGGCGCTCCTTTCCACGCTGCTGCTGTTGTCCTCCTGCGCGGCGGTGGGCGTCATCATCTCGTGGATATCAGGCGTGCGGGCCGATGCCATGATCTTGGCGACCGCGCCCGGCAGCGTCACCGAGATGGCGCTCACCGCCAAGATCCTCGCGGCGGACCCGGCCATGGTCACGGGTTTTCACGTGGTGCGCATCTTCATGCTGATCCCCTTCGCCCCGCTCATCTTCCGCATGGTCGGGCGGTTGGCGAAATGGGGTGTGTGAGGAGCCGGGTTTGGCTTTGCGACCCAACGAAAAAGCCCCGGCGGTTGCCGGGGCTTTTGTCTGTCACCGCACCAGGATGTTGCGGAACTGCCAGGGGTCGCTCTCATCGAGGTCTTCCGGGAAGAAGCCCGGACGACCATCAAGCGGGGTCCAGTCGGTGTAATAACCTTTCACCGGTCCGAGATAGGGCTTCTGGATCTCAAGGCAGCGCTTGAAGTCCATCTCGTCGGCTTCCACGATGCCCTCGTTGGGGTTCTCCAGCGCCCAGACCATGCCGGCGAGAACGGCGGAGGAGACCTGGAGACCGGTGGCGTTCTGATAGGGCGCCAGCTTGCGCGTCTCCTCGATGGAAAGCTGCGAGCCATACCAATAGGCGTTCTTGTCATGGCCGTAGAGCAGCACGCCCAGCTCATCGATGCCGTCGGCGATCTCGTCGGCCTCGAGGATCTTATGCTCCTCCTGCGGCTGGCCGGCGCGGCCGAACATCTCATGCAGGGAGAGAATGGCATTGTTGGCCGGGTGATAGGCGTAGTGGCAGGTGGGGCGATAAACCACCCGCTCGCCTTCCCGCACCGTGAAATAGTCGGCGATGGTGATGGATTCGTTGTGCGTCACCAGGAAGCCGAACTGCGGGCCCGGCGTGGGACACCAGGAGCGCACGCGGGTGTCGGCGCCCGGCTGCAGCAGGAAGATGGCCGGAGCGGTTCCGTTGGCATGGGTGCGGGCGTTTTCCGGCATCCACTTTTCATGAGTGCCCCAGCCAAGTTCCGCCGGCTGTACGCCTTCGGACAGGAAGCCTTCCACCGACCAGGTGTTGACGAAGACGTCGCGCGGCTTGGGATGCTTGGCGCGCTGGGTGTCGCGCTCGGCGATATGGATGCCCTTGACGCCGGCCTTGCGCATGAGCGCGGCCCAGCCGCTACGGGTCTTGGGCTCACTGGCGTCGAGGCCAAGATCCCTGGCAACATCCAGAAGGGCCTGCTTCACGAACCAGGAGACCATGCCCGGATTGGCGCCGGAGCAGGAGATGGCGGTGGTGCCGCCGGGATTCTTGCGCCGCTCGGCCAGCAGAGTTTCGCGCAGGGCGTAATTGGTGCGTGTCTCGGGGCCGGCGTCCTTGTCGAAGTAGAAGCCGGGCCAGGGCTCGATCACCGTATCGACGTAGAGCGCGCCGATCTCGCGGCAGAAGGCCATGATGTCGACCGAGGAGGTGTCGACCGACAGGTTCACGCAGAAGCCCTGTCCGTCACCTTCTGTCAGGAGGGGTCCAAGAAGTTCCCGGTAGTTCTCGCGCGTGACGGCTTGCTGGATGAAGCGAATGCCACGCTCGTCGAGCAGGTCACGGTTGGTGTCCTTGGGGTCGATGACCACCATGCGGCTCTTGTCGAAGTCGAAGTGACGTTCGATGAGTGGCAGCGTGCCGCGTCCGATCGAGCCGAAGCCGATCATGACAATGGGTCCGGAAATCTTCGCGTGGATAGGCCCCTCGGCCATGATGGCAGTCTCCTTCGGTTGAAAAATGAATAAAAAAAGCCGCTCGCACTTGGGTAGGTGCGAGCGGCGGTAACGTCAAGCTCTTGAGCCGGTTACGCCGCCCGGGCGAGCGGTTTGATCTTCTGACCGGTTGCTGTGACAAGACCATGTACGCCGGCAAGCGCGCCGGGCACGATTTCATGGGCCAGGAAGCGGCCGGCTTCCACCGGGCCCGGCAGCCAGAGGCCCTTGGTCAGCTCCGGCTGGAAGCCGAAGCGGGCATAGTAAGGCGCGTCGCCGACCAGGAGCACGGCCTGGTGGCCGAACTCCCTGGCCCGCAGCAGGGCCTCCCGCATCAGGCGCGAGCCGAGGCCTTCGCCCTGAAGATCGGGCGCCACGGCAAGCGGGCCGAGCAGAAGGGCCGGGCAGCCACGGCCGGCATCCACGTGCCAGAGGCGCAGGGTGCCGACAAGGCGGCCGTCATGATCCTCCGCGGCGAGGGCAAGTCCCTCGGCCGGCAGCCGGCCGCGGCGCAGCTTCTCGGAGGTCTTGGCGCGGCGGCGCGGACCGAAGCAGCGGTCAAGCAGCAGCTCTCGGGCTCCGGCGTCAGCCGGAGCCTCGTCACGAATGAAAGCCATGGAACCCTCCGTCAGATCACGTAGGATTTCAGCGGCGGGAAGCCGTTGAAGGCGACGGCCGAATAGGTCGTCGTATAGGCACCCGTGGCTTCGATCAGGACCTTGTCGCCGATGGAAAGGCTCACCGGCAGATAGTAGGGGTCCTTCTCGTAGAGCACGTCGGCGCTGTCGCAGGTCGGGCCCGCGAGTACGCAAGGTGCCTTGTCATCATGGTCGTGCTCGGTGCGGATCGGATAGCGGATCGCCTCGTCCATGGTCTCGGCGAGACCGCCGAACTTGCCGATGTCGAGGTAGACCCAGCGCACCTCGTCCTCGGCCGCCTTCTTGGAGATCAGCACCACCTCGGCCTGGATCATGCCGGCGTTGCCGACCATGCCGCGGCCCGGCTCGATGATGGTCTCGGGCAGACGGTTGCCGAAGTGACGGCGCAGCGAGCCGAAGATCGCCTGACCGTAAGCCTCAACAGCCGGCACGTCCTTGAGGTACTTCGTCGGGAAACCACCGCCGAGGTTGACCATGCCAAGGCCGATGCCGCGCTCCGCGCAGGCGTGGAACACGCCGGCTGCCATCTCCAGGGCACGGTCCCACATCTCAGGATCGCGCTGCTGCGAACCGACGTGAAAGGAGACGCCATGGGCGACGAGGCCGAGACGATGGGCGTGCTCGAGCACGTCGATAGCCATCTCAGGCGCGCAGCCGAACTTCTTGGACAGCGGCCATTCGGCGCCCGATCCGTCGCAGAGGACGCGGCAGAACACCTTGGAGCCGGGAGCGGCGCGAGCGATCTTCTCCACCTCTTCCACGCAATCGACAGCGAAGAGGTCGACACCGATCTCGAAGGCACGCGCGATGTCGCGCTCCTTCTTGATGGTGTTGCCGAAGGAGATACGGTCGGGGCCGGCACCGGCGTCGAGCGCCATTTCGATCTCCGCCACGGAGGCGGTGTCGAAGGAGGAGCCGAGATCAGCCAAGAGCTTCAGCACTTCCGGGGCCGGGTTTGCCTTGACGGCATAGAACACGCGGGTGTCCGGCAGGGTGCGGGCGAAGGTGAGATAGTTGTCGCGCACGACATCGAGGTCGAGGACCATGCAGGGGCCATCGGGACGTCGGGTTGCGAGGAAATCGCGGATGCGGTCGGTCATAGCGTCTCTCCCATGAGAAGCCACTGCGTTAGCCCTGTCGGGTGCCGGGTCGTTCGCTGCGCGATGTGGAGACGCGCGCGTCGTTACCGCCACTCGGTGACCCGCCTCATCGGAGGGTCGATGTGGTTCACGCCGAACAGCATCGATAACGGTCGTTGCCGTATGTCGATGCCACCGCTTGGTTTGGGAGATCCCGCACCGCACGAGCCGGCAAAGATGTAGTCGCCTCTTTAGTGTCGCCAGCTGTTGGAAAGCCGGCAGAGACCAAAAAAGCCCTCTACGTCGTTGCTTTAAGTCGCGTCCGCCGACGGAGAGTCAGCTTAGCCCCGGTTTTACTCCGGTCACCGGCTTGCCCGGACGGGAGTTCCGTCCAGCCGGCACACGACCACAGGCACGTGCGAAATTGGGCAAGGCTGATATACGCTGCTTCGCACCCCTCTACAAGGGCTCAGCGGACCAAATTTTTATGACGGAGATCGTTCCGTCAGCCGCTCTCGAAAATGGGCTCGGCGCGCGTGGCCGATTTGAAGAACGCGTGGATGCCGTAGAAGGCCAGGATCATGAAGAGCGCCTGGAGGGCATACATGCCATAGCTGCCGAACTGGAAGAGATTGGCGACGGCCCAGCCGCCGGCGGCGGCCACGGCCACAAGCTCGGTGCCGATCAGGATGGTGGCGCTGATCACGGTCATCGCATTGTGCTTGTTGATTCGGCGGGCCATGGCGGCAGTCCTTCACGTCGCTTCGAGCTTGCGACTGCTCTTACCCGATCGTGCCGAGATGGTCGAGCACGAAGAGAACCAGTCCGCTCATAAGAGCGAGAGCGGTGAGCGAGAGGACGCCGGCCGCCAGCACCCGACCGCCGGCATGGCCGACGGTGCGCAGGTTGACCACAAGGCCAAGCGCCGCCATGGCGACGAGCGAGAGCACCTCGGAGGCCTCGCCCATGGGCGTGATCAGCACTTCCGGTATAAGGCCGAAGGCGCGCAGGGCCGCGAGGGCGACGAAGCCGATGATGAAGGCCGGCACCAGCCGTGGCCGGTCGCCGGCCGGTGCGCCGCGGCCGCTGGCAAGCCCCAGTGCAATGATGACGGGACCGAGCATCAGCACGCGCATCAGCTTCACCATGGCGCCGACCTGGACGCTGACGGCGCCGCCGGCGGAGGCCGCCGCCAGCACCTGCGGTACGGCATAGACGGTGAGGCCGGCCAAGATGCCGTAGCTTATATCCTGCATGCCGATAAGAGCCCGGATGAGGGGCAGGACAAGAACGGTGCCGAGGCCGATGAGGGCGGTAAAGGCGAGGGCGGCGGCGATCTCATGAGCTTTCGCCCGGATCACCGGCGCGGCGGCCAGGATTGCCGAGTTGCCGCAGATGGCGTTGCCGCAGGCAACCAGCGCGGCAAGGCGCGGCTCCAGGCCGAGCGCGCGGCCGATGACATAGCCGATCGCCACGGCGGCAACCACGAACCCCGCCACGAGGCCCGCGAGGGCAAATTCCTGCTGGCCCATGACGGCGAGGTTCATGGTGGCGCCGAGCAACACGATGGCGATTTCAAGCAGGGTCTTGGCGCCGAAGGTGGCGCCTGGTTTCAGCCGTTCGGGCAGGCCATAGGCGAGATGGATGAGCGAGCCGATAAGAAGGGCGAGGACCAGATCGCTGACCCAGGCCTGGCCAAACAGCCACGCTTCGACGGTGGCCAGGCCCCGTGCCGCCACGGCGACGCCCACGGCCAGCGCGAGACCGGGCGCAAGACGCAGAACAGGAGCAAGGGAGGGAAGAGTGACTGCACGATTCATGTGTCGACATGAGACACATTCCGCCCGTTTATTTACATCGTATAATATGTGATATTCCGTTCGATAAAATCGAACGATTGAACATGACCTTCGAACAGCTGAACATTTTCGTAGCGGTGGCCGAGCGGGAGCATCTGACACGCGGAGCGGCTGCGGTGGGCCTTACACCTTCCGCTGTCAGCGCCGCCATCAAGTCGCTCGAGGGCTACTACCGTGTCCATCTGTTCCACCGCATCGGCCGAAGGATTGAGCTGACGCAGGCAGGGCGTGTCTTCCTGGAGGAGGCCCGGGCGACGCTGGCGCGGGTGCAGGCGGCGGAACGGACGCTGAGTGAGCTTGGCGGCCTGCAACGTGGCTCACTCGACATCTATGCGAGCCAGACCATCGCGAGTTACTGGCTGCCCGCCGTGCTCATGCGGTTCCGCGCCACCTATCCCGGCATCGAGATCCGCCTCAAGGTCGGCAACACCAGGGATGTGACGCAGGCGCTGATCGAAGCGCGGGCGGAGGCGGGATTCATCGAGGGCGCCATAGACGAGCCGGCGCTGCGCTCGCACAAGGTGGCGAGTGACGCCCTGCATATGGTCGTTGCTCCCGGCCACCCGCTGGCCAAGCGCGACAGCCTTTCGGTGCGGGACCTGGAGGCGGGCAGCGATTGGGTGATGCGTGAGCCCGGCTCCGGCACGCGTTCGGAGTTCGAGGCCGCGATACGCGCCGCAGGCGGCAATCCTGCCCGCCTCAACGTCGCGCTGGAACTCCCCTCCAATGAGGCGGTGCTGTCGGCGGTCGTCTCCGGGCCCTGCGCGGCGGTGGTCTCACGCCTTGCCGCCTCGCCGCTGGTGGCGCAGGGACGGCTGGTGGTGGCGAACTTCGAGCTGCCGCGGCGTTCCTTCCAACTCGTCCATCACAAGGAGCGCTATCGCAGCGGCGCCTTCCGCGCGCTTGCCGGTCTCTGCGGCGTGCCGCCGGAGGTCTAGCGGTGCCGAAGCTCCCGCCTGAGGAGGTTGTCAGGTGCTGGCTGTGTCACCGGCCTCTCGGGGCGCGGGTGGAGTGGCATCATCCGCGGCCGAAGAGCCGCGGCGGGCGCGAGGTGGTGCCGGTGCATCCCATCTGCCACCGCACCATTCATGCCAGCTTCACCAATGCGAAGCTTGCGCGCATGGCGGACGAGGGCGTGGAGGTCAGGGAGCAAGCGGAGATCAGGACCTTCCTGAAGTGGATCGCAGGCAAGGACCCGGATTTTCATGCGCCGACACGCGGGCGAAAATAGCGATCGCGTTTGCGAGGCGTGATTTGCGCGCGAATTTTTTTCGCGAGTCCCTGCGCGAATATATCGTTTGATCTGTAATCAAAACGCTGCTGAAAATAATTCCAATGGGTCCGGCGTGTCGAAAACAAAAAGAGATCGATAGGCCAGTGGGGTTCTTTCCGCGATCTCGCGCGCATAACGCCGGCATGGTGGCGGATTTATACGGTTTTCGCCTTCGGCGTTGCAGATTAGATCAACAGGTGGCTGGGACAGTGCAGGACATATCGCAATATAATTCGCGCATTGGCTGGTCTGCATCTGGTGTCCCGCACGATGCGGCATGTGTGGTTGGATGCTCTTCGCGACAAAAGATCGTGCTGGGGCTTGCGGCATGAGTGTCGTGTCCGCCAAGCTGCGTCAGGTCAAGCTGTCGCCAAGCGTCGCCGCGCGCGCCATCGTCGCCAACCTGCGCGAACAGGGGCGCCGCATCATCGACCTAACCGTGGGCGAGCCGGATTTTCCGACACCGGATCATATCCGTCAGGCCGCCCGGGAGGCCATCGACCGAGGCGATACAAAATATCCCCTTTCCCAAGGGACGCTGGCGCTGCGCAGGGCCGTCCAGCAGCGGCTCCAGGCCGATGTCGGCCAGTCCTATCCCGTCGACCAGATCATCGTCAGCACCGGCGCCAAGCAGGTTCTGTACAATGGGTTGGCGGCCTCTCTTGAGGCTGGCGACGAGGTGATCGTCCCGACGCCTTACTGGGTATCCTATCCCGATATGGTGGAACTGGCGGGCGGGACGCCGGTGTTTGCCGGCACCAGTTCGTCAGAGGCCTATAAGCTGATAGCCGAGGTGCTGGAACGGGCGATCTCGCCCAAGACCAAATGGCTGATGCTGAATTCGCCCAGCAATCCCTCGGGCGCGCTCTACAGCGCGGAGGAGCTGCGGGAGATGGCGGGCGTGCTGCGGGCTCACCCGCACGTCTGGGTCATGACCGACGACATCTATGCCCGTCTGAGCTTCGGCGGGCAGAACGCGCCGCATCTTCTCCAGGTGGCTCCTGATCTCGCCGACCGGACATTGGTCGTCAACGGCGTCTCCAAGGCCTATGCCATGACCGGCTGGCGGATCGGTTACGGCGCCGGACCGAAGGATCTCATCAAGGCCATGGCGGTGGTGCAATCGCAGAGCACATCCGGTGCCTCGACCATCGGTCAGGTGGCCGCGCTCGCAGCTCTCACGGGGCCGCAGGATTGCGTGGATCGCTTTACCGCCGTCTTCAAGGAACGACGTGATCTTGCCGTTGCCATTCTCTCGGACGTTCCCGGCCTCGGCATCGTTGTGCCTGACGGGGCCTTCTATGTTTTTCCTGACTGCTCGGCCCTGATCGGCAAGAAGACGCCGTCGGGCGAGGTGATCTCAAGCGATGTTGATCTGGTGCAGCATATACTGAGCCAAGCCGGCGTAGCGCTGATCGATGGTTCATCCTATGGCATCGCAAGTACTTTCCGCGTGTCCTTCGCGGCATCCAACGACGATGTGCGGCAGGGCTGCGAGGCCATTCGCGATGTCTGCCTGGCGCTCGCGTAAAAAATTGACCCAAGGAGAAGGGAACAGAGGCATGATGAAAAACAAATGGAACATACTGGCATTTGCCTTGCCGCTGGCGCTCGCCGCCGTGCCGGCCAAGGCAGATCTTCTGGACGACGTCAAAAGCCGCGGCCAGCTGGTCTGCGGCACGCTCGGCACCTCGCAGCCTTTCAGCTTCCAGGACGATTCCCGCCAGTTGGTCGGCTATGACGTCGATATCTGCAAGCTGGTGGCCGACAAGATCGGCGTGAAGGTCGAATACAAGCTGCTCTCGGTCGCGGCACGCATCCCCGAGCTGAACGGCGGCCGCGTCGACATCGTCGCCGCCAACCTGGGCTGGTCACCGGATCGCGCCGGGCAGATCGACTTCAGCCACAAATATTACGTGACGCCGCAGAAGCTGCTGGTGCTCGACAGCTCCGACATCCAGACCATCGAGGACCTCAAGGGCAAGCGGATCGGCGCGACGAAGGGCTCAAGCTCCGAGCGCGAGATCAAGAACCGTCTCCCCGATTCCCGCGTGATCGGCTACGCCGACAGCCCGGCCACCTTCCTTTCGCTGCAGCAGCGCAAGGTCGATGCGCAGTTCGCCTCCGAGCTGGTGCTTGTGCGCCTCGTCAATGAAAGCCCCGAGGGCCGACCCACCCGCATCCTGGAAAAGGCCGTGATGGAGGAGCCCTGGGGCCTTGGCGTCCGCAAGGGTGAGGGGGCCTTCCTGGCCGCCGTCAACGAGGCGCTCGACGAGGCGGAGAAGTCGGGCGAGGCCGAGAAGCTGTTCAACAAGTGGTTCGGACCCGATACCGCCTACAAGCTGAAGCGCTCGTTCGTGATCGAGCCGCTTCCGGCCAGCTGACGGATAATCCGTGCCGAGCGGGGGCAGGAATGCCCCCGCCATTTCTGGAACCGCAATGACCTTCCTCTCACCTGACCAGATCGAACAGCTGCTCTGGGGTCTGCGGACCACGGTCTTCCTGTTCGCTGCCTCCTGGGTGCTTTCCTTCACGGTGGCGCTGATCCTCGTGACGGTCCGGGCGGCCAACATCGCGCCGCTCCGGTGGGCCGTCGATATCTTCGTGGCCTACCATCGCAATGTGCCGCTGCTGGTGCATGTGCTGTTCTGGTATTTCGCCGTGCCCGAGGTGCTGCCGGAGCCGATCCGGTTCTGGCTTTACGATCATGGGGCGGAGTTCAGCCTCGCCGCGATCGCGCTTGGCCTTGGGTCGTCAGCCTATGTGTCGGAGGACATCCGCAGCGGGCTGCGCGCCATCCCGCACACGCAGTTCGAGGCCGCCACCGCGCTTGGCTGCGGCTATATCCAGTCCATGCGCTACATCATCGTGCCGCAGGCGCTGCGGATATCGCTGCCACCCCTGATCGGCCGCGCGCTGCTCCTGTTCAAGAACACCAGCGTCGCCATGGCGATCGGCGTGGCGGAACTGACCTATCAGACCCGCGAGATCGAGAACGAGACCTTCCAGACCTTCACGGTCTTCGGCATTGCGACGGTGCTTTATCTCATGGGCACATTCCTCATCACCGCTTTCGGCTCCTGGCTCAACGCCCGTGTCAGCGTGAGCAACGGGAGGCGCGCATGATCGATCTCATCCGTGAGTACTGGCTGACGTTCCTGATCGGCCAATATCCCAACGGGCCGCTCGGCGGCCTGGCCATGACGATCATCCTGGCCTTCTGCGGCCTTCTCGCCTCCTTTCCCATCGCGGTGCTGTTCGCGCTGGCGCGGGTGTCGCCGTGGAAGGCGCTGCGGATCGTCAGCGGCACCGTGGTGAACTTCGTTCGCGGCATCCCGCTGCTGATGCTCATCTTCTGGTGCTACTTCGCCATTCCGCTCGCCACCGGCTATGCCGTCAGCGGTTTCTGGACCCTGGTCTGCGCCCTCACCATCTATGAGGCCGCCTATCTCTCGGAAGTGGTGCGTTCGGGCATTCAGGCCATTCCGAAAGGGCAGCTGGAGGCCTCCCGCTCGCTGGGCGGCAGCTACGCGCTCACCATGCGTTCGGTGGTGCTGCCGCAGGCGCTCTTCAACGTGCTCCCCGGCATGGCCAGCCAGTTCGTCTCCACCATCAAGGAAACCTCGCTGGGCTACGTCATCAGCGTCAACGAACTCACCTTTGCCGCCAATCAGGTCAACAACCTGGTGCTGACGCAGCCACTGCAGGTCTTCACCATCCTGGCCTGCATCTATTTCGTTCTGTGCTTCTCGCTCACCCAGGTGCTGGGGCGGATCGAGGCGGCCATCCGCAGAAGAAGAGGACTGATCTGACATGTCTGACACGGTGCCAGGCAGCACCCCCATGGTCCGGTTCGACGCCGTCGACAAATGGTACGGCGACAACCACGTGCTCAAGAACATCAACTTCGAGGTCGCGAAAGGCGAGGTCGTGGTCGTCTGCGGGCCGTCGGGGTCTGGCAAGTCCACGCTCATCCGCACGGTGAACCGGCTGGAGCCGATCCAGAAGGGCAAGATCTACCTCGATGGCCAGGACATCTATGCGCCCTCGCTGGATGTCAACGCCTTCCGCCAGCGCATCGGCTTCGTGTTCCAGCAGTTCAACCTGTTTCCCCATATGAGCGTGCTGGACAATGTCACCTTCGCGCCGCTGAAGATCCAGAAGCGGCCGCGCGGGGAGGCCGAGGCCTTCGCCCGCGAGCTTCTGGAGCGGGTGGGGCTGGCGGCCAAGGCCGATGCCTTCCCCGGCTTTCTCTCGGGCGGCCAGCAGCAGCGCGTGGCCATCGCCCGGGCGCTGGCGCTCAACCCGCCGGTCATGCTGTTCGACGAGCCGACCAGCGCGCTCGATCCTGAAATGGTGGGCGAGGTGCTGCAGGTGATGAGGTCGCTGGCGCGCGAGGGCATCACCATGATCTGCGTGACCCACGAGATGGGCTTTGCCCGCGATGTCTGCGACCGCGTCGTCTTCATGGACGAGGGGCAGATCGTGGTGGACGCGGCGCCGGATGCCTTTTTTGAAAACCCCGATCATCCGCGCGTGCGCCGCTTCCTGGCCGATATCCTGCCGAGGCACTGAGGGGATCGAGGGCGCCGCCGATGTACACCATCAAACAGATGGAAGCCTTTTGCTGGAGCGCCACGCTCGGCAGCTTCGCGGCCGCCTCCAAACAGCTCTTCACCACCCAGTCGACGGTGGCCAAGCGCGTGGCCGAGCTTGAGGGATTTGTCGGCGCGCCGCTGTTCGAGCGCAAATCGAAGACCCTGCAGCTGACCGAAGTCGGCCAACGCCTGCTGACCTATGGGCAGGAGATGCTCGACCTGCACATGAAGGTGGTGCACGCGCTGGCCGACAAGTCCGGCTTCGAAGGCCGGGTACGCATCGGCGCCACCGATCTTGTGGGCCTGACATGGCTGCCCATGCTGATCCAGAGCATCCGGCTGCAGTTTCCCAAGGTGCAGGTGGAGCCCGAGATCGACGGCGGCATCCGCCTCTACGAGCGTCTCGGCCGCAACGAGATCGACATCGCCATCATGCCGGGCCCCTTTGCCAGCCCGACCTTTGATTCCCGGCTGATCGGATCGGTCGAGAACGTCTGGATGGCCAGCCCCGGTTTCCAGGTCGAGACCAAGGAACTGTCGCCGGCGGATGTCTCGCGCCTGCCCGTCATCGTACAGCCGGCCGCTTCCGCGCTGACGCAACTCTACCAGTCCTGGTTCCGCGACCAGGGCTTTGAGCTGCAGCAGGTCCTGACCTGCAACAGCCTCGGCATGGTGGCGCAGCTCACCATCTACGGTCTTGGCCTCAGCTATCTGCCCAGGCTCTATTTCGAGCCTCTGGTGAAGGACGGGCGGCTGCGCATCGTGCCGGTGCACCCGCCGCTGCCGCCGGTCACCTATTACGCCTTTTTCCGCAAGAACGATCAGCTTCCGGTGCTGCCCAGCATCCTGTCGATCGCCGAGCAGGTGGCGGATTTCGGCATGCGGATGTGACGTTCCGGCGCTCAGCGCGCCGGCAAGACCTTTGAAGGACAAAGAGCGGCCGCGGATGCGGCGCTCCAAACGAGGAGTGAATGCCATGATCGGTTTCCGGGTTCGTGCGATCAGCCGCAGGGTCGATGCTGTCTGGTTCGACAAGTTCCGCGCGCTGCCGGTGGCCAACATCAGCGATGTGATGTCCCGGCTTACGGCGGGCGGGGCAGGGATCCACGCCTATTACACGGGCCCCCGCATGGTCGGTCCGGCCATCACGGTGAAGACGCGGCCCGGCGACAACCTCATGGTCCACAAGGCGCTCGATATCGCCGAGCCCGGAGACATCGTGGTGGTGGACGCGGGCGGCGATCTCACCAACGCCATCATCGGCGAGCTCATGGTGGCCCATGCGGCGCAGCGCGGCCTCGGCGGCATCGTCATCTTCGGCGCCATCCGCGACAGCGAGGAACTGTCGGAAGGCTCCTTCCCCGTCTTCGCCTCCGGCGTCACCCACCTCGGCCCCTACAAGGACGGCCCGGGTGAGGTGAACGTGCCGATTGCCATCAACGGCATGGTGGTCGAGCCCGGCGATCTCATCTGCGGCGATGCCGACGGCGTGCTGGCCGTGGCCCATGACGATGTGCCCGCCATCTATGAGGCGGCGCTGAAGAAGCATGAGGCCGAGACGCGCCAGATGGAGAACATCCACGCCGGCCGCAACGACCGCCGCTGGGTGGACGCAACGCTGACGCGCCTCGGCTGCGAGATCGAGGACGGCGTTCCCATGACGACGGCACCTGCCGGCGCCTGATTGGCTGCAGCCCGATCATGTGGGCCGATGCGCCCAGATGATGGGAGGCCGTGCCGTCTCCTTGCCTTGAACGCACGGGCACGGCGCGCCATTTCACGCCCATGGTGCGCAGGCCGACAAAAGTTCTGGAACGGGAGATCGTTGCGCAGTGGCCCTTGTCCGCTGTCGCCACGCTCGGCTCATCCATCCGCGCCAAGGGCATCCTGCTCGAGATCCGCGCTCATCTACCCTGGGGAGCGCGGAAGTCGCTCGAGACCGACGGCAGCATGCTGGTGCTGCACAGGGATGACAACGCCGAGGCCGAGCTTCGCAACGTTTCGGCCATCGTGTCCCGCATGCTTGAGGGCATCGAAAACCTGCCCCTCATCCCGCGCGAGATCGAGGACATCCTCTCCATTTCCGCCGCCGAACGGCACAAGTGGCTGAAGGACGGCCGCCTGCCGAGCGCCGGCACGCGCACAGTGCGGCTGCGCGGCCGCGCGAGGCAGATCACCTTCCATGTCTTCGACCCACGGCAGGTGGAGGACATCCTCGACCGGGACCTGATGTCGGTCTGGCGCGAAGACGACGCCATCGCCGCGGCCGAAAACAGGCGCCGCGCCGCGTGGAAGGCCAAGCTGACGCGGTCGAAGAAGAAGGAGAGGGCGGGGGTGGCTTCTTCTGGCGGCGCGGGAGATGAGGCGCCGCGGCCGAGGCTGGAGAGCTGGGACGAGTTTGAGGATGATGGGTTGCTTCGGTGATTGCTGACGTGAAGTTGCCGAACGGCGCTGTTGAAGCGAATCGTCTTCCTGAGCATGAGCGTATGGCTTTCTGGCGGAGGCTGACGTCTGCGACGAAATTCGCTGTTCTTGCTCTTTTGCTCAGTCCACTAGGCGGCAGTACCATCGCCACGATCGTTGGCCACCCGAAGTAGAAAATCAGTCCGTGCCGGGAACCTAGCTGGCTCAAGCTCACGCGTTCGCCGGCAAGGGCGAGCGACTGCACCGGCGAGGGAAATCTGCGACGTCAGGATTGGTATAGCGAATACGCCCAACTTCGATAAGCATCTTCGCCGAAACGTGCAGACGCGAGAAGTCGACCGGATTTGTCGACCAGTTTCTCAAGGACCTCACTCTGGCGCACGTGCGCATCAAGATCGAACATTGCAATAGCGGTGTCGGCAAGCGCGAGAGCCGCCTCCACCTCCGTCGCACGCGCCGCCTCCTCTGGCGCGGGCAGGATGGCGGTAGGATCTTGCAGCACCTGAACCGCACCATCACACCGGAAGGCTAGTGAGAGCATGTTAGGGCCACTCGTGCCGGATTGATAGTAACAGCCGCTGAGAAGGCTGATGCCGCGCGGTGGCGAAGCTCTTGCTAAGATCCCAAGCATCCACTTGCCTAAGCCTGCGCTGAACAACTTTAAGAAACGCACATCCTGGCGAGTCCAAGCTGACCGTATATCGGTATCAAGTTCCTCAATCTTCGATGCGAGCATCTCGATGAGTTTGGCTTTGAATGCCTCGCTGGCTCTTGAGTTGGCATCAAGCGCGTGCATGAAGCCATCGCGCGCGAAGTCCGCGATGAGGTCCGGCTGCGCCTTCGTGGTGATGAACAAAAGCCACGGCTTCGCCGATTGAAGCTGAAGCTCAAGTAGCTTACCCGCTGCTTCAAGAGAGCTGCCCTTGCGATGGCCAATCTCCCGGAACGCGATCGATTCGCACAAATCGAGGTTGATTGCGTGAAAGGGCCCGGCTCTCATCGTCACCTCGTGGGCTGGGCTCCGGCGGTTGGCAATTGCTTCGAGCCGATAGTCGAGCACCTTCGAATGCTCATCGATCGACGAAAGTGAGCGCACCTCGCTTTGTGAAAGCGCAAGCTCCACGGCCTCTGGTGTCTGCGCACCGACGCTGTTGAACCCGAGATAGCGCAGCTTAACGCCCGCCCGGTCGCAGACGCCATTCAGCGCGCGAACGTCAAGCAGTTCATTCCCCGGAAGAGTAAGATACTTAAATGGATCACCTAGAGAAAGGCCCAGCGCCGGGATGAGCTTGCGCACCTCCGCACACCATTGCTCAATTCGCACGTATTGTTTCCGGGGGTGATGCCAGGCTTTGAAGTCCGTCTTGAGCTTGTCGGGCGCAAGCGTATGAGCGGGCTCCGACTGATAAATGTCCAGTTCTTCCTCTGTCGGCAGCTCGTCGTCGGTCATCTTTTTCCATCGTCGAAGAAGACCGCAAGGATCGCGTTCATCAGCCGGTGCTGGTCCTCGTACGCCATGTTGTCGAAGATCCCAAAACCGTCGAGGATCGTAGCAATCGCCTTGAGCTTCTGCTCACGCTCGGTGACATCGCGCGCCTTTCCTGCGACAGGCTTTACCGCCGAAAGCTTGCTGCGGTCGAACGCGATGACACCCTGCTGCCGACGTTCAGCTGCCGCAGCTGCGTTACTCGCCATTTCAACTGGCGGAGGGCGCTCAGTGCTTTCACGCCTAGCAGCTCGCCACGCGTCCGAGGCGTATTGGCCGAGTCGAGCGCCGGTCTCCTCCTGTCTGACCTCAGCCTCGGCCTCTCGAATAGCTCCGCTCACCGCCTTTTGCGTGTTGGCGACCTGGCGTAGCGCCCGGTGTAGCCATTTACTCACCAAGGCGTAGTGCGGATGGGCGAAGTTGAAGGATTCGCGGTCGATGTTGAGAGCGGCGTCGAGGCCTTTCGACACAAAGATTTCGGCCGTAATCTGCCGGAGCCGCGTTTGCTCTGACACCTGGTATTTCATAAAAGTGTCGTCGAATAGGGCTCCGCTCGCGCCGTTAATGCGGACGAGAACGCCATTATTTTCTTTTGGAACGATTTTTGAGTTCCAGAAAAGATACGCCTCGAAGGAAAGCTCTCCGCCGCGAATAGAAGCCGGCACTTTTGACAGATCAGGTGTATATTTTCCCACGAACATCATCGGATGCTGAACGGCCTGCCGTTCGGATGGCCACCATTCAAACGTTATTGGTCGCCTCAGTTCGATAGCATCAACGAAGACTTTGAAGCCGCCGCCCGCCGCGGTGTCGTGCGCAGTAAGCCCCGCCGCTTCGCGGATCTTCTGGCCCCCTTCGAGGTCAAGCTTTTGAGCTTGACCTCGAGCGTTCGTAATCATGAACGCCACGGGATCATCCAAACTGGTGAGGTCGAATGGATGCCCATCAAGATACGGGACCGGAGCTGACAGACTGAGCGTCCACAGCAGCGCTAAATAGTTGTCGAATGTCCGAGCAACTTCGGGCCGATCTGAAGCGCTGCCCACTTGGCCGGCAAGTGCCGTCCGGAGCGCTTCGAACTTTTGAAGCGGCGTTGGCTTAGCGATATCCTTCCACGGCATCGCGGGCCCGTCCTGGAAAACCAGTTGTTTGTCGTCTGGATCAGGCTCCTGAGCAAGGTTTCCTGAGTGAAACACTGGCGCAGTGACAGCAGGATCTCGATCCTTCTCTGGCAGCTCCAGTTGCTCATAGTAGCTCTCCCACCGTTCCCTACTCCGCAGGATATTACGCGCGCGAGGGTGGATTTGCCGCAGGATGATCTGCGTCCCGTGCGCCTTGATATCTTCCGCCGGCACGCTCACCACTCGAACGGTGCCAGTTTCAAACGGCCGGTCCGCTGCAGCCTCTTCCTCATCCTCAAGATAAGTGCGCAGGATCACATCCGCGAACAAGCGATGATCCGCCCCTTTTCGCTTCGTAATTATTTGAAAGTGCGAAGTCAGCTGACTAACGGAGAACAAGCCTATGCCGATCTTCCCAATCAGCTTGCGTCCAGCGGGCGACAGCCCCGCATTGTCTGCTGCGGTCGTGCCCATATCCTTTCCGAGACTCGTCCGCTTCGTGCTACCGCCTATGTGGTGAATGAGACGCGAAAGCGCCTCCTCGTCCATGCCGATGCCGTTGTCGCGGACTTCTATCTGAGAATAGCGTGGAGAGTCCGTCTCGATGAACACTTCCGTTGCGTCAGCATCGTATGCATTCGAGATGAGTTCGCGCAGCGCTGACGATGGCTGGCGATATATGCCGTCGGTTATCCTTGCGAGAACACGGTCATCAGTCTTCAAGACGGTTTCAGCTGGCTCGCCGGTCGTCCGTGACTTGATCATGTCCTCCGTGAAGCGCTTTTCTGCTTCAAGAACGCCTGGTCGGTCCGAGTTTTGGCCGTCCGCGTAGGGTCTGCCGCCGCTGTTCGAACCCGTCGTCATGGAGCGGTATGCTCGATATGAATGGAGGAGAGAGCGAATGAGCGCTTCATGCTGCGGCGCGCCTCTCAAGCTGCGTTATGAGTGCCGAGATGGACTGGCCAACAGCCTTCGCCATCGGTGGCGGCACGGCCTCGCTTACCTGGTCGATCTGCGATGACAGCGAACCGGTAAGCTCATACTCATGCGGGAAGCCTTGCAACCGCATTCCCTCATAGACGCTCAGGCGGCGCTTTCCACTAGGGTGCACATGAACCTCGCGGTGCCCATAAGCAACGGTGATGCTTGGCCTATCCCAAGCCAGCGTCTTGAAGCTTCGATAGCTTGTGTCGCCAGGTTTCAGCGAGCCGTCCGCGAACCTTGCCGACTTTGGCGCCATGCACCAATGGTTGACATGGTGCTCACAGATCTCCGGGATGCCGGCTCGGCTGAAGTGCCACGGTTCCGGAAGACCCCAGATAGCCGATCTAACGGTCACACTCTCGGGTTTTTGAGTCGTCGTATCTGGAGACGGCCAGTCTATCTCGCCGAAAAGCTGCTTGTTGATCCCTACGATAAACAGCCGCTGCCTGTTTTGCGGAACCTCGAAATCAACAGCGTTCAGCAGTTGCTCAGAAATATGGAATCCGGCGTCAGATAGCGACTTCTTGAAATGCGTTAGACGATGGGAGTGCGTCCCGCTGCGCAAGCCCTTAACATTCTCCATAACGAAGAACTTGACCGGACTACGCTCATTGAGGGCGCGCAGCAAGGCGGCGTAAACCAGCGGGAGTCGATGGCGCGGGTCAGAATCGGCGATTGATCGATTTGCCTGGCTAAAGCTTTGACAGGGAGGTCCGCCAATTACACCTGTTGGCGCAAACCTAGCGCCATAAAGCTCATCGAGCATTTCTAGCGTTATGAGGTTGACGTCGCGCAGATGCCCCCTCTGTGACAACCGGTTCCGATTGTAAGACGCGACGCTGTCAGCCTTCTTGTCGAAGGCGAGACCGATCTCAAAGCCCGCCTGCTCAAAACCTAGGTCCAGTCCCCCAGCGCCACAGAAAAGGCTCAGCAGCAATTCAGCCATCCCTGTTCCAGACTCGATGCTCGACGATTAACTAGCCGAATTATTGCAGGAACGCCAACAAAAGGTGAGGGCTGTTCATTTCAGGTCTGCACAAGGTTGGACAAAGATCGCGCCCCCGGCGGGTCCAACCCGTGAACTAGAAACAGCGCGCCAACGTTAGCTATTATGGACAAAATCAGCCCGAACCGGCGAAGTGCCAACATGCGAGCGATCCGCTCGAAGAACACCAAGCCGGAACTCGCGGTGCGGGCGCTACTGCGACGCGCTGGCTTCGTTGGCTATCGGCTCCATAGACCAGATCTTCCCGGGCGGCCCGACATCGCTTTTATCAAGTGGAAGAAAGCTATTTTCGTGCATGGCTGCTTTTGGCATGGCCATAACTGCAAAACGGGAACACGCAAGCCCGACTCCCACCAAGACTACTGGTTGCCAAAGATCGAGGGGAATCGGCAGCGCGATTTGAGGGATGTCGCGGCCCTGGCCGGGGCCGGCTGGAACGTGATGACTGTTTGGGAATGCGAGATCCGCGACCCGTTCTTGTCTGATCGGCTAACAAATTTTCTGGCTCAGCATCCTCAACGGAGTTGATGCTAGCCTGGTAACACAAAAACTCGGCGCGGTGCGTATTCCGCTACTGCTCGTAATAGCCTCAAGAACCAAGGCGACAAATGATAGCTGCGTTGAAGATGGCCATCGGAAGCCTGCTGGGCGCCTTTTCTAAGATCGGAGACCAGGCTGCCTCATGAGATTTTAGATTATGCAAGGCGAAAGAAACTCAGACGACGGTTCCACGTTCGTTGTGCGGCCACCCTTACAACCTCCTCACGACCGCCCCCCTTACATGCCGCGTCGCCGCGCGCTTCATGTCGCCTGCGTCAGGCGCGTCGATGTGGCGGTAGCGGGACTAAGCGATGCCGAAGAGGCCTGCGGCCGTCAGCGCCAGCAGGACCCAGCCGTGAGGCTGCTCGCTGAGCGTGTCCAGCGTGCCGCTGAGGCCCTTGGCTTAGGCGGAGCTGGCGCGGATCGACATAATGAGGAAGCCGCCCGATGATGATGAAGAAGACGACGTCTCGTGTGACATAGTCGAGGTGGCCCAGCGGCAGATGGCGTTGGTCACTACCGCAGATTTCCGCTGTGACGGCTTCGGCTAGCCGAAGTTGCCGTTTTGCTTGACCTTTCAATCGTGGCGATCAGGGCGTTGAGGGTCTTCGGCTCCATGGGCGCATGTCCGGCGGCGGCGCTCAATGTGAGCCTGGAAACGAATGGGACTTGGATGGCCAACATTCGCCGCCAGAACCAACATGTGACGCTGCGGCCCCTTGCGTGGCGGCGGGTGGGATGGTTTGAGGCGGCTCCATCATCGCACTGACCCGGAATTCCGCATGATCCGCCTCGAAAGCATCGGCAAGCAGAACGGCAACCAGATCGTCTTCATCGAGGCGTCGGCGGCGCTTCAGCGGGGCGAGAAGATCGGCCTTGTCGGCCCCAATGGTGCCGGCAAGACGACGCTGTTTCGCATGATCACCGGGGAGGACATGCCTGACGAGGGCCAGGTCGCGGTCGATCGTGGCGTGACCATCGGCTACTTCAGCCAGGATGTCGGCGACATGGCGGGACGCAGCGCGGTGGTCGAGGTCATGGACGGCGTTGGACCGATCGGCGCCCTGGCCGCCGAGATGGCGGAGCTGGAAACGGCCATGGCCGATCCTGATCGCGCCGACGAGATGGACGAGATCATCACCCGCTACGGCGAGGTGCAGGGCCGCTACGACGAACTCGACGGCTATGCGCTGGATGGGCGTGCCCGCGAAGTGCTTGATGGCCTCGGCTTCAGCCAGGCGATGATGGATGGCGATGTGGCCAAGCTGTCCGGCGGCTGGAAGATGCGTGTGGCGCTGGCGAAGATCCTGCTGATGCGCCCCGATATCATGCTGCTGGACGAGCCGTCCAACCATCTCGATCTTGAGAGTCTGATCTGGCTCGAAGGCTTCCTCAAAGGCTTCGACGGCGCCCTGCTGATGACCTCGCACGATCGCGAATTCATGGACCGCGTCATCAACAAGATCGTCGAGATCGACGGCGGCGCGCTGACGTCCTATTCAGGCAACTACGAGTTCTATCGCCAGCAGCGCGCCATTGCCGAGGCGCAGCAGCAGGCGCAGTTCGAGCGCCAGCAGGCCATGCTGGCCAAGGAAGTGGCCTTCATCGAGCGCTTCAAGGCGCGCGCCAGCCACGCCGCGCAGGTGCAGAGCCGGGTCAAGAAGCTCGACAAGATCGAGCGCGTCCAGCCGCCGAAGCGCCAGCAGACGGTGCGCTTCGAGTTCCAGCCGGCACCGCGTTCGGGCGAAGACGTCGCGACGGTCAAGGGCGTGCACAAAAGCTATGGCGACCGCATCATCTACGACGGTCTCGACTTCCAGGTGCGGCGGCGCGAGCGCTGGTGCGTGATGGGCGTCAACGGCGCGGGCAAGTCGACCTTGCTCAAGCTGATCGCCGGCGCGTCCGAGCCCGATGCCGGCACGGTGACGCGGGGCCCCAGTGTCAAGATGGGCTATTTCTCGCAGCACGCCATGGAGCTGCTGGACGCCGACCGCACGGTGCTGCAGTCGCTGGAAGACAGCTTTCCGCTGGCCGGACAGGCCTCGTTGCGTGCCTTGGCGGGCTGCTTCGGCTTTTCGGGCGATGAGATCGAGAAGAGGTGCCGCGTGCTGTCAGGCGGCGAGAAGGCGCGGCTGGTCATGGCGAAGATGCTGTTCGACCCGCCGAACTTCCTGGTGCTGGACGAGCCCACCAACCATCTCGATATCGCCACCAAGCAGATGCTGGTCGAGGCGCTCCAGCGCTTCGAAGGCTCTATGCTTTTCGTGAGCCATGACCGCCACTTTCTGGCGGCGCTCTCCAACCGCGTGCTTGAGCTGACGCCTGAAGGCCCGCATCTCTTCGGCGGCGGCTATACCGAATATGTCGAGCGCACGGGCCAGGAGGCGCCGGGACTGCGGAGCTGAGGCCCAGCAGTCGGGGCCGCGAGCCCCAGCGGCGGCAGGGCCCCAGGCAGCGCGCTCGCGGAACAACAACGCCGATCTTGAGTTTTCCGACTCCCGGTGGAGTACGGAATGCCGATCAGACCTGACAGCGCCTCAATGCCTGCCTTGGAAGCAGACTTAAGAGACTTCATTCTTGGCCAGGACTTTCCCTGTGTCGGCGCCAAATCCGCCGTGCAGAAGGGCGCGCTGACCGTCTATACGGCGCGCAGCATCGACAGCGCCTGGAATGATGTGGAGATCCAGGACCATCTGATGCGCTTTGCCTGGCGCTACGCGCAGGACCCGACGCTCTTCACCAGCTTTGCCGTCGTCTTCGAAGGGCCGCTCGATCTGAGCGAGAAGGACTTCGAGCGGGGGCTTTGGGAACGCATCCAGTCGCTGGCCGACAAGGATGTCTGGCGCGGGCAGAAGCATGACCCCCGGGTGAGCCAGGATCCGGATGATCCGCACTTCTCGCTGAGCTTCGGCGGCGAGGCTTTCTTCGTTGTCGGCCTTCACCCCAACGCCAGCCGCCCGGCGCGGCGCTTCGCGCATCCCACCATGGTGTTCAACCTGCACGACCAGTTCGAAACTTTGCGCAGCCAGAACCGCTACGAAAAGCTGCGCAGCGCGATCATCGACCGCGATATCAAGCTGGCCGGTGACGCGAACCCCATGCTGGCGCGGCACGGCACGATCTCGGAGGCGCGGCAATACAGCGGCCGCGCGGTTTCGGAGGAATGGACGTGCCCCTTCGCGCGCCCTGACGCTCCGGCCCTTCCACGAGAACTCACCAAGATCAAGGACCTGACATGAACGCACCCACGGTCTGCGACCACACCGCCGTGATCCCGCCGCGCAGTGGCGTTGCCTTCGAGATGAAGGCGGGGCAGGAGCTGACCGTGATCGATGCGCTGGGCGGGCAGGTGGCGGACCTGCTGACGATTTCCCGCGCGGATGTGCGCGAGATGCTGTCGTCAGGACGCACGCTTGATTATGCCGAGCGGATCTACCTGACCACCGGCGACAAGCTCTATTCCAACCGGTCGAACGTCATGCTCGAGATCCTCGAGGATACGGTGGGCCGGCACGACTTCCTGCTGACGCCCTGCAGCGAGGCGACCTTCCGGATGTGCTATGACAACGAGCCGCCCCATCAGGGCTGCCATGGCAACCTTGCGGCCGCCCTCAAGCCCTATGGCATCGAGGAAGACGCCATCCCGGTGGCCTTCAACTGCTTCATGAACGTCCCTGTGGACGGTGCGACGGGAAAGTTCAAGGTGCTTCCGCCCTTGAGCAAGGCCGGCGACCGCATCGTGTTCAAGGCGCATATGGACCTGGTGGTGGGCCTGACCGCGTGCTCGGCGCCTGCAAGCAATGGCGGGACCTTCAAGCCCATCCATTACGAGGTGAGGTGAGGGTTTCCCGCGCCGTTGTCCGGTAGGCAGGGTACTGCCGCTTAGTTGTCGCCGAACGGAGCGCCCGACCGCTTTTCCCTCAGGAGCGCAACGCCCCGACATGCCGGGTCGCCGCGCGCTTCATGTCGCCTGCGTCAGGTGCATCAATATGCCGGTAGCGCGCCTGGGCGATGCCGAAGAGGCCGAAGGCGATGAAACCGGCTGCCGTTAGGGCGAGCAGCACCCAGCCGTAGGGCTGCTCGCGCAGCGTGTCCAGCGCGCCGCCGAGGCCCTTGGCTTCGGCGGAGCTGGCGCGGATGGCGGCCATGATGAGGAAGCCGCCGATGATGAAAAAGACGACGCCACGGGCGGCATAGCCGAGGCGGCCCAGCGGCACGGCCCAGCGGCAGATGGCGTCGGTCATCTTCAGGTGTTTGGTGACATCGCCGCGCCAGCCCTTGCCGACGAAAACAAAACCTGCGGCGATCACCGCCGCGCCGACAATGCCGGTGAGGATCTGGCCGAAGGGCTGGGAGAGAAGCCAGGCCGTCCAGTCCTGCGCCGCCTGGTTGTCGCCGCCACCGGAGGCGGCGGCGCGGCCCAGGGCCATGCTGGCCGCCGAGATGGCGAGACCTGCCGAGGCCACGCCGCTGATGAGATGGGCGCCGCGCACCGCCAGCGCTTTGGCCGAGGTGCCGCGATGGTCGGCGTCGGTGAGGGATTCAACAAAGCGCCAGAAGGCGTGGCAGGCGAGGCCGATGGCGATGATGCCCAGGAGTACCCAACCCAGGGGCTGGCTGAGGAGGCTTTGGAGGGCGCTTTGATTGCCGCCGGCATCACCGCCGGAGCCGATGGCCGCCATGAGCGCGAGGCCGCCGACAAGGCAGTAGACGGCGCCGCGCGCGGCATAGCCGAGCCTTGCGACATGTTCGAGCTTTGGTCCGGTCACGCGGGGGCCTCCTCAAGCTTTGCGAAAGGAGAAACCCCGCATGACCGGGAGCTGTTCCTCCGGTTGTGGCGGAGGAACAGCCGGGGGACCTCAGAGGGGATCAGAGCACCAGGAAGCCGGCGCCGATGGGGTCCTTGCGGTCGATGGTCCAGCGGGCGGTGCCGAGGAGGCCGGCGGTGCCCTTCACGGTGGGGCGCACGGCGCGGACGTTGCCGAGCGTGGTCTCGCCGATGAGGCAGCCCTCGAAGGTGCCGCTGCCGAGAAGGCCTTCGGAGCGGATCGGCTGGTTGAGCTTCAGCTTACCGCGTGCCTCGAACATGGCCATCATGGCCGAGGTGCCGGTGCCGCCGGGCGAACGATCGAGCTGGCCGGCGCTGAAGACATGCACGTTCTTGTAGAAGGCGCCCTCGATGGTCGGCTCGTGCCAGAAGGTGACGAAGTTGAGGTTGTTGATGTGGCCCTGGGTGGGGTGCTGGACGTGCATCTTCTTCTTCAGCTCCTCGCGGGCGATGATGCCCATGCGCGAGAGCTCGCTGCCGTTCTCCGGCGAGATGCGGAGCTTGGAACCGGTGAGATCGATGATGCCGAAATAGTTGCCGCCCCAGGCGAGATCGGCCTTCAGCTTGCCATAGGTCGGAAGCTCGAATTCCACATCCTGTTCAGCCACATAGGCGGGAACGTTCTCAAACCGAGTCCAGAGAACCTCCTCGCCTTCGGTGGCGACTTCCGCCACCACGAGGCCGGCGGTGGTCTCGAACCGGATCTTGGTGATGCCGCTGTCGCTGCGGCGCACGAAACCATGGGTCACCATGGCCATGGCCACCGCGATCGTGCCATGGCCGCACATGTGGGAATATTCCGTGCCGTCGATGTAGATCAGGCCGGCGTCATAGTCCGGGCTCGACGGAGGCGTGAGGAACACGCCGAACATGTCGGTGTGGCCGCGCGGCTCGCGCATCAGCGCCTTGCGCAGCCAGTCGTAGTTTTCCTCCAGGAACTGGCGCTTTTCCAGGATGGAGGAGCCGGCGGGATAGGGGATGCCGGAGTGGATGATGCAGAGCGGTTCGCCCTCGGTGTGGGTGTAGATGACGTCGAAAGTATCCTGAATGCGCATGGCATTGCTCCTGGGGTCAGGCCTGTCAGTCGTTGTCTGAGAGGAAGTCGAGGCCGATTGTGAGGTCGATGACGATGATGGCGGCGACGGCGGCAAGGATGGTCGCGGCCGAGACGGCGGCGATCGACGGGTCGATCGAATACTGCACGTAGTTGAAGAGCTGGACGGGGATGGTGTTGAGCTCGCCCGTCGTGTTGAAGATCGAGAGCTCCACATTGATGAAGGAGGTGATGAAGGCGAAGATCGCGCCGGAGACGACGCCGGAGCGGATCTGCGGCAGCGTCACCAGGAAGAAGGTTTCGAATGGCCCGGCGCCGAGATCGCGCGAGGCTTCCTCCAGCGAGCGCTGATCCTGTGTGAGGAGCGGCAGCACGGTGCGCAGGATGAAGGGCGTGATGATGACCACATGGCCCACCAGCAGCGCGGTGAAGTTGCGGGTGAGGCCGAGCGGCGCGCCGAACTGCAGGAGGGCCGCGCCCAGCACCAGATGCGGCAGGACGAGCGGCGACAGCAGAATGCCGGAGAAGGTCGCCTTGCCCGGAAAGTCGAAGCGGGCAATGGCGATGGCGGCCGGCAGGGCCAGCAGCAGCGCCACCAGGGTCGCCGCTGCCGCCAGGAGGGTGCTGGTGACGAAGGAGGCGACATAGGTCGGGTCGGAAATGACGACTTCATACCAGCGCAGCGTCAGTCCCTCCGGCGGGAAGGCGAGGAATTTGCTCGTGGTCAGCGAGGCGCCGATGATCACCACCAGCGGCAGCACCAGGAAGGCCATGGTGAGGAGCGAGACGAGGCGGACGAGGACACGGATCGCCATGGCTCAGCGCGCTCCCAGCCGCGAAACAAGCGAGGCCGCCGCGATCATCGCCAGGGTGAAGGCAAGAAGCGTGATGGCCAGCGCGCCGCCGTAGTTGAAATCGAAGACGCTGGAATATTGCTGGAAGATCAGCATGGCGAGCACGGTGACGCGGCCGCCGGAGAGGAGGGCAGGAGTCACATAGGCGCTGACGGCGAGAGCGAAGACCATGATGGCGCCCGAGACCACGCCCGGGATGCTCAGGGGAAAGGTCACATGCCAGAAGGTCGAGGCCGGGCTTGCACCAAGATCGGCGGAGGCGTGCTCGACCGAACGGTCGACCCGTGCCAGTGCGTTGCCGATGGTCAGCACCACGAAGGGCAGCAGGATGTAGACGAGACCGATCAGGATGCCGGTCTCGGTGCCGAGAAAGCGGATGGGCCGTTCGATGAGGCCAAGGCCTTCCATGCTCTCGTTGACGAGGCCGTTGCGGCCGAGCAGCACCATCCAGCCGAAGGAGCGCACGATGTTTGATGTAAAGAGCGGCAGGATGAGCAGGATGACGCAGATGCGCCGCCAGGCCTTCCAGCGCACCATGCGCACCAGATACCAGGCCAGCGGATAGCCCAGCAGGATACAGATCACGGTGGTGAGAAGGCCGAGCCGGAAGGTCGTCGCCAGTACTTCCCAATGGTAGGTGTCGAAGAGGATGCGGGTGTAGTTGGCGGCTGTGAGGCTGCCGTCCTTCATGATGCTGGCGATGAGCACGGTTGCCAGCGGTACGAGGAAGAAGGCGGCGAAGAAGGCCGCCGGCAGCGCGACGAGGCCCAGGACCGCGATGCGCGAGGTGCTCATGACGCCGCGCCGTCGATGAGGTGGACCGCCTCGCGGTCGAAGGCGACCGTGACGGGCTGGCCTTCCGAAAGATCGGAGCCGGCGAGGCCCAGACGGCGCGCCAGGATGAGGTGGCCTTCGGCACGCACATAGATGGTGGTCGCGCCGCCGATGCCGACGATGGTCTCGATGCGGCCGTCGAGCGTGAGCTGGCCGTCGCGAACCGCGGGCGGGCTTGCGAGGACGCTGACGTGTTCGGGGCGGACCACGGCCATGGCGTCACCCGTGCTGCCCTCGGGCAGCACGCGCAGCGTCTGCCGCTCCACGGGAAGAAGGCTTGCCTCGCCGATGAAATCGGCCACGAAGCGCGTGGCGGGCCGGGCATAGACGTTGGTGGCAATGTCGACCTGTTCGATGCGGCCGCCGCTCATGACGGCGATCCGGTCGGACATGGCCATGGCCTCTTCCTGGTCATGGGTGACGAAGACGAAGGCGACGCCGATCTTCTCCTGGATCTCTTTCAGCTCGATCTGCATGCGCTTGCGCAATTGCAGGTCGAGCGCGCTCAGGGGCTCGTCCAGAAGCAGAAGCTTCGGCTTGTTGACGATGGCGCGGGCAAGCGCCACGCGCTGCTGCTGCCCGCCTGACATCTGGCGCGGATAGCGGGACGAGAAGTCGCTAAGTCCCACGAGGTCCAGGGCTTCACGCGCGCGGCTGGCCGCTTCGGCCTTGGAGACGCCCGCCCGCCGGGGCCCGTAGGCCACGTTCTCCAGCACGCTCAGGTGCGGGAAGAGGGCGTAGTTCTGGAAGACCGTGTTGAGCGGCCGTTTGTGCGGGGGCAGGTGCGTGATGTCCTGCCCCTCGATGGTGATGGTTCCCCGATTTACCTGAAGGAAACCGGCGATCATCCTGAGGAGAGTCGTCTTGCCGCAGCCCGAAGGGCCCAGCAGCGAGACGAACTCTCCCGGTTCGATCGTCAGGCTCACGTCCCGAAGCGCCTGGTGCTTGCCAAAGCTCTTGGAGACATTATCGACAGCAAGGAGAACCATGGATCTAACGCCTGCCGCTCAACGCGCGACTTCGCGGTTCCAGGTCTCGGTCAGTTCAGACCGCTTGGCGTTGACCTCGTTCCAGTCGAACAGCAGCAGGTCGTCCACCGAACCCTTTTCGCCCCACGGCAGCTTGCGGCTGACCTCAGGCGTCAGTTCCACGTTCTTCACGGCAGGTCCGAGGTAGAGCTTGGCGGCGAGGCATTGGCCCGCCTCGGCGCTCATGGCGGTGTTGAGGAACTTCTCCGCCGCCTCGCTGTTTTTCGAGCCCTTCACAAGATGCAGGCGCGCATCGGTGGCCCAGACACCTTCCTTCGGCACGGTGAAGCCGATGGGCAGGCCGGCATCGGCCAGGGCCCAGGCGCCGACGTTGAAGTGCGCGCCGATGATGACCTCGCCCGACTGGAAGGCATTGCTTGCCGCGCCGGAGCTGTCAAAGAACATGTTGGCGTCGAGTTCCTTCAGCTTGGCGAAGGTGGCCGACATGTCGGCGGGCGTGCCGCCGAGCATCTTGTTGAGGAAGAAGATGAAAGGGATGCCGGCGGAATTGCTGGGCGAGGGAATGGTCACCGCGCCCGCGTAGTCCTCATCCCACAGCGCTTCCCAGGAGGTGGGGGCTTCCTCGATCTCCTTGGTGTTGTAGGTCAGGCCGAGCGAATAATAGCCGCCGGAGATGGCGAAGACATCATTGCCGGCCTTGTAGGCGGCCTTTTCGGAGAGATTGGCGGCGTTCGGCATCTTTGAAAGATCGATCGGTGCGAGAACGCCGGCCTCTTGGGCAAGCTCGCTGATGCCGCCATCCATATAGGCGACATCGATGGTGGGGGCGGAGGCCTGCTGCTGCAGCTTGGCGAGCGTGGTGGTCGAGGTGCCGATCTCGGCGGTCACCTTGATGCCGGTCTCCTTGGTGAAGGGTTCCGCGACACAGGCCTGGAAGGCGTCGCCCCAGTTGCCGCCATACCAGGCGACAGTGAGGTTTTTGTCCTGTGCGGATGCGCCTGAGCTTACGAGCGTCAGGGCCGCAACGGATGCAGACAGAAGAAGTGACAGAGACTTCATGACATTCCCCTCGTGCTTATTGTTCAGGCAAGGCTCGCAATTGCACCGGCAGGTGGCTTGAAGGCTGTTGCCACCAACTTGAAGATATCCGACAAAGTTGGGCTGAAACGAGGGAGACGCCAGATATGGCCAAGCCGGAAGCGTCGCGGCCGCCGCTCAGGGTAGGTTTCCTGCTGCTCGATAAGTTCACGCTGGCAGCCTTCGGCGGGCTGATCGACAGCCTGCGGCTGGCGGCCGACGACGGCGGCGAAAGCCGGCAGATCCACGCCTCCTGGGCCATCATGACGCCGGGTGCCGAAAGCCGTACCGCAAGCTGCGGACTGAAAGTGGCGGGCACCCCTGATGTCATCGCGCCCGAGGAGTTCGACTATATCGCGGTCTGTGGCGGCAACGACTATCGCGACGAGCGGCCGGTGCCGGCGCGCAGCGATTACCTGCGCCGCGCGCATGCGGCGGGGGTGCGGCTGCTGGGCATCTGCACCGGCACCTTCGCCATCGCCCGGGCTGGCCTCGCCACCGGCCGTCAGGTCTGCATCCATTGGAACGTGCAGGATGCTTTCGAGGCGCAGTTTCCCGATGTGGAGACGGTGACGGACCGGCTGTTCGTCGATGAGGGCGATATCCTCACCTGTGCGGGGTCGACCGCCGCCATCGATCTCGGGCTCTATCTCATCGCGCGCCACTGCGGCCGCGATCGCGCGCAGCAGGCGGTCCGCCACATGATGCTGACGGGGATCCGCGCGCCGAGCCTGCCGCAGGCGCATTTCCGCGACGATCTTGCCGATGTGACCGACCCGCGTGTGCGCAAGGCGGTGCATTTCATGGAACAGCAGCTCGACCACCCGCCGACATTGCCGGCGGTGGCGCGCTATGTCGGCGTCAGCGTGCGCCAGCTGGAACGGGCCTTCCACGCGGCACTGGGCACGACGCCGGCGCGGCACCACCGGATCATGCGGCTGAACTACGGACGCTGGATGATCGAAAACAAGCTGGAGAGCATCACGCAGATCGCGCTGGACTGCGGATTTGCCGACACCGCGCATTTCTCGCGCGAGTTCCGCAGCCACTTCGGCATGCCGCCGAGTGTGTATCGGAAGCAGATCTGAAAGATCGTGGAGCCAACAAGCGGGTGCGCCGCGCTCCTTGAACGGCCGCAAGGAGTGGCACCCAAGGTGCCGCTCCTCATATCAGATCACATCAGGACTCATGAAACCGGCTACTCGTCGGAAAACTCCCTGTTGTCGCGCAGCTTGATCCAGTCTTCGCCATCCTCAAGGGAGAGAAGGTTTATCTTTGTCCGATCATCACCGAGTGCGAACTTCCGGGCGATATCAAAGGCTTCCGGAGTCTCGTTCTCGCTGATCAGGATCGTCTGCCCGACATAGGGGCCGCTGCCGGAATCATTGAACTCGAGCAGCACGAAGCCTTTGTCTATAAAGTCCGTTACGACCCGCGAAACGTCGCCAAGCTCGGACGACTTGAACTTGTCTTTTGTCCAAACCCGAATGTTCCTTTCCGGGTGAGTGCTCGACGGCGGCCGGGTGCCTCTGCTCTGGAAGAAGTTCACGTACCTGCTGTGGTTCATATCGTCTTGAAGCCGATTGAACTTTTCATCTCCGATGTCCTCGCGATGAACGAGCTGGCGACGGACGACGTTATCGCGGCGATCGCTGTCATAGGTGGTGACCAGCAGGACATCCTCGCCCAGCTCAGGCACAGCTTCCACCTCCATCCAGGCGATCTGGTCGACCTCATATGAATCAGTCTTCTCGTATGTCACGTTGCCGTCGACAACGACCTTCTTCCAGTAGTTGCCCGGCGCGGCCACCGTGACGAACCTGGGGTCGCTCGAGTCAAGACCGGCGTTTTGTTGATCGAGCCAGTTCTTCTGGCTCCTGAAGAGCTCCCGGTCAGCCTCAACCTTCTTGAAGAGTTCCTCGTCAACGCTTCTCAGGACGAGGCCCTTCTTCAGCTTGCCGTTCTTGTCGATGTACTCGAAGGCGATGCCATCATCGCCTCCGCGTTTTTGCTCGCCCGGATCGCTGAAATTGGTGTACTGAGCGAACGAGGGAAGGTCTTTGTCCCACCTGATCAGCGAATATCCTTCCGAAGCATTATCGATGATCAGTTGCTTGCGTTCTTTTCCGGTTTTTACCCGCTCGAAGTCTTCCTTGTTGATGTCCGCGTGAACGAAGCCTTTGCGGCGAAGACCCTCACCGTCCGTGTATTCGATGGCTAGCGCCTTGCCCTCGGCGTCAGCCAGAAAATCCGGCTCCACATAGATGGCGTCCAGCAGGTTCGCGTTGGGGTCCAGCCCGTTGATCAGTTCGTAGCCCGCTTTCTCACCCGCCTTGACGAGGTTGAACAGATCCATATCCCGCTGGATCTGCTTGAATTGGGGCGACGTAATGGTGACTGATCTCCTGACCTCTTCCCCCTGATCGTTCCTGTAGACGAATTGGATGCCACCGAAACCTACAGACTCAAACTCTACGTAGCGATCAAAGGCAGGAACTTTTTCGTCCGGGTCCATCTTAGGATACAAGAGGGGGCGAACTACCTTATCGAAGGCGTCCTCCGGAATACTTATCCCGCTAGAACTGTAGTCTAGGCCTAATAGCGTATTTTGCAAACGAACTGGACTTGGCATGAAAAAATCCGACATTGGGATGGTTTCACCTGAAATTAAGGTGTGACTTCACCTTGATTTATATCGGGTTATAGGAAATATCAAGTGTAATGATCGCAGGCTCTCGCTTACAGAAGTGTATAGATTCTCCGGATCTTCTAGGTCGCTAGTTTTTGTCGTGACTATCCTAGGAACGAGTTCTCGTGTTCTTTCGTTGCAGACGGACCTGTGTCCATCCGTCTCTCTGTTTCAAGCATCCGTGCAGCCGAAGCAGCCTTGGATGAAGGCATCAGCAGCGGCCAGCCGAACCTTCCCCCGCATCCAGCGTTTGCCATCGGGCGACACATTTTTGTTGCCGAGCATCCTGGCAATCGCCGTCCCAGCGGGTCCCGTGGAGGAAAAGATAAGCTCATGAAGCCCACCATCATGTGCCTCATGGAAAGTTCCATCGACGGTCGCCTGCATCCCAGTAAGTTTACCGAAAGCCCCGACGGCGACAAATCGAGCTGGTCGAAGCTTTATGAGAAGCTTCACAGCGAGCTTGAGGGGGACGCGTGGATCGTGGGGCGCGTCACCATGGCAGAGATGAGCAAGGGTGAGCCCCATCCCCCGGCAAGCCACCGCCCGGTCTCGCGGCCGCATCATTTCGCCAGGCGTGACGCCGATGGCTATGCGATCGCGCTCGACCGTTCGGGCAAGCTGCACTTCAGGAGCGACAATATCGGCGGCGACCATGTGGTGGTGCTGCTCGGCGCCAATGTGCCTGATAGCCATCTGGCGGAACTGGTCGGCGACGGCGTGTCGTACATCGTGTCCGACAGCAACGAGATCGGCCTTGCGGCAACACTCGATCTCCTCGCGCAGGAACTTGGCATCCGTCGTCTCCTGCTGGAGGGCGGCAGGCGCATCAACGGCAGCTTCTTCGCGGCGGGCCTCGTGGATGAATTCCGTGTTCTCGTTGCGCCTGCGCTGGACGCCCGGCTGAACATCGAAGGCATCGTTGATGCCGGCGACGAAGGACTCGCCGGCAAGGTGAAGCTCGCGTTCAAGACATGCGAGCTGCTGGATCATGGCGTCGTGCTGCTGTGCTACGCCGTGGAGGCGGAATAGCGGCCGGGAACCCGCACCGCGGGAAAGAGCTTCTGGATCAGGAGGTTGGTCCCTTGGCTCACAAGACAAAGAATGATTATAAGGAAGCTCCGACAGGCGTCATGCGGGATCGCTCACATGCGGCGGTGGAATTGAAGGTGGGCCCGGTCGCTCTGCGGGCGGAAGCCGACAGCACACCGGCAGGCCTTCTGGCCGTCGGCGGCCTGGTGTCGGGCATCCTCCTGTCGGTGGCAGTGGTGGTCTGGTCATCAACGCGAAAGCTGCGCGATGACATCGACCCATACGCGCGCAAGCGTTGAGTGCTCATGAAGATCGCGAGCTTCAACGTCAACGGCGTCAACGGGCGGCTTTCGGCGCTGCTGCGCTGGCTGGCGGAGGCCGATCCGGATGTTGTTTGCCTTCAGGAGCTGAAGGCGGCGCAGGAAAAGTTCCCGATCAGAGAAATCAACGATGCGGGCTATGGCGCCATCTGGCATGGCCAGAAGAGCTGGAACGGCGTTGCCATTCTGGCCCGCGGCACCGAGCCGATCGAGACGCGGCGGGGCCTGCCGGGCAATCCTGGCGACAGCCACAGCCGCTACATCGAGGCGGCCGTTCAGGGCGTGCTGATCGGCTGCCTTTACCTGCCCAACGGCAACCCGGCGCCGGGCGCGAAGTTCGACTATAAGCTGGACTGGTTCAAGCGCCTCACGGCCTACGCTGCCGAGTTGCTCACGCTTGAGGTGCCGGTGGCGCTGGTGGGCGACTACAACGTCATGCCCACCGATCTGGATGTCTACAAGCCCGAACGCTGGCGGGATGATGCCCTTTTCCGCCCGGAAGTGCGGCAGGCCTTCCATGCGCTCGTCGCGCAAGGCTGGACCGACGCGGTGAGGGCGCTTCACCCGGATGAGCGGATCTACACCTTCTGGGACTACTTCCGGAACGCGTGGGGGCGGAACGCGGGGTTGCGTCTGGACCATGTCCTGTTGAGCCCTGAGCTTGCACCGCGCCTAATCGCCGCCGGCGTGGACCGCGAGGTGCGCGGTTGGGAAAAGGCGAGTGATCATGCACCTGTCTGGGTGGAGCTAGGGTAAGGCTTTGGTGTGGCTTATCCTTCGAGACGGCCCTTCGGGCCTCCTCAGGATGAGGCCGTTGGTTTTGGCAGACCGTTTTCAGAAGGTGCCGCACCCACAACCCTCATGCTGAGGAGATCGCGCAGCGATCGTCTCGAAGCATCAAGCCACACCCACCTTCCGCAATGTGCCGTTTGCCTCTATAGCGCCTGAGACGTCAGCGCGGTGCGTGCGTGCCGCAGGTTCCTCAGCCAGGGCGATGATGCCGCAGACCCTAACGATCGTGCGAAGCATTCCATGGATCGACCCCGTCGAGGCCGCGGGCCGGCTGCGGGGGAAGGGCGGGCTGTGCTTTCTCGACAGCGCCATGTTCCATGATAGGCTCGGCCGCTATTCCTATGTGGCGGCAGATCCCTATGGCGTCCTCAAGGTGAGCGGTGGCGAGGTCTCCTGGAACGGTGCGGCCATCGATGAGGCGCCGCTCGATGCCGTCTCTCGCAGGCTCGGGCTCTTCGGCCAGCCGATCATCGAAGGCCTTCCGCCGTTCCAGGGCGGCGCCATCGGCTATCTCTCCTATGAGTTCGGCGGTCTTCTCGAACAACTGCCGGCAGCGCGCACTCCGCGGCAGGGAGCGATGCCGCAAGCGGAGCTCCTGTTCTTCGACGCCCTCTGCGCCTTCGATCATTTGGAGAAGCGGGCGTGGATCGTCTCCACGGGTTTGCCTGAAGCCGATGGCGCGCGGCGGCAGGCGCGGGCGGTGGAGCGGGCAGAGGAGATCGAGCGGGCTCTTCGTGCCACGCCGGTTCCAGAGGGCGAGCTGCCCGCCATCGAACGCGAGGCATGGCGCTCGACGTTCACCCGGGAGAGCTATGCATGCGCGGTCGGTGAGGCGATCGAAGCAATCCTTGCCGGCGACATCTATCAGGCGAATATCTCGCAGCGCTTCACGGCAACTCTGCCCGAAGGCTTCGACGCCTGGGCCTTCTACAAACGGCTGCGGCAGATCAATGCCGCGCCTTTTTCAGCCTTCATCGATCGCGGCGACATGGCGATCGCATCGAGTTCGCCGGAGCGCTTCCTGCGGGTCAGCGGCGAGGAGGTCGAGACGCGGCCCATCAAGGGCACCGCCCCTCGTGCGTCCGATCCGTCGGAGGATGAGGCCCACGCAACGGCACTGCGGCGATCGGAGAAAGACCGCGCCGAAAACCTCATGATCGTCGATCTCCTGCGCAACGACCTCTCACGGGTGTGCCTTCCGGGAACGGTGATGACGCCGGAGCTCTGTGCGCTGGAAACCTATGCCGGTGTGCACCACCTGGTCTCCGTGGTGACCGGGCGGCTGCAACCGGGGTTCGGCGTGGCCGATCTCATGGGCGCGGCCTTTCCCGGCGGTTCCATCACCGGCGCGCCGAAGATCAGAGCCATGGAGATCATCTCTGATATCGAGCAGGAACAGCGCGGCATCTATTGCGGCGCTATCGGCTATTTCGGCTTCAACGGCGAGAGCGACACCAACATCGCCATCCGCACGGTGCTGTTTCAGGACGGTCAGGCCTCGTTCCAGGCGGGCGGGGGCGTGACCGCGCTGTCGGATCCGGAGCTTGAATATCAGGAGACGCTGAACAAGGCCGAGCGGATATTCCGGGCCTTCGAGGCACCGTCATGATCCTCATCATCGACAATTATGATTCCTTTGTTTTCAACGTTGCACGCTATCTCGTTGAATTGGGACGCGAGGTGAAGGTCGTGCGCAACGACCGGATCGATGTCGCCGGTGTCATGGCTCTTGATCCTGATGCCGTGGTGCTGTCCCCCGGGCCCTGCGGTCCTGGCGAAGCGGGCATCTGCCTGCCGCTGATCGCCGAGCTGAACGGGCAAAAACCTCTGCTGGGCGTCTGCCTTGGCCATCAGTGCATCGGCGAGGCATTTGGCGGCCGCGTCGTTCGCGCCCGGGAGCCCATGCACGGCCGCGCCTCCATGGTGCGCCACGAGGGCAGAGGTCTCTTTGAAGGGTTGCCCAACCCGCTCGCCGCCGGCCGTTATCACTCGCTCATCGTGGAGCTGGACGAGAAGCGTGAACTGCCCCTGACGGTGACCGCGCGCTCGCCCGAAGGCGAGATCATGGCCATGGAGCACAGCAATGGCATGACCTTCGGCGTCCAGTTCCATCCGGAATCGGTGCTGAGCAGCCATGGCCATGCGCTGTTCCGCAATTTCCTGTCCATCGCCGACGAAAGGGTCTGACCTTGCTCTGGTATCGCGGAAAAATCAGCACGGACATGGAGGTGCCGTTCAACCTTTCGGACCGGGGGCTGTTGCTGGCGGACGGTGTCTTCGAAACCCTGCTGGTGACGGGCGGACGAGCCTTCCTGCTTGATGAGCATCTGGACCGGTTGACGCGCGGCTGCGCCACGCTCGGCATAGCCTGTGATCGCCGCGTGCCGGAACAGGCGGTCCGCGACCTCGTGGCAGCAGCGCCCGGAGCGGCGACCCTTCGTGTCACCGTCACCCGCGGAGCCGGCGCGCGAGGACTTCCCCCGCCGAAGGATGCGGTGCCGACCATCTTCGCAAGCCGTTCTCCCTGGAGCGAGGGCATGGCCTTTTCGCAGGTGCGGCTGGCGGTCAGCTCGATCCGGCGCAACGCAACCTCGCCATTGTCGCGCATCAAATCGCTGGCCTATCTCGACAATGTGCTGGCGCTTGGCGAGGCCCGCCAGAACGGCGCCGATGACGCGCTGATCCTGTCCTCGGACGGCAATGTCGCCTGCGCCAGCGCCGCCAACATCTTCATTCTTGAAAACCGCCACCTGACCACGCCGCCAACCTCCGTCGGCATCCTCGATGGCATCATGCGCGGCTTCACGCTCTCGGCGGCCCGGGACATGGGACTGGCCGTCGTGGAGGAAGCCTTCGGCCTGGATCGGCTGATGAAAGCGGATGCCATCTTTCTGACCAACAGCGTTAGGCTGCTGATGCCAGTGATAGCGCTCGACGGGAAAGAATGTCACCCGGCAGCAACGGACCTGATGGTGAAGCTTGCCAGCGCGTTGGCCGATGCTCTGGGGCTCCATAGCCGGCCCACCTTCTGACGCGGCACGGCTCATTGGCTTTTGCACGCCGCCTCGAAACGTGGCACATCCCGCGATCATGACAGTCATTCTCACCAACGCGCGGCTCGTCCTCGAAGAGGAGGTGGTCCAGGGCACGATCGCCTTCGGATTCGACGGCATCACGGATGTGTCGCGCGCACCCACTGCCGTTCCTGGCGCGATCGATATGGAGGGGGATTTCGTTTCTCCCGGCCTCATCGAATGCCACACCGACAATCTTGAAAAGCATTTCATGCCGCGTCCCCGGGTGTTCTGGCCGAACCCGCTGGCGGCGGCGCTGGCGCATGATGCGCAGATGGTGGCGGCGGGGGTGACCACGGTCTATGACGCGCTCTGTGCCGGCGGGTTCGACGAAGAAAACGACTATCGTCGCGAGATCTTCGCCGACATGGTCGATGCCGTGGAACGCGGCGTTGCCGAACGGCTGTTCCGCATCGATCACCGGATCCATCTGCGCTGTGAATTGACCGACTGGCGACTGCCGCAGATCCTGGAAGCACATGTGGACCGGCCGCTGGTGCGGTTCGCCTCGCTGATGAACCATACGCCGGGCGAGCGGCAGTGGCGCAACGTCGACCATTTCAAGGCCTTCATCATGTCCGATGGGCGCTCGGAGGCCGAAGCGGATGCCATGATCGCCGGCCGCATCGCGCGCAGCCAGGAAGCCGTCGCCAGCAATATCGGGCCAGTGGCCGCACTGCTGCGGGACAAGGGCGTCCCGCTCGCAAGCCACGACGATACCCTGCCGGAGCACGTGGCGGATGCGGAAGCTCTCGGCTGCACGATCTCCGAATTCCCCACCACAGTGGAGGCGGCCCGCGCCGCCAGAGCCCTGGGCCTTGCCCCCGTGGGCGGCGCGCCGAATGTGGTGCGTGGAGGCTCGCATACCGGCGGCGTGTCCATCGGGGAACTTGCCCGTGCCGGTCTCATCGACGCTCTGTCGTCGGACTATGTACCGTCGGCGCTGCTGCAGGCGATCCCTCGTCTGGCTGGGACTGTCGGGCTTTCCCTGCATGAGGCCTTCGCTCTCGTCACCTGGCGCGTCGCCGATATGCTGGGGCTTTCCGACCGCGGGCGGCTGTCACCCGGTCTTGCGGCGGATGTGCTGCGCGTGCGTTTTGCGGGAGAGACGCCGGTGGTGCGCGGGGTCTGGCGCGCTGGGCGGCAGGTGTTCTGACATGCGCTATGCGGTTTACTACGCGCCGGAGCGGAAGACAGACCTCTGGCGCTTCGGCTGCCGGGTGCTGGGCCGCGATCCGGAAACGGGAGAGGCTGTCGCGCCGCTTATGCCTGATGGCATCGATGCCGGTACCTGGACCGAATGGACAGCATCACCCCGGCGCTATGGTTTTCACGCCACGTTGAAGGCGCCGTTTGCACTGGCTGAGGACCGTGCGGAGGCCGAGCTTGATTTAGCGGTGGCAGACTTCGCCGCCGGACGCACGACCTTTCGCCTTCCACGCCTGAAAGTGGCGGCGCTTGGCCGTTTCGTCGCTTTGATCCCCGCCGAGGATGCGAAGGAGCTTGAGCTGTTGGCGGCTGACTGCGTGCGTGCCTTCGATCACTTCCGTGCGCCGCTGACTGCCGAGGCGCTGGCGAAACGTCTGGCGGCGCCCCTGAGCCCCAGCGAGCACGCGCATCTGAGGCGCTGGGGCTATCCTTATGTCTTTCAGGATTTCCAGTTTCACATGACGTTGACAGGCGCTCTGCCGGAAGACGCGGTGGAGCCGGTCGCCCGCCAGCTGCACGCACTTTATGAGCGCGAGATGGGAGCGGAGCCGATGAAGGTCGAAAGCGTCGCGGTCTTCATGGAGCCCAAGGATGGGGCGACCTTCCGGCTGGTGAAGCGATTTCGCTTCAAAGGCTGATACTCTGGCGACACGAATCACCGGCCTTGCTGCCGCCCAAGTTGAAGGGGAGACATCGCGCCCGTGACCTTGCTCAGCCGCCTCGCCATCGCCGCCTCTCTGCTGCTCGTCGCGACAAGCACGAGCCACGCCCATCCGCATGTCTGGACCAGCGTGACCTCCGCCGTGGTCTACGACGGGGACGGTCACCCGGAGAGGATCAGGCACGCCTGGACGTTCGATGAGATGTTCTCGTCCTTCGCCGTGCAGGGGCTCGACACCAACAACGACGGCACATTCGATCGGGAGGAACTGAAAGACCTCGCCGAGGTCAACGTCACCTCGCTCGCGGAATTCGATTACTTCACCTTCGTCTCCGCCGGTGGAGAAGAGGTCAAGCTCGAGCGGCCGGTGGATTACTATCTGACCCACGATGGCAAGGCTCTGACCCTCCACTTCACGCTGCCGGTGGAGCAGCCTGATGAGGCAACGCCCGGGCCGCTGAGGGTGGAGGTTTATGATCCCACCTACTTCGTCGCATTCACCTTCGCAGCGGGCACGCCGGTGACCATGGAGAACGCGCCTCAGGGCTGCGCGCTCGAGACCAAGGGTCCACCGCCCGAAGTGCTTGGCGGCAACGGGCAGGTGCCGGAAGAGTTCTTCACCGAGCTTGAGAGCCAGGGCGGCCCGTTCGACCAGGATTTCTCCAACGCCATCACGGTGAAATGTCCCGGCGACGTTGCCGTGGCCGCGCCGCCGCTCTTGTCATCGGAGCCGGCGGATCAGGCCCTCAACCAGGCCAAGGCGCCCGAGCCTCGGGAGAAGATCGAGGATCGCGCTCCTGGAGCGGCGCGCGCCGCAGGTCCTCAATCGCGCGGCCTTGGCGCGCTCGGTGTCATCCGCCCCGATGGCGCCTTCGTTGATCCCGGGCCCGGCCTCGCCGGTTTCATCGCGGCCAAGCAGGCGGAATTCTATCAGGCATTGTCCTCGACACTGTCGCGGGTGCGCGAAGATGGATCGGCGCTCCTGCTTCTGAGCGCGCTCGGCTTTGCCTATGGCGTCTTTCATGCTGCCGGCCCCGGCCACGGCAAGGTGGTGATCGCCTCCTATCTGGTTGCCAGCGGCGAGGCTTTACGGCGCGGCATCATGATCTCCTTTGCCTCAGCCCTGGCGCAGGCAGTGACCGCCGTGGCGCTGGTGCTGGTGCTCTCGGCCGTACTGGGCGCCGGTGCGCAGGCGCTTGGTGTCACGGCCTATTGGCTGGAGGCGGGCAGCTATGCGGCCATCGCCTTGCTGGGCGTGATGCTGGTCTGGCGCAAGGGGCGGGGCTTCATCGCCGCGCTGAAAGGACAGGCCGTGGCCCATGATTGCGGACCTGGCTGCGATCATCACAGCCACATGCCCGATCCTGAGACGCTGAAGGGGCCGTTCGACTGGCGGCGTGCCATGGCGGCGGTGCTCGCCATCGGCCTTCGCCCGTGCACCGGTGCCATCGTTGTCCTTGTCTTCGCACTGTCGCAAGGCATCCTCTGGGCGGGCGTGGTGGCGACCTTCGCCATGGCACTCGGGACCGCCATCACGGTTTCTGCCATCGCCATCCTGTCCGTCATGGCGAAAAGCACGGCGCTTCGGCTTGCGGGCGGTGGCAACGGCCTTGTTGCCGTGCGCGGACTGGAGGTCGTGGCAGGCCTTGCCATGGTGGTCTTTGGCGGGCTGTTGCTCGCCGGCATGCTGGCCGCGCGCGGGATGGTCTGATCAGCGGCGAAGCGCTTTCCGCATCTGACCTCCACCACGCGGAAACCTTCACATCTCCGGCGCGTTTCTAAACTGGATCTGTTCCAGAAACGGCAACGAGATCTTGGTCCTTTAAGCGTGATTTGACTTAAAGGTGGCTGAGTGTCAGCATTCCTTACCTAAAAGACTTCCGTAAAGGGAGCGTAGGTTCAGAGGAGGAGGCCAGCATGGGCGAATCCAATTCGCACCTGCGTGATGTCAATCTCGATGACAAGTACGACCTGACAAAGGACGAGATCTTCGTAACGGGCTATCAGGCGGCGGTGCGTCTGACCCTGATGCAGCGCGAGCGCGACCGACGCGCCGGCCTCAACACCGCAGGTTATATCAGCGGCTATCGCGGATCGCCGCTGGGCGGGCTCGACCTTCAGTTCATGAAGGCCCGCAAAGTGCTGGAACCTCAGAACATCCTGATCCAGCCGGGCCTCAATGAAGATTTGGCTGCCACCGCCGTCTGGGGCTCGCAGCAGGCGGAGATGCGGGGCGAGGGGCGCTACGACGGCGTCTTCGGCATGTGGTACGGCAAGGGACCCGGCGTCGACCGCTCCGGCGATGTGCTCCGCCACGCCAATCTCGCCGGTTCCTCGAAATTCGGCGGCGTCATCGCGCTGATGGGCGACGATCACACCTGCGAAAGCTCCACCACCGCCCATCAATCCGACTTCCATTTCGTCGATGTGATGATCCCCGTGCTGGCGCCAGCCGGCGTGCAGGAGATCCTCGATTTCGGCCTCTATGGCTGGGCCATGTCGCGCTTTGCCGGCGTCTGGGTCGGCATCAAATGCCTGAAGGACACCGTCGAGAGCACGGCTGTCGTGGATGGGCGCGTCGATCGGATCAACATCGCGCTTCCCGAGTTCGCCATGCCTGAGGGCGGCCTCAATATCCGCCCCTTCGACACGCCGCTGGCGCAGGAGGCGCGGCTTCAGGAGTTCAAACGCGACGCCATGATGGCCTTCCTGGAGGCCAACCCCATCAACCGCATCATCACGCATGGTGGCCGTCGCCCCAGGATCGGGATCGCGGCCGTGGGCAAGAGCTATCTCGACCTCAGGCAGGCGCTCGACGATCTCGGCATCGACGAGGTGGCGGCCAACAACCTCGGCCTCAGGATCTGGAAGATCGGCTGTCCCTGGCCGATGCAGACGAAGGCGCTCTATGATTTTGCCCGGGATCTCGACCTTGTCATGGTGATCGAGGAGAAGCGCTCACTGATCGAGGTGCAGGTCCGCGAGGAGCTTTACAGAAGGCCGACCCAGCCCGTCGTCATCGGCAAGAAAGACGAGGAGGGCCACTGGCTGTTTCCGGTGAAAGGCGCGCTTGATCCTAACGACGTCGCCATCGCGTTGGGCGAACGCATTCTGCGCTATCACGACAGCGAAGAGCTGCGCGGCCGGCTCCATCACCTTCGAGAGGTGCAGCGGGTTCTCGCCACCACGCAGGATGTCGCCGTGCGCGTGCCGTACTTCTGCGCCGGCTGCCCCCACAATTCCTCCACCAAGGTGCCGGAGGGCGAGCGTGCCTATGCCGGCATCGGCTGCCATTACATGGTGCAGTGGATGGACCGCGACACCGAAGGCTTCACCCAGATGGGCGGGGAGGGCGTCAACTGGGTCGGTGAGGCGCCGTTCTCCACGCGCAACCACGTCTTCCAAAACCTCGGTGACGGCACCTTCAACCATTCCGGCGTGCTGGCCATCCGCGCGGCCATCGCCGCCAAGACCAACATCACCTACAAGATCCTCTTCAACGATGCGGTGGCCATGACGGGCGGCCAGCCCAATGAGGGCGGTCTCACGCCGGACCGCATCGCGCGCATTGTCGCCGCGGAAGGTGTGGCGGCGCTGGCGGTGGTGACCGACGATCCGGAGAAATATCCTGATGATACCGACTGGCCCAAAGGCACGAGGGTGCATCACCGCGATGAACTGATGACGGTGCAGAAGCGGCTTGCCGAGGTGCCAGGCGTGACGGCGGTGATCTACGACCAGACCTGCGCGGCGGAGAAGCGCCGTCGTCGCAAGAGGGGCGACTATCCCGATCCGGATACGCGCATCCTCATCAACGAGCTTGTCTGCGAAGGCTGCGGCGACTGCGGCGTGCAGTCCAACTGCGTGGCGATCCAGCCCGTTGAGACGGAGTTCGGCCGCAAGCGCCAGATCGACCAGACCGCCTGCAATAAGGATTACTCCTGCCTCAAGGGCTTTTGCCCCAGCTTCGTGTCCGTCCATGGCGGAAAGCTGAAGAAGAAGGCGGGGGTCTCATCGGGCGAGGTGGCGGTCGCCGACCTGCCGGAGCCTGATCTGCCTGAACTCGACGAGCGGCCCTGGTCGGTGATCGTCACCGGCGTCGGCGGAACCGGCGTGGTAACGGTAGGCGCCATTCTCGGCATGGCCGCGCATCTGGAAGGCAAGGGCTGCGGCATGATCGACATGGCCGGCCTCGCGCAGAAGGGTGGTGCCGTCTACAGCCATGTGCGTCTTGCCCGCTCACCCACCGACATCCATGCCATCCGCGTGGAAGCGGGCGCGGCTGATCTGGTGCTGGGCTGCGACATCGTGGTGGCGGGCAACAAGAAGGTGCTGTCCGCGATCAAGCCCGACCGCACGCTGGTGACCGTCAATACCCACGAGACCTATCCCGGCACGTTTGCCCGCGATGCCTATTATTCGCTGCCGGGCGAGAAGCTGAAGCGCTCCATCACTGAGGTCGCGGGGGCAAACAGGGTGAGTTTCGTGGATTCCACCCGGCTCGCCACCCAGCTCTTTGGCAGTGCCGTGGCCGCCAATATGTTCCTCCTGGGTCTCGCCTGGCAGAAGGGCGGGCTGCCGCTCTCGGCAGAAGCCTTGGAGAAGGCTATCGGTCTCAACGGCGAAGCGGTTGCCATGAACGTTGCCGCCTTTCGCTGGGGGCGCCGGGCCGCGGTCGACATGGCCGAGGTGGAGGCACTTGTGGGGGGCGATGCGCATGCTATGCCGGCGATGCAAAGCCTTGACGACGTCGTCGCCAAGCGCGTCCGATTCCTCACCGACTACCAGAGCAAGCGCTACGCCCGCAGATATGCGCGCCGCATTGATCGTCTGAGGGAGGTCGAACAGGCCGTCGGCGCCGAAGGGCTGGCGGAAGCCGCGGCGCGCTACCTGTTCAAGCTGATGGCCTATAAGGACGAATATGAGGTGGCGCGGCTCTACACCAATGGCGCCTTCGAGCGCCAGCTGGAGGACACCTTCGAACCCGGCTACCAGCTTGAGTTCCATCTCGCGCCGCCGGTGCTGTCGCGGAACGACCCGCACAGCGGCCGACCGAAGAAGCGGCAGTTCGGGCCTTGGATGATGTCTGCCTTTAGGGCGCTCGCCCGCTTCCGTCATCTGCGCGGCACACCGCTGGATGTCTTCGGCTATGGCCATGAGCGCCGGGTCGAGCGGCGACTTGTAGCTGACTATGAAGCCTTGCTGGACGATCTGATGAGCGGCCTGACACCGGCGAACCATTCCATCGCCGTGGCGCTGGCCAGCCTTCCCGACAAGATCCGTGGCTTTGGCCCCGTGAAGGCGCAGAACGTCGCCAAGGCCGAGGCGGAGAAGAAGGCACTGCTGGCGCAGTTCCGCAATCCGCCAGTGACGCCCTTGGCTGAGGCGGCTGAGTAGGCGCCGCGGCGGGGTGGTCAACGCGGAACAACACCGCTACTGACGCATTCCCTTATTGCGAATAATTCCTAGTTGCAAAAATCCTGGAGAGGCTGCACATTCTTCTTGCAAGTCACTCTCAACAAGGGTCGTCATGTTCCAGTTCTCCCGGTGCCGTGTTCTCGGCGCGGCCGTCACTCTCGTTATCGGCTCAGTCTACGGCGCTCTTCCCGCCGCCTCACAGGAAAAGTTCAAGGCTGTCACCACCTTCACGGTGATTGCCGACATCGCGCGGAATGTTGCAGGGGATGCGGCGGTGGTGGAGTCAATCACCAAGCCGGGTGCGGAGATCCATAACTACCAGCCGACGCCGGGCGATCTTCAGCGGGCGCAGGGCGCGCAGCTGATCCTCTGGAACGGCCTCAACCTGGAGCTCTGGTTCGAGCGCTTCTTCCAGAACCTCGAGGATGTTCCCAGCGTCGTGGTCTCCAACGGCGTTGAACCCATGGGCATCGGGTCCGGTCCCTATCAGGGCAAACCGAACCCCCATGCCTGGATGTCGCCGGCGGCGGGCATGATCTATGTCGACAACATCCGCGACGCCTTCGCCAAATATGATCCTGCCAATGCCGAGACCTACCGGGCCAATGCGGAAGCCTATAAGGAGAAGATCCGCGCCACCATTGAGCCCATCCGGAGCGCCTTGGCGGAGGTACCGGAGGAACGGCGCTGGCTGGTGACGAGCGAGGGGGCCTTTTCCTATCTCGCACGCGATTTCCAGCTCAAGGAGCTCTATCTGTGGCCCATCAATGCGGATCAGCAGGGCACACCGCAGCAGGTGCGTGAGGTCATCGACGCCGTCCGCAAGCACAACATTCCCGTGATTTTTTCGGAGAGCACCGTCTCGCCCGATCCGGCAAAGCAGGTAACCCGCGATACCGACGCCCGCTATGGCGGCATTCTCTATGTGGACTCGCTGACAGACGCGTCGGGTGAGGTGCCCACCTATCTCGACCTGCTGCGCGTCACCAGCAGCCGCATTGCAGAGGGACTGAAGGAATGAACATCCAGCCCGCTCGCGCCGACATCGACCAAGCCGCCGATCCGGCCGGTGGCATCTGTGTGAAGCAGGCGACGGTCACCTACAGAAGCGGCCTGACGGCGCTGCACGACGTGACCTTCGAGGTGCCGCGCGGCACCATTACAGCTCTTGTCGGCGTCAACGGTGCGGGCAAATCCACCCTCTTCAAGGCGATCATGGGCTTCGTCCGGCTGGCGCGCGGGAGCATCAACCTTCTTGGCATGCCGGTGAAGGAGGCGCTGAAGCGCAACCTGGTCGCCTATGTGCCGCAGAGCGAGGATGTGGACTGGAACTTCCCCATTCTGGTGGAAGACGTGGTGATGATGGGCCGCTACGGCCACATGGGCTTCACGCGGCGTCCGAAAGCCGCGGATCGTAAGGCGGTCGAGGCGGCGCTCGCACGGGTCGACATGGCGGGCTTTCGCAAGCGGCAGATCGGCGAACTCTCAGGCGGGCAGAAGAAGCGCGTCTTCCTCGCCCGCGCCCTGGCGCAGGACAGCCAGGTGATCCTGCTGGACGAGCCCTTCACCGGTGTCGACGTGAAGACGGAAGACCAGATCATCGCGCTCTTACGTGATCTCCGGGACGAGGGGCGGGTGATGTTCGTCTCCACTCACAACCTGGGCAGCGTGCCGGAGTTCTGCGATCGCTGCGTCCTCGTCAAAGGCACGGTGCTGGCCTATGGCCCGATCGAGGAGACCTTCACGCAGGCGAACCTTGAAAAGGCCTTCGGAGGTGTTCTGCGGCACGTCATACTTCACGACCAAGCCGGTGGGCCTGCACAGCCCTTTGGCGTGTTCAGCGACGATGAGCGACCGCTGGTCATTCACGAGGGCCGCGCGACGGCACGCCGCCGCGAGGCGGATGACGAGAGGCCGGAGTGATGGCCGAGCTCCTGCTGCAGCCCTTCACCTACAACTACATGATCTCGGCGATCTGGGTGTCCGCCCTCGTTGGCGGCGTCTGCGCTTTCCTGTCGTGCTACCTGATGCTGAAGGGGTGGTCGCTGATCGGCGACGCGCTTTCCCATTCCATCGTGCCTGGCGTAGCGGGGGCCTATATGCTGGGCCTGCCGTTCTCGCTCGGCGCCTTCTGTTCCGGCGGTCTTGCTGCCGCGGCCATGCTGTTCCTCAACCAGCGCACCAAGCTGAAGGAAGACGCCATCATCGGCCTGATCTTCTCGTCCTTCTTCGGCATCGGCCTCTTCATGGTGTCGCTGTCGCCCACCTCGGTGAACATACAGACCATCGTGCTGGGCAACATTCTCAGCATCACGCCGGAGGATACGCTGCAGCTTGCCGTGATCGGCTTCGTCTCGCTGGCGCTGCTCACACTGAAGTGGCGCGACCTCATGGTCACCTTCTTCGACGAGACGCATGCACGGTCGATTGGCCTGCGCACCACATGGCTCAAGGTCATGTTCTTCACGCTGCTTTCGGCCTGCACGGTGGCGGCCATGCAGACAGTGGGCGCCTTCCTGGTCATCTGCATGGTGGTGACCCCAGGTGCCACGGCCTACCTCCTGACAGACCGCTTCTCTCGCTTGCTGGTGATCGCCGTCGTGATCGGGGCGGGCACGGGCTGCACCGGCGCCTACATCAGCTATTTCCTCGATGGCGCGACCGGCGGCATCATCGTGGTGCTGCAGACGCTGATCTTCCTCGCCGCCTTCGTGCTGGCTCCCAAGCACGGCATGCTCGCCGCGCGACGCCGCGCGGCTCAAGCCCTGGAGGCGGCATGAACACCCTGACGATCCTTGCGCAGCCTTTCCAGTTCGACTTCATGGTCAATGCGCTCATCATCGCGGCGCTGGTGGCGGTGCCGGCGGCGCTGATCTCATGCTTCCTGGTCCTGAAGGGGTGGGCACTCATGGGAGATGCGATCTCCCACGCGGTTTTTCCAGGCATCGTGCTTGCCTACATCTTGGGTTTGCCGCTGGCGGTGGGCGCCTTTGCCGCCGGCATGTTCTGCGCCGTGGCCACCGGCTTCCTGCAGGAGAACAGCCGTATCAAGCAGGACACCGTCATGGGCATCGTCTTCTCCGGCATGTTCGGGCTGGGGCTCGTGCTTTACGTGAAGGTCCAGTCGGATGTTCACCTCGACCACATCCTGTTCGGCGACATCCTGGGCGTGTCCTGGCGCGACATTGGCGAGACCGCGCTGATCGCTGCCGTGACGGTGGCGGCCATCGGTCTCAAATGGCGTGACCTGCTGCTGCATGCTTTCGATCCGACGCAGGCGAGGGCGGTCGGCCTGTCGGTCCGCCTGCTGCATTACGGCCTTCTGTGCCTCATCTCGCTCACCGTGGTGGGCGCGCTCAAGGCGGTCGGCATCATCCTCGCCATCGCCATGCTGATCGCCCCCGGCGCCATCGCGTTTCTTTTGACCCGAACGTTCCGCACCATGCTCATGACAGCCGTCGCCATCGCACTTGGCGCCTCGCTTTCCGGGGTCTATCTGTCCTTCTTCATCGACAGCGCACCGGCGCCCACCATCGTCGTGCTGCTGGCGCTGGTGTTTCTCGCAGCTTTTGTCGGGACACGGCGTTCTGTAGCGGCACCCGCCTGAGACCGAACGATGCGGGCGCGGCATCGCGCCGCGCAGTGGCGCACCGGCTGGACATTGGGTGGCGGCTCTCCCAAGTTCCCGGCGATCAAGCGAGGTAGTGCCTTTATGTCCGTCAGTCATCCTGTCGAGGTTACGCGTCATTCGCCGACCGGCCATCCGCCCGTGCAGGCCCGCCGCGTCGGCGTGTTGATCGTCAACCTCGGCACGCCCGATGGCACCGACTATTGGTCCATGCGCCGCTACCTCAAGGAGTTTCTGTCGGACAAGCGCGTCATCGATGAACCGCGCTGGAAGTGGTGGCCGATCCTCAACCTCATCATCCTGCAGACGCGCCCGCAGAAGAAGGGGCGCGACTATGAGACGATCTGGAACAGGGAGCTGGATGAAAGCCCCTTGCGCACCATCACGCGTTCGCAGTCGCAGAAGCTTTCTGGGCTGCTGGGCGACGTGCCCGAGGTGGTGGTGGACTGGGGCATGCGCTATGGCAACCCGTCCATCCCCTCGCGGCTGGAGGCCTTGCAGACCATGGGCTGCGACCGCATCCTGGTGGTGCCGCTCTATCCGCAGTATTCCGCGGCCACCACCGCGACCGTGGCGGACAAGGCCTTTGATGCATTGAAGGAGATGCGCTGGCAGCCGGCCGTGCGCATCGCGCCGCCCTGGCACGATGACCCGGTCTATATCGAGGCCATCACCTCGCAAATGACCAAGCATATCGCCGGGCTCGGTTGGGACCCGGAGGTGGTGCTGGCCTCGTTCCACGGCGTGCCGCAGCGTTATCTGGAACTGGGCGACCCCTACCACTGCCACTGTGTGAAAACCGCGCGGCTGATGCGGGAGAAGCTGGGCTGGAGCGAAGACAGGTTGCGCCTGACCTTCCAGTCGCTGTTCGGGCCTGAGGAGTGGCTGAAGCCCTATACGGACAAGACGGTTGAGGCTCTCGCCAAATCAGGTGTGAAGCGGCTTGCCATCGTCAACCCCGGCTTCACCGCCGACTGCCTGGAAACGCTCGAGGAAATCGCGGGCGAAAACGCCGAGATCTTCAAGCATCATGGCGGCGAGCAGTTCGCGGCCATCCCCTGCCTCAACGACACCGAGGCCGGCATGCGGGTGATCGAGACGGTGACCCGTCGGGAGTTGTCGGGCTGGGTGTGAGCGTTCCTGCTTGAGCTGTGGCCGCCACTCCTGTTGCCTTCGCTCTCCTAATGCCGCATCACAGGCCCGATGCGCCTGTGCAGTAATCAGGCCGGGAAACGGGGAGCTTCGACCATGTATGGCTTTGATATTTTTACCCTGGTGATCGTCGCGCTGGCGATCCTGGTGGTCTTCGCGGGCGTGAAGACGGTGCCGCAGGGCTATAACTACACGGTCGAGCGCTTCCAGAAATACACGCGCACGCTGTCGCCGGGCCTCGCCATCATCGTGCCCTTCATCGACCGCATCGGCCGGCGCGTGAACATGATGGAGCAGGTGCTGGACATCCCGAGCCAGGAAGTCATCACCCGCGACAACGCCACCGTGCAGGTGGATGGCGTCAACTTCTACCAGATCATCGATGCGCCACAGGCCTCCTACGAGGTGACGAACCTGCAGTCGGCCATCCTCAACCTGACCATGACCAACATCCGCTCGGTCATGGGCTCCATGGATCTCGACCAGGTCCTGTCCAATCGCGATGAGATCAACGAGCGCCTCTTGCGCGTGGTCGACGCGGCGGCTTCGCCCTGGGGCGTGAAAGTCACGCGCATCGAGATCAAGGACATCACGCCTCCGGCCGATCTCGTTGCCGCCATGGGCCGGCAGATGAAGGCCGAGCGCGAGAAGCGCGCCTCGATCCTGGAGGCGGAAGGCGCCCGCGCCTCCGAAATCCTGCGGGCCGAGGGCCGCAAGCAGAGCCAGGTGCTGGAGGCCGAGGGCCGCCGCGAAGCCGCCTTCCGCGACGCCGAGGCGCGTGAGCGCACCGCCGAGGCGGAGGCCAAGGCCACCGTCATGGTGTCGGATGCCATCGCCACGGGCGATGTGATGGCCATCAACTACTTCATCGCTGAGAAATATGTGAATGCGCTCGCGCAGCTCGCGACATCGCCCAACCAGAAGACGCTGATCCTGCCGGTGGAGGCAACCTCCGTTATCGGGTCGCTGGCCGGCATTGCCGAGATCGCCAAGTCCGCCCTAGGGGATGGCGGTGGGAGCACGCCGACCCCGGCTCCGGCATCGCGCGCGCCTCGGCGTACGGTGCCAGCTGCGCGGGGTACAACACCTTCCTCCGACGTGTGAGGACTGGCCATGATCGCCTCGCTGTTTGAAAGCCTCGGCATCTGGAGCTGGTTCGTCATCGGGGCGCTGCTGCTCGCCTGCGAGATCCTGGCGCCCGGCACCTTCATCCTGTGGCTCGGCTTTGCCGCGGTCGCCGTGGGCATCCTCGTGGTGCTGTTCGGTATCGGCTGGCAGGCGCAGCTTCTGGCCTTCGGCGCCCTGTCGCTCGTCTTCGTGCTGGTCTGGTGGAAGTTCGCCCGGGGGCGGGCTAGCGGCGACAGCGACCAGCCCATGCTCGGCCGCCGGGCCGAGCGGCACGTGGGCCGCGAATTCGTGCTGGAAGCGCCGATCCTGTCCGGCCGCGGCCATGTGCGGATCGATGACACCAACTGGCGCATCAAGGGCGAGGACATGCCCGCCGGAACCCGTATCCGCGTAACGGGAACGGAAGGCGCGCTGCTGCTGGTGGAGAAAATGGGCTAGGGGCCCCGCGCATGCCCGGCACAGGCGAAGTCCAGGTCGGTCAAAGGTGTCTGTTATTGCAGTGCATCGACCGGCACCGGCGGAGCTTCATTCAAGAGAACGAGTGTGATGCGCCTGTTCGCGGCCAGGAAGGGGTTATCGGGAAACATAGGTTCGCTGTCGGCCCGGCCTTCGACGGACCGAAAACGTTCGGACGCCAGGCCATTGGCTTCAAGCATGCGGCGCACGGCATTCGCGCGTTCCGCCGACAGTTCCCACGGGCCGTAACGCAGCGGCCTGTCGGAATTGCCTGCGGAGGTGTGCCCTTCAATCTTCAGTCGATTGGGCATGTTGCGGATGACGGGCGCGATGGCATTGATGAAGCCGCGAATGCGCTCGTAAGGTTCGGGCGAGCCCGACGAGAACATGGAGCGGCCGTCCTGATCCATCAGCTGGATCGCAAGGCCATCAGGCGTTTCCTCGATAACGATATGCCGCGAGACCTCAGCGATATCAGGCAGGCTCTGCAAGGCCTGACGAAGGGATGCCGCGGTCATGGCGAAGTTCGGATTGATGTTGGACGAGGCAAATCCTCTGAATTGCTCGTCGGTCACTGGGCCTGACGATGACGATGTTTCCTCCGCGTTGACGTCATCGCGAAACTTGTTTTTCGATCGGGTGGGCAGTCCGTCCTGTTCGATGACGCCGGCGCGGGCGTCTTTCGTCTGCATGCCGAAGGCTTCCCTGATGGAGCCGACGGCGGCTTCCATCTTATCCACGTCCTGTTTGGACGAGGCCGCGACCACCACGAAGAAGGCCATCAGGAGAGCCATGAGATCGGCGAAGGTCACGTACCAGCCGTGGCCGCCGGCATGGCCTTCGCCCTTTTTCTTGCGCGCCATGGGTTCAGGCCGCCTCGGCCAGTTCGTGGCGGTGCTTCTCCGGCAGGTAGGCCAGCAGCATCTCGCGCACCAGCGAGGGGCTCTTCTGCTCGCGGAGCTGCATCACGCCGTCGATGATGAGGGACTGGTTGAGTTCCTCCTCGGCGAACTTGAGGTGGAGCTTGTCGGCCATGGGGATGCCCATGAAATTCTGCATGAGCGCGCCGTAGAGCGTGGCAGTCAGCGCGATCGCCATATAGGGGCCGAGGGTTGAGGGATCCTGCATGTTGGCGAACATCTGCACCATGCCGATCAGCGTGCCGACCATGCCGAAGGCCGGGGCGCAGTCGCCGACGGAGCGGAAGATCTTCTCGCCCTCCGAAAGGCGCATGAGAAGGAGGTCGCGGTCGAGCTCCATGGTCTCGCGGATGAATTGCGCGTCGTAACCATCGGCGATGTAGCGGATGCCCTTGGCGAGAAAGGGATCGGAAGCGGCCGCCGTCTCCAGCGCCAGCGGGCCCTGCTTGCGGACGAGATCCGCCAGTTGGCCGATCTCCCCGATCAGGGAGCGTGCGCTGATCTTGCGCATGGAGAAGCAATACTTCAGCCCGACGGGCAAACCTTCCTTGATTGCGTGCAGTGGGAAACGGATCATGGTGGCGGCTGCCGCGCCGCCGAAGACCACGATGGCTGAATGGCTGTCCAGGAAGATCGATGGATCGCCGCCCATCACCATGAGCGCGCCCACGATGACAATAGCCGCGACAAACCCCAGGATGGTTGCGAAGTCCATATGACAATCCTTGCCGATAAGCCGCAATCCTCGCGACCGGAGCTGGTCACTATGTAGCCGACGCTCTTCTAACTTAGCGTTAAGCGATGCGCGCAGATTTGGGACGACTGCTGCCGGCGGCTATCTCCACCAGGGTGGGGCGCGCAGCTACAGAGCATGATGATCGGCTAGTTCGACTCCGATCCAGATCAGGTCCGGGCCTGTCAGTGGGCTCACCACCCGCTTTTGCCTCTATGACCCCGAAAGGAACATACCTGTTTCTGCCAGAGGCCATATGGACAAAGTATTCATTACCCCAACGCGCGATTAGGCTTGTTTTTGCGGCGGGGGAGACAGGCAATGCGCGCAACTGGGCAATGATGCGGATTCCTAGGATGCTTTTCGGTGCAGTTATGTTACATTATCATGAATATAACGCGTAAATATAAGTATTAAAAGAAACTACCTGACCTTTATCCTTGTAAAATGAGGCTAAAATGGTCGGGAGTGGGGAGATGGATGATGGTAGCTGCATTGCGTGCAGGTGAGCTTCGTTTGCCGACTGGCGAAGACGCGGAAGGTCTCTTCGGGCTTCAGATCAAAGCGTCGACCGGTCGTCAGGGGACGGCGGCGGAGATCCAGCTGCGCGACGCGCTCAAGAGCGGCAACATGCAGCTGGCGGTCCAGATCATCAACAGCGGCACCGTCGACATTAACTGGGTGGACAGCCAGAACGGCTGGAGCTTCCTGCACTATGCGGTCTCCACTGACGGCGGCCTTCCCGCCATCGAGCATCTGGTCAAGGCTGGCATCGACATCCGCCTCACCAATGATGATGGCGAGACCGCCATCGAGATGTTCGACACCCGTTATTTCGCAGTCTTGCAGGAGAACGGCTACGACCTGGAGTACATCAAGTTCGCGACCGGCGCCGCGAAGTGGATCAGCGACAAGGCCACCGAAGAGATCAAAAAGATCGCCGAAGGCGGCATGGACAAGGTCGGCGACTTCATGGAGGTCAACAAGTGGCGCGCCGCCGGCGGCAGCCTCATTCCGATCATGACCAAGGTCTCGCTGTTCGACGTCCTTCACCTCAGGCCCGAAGACCAGGTGTGGTTCGTCAAGGACATCCTCGGCAACGACGGCCGGGTGGAGGAGATGATCGAAAAAGGCGAGATCGACCCTGAAGCATTGATGGCGGAGGAGCTCAACGGCGAGACACCCTATGTCTTCTTCCAGCGCATGGCTGATAACGAAGAGATCGCTGAGGCCGACCGCACCCGCTTCCAGGAGATCGCCGATGTCTTGAAGGCAAAAGGGGCTCCCGGGAGCGAGGAGACGGAGTCCGGCGAGGGAGAGGGACCCGCCAAGGTCGACTTCGACAAGGAGGACCTGGACAAGCTCGATATCCTCAACATGAAAACGGATGTTGAGGTCGATGGCGAGAAGCTGACAGTATCTGCAGCCACGATCAAGACGATGCTCGAGAAGTACAAGAAGGGCATCGACGATGGAGATATCAAGGAAGGCAGCGCCCAGTGGAACTACTACCACTCGCTGAGAGCGCTGATCGCTATCAATAGCGGCTCGTCCGTGACGCCCTATTTCGAGGGCGATCTTCCCGGAAATACCTCCGAACGGCACGAAAGCGGTGCTTTTGAAGCAACGGCCGAAGACTGGCAGGATATCTACGATCCCGAGAAAGTTAAAAAGATGTTCCAGGAGGCCTCTGCTGACGAGCAGGTGGGCAAGGACATCAAGGCTGCTCAGGATGAGGCGCTGGGCAAGGTCCCGGGCCTTGACAAGGACGCGATCAAGGCAGCTTTCGAAAAGCCGGAGACCATGGAAGGGCTGCGCCAGTATATCGCTGGGCTATCGGCGGCCGGCAAAATCGAAGAAGCGCAGGCGGAAGCCCAGAGGGCGCTCAGTGCCTATGCCGCTGTTGCCAGCCAGGAAGAAGTCGACGAATACGCACAGAAGCTGGCCGTGAACGATATGGCCAGCATGCTCGACGAGATCATGGCCAATCCTGAAGGGATCAGCGACGAGTATTGGGAAAAAGCCACTGCCGATTGGGCGGCGATGATGCTTGAAATGGCGAACCGCGGCCTGCAGCTCGGGCGCCACGGTATGAATGTCCTCAATGCGCAGGTGAAGGATTTTTATCAGAGTATTCTTGACGATAAGAACGTGCGGAATGCGGTTGCGCAAATTATGAAGGCCACCGCCGCAAGCGGGGGAGTGCCTAGCAATAAATCTCTGGTACAGGCCTTTGATAAGCTGGTTGAAGATGGAAAGATCAAGCATATTCCCCTCCCTCAACGCGATACTATTCTAAAAGGCCTCAATGAACTTAATAACATGGGTGCCTTCAGCACCGGCATCGGTCTGATCTCTCTTGTCAGCGGTATCTATCAGCAGACCGCAGGGCGAGCGTTTGATGACAATCATCTGCAGAATATGCAGATCGCTCGCAGCTACCTCCTATTCTTCGGTACGATGCCGGAGATATTCAAGCTCGGTTCGCAGTTTACCAAAACGTCGCTGGCGAAGTTCATGGGGATGGGCGACACATCCGCGATCTTCGGCGCCAAATCGGTGCGTGATATCTTTGAAGTGTCCATCACCGAAGGCGATAAGATGGACGACCTCCTGAAGTTTCTCAACGATCTTCCGGGCGCGACTCCCAGCGACGCCCCTGAGCCACCGAAGGGCTTCAAGGATAAAGTAGCCAAGCTGTTCGGCGGTGAGGCTGCTCGCACTGGCAAGTTCGCGGCCAAGGTGATGGCGTCGATAGGCAAAGTTGTTGGTGCTACCGCCTTCACCGGCTTTGGCATCGTCGATGCCGTGCTTGGCGGTTTCACGGCCAAGGAGGGTGCGGACAAAGGCGACGACATATTGCTGGCTCAGGGCATTCTGCAGGTCTTCACCGGAACCTTCACTACTGCGGCCGGCGCGGCCATGGGATTTGCCGCCGCCGGTTTCGCGGCCGCGAGCGCTCTTATTTCTCCCTTGCTGCTTGCCGCGGCCGTCATCGGTGTGGTCGTCATCCTCATCGACGTCATCAGGTCGATTTTCACGGAAGACGATACCGCATCCATGGGCGAATTCGACTTTCTGAAAGAGCAGGAAAAGCTCGGTCTGCTTCAGGGCGATGGTATCGACAAATTCGAGTTCCTGCGATTTGCGGGCTACAACGGCCAGGTCATGGAAGGTGACTCCTGGAATCCCGGAGAGATCCCTATCGAAGACCGGGCATTCTTTATGCAGCAGGGCGGCCGCCGTCCTTACACACCGTCTGGCGTCAGTGTCTTCGATGCCTATGATTGGAAAGCGTGGACGAAGGAATACCATGACAACCGCGACGCCTTCTACGACGACAAGGTAAATCTCCACTTCCCAACGGATCATCAAACCTTCGATAAGCCGTCGGACCAGGACTTCGAAAACAATCTCAATGCTGTGGTCGTGCTCTACAATAAAGGCATCAAGGGTGTGGGCGGCAACCGCGACAGCGGGGGTTCGGTGCCAGGGCTCGGCGGTGAGTTGCGTGACCGGATCAAGACGCTGATGCTGTATTATTATACGAACATCGACGTCAGCGGCACGGACGCCATGGCTGCTCGATGGGTCGCCGAGCAGATCGAGGGCCGCCTCGGCGGGACCTACTCGAATTCCGATGATGGCGCCGAGGGTGCAAAGATCTTCTGGCGCTACTTCGATGTCCATTCCGGCAAAGGTGATTTCGAGGCGTTGGCTAAAGAAGTCTATGAATCTCGCTGATCGTGGCTGCAAAAGCTAAATGCAGTTGGCCGCCTCGGGCGGCCAACTTTGTTTTGATATGATCGTTATGTGGCGGAGTCGGGCACCGGTGTGGAGGGCTGCTCAAAGCCCACGAGAGAGGGCCAGTCGCGTATAGCGACCCTATGGCGATGAGGTGTTAGGCGTCACTTCATTGCATCGATATTTATTATCGAGCTCATGATGAGGCTCATTGCTCCGGCGATTCTTAAAAGAAACATGCGTGCTACTGCCAGTATGCCCGTTTGATCCAAATTCTCATCATACTTCACAGGATTAAGCTTGTTTCCTCGGTGAGGTGGCTAGAAACTGGGCAGGATGCCAGTTTTTTGGGATGCTTTCCGATGCGGCTATGTTACATTATCATGAACGAGATAGATAAATATAAGTATTAAAAGAAACTACCCGGCCAATATGTCCTGAAAATGAGGCATAAAATGGTCGGGACAGGGAGGTGGAAATGGTCGCTCGTGTTCGCCCGCAGGTTTTGTTTGGGTCGACGGAGAATGAAGGGTCCGATTTTTCAACATTTCTTCGTGTGGCCCGATCGAATGGAACGCCGGAAGGTGACCGGAACGAGCACATCTGGACAGTGATCGCCGACCTACGTGCCAAGGGGACAAGCGATCAGGACATTCTGATCGATGCTATCCGAAACCGCGATCTCGATCTGGTCGGCGTGCTGATTGGCAATAATCCTCCAGAAGGCCACGAGAAGGCCGACATAGACCTGAACGACACCTCTCGCGTCGGCGGCGTTCCCCTGCACATCGCCTCGTTGGCCGCCTATTCCGGGAAAAGCGACGAGGAAATCGAAAACGGCATTCTCATGCTGGAGCTGCTGATCAAGGGAGATGGCGAGGGGCCGACGGAGGAAGCCGACATCGCTTTGCTCGATGCAGCGGGATATAGCGCCTACATGCACGCCGCCCAGTTCGACAAGGTTCCGGGCGCCGTCAAAGTGGCGGAGTGGCTGAAGGAGGAGATGAACCGGCAAGCTCAAGAGGCTGCCGAGGCCGGAGATCAGGAGCGCGTCGACGAGCTCGTTGCCGCCGGTGCTGATCCTATCGAGACCGAGAATCCGGATGAGACGGACGGTACCGGGGGGGAGATAGAGGCGCTTACCCCTGAGGAAATGGAAGCTGTCGAGAAGCGCCTCGAAGAACTTGATGTCCTGAACATGGAGACGGACATCACGGATGCTGAAGGCAACAAGCTGACCGTCAATGCAGCCACCATCAAGCTTATCATGGATAAGTATGAGAAGGGCATCGAGGACGGAACCTACGGCAAGGACAGCGCCCAATACAAGTTCTACTACGGCATGCGGGGCATGAGCGATACCGCCTATGGCGGTTCAGTGACGCCCTATTTCGAAAATGGCGCGGACGGTGGTCCCTCCGAACGGTGGGAAGGCAAGCCCTACGCCACCACTGCCGAAGATATGCAGGACATCTATGATCCTGAAAAGCTGAAGGCGATGTTCGCGGAGGCCGCGAAAGATCCTGCCGTTCTGGAAGACTGGCAGAATGCCCAGGACGAGGCGATGGAGAGCATCCAGAACAAGGAAGGGCTGAAAAAAGATCTCAAGGAGTTCCTGCTGAGCGATGACTTCAGGGCCTATCTCAAGACCCTGAACGATAAGGATGATATTGCGGGAGCAACCGCGGCAGCTCAGCGTGCGATCAACGCCTATGCCGCGCTTTCCAGCCAGGAAGAGGTCGATGAGGTCGTGGCCCAGATGGGCGTCAACGACCTTGTCGGCGAAATCAACACCATTCTGTCTGATCCCGGAAAGATCGAGGATCAATATTGGGAAGCTGCCACGGCCGACTGGGCGGCGATGATGCTTGAGGCGATCAACCGCGGCATTCAGCTTGGGCGCCACGGTCTTAACTCTCTTGAGCTTGCGGAAACGAAGGCCTGGTTTGAGAAGTTGCGCAAGGGCAGCACGGAGCTTCGCCAGACAGCGATGATCTTCAAGGAATTTGCCAGGACGGGATCACTGCCGGAGAACATCTCGCAGGCCAAGCTCGACCAGATCGCCAGCCGTGTTGACAGCAAGTGGGGCACACGCGGGCCGATCCGCAGCTTCTTCACCAATCTGAACAAGGCCGGCGCCTTCAGTACCGCCATCGGCTCGCTGGCCCTCGCAGGCTCCATCTATCAGCTGACGGGTGGTAAGGCCTTTGATGAGGACCATCTGCAGAACATGCAGATCGCGCGCGGCTTCCTCCTGTTCTTCGGCACCATGCCGGAGATGTTCAAACTGGCTTCGCCACTGACCAAATATATGGGCATGGGTGATACGGCGGCGATCTTCGGCTCCAAGAGCGTACAGGAAATCTTCAAGGTCGACACGCGCAACGAGTTGACGAAATGGCTTTCAGATTTTGATTTCCGGCCAGGAAACAACGTGCCGAAGGCCCCCATCGATCAGTTCATGGACAAATTCAAAATTGAAGACCGTACGCCCGGTGGCACTGGTTGGAAAATGTCGGCCTCCGTGATCAAGGTCCTGGGTGCGGCGTCCTTCACCGGGTTCGGCATCGTCGATGCGGTGCTCGGCGGCTTCACCGCGAAGAAGGGCGCGGACACCGGCGACGACACCATGCTGGCGCAGGGCATCATGCAGGTCTTCACCGGCGGCTTCACCACAGCGGCGGGCGTTGCCATGGGGCTCAGCGCGGCGGGCGTCACGGCTGCTGCGGCTTTCATCTCGCCGCTGCTCCTCGTCGCCGCAGTGATCGGCACGGTCATCATCGCCATCGACCTGATCAAGGCCTTGATCGAGGCCTTCAAGGAAGACGACAAGGCGTCGATCGGCGAGTTGGAGTTCTATCAGGCCCAGGCTGACCTCGGAGTTCTGCAGAGCGACTGGAGCGAGAAGTTCGAGTTCCTGCGGCTCTCTGGATACAATCCGGGCGGAAATTCTGATTCCGAGAAAGTGGATGGCCGGCGCATGACGACCAAGCCGGGCGAGAGCGTCTTTGACGCCTACGACTGGAAAAGCTGGCTCGCGACTTATAAGGCCAATCACAAGGCCTACTTCGATCTGCCGTATAATGACCGGAATGGCTCTTACGGATTTGGGTATCCGATGGGATTCCGAAACGGCAGTGATGATCTGAGCCGCCAAGACTATGAGAACGTTCTGAATGGCGCGGTTTCCATCTATCATGACCGGATCAATGGCGCGGATGGAGAGGGCGGACGCACTGTTCCAAGCCTCAGCGGTCAGCTAAGGGAGTATGTGAGAGATCTGTTCAAATTCTATTTCCAGCACATCAATAAGGGTGACGTCAGCGACGCTGCCGAATGGGTGCGTGACCAGATCGCCAACCGGATTCCGAACGCATATTCAAATTCTGACCACGGCTCCGAAGCCAAGGAAATCTTTGAAAATTATTTCAATAAACATAAGGGCAAGGGGCAGTTCGAAGAGCTTGGCGCGGAGGTCCAGAAAGAGGCATATCAAGGGTTTGAGAACACCCTGAACTCCGCCGTGGTTAAATACGCGGAAGGATTCGACGATCACGAGGGTATCTCGACTGACAGGCGGCAAGTCCCTCCGTTAACCGGTACCCTGCGTGAAGAGATAAAAAATCTCTTCCGCTATTACTTCAGCCGAATTGACCCAGGTGGCACCGATGCGATGGCCGCCAAGTGGGTGGCCGAACAGATCCGCGATCGCATGGGCAACAACTATTCGGGAGAAGCAGACGTGTTTTGGGGTTACTTCGACAAATCCCATAACAACGGAAGATCGGACTTCGAGGCTCTGGCCAGGGAGGTTCACGGCGAAGGCTAAGCGCGCCTGCTTCGGATAGAGGATGAACCGGCTGTCTTCGGGCAGCCGGTTTTCGTATGTAGACAGCCAGCTTCCACGCAGACCCATAGTAAGATCAAGGTAAGACAGCATCCGATTATCCAACCCGATTAGCGGGTCGACGGATTTGATTTCGCGTCGATTAGCTAAACCGTTGCTTTGTCCCGTTGGGCGGAACCCAAGCCCTAAAACGACGTTGTCACGCGATCCTGCCGTGTCTCTCGGCAGCAGATGTCCAGATCGCGAGAACATCACATGCATATTGAATCCGGCCTGCCTTACCCCCTCGGCGCGACGTTCGATGGGGAAGGCACCAACTTCGCCTTGTTCTCGCAGCATGCCGAGCGTGTGGAGCTCTGCCTCTATGACGACAAGGGTGAGACTGAGACAGCGCGGATCACGCTGCCGGAGTTCACCGACGAGGTCTGGCACGGCTATCTGCCGGGCGTGAAGCCGGGGCAACTCTACGGCTATCGGGTGCATGGCCCCTTCGATCCGGAGAACGGCCATCGCTTCAACCCAAACAAGCTCCTGATCGACCCTTACGCGCGCGAACTTGTCGGGGATATCAAATGGTCGAGCGCTCAGTTTGGCTATATCGCCGGCGGCGAGGATCCCGATCTCACCTTCAACGAGGAAGACAGCGCGCCGGGCATGCCGAAGTGCCGCGTGACGGATCGTGCGGAAGTCGCCAGCTCCGTTTCGCGTCCCAATGTGCCCTGGGACCGCACGGTGTTCTATGAAACGCATGTGCGCGGGTTCACCAAGCTGCATCCGGCGGTGCCGCAGGAGCTGCGTGGCACCTTCGACGGGCTCGGCCACAAGGCGATCATCGATTACGTCAAAGGTCTCGGCATCACCTCCATCGAGCTTCTGCCGGTTCATGCCTTTGTCGATCCGCAATATCTGCTCGACAAGGGCCTGCGCAATTTCTGGGGCTATGACAGCATCAACTTCTTCTCCCCGGAGGCGCGGTATCTGGGGCCGAAGGGGCTCGCCGGCTTTCGCGACATGGTGCGCGGCTTCCACGATGCCGGCATCGAGGTCATCCTCGATGTGGTCTACAACCACACTGCCGAGGGCAATGAGATGGGGCCGACGCTCTCGTTCCGTGGCATCGATAACTATTCCTATTACCGCACCCTGCCGGACAACCACCGCTTCTATATCAACGACACCGGCACCGGTAATACGGTCAACACCAGCCATCCTCGCGTGCTGCAATTGGTGATGGACAGCCTGCGCTACTGGGCGCAGGCCATGGAAGTGGACGGCTTCCGCTTCGATCTCGGCACCATTCTCGGACGTGAGCCTGAGGGCTTTGATCCGCGCGGCGGTTTCTTCGATGCGGTGGGGCAGGACCCCGTGCTGTCGCGCCTGAAGCTGGTTGGTGAGCCTTGGGACATCGGCCCCGGCGGCTATCAGGTGGGCAGCTTTCCGCCGGGCTGGGCGGAATGGAACGACAAATATCGCGATACCGTGCGCGGTTACTGGAAGGACGAAGATGGGCTGTTGCGCGATTTCGCGTCACGCTTCACCGGGTCCGGCGATATCTACGACCAGCGTGGGCGCCGCCCCTGGGCGGGCGTCAATTTCATCACGGCCCACGACGGCTTCACGCTCAACGATCTCGTCTCCTATAACGAGAAGCACAACGAGGCCAATGGCGAAGACAATCGCGATGGCCACAGCGACAACCACAGCTTCAACTATGGCGTCGAAGGCCCGACCGACGACGAGGGCATCCGCGCGGTGCGCCAGCGCCAGATGCGGAACCTGATGGCGACGCTGCTCCTGTCGCACGGCACACCCATGATCCTGGCGGGCGATGAGTTCGCGCGCACCCAGAACGGCAACAACAACGCCTATTGCCAGGACAGTGAGATTTCGTGGGTGAATTGGGACATCGGCGACAAGGGGCATGGTTTGCAGGATTTCGTGGCGCGGCTGCTTGCGCTGCGCGCCGAGCGGCCTATCCTGCGGCGCGCCAGCTTCCGCGACGGGATGATCGTAACCTGGCTCAACCCCGGCGGTGGCGAGCAGACCGAGGAGCAATGGGATGATGCCGGCGCCACCACCGTGGGGCTGAGACTCTCGACCGAGGAGGACGAGGTGCTGTTCCTGTTCAATCCGCATGATGGGCCGGTTCCCTTCGTGCTGCCGGAACGGGAGGGGAGGGCCTGGACGGTTCGTGTCTCGACCGCCGAGGAGCTTCAGGAAGGGGCGGAATATGGCGGCGGTGACAGCCTTGAGATGATTGGTCGCTCGCTCGCCATGCTGGACTGAACGCGCGACCTTTGATCGCTATCCTGCTGCGCTCACACGACGCCGGCGCGCAGCAGATCGTGGATGTGAATGAGCCCCACCGGGCGGTTGTCGTCGACGACGAAGAGTGTGAGGATCTTGGTGGAGTTCATGCGCTCGATGGCGACCGTCGCCAGCGTGTCGGGCGAGATCGAGCGCGGGTTTGTCGTCATGACCTCGTCGACCGTGCGGGCCAGAAGGTCCGGCCCCATGTGGCGCCTGAGATCGCCGTCGGTGATGATGCCGGCGAGCTCGCCGTCCCGGCCCGTGACGCCGACGCAGCCGAAGGTCTTGGCGCTCATGACGATGATGGCCTCGGTCATGGGCGTTCCAATCGGCACCAGAGGCGTCGCGTCGCGCCCGTGCATGAGGTCGCGCACATAGGACAGCATGGCGCCGAGCTTGCCGCCGGGGTGGAACACCTTGAAATCCTGCGCGGTGAAGCCGCGGCTTTCCAGGAGCGCGACCGCCAGCGCGTCGCCGAGCGCCAGCTGCATGGTTGTGGAGGTGGTGGGGGCAAGGCCGTGCGGGCAGGCCTCGGTCGCGCGCGGCAGGGCGAGCACCACATTGGCGGCGGACCCGAGCGCGCTCTCCGCATTGGCAGTGATCGCGACGAGCGGCACGTTGAACCGCGTGGCGTGCTGGATCAGGTCGTGCAGTTCCTTCGTCTCACCGGACCAGGACAGCGCCAGGATGATGTCGCCCCCCAGGATCATGCCGAGATCGCCATGGCTGGCCTCGCTCGCATGCACGAAGAAGGAGGGCGTGCCTGTCGAGGCAAGGGTCGCCGCAAGCTTGCGGCCGATGTGACCGCTCTTGCCGATACCTGACACGATGACACGGCCCGAGGCGCCGCGGATCAGCGCAACGGCCTTTTCGACCGCCTGTCCCAGCTCGCCCGACAGCTGTTCGGTCAGCGCCCGCAGCCCTTCCGTTTCGATGAGAAGGGTGCGGCGGGCCACTTCCACGGCGGTGGCGTCGACATTGGTCTGCACGAGCATGTTCCTGGTGTTCTGAAACCCGGGGCGGCGATGGGCAGAGAGCTAGCACAGGGGCTTTGGCCATAGCCAGCCCAGGAGGCGGGCTAACCATTGGTTAACCATAATCGGGCCTGCTGCCCTGACGACATCTTACGGCATTCGCCGATTCGTCCGGCTGGGGAAACATGCGCGTCTCGCGGGCTCAAGGCACACTCTGGCTTTGCGTGCTGGCGGCCTGCGCCAAGGCCAGCGCGGCACCCGTCGCCGCGCAGGAAGCACTGTGGGAACCCAACCTTGCCCGCATCGGGGATGAGGCCAAGGAGCGCGCCGCGCCCATGGATCCCCTGCCGCTCGGGCCACAACCGGTTCGGCCGCTTGCGCCGCCCCTGGCCGGAGCGGAGCGGCCGGGCGAGGCCGAACCGTTGGAGGTCGAAGCTCCGCTGCCACCACCGGCTGTTGAGGATGTGGCGCTGCCGGTGCCGGAGGAGGATGCCTTTGCCGCACCGGGTATCCGTATCGGTACCTTCATGCTTCGCGGCAGCATCGACAGTTTCGCGGGCTATGACAGCAACCCGCTGCGGACCGAGCGGGGCAGGGGCTCGGCCTATGGCGCGATGGGAGCCGAAGCGACGCTGACGAGCGACTGGAGCCGTCACCAGCTCGAGGCGCGGCTCAACGGCACCTATACCAACTATATCGATCTGGAAGAGGCCAATGCCCCTGTAGCCAATGGCGAGATACGCGGACGGCTCGATGTGCGGGAGAACATCGAGATCGACGGCCTCCTCGGTATTGCGCTCGACACGCTCGATCCCGGCGATGCCGACACGCCGCAGGGCCTGACCGACCGGCCGCTTTTCACTGAATTCCGCGGACTTGCCGGCGTTACCTATCGCACCGATGAGTGGTCGTTTCGCACAGGCGGCCGTATCGAGCATGAAAACTATGAAGACGGCACCTACCTCGACGGCGGGCAGCTCGACAACAGCGACCGGATCAACACCACCTATGCGCTGGATCTGCGCGGGGCCTATTTCATCGGCCCGAAGCTGGAGATCTTCAGCGAGGGCGTGATCGACACGCGCGTTCATGATCGTGAGTTCGACCGGAACGGATTGCGCCGTGACAGCACCGGCCAGTCCATCGCCACCGGCCTGCGCTACACTCCCTCCGCGCTGCTGGATGCCGAGGTTTCGGGCGGCTACCGCTGGCGGCAGTACAAGGACGCGGAGCTGCCGGATCTCTCCGGCTTCACGGCCGATGTCTCGCTGACCTGGCGCGCGACGGCCTTGACCACGGTGCGGCTGACGGCCGGTACGCTCTTCGACGACACCACGCTTGTCGATGCCTCCGGCAGCATTTCGCGCTTCGTGCGCGGCGAGGTGATCCATGCGCTGCGCCGCAATGTGGAGCTGACGGCGGCTGTCGGCGCGGAGACCGCTGAGTTCGAGGGCATCGATCGAGACGATACGGTCTACACCGGCGAACTCGGCGCGGAATGGAAGTTCAACCGCCGCTTCGGTGTCAACGCGCGGCTTGCGCACACCAAGCAGATCTCCAACGTTGACGGTGGGGATTTCGAGGCGACGCTTTATCAGCTCGGCATCCGCTTCCGCTATTGAGGCTGCGGGATTCAGGAGGGTGTGGCTTATCCTTCGAGCCGGACTTGCGGTCCTCCTCAGGATGAGGTCGAGGATTTGGCTCTCTCAGCGGCCCTCGCGAAGCATCTGCGAAGACAACCAGCGCTCGCCGTATCCGTCATGCTAGGCCTTGTTGTTTGGTCTTGAGACATAGCTGACAGATGTTCGGAGACATCCCTGACACTTTTGATGCGGATTGCATCGGGAGGACGGG
>NZ_BMCP01000005.1 GCF_014635245.1 Agaricicola taiwanensis | reverse complement strand
CCGAAAACCGGACGGTCCCGCAAGGACAACGCCGCCTACGTTTCTCTTTCTTCCTATGAACTTGTCAAACAGCAGCGCCCGCACAAAACGGACTTCCCACTAAATGGGCAAAAACCATACTCCCTCCCCACCTAAGTGAGAAGCCACAAAGCGAACTTCGTGGAAGGAGAACCTTCGAAACCGGCCCGCAATCAGCGGCGCCCCCTCGTTGGTGGGCGGTATATAGGCGGCAGCCCCTCCGCCTGTCAAGCGCCTGTTTTCGAAGTTTCTTTTGGCAGATATGCCCTGCCGCGAAACCGCGTGAGTCTCTCGGGCGAAGGCTGTGTGCGCCGCCTGTCGGGGCCAGGCCCAGGCGCCCTTTCCCCCTGGTGCGGACACAAAAAATATCCGCTGATTCAGGCCCGCCCGAAAAAACCGCCGACAGCCCTGTGACTCACCCAGGCCGCAAGATTGTCCAGAAGCGCCGTTCTCAGGGCCGGATCGTGTCCCTCCTCCGCCAGTTCCGTCAGCCGCAGCACACCGCTCAGGACATCCACACGTTGGCGGTCGATCAGCCGCCCCGTCAGCGTCTCATAGGCGGCGATGATACGCCCGGTCAGATCGGCGGAGATCCAATTGGGATAGATGAACTCCTGGGTCAGATCGCCGAAGCCGGAGTCGGCAAAGTCATAGATGCCGTTCAGGCGCTGCGCGTCGTGATCGAAGGCCATGTTCCAGCCGTGGCCATCGAAGAACCCATAGGTCATGCCGTGCGGGTCAGGCTCAAGATCGCTCCAGGCGGCAAGGCAGGCCTGGGCGAAGGCCCGCAGGTCCGGCGGCAGCATGGCGTGGGTCCTCCGGAGGATGTCCTCCGCATCAAGCCATTTTCGGATGGGCCGTGCCCCCGCCTTCTCCATCACGGCGACATCCTGCTCGTGGAGCTGGGCGAAGAACTGGGCCATGGCGTCGGCAAGGCGCTGCCGCCCATGGTCTGGTAAGGCTTGATATCCCTCGGCCAGGAGGTGTTCGCCGGGAATTATGTCGTGGCGGGAGAACAGCATCTCTCCTTCCACGAGCACCGGCGCCGGCACCCGCATGGTGAGTTGCGGCGCCAGCACGGCGAGCAGGCCGACCTCCCGCACCAGCGCCGCGGCAGCCAGGCTGTTTCGGGGAAACTTGAAGATAAAACGGTCGTCGGCATTGACGGCGAGGCTGTCCCAACCGGCCGTCATCGCCACCAGTCGGGCATCCGCCAGATCGGGAAAGGCCGCGGCGATATGATCGCGCAGTGTATCCAGTGTCGCTGGCGTTGAACCTGCTCTAATGCCCGTCATCAGGCAGGCTTGGCAGGGGAAGGAAGCTGACGCCCTCCTCGGCAAGGGAGGCTGCCTCGTCGAGCGTCGCCTGGCCATAGATCGAGGCGGGATCACGCTCGCCGTAATGGATCTTGCGCGCCTCCTCGGCGAAGCGCTCGCCGACATTCTCCGAATTCTTGGCGACGTCGTCGCGGAGCGCCTTGATGGCCGCCCGCAAGGCCTTCTCACGCTCACCGAGCAGCGCCACCGGGACCGGCGCTTCGGCCACAGGCGCAAGCTCGGGGGCATCGGGGGCCTTGTTCTGCCGCGCGCCGCCCAGCGCGGGAGACATCAAAGCCTTCCCGACCTGGCTGGACCCGCAGACGGCGCAGGACAGGAGCCCCCGCTCCAACTGTTCGTCAAAAGCGGATGACGATTGAAACCAGCCCTCGAATTCATGGCCGGCATCGCAGGCGAGGGAATAGCGGATCATGTGGCAACCTTGAGGTAGGCAGGCGTTTCGCCACGCGCTACCGCAAAGCGGCGTCCATTTTCAAGCACCGGGATTTGCGCGCGCGCCTGTGCGACAAGGGAAAGATCGATCTCGGCCATGACAAGCCCAGGCTCCGAGCCCCCCTCCGCCAGAACCCTGCCCCAGGGATCGACCACCAGTGAATGGCCGAAAGTCTCCCGTCCATCTTCATGGGTGCCGCCCTGAGCGGCGGCCAGCACGAAGGAGCCGGTTTCGATCGCCCTCGCCCGCAGCAGCACATGCCAATGCGCCTCGCCCGTCTGCCGGGTGAAGGCGGCCGGCATGGTCAGTATTTCCGCTCCCGCCTCCGCCAGCGCGCGATGCAGCGCCGGAAACCTCAGGTCATAGCAGATGGCAAGGCCGAGCTTGCCCCAAGGCAGATCGGTGGTGACGGCGATCTCGCCCGGCCGATAGGTCGCGCTCTCGCGCCAGCTTTCCCCGTTGGGCAGATCCACGTCGAACATATGGATCTTGTCGTAGCGGGCGGCGATCTCACCGTCGGGCGAGATGACGAAGGCACGGTTGGCGATCCTGTCGTCGGAGACCTTGATGGCCAGCGAGCCGAGATGCAGCCAAATCTTGTGCCGTTTGGCCCGGTCGCGCAGCACGGTCAGCGCGACATCATCCTCTTCCGGCTGCACGGCCGCCATGACTGCTGCGCGGTCACGGTCGATCAGGCTCGTCATTTCCGGCGTCTGCACATAATGCGCGCCCGCCTTCGCCGCCTCGTCGATCAGGGCCGCCGCCGCCTCTATATTGGCCTCGATCTTGCGGCCGGACCGCATCTGCACCAGGGCGGCGGTGAAGGAGGACGCGGCCATCAGGACAGTCCTTCCTTGGCCAGAAGCGGATCAAGCGCGCCGCTGCCATCGAGATCAAATAGGTCGTCGCAGCCGCCCACATGGGTGTCGCCGATGAAGATCTGGGGCACGGTGCTGCGCCCGGGCGCGCGCTCCAGCATCTCCTGGCGGGCGCCGGGCGCCTGCGTGATGTCGATCTCGTTGAAGGCGGCGCCCTTGGCCGTGAGGAGCTGCTTGGCCCGCGCGCAATAGGGGCAGAACGGCTTGGTGTAGATCGTGATCATGGTTGCGATATTCCCCCATGCGGAAACCTTGTCCAGCAAGAACTGGCACGCGGCACGTTAAAAATCTGCCGCTGCCGCAACGCCTCCGTGCGGGGATCACGCACGATCGGCAACCACGGCCGCGACGACGGCATCGACGCGCTCCGCACCGGCACGGCGCAGCGCATGGGCCGCCGCATTCAGCGTCGCGCCCGTGGTGAGAACGTCATCGACCAGCACAATGTTTCGCCGGTGCACGGCGAGCAGCCCCGCTTCCGTCACCTTCATGGCGCCGTGGAGATTCTTGCCGCGCTCGCTCGCGCTCAGCCCCACCTGCCGGGACGTGCGGCGCACGCGGGAGAGAACCTCCGGCGCGTAGGGGATACCCGTCTCTCGCGACAGCGCGCGGGCAAGCTCGCCCGCCTGGTTGAACCGCCGCCCCATCATCCGCGTCCAATGCAGAGGCACCGGCACGAGAAGATCGGCTTCCTCAAGCACCTCGCGCCCAGCCCGGGCCATCCAGCGGGCGATGGCCGGCGCAAGATCGGGCCGGTCTCCATACTTCAGACGATGGACAAGACGGCGCGCGGCGCCATCGTACCGCATGGCAGCACGGGCGCGGTCGAACTTGGGCGGGTTTGAAAAGGCCTGGAGCGATACCGCTCCGGGCAGCATGCCCGGCGGCAGCGGAATGCCGAGGCGGTCACAGCACGGCGCGTCGATGAAGTCGGTCTCGCGCCAGCAGGTCGTGCAGAGCGCGCCCTCGCTGCCGACGGGTCTCTCGCAGGCAAGGCAAACCGGCGGCAGGACGAAGCGGTAAGCCAGCCGCCCCAACCGGGCGGCGAGCCTGAGTGCGCGAGAGTAGGCAGGCGCGGCGTCATCCATGACGGGATGCTAGAGCGTTCCGAGGCAAGGGTGAAGCGTCTCGAACATGCACCCGTTTGACGCAACCGCTGAAAGAGCCTAAGGCGCCTTCATGGCCGCACCTCAGATCTTCGACCGCAAGCTCCTCGCCCGCCGCCGGGCTCGCGCCGCGGCGGCAGGCCATGCCGACGACGTGCTGCTGCCCCTGGTCGCGGAGGACCTGGGCGACCGGCTTTCCGCCGTGCTCAGGGATTTCCCCCTCGCCATCGACCTTGGCACGCCGGGGCCCGATGTGGCGGCGACGGTGTCCCGCGTCTCCCGTGTCGGCACCGTCTTTCGGGTTGCCGATACGGTCGAAGCATTACCCAGCGGAACGGCCGTTCTCGCCGATGCCGAACATCTTCCCTTCGGTGACCAAAGCCTCGATCTCGTGGTCTCCGCCCTCGCCCTCCATTGGGTCAACGACCTTCCCGGCACGCTGATCCAGATCCGCCGGTCGCTGAAGCCGGACGGCCTCTTCCTGGCAGCCATGGTGGGCGGCGATACGCTGACGGAACTGAGGCAGTCCTTCGCACAGGCGGAATCGGAGGTCCTCGGCGGCCTCAGCCCGCGTGTCGCGCCCTTCGTCGACGTGCGGGATCTTGGCGCCTTGCTGCAGCGCGCGGGGTTCGCCCTCCCCGTCACCGATGTGGACCGGCTCACCTTTCGCTTCGGCTCCATCTTCGGCCTGTTCCGCGACCTACGCCTGCTTGCCGCCACCAATGTGCTGGCTGAGCGCCTGCGACAGCCGCTCAGCCGCCGTCTGCTGGCGCGCGCGGCGGAAATCTACGCGGAGCGGTTCAGTGATCCGGACGGGCGTCTGCGCGCCACCGTCGACATCGTCTGGCTGTCGGGCTGGGCGCCGCATGAGAGCCAGCAGAAGCCGCAGAAGCCCGGATCGGCGAAGATGCGGCTGGCCGACGCGTTGGGAACGACCGAGATCAAGACCGGCGACAAGACCGGCCGCTGATCACTCCGGATCAGGCCCGCCAGTCAGGGCATCGGCAATGAGGTCCAACGCGGGGAGCGGATGTTCCCCGATCGCCTTCACGGCGACGACGAAAGAGATCGAGATCACGGCGCCGATCATGGCGTACTCGATAGCCGTCGCGCCCCGCTCATCCTGCCGGAAGGCCTTCAGTATCTGGGTCGCGGCCGCATAAAACATCATCACGTCGGGTCCGATCAGACCGCTTTTGGGCTTCACAGAAGATCGATGAGATGGGCGATCAGCGGTTCATCCGCCGGCGGCATGGGATAGCTGCGCATGTCGCGCGGTTTGACCCAGGCAAGTTTCTGCCCCTCGTTCGGTGTCACTATCCCCTCCCAGCGCCGGCAGACATAAAGCGGCATCAGAAGGTGAAAGCTCTCATAGCCATGGCTCGCGAACGTCAGCGGCGCGAGACATGGCTCCCGGACATCGATCCCCAGTTCCTCCCGCAATTCGCGGATCAAGCCTGTTTCCGGACGCTCGCCGGCTTCGAGTTTGCCCCCCGGAAACTCCCAAAGCCCTGCGAGCGCCTTTCCTTGCGGGCGCTGCGCCAGAAGCACGCGCCCGTCTGCATCCACAAGCGCGCAGGCAACAACAAGAACCATGCGTAGCTGCAGATCCAGCGTCATGAGACTACCATCCGGAGATTAATATTTGCTGCAAACGCGACGCTATGATCGGTAATCGGCGTTAATGGAAATGTAGTCGTGGGTGAAATCACAGGTCCAGACCCGCGCCGCGCCCGTGCCGAGGCCGAGTTCGGTGCGAATGTTGATGTTCTGGCCCTTCATATAGGCCGAGACCTTTCCCTCGTCGTAGGTCTTGTCGCGGGCGCCCTCGACCGCCACGCGAATATCGCCGAACCAGATGGAAAGCCGGTCACGGTCCGCTGGCACGCCGGCCTTACCGACCGCCATGACCACGCGGCCCCAATTGGCGTCCTCGCCGGCGACTGCCGTCTTCACCAGCGGTGAATTGGCGATGGAGAGCGCGATGCGCTTGGCGTCCTCGTCGCTGGTGGCGCCAGCCACATCGACCGTGACGAATTTGGTCGCGCCCTCGCCGTCCTTCGCCACCTGCTGGGCGAGATCGATCAGGAGATCGTCCAAGGCTTCGGCAAAAGCCCCAAGGCGCGAATCGGCGGCATCGGTGATGGCGGGCGCGCCCCGCTTTGCCGCCGCGCCGGTGGCGAAGGCGATCAGCGTATCGGAGGTCGACGTGTCGCCGTCCACCGTCATGCAGTTGAAGCTCTTCTCGGTGCCGCGGGCCAGCAGCGCCTGAAGCGCTTCGGGCGCGATCTCGGCGTCGGTGGCGACGAAGGACAGCATGGTCGCCATATCGGGCGCGATCATGCCTGCGCCTTTGGCAATGCCGACGATGGTGACCTCTGTGCCGCCGAGATCCGCCCGGCGCACCGCGCCCTTGGGGAAGGTGTCGGTGGTCATGATAGCGCGTGCCGCCGCTTCCCAGCGGTCGGGAGCCAGCTCGCCGGCGAGGCGATCGAGAACTCCTTCGAACTTGGAAGCATCGAGCGGCTCGCCGATGACGCCGGTGGAGGCAAGGAAGATCTCGCCCTCCCCGCAATCGAGCGCATTGGCAGCGATCCGCGCCGTCAACGCCACCGCCTCCCGGCCCTTGGCGCCGGTGAAGGCGTTGGCGTTGCCCGAGTTCACCACCAGCGCCCGCGCCATTCCTCCCGGCAGCACCGAGCGGCACCATTCCACGGGTGCGGAAGGACAGCGCGACCGGGTGAAGACGCCGGCGACACTGGTGCCGGGATCAAACGCCATCAGCAGCACATCGGTGCGGTTCTTGTAGCGGATGCCGGCCTCGGCGGTGCCGATGCGCACGCCCTCGATGGCGGGCAGCGCAGGAAAACCCGTGGGCGCCAGGGGAGAGACTTTCGATGCCATGATGAAGGCCCTGTTGAGGCGAAGGAAGAGGTGCCGCTTGAGGCCGCGCCGGGTCACACCGACCGAGGCGCGGCCGAAAGATCAGTTGGCCGGTGCCGGTGCCGCCGGCTTGCCGCCTTCGGCCGGAGCTTCGGGAGCAACCGGACCGCCGATACGCTCGATCTTGGCGTCCTTGCGCAGCCCTTCGATGGTGTCCTGCTGCGACTTGCGCTGCAGGTAGACCACGATCTGGTCACGCACCTGGTCGATCGACGGAACCGGCTGGTCGCGCTTGTCCTCAACCTTGATGACGTGCCAGCCGAACTGGGTCTTGATAGGGTCGGAAACTTGGCCCTTGTCCAGCTTGAAGGCGGTTTCGGCGAATTCCGGCACCATGGTCTCTTTGGTGAAATAGCCGAGATCGCCGCCATTCTCCTTGGAGCCCGGATCCTCCGACAGCTCCTTGGCCAGCGCCTCGAAATCGCCGCCCTCCTTCAGCTTCTGGGCAACATCCTTGGCCTTCTTCTCGGCCTCGGCCATGCCGGCTTCGTCTTCGGCGCGGAACAGGATATGGCGGGCTCGCACCTCCTGCTCGGGCTTCGTGCTTTTTACCGTCTCCTCGTAGACCTTCTTGATCTCATCCTCGGTGACGGCCTCGTCCCCCTTGGCGGTGAGATAGGTGTCCATCAGCGCCTTGTCGCGCAGGTAGCCCATGGTGCGCTTGAAGTCCTCGCTCTCCTGCACCGCATCCTTCTCCGCCGCGCGGGCGATGAGCTTGGTGTCGATCAGGAGGCGTGTCACCGCTTCGCGCTTCTGCTCCTCCGGCATGGCGCCCAGCGCCTGGCCGAAGTCCTTCATGGCGAGCTCGACATCTGCTTCGGTAATCTCCGCGCCGTCGACACGCGCCACCACCTTGTTCTCTTGCGCCAGCGCCGTTACGGCCGCCAGCGGCGAGGCGATCAGGCAGGCCGTCAGGGGCAGAGCCAAAAGATGCCGGGGGATAAAACGCATATGAGCCATCCTTGAGATGAGTTTTCGTGGCGGGGCCTTCGGTCCCGGTCGCTGGCGGGAGAGCTTGGTGCGCCCCCTTTGATTGACAACCCTTGGGGCGGTTCTTATCTCTCGCCCGGCGCAGCTGTTCAACAGGCTGCGCGATGATTTCTGCGTGCGCACCATGTCCGAATAACATGGCGAGAATGGGAAACACCATTCCGCCCGTGTCCAGGTCCCGTGACGACGCTAGAATGATAATCGTCCCGCGTGGGGGAGCCCCGCGCAAAACGTTAGGATTTCGCATGTTCGGCGCTCTTGCCCGTCGCGTCTTCGGCAGTTCCAATGATCGGATCGTCAGTTCCTATCGCTCCAAGGTTGCGGCGATCGGCGAATTGGAACCCGAGCTGCAGAAGCTTACCGACGATGAACTCCGCGCCCGCACCGAGCACTTCCGCCGCGGGCTGGCCAACGGCAACACGCTCGACGATCTCCTCGTCCCCGCCTTCGCCACCGTGCGCGAGGCGGCTCGCCGCGTGCTCGGCCAGCGCCATTTCGACACACAGCTCATCGGCGGCATGGTGCTGCACGGCGGCTCCATCGCCGAGATGAAGACCGGCGAAGGCAAGACGCTGGTCGCCACCGCGCCGGTCTATCTCAACGCCCTTCTCGGCAAGGGCGTCCATGTCGTCACGGTCAACGATTACCTCGCCCGCCGCGACGCCGAATGGATGGGCCGCGTCTATAGCTTCCTTGGGCTTTCCACCGGCATCATCGTGCACGGCATGGACGATGAGCAGCGCCGCGCCGCCTATGCCTGCGACGTGACCTATGCCACCAACAACGAACTCGGCTTCGACTATCTGCGCGACAACATGAAGTATGACGTCGGCTCCATGGTGCAACGCGGCCATGGCTTCGCCATCGTCGACGAAGTGGACTCCATCCTGGTGGACGAGGCGCGCACCCCGCTCATCATCTCCGGTCCCATGGACGACAAGTCGGAGCTCTATGTCGCCATCGACAAGTTCCTCCCCCAGCTGGTGCCGGCCGATTACGAGCTTGACGAGAAACAGCGCACCGTGACCCTGACCGAGGAGGGCAACGAGCACATCGAGCAGCTCCTGCGCGATGCCGGCGTCCTGAAGGAGGGTACGCTCTACGACATCGAGAACGTCACCCTGGTGCATCACGTCAATCAGGCGCTGAAGGCCCACACGCTGTTCCAGCGCGACAAGGAATACATCGTCCGCAACGGCGAAGTGATCATCATCGATGAATTCACCGGCCGCATGATGCCGGGCCGCCGCTTCTCCGAGGGCCTGCATCAGGCGCTGGAAGCGAAGGAACACGTGCAGATCCAGCCGGAAAACCGCACGCTCGCCTCCATTACCTTCCAGAACTATTTTCGCCTCTACAAGAAGCTGGCCGGCATGACCGGCACGGCAGCCACCGAGGCCGACGAGTTCCTGGATATCTACAACCTGCCCGTGGTCGAGATTCCGACCAACCTGCCCATCGCCCGCGTCGACGAGGACGATGAGGTCTACCGCACGGCGGGGGAAAAATATAAGGCCGTCATTTCCGAGATCGAGCGCGCCCATGAGAGGCTGCAGCCGGTTCTGGTCGGCACGGCATCCATCGAGAAGTCCGAGCTCCTGGCCGATCTTCTGAAGAAGTCCGGTTTCAAGCAGATCGACTTCACCGATCCCTCTTCCATCGAGAAGCTCTACTCTTCCGCCCGGTCGGGCAAGCCGAGCCGCCAGTTCGCCGTGCTGAACGCGCGCTTCCACGAGCAGGAAGCCTTCATCGTGGCCGAGGCCGGCATCCCTGGCGCCATCACGATCGCCACCAACATGGCCGGCCGCGGCACCGACATCAAACTCGGCGGCAACGCCGATATGCGTATCGCCGAGGCGACGCAGGGCGTCGAGGATGAGGCCGAACGCGCCGCGATCATCCAGAAGGTGGAGGCCGAGATCGCCACCTTCCGGGAGGTGGTGCTGAACTCAGGTGAGCTGCAGGAGATCGAGCCGGCCAAGGGCTCAAGGCCCGCGAAAACCGTGCAGAAGCCCGGCGGCATCTACATCATGGGCACCGAGCGCCACGAGAGCCGCCGCATCGACAACCAGCTGCGCGGCCGCTCGGGCCGCCAGGGTGACCCCGGCCGCTCCAAGTTCTTCCTGTCCCTGCAGGATGACCTGATGCGCATCTTCGGCTCCGACCGCATGGACGGCATGCTGCAGCGCCTCGGCCTGCAGGAGGGCGAGGCCATCGTCCACCCCTGGATCAACAAGGCCATCGAAAAGGCGCAGAAGAAGGTCGAGGCCCGCAACTTCGATATCCGCAAGAACCTCCTCAAATACGACAACGTCATGAACGACCAGCGCAAGGTGGTCTTTGAGGAACGGCGCGAGCTCATCGAGCAGGAGAATGTGGCCGACACCGTGCGCGACATGCGCCATACCGTGATCGAGGAAATGGTCTCGCGCCATATCCCGGCCAACGCCTATCCGGAGCAGTGGGACACCGAGGGCCTTGCGACCGAGGTGGCCGAGAAGCTCAATCTCGACGTGCCGGTGGTCGCCTGGGCCCAGGAGGAAGGCATCGCCGAGGACGACATCCTTCAACGCCTGACGGAAGCGGCCGACAAGTCCGCCAGTGAGCGCGTGGAGCGCTACGGCCCCGATGTCATGCACCATGTGGAAAAGGCGATCCTGGTGCAGACGCTCGATGGCTTGTGGCGCGAGCATCTAGTGACGCTCGATCATCTGCGCCAGGTGGTGGGCCTGCGCGGCTATGCCCAGCGCGATCCGCTCAACGAATACAAGACCGAAGCTTTCGAGCTCTTCCAGGCCATGATGGCGCGCCTGCAGGAAGCCACCACGGCCCAGCTCATGCGGGTGGAAGTGGTTCAGGCCCCGCCGCTGGAAGAGCAGCAGCTTCCCGCCATGGAAGCGCATCATTTCGATCCGAACACCGGTGAGGACGAGATGGCGCTGGCAGCACCCTCCGTGCGGGAGCTCGCGGTCGGCGACATCAATCCCAGAGATCCCTCCACCTGGGGCAAGGTCCAGCGCAACGCGCTCTGTCCCTGCGGCTCCGGCAAGAAGTACAAGCACTGCCACGGCAAGCTGGACTGAACACTGCCACGGCAAGCTGGACTGAATTCTAAAGCTTACCTGCATGAAAACGCCCGGGCTCCCGGGCGTTTTTTGTTTGCCGGTGCCCCGAGCACCCGGTTTTCAGGATAGATAATCGCAGGCAAACGTCCGCCTGTGGATCATTCGGGCTGCCCCTCCACATAGGTGCGCAGCACATCGTTGATGCGGTCTTGCCAGCCGGGGCCGTCGTTCTGGAAGTGCTCCAACACCGCCTGGTCGATCTTGAGCGTGACGGCCTCGCGGGCGCCGGGAGCGGCTGTGCGGGCCGGTGCGACCTCCGCCCTGGGCGCGGGCTTGCGGAACAGGGCCTCGGCAGCGTCGAGGGCGTTTGTGGGGCGGCGCGGTGTGCTGGCCATGAGAGTTCCTCCGGAAAAGACTAAGGGCGACGCGGAGTGCCGCATCGCCCTTAGATAATCACAAGATGTGCCGCGGCGTCAGTTGCCGGCGTAGGCCGTGCGCGGACGCGGGGACGGCGCGGGCACGGCGCCCGTGATGGCCGGAGAAACCTGCGCGGGCGCGCCCGTCTCCGACCGATCACCACCCAGCCAGCCAAGGCCCGGGATACGCTTGTAGAACGGTCGATTGCCCGAGGCGCTGGCCTCCACCACCTGCGGCACCGGCGTGATCGGCGCGGGAGCGGCCACGGCCGCGGCGGGCTGCTCCGTCATGACCACCTGCGGCGCCGGTGCTTCGGCCCTGGCCTCATCGCGGCTGCCGCGCAGCCAGGCGAACCGGCTGGAGCGGGCTTCTTCCGTCGAACGGGCATTTGCCGCGAGAGCCACTGGGCGCGGCGCCGGAACCGGGACGGCACCGGCTATGCGCACGGGAGAAGCCGCGGATGTTGACGTTGCAGGCGCACGCTCGGCGGCGGCGACCTGTACGATCGGTTGATCCAGCGACCGGCGGACGCGGCCGTTCTGCGGCACATAGGCAGACGCCAGCGTGTAACCGCCGCCGACCAGTTCGGCAAAGCGCCGCTCGTCCTGCTTCTGCTTGGCGCCGACCGCCGAGGCGATCTGTACCGGCACGGAATAATTAGGACAGGTGCTGGAGGCATCAAAGCGCGAGCCGCCCGCATCGGCGTTGAACACATAGCGGCGGCTGCAGACGTCGACCTTCGGCTCCAGCTTTGTCACTTCGAAGTGGTCGGAACCTTCCTTCAGGTTTTTCCAAAAGGCGAAATTGGGGTCGTTGCGGCGGCGGGCCATGTTTTCGGCCGTCATGCGGAACGGCATCGCCTGGACCTGGAACGAGCGCTGGCCGCCGGAGAAGGCCTCGCGCGCCAGAGCATAGACCTCGGCCATCTGCTCGTCGGTCATGGCATAGCAGCCCGCCGACAGGCAGTCGCCATGCACCATGAGGTGGTTGCCCGAACGTCCGTAGGATTTATCGAAAGCGTTGGGATAGCCGATGTTGAACGACAGGTAATAGCTCGACTTCGGGTTCATCTGGCCCGGCGCGACGGCATAGAAGCCTTCCGGCGCCTGTTTGTCGCCCTCGCGCTGCTTGGGCCCGAGCGTCCCGGACCAGCGGCAGATGTCGTAATCCTTCAGCATCGCATAGCGGCCGTTGGAAGCTTTCTTCCAGACCTCGAGCTTGGATTCTTCCTTGTAGATGCGCACCAGGATCGGGTCCTGCTTGCGCATGCCCTTCTCTTCCATCAGGGCCATCGTCTGCGACGGAATGGGCTGGAGGTGCCGGGTGCTGGCGAGTTCCTGCTGCTCGCAGCCGGCAAGGGCCAGGCCTGCGGCCAGCACGAGCACAAGGCGGGAAGAAGCGCGTTTGATCATGGTGATCCCGTTTACACGTCCCCGATACGCTGGGGAACCTGATTAAGGCCCCATAGCGTTACCAAGCCGTTACCACAAAATCTTGAAGCCAGCTACGTCCGTTATTGGACGGAGGTGGCGGCCGTGCGTTTCCATTCGGCCGGTTCCTACAGCGCCGCCGCCGGCAACGGCATCAAAGGGATCGGCCGATCGCCAGGAACTTCCTGCGCCGCTCGGCACGGACATCCTCACGCGACAGGCCTCCAAGATCGTCAAGCGCATTGGCCAGGGTCTCGCCGACGGATGCGAAGACGGCGGCTCGGTCGCGGTGGGCGCCGCCGACAGGCTCCTGGATGATGCCGTCGATGATCTTCAGGCGCTCCAGGTCCTGCGCCGTGATCTTGAGGTTGGCGGCGGCGTCAGGCGCGCGCGTTGAGTCCCGCCACAGAATCGAAGCCGCGCCTTCGGGCGAAATGACCGAATAAATCGCATGCTGCAGCATGTAGACCCGGTTGGCCGTGGCGATGGCGATGGCGCCGCCCGAGCCGCCCTCGCCGATCACGATGGCGATGTTGGGCACGCCCAGCCCCAGGCAGGCATCCGTGGAGCGGGCGATGGCCTCCGCCTGGCCGCGCTCTTCGGCGCCGATGCCGGGATAGGCGCCTGCCGTGTCCACGAGGCTGACCACCGGCACCTCGAACCGATCGGCAAGCTCCATCAGGCGCACGGCCTTGCGATAGCCTTCCGGCCGCGCCATGCCGAAGTTGTGGCGCAGGCGGCTCTCGGTGTCGGAACCCCGCTCCTGGCCCATGACCATCACCGGCTGGCCGCGAAACCGGCCGAAGCCGCCCATGATGGCCTCGTCCTCGCCAAAGGCGCGGTCGCCGGCGAGCGGCGTAAATTCGGTGAAGAGCGCCGAAATGTAGTCGGTGAAATGCGGGCGGTTGGGATGGCGCGCCACCAGCGTCTTCTGCCAGGGCGTCAACTGGGTATAAAGCGCCGCCAGGGCTTCGTCGGCCCGCTCCTTCAAGCGGTTGACCTCGTCGTCGATGGAGACGGTCTCATCGCCGTTCTCGGCAAGGGCCTTCAGATCCGCGATCTTGGCTTCAAGTTCGGCGACCGGCTTTTCGAAATCGAGATAACTACGCATACCCTGCCCTTGACCGGCCCATAGGGCCCTCGGAATTGGGCGGAGTTAGGCGCAAGGCGTCTACCGGTGTCAAGTTTTCTCCACCTGCTCACACGAGTGTGCGGTTGCGATACGGATGGGGCATCGCGGATGACCCGTCATGCTCACCCTTGTGGCGAGGGAACAGACGCGCACCGCTGCTAAGCCTTGTCGCTATCGCCCAAGGGGTGAAGGTCGCGCACCATGGCGGCCACGCGGGCATCCAGCACATGGGTATAGATCTGCGTCGTGGCGATGTCGGCATGGCCGAGCAGCTGCTGCACGGCGCGCAGGTCCGCCCCGCCCTGCAGAAGGTGACTGGCAAAAGCGTGGCGCAGCACATGGGGGCTGACATTGGCGGGATCGATGCCCGCGGCGATGGCGGCATCCTTCAGATCGCGCGCGAACGCCTGCCGCGTCAGATGCCCCGCGTCGCTGTCGGCGGGGAAGAGCCAGCGCCCGTCGATGGTGCGGCCGGCGGCGAGAAGCAGTTCCAGATAAACATCGGTGGCGCGCTTTGCGGCATCGGTCAGTGGCACGAGACGCTCCCGCCCGCCCTTGCCGCGCACCGTCAGCACCTTGGCGTCGCGCCGCGCGGCCGAAAGCGGCAGGGTGACGAGTTCGGAGACGCGCAGTCCCGTGGCATAAAGAATCTCGAGCAGGCAGGAGAGCCGGGCAGCCTTGAGACGGCGCGTCAGCGGTCGGCGCGGATCATCCACGCCCTGCCCCGCCACCGCGAGAAGCTGGTCCACCTCCTCGATGGTGAGCACCTTGGGCAGAGGGCGGGAGCGCTTGGGGCCTGTCATGGCCGAGGTTGGATCATCCCGCCTCAGGCCCTCGGCATAGAGGAAACGGTGGAACTGGCGGACGGCGGAGAGGCGGCGCGCCGAGGAGCTGGCCGAGAAGCCGCGCTTGGCCTGGCTCGCCATCCAGGCGGAGAGATCGTCGGTATCCGACGTCAGAGGATCACCCCCATGATCCATGAGGTAGACCAGGTAATCGTCGAGGTCGCGGCTATAGGCTTCGATCGTATTGCGCGCGGCACCGCGCTCGGCGGTCAGCATATCCAGGAAGGCATCCACATGCTGCCTCACGCTCGTCACCTGCGTCCCTCCTCGATCGGGATGTCAATTGTGATGCTACGATGATCCGGCGCGACAAAAGTCGCAAGCGACCAGAGGCAGGTGTACACAAGCCCCGCGACGATGGCCACGATGGTGGCATATCGGGTCAATGTCGGCACGGGGCGCAGCTCCCTCGGTTAACCGGCACAGGCCTGTTCCACCATGGAAGGGCCTGCCAACGCAATGGCACACTTGCCGCAGGGGCCGATTTCGTGAAAAGCATCGGTCAAATCGCGAGGCTAATATGACGGGTGCCAACAAAAAACAAATCATGGAGCGGATCGAGGAACAGGCCGGTGTGGTGCGCACGGCGCTGGGACAACGCTCCATCGTGCTGGTCGGCATGATGGGCGCGGGCAAATCCGCCATCGGCCGGCTGCTGGCAAAGGCGCTCAACCTGCCCTTCATCGATGCGGACACCGAGATCGAGCGGGCGGCCGGCATGACCATCCCCGACATGTTCGAAGCCCATGGCGAGGCTTATTTCCGCGATGGCGAGGTGCGCGTCATCTCCCGGATTCTCGACGGCGCGCCCTGCGTGCTCGCGACGGGCGGCGGCGCCTGGATGGATGCCGACACCCGCGCCCACGCCTCGCGGGTCGGCATATCGGTATGGCTGAAGGCGGAACCGGAGGTCCTGCTGAAGCGCGTCAAACGGCGCTCCAACCGGCCTATGCTGAAGACGAAGGACCCCGAGGCGACGCTCCGGCACCTCCTGGCGCTGCGCGATCCGGTTTATGCGCAGGCCGATGTGACCGTCGGTTCGCGTGATGTGCCGCATGAGACCATGGTGCTGGAGACCCTCACCGCCATAGCCGCGCATGTCACCCCGGTGGAACAGACGGCGGAGTGATGACCGATGGTCTTGGCTTGATGCTTCGAGACGGCCCTGCGGGCCTCTTCAGCATGAGAAAGTGGGTAGAGCTCCCTCTTAACAGAGCCAGCCAAGACCATTGACTTCATCCTGAGGGCCGCTGAAAGCGGCGTCTCGAAGGATAAGCCGCACGCTCCTGGCGAACCGCGTCGTCGCCATTCCGCCCCGCGTGCAACACATGTGTGACCATGAGCGTTACCTTCACAGGTAACTTCGACACGGACATCGCAGTGAGCAGCATCGCAGACACCGGCACGGATCTTCCCGGCAACCGCACCTTCAGCCCCGCAGCCCGGCAGAGTGGCCATGGACGCAATGCAGACAGTCCGTCGGAGATCCCGTTGCACGGCTGGTGGGATGTCGCCAAACGGGTCTGGGTGAAGGTCGAGGAGGACCGCATCATGCTGGTGGCGGCGGGCGTCACCTTCTATCTGCTGTTGGCCCTCTTCCCGGCCCTGACCGCCTTCGTCTCCGTCTACGGTTTCGTCGCCGACCCCCGCACCATCGCCGATCACATCGCCTTTCTGGGAGGCGTCCTTCCCAGCGGCGGCATCGAGATCATCCAGAGCCAGCTCAACGCGCTGGTATCGCAGGACCAGGAGGCCCTCAGCATCGGCTTCCTGGCAGGCCTCGTCCTGGCCTTATGGAGCGCCAACAAGGGCGTGAAGGCACTGTTCGACGGACTCAACGTTGCCTATGAGGAGCGCGAGAAGCGTGGCTTCTTCATGCTCAACATCACGTCCGGCCTCTTCACCCTCGGTGCCATCCTCATCGGCATCTTCTTCATCGTCTCCGTCGGCGTCGTCCCCGTCATTCTTGCCTTCGCGCGGCTGGATGCCTGGTCGGAGATCCTGGTGTCTCTGGTGCGCTGGCCGCTGATGTTCGCGGCAATCGCCACAGGCATCATGCTCATCTACCGCTATGGCCCGAGCCGCGAGCGCGCCAAATGGCGCTGGCTCACCTGGGGCGCGCTGCTGGCAACCGTCGTATGGGCGGCGGCCTCCGTGGGCTTTTCCTATTACCTTCAGAATTTCGCCGATTACAACGCCACCTACGGCTCGCTCGGGGCCATCATCGGCTTCATGGTCTGGACTTGGCTATCGGTGACGATTCTCCTCTTGGGCGCCGAACTTAACGCCGAGATGGAGCACCAGACCGCGCGGGACACGACCACGGGCCCCGATGAGCCCATGGGTGAACGTGGCGCTGTGGTGGCGGATACCTTGGGCCGGTGACGGCAGTGGAGCCCGGCGATGAGACCAGCGGCGGAGCTCGACACCAACAACATCATCTTTTTTCACCGACCGGCTGCTGCGCGCCGTCATCGCCCTGATGCGCCGTGTGAAGTGGATCCTCTTTGCCGCCTTCCTCCTCGCGGCGCTTCACAGCCTCGTCCAGAATGGAACAGCCCACAAAGCCCGTTTTTATGCTATCGCCTCACCTGATCTCTCAGATCACATCCATCCCGCATCCGATTCGAAAGACTCAGACTTTCATGTCCGACACCGCCCTCGCTGCTCCCCGCTCCACAGTTCATGTTGCACTGGAAGGTCGCGGCTATGACGTCGAGATCGGGCCGGGGCTGATCGCGGGCGCCGGGCGCCTCCTGGTGCCGCTGGGCGCGCGGCGGGTCGGCGTCGTCACCGACGAGAATGTGGCCAGGCTCCACCTCGATCCGCTGATGGCTTCACTCGAGGCGGGGGGCCTTGCCGCCTCCTCCACGGTGGTGCCGGCGGGCGAGGCGTCGAAGAGCTTCGCGGTGCTGGAAGAGGTCTCCAACGCGCTGCTCGCCAGCAAGGTCGAGCGCGGCGACCTGGTGCTGGCGCTGGGCGGCGGCGTGGTGGGCGATCTCGCGGGCTTCGCGGCGGCCATCCTCAGGCGTGGCGTTCGCCTCGTGCAGATGCCGACGACGCTGCTGGCGCAGGTGGATTCCTCCGTCGGCGGCAAGACCGGCATCAACACACGCCATGGCAAGAACCTGATCGGCGCCTTCCATCAGCCGAGCCTCGTGCTCGCCGACGCCGACGCCTTGAGCACCCTCCCGCTGCGCGACTTCCGCGCCGGTTATGCGGAGGTCGCCAAATACGGACTCATCAATGACGCCGCCTTCTTCCGCTGGCTGGAAGACAACTGGCAGGAGGTGTTCGAGGGCGGTCCGGCGCGGACCAAGGCCATCGCCGCGAGCTGCGCCAACAAGGCGGGCGTCGTTGCCCGCGACGAGTTCGAGACCGGCGAGCGCGCCCTTCTCAACCTCGGCCACACCTTCGGCCACGCGCTGGAAGCCGCCGTCGGCTATGACGACAAACGCCTCGTCCACGGCGAGGGTGTCGCCATCGGCATGGCGTTGGCCTTCCGCTTTTCAGCGGAGCTCGGCCTGGTGGGTGCCGACCAGGCGGACCGTGTGGCCGCGCATCTGAAGGCGGTGGGCCTTCCCACGCGCATACAGGACGTGCCGGGAGACCTCGGCGATGCCAGGCGCCTGCTCGATCTCATGGGACAGGACAAGAAGGTCAAGGCGGGCAAGCTCACCTTCATTCTCGCGCGCGGCGTGGGTCAAAGCTTCATCGCCAATGACGTCGCGCCGGAAAACGTGCTTTCCTTCCTCACCTCAGAGCTATCATCCTGATTTCCCCGGGCGCCTGGATCGCGGCGCTCGCCGCCGTCCTTGCCCTTGCCACCCTCGTTGCCTTCATCATGTCCCAGACCCGCTTTCATCGCATCGGCCGCCGCCTGCGCCTCTCCGGCAAGCTCCTGACCATGGGCGTCAAGGCGCTGTCGCCGGACGAGGAACTGCGCGGCGCCATGGAACTCCTCCTTCAGGAGGAAGGCGGCGGCACCGAGCGCAACGACGATCGCAGCATGCTGGCCGCCCTCCTGGAGCTCAGCGACCTCGTCGTCTCCGATGTCATGATCCATCGCACCCAGATGGTAAGCCTCGACGCCGACATGCCGCCGCGCGAGCTGGTGCGCGAAATGCTGGCAGCGCCCTACACCCGCATCCCGCTCTGGCGCGGCAAGCCGGAGAACATCGTCGGCATCCTCCATGCCAAAGACCTGCTCCGCGCCATGCTCGCGGCGGAAGGCAAGGCCGACAGCGTCGACGCCGTGGCGCTGGCGCGGCCGACCTGGTTCGTGCCCGATTCCACCACGCTCTCCGATCAGCTCCGCGCCTTCCTCAAGAAGAAGATGCACTTCGCGCTGGTGGTGGACGAATACGGCGAGGTCATGGGCATCGTCACGCTGGAGGACATCATCGAGGAGATCGTGGGCGACATCTCCGACGAACATGATGTCCTGATCCAGGGCCTGAGACCGCGGCCCGACGGTTCCGTCACCGTGGACGGTGGCATGCCGATCCGCGATCTCAATCGCGCCACCGGCTGGAAGCTGCCGGATGATATGGCGACCACCGTCGCAGGTCTCGTCATCCACGAGGCGCAGATCATTCCCGATCCGAAGCAGACCTTCACCTTCCACGGCTACCGCTTCCAGGTGCTGCGCCGCGAGCGCAACCGCATCACGGCACTGAAGGTGACGCCACTGGAGGTCATCCCCGTGCGGCCTATCGTGCCCGAGGGCGGCTAGAGCACGTCGCTCTCGGACACCAGCGTCATGAACTCCGGCACCGGCGTCTCCCTCAGGCGCGGGAGGTCGGACAGAAGCCCCAGCACCCGCTCCTGCCGGTCCGTCGTCCAGGCGTGGCCGGTCATGCCAATGAACTTCTCGCGAAGCTGCGGCAGCGCCTCGTCGCGGCGCGCGGCATCGCCCACCGGATAAAGCACCTCCACCCGTTCCGACGTCTCGCCGTCCTCGGTGGTGATCTCGATCGCATTGGCGCAGGAGCGCTTGGCGAGGTCGTGATGGTCGGCCGTATAGCGCTCGTCCTCCTCCACCACCATGAGGCCGCGCAGCCGGTCGATCTCCGGGTCTGCCGCCGCCTCGTCCGAGTAGTCCTCCACGGCAAGGCGGCCCTTGGTCAGCGCCACCGCCACCATGTACTGCAGGCAATGGTCGCGCGCCTCGCGATTCGGCAGCGGTCCTTCCTTGACCACACGGCGCATGGTCTCGTCATGCGTGGCGATGTGGATCTTCGAGATCTTGTCACGATGCTCCATGAACCAGGGGTGCAGCCGGATCGCGGCCTCGATGGCGGTGGAGGCGTTGCGCTGCGCCGGCACCAGCTTGAAGATCACATTGTCCATGAAGAAGGTGCCGAGCTCGCGTTCCAGCTTCACCGCGCCATCATCAAGCATCACTTGATTGAAGCCCCAGGTCTTGGCGGAAAGTGGCTGCGGCGCCGACGGCTCGCCACGCATGGCCATCCAGGCGAGGATGACGCCGCGGCTTGCCGCATTGCCGCCCGCCCAGCCCTTGCGCGGCCCTGCATTGGGAACATGGCGATAGGCGTTGAGATCGGCGCCATCAAGAAAGCTCTGGCTGACGGCGGCGCGGATCTGGTCGGCCGAGCCGCCCATGAGCCGGCATCCAACCGCGGCGGATGCCAACTTTACATAGATCACATGATCAAGCCCGATAGCCGGCATGTCGAAGCGGTTCGCCGCCGCCAGGCTGCAATGCACCTCATAGGCATCCACCATGGCGAGAAGAACATCCTCCATGGTGAGCGGGTTCTCGCCCGGCCCGCGCGCGCGGCTCATGTGATCGGCCACCGCGAGGATGGAGCCGATGTTGTCGGAGGGGTGCCCGCCCACGGGGCTTGTGTCGGAGATGTCGAGCCAGCGGATCAGCACCGATGTGTCGAAGGCCGCCTTGACGGGATCGAGCACGAAGGATGTGCCCGGCACCCGCGCGCCGCGCGGCGTCATGGTGCCCGGCGCGTAGGGCCCGAGCAGATACTGCGGCTCTCCCGTCGCCAGCGCGCCCATCGCGCAGCCGAGCGCGTCGATCAGGCAGAGACCCGCGGTCTGGAGTGTGTCATCGGGCGCCACCGAGCGGGCGGCGACACGATCGACGATGGCGGCGATGACCTCTTCAGAGGTTCTGACTGATGGCGTTTCCATGAGGGCGGACTTTAGGCGGCGAATGGTGGCAAGGTCTAGGCCGAAGAGTGGCGTCTTGCCGCGCGTCCCGTTTCCCGCAACTTGAAGGATTTTATCGACCCGCGATGAGCGCCGCCGATGCAGTCGGCTCCTGGGGTCACCAAACCTCACGATGGTTGCAGCGAGCTTCCCGTGCCCCGGAACACAGATGCGCCTCCCCGCATTGCCGCCCTATGGCTTATGAACTCTTCTACTGGACCGGCATCCAGGGGCGCGGCGAATTCGTTCGGCTTGCCCTGGAAGAGGCCGGCGCCGACTACACTGATGTCGCCCGTGAAAAGGGCGATGACGTCCTCATGCCTTTGATGAAGGAGGCGAAAACGCCTCCCTTCGCGCCGCCGTTCCTGCGTGATGGCGATGTGCTGGTGGGCCAGGTCGCGCTCATCCTGCACTATCTCGGGCCGAAGCTGGGTCTCGTCTCGGCCGATCCCGTCGAGGCGCTCTGGACCCATCAGATCCAGCTCACCATGACCGACTTCGTGGCGGAGATCCACGACGTGCACCATCCCATCGGCGTCGGCGCCTATTACGAGGATCAGAAAGAGGAGGCCGCGCGGCGCGCGGAGGAATTCCGCGCCGACCGTATCCCGAAGTTTCTCGGCTGGTTCGAGCGCATCCTGTCGAAGAATGACAAAAGCGGATATCTCGTCGGCAGCGCGCTCTCCTATGCGGATCTGTCGCTGTTCCAGATCGTGGAGGGCTTGAACTACGCCTTCCCCAGGCTGATGAAAGCCTCGTCAAAGGACTGGCCAAAAGCCATGGCGCTCTCTTCCAAGATCAGGCAGCGGCCGAACATCGCGGCCTATTGCACCAGCAACCGCCGCCTGCCCTTCAACAAAAACGGCATCTTTCGCCACTATGCCGAACTCGACGCGGCGGACTGAGGGCCGGCGGGACAAGCGACGCCGGCCCATTGCCAGAGTCAATTCGCGGGTGGTCGCGGCAGGACCTGCCCGCCATCATCAGGGGTTGGCGAAGCCGCATCGCCTGATGGCTGCGGCGGCACCGTCTCGCCCGAAGGCAGCGGCGGGGCCGGCATGTCATCGGCCCGGCCAGGAGGCGGAGGCGGCGAGGCACGCTCGCCGTGAGGCGGCGGCAGAGGCCGGCTGTGGCGCGGGGGTGGCGGAGGCGGTGATGATGTTGTGCCCTTGGCGACCTCGGCCATGCGGTCGATCAGCGGAACCGCGGCGTCGACGCAGGCCTTGACCGGCTCGTCGCCGCAGCGGATGCGCAGGCCAATTCCGGGGCCGAGCCTGAGGGCAAAGCCCTTGCCGCTCTCGCGGTCGTCCCTGTCGTGATCCATATCGCGGTCCCCCCTGCCATGGCGCATGTGATGGGGCGGCCCGTCGCCACGTTGTCCGAAATGGCGGGGGCCGTCGTGATCCGGGCGCGGCTGCGCCAGCGCCAGGGTCGCGCTTGCGCCGAGGAGCGCGGCGGCGGTCATCAACCGGGTGAGCATGATGAGCCTCTTCATGAGCGTTTCGGGTGTCGTCCATACGACAACGCGTCCCGGCACGCTCGAGGTTCATGGCCACGGCAGATTCTTCGGGCGCCCAGCGCGCTGGCGCTGCGGCCCTTGGTCCTGGAACCGAAAGCGCGACCCGCTGTTGATTAGCATTCAATGCCGTTGGTCAGGGATGGCCGACGACGCGGAGCCCGGATGCACCGCAAAAGGTGAGAGTGATGCGCGTGCTGCATGATGGAAACGCCGTTGCCGGCAGGACCGGCAGGATCGATGCGCCGGACCGCACTCTCTCCGGCCTGATCTGCGATATGTGCGACCTCGGCCACGACGGCACCCCGGTTTCCGTGACCGACATCCGCGAGAAGATCGGCGAGCGCTCCTTCGGTCCTTTTCTCCTGATCCCTGCGCTGATCGAGATCAGCCCCATCGGTGGCATCCCGGGCCTGCCCACCGTGCTTGCAGTGATCATCAGCCTTTTCGCCGTGCAGATCCTGATGGGGCGCAAGCACCTGTGGCTGCCCGATTTTCTGGAGCATCGCAGCATCGACGGCAAGAAATTCGCCCGCGGCATGGCGCGCATCCGCAAGACCACCCGCTGGGTCGATCATGTGCTGCAGCCGCGGCTGAAATGGGCGACGCGCCCGCCCTGGGTCTACGGCGCGGCCGCCATGTGCCTTGCGCTCTGCGCCACCGTGCCGGTGCTGGAACTGGTGCCCTTCGCCTCGTCCTTCCCCATGGCCGCCATCGCCCTCTTCGGGCTCGGCCTTGTGGCGCGCGACGGCATTGTCATGCTGCTGGGCTTCGTGGTTTCGTCAGGCGCCTTCTGGGCGCTCTATGGACTGCTGACGGTGGTGGAGGAAGCCGCCACCTGATCAGCGCCGGGGCGCCACGGTCTCCATCGGCCGCACCACCCGGAGCAGCGCGCCATAGGGCACCAGCATCAGGAGCGCCATGGCGACCTTCACCAGAAAATCCGCCGAAGCCCAGGCGGCCCAGCGCGGGGCCTCGAGCGCCGTGCCGAAGAAGGGCACCGCCGCCAGCGCGAAGTCTTCCGCATGGCCGAGGAGCGGCACGAGGAAACCGGCGAAAGCCAGCGTGAAGAAGATGGCCGTATCCACCACCGAACCGAACAGGCTGGCCGCCAGCGGTGCACGCCACCAGGCCTGCCGCCGCAGCCGGCTGAAGACGGTGATGTCGAGAAGCTGAGAGATGAGGAAGGCCGCGCCAGAGGCCAGCGCGATACGCGGATTGGCCAGCCAGACCGAAATGAAGACGGCGATGAGGAAGCCGCCCACCACAACGCGCCGCGCGGCATCGGCGCCGAAGCGGCGGTTGGTCAGGTCATTGACGAAGAAGGCCACCGGATAGGTGAAGGCACCCCAGGTGAGGTAATCCTCAAGTCCCAGGACCGTGGCGGGATGCTGCACCAGCACATTGGAGGCGGCAACCACCACCGCCATGCCCGCGACCGGCAGGACGAGGTCACGCGCCGCATAGGGCCGCGCGTGGCTCATGGCCGTACTCAGGAAGCCTTGGCTTCAGCCTGCGCCTTGGCGATCTGGCGCTTCAGCTCCAAAGCCTTGGGCGACAGGTCGTCAGGACGGGCCTTGGCCAGGAAGGCATCGAGGCCGCCGCGATGCTCGACCGAGCGCAGGGCATGGGCCGACACGCGCAGACCGACAGCGCGCTTCAGCGTGTCCGAGATCAGCGTGACATTGACGAGATTCGGCAGGAACCGCCGCTTCGTCTTGTGATTGGAGTGGCTGACGAGGTGGCCCGACTGGACGCCCTTGCCGCTCAATTCGCAACGACGCGACATCGCCGTGCTCCCTTGAATTCGTGTGGCTCTAAAGAGAACGGCGCGGGCTCGTCTGGCGAACCGCGCCGCACACGCGAGACTGCTCCCGCGACGTTGCGGTTCCTATAGTCGCAAGGGCATGCACGCGTCAAGGTTCGACCGGGAGGTTGTGAGGACATATGGCTTCCATTTCCCCCATCCCGTTGTGGTGCGCGCAGGACCGGCCGCCCCTCGTCCTGCGCGCACTCACATCTCAGAAGATATGCGCGGTCGGCAGGCCCAGCGCCGTTGCACCGGCATATTCCGCCTGCGGGCCGGCCTGCAGCGGATGGTAGCGCGCGCCCTGGATGTCGCGGAAGCGGCGCTCCAGCCCGTTGTCGCGGTAGAAGCCCGGGCCACCCGCCAGTTCCATGGCCAGCTCGACGGCTTTCAGCGCATTCTCGGCCACGAGGGCCTTGCCGATCATCACCTCGTTGACGGTGTCGGCCGAGGGCGCGTTGCGGTCCACCACATCGAGCATCCAGCCGTGCGCCAATTGCGCCGCGCGCAGCGCCGTGTCCATCCGCCCGGCAAGATTCATGGCGTGATGCGTCTGCCGTTTCTTCCGGGCTATGCCGACGGCGATATCGCGCGCGCTTTCGGCGACCCCGAGATAGGCCGAATAGATCAGCGGGAAGGCGATGGTGGCGATGATCTGGAACAGGGGGTGCCACTCGCCGGATCTGCGCGTCACGGCCACGCTGCCGTCAGGCACGAACAGCCCCTCGATCACGACGTCATTGGAGCCGGTGCCGCGCATGCCCAACGTGCGCCAGGTGTCGAGCACCTTCACCTCCGGCGCCTTCATGGAGACGGGGAAGTGCACCACCATGTCGGGCTGGCCCTCAGCCTGCAGCACCGCCATAGTCATGAGCACATCGCCCGCTTCCGCGCCTGACGTGAAGCTCTTGCGCGCAGTGATGCGGTAGCCGCCCTCCACCTTCGCCGCCCAGCCCGAACCGCTGATCCAGTCCGACCCACCGCTGGAGAGCAGGATGATGCGTTCGGCCGCCACCCGCTTCAGCAGCGGCTCGACGGCCGCGACCTGCTGGTGGCGCCAGCGCCAGGCGGGAATGGCCACCTGATGCGTGTGCATGGAAAAAGCGAGCGCGGTCGAGCCGCAGTGATGCGCGAGTTCCCGCAACATGCCTGCAAGCTGGCGCACATCCGCGCCGCCGCCGCCGAGTTCGGTCGGCACGCCGGCCTCAACCAGGCCGGCTTCCTTCAGCGCTTGATAGTTCTTCGCCACGAAGCGGTCACTGGCATCGGCCTCCGCCGCCCGCCCGGCAAACTCCGCGCCCAGCGCCCGGGCAACGGCGACAAGATCTTCGGTGATGAGGCCGGGGGCTTCGGCCTTCGGTTGCGTGGTGGTCATGGCTTTTTTCCTCTCCTGAAGAGGCTCCACCATCCTCCCGCCCCCCACCGCGTTCCAGTTCAGGAACTGTACTGCCCGCTAATGTCCCGCTCCGGGTCCTTGGCAGCACCCACGCGCGGGCGTATCCTCATGCTCGCGCGTGATATTTCGGAGGATGCTGGCATGGAGGTGCGTGGCGGATACGGACAGTTCTGCCCGGTCTCGATGGCGGCCGAAATCCTCTGCACGCGCTGGACCGCCCTCATCGTCCGCGAGCTTCTCTGCGGCACCACCCGCTTCAACGACCTGCGCCGCGGCGTGCCCCGCATGTCTCCGGCGCTTCTGTCGAAACGCCTGCGCGAGCTTGAGAAGTCAGGCGTGATCATCACCGTCCCGCGCGGGGCGGGCACCGTGGAATATCACCTCTCCCCGCCGGCGAGGAACTCCGACCCATCATCCTCGGCATGGGCTTCTGGGGCCAGCGCTGGGTGGAATCGAGCCTCTCGCTCAAGAACCTCGATCCCTCGCTGCTGATGTGGGACATCCGCCGCAACCTGAACCCGGAGCCTCTTCCCCCCGGCCGCTGCACGATTCAGTTTCAATATCCCGAACTGCCACACGCCCAGCGCAACTGGTGGATGGTGATCGAGGGCGGCAAGGTCGATCTCTGCGGCTTCGATCCCGGTTATGAGGTGAACCTCCTCGTCCGCTCGTCGCTGCGCACCATGACCGCCATCTGGATGGGCTTCACCCGCATCCCGCAGGAGTTGGAGGCCGGGCGCCTGGAACTGACGGGCGACCGGCCGATCGCCAGCGCCGTTCAGAAATGGCTCGCCTTGAGCACCTTCGCGCCCGAAATCCGCCGCGTGTCCTGACAGGCGGCAGCCGGAATGATCGACGTCAACGGCGTCCAGGGCGTATGCCTTCCCTGTAGGCTTCCAGCGTCAAAATCGTTACGATCCGCAGAAAGCGGAGGCTGGCATCCCTGCCCTTCCGCTCGGGACGATGAACAACCCGACGTCCGCGAGGAGGAAACATGCCCAGCACGATCCGTCTGCACCGCGTCATTGCCGCTAAACCCGAGAAGCTCTATCGCGCATTCGTCGAACCCGATGCCATTGCGAGCTGGCTTCCTCCCTACGGCTTCACCTGCACCGTGCATGAGCTGGACGCGAAAGCTGGAGGCCATCACAGGATGTCGTTCCGGAATTTCACGACAGGCGACAGCCATTCTTTTGGCGGCACCTATCTGGAGCTCGTTCCCGGCGAGCGCCTCGTCTACAGCGACAGCTTCGATGACGCCAACCTGCCGGGCGAGATGACGGTGACGGTGAACCTCAAGGCCGTATCTGTCGGCACTGAGGTGAACATCGAACAACAGGGCGTGCCGGATGTGATCCCTGCGGAGGCCTGCTATCTCGGCTGGCAGGAGTCCCTGCAGAAACTCGCAAGGCTCGTCGAGCCTGAAATCAACCAGTAGGAACGAACTCGCCCCTCCCATGAGGCGGGCTGGCGCGAAAGCTTCATGAAAGCTTCCCGGCGCATGCTCGCCATAAGGGCCGCGAAGGCCCTCAGAACGGCCAAAAGGCCGCGCGTCGCGATGGGAGGACGCCTTGGATTCAGAGACACGGCACGCCACGGGTCTGCCGACCGACAGGCCTGCAACCGCCACGCTTGCCCAGTTTGCCGCCGACCTGAGCTATGACCGCCTGCCGGGCGAGGTTCAGCAGCGCATGCAGGAACTGCTCGTCGATTACTTCCGCGTGGGCTGCGCCGGCACCGATACGCCCTGGCTGGAAAAGCTCAACGCCGCCATGCGGCCCCTCGGCGGCAGTCCGGATGCATCCATCCTCTTCTCCGATCAACGCGCCGACCCGGTTCGCGCGGCCTATCTGAACGGCGTCATCGCGGGCAGCCTGGAGTGGGATGACACCCATGTGGGCGCCATGCTCCACCCCGGCGTCACGGTCTGGCCGGCCGCGCTGGCGGTGGGCGAATTGACCGGTGCCAGCGGGAAGGAGGTAATCGCCGCCGCTGCCGCCGGCTACGAGGTGATGATCCGCATCGGTCTCAGCGTGCAGCCCAGCCATTTCCGCCGCGGCTTTCAATCCACCGCGACCTGCGGCGTCTTCGGCGCCACGACAGCCGCCGCCAAGCTGCTCGGGCTCGATGCCAAGGGCATCCGCGACGCCCTCGGCATCGCCGCGAGCTACGCCGGCGGCATCACGCAGTTCTTCGTGTCCGGCTCCGAGGTCAAGCGCCTGCACGCCGGGAAAGCCTCCGCCGCCGGGGTGGAGGCGGCGCTCTTCGCCCACTCCGGCCTCACCGGGCCGCACGACGCCATCGAGGGGGTCCAGGGCTTTGCCCGCGCTCTGGCGGATGAATTCAACCCCGCCCAGATCCACCAGGGGCTGGGCGAGCACTTCCACATCATGCGCCTGCAGATGAAGCCCCACGCGGTCAGCGCGCGCATCCTCGCCGCCATCGAGTCCACGGCAGAGCTCGTCTATCAGGGCGTGCGGCCGGAGGAGGTCGAGCGCGCAACCGTCGGCGTCCCCAAGGTCATCATAGGCCGTCTCACCGGCAATGCCCTGCAGGATCTGCAGCAGTCGCAGATGAACGTGCCCTTCGCGGTGGCGATGACGCTCCATCTGGCGGCCGGGCGGCCGAAACCTCTCGTGCTGAGCGTCGAGGATTTCGAGGCGAGCCTGAAGGACACAGATATCCGCGCCCTCACCGACCGGATCGCCTGCGAACCGGACGCGGAAATCGAGAGCGCCAGCACCACGGAATATGTGGCGGCCCGCGTCACGCTGCACATGCGCGACGGCACCACCCGCAGCCATATCACGCCAGTTCCGGCGGGATCGGCGGAACGGCCCATGATGTTCGACGACATCGCCTCGCGGTTCCGGGTCGTGACCGAGGGCTTGATCCCGGGCGAGGCGCTGTCCGATTGGCTGTCGCTGGTCCGCCATCCCGATCGCATCGCCTCGGCGGCCGATCTCATGACCCTGCGGATCGCAGGGCCCGCTCCGGCGCGGGCGGAGGAGCGGGCATGAGCGCCGTGACCACGGGCGCGACGCGGCGGCTGGCGGAGTTCGCCGCGGCGCTGTCGTACGACGACATTCCCGCCGAAGTGCAGCGCCTCATGCCGACGCTGCTCATCGACCTCTTCCGTGTCGCCGCCGTGGGCCGAAACACGACCTGGGTGGCGCAGGCCGAAAAGACGCTTTCATCTCTGGGCGGCGCGCCGGCGGCGTCACTGTTCTACAGCGACCGCAAGGCCGATCCCATCCGTGCCGCCTATCTCAACGGTGTCATCGCCGGCAGCCTCGATTGGGACGATTCCCACATCGCGGCGATCGTTCACCCGGGCGTGGTGATTTGGCCCGCCGCTCTCGCGGCCGCCGAGATGGTGGACGCCGACGGCCGGGCCCTGGTCGAGGCGGTGACCGCCGCCTATGAGGTGGCAATCCGCATCGGCATCAGCGTGCAGCCAGATCATTCGCTGCGCGGCTTCCAGGGAACGCCTGCATGCGGCGTGTTCGGCGCCGCCGTTGCCGCCGCGCGCCTGTTTGGCCTCGATGCCGACGGCATCCAGAACGCGCTGGGCCTCACCGCAAGCTACGCCAGCGGGCTTGCCCAGTTCTTCGTCTCCGGCTCCGACGTGAAGCGCCTTCATGCGGGCAAGGCCGCGGCGCAGGGGCTCGAGGCGGCCATCCTGGCGCGCGCGGGGCTGACGGGGCCGCCTGATGCGATCGAAGGAAGCCAAGGCTTCGGACAGGCCGTGTCCGACAGTTTCGACGCCGCCAGGATCACCGAAGGGCTCGGATCGCGCTACTGGATCAACAGCATCTCGCTGAAGGTCCATGCGGGCACCGTGCGCTTCCAGGCCGCTATAGAAGCCGGCGAGGCTCTGGCCCGGGAGGGCGTGGACATTGCCGAGATCGAGCGGATCGAGATCGGCGTTCCGCGTCTCCTGATCAACAAGCTGACCTACAACGACCCCATCGATCAGCAGGCGGCCCTCGTCAGCGCGCCCTTCGCGGTCGCACTGGCGCTGTGGCTCACGCCGCGCCGCCCGGCGCCACTGGTGGTGGGTCTCGACGACTTCGCGACCTATGTGCACGATCCCGTCATCCGCGGCGTCGCCACACGCACCCAATGCGTGTTCGACCCCGACATCGACGCCGCCATGACCGCCGAATATGTGCCGGCACGGGTCAAGGTCACGCTCAGGAACGGCCGCAGCATCGAGAAGATCATACCCAAGCCGAAAGGCTGCCCCGAAAATCCCATCACGCCGGAGGAGGTCAGCGCGCGCTACCGCCTGGCCGTCGCCGCGCACCGGGCACCGGATCAGGCCGAGGCATGGCTGGGCAAGGCACGGGACGTGGCGCGCCTGAGCCGGGCATCCGCACTGATGGACTGAATGCATAGCGCATGCATGCGCCAATCAAGACCGCGAAAGCCGGTCACATAATCTCTGGAGGAACCAATGCACACACGCAGAACAGGCATAAACGCGCTCCTTGCGGCCGGCTTGCTGGGCCTCTGGGGGCTGTCATCGCCCGCCTTGGCGCAGTCAGGTGAGGCGTCCTATCCAACCAAACCGGTGCGCATCATCGTCGGTTTCAGCCCCGGCGGCGGGTCGGACACCGTGGCACGGCTCCTGGCCGAACCGCTGGCCAAGATCCTCGGCCAGTCCTTCGTGGTCGAGAACCGGCCCGGCGCGGGCGGCCAGCTCGGGCGCACGCTGCTCGCGGAATCCGAGGCGGACGGCTACACGCTGCTGTTCGACAGCGCCAGCTTCACCGCCTCGGCGGTGCTTGCTCCGGACCTGAAATATGACGCAGTCAAGGACATCACCGGTGTTGCCCAGATCGCCTCGACGCCGGTGGTCATGGTGGCCAACAACGATCTGCCCGCCAAGGACATCAAGAGCCTGATCGCGCTGGCCAAGCAGAAGCCCGGGGAACTCGGTTATGCCACGTCAGGCGTCGGCAGCCTGCTGCATTTCTCCGGCGAGCTGCTCAACTCCATGGCCGGGATCAAGCTCCAGCATGTTCCCTACAAGGGCGCCGAGGGTATGCCCGACGTGATCGCCGGCCGGGTGCAGCTGGCCTTCGCCGGCGTGCCGCAGACCCTCCAGCTCATCAAGTCCGGGCAGATGCGCGCCATGGCCGTGACGACGACAGAGCGCCTGGAGAGCCTTCCTGATGTGCCGACCATGGCCGAGGCGGGCGTTCCCGGCTACGAGGTCAACAACTGGTATGGCATCTTCGCGCCCGCAGGCACGCCAAAACCGATCATCGACAAGCTGAACGCGGCGGTGGGCGAAACGCTGAAGGACAAGGGCCTTCAGGACCAGCTCACGGCGCAGGGTATGACGGCGAGCGCCAAATCCGCGGAGGATTTCACCAGCTATGTTGCGGCCGAGATCGAGAAATGGGAGCGGGTGGCGAAAACCGCCGGCATCACGGCCAACTAGCCGCTGATCAGTCACGCGGCGGCTTCTCTGCACGTGCTTGTGCAGTCCGCCGCGTGATCGCATACTCGTTAACCGTACGATCGATGATCACGCGAGGCTGCTGCCATGCGTCTGCTGATTGCCGAAGACAACCGGATGCTGGCGCAGGCCCTCGAAGGTGTCTTGCTCCAGAGTGGCTACACCGTCGATATCGCATCCACCGGCGCCGATGCCAATCATCTGGAGCAATGCACCCCCTACGATCTGGTCATCCTCGACCTCCAGCTTCCGGAGCTGGACGGTTTTGAAGTGCTGACCCGCATGCGCATGCGCAAATCCCGCGTCCCGGTCCTCATCCTCTCCGTTCACGACACGCTGGACCAGCGGGTGAAAGGGCTCAACCTCGGGGCCGATGATTTTGTCGGCAAGCCCTTCGAGACGCCGGAGCTGGAAGCGCGCGTGCGCGCCCTGCTGCGGCGGGGGATGTTCGGCAACTCCTCGGTCATCCAGCTTGGCGCGCTCACCTTCGACACGGTCGACCGGGTCACGACACTTCACGGCAAGCCCCTGATCATGCCGTCCAAGGAACTCGCGGTCCTGGAACTGCTGCTGATGCGCATCGGCCGCGTTGTGAGCAAGCAGAGCCTGTTCGACCGGATCTACGACTGCGACGACCTGGCCGGCCCGTCGGTCATCGAGATCTATATCCACCGGCTCAGGCGCAAGCTGGAGACGGCGGGGCTCAGCATCCATACCATCCGCGGCCTCGGCTATATGATCGACGAGAGCATGCATTGAAGCGGCGCCTGACCAGCCTGAAAAGCAGGCTGCTCTCCTGGCTCTTGCTTGCCACCGGCCTTGTCCTGTCGATCAATCTCGTGGTCAGTGTCTCCAGCGCGCTCCATTTCGCCGACACCGCCTATGATAGCGCGCTGTTCGGCTCGGCCCGCTCCATCGCCAACGGGCTGGTGTCGCGCAACGGAACGCTTGATGTCGTGGTCCCGGCCGTAGCGCTGGAGATGCTGGGATCCACACGGGGCCGGCAGATCTTCCACCGGGTGAGGTCGCCGGAGGGGCGTGTGCTCGCCGGGTTCAAGGACGCACCCGAACCGCCCAGCCGCGTCTCGCACCGGCCGCAATACTTCGATGCCGTCTATCGCGGCATCAACCTGCGGTGGGTCGCCACCTATATCCCTGTCGCGACGCCGGAGGAAAGGGGGCTCGTGCTGGTACAGGTCGGCGAGCCCCGATCTGAACGCGAGATCCTCTCCCACCGGATTGTCCTGACCACCCTCCTCCAGCAACTGCCGCTCGCGCTTCTGGCCGCGGGCGTGATCTGGTGGGGCGTCCACAGGTCGCTGCGCCCCCTCGTTGAAACAGGGCGCCAGATCAAGAACCGGAGCGAGCGGGACCGCACCCCGATCAGCGAGCAGGACATCCCCAGCGAGGTCCGCCCGCTCATCCGCGCCATCAATGACCTGTTGCAGCGGACGGCCCGTGAGGTGGAAATCCAGGAACAGTTCATCGCCGACGCCTCGCATCAGCTCAAGACGCCGCTGGCGATCCTGAGGGCGAACACCGACCTCGCGCTGCGCCAGCCAACGCGGGAGGACACGCATGAAATCCTCCGCCGCATCCGCGCCACCATTGAACAGACCTCGCGCTTGACGCATCAGTTGCTGGCTCTCCTCAGCATCGACGCGCGGGCCAATATGCCCAAGGCCGTGATCGACCTGTCGGATGTGGTGTCCCGCGTCACCGCCGAGCGTGTTCCCTCGGCCATGAGCCGCGAGGTGGATCTGGGCGTGGAGATCGATGAACAGCCGGTCCGGCTCATGGCCGATCAGGTTCTCATCGCCGAACTCGTGGGCAATCTCATCGACAACGCCGTCCATTACGGCGGCCCGGGCGGCAGGGTCACCCTGCGCACCTCCCGCCGGGAAAAATGGGCGGTGCTGGAGGTCATGGACAACGGCCCCGGCATCGCGCCCGAGCATCGTGAGCTGGTGTTCCGCCGCTTTGCCACCATCAACAACGATGGCGGCAACAGCTGCGGCCTCGGCCTGGCCGTCGTCCGCCAGATCGCCGAGGCCCACGGCGGCGATGTGACCCTCTCCGCGCCCGATGAGGGCACGGGGCTGACCGTCACGGTGCGGCTGCCCAACAGGGGCGTTCCGCCGCTTCAGCACAGGAAAAGCCGCGCCTCCTCTGCGCGGGCGCAGGCGGAGCACGCGGTCTGACAAGGCCCGCAGTGCAGCGAAAGCTTCGTGCAAGCTTGCTGCGGCACACTGACCGTCAAGCGAGCCGAACCGGCAACCGATAGCCGGAAAGAGCCCGCAAGCGATCGGCATGACCGATCATATGGGAGGACTATCACATGAAGAACGGTGCCTTCGGGGCGGCCTGCGCCCGAACCTTTGCCCTTGCAGCTCTCAGCGCGATCATCGGTCTTGGCGCCGGAACCGCTGCCTCGGCCCAGACCTACCCCAACCAGCCCATCCGGGTTATCGTCGGCTTTCCTCCGGGTGGTGCCGCCGATCTTCTCGCGCGGGTTCTGGCCCCACACCTGCAGCAGGAACTCGGCCAGCCCGTCATCGTCGAGAACCGCCCGGGCGCACAGGGACGGGTGGGTGCGGATTCGGTCGCCAAGGCCAAGCCGGACGGTCACACCATCCTGATGTCCACGGAAGGCGCCCTTGTCATCACCCCCCATATGGGAGAAGCGCTGCCCTACGATCCCCTGAAGGACTTCGCACCCATCTCACAAGTGGTCGGTTTCGCTCCGGTGATCGTCGCCAACGCCTCGCTGGAGGCCGACACGCTGGCCGATTTCATCGCGCTCGCCAAGAAGAACCCTGGGAAATACAGCTACGGTCATTCCGGAATCGGCGGGCCCAACCATCTGGCCATGGAACTGCTGAAGGAGATGGCCGGGATCGACATCGCCGCCATTCCCTATCAGGGCACGGGCGCGGCCATTCCGGCGGTCATATCCAACGAGGTCAGCCTGCTCGCCGGCGCCATTCCCGCGCTGACGCCGCACATCACGGCCAAGAGCTTGAAGCCGCTGGCCGTTACCTCGTCGGAGCGCATCAGCAGCGTTCCCGATGTGCCGACGGTCGCTGAATCAGGGGTCGCGGGCTACGAGATGAGCTCATGGGTCGGCCTGCTTGCGCCTGCCGGCACGCCGGATGATGTCATGGAGACGCTGCATGCGGCGATCGCCAAGACGCTGAAGAACCCCCAGGTCATCAAGTCCATCGAACAGGGCGGCCAGACGGTGGTGGGCAGCACGCCGGATGCCTTCATGAAGCGCATCACCGGCGATTACGAGAAATACGGTGCCCTCATCAAGTCCCTCGGTCTCGCGCAGAAATAGCGCAAGGCGCGGTCATCCCTCTCGCGAGTTCATGAGGACCCTATGTACGTGACGAAGGGCTTTCTCGCCGGTCTGCTGTTCATGGTGTTCGGCGGCGGCGCTGCCGCCATCGCCTTCACCTACCGGATGGGCACTGCGACGCAGATGGGGCCGGGCTACTTCCCGGCCCTGCTGGGAGTGGTCGTGATGGCGATCGGCCTCGTTATGGCGATCAGGGCCTATCTCTCTCCGGAGGGATCGGAACCTGCCGAACGCCTGCATCTGCGGCCCATGGTGCTGATCCTTGCCGGCGTGGTGGCCTTCGGCCTGCTGATCCGGTCCTGGGGCCTCGCCCCCGCCATCGCCGCCCTGCTCGTCTTCGGCCGCATGGCCGGCCGCGAGGGCGGACCGATCGAGTTCATTCTCATGCTCGTGGTCCTCACGGTGCTGCCGATCATCGTCTTCATCTACGGCCTGCGCATTCCCCTTGAGATCTGGGCACAGTGATGGATCTCTTCGGAAACCTTTCGCTCGGCTTCGGCGTCGCCTTCAGCTTCGACAACCTGCTGTTCTGCTTTGTCGGGGTGACGCTCGGCACCTTCATCGGCGTCCTGCCCGGCGTCGGCCCGCTGGTCACCATCGCCCTGCTGTTGCCGCTCACCTTCAGCCTTCCGCCGGAGGGGGCGATGATCATGCTCGCCGGCATCTACTACGGCGCGGCCTATGGCGGTTCCACCACCGCCATTCTCGTCAACCTGCCGGGCGAAAGTTCGTCCGTCGTCACCTGCATCGACGGCTATCAGATGGCGCGGCAGGGGCGCGCTGGCTCCGCACTGGCCATCGCGGCCGTCGGCTCCTTCATCGCCGGCTGCATCGGAACGATCCTGATTGCCCTGTTCGGGCCCCCGATCACGCGTCTGGCGCTGCAGTTCGGCGCGCCGGAATATTTCTCGCTCATGCTCATGGCCCTCATTCTGACAGCCTCGCTCGTGCGCGGCTCGGTCCTTCAGGGCATCGGCATGGCGCTGCTGGGCGTCATGTTCGGGCTGATCGGCATGGACGTGAACTCCGGCGCGCTGCGCTACACCTTCAACATCACCGGTCTTGCCGATGGGGTCGAATTCGCCGTCGTCGCCATGGGCTTCTTCGCCTTCGCCGAGATCATCTCAAACCTCGAGCACGACCGCCAGCGCGAGGTCTTCGTCAACAAGGTCTCCAGCCTGATGCCGACGCGCGAGGACATGCGCCGGTCCATCGGCGCCATCCTGCGCGGCACCGGCATCGGCGCCTTCTTCGGCATCCTTCCCGGCGCGGGCCAGACCATCTCCTCCTTCGCCGCCTATATGTTCGAGAAGAAGGTCAGCCGCCGCCCCGAGGCCTTCGGACAGGGCGCCGTCGAAGGCGTCGCGGCGCCCGAGGCCGCCAACAACGCCGCCGCGCAGACCGCCTTCATACCCACGCTCACGCTCGGCATTCCCGGCAGCGCGACCATGGCGCTCATGCTGGGCGCGCTGATGATCCAGGGCATCGCGCCCGGACCGCAGATCATGACCGATCACCCCCGCCTGTTCTGGGGGTTGATCGCCAGCATGTGGATCGGCAACGCCTTGCTCGTCGTCTTGAACCTGCCGCTGATCGGGCTGTGGACCCGCATGCTGAAGATCCCCTACCGCTGGCTTTACCCGGGCATTCTCGTGCTTTCCTGCATCGGCATATTCTCCATCAACAACAGCACGACGGACGTCCTCCTTGCCGCCCTGTTCGGCGTGCTCGGCTATGTCTTCATGAAGCTCTCCTGTGAGCCCGCGCCCTTTGTGCTGGGCTTCATTCTCGGCCCCATGCTGGAGGAAAACTTCCGCCGCGCGATGCTGCTGTCGCGCGGCGATCCCGGCACCTTCATCTCCAACCCGATCAGCGCCGGCTTCCTGCTGGTCTCGGCCGTGGTGATCGTCGCCATGATCACTCCCTCCATTCGCCGAAAGAAGGACCTCGCCATCGACGAGTCCGCCTGAACGACCGCGCTATCCCCGCTTTCGAAAGGACTGAACATGCCGATGATCCACATTCGCGATGGCGTCGACATCCACTATGAGGATCATTGCTTCGTCGCGCCCTGGCGGGAATGCGAGACGGTGCTCATGATCCACGGCATCGCCGAATCCGGCGTCGCCTGGACCGAATGGGTGCCTCCGCTCTCCGCCCATTATCGCATGCTGAGACCGGACCTTCCCGGTTTCGGCCGTTCTCCCGTTCCCGAGACCTACAGCTGGTCGGCGGGAGAGCTGGCCGACGACCTGATCGCGCTGATGGACAAGCTCGGCGTCGAGCGCTTCCATGTGGTCGGCGCCAAATATGGCGGCACGGTTTCCATGGTGCTGGCTTCCAAGGCTGGCAAACGCCTTCGCTCGCTGTCTCTTCTTGGCGCTCCGCACAAGGGCGATGGCGTGGGCGCCTTCCCCAAGCGTGTCAGCGAAATCGGAGTCGCGGGTTGGGCGGGCGAAACCCAGCGCTCGCGCCTCGGCCCCGAGGCCTCCGACGCGCAGGTGGACTGGTGGACGCATCAGCTGATGGGAAAATCGGACGCGCGTCCCACCATGGGCGCATCGGGCTGGCGCGCCAAGATGCAAGAACTCGACAAGGAACTGCGGGCGATCACCGCGCCGACCCTTGTCATCACCACCGAGGAAAGCGGCCTGCAGTCGGTCGAGACCGCGCGCGGCTACCAGGAGAAGATCCCGAACTCCCGGCTGGTGGTCATGCCGGGCAAGGCCTATCACGTCGCGGTCGTGAGGCCACAGGAATGCGCCGGGCAGGTGCTGGAGTTCATGGCCTCAGACGGGACATGAAAGCCGCTTGGACGCCAAGCGGCCCTCCTTGCGTCCTCCAGCGTGCTCTTGACATCCCCCCGCAAAGAGGCAAGCTGAGGCTATGATGATCTTGACGGTTTTTCGCATCACGCTTTCCCGCCGGGGAGACCCGATCGCGGGACTGTAGCCCCCGGCTCGGCCATGTGTGCCCCCGGGCTTGGGGGCAAACCTCTCAACAGAGCGCAGTGAACCCCTTGCAGGACCGCTCGTCCGTGCGCGGCCGGTGCCGCATGCCATGGCCGCGGCGGAACACGTCAATCACACAGGTTCAGAAATGCAGAAAATCGCAATGACCGCTGCCGGGCGGTTAGCTCAGTCAGCAGCCTGACCATGCGCAACATCGCCCTGTGGAACTGCCCTCCGGACGGAGCGGGACGGAGCCTCCGTCCCACGATCCGGGGCCGTTTCCTCGACCACGCAGGCAGCCTTCTCGCAGGCTCTTCCCCCCGTTGCCGGTGGTTCGCCACCAGATCGCCGGCAACGGGGGACAAACGGCCTTCGCCCCTCAGAATCAACCTTTGCTGACGGACCGGTAGCTCCGGTTCCGCGCGGAGATATGCCATGTTCGAGAATAGCCGCTGCCAATTGACCACGAAGGATTACTCTCTCATCGAGGTGAAGCTGGAGCGCCTGCCGGCCAGCGATCCGCTGGTGCCGCTGTTGCGGCGCAAGCTGGCGTCCGCGACCGTCGTGTTCCGCGAAGACATTCCGGCCGGTGTCGTAACCTTGAACAGCCGTGTCACCTACCGGCTCGCGGATGGAACGGAAGAAACACGCACCATCGTACTGGCAGATCACGCGCCGTCCGGAGAGGCCCTGCCCGTGGCGACGCCTCGGGGCCTTGCACTCCTGGGTGCTCAGGAGGGTGACATCCTAACCGTGGAACATTTCGACGGAACCCGCGAGCCCATTCTCGTCAAGGTCGTTGCTTTCCAGCCAGAGACAGCCCTGCGCGACAAGGCCTGCCTGCCCGGCGAAGCCGATCGCCCCGTGCGGGCGGATTATCCGTCCGGCGGAGCGGTGATAGCCTTTCGTCCGCCGCAACCCCAACAGCAGATAACCGGAACGGACTTCCCCGACCCCGACGATCCCGGACCCGCCGCCGCGTGACCTTCACGGCCAGCCATGATGCGGGTGACCGCCGCACCATGGCTGTAAAGCGTCAGCGTCAATCAAAGCAATTTTTTTGCTGTAGATGCGCACTATCATTCATTGGTCGGCATCAAGACCGCATGCCAGAATTGAACGCCACGCCCCTGAGGAATCTCCATTTTGCATGAAACACCAGACAAACCGAGGGGAGCAGCAACGGCTGCATCCAAAGCCAGGGCTCCCCAGACCGTCGCCGCGACCAACGGCATCGTCTCCAACGATGTCTTCGGAGCGGTGACGCCGCCGCTCTATCTCACGAGCACCTTTGCCTTCAAAGATTTCGAGCATTCCCGCGGCTACGACTACAGCCGCGCCGGCAACCCGAGCCGCGACCTGCTCGCCGACACGCTTGCGCGGCTGGAGGGTGGAGCCGGCGCCGTCGTCGTGTCGTCAGGAATGGCCGCCATAGACCTCGTGCTGTCGCAGCTGGGCCGCGACGACCTGGTGGTCGCACCGCATGACTGTTACGGCGGCACCTACCGCCTGCTCGCGGCACGGCGCGACAGGGGGCACTTCGACGTCGCCTTCGTCGACCAGAACGACGCCGAAGCGCTGTCCGCCGTGCTCAAGCGCGCGCCCGCGCTGGTGCTGCTGGAAACGCCAAGCAATCCGCTCATGCGCGTGGTCGACATCGCCGCCATCGCCGAACGCGCCAAAGCCGCCGGAGCCAAGGTGGCGGTGGACAACACCTTCCTGTCGCCCGCCCTGCAGCGGCCGATCAGCCTTGGTGCCGATTTCGTCATCCATTCCACCACCAAATATCTCAACGGCCATTCCGATGTGGTGGGCGGCGCCGTCATCGCGGCTGACAAGTCCGATGTCGAGGCACTCTCGGCCTGGGCAAGCACCACCGGCGTGACCGGCGCTCCGTTCGACGCCTATCTGACGCTGCGAGGCCTGCGCAGCCTGTTCCCCCGTATCGAACGCCAGCAGGCGAACGCCGGGGCTGTGGCGGACTTCCTCACCAGGCAGCAGCAGGTTGCCGCCGTTCACTATCCGGGCCTCGAAACGCACTCCGGCCATGCCGTGGCCGCGCGCCAGCAAAGCGGTTTCGGCGCCATGCTCAGCTTCGAGCTCGCCGGCGGCCTTGAGGCGGCAAGGAGCTTTGTGGAAGCGGTTCAGGTTTTCACGCTGGCGGAATCGCTCGGCGGTGTGGAAAGCCTCGTGGTCCATCCCGCAACGATGACCCATGCCAGCATGGCCCCCGAGGCACGGCGACATGCGGGGATCGGCGACGGCCTGCTCCGGCTTTCCATCGGCCTCGAGGCGGAAGCCGATCTCTTGAACGACATTGAAACGGCGCTCGCGGCGGTGTCTTCGCGCAGGCAGCCGTGACGGGACCCTCAACAGCGGCGGGACTTGCCGATCAGCTTGCCGCCGCGCTCCGCACCAGTTCCGCCGATGCCCTTATCGTCACCGATCGTGACGGGGTCATCAGGTTCTGGAACCCCGGAGCGGTGCGCATCTTCGGCTTCCCGGTCGAAGAAGCGGTGGGACAATCGCTGGATCTGATCATCCCGCCAAAGCTGCGTGACCGGCACTGGGATGGCTACCATCGCGTCATGGCGACCGGGGAGACCCGCTACGGCCCCGCTGAACTCCTGTCGGTACCGGCCATGACGCGCAATGGTGACCGGATCTCGGTCGAGTTCACGATCATGCTGCTGCGGGACGCGGCGGGCCAAGGCGATGGAATGGCCGCCATTCTCCGGGATGTCACCGCGCGCATGGACGAACTGCGCGAGTTGAGGCGCAGGCTTGCCGTTGTGGGGGGCAACGGGAAGGCAAGAACATCGGGCTGAACGGCGGCAAATCGATTTCATCGCCGCCCGGATGGGATATCTTTGTTGCCTACCTGCGGGAGCCAAGACGACAAGCCATGGACATAGAGCTTGCCCGGACGTTTCTGGAGATCGTCGCGACGCGCAGCTTTGTCCGTGCCGCCGAGCATCTCAACGTCAGCCAGACCACGGTAAGCGCTCGGGTTCGTTCCCTTGAAGACCAGCTCGGCCGTCCGCTGTTCGTGCGCAACAAGAAGGGAGCCTCGCTGACCCCCGCCGGGGAACAGTTCCTGCGTTACGCTCCGATGTTCGTCCAGCTTTGGGAGCGTGCACGCCACCAGGTCGCGGTGCCATCGGGGCGGCGAGCGGTGCTCACCATCGGTGCGGAGCTGAGCCTGTGGCATCCCTGGTTGCTGGAATGGCTTCACTGGATGCGGCACTCGGCGCCGGATATCGCCCTGCGGGTGCAGGTCGGCGTTCCGGAAGGACTGACAAGCCAGGTCGCCGGGGGTGTCCTCGACATTGCCGTCATGTATGCGCCGCAACACCGCCCCGGATCTCGGGTCGAACTCCTGCTGGAGGAGAAACTCGTTCTGGTCACCACGGACCCCACGACAGCGCGTGCTGATCCGGCCGGCTATGTTTACGTCGACTGGGGTCCCGATTTCGCGCTTCATCATGGGCTGAGCCTGCCCGAGGTCACCGATCCCGGCCTCTTCGTCGGCCTCGGCCCCTTGGCCCTGGGGTACATTCTGGAGGCGGGCGGCTCGGGCTATTTTCGGCAAAGGGCCGTCGCGCCTCATCTGGCAACGGGCAAGCTCCATCTTGTCGATGGCGCGCCAAGCTTTTCCTATCCGATCTATGCCGTGTGCTCGGCCCATGCCGATGAAGGGCTGCTCGGCATCGCACTCGAGGGTTTGCGGGCGATCGCGGCGGCAGGGATCGAGGGGTGAGTGCCCGTGGGTGTTCGTCATCCCGGATAAGCCCGGATGGATGCAGCTTCCTTACAGATGACGAGCAAAAGATTTCAATTGTTATGGCCGCCGATCAGGGCGAGGCTGTTGGTTAAGAACGCGGTGACCCCGCCACCCGGGATACGCCGCCACCGACAGGCGGAGATCGATATGCGCAAGGTCAACCTGTTTTGCCGGGCCGATCTGCCGGAACTGGTTTGCGCCGTCCCAGAAGATCAGCCCCTGCCCGCGTTCATCACGACCCCGGCCTGGGGCTTCGTTGGCCGGATAGCAGAATCCAAGGTTCATGCCTTAAGCGCGCATCGGCCTACCACCGAGCCCAGCACCAAGCTGAACGGTTTCTACCTTTTCCAGTTGATCAACCTGTCTGACCTCCGGCGCCACATCGAGCTCGCCGGACACCGCTATGCCCGGCACGGTTGAACGCTAACGGAAACATGGGTTCGCAAATCTGCAAACCCGCTGGGCAGCAAGTGCAAAAAAACAGAACCTGCCCAGCAAATGTATTCGTTTGCCTAAACGAACATTCGGATCCATCATTACTTCGATGAATCGCGGAGCGTCTCGAAATGCTATAGAAGCGGGCGCCCCCGCAGAAGCAACAGGAGGCACAGGTGCTTACCGCAGCGGATGTCATGATGCACGCCGCCGTTACCGCGTCATCGGACACTTCCATTCATGAGGTAGCGGGCTTGATCTACACCCATGGAATGAGCTGCGTGCCCGTCATCGACGGAACCGGGCGCGTGATCGGAATAGTATCGGAGGGCGATCTGATAGGCCATGCCGAGGTGGCCGGAGAGCGGCAGCTGTCCTGGTGGCAGAGATTTGTCGCAGGTCCATCGGTGCTCGCACATCAATACGCGAAAACCCATGGGATTACCGCCGCCGACGTGATGACGACCGATGTCATAACGGTATCCGAGACGACCACGATCGCGGAAACGGCGCGCTTGCTCGATGAGCATCACATCAAGAGTGTTCCCGTGGTGCGGGACGACAAGATGGTTGGCATCGTGACACGAGCTAACCTCATCAAATTGCTGGCAGCGGCCGAGGAAGCCGAACCGGTGAGCGTCGCGGATGCCATCATCAGCGAGCGATTGCACGATGTTCTGGGCGAGCAACCCTGGGCAAATCTGGCTGCCAAGAACATCGTGGTGCAGGATGGCGTGGTCCATCTGTTCGGGATCGTGGCATCCGATGAGGAGCGGCATGCGGTTCGCGTCGCGGCCGGCAACGTCGCGGGAGTGAAGGCCGTTCAGGACCATTGTTCGATGTCCCAGATCGGGCAGTACGAGCTTTGAGGATCGAGAGCGCTGAGGCATGGGCTCATCGCTGAAGATCAAGCGCATCTATGATGCAGCCGAGGAACAGGACGGCGCGCGTGTGCTGGTCGACCGCGTCTGGCCGCGCGGCATCGCCAAGGACAAGGCCGCGCTTGCGGCCTGGCTGAAGGACCTGGCGCCCAGCACGAACTTGCGAAAATGGTTCGGACACCGCACGGAGCACTGGGCGGAGTTCCAACGACGCTATGCAGCCGAACTGGACGCCAACCCGGAGGCGCAGGCGCCTCTGACGCATCTGATGGAGCAAGGCACGGTCACGCTGCTGTTCGGCGCCCGCGATCTTGAGCGCAACAACGCGGTGGCGCTCAAAAACTACATGGAACGCACCGCTGAAGGGGCAAACGCCTGATCACGACAGTTCAGCAGCCGTCTCACCCTTGCATCACCCGCTGCAGTACATGCGACAGCTCCTCCGCCGCATAGGGCTTCTGCAGGAGTTCGAAGCCATGCCGCCCTTCCTCGGCCAGCACATGGCTGTAGCCGGAGGTCAGCACCACCGGCAGCTGGGGGTAGCGGCGGCGGATCTCCTGGCCGAGTTCCACGCCGCTCATGCCCGGCATCACCACGTCGGAGAAGACGATATCGAAGCACCCCTCCTCCGCCAGAAGACGCAGTGCCTCCGAACCGCTGGCGGCCCAGGTGGTGTGATAGCCGAGATCCTGCAGGAGCTGAGTGGAGAAGGCGCCTACGTCGACGTTGTCCTCCACCACAAGCACGCGGTGGCCTCGACCTTCCGCGAAGGCGAGGCTCGCCTTGACGTCGGAGAGGCCGGGTGCGGCCCCTTCCATCAGCTCTACGAGGGGTAGGTAAAGCGTGAAGGTGGTGCCGCGGCCAAGTTCGCTTTCCACGGTCACGTCGCCGCCCGATTGCTTGACGAAGCCGTAGACCTGCGACAGGCCGAGACCGGTGCCCTTGCCGATCTCCTTGGTGGTGAAGAAGGGCTCGAAGATCTCACCCAACCGCTCACGCGGGATGCCGCAGCCCGTGTCGGCGATCGAGACGCAGATAAAGCGCCCCGCGCCTATTCCGTCGCCGGAAAAGAACGGCAGCGCCTCGGCCTCCCATAGTCGCAGAGTGAGCCGGCCCTCGCCATTCATGGCGTCGCGCGCGTTAACGGCGATATTGACCAGCGCCGTCTCGAACTGGCTGAGGTCCGCCTCCACGTAGCAGTCGTCGCAGGACACGTGAGTCGTCACCTCGATCCGGTCGCCCACCACGGTGCGCAGCATATCCGTGATGGCCTCCACACGCTGGGCAGCATCGAACACCTCCGGCTTCAGCGCCTGGCGCCGTGCGAAGGCGAGAAGCTGGCCGGTGAGTTTGGCGGCGCGGTCCACTGTTTCGGCGATGGCGTCCACATAGCGTCGCCGCCGCTCCTCGGAGAGATCGGGCTTGCGCAAGAGGTCGGTGGAGGAGCGGATGATGGTCAGGAGATTGTTGAAGTCATGGGCAACACCTCCGGTGAGCTGCCCCACGGCCTCCAGCTTCTGCGCCTGGCGCAAGGCGTCCTGAGCGCGTTTGAGGTCGGTGATATCGCGCCCCTCCGCCACCAGCCATGTGGTCTCGCCGCGCTCGCCGATGACCGGTTTGAGCGAGAAGTCGACGATGGCGCGCACCTCACCGGCACCCCGCATCTCGTGCTCCTCGCGCACGATCTCGCCCGCCGCCGCACGGCGGATGCCGGACCGGATCGCCTCCTGGAGCCTGGTGTTGCCGCGCATGGGAGCGGTTTGCCAGAATGGCTTGCCGACAATGTCGCGAAGCCCGATCTGGCTCCAGTCGAGCGCCGTCTGGTTGACCTCGACTACCGTTCCCCGCGGGGTCAGCAGCGCCATGAACTGCAGCGCGGAATCGAAGATACCCCGGAAACGGCGCTGGCTTTCCACCAGCTCGGCGGTGCGCTCGGCCACGCGGCGCTCCAGCGTCTCGTTCAGCTCCTTGAGAGCCTGTTCCGTGCGCTTGCGCGCCGTGATGTCGATGGCGGTGCCGAGCACACGAACACAGCGCCCGTCATCATCGAATATGCCCCGCCCTTTTGCGGCCACCCAGCGGATCGCGCCGTCCTCCTTCCCGATGGTGCGATATTCGACGTCGTAAAGGGCGCGGACATCGGGATCGCAGGCCGCGGCGAAGGCAGCTCTCGTCGGCTCGCGGTCTTCCGGATGAAGGCCGGTGTGGAAGTCCGCCATGGAGACCGGCACATTCGCCGAGATGCCGAACATCGCCTTGACCTGTCGCGGCCAGAACAGGATGTCGTTGATCACATCGACGTCCCAGAAGCCGACCTCGGCCGACTCGGTTGCAAGACGCAGGCGCTCCTCGCTCTCGCGCAGGCGTTTCTCCACATGGCGCCGTGCCGTGATGTCGTTGAAGAGAATGGCCACGCGGCGCTGCGCCGGACCTCCGACACGATAGGCGTGGACATCGAAAAGGCGGCCGAGGTGCAGGTAGGATCGCTCGAATCTGACGGAGCCGCCCGTCCGCGCCACATCCCCATAAAGGTCGAGCCACTTCTGCTCGAAATCGGGGTTCACCTCACTCATCCATCGGCCCTTGGCATCGACATAGCCGGTCTGTTCCGCGAAGGCGGGATTGACCTCGACAAAGCGAAGATCCTGCGCCTTTTCGCCGGTATCGTCGAAGCGCAGTTCCACGATGCAGAAACCGGAGTCTATGGCCTCGAATAGCGAGCGGTAGCGCTCCTCGCCGGCTTGAAGCTCGTGCAGGCGGGCTCTCGCATCATACTGGCGGCGCCGGTTGCGGAGCGCCGAGCGGGCAAGGCTGACAAGCGTCGTGGGATGGAACGGGCGCTCCAGAAAGGTGACGTTGCCAAGTACTTCTAGAAAGCGATGCGCGGCCGGATTGCGCTCCAGTCCGCCGCCGCGGTTCGTCAGAAGCACGAAGGGCAGATCCGACCACTCCTCCTGGTCGCCGAGCCACTTGGACAGGGGACCGAGATCACTGGTGGTCAGCGCTTCCTCGGTGACGATGACAAGAGCTGCCCCTTCATTCAATTTGTCGATCAAGACAGGCAGCGAAGAGCAGATCGCGGCCTCGATGCCGGCCTCTTGAAGCATGGCCGTCGCGATTGCCGAATCCCGCCCGCGCGGCGCGAGGACAAGCGCCCGCTCCGACAGGGTTGTCCGCTTCACGCGTCCTCCGCACGAAGTAGGGCCGCCCCCGAGCCTACCAGGGTGGGCACACCGCGCAGCACGCCTTGGAAGTTGGTGAGCGGTTCGCCCAAGGTGATGCCGCGACTGCCGATCCGATATTCGCGGATCGTCTCCTCATGAGCGCCGGTGCGCTTCTTGATCACCGAGATGGCGCGGCGCACACGGCCCGCCGCCTCAAAGTAACGCAGCAGCACCACCGTATCGGCCAGATAGGTGACGTCCACCGGCGACTTCATGTCGCCGACGAGACCGTGCTGTGCCACCGTCAGGAATGTGGTCGCACCCTTTCGATTGAGATATTGCAGCAGTTCGTGCATGTGCAGCACCAGCGCATGCTCGCCCGTCATGGCGGCCTGATAGCCATTGAGACTGTCGATGACGACCGATTGTGCCCGATAGGTTTCGACGCATCGGCGCACGCGCTCGGAGAATTCGCCCGGCGTAAGCTCGGCGGCGTCGACCTGTTCGATGACGAGGCGATCGGATTCGACCATGGCCTGGAGATCGATGCCGAGCCCTTTGGCGCGCTCGAACAAAAGCCCGATCTCTTCGTCGAAGACAAACATCGCCGCCCGCTCGCCACGGTTGATCGCACTTTGCACAAAGGTGAGGGTGAGCAGGGACTTTCCGGTGCCGGCCGGCCCCAGAATGAGAACGCTCGACCCCCGATCGACACCACCGCCCAGCAGGGTATCCAACTCCGGCGTTCCGCTAGGAAGCACGTTGCGGGTAAATCCGGCCTTGTGCTCGGCGGACACGAGCCTGGGAAACACGCGGACTCCTCCCGTCACGATCTTGAAATCATGAAACCCGCCCCGGAAGCGCCGACCGCGATACTTGACCACGCGCAGCCGTCGTCGCTCAGCCCCATACTCCGGAGCGACCTCCTCCAGCCGGATCACACCATGGGCAATGCTGTGGACGGTCTTGTCGCTGAGCTCCGACGTCAGATCGTCGAGCAGGAGAACCGTCGCACTCTGGCGCGCGAAGTAATGTTTAAGACTGAGGATCTGGCGGCGGTAGCGCAGCGAACCTTGCGCGAGCAGCCTGATTTCGGACAGGCTGTCCAGCACCACCCGGTGCGGCTTCACGCTTTCGAATATCTCGAAGATGCGTTTCGTGGCCTCGCCCAGTTCCAGATCGGAAGAGTAGAGCAAGCTTTGCTGCTGCTCTTCGTCCATGAGGCTTTCCGGCGGCACCAGTTCGAAGACCTCGATGCCCGACAGATCCCACCCGTGGGCGCGGGCGCTGGATCGAAATTCGCTCTCGGTCTCGGAAAGAGTGATGTAGAGGCCACGTTCGCCAGCCTCTGCGCCGGCAATCAGGAACTGGGTCGCGATCGTGGTCTTGCCCGCGCCGGGTTGCCCTTCCAGCAGGAACACCCGCCCCCGTTCAAACCCGCCCCCCAGAACATCATCTAAACCTTCGACGCTCGTTTGCGCCTGATCCATCCCATCACTCGCCACAGACGTTATCCGACCTTCTAAGTTCCTGTTGTCCCGGTCCTCAGACTCTAGAAGGCAGCAAAAGGTTCCACAAGACATACCCCCTCGGCGGAGTCCGCCGAAGGAGCGGAGGAATAACTATCGAACCTTCTGCTAAAGAGCAGACCTCACCTCACCCGATGAAGGCCAGCAGGTCCCGGTTCAGCCGCTCGGGATCTGTGGCGAAGAGGCCGTGCGGCTCGCCGTCATATTCGATGAACTGCGCGCCGGCGATGCCCTTGGCCGCAGTCCTGCCCGCGGGGTCGATGGGCACCGTCTTGTCATCCGTGCCGTGGATGATCAGCGTCGGCATGGTGAAGGAGGCAAGGTCTGACCGGAAGTCGGTCTTGCCGAACGCGTCCACACAGTCGAGCGTGGCCTTGGGGCTCGCCATCAGGGCAAGCGTGAAGGTCCAGTCCATCAGCGCCTGGCTGACGGGCTTGGTCACAAAGCCGACGCCATAGAACTGCTTGCCGAAGGTCTGCAGGAAGTCGAACCGGTCCTTGCGGATATCGGCCTTCATCTCCTCGAACACGCTCTGGTCGACACCATCGGGATTGCTGTCATCCTTCAGAAGGTAAGGCACCACCGAACTCACCAGCGCCACCTTTGAAACGCGGCTCGCGCCATGACGCGTGAGATAGCGGGCGATCTCGCCGCCGCCCATGGAAAAGCCGACGAGGGTTACTCCGGAGAGGTCGAGGTCCTCCAGCACCGCCGCCAGATCGTCGGCAAAAGTGTCATAGTCATAGCCGCGCGCGGGATGACCCGACTGGCCGAAGCCCCGCCGGTCATAGGTGATGACCCGGTAGCCTGCCTCAAGAAGGGCGAGGCTCTGATATTCGAACATATCGCCTGTCAGAGGCCAACCATGGATGAGAACGACGGGCCGCCCCTCTCCCACATCCTTCACATGCAGCTGCACGCCATCCTTGGTCTCCACATAGGCCATTTCATCGCTCCTGTTCGTATGTCCAGCGTCAACGGACGAAGCTTCGGCTTGTTCCTTCGCTGAAAAGCTGACGTCTCGACGCTTTTCTAAAAAATAGAACGTTCAGTGCGATTTTATCCTTCTGTTTCGCAAAGCGAGACGGGCGTAATCCTTCTCTCACGCCGAGCGCATCGGCGCCGGATCACTCGCTCAGGAAGGAAAGCAGTCATGACCATCACCGCCACCGCCACCCCCGCCGAGGCTCTTCTCTCACCCTCCAACCACAGCCTGATCCTGATCGACTTCCAGTCGCAGATGGCCTTTGCCACCAAGTCCATCGCGCCGGAGCTCCTGCGCAACAACGCGGCTCTCATCTCCAATGCCGCCGCCGGTTTCAAGGTGCCGACCATCCTGACCACCGTTGCGGAAAAGAGCTTCTCCGGCCCCATGTTCAGCGAGATCACGGACGCCTTCCCCGGCCAGCCGCTGCTCGACCGCACCTCCATGAACACCTGGGAAGACGACGCCGTCATCGAAGAGGTGAGCCGCATCGGCAAGGAACGGCTGGTGTTCGCCGGGCTCTGGACCTCGGTCTGCATCGTCGGCCCGGTGCTCTCCGCCATCGAGCAGGGTTTCGAGGTCTACGTCATCACCGATGCCAGCGGCGACATCTCCGAAGAGGCGCATGAGCGGGCGGTTGAACGCATGATCCAAGCCGGTGCCCGTCCCATCACCTCGCTGCAATATCTCCTGGAGCTGCAGCGCGACTGGGCCCGCACCGAGACGTACGACATGACGACGGGCATCGCCCGCAAGTGGGGCGGCGCCTATGGCCTCGGCATCACCTACGCCAAGACCATGTTCAACGCCTCGGAAGGCGGTCACTAATAGAACGCGATGCGGGGTCGGTTTTGTCGCCGGCTCCGCTTTAGCTCTTCGAGGGAAAGGCGCGCAATGAACCCCCGGGACATCATCATCACCAATGCGAAGATCACGACGCTGGATCGCGAGAACCCCGTCGCCGCCGCCGTCGCTACCCGCGGCGGCACCTTCCTGAGCGTCGGCACCGAGCAGGAGGTCCGGGCAGCCTCGGCACCCGATGCCGAGGTCATCGATGCCGGTGGCCGCCGCCTCATTCCAGGGCTCATCGACAGCCACATCCACGTCATCCGCGGCGGTCTCAACTACAACATGGAGCTGCGCTGGGAGGGCGTCCCTACCCTCGCCGACGCCATGAGCATGCTGAAGCGCCAGGCGGCGATCACGCCGCCGCCGCAGTGGGTGCGCGTGGTGGGCGGCTTCACCGAGCACCAGTTCGCTGAAAAGCGCCTGCCAACGCTGGACGAAATCAATGCCGTGGCGCCGGAGACGCCGGTCTTCATCCTGCACCTCTATGACCGGGCCCTGCTCAACGCCGCCGCCCTGCGCGCTGTCGGCTACACAAGAGACACGCCGAACCCTCCCGGCGGTGAGATCGTGCGTGACGCCGCCGGCAATCCAACCGGGCTTCTCCTTGCCCAGCCGAATGCGACCATTCTCTATGCGACGCTGGCCAAGGGGCCGAAGCTGCCGCCGGAGTATCAGCTCAACTCGACGCGGCACTTCATGCGCGAGCTCAACGCGCTCGGCGTCACCAGCGTGATCGATGCGGGAGGTGGTGCGCAGAACTATCCCGACGATTACGAGATCGTCGAGAAGCTGCACCGCGACGGCGAGCTCACGCTACGCATCGCCTACAATCTCTTCACGCAAAAGCCGAAGGAAGAGCTGAAGGACTTCACCACCTGGGCGACCCAGGTGAAGCCCGGCGATGGCGACGACAGCTACCGCCACAACGGCGCCGGCGAGATGCTGGTCTATTCCGCCGCCGATTTCGAGGACTTCCGCGTGGCGCGTCCGGAGATGCCGCCGAACATGGAGGCCGATCTCGAGCCCGTCATCCGCCTCCTCGCCGAACGGCGCTGGCCCTGGCGGCTCCACGCCACCTATGACGAAACCATCGGCCGCGCGCTCGATGTCTTCGAGAAGGTGAACCGGGACATCCCGCTCAGCGGCCTCAACTGGTTCTTCGACCATGCCGAAACCATCAGCCATCGCAACATCGACCGCATCGCGGAGCTTGGCGGCGGCATCGCGGTCCAGCATCGCATGGCCTTCCAGGGCGAATATTTCGTCGAGCGCTATGGCGCCAGTGCCGCCGAGGCGACCCCGCCGATCCGCCGCATGATGGAAGCCGGCGTGCCCGTGGGCGCCGGCACCGACGCCACCCGCGTTGCCAGCTACAATCCCTGGGTCTCCCTGTCGTGGCTGGTGACGGGCCGCACCGTGGGCGGCACCACGCTCTATCCACCGCGCAATCGTCTTGACCGGGAGACGGCCCTGCGCCTGTGGACGCATGCCAACACCTGGTTTTCCAGCGAGGAGGGCAAGAAGGGGCAGATCAAGGCCGGCCAACTTGCCGATCTCGCCATTCTCTCCGACGACTACTTCAGCGTGCCGGAGGTGGAGATCGCGCATCTGCGCTCGATCCTGACCATGCTGGGCGGCAGGATCGTGCACGGCGACGGCAGTTTCGCCCCGCTGGCTCCCGCACTGCCCAAGGCCATGCCCGACTGGTCGCCCGTTGCCACCTTCGGCGGCATCGCCCGCAGGAGCGACGGCGCCTATCGCCTCGCCTCGGCCTGCGGCTGTCAGTCGGCCTGCGCCGTGCACGGCCACAACCATGCCGCCGCCTACGGCCGCTCCGCGCCCGCCGCCGATGCCCGCAGCTTCTGGGGCGCTTTCGGCTGCGGCTGCTGGGCCGTCTGACCAAGCATCGAGGATCCGCCCATGACATTGCCACCCGCGCCCAAGCCGCTGTCGCTTCCTGTTTTCCGCGCCCTTTGGGTCGCCACCATCATCTCCAACGTCGGTACCTGGATGCATGACGTGGGCGCGGGTTGGCTCATGACCTCGCTCTCGGCGGAGCCGCTCATGGTGGCGCTCGTGCAGGCGGCGACGACCTTGCCCATGTTTCTTCTGGCGCTTCCCGGCGGAGCGCTGGCCGACATCGTGGACCGCCGCAAGCTGCTGCTGGGCGCGCAGGTGCTCAGCCTGATCGGGGCCGCGCTTCTGGCGGCAACCACGCTTCTCGGCCTCACAAGCCCGCTGATCCTGCTGGGCTTCACTGCGATCATCGCCATCGGCGCGGCCCTCTCCGCACCGGCGTTTCAGGCCATCGTTCCGGAACTCGTACCCGCACCGGCCCTGCAGCAGGCTGTTGCCCTCAACAGCCTTGGCGTCAACATCTCCCGTGCCATCGGCCCGGCGCTCGGCGGTGTCGTCATCGCCGCGGCCGGCCCCGCCGCGGTTTTCGCGCTCAATTCGCTTTCGGTCGTCGCCGTCCTCTGGGTGCTCCTGCGCTGGCAGCGCGAGACGCCGGAGCAGCACCTGCCGCCCGAACATTTCGTCGGCGCGCTGAGGGCCGGGCTGCGCTATGCCCTGCGAGCCCCGGACCTGCAGATGGTGCTGATCCGCTCAATCGGCTTCTTTCTCTTCGCCAGCGCACTCTGGGCACTGCTCCCCATCGTCGCGCGGCGTGACCTTGGCCTCGGGCCCGCCGGTTACGGCGCGCTCCTCACCGCCATGGGCCTTGGCGCCATCGCCGGAGCGCTGCTTCTGCCGCATCTGCGCGGCCGGCTCTCCGGCAATGCCCTCACGCTTGCAGCTTCCCTCCTCCTCGCCTTTTCCATGGTGGCGCTGGCGCTTTCGGCCAGCTTCTGGCCGGCCGCGGCGGCGCTCGCCATTGCCGGCCTCTCCTGGATCGCCATGATGTCCGCGCTGAACGGCGGCGCGCAGGCGGCCTCTCCCGGCTGGGTCAAGGCGCGGGCGCTGGCCATCTACCTTCTTGTCTTCCAGGGCGCCATGACAGCGGGCTCCACCCTCTGGGGTGCGCTGGCGGGACGGATCGGCGTCGCACCGGCGCTGGAGCTTGCGGCGCTGGCTCTTGCCATAGCCACGCCGCTGCTGGCCTGGCTCTTTCCTCTCGGGCGCAGTGCCTCGCCTGATCTCAGCCCTTCCATGCACTGGCCGATGCCGGTAGTGGAGGGCGAAGCGGCGCCGGATGCCGGGCCTGTCATGGTGACGGTGGAATATCGCATCGATCCCGCGCGCATGGCCGACTTCCAGCGCGCGATGAAGCCCATGCAGCGCATCCGCCGGCGTGATGGCGCGATCCACTGGGGCCTCTACGAGGATGCCGCAGCACCCGGCGTCGTCGTCGAAAGCTTTGTCGTCGAAAGTTGGCTGGAACATCTGCGCCAGCACCACCGCATCACCAAGGACGATCGGGCGGTACAGGACGCCGCGCGCGCCTTCCACATGGGCAAGGACGTGCCGCTGGTGCGCCACCTCATCAGCCCCGCCACACGGCTGCGGCCAGCCTAGATGTCGATGAGGCCGACCTCCTCCACATCGTCGCGCCCCAGCGCGACGAACTGATCCAGCAGCCAGGAGGCTGCGGGGCCGGGAGGCGCATCCCGCCGCCACACCCCGGCGAAGCGGTAGGTGCCGCCGGGATGATCCGGCATGGCAAGGCGCACCAGGGTGCCTGCAGTCAGATCCTGTGCGATCATCGGCAGCGGCATGTTTCCCCAGCCGATGCCTTCGCGCAGCAGCGCATGTTTGGCGCCGAGATCGGCCAGGCGCCAGGTGCGCGGGCTCATGACCGAGAAGTCGCGGCCGTCGGTAAAGCGTGACCGGTCGGTCAGCACCAACTGGGTGTAATCGCGCCCCGCCCCCGGCGCGATCCTCTCCATCTGCCCCAGCGGATGATGGGGCGCGGCAACGGGAACCATGGCGACGGAGCCGGCGGCGACGCATTCGACACCTTCGACGCCGGCGGCGAGCGGCCCGGAAATGCCGAGGCCTGCGCCGCCCTCCAGCACCATGGCGGTGATGGAACCGAGCGCCTCCATATGGAGCTTGAGCTGCACCGTGGGGAATTCCTGCGCAAAGGCACGCAGCACCCGCCCCAGCCGTTCCGCCGGCAGCATGACGTCCACCGCCAGATCGACTTCCGCCTCCAGCCCGTCGAGAAGCCCCTTCACCTTCGCCCGCAGGCCATCGATGCCCATGGAGACGGAGCGGACCTCTGCCAACACCGCCCGGCCCGCCGCCGTCAGCTTCGGCTTGCGCGTGCCCTCCCGCTCGAACAGGGTCAGCCCGAGCTGCGCTTCAAGGTTGGCGATGCCATAGCTGATGACCGACACAGCACGGTTCAGCCTGCGGCCGGCAGCCGCAAAGCTGCCGGTGTCGACAATGGTGAGAAAGATGCGCAGCTGGTCGAAGGTGGGCGTGCCGGGATTGCTCAACTTTTCCATCTTCTCGAATGTTCAGGGGCCGTTTATCCCAAGAACCCGGAAGAACTGCAATATCTTCGACCGCGAAGGCTGCCCCTAGGCCTGTGCCTCACGTCCAACATCAGGAAATCCCGCCCGCATGTCGCGCGGCGTCTGCAGGTCCTTGGCTCGCCCCCGCGCGGCATCGATGCCGCCGGGAAAGCCGCTGCGGTCGCCATAGTTGCGGACCTCGCCGTGACCTCGGCGCCGACGGCCCTCGACGCGGGCGATCCGTGGCTGGTAGCTGCGGCTGTGTTGCGACGTCACCGCCTGGGCGCAGATGAGGTCGAGCAGGCCGATACCAAGCACGACGGCGAGGGCGAGGCCCACATTGTCACGCTTCGGATTATCCTCCCCCGCAGCAGCGATGAGCGTTGCGGCATCGAGCCCGTCGCCAGCCACCCGGCTCCACAGGCCCAGTTGCTTGTCCACCGACAGCGTCAGGATGCCGGCGCCGATCTCGCGAACGCCATAGGCGCGGATGAGGCTTTCCTTGCCCTGCATGCCGAGCATGTCGGCCAACCTATGCGGAGCGACCAGCTCGGCGACGCCGAGCGCGATGCTGAACCAGCCGAGCCCGCGCGCCAGCCGGTCCGATGCGCCGAGAGAACTGTGTCCCGTCTCCAGAACCTCAGGGTCTCCTTCGGAGCGGGCGATGTTGGTCATATAGGTCATGGGTCTCGCCTTTCCGGGCTCATGGTTTCAGGACGACCTTGATGCAGCTGTCCTGCTTGTCGCGGAACACCTTGTACATCTCGGGCCCATCCTCGAGGCCGACGGTGTGCGTGATGACGAAGGAGGGATCGATCTGGCCTTCCTCGATGCGGCGCAGGAGATCCTCGGTCCAGCGGTTCACATGGGTCTGGCCCATGCGGAAGGTCAGCCCCTTGTTCATGGCAAGGCCCATGGGCAGCTTGTCGATGAGGCCGGTGTAGACGCCGGGGATGGACAGGACCCCTGCCGGACGGCAGACATAGATCATCTCGCGCAGCACATGCGGTCGGTCGTTCTCCATCATCATCATCTGCTTGGCGCGGTCGTAGAGCGTATCCGGCTGGGCGAAGGAGACGTGGCTTTCGGTGCCGACACAGTCAATGCACTTCTCAGGCCCTTTGCCATCGGTCAGTTCGTTCAACCGCTCGATGATGCTGTCTTCCTTGAAGTTGAGGGTGATGGCGCCGCCCGCCTCGGCCATGGAAAGCCGCTCGGGCAGACAGTCGATGGCCACCACCTGTTTCGCACCGAGAAGGACGGCACTGCGGATCGCCATCTGTCCCACCGGGCCGCAGCCCCAGATGGCGACCGTGTCCGTCGGCTGGATGTCGCATTGCACGGCGGCTTGCCAGCCGGTGGGGAAGATGTCGCTGAGGAACAGCACCTGCTCGTCGGTCAGGCTGTCCGGCACCTTGATGTGCGTGGTGTCGGCGAAGGGCACGCGCAGATATTCCGCCTGGCCGCCGGGATAGCCGCCGGTGAGATGGGTGTAGCCGAAGAGGCCGCCGGTGGAATGACCGAAGGCCGTGTCGGCCAGTTCCTTCTTGCGGTTGGAGCGCTCGCAGACCGAATAGTTGCCGCGCTTGCACTGGTCGCAGTCGCCGCACCAGATGGTGAAGGGCACCACGATGCGGTCGCCCTTCTTCAGCTTGCCGTTGACGCCGCTGCCGACCTCCACCACCTCGCCCATGGTCTCATGGCCCATGATGTCGCCGGGCAGCATGGCGGGGATGATGTTGTGAAAGAGATGCAGGTCGGAGCCGCAGATGGCGCAGCTCGTCACCTTGATGATGGCATCGCGCGGATCTTCGATCTCCGGGTCGGAGACCGTATCGCAGCGAATGTCTTCCTTGCCGTGCCAGACCAGCGCCCGCATGCTCCTGCCTCCCTCTCATCCGCTGGCGCGCTTTTCCCGCCCAGCTAGAAACCACATCCAGCGCAACGCGAGGCTCACGCGTGCAGTTCCTGAGGTGGATTATGTTCCTTCAAACAGCGCCGGGGCCTGTCTGTTGATCTTTCGACAACCGACACGAGCGAAGGTGTGTCTGCCCACCCGCCGCAGCGCGAATCTGGCATGAGCTTTCGAGATGGAAAATCCGCTCCCGCATTCGGATGTCTTCGTCCATGTCCGCATCATCATCGGCATGGTGCTGGGTCTTAGCCTGGCGCGGCTCGTCACCGGGCTGACGCGTTTCCTGCAGCATCCCAAACGGGAACGCATCTACCTCATCCATCTCGGCTGGGTGCTGTTCCTGCTGCTGGCGATCGTCCATTTTTGGTGGTTTGAATTCGGCCTGTCCGGACTGCGCCACTGGACCTTCGAGATCTATCTGTTCCTGATCCTCTACGCGATGATCTTCGTCATGCTGGCGGCGCTGCTGTTTCCTGATCGCATGGACGAATACAAGGGCTTTGAGGATTACTTCCAGTCCCGCCGTCGCTGGTTCTATGGCCTGCTCGGCCTCATGTTCATCTTCGATGTCATCGACACGCGCATCAAAGGCATCGCGCATTTCGAGGCGCTCGGCATCGAATATCCCATCCGCCAGGCCGCCTTCGCACTCTGCGCGGTCATCGCCATCTTCATGCCGGGCAAGACCTTCCAGGCCATCTTCGTCAGCGTCGGCATCATCTATCAGATCACCTGGATCCTGCGCCTGTTCGATGTCCTGTCATAAATCCGCAGGCTTGCGGTTCGTCTCCACATTGTAGATTGTCCGCAGCATCGGCCCACCAGAAGGCCGCCAACGGGAGGAACCATGCCTGTCGCCGCAGACCTTGCCGGCCGTATCGCCGCGCTTCACTACCCCTCGTTTCCGCCGGAAGCCCTCCGCTGGGCGAAAGATGCCATCGCCGACACCATCGGCTGCGCCCTCTTGGGCGCCGATGCCGAGATCACCCGCGCGGTGCTGACGGTCGAGGAGCCGGCGCCCGGCCCTTGCCTGGTGCTGGGCCACCGCAGGCGGGTGAACCGGCTCGAGGCCGCGCTCGCCAATGGCACGGCAGGCCATGCGCTCGACTATGACGATACCTCGAAATCCATGGCCGGCCACCCCAGCGTCATCATCGTGCCCGGCATCCTGGCACTGAGCGAGGCGCTGGATCTTTCCGGCGCGCGCATGCTGGAGGCCTATATCGTGGGGCTGGAGGCAGCGACGCGCATCGCGCGCGGCGTCAACTTCCATCACTACGAGAAGGGCTGGCATCCGACGGCGACGCTCGGCATCTTCGGCGCCACCGCGGCGGCCACCCGCCTGCTCGATCTGCCCCCGGAGAAGATCGGTCACGCGCTCGCCATCGCCGCCTCCATGGCGTCGGGCATCAAGGCCAACTTCGGCACGCCGGTGAAGCCGCTCCACGCCGGCCTTGCCGCCCGCAACGGCCTCTTTGCCGCGCTCATGGCGGAAAAAGGCATCGTGGGCTCGCCCGTCGCCTTCGAGCATGGCCAGGGCTTCCTGGAGGTCTTCAATGGCCCCGGCACCCATGACGCCGCGCGGATGATGGAGGGCTGGGGCGAGCCGCTCGACCTGCTTGATCCCGGCATGTCCATCAAGAAATACCCTTGCGTCTACAGCGTCCATGCCGCCATCGACGCCGCCATCGCGCTCCATGGCGAGGGACTAGGCGCGGCCGGCGACATCACCGGCATCAAGGTGCGCATGTACCGCCGACGGCTGCTGCCCCATGTGCTCCAGCGCCCCGACAGCGCGCTCAGCGCCAAGTTTTCGCTGGCCTATGCCATGGCCCGGGCGCTCAAGGACGGCGCGGTGCGGCTGGATCATTTCGAGGAGAGTGCCTTGAGAGACGAAGAGGTGCGGCGGCTGGTGGGCCTCGTCGAGACCGAGCCGCATGACGACGACAGCAACGACTATGGTGCAGAGGTGACGGTGACGCGAGCCGATGGAACAAGCCTCCACAAGGAGGTGCCGCTGCCGCTGGGCATGGGCCCGAAGGCGCCGCTGCCGCCGGGCATGCTACGCGCCAAGTTCACCGACTGCGCCGCCCGCAGCCTCGACGCCGCCACGGCCGACCGCGCCTTCGACATGCTGATGGACCTTGAGAACCTCAGCTCGGTCCGCGCGTTCACCGCTCTGATCGAGGCCGGCAGCCGAAACTGAGCGGACGGTCTCTCCTCAGAACTGCTGGAAGTTGATGCGCTTTAGGATGGGGACCAACTGGCTGCGCGCGTGCCGGCGGTGGGCGCGCGCGGCTTCTCCGGCGGCGGTGACATTCCCCGCGCCGATGGCATCGATGATGGCCTGATGCTCCGCAGTTGAAGCGGCAGGCGTCGGACGCAGATGCAGCGTCAGCCGCCGCGCACGGTGCGACTGGACCGTGACCGTTGCCGCCATGCGTTTGATGCGGCGGTTGCCGCAGCCATCGACCAGCACATCGTGGAAGCGCTCGTCTGCGGCGCGCCAGGCTTCGAGATCGCCGGCCTTGAGAGCCGCGGCCATGGCATCGGTGTCCGCCTGCAGCTCCGCGTGGACGGGCGCCTTGTCGCCCTGCTCCGCCAGAAGTTCAGCGGCCGCGCCCTCCAGCGCGATCAGCACATCATAGATCTCCAGAAGGTCCGATGGCGTGAGGGCGCGCACCAGAATGCCCTTGCGCGGCAGGATCTGGACCAGCCCCTCCTCCTGCAGGCGGGCCATGGCCTCATGGACCGGCGTGCGGCTCATCCCGAGCTTTGACGCGATCTCATTTTCCGCGGCCTGAAAACCAGCCGGCAGAACATCGGAGAGAATGGCGTCCCTGAGATAGCGGTAGGCGGCTTCCGCTCGCCCCTCCGGAGCGCCGGCTTCCGCTCGCCCGGCCACCCTGCCCTCCGTCACGTCCCAGCGCGATGCCGCCGGCTGCCTGCCGTTGCTCATGCCATTCCTTTCGCCTTCACAGATGTGAGCTTTGACAAAAGACGCAGGCCATGTCCACTTGCATTCCATCTTGCATGCAAGATACCATGCAAGACAACAGCCCCCGAGAAGGCTGCCGCAAAGAGAGATGATCCCAGGAGGAAGACATGAAGCGATTGTTTGCGGCTGCAGTGATGACAGCAGCCATCGCCCTGCCCACCGTATCGGCCGCGCAGGACAAATATCCCGAGCGCCCCATCACCATCGTGGTGCCCGCCGCTGCTGGCGGACCGAGCGACACGGTGGCGCGGCTGGTGGCGGACGCCATGCAGGCCGACCTTGGCCAGCAGGTGCTGATCGAGAACGCGGGCGGCGCGGGAGGCTCGCTCGGCACCGGGCGTGTCGCCAAGGCCGAAGCCGATGGCTACACGCTGCTGCTCTACCACATCGGCGTTGCCACCTTCGGTGCGCTCTACCCCACACTGCCCTACAACCCCGGCGAGGATCTGGCCTCGGTCGGCCTGGTCACCGAGGTGCCGATGACGCTGGTGGGCCGCAAGGATCTCGCCCCCAGTGACGTGGCGGCGCTCTTCACCTGGCTGAAGGGCGAAGGCGCCAACGCGACCTTTGGCACCGCCGGTGTCGGTGCCGTGTCCGACCTCTGCGGCAAGCTGCTCGTGAACGCCACTGGCATCAAGATGAATGTGGTTCCCTACAAGGGCACCGGCCCTGCCATGAACGACCTTCTTGGCGGCCAGATCGACCTCATGTGCGACCAGACCACCAACACCGCCAACCAGATCAAGGGCGGCGACATCAAGCCCTATGCCGTGACGACGCGGGAGCGGATCTCGATCCTGCCCGACACGCCCACTCTGGCTGAAAGCGGATTGAAGGATTTCGAGATCTCGGCCTGGCACGCCATCTGGGCGCCGAAAGGCACGCCCGAGCCGATCCGGCAGAAGCTGGCGGAATCGCTGGCAAAGGCGCTCAAGAATCCGACCGTCATCGAGCGTTTCGCCGCACTCGGCACCGAGCCGGTCTCCTCCGAGATGGCCACCCCTGCTGCCCTGGACGAACACTTCCAGTCCGAGATCAAACGCTGGAGCAAGCTGCTCGCCGGTTCGGCCAAACAATAACTCCCTCTTCACGCCTTACGCGGGGCGGCGGCAGCGCGCTCATCGCCCCGCGCCAGACCAATGGATAAAGCATCATGCGCACCCACAAGATCGCCGCCATTCCCGCCGACGGCATCGGCCCCGAAGTCATCGCCGCCGGGCTCCAGGCCCTGGAGGCCCTGCAGCAGCGCTCGGGCGATTTCAGCCTCAGCGTCCAGGAGTTCGACTGGGGCTCCGACTATTACAAGAAGCACGGCCGCATGATGCCGGAGGACGGAATCCAGCAGCTGAAGCCCTTCGACGCGATCTTCTTCGGCGCCGTCGGCGCGCCCGATGTGCCCGACCACATCACCCTCTGGGGCCTGCGCCTGCCCATCTGCCAGGGCTTCGATCAATATGCCAATGTACGGCCGACCCGCATCCTGCCGGGCATCGCCTCGCCGCTGGCGGGCGTCGGCCCCGGTGATCTCGACTGGGTCATCGTGCGCGAGAATTCGGAGGGCGAATATTCCGGCCACGGCGGCCGAGCACACCGCGGCCTGCCGGAGGAGGTGGGCACCGAGGTCGCCATCTTCACCCGCGTCGGCGTCACCCGCATCATGCGCTATGCCTTCCGTCTGGCGCAGTCGCGCCCGCGCAAGCTCCTGACCGTCGTCACCAAGTCCAACGCCCAGCGCCACGGCATGGTGATGTGGGACGAAATCGCGGCCGAGGTGGCGGCGGAATTCCCCGACGTCACCTGGGACAAGATGCTGGTCGACGCCATGACCGTGCGCATGACCCTGAAGCCGCAGAGCCTCGACACCATCGTCGCCACCAATCTGCACGCCGACATCCTGTCAGACCTTGCCGGAGCTCTCGCCGGCAGCCTCGGCGTCGCCCCGACTGCCAACATCGACCCGGAGCGCCGCTACCCCTCGATGTTCGAGCCCATCCACGGTTCGGCCTTCGACATCACCGGCAAGGGCATCGCCAATCCCGTCGCCACCTTCTGGACCGCCGCGCAGATGCTCGACCACCTTGGTGAGGCGAGCGCCGCGACCCGGCTGATGCGCGCGGTGGAGGCCGTGACGGCGGACGGCGTGCTGACACCCGACGTGGGCGGAAGGGCCACCACCGAGGAGGTCACCCGCGCCGTCTGCGAGGCCATTCGCGGATCCAACATCTGAGCCGCCACGGGCCCGCTGCCGAAGGGCAGCGCCCGGCAAAGAAAAGGATGCTGGCGTTGAGCCGGCATCCTCAATTTTTTGGTCGAGCCTCAGTCGACCGCGATGCCCCGGCTCTTCAGCCAGTTCTGCATCTCGGCGATCTCCGCCTTCTGCTCCGCGATGAAGTGCCGCGCCAGCGCGTGGGTCGTGGGGTCGCGGCCGTATTGCAGCACCACCTCGGACATGTCGATCGCGCCCTGATGGTGCGGGATCATGCCCTTGATGAAGGCGACATCAGGATCCGGATGCTGCATGCCTTCCATCATCGGGCCGTGCATGGTGCTCATGGTCTTGGCATAGGCTGCCATGGCCGACGGATTGGGCACCACGCTCGCGCCTGCGTCGGTCGCATGCGGATGTTCGGCATTGGGCGTATGGGTGGTCATCAGCGCCGCCTGCTCGCCTCCTGAGTTCGCACCATAGAAGGCCAGATGCAGGCCCCAGTAGGCGGAGGAGAAGAGCACCAGCGCCGCGACAAGCCCCGCCGGAACGCCCACAAAAGCCCGCCGCAGCGCCGGCAGCACACGCATCTCCCGGGTGTGATCGGCAGCGATCGCCACGATGATGGCCATGATCAGCGCATGGCCGACCAAGTCGATCCGGCCGAAGGGATAGACCGCGGCGTTGAAGATGATGAACAGCGCGATCGCCGAAAGCCGCCGCACCAGAGGCGTCCACAGGAGGCCGAAGCCCATGGTGAATTCGGCCACGCCCGCCATGGGAATGAACACATCACGCGGCATGCCGAAGGTCAGGAAGGGCTTCTCCTCGACCAGCGGATAGAACCAGTCGGGATAGGCGAACTTCTCCAGGCTCGACCACATCAGGGCGATGGCAACACCCCACCGCAACACCTCGAACCTGTGCTTGCGCCAGTCCTCGTTGCTGGAGGCGGCGAGCACGAGATAGGCCGCCACGGCGACGCCAAGGGCGAGATAGTCGAGCAGGTGGAAGAGATCGTAGTCCCTGAGCGCCAGCACCCACAGTAGGATGATGCCCGCCGCCGACAGCGGCATGGTGCGCCGGGAGAACACGCCGAAGGCGATGAGGAGCTGCAGCCAGGACACCCACTCCGCCGGGGTCTGCAGATCGGGCGTGAGATAGACCCCGCCCACGGCGAAGACGGCCACGAAGAAGGCGCCGATCACCGCACGCACAAAATCGTCAAGCCGCGTCCAGAGCGGTTCCGTCACCCTGTCGAGACCAGAGAGGATGGCCTCGCCCGTCGGGCTTTTCTCCACGGCGCGTGTCGCCAGGAAAAACGCGAGGACGAGAACGATCGCGGTCCAGAACCAGATGTCCGCCAGCGTACGTCCGATGGGCGCTGGCGAGGCGTTGACGATGTAGGGCGCGAACCACTTGACGTGGGCCTCCGCCGTGGTCGCCCAGATGGTCGGGGCGAGAGCGGCAAGACTGGCGAGCCCCCACCGGCCGTGGAGACGGCAGGTGAAAGCCCCTCCGGCGGCGGGTGCCGCCGGATCGGAGTACGCATGCGAACGTGTCATTTGGGAAGCTCCCGTAGGTGACGCTCAATGATCCGCCCGGGCGGGCGGGACTGCTCCTGTCTGGGCATCGCAGCGGAACAGCAGGCCGGCCTGAAGGCTGGACGCGATTCTCTGTGCCTTCTGTTTTAGCGCAGACGAGACAGATGGGGGGAAATGGCGGTCAGCGGCTTCAGCCCAAAGACCGAGCCACTCCTGGAACAGCGCCTCGTCGAGCTGAGGTGCCAATGGCTGATGGGCGGCAAAGGGATTGCCCTTGTAGCGGCCGGAGCCGAGCATCAGCGACGACCAGAACCGGGTGAGCCTGTCGATGTGCTCCTCCCAATCGTGCACCTGGGCCTCGAAGATCGGCCCCAGCCGCGGGTGGCGGCGCACGCTTCCGTAGAAGCTGATCACCAGCTCCCTCAGTTGCTCTTCGCTCAAGACACCGTCCATGACGGCCTCCTAATGATGTACATGAGATACATGAATTACTCTTGCTAAACATTCAACAAGAATACATGTTTTCAAGATGCGACATTTTGGATGAGCCATGCGCCTGACGCTCCACACCGATTACGCCCTGCGCGTCATGATCTATCTGTCCGCGCACGAGGAGCGTCTGTGCTCGATCGGCGAGATCGCGGGCGCCTATGGCATCTCGCACAACCATCTCATGAAGGTGGTGCATCGGTTGGGTAAGGCGGGTTTCGTGGAGACCACACGCGGGCGAAGCGGCGGCGTCCGGCTGGCAAAACCGCCCGCTGAGATCCGCGTGGGCGACGTCATCAAGGAGATGGAGGAAGGGCTCGAACTGGTCGACTGCGGCTCCTGCTCCATCGCCGCCGGCTGCGGCATGACCAAGGTTCTTAACGAGGCGGTGGCCGCCTTCATGTCGGTCTTCGACCGCTACACCTTCGCCGATCTGCCCGCCGGCGGCACGGCGCTCTCCCTGCTCTGGCGGCGCTAGCAAATTCGCGAGCCTGGAATGGATTTCCCTCGCCGCTTTTTCCGCTAAGCGAGGAGGGACGGCAGCATGAGCACCTCGGCGGGGGAAAAAGCTGGGGCGAGCGGCGACGCTCACTTCGATTCCGTATGCACCACCTCATAGAGACAGGGCACGGCTGCCTCGCTGAGTTCACTCACCTCCGGCCATCTGTCCCTGAATTCCGGGGCGTGGTGGGCCTGTTCCAGGAGCTCCCGCGTGGTCCACTGCACGTAATTGACGATCTTTTTGCCGTCGAGGCTGCGGTGCAGGCTGATGGAGACGAAACCCTCCTGCATCGCCATGAAGCGCGCCCGCTCGGTCAGGATCCTGAGAAGCTCCTCCTGATGCTCAGGCGCGGTCTCGACGGTGGTGATCTGGGTGACGTGCCCGCCTTCCTTGGTGATGATGCTCATGGCGATGATCTCCGGTTAGAGGGTCCTCTCGGCACGGCATCAGTTTTTCGACGCCGCCTTGCCGCTGGTCGATCGCTTTCGGGCGCGGGCGGCATCCGCCTCCATGTTCAGCGCCACGGCGGCCCGGATGAGCCCCTTCAGCGCCTTCCCGTCGATCGCCTCGCCCTCATGAATGTCGATGGCGCGCCTTACGTTGCCATCGAGACTGGAATTGAAGAGGCCCGAGAGGTCGTCCAGCGAGGCGCCCTTGGCGAAGGTCAGCTTTACCGCCGTCTTGTAGGTCTCGCCGGTGCAGATGATCCCTGCGTGCGACCACACCGGAACGCCTCTCCACTTCCACTCCTCGACCACATCGGGATCGGCCTCATGGATGAGAGAGCGGACCTGCGCCAGCGTCGCGCCCCGCCAGTCTCCCAGCTCCTTGATCCTGGCGTCGATCAACCGGGAGGGAGTGTCTCCTCCCTGTCCTTCCGCTCCGCTCGTGCCCATGCTCATACCTGCCGTCGTTCTCGATTTAAGCGCCACCCCGAGGCGGCTCACATGCGCTCGCCGGGAAGCTGGCTGGCCTGCTTCACCCAGGCCGCCAGTTGCGCTTCGTCGAATTCATCGCCCTCATGGATGTGGAAATAGCGCGTGTCCTGGCTCTTGGACGCGACGGGCGGCACGGGATCGAGCGACGTGCCTCGAAAAAAGGCGAGCTTGATGTATTTGGCGAAGCAATGAAGGCTGAGGAACCAGCCCTCCTGCCCTTCCACGCCATAGAACGGCGAATTCCATTTCACCGCCTTGCGCACACCGGGAACGCTGCGGGTGATGAGCCTGTCGAGGCGATGCCCAATCTCGCTCTTCCAGCCGGGCATGGCCGCGATATAGGCCTGCACGGGGGCATCCCCCTCGCCCTTCGGGATCTGCGGATTGCCGCCGGAGAGGAGTTTGGGCTCGCCGGCCTTCGCGGGGCTCTCGCTCCGCGGCTTTTTCGTTTTGGCCGTGGATAGGCTGCCCGCAGTCTTGCCTGCCATGCGTTTTCCCTGCTGATCGGTGACGGGTCTCTCCGGAATGATACCTCTCACCCACCGAGCAACCAAGTCCTTCACCGTGGCGGCTGTGCCGAAGGCACCGTCTCGCCATCAGGCCAGCAGGAGAGCGCCGGTAAACCGAGGCTGCCGAGGAGGACGGCGGGCGAAATCCGCGCCGTCCCAATCCACCTCACCGCCTCAGATCGGGAGATCTGCCGAAGGGCACCGTCTTCGTGACCAGGCTCGCCAGAATCTCAAAGGCGCCGAACACCACATGCGGCCAGACGATCCTGTCGGCAAAGCCGAACAGCCAGGGCGAGGCAAGCAGCAGCAGGCCGCTCAGCCCATCGAGCAGGAGATGAAAGGGCATGGAGAGGATGCCGATGAGCCCCAGCTCATAGCGCGTGCCGAGGCTGTAGACGACAGCGGCCACCCCGAGCGTCTGGGGCACATATTGCGCCGCCGTGCCATCGGCAAAGCCGAGGAGATGCGGCAGTGCGATGAGCACCATGCCGACGAGATAATCGACAACGCCATGAACATAGGTGGGCAGGACGCGCATGACCAAGCTCCAGCGTGCCGAAAGAAGCGCTGCACGGTGGGGTTGGTTCCCCGATGACGGCTGGATCTATGACAAACTGTTCTGTCGCTGGCATCAAATGCGAAACCATGCCGGCGTCGGAGGACGGACCGGTGTGCCGTTGCTGCCGCCCGGCGCATGATCCCGTTGCTCCCACTGGTTGAATCCTGCGGCGGAACCCACCACGGCTATGGAACCGCGCCGTTACCACTTTCGTTCAATAAAGCAAAGTGATTGTGGAAGAATTCGCTGTGCACAGTTCACTGCACAGGCAAAGATCGCTGGAGGACTTCTCGAATTGTGATACAACCGGTGAGAGAATAAGGCAGAATCGTGACGCAGATGACCTACGTGCTCATTGGCGGATTTGTCTGGCTCGCTTTGACCGGCCTCATCGTGGCCCTGCTCAGGGCGGGGTCTCAAGCGGACGACGAAATGCTCGGCGATCTCCAGTACACCGATGACATGGAGAAACATGTCGATGCGGCGGAGGCCGATGCGGAAGCCGTCTCCCCCCGCAGCAAGATCGCCGCCGAGTAACAGAGCGCCCGATCCATTGAAAGGACGCCCCGCAGCTTCTGGCGCGCCCGTCATTTCAGAAGCAACGCCGGCCCCCTCCGTATCTCGCAAGGTCAACATCCCGGCTGGTTCACAGCACCGGCCCTGTTGTAGGCTCGGCACGCCGGCTCCCGTGCGCAGGGGCCGCGATCACCTTCAGAAGCGAAAGGACAAGCAATGGCCATCGCCAAGAACACGATCTGCCTGTGGTTCGACAAGGACGCCGAGGCCGCGGCCCGCTTCTATGCCGAAACCTTCCCCGACAGCGCGGTCACGGCCCTCCACCATGCCCCCACCGACTATCCCTCCGGCAAGGCGGGCGACGTGCTGACGGTGGATTTCACCGTCGCCGGCATCCCCTGCCTCGGACTCAACGGTGGACCTGCGTTCAAGCACAGCGAAGCCTTCTCGTTCCAGATCGCCACCGACGATCAGGAGGAGACCGACCGCTACTGGAACGCCATCGTCGGCAATGGCGGCAAGGAAAGCGCCTGCGGCTGGTGCAAGGACAGATGGGGCATCTCCTGGCAGATCACGCCGCGCGTCCTGACCGAGGCCATGGCGGCCGGCGGCGAGGAAGCAAAACGCGCCTTCACCGCCATGATGGACATGACGAAGATCGACGTCGCCGCCATCGAGGCCGCCCGGCGCGGCTGACAGCCGGGGGGATTCAGACCTGCAGGCATTGGCTTCCTGAGGCGGCCTGCCCTAAAGTTCGACGCATGCTCGTCTGGTTCCCGCCCCTTATGATCGTTCTGGCTGGCCTTCTCGGCGCTGCCGGCGTCGCCGCCGCTGCCGCTTCCAGCCACGCCACGGACGGCCCGCGCTTTGCCTCGCTCGCGCTCATCGCGCTGACGCAGGCGCCGGCGCTGCTCGCCCTCGGCCTCTATGCAGGTCCGGGAACGGTTCTGCGCATTGGAGGGCTGGTGATTGCCTTGGGCGCGCTGCTCTTCTGCCTCGATCTCGCCAGCCGGCAGTTCATCGGCAACGGGCTCTTCCCGATGTCGGCTCCGCTCGGCGGCATGGCGATGATCGCCGGCTGGCTGCTTGTCGGGATTGGCGGCCTGATCCTCAGGTTTTGAAGGCCGATACAGGGCGACGCCGGCTCACACCTGGCTTTCGATGGGTATGTCGTCAGCGCTGCGCACCCGCCATGCCAGATAGGCCAGTGCGGCCCCTTCGCTGATCAGGCCGACGCCGAACAGGACCCCCGGAAGCCACACGGCCGTCAACGGCATATTCGCCCACAGCGTCAGGGCCAGGAGGATGACGATGATGCCGCTGAGGAGCACCAGCCCCCAATGGGGCAAGGGCCGGATCGTCAGCGCGAAGATGACCTTCGATATTCCTTCGATCATGAAGAAAACGATGAGCAGCAATGTAATCGTGAGAAGCCCGGCGCCGGCATTGTTGAGAATGAGCGTTCCGACGAGCACGAAAAGAACGACCGAGATGAGCTGCAGCCAGAACTGCGGCACGGCCCTCGCCCCGATCAGGCCCAATCCCTGAACGATGCCGGTCGCGATCAGAAGCCAGCCGAGGAACCGCAGCAGTGCGAATGATGAGAAGGCGGGAAAGATCAGCGAAAACAATCCCGCTAAAATCATCAGGCATCCTTGCAACAGATACCACAAGGAGTGTCGCCTTACGGTTTCCGCGCGGCTTCCCGCATCAGGTTGGACGCGGCATCCAGCGATATCGCCATTGCACCTCTCCATCATCGAAGCAGGCAGTCATAAGAGCACGTTAGGATCCCCGATCCGGCGACGCAAGGCAAAAGAATAGAAGCGATTTATGATTTAAATTTTCGCATTTAATCTTATGAACTGGGCATATCCTGACGTCTTGTCCTTTCTCACGGGCTTCCATGTAGTGCATACGGGCAATCGCAGTCGTCCGGAATCTCTCCCAGCCGAAATCGGCACCTGCAGTCGGAGGTGGCGCGGACATCGGCATCATAGACGAAGCTACCCTTTCGACGATGATCTGTTCGCAAGCTGGGCTCGTAACGGCTTAGATGCTTGGGAGCAGAACCCGGAAGGCAGGATCGTCATTCAGCCATATAAGACCCTTGGTGAAATGCCGTGCCTCTGCTTCACGGCTTCAGCGCGCGAAGGAAAGGTATATTGAGACATAGGAGTGCGCGTATTACCAGAGACCCTGCTGTGGACCGATCGGTGACCCGCTATCCGCGAATGACCGTAATGCGCCCCAAAGCCCCCCATAGCGAAAGGCCTCATCACTCCTGAAAGCCCACACTTCCATGTGCCCACTGAAATCTGATCGCAGCGACCTCTCGGTCGCGCCGAGGCGCCGTAATTGGTAATAAGAGAAATTACGGATTTCGCGACTAGGATTTGAATATAGAAGTCGATTGCCGTGGAGTTTAAACTCACTCCACAATAGCGGGAGATTGGTTGCACCGTCATAGTGAGGGTGTTGTGCATTGGAATAACTGGAGGGCTCATACCCTCTCGGCTGTCAGAATAGTCTAGGATGGCGATATGGGCCTGAAAAAGAAAATCAAAACGATAAGTCAGATTACGCGGACATTTCTGGCGGAAGGCGAAAACGAACGGGCGGACTTCAAACGCCTTCCAGACGGCATAAGCGCTGATGACCTAGTGGCTTTCGCAAATTCCGACGGGGGCGGGAACATTCTCGCGGGCATCGATGAGCAAACGGTCGATAGTGCTCAGATTGGCGTCATCCGCGGATGCGATGTCAGCGATGCCACGATTCTGCAGGTGTTGAACAAAGCTGTCGGATGCATTCCCCCGGTATCGATCGATATCTTCATTGAGAACCTTAGTGACAAGCCGATCCTGCGAATCGAGGTGCCGTCCAGTCCGACAAAACCACACTGCACGTCGAAAGGGGTGTACTGCCGCCGTGATGGTGCGAGGAATCGTCCACTTCATCCGGGAGAGCTTCTGAAACTATTTCTTGAGACAGAAGCGAGTTCCTTTGCCGCTCGGTTCGAGGTCGCGGCAGAACGCATCACCGAGGAACTAGGCACCCTTGAGGCATCGCTCGACAGGAGCATTCAGAACATGTCTGACCAACTCGGCTGGGCCGACTATCAACTGGGAGACACGGAGAGCACCTTGGACACTATTCGAGCGATGGTGGCCCGATTGTCCAACGAGACGAGCGACGTCAATGCCAGGCTGCGGACGATCTTCCGTCAAGACAAGAGGGAAGACCCCATCCGAGAGCGCGAGCGGCTGAAATACGTTAACAGTATTATCAAGCAAATAAGAGACGATGAGGATTTACTGAAGCATGTGATGAGGGGGAAGGATCTGACCACAAAATCGGATTCTTCGCCCGCGGATATCACCGATGAAGACGCCAAACAGTTGCTGCAGATTGCGGCGGATTATGTCCGTGATCACGAGGATCGGAAGAAGTATGCCATCTTAGTAAAAAGTGCCAAGAAGTGCACTGATGTTGAGTTGGACCAGTTCGCCGCCAAGGTCGTCGCCGCCGGCGGTGAGATTGCAGATGACCTTCGGGCAAGAGTTGCGCGATCCTATCGTCTGGGGTTCATAACTTATGACGACGTCGTTGTGGGAACAGCGGCAATCAAGAAGCCTACGGCAAATTGCCGCGCGGAGGTATTTTGCAATGCGAAGAGCGATCTTACTCCGGCAGACTATTCATACGAGTTGAGCTGGATTTTTCTCGACGAACCGCACCGGAAAAAGGGACAGATGACTCGTCTCCTCAAGGAACTGTTTTCTGCTGTGAAGGATGCTGCAATGTTCGCCACCACCCGAACTTCGAACGACGTCATGCGGGACGTGCTGATTCAGTTTGGGTTTGTTTCAAACGGAGAAGATTATTCGCCCCAGCAACAAGCTGGTGAAACCTTAAAGCTGTTCGTTCGAGGCCCACAAGAAAACAAGTCGACGATGAGTGATGAAGCCAGACTATAAGAGCAGATTTGCAATGACCGCCCACGCCGCGATAGCGGCCAGTCTCCTCCGGCCAAAAGCCAAGATCAGCCGACGTTAGGTCACAACCCCTAACCTCATAACTAGACACTCCCCCACTAAATCCCGCTTGCCGTCGGCCGCACGATGATCTCGCTGACATCAACCTCCTCCGGCTGGCTCAGCGCATAGAGGATGGCATGGGCCACCGCCTCCGGGCTGATGGCGATGGCGCGGTAGGTGCGCATGGCGTCGCGGGCGCTTTCGTCGGTGATGGTCTCGGCCAGCTCCGAGGTCGTCACGCCCGGCGAGATGACGGTGACGCGCAGGCGGTCTTCCTCCTGGCGCAGGCCGTCGGAGATGGCGCGCACGGCGAATTTGGTGGCGCAGTAGACCGCCGCCGTGGGCGACACCTGATGGGCGCCGATGGAGGCCACGTTGACGATGTGGCCGCTGCCCTGCGCCTTCATGAGGGGGAGCGCGGCGGCGATGCCGTAGAGCACGCCCTTGATGTTGACGTCGACCATGCGGTCCCATTCGTCCACCTTCAGCGCCGCCATGGGTGACAGCGGCATGACGCCGGCGTTGTTGATGATGACGTCGAGCCGGCCGAACTCCGCGCGGGCAAAACCGGCGAAAGCCTCCACATCGGCGCGGTCGGTGACGTCGAGCCGGCGCAGCCGCACCGCGCCGCCGCGCGTGGCGATCTCGTCCGCCAGCTTCTCCAGCCGCTCGGTGCGGCGCGCGCCGATGACGATCTTCCCGCCTGCCTCGGCGAGAACCCGGGCGGTGGCCTCACCGATGCCGCTGCTGGCGCCGGTAATGGCGATGACTTTTCCTTCGATGCCTGACATTTGTCGTCTCCTTCGGTTCAGATTTCAGCGGCGGCGGAAGATCATGCCGCCATGGTGCAGGGTGTTGTCGTCGACGAAGGTGCCGTCGGCGGTGAAGCCGGTGTCGTCCCAGTAGTCGATGTGGGTGCCGGTCACCTCGTAGCGGCCCCGGTAGGCGCTTTCGCGGCTGCCGCGTGCCTCGTCGTAGCGGCCGTTGGGCAGAAGCTCATGCCTGATGTGGCCGTCGTCGGTGACCCACATCCCGACGTAAGGGTGCGGCATTCGTCCGCTGTCCGTCATCTCTCCGGCTCCCGCCGCTGGGGCGAAGCCGGCAAGCAGCAGGGCCGAGGCCCAGGCCGCGTGGCTGACGAGTTGAACGCTCATGATCCATCTCCGTGCTCGGTTGGTGGAGCGAAGATAGGCAGAGTCATTGGGCAGATTAAGTTGCCGATCTGATATGATCTGTTTAGCATATCTTACCAATGGCGGATGATTTCGAGGGCATCTCTGTGTTCCTGGCTGTGGCGGAGGCCTTGAGCTTCCGCGTCGCGGCCGAACGCCTGGGCGTGACGCGCTCGGCCGTCAGCCAGGCCCTGCAGCGGCTGGAGGACCGGCTGGGCGTGGCGCTCGTCCAGCGCACCACCCGCAGCGTGCGCCTCACCGAGGCGGGCGCGCTCTTTTATGCGCAGGTCCGCCCCGCGGCGGAGGGCCTGCGCGAGGCGGTCCAGGCCGTGCGCGAGGTTGAGGCGCGTCCCAGCGGCCTGCTGCGGATCGCGGTCTCCTCCATCGCCGAACGCTTCATTTCCGGGCCGCTGCTGGCGGGCTTCATGGCCGCTCACCCGCAGGTGAAGCTCGACATCACCATCACCGACGAGGAGTTCGACATCGTGGAGGCGGGCTTCGACGCCGGCGTGCGCCTGGGCGAAGTGATCGAGCAGGACATGATCGCGGTGGCCGTCTCGGCCGAGCAGCGGCAATGCGCCTTCGCCGCGCCGGGCTACATCGCCCGCCACGGCGCGCCGAGCCATCCGCGTGAGCTCATGGACCACATCTGCATCGGCTGGCGGCCGCGGCCCGACACCGCGCCCTATCGCTGGGAGTTCACGGAAGCCGGCCGCGACTTCGACGTGGCGGTGGCGCCCGCCTTCACCACCAACGACATGGGCATGATGATCCGCATGGCGAGGGCCGGTGCGGGCGTCACCTTCGGCATGGTGGAGACCTTCCAGCCCCTGATCGACCGGGGCGAACTGGTGCCACTGCTTCAGGACTTCGGGCCGCCCTTCCAGGGTTTCTATCTCTACTATCCCCGCCGCCACCGCCAGCCGCTGAAGCTGCGGGCGCTGGTGGACCACATCCGCGCATTCAACAGGGGCTGAGCATCGAGGCCAGGCGGCGCCCTGTCCTTACTTGGAGACCAACCCGCCGACGGCATGCTCGTCGAAGAAAGAAGCGTTAGATCTCTGTTAACCAACAAAAAAGCAAAATCTAAATGGGGCGACATGGGCCGGCATCTGTCGATTTTCAACTTAATCAAATCGTCAAAGTCACAAATGCCGAGATTTTTATAATATTCATAACAAATACATCTCACACGAAATGCGATGATATAAGCTGGGCATTAAAGTTGAAGTAGAGCCAGGGACTGGGATGAAGAGGAATGAAGACTTTAAGAGGGCAGGTCTCGAGCGTGTCTTAATGTGTTCACCGACCTTTTCCGCTTTGCCAAATTGGCAGGCGGCTTTGCTCGGTTGCCTGATGGCCAGCACGGCAAGCACGGCATTGGCGCAGACGGCCCAATGGACCGGCGCTGTGGACGATGACTGGTTCGAGCCTGGCAACTGGGACACCGGCGCGGTACCGGATGACTCAACCTATGCCGAGATGGCAGGCGGTGCCGTGGTCATCTCCGGCGGCGCCGCCGAGCCCTATTCCTTTACCGCAGGACCTGGCGCAACGGTGACCGTGACGGGAGCGGGATCCTCCCTGACCGCGCTGGAGCCATACCTTGAGGGTGGCACGCTCACCATCGAGAATGGCGGGTCATTCGCGACAAACAGATCGTTTTTCTTCGGCTCGGGCGAACTCCTGGTCACGGGGCCCGGTTCCAGCTTCACCGTAGACGACGCCTCCCTCGTCGACCTCGTCATGGGGCGCGGTGCCGGCGATGTAGTGGTAAGGGTCGAGGACGCTGGCCGGATCACGACACACCGCAGCATGATCGGCGAGGGACAGAACGGCAGCCTCGCCACAAGCCTGGAGGCCACGGTAACAGGTTCAGGCTCGATCTGGGATGCCGGCATCTTTTTTGGTGTCGGCGGCACCGATGCGATGGATGCGACGCTGACGATCGAAGATGGCGGCTTGATGATCGCGGACGGTGGCGCCATCGGAAATGGCGGTCTTGGGACGGCGCTCGTGACCGGCGCGGGCTCGGAGCTTCGTGTCACCGACTATGCCCTGCAGCTGGGCACCGAATTCAACTACGGCGGATTGGGCGATGGTTTCCTCACGATTGCGGACGGCGGCCTTGTTGCCGCCAACTCCCTGGTTGTAGGCAGCGCCGCCGGTGCGACAGGCGCGCTTCATCTCGACGGCACGGCTGGCGCGGAAGGTGTTCTCTTCGTTGGGAGCCTGCAAGGTGGATCGGGTGATGGATCGGTAGAGTTCGATGGCGGGATTCTCCGCGCAATGGCTCACAATGACAACTTCATCAGCCGGTTCGACGATGGAGATCTGGTCATTCAGTCTCTCGGCATCATCGATTCCAATGGCTTCACGGTTGGTGCCCGCAGCTCTCTCAGCGGCCCGGGCGCGCTGGAAAAGACCGGCGCAGGCACCCTGTTTCTGACGGCTGACAACACCTATGCCGGCGGCACCACGATCACCGCCGGCACGTTGCAGCTCGGCGATGGCGGAACGTCCGGCTGGATCCTTGGCGACGTGATCAACGACGGCGTTCTGGCCTTCAATCGTTCCGATGCGGTGACGTTCGGCGGCACGGTCACCGGAACGGGCGGCATCCACCAGATCGGCACGGGAACGACAACGCTCACGGCCGACAATTCCGCCCTCGCCGGTGTCTCCCAGGTGCATGACGGCGTCCTGTCGGTCGATGACCTGCTCGGCGGCACGATGGAGGTCGTAGGAGGACGACTTCAAGGTACCGGCCAGGTTGGCGGAACAACCAACTTCGCCGGCGGCACGATTGCGCCCGGCAATTCGATCGGCACGCTCACCGTGGCCGGCAATTATCTGGGCAACGGCGGCACGCTGGAGATCGAGACGGTTTTGGGCGACGACAATGCGGCCACGGACCTGTTGATCGTGACCGGCGATACATCCGGCAGCACCAATGTCCGGGTGATCAATGTTGGTGGTGCCGGCGCGCAGACGAACGAAGGCATCAAGATCATCGACGTTGGAGGCCTCTCCGGCGGAGACTTCACGCTGCTGGGCAGCTACACCTTTGAGGGTGACCCTGCCGTGGTTGGTGGGGCTTATGCCTACCGCCTCTACAAGGGCGGCGTAAGCACGCCTGCTGACGGCGACTGGTATCTCCGTTCGGCCCTGCTTGATTCTGGGATGCCGTCCGGCCCACTCTACCAGCCGGGCGCACCCGTTTATGAGGCATATGCTGCCGCGCTGCAGGGTTTGAACGGCCTTGATACTCTGCAGCAGCGCGTCGGCAATCGGTCCTGGACCAATGGTGTGGTTGATCCAAGCACGCTGCCCGACCATGCCGAGGCCAGCAGAGGCATCTGGGGCCGGATCATCGCCAGCCATCTGAGCGTTGATCCAAAATCCTCCACCACCCGCGCTGACTACCAGGTGAAAACCTGGCGATTGCAGTTTGGCGCGGACACGCAGGTCTATTCCGGAGAAGCCGGCGACCTGATCGGTGGTCTTTCCGCGCACTATGGCACCATTTCCGGCGATGTCAGCTCGATCTTCGGGAACGGTTCGATCAGCAGCACCGGTCACGGCGTGGGTGGATCGCTCACCTGGTATGGTTCCGGGGGCTTCTATCTGGATGGCCAGACCAATCTGACCTGGTACGACAGCGATCTTGCCTCTTCCATCGTTGCAACCCGACTTGTCTCGGGCAATGGCGGCTTCGGCTATGCTCTGGGCGTCGAAGCGGGTCAACAGATCGCGCTGGGGCCAAATTGGCTGGTCACCCCCCAGGCCCAGCTGATCTACTCGGTTGTCGACTACGATGACTTCACCGACACCTTCGGCGCAGCGGTGTCCCTGACCGACGGTGACGATCTCGAGATCCGCCTCGGCATTTCCGCCGACTACCAGAACGCCTGGACCGATGAGGCCGGCCGGATCAGCCGCATCCATGCCTATGGCATTGTCAATCTCCACCGTGACCTCTTCCCCGAGGCCAGGAGCGATCTTGCCGGCGTCCGTCTCATCAGCACACAGGAAAACCTTTGGGGCGGCCTTGGTCTTGGCGGCACCTACAATTGGAACAACGGCCGATATGCTCTCCGCGGTCAGGCGACGGTCAATACCAGCCTCGCCAACTTCGGCGGCAGCTACGCCGTCACCGGCACGGCTGGTCTCACTATGAGGTTCTGAGGGCGCGACCTGCTCTCGCGCTGGTGAAGGGCTGAACGCCGGGGCTAGGCTGTGCCCTTTCCGAGGGCGGCGGCGAGAATATCGACCAGAAGCTGCCCGGCACTGCCATCCTTATCGAGACGCGGGTTGTAGATCGTCACCTCGATGCCCACCGCCCGTCCGCTCTCCAGCGCAATGCGCAGCACTGTTTGAAGCTCCTCCGGCGACAGGCCGCCCGGCAGCCGGAAATCAACCGCGGGCATGATGGCATCGTCGAGGCAATCGGCGTCGAGATGGATGAAGAAGCCATCAAGCCCGGCCCGGCTCAGATGATCGACCGCCTCGCGCGCGGCCCTCTCCACGCCCATGTGGCGCAGCCGGGGAAGATCATAGGCCCGAAGCTCCGGCGGCAGGGGCTGGCTGCCGTACTCCTCTTGGTCCTTGTGATCGCGATAGGCGAAGGCCACCACATCCTCCGCGCGCACCAGCGGCCCCTGGCCCTGAAGATTGCTGAGCAGCTCCGGTCCATGGCCGGTGACCCAGGCAAGATCCATGGACGCGCCTTCACCATTGGGCTCCGCCTCCGGCTGGAAGAAATCAGCATTGCCGTCGATGAACAGGAGGCCATGGCGGCCGCGCCGCCGGAACGCGAGCATGGAGCCCATGAGAATGGTGCAATCGCCGCCCAGTACCACCGGCCAGCCTCCGGCATCGAGCACGGCCTCGATGGCGGCGGCAAGCTCCGGCGACCATGCGGCGATGGTCCGCGCGTTGAGAACGCCGGTGTCCGGGTCAGGCGCCGGATCCTTCGCCGGCACCGCCATGCGTCCGGCATGGCGGGCATCAAGACGCTCGGCAAGCCCCAGCGCGAGAAGCCGGGCCGGCAGATCCTCCACACCGTCAGTGGTGAGCCCCAGCGAGGACGGGGCCTCGAGGATGGCATGGCGTCTGGCGGTCATTTCCACAGGTTCCCAGTCTGTGGCGGAATGTGCCGGGTGCAGCAATGGTTCCGCCGTCGGCAAGGCTTCCGGCAGGGGCGCCGCCACGCTAGTCTGCGGGGCCCGCCTTCGCGAGCCCTCGGGGGAAGTTCTGCATGCTGCTGTTCCGCCTGCGCCGCCTGCTCATGGTTCTGCTGCCGCTGGCGCTCACTGCCGCCGGATGCGCGAGCCGGCCCGGCGCGGAGGTGCTGACCCCGGTCGCGGGGGCCGGTGCCGTACCGGGCGCGCGGCTCGTCACCGTCTATGTGGCCACCACGCGGGAGCGGGAGGCGCCCCATGCCCCCGTCTTCACGGCCGGGCGCGCCGAAGAGCCGAGCTATGCCCGCTTTGTCATCTCCATTCCGCCCGGCCACACGCCCAACGCCATCGAATGGCCGCGGGGCGAGCCGGATCCGGCGACGAGCTTTGCCATCGTCAGCCGCGAGCTGTTGAGCCCGCAGGCCTTCAAGGCCGAGGTCGCGCGCGGCAAGCGCCACGATGTCGGCGTCTTCATCCACGGCTACAACTACAATTTCCAGGAGGCGCTGTTCCGCCACGCGCAGATGGTGGCCGACGCCAATGTGCAGGGAACGCCCATCCTCTTCGCCTGGCCCTCGCGCGCGACCGTGACCGGCTATGTCTATGACCGCGATTCCGTCATCTTCTCCCGCGACGCGCTGACGGGCCTGTTCCAGACGCTGGCGCAGAGCCCTTCGGTCGGCAACATCACCGTCTTCGGCCACAGCATGGGTGGCTATCTCACGCTGGAGGCCCTGCGCCAGCTCAGGCTGGAGGGCAAGCACCGCGCCCTCGCGCGCCTGTCGGATGTCATCCTCGCCGCGCCTGACGTGGATTCCGACGTCTTCCTCAGGCAGTTGTCGGTCATCGGCCCCTTGGATCCGCCCATGGTGCTGCTGGTCTCCAAGGACGATAATGCATTAAGGGTCTCCAGAATCCTCTCCGGCGACCGCGCGCGGGTCGGGGCGGTCGATGTGTCGAGCCCCGAGGTGCGGGAGGCCGCCGCGAAAAACAACCTCACCATCATCGACATCTCCGAGGTTCCGGCGGGTGACCGGTTGAACCACGACCGCTACATCGGCCTTGTGGCGCTCTACGGCCAGGTGGCGGGGGAGCGCGGCCATTCGGGCCCGCCCGTACTGCAGGCTGGCGCCTTCATCTTCAACACCGCCGGGCTGACGCTTTCTGCACCCTTCCGCATCGCGGGTGAAGTCCTTGGCAACTGACGGCGGAGACACGAGGCGGGCGGCGTGAGGCTGGCGCTCTATCTCGGCGTCCTGACCGTCGCGGTGCTGCTGGCGGCGGGCGGCATCTGGTTCCAGTCCGCTGGCCTCATCCGCATCCTCCTGCTGTCCGGTCTCGTCCTCCTCAGCCTCGCACTCATCGTCCTTGCCCTGAAGCGGCACCGCACGGACCGCCGGCTGCCCTGGATCGCGCTCCTTCTCGTCATCCTCCTCGGCGCGCTCTGGTGGAGCACGATCCGCCCGCGCGGCGACCGCGCCTGGGCGCCCGATGTCGCCCACGGCCTCACCGCCGAGATCGCCGGCGAGACCGTCACGCTTCACAACGTCCGCAATTTCGAGTGGCGCAGCGAGACCGACTTCACCGAGCGCTGGGAGACCTGGACCCTCTCGCTCGACGAGCTCGACAGCGTCGACCTCTTCACCTCCAACTGGGGGCTCGCGCCCATCTCGCACACGCTTCTCAGCTTCGGCTTCCGCGATGGCCGCCATCTCGTGTTCTCCGCCGAGGTCAGGCGCGAGCGGGATGAGGAATTTTCCGAAATCGGCGGCTTCTTCAAGATGTTCGAGCTCGTCATGATCGGCGCCGCCGAGGGCGACATCATCCGCCTGCGCACCAACATCAGGCGCGAAGAGGTCTCGCTCTATCCCATCCGCATGAACGCCGAGCAGCGCCGCGCGCTCTTTCTCACCTTCCTGGAGCGGGCCAACGAATTGGCGCGGGAGCCAGCTTTCTACCAGACCATCACGACCAACTGCACCACCGTCATCTTTCAGCTTGCCCGCACAGTGGACCCGGGCCTGCCCTTCGACTGGCGCATCATTCTGTCGGGCTACCTGCCCGGCTACCTCTATGACCTCGAGGCGATCCCGACCGATGCGCCGCTTGATGAGGTGGAGCGCCGCGCCGCCATCAGCGCGCGTGGGCAGGCGGCCGGAAACGCGGCGGATTTCTCCGCCCGCATCCGCGGCGACACCCGGCAGCCATAGCGCAGCGCTTGCTTTTCGCGGCCGCCCCCGATAGATCTCAACATCTATTGAGATATTGAGGATTTCCATGGACGAGACGCAGGCGCTCGGGGCCTTCGCGGCCCTCTCCCAGGGAACGCGGCTGCGCATCGTGCGGCTGCTGGTGGAGGCCGGCCCCGAGGGGCTGCCGGCGGGTGCCATCGGCGAGGCCATGGACGGCGCCTCCTCCTCCCGCATGTCCTTCCACCTCAGCCAGCTGGAGCAGGCCGGTCTGGTGACCTCGCGCCGCGAGGGACGGTCGATCATCTACAGCGCCGCCTACCCGGCGCTGTCCGCGCTGGTGGACTTCCTCATGCGCGACTGCTGCCGGGGCCACCCGGAGGTCTGCGCCCCTGCCATGGCCGCGCTCTCCTCCTGCCACGAACCCGAGAAAGCCTAGATCATATGGACGTCATCATCTATCACAACCCCCAATGCGGCACCTCGCGGAACACGCTTGGGCTGATCCGCAATGCCGGCGTCGAGCCGCATGTGATCGAATATCTGAAGACCCCGCCCAGCCGCGAGATGCTGTGGCAGCTCATCCGGCGCATGGGCATCACGCCCCGCGAACTCCTGCGCGAGAAGGGCACGCCCTATGCCGAACTGGGCCTGGGCAATGCCGCCCTCACCGACGAGGAGCTCATCGACGCCATGCTGGCGCACCCCGTCCTGATCAACCGCCCCATCGTGGTGAGCCCCAATGGCGTGCGGCTGTGCCGCCCCTCCGAGGAGGCGCTGGACCTGCTGCCGCCGCAGCAGGGCGAATTCATCAAGGAAGACGGGGAACGCGTGGTGGACGAGCACGGCCGCCGTATCGCGACCGCCTGAGGACGGAAAATGTCGACGTTTGAACGCTATCTCACCCTCTGGGTCGCGCTCTGCATCGTGGCGGGCATCGCGCTCGGCTCTCTCATGCCTGGCTTCTTCCATGCCGTGGGTGCCGCCGAGATCGCCAAGGTCAACCTGCCCGTCGCGGCGCTGATCTGGCTGATGATCGTGCCCATGCTGGTCAAAATCGATTTCGCCGCCCTCGGCAGGGTGCGCGAGCACTGGCGCGGCATCGGCGTCACGCTCTTCGTCAACTGGGCGGTGAAGCCCTTCTCCATGGCGCTGCTCGGCTGGCTCTTCATCGGCTATCTCTTTCGGCCCTGGCTGCCGGCGGGTGAGATCGACAGCTATATCGCCGGTCTCATCATCCTGGCCGCCGCGCCCTGCACCGCCATGGTCTTCGTCTGGTCGAATCTCATCCGGGGCGAGCCGCATTTCACGCTGAGCCAGGTGGCGCTCAACGACGCCATCATGATCTTCGCCTTCGCGCCGGTCGTCGGCCTGCTGCTCGGCCTCTCCGCCATCACCGTGCCCTGGGACACGCTCGCCCTTTCGGTCGCGCTTTACATCGCCGTGCCGGTGATCGTGGCGCAGCTCCTGCGCCGCCGGCTGCTGGCGTCAGGCGGCGAGGAGGTCCTGAAGCGCTTCCTCGGCCGGCTGCAGCCGCTGTCGCTCGCCGCGCTTCTCGCCACGCTGGTTCTGCTGTTCGGCTTCCAGGGCCAGCAGATCCTGGCGCAGCCGCTCGTCATCCTGCTGCTCGCAGTCCCGATCCTGATCCAAGTCTATTTCAACGCCGGCCTCGCCTATCTGCTGAACCGGATCTCCGGCGAGCAGCACTGCGTCGCCGGGCCATCCGCCCTCATCGGCGCGTCCAACTTCTTCGAGCTTGCCGTTGCCGCCGCCATCAGCCTGTTCGGCTTTCACTCCGGCGCGGCGCTGGCAACCGTGGTCGGCGTCTTGATCGAGGTGCCGGTCATGCTGTCGGTGGTCTGGATCGTGAACCGTTCCAAGGGCTGGTATGAGGCTCCCGGTAAGAACCGCGTGGCGGCGGAGGCGGGAAGCTGATGCCCCAGCACCTGCCAAATGTCGCGCCGGACTGCCTCGATGTTCCCTCCATGGAACGGCTTCAGGTCAGGCCATCGACGCATCCGCCGCGCATCCTGCTGCTCTACGGCTCGCTGCGGGAGCGCTCCTACAGCCGGTTCCTGACGCTGGAGGCCGAGCGGCTGCTGCGGCACTTCGGCGCCGAGACACGCATCTTCGATCCGCACGGCCTGCCATTGCCTGACGGCGCCGAGGCCGGGCACCCCAAGGTGCGGGAACTGCGCGAGCTCTCGGCGTGGTCGGAGGGACAGGTCTGGACCAGCCCGGAACGACATGGCGCCATGAGCGCGGTGATGAAGGCGCAGATCGACTGGATCCCGCTGTCGGTCGGCGCGGTGCGACCAACCCAGGGGCGCACCTTGGCGGTGATGCAGGTCTCCGGCGGGTCGCAGAGCTTCAACGCCGTCAACCAGATGCGCGTGCTGGGCCGCTGGATGCGCATGGTGACCATCCCCAACCAGTCCTCCGTCGCCAAAGCCTGGCAGGAGTTCGACGAGGCCGGGCGAATGAAGCCCTCCTCCTATTACGACCGCGTGGTCGATGTGATGGAGGAACTGGTGAAGTTCACCCTGCTGACACGCGATGTTTCCGGCTACCTCACCGACCGCTACAGCGAGCGCAAGGAAGTGGCCGAAAAGCTCGCCACCCGCGTCGGGCTCGGGGCGATCTGACATGGGGACATGGCCGGTCATCGCGGCGCTGGGGCTGTCGCAGATCATCGGCTACGGCACGCTCTACTACAGCTTCAGCATCCTGGCGCCCGCCATGGCGCGCGACCTCGGCTGGCCGGTCGAATGGGTCTTCGGCGCCCTCTCCACCGCGCTGCTTCTCGGCGGTCTGGTGGCGCCGCAGGCCGGACGGTGGATCGACCGCTACGGCGCCGGGCGCGTGATGACGGCGGGCTCGCTCGCCGCCGCGGCGGCGCTTCTGGCCTGCGCCCTGGCGCCCGCGGGGGCGGTCTTCGTGCCGGCGCTGGTCGCCATCGAGATGGCCTCGACTCTGGTTCAGTACAACGCCGCCTTTCCCCTGCTGGTGCAGCGCGACGCGCACCGCGCGCAGCAGCACATCGTCTGGCTGACCCTGATCGGCGGCTTCGCCTCGACCATCTTCTGGCCCATCACCACGGCGCTTCACACCTTTCTGTCGTGGGAGCAGGTCTACGTCATCTTCGCCGCCATGCATCTTGCCATCTGCCTGCCCATCCACGCCTGGCTGTCCCGGCCGGCCCGCGCCTCGGCGGCAGGCGGCGCCCGCCTCTTCCCGCCGCAGGAAGCCCCGATCGAGGGCAGCCTGCCACAGGCGGCGCGGCGCAGGGCCTTCCTTCTCATGACCACGGGCTTTGCCCTGCAAAGCTTCGTCAGCGCCGCCATCCTCATCCACATGCTGCCGCTTCTCGCCGCGCTCGGCCTCGGGCTTGCCGGCGCCATGGTCGGCACGCTGTTCGGCCCGGCCCAGGTCCTGAGCCGTTTCGTCAACATGGTGTTCGGCCGGAGGCTGCCCCAGCTCATGCTCGCCATGATCTCAGCCGGACTGCTGCCGCTGGCGACGGCGGTGCTCATCCCGGGCGAGCCCTCGCTTCCGGCGGCCGTCGCCTTCGCCGTCCTGTTCGGCATGGGCAACGGGCTTTTCAGCATCGCCAACGGCACCCTGCCCCTGGTGCTGTTCGGCCGGTCCGGCTACGGCGCGCTCCAGGGCCGGGTGATGTCGGTGCGCCTGATCGTGGCCTCGGCCGCGCCCTTCACCTTCGCCGCGCTGATGGAGAACATCGGCGTGCGCGAGACACTCATGATCACGACGCTGCTTGGTGCCTGCGCCGTGCTGGCGTTCCTGTCCATCGCGCCTCTCTCACGTCCGCGCGGCGCCGCGGGCGAAGTCGCGCTATGATGGCGGGATGACACCTGCCGCGGCGGCGGGAAAAGCGTAAAGGAGCAAAGACCATGAAGATCACACGCGCGGGCTCGCAGCCCTCCGTTCGAGCACCGGCCGACTATTTCACCGGCACGGTGCGCCAGGATCCGCTCTTTGCCGCCGAGGCGCCCGCCCGCGTCGCGTCCAGCATGGTCACCTTCGAGCCTGGCGCGCGCACGGCCTGGCACACCCATCCGCTGGGCCAGAGGCTGTTCGTGGTCTCCGGCCTCGGCCGGGTGCAGCGCGAGGGCGGCCCCGTCGAGGAGATCCGCCCCGGCGATGTCGTCTCCTTCGCGCCCGGCGAAAAACACTGGCACGGCGCCTCCCCCACCACGGCCATGAGCCACATCGCCATTCATGAGGTGCTTGATGGCAAGACGGCCGATTGGATGGAGCATGTGACCGACGCCGAATACGGCGCCTGACGCACGGCATGCATTAAAGCCGAAACGGCATTGGACGCTGTCCTCCCTCCCGGTGCTCAATCGGGCAAAATAACAGCCCCCGGGAGGACTAATCATGAAGCTTGCCTTGACCCTGGCCGCGCTCGCGCTGACGAGCACCGCCGCCTTCGCGCAGAAGGATTATCCCACGCGGTCGATCACCATGGTGGTGCCCTATGCCGCCGGCGGTCCGACCGACACCATCTCGCGCCTCACCGCCGATGCCATGTCGAAGGCACTGGGCCAGCAGATCATCGTGGAGAACGTGGGCGGCGCCGGCGGCACGCTGGGTGCCCGCCGTGTGGCCGGCAGCGATCCCGACGGCTACACCATCATCATGCACCACATCGGCATGTCCACCGCGCCGACCCTCTATCGCCAGTTGCCTTACAAGCCGCTGGAGGCCTTCCAGCCCATCGGTCTCGTCAGCGATGCCGCCATGACGCTCATCTCCCGCGACGACTTTGAGGCCAAGGACATGAAGGAGATGGTCGCCCTCATCAAGGAAAAGGGCAAGGACCTCACCTATGCCAATGCCGGCATCGGCGCAGCCTCGCATCTCTGCGGCGTGCTGCTGCAGTCCATGATCGGCACCGAGATGACGACGGTGCCCTACAAGGGCAACGGCCCCATCATGACCGACCTCCTGGGCAAGCAGGTGGACATGACCTGCGACCAGGCGACCAACACCGTCGGTCCCATCAAGGACAAGAAGGTGAAGGTCTATGCCATCACCAGCAAGACGCGCTCCGACATGCTGCCCGACGTGCCCACCTCGGCGGAAACGGGTTTCCCCCAGTTCGAGGTCAGCGTCTGGCACGGGCTCTATGCACCGGCCGGCACGCCCGAGCCCGTGGTCAAGAAGCTCAACGAGGCGCTGAAGGCGGCCATGAAGGACGCCACGCTGAAGGAGCGCTTTGCCCAGATCGCGACCACGCCCGCCTCCGATGCCGACGCCACGCCCGAGGCGCTGAAGGAGAGGCTGTCGAGCGAGATTAAGCGCTGGGAGCCCATCATCAAGGAGGCCGGCCAGTTCGCCGACTGACCCTGCCACCTGACATTTGAAGCATCATGACGCCGCCGGGCGCCTCAGGTTCGGCGGCGTCGTCACGAAAAGTGCATGGCACATACGGAGCAAATAACGTGCGCATCATCGACGTCTGCGAAATCACCAAGCCGATTTCCTCGCCCATCCGCAACGCCTACATCGACTTCTCCAAGATGACGGCAAGCCTCGTCGCCGTGGTGACCGATCAGGTGCGCGACGGCCGACGCGTGGTGGGCTACGGCTTCAACTCCAACGGCCGCTACGGCCAGGGCGGGTTGATCCGCGAGCGCTTCCGCGACCGGATCCTGGAGGCCGAGCCCCAGAGCCTTATCAATGACGCCGGCACCAACATCGACCCGTCAAAGGTCTGGGCCGCCATGATGACGAACGAGAAGCCCGGCGGCCACGGCGAGCGCTCGGTGGCGGTGGGCACCATCGACATGGCGGTCTGGGACGCGGTGGCCAAGATCGAGGGCAAGCCGCTGTTCCGCCTGCTGGCCGAGATGAAGGGCGTGGAAGCAAACCCACGCGTCTTCGTCTATGCCGCCGGTGGCTATTACTATCCCGGCAAGGACAACAGCCAGCTGCGCCAGGAAATGCGCGGCTATCTCGACCGCGGCTACAATGTCGTCAAGATGAAGATCGGCGGCGCCTCCATTGACGAGGACCGCGCCCGCATCGAAAGCGTGCTGGAGGAAATCGGGTCCGAGGCGCAGCTCGCCGTGGACGCCAACGGCCGCTTCGATCTTGAGACCGGCATCGCCTATGCCAAGATGCTGCGCGACTATCCGCTGTTCTGGTACGAGGAGATCGGCGACCCGCTGGACTACGCCCTGCAGGCGGCGATCTCGGAGTTCTACCCCGGCCCCATGGCGACGGGCGAGAACCTCTTCTCCCACCAGGACGCCCGCAACCTCCTGCGCTACGGCGGCATGCGCCCCGACCGCGACTGGCTGCAGTTCGACTGCGCCCTCTCCTACGGCCTGGTCGAATACCTGCGCACGCTGGATGTGCTGCACCAGTTCGGCTGGTCGCCCTCCCGCTGCGTGCCCCACGGCGGCCACCAGATGTCCCTCAACATCGCCGCTGGCCTCGGCCTCGGCGGCAACGAGAGCTATCCGGACCTGTTCCAGCCCTACGGCGGCTTCCCCGACGGCGTGAAGGTCGAGGACGGACATATCGTGATGCCGGACCTTCCGGGCATTGGCTTCGAGGGCAAGAGCGACCTCATCAAGGTGATGAGGGAACTGGCGGAGTGATGGGATTGGTGGGTGCGGCCACATGCTTCGAGACTGCCCGCTGCGCGGGCACCTCAGCATGAGGACGGTGGCTGCGGCACTCTCAGAGAACAGCCAAACTTACAAAGCTCATCCTGAGGGTCGCTGAAGGCGACCTCACCCTGAGGGATCGCGCAGCGATCGTCTCGAAGGGTCGAAGGATGGGCCGCGCCCTCCCTCGAACCGAGTCACTGACGCGTCATGGCAAGACTTGGTCTTGCCATCCACGACTTCAGGGCAGCGTCCTCAAAGGAAGGCGTGGATGCTCGCCACAAGGGCGAGCATGACGGTTTAGCCGAGGCCGTGCCGCAATCGTCATGCTAGGCCTTGTGCCTAGCATGACGATCTGGCGCGCCCTCACACCACCAGGATCGCCCTGATGTCGTTGACGTTGGTGAGCGTCGGGCCGGTCTTCACCAGATCGCCCAGCGCTTCGAAGAAGCTGTAGCTGTCGTGGCCTGATAGGAACGCGCGGGCGTCCAGCCCTTTTTCCCGCGCGCGAACAAGCGTGTCCGGCGTGATCACGGCGCCAGCCGCGTCCTCGCTGCCGTCGATGCCGTCGCTGTCGCAGGCGAGTGCGTAGACGCCTTCCATGCCGCCGAGCGCCACGGCAAGGCCCAGCAGGAATTCAGAGTTGCGGCCGCCGCGTCCGGCCTGCCCGTTGCCGATGGTGACCGTGGTCTCGCCGCCCGAGAGCAGCAGCACCGGGGCCTTTGCCGGATGGCCGGTGAGGCGCACCGAGCGGGCGATGCCGGCCATGACTTTGCCCATCTCGCGCGCCTCGCCCTCGAGGGCATCGCCCAGGATCAGCGGCGTGACGCCGGCCGCGCGGGCCACTTCCGCCGCGGCGGCCAGCGCCATGGAGGGCGCGGCCACGATGGTGAGGTCGGCTTCGATGTCACCGGGCTTGGGCGTCTCCTCGCCGGCATCGAGCACGGCGCGCGCGGCGGCGGGAAGCTCGATGGCGTAGCGGGCGACGATCTCGCGCACATCCGCCAGCGTGGAGGCATCCCCCACGGTGGGGCCGGAGGCGATGGTGGCGGGATCGTCCCCCGGCACGTCGGAAATGACGAGCGAGACCACCCGCGCCGGCCGCGCCGCCGCCGCCAGCCGCCCGCCCTTGATGGATGAGAGATGCTTGCGCACGGCGTTCATCTCGCCGATGGCCGCGCCGCAGTTGAGCAGCGCCTTGTTGACCGCCTGCTTGTCGGCCAGCGACATGCCGCCTGATGGCGCCACCATGAGCGCCGAGCCGCCGCCGGAGATCAGGGCCACCACGAGGTCGTCGGGCCCGAGACCCTCAACCGCCGCCAGGATACGGCGCCCGGCCTCCTCGCTCATGGCGTCGGGCACGGGGTGGGAGGCCTCGATGATCTCCATGCGGCCGGCGGGCACGGCATGGCCGTAGCTCGTCACCACCACGCCGGAAAGCTCCACATCGGGCCAGGCGGCATCGAGCGCGGCCGCCATGCTGGCGGAAGCCTTGCCGGCGCCGATGATGACGCAGCGGCCGCGAGGCTTTTCCGGCAGATGGCGGAGGACGGCAGCGCCGGGCTCGGCGCTTGCCACCGCCGCATCGAAGGTGCGGCGGAGGAAGGCACTGGGATTGTCGATCATGAGGTCAGAGTGCCTCGGCGACCGCCTTGCCGCAAGTCACCGTATCGGCGCTGCCGCCGAGATCCCGCGTCCTGAGCTTCGGCTCCGCCAGCACGCGTTCGATGGCGCCGAGCACCTCCGCGCCGGCTTCCGGCTCGCCCAGATGGTCCAGCATCATGGCCGCCGACCAGATCTGCCCCACGGGGTTGGCCACGCCCTGCCCGGCAATGTCGGGCGCCGAGCCATGCACGGGCTCGAACAGCGAGGGGAAATCCCGCTCCGGGTTGATGTTGCCCGATGGCGCGATGCCGATGGTGCCGGTGCAGGCCGGGCCGAGGTCCGACAGGATGTCGCCGAAGAGGTTGGAGGCGACCACCACGTCGAACTTGTCGGGGTTCAGCACGAAATGGGCGCAGAGGATGTCGATGTGGAACTTGTTCCAGTCGACGCCGGGATAGTTCTTCGCCATCTCCACCACGCGCTCGTCCCAATAGGGCATGGTCACCGAGATGCCGTTGGACTTGGTGGCCGAGGTCAGCAGCTTGCGCGGGCGTGACTGCGCAAGCTCGAAGGCGAACTTCAGGATGCGGTCGACGCCGACGCGGGTCATCACCGTTTCCTGCAGCACCGTCTCGCGCGAGGTGCCGGGGAAGATGCGGCCGCCGATGGAGGAATATTCCCCTTCCGTGTTCTCGCGCACCACGAAGAAGTCGATGTCGCCAGGCTTGCGGCCGACGAGCGGCGAGGTGACGCCCGGCATCAGGCGCACGGGCCTGAGGTTCACATATTGATCGAACTCGCGGCGGAACTGGAGCAGCGAGCCCCAGAGCGAGATGTGGTCGGGCACCGTGTCGGGCCAGCCCACCGCGCCGAAGAAGATGGCGTCATGGCCGCCGATGCGCTCCTTCCAGTCCTCCGGCATCATCTGGCCGTGCTTCTGGTAATAGTCGCAGGAGGCGAAATCGAACTCGTCCGTCTGCAGCTCGAAGCCGAACTTTTTCGAGGCCGCCTCCAGCACGCGCAGCCCCTCCGGCACCACTTCCTTGCCGATGCCGTCGCCGGGGATGACGGCGACACGATAAACGCGGTTGGTCTTGGCTGACGGCATGATGTTTCTTCCCTTGAAAAGCTCGGCATGGCACGGCGCGCCGCATCGAAACGGCGCGGGGCGGATCATTTCGCGATTGGGGCTCGCTTTCCAGTGCCGATTTGGCTTTGTTTGATGCGGCAGTGAAGGAGACCCCGCCTTTGGACGTGAACTGGCTCAACGATCTCAGGGCCCTGGCCGAGACGCTCAATTTCTCGCGCGCGGCAGAGCGGCGCAACATCACCCAGCCCGCCTTCGGCCGCCGCATCAAGGCGCTGGAGGACTGGGCCGGCTGCCGGTTGATCGACCGCAGCACCCACCGCCTCAGCCTGACCCCCGAGGGCGAGATCATGCTGGCGGCGGCGGGCGAGATCATCGCCCGGCTGGAAAAGGCTAAAGCCGATCTTGAGAGCGCCCGCACGGCGGGCGGCGTCCTCACCTTCGCCTCCACCCACGCGCTCTCCTTCACCTTCTTCCCCACCTGGTTCCGCAACCTCGGCCCATCTGCGGCGGCAACCCCGGTGCGGCTCCTCTCCGACAATATGATCGCCTGCGAAAAGCTGATGGCCGACGAGCGGGCTGACTTCCTGCTCTGCCACCATCACGGGCAAGCCGCCATCAACCTCGCCGAAGGCGACTTCAAATATGTGACCTTGGCCTCCGACACGCTGGTGCCGGTGTCGCGCCGGGCGGCCGATGGCGGGCCGGAGTTCCGGCTTCCCGGCACGGAGGCGCATCCCGTGCCCCTCCTCGGCTTCGACGAGCAATCCGGCATGGGCCGCATCGTGCGCGCGGCGCTGCCGGATCTGGCCGCGCTTCATGTAAAGCCGGTATTCACCTCACATCTTGCCATGGTGCTGAAGGCCCTGGCGCAGGACGGCAAGGGCATCGCCTGGACCCCGCGCAGCCTCGCCGATCAGGACATGGAGGAGCACGGCACCCTCAGCTTCGCCGGCGGCCCGGAATGGTTCATCGACGTGACGATCATCCTGATGCGGCCGAGGCGGCAGTTAAGCGCGCTGGCGGAGGAGTTTTGGGGGTTGGCGGAGAGGCGTGTGGGGCGGGACAGCAGTCAAAATCGTGCAGCCCGCGCTCGATAGGGAAGACTATGCTGAGCACATAAAGCATAATCAGAAGAGACACCTCCTTCTGGATAAACGCATGGACGAAAAAGATGAATTCGAGTTCTTCAAGCTTCGGCGTCAGGCAAAGACATACATTTCTAAGGTATTCAGTTTCAACGAGAAAACTCCTGAACCTCTCCGCCACATAAGAATGGTGGTGGAGGGAAACGATGAGATTGTCGTTGGAGAGATAGAAGGATCAATGTGCCTCCGCTTGAGCGGAGAATCACGAAAGACTCAGGTCTCCGCCCTTGTAACTCAAGACCACAAGAACATTAGACGCATCACCCTACAAACCTTTAAGGAACGGGCAGGTGACTGGATAGAATCACTAGAAAAGAATGAATTCACTTTTCGGGCTGATGAATTCAACAGGCTTCTTGAGTTCCTTTCACAGATTAAGTTCATAGATTTATCTAACCAGGAAAACTTCCACATCGAAGACATCTCAACCAAAGCTGGGCCAAAGGCAATCATCGACGCTTCAGATCGCGGCATCATTGATCGCATCCAGAACATGTCGAATGGGCAGAGAAACAATCTCATGCACTCACTCCAAGAGACTTTGACAGATGAAGAAGTGAACATCTTGCTCGGTCGCAGGCAAGGGTTAGAAGATTTTGAGGAACATATGCGAGCGCGAGATTGGAGTGAAGCGCAGTGGCAAGATTTCTTCGAGCGAGAAAATTGGGTGTTCGGTTATGGGCTAGACTATCGCGTGATGCGTCAGTTCGGCCGCGAACTTACAGTTGGCGGTGGCGGGACCGATAATCGCGACAGGCCGGTGATCGATTTTTTGATGAACTTCACCGACTATACCGTATTGGTCGAGATCAAAAAACCCAGCACAAAGATCTTCAGGCCGAGTCGCGGCGGACGTGCCGGAACATGGGAGTTTAGCTCCGAATTTATGAGCGCTGTTTCACAGATTCTTGAACAAAAGGCGGAGTGGTTATCGTTTGCACAATCCGGAGATCATCTCAATGCAGCAGGGACGGAACGCCTCGTTGCACGTACGAGAAACGCCAGAACGATATTAGTGATAGGATCTCGTGACGAATTCACGGCAACTAAGGATATTCGATCATCCACTATTATGCTGGACACATTTGAGTTGTTCCGCCGGGAAAACCGCAGCATTGATATCGTCACGTTCGATGAACTGCTTGAACGTGCTCGTTTCATAACACGTAGCTAGCGGGCACCGCACCGTGACACCGCTCAACAGCGACACCCTGCAGAACATCGGCTTTGTCGACGCTGGCAAATGGGTCTCGGACGGCGACCGCATTGCCTATCAGTTCCACACGTCCCGCGCTGGGCCAGCCAAGGTCAGCTTCGCCATACCCAACGCGCTCTATGCCTTCGTGCAGGGCGATCAGGTGCGTTACATCGGCAAGACCACGCGCAGCCTCCGCAAGCGCTTCGCGACCTACTGCCGCCCCGGTATCAGTCAGAGCACCAACATTCGCTGCAATGCCAAGATCAAGCAGGCTCTCTCTGCGGGCGAGGACGTGCACATCTTCGTCTTTACGCCGATCTCGCAGCTTCGCTATGGCGAGTTTGAGATCAATCTGGCGGCTGGGCTGGAAGATGCGCTTATCGAGCGCTTCGATCCGCCGTGGAACGGCCATGTGCGGGGCAAGCCGGTGACGGAAGAAGCCGAGCGCGAAGAGGCGGAACAGAGCGAAGCTCCGGAAGCATCGGCGGAGGAAGTAGCGCCTTCGCTATCCGTGCAAAACAATCAAGGATATCCGTTCAGCATTCGCCTGGGCGCTGCCTACTATGATCAGGGCATCATCAATCCGGGAGCGGCTGCGAGCCGCCATCTCGGGGAACATGGCGAGCCAATCGAAGTCACGTTCAGCGACGGCAGCGAGCCGGTGTTCTCCAGCATCAACCGCACGGCCAATCCTTCCGGTTCCGTGCGCATCGTCGGCCGGAATAGGGAGTTCGCACGCTGGTTCCAGCGGCATTTCCGGAAAGGCGAAGAGGTCGAGGCGCGTGTGCTCGACGCGCACCGGGTGGTGCTAATCGCAGCAAAGGCTGATCGCGACCAATAAGCTGAACCAAAGCCTCGTCATTGCTCCTGAACTCACCACGTCCTGAGCTTACTTGCGAAGCTTCCTCTTTTATAACTAGAACAGCTCTAAATCATTGTTGTTGCATAGATAATTCCAAAAGGCGTATGGGCGTTGCTTGAGACACCTTCCCGCAACAGCGGGCCGGGTGTCGGGGCTCCAAGGTTTCAGGCAATGGCACGCGCGGCGCAACATTCCATCGGCATAAGGGCGGCTTCCTCCGCTCCCGTCCCGGTTATGCGCCCCCGCCTCACCCCGCCCCTCCGGCAGGAGCCCGTCTCATGATCTGGGACGTCCAGCGGCTGTTCCTGCAGCATGCCTCCGAGATCGACCGCTTCCTGCGGCGCCGGGGGCATAACCCGGAGACGGCGGCGGATCTGACGCAGGATACTTTCGTGCGCGTGCTCACCGCCACGCCCGATGATCGCAGCAATCCGCGTGCCTATCTGCACCAGATCGCCCGCAATCTCTCGGTGGATCTGGTCCGCCGCAGCCGCATCGCGCCGCATGTGGATGTGAGCGATGAGGACCTCGCCCGCGTGGCCGACAGCGCCCCCTCGCCCGAGGCCGTGGTCTATGACCGGCAGCGCCTCGCCATTGTGGAACAGGCGCTGGAGGAATTGCCGGCGCAGACCCGCGCCGCCTTCGAGATGCACCGGATGGGCGAGAAGACGCTGGCCGAGGCCGCGCTGGAGCTGGGGCTTTCGGTCTCCTACACCTGGAAGCTGGTGCGCGAGGCCTATCATCACCTGCGGGCGCGCCTGAAGGACGATGCGATTTAATCGCACCCTCCAAGTGAAAAGAGCCGGTCCTCCTTCGTTTAAATCCTGACAGGACATGTTCAGCCGCGCGCCCGGGGCGGCGGCGCAGCCCGGATGTTTGGCCCGTGCCACCAGTTGAAGACCCATCGGCGGACGACAGGCTGTTCGAGGAAGCGCTCGAGCTGATCGTCCGGCTGCAGAAGGACCCGGCGAACCCGGTGGCGCGCGATCTGGTGCGCTGCTGGCGCGCGCGCGGGCCGGAGCATGAGGCCGCCTGGGCGGAGGTGGCGGAAATCCACGGCCTTGCCGGCAAGGTGCTGACCGACCGGCGCGCTTCCGCCGAGGGACAGGGTCTCACGCGGCGCCGCGTGCTGGCGGGCGGCACGGCGGCGGCGCTGGCGGCCGGGCTCGGAGCCCTCATGGGCCCGGACCTTCTCATCCGCGCCCGCTCCAGCCACATCACCGCCACCGCCGAGGTGCGGCGCGTGCCGCTGGCCGATGGTACCATTGCGACGCTCGGGCCGGACAGTGCGCTGCGCAGCGACATGACGGGCGGCGGGCGCCATGTGGAGCTTCTCGCCGGCATGGCCTTCTTCGCGGTTGCGCCCGATCCCGCCCGCCCCTTTCGCGCACATGCGGGCGGTCTGACGGCCATTGCGCTGGGCACGGCGTTCGATATCTCCACCGACGGCGGCACGCTCTCCCTCTCGGTGGATCACGGCCTCGTGGAGGCGCGCATGCCGGGCTCGGCCCTTGCCACGGGCGAGAGGCTGCGGCCGGGCGACTGGTTGACGCTTGGCGAGGATGGCCAGGACCTCGCGCGCGGCCGGCGCGAGCCCGGCCAGATCGCCGCCTGGCGCGACGGCATGATCATCGCCGAACGCGATACGGTTGCCTCCACCGTTGCCCGCATCGCCCGCTGGCAGCGGGGCCGCGTGGTGATCGCCGATGGCGCCTTGGGGCAAAAACGCATCAGCGGCGTGTTCGACCCCACCCAGTCGATCGCCGCGCTGCAGGCGGTGGTGCAGCCCCATGGCGGCAAGGTGCGCCAGATCTCGCCCTGGCTCACCGTGGTTTCTTCTATTTGAAATAATTCCAAAGAAGAAAAATGAGTAAAAGAGTCGTTTTCTGAGAAAATCGGCAACGGCACTTCGTTCTAGCAAGCAGGACCGGCACACATCCGAAGCAACGATGTTCGGCCATACTTGCTTGTGGAATGGAGTACCAAGTGATGACGCTAAGGGTTGGGGCACGCGACGTGAGGCATGCCGGCAGAGGGCTGCTGATTGCCGCGCTGATGGGATCGACCTTTATGGCAACGGGCATGGCCGTGCTGCCCGTTGAGGCGCAGGCCCAGAGCGCGCGGCAGGCCGCCTTCAACATTCCCGCCGGGCCGCTCTCCAACGCGCTCGTCGTCTTCGGCCGGCAGGCCGGTCTGCAGGTGAGCTATCTGCCCGAGATCGCGGCCGGCAGGCAGGCCGCCGCCGTTTCCGGCACTGTTACCCCGCAGGAGGCGCTCTCGCGCCTGCTGCAGAACTCCGGCCTCACCTGGTCCTTCACCGGCGCGGGCACGGTGACCATCACCGACAGGAGCGCGCCCTCGAATGGCGCGGTGAACACGGACGGCTCGCTGCTGCTCGATGTCATCGACGTCACGGGCCGCTCCGGCTCCGCCCCCGCCGATGTGCCCTTCGAGACGCCGGGCTCCAGCGCCCATATCTCGCGCGAGCAGATCGACCGCTTCCGCGGCTCCTCACCGGGCGACATCTTCAAGGGCGTGCCCGGCGTGGTGGCGGCGGGCGGGCGCAACGGAACCAAGCTCGACGTGAACATCCGTGGCATGCAGGGCCAGGGCCGCGTCAAGGTCTCCATCGACGGCACCCAGCAATCCTCCACCACCTGGCGCGGTTATCAGGGCGTGGACGAGCGCGTCTACATCGACCCCGATCTCATCGGCGGCGTCGACATCACCAAGGGGCCATCAGGCGGCGCGGAGGGCGCGGGCAGCCCCGGCGGCGTCGTCGCCATCCGCACGCTGAACGCCGGCGACATCGTGGAGGACGGCAGGGAATACGGCGTGCGACTGCGCGCCGGCGTCAGCGACAATGCCGATGCGCCGTTGCAGGCGCCGGCCTACAATCAGCGCACCGACCGGTCGGGCATCGAGGAGCTGGAGAACAAGAACGGCAGCGCCGCCTTCGCCGTGTCGAAGGAGAATTTCGACGTGATCTTTGCCGCCGCCCACCGGCAGAGAGGCAATTACTTCGCCGGCACCAAGGGCGACCGCACCAGCTACCTCTACAAGAACAGACGCTACGACCTTTCCTTCACCAAGCCCGGGGAAGAGGTGTTCAACACCTCCGAGGATAGTTTTTCAGCTCTCGCCAAGGCCACCCTGCGCTGGGGCGAGGGCCATAGCGTGGAATTCGGCTACGTCCATTTCGAGAGCGAGTTCGGGGAATCCATGGGCAGCATGCTGTTCCAGCAGGATAACGGCTTCCGCCAGGTCAGCCTCTCCGACATCACCACCGATACCTATACGGCGCGCTATCGCTGGAACCCCGGTAGCGACTGGTTCGACCTGCGTTTCAATGTCTGGGGCGCCAATGTGGAAGGCACCACCCGCGCGGTTGCCGCCGCGCCCGATTTCAGCCAGTGGGGGCTTATCCCCGCCGACGAGCCGCGCTATTCGGAGACCTGGACCAAGGGCGCTGACATCACCAACACCACCCGGTTCGATACCGGCTTCGGCCACTTCCGCTTCGATTACGGCCTTTCCTATCTCAATGAGGAGATGAACGGCCGCGAATACTGCAGCCGCACCTACACCAGCAACCGCTGCGTCTTCCTGAACCCAAGCGTCGGCTCGCGCTCGGTCGGCAGCCTCTTCTCCACGGGCAAGTGGGAGATCACGGACTGGCTGACCGTGGACGGGGGCCTGCGCTACGACACCTACGAGCTGGAGGACAACGGCCCCGGCTCGGTGGCCGGCGAGAACACGCGCGACAGCGCGCGCCTCAGCCCCTCCATCGGCCTGACGCTGGAGCCCGTCGACGGCATCCAGTTCTTCACGCGCTATGCGGAAGGCATGCGCCCGCCCACCCTGCGCGAGACCATGGGCAGCGATGCCAATGCCGTCCCCAACCCGGACCTTGAGCCCGAGGTGACCAAGAGCTGGGAAGTGGGCATGAACCTGAAGCGCGATGGCGTGCTGTTCGACGAGGACAAGGCGCGCTTCAAGCTGGCCTGGTTCCGCAACAACCACGACAATTACATCTCGCGCGTTGTGAACCCCAATCCCCGGCCCGGCGCCTATGTCTTCAGCTTCGCCAATCTCGATCGCGTCATGTTCTCGGGCATCGAGGTTTCCGCCGGCTACGACACCGGCAAACTCTTCGCCAATGCGACCCTGATGCACTATGGCGAATATGAGTTCTGCCGCTTCGGCACCTGCGGCAGCGAAACCATCAACACCGACTATGCCGTGGCGCATATCCCGGCCAAACACAGCTTCAGCTTCACGCTGGGCGCGCGCCTGTTCGACGAGCGGCTGGTGGTGGGCGGGCGCATCATGCGCAGCGGCGCACGGCTTGCCCCCATCACGCAATCCGACCGGCAGCGGACGCCCATGTGGCTCCCCTATTCGGTGGTGGATGCCTTTGCCAGCGTGAAACTGACGAAGAACCTGACGCTGGATGTGCAGGCGGAAAATCTGCTCGACCGCTATTACATCGATGCGCTCGACGGCTGGGTGCCCGCCCCCGGCCGCACCGTGCGGGCGAGCCTCACCGCGAAGTTCTGAAGAAAAAAGCGGGCGCCCGTTCGTTTCACTCATGAAGCCGCTATGCTTGAGCGCGCCGCAGGACAGGACAGCAGGAATGACCGTGGAGACACTGGAACGACAGCCGGAGGCAACAGGGATGAGCCGCGCGCTGCGGCTGAGGACGGCGACCCATGCCACCCATGAGGCCTTGGACAGTTCCATCGTCGCTCAAAAGCCCTTCGAAAGCCGCGAGCGCTACGGGCGCTTCCTTGAGGTGCAATATCGCTTCCACCACGAGATCGATCCGCTGTTCCTCCGCGCCGATCTCATCGCCCTGCTGCCGGATCTGGAGAGCCGCCGCCGGCTCGACCTGATCGCGCTTGATATGGCCGACCTTTGTCTCCCCGTGCCGGATCCTGCGCCCTCCGGCGCGGCCACGCTGGATCTCGCCGCCGCGCTCGGCTGGCTCTATGTCGCCGAGGGCTCGAACCTTGGTGCGGCCTTTCTTGCCAAAGAAGCCGCCAAGCTCGGCCTCACCGAGACTTTCGGCGCCCGCCACCTTGCCGGCGCGCCGGAAGGGCGGGGCCTGCACTGGCGCACCTTCACCGCTGCGCTCAATCAGGTGGAATTGCCCGAGGCCGACGAGCCGCGCGTCATCACCGGCGCGAAAGAGGCCTTTGCCCATGTCCAAGCGCAAGTGAGGCAGATCTTCGGATGAGCGCCGCCGCCGGGCGAATCCACGCCGGGCGCGGGCTCGCGGCCGACACGGCGCTCTGGACGGGTGCCGGCATCGTCGCGCTGGCCGCTCATCTCGGCGCGGCCGCCTGGCTTCTCAGCGAGCCGCCGGTCATTGCAGCCGATGCCGCGCCGCCGGCGGCCATCATGATCGACCTGGCGGAACTGCCGGAAGCCGTCCGGACCGAGATGAACGAGATTTCGCCGGATCAGGAAACCTCCGAGCTCGTGACGCCCGCCGAGGAGCAGCAGGCCCCGGAGGAGGTGCCGCCGCAGGAGATGGCCGAGCCCGAACCGGAGCCCGTGGAGCCGGAACCGGTGGCGGAACCTGCCGAGACGGACATGGAAGATGTGGTGGAGGCCGAGCCCCAGACCGCCGTGCCTCTTCCCCTGGCAAGGCCCCGGCCGCCGGAGCCGCCGAAGGAGGTGGCCAAGCGCCCGGACAGGCCGAAGCCGCCGGTGAAACAGCGCCAGCAGAGCCAGGCCCCCACGCCGCAGCGGGTGGAAGCGCAGGCGCAGGTGACGGAAAGCGCCCGCAACGCCGCCCGGCAGAATGCCTCCGGCGTCTCCTCCGCATCGCCCGCCCGATGGCAGTCACGCCTGATGGCGCATCTGGAGCGGCGCAAGCGCTACCCACCGGGCGCGAAATCGCGTGGGGAAACCGGCATCGTCTATGTGCGCTTTTCCCTCGACGAGACCGGCAATGTGCTCTCCGTCTCCCTCGCCCGCTCCTCCGGCTTTCCCGAGCTGGACAGCGAGGTGCTGTCGCTGGTGCGCCGCGCCTCTCCGGTGCCGGCCCCACCGCCGGGTGCGCAGAGAACCATCACCGCGCCCGTGCGCTTCAACACGCGGTGAGCGGCCCCGGCGCGAGGCCTATGTTCCCTCGGCTCTGTCTACGAAAACCTTGGCAAATTCCGCGACAAGAGCCGAGGCGGCATCGCGGCTGCTCACCAGATAGGTCGGGCAGTGACCGAAGTTCCGCGGCAGGGGATAGGCGTGGAACGGGTGCCCGTCCATCGCCGCGCCGGTGAAATAGCTTTCCGGCAGGACGGCTTGCCCCATCCCGGCGCGGAGGCAGCCGACGATGGCATCGAGCGACCCGAAATCGTGAATGACAGGCGACACGCCCCGGTGCCGGAACAGCCGTTCCGCCCTTTCGCGGTAGCTGCACCCCTCACGGAAGGCGAGCAGCGGATAGGCCTTGAGGTTTTCAGGTTCGAAAGGATCGGCGCAAGGTTCCGGTCGGGCAAGAAGCAGCTTTTCATCGAACACCACCCGCGCATCGAACACACCGTCCATGGACTTTGCCATGAAGGCGCAATCGATCTCGCGCCGGATCAGCTTCTCCTCCAGAACGCCGGTGCTGCCGGCGATGAGGGAAAGGCGGACGTCAGGATAGCGCCGCCCGAAGCTCAGCAGGATCGGCGGCAGCCGCCGTGCCGCCGTGGTTTCCATGGACCCGATGCGCAGGGTTCCGGCGATCCGGCCGCGGCTGCGCAGGCGCATGGCGGCATGGTCGTGAAGACGCAGGATGTCGCGCGCCACCGGCTCCAGCTCAGCGCCATCGGCTGTGGTGCGAATGGCGCCCTGCCGCTCGATCAGCTTACAGCCGAGCTCCTCCTCAAGCTTGCGGACATGCGCCGTCACGTTCGACTGCACGGTGTTCAGCACACCGGCGGCGGTCTGGAAGCTCCCCTGGTCGAGGATGGCGATGAAGGCCCGAAGCGACTTGATGTTCATGTATCACTAAAAGAGATGCGTTAGCGCTAAACAATGCATTTCTAATGCTGCCGCCGACGAGGCACAATGCCGCCACCTCATCTGGATGCATCATGCTGCGCTCCGTTCTCGCCTTTGCCATCGCCGCGACCTTTCTTGGCCTCGGGCTCGGCCGCTTCGCCTTCAGCCCGCTCATCCCGGAGCTGATCGCCGCGCGCTGGGTCGAGGTCAGCGCCGCCCAGGCCATCGGGGCGGCAAATCTCATCGGCTATCTCGTCGGCGCCCTCGCCGCGGCACCGGCCGTGAGGCTGATGCCGGAGCGGGTGCTCTGCCTCGCCTCCGGCATCCTTGTGGTGCTGTCCTACGCCATGTTCTTCGCGCCGCTGGGGCTGAGCTGGTTTTGGCTCGCCCGGTTCCTGGCGGGTGTCGGCGGCGGCGTGCTCATGGTCGTGGGAACCGCCGCGTCGGGACGGCAGCTTGCCGTGCTGGGCAAGAGGCGGTTTCAGCCGATTCTCTTCACCGGCCTCGGTCTCGGCGCCCTCTTCGCCGCGCTGTTCCTGCCGTATCTCATCGAATACGGCGTTGAAGCCAGCATCTTCGTCCTGCTCGCCCTCTCAACGGCGGCTCTTGCGGTGCTTTGGGCCAGCAGTGGCTTTCCCATGAAAGGCATCGGGCCGGCGCCGACGACGAGCGCGCGCCCGTCCCGTCCGAGCCCCACCGTCATCCTCGTCCTCCTCGCCTATGGCTGCGAGGCGCTCGGCTTCGTCATGCATACCGTCTATCTGCCCGACATGCTGCGCCGGAACGTCGGATACAGCGAGGTGGAGATTGGCGTGAGCTGGGCCTTCTTCGGCATCGGCGCCTGCGCGGGGCCGCTCATTGTCCTGCTGATGCGCCGCGTCATGTCGGATTTCACGGCGCTTTGGAGCGCCTTTCTGGTGAAGGCGGCCGGCGTGTCCCTGGTGCTCGTGACCACCAGTCTGCCGGCGGCCAGCCTTTCTCTCTTCATCGTCGGCGCGCTCACCCCCGGTATCGTGATCCTGACATCGGGAGCCCTGTCGCTGTCGGCGCCGCCCGATCGCTATCTGAAGCTCTGGGCGGCGGCGACGGCGATCTTCGCCCTCGGCCAGATGACGAGCGGCATGATCATCGCGGCGATCTCCGCCGAGGGCTACCTCCCCGCCCTGATCCTCTCGGTCACGGTTCTGCTTGTCGGCGCAACGCTTGCCTTTCTGGCGCAACGTCTCATCCCACGTGAGGTGCAAACATGAAGCTCTTCCTCAATGACACGTCCCCCTTCGCCCGTTTCGTCAGGGCAACCGCCCTGGAGCTTGGGCTTGAGAACAGGCTTGAGCTGGTGTGGGCCGATCCCTGGTCCGATCAGGCCGATCTCGTTGCCGTCAACCCGCTCAGCCGGGTACCCGCGCTGGTCGATGACGACGGCGTTGCCATTACGGAGTCTCTGCTGATCGCCCGGCGTCTCACGAGCATCGCGCCGCAGGATGGCGCCTTTGCCGACGGCAGCGCGCGGATGCTGTCAGAACTCGGCCTTGCCTACGGCATCATGGACCTGGCCTTCGCGCTGACGATCCACAAGAGGTTCTTCAGTGAAACCACCAGCGCCTTCCAGCAGCGCCGCCAGGCCTCGCTGGCACGCGCCCTGGCGGCCGCCGAGGCCGCCGTGCGGGATCCGGCGCCCTGGACCCTTCCCCGCTGCTGTCTCTGGATCGCGCTCGACTACATCATCTTCCGGCAGGTCATGCCGCTGGAACCGAGTGTCTATCCGGGTCTGACGGCCTTCATGAAGGCGCATGAGAACCGCCCGGCGCTGGTGCAGACCGCCTTCACCGCATGAGCGGGCGGCCGCAGCCGTGATGGCAGGTCCGGCCGTTGCCGGACCTGCCGGATCATCAGTTGTCGTCGTGCACCTTGCCGCTGCCGCCCACGGCAACCAGGTTGAAGGGCTTGCCCTCGACCGCGACCTCGCCTGATTTCTCGAAGCTCTCGGCATTGACGAGGTGGAGCTTGCTGTTGAGCGGGTCCGTCACCACGATCTTGTCGCCGGCCACGGCAACGCGCGGGCGCGGGTCGCTCCAGTGCCCGTCCATGGAATAGGGCTGCGTCAGCTTCAGCGATTTGGAAATCTCGCCCTTCACCACATCGACCTGATGGAGTTGGCCGTCCTCGGTCACGACATAGGCGAAGTTCGCCCGCACGGGATCGACCACGAAATGGACGCGGCGCGTGGGAAGCTGCACCAGGCGGAAGCTTTCTTCTTGCGAGGGATCGATCAGGACGATCCGGTCGGCGCCGTAGTTGCCGATGAAATACTGCAGCCCCTTGCCGCCGATCAGCGCCGAGGAACTGCCCTCCGGCAGTGAGGGCGAATAGGCCAGATGCCTGATCTCGGGCACATCGCCGGTCTGGCTGATAAGGAGGAGCCCGGTGCTGCAGGCCAGCGCATAAAGGCTGCCGGAACCCGCCGAGCCATGCAGCCCCGGGCAGGCAACGTCATCACCCACCTGTTTGCCGTCGTGACCCATCACCCGCGCGCCGATGGGGCGCTTGGAGGCATCCTCCGGATTGGGGATCGTGACCACGACATGATTGTCGTAGGGAACCGCGACCCCATGGTGAGGCGCAACAACGCTGACGGTGACAGGCTCGGGTTTGCCCTTCAGCACATCGTGCTCGGAGAAGAAGCGGGCCTTGTCCTCGCCGTCGAACCACTGGGCGACCTTGCCCTGCCGTTCCACGAAATGCGCGGGCTTGGTGCCGGTCAGCTCCACATCGAGCAACTTGGCGTCCTCCACCTCGATGTCACCATGGTCACCGTGGTCATGGAAGGCGATGCCCGACGAGATGGCCGAGATCGCGCCGGCCGAGCCCTGCACCGCGAAGACGGTTTCGCCGCTTTCGCTGCGATAGAGCGAGGCCGGCCCCTTGATGGAGAAATTATCGAGTTCACGTCCTTCGACGGCATCGATGACGCGCACGGTGGGCGCGGCATGGTCGGACACGAACAGCCGCCAGGCGGTCACCTCATCATCATGGGCGAAAGCGCCGGTTCCTGCGATGCCCATCGCGAGGGCCGCGGCTGACGCCGACAGCATGAGTTTCTTCATTTCTGCTTCTCCATCTTGGGTTTGGCGAGAGATTTGAAGGGTCTGCAGGCGCCTAATCAGGGGCCAGCGCCCTGGTGATGGTGCGGAGGTTGTGCCGCATCATGTCGATGTAGGAGGGGGCCGGTCCGTCCGGCCCGGAGAGGGCATCGGAGTAGAGCGTGCCGGCGAGTGTGAGGCCGGCGTCGGCGGCGATCCGCGCGACCAGTCGGCTGTCGGCGATATTCTCGGTGAAGACCGCCACCGCGCGCTTCTCACGCATGTCGCGCAGGACACCGGCGACATCGGCGGCCGAGGCCTCCGAATCCGTGGAGACGCCGGTGGGCGCGAGGAACCTCACGCCATAATCGCGTTCAAAATAGCGGAAGGCATTGTGCGCCACGACCGCGAGGCGCCGCTCTTCGGGGATGGCGGCCATGGCTTGGCGGATATCGCCGTCGAGCGCCGCAAGCTCCTCACGATAGGCTGCGGCGTTGCTCTTATAGGTCTCGCAGCCGGCGGCATCGGCCTCGCAGAAGGCGTCCGCGATGTTCGCCACATAGACCTGTGCATTGGCGAGCGACTGCCAGGCATGGGGATCGAAGGGCGCCTCATGGAAGACGGACCTGCCCTCATAATGGTGGTAATGGCCGCCCTCAGGATCCCTGATGATCGAGGCGTTCCTCGTCAGCTCAATCACCGGCGCCTCCGCGCCGCTGGCCTTGATCAATCGGCCGAGGAAACCCTCCAGCTTGAGCCCGTTGACCAGCACCACATCGGCCGCCGCCATGGCCATGGCATCGGAGGGCCGGGGCTCATAGACATGCGCGTCGCCGTTCGGCCCCACCAACACACGCAGGTCGATCCGCTCGCCGCCCACGCGCCGCGCCATATCCCCGATGATGGAGAAGCTGGCGATGACCTTGAGCTTTTCCGCCGCCGCCAGCGGCAGCGGCGCCAGCATGAGGCCAGCAGCGGCCAGCACGGCGATGAGCGATTTCGGCGCCATCAATTTCGTCCTTCCCGATCATGTGTCGCGATGTTGTTATATTATAACATTTCGCCAGGGAAGCCTTTTCGACCCTGCGAAAGCGAAAAGCCGAGGAGCGCGCAATGGCGAGCCGGGCGGCCTCGTGCTAGTGACGCAGGATCTCCCCTGGGAGACCCGAGCGCGGCCTTCTCCAAGGACAGCGGCATGCCTGCGTCATCCGGCTTCATCGATCTCATCCTCGATCAGCTCAGCCCTCTGGGCGCGGTCTCGCCCCGCCGCATGTTCGGTGGTGTCGGTTTTTTCTCCGGCGGCCGCATGTTCGCGCTCGTGACGAGCGAGGACCGCTTCTACGTGAAGGCGGACGATGAGAACCGGGCGCGTTTTGTCGAAGCGGGCTGCGAGCCCTTTGCCTATGTGATGACAAGCCCATCCGGCGCGCAGCGGAAAGTCGCCCTGCCCTATTACGCCCCGCCCGAAACGGCGCACGACGACCCGGAGGAGTTCCTCAGCTGGGCGCGGCTGGGGCTGGAGGCGGCAAATCGGGCGCCGGCGAAGGTGAAGCCCAGGCGCGGGAAAACGACAAAAAGATCAGCCCACTGAGACAGAACCGAAGCTTTGGTGGACCGGCAAAGGCTCGCCCATCTAGGATAGCATCAATCGCGCCTCCATGTCGGCAGAACACTGCTCGCAGAATTGAATAGTTTCAGAGAATACAAAAGGGATAATAATAGTTTCAGATAGAACAAATATTCACATCACCTCCATAAAGGAGGCCATTGCAATTTATTAGGAATAATTTTATCTAGTCGGCGACAATCGAACCTGTATGGAATGATTTTTTAAAGGGGTGCAGCCGTGGAAGTACTACCTCCCGATCTCAAGGCCGCTTATCAGGACGTCTATGACGGGTTGACTCCGGCAGAACAAGCGGCCTGGGCCGAAACCGCCAAGGTACTTGGCCTGAATACCGGGGGAACGCAGGGACCGGGACAAACGGAGGAAATCGACGGCATCCCCGATCCGGACCTTAAAGGTCTGGCCTATAGCAAGGATGAGGCGACTGAGATCGTCAACGCCCTCCAGCTGCTGTTCGGAGAGGGTGCTACGGGTGATCTTTCCAACCCGACCCCCGAACAGAAGGCCGCCATGCTGGTGCTGGCCGAATATGAGTTCCCGACGGATATCTTCGACCAGCCCGTCACGACGCGCACGATCGCAAGCCTGTTCGGCCTCGAGAACTGGGAGACCATCACCGAGGATCAGCTGCGCGCCGAACTCACCGCAGCGGGCATCACGCTGCCGCCGGACTTCTTCGAGAAGCCGCTTGATCCGGCGAACATCGAACTGCTGGGCCAGATCGCGCAGGCAAACACCGTTACCCGCGAAGACGCCTGATTTTACTGGCTATTACTTGCGAACCCCGCTGGTGCGCCCGGCGGGGTTTTCCTTTTGCGCCTTCGCGTCGGGCCGACCCTCGGTTGGCGCGATAGCCCTGCTTCAGGCGAGCTTGTCGATCATCATGCCGGTCCGCTTCTCCGAGGCTTTTTCGACCTTCTCCTTCAACCTCTCGGCGATCACCTCTTCATGGCTTTCCGCGCCTCCGGCTCCATGCCCTCCAGGTCCTCCTCGGTGAGGCCGAGCTCTTTCAGGATCGCATCGCGCATGCGCTCGGCCGGCGTCATACGCGCGTAATCCAGAAACTCCTCCTTGGCGGAAGGCTTTTCCAGCGGCCCCGCCACACGCCCGGTCGAGACCTGGAACCCCTGGCTCGTGAAAGACGGAATCGCGAAACTGGACGTCATGACGCTCTCCTTGCTGCCCTTGACATGCAACGATTGCGCCACGCCGGTATGCTGGAGTGTGAGGGATCAAGCGCTCACGCTCAGAGGCCAGAGCGGCCGACGGGAACAAATTGCCCGGCAGGATCGGCCAAGCTCGCCCTCGGGGCTCAAACCTCCACCACATCTCCCGGCGCCGCCGCGATCATCCGCGCTGGATCGATCCCGCTCTCCGCCAGCACCCGGCGCAGATGGTCGGCGGGCTCGTCGCGCGGCTCGCCGGTGAGCTGGATCACGCCCCAGTGCAGGCCCATGGCGCGCCTGGCGTCAAGGTCGATGAGGATCTTCACCGCCTCCTCCGGATCGCAGTGCTGGTCGGCCATGAACCAGCGCGGCTCATAGGCGCCGATGGGGATGAGCGCGAGATCGGGCGCACCATGCAGACGGCGGATCTCGCGGAAGATGGCGCCGTCGCCATAGCCGGTGTCGCCCGCAAAATAGATTGTTGCATCTACAACTTTCAGCACGAAGCCGCACCACAGCGCCTCGCGCCGATCCCCCGGCCCGCGGGCCGACCAGTGACGCGCAGGCACGAGATGCACCGTGCCGCCACCCTTCACCGCGACGCTGTCGCCCCAATCGCCCGCCGTGATCTCGGCATCGGGAATGAACCGGCGCAGGATGATGTCATTGCCGAGCGGGGTCACGATGCGCGGCCGGTCGCGTGCGTGAAGGCGGGCGAGCGTGCCCCCGTCCAGATGGTCGTAATGATTGTGCGAGATGAGCACGAGATCGATGGGCGGCAGGTCGTCGAAGGCAATGCCCGGCGCGGCCACACGCCTGGGGCCCATGAAGCTGAAGGGGCTCGCCCGCTCCGACCAGAGGGGATCGGTCAGGATGTTGAGCCCGCCCACCTGGAGAAGGACGGTGGCATGCCCCACCATGGTCGCCCGGCATCCCGCGACGGTGCGATCCGGCTTCACCGGCTGCACGGGAACATCACTCGGCCATCGCGCCGGCCGAGGTCCGAAACGCCAGCGCAGCAGTTGCAGGATGGAGCGGTCAGTGGAGGGATGGTCCGGGTTGAAGAAGCGCTTTCCGTCGAAATGGTCGCTGGCGGGGCCTTTGTAATAGCGGCTCATGAACTGTCCTGTTGCGGCATCCGTCCTGAGGTATGCCCCGTCTGTTTGCAGAACAAGATGCTGCCCCGTCCGTCATGCCAGCCCTTCTTGCTGATGGCGCGCGATACGAGGGCAGCGGGATGTTAAACGTTGACAAGCACTCCCCTCCGACTACGATTTCAGCCGCAGAGATCAATAAAAAACGGCAGGCACCATCGAAATACATAATAATAACGGGAGGATCAGCATGAATATTGTTCGACGGGCGCTTGGCGCCATCGCCTTCATCGCAGTTTCCTTTGCAGCTCACGCTGAGACATATCCATCAAAGCAGGTCACGATCGTCGTGCCCTTCGCTCCGGGTGCATCAAACGACATCTTCGCGCGATATCTCGCCGATGGCCTGGAAAAGATCTGGAAGCAGCCGGTGATCGTCGAGAACAAGCCCGGCGCGGGCACAGCGATCGGCTCGGCACATGTCGCCAAATCAGCCCCCGACGGCCATACCATCCTGTTCACCTCGGGCAGCTTCCTCACCAACTCGGCGTCCCAGAAAAATCTGCCCTTCGACGCAAAGACCGATCTTGTGCCCGTCGCGCTGTTCGCGCACGGCCAGAGCGTCATCGTCGTGGGCGCGCACGTCAAGGCGAGCACTCTCCCGGAACTGATTGCGGAAGCGAAATCCAGGGAGATGTTCTATGGCACCAATGGCGTTGGAAGCATGCCGCATTTCCATGGCGAGCTGTTCAATACCGCGGCGGGATTGAAGCTCACTCCGGTTCATTACAAGGGCGGTGCGGAAGCCTTTGTCGACATCGTCGGAGGGCGCACCGATATCTACATCGGAACCGTCACCACCGTGATTGGCGGCATCAAGGGCAACCAGTTGAAGCCGATCGCCGTGGTCAGCGGCCGGCGCAGCACGACCCTGCCGGATGTCGCCACCGCGACCGAGGGCGGCATAACCGGCATGGAAGAAGACCAGAAATGGGGCGTCTATGTCCCGGCGGGCACCCCGGCCGCCAGTGTGGAAGCGCTGAACAAAGCGGTGAACCAGGTGATGTCGGCGCCGGGCTCGGCGGAGTTCCTGGAAAAATTCGGCAGCGAGTTCGCCCCTATGACCCCCGAGGAGTTCAAGACCGCGGTCCATACCGAGCTCGACATGTGGACCAAGCTGGCCGCTGAGCGCGGCATCGCCCAATAGGCCCGCGCGGAAGCGCGACACTTTTGGTCTCAGCGGCCCCGCCGGAAAATCCCGCTCCGGCGGCGGCCTGCAGAACAGGAGCTCTGACCCTCATGAGCGACATTGCCTGGCAGAATGTGATGTACGACCGCCTGCGCGGTGCAGGCGTTTCCATCTTCAGCTTCGTTCCCGACGGCGGACACAAGCTGGCGATCGAACGCGCCGTGATGGACCCCGATGTCACCGCCGTCACCCTCTCCACCGAGGAGGAAGGCGTGGCGCTGGCGGCCGGCGCGCATCTCGGCGGCGGAAAATCGGTCCTGCTCATCCAGTCGAGCGGCGTCGGAAACTGCATCAATATGCTGTCTCTCATCGGGATCGGCAGATTTCCCTTCCTCGCCATCGTCACCATGCGCGGGGAATATGGCGAGGGAAATCCGTGGCAGATCCCGATGGGACAGGGCAGCGTTCCATGCCTTGAGGCCATGGGCGTCACCTGCATCCGGGCGGAGACCCCGCAGGAACTGCCTCAGGCCGTCGATGCCGCGCTCACCATGGCGTTCAAGGCCGGGATCCCCGTCGCCCTGCTGCTTTCACAGAAGCTGATCGGTGCGAAGCCTTTTTGACGGGAGGGATGGATCAATGAACCAACAAGCCGAGAAGCAGAACACGTTGCTGGACCGCAGACAGGCCGTCCCGGCCATCGTCGGCCGGCACGAGGATTTCCTGATCATCGTGGGGCTGGCGGGCGCGGCGCAGGACATCGCCCATCTCACCCGCGAGGCGCCCCACACCTATATTCTCGCCGGCGCCATGGGCGGCGCCGCCATGATGGGGCTCGGCCTTGCCCTCACGCAGCCGCGCCGTCAGGTTCTGGTTGTCACCGGCGATGGCGAGCTTCTGATGGGGCTGGGCTCGCTGGCGACGATCGGCGCCGTGCGGCCGTCCAACCTCTCGATCCTGTGCGTCGACAACGCCCATTACGGCGAAACGGGCAATCAGAAGACCCATACCGCCGAGGGCATCGACCTGGCGGGTGTCGCGCGTTCATGCTGCTTCACGAATGTGATGGAAGCGACGGCCGCGGAGCACCTGAGCGAGGGTGAGAGGATCCTGCGGCAAAAAGGGCCGAATTTCGTGTCGCTGAAGGTGCACGACGGCCAATCGCAACGCCATGCGCGCAACCTGGATGCGATCGACCGCAAGATCATATTCCGCAGGGCCCTGCTGGGAGAAGCCGCAAGGTGATTGCGGCGCAGCCGACGCGCTCAGGCGAGCGCACCGGCCGGGCGCACGCCGCCCACCAGCGTTCCGGTCCAGTTCTTCAGCTCCGGTCGCACAAAACGCTCAAAGCCCGCGCGTGTCGGATCGTCCATGGGCAGGAAGCGCGCGATCAGGGCCGCTGTCGCGACTTCCGAGGCGCGGGTGCCGCCGTCATCGGCCTTCACGGCGATGCCGAGCCCCTGTTCGGGTAGCGCGACCAGGAAAACGCCTTCCGCGCCGGTCTTGATGAAGGCGCGGGAGCCTAAAAGCTGCATCACCTCGGTGCAAAAGCGGCCGGTGCCGGCCACATGCCAGGGGTGCGCCGCCACCGCCGCCCGCAGCCGCGCCGCCGCCTTCGCCCGGTCCGGCGCGAAGCCATGCCCGGTGCCGAAGCGGGCAAAGCCGCGCGCCCAGGCCACCAGCGGCGCGGCGAAGGTGGGGATGCCGCAACCGTCGATGCCGCGCATCCCGTCCGGCAGCACGGCGCCGGTCGCGCCTTCCAGCGCGGCCTTCACCTCGCGCTGTACCGCGTGGCCCGGCTGGATATAGCCTTGCGTCGGCTCCTCCATATGGCAGGCAAGGCACAGGAACCCTGAATGCTTGCCCGAGCAGTTGTTGTGCAGGCAGCTCGGCTTGCGGCCCTCCCGCGCCAGCGCCGCCCCGGCCGGCTTGAAGCTCGGCCAATGGGCGCCGCATTCCAGTGCGCTTTCATCGAGGCCAAGCTTTGCAAGCGCTCCGGCCGCCGTTTCCACATGACCCGCTTCACCGCCGTGGCTGGCGCAGGCGAGCGCGAGCATCTCTTCGGTGAAGCCATGGGCATCGGCCGCGCCGCTCTCCACCAGGGGCAGCGCCTGGAGCGCCTTCACCGCCGAGCGGGGGAAAATCGGCGCATTCACATTGCCCGCGGAAAAGAGAATGGCGCCATCGGCATCGACCACCACCGCGCGGCCGGCGTGGCGGCTTTCCACAAGGCTGCCGCGGGTGACTTCAACGAGAATGGGATCGTTCATGGCATGGGGCCGGAGAGGGTGAGATGTCGCAGTTGCGGGGCCGGGCAAGAATCACAGATTTGACGTATTGTCCAATGATCATGCCGATCATACCCAACATCGGCGATTTGGTCGGAGAGAGCATGTCGGTCAGCGGCAGGGCCATTGTCTTGAGGCGTTTGCGCCGGCTCGTCCCCGCCGCACTCATGAGCGTGGGGCTGGCCGCCCTGAGCCTGCCCGCCGCCGCGCAGACCGCCACCCTCACCACGCGCTACGACATCCGCTGGCTCAATTTTGCCCCCATCGGCAAGGCCTTCATGACGCTGGATGTGACCAACGACAGCACCTATGACGCCAAGATTTCGGGCCGCGTTCTGTCCGCCGATGTCGCCGTCACCGCGTCGGGCAATGTCTCCGGTACGCGTGTGCTGCCGGAGACCTTCGCCACCACGGTTGCCACCTCCCGGCGCCGGCAGACCATCCAGATGGGCATGGCGGCCGGCAACGTGAAGCTTGCCAAGGTGACGCCGGAGCCGAAGCCCAGGCCTGACCGCATTGAGCTTTCGCCGGAACACCAGCGCGGCATCCTCGACCCCCTGAGCGCGGCCTTCATGCCCATGCCGCAGAAGGACGGCAAGCTTGGAGCCTCGGCCTGCCAGCGCACATTGCCCGTTTTCGAAGGCTCCGAACGCTTCGACATCCAGCTCAGCTACCTGCGCATGGCCAGCGTCGAGAAAGGCGAGAGCGATGCCTACAGCGGCCCCGCCGTGGTCTGCCGCGCCCGCTACAAGGCCATCGCCGGCCATCGCGAAAGCGCCGATTACGTTGCCTATTTCGCTAAGGACCCGCTGATCGAGGTCTGGCTGGTGCCGGTTGCCGGCACCAAGATGCTGGTGCCCTACAAGACCTCGGTGCCCACGCCCTTCGGCACCATCGTGGTGGAGGCCTCCCGCTTCAAGGTGGAAGGGCCGAAAACCTGAGTCCTCTCAAGGAGATGAATCATCCCGACAAAGAGCTGATCCGCTGGTGTGAGTCCGCGAGGACACACACTATATATCGCCGTGAACGAAGCAGGACTCGGCCCGAGTCAGCGATTCGGTCCCGTTACGTTCCCAAAAAGTTCTCGTAACCGCCCCGGCCCACCGGAGACATCCGTTGCGCAATCCCGACAGGCCCCCGATGGCATATCCCGCCCCCATCCCGCCGGCGCAGCGTGGACGCGGGGTCACCGCCGTCCTCGGCCCCACCAACACCGGCAAGACCCATTACGCCATCGAGCGCATGCTGGGTCATTCCTCCGGCATCATCGGCCTGCCGCTGCGCCTGCTCGCGCGTGAGGTCTACGGCCGGCTGGTGGAGCGGGCGGGCGAAGAGGCGGTGGCCCTCGTCACCGGCGAGGAGAAGATCAAGCCGCGCGGCGCCCGCTACTGGGTCTGCACCATCGAGGCCATGCCGCAGGATCTCGATGTCGCCTTCGTCGCCATCGACGAGGTGCAGCTCGCCTCCGACCTCGACCGCGGCCATGTCTTCACCGACCGCATCCTGAGACGGCGCGGCCGCGAGGAGACGCTGCTCCTCGGCGCGGAGACCATGCGCCCCCTGATCGAGAAGCTGCTGCCGGGCGTGACTATCGTCACCCGCCCTCGGCTCTCGCAGCTCACCTTCACCGGCGCCAAGAAAGTGACGCGCCTGCCGCCGCGCACGGCCATCGTCGCCTTCTCCGCCGAAGAAGTTTACGCCATCGCGGAATTGATCCGCCGCCAGCGCGGCGGCGCGGCCGTGGTGCTGGGCGCTCTGTCGCCCCGCACCCGCAACGCGCAGGTCGCGCTCTATCAGGCCGGCGAGGTGGATTATCTCATCGCCACCGACGCCATCGGCATGGGCCTCAACCTCGACATCGACCATGTGGCCTTTGCCGGTGATCGCAAGTTCGACGGCTTCCAGTTCCGCCATTTGAACCCGGCCGAAATGGGCCAGGTGGCGGGACGTGCCGGCCGCTATATGAAGGACGGCACCTTCGGCACCACGGGGCGCTGCCCCGCCATCGAGCCGGAGCTGGCGGAACGGCTGGAGGCCCATGCCTTCGATGCCGTGCGCGTGCTGCAATGGCGCAATGCCGAGCTCAAGTTCGACAGCATCGGCAGCCTTCTGGAAAGCCTCGCCATACCGCCGCAGGAGGCGGGCCTCACCCGCGCGCCCACGGCGGAGGATGTGCTGGTGCTGGAAACGCTGGCGCGTGATCCGGAGGTGCGCAGGCGCGCCCGGGGCTTCGGCGAGGTGCGCCGGCTGTGGGAGGCCTGCCAGATTCCCGACTACCGCAAGATCTCCCCCGCGCAACATGCCGATCTCGTCACTGCGGTCTATGGTTTCATCGCGGCCAAAGGTATGATACCTGCCGATTGGTTTTCGACCCAGGTCGCGCGCTGCGATCGCGCGGACGGAGATATCGACACTCTCGCGGCAAGGATTGCGCAAACCCGTACCTGGACCTTCGTAGCCAACCGGCCGGACTGGCTGGATGATCCCGAACATTGGCAGGCCGAGACGCGGGCGGTTGAAGACCGCCTGTCGGACGCCCTCCACGAGCGGCTCACCCAGCGCTTTATCGACCGGCGCACCAGCGTTCTCATGCGGCGTCTCAAGGAAAGAACCATGCTCGAGGCCGAAATCAGCACAGACGGCGATGTCACCGTGGAAAGCCACCACGTGGGGCGGCTCGCGGGGTTTCAGTTCACGCCCGATGTGAATGCCGATCCTGAACAGGCGAAAGCCCTGCGCGCGGCCGCGCAGGCAAGCCTCACCGGCGAGTTCGAGCGCCGCGCGGAAAAGCTCTCCGCCGCGCCGGACCCCGATATCGTCATCGCCAGCGACGGCGTGATCCGCTGGCTGGGCGATCCGGTCGGCAAGCTCGCCGCCGGCGACAAGCCACTCAGCCCCCGCATCCGCCTGCTGGCCGACGACACCCTCTCCGCTGCCGCCCGCGAAAAGGTGGAGGCTCGCCTCGCCCTGCGCGTGAAGGCCCATGTGCAGAACCTGCTCGGCCCCCTGCTGGCGCTGGAAAGCGCGGAAGGTCTCGAGGGCATCGCCCGTGGCATCGCCTTCCAGCTGCTGGAAGGCTTCGGTGTCATCGAGCGCGCAGGCATCGCCGAGGACGTGAAGTCGCTCGACCAGACCGCGCGCGCCGCGCTGCGTGCGCTGGGCGTCCGCTTCGGCGCCTATCATCTCTATCTGCCGGCGCTGCTGAAGCCGGCGCCGCGCGCGCTGGCGGCGCAGCTCTACCTTCTCCACAAGGGCGTGCAGGACACACCGGAGCTGGGCGAGGCCATGGCCCTCAGCGCCTCGGGCCGCACCTCCTTCCCCGTGCCGGCGGAGGCACCGAAAGAGCTTTACCGCGTGCTCGGCTTCCGCGTCTGCGGCACCCGCGCCGTGCGCGTCGACATCCTGGAACGGCTGGCCGATCTCATCCGCCCCGCCATCGCCTTCCGCCCCGGCCTCACCCAGGGCGAGGCGCCGGCCGGCGCCGCCGAGGGCGACGGCTTCACCGTGACCGTCACCATGACCTCACTCGTCGGCTGCGCCGGCGAGGATTTCGCCACCATCCTGCGCTCGCTGGGGTACCGCGTGGAGCGCAAGCCCGCGCCCGCACCGGTGGCGGAGACCGCCCCTGCGGCCAGCGCCGAAACAGGCTCCTTGGATGCCGGTCCGGCGGAGGCCACGACGCCGGACGCCGAGCCCGCAGCCGAACCCGCCGCTGACGCGGAAGCCGCTGCCGCCCAACCCGAGCCACAGGAGCCCGAGGCACCCGCGGCTGAGGACGTCCAGCCGGCTGGGACCGAAGCCGTACCGACGGAGATTACCCCGGCCGATCCTGCGGCCGAACAGCCTGCCCCTGTGGAAGCCGCCCCGAGCGAGCCTGCCGAGCCTGTCACGGCCGAGCCCGCCATGATCGAGATCTGGCATCCCGGCCGCCGTCACGACCGCCCCGCGCGGCCCCATGGCCGGCCGCAGCATCGCAACCAGCCCCGCGAGGGCCAGAGCCGCGAACAGCAGCCGCGCGACGGCGCCCGTCGCGACGGCGCCCGCCACGGCGAAGGCCGCGCCGATGCGGAGGGCCGCAACCAGCAGCGGGCCCGCCCGCCGCGTGACAAGAAGCGCTGGGAGACGAGCTCTCCCGGCAAGGGCGGGCAGCAGCGCCACGCCGACCAGCGCAGGGACGAGCCGCGCCGGGAGCCGCGCCGCGAACGCCAGGCCGATCCCAATTCGCCCTTCGCCGCCCTTGCCGCGTTGAAGAGCCGGCTGGAAACCGAGGGTTCCGGCAACTCTTGAGCGGACCGTCAGCCGAGGCCGAGGGCGCCGGCCGTCAGCGCATCGACAAATGGCTCTGGCACGCGCGCGTGGTGAAGACCCGCACGCTGGCCCAGAACCTCGTCCGGAGCGGCCATGTGCGCCTGAACACGGAACGCATCCTGGACGCCGCCCATTGGGTCCGGGCGGGGGATGTTCTCACCATCGCCCTGTCCGAGCGGCTTCTCGTCTATGTGGTGCGCCAATTCGCCCAACGGCGCGGAGGCGCGAGCGAGGCGAGAGTACTATATGAGGACCAAAGCCCTCCTCCGGCACCGAGGACACCGCCGCCCGCCCCGCGCGATCCCGGATCCGGCCGCCCCACCAAGAAGGAACGGCGGGAGACGGACGGGCTGAAGGAGACCGACTGACCATGCCTCCGGCGCATTGCACAATTGGATAGAGTGGTATATCCAGATAATGCGTCCTGAATTTGGGAATTGACGAAATGACCTATGTTGTTACGGACAATTGCATCCGCTGCAAGTACATGGATTGCGTGGAGGTCTGTCCGGTCGACTGTTTCTATGAAGGCGAGAACATGCTCGTCATCCATCCGGACGAATGCATCGACTGCGGTGTCTGCGAGCCGGAATGCCCGGCGGAGGCCATCAAGCCCGACACCGAGCCGGGGCTGGAATCCTGGCTGACCCTCAATGCCGATTACGCCAAGAGCTGGCCCAACATCACGGTCAAGCGCGACCCTCCCGCCGATGCCAAGGAGATGGACGGCGAAGAGGGCAAGCTGGAGAAGTATTTCTCGCCAAACCCTGGCCAGGGCGACTGAAGCGCTTCACCCGTGCAACAATAATCGCTATGACCGGTCCTTGGGGCCGGTCATTTTTATTGACCCATCCTTACCGGGCTAAACAAAAGATAGTTTTGTTAGAGACTAGTTCGAACAAAACTTTATTTTGTCTTATCATCGTCATCAATTTTATATAATATAAGTCCCTCGGGAAGGGGCTTTCCATGTATATCAATCGTTTCGCCAATGAAGATCTAGTGCGCGGCGGCGCCCAAGGCAGGGACGAGAAGCGCGTAGAAGATCCCCTGATCGATTGGCTGGAGAGTGTGGACGGCAGGCGCAAGCCGCGATCGCCACTTGAGGGCATGGAGGACGCTTCGGGGGCGGAGATCGTCAAGGTGCTGGAGGAAAGCGGCTATTACACCTTTGAAGGTGAGAACGCCGACGCCTTGCGCGATGCCTACGCCGAATCCTTGGACAACAGCCCCTTCTTCAAGCGCTTCGTGATCGACGCCTTCGCTGAAAATCCCGATCTGCGACCTTACTCAATCTACTTCGAGGATCTGGAAGACGGCAACAACGGCAAGCACAATGACGAAAAGGGCTACATAAAGATCAACGACGACCTGGAAGGGGGCAAGCTCAACTACACGCTGGTCCACGAGCTGTTCCACAGCTTTGGTCTCAGGGATTCCGCCGACATGGTTCAGGCACTTGAGGTGTTCGAGACCGAGTCCGGCTTTGGCGGCGGCAGCTCCAAGAGCGCGAGCATTGATGTCGCTGACAACGTGGATTACGAGCTGTTCCAGGCCACTCTCGATGATTGGCGCGACATCAACGAGCAGCTGCACGAGGATTATTACGAATACGATTCCGAGCACACCAGAGAGATAATGGAGCAGTTGTTCGGACCGGCGGGGCGCGACATCGACCCGGCCGAGGCGTTTTCGCGGAGCACCCAACGCTTCGACGGCGATGCGGACCGCATTATCCAGGCCTATCTGGATGCCCGTGACGGCGGCAAGGTCGAAGCCATCCGCGCGGACCAGCTGCGCGAGATGGGCATCGACCCCGAGAGCATCAAGAACATCGACAAGCTGGCCGAATGGTACGCGGATAACATCGACCTTGAAAGTCGCCAGCTCGCGAGCTTCACCAACGAATATCCGGAGAGCGTTTTCAGCGCGTTGGCCGATATCTACCTGACCCATATCAACCCGGCCGCCGACGAGGGAGAGGTCGCTGACTGGATCATGGAAAAGATCTCTCCGCGCATCGAGAACGCCTTCGGTGAGAATGGCGCGGAAGCGCGCGAGATCTTCGACAACTACTATTACAAATCCAACCGCGAGGGCGGGGACAAGCTACGCGGCATCGTGAGGGCACGCTTCAACGAGGGCGAGAGCACGCGCGTCGGTTTCGAGAACACGCTGAACGAAATCGCCTCCATCTATGCCGGCGACGGAATCGACATCGACACGCGCAAGCTCTTCGGCTTCAATCAGGGCAACGGCCCCATCAAGCCGCTGTTCCAGGACCTGGTCCGCTATTTCCGCGAGCACATTGATCCTGAAGCATCGTCGGAAGATGCAGCCGCCTGGGTCGTCCGTGAGATCAGGGCACGGCTGGAAAACGCCTTCGGCGACATGGACGAGACCGAGGCGGAGAAGTTCGAGATCTTCTGCAACTACATCGACAAGAAAGACCGCAGCGGCAAGCAAGACGCCTATGACGCTGCGGCGGAAGTTTACGCCGAAGCCTGAACGGTTGCGCTGGAAAGGGATCGGCGGGTGCTCCGCCACCGGTAATACAAAGCCGCGATCAGCTTTTATCCCTAAGTGTTACCAGCGCTGCAACCGGCGGCTGCACCGACACGCTATACGGCTTCAACGAATGTTGTGGTGAACGATCCCTCACCCGCATCTTGCGCCCGGGCGGCACTAATCACATATTTTTTTGCACATTTAGTACTTTTGTGATAGGGTCGCCAAGAGATCGAGATACTCAACGACGCATCAGCCCCATCATCCCATTTCCTCGTGACGACGCTGTGAAATCGCGTCCTTTTCGGGAATGGAGCGCGTCCCAGCCACGATCCGAAAGATGAACCCGGAGTTGACAGGCCCGGGTTTTTGTCTGTCCCGGCATCCCCCGCCGGCCAACAAATGCCTGATCAGGGAGTGCGAAAGCGCATGAGCACCGCCAAGAAGACTGCCCGTATCGAGTTCAAGGTCGACGAATTCGTTGTGTACCCCTCGCATGGCGTCGGCCAGATCACCAGCATCGAAGAACAGGAAGTGGCGGGCTACAAGCTCGAGCTTTATGTCATCACCTTCATCAAGGACAAGATGACCCTCCGCGTTCCCACAACAAAGGTGGCCAGCGTCGGCATGCGCAAGCTCTCGGGCGCCGATGTCGTCAAGAAGGCAATGGAGACCCTCAAGGGCCGCGCCCGCGTCAAGCGCACCATGTGGAGCCGCCGCGCGCAGGAATATGAGGCCAAGATCAATTCCGGCGACCTGATCGCCATCGCCGAAGTGGTGCGCGATCTGCACCGCACCGAGGCGCAGCCCGAGCAGTCCTATTCCGAGCGGCAGCTCTATGAGGCCGCCATGGACCGCATGGCCCGCGAGCTCGGCGCCGTCGAGGACCTGACCGAGACCGAGGCCGTTCAGCGCATCGAAGCGGCGCTGGCCAAGGCCCCCCGTCGCACGCGCGCCGGCGAGGAAGCCGCGGATGAGGCCGAGGCCGGCGAAGAGCAGGTCGAGGCGGCCTGATCCTCTCCAAGTCGCTGACATCTTTGTGACTTTAAGAAAAACCCGGTCATATGGCCGGGTTTTTTCTTGCGGCAAGTCCTGATCACGCAGCTGTGATGATGCGATGCGGTCGTCACAGGGGACGATTCCCGCCCTCACGCGTTCCCACCCTTCAGACAGGCCCGTATGCGGGCAAGGCCAAGGGAGGCGGATTTGGCGCAGCACAGCAAGTCTACCGGGACCGGCATCATGCGGGCGGCATCCCAGGCGCCCTTTCTGACGCGCGAGGAGGAACACGAACTCGCGGTGCGCTGGAAGGAGCAGCGGGACGAGAGCGCCATGCACAGGCTGGCTTCTTCCCATATGCGCCTCGTGATCGCGATTGCCACCCGCTTCCGGCACTATGGCCTGCAGATGCCCGACCTCGTGCAGGAGGGCCACGTGGGCCTGCTGGAGGCCGCCGCGCGTTTCGACCCCGCCCGTGAAGTCCGCTTCTCCACCTATGCCACCTGGTGGATCCGCGCCGCCATCCAGGACCACATCCTGCGCAACTGGTCGATCGTGCGCGGCGGCACCTCTTCGGGCCAGAAGGCGCTGTTCTTCAACCTGCGCCGCCTGCGCGCCCGGATGATGCGCGTGCCCGGCAGCCACACCAGTGCCCAGATGCATGAGGAGATCGCCATGGCCATCGGCGTGCCCCAGCGCGACGTGGCTTTGATGGACGCGCGCCTGTCCGGGCCCGACCTGTCGCTCAATGCGCCCGTCAGTGACGATGACCCCAACAGCTCCTCCGAGCGCGGCGACTTCCTCGTGGACGAGGCGCCCCTGCCGGAAGAGGCTGTCGGCATGTCCATCGACAGCGAGCGCCGCAGCACCTGGCTGCACGCGGCGCTCAACGTGCTCAACGAGCGTGAGCTCAAGATCCTGCGCGAACGCCGTCTGAAGGACGAGGCCGTGACACTGGAAGCCCTCGGCAGCCGCATGGGCATCTCCAAGGAGCGTGTCCGCCAGATCGAGAACCGGGCCCTTGAAAAGGTGCGCCGGGCCTTGGTGGAGCGTCACCCCGAGGCATACCTCAGCTTCAGCTGACCCCTGAATGGCCCGGGACCCGGACAAACGGGCCGGACGCTGCGGGCGCCAAAGCGGAGCCCTGAGACCGAGACGTTAAGACGCGTCCTCGATCCGGGTGAGCTTGGCAAGATGCGGCAGCAGTGCAAGGAGCTCGGGCAGTGTGCGCTCACGCAGCACCCGAAGTATTGGCAGACGTATTCTCTCCGCGATCGCAGCGGCTTCCCCATCGTGGCTGACCAGGGAAATGGTCCGGAACAACTGTGGCCCGGGAAGAGGCTCACATCGCAGCTCATTGACCTTGTCACGGGCCTTGAGAATGGACAGCGGGGTGGCGATAGCCCAACCGAGGCCCGCCGCGACCATGCCAATGACAGCATCCACACCGTCAAACTGATAGGTGTGCGGTGGTATGACCCCGTTGTCCTTCAGATAGTCGTCGATCTGTCGTGTGATGCTGCGGCCTTGTCCGTAACGGATGAAATCCATCCGGCTCGACAGAGTCGCGAGGTCGGTGAATGAAACCTTCTGGCTCCGCGGCAGGACGAGGAAGTATGGCTCCGACAGCACCAGCCGGGACGTCAGGTGCGGCGGGCATGGGGTCTCGTCCGATGTGATCACCATGTCGGCCCGATGCTCGATCAACGCATTGATTTTGGTTTCCCGCGATCCCGATGCGATGGACCAACTGGCCGCGATGGGGCGGATTTCCTCCATCAGGAAAGGGCCGACCGTGGTTGCGAAAGTGTCCAGGATACCGATCCGGAGTACGGAGAGCTGGGTCTGGCTTGAAAAGCGCAGGGCATGCTCGAGCTGCTTCGTCAAATCCAGGATCGGCGTCGCGTGCTTCAGGATGAGCCGACCTGTCAGCGTGAATGCGGACGGGCGAAGAGAACGATCGAACACCGATTTGCCGAGCATGTCCTCGAAAGCCAGCACGGCCTGCGAGATGGCGGATTGCGTCATGCCAAGTCGCTTGGCGGCGCCGCTCAGGCTGCCGGTTTCATCTATCGCGACGAGAATGGTCAGAAGACGGAGCGTCACGAAGGACGGCAGAACATAGCTTTCCTCTCCTGCCGCAGGGCTTTCGGAAGCGGAACGCGGAACCGATTGCCGCATGATGACGATGCCCTCTGTGATGTGTGCGACCGGCGACAGTTCTATCCGGATGGAAAGCCGAGGACCATGACATTCGGGCACGCCGTCAGCCCCAAGGAAATGGATTGACACTAGTGAAGTAAGATTCATAATCTTTATAAGAAAATCAGGCGGCGTAAAGCTTCTGTCGATCTCCAGAGTTGGCGACGGCGCGGCGGGCACGCGACCGGGTGCGTGAGGCGTTCATGCTGTTCATCAACAACGACGTTGTAAGGCAGGTCCTGGACATGCCGGCCTGCATAACGGCTCAGGAAGAGGCCTTCGCCCGGCTGATCACGGGCGAGTCCGTGTTCCGGCCGCGCATCGACATGTATGTGCCTTGCGACCGACCCGACGGCTATTATCGCTGGGGTGATGTGGTGGGCACCAGCCATGGCGTGCTGGCGGTTCGGCTGAAGTCGGACATTGTGGTCTGGCCCGAGGCGGAGGACGGCACCCGATCGGAAAAGAAGTTCTGCATGGAGCCGGGCACCTATTGCGGCCTCGTGTTCCTGTTCAGCACCGGCTCGGGCGAGCCGCTCGCCCTCATGAACGACGGCTATCTGCAGCAGATGCGCGTGGGAGGCGCTGCGGGCATCGGCGCCCGGCTGCTGTCGCGCCCGGATTCACACACCGTCGGCGTGATCGGTTCCGGCGGCATGGCGCGCACCTTCCTGCGCGCCATCTGCGCGGTGCGCGACATCACAGCCGCCAGGGTGTTCAGCCCCAACGCGCATCATCGCGAAAGCTATGCCGCCGAAATGTCCGACCTTCTTGGCATCGAGGTCGTCGCGGTGGACACCGCGCGCGAGGCCGTGCGCGGTGTCGATATCATCGCGACCGCGACCGACAGCCTGACGCCGGTGATCCAGACGGACTGGCTGGAGCCGGGGCAGCATGTCTCAACCCTCGGCTTGCGGGAGATCGCGCCGGAGACGGTGATGCGGTTCGACGTGGTCGTGCAGCAGGGTCGCGAAGGTCTCGATCTCCCGGAAAGCCGCATCTATCAGCGGGATGTGCCGGGAAGCATGGGCGCCTATGTCGCCGGCACCGAAGAGGAGCAGAAGCGCATCCCGCGCGGCGCCGCCCATCAGAAGGTCGAGCGCGAGATCCCGGTCTATACCGATGTCATCTCCGGAAAGGCCGGGGGGCGCCAGAACCGGGACCAGATCACGCAGTACCACACGTTCGGAAATTGGGGTGTGCAGTTCCCCGCCGTCGGCGCCCATGTTTTCCGCCGCGCCAAGGAACTCGGGCTCGGGCACGATCTCCCCACGGAGTGGTTCCTCCAGGACATCCGGAATTGATCGTGATCCAGCCACAACAGAACAACGGGAGGATACAATGACCAAGGATGAATATGACGTCGTCGTCGTGGGCGCCGGGAACGCGGCGCTTTGCGCTGCGCTATCGGCACATGAGAATGGTGCCAGGGTGCTGGTGCTGGAGAAGGCGCCCTATGACGAGCGGGGCGGCAATTCCCTGTTCACGGCCGGCGGGTTCCGCTTCGCCCACGACGGGGTCGAGGATCTGCGCAAGACGGTGCTGGTCGACCTGTCGGAGGAGGAAGCCAACCAGATCGAGATCCCTCCGCTCAGCAAGGCCAAATATATGGACGAGCTGATGAAGGTGACCGAGAACCTCAGCGATGAGACCCTGGCTGAGATCCTGATCGGCAGCTCGAAGGAGACCATGGGCTGGCTGCGGCAGCAGGGCGTCCGCTTCATCCCGATGTTCAACCGCCAGTCCTTCGTCGTGAACGGCAAACATGTGTTCTACGGCGGCGTCAGCATCGAGGCCGTGGGCGGCGGCTATGGCCTGGTCCAGTTCCTCATGACCCGGGCCGAGAACCTCGGCATCGAGATCCGTTATTCAACGGCCGCGCGCGCCCTCCTGCAGCATCAGTCCGGGGCGATTTCCGGGCTCAGGGTGTTCGGGCCCAACGGCTATGAGGAGATCGGCGCCAAGGCGGTGGTGCTCGGCTCCGGCGGCTTTGAGGCAAACCCGGAGATGCGCACCCGCTATTTCGGCCCCGGCTGGGAACACTGCCGCGTGCGTGGCACAAAGCACAACACCGGCGACGGCATCCGCATGGCGCTCGACATCGGAGCACAGCCCTTCGGCGGCTGGTCGACCTGCCATGCCGTGCAATGGGACATCAGCGCGCCGCCGTTCGGCGACCGGGTGGTGCTCGACAACTTCCAGAAGCACTCCTATCCGATCGGCATCGTGGTCAACATGAAGGGCGAGCGCTTCCTCGACGAGGGCGCCGACTACCGCAACCACACCTATGCCAAGTACGGTCGCGAGGTCATGAAGCAGCCGGGCCGCGCCGCCGTGCAGATCTTCGACGCCAAGACCATCTCCATGGTGCGGGACGAATATCGCATCCGTCAGGTCACCAAGGTGGAATCCGACACCATCGAGGGCCTGGCCGAACAGCTGGAGATCAATCCGGAGGCTCTGCAGAAGACCATCGCGGAGTTCAACGCCGCCTGCCAGCCGGGCACCTACAATCCCTCCATCCTCGACGGCGTCGGAACCAAAGGCATCACACCGCCCAAATCCAATTGGGCGCTGCCGATCGACAAGCCGCCCTACACCGGCTTCGTCGTGACCTGCGGCATCACCTTCACCTTCGGCGGCTTGCGCATCAATGACACGGGAGCCGTGCAGGACACCACAGAGAACACCATTCCCGGCCTTTACGCCGCCGGCGAACTGGTCGGTGGTATCTTCTACGAGAATTATCTCGGCGGCGCCGGTCTCATGTCCGGTTCCGTGTTCGGCCGCCTGGCCGGACGCAGCGCGGCGACCTATGCCGTGGGCGCGGGTGCTTCCTCGCCGGCGCTTGCCCAGGCCAACTGACGTAGTTTTTCCGTTGCCGCGACGCTGAACGCCTGCCGCTCGTGATGAGCGGCAGGCGTTTTGTTACATGACGCCGAAGACCTTGCGCCAATGGTCAACGATCTCGCCCTGCCGCTCCGGCGTCACCAGTTTCGCGCCGTCGACGACGTTGGAAAGATCCGGCGTCGCCGGCAGGTGAGAGAGGGCCGGCGCGCCCTTGCGGGTGACCGACAGGCCGCCATATTCCAGAAGCTGTTTCTGACCGTCCTCGGTCATGAGCCAGTTGAGCAGCACCTTGCCCGCGTTCGGATGAGGCGCCTTCTTGGCGACGAAACCGAGGTTGATGGACATGGTCGTACCTGATTTGGGATAGACGAAGCCGATCGGCGCGCCATCGGCGAGCAGCGGGTTGAGCGGGATGTCGCTGATCTCGGCAACCGCGACATCGCCGCGGATGACGGCCTGGATGATGCCGCCGGAACCTTCGAAGAAGCGGACGCCGTTCTCCTTCATCTTTGCCGCGGTATCGCCAAGCTTCAGCTGATCCTCCCAGAAGGCGACGGCCTGCTGGATGGCGACGGATCGCCAAGGCGGGTTCATGCCGATCCTGCCCTTCCATTTGGGGTCGAAGAGATCCGCCCACTCCTTGGGCGCCTCGGCATCGGGCACCAGGGTCTTGTTCCAGATGATGGCTTCACGGACGTTCTGGAGCGCGAACATCATGTTGCCGTTGTTGACTTCGGCTGGGAAGTTGACGAGCTCCGGCGGCGTCCATTCCAGCGCCCAGCCCTGCTTCATGCCCTCATAGACGCGGTCGTCAGGAAAGGTGATGACCACATCCGCAAGATGGCGATTTGCCAGGAATTCGGTCGAGAAACGCTCGATCAGGGGGTTGCTGCCGAGCCGGATCTGCTCGGTCCGGATGCCTGGATTGGCTTCCCGGAACTTCTGCAGCAGGGGTTCGATCCCGTTGGGCTGCAGAGTGCTGTAGAGCACCACCACCCCTTCGGCTTTGGCTGCTTCGACGACCTTCGCCCAATCCTCCTGCGCCGCGGCCGATTCCAGGGTAAATGCTGATCCGGCCACGATCCCCAGCATGCCAAACGCGGCCGAAAACAGCCGCTGGACAGGTGTCATCCGTTTCATGATTTCCTCCCTGCTGCCGGGTGGGCGCCCAAGCCCTTTTTTAGGTAGCAGCTTGCGTCAGGCAGCATTGACGCCCCTAAAGCTTACCTTATTATCAGCATAAGACTAGCTTTAAAATGGTGGGATCGGGGGCTTCTGGTAGCTGTCGCTTTTCGCGACTGTCGGGGATCTCAGCGGCACGCCTATCCGCCTCTCAACGTCTTCCTGAACGACCGACGGGTGGCGGGTATGGCTTCTTCTGAAGAAACTGCAAGTGATGCCTCATCCTGAGTTTGGCCGCAGGCCAAGTCTCGAAGGATGGGCTACGAACTCCTGTCCGTCGATAGCACCCGCCTTCGGGACAGGCCGGGCAAATCCTCATAAGCACCGGCAATCAGCGCTTCCTTCTTCACACGCGACCAGCCTTTCACGCGCCGTTCAAAGGCAATGGCGTCGGTGATCATGGCGAAATGTCCGGCAAACACCAAGGTGACCGGGCGACGGTTGACGGTGTAGCTGCCTTCATAGAGACCGCGATTGTGTTCGCTGACCCGTTCCTCGACCGGCCGCTGGGTGATGCCAGTGTAATAGCTGCCATCGGCGCAGCGCAGGATGTAGACGTGAGCTCCGTCAGACATGTGACGATCCCTGCGGGTGTGGCTTCATGCTTCGAGACGATTGCTGCGCAATCCCTCAGCATGAGGGGAGTGGATGTGGTCGCTTCTGAAGAAGCTACAACTGATGCCTCATCCTGAGGTTGGCCGCAGGCCAAGTCTCGAAGGATGGGCCGCGAACTCCACTGAGACCGACCGAGCCGATGCGGCCTATTCCACCACCGTCTTCATCTTCTGCCCAGCCGTGAGCTGCGCTCCCGGCTCCATCCCGTTGAGCACCAGAAGGCGCTCCACCGCCCGGTCGGAGAAGGGCATGCGCGCTGCGATGCTCTCAATGCTTTCGCCGGGCTTCACAGTGATCACGCTGAGGCGCTGAGGCCGGGTGGAGATGACCTCCTCGGAGGTGAGCCTGCGGAAGCTCTGGATCGCCTCGCGGAAGCGCGCATCGGTCTCCGGCGTCAGTTCGCGCGCGGCGAAGACGAGACGATAGATATCATCATCAAGCTGGATGGCGGCGACCCGGAAGGTCCAGTCGCGCCCGCGCGCCACGCCGAGTGCCGCCGGCATGCCGCCGATCTGGGCGGGCTCGATGTCGGAGACCTCGGTGCCTTCGACCACGCCCTTCTCCAGTGCCTCCTGCGGCGTGCCGAGCTTGGAGACCTTCTCCGCGTCGAGCCGCATGGCATAGCCGCCGGGGCCCACCCCCACGAGGGCCTCCGAGGTGTTCTCGAGCACGAAGCCCTCGGGTGCGGTCAGCGTGAAGCCAAGCACCGGATGAACGAAGCGGCGGCCGCGCACGAGACCCTGGCGCGGGTCGTCGCCATAGACGATGCCGTTGATGGCGGCGAGGAAGGCGTCCTTGTCGCGCGCCTCCGGGTTTGGCGGTGCGATGTGCCGCGCGCCCTGCACGGCAAGCTGCACGCGCTCGGGCGTGGAGGGATGGGTGGAGAGGAAGTCGGGAGTTTCCCCGTTGGCCCCCATGCGGGCACGCAGGTTCGCCGCGCGCGCCATGGAGCCCAGGAAGCGCCCGGCCGCATAGGGATCGTAGCCCGTCTTCGCCAGCGTCCGGATGCCGAGCTGGTCCGCTTCCAACTCCTGCACGCGCGAGAAACGGGCCAGCGCCAGCTTGCTCTTGGCCAGCGCCAGCGCCGAGGCCTCGGGATCGTTGAGGACGCCGGAGACAACGCGGCTGACAAGCTGGGCCTGCCGCTCGCGGTCGGCGCGCTCGAAGGCGTGCCGTGCGGCCACATGAGCCATTTCATGGGCGAGCACGGCGGCGACTTCGGAGGTGTCGTTGGCGAGCGCCACCACACCGCGCGTGATGTAGAGATCGCCGGAGGGCAGCGCGAAGGCGTTGATGCTCGGCGTATTGAGGACCGTGACGCGATAGCCGATGTCGGGCCGGGCCGACTGCGCCGCCAGCTTTTTCGCCACTCCCGCCAGAAGCTCGTCCAGCGCGGGGTCCTGATAGGCGCCGCCATAGGAGGCAAGGATGCGGGCATGCTCGCGCTGGGCGGGCGTCTGCGCACCGACGACGCGCGGCACGCTTGATGGCACCGATGACGCCGCCGTAGGCGGCTCGCTGGTGCCGATGACCGAGCAGGCGGAAACGGCGAGGCCGAGGCCAAGCGCGGTGCCCGCCGAGCGCAGCAGCGCCACCGGCCCGCGGGAATGCGTCGACCGTCGGGGCGCGGGCTCCCGGATCAGCCGGTCACCGCCAAATGTCTGAAGCACAAACGTCATTCGCCCCAAGTCATCACGGGCGCCCGCTGCCCGTCCCTAAGCCTTGAAACCCTGTGCGGCCCCTCAACCGAGGCCTCTCCGCACCATGTGACACGGTTTCATATAAGCGCGGGACCCCTCATACGAAATATGCAAACGTCATATTGCGCGCCGACAGTGCCGTCGCGTCTCCTATTGGACACAGGGGAGATGGCATGAGCATGGCGGTCTCCCCCTTTCCATCCGCCTCGGCGGTCGAGCCAAGGGTTGGACAATCGGTCCTGTTCGCGCAAGCCTCGCGACCTAGTTAAGTGGATCAGGAGTGGCCATCCGGCCGAAGCGAGGGGAAGCATCGCCATGTTTCTAGGATATTCCGCGGAAATCCTGGCACGCGTCCAGTTCGCCTTCACCGTTTCGTTCCACTTCATCTTTCCCGCCTTCTCCATCGGCACCGCGAGCTTCCTCGCCGTTCTCAACGGCCTCTGGCTCATCACGCGCGACCGGGCCTATCTCAAGCTCTTTGAATATTGGAAGGTCATCTTCGCCATCACCTTCGGCATGGGCGTCGTCTCCGGCATCGTCATGAGCTACCAGTTCGGAACCAACTGGGCGGTCTTCTCGGACAAGGCGGGCGCGGTGATCGGGCCGCTCATGGGCTATGAAGTGCTGACGGCCTTCTTCCTGGAGGCCGGCTTCCTCGGCATCGCGCTTTTCGGCCGCAAGCGGGTGGGCGACACCATGCATATGGTGGCCGTGGTCATGGTGGCGCTGGGCACGTTGATCTCGGCCACCTGGATCACGTCGGCCAACAGCTGGATGCACACGCCGGCGGGCTACACCATCGACGCCAACGGCAATTTCGCGCCGCAGGACTGGTGGGCCATCATCTTCAACCCCTCCTTCCCCTACCGGCTGACGCACACGGTGCTTGCCGCCTTCCTCACCACCGCCTTCGCCGTGGGCGGGGTCGGCGCCTGGCATCTGCTGCGCGACCGCGACAACCGCCAGTCGCGCATCATGTTCTCCATGGCCATGTGGATGGCCGCCCTCGTCACGCCCATCCAGATCCTGGTGGGAGACATGCACGGCCTCAACACGCTGGAGCACCAGCCGCAGAAGATCGCCGCCATGGAAGGCCATTTCGAGACCCACACCAATGGCGCCCCGCTGATCCTCTTCGGCATCCCCGATGATGAGGCGGAGACGACCCATTATGCGGTGGAGATCCCCAAGCTCGGTTCGCTGATCCTCACCCATGAACTCAACGGCACGGTGCGCGGACTGAAGGAGTGGCCGCGCGACGAACGCCCGCCCGCGCTCATCCCCTTCGTCACCTTCCGCATCATGGTGGGCATCGGCTTCCTCATGCTGGGGCTGGGGCTGTGGTCGCTCTGGGCGCGCTGGAAGGGCACGCTCTACTCAAGCCACACGCTGCACCGTGCCGCGGTCGTCATGGGCGGCTCGGGCTTCGTGGCCGTGCTGGCCGGCTGGTACACCACCGAGGTCGGCCGCCAGCCCTATACGGTCTACGGCCTGTTGCGCACCGCCGACAGCCTGTCGCCCATCTCGGCCGCCTCGGTCGGCGCCTCCCTGATCGGCTTCATCATCGTCTATTTCATCGTCTTCGGCATGGGGGTCTATTACCTCTTCAGGCTGATGCGGCGCACGCCCGAGCTGGACGAGGACCACGAACTGGACCGGGCCCCGACGCGCACCGCGGGCATCAACCCCGGCCCCGCCCAGGGCGACGCATTGGGAGCGCATCATGGCCATTGACCTTCCCATCATCTGGGCCGGCATCATCGCCTTCGCCGTGCTCGCCTATGTGGTGCTCGACGGCTTCGACCTCGGCATCGGCATCCTGTTTCCGCTGTTCCCGCACCGGCACGACCGCGATGTCATGACCAATTCCATCGCCCCTGTGTGGGACGGCAACGAGACCTGGCTGGTGCTGGGTGGCGGCGGCCTCATGGCGGTCTTTCCGCTGGCCTATGCCACCGTGCTGCCGGCGCTCTACATCCCCATCATCCTGATGCTGCTCGGTCTCATCTTCCGGGGGGTCGCCTTCGAGTTCCGCTGGCGCGCGGGGCCGAATTCACGCCTCTGGGATATCGGCTTCTGGCTCGGCTCCACCATCGCCGGGCTGATGCAGGGCATGGCGCTCGGCACCCTGGTGCAGGGCATCAATGTCCAGAACCGCGCCTTCGCGGGCGGCGCCTTCGACTGGCTGTCGCCCTTCTCCCTTCTGACAGGCCTCGCGCTTCTGGTGGGCTATGCCCTCCTTGGCGCCACCTGGCTCAATCTCAAGACCGTGGGAGAGCTGCAGGCGCGGGCGCACCGGCTCTCCTTCATCTTCTGCATCGGGCTCGTCGCCCTCATCGCCGTGGTCTCGCTGTGGACCCCCTTCATCGACCCCATTTATTTCGAACGCTGGTTCGGCTGGCCCACGGCCTTCTTCTCCGCGCTGGTGCCCACCCTGATCGCCGGCTGCACCCTCCTCTTGTGGCTCGGGCTCCAGCGTGAGCGGAACCTGTGGCCCTTCCTCGCCGCGCTCGGCCTCTTCGTCCTCAGTTTCGCGGGCCTGGGGATCAGCTTCTATCCCTACATCGTGCCGGGTGCCCTCACCATCGAGGAAGCCGCAGCGCCCGACAGTTCCCTCGCCTTCCTTCTGGTCGGCGCCGCCGTGCTGGTGCCCACCATCCTGGCCTATACCGGCTATTCCTACTGGGTCTTCCGCGGCAAGATCGACCCGGAGGAGAGCTACCACTGATGGCCGCGCCCCGCAGGCTGACGCAACTCGGCTGGTTCATCCTCCTGTGGTGCGCCGGGGTGGCCGCCGTGACGGCGGTGGGCTTCCTCATTCGGCTGGTGCTGATGTGACGGCAGGCGCGGTCTTCCGAGCGAGACACGGGAACAAATAGAACCATCTGCTTGCAGGGTGGACACATTCCTGCCACATTCTCCACGGGCAGGGAAAGACTCTCATGACATCAGTTAAAGCAGTGGTCGCGCTGGCATTCAGCCTGCTCGCAGGGGCCTGCGTCACAACGGAAACCGTATCATTCCAGGCAGGTCCGAAGCAGCAGGCCCTGACCCGCGATGGCAAGCAGGCGCTTGTCTCGGCCCAAGGAAAATCCATGGTGATGGTCAGCCCCTCCTCACGCGGCATCAATGCGGGGCAGCGACCGGTCTACGTGCTGGGCATCAACAACCTCAGCAAGAAGCCGATCGACTTCCGTGTCGATCAGGTCTCTGTGGTGCAGCTGGAAGACGGCAAGCCGAAGCGCGGCCTAAGGGTCGTCACTTACGAAAATCTGGTTCGTGAGGAAAAGAACCGGCAGATCGCGGCGGCGATCTTCACGGGGCTCGGCGCGGCCGCCAATGCCTATTCGGCCTCGCAGGCTGGCTATCAGCGCTCCTACGGCACCGTGCACGCCACGACCTACACACCTCGCGGCACCTACCACTCCACAGGTTATGTCAGCGCAACGACGTATAATCCGGCACTCGCATCCGCGGCCATGGCCAACGCCCAGGCTCAGAACAACGCCATGATCAGCGACACCATGGAAACCGGGCGACAGAATCTGGCGGCGCTGGAGGAAGGCGTAATTAAGGATCATACGCTCCTGCCCGGCGAATGGTACGGAGGCCAGCTTCATTTCGAGCCGCCGCTGGAAGTTGATGGTGGCGGCGCGAAGAGCTATGCCATCAACGTGACGATCGATGGCGAAACCCACGTCATCACGGCCCAACAAGCGCCCGCGAAGAGCTGACCGCCTCAGGGGCCTTCACCTAAGGCCGCATCCAAAGCCGCAGCGACCACCACCACCGGCTCGCTCCACCATTCCAGATTGCCGCGCAGGCGCATCACCCGCCCTGTGATCTCGGCGCCGCCGCTCAGCGCTTTATAGTCTTCATCGCGCAGGCTTGCCGTGAGGCGACCGGCGCCGGATACGTCGAGCTTGAGATAAACCCGGCTGCCGGAGGCGCGGGCCTCCATGACCTTTCCTTCCACGCGCAGAACCGAACCAAGATTTTCGCTCGCGAGATCGGCGCGGGTGAGCTTGGGCCAGGGCGCGGGCTCCAGGGCCTCCAGATGACGGGCACAGGCTTCATCGCCAAAACCCGGCGCGCGCAGGGCCGCTCCGCTGCGGATGAGCCGTTCGGCGAGAAGCGTCTCGCCCTGCCAGACGTGGAGGATGGAACGGCCCCAGCGGTCCGGCCTCATGCCTGACGGCGCGAGGCGGATCGTCCGCCCCTCCGTCAGTCCCCTCACCTCGTCAGCCATGCTGGAATGCCGGGAATTCTGCGCCACACCGGCGATCAGGATCTCGCGGCGATCGTCAAGGACAAGAGTGCCGTCGGGATCGACACGAAGGATGCGATGCTCGGGCCCCTCCGGCGGCGGGCAGGGATTGGCGAGGGCGGATGTGGCAAGGAGGATGAGGCACAGGGCCATGCGGATCATGCGCGGAAGCTTGATCCCAGCGGCGGGTTTGTTCAAGGGTTGCGGGGAAGATCGGTGAGCAGGAGGCAGGAATGGTCTACCGGGAGGAGTGTGCGGCTTATCCTTCGAGACGGCCCAAAGGGCCTCCTCAGGATGAGGTCGTTATGTGCTGCTCACTCCGAGGAGGAGCCACACCCACGGTCCTCATCCTGAGGAGCCCTCGCCAGAGGGCGTCTCGAAGGATAAGCCGCACCCACTCCGGGCTTCGCCCATGACCACCTGGCGCCCCCTGACGCCCCCTGACCTGCCCGCCGTGGAGGCCATGGCGGCCGAGGTGCACCCCGATTTCCCCGAGGATGCCGCCGTCTTCGCCGAGCGTCAGCGGCTTCATCCTGCCGGCACCTGGCTCCTGGAGATGGAGGGCTGCCCCGCCGGCTACCTCCTGTCGCATCCTTGGCGCTTCCGCTCGCTGCCGCCGCTGAACTCGCTGCTCGGCGCGATCCCTGAGGATGCCGACACCTATTACCTCCACGACATCGCGCTCCTGCCCGCCGCGCGCGGCAGCGGGGCGGCATCGCGGATCGTCGAGCGGATGATCGACCATGCCCGGCGGGAAGGTCTGGCCAGCATGAGCCTCGTCGCCGTCAACGGCTCGATCCCCTTCTGGGTCAGGCATGGCTTCGCCGTGGTGGACGCTCCGGAACTGGAGGAGAAGCTGAGGAGCTACGAGGATGCGGCCCGGCTGATGATGCGCGGGCTGTGAGGCCATCTCTAGAGGCATCAGCACTCCGATCCTAAAGGCGAAGTCTCGAAGATAGCAGGCCGCTGGGTCACTGGTCTTGGCTGCATGCTTCGAGACGATCGCTCCGCGATCCCTCAGCATGAGGGCGGTGGGTGTGATACTCCCTCAAAGGCAATGCCAAACCACAGCCCTCATCCTGAGGAGGCCCGCAGGGCCGTCTCGAAGGATAAGCCGCGCCCGCTGCCCCGCGTCAGCTCGCCCTCGGGGCGAGCATGACGGTTGGCCTGCCGCCTGCCCTCACTCCTTCAGCGTGAACTGCAGCAGCACCGTCTTCTGGAACACCGAGAGATTATCGTCGGAGATGATGGAGATGACCGTTTCGCCGGCTTCCTGATGCACCGACACGCCTTCCATATTGTCGATCTCCTGCGACAGCGAGGCCTCCATCAGTACCTCGCCGTCGAGCCGCGCGCCCGGCATGATGGTCTCGCCGGGGATGCGGCGCAGGCGCATGGAGAGGTTCAGCGGTGGCCGGTAGCGGCGCTCCAGCACCAGCCCGTCGCCATTAGGCAGCATGGCAAGGTCGGTGACGGCATAGCCGTCGCGATGGGCAAGGCTCAGCTCCTGCGCCCGCCCCGCGCCCAGGATCCAGGCAGGGTGATCGCCCTCATCGTCGAAGCCCTCCTCCGCGATGGTGAGGAGCGCGCCGGGAAAGGGATGGGTCGCCGGCAGCCGCGCGATGGCTTCAAGCCCCGCGTTGCCCTTCAGCTTCTTGATCTCCTTCGGAGTCGCGACGGTGACGGCCTGCACCGGGCGGCCTTCACGATCGAGGTCGAAGCGCAGCACCCGGTGGCGGCGCTCCAGCGACACCCAGGCGTGATTGAAGTTGATCTCCAGCCCCTCCGCGTCGCGGTCGCGCATGATGGGCAGTTCCCGGTTCCTGCCCGGGCCGGGAAAGGCGCGAAGGTCGGCGCCCGACAGGCCCTTCAGCCTGCCCGCCTCATAGTCCACATCGGCGGTGAGCCACCGGCCGCGGTCCGAGATGGCGGTGAGGCGCCGCCCGTCGGCGGAGAGACGCAGGCCGGAAAAGCCGCCGAAGTCAGGATCCTTGCTGGTGAGCTGCACCCCACTGCGGAAGGTGAGCTTGCCGAAATCCACCCGCGAGGGCTCGCTACGCGAAAAGACCGTGATGGGATAGGCCGTGACCTCGATGTCATGCGCCAGCGCACTCGCAGGCATGGCGAAGGCCGCGGCAACGAGAGCGAAAAGGCGCAGCATCAGTGGCGGACGCGTCCCGTTGCGGTGTCTTCGTCGAACAGTTCGGCCAGTTTGTCGGTCATGGCGCCGGCCAGTTCCTCGGCATCCACGATGGTGACGGCGCGGCGATAGTAGCGTGTGACGTCATGGCCGATGCCGATGGCGATGAGCTCCACCGGCGAGCGGGTCTCGATCTCCTCGATCACGGCCCTCAGGTGCCGCTCCAGATAGTTGCCGGCGTTGACCGACAGGGTGGAATCATCCACCGGCGCGCCATCGGAGATCATCATCAGGATGCGCCGGTTCTCCGGCCGTCCCAGCAGGCGCTGGTGCGCCCAGTTCAGCGCCTCGCCGTCGATGTTCTCCTTGAGGAGCCCCTCGCGCATCATCAGGCCGAGGTTCTTGCGCGCGCGCCGCCAGGGTGCGTCGGCGGCCTTGTAGATGATGTGCCTGAGGTCATTGAGGCGGCCGGGGGACGCGGGCTTGCCCGCCTGCAGCCAGGCCTCGCGCGACTGGCCGCCCTTCCAGGCGCGGGTGGTGAAGCCCAGGATCTCCACCTTGACGCCGCAGCGCTCCAGCGTGCGCGCCAGGATGTCGGCGCAGGTCGCGGCCACCGTGATGGGCCGGCCACGCATGGAGCCGGAATTGTCGATGATGAGCGTCACCACCGTGTCGCGGAAATCGGTGTCGCGCTCGCGCATGAAGGAGAGCGCGGAGAGAGGATCGGTCACCACGCGCGACAGCCGCGAGGGATCAAGCTGCCCCTCCTCCAGGTCGAACTCCCAGCCCCGGTTCTGCTGCGCCTGCAGGCGGCGCTGCAGCCGGTTGGCGAGGCGGCCGACCGCGCCCTGCAGGTTGGTGAGCTGCTTGTCCAGATAGCCGCGCAGCCGCGCCAGTTCCTCAGGATCGCACAGATCCTCGGCGCGGATGGTCTCGTCGAAGCGCGTCACGAAGGCCTTGTAGTCAACGAAGATCGGTTCGGGACCACGGCGCGGCCCCGGACGCATGGGTTCGGGGCTTTCCTCGCCCTCGCCGTCCTCGCCCTCGTCGTCTCCTTCGGCGGAGGGAGCCTCGACCGCTTCCATCTCGCCTTCGCGCGGGTCATGTGGCGCCGATTCGGCCTCGGCGGCCTCCGCCTCCTCGGCACTGGCCTCTGATGGGTTCTGCTGGTCACCCTCGCCGCTTTCGGCGTTGTCCTCCTGGCTTTCCTCGCCCTCGTCGTCGCCTTCCTCGCTCTCGCCGCCGAGCTCGCCGCCCATGTCGAGCGCCGTCAGCAGCTCGCGCACTGCGCGGCCATAGGCGCTCTGGTTTTCGATAAGATCGTCCAGCCGGTCGAGGTCAGGACCGGCGCGCTCCTCGATCCAGGGGCGCCAGAGGTCCACCAGCTTCTGCGCATCGGCGGGCGGCTTGAGGCCGGTCAGGCGCTCGCGCACCATCAGGCCGAGCGCTTCGTCAAGCGGCGCCTCGCTGCGCTCGGTGATCTCGGCGAAATTGGCCCGGTGGTACTTGTCATCAAGCATGGCGGCGATGTTGGAGGCAACGCCCGACATGCGGCGGCAGCCGATGGCCTCCACCCGCGCCTGCTCCACCGCCTCGAAGGCGGCGCGGGCGGCCGGGCCCTCCGGCTTCATACGGCTGTGAACCGAGGGGCTGTGGCAGGCCATGCGCAATGACATGCTGTCCGCGTGGCCGCGCACGATGGCCGCATCCCGCGCCGTCATCTTGCGCGGCGGTTCGGGCAGGCGCATGCGGCCGGCGCCGACGGCGGGACGATCGGAGGCGAAGGTCACCTCCACCTCCGCATTGGCGGTGACCGCGCGCACGACGCCGGTCAGCGCCCGCTTGAACGGCTCGGTCGGCGCTTCCCGCGCCGCGCCGGGCTTCAGGTTCGAGCCGCGCTCCGCCGCCATCACATCAGCTCAATGCGACATTGACCGCCGATTCCGGCAGCTCGGCACCGAAGCAGCGCTGGTAGAACTCGGCCACCAGGGCGCGCTCCAGCTCGTCGCATTTGTTCAGGAAGGTGACGCGAAAGGCGAAGCCCACATCGCCGAAGATCTCGGCGTTCTCCGCCCAGGTGATGACCGTACGCGGGCTCATCACCGTCGAGAGATCACCGTTGATGAAGGCGTTGCGGGTCAACTCCGCCAGCCGCACCATGCGGGCCACCGTGTCGCGGCCCTCCGCGTCGCGGTAATGCGGCGCCTTGGCGGCGACAATGTCCACTTCCTTGTCGTGCGGCAGATAGTTCAGCGTGGTGACGATGGACCAGCGGTCCATCTGGCCCTGATTGATCTGCTGGGTGCCGTGATAGAGGCCCGAGGTGTCGCCGAGGCCGACCGTGTTGGCGGTGGCGAAAAGGCGGAAGGCGGGATGGGGGCGGATGACGCGGCTCTGGTCGAGCAGCGTGAGGCGGCCGGAGACCTCCAGCACGCGCTGGATCACGAACATCACGTCCGGGCGCCCGGCGTCATATTCATCGAACACAAGGGCGATATTGTTCTGCAAGGCCCAGGGCAGCATGCCGTCGCGGAATTCCGTCACCTGCGCGCCCTCGCGCAGCACGATGGCGTCCTTGCCGATGAGGTCGATGCGGCTGACGTGGCTGTCGAGATTGATGCGCACGCAGGGCCAGTTGAGCCGCGCTGCCACCTGCTCGATGTGAGTGGACTTGCCCGTGCCGTGGTAGCCGGAAACCATGACGCGGCGGTTGTGCGCGAAACCGGCGAGGATGGCGAGCGTGGTGTCGTGGTCGAACAGATAGTCCGGATCAAGGTCCGGCACATGCGGATCGGCCGTGGAATAGGCGGGCACCTCGAAATCGCTGTCGATGCCGAACACCTGACGGACAGACACCTTCATGTCCGGCAGGCCGGCGGTCTCGATGGTGGGCGTCATAAAGCCTCCTGGAACAAGCACCTGGGGAAGGTGCTTTCGAGCGGTTTCGTTCCTGGAATGAACAAAAACACCCGCAAAGTCTACTGTTTGCGCATCTCAGGCGAGATGCCCGTTTGCCGCATCGTCTCGTGGGGACTGTCCCGTGGGATGATGCTCAGGCCGCCGGTGCGCCTTTCGGCTCGGCCAGGCCCGATTTCTTGAGATAATTATAGGCTTGGATCACGGCGCGCAATTTATCCTCCGACCCTCTGTCGCCGCCATTGGCGTCGGGGTGCAGCCGTTTCACCAGCTCCTTGTAGCGCGCCTTGATGGTTTCCGCGCTGGCCTGGTCGTCGAGGTTCATCACCTCCAGCGCCTTGCGCTCGGCGTTCTTGACCGGCCGGCGTGCCGGCTCAGGCGCCGCCTGCCGCTGCTGGGCGAAGAGATTGAAGGGGTCCTTGATGTCCCAATGTTCGGAACTGCGCGCACGCGGCCGCGCATCGGGATCCTTCGCCTTCGCGCCGTTGTGACCCATGGTCCAGGTCGGCCGGTGGCCGATGATGGATTCCTTCTGGTAGGCGGCCACGGCGGCATCGGTCATGCCGGAGAAGTAGTTGTAGGTCTTGTTGTATTCGCGCACATGGTCGAGGCAGAACCAGAAATACTGGCCCTCGCGGTCGCGGCCCTGGGGCGCGCGATGCTCCGCCGGCTCCTTGCAGCCCGGATGCTGACAGCCGCGTGTCGCCTCCTTCATCGCGGAAGCGGCACTGGCTTTGGCGGAGGCCGCGCTGGCTTTCGCGGAAGCCGCGCTGATCTTGTCGAACCAAGAGGATTTCTGCGTCATGTCGCAATTATGGGGGGCATTGGTGAAGCGAACAAGAACTTGACAGACGCCATTTTTCTTCCGACGCGATCGCTATCCTGTCCGCCTGATTTGGGAGCGCCTGATGACCCGCGCTGAACGTATTGCCGCCGCCCTGAGCACCGCCCTGTCGCCCACAAACCTTGAAGTGGTGGACGAAAGCCATCTGCACAAGGGCCATGCCGGCGCCCGGCCCGAGGGCGAGACACATTACCGCGTCAGGATCACCTCTCCCGCCTTCGCCGAAAAGAGCCGCCTCGCCGCGCACCGCATGGTGAACGAGGCGCTGGCGGGAGAACTGGCCGCAGGTTTGCACGCGCTGGCCATCGAGACGAAGGCGGAGTGAGGCGCTGGGGCCATATTCGTCATGCTAGGCCTTGTGCCGAGCATCCCCGCCTTCAGCGGCGGCTGCCTCAGAAATGGAATTCGCGGATGCTCGCCACAAGGGCGAGCATGACGAGAGGTCACGCTCCGGCAGGCACGCTCAGACTCTCCAGCACCTGGCATTCGGCCACGCAGCGGCCGTCGCAGGCGTCGATCATTTTCCTCAGTTCCCCGCGCAGGGCATTCAACTGGCGGATACGCTGTTCCACGGCGGCGAGATGCCGCGTGGCGATGGCGTCCGCACCGGCGCAGGGCTGAGAGGGCTCGGCGCTGAGCGCCAGGAGCTCACGGATGTCCTCCACCTCAAATCCGAGCGTCCTGGCATGGCGGATAAAGTCCAGCCGCTTCACAGCGTCAGGGCCATAGCGTCGCTGCTGGCCCTCCGTGCGCGGCGGCTCAGGGAGCAGGCCAATCTGCTCGTAGTAGCGGATGGTCGGCACTTTTACCGCCGTGCGCCGGGCGAGTTCACCGATCGAAAAATTCATCGCGGGGCTCTTGAACCTCTAGTGACTAGAGAAACTACATTGCCGTCATCAGGGAGTTTTTCAATGGCTGACGGCTGCTGCAAATATGAATCCGATGCCCATTCCTGTTCCGGGCAGCACCACCACCACAAAGAAACCGAGACCTCCTGCTGCTCGGGCGGCGTTCCGTCGTTCGATGGCATGGACCCGCGCTACAAGCGCGTCCTGTGGACCGTCATCGGCATCAACGGCGCCATGTTCCTCACCGAGATGGCAGCCGGCCAGCTGGCGGGCTCGCAGGCGCTAAAGGCCGATGCCCTGGACTTCCTGGCGGATACGATCACCTACGGCTTGAGCCTTGCCGTCATTGGCGCCTCGCTTCGCACGCGGGCGACAGCCGCGCTGTTCAAGGGCCTGTCGCTGTCCATCATGGCGTTCTGGGTCTTCGGCTCCACCGTCTACCAGACACTCGTGCTCGGCTTGCCGAGCGCGGAAGTCATGGGCGTGATCGGCTTTCTCGCGCTCGCCGCCAATCTCGGCTCGGTGCTTCTGCTGCGGCCCTACAAGGACGGCGATGCCAATGTGCGCTCGGTGTGGCTCTGCTCGCGCAACGACGCCATCGGCAATGTGGTGGTGATGGCCGCAGCCTTGGGCGTCTGGGGCACTTCCACCGCTTGGCCGGATCTGGCTGTCGCCGCGCTGATGGCCGGCATCTTCCTGTCGTCCTCGATCCAGATCCTGCGGCAGGCGTGGGCGGAATATCGGCAGGGCGAAAAACCCGTCGCTGCAATGGGATAGGAAAAACGCTTCAGGTCGGCCCGCCTGCCGGCAACGACGCCTTCAACAGCAGCTGCCGCAGATGGGAAATTCGTGGATGCTCGCCACGAGGGCGAACATGGCGGAATGGCGCCGCTGCTTCACACCGTATTCCCGCGTCGGGAAGGGTTGACGGGGAGACCCTGTGCCCCATGCTTGTGGGGTCATCCCGATCACATGCAAATCTCACGGTCTCATGCGTTTTATCCTGCTGTTCGCCACCCTTCTCGCCATCGCGCCGCTCTCCGCCGCTGCACAGGACGCCGCGCCGGCTCCCGCCGAAGGCCAGGCCGAGCAAGCCCCACAGGCCAGCGTTGATGAGCTGATCCGCATCCTGGAGAATGAGGAAGCGCGCAATGCGCTGCTGTCGCGGCTGAAGGCGCAGGCGGCCGAAGCACCGGCCGCCGCCGCGCAGGAAGCCGAACCCACCCTCGCCCGGCAGATTGCCGAACAGACCCAGGCCATGGCCGAGCAGCTGGCCTCCGCCGGCCAGGAGCTTCTCACCGGCATCGCAGGGATCGCCGCGGCCTTCACGGGAGGCGCCAGCATCGATTTTGCCGGCGTGCGCGATGCCGCCATCGCCGTTGTTCTGGTGGGCGTTGGGCTTTTCGCCGCTTTCTTCGTCGCCCGCCTCCTCGGCCATTGGATCCAGCGGCGGCTTGCGCAACACGTCGAGGGTCGGCACTGGGTCATGCGGGCCACCTTCGCGGCTCTCGCCACGGCCATCGATCTCGTGCTGGTGGCGGTGGCCTGGGGCGCCGGCTATCTCATCGCACTGCAGGTCGTCGGCGGCTCTACCGGCCGCATGGGCATCAACCAGACGCTGCTGCTCAATGCCTTCCTCATGGTGGAGATCATCAAGGTGGGCATGCGCACGGTGCTGCAGCCGAGTTTCCCCGCCTTCCGCTTCATCGGCCTTGGCGACACCACGGCGGCCTACTGGTACTTCTGGGCGGCGCGGGTCGTCTCGCTCCTGGGCTACACCTTCATGTTCGTGGCGCCGGTGGTGGCCGCCAATGTCTCGCCGGCCGCGGCGCAGGCAGTGCGCGTCATCGTCATGCTGACAGCAGTGGTGATCGGCATCATCATCGTGCTGCAGAACCGAGACAAGGTGAAGAAAAAGCTCGCCGCCCGCGCCACCGCCGGCCGGCATGACGCCCTCTCGCGCGCCTTCTCCGCACTCGCTGGCGTCTGGCACATCATCGCCATCCTCTATCTCATCGCGATCCTGATCGTGTGGCTGGTCAACCCGCGCGATGCGCTGCCCTTCATGCTGGCGGCAACCATCAAGTCGCTCATCGCCGTCGTCATCGGCAGCCTGATCATCGCCTTCATCTCGCGCTTCGTGAACGTGGGCATGCGCCTGCCGGAGGACCTCCGCGAGCGGCTTCCAGCGCTGGAGCCACGGCTCCAGGCCTTCGTGCCGCGTGTCATGCAGGTGGTGCGCACGGTGGTGCTGATCGGCATCGTCATCGCCGTGGCGCAAGCCTGGGGCCTGATCGACTTCCTCGACTGGGCGGGCAGCGCCAGAGGTCAGCTCGTCATCGGTTCGCTGGTCTCGGCCGCCTTCGTCCTGCTCATCGGTTTCATCATCTATCTCGCGATCCAGTCCTGGATCGACTACCGGCTGAACCCCAATTTCGGTTCGGTGCCGACCGCGCGCGAGAAGACGCTGCTCGCTCTCTTCCGCAACGCCTTCACCGTCGTGCTTGTCGTCATGGTGATCATGCTGACGCTGGCGCAGATCGGGGTGAACATCGCGCCCCTGCTGGCGGGTGCCGGCGTGGTCGGCCTCGCCGTCGGCTTCGGCGCGCAGAAGCTGGTGCAGGACATCATCACAGGCGTCTTCATTCAGCTCGAGAACATCATGAATGAGGGGGATGTGGTGAACATCGGCAGCACCGGCGGCGTGGTGGAGAAGCTCACCATCCGCTCGGTCTCGCTGCGCGACCTGTCGGGCACGCTGCACCTCATCCCGTTCTCCTCCGTGGATACTGTTTCCAACATGGTGAAGGGCTTCGCCTTCCATGTGGCGGAGATTGGCGTCGCCTATCGCGAGAACATCACTGAGGTGAAAGAAGCCATGCAGGAGGCGTTCGACCTGCTGATGGAAACCGAGCACAAGGAGAAGATCATCGCGCCGCTCGACATGCAGGGCATCACCGAATTCGGCGACAGCGCGATCATGGTGCGCGCCCGCATAAAGACCGTGGCCGGCGGCCACTGGGCAGCAGGCCGCGCCTATAACGAGATCATCAAGGAGGTCTTCGACCGGCGGGGCATCGAGATCCCCTTCCCTCACGTCACGCTTTACATGGGTGAGGACAAGGCCGGAAAGGCGCCGCCGCTCTATGTGAAACAGCTGAACGGCGGCAATGGCATCGCGAAGCAGGGCGACCAGCCTACGGCCGAAGCTCCTCCGGAGGCGGCGGAAGCGGCTGCCGGGGAAACGGCAAAGAAACCGGCGCGCAAGCGGACCACGGCAAAGAAGCCGAAGCTGCTGCCGCCCCCGGCGGGCTGATCACCCGCCCCGTTCAGGCATGCGCGGCGGCAGACGAACTGCTGATCAGTTCCGACAGCAGATAGGGCATGATGCCGCCGCTGCGCACATAGTCCAGTTCCGCCGGTGTATCCAGCCGCAGCACCAGTGGAACCTCGGTCGTGCTGCCGTCGGACCGGTGGATCAGGAGCGTCAGCGGATGCCGCGGTCTGGCGTCATCGTCCACCCCGACGATGTCAAAGGTCTCCGAACCATCGAGACCAAGATCGGCGGCTTTCACATTGGCGGGGAGCTGGCACGGCAACACGCCCATGCCGACCAGATTGCTGCGGTGGATGCGCTCGAAGCTGCTCGCCACCACGGCACGCACACCGAGGAGCCGAGTCGCCTTCGCGGCCCAGTCGCGCGCGCTTCCGGTGCCGTATTCCTGGCCCGCGATCACGATAAGCGGAACGTCATCCTCCTGGTATCGCACCGACGCGTCGTAGATGCTCATCCGCTCGCCGCTCGGCTGATGCACGGTGACGCCGCCCTCCACATCCGGAACCATGAGGTTGCGCAGGCGCAGGTTGCCGAAGGCTCCCCGGACCATGACTTCGTGGTTCATCCGCCGCGCGCCGTAATTGTTGAAATCCACGGGCGCGACCTGGAGATTGGCCAGATAGATTCCCGCCGGCGAGCTGTTCTTGATGCCGCCGATCGGACTGATGTGATCGGTCGTCACCGAATCCCCCAGCATGGCCAGCACACGCGCGCCATGGATCGGCTGGAGCGAGGATTCCGACAGCCCTGCCGCCAGGAAGGGCGGCTCCTTGAGATAGGTGGACTGATCCTCCCAGGGGTAGAGCGAGCCTGAGGCCTGCGGGATCTTCGCCCAGTTCGGGTCGCGGGCGGCGATGTCTTCCGCATAGGTCTCGCGATAGAACTCCGGATTGGCGGCGATCTCGTAAGCCTCGGCCAGTTCCTCCTGGGAAGGCCAGATGTCCCGGAGATAAACAGGACTGCCGTCTGAGCCGGTGCCGATCGGTTCCGTGGTGAGATCGACGCCGATGCGCCCGGTCAGTGCGAAGGCCACCACCAGCGGCGGGCTCGCCAGGAAGGAGGCGCGGACGGCGGGGTGGATGCGTGCCTCGAAGTTGCGGTTGCCGGACAGCACGGCGCAGGCCACCACATCACGGTCCATGATCGCCTTCTCAAGTTCGGCATCGATCGGCCCGGAGGCGCCGACGCAGGTGGCGCAGCTGTAGCCGGCGACGACGAAGCCGAGAGCATCGAGCGGCGCCTGCAGGCCGGCCGCCTCAAGGTAACGGCTGACGACCATCGATCCCGGCGTGAGCGATGTCTTGACCCAGGGCTTGGTCCGCAAGCCCAGCGCCACCGCCTTTTTGGCGACGAGCCCGGCGGCCAGCATGACACCGGGGTTAGAGGTGTTGGTGCAGGAGGTGATGGCCGCGATCACCACGTCGCCATCACGGGGACTGTGGCCACCGGCGATTGGCGTACTCTGCGGCTCGGGCGCCTGCTTGCCATAGCCGCCGCCGCTGGCCGGCGCATGCAGCACCTCGGTGAAGCGCGTCTTGAGCTCGTCGAGCGGGACACGGTCCTGTGGGCGTTTCGGGCCGGCAAGGCTCGGCACCACCTCCGCCAGGTCCAGTTCCAGCTCCTGGCTGTAGTCGACCTCGCCGCGCCGCGCCGCGCCAAAGCAGCCCTGCGCGCGATAGAGCGTCTCAACCGCCCTGACCTTTTCTTCCGGCCGGCCCGTCTGGCGCAGATAGCGGCAGGTTTGCTCGTCGACCGGGAAATAGCCGATGGTCGCCCCATATTCGACGGCCATATTGGCGATGGTCGCACGATCGGGAAGGCTGAGGCTGGCGACGCCTTCGCCGAAGAACTCCACGAATTTGCCGACAACCTTAGCCTTGCGCAGCATCTCGGTGACGTGAAGGACAAGATCGGTGGCGGTGACACCCGGCTTCAGCGCGTTGGAGACATGCACTCCAACCACATCGGGGGTGAGGAAGAAGACCGGCTGGCCGAGCATGGCGGCCTCGGCCTCGATGCCGCCCACGCCCCATCCGACGACGCCGAGACCGGCGATCATGCAGGTGTGCGAGTCCGTTCCGACAAGCGTGTCGGGATAGCAGATGCCATCCTTGGTCAGGAAGCCGGGCGCCAGCAGTTCCAGGTTGAGCTGATGCAGAATGCCCGCCCCCGGCGGAAACAGGCGGATGCCGCCATAGGCCTGCATCGCCCATTTGACGAAGCGATACCGCTCCTCGTTGCGCTGGATGTCGAGCTCGGTGTTGAGCCGCAGCGCGTCGGGCCTGCCGTGATAATCGACCGTCAGCGTGTGATCCAAGGCCATGTCGACAGGCACTTTCGGCCCCACCGTTTCGGCGGGATACCCCATGCGCATCACGGCGCCCCTGATGGCGGTCAGATCACCGAGGAGCGGAATGCCGGCGGCACAGTTGAGAACGATGCGCCCGATGGTGAAGGGGATCTCGTCATGGCGTTCGGCGTTCGGCTTCCAATTGGCGAGCTGCTCAACGTGCTCGGGCAGGATCCGTTTGCCGTCGCAGTTCCTCAGCACCGATTCCAGCACGATGCGGAGCGAGATCGGCAGTCGCGACACCTTGCCGATGCCGGCTTCTTCCAGGGCGGGCACCGAGAAATAGTGATGCTCGCCGCCGTATCCGAGATCAATCGGGCGCTTGGTGTGCTTATGCAAAGGAAGGGTCATGGGACCTCGCAGGGGACAGCGTTCCGGTCAGGAGACGGACAGAGGAGAGATCCGCGGCGTCACGCACATATTCCGTGAGGGCATCGGCCTGCGCCTCTGAAATGCGGCCGCGCGTAAGCAGCTTGAACTTGGCTCGGCTTTCCTCCTGGGTGCAGGGATCGGCCGGCGTGCCGTGGCAATCCAGGACGATCCCCTCGAAGGTCTTGCCGTCGGTGAGGGTGAGAGAGGCGCTCGCGCCGTACTGGGCCGGATAGACCGCCTCGATCCTGGGATCGACCACGACCTCGACGCGGGCTGCCAGTTCCCGGGTCGAGGCCCGGTTCACCGCGGAGGGCGCGAACATTTCCGGATCGCGCGGATTTCCCGTGAGGGCGACGGCGGCGCAATAGGGGATGCTGTATTGCGCGCCCATGGTGTCGATGGGCGCGGCTTCGCTGTTGTTCCGCACCGCATATTCGCTGACCCCGATGCGGACCTTGGCGATCTCTGAGGCCGCGAGCGGCGTCTCGCCCCGGAACTCGAGCAGGAGCTGGATGGCCGACTGGATCCAGCCGCACACCGGGAAGACCTTGAACCATGTCTGGCTGATCGCCCAGTCCCCTCCAAGACCGCTGTCGAGTTTTTCCGGCATGGCGCCGCTTCCGCCGAAAACCTCCAGAAGGCCGAACCGGCTGTCGATCGCGAAGGGCGGGCCGAGGAACCCTCGTTCGGCCAATTGGCTCATGCGCACGCCGGCCTCGGCGCCACGGCCGAGGTGCAGCCGCTTCACCATGCCCCCGCCGTTTCCGGTAGCGAAGCTCTTGATGCCGGACGCGCTGGAACAGCAGAGGCCAATGGAGGAGAGAAGCTTTTCCAGCGGCAGGTCCATGACGATGCCGGCGGCGACGGCGCAGGCAACGGGCGCGGTCAGGCTAGTGACATGGAAGCCGCGCTTGAAGGGTTCGGGACCGATGGCAAGCCCGAGCCGGTGCATGACCTCATAGCCCGCGACGATGGCTTCGATGAGCCGCGCGCCGGTGGCATTGACCGCCTCTCCCGCCGCGAGCGCGGCCGGGATCACCGCCGCGCCGGGATGGACCACGGATGAGGCGATGAGATCATCCAGTTCATAGCCATGGATCGCCGTGCCGTTGCACAGGGCGGCACCGGGCGCCGACACCTTCTCCGCCCGGCCGATGATGGTGCCAACCCCACGCGATTGCTCGGACAGGACCTCTTCGGCGAGCATCCGCGACCAGGGTTGGCTCGATCCGAATGCCCCGCAACCCAGCGCCTCCAGGAGACAGATTTTCGCCTGTTCGACGACGGCGGGCGGCAGGTCATCAAGCGAGATCTGATGCACGAAGGCAATGAGGTCGTGGGCGTGGCTCCGGGTCATTCTGATCCTCGTTCAAACATGGCGAACCACCGGCTAGAGCCGGATGATGCCGATCCCCTCTTCGATATCGATCCGTGTCCCCAATGGCTCCGACAGGGCCTGCAGCCGCGTCAGCACTGCTTCGGCGTTGGCAGGGTCGGCGAGAAACGGCCGGCCTTCGGTGAGGGCATGTCCGCCCGTGCCGGTCCGGCGGGTGATCCGTCCGTCCGGCAACCTTCCCATCTTCACCGGATGGAGCCGGATTTCCCTCAGCCTGCCGCCGTCGTAATCGAGAGAGATCACTGCGGAATTCCACCACAGCGGCATGTCCAGGCCCGGATGCAGCGGATAGGCGGCCGGTGTCAGCGTCGGCAGCCGGTCCACGTCATGGTCCCAGGCTTCATAGCTGTCGAACGGCACCCGTCGCACGAATTCCGACTGGGCGATGAAATTGCCGATGCCATAGAAGATCGGCTTTCCCTGATAGATCTCGATGCCGAGCGTCTTGTGCCAGCCGTGCCCGACATAGATGTGCGCGCCGGCGTCGATGGCGGCCCTGGCGAACTGCCGGGCGAAGGCGGGCGGCTCGTCGCCCCGCGGCCCTTCCGAGACGTTGAAGTGATGGGCGACCATCACGAGGTCGGCCATGCTGGCGGCTTCATCGACCGAGCGGAGGTTTCCTTCAAGATCCCGCTCGTGGCACTGGCTGTTCACCCTGAAGCCATCGCCTTGCACGAAGACGGCCGATGTGCGGGTCGACTGATCGGCCGGAAAGTTCAGGGCAACCTCTTCGGCACCTGATGCGCCCTTCCGGCTTTTGCCGATGCCGAGCCGCTCTGCAAGATTCCGCAGATGAGCGGTCGTCTCTTCATCGACCTCATAGGTCATCGACACCCGAAGCGGATTGACGCCGGGTCGCCCGCGCAGGCCCGCCTTGGGATGGCCGGCCCACTCATAGCCCTTGTTTCCCGAACTGACCGACACCAGCGCGACCCGGCCCTTGCGGGTTTCCAGATAGGCGGGGTCGCGCGCCTCCTCCAGATCACGCCCGGTTCCGGCGCAGGCGAAACCCGCCTCGCGGCAGTGCCGGATGGTCGACAGAAGGCCCGATGCTCCGAAGTCGAAGCTGTGGTTATGGGCCAGCGACAACAGGTCGATGCCCGTCTGCTTCAACTCGGCGGCGAGCCTCGCCTCCGCAATCATATAGCTGGCGGTCCAGTCGCCCCTTACCGCCCAGTCCAGATCACCGGCGTCGGCGAAGTTCATCTCCAGATGCGCGTAAGTGACGTCCGAGGCGCGAAGGAGGTCCAGCACACCGCGAAATTCCGGCTCCTCATACGTCGAGAGGGGCCGCGAGATCATGCATTCGCCGGCGAGGACAACCTTCCAGTCCCGCTCCTGGGGCTGTCTCCCGCCGGCGTCTTCTGGCGCGGCCGCGCTAGTCGTAGGCAACGTCGGCCCCCAGCAGGTTCTCCCGGAAGCGGTCCTTGAGCCGCGCGCCGTCACGCAGCCGGATCGACATGGGGTAGCGCTGCGTGTTCACCTTGATGACGGCCAGGACAGGACCGGAACCGCCGAACAGCGTCGGCAGCACCGCATCGAGCTCCTCTTCCGAATAGACCGTTTCGGCGGCGGCAAAGCTGCAGCCCCTGGCAACGCTCGCGAGGCACACGCCGCGCTGGGTGTGCGTCGGCTGCATGCCGGTCTCGCTGTAGTGCTCGTTGTCGATGACGGCGATGGCGAGGTTCTTCGGCTGCTGCGCGCCGATGGTGGCAAAGGCGCCCATGCCCATCAGCATTTCGCCGTCGCCCGTCATGACCAGCACCCGGCGGTCCGGCTGCGCCAGCGCCAGCCCGAGGCCCGTCATGGCAGCGGCGCCCATGCCGCCCCACAGGCAGAAGGTGTTCAGGTGATCGGCCGTGCCGGCGTCATAGGTGGTGGAGCCAAGGCCCGTCACCATGAGCGCGTCGCCGCGCTTTGCCTGGATCGTCGCCATCACATGACGGCGGTCGAGACTGCCTTTTCTGGTTTCGGTGGTCATGGTCACTTGCTCCAATCCTTGAAGCCGAGCAGCCGCTGGCTCAGCAGCACCGCGACGGCGCAATTTGAACTGAAGGCGAGCTGGGCGGCCGCATAGGTGACGGAGCCCACCTCCTCGGCATGGTCCGCCCGCTGGATGTAGACACCCATGTCCCTGAGGACGCGTTCGGTGTTCTGGCCCATGGGCAGCTGCCAGGGGTTGAACTCGCCCCACTCGCCCCGCATGGTCACGATCATCAACAGCGGCATCCGGCAGTGGAGCGGCACGCTGAGCATGTTGATGCAGTTTCCGACGCCGGATGATTGCATCAGCAGCACGCCGCGCTGGCCGCCGAGCCATGCACCGGCCAGAAGCGCGACGCCTTCCTCCTCGGTGGTGAGGGAGACGGCGGTCATATCGGCATCCGTCTGGCAATTGATTATCAACTGCGTGTGCCCGGCATCGGGGACATAGGCGACCTGCCTGACGTCCACCTTCTTGAGGCTCTGATAGATATCGCCGGGCCAGAGGCGCGGGGGTGTTTCAGGTTTCACGTTGACTCCATTGGGCACGAGGTGAGCCACAGGCCTCTGCCGATCCCTGCCCCGGCTGTCGGGCAAAATCCGGGATCGGCAGGTAGAGATCAGGCTAGAGTTGCGCCTTGATGTTGGCGCGCTCGATGACTTCGGTCCATTTCTTGATGTCGCTTTCGATAAGCTTCGAAAACTCTTCAGGACTGTTGCCGATAAGGAGGGCGCCGGTGGGCTCGAAACGCCCACGGATGTCCGGATCGTCGAGCATGGCCTTGGCACCGGCATTGATCTTCTCGACGATGGCCGGATCGGTCCCCGCGGGGGCCAGCAAGCCGTACCAGAGATCGGATTCAAATCCGTCCAGGCCCGGCAGCTCGGCGACGGCGGGAGTATCAGGAAGAGACGGATTGCGCTTGAGGCTGCTGACCGCCAGCGCGCGGGCCTGTTCCTGCTTTATGTATGGAGTTACGGTGAGGATCGAGACGAACATGCAGTCGATATGGCCGCCGATGAGAGCGGTGATCGACGAGCCGGTTCCCTTGTAGGGGATATGGGCGATATCGAGCCCCGCACGCGACTTGAGCATTTCCAGGGCGAGATGTGCGCCGCCGCCCATTCCGGACGATCCGCAGTCGAGGGTGCCGGGGTTTTTCTTGGCCAGCTCGATGAATTCCTCCATCGTCTTGGCAGGCGATGAGGCCGGCACCACGAATACGAAGGGAAGCGTCGACATCAGCGTGACCGGCGCGAAATCCTTCACCGGATCATATTTAACCTGGTCTCCGAAGAGCTGGGGGTTGATGACGATGGTGGCGTTGGTCGTCATCAGCAGGGTGTGGCCGTCGGGCTTGGATTTCGCGACGACATCAGTTCCCAGATTGCCGTTGGCTCCGGCCTTGTTCTCGACAATGACCGATTTGCTCCAGAGGCCTTCAAGCTTCTGCGCCAGGGCACGAGACATGATGTCGGTACCGCCGCCGGGTTCGAACGGCGTGATGATCCGGACCGTTTCCGTGGGGTAGGACGTGGCCTGCGCAAATGCAGCACTCGGCGCAGCGAGCACCAGAAGACCAGCGAACAGCCGCAAGCGTCGAAACATAGTTCCCTCCCGATTTTTTATAGTTGCCGGGGCAGGCTATCGGCGCTCAGGGACTGGAGCAAAGCGTGAATGCCGATACTAGTATGCAGCCTTGGAATACTGGGACCTTTGACGGGCCACAGGCAGGCGCGCGCCATCGCGGCGCGGTCGGAGACCTCCGCCACGACAGCTCGGTTTCGGGATAATGAAGGCTCCCGCTCAGCGCAGGATGAAGGGATTGGCCGGGGCGCCTTTCGCCGTCGAGATCCAGACGCTCTTGGTCTCGAGGAATTGAGACACCGCGGCGATGCCGCTTTCACGGCCGAGCCCGCTCTGCTTCATGCCGCCGAACGGCATCATGTAGCTGACGGCGCGGTATGTGTTCACCCAGACCATGCCGACGCGGAGCAGCTTCGGCAGCCGCAGCGCGCGCCGCAGATCCTGCGTCCAGACGCCTGCCGCGAGGCCGTAGATCGTATCGTTGGCGATCCGCACGGCTTCCTCCTCGGTGTCGAACCCGATGACTGACAGCACGGGGCCGAAAACCTCCTCGCGCGCGATCCGCATCTCGTTGTTGACGTCCACGAAGATCGTCGGCTCGACGAACTGGCCTCCCCTGGCATCCTGTCCGGAGGCGGGCTTGCCGCCCAGCACGCAGCGGGCACCTTCGGCATTGGCGATCTCGATGTAATCGAGCACCTTCCTGTATTGCGCCGGCGTGGTGATGGGTCCGATGTTGGTGTCGGGCTGCACGGGGTCGCCGATCTTGGCGGTGCGGCCGATCTCGATGAGGCGCGCCACGACCTCGTCCTTGACCGAGTTCTGGACGAGCAGCCGCGAGCCGGCGATGCAGGTCTGGCCGGAGGCGGCGAATATGCCGGAGATCGCTCCGGACACGGCCGCGTCGATGTCGGCGTCCTCGAAGATGATGTTGGGCGATTTGCCGCCAAGCTCCAGGGACACCCGCTTCAGGCTGGCGGCGGCCGCTTCATAAACCCGCGCGCCCGTCGCATCCGAGCCGGTAAAGGTGATCTTGGCGACACCGGGATGGGTGACGAGCGCGGCGCCGGTCTCTCCGCCGAAGCCTGTTATGACATTGAACATGCCATCGGGGATGCCCGCTTCCCGGGTGAGGGCTGCAAATTCAAGCGTGCTGGCGGAGGCGAACTCCGAGGGCTTCACAATGACGGCGCATCCGGCGGCGAGCGCGGCGGCACATTTCCAGGCGACGAACAGAAGCGGCGAGTTCCAGGCCGTCAAAGCCGCGACCACGCCGACCGGATCATGCGTGGTATAGGCGAACATGTCGGGCTTATCGATGGGAACGAGGCCGCCTTCGAGCTTGTCGACAAGGCCGCCGAAATACCACCACCATTCCGAATGATAGCGGACCTGGGCGAGCATCTCCGCCATCAGCTTGCCGTTGTCCCGAACCTCGACCTCGGCCAGTCTTTCAGCATTCTCCGCCACGAGATCGCCAAGCCTGCGCATGGCCTTGCCGCGTGCCGATGCCGTCATGGTCGACCATGGGCCGTTCCACATCGCCTCGTTGGCGGCGGCCACCGCGCGATCGACGTCCCCTTGGGTCGCCTTGGGGATCCTCGCCCATGCCTCGCCCCGGTAGGGATCGATGGTGTCGAACCACTCGCCGCCGACCGGGTCGACGTAATCACCGCCAATGAAGAGCTGATAGTTCTTCATGATCTTCTCCAAGTCGGTCAGCTGATGGCGTCAAAGTACGGGCACAAAGGCATGGTTGGCGGCAACCCGCAACCTCACTTGGCCTCAGGCTGGGCGCGGTAGTCGTTTATGGTCCGCTCGGCGATCCGCATCGCCTCCGCCGCCACCGGCACGCCTGCGTAGACGCCCGTCTGCAGGATGACCTCGATGATCTCCTCCTCGGTGACGCCGTTGTTCAGCGCACCGCGCGTATGGACCTCGAACTCATGCCAGCGCGCCATCGCGGCGAGCATGGCGAGGTTGATGAGGCTGCGCGTCTTGCGTTCCAGTCCGGGACGAAGCCAGACATTGGCCCAGCAATATTCGACCGTGAACTGGCGAAACGCCTCCTGGAATTTCGAGGGAGCGCTTCCCGGAGCATTGACGTGCTTCTGCCCCAGGACTTCGGCCCGGACCTTTGCGCCGAGTGCGAGCTTCTCTTCATGATCCATCGTGTTCTACTCCTCGGTAAGGACGTCACAGACGCTGTTGCGCTGCTGAAACTGCTTTACTGACAATCCGCGCCACCGCCATCACTCTTCCTCAAGCACGGCGTCTTTCCGCTTCGCCACGGTCGGAAGGGCGACGATGATGATCGCTGCCGCCGCGATGAAGAGGAGCGCCGCGCTGATGGGGCGCTCCAGAAAGATCATGGGATCCCCGCGTGACAGCTGCATCGACCGCCTGAGGAACTCCTCCAGCATGGGCCCCAGGATCATCCCCATGATGAACGGCGCCGGCTCGCCGCCCAGTTTCTTCAGCACATAACCGACAAAGCCGAAGACGACCATGACATAGACGTCGAACGGCGAGTTGTTGAGTGAGTAGACGCCTATGCAGCAGAACACGGCGATGGCGAGATAAAGATATTTATAGGGTATGCTCAGGAGCTTCACCCATAGCCCCACCATCGGAAGATTGAGCATCACGAGCATCAGGTTTCCGATCCACATGGAAACCACAAGGCCCCAGAACAGGTCGGGCTGCTCCTGCATGACCGTGGGGCCGGGCTGGATGCCCTGCATCATCATCGCACCGGCCATGAGGGCCATTGTGACATTCGAGGGGATGCCGAGGGTCAGGAGAGGAATGAACGACATCTGGGCGCCCGCGTTGTTCGCAGCCTCCGGCGCGGCCACCCCTCCGAGCGCGCCATGGCCAAATTCGCTCGCATTCTTCGAGACCCGCTTTTCCAGCGCATAGGCCGAGAAGGCCGACAACATCGGGCCGCCACCCGGCAACAGACCCAGCACGCCGCCTATCGCCGTTCCGCGGGCCACGGCCGGCGCCATCGCACGCAGATCCTTCATGTGCGGCCAGAGATCCCGAAGCCGCGTCTTCATGGCGGAGCGCTGCGCGGGTTCGGTTTGAAGATTGAAGATGATCTCGCCAAGGCCGAACATCCCCATAGCAACGGCAATGATATTCAAGCCATCGGCAAGTTCCGGGATGCCAAAGGTGAACCGGAGGGCGCTTGTTCCCCTGTCTGCTCCGACAAGTCCGCACGCCACGCCCAGCACGATCATCCCGAGCGCCTTGACCAGCGAGCCGCGCGCCAGGGCGACCGACGCGATCAGGCCCAGCGCCATGAGGGCGAAGTATTCAGGTGCGCCGAACTTGAGCGCCATCCGGCCGAGCACGGGCGCGAAAATGGCGATCACCAGCGTTGCGACGCATCCTGCGAAGAACGACGCGCATGCGGCCGAGCTCAAGGCGAGCCCGGCGCGGCCCTTTCGGGCCATCTGGTATCCATCGATCGCGGTTACGACGGAAGAGGCCTCACCCGGCAGGTTGACCAGGATGGCGGTGGTCGAACCGCCGTAGGACGCACCGTAGAAAATCCCGGCCAGCATGATGAGCGAGCCGGCCGGATCGAGTTGATAGGTCGCCGGCAAAAGCATGGCGACGGTAGCCGACGGGCCAAGTCCCGGAAGGACGCCGACCAACGTTCCGAGCAGGCATCCGATAAACGCATAGAGAAGGTTTGACCACGACAGGGCAGAGTCGAGCCCGATGGCTATGTTGCTCACGAGGTCCATGATCTACCTGACAAACCAGCTGCCCAGAACCGGGATCTGTTGACCGAGCAACCAGGGGAACACGATCACGCAACCCGCGGTCAGCAGCACGGCGAAGACAAGGAGCGGCAGTCTCTTACGTGGGCGGTAGGCAAACCCCGCCACGATGATGAGCACTAAGGCGGCGACGATCAAACCGGCTGGACGCACCAGCAGGCCGAAGAGGGCCGCCCCTCCGAGGACCAGAACGGCCTGGGATATTCCGAGACGCTCGGCCGGCTCCCAATCGCCGAAGAAACTGCGCGCCGCCAGGAGAATGCCAAAGCCTCCGAGCAGCAAGGCGATCACGAGGGGCAGGTACCCCGGGCCCATCTGGCGCGTGGTGCCGAGATCGTACTGCCGCGAATACACCGCGATGACGATGGCGACCCCGAGAAAAATGAGCCCGAGGAAAAAATCCTGGGGCTTCTTCATGGATGCAAGCACGTTCGGCATGGGTTGCCCGTTACGTTCGCTGCGAAAGTGGGGCTGCCGGTTATTGCTTCTTCAGACCTGTTTTCACGGCCGCCGTGCGCGAGGTCTCGAGCTTCTCCGCGATGACCGCCTTGAACTCTTCCGGCGAGTTCCCCGAGGGGATGAAACCCTGGGCTTCGAACTGCGCGCCGAGCTTCGGGTCTGCCAGCGCGTCCTGGACGGCCGCATTGATGCTCGCCTTCAGATCGTCAGGCAGCCCTTTGGGACCGACCAGGCCGTGGAAGAATGTGCTTTCCAGCCCCGGAACCGTCTCCGAGAGTGTCTGGACGTCCGACAAGCCCGGCCAGCGTTTCGTCCCTCCGATGGCGAGCGCCTGCAATGCCCCGCCTTTGACATGGGGAAGAGCCGGCCCGAGGGGCAGCAGCAGCGCGTCGGCATGGCCAGCGATGACATCGGTCAGAGCGGGACCCGATCCGGGATAGCCGATGATGGCGGTTTCCACTCCCGCCGCGGCATTGATCCTCAAGCTGTCCAAGTGCATGCCCCCGCCGGTGACAACGGCGAAATTCAGCTCGCCGGGGTTCTTTTTGGCATAATCCACGTAATCGCCGAACGTCTTGATGGGCACCGAGGGGTTGGACACCAGGATCGTGGAACCCGCGGAGAGCTGGCTGATGTGGTCGAAATCCTCCACAAGGTCGTAGCCGAGATTGTCCTGAACGGCGGAATTTCCGACGTCGGAATCGGTCCAGACCGCAAGCGTGTAGCCGTCGGGCGCGGCGTTCTTCAAGGCCCGGATACCAATCGAACCCGTAGCCCCGGGGCGATTTTCGACCAGGACTTTCTGGCCCCACTTGCGGGACAGAACCTCGGCGACATTTCGGGCGACGAGGTCGGTGCCGCCGCCAGGGGCATATCCCACGATCAATGTCACGGGGCGCGTGGGGAATTCGCTGCCCTGCGCGGCCGGGGCGAGCGACAGAAGCGCCGCTCCCAGGCCCAGGAAGAGACCAACAGTTCGTTTCATCTCGCTTCACTCCCTAGAAAATCCTCCGGATCGCGGTGCCCGCTTGTATCTGGGGCTTGGCTGCGCTCCTTGAGGTCAGCTTAGACACAAACCCGAACCCTTCACAAGAGAACATTTGTTTTCTATAGAGAATGATAATGCACTTTCTAGAATGACCGTGCCATATCGTTTTTGATAGAAGACAGAAGTTCCTTATTGCAAACGATTTGCCTCTCTCCTACTGTGGCTGCCATCGCGAAATCCGGACCTCACCGCAGCGCTCGATACATCCCGTCACGCTCGCTGCCGCCAACCCGGGTCGCTGTTGCTTGTTCACGAGGGAAGAAATGTCCCAAGCCGTTCAATGTGAGTCCGACGGAGATGCGCGCGAATGCGTCGACGTCCTGATCGTCGGCGCGGGCTTTGCAGGACTCTATGCCATCTACCGGATGCGCGAACTGGGTCTCCGGGTGCGCTGCATCGAGGCGGCCGACGGGGTCGGCGGCACCTGGCACTGGAACCGCTATCCGGGCGCGCGCTGCGACGTGGAGAGCCTCGACTATTCCTATTCCTTCTCCAACGATCTTCAGCAGGAGTGGACATGGTCGCACCGCTACGCCGAGCAACCTGAAATCCTCGCCTATCTGAACCACGTCGCCGACCGCTTCGACCTGCGGCAGCACATCCGCTTCGAGACGCGGGTAACGGGCATGACGTTCGACGAGGCGCGCGCGGTCTGGACCGTCTCGACCGATGCGGGCCCCTCGATCGAGGCGCGCTTCTGCATCATGGCGAGCGGCAATCTCTCGGCACCGCGCGTCCCCGACTTTCGCGGCCTCGAGCGCTTCCGGGGCGAATGGCACCACTCGGCCCGCTGGCCCAGAGAGGGCGTCGACTTCACCGGCAAGCGCGTGGCGCTGATCGGCACCGGCGCCACGGGCATCCAGATGCTCCCCAAGATCGCCGCGCAGGCCGGCTTCGTCACCGTCTTCCAGCGAACGGCGAATTTCAGCGTTCCGGCCGGCAACCACCCGATGCCCAAAGAAGAGGACCGCGAGCACAAGGCGCGCTATCCGGAACTTCGCAAGGCCGCGCGCAAACAATCCTCCGGCATGTCGCGCGTTCCCATACCGACGATGTCGGCGCTCGATGTGCCGCACGAGGAGCGGCTGCGCATTTACGAGAGGCTCTGGGCCAAGGGCGGCAGCAACCGCATGATGAACGCCTTCAACGACATGATGCGCAACGAAGAGGCGAACGAAAGCCTCGCCTCCTTCGTTCGCGAGAAGATCCGGTCGATGGTGAAGGACCCCGAGATCGCCGAGATCCTGACGCCGCGCGATCATCCCATCGGCTCACGGCGGCTTTGCGTCGACACCAACTATTACGAGACCTTCAGCCGGCCCAATGTGAAGCTCGTCGACGCCCGCCGTACGCCCATTCAGGAGATCACGGAAAAAGGCGTGCGGACCACCGAGGCGGACTATGAGGTCGATGCGATCGCCTTCGCCACCGGCTTCGACGCCATGACCGGCGCCCTCAACGAGATCTCCATCACGGGACGCGGCGGCATGCACCTCAGGGACAAGTGGTCAGCCGGCCCCTCCACCTATCTCGGCCTGATGGTGCACGGCTTCCCGAACATGTTCATCGTCACCGGCCCCGGCAGCCCGTCGGTGAAATCGAACATGGTCACGGCCATCGAGCAGCACGTCGAATGGATCTCCGACTGCCTGGCCCATCTCGACCGCGGCGGCATTGCCACCATCGAGCCGAGGCTCGATGCCGAGGAGAAGTGGGTTCAACACGTCAACGACGTCGCCAACAGCACGCTCTTCCCCAGGGCGAACTCCTGGTATGTCGGCGCTAATATTCCAGGCAAACCTCACGTTTTCATGCCCTACGTCGCAGGTCTGCCCGCCTACATCAAAATCTGTGAGGAGGTGGTGGCGGAGGGCTATCGCGGCTTTGACTTCCGCAAGGCGTCCGTGGGCGTCCGCGAGCCCGTGAGTTGACCCCCGGCATGCCACTCGATCTACAGATCGCCGCACTTCTCGCTGCGAAATCATCATCCTCGCGCCACACCTTGTCGACCCCGGAGTTGCGGGCGGGCATGCTGGCGCAGGTTCCCGCCAGTCGCACGCCGGTGGCCCGGGTCGAAGACCGGCGCCTGCCCTCCCCTGACGGAGAGGTCGCAGTTCGCATCTATTGGCCGGACGAGGCCCCTCGCGGCTGCCTCGTGTTCCTCCACGGCGGAGGCTTCGTCATGGGAGGACTGGACACTCACGATCACGTCTGCCGCGATCTCTGTGCCGGCGCGCAGTCCGTCGTAGTCGCGGTCGACTACCGCCTGGCGCCGGAGCACCCCTTCCCTTGCGCTCTCAACGATTGCGAGGCGGCTCTGCGCTGGGTCGTCGCCAACGCGCGTGAGATCGGGACCGATCCGCGCAAGATCGTCGTGGGAGGCGACAGCGCCGGCGGCAATCTCGCGACGGTGCTCACCATGCGCGCACGGGATCGGCGAGAGCCGAAGCTGGCGGGGCAGATCCTGATCTATCCTGTCACGGACGCCCCGCTTCCCTTCAAACCGTCATACATCGCGAACGGATCAGGATATTCGCTGACGAGCGAGGACATGATCCGTTTCTGGCGTGACTATGTCGGAGACAGCTCCGACGAGACCGATCCGGAAATGTGCCCCCTGCGGGCACAGTATCTCGGCGGCTTGCCCGACGCACTTGTGATCACCGCCGAGTTCGATCCTCTGCGTGACGAAGGCGAAGCCTACGCGAACCGGCTCATGAGCGCCGGCATCCCGACCACCCTGACGCGCTATGACGGAGCGATCCACGGCTTCGTCCGGATGGGAACCGAGGTTCGTCTGGCGGCACATGCATTGCAGCAAATCTGCCTCTGGATGACAGGGCGCTTCACGGCCGGAAAGACCGGCGGCCTCGACGTGGAGCTGTCCGAGGCTAGCGGCGTCGCAACAGAAGCTGATAAGAGGCGGGAAAGAACATGAGCGTCAAAAGCGTGTTTGTGGTCGGGGGCGCCTCGGGGATCGGCCTGGAGACGGCCCGCCACTTCCTGTCGCAGGGAGCCGCCACGACCATCATCGACGTCAACGCGGAACGGGTGAGAGACGCCGAGAGTGCCCTCTCCCAAAAGGGAGCCCGTCTGGCCGCGCTGGCGGCCGACGTCCGGGACCGGCAGAGCCTTGATCGGGCGTTCGCCCAGGGCGCGGGCAGTCATGGCGGGATTGATGCCCTGGTCTTTACGGCCGGCGTGCTGCTTCCAGCCCGCCTGGCCGATATCACGGAGGCCGACTACGATCTGACGTTCGATGTGAACGCCAGGGGCTTCTGGCGGTGCGTGCAGGCGGCACTGCCGTATTTTCCCGAACGCGGCGGGTCGGTTGTCGCGGTTTCCTCGTCATCGGGGCACCGCCCGAAGGCGGGGAATGGCGCCTATGCGGCCTCCAAGACCGCTCTTCAGTTCCTTGCGCAGACCTTCTCCCTCGAACTCGCCCCCAGGCAGCTCCGCGTGAACTGCGTCGCCCCGAGCACAATCAGGACACCGCTCACCGAGAAGTTCGCAGGCGGCCAGGCCGAAGGAGGCTTCACGCCGTCGGCGGCCCCGCCTTTGGGCCGCCTCTGCACGACGGCCGACATCGTGAAGGCCACCGCCTTCCTGTGCTCCGAAGAGGCCTCCTTCATCACCGGCGCGACCATCGCGGTGGATGGCGGCTTGACGGCGGGGATCCCGTTGGCGTCTTGACGCCGGTCTTGGGGGTTGCCTTCCGAAGATGGACAATGGCGAATGAGACCACTTACGATCACGGCTGAAGCTCCTCTGAAAAGCGAGCTTCGATTGGGAGTTGATGCAACTTGAATACTGAGCACGAGATCACGGCCAGACGGCAGGACAACAAGCCCGATCGATCCGAGCAGAGTGCCCAGCGCGAGAATGATGCGGAGCGCGTCGTGGGAAAGCCGGTGGGGGCGATCATTGCCGGGGTGGCGGTGCTTCGGGCTCTGCATCGGGCACAGCGCCCGCTGAGGGCGAGCGAAGTCGCCCGCGAGGCCGAGCTGCATCGCGGCACCGCGTTCAATATCCTGAGAACGCTGCAGCGCGAGAGCATCATCACCTACAACGAGCGTGACCGCACCTACAGCATCGGGATCATGGTTCTGGAACTGGCGCATGGCGTGCTGCGGACCAGCGGCCTGCTTGATGTGGTCAGACCCGAGATGTTCTCGCTGGCGGAGCGGCTCGACGTGACGGTGGCCTTGGGCAAGGTCGAGCAAAGCTATGACCTGGTGCTGCTGGATTTCGTCGGCGGCGGGTTCCGGGTCGACAGCTATTTCAGCGTCGGTCGCCGGTCGCGGCGGTTTTCCGGTGCCTCCGGCCTGGTCATGGCGGCCTTCTCGGGCGCCCCGCCTGAGCTGATCGAGGCGGAGTACGAACACACCGAGTGGTTTCGCCGGCCGCCCTTCGAGGAATACGTCGAGCGCATGGAAGCGACGCGCACGCGCGGTTTTGCTCTCGATCTGGGCAACCGGCGAAGCGGCCTGACGCAGGTGGCCGTCCCCATCTTCTCGCAGACGGGATCACTGGCGCTCGTGCTGACCGTCGCCGATTTCAGCTATACGATGAATGACGAGCGGATTGCCGACGTGGCCAAGGCGATGCTGGCCTTCTCCGACCGCATGTCTTCCGAACTCGGCCGGCTTCGGCTCGACTAAGCACCCGCGCCACGCTGACCCGCGATGATCATCCGTTCCGAAACGCCCGCAGACACATCCCTCATTCGGTCGCTGACCGACGCTGCCTTCAGTGGCGCCGAGCACAGCAGCCAGACCGAGGGAGCGATTGTCGATGCCTTGAGGCAGGCTGGCGCGTTGACCATTTCGCTTGTCGCCGAGCAGGATGGCACGATCATCGGCCATGTCGCCTTCTCACCTGTGCTGATCGACGGCGGGATCTTGGCTGGTTCGGCCTGGGGCCGGTGTCGGTTTCGCCAAGCCTTCAGCGCGGCGGCATCGGGACCGCGTTGATTGAGGAGGGGTTGAGGCTGTTGAAACATCGCGGCGCAGCCGGCTGCGTCGTTCTGGGCGATCCGAACTACTATCGCCGGTTTGGTTTCACAAGCGATCACGCCCTTCGTTACGGCGAGGTTCCACCCGAGTATTTCCAGTCGATGGTTCTGTCAGGTGATCCCGCCAAAGGCGAAGTCACCTACCACGAGGGCTTTGAGGCTCACTGACCCGGGAACCCGGCTGTGCCGCGTCGTGACCGCGCGCCAGCCTTGGCTCACGCCTCGGAGCGACGTCGGAGTACAGCAGCCGGCGCTTGCCGCGTCACCCGAGGCGCCGGCGGCAGCAGTCCTGACTGCCGGCCCAGGTCATGGGTTCAACGTGGCGGGGCGAGCCTGGGGTCATTGGGTCCGCCGAAGTAGACGTTGCAGAAGGCCGTGTACTTCTTGTGCTCCTCCACGATCAGTTCCTTCATCACCGCATAGGAGTCCGACTCCTTGTCGGACAACCACCGCGCGACCACGTTGCTGGCGAGGGCGCCTTCGAGGCCAGGGCCGAAGACGTTCTCCACCCGCTCGCCGACGATGCCCGGAATATCTTCAAAGAGGTAGTCATCGCCCAGATGGTAGCGTAGCGCCCGCAAGCCAAACTCCTTATCTTCATCTCGCGGCTTGAGGTTGTGGTGGTAATACCTGATGACGGTATTGAGGTGCTCTCTGGCCTCGCCTTCGATCACCGGCAGCCTGCGCTCCTTCTGCATGGAGGTGGCGATATAGACCGCCAGGGCATTCAGCGCGTTCTCATACTCCTGCTCGTTCGGCACATGCGCCTTGTCATAGAAGAAGGCCATGATGAACTGATGGATCAGGACGTGATTGTTGGTCACTCCGCTGTCACGGATCTCCTTCATTGTAGCATAGTTCGAGTGGGTGAGATCGCTCCAGATCTTGCGCTGCTCCTCTTCGGACGGCTTGGCCGCGGAGAGCCAGTCGTCCATCACGCGTTTAGCGGCCGGTGACCATTCCGGCTGGCCGCTTGCCCGACCAAAGCGCAGCTCGAACAGCGAGGCGAAGTCGAACTCGCCGCGCTTGACCCTGTCCATGAGGTCGCGCTCATCCCTCGCGCGGTCGGCGAGATCGGGATGCGCCTGCCTGTCGATCACGCCCTTGTTGAAGACCTTGCCGTCCTTTTCCTGGTGGAAGCGGATGATGCCGGAGAACTCATCATCCGAGCTGAAATAGGTAACGACGCCAGGATCGCCCGACAGAAGATTGTAATAGTCCTCCTCACTCTCCACGAGCTTGTAGCCCGCGTCGATCGAGGAAGCGGCAGGCGAGGCCGGCTTCCCCATGGTGTCCAGGAACGCGAGGTAGTCGCTCCAGGCCGCCTTCGCCACCTCGTCCGCGTGGCTGCGCCCCTCCTTGTCGAGATAGTCCTGGAACGCGCGCCGGGGCTCCGATCCCTCGTGGCCCTTCTCCGGCAGGAACTCGATGATGTCGTTGAGCGCCTTGTCGCGGGCAAGCTCCAGATAAGCGAGTGACCCCCGCGCAAGACCTTCGATCTCGTCCTGATGGATCAGGTTGTAGGTCACGAGGTCGCGGAAGGCCGTGCTCAGCGGCGGCGCGGTGAGAGGGGTGCGTTCCGAGCTGTCGAGGCCGGCCTCGCCCTCCAGCGTGACGCCGATGATGTTGAGGAGGCGGCGGTAATCCTCCTCCTTCGCCTGGGCCAAGGGGTGCCGGCCGATATCCGGGGGAGGCAAAGTGGAGCGCGGCGCCGATCGGTGTGACAGGTTGGTCACCCCTGTCGGCCTCACCGGCGGCGGCACCCAGTCCGGCTGGTTCCAAGGGCGGTCGGCATCACCCCAAACGCCGTTCGGGTGCTGGCTGCTAGGCTGCTCTGAGAGTTCGCCTGGATTAGTGAAATAGGTGGACCTTGGTGTTGCACCGTAAGCGACGGCCAAGGCATTCTCTGTGTCGGGAAAGAGGTTGGTGTCCGCGAAGGGCCCGATGCCGGTCGCCCGCGCTTCTACATAGGGCACTTCCATAGTGCTGTCGTTGCCGAACAGTGGGATGTACCAGCCCGTGCTCCCGGGCCGCTGGCGCCATACGACAGGCACTCCGTCGATTAGCCCGGTCTGGCCGTCGAACTCGCCACGGGGAAGGCCATAATCTAATCGATCAGTATCAGGGTCGTCAGCGAGAAAATGGTGGATTTCGTGCGCCAAAATCATGAAAGGACGGTGACTCTTACTTAGATTTTTATCTACGTAGGGATTATATATTATATTTCCGCCTTTGTTATACCTGTCACTGTTGGTATTACTCATTAAATTCCGTATAGCGCCACCCGACCGGGGGTCTGCCAGGAATTGGCGGATATTATCCCGCCATGTGCTGGTTCCTTGTGCAATATTCACCAGATCAGCCAAGACGGTCAGAATATATTCAGGCTGTGCGCCTCCACCAGGCACGGCTCGGGCCGTTGGAGGCGACCCAATCATGCGGTTGCCGATCGTGACCTGGAGTATGTCACCATCGTCGAAGTTGTCCGTCATCCTGTAATCGGTGCCGAGGATGTCATTGAGTTGGTTCGTAAGTGCCTGCGCGCGGTTGCGCAGCCGTAGCCGGTCATCGCTGTTATCTTCGTCCCAGCCCCACAGGACCTCGCCATTGGGATCCGGCTCGACAACCTGCAACTGTCCCGACGGAACTCCGCCGTTGCCCGTCTCGGGGGGAGAATAGCCGGGTGGGGGCGGCTGTGTCCGGGTCGGCGGATTGGACAGCCGGCCGACGACCCGCCGGATCCAGTTGCGGAACCGGCCCCGTCCCGGCCGGTAGGGCACGTCGTCGGTGCTGCGCTTCTGGGTATCGCCGGCTTCGGCCAGGGCCTCCTCGGCGGTCAGCCCGAAGAGGGTCTCCTTGATCGTGAGGTCGGCGCCCTGCGCCTTGAAATGCTCCACCAGCGCGCGGTTGCCGTCGAAGGCGGCGGCAAGCGCCGGCGTCATGCCGTTGACGCCGGGCGTGTTGAGGACGGTCGCCGCCTGGCCCTTGGCCGCCAGCCGCTTCACCATGGCCCGCGCCACCTTGTCCTGGCCGGTGGCCGAGGCGAACAGCAGGAAGGAGATGTCGGCGCTGTAGCCCTTCGCCGGATCGGCCCCGGCCTCGAGCGCGGCGAGCGCCGCCGCCTCGTCGCCCATGACCAGCGCGGCGCCAAGCTGATCGTCTGCGACGGTTCCCTCGAAAGGCTTCACGGCCGGCGACGTCCCCTTCGCGTTCTTCGCCGCCATGAAGTGCGCCACCAGTAAGGCGACGCCGATGCCCGCCAGCACCACCCAGCCGGCCGGCGTCAGGCTGCCGCCGAGGCTCACCGCCGCGATCAGCGGCAGGCCGCGCTTCTTGTGCTCGGCGAGAAGATGCTCGGGTGTGACCCCCTTGGCGTTCTCGACCTTCGGGTCACCTCCCATGACGACGGCCTTGTCGAACAGCGCCTTGTCGCCCCGGATGCCGAGCGCATGCATGACGGTATTGCCGTCGCGCCATGTCTTGTTGAGCAGGGCCTGCCGCTCTTTCACCGGCGCGGTTTCCAGGAGCGCCTCGAACAGGGCGGGGTCCTCCAGCAGCGCCGCAGCCTGCAGCAGTCCGGTATCCTCCTCCGGCGCCTTGCCGTCGAGGCCCGCATTGAGGTCGGCGCCCTTTTCGGCGAGCTCCCTGATGCGGCGCCTGATCTCGCTGGGATCGACAGTGGACGGAGCGGACAGCAGTTCCTTCACCAGAACCCGCAGCTCCTGCGTCGCCTCATCGGCCCGAGCCGAACGCGACTCCCAGGATTTGCCATTCGTCACCCCCGTCGTGGCCCCAGGCCCCCGCCTCCCACTGAGGTCCTGGACCTTTTGCCAGGCATCTGCGAAAGTCAGGTCATCCGTGGTTTCTCCAGACGGCAGGGAACTGGCCTCATGGCCGGCGACGGCTACTCTCATGGGAACGCTTCTTCCAGAATCTGCGGGGATGATCCGAGGGCATTGCGGCGCTCCAATACATCAGGAAAAATCGGAAGTATATAATAGTTAACAAAAATTATAACGATTACAGTTTCCTAGGAAACTACTTCGAATATTGTTTACACATCGACTTCACCGTCACGTCCGCCCAGCATCTTCTTCAGTTCCGCAAGCAGGCCCTGATACGGCTCGAATCTCGCTGTCGACCATCTGCCTGATCTGTTTTTCGGTGAAGTTGCGGCGTTCCAGTTCGGCGATGAAGCGTTTTGGGCGAAATCGGGTTCCCACGCCCGAGACGACGCGGTCGCGCACCAGCCTGCAGCACCCTCCTCAGGGTGATGCTGGCGGAGCGATGGAGCTCCCCGCTTGATCGCGTCGCAGCTAGTTTAGACTGCGGCGGCCTCGAGCAGGATTTCAGCTACGCGGTCGGGCATGTCCAGCATGACATCGTGGCCGCATGCCAGCTTGTACGCCTTCCAGCTGGGATCGTTCTTCGCTTTCTCGTAGGAGGCGTCGAACGCGTCGCGGGCATACTGTTCGCCGCGCACATAGACCTTGGTCTTCATCCGTTCGCGGGCGCCGGTGATGGTCAGCCCCTCGGTAAATGTCCGGATGGGTTGTGGCGTGCACTTGGCATCGACCGTGGCGCGGTCCTTCTCGTTCACCGCGAAGACGCGCGCGGGTGGGGCAGGAAGGGAGGTGGCGCCCTTGGCTTGCGAATCCAGGACGTTGTCCCGGCTGGCCGGCGAAAGATCGACGATCCGCTCGCCGGTTTCCGGCATGAAGGCATCGAGGAACACGATGGAGCGGATCTTTGGCGCCATGGCCTCGGCAACGCCCGATATGACGGCCCCGCCGTAGGAGTGGCCGCACAGAAGGATGTCGTCGAGATCTTCCCACTTCATGAGGTTCACGACGTCGTCGACATGCGTCTGCAGCGTGATGTCAGGACTCATGAGATGCGAGCGGTCCGCCAGGCCCGTCAGCGTTGGCGCATACACTTTGTGGCCCTGGGCGGCTAAGAGGTCAGCGACACGCTGGTAGCACCAGGCGCCATGCCAGGCACCATGGACCAGGACGATGGTGCGCTTGGCGGGAGCGGCCACTGCGGGCTGGAACGAGGCCGCCGCGGGCAGGGAGAGCGTGCCCCCGATCACAGCGCGCAGGACGGTACGGCGGTTCGCGAAAAGGCGGGCTAGCTTGGACATCCCTGCTCCTTGTGACGAGAAGCGGGAATATTCCCCATCAATAGCTTTGTTAGCAAGATATATTACTTAGATGAAACACGGCCATCCCGCTCGCTGCGGGCCTCGCCTATTTCGGCCCCTGCTCACGCGCCCGGAGCGCGGAGCGCACCTGGTCAGGACTGAGTTGCGGCGCAAGCAATGCGATAAAATCGAGGATGAAGCGCCGAAGATAAGTATTGGTTCGAAGGCTGACGTAGCTGGTGCTGCCCTCGAACAGGTGGCTGACATCGCGCGCGCGCAGCTCGCGGTCGTGGCGCGGGTCCACCGCCTGGGTGGCCAGAATGGCGATGCCGAGGCCGAGTTCCACATAGGTCTTGCTGACATCGGCATCGACAGCGTCGAACAGGATGGTCGGCGTGATGCCCTCCCGCTCGAAGGCGTCGAGTATCTTCCATCTGCCGCTGCGATGGGGGTCGTGCGCGATCATGGGATATCGCGCGATGGCCTCCAGCGTCAGGTTCTTCAGCCGCAGGATAGGGTGCCCCTTGCGCGCGATGAGACTGCGGGTGATCTCGAAGCACGGCAGCCGGAGCAGGCCCGGAAAGGGCCGCATGGTTTCGGTGCCCACGGCCAGATCGGCCTCGCCGGCCTCCAGAATCTCGCAGACTTCCGTCGGGTTTCCCTGCTGGATGCCGATGCGCACGCCGGGGTTGCGCTGCATGAAATTCTTGATGACAGAGGGCAGGATATAGCGGGCGTGGGTATGGGTGGTCGCGATGGTCAGCGTGCCCACTTCCTGGGCGCTGTAATCCTCCCGGATGTTCTTGAGACTGCTGACCTGGTTGAGGATGCGCTGGGCAACTTCGATGACTTCCCGTCCAGGCTCGGTAAGACCAACGACCCGGTTGCGGCTTCGCTCGAAGATGGAAAAGCCAAGCTCCAGTTCCAACTCCTGAATCTGCTTGCTCATTCCGGGCTGGGAAGTATTCAGCGCTTCGGCGGCAGCGGAAATATGATTTCCGCGCCGGTGGACTTCGACGACATAACGAAGCTGACGAAGCTGAACCATGACATCCCCCAACAGCCGACCGGCACAACATAGTTTATATCATGCGCCGGAAAGCAAGGTCGTGGGGGATATCAGGACAAAACAAGGACCCGAGCGTCAAAAACGGCAAAGCACGAGCGCCCTCACCGGGGTCCCGCCTTGGCGCTTGCGGGTTCATTGGCGTCTTCAGCGCTCTCGATGATGAAGCGCGCGAATTCGGTGTGATCAGCGTTGCGGCCGACCCATGACTGGGCCTCTTTCCAGAGCGTCGTGCAGGAGTGGCCAAGGCTCGCCTCGACGCCGCAGGCCTCGGCGACCTCCATCGCAAGCTGGAGATCCTTGACCATCAGATCGAGCGCGAAGCCGGAGTTATAGGCCTGATTGAGCACATACTGCTTGAACTTGTTCTCGGTGCTGTTGTTGCGCCCGGTCGAGGCGTTGAGCACGTCGACCAGCACCTCCCCCTCGATGCCGAAACGCTCGGCGATCAGGAGCGCCTCGGCCGCCGCCGCGAGGCCGGCCGCCGAGACGTAGTTGTTGAGAACCTTGGCGGCATGGCCGGAGCCGAGCGGGCCCACATGGAAGCGCCGCCCCATGGCGGAAAGAAGCGGATCGAAACGCTCCGCCAGGTCCCTGTGGCCGCCGACCATGATCGCCAGTGTCCCGGCGACCGCGCCCTTCACGCCGCCTGAGACGGGCGCATCGAGAAGCGAGACCTGATGTCGGGCAAGAGCCTCGCCAAGCTCTCGCGTGCCGACAGGCGCGGAGGAGCTCATGTCGATGATCGTGCTGCCGGGCGCCATGCCGAGCAGGAGGTGATCGCCGCCCCCATCGCCGCCGACGGCCACCCGGCGGACGATCTTGCCGTCGGGCAGCATCAGTATGACGACATCAGAACGCCGGCCCAGCTCCTCCAGAGAGCCGGCGGTGGCGCAGCCGTGCTCTCCCGCGACCTGGGCGAGCCTCGCCGGATCGGCATCGTACAAGGCGACGTCCCAGCCGGCCTCGACGAGGTGTTTGGTCATGGGCTGCCCCATATTGCCGATTCCGACGAAACCGACCCGGGTATCCTTTTTGAGCACGCTCACGATCAAAACTCCCAAGGTTTGGCCGAGAGCTCATCCGCCCCCGGCAGTGTCATCCCACGGCGGATGCCGTAGCTTGTCTTCGAGACGCCGGCTGCTTCTCGCGGGCGGTGACGGCGGCATTTCTGCCGGCGATGCGCCCGAACACCGTTCCGCTCATCAGGCCGGTCGCCCCGGGGTAGTTGAAGTAGAACAGACCGCCGACCATCTCGCCCGCCACATAAAGGCCCTGCACCGGAACATGATTGGTGTTGATGGCCTGGGCGTCCGTGGAGATCCTGAGCCCACCGAAGGTAAAGGTAATGCCGCAGGTCACGGCATAGGCCTCGAACGGCGCTTTCTCGATCGGATTGGCCCAGTTCGCCCTCGGCACGGCAAGGCCGTCGGCACTGCGGCCATCCTTCACGGTCGGATCGAACGGCACGTCCCGTCTCACCGCCGCGTTGTACTCACGCACGGTCTTCAGGAACTCGTCGCGGTTGACGTCGCCCATCTTGTCGGCAAGCTCTTCGATGGTATTGGCAGTAACCCGCGTAACGTGCTTGGTCCGATACTCGGGACGAAGAAGGTGAACGACGGAGGCATCGAAGATCTGCCAGGCATATTGCCCCGGCTGCTCCAGCACGATGCGCCCATATTTCGCATAGGTATAGTTGCGGATATCGGCGCCTTCGTCGAGGAAGCGCTTGCCATTGGCATTGACCATGATGGACCAGGGATAGCTGTCCCGCTCATAGTCGTCGGTGACGGCGAAGTCACCGAAGTCCGAAGCATAGCGCTCCCAGCCCACCGCGTGGCATCCCGACCAGTTGCCGGCCGGCTGCACGCCGATCCTGAGCGCCATGTCCAGCCCGTCGCCGGTATTGAACTTGCTGCCGCGGACCTTGGCCAGATCCCAGCCCGGGCCGAGGTATTTGCTGCGCCATTCGCTGTTGGCTTCAAATCCGCCGCAGGCAAGCACGACGGATCCCGCCGTGATTTCATGCGTGACATTGTCGAGCTTCACGACGACGCCGGTGATGCCATCGTCGGAACTCATGAGATCGCGGACCCAGGCGTTGTAGCGGATATCCACCCCGGCCTTCTCGGCCGCCTTGTAGAGCGTATCCACGAGGCCGCGCCCACCGCCCCAGGCCGCCAGCGTGGCGCCGCCCCAGAACTTGAACTTGCCGTCGACCTTGAAGGATTGGCGGCCGAACTGCGGGTAGAACTTGACGCCCTGTTTCACCATCCAGTGCATGGCGGATTTGCTCTGCCGGACCAGGATCTCGCAGAGATCGGGATCGGTCCGGTTGTGGGTGAGGCGCGCCATATCGTCGAAGAAGAGGTCTTCGGTGTAGGAGCCGAAGTCGCTCTCCATCTCATCTCCGGTGAGATCCGGGGACAGCACCCTGATGTCCTCCGAGCCGGTGTAGGCAAAGCGCATCAGCCCCTCGGTATAGGAGCTGTTGCCGCCCCGTTCCTCCTCGGGCGCGCGCTCCAGAAGCAGGACGCTTGCGCCCTCCTCCCTCGCGGAAAGCGCCGCGCACAAGGCGGCATTTCCGCCGCCGACAACGATTACGTCGTATTGGATCTCCGAATTCATCTGCCGCTCCAAGCTTGTTCCCGGCACGCGGGCCGAGCTCGGATGACCCTTACCAAACACCTCGTCGGGTCTCTCAGACTTATTGGTGCTCCTACTATTCCCCTCGCGCATACTGGCAAGATCATGCCTCCTCCATGATCGCCTCGTCCTTCCGCTTGGCGATCATCGGAACGACCATGAGCAGCATGAAGAGAAGCGCGATACCGAGGAACGCCGCGCTGATCGGTTCGGTGACGAACACGCTCAGGCTGCCGCGCGATTGCAGCATGGCACGGCGGAAGTTCTCCTCCAGCATGGGCCCAAGCAGAAAGCCGAGAATGAAGGGCGCGGGCTCACAGTCGAGCTTCAGGAACAGATAGCCGATGACACCGAAGAAGGCGGCGAAAGCAACATCGGTGGCGCTCATGTTGACGGTGAAGATGCCGATGCATGAGAACACCATGATGATGGGATAGAGCCAGCGATAGGGCACCTTCAGCAGGGTGACCCAGGCCCCCACCAGCGGAAGGTTGAGGATCACCAGCAGCACGTTGCCGATCCACATGCTGACGACGAGACCCCAGAACAGGTCCGGGTGCTGCGTCATCACCTGCGGTCCCGGCGTGACGCCCTGGATCATCAGCGCCCCCAGGAGGAGAGCCATGGTGGCGCTTCCGGGGATGCCGAGGGTCAGCGTGGGGATGAAGTGGGTCTGCGCCGCGGCGTTGTTGGCCGATTCCGGGCCGGCCACGCCTTCGATGGCGCCATGGCCGAAGCGGTGGGGTGTCTTGCTGAGCTTTCGCTCGGTGGCATAAGAGGCAAACGACGCGATGGTCTGGCCCGCGCCGGGCAGTATCCCCAGGATCGAGCCCAGTGCCGTGCCGCGCAGAATGGGTTTCCACGAGGCCTTCAGATCCTCACGCGTCGGCATCAGCCCGGTCACCCGGGTGGTGATCAAACCCCGCTGGTGCGAGACCCCGAGGTTCGAGACGATCTCGGCGAAGGCAAAGAGACCGGCCGCCACCACGACGAAATCGAAGCCTTCGGCAAGTCCGGGCAGGCCGAAGGTGAAGCGATCGACGCCGGAATTGACGTCGGTTCCGGCCAAGCCGAAGATCGCGCCGCAGAAGGCCATCGCCATGCCCTTGATCAGGGAACCACGCACCAGCGCGGAGGCGGACACAAGCGCCATGAGCATCAAGGAGCAATATTCCTCGGCGCCGAACTGCAGCGCGACACGCGCCAGCGGCGGCCCGCACAGCGCGATCAATATGGTCCCGAAACAGCCCGCCACCACCGAGCCGATCGCGGCGATGGCCAGCGCCGGCCCGGCGCGCCCCTGCCGCGCCATCTGGTAGCCGTCGATGCATGTGACCGCCGCCGAGGATTCGCCCGGCAGATTGACCAGGATGGCGGTGGTGGAGCCGCCATAGGCCGCGCCATAGTAGATGCCCGCCAGCATGATCATCGCGCCCTCGGGCGGCAGCCCGAAGGTCAGCGGCAAAAGGACGGCGATCGTCACCAGAGGCCCGACGCCGGGCAGGATGCCGATGAAGGTGCCCAGAAGCACGCCCACGAAGCAGTAAAGCAGGTTGCTCGGCGAAAAGGCGACGCTGAAGCCAAGCGCCAGATGTTGCAGGAGATCCATCACCAGGGCCTCAGTCGAAGGGGGATGTTGAGCCCATAGACGAAGATGCCGATCGCGGCGGCGGTCAGCGCCAGCACCATGATGGCGAGTTCCAGCATGCTGCCCTCACGTCCGGCGAGGCGGCCGACGAGGATCAGGACAACGACCCCGGCGATGGCGCCGCGCGTGTCGATCAGCGCGCTGAACAGGAGGATGGCGGCGGTCAGGAAGACGAGCGGCCGGAATTCCCACGTCTGGATGATTTCCGACGTCTCGGGGTTTCGCGCCGCCTTGACCAGCATCACGGCGCCGATCAACGCCACGATCGACCCGAGCATGATCGGGAAATAGCCCGGCCCCATGTTCGCGGCGGTGCCGAGCCGATAGCCCTGGGCGATGATGATCGTGCCGAGCCCGATCAGCAGGAACAGGGCCCCGCTCAGCAAATCCTTCGTGATCTGCAGCTTCATGTTTTTCCTCCCGGTGCTTTGTCGCGGCGCTTCTTTGGCGCCGCTTGTGTTTCATCCGGCGGCCCAGACGGCCGCCGTCATCCTCCCTGATCGGCAGATCCGGCCGGGACCGCCTTTCGCGGCGTCTTGCGGCCGTCGCCGCCGAGTTCGGCCTCCTGTCGCTTCAGAACGTCGATCGCGACCTTCGCCGCGCTGCGGACATGCTCCAGGCTTGCATCCCATGCCGCCTGTTCGTCGCGCTTTTCGATCGCGGCGATGAGCGCGCCGATCTCCTGGACCGTGTTCGGCAGGCGCTCCGGATCGGAGAGCGAGGTTGCCCGCAACAGCGTGTTGCGGTTGAGGATCTGCCCCAGCATGCGGGTGACGTAGTCATTGCCCGACCCCTCCAGCAGCACCTCATAGAAGCGCTGCTTGACGCTGAGGACATTGGCCGCCTTCCTGGCCGTGCTGAGCTTCTTGAGCTCCATGAACACCGCCTTGAGTTCGGCGACCTGGGCACTGCTGGCGTTGCGCGCGAAGCCCTTCGCGGCGAGCGCTTCCAGAACACCCCGGACGTCATAGATCTGGGCCGCTTCGGCCGAGGACATGACCCGGACGAAAGAGCCGCGATGCAACAGGGTTTCGATGAGCCCTTCGGCCTCGAGCTGCCGGATGGCCTCCCGCACCAGCGTGCGGCTGACCTGGAACATCTCGCAGAGGGCACGATCGGACAGATGTGCGCCGGGCTTGAAATAGCCGGTCACGATCGCCTGCCGGAGCTTGTCCTCCACCTGCTTGCGCAGGGTCGCCGGGGTCGCCGCCACTCGAAAATCAGTTGCCGTCTCGTCCATCGCTATCTCTGTATGAAGGGATTGGTGGAGGGCGCGCCGAAGTTCATCCACACGCTCTTCACCTGCATGTATTCCTTGATCATCTCCGCCCCGTTCTCACGTCCGATGCCGCTCTGGCGATAGCCGCCGAACGGCGACATGAAGCTGGTGGCGCGATATGTGTTCACCCAGACGGTGCCCGCCCGCAAGGCTTCCGTCATGCGGATCGCGCGGCCGATGTCGCGCGTCCAGACGCCGGCGGCCAGCCCATAGATCGTCTCGTTGGCGATCCGCAGCGCGTCCTCCTCGTCCTTGAAGCGGATGACGGAGAGGACCGGGCCGAACACCTCCTCCTGCGCGATCCGCATGTGGTTCCCGACGTCCTTGAAGATCGTCGGCTCGACAAACCAGCCGTCGCCGCATTCGGGCGCTTTGCCAGGCCCGCCGCCAGCCACCAGCGTCGCGCCCTCACCGACTGCGATATCGATATAATTGAGCACCTTGCGGTATTGCGGCGGCGTGGTGATGGGGCCGACCTGGGTCTCCATGCTGGCAGGATCGCCCATGCGCGCGCTCTTCACCTTGGCGACCAGCCGCTCAAGGAATGCGTCGTGGATCTCATCGGCCACCAGCAGGCGCGACCCGGCAAGGCAGGTCTGGCCGCTGGCGGCGAAAATGCCGGAGATGGCGCCATTGACGGCATCGTCGAGATCGGCGTCGGCGAAGACGATGTTGGGCGATTTGCCGCCCAGCTCCATGGTGACGTGCTTCATGGTCTGGCCGGCCTGCGCATAGATCTTCTTGCCGGTCGCGTCCGATCCGGTGAAGGCGACCTTTGCCACCTTCGGGTGCTCGACCAGCGGGCTGCCGACCTCCGCCCCGAAACCGGTGACGACATTGACGACGCCGGGAGGCACCCCCGCCTCTTCCATGAGCTTCACGAATTCCAGCACGGACGCCGATGTGAACTCCGATGGCTTGATCACCACGGTGTTGCCGGCCGCCAACGCGGGCGCCAGTTTCCATGTCGTGAGCAGCAGGGGCGAATTCCATGGCGTGATTACCGCCACCACGCCCAAAGGTTCGTAGCGCGTGTAGTTCAGGTAGCCGCGCTTATCGAGCGGCAGCACCGCGCCCTCGACCTTATCGGCAAGGCCGCCGTAATAGTAATACCAGCTCGGGATGTAGCGCAGTTGCGCCAGCATCTCGGCCATCAGCTTGCCGTTGTCGCGGACCTCGATCGCCGCGAGACGTTCCGCATCGCGGGCGACGAGATCGCCGATGCGGCGCAGCACCGCCCCGCGCTCGCTGGCCGTGCTGACAGACCAGGGGCCCTCCTCGAATGCGCGGTGGGCCGCCTCGACCGCGCGGTCGACGTCAGCGGCATTGCCCCGCGCGATCTCGGCCCAGGGCTTGGCGGTATAGGGGTTTAGCGTCTCGAACCAGCCGCCACCATCGGGATCGACGAAGGCGCCATCGATGTAATGCTTATATTTCGTCATGGAGCGCCTCTTCCGTCACGAACGGGCATAGGGCTCGAAATGCTCGATCACCTTGCCTTTCAGAATCTGATCCAGTTGCAGCGCGCCATGGGTGGGATCGAGCGGCAGCTCTCCCGTCTCTCCCTTCGCGATGGCATCCGCTTCAGCGCGATCGCGCTGCAGGGCCTTGGCAAGGATTTCTTCGGCCGATGCCAGCGGCACGACCACCACCCCGTCATCATCCCCGACGATGATATCGCCCGGGCACACTGCCAGCCCGCCGACCTGCACGGGGACATTGATCGACCCCGGCGTGTTCTTCTGCGGCGCCCGGGGCGAGACGCTGCGGCAGAAAACCGGAAAGCGCTCGCGCCGCAGCAGGGCAAGGTCACGGATGGAACCGCTTGCGACAACACCAACCCCGCCGCGGGATCTTGCCTGAAGGGCGCTGCGATGGCCGAAGCAGCCGGTGTCGTGGTCGCCGTCGTCGATCACCAGGACATCGCCCGGCCCCACCATCTGGAGCGCCTTGTGGGTCATGAGGTTGTCGCCGGGAAAGCAGAGGACCGTGAAGGCCGAACCGACCAGGCTGATGTCGTCGAATATGGGACGGATCTCCGACTTCATGGCGCCATGCCGGCCCATGGCGTCGCTTAGCGTCGAGGTCGGCACGCCCTTGAACCTGTCGATCAGGCTTAAAGGGGCGCGCGCAAAGCTGTGATAGATGTGCCCGTACATGGCGATCCCCCTGAGGACATGACCCTATCGGTCGTTGTCATGCCCCAGCACTTCACGCGCGACGCGGAAGCTGTCGACGGCCGCCGGCACGCCGCAATAGATCATGACCTGGAGGAGAACCTCCTTGATGTCGTCGCGGGTGAGGCCGTTGTTCAACGCGCCCTTCACATGGAGCTTGAGCTCATGCGGGCGGTTGAGCGCCGAGATCATGCCGAGATTGATCAGGGAACGCTCCCGACGGGTAAGCCCCTCGCGCGACCACACCTCGCCCCAGCAGTACCGCGTGACAAGCTCCTGGAACTCCGAATTGAAGGAATCGGCGTTCCCGATGGAGTTGTCCACGTAATCGGCGCCGAGAACTTCCCGGCGATTCTTGAGGCCGGCATCGTACATCGATCCATCGCTCATTGTGTTTCCCATCCCGCTGGCTGGTCGGTGGCAATCAACTTGAAAGCGAGATTGCCAGACAATATGCCAATCAGTCAATCATACACTTTGAGCGCTTATGCCAACGTGGGGCTGGAGACTTCTCCCTCACCCCTTCCGGGCCCTGTTGCGCGCGATGGCCCTGGCCGCGAAATTCTGCACCAGCGCCGTTCGGTTGGTCTTGAGGTGCACCAGCGCCAGCCGCGCCACCGGGGGCTCGCCCGCGATGTCGCGGTAGGCGACGCCGGCCACATTGAGCTGCCGCATGGAGGCCGGCACGATGGAGACGCCCAGTTCCGCCGCCACCAGCGACAGGACGGTCGCGATCTGCGGCGCCGGTTGGCCGAGGATCGGCTCGAAGCCGGCCCTGCGGCAGGCCTCCACCGCCGCGTCCAGCAGCGTCGGGCTGATGTAATGCGGCGTCAGGATGAAGGGCTCGGCGGCAAGGCTTGAAAGGTCCATGGCGCCGCCGCCGTCGCCCTGCACCGCGCCATGCCCCTTGGGCAGGGCCAGCACCATGGGCTCGTCGGCGAAGCGGTGCACCACGATATCGTCGCCCTCCGCGCCGTTGGGGCGCACGAAGGCGGCATCGATGTTCTCCTCGCGCAGCGCTGCGACCAGCCCAATGCTGTTGGCCTCGGTCAGGATCAGGTCCACCTCGGCAAAGGCGCGGCGATAGGCCCGGATGGTCGCGGGCACCAGCGGATTGAAGATCGACGCGCCGGTGAAGCCGACGCGCAGCGTGCCCGTCTCGCCCCGGGCGGCGCGCCGGGCAGCGCGCGTGGCGAGGGCCACCTGATCGGGCATGCCGCGCACGGCCGCCAGAAAGGCCGACCCCGCCTCGGTCAGCTCCGCGCCATGGGGAACGCGATGAAAGAGCGGCGTGCCGACTTCCTCCTCCAGATCACGGATCTGCTGGCTCAGCGGCGGCTGGCCGATGCCGACGCGGGCGGCGGCGCGGGTGAAGTTGCCCTCCTCGGCCACGGCGAGGAAGTAGCGGATGTGGCGCAGCTCCATGGCGGGGCTATCTCCAAAACATATCAAGATCGCATCTACCATATATTGGACCGGCGGGCGCCGTGGTGACATCTAGAAGGTCATCATGAGCATCACCAGCATCCCCGGTCTGGCGCCGGTTCCTGACCGCCCCGCCGCACCGGCACCACGCGCAGACGTCCCTCCCCAGCAGATCCAGCGCGGCACTCCCGCCTACCGGCAGGTCAGCATCGCGCTGTTCCTCGCCGGCTTCTCCTCCTTCTCGCTGCTCTACTGCGTTCAGCCGCTGCTGCCGGCCTTCGCGCAGAGCTTCGGCATCAGCCCGGCCTCGGCCTCCCTGGCGCTCTCGCTGACGACAGGAGCGCTCGCCTTCGCCATCCTCGCCGCTGGCGCCTTCTCGCAGGCTCTGGGGCGGCGCGGCCTCATGTTCGCCTCCATGGCGCTGGCCGCCGTCCTCAACATGGCGGTGGCGCTGTCGCCAAGTTGGAACATGCTGCTGGTGACGCGCCTCGCCGAGGGTCTCGTGCTGGGCGGCGTGCCGGCGGTGGCCATGGCCTATCTCGCCGAGGAGATCGACCCGCGCCACCTCGGGAAAGCCATGGGCCTCTATGTGGCGGGCACCGCCTTCGGCGCCATGGTGGGCCGGGTTGGCATGGGCGTCCTGACCGAGCTCACCTCCTGGCGCGGCGCCATGGGCATCCTCGGCATAGTCGGCCTCGCCGCGGCGCTGGGCTTTGTCGCGCTGCTGCCGCCCTCGCGCAATTTCGTGGTGCAGCGCGGCTTCAGGCCGCGCTATCACCTCGCCACCTGGGGCGGCCACCTCAGGAACACGCGGCTGGCGCGGCTCTTCGCCGTGGGCTTCGCGCTCACCAGCGTCTTCGTCACCATGTTCAATTACACCGGTTTCCGGCTGACCGATGCCCCCTACGGCCTCAGCCAGACCGCCATCGCCATGGTGTTCCTGGCCTTTGCCTTCGGCATCGTCTCCTCCTCCATGGCGGGAGGCCTTGCCGATCGCTTCGGCCGCCGCCTGCCGCTGGCGGCGGGTGTCTTGATCATGGTGGCGGGCGTCCTGGTGACGTTGGCGCAGCCGCTGCCGCTCATCATCCTCGGCATCGTCATGGTGACGGTCGGCTTCTTCATCGCCCACTCGGTGGTGAGCGGCTGGATCGGCCGCCTTGCCGGTGCCGCCAAGGGCCACGCCTCCTCGCTCTACCTCCTGTTTTATTATCTCGGCTCCTCGGTCACCGGCTCGGTCGGCGGCTGGTTCTGGAGCCACGGCGGCTGGCCCGCCGTGGTGATGCTGACGGGGGCGCTGGGTGTCCTCGGTCTTGTTCTCGCCCTCACCGTGCGCGAGGAGTGACGGATCTGGCTGCGGCATCATCCAAAACACGTCATGCTAGGCCTTGTTGTAAAGACCGGAGACATCCCTGACACTCGTTCGGAGACATCCCTGACACTCATGGGGGCGGGTTTTGGTTCT
>NZ_BMCP01000004.1 GCF_014635245.1 Agaricicola taiwanensis | reverse complement strand
TACTTGTCGGCAAGCTCCGTCGTCACCTTCTCGAGCCGGTCCTTCTGCTCATCCGTTCGCTCCGCAGCCGGCACGGCGCTCAGCGTGCCATACTCCTTGAGAAGCGCCGTCACAGCGGCAGCCTCGCTCGGCTCCCAGCTGCTTCCCTCGGTCTCGGAGGATGACTTGCCGGCCGCCTCTTTGATGAAAGGCAGCTGGTCCTTGAAGGGCTTCGTGAAGAAGTCATCGGGCAGATCCTTGCCCGTCTTCTCCTTGTAATGGGCCTTGATGCTGTCTTCGGTCGCGCCTTCCGTCTCGGTCATGCCCATCAGAGCGGCGACCGTATCCAGCTCGGCCGGAGCGCCATTCGGTTCCGCCCCGTTGGTCCGGAACAGCATGCCCGGGGTGGTGATGCCGTACTTGTCGGCAAGCTCCGTCGTCACCTTCTCGAGCCGGTCCTTCTGCTCATCCGTTCGCTCCGCAGCCGGCACGCTGCTCAACTCGCCGTACTCTTCGAGGAGCGCGGTTACAGCGGCGGCCTCACTGGGCTCCCAGCTGGAACCATCCGTATCGTCGGTTCCGTCCGTCCCGTCCGTTCCGTCGGTCTCCGTTCCGTCCGTATCGTCGGTTCCGTCGGTTCCGTCCGTTCCGTCCGTTCCATCGGTATCCGTCCCGTCCGTCCCGTCCGTCCCGTCCGTCCCGTCGGTTCCGTCAGTCCCGCCCGTCCCGCCCGTCCCGCCCGATATCGCGCTGATATCGATACCCAGAGCCACAAGAGTGGGGATCATCACATCCAGGTTCGCCTTGGCCCAGGCCGCGAGCGGACCACCGCCCTCGACAAGGGCGATCTGGGAATCATACCAAGCCTGCCAGCCATTAGCCGCATTATCATTGTTACCGTTGTTGGCGTTGCCCTTGTTGGCAAAGTTCGTAGGGTCGAACTGGAATTCGTCCCCATTACCGGGGACATATGCCTTTGAATCGCCAAACAAGCCCGCGGGATCCGACGGATCTCCATTAGTTACGCCTCGAACAGCCATAATAACCCCCTTGGAACAGCCATGGGCAGGATGATTGAAATTTAATTAAAAAGATAAGCCTGTATCTTCAAATCGGCAACATAAATATTTAGTTTCATTAGAAACTTAAAGTAATGGGGCAGAGACGCCCGTATTGACTTGTTGCAGGTGTAATCTTTGACATTACGACGACAGTCACCAAGCGCGACATCATTATGGTAAATACTGATGTGAACGTTCGCAGCAGGTGAAAAAATCCGGCGGAACAGCATTCTCGAGGCGACCACTCATCTGCATCGTCCAAAGAACAAGGCCGAAAATTGCCAGGAACTATAAAAGAAGACGCCCGCTCCAAGGTGGAGCGGGCGTCGGACAGGCGCTCTTGTCAACTGAAGTGAGAAATCAGGCGGTCACTTCCAACCGCCGCCGCCGGACAGATAGACCGTATCGGCAGTCATGAACTCGCAGGCATCCGAGCACATGAACAGCACCAGCTCGGCGACCTCATCCGCTTCGGCGATGCGCTTCATGGGGATGTCCTTGGCGAACTTCTCCGCCATCTCCGGCGTGGTGCCTGATGCAGCCTGGAAGTTGGTGTTCACGGGCCCGGGCGAGACGGAGAGGCAGCGGATGCCGCGATCGGCGAATTCGCGCGCCACGCCCAGCGTCATGGTGTGCACCGCGCCCTTGGCGGCGGCATAATGCACCGAGGTCCCGGGGCCGCCGCGCTTGTGCGCCATGGAGGCAACGTTGATGATGACGCCCTTGCCGTTCTCCAGCATGTGCGGCAGCACTTCCTGCGTCGCGTAATAGGTGCCCTTGACGTTGAGGTCGAAGGAGAGGTCCCACAGCGCGTCATCGGCCTCCAGGAAGGTACAGCGCTTCAGCGCCGAGCCGGCCGAGTTGAACAGGAAGTGGACCTTGCCGAATTTCTCGACGGCCTTGGCGACGAGGTTCTTCACCTGCTCGCGCTTGGTCACGTCGCAGGGCACGAAGATGGCATCGCTGCCCTCCTTCTTCACCGCCTCGACGACCTCCTTGCCACCGGCTTCGTTGATGTCGCCGATGACGACCTTGGCGCCCTCACGCGCGAAGATCACAGCGGTGGCGCGGCCGATGCCGCTGCCGCCGCCGGTGATGATGATGGTCTTGTCCTTGAAGTAGCCGGGTGTCCGGGCCATGGGGTATTACCTCGTGTTCTGCCTGAGTTGCTGATGCGTGAGAGCGGCCCTACGAGGCCGCACTCCTGGCCTGCGCGATCTGGCTTGCGGCATGAGCGCCTGCGATCCGCCCGAAGACGGCGCCGCGCAGCACGGACGTCGCGCCCGTGTATCGGCCGTAGTAGATGCCCGTCACTTCACCCGCCGCATAAAGGCCGGGGATGGCGCGGCCATCGTGATCCACCACCTGCGACTGCGAATTGAACCGCAAGCCGCCGAAGGTGAAGCAGCAGGAGGAGGCGATCGGCCATGCGCGGAACGGTCCCTTCTCGATCGGGCGCGCCCAGTTCGACTTCGGCGGCTGGATGCCCTGCGTGCCCAGCCCATCGACTTCAAGAGGCTTGAACTCGCCGGGGCGGGTCGCCGCATTGAAGGCCTTCACCGTTGTTTCGAGATTTTCGGCGGGAACGCCGATCTTGGCGGCGAGTTCGGCAAGCGTGCCCGCCTCATACGGCTTCTCATCCGAGCGGACCGTGCGCTGCCAGTTGGGAACGTCGTCGAGCCCGGCGTCGGTGATCGCATAGGCAACGCCTCCCGGCAGCCGATTGATAACGCGCGACACGTTCTCATAGATGGCGTCCACGGCAGCCGATGCCTCGTCTATGAAGCGGTTGCCCGTCTTGTCGACAAGTATCCCATAGGGGAACATGAAGACGATCGGCTCGGACACGCCCGAGCGCGGATCGATCGGCTCGGCGTGGTATTCGGTAAAGTCGCCACTGGTCGCGGCGCCGACGTCCAGCGCCATGCGGATGCCTTCGCCGCGATTGTAGTAGCCGCCCCTGGCGATGGGACGAACATATTTTGCATGGGTGCCGATGTAGCGCCCCATCATCTCCGCATTGCCCTGGAAGCCGCCGCAGGCGATAACGACCGAACCCATGAACCGCAGATTGCGATTGGTGGCATTGCTGGCCTTCAGACCAACGATCCGGCCTTCATCGTCCTGAATCAGCTTGTCGGCGGTGGTCTCGTAGAAGAACTGGACACCGAGATCCTCGGCTGCCTTGCCGAGCGCCTCCACCAGAGCCCAGCCGCCGCCCACCGGGCTGATGCGCGTGGTCGACTGGGTGATGAGGTAGCTGGCCATGTCGGAATAGGTGATCCCGAATTGCTTGAGCCACTGCAGGGTCGGCCCGGCCTTCTCAGCCAGGGTTCCGATGACATCGGGGTCGGTAAAGGACAATGCCTTGACGATCGAGGGCCACTCCTCATAGGGACGCGCCGTCTCCTGGACGAGGCTGGGATCCAGGAAGTGCCCGCCATTGTCCATGAAGTGCTCTTCGAAGTCGTCCGAGACCTCGTTCTCATTCTTCATGCGCATGAAGGCTTCGGTCCAGCGCGTGTTGCCGCCGCGCTCCTCGAAGGTCGCGCGCTCCAGCACGGCCACCTTGGCCCCGTCCTGCGCCGCCGAAACCGCGGCGGACAGGCCGGCGATGCCGCAGCCGGCGATCACGACGTCGAATGCATGGGTCATGCTTGCGTCTCCCACTTGGTGAAGCCGAGCTGGGACGGATCAGGCCGCATGTCCGCGTCGGACCGGCGCTGCTTCAGCACCCAGCGGCCTTCCTCCTTGATCAGAGTGTCGGTGTAGGTCGTCTGAAGGTAAAGCTGGGGCGCCTCGCCCTTCTTGACACCGGCAAGCAGCACATAGACCGAGCCGGTGATGGTGCCGTCGCCATTGTCGGTCAGCAGCACCTGATTGTTCCAGTGGCGTGTCTGGATGCCCTTGTCGATCCAGCGCTTGTAATGGTCTACGGCGAAGATGCTTAGCTCCGGACGTCCGTTGCACTCGCCGAAGGTGGACGAGAGATACTGGCCTTTACTCGCGTAGCAGTTGGACCAGCCCTCGCCGTCGCCGCTGTCGATGGCGCGGGCGTAACGGGCATAGAGCTGCATGATCTTGACGTAGTCTTCGACGGACGGGTCCATGGTGGACTCCCTTGAACGCTTGTTCTTGTCGGGTCAGCGCGGCTCGAGCCCTCGAGACGTCGCGCGGGAATGCCCCTCAGGATGAGGCGCGAAGGCTGCGGCCTGCATCGGGGGAATGAGCCGCCCCTGGGCCTCATCCTGAGGAAGCTGACGGGGCCGTCGCGGGACGGCCCCGATCGTGCATCAGACCTTGATGGCGAAGGGATCGCGCTCTTCGTCGGAGAAGTCGATCATGACGTTCTTGGTCTGCAGGAACTCATCCAGCGCCACGAGGCCGCGCTCCTTGCCGAAGCCGGAGTCCTTGTAGCCGCCGAACGGCGCCATGGCGGCGGCCGCGCGGTAGGTGTTCACCCAGACCGTACCGGCGTGGATGCCGCGGGAGACGCGCAGAGCGCGCGACAGGTTCGTGGTCCAGACGCCGGAAGCGAGGCCATATTTGGTGTCGTTGCCGATCTGGATGGCTTCCTCTTCGGTGTCGAAGGGGATGATCGAAAGCACGGGGCCGAACACTTCTTCCTGCGCCAGCGTCATGGAGTTGTTGACGTTGGTGAAGATGGTCGGCTCGATGAAGAAGCCCTTGGAGAGGTTCTCGCCCTTGGCGGCCTTGCCGCCGGTGGCCAGCGTTGCGCCTTCCTTCACCGCGTTCTCGATGGACTGCATGATGCGCTTGAACTGCGGCTCGTTCGCCGCCGTGCCCATCTCGGTCGCCTTGTCGAGCGGGTTGCCGAGCTTGATCTTCTTGGCGCGCTCCACGAGGCGGTTGGCGACCTCGTCATAGATGCCGCGCTGCACCAGCAGGCGCGAACCGGCGATGCAGGTCTGGCCGGTTGCCGCGAAGATGCCGGCGAGAGCACCGGTCACGGCCTGATCGAGGTTGGCGTCCTCGAAGATCATGTTGGGCGACTTGCCGCCGAGCTCCAGCGTCACGGGGATGAGGAGCTTGCCCGCATCCGCCGCGATCTGGCGGCCGACGCCGGGGCTGCCGGTGAAGGACACGCGGTCGACGCGGCCGCTGTTGGTCAGCGCCTGGCCGACGCGATAGTCGCCGGTGACGACATTGACGACGCCTTCGGGGAAACCGGCTTCCTTCACGAACTTGGCGAACTCCAGCGTGGTGACCGAAGCATGCTCGGATGGCTTGATGACCACGCAGTTGCCTGCGGCCAGCGCCGGAGCAAGCTTGTTGGACAGAAGCCCCATGGGCGAGTTCCAGGCCGTGATGAGCACCACCACGCCGAGAGGCTCGCGACGGGTGAAGTCGAACACATTGTACTGGTCGAGCGGGATGGTCTCGCCCTGGATCTTGTCGGCGGCGCCGGCGAAGAAGCGGTAGGCGCGGGCCGCGAAATGCATCTGGCTGTGCGTCTCGCGGATGACCTTGCCGTTGTCGGTGGTCTCCAGGATGCCCATGCGCTCGGCATTGGCCTCCAGGATGTCGGCCAGCTTGTTCATCAGCCTGCCGCGGGTCAGGCCATTGGTCTTGCTCCACACCGTGTCATAGGCGCGGCGGGCGGCGGCGACTGCATCCTTCACCTGATCGGCGCTCGCCTGCGGAACCTGGGCGTGCTCCTCGGTGGTGTAGGGATTGATAGCGGGGAAGTATTCCTGGTTCGCGGACTTCACGAACTCATTGTTGATGAACAGCTCATATTTCGTAGACATGGCAACTGCCTTCTTCAAGGTTGCAGCGGAGGAGCCTGAGGACCGCGCCCTCAGGCGATGGGATCGAGATCAAGGCGCACGACATCGCCTTCCAGCGACGACGAAGCCTTGGGATATTTCTTCAGGACGATGGGATCATGTCCCGGCACGACATGATCGGGGCTGTCGGCCAGCGCGTAGCAGGTCTCGTAGCCCTTGATCGTATCCGGAAAATTGTAGAGGGCGGGGAAGGGATTCTTCTCCTCCATGTTGAAGTAGTAGTGCGAGGCATCGGCCGCGAGCACCACCCAACCCCGCGCCGTGTAGACGCGGACGATCTGCATGCCGGCCGCATGGCCGCCAACTTCGTGCAGGGTCACACCGGGCGCGATCTCCGTCACCTTCTCGTGGAAGGTCACCGCGCCCTCAAACAGCCGGTCGATCGTGGTTTTCACGTCATCGACGAGATAGAAGCTGCTGACCGAGCTTTCGGTCATGGCCGGACCGGTGGTGAACTCCACTTCCTTGCGCTGGATGTGAACCTGCGCATTGGGGAACATCTCGATATTGCCGGCATGATCCCAGTGCAAATGCGTGACGATCACATCGTCCACCTTGGCGGGGTCGACGCCGATCGCCTCGATGCCCGCCACCGGCGAGCGGATGAATTCATGCCCGCGCTGGACGCACTTCCATTCCTTGGAGCCGGTATCCACCACGATGGTGCGTGTCTTGTTGCGCACCACCCAGACATAGAAGTCCATTGGCTGCGGCGCGCTTATGTCGTCGCCTGGATGGCAGAACAGGCAGTTATGGACCCGAAGCCGGAAAGGACTTTCCGCCCAGCGAATGGCGAAGATTTCATAGGGCTCGGGAGCACTCATGGACTTCCTCCTTGTTCTTCTTGATTGGACCTGGCCTCAAGGAAAAAAGTGGCGGGATCATCGCCGTGATGATGACCCCGCCCAGGAGGCATTAGCCCATCATGAATTGCGGCAACCAAAGCGTGATCTGCGGGAAGGCGATCAGGAGCCCCAGCGTGATCAGTTCCAGGATGACGAAGGGAATGACGCCCTTGTAGACCTGCTGCGTGGTGACAAGACCCTTGCCGGCACCCGCGACCACGAAGAGGTTGAGACCAACAGGCGGCGTGATGCAGGACAGCTCGATCAGCTTCACCATGATGATGGCGAACCAGATCGGATCGTAACCTAGACCCGTCACGATCGGATGCACGATGGGAACCGTCATCACCATCATGGAGATGGGGTCCATCAGCATGCCGAGCACGAGGTAGACGGCAACCAGCGCCAGGAACAGCACCCAGGCCGGCAGTGCCAGGGTCTCGATGCCGCTGAGGATGTCTCCGACGAAGCCGGTGACGAGCAGCAGGCGCGAGAAGGCCAGGCCACCGATGACGATGAAGAACATCACCGCCGTGGTTGTGGCCGCCTCCGACATGCCCTGCACCAGCGTCTGCGTCGTCATGCGGCGCATCAGCAGAACCACCACCAGCGCGCCCACCGCACCCACGGCACCCGCCGCGGAAGGTGAAACGAGGCCGGAGTAGATGCCGCCGACGACGATGAAGGCGATGACCGCGATGGGCCAGACGGTGGAGAGGCTGCGGATACGCTGCCCCAGCGGGAAGCGGCGGTCCGACGGCGGCGCCCAGTCCGGCCAGATGCGGACGAAGATCCCGATCCCGACGAGGTAGACTGCAGCCGTCAGCAGGCCCGGCAGGATGCCGGCAATCAGGATCTGCCCGATGGATTCATTGGTGAGCACGCCATAGAGCACCATGGTGATCGACGGCGGGATCATGGCGGCGAAGGTACCGGCCGCCGCGATACAGCCCGCCGAGGCGGCGCGGTCGTAGCCGAGCTTGACCATCTCCGGCAGCGCGATACGGGTGAAGAGCGCCGCGCCCACGATGGTGGAGCCGTTGATGGCGCCGAAGCCGGCGGAGGCCAGTGTGGTCGCCATGAACAGCCCGCCGCGAACGCGTGCCAGCCACATGTCCGCCGACCGGTAGATGTCGGAGATGATACCCGAGGCACCGGCGATGACGCCCATGGCAACGAACATCGGGATCGCGGCAAAGGTATAGGAGCTTGCCGTCGCGAACGGCAGCGTGCGGAAAGTGGTCATCATGAAGCCGGAGCCAGCGGCGGCATACATGCCAACGGCCGAAACGGCGATCATTGCGACGGCAACGGGAAGACCGATGGCCATCAGCAGGAGCATCACCACGATGCTCACGCAGGCAATGGTAAAAGGATCCATCAGGTCACTCCACAGGCACATGCTCGGCGCTCGTCGCCCCGCGATGGGTGAGCGCCTCTTTCGGCCAGATGAATGCGAAGATGATCTGGCGGAGGGTTTCGGTAGCCGCGAAGACGAGACCCACGGCGGAAAGGATTTTGGCGAGCCAGATCGGCACCGGCACATAGCCGGCCGACACCTCACCCACGTTCCAGGCATGGATGGCGCCATCGATCGCCTGATAGCCGAGAAGGCAGAAGGCCGCGAGGGTCGCGATCAGCGCGAGAATGTAGAGCGCAAGCTGAAGTCCTGTCGGGAACATCTGTATGATGATGTCCACCACGACATGCTGACCGTGCCGTTGCGCGTAAGGCAACGCCAGGAAGATCACCGCCGCCAGCAGCGACTCCGTCATTTCCACGGCGCCCATGAAGGGAGCATTGAAGAAGGCACGGCCAACCGTATCCCAGGTGCCCAGCACGATGATGGCCGCAACACAGAGACTGGCCACGACCAGGGCCGCAAAGCATAGATGACCGGAAAGCCGATCGATCTGGGCGGCAAATCCCTGCGGCCTATCGGCCGCAGAGAGAGTGGTGTCAGGATGTTCGGAACCCGCCATGATTACTTGGCCTGTTCCATGACCTTCTTGGTGTCAGCGACGACACTCTTTGCCTCTTCGCAGAGGTTCTTCTCGCACATGGTGTCCTGCCAGGTCTTCAGCATGTCCGGGAACATGGCGTTGAGCTTTTCCTGCTCTTCGAAATGCACCACCTGCGCGCCGGCCGCATTCGCATCCTCAAGATGCTTCTTCTCGGCGACCTCGAAGTTCTCCTTCTCCCAGGCGACCGCGACGTCATAGGCCTCCTTGAAGACCTTCTTGAGGTTGTCGGGCATGGCTTCGAACTTGTCCTTGTTCATGAAGGACGAATAGGCGGCAATGGCGCCGAAGTTGATGTCGCTCCAGTTCTTGGCGACTTCATAGAGTTTCAGGAAGCCGGAGTTCTCGACCGGGTTGTAGCCGCAATCGAGGCTGCCGCGCTGGATGCTCTCATACATTTCGCCCAGCGGCACGTTCACGGGAACGGCGCCGATCTGCTTCATGACGTAGGGCGGCCAGTCACCGAAGGTGCGGATGCGCTTGCCCTTGAGATCTTCGATGGTCTTGACCGGCATGGTGCACTGCAGCCGATATGGCGGCAGGCCATGGATCAGCACGGCTTCAAGGTTGTTCTTGTCCAGCTCGGCCTGGATCGCCTTGTTGTTGGCGATCTGGTACTCCTGGATATCCATGGCGAGCTTGGGATCCTGCCAGGTCATGGGCAGCGAGTTGATGAGGCCCATCATCGGCCACTGCGCCGGATAATAGGTCGGCGGGAACGAGGCGAAATCCACGGCGCCCGAGGACACGAGGTCCATCAGTTCACCCGGGCCGCCGAGCGAGCCGGACCAGTAGAACTGGATCTTGACCTTGCCGTTGGTGCGCTTCTCGATTTCCTTGGCAAAAAGCTGCTCTGCCTGGGCCGAACCCCAAGCCGGCGGCGCAAAATGCGCCCAGCGCAGGTTCATGCTCTTGAACTCTTCCTGCGCAGCGGCGGTCCCCGCCAGTCCCGCAGCGCCGATCGCCATGGCCACGGCACCGGCGAAAAACTTAGATAATCCCATATCATCCTCCGCTACCTGTCGATTTCAAACTGTCGACAGTTATCACATAACCTCTAGCACTGGTCTTGCCCACCTGCAACGTTCTTGCACGAGCAACGCCAAGCTGGCGATAAGACATTGATATTGCTGTGGTTTTTCCTTAAATATCGCCGGAAGAGGTTTCCTGTCCTCTTTATTCGCAGCGACATGCACTCCCTTATTCCTCAAGCTGATAGATTTATCCCGCCACTTCAACTCATTCTTCGGAACTCATTAGTGACAAAATGTAATCGATCAAGTTTTTGAGAGACCGATGAATTCGCCATGCATGCATAAGGCAAGTTACGCGGCGAAATACTCCATCTGATTTGCGTCACGGAGCCTGACGTATTGAACGGCCTCGTCGTTCAGCCAGTCAAGGAAAACATTGAGTGGCCATTGCTCGTGCTTCCGCTCCGGATAGACAATACAGTAACGCTTGTCGCCGGGGACATGCCGGTCACAGGCAATGATCAACTCGCCCGAACGCAGCTCATTCAGCACATAGAGCTTTGGAACGAGCGCCAGTCCCAGCCCCGCCACCGCCGCCTTGATCACCATGGAAAACATGTCGTAGCGCGTGCCGACTCTGGAATTGACCTCGGTCATGCCCACATGGTCCCACCATTTCTTCCAGGCGTCCGGCCTCCCCCGCTTCTGCAGAAGCGGAAGCCCCTTGATCTCGGAGGGATCCAGCCCCTCCCTTCCGCCGGTGATCCTGGGGCTGCACACGGGGATCAGCTCTTCCGCGAACAGGGCCTTTTGAATCATCCCCGCCCAGGCCGGATGGTCGTAATGCAGCGCGGCGTCGAAGGAGCTGCCGGCAAAGAGAAAAGGATCCGGCCGCTCGCTGATGTTGATGATGGTGTCAGGATATCTGGCGTGGAAACGCGGCAACCGCGGGATGAGCCACTGGTTGGCAAAGGTCGGGATGACCGCCAGTTCGATCACTCCCCCCGTGGCAGGCCGGCCCTGGAGATGAATGGTATCGCCTTCCAGATCATCGAGCCGCTGGACGATACGTTCCCAATAGCGCTTGCCGGCCTCGGTGAGATGCACCCGGTTCTTCACCCGCGTGAAGAGCGGGACGCCAAGGAACTCCTCCAGCCGGCCGATCTGGCGGCTGACCGCCCCCTCCGTCAGCACCAGCTCCTCCGCCGCGCGCGAAAAGCTCTCGTGGCGGCCGGCCGCCTCGAAGGCTATCAGCGCCGTGGTGCTGGGGATGTTCCGTCTCACCGTCAACCGCTCCTTCACTGAAGGGGGCAGTTCATGCCCTCAGTGCGAAAAAATCAACCAGGATCGCCGCCAGATCATCTGCCCGGCCCTCCAGCGTGACGCCGTCGCCATCCTCATGAGCGATCTCCGCCAGAGAGGAATCGGGGATGATCTTGAGAAGAGATGAGCCCTGGCGCCCGATCAGCCGGTCCTCCTCCGGCGTCACGATCTCCAGCACCAGCGTCTTCACCGGGATCGCGGCATAGCCTGCGCCGAGATCGTAGTTGAGGTTGGCACTGTAGAGGCGCGCCGAACCCTCCGAGCCCTGCAGCGTGTCCAGCACCAGTGCTTTCGCCAGCGCATCGCCGCCTTTGAACGAGCCCGACATGGCGCCCGGCTGCAGCCACACGTTCATCATGGTCCGGTATGTCAGCGCCCATTTCTCCGCCCGCATCAGCTTGGGATCGCGCGCGGCGGCCACATCCTCATAGGGCTTGACGAACTTATGGATCGCCTCGTTGCGCTCCTTCTGGTCCGCGATGATGCTGTGGCTCTGCCCCGCCAGCACCAGGCGATCGATAAGCTCGGGATAGCGAACGGCGAGCGAGGTCGCGACCTTGTTCCCGGAATGATGGCCATAGACATGGGCCTTGGCGGCGCCCAGCTCCCGGATCGCATCGGCACAGACGTCGGCGATCTCATCGATGGAGGTGCCTTCCGGCAGAGGATCGGAATTGCCGAAGCCCGGCAGATCGATGGCAACCGCCCGGCAGGACGCGCCAAGCACCGGCACCACTTCGTCGAACATGCGCGCCGAACGGCCGGACTGATGGATCAGGAGCACAAGCTCACCCTCACCGGCCGCGTAATAATGAACCTGTCCCAGGCGCGTCGCCAGATAACCGCGTTCCAATCCATCCTCCTATGTTGCGGCGCGCACTGTAGACAGTTGACCGAAAAGCGGTCAACTGCGATGTATCCGCCAAAGACCGCAACCACCCAAGGGGGAGAAAAGCCCATGCGACTGACCATCCAGGAGGCGCGCGATCTGGTGCACCGGACCATGCTGGCCGTCGGACACAGCGACGAGGACGCGGGCATCATCACCAATCATCTCATGGACTGCGAACTCCGGGGCCAGGACTATGGCGGGCTTGCGCGCGCGCTTTCCGTTGTCGAGCGCATTCGCAGGCGTCCTGAAGGCCGCAAGCCCATTTCCGTGGCGCGCGAGACGCCCGTCTCGGTCCTGCTCGATGGCGGGGACCAGGCCGGTTATCTCGTCGGCTACCGTGCCACCGTCATGGGCATTGAAAAGGCAAAGGCGCAGGGTATTGCCATCGCCGGCATGTTCAACACCTGGTACACGGGCATGTTCGCCCATTATATGGAGATGGCGACCAAGGAAGGCCTCGTGGCCATGGCAGCCGGCAGTTCTGATTGGCGCGTGGCTCCCAGCGGCAGCAACGAGGCGCTGTTCGGCACCAATCCGATGGCTTTCGGTTTCCCTTCGGAGGGCGATCCCATCATCATGGATGCTGGCGTTTCATCCATCATGATGAGCGAGGCGACGCTCGCCCGCCGGCTTGGCCAGGAATTGAAGGAGGGAATTGCCTATGATGCCGAGGGCAATCCCACGCGTGACCCCGCCGAGGGCCTGGAAGGCGCCTTCGCTGTCTGGGGCGGGCACAAGGGCTCCGCTTTTGGCATCACCATTCAGCTCTTCGGATTGCTCTGCAACGGCGCCCTCAAGCCCGATCCGCTGTCGGACTGCTGCCTGTTCCTGATGTTCATGAAGCCTGACCTCCTTGTGGACGAGGCAACCCTCCGCCGCCAGGTCTCCGGCTATGCGGAAACCGTCCGCAACGCCCGCCGCATCGAGCAGGACAAGCCTGTTCGCATGCCCTTCGATCGCTCGGCCCGCGAGAGACAGCAAAGGCTCGCGGACGGCCATGTGGAGGTCGCCGACCTGGTGGTGGAAAAGCTGAGGAACATCATCGCCGAAGGATGAGCGCCGGCCGGCGCGCGTGTGGGGCCGGGTCGGCGACCCGGCAACCCGCGCGCTATCGCGATGCAGCAAATATGTCGGGCAATTACAGTGCAGTGCAAAATATTAAAGTTACCCGACGATGAATGCTTCACATCGTCGGAAGGAAACAGCTTTCGGGCGCATTACCTCCCGGCACTGCAAGTTTAAGACTGGAAAAAGCCGCACAGTCGGCGCGGCGCAACCCGTTTTTTATGCAGCAACCTCACCGGCACGGCGCATGGCCGTTGCAGAAATACCATAAATATTTATTGGCATATGACAAATATAGATGAAAAATACAGGCGCCAACGCAAGACATAACTGCCGTTAGTCAACATTCGTCCTACCACTAATGTCTTATGGTCGCCGGCTAAGCCCGGAACTACTCTTTTTCACGAAAGAGTGAGTATCATGCTGTCTTGTGATTCTCGGAAGGGAAGACCACAGGCCTGCCGACTGCCCGCAAAGCGGGCACGACTGCCGCATAAATAAAAATAAGCGTCCCCGACACAATAAACCGACGCCTGAAGAGGAAACACAGATGAGCGTATCAACCGTAGCCGCCGGGCCAGCGGCCCCACAGAAGATGACGAAGGAGGAGCGCAAGGTTATCTTTGCCTCATCCCTCGGCACCGTGTTCGAATGGTATGATTTCTACCTGTACGGTTCGCTGTCGGCGATCATCGCCGCCCAGTTCTTTTCCGGCGTCAATCCAACCGCCGCCTTCATCTTCGCACTGATGGCCTTTGCCGCAGGCTTCGCAGTCCGTCCTTTCGGCGCGATCTTCTTCGGCCGCATCGGCGATCTCGTGGGCCGCAAATACACCTTCCTCATCACCATCATGCTGATGGGCATATCCACCTTCATAGTCGGCATCCTGCCATCCTATGCAAGCTGGGGCATGGCGGCGCCGGTCATCCTGATCATCCTGCGCCTGTTCCAGGGCCTGGCGCTTGGCGGCGAGTATGGTGGTGCCGCCACCTATGTGGCGGAACATGCGCCCCATGGCCGTCGCGGCTTCTACACCTCCTGGATCCAGACCACCGCCACCTTCGGCCTGTTCCTCTCGCTGCTGGTGATCCTGGGCGTGCGCACCGCGCTCGGCGAGGAAGCCTTTGCCGACTGGGGCTGGCGCATTCCGTTCCTGGTCTCCATCATCCTGCTGGGCATCTCGGTCTGGATCCGTCTGTCGCTCAATGAATCCCCGGCCTTCAAGCGGATGAAGGAAGAAGGCAAGACCTCCAAGGCCCCGCTGACGGAAGCCTTCGGCCGCTGGGACAACGCGAAGGTGGCGATCATCGCGCTGCTCGGTGGTACCGCCGGCCAGGCCGTCGTCTGGTACACGGGCCAGTTCTACGCCCTGTTCTTCCTGACGCAGACGCTGAAGGTGGATGGTGCAACGGCCAACATCCTGATCGCGCTCGGCCTTCTCATCGGCACGCCCTTCTTCATCGTGTTCGGCTGGCTGTCCGACAAGATCGGCCGCAAGCCCATCATCCTCGGCGGCTGCCTGCTCGCGGCACTGACCTATTTCCCCGCGTTCAAGGCCATCACGCATTACACCAACCCGGCCCTGGAACTTGCGCAGTCGACGGCACCGGTGACTGTTGTCGCCGATCCCAACGAATGTTCGTTCCAGTTCAATCCCGTCGGCACCTCGAAGTTCGTCACCTCCTGCGACATCGCCAAATCCTTCCTGGCACGCAACTCGGTGAACTACTCCAACGAGGCGGCTCCGGCCGGCACCATCGCCAGCATCAGGGTCGGTGACACCACGATCCAGTCCTTCGACGGTTCCGCCCTCCCGGCCGACCAGATGAAGACCCAGACCGCCACCTTCACCACGCAGATGACCGAGGCCATCCGAAGCCACGGCTATCCGGCCAAGGCCGACCCGGCTCAGATCAACACCCCGATGGTGGTGCTGCTCCTGACCTACCTCGTCCTCTTGGTGACCATGGTCTACGGCCCCATCGCGGCCCAACTGGTTGAACTGTTCCCGACCCGCATCCGCTACTCGGCCATGTCGCTGCCCTATCACATCGGCAACGGCTGGTTCGGCGGCTTCCTTCCCACCACGGCCTTCGCCATGGTGGCGGCCACGGGCAACATCTACTACGGCCTCTGGTATCCCATCGTTGTGGCGGTCATGACCTTCATCGTCGGCATCTTCTTCATGCCCGAAACGAAGGACCGCGACATCTACGCCAACGACTGACGCCCCCTCCAGCGTCAGATACGAAGCACCCTGCCGTCCCCTGCGGCAGGGTGTTTCTGCTTATGGAGGTCCGCCCGGGATCACGGTGCCGGAACGGCACTGCCGGGACCGCCGGGTTTCTTCCCCTCGAGCTTGAGGCCAAGCTTGTCGGCCAATCCCTCCGCGGCACGGGCCTGCGCCATGAGCGCATCGGCCGCTGTCTGCATCAGCGCATTTCCCTCGTTGTTGCCGTCGGCCAGCATCTGGTCATAGGCTTCCGTGCCATCGTCGGTGCGCTTCTTGATCGCGCCCAATGCCTTGGTCGTGGCCGTCAGCGACTGCTCCAGCTTGTTAGCCTCCTCCGGCGCCTTCACGCGGACGTAATCGGCCAGGTTCGGTCCGCGCATGACAGTCCCGCTGATCCTCTTGTAGGTGCCGTTGTAGATCGAGGCCATGCCGATCTGGTTGTAGTAATAGGCGTTGTGGGTGTTATCGGAGAAACGATCATGCTCCTGCCGCGGATCGTGCTCTGAAAGCCCGCGCATCATGCGCTCGTGGGCGAGCTCCTGGGAAAGACCAGCCATACCGGCGAGGATCACGGCAAGGCCTTCCTCATCACTCTTGCTCTCCAGGGCCTTGCGCGCCGCGCCTCCCTCGCCCCAGGCACTCCCCATTTCCTTCAGGTCGTCGGTCAGGAGTTCGGTCGCCAGCTTCAGGTAGTCGCGGCGGCGCTCGCAATTGCCGCCGGTGCAAGCGTCCAGCGAGAAGTCCGTGGCCGGCCGTATGCCGGCGCCAGGCGCCGTCCCATTGAGGTCCTGCCCCCAGAGCAGGAATTCGATGGCGTGATAGCCGGTCGCCACATTGCGCGCATTGCCATGAGCGCCGTGCAGCCGGACCAGCACCTCTTTCGAAAGCGTGGAAACGTCGATCTCGTTCTCGCCGGCACGAACCGCCTTCGCGGCGATCACATTGGCGCCGCCAAGCGGATTGTCCGAGGCGGTGACCGGCTTATCTCCATCGACATAGTCGATCAGCCCCTCATCCATCCGCCAGCGGTTGACCCTGCCCTGCCATTCCTCGACCTGCGCATTTCCGAAACGGAAGCCTTCCGTCTGCTGATAAGGCACGCGCGCGGCCACCCAGGCGTCACGCGCCGCCTTAAGCGTGTCGTCCGACGGCTCGTGGAGAAGACCGGTGACCGCTCCCTCCAGCGTGTTGGCGGCGGTCAGGGCATCGCCATACATCGCTTCCGCGATATCCGCATAGGTCGTGAGCACCTCTCCAGGCGCCGGTGCCGGGCCCTGCGCCTGGGCGGGGCAACAGAAGAGGGCGGCAGCCATTCCCATGGCCAAACGATGATGAAGCGTCATCCTGAGATCTCCCTGACGGCTCACGTTCTGGCGCCTGGGACTGTCCGGCGCACTGCTTGCAACAGACCTAGCGCGCGGGCGGCGGACTTCAAAAAATCAAAGCGGCAGGCCTGCGATGTTCTTCACTTCTTCCATCACAGGATAGGTATGCGTTTCCTTGACACCCGGAAGCGCTACCAGAATCTCGCCGAGGAAACGGCGATAAGCCGACATGTCCTCGATCCGGCTCTTGATGAGATAATCGAAGCCGCCCGACACCATATGGCATTCCAGCACCTCCGGTGCCCGCCGCACCGCCGCCGCGAAATCCTCGAACACCTCCGGCGTGGTGCGGTCGAGCTTGACCTCGATGAAGACGAGAAGCCCCAGACCGACCTTGGTCGGATCCAGCCGCGCATGGAAGCCGGTGATGTAGCCCTCCCGCGTCAGGCGCCTGACCCTTTCGCTTGTGGCGGTGGGCCCGAGGCCGACCCGATCGGCGAGCTCCGTCGTTGTCATACGGCCATCGTCCTGCAGCAGTTGCAGGAGGCGCAGGTCGATCTTGTCGAGCATTCTCGGGTTTTCCACGGCAGAATATAACCCACGTAGAGGATATCACGGTTTATAGCGGATTTTCGCCGATGTGTCCCGGTGCAACTATCGGTATATTTACCTTGATCGGGAGCGGCATCCACTCTCGGTTTATCCTTCGAGACGCCGCTCCGGCGGTTCCTTTGATAAGGGCACGCCCCCTGCCCCATCGCCAAGGAGGCCCGAACAGGGTCGTCTCGAACGGTAAGCCGGACGACAGCGCGTTCAACCGCGAAACGTGTATTCCCCGCTTCCGGCGATGCGGATGCCCTGGCGGCAGGGCAAGACGTCCGGTCCTTGAATCTCCGAGCGCCATAGGCGCGTAAGACCTGCGTCCTCCCCCATGGAAAGCCTCACATCGGCCATCGCCAGGCGCGCCGAATGACCGCTCTCGGCATCAAGAGCAACGCCATTGATATGTGGGAGGTGGTGCCCCCGGCCGGGATCGAACCAGCACTCCGTGAGGAACCTGATTTTGAGTCAGGCGCGTCTACCAGTTCCGCCACGGGGGCACGGGCGCGGATCATAGCCACGGCGCGCCGTTCTGCAAGCCGGGATTTGTCCGAAGCTCGCGCTATTTCTGATGCGGCAAGGAGAAGCTGCCCATGCCGCATTATGACAAACGTGATTTTCCCTTAAGCGAGATCCGCGAGCATCTGGAGCCCGGGCCCATCGTGCTCGTCAGTTCGGCCCTGGAGGGCCGCCAGAACATCATGGTCATGGGCTGGCACATGATGCTGGGTTTCGTGCCGGCACGCCTTGCCTGCTACATCTGGAGCGAGAACCATTCCTTCGAGATGATCCGCCGATCCCGCGAATGCGTCATCAACGTCCCCACGGTCGATCTGGCGGAAAAGGTCGTCGCCATCGGCAACAGCAGCGGCCGCCACAAGGACAAATTCGCTGAATTCGGCCTGACACCCGAGAAGGCCGCCAAGGTTTCGGCGCCCCTGATCAAGGAATGCTACGCCAGCTTCGAGTGCCGCCTCGACGACGACCACATGGTGGAGGATTCAAACCTCTTCTTCTGGGAGGTGGTGAAGGCCCATGTCGACAGGTCGGTTCAAGCACGCACGATGCATTACCGCGGCCAGGGCACCTTCATGATCGCCGGCGAGGAGCTCGATATGCGCAACCGCTTCAAGCCGGAGATGCTTTAGGCGCCAGCGATCACAGGTCAGTGCTCCTGCCCTCGGTCGATGGATTTGGTTTCGGCGCTGGTGTAGAGCACGTGCACCATGGTTCGCAGCCTTCCCCTCACCCCTGTGTCTGCCGCGCTGCTGGTTGCGCTGGGCGCTGCCGGCACCGTCGGCATGGCGCTCGTCTTCGAGCACGTCTTCGGCTACGCGCCCTGCCCGCTCTGCCTTCAGGAGCGCTGGCCCTATTACATCGGCGTGCCGCTGGCACTTGCCGTCTTCTACGCCGCGCGCGGCGGCGCCAGCCGCCGCTCCGTCATGATCGGCCTCTTCCTTCTCGCGCTCCTCTTCATTGTCAGCGCCGGCCTCGGCACCTACCACGCCGGCGTGGAGTGGAAACTCTGGGCCGGGCCCTCCGACTGCTCCGGCGGCTCGGTGACATCAAATGCGGGCGGGCTCATGGGCCAGCTCCAGTCGCAGGCCCGTATCGTGCGCTGCGACGAGGCCGCCTGGCGTTTTGCCGGCCTGTCCTTCGCCGGCTGGAACGCGGTGATCAGCCTCGCCCTCGCCGCCATCGCCACACTGGGCATGCCGCGGCGATAGTTGGGTGAGCTCGGCCGCATGCTTCGAGACGATTGCTGCGCAATCGCTCAGCATGAGGGAAGTGGGTGTGGCTCCATTGCACGACGCGAGAGCCGTTCCAGCGGTCGCTGCGGCGAGCTGGATGGCATGACCGTCGAGAACCGGAGCGGAGCGTACGCTGTACGTGAGCGCCGGAACGGCTCTCAAGGCTCCAGCTCGGTATCCCAGTAGAGATAATCCATCCAGCTGTCGTGCAGATAGTTCGGCGGGAACAGTCGGCCGTTGCGGTGCAGGTCGTGCACCGTGGGTTCGAAGGGTTTTTGCGACGGCCACATGTTGGCGTCACGGGGCATCTTGCCGCCCTTCATGAGGTTGCAGGGCGAGCAGGCGGCGACGATGTTGTCCCAGGTGGTCAGGCCGCCTCGCGAGCGGGGAATGACGTGATCGAAGGTGAGATCTTCGCGGGCGCCGCAATACTGGCAGCAGAAGCGATCGCGCAGGAAGACATTGAACCGCGTGAAGGCCGGGTTGCGCGCGGGCTTGATATAGGTCTTCAGGCAGATCACCGAGGGCAGCGGCATCTGGAACGATGGGCTGCTGACCGTCTTGTCGTAGTTGGAGACCACGTTCACGCGGTCAAGGAAGATCGCCTTGATGGCATCCTGCCACGACCACAACGACAAGGGATAGTAAGACAGCGGACGGAAATCCGCGTTGAGGACAAGGGCCGGGCACGCATCGGGCGAGACGTGGATCGTCACCGCACACTCCGTGAAAGCCGCCGGCAACCCTTCTGCGCCAGCGCATGCGCATTAGTCTATATGTAATGTGTCAGCCTTGTGAAGCGGCTACTTGTGGTGTCTTTACGCCTTTGAAGGCCGCCTTCAGGAAGGCGCCTCCCTGGCGCAATCCCTCACCATCAATGCCATGGCCGAGGCCATGCGCAATATGAAATTCCGCCGGAATTTCAGCCTTCGCCAATGCCTCTGTCGCCATGAACAGCGCGTCGAAGGGCACCACCTGGTCGTGGGTTCCATGCATGAGGAGGATGCGCGGGCGCGCCGTCGCGTCGGTTGCGAGATGCTCGGGGCCGACAAGCATGCCGGAAAAGCCGAGAATGGCGGCCGGGCTGATTCGCCGGCGCAGTCCCACATGCAGGCTCATCATGGTGCCCTGGCTGAAGCCGACCAGCGCCAGCCGCTCCGGCGCCACGCCCTGCCGTTCCAGCTCCTCATCGAGGAAACGGTCGAGCCCAGGCCCCGCCTGGGCGCAGCCGCGCCAGCGCTCGTGCGGATCGCGGAAGGTGAGGCTGAACCATTGCCGTCCCATGGGCGCGCCCGCACAGGCTTCCGGCGCATGGGGACTGACGAAGGCAGTGTCGGGCAGCAACTCCTGCCACTCGCGGCCGATGGCGATGAGGTCGTTGCCGTCGGCGCCATAGCCGTGGAGGAAGACGACCAGGTTCTTGGCCTTACCCGATGCGGCATCGAGGCGGGGTCCGTCGATCTTCATCGGTGTCACTCCTCCAGGAAGTCGGCGCAGCGCTGGGGCTCCTGATCGCCCCAGGGCATGATGGGCACGGTGGAGGTGGAATTCTCCGGAGATCCTTCGATCAGCCTGTCGGTGTAGATGAGATAGACGAGGACGTTCCGCTTGGCATCGCAGCCGCGCACGATCTGCACCTTCTTGAAGAACAGCGAGCGGCGCTGGCGGAAGGCCTCCTCGCCCTGCTCCATTTTGCCCTTGAATTTAATGGGGCCGATCTGCCGGCAGGCGAGCGAGGCGTTGGACACCTCCTCCGCAAGGCCGGCCCAGCCCTTCCAGCCGCCGATCTCCGGCAGGGTGAAATGGCAGGACACACCCTCCACCAGCGGGTCATCGATGGCGTAGACGCCGAGTTTCGCATCCGGCGACAGCAGGCGGAACACGGTGCTCTTCTTGAAGATGAGCTCCGGATCGTCCTGCGCGGCGGCGGGCAGCGCAAAACCGGCAAGCATCAGGGCAAGAACGAGAAGGCGGCGGATCATGGAAAGGCTCCTTGGGCAGGCAGGTCGTCTTCTATGTCGTGATCCGCAGGCAAAGTCCAAGTGGCTGCGCATGCGCAACACGCAAGGCTCACACCGGCGTAGCATCCCGCCCCTGCTTCGCCACGCGGTAGTAGGCCCACAGGAGCCGTGCCGCGAGGCCGCGGTAGGGCCGCCACACCTCCGCCCGCTCCCGCAGCGCCTTCGGTGAGGGGCGCGCCTCCAACCCGAAACCGATGCGCGCCGCCTCCTGGAGGGCAAGGTCTCCGGCGGGAAAGACATCCGGATGCTCCAGCGCGAAGAGAAGATAGACCTCCGCCGTCCAGGGGCCGATGCCCTTCACCGCCACCATGCGGGCGATGGCCTCATCCGCTTCAAGTTCCGCAAGCCCTGCAAGATCAAGCGCGCCGGAAGTGACTGCCTCGGCGACACTCCTGAGCGCCCGGATCTTGGGTCCCGACAGTCCCGCGGCTTTCAAGGTCATGTCATCGGCGCCGGCCACCGCCTCCGCCGTGATGGCGCTCAGCGCGGTCTCGCAGCGGGCATGGATGGCGCGGGCCGCCGCAACCGAGATCTGCTGGCCGATGATCACCCACGCGAGCCCCGCATAGCCCCGTGCAATCCGCCGGTCCGGCAGTTCGCCGGCCGCCACGGCAAGGGGTGCAAGCGCGGGGTCAAGCGAGATGAGGGCGGCGAGAGGCATCCGGTGGGCTGTCATGGCCGGGAGGATGCATGACGCGTGGCGCGCTGCAAATCCGAAAGCTGTGCATCCGTCTCGTCTGGCCGGGGACGGGCTGCAAAAACATGCGCTCCCCCCTATCATCGCCGCGTCATGACATCCGTCTTCCGCTTTGCGCCCAGCCCCAACGGCTTCCTTCATCTCGGTCACGCCTATTCGGCGCTTCTCAATGCCGATCTGGCGCGCGCCGCGGGCGGCCGCTTCCTGCTGCGCATCGAGGACATCGACCCCGAACGCTCCCGCCCCACCTTCGAGGAGGCGATCTATCACGACCTCCGCTGGCTCGGACTGGATTGGCCCGAGCCGGTGCGGCGCCAGTCGGAACATGTGGCGGAACATGCGGAGGCGCTGCAGCCGCTGAAGAGGCGCCGGCTCGTCTATCCCTGTTTCTGCACCCGCGGCGAGATCCGCGCCGAAGTCGCCCGTCGCGGCCCCTCCTGGCCGCGTGACCCCGATGGCTCCCCGCTTTATCCTGGCACCTGCCGCCATATCGTCGAGCCGGAACGTCTCCGTCGCCTCGGTGGCGGCGCACCGCACCTCTGGCGCCTGGACATGGCAAGGGCCGTGGCGGAAACCGGGCCGCTGTCCTGGACCGGGATCGCCGAGGACGGCACGATGCACGATATCCTGGCCGACCCCGCGCGCTGGGGAGACGTGGTCATCGCCCGGCGCGACGTGCCGACGAGCTATCATCTCTCCGTGGTGCTGGACGATGCGGCGCAGCGCGTCACCCATGTGGTGCGCGGGCAGGATCTTTACCACGCCACGGCGATCCACCGGCTGCTGCAGGTGCTGCTGGAGCTGCCGGCGCCGCTTTACCGGCACCACCGGCTGGTGCTGGATGAGGAGGGCCGCAAGCTCTCCAAAAGCATCGGCTCGGCCAGTCTGCGCTCGCTGCGCGAGGCGGGCGAGAGCCCTGCCGGCATCCGCCGCCGCCTTGGCCTTTGAGGGTCAGCCCTTGCTGGGCGTGGCCAGCTTGTCGATCTTGTCCTTCATGGCGGCGATCTCCTTCTTGAGATCGTCGATCTCGCTGCCGGTCTCCGCAGGGCTTTCGCTGGCAGCCGGCTGGTTCGCCCCGGCCTGGAACGGCGAGAACACGCGGAAGGCCTTTTCGAACATGGCCATATTGGCCCGCACCTGCTCCTCCATGGATGCGAAGGGTGCACCGCCAAAAGCCGTGCCCATCTGCGAGCGCAACCGCGCCTGCTCCCGGGTCAGGGATGCAATGGACATATCGAGATAGGACGGCACCAGCGCCTGCATGCTGTCGCCATAGAAGCGGATGAGTTGGCGCAGGAAGGTGATCGGCAGGAGATTGGTGCCCTTGCCCTCTTGCTCGAAGATGATCTGCGTCAGCACTGAGCGGGTGATGTCCTCGCCGCTCTTGGCGTCCACCACGACGAACTCCTCGCCATTCTTCACCATGACCGCCAGATCTTCGAGCGTCACATAGGTGCTGGTACCGGTGTTGTAGAGGCGCCGGTTGGCGTATTTCTTGATGGTGATGGGTTCAGGCTCTTTGCTCATCCGGGTCGCTTCTCAGGAGGTCTGACGGCACTTGAGACGGTCTCTAAAAAGCCACGATAAGACTATTGCGGTGCACCTGTCACCCTTTCATCATGATGATGATTTTATGGGCAGGAACACCTACCGCATCGCGATTGATCAGGAGACTGCGCGCGCCACAGCCGGTGCGCTTCCTCTTGATTGTGGCACCATAATCATCCCCCTTTGCATTCCGCATATCCCGGAAAGGATATTTGGCTGAAGTCGCCAGGCTGCCGAGTGGCTCGCCGCGCCGCGGAAGGTGACCAGACAGAGGCGGTCCGCCGCGCGTTCTTCCGCGACAGCCTTCCCCAGACCGATATTGAAGCCGCCTGAGCAAGAGACCGCCGAGCCATGGGGCATGGCGAATTCTTCCTCGCCGCTTGCTCCCGTGTCTCGCGCTCCCCACCTCAGCCATGGACCTGCCCGGCTTGACACGGCCCGCCCTGTGGTGCCGAAGATGCGGGCGACCGGCCTCGGGGGCGAGGCCGACAACCCATGGGAGAGAACTATGCCGTCAGCGGAAGATGTGGTCATTGTCGGAGCGGCGCGCACGCCCGTGGGCTCGTTCAACGGCGCGCTGTCGAGCCTTCCCGCCCACAAGCTGGGCGAGGTCGCCATCAAGGCCGCGCTGGAGCGCGCCGGCGTCGGCGTCAATGAGGTGTCCGAAACCATCCTCGGCCAGATCCTGACCGCCGGCCAGGGCCAGAACCCGGCCCGGCAGGCCTCCATCGCAGCCGGCATTCCGGTGGAAAGCCCGGCCTGGGGCGTCAATCAGCTCTGCGGTTCGGGCCTGCGCGCCGTCGCGCTCGGCTATCAGGCCATCCTCAACGGCGACAGCGACATCGTGGTCGCCGGCGGCCAGGAGAGCATGAGCCAGGCGCCGCACTGCGCCAACCTGCGCAACGGCACCAAGATGGGCAGCCTTGAAATGGTCGACACCATGATCAAGGACGGTCTCTGGGATGCCTTCAACGGCTACCACATGGGCAACACGGCCGAGAACATCGCCTCGCGCTGGCAGATCACCCGCGAGGAGCAGGACAGCTTCGCCGTCGCTTCGCAGAACAAGGCCGAAGCGGCCCAGAAGGCCGGCCGCTTCAAGGACGAGATCGTGCCCGTCACCATCTCCACCCGCAAGGGCGACATCGTGGTGGCGGATGATGAATACCCCCGCCACGGCGCGACGCTCGAGGCCATGCAGAAGCTGCGGCCGGCCTTTGCGAAGGAAGGCTCCGTTACCGCCGGCAACGCCTCCGGCCTCAATGACGGCGCCGCCGCCGTGGTGCTGATGACGGCGAGGGAAGCCGAAAAGCGCGGCGCAAAGCCGCTTGCCCGCATCGTCTCCTGGGCGCAGGCCGGCGTCGATCCCGCCGTCATGGGCACCGGGCCCATCCCCGCCTCGCGCCGCGCGCTGGAAAAGGCCGGCTGGAGCACCTCCGACCTCGATCTCATCGAGGCTAATGAGGCCTTCGCCGCCCAGGCCTGCGCCGTCAACAAGGACCTCGGCTGGGACACCTCCAGGGTCAATGTCAACGGCGGCGCCATCGCGCTCGGCCACCCCATCGGCGCCTCGGGCGCGCGCGTGCTCGTCACCCTCCTGCACGAGATGGAAAAGCGCGATGCCAAGAAGGGCCTCGCCACGCTCTGCATCGGCGGCGGCATGGGTATCGCCATGTGCCTTGAGCGCGCGTGACGAAACCGTCATGCTGGCCCTCTAAACCCCGAGCGAAATTGACTGCGGCCTGAGCGGTTTTGGCCCTATACTAAGGTTGCATGCGGGAGGGTCTTGATACTTCCGCATGTAACAATCGACAGACCGGGCCGAATCGCCAACAAGCGTGAGAGCTCGGCACTTATGAGGGGGAGTTTGTGCATGGCCAAGGTGGCGCTCGTCACGGGTGGCACGCGCGGAATCGGCGCGGCGATCTGCATTGCATTGAAGGAAGCCGGCTACACCGTTGCCGCCAATTACTGCGGCAACGATGAGAAGGCCAACGCCTTCCGCGACCAACACGGCATCGCCGTGTTCAAATGGGACGTCGCCGACGAGGCGGGCTGCGCCGCCGGCATCGCCAAGGTCGAGGCCGAGCTTGGCCCCGTCTCGGTCCTCGTCAACAACGCCGGCATCACCCGCGACGGCATGTTCCACAAGATGACCTTCACGCAGTGGCAGGAGGTCATGCGCACCAATCTGGACAGCATGTTCACCATGACGCGCCCCCTCATCGAGGGCATGCGCGCCCGCGGCCACGGCCGCATCATCAACATCTCCTCCATCAACGGCCAGAAGGGCCAGATGGGTCAGACCAACTATTCCGCCGCGAAAGCCGGCGTCATCGGCTTTACCAAGGCGCTGGCCCAGGAAAACGCCGGCAAGGGCGTGACCGTCAACTGCATCTGCCCCGGCTACATCAACACCGAAATGGTGGCCGCCGTGCCCGAACCGGTGCTGACCAAGATCGTGAGCGCCATCCCGGTGGGCCGGCTGGGCCAGGCGGAAGAGATCGCGGCGGCGGTGGTCTATCTGGCGAGTGATCTGGCGGGGTTTGTGACCGGCTCGACGCTGACGGCCAATGGCGGGCAGTATATGGCTTGAGCTTATAGCTCCCAGCCCTAAGCGACATTCACATGCCCCTCTCCTCCCTCCTCCTCTTCGCCGCTGCCTACTTCGCGGTCGTTGCCCTGCCCGGCCCTGGTGTCACCGCGCTCGTGGCGCGGGTGCTGGCCAAGGGCATCCGGGGCGCGCCGGCCTATACCGCCGGCTTTGCCACCGGCTCGCTGACCTGGTTCACGCTGGCAGCGACCGGCCTTGCCGCTCTGGCGCAGACCTTTTCCACGCTGTTCCTCGTCATCAAATATGCCGGTGTGGCCTATCTGCTCTACATGGCCTGGAAGCTGTGGAAGGCGCCGGTGGGTGAGGCCAAGGCCGTGGATGAGACGCCCGATAGCCTGGCGAAGCTCTATCTCACCGGCCTTGCGGTCAATCTCGGCAATCCCAAAGCAGTGGTGTTCTTCCTGGCACTGCTGCCGACGCTGGTGGACCTGCAGCACCTGACACTGGTGGGCGCTGCGGAACTCGCCGGTATTATCGTCACCACCATCTTCAGCGTCTTCACGGCCTATGCCGTTACGGCGGCGCGGGCACGGCGTTTCTTCACCTCGCCCCACTCCATGAAACTGGCGAACCGGGCGTCAAGCCTCGTCATGGCCGGCGCGGCGGCGGCCGTGGTGGCGCGCTGATGGTTGCTCGAGGCTCAAGCACCCGCTCCGCATTCCGTCATGCTCGCCACAAGGGTGAGCATGACGGGTGAAGCCCAACAGCCTCACGCCGGATCGGGCGAGGCCGCGTAAAGCTGGGTGCTTCTGGCGTTGGTGAGGATCTGATAGCGCTCGAACTGCGCCAGCACATCGGCCAGGATCTCTTCCTTGGTAAAGCCGGCGACATCATAGCCGCGACTGCCGTCGGAAAAGACGGTGCGGGCCGACCAGCTCTGCGGGCGCCTGCCCTCCGGCCCGGTCACATCCGCCGCCGACATGGCAATGCCGAGTTGACGCACCGGGGTTACGCCATAGACGAAGTTGCGCGTGTTCTCGGCAAGGACCGTCAGCGTCGGGCTGCCATCCTCCTCGCTTTGCTCGTAGGTGGAGGCAAGCCCGCGCCGGGTGAACTCGGCATGGACATCCTGGAGCGCCGGCGCCACCACACGATCGATGAAGCCCGTGATCTCGGCTTTCGTCGGCTCATGCAGAATGGCCGTGAGGCGCTGCTGCCAGGTAGCCTCGCGCCGCGGAATGGCGGGCTGGGCCTGACGATGCTCGGTTTGGCGCGCCATATCCGCCTGCATGCCGAGCAGCAGACTGACGGCAAAGAGCAGAAGAATGATCGTAAAGGGCAGCGCGCTGATCAGCGTCATGGTCTGCAGCGCCGTGAGCCCGCCCGCAAGCAGCAGCAGGGCCGCCGTGATGCCTTCCAGACTGCACCAGTAGATGCGTTGCCAGACGGGCGTCTCCGTCGTGCCGCCGGCGGCGATGGTGTCGATCACCATGGAACCTGAGTCCGACGAGGTGACGAAGAACACCGCCACCAGGAGGATGCCGAGGGTGGAGGTGAGCGCCGACCAGGGCAGATATTCAAAGAAGCGGAACAGCGCCACCGAAATATCGTCGCCCACGGCCTGGGAAATGGCGCCATTGACCACGCCCATGTCCAGCGAGATCGCCGTGTTGCCGAACACCGTCATCCAGAAGAAGGTGAAGGTGGCCGGCACGAAGAGCACGCCCACCACGAACTCCCGCACGGTGCGGCCGCGCGAGATGCGGGCGATGAACATGCCGACGAAGGGCGACCAGGAAATCCACCAGGCCCAGTAGAACAGCGTCCAGTCCGACACCCAGTCGCGCGGCTCATAGGCATAGAGCCGGAAGGTGCGATCGAGGAAAGTGTCGAGATAGGTGCCGATGTTCTGCACGAAGGCGCGGAACAGGAACTCCGTCGGTCCCACCACCAGCACGAACAGCATGAGCGTGACCGCCAGGATGAGATTGCCTTCCGACAGGCGGCGGATGCCGACATCGAGCCCGGACACGACCGAGATGGTGGCCAGGACCGTGACCACGGCGATGAGCCCCACCTGGACGTAGGGCGTCTGCGGCACGTCGAGCAGGTAGTTGAGCCCGGCGTTGATCTGGAGCACGCCAAGGCCGAGCGAGGTGGCGATGCCGAAGAGCGTGCCGCAGATGGCGGAGATATCGACCGCGTGGCCGACGGGCCCGTTGATGCGTTCCTTGATCAGCGGATAGAGCCCGGAGCGGGTTGTCAGCGGCAGGTTGTAGCGAAATGAGAAATAGGCCAGCGACAGGCCGACGATGGCATAGATGGCCCAGGCGTGGATGCCCCAGTGGAAGTAGGTGATGGCCATGGCCTGGCGCGCGGCGTCGAAGCTGCGCGGCGTGGCCTCCGGCGGCGCGGAATAATGCAGGATCGGCTCGGCCACACCATAGAACATGATGCCGATGCCCATGCCCGCCGCGAACAGCATGGCGAGCCAGGAGAGATAGGAATAGTCCGGCTCCGCCTCGTCTGGCCCCAGCTTCAGGTTGCCATAGCGGCTCATCGCGAGAAAGAGCACAACGAAGACGAAAATGCCGACGGCGAGGAGATAAAACCACCCAAAGGCCTCCAATATGAAGGCCTGGGCGGCAGAGAAGATGTGCTCCGCGCCTTGCGGAAACAGGGTGCCGATCAGCGCCATCGCGATGATGATGGCGCTGGAGATGAAAAAGACGGGCTTGTTGATGGTCTGGGTCATAGAACCACTGAATTGCTGCCGACTGGGATGTTCTCGGGCCACAGTGTACGGGCAGCGCGAAATCCATTGCATCGTCGGACGGCGGATGATGTGCCCTCGGAACGTGAACCGGTTCCGCCACGGGGCGCCACCCGCGTGAATTGAGTGGCCGGCACAGGAGGCGCGACCGCGAAGACCCTATCCATAACAATGTGGCCGAGATGTGCAACCCATGGCGAATTTTAGGCGGCGATGCGCCGATGCCACGCCGTTGCGCCCAGCCTGAATCTTTGAAACCTGTTACCTGGCCAGTTCTGGACGCTGATGTCGTCGCTGAACGCGAGAGGATTCATGCGAAGATTTCTGCGATTTTTATCGGTGGGTCTGCTGATTTTCTCGGCATTCGTCTTCCTCAACAACACCAATCTGCTTGCGGTCCAAAAGGTCGGCGCGCCTGTTCTCCTCGCGCACCGTGGTATTGCTCAGCGGTTCGATACGCGCGACCTGAAGAACGATACCTGCACGGCCTCTCGAATGTTGCCGCCGACGCATGACTTTCTTGAAAACACGATTGCATCCATGCGCGCGAGCTTAGAGGCCGGGGCCGATATCGTCGAGATCGACGTGCATCCGACAACCGATGGCGCATTCGCCGTTTTTCACGACTGGACCGTGGATTGCCGCACCGAGGGGCACGGCGTCACGCGTGAACACACGATGGAGGCGTTGAAGAAGCTCGATATCGGCTACGGTTACACCGCCGACGGCGGCAGGAGTTTCCCGTTTCGTGGAAAGGGCGTCGGGCTGGTGCCCTCGCTGGAAGAGGTGCTGACGGATTTTCCCGACAAGCGCTTTCTGATCAACATCAAGAGCAACGATCCGAGGGAAGGCCAACTTCTCGCCCAGGCATTGGAGACGCTGCCAGCCGAACGCCGCGCACGACTCATGGTCTATGGCGGCAATGCGCCCATCGCTGCCCTGCGCGACGCGCTGCCGAACATCAGAACCATGTCCCGCGAGACGCTGAAGGCATGCCTCCTCTCCTATATCGGCTATGGCTGGACGGGTGTGGTGCCGGGAGCTTGCCGAAACACCATCGTCTATGTGCCGATCAATGTTGCCCCATGGTTGTGGGGTTGGCCCGATCGCTTCCTATGCCGCACGGAATCTGCCGGGAGCGGCGTGTTTGTGATCGGCCCTTACCATGGCGGTGATTTTTCGAGCGGGATCGACACGCCGGATGACCTCGCCCGGCTCCTCGCCGGATATAGCGGTGGCATCATGACCAATGACATCGAAACCATCGCCGAAGCGACCCGCCAATCAAAGCGGCGGTAGAAGCCCAGGAGCGGCGCTGCCCACCGTTCGGCTGATTACCGGGCCAGCCGGGATGCCGTGAATGCCTTCTGATGCTCGATCTCGTCATAGATGTTTCGGCTTTGGCGAGCCTTCAGCGTTTCCTCGCCGTTGACCCGCCAATGCATCAGCATCATGTCGCCCGGCTTCAATCCGCTGTCGCAGGTGCCACGGCGCTCCATGCGCGTGAGGAATCGGCCATGGCTCTGCACGAGATTGTCGCGATTGATAATGACGATCTCGGCCGCCGTCTCACGGCCGCTCACGAAGGTGGTGGCGTGTCGGATATCGGTTTTTCCGATCTTGTCCTCGATGGGAGACGGCCCGCGGCAGTGCATCGCCCAGGAAAGGACATTGCCCGAAAGCGCCGGCTTCGGCTCCTCACAGGTTTCGTTCAGACCGGCGACGCTCGCCTGCTGCTCTCGCACGTCAAGCTCATGCAGGGCGCGGTCGGCCTTTGAATCGAGACAGATATTCCAGATCTTCTGGACCTCGATCGTGGTTTCCCCGTCGCTGATCGTGCCCGTCTGATCCATCAGCCAGAGCCCTTCCTCGCGAACAGGCCGATCGGCCGGAAGCTCGAAAGCAAAGGCGGAAGCGCACAGCCCCAAAGCGATGGCTGCCGCAAAGGAGCACAGCAGGCGGCCGCGCCGGCTCACATCGGCCCCAGGCGCTTGTTCATCTCGACGCCTTCCTTCAGCGACTTCTCCAGTTGTTTCCGCGTTTCACGGATATTGCCCGCACGACGGTTCTCGTTCGGCCACTCATCGCTGTTGTAGTTGAAACCGAGATCCAGAAAATCGCCGGGTTTTAGATTGGCCGGGCACTCACCGATCCACCGCTGCTCTTCGACCATTTTATTGTCCATATGGAACATCACGTCGCGAGGCAGACTATGCGTCTCGTTCACAGCTTCGCTGTCGCTCTTGAATGTCACCGTCCAGCGAAAGTCCGTGCCGGCCGCTTCGTCGTCATCCGCAGAATTGGTCCTGCAGGCCATCTCGCCGGTCATGACATTGCCGCTCACGGAGATGTTCGGTGACTGGCACGTGATGTCGCTGTGAACCACCTGCAATTCGTTGCGCAGGATTTCAAGCTCGTGAAGGGCGCGATCGGAGCTTGGGCCCAGGCAGTATTTCTTCAGCGCTTTGACCTGGTTCGGTCCCACCGTCCCGGTCGCTCTCATTTCCCAAAGGCCCGGCTTGCGGGCCGGCATGTCGTTGGGAAGCTCATAGGCCGCGGCTGGAAAGGATGAGAGGGCAATTCCGGCAACGGCGCCCGCGACGGCCAAACAAGCAGCAGGTTTCATAAAAGCCTCATTTCAGAACCTGCGGAGAAACATAACTCACGCTTGCGCGCCAGGTCCAAAAACGCGCGCGAATGCAAATATCGCAACAGGCGGAATCACCCGCCGCGCCCGCCTCCCCCTCCATCACCGCCGCTATCCCCGCCACTGTCACCGCCAGACCCTGCGTCTCCATGTGCCATGGACCCGCCATCCGCCTGTGTGGAAGCGCGCTTCCGATCGTTGCGCCAATCCCAGATCGGCAAGGCGAAGATCATGAGGACGGCGAGAGCGAAGCCGCCATAGAAGATGATGTCGACGAGCAGGTTCGGCGCGTCGCCCTGCTTGGCCGCGCGCTCCGTGGGGCTGTCAAAAGGACTGAGCGCCAGATACCACGGCCTCGGCTCCAATGTGGTGGGCTGGCAGCTCAGGGAGGAATTGCGCGACCGGTGGCAACGCCGAACCTCTCCGGTCCAATGATTGGTAAGCAGGACCGTATCCTGGTTGATCCGTTCGTGGTCATGTTCCAGTTGCATGTAGGCAAGCAGCATCGCCATGAAGATCAGGGAAAGCACAGGAGCGACAACTCTGCACATTACACGCCATCGTCCCTATCGCAGTTGTTCGTCTCTCTCATGCCGCCGTGATAGCATTCCCGAATGCACTCTAAAAATCGAGGACCGGGGCCCGCTTACCCAACGAAGTCTGACCGGCCGGTGACGGAACGAGCGCGCAAGGCCGCAGCCGGTGCGGGATTTGGCGCATGGGAGCGCAGCCTGCGGGTCAACGAGCATCTCGACAAAGATGGCCTGCTGAACGGCGCAATGTTGCTGTTTCTCGCCCCATGGGTGTTCCTTGCCATGGGCTTTTTCATGCCTCAGCCCATGTGGTCCAAGATCCTTTGCATCGCGGTCGGCTTGACCTTTCTTTGCTTCGGCATCGTGCTCTTCTGGAATGCCTGCCTGACGTGGCGATCGGGCCATGCCCTGATCCATCTTTCGATGGCGGCGCCGTGCTGGAACGCACGAAGGGGCTGATCTTTGCTCTGCCATATAATGGCACTCCAGCCGACTATGTGACCTGGATCGAGCGGATTGCCGACACCGGTGACAACCGAACCCGTTTGCATTTCTGCATCACAGTTCCGAAAGGCCGGACCGTCATGCTGGATGCATGGGAGGACTGGGAGCGCGAGAGTGTGGCCTTCATCGCGCAGCGCTGGGGGCTGCCGTCAGAGCCGCGTTTCCTACGAAAGCAGCCGGAGATGCCGCCGGTCTGGTGATAGCAGAGCATGTAAATGGTAGCGAGAGCTCACGCCGCCACGAGCCGGTTAGCGGCGGCGCGCGATCCCGGCGAGACGGCCCTGATCGGCCTTGCTGAGCGAGGCGAGAAAACTCTTCCGTTCGGCGTCACTGGGTGCTTCGGATCTGACCGGCGTCTTCCGCTCCGGCGTCAGCGCCTCCTTCACGCTGCCGGCCATGTCCTTCACGGCGTCCGATCCATCCGCCGCCACCTCCTTCACGGCATAGGAGGCCCCCGAGCCGGCGGCGGTCAGCGCCGCTCTCGGGTGCTTCTTCACCAGTGTCTTGATGGCGTGCCACGCCGCTCGCTGCAGCAGCGGCCGGCGCTTCTTGCTCATGATGCTCCGGGCCTCATCAATGGGCGGCCTCGGAATTCCGCGCCTCGCCCCGCGCGCGCCTGCCCGCTTTCCCCTTGGGGTCCATCACCTCCTCCGGCAGAAGGTCGCGAGCGGCATCGCCAATCACATGGGTCATGGCGCCGGCCGCGTCCTGCATGGCTTCCACCACGATGTTGCCGACGCGCTTGCCGCTCTTGACCATGTCACCACCGGCGTCCGCGATCTTGTCCTGCTTGGACCGCGCCAGCACACCCGCCGCCGCGGTAGCACCCGCCACCAGCGCGTCGGCCAGGATACGACGGCCGGTCGGGCTGCTCATCAGCATCCTCAGAATGGGAGATTTGCGCACCTGCTTGGGCACCCTGATGCCCGCGATGTTCTTGGGAATCTTATTCTTCTTGGCCATGGATCCTCCTCACGGCTCTGTCGGATAGGCGCCGTAGTCCAGGAGAACCAACGCGGCAGCGGCTCTATCGTTCATGCGCGCGAACGCTGGCCGAGAGATCACCGGCTCCTGAACGCGGGTTCAGCATCCGGCGTGTGCGCGCCTGCTGCTGCAGATGCTGGCTTTTTTGTGATCGGGATACGGCCGCAGGAAGCCCAATTTCGCTTGGTCTGCGAAGACCGGCGATTATAACGCTCGGCATGTCATCGCTACGCCCCGCTCAACAATCCTTCATCCGCCGCTTCATCGCCAGCGAGGCCACCGGCGGCATCGTGCTGATGGTGGTCGCCGTCCTTGCGCTGCTCGTGGCGAATTCGCCGCTGTCCGATGCCTATTTTGCCGGGTTGCATGTCTATGTGGGCGGGCTTTCGGTGCTGCATTGGATCAACGACGGCCTCATGGCCGTGTTCTTTCTGATGGTCGGGCTGGAGATCAAGCGCGAGGCATTGACCGGCCAGTTGGCCACCTGGCCGCAGCGTGTTCTGCCGGGTCTTGCCGCCCTGGGCGGCATGGTGGCTCCAGCGCTGGCCTATCTTATCTTCAACGCCGGCTCCCCCGAGACGCTTCGGGGCTGGGCCATCCCGGCAGCCACCGACATCGCCTTCGCGCTCGGCGTGCTTTCCCTGCTTGGCTCCCGCGTACCTTTGTCGCTCAAGATCTTTCTCACTGCCCTCGCGGTGATCGACGATCTCGGCGCGGTCGTCATCATTGCGCTGTTCTACACCGCCAATCTCAACGTGCTGGCGCTTGGCGGCGCCATCGCCGTCACCGCGGTCCTCATCCTCATGAACCGGCGCGGCTTCCATAATCTTGCCCCCTATCTCCTGCTGGGGCTTGTCCTCTGGTTCCTGGTCCTCATGTCCGGCATCCACGCCACCCTCGCGGGAGTGGTCCTGGCCCTCACCATCCCTCTGGCAGTGGATCCGCGCCTCGGAGATTCATCCCTCATCCGCCTGGAGCATGCCATACATCCCTGGGTCGCCTTTCTCATCGTCCCTATCTTCGGCTTCGCCAACGCCGGTGTCTCCTTTGCCGGCTTCACTCCCTCGGTCCTGCTCCAGCCGGTGCCGCTCGGCATTGCCGCCGGTCTGTTCCTCGGAAAGCAGGTGGGCATCTTCACGGTGGCGGTCCTCAGCATCAGATTGGGGCTTGCCAGGCTTCCGGAAGGCGCGTCGTGGCGCCAGGTCTATGGCGTCGCCCTCCTCTGCGGGATCGGCTTCACCATGAGCCTCTTCATCGGTCTCCTTGCCTTCCCCGCTTCGCCTGGCCTGCAGGATGAAGTGAAGATCGGCGTCATGATGGGCTCGCTCCTGTCGGGCGTCGTGGGAGCGCTGGTGCTGGTCGCCGCTCCCGCACGCAAACTCGCTCCGGTTCGCGGCTGACCCGCGCCCGGGACCGGCGCACCGAGCTCGACCCTTCCCGGATTTTGCTCCCGGCGCCGGGAACAATCGGCCATCTGAACGCTTCGCCTTTCGGGTTTGATACCAAGGTGACCTGAAGAAGCTGATATGCTGTTACATCAAGCAAGTCTGGTCCGAGGCAGGATTCCGTCACCCGGCGCGGTCGTTGTTCACGACATGCCGGATCCGCGGGACCACAAGGCCACGACGCAGGCGGAAATCGCAAAGAAGCTGGCAGTTCTCAAGGGCTATACCTTCGCGGGGACCATGACCGACGGACCGCCGGCTTCGGAAAGCCTCTATCATGTGCCCGGCCACACTCTGATCGGGCTGCACCGGGCAAGACACCTCGGCATCACCGACGAGCATGATCTCTTCGGCGGGGTCGTTCCATTCGAGTTCATCGGAACGAAGGCGATAGCTCATCCCCTCGGCGAACCGGGCGCCGCGGCGCCGCCCGGCTGGAACCCGGCGTTCCCCGAGAAGGTGCGCGACGTCACGCTCTCAGGTTTCACGGCTTTCAGCGTCGATGACGCGCTGAACGCGGGCGAGCGCCTGTTGCGGAAAGGACGGGTGCGCACAAAGCTTGCCTGCGCCGATGGCGGACGTGGTCAGGCGATGGTTTCAGATGTGGACGAACTTGCCCGCTTCATCGCCTCCCTTGATGGCAGTGACGTCGCGTCCGGCCTGGTGCTGGAGGAAAATCTTGTCTCCGAGCGCACCTGCAGCGTCGGGCGGGTGATCGTTGGCGATCTTACCGCCACTTACGTCGGCACCCAGCGCCTGACCAGGGACAACAACGGTGCCATCACCTACGGCGGCTCCACGCTGTTTGTGGTGCGCGGAGAATTCGAGGTGCTGCTCTCGTTGGTCACATCGGCCGAAGCTCGGCTGGCCATTTCCCAGGCTCGGATCTGGGATGCGGCGGCAACGGACTGTTTCGACGGCCTCATTGCGTCACGGCGAAACTACGACGTGATTCAGGGCATGGATCAGACGGGACAGTGGCGCTCAGGGGTGCTGGAGCAATCCTGGCGTCTTGGCGGTGCGACGGGCGCGGAAATCCTGGCGCTGGAGACCTTCCGTGCCAATCCCGCTCTTGTCGCCGTTCAGGTCACCACCGTCGAACAGTTCGGCGCCAATAAACCGCCGCCGGATGAGGCCTTCGTTTACTTCCGGGGCGAAGACCGGAACGTTGGTTACCTGACGAAATATGCGACCGTGGACGCATATCATTATGCATAACAAGGCAATACGCATCGCTGTGGGAACCCAGCATCTCAACGGCACGGTGGCCGCACCCGCCACCGGGTTTCCCGGCATTCTCTTTCTTCACGGCTGGGGCGGAAGTCAGGAGCGTGATCTGGTCCGGGCACAGGGGCTCGCGGCGCTCGGCAGCATCTGCCTCACCTTTGACATGCGCGGCCATGCCGAAACCGAAGGTCAGCGCGATACCGTCACGCGCGAGGACAATCTTCAGGATGTGCTCGCCGCCTACGACAGTCTGATCTCGCACCCGCAGGTGGATTCCTCATGCATCGCCGTCGTGGGAAGCAGCTATGGCGGCTATCTCGCCGCGCTCCTGACGACATTGCGGCCGGTGCGCTGGCTGGCGCTGCGTGTGCCGGCCCTTTACCGCGACGCGCAGTGGCTCACACCGAAGCAGCAGTTGAACCGGGCCGATCTGAACGAATACCGCCGCACCTTCGTCGATCCGGAGACCAACCGCGCCCTGAGCGGTTGCCGCAAATTCAGCGGGGATGTCCTGGTCGTCGAATCGGAACACGACGATCTGGTGCCGCATCTGGCGGTGGCAAGCTACACCTCCGCCTTCATCCGCGCCCGCTCCATGACCTTCCGTGTCATCGAGGGCGCCGATCATGCCCTGACCGAGGAGCGGCATCGGCGCGCTTACGATGCCCTGCTGACGCGCTGGGTCAGGGAGATGGTGCTGGGTGCGCGCTGAAGCGAGCTCGTCCCTGCCGAGAAAGCCGTGGATGACCGGCTCAAGGCTCACATCCCTGTTGGGATAATCCGTCGGTCGCGCGCATGGTCCGACAGTCTTGCTCATGGGCCCCTGCCACTCATGTCCCGCGCCACCCTCATCGGTTTCACGGCCATCCTGCTTTGGTCGACGCTTGCCCTGCTCACCGCCGGCAGCGGCGCCGTTCCGCCCTTTCAGCTTGCCGCCCTCACCTTCCTCGTCGGAGGTCTTGCAGGCCTGGTCTTCGTCGCGCGCAGCCCCATGGGCTTTTCGGCATTGAAGCAATCGCCGCTGGCCTGGCTGCATGGCGTCGGCGGGTTGTGCGGCTATCACTTCGCCTATTTTTCCGCGCTGCGCCTTGCGCCGCCGGCGGAGGCAAGCCTGATCGCCTATCTCTGGCCGCTTCTCATCGTGCTCTTGTCCGCGACGCTGCCGGGTGAGCGGCTGCGGGCCGCGCATATCATCGGGGCGCTCATGGGTTTTGCCGGCACCGTGGTGCTTGTGACGGGCCGAAGCGGCGGGCTCAGCTATGATCCGGTCTATCTGCCGGGTTATCTCGCCGCCCTGATCGCAGCAGTCATCTGGGCGGTCTATTCCGTGGCCTCGCGCAGGTTCGCCGAAGTGCCCACCGAAGCGGTGGCTGGCTTCTGTCTTGCCACCGCCGTGCTCTCGGCGCTGGCGCATCTTGCTTTCGAGACCACCCATTGGCCGAGCGGCATCGTGGAATGGAGCTCGGTGCTGCTGCTTGGCCTTGGTCCCGTTGGCCTTGCCTTCTTTGTCTGGGACATCGGCATGAAGCGCGGCGACATGCGCCTGCTCGGCACCGCCTCCTATGCCGCGCCGGTGCTCTCCACACTGCTTCTCGTGGCCTTCGGCTTTGCCGAGCCCACGACCACGCTGGCGCTGGCCTGCGGCCTCATCGTCGGAGGCGCGGCAATCGCAACCCTCGCCGGCCGGAGAGGCTGATCAGCTCTTCGGCAGCGCCGCTTCGATCAAGCCCTTGGCATCGTCTGACGCCCAGTCGGCGGGGCCGGGCAGATAGCCGATCTCGCAGCCGGCCTCGTCGATCAGCAGCGTCGTCGGCAGCCCCATGGCGCGCCCGATGCTCTTGAGGCTCCGGAACACCTCGGATTTGGCGTCGGTGTAGAGCGGCAGATGCGTGACGCCGATCTCCTTGAGGAAGGCCATCGGTTTTTCCGGCCCGCCGCTGTCGATCGACACCGCCACCACATCGAAGGGGCGGTCCTGCATCTCGCCCTGCAGCTTGTCGAAGGCCGGCATCTCCTCACGGCAAGGCGCGCACCAGGTGGCCCAGAGGTTGAGGGCCACCATGCGGCCCCTGAAGTCCGATAGTTTCTTCGGCTGCCCCTCGCCATCGAGGAAGGCGAGGTCCGGAAGTGGTCGTGGCTCGTCGGAGATGACAAGCGCGGCGATCTCGCCCTTCACCAGCGGCTGGAGCTTGGCGAGACTCTCGCGGGACGCGGTGCAGGCTGCCGTGTCCTTGTTGCCTGCGACCCCACTGATCCCGTAGAAGACGGCCAGCGCGGTGCCCGCCACCAGACCGGCGGTCGCCGCAAGCAACATGGGTCGGCGCGAGGATTTCGGCGTCGGCTCGGTCAAGGCAAGAAACTCCAGGGTGGCATGACGATGAGTAACCAGATGTGGGGCGGCCGCTTCGCCGCAGGGCCGGACGCCGTGCTCGAAGCGATCAACGCCTCGATCGACTTCGACAAGCGTCTTTACGCCCAGGACATCCGCGGTTCCAAGGCCCATGTGGCCATGCTGGCGGCCCAGGGCATCGTCACCAAAGCGGACGCAAAGGCGATTTCCGAGGGTCTAGACGCCATTCTCAAGGAAATCGAGGCCGGTTCCTTCACCTTCACGCGAGCCCTGGAGGACATCCACCTCAACATCGAGGCGCGTCTGACCGAGCGCATCGGCGCCGCCGGCGGCCGCCTCCACACCGCCCGCTCGCGCAACGATCAGGTGGCCACCGACATCCGCCTGTGGGTGCGCGACACCATCGATGATCTCGACGTCATGTTGGCCGACCTGCAAAAGGCGCTGGCGGAAAAGGCCACCGAGCATGCGGCCACCGTCATGCCGGGCTTCACCCATCTGCAATCGGCTCAGCCCGTCACCTTCGGCCATCATCTCCTCGCCTATGTGGAGATGATCGGCCGCGACCGGGGCCGCTTCCGCGACGCCCGTGCGCGCCTCAACGAATCGCCTCTCGGCGCCGCCGCTCTCGCCGGCACCTCTTTTCCCATCGATCGGCAGGCCACGGCGAAGGCGCTGGGCTTTGCCCGTCCCATGGCCAATTCGCTCGATGCCGTGTCCTCGCGCGATTTCGCGCTGGAGGTCATGGCCGCCGCGTCCATCGCCGCGACGCACCTCTCACGCTTTGCCGAGGAGATCGTGATCTGGTCGACGCCGCAGTTCGGCTTCGTCACGCTGTCAGACGCCTTCACCACCGGCTCATCGATCATGCCGCAGAAGAAGAACCCCGACGCGGCGGAACTGGTGCGCGGCAAGAGCGGCCGTGTCATCGGCCATCTCATCGGTCTCCTCATGGTCATGAAAGGCCTGCCGCTGGCCTATTCGAAAGACATGCAGGAGGACAAGGAGGGCCTGTTCGACGCTCTCGACACGCTCGCCCTCACCGTTGCCGCCATGACCGGCATGGTGCTCGACATGGTGCCGAACGGGCAGGCCATGAAACGCGCGGCGGGCGCGGGCTATGCCACCGCGACCGATCTCGCCGATTGGCTGGTGCGCGAATTGGGCCTGCCCTTCCGCGAAGCCCACCACGTCACCGGAAAGCTCGTCGGCATGGCCGTGGAACGAAGCGTGCCGCTGGAACGGCTGACGCTGGATGATATGCAAAGCGCGGAGCCGCGCATCACCGATGCGGTCTTCGATGTGCTGGGCGTGACGAAGTCGGTCAAGAGCCGCACCAGCTACGGCGGCACCGCGCCGAAAAACGTTAAGGCGGAGGCCAAGCGCTGGCTGAAGCAACTGGCGAAAGGCTGAACACGGCCTGGTCCCACCCCATGGCGCCCGTGCCTCTTCGTGCTATAGAAAACCCGCTTTGGGCTTGGAGATGAAGGCTGTGACCGGAGTTCATTCTGCCGTCGTGATCGTCGCGCTTGCGCTGGCTCTTTCCGGCTGCGGCCGCAAAGGTCCGCTGGAGCCGCCCCCGGGCGCGCCCGCGGCGGCGGTTGTGACACCGGCTCCTGGAGAAGATGACGACGGCATCAGGCCTTCCGCATCCCTCCAGCGCCCGACCGATTCCGGCGCCGCCGATCAGGGCCCGCTCCTGGATAACGTGGCACGGCCGGACCGACCCTTCCTGCTCGACCCGCTGCTCTGAGGTTCGCGTGCATCATTTCGCCTATCACCATGGCGTTCTCCATGCGGAGGACGTGAGCCTCGAGGCCATTGCCGAAGAGGTTGGCACGCCGGTTTATGTCTATTCCACCGCCACGCTGGAACGGCATGTAAAGGTCTTTTCCCAAGCCTTTGCCGGTCTCGATCATCTCGTCTGCTACGCGCTCAAGGCCAACTCCAACCAGGCCGTGATCCGCACCATCACCCAGGCCGGCGCCGGCGTCGATGTCGTCTCGGGCGGAGAACTGGCCCGGGCCTTGGCCGCGGGCGTGCCGGGTGAGCGCATCACCTTTTCCGGCGTCGGCAAGACCGATGCGGAACTGGCGGCCGGTCTCGATGCCGGCATTCTCTGCTTCAATGTGGAATCGGAGCCGGAACTCCTGCGCCTATCTGAAATCGCCGCAGCGCGCGGTCAGACGGCCCACATCGCGCTGCGCATCAACCCGGATGTGGATGCAAAAACCCACGCCAAGATCTCCACCGGCAAGGCGGAGAACAAATTCGGGATCCCCTATGAGCGCGCGCGGGCCATCTATGCCGAGGCACGCGACCTGCCCGGCATCGAAGCCACCGGCGTCGACATGCACATCGGCAGCCAGATCACCGAGCTTGCGCCTTTCGACGCCGCCTTCGGCCGGCTGGCCGATCTCGTGCATGCGCTGCGGGCCGACGGTCACGACATCAGCCACATCGATGTCGGCGGCGGCCTCGGCATCCCTTACCGCGATGGCAATGAGCCGCCGCCCCACCCGGACGAATATGCCGAGGTGGTGCGCCGCCATGTGCGCGACCTCGGCGCGCGTCTGGTGCTGGAGCCGGGCCGCCTCATCGTCGGCAACGCCGGCATCCTGCTCACCCGCGTTCTTTTTGTGAAGAAGGGCGCCGCAAAGACCTTCGTCATCGTCGATGCCGGCATGAACGACCTCATCCGCCCGACGCTTTACGAGGCGCACCACGAGATCTGGCCGGTCACGCAGTCCGGCCCCGGGGCCGACATCCGGGCCGATGTGGTGGGTCCGGTGTGCGAGACCGGCGACTATCTCGCGCTTGACCGCGCCATGCGGGAACCGAGACCGGGAGACCTTCTGGCCGTGATGTCCGCCGGCGCCTATGGCGCGGTGCAGGCATCCACCTACAACACCCGCCCTCTGGTTCCAGAGGTTCTGGTCCGGGGACATGACCTCGCGGTGATCCGCAAACGCCCGAGTGTTGAGGAGACGATCGCGCTGGACGAGGTTCCCGGCTGGCTCACGGGTCGGTGATCCCCAAGCCTTTGCTCTGGCCAGCGCCGCGGGACGTGCTAGTTTTATCGACGGGCTGGTCAGGAGATACGGGTGAGCCAAAGCCCATCGCACAAGGCTGCCTCGCAGCGCACATATGCCCTTGATGGCCTGATTGCCCGCGCCCGGGCCGTCATCCTGTGGGAAGCGGCCTGGCCACGCCTTGCCCTTGCCGGCAGCATCCTTCTGCTGTTCATCGCTCTGTCGTGGTTCAGCCTGTGGCAGTCGCTCGCCCCCATGGGCCGCATCATCGGCGTCGCTCTGTTCGCCTTGGCCTTCCTCTACGCCGCCGCCCCGCTTCTGCGCCTTGTCCGTCCGAGCGATGCCCGCGCTTTGGCCCGCATCGACCACGCGTCCGGCCATGACCATCGCCCGGCCACGGCGCTCGCCGATCATCTCGCGACGGGCGAAGACGATGCGCTGACCCGCGCTTTCTGGGACATGCACCGCAGAAAGGCGGAAGCCAGTGCCGGACGGCTGACCACCGGCCTGCCCGCGCCGGGGCTCACCGCCCGGGACCCGCTTGCCTTGCGCTTTGCCCTGCTGCTGGCCGTGATCGTCGGCTTCTTCATCGCCGGCGACGAACGCGGCGCCAGGATCGCCTCGGCCTTCGACTGGAAGGGCGCGACGGTTGCCGCGGTGCCTCCCCGCCTTGATGCCTGGGTGACACCGCCGCCCTACACCGGCCGCCCGCCGATTTATCTCACCGCCGGCACTGAAAGCACGTCAGAGGGCAGTGCCTCGCTTCGCGTTCCTGCAGGTTCGGTGGTGGTCGCGCGCGTCAGCGGTGGCGCCGTGGATGTTGCCACCGATGGCGGGCTTGAGCCGGGAAAGACGCCTCCCGCTGATGCCAACCCCGATGGCGTCCGCGAATGGAGCTTCAAGCTGACCGGTGACGGCACTCTGACCGTTGACCCCGAAGCAGGAGCGGCACGGGAGTGGCAGTTCACCGCCCTTCCCGACCGGGCCCCCGAAATCGCCTTCGCCGAGCCGCCAGGCGCCGGACCGCGCGGCCAGACCGTCCTCAGCTACCGCATCACCGACGATTATGGCGCCACGGCCGGGGAAGCGAAGATCGCGGCTCTTGAAGCCGACGCCGAGGCAAACCCGCTGGTCGAGGCGCCGAAAGTGCCGCTGGTGCTGCCGCAACGGCGGGCACAGGATCGCACCGCGGTCACCACGACCGACCTTCAGGAACACCCCTGGGCGGGCGCACGCGTGTCGATCACGCTGGAGGCACGCGATGCCGCTGGCAACCTCGGGCGCAGCTCGGCCATGGAGATGACGCTGCCGCAGCGCAATTTCCGTGATCCGCTCGCCCGTTCTCTCGTGGAGCAGCGCCGCAACCTCGCCCTCGACATCAACGCCCGCAAAAGGGTCGAGCGCGCGCTCGACTCGCTGGCGCTCTATCCGGAGCGCTTCACACCAAAGGCATCCACCTATCTGGCGCTGCGCAGCGTCTACTGGCGGCTGAAGCAGGCTGAAGGCACCGAAGACCTCAGGGGCGCCGTCGATTACCTCTGGCAGATCGCCATTCGTCTTGAGGACGGTGAGATGAGCGAGATCGAACGCGATCTCAAGGCCGCGCGCGACGCCCTGCGCGAGGCGCTGGAGCGCGGCGCTTCGGAAGAGGAGATCCGCAAGCTCACGCAGGACCTGCGGCAGGCCATGGAGAAGTTCCTGGCCGAGATGGCGCGCCGTGCCCAGACGGCCGAGCAGATGCCTCCCGGCGCCATGCCGCCCAACGCCCAGATGGTGCGCCCGCAGGATCTCAGGGACATGCTCGATCGCCTGGAGGAATTTGCGCAGAAAGGTGCCAACCAAGCCGCCCAGGACATGCTCTCCCAGCTCGATCAAATCCTTGAGGGCCTCAATCCCAATGCCACCGCCCAGATGGACCCCATGTCCGAGGAGATGGCCCGGATGCTGGATCAGCTCGGCGAGATGATCCGCAAGCAGAACGAGTTGCGCGACCGTACCTTCCAGGAGGGCCAGCAGGGTGAGCAGGGTCAGCCTGGCCAGGAGGGGCAGCAGCAGGGCCAGAATGGCATGGAGGGCCTGCAGCAGGATCAGCAGGCGCTGCAGCAGCAGTTGCAGGAATTGATGAAGCAATTGCAGCAGCAGGGCATCAACGGCGGCCAGGAACTGGGCCAGGCCGGTGAGGAGATGGGTGCCGCGGGCGAACAGCTCGGGCAAGGTGATGCGCCCGGAGCGGTGGGACCTCAGGGCCGCGCGCTCGAAGCGCTGCGCAGGGGCGCGCAGGGGTTGACCCAGCAGATGATGGGCGAAGGAAACGAGCCCGGCCAGGGCAACCAGCCCGGCGGCCCAGGCACCAACCGGCAGACCGGGCAGCGGGCGAACGACCAGAACGTCGATCCGCTCGGCCGCCCAACCCGCACGCGCCGCTATGATCCCGGCTCATCCGTGCGCGTCCCCGGCGAGATCGACGCGCAGCGGGCCCGGCAGGTGCTGGAAGAACTGCGCCGGCGCCTCAGCGACCCCGAACGGCCCCAACTGGAGCTGGATTATCTGGAGCGCCTTATCGAGCCGTGACGAACGGCTGCGCGTCAGGAGGTCTTCTGCGCGGCCGCCTTCCGGCGGCGCACGGTGGTCGTCTCGCCACCCATGCCCCAATTGTCCATCGGGATTTCCTCGATGATGACGGTGGTGGTCGCCGGGTTCTTGCCGAGCACGCGGACGAGAACATCAGTCACCTCGCGGATAAGCTCCGCTTTCTGCTCCGCACTGGGCGCTTCACTGCCGCCGGTTACCTTGATGTTCACATATGGCACGGGTCGGTGTTCTCCAGCTCGGCGGGGATATCGGCCCCCTCACGCTCAATGCATCATCCAGCGTCACGCCGGCCAAGGCCAGACGAATTCACGCCGCCTTGCGCGCGGCCAGCGCGTCCGTGACCGCATCGCGGATCTGCGCGAGGCTGAACGGCTTCGTGACGACGTCGTGGATCAGGAGCTCGAGGTTGGCGGCCCTTTCCCGCTGGTCGGCATAGCCCGTCATCAACAGGATCGTGAGGGTGGGATAATCGCGCCCCACGGTCAGAGCCAGCGCGATGCCGTCCATCATGGGCATGCGGATGTCGGTCAGGAGCAGGTCGAAGTCGGTCGGCCGGCTGGCGATGATGTCGAGCGCATCGGCGCCGTCGCAGGCAAGCTCCACCGTATGTCCGTCCAGTTGCAGCCCGCGCCGCACCAATTCGCGGATCGCTTCCTCGTCATCGACGACCAGAATGTGAGGCATCCCTGAAGCTCCTCTCTTGGTCTCAGTCGCTGTCCCCGTCGCGCTCCACGATACCCACGAAGGGCAGCTGCCGCCAGGCATGGGCGACATCCATGCCATAGCCCACCACGAAGTAGTCCGGGCAGACAAAGCCTACGAAATCCGCGTTGATCGTCACGGAGCGCTTGTTCTGCTTGTCCAGGAGGACGCAGCTGTAGACCTTGCTTGCTCCGCGCGCCGCGAGCAGATCCTTGGCATAGGCGAGGGTGCGCCCGGATTCCAGGATATCATCGATCAGCAGCACCTCGCGCCCGGCCACATCGCTTTCGATGTCGCGGATCACATCCACCTGGCCCGAGGAGATGGTGGCGTCCCGATAGCTGGAGAGCTGAAGGAACTCCACCTGCGGCTCCATCCGCGCATCGTGGAAGGCGCGGATGAGGTCGGCGGCAAAGACGAAACTGCCCTTGAGGATGGCGATGACCAGGACATTGGGCGAAACGGTCGCCGCGATGGTGCGGGCAAGTTCCGCGTTGCGGGCAGCGATCTCCTCGGCGGAGATCAAGGTCTTCACATGGATGCTCATGGCGCTCTTCTACGCACTTTCCGACGAGGAGGAAACCGGTGCGCCACCCTTGGCGCTTCAACTTTCAGCTCATGCCTAGCGGACGCCGGCAAGGGCATCGTGCTGCGAATAGAACCGCACCGCGATATCGCGCGCCTCAGCCGGCGGAGAGGCAAGTTGGCCCTGGAAAGCCAGCGTATCACCGGCGACGAGCCGGTTCGGCCGCGGCACCACCGTCCACACATAAATTTCGCGTCCGTCGGTATTGCGAACCGCAAGCCGCAGCCGCGGCACATCGACCACGCCGTCGGTGATGTTCTCTACCTTGCCGCTGACGAGGAGGATCGGCACGCCGCCCTCAACCCGTTCGGTGGCCGCCACGTCGCGGAACTCAAGTCCCCGGAGATTGACGTCCAGCCCTGCCAGCGCATAGAGCTGCGCGGTCTGGGGAAGCAATCGCACCACGCTGTCCCGGCCTAGGATGAGGCCGCCGATGATGGCGACAGCCGCCATCGCGGCGGCGGTGGGCCAGAACCGGCGCCTCGGCGTCTTGCGTTTTGCCGGCGCCTCTGCCGGTGTCGCCTCGCCGGCGCTGTCCTGCTGCTCGTGGCGAATGCTGGCCATGACGCGGGCAAGGCGGGTCATGCGTGGATCCACGGTCTCGCCGTAAAGGGGCTCTTCTGCGCTGTTCTCCGCCACGATGGCCGTGGTTTCTTCACTGGTCTCCTGGTCGTCCTCGGGCTCGGCGAACCAGGCCGTGTTGCACTTCGCGCAACGGACCGTACGTCCGGACACGCCGAGGCTTTCAGCGCTGACGCGATAGGAAGACTGGCAATTCGGGCAGACGATGAGCATGTTCGGGCCGAATCAGAACAAGGCAAATGCGGGAGCCGGAGCAGGTGAACATGCCCGACGTTAACTTTCACGTAACCAAGACATGCTGAGACTGGCGTTAACGGCTGGTTAATGCCACAGCTTTCCTCATGCAGATACTCTGGAGCCTCTTGTGGTTCGATTTGAAAATGTAGGTTTGCGCTATGGGCTGGGACCGGAAGTGCTGCGCGACCTGACGTTTTCCGTTGAACCGAACTCCTTCCAGTTCCTGACCGGCCCCTCCGGCGCCGGCAAGACCTCGCTGCTGCGGCTGCTCTATCTCGCCCTGAAGCCGACGCGCGGGCTGATCTCCGTGTTCGGACGTGACGTCGCCACCATGCCGCGCAGCGCCCTGCCGGACGTGCGCCGCCGCATCGGCATCGTCTTCCAGGACTTTCGCCTGCTCGACCATATGACCACCTACGAGAACGTGGCGCTGCCGCTGCGCGTCATGGGACGCGAGGAGGCAAGCTATCGCGCCGAGGTGGTGGAGCTCCTGCGCTGGGTGGGCCTGGGCGAGCGCATCGACGCCTATCCGCCTGTTCTCTCGGGTGGTGAGAAGCAGCGCGCCGCCATCGCCCGCGCCCTGATCGGCCGGCCGGAGCTGCTGCTGGCGGACGAGCCCACAGGCAACGTCGACCCGCAGCTGGCGCGGCGCCTCCTGCGCCTTTTCGTCGAATTGCATCGCTCCGGCACTGCGGTTGTGATTGCCACCCACGACATCGGGTTGATGGACCTCTATGACGCCCGCCGCCTCGTCCTGTCGGAGGGAAGGCTTTACCTCTATGACTGATTCGGCATCCGGACGCCGCCGCACGCCCTTCAAGCGCACGCCCGCCTCCGGCGCGCCGCTGCCGCCGGGAGAACGGCGCCGGCCGGCGTCCATCGTGCCGACCGATACCCTGGCCGGACAGGCGCTCGTCATGGTCATCGCCATCATGACCTTTCTCGCCGGGCTGACCATCGGCGCCGTCGACCTCGTGCGTGGCGCCGCCGATGCCTGGGAAAGCGACGTGGCGCGCGAGGTCACGATCCAGGTGCGGCCCGTGGACGGTCAGGACATCGAGGTTCAGGTCGGCCGCGTCACCACCATCGCAAGGCAAACGCCGGGTGTGTCCGACGTGCGCGCCCTCACCCGCGAAGATACCGCACGGCTGCTCGAGCCCTGGCTCGGCAGCGATGCCGGGCTGGATGCGCTGCCCACCCCGCGCCTCGTCATCGTGGCGATCAACGGCGAGCCTCCCGTCGATCTTCAGGCCCTGCGGAGCCAGCTCGCACGCGAGGTGCCCAACGCCAGTCTCGATGATCACCGCGCCTGGGTGGATCGCCTGTCCAGCATGGCCAATCTCCTGGTGTTCGGCGGCGTCACGATTCTGATCCTGGTGACGGCCGCCACGGTTCTCTCGGTGATTTTCGCCACCCGCGGCGCCATGGCCGGCAATCGGGATATCGTCAACGTGCTCCACATCGTCGGCGCCCGCGACGGCTATATCGCCCGCGCTTTCGAGCGCCGCTTCCTTGCCCTCGCCGGGCGCGGCGGGGCCATCGGTGGCGGGGCAGCCATCCTGGTCTTCGCCATCGGCGCGCTCATTGGCGGCGAAAGCTCCGGCACTATCGCGGCCGAGCAGATGACCGCGCTGTTCGGTCGCTTCTCCGTGGGATGGACCGGCTATTTCGGTGTTGTCGCCATCGTCGCATTCACCGCGGCCGTCACGGCACTGACCTCGCGGCTCACCATCATGGCGCAGCTTCGCGGGCGGGCGTGATGGCTCGCCCCTTGCCGAAGCATCCCTCGTTATGAATATGCTCTCTTCACCATGACCGAGTCCGTGACTCATAAGCGCCGAAAGAGGCACCGCCGCCGGCGCGGCTTCCTGCGCCGGGCGGTGGACGGCATCGTCGGCGTGTTCGCCGTGGTGGGGCTCGCCGCCGTGCTGGGCTTCATCTTCTTCACCACCAAGGTGGCGGAGGTCCCATCCAGCAACATCAAGGCCGATGCCATCGTGGCCCTGACCGGCGGCCAGGACCGCCTGGCCGACGCCTTCGACCTTCTGCGGCAGAAGCGCGCCACCCGCATGCTCATCAGCGGCGTCCACCCCACCACCAATCCGCGCGAGCTGGAGCGCGTGCTGCCCGGCAGCGGCCCCTTGCTCGGCTGCTGCGTCGATCTCGACCATCAGGCGCTCACCACCGCCGGCAACGCGCTCGCCACCAAGCTGTGGGTCGAAACCCACGGCTACAAGTCGGTCATCCTCGTCACGTCAGGCTGGCACATGCCACGCGCCCAGGCGGAGCTGTCACGCTCGCTGCCGGGCGTCCAGGTGATTCCCTACCCCGTCGTCACCGGCCGCTTCCGTGATGGAACCTGGTGGCAGGACAGCGAGACCTTGACGACCGTCATCGGCGAATACATCAAATATGTCGCCGCCCTCGCGCATGTGCGCATCGCGCCACGCATCGCCACCGAAGCCGCCGATGTGGCGCGCGCCGGTCACGATCTCTAAGGCTCACCGAACTTGTTCATCACAGTCCTGCGCTCCCTGGCCTTCAACATAGCGCTCTATGTGGCCTTCCTGGTCATCAGCCTCCTCCTGTCTCCGGTTCTCCTGCTGCCGCAGAGGACCGTCCTGCGGGTGGCCAAGATCTGGGCGAGCTCCAGTCTCTGGCTGCTGAAAGTGGTCGCCGGCGTCGATATCGAGGTGCGCGGCCGCGAGCATCTTCCGCAAGGCCCTTTCCTCGTCGCCTCCAAGCATCAGTCCGCACTGGAAACGATTGCGCTGGTCACCCTGGTGCCGATCCCCACCTTCATCCTCAAGCGTGAGTTGATGTGGCTGCCGATTTTCGGCTGGTACCTCAACCGGACCGGCATGATCTCCGTCGATCGCGGCGCCCGCGCCGCGGCCCTCAAGTCCATGACGAAATATGCCAGGAGGGCCATCGCCCTCGACCGCCAGATCATCATCTTCCCAGAGGGCACCCGCCGCCCCGTGGGAGCGGAACCGGCCTACAAATGGGGCGTCGCTCATCTCTATGACGCGCTACAGGTGCCCTGTGTCCCGATCGCCCTCAACACCGGGCTGTTCTGGCCACGCCGCACCTTCCTGCGGCATCCCGGCACGGCGGTGATCGAGATCCTGCCGCCGGTCGCGCCAGGCCTGCCGAAGGAGGCCTTCCTCGCCGAGATCAGCGCCCGCATCGAGACGGCATCGAACGCTTTGGTGGCCGAAACACAGCCCAGTTGAAGCGGCAGGTGATCAACTCGCCTTCAGCTGCTCCGCGAACCAGTCGAGTTCAGCGTCCCGCACGCCAAGATCGCGCAGCTTCTGCGCCGTTTTGATGACGTAGTCGATGTTGAGGCCGGCGCTGCCGGCGCCCGTCCGCGCGATGGCCAGGCGCTGCTCGCGGTCGAGATGCCCCGCATATTGCCGATGGCTCCGGTCGGCGACATAGCACAGCGCCCTCACAGCCGTGCCATCCGTCAGCCGCACCCGGCGGAAGCCCTCCAGATAAACGCCGTTCAGCATCTCGCGGTCGCGCAGGTAGTTGCGCACCACGGGCGCATCGGCATGCGCCACGCGAAAGGCAAGGCCATGGCAACTGCCGCCACGATCAAGGCCGAGCACCAGGCCCGGCTTGTCCGGCGTGCCACGATAACGATGAGAGTAGATGCAGAGCGCCCGATGATAGCCCGTGAGACGGGCACCATGCGCTTCCTGAAACGAAAATCCGGGATTCCAGAGAAGCGACCCATAGCCGAAAACCCACAGATCTTCGCCGGTCGCGATGGGGTCATAATCCGATGTGATTGACATACTGGAGCGTGGCGTGACCTAACGGCGCGTCAATTGTCTTGAGACTGTAACGCACGAGACTCCTCAATGCCACGACGCCGCCTGCCGATCTATCTTCCTGCTCTGCTTCTCCTCATCGTCGCGGTCGGCTGGTGCATCTTCTGGTGGGTGGCCTCCAGCCGGCTTGAGGCGAGCGTCGATCACTGGCTTCAACGGGAAGCGGCGGCAGGCCGCATTTATGACTGCGGATCGCGTGATGTCGGCGGCTTTCCCTTCCGGCTTGAGATCGATTGCCTGAAGCCCGTCGCCACCCTGCCCGCCGATGGCGGCAGCATCAATCTTTCCGCCGAACGGCTGGTCGCGGTGGCGCAGATCTATCGCCCCACCCATGTGATCGGGCAATTCGAAGGCCCCCTCACGGCGAGCTATCCCGATCTTCCCCAGGCGACGGCGGAATGGAGCTTTGCCGGCGCCAGCTTCTCCGGCAACAGCGAGCGGCTCGAGAACGTCTCGCTCGTGGTGGATGGCCTCAGCCTCAAGACGGCCCAGACACAGGAACCCATCGTCACAACCACCAAGCTGGAGGCCCATGCCCGTCCGACGCCGGAAGCCGGCGCCGGCGCCTATGATCTCATCGCACGCATGGACGAAGCGGCGATCCCCTTCGTGAACGACCTTCTCGGCTCCGCCGCCCCCACCGATCTTGAGCTCCAGGCCAGCATTCGCGGCCTCGACAGCATCGCAGGCGCCACCACGGCCGAACGCCTTCAGGCCTTTGCCGCGTCCGGCGGCAACCTGCGCATCGCGCTGGCCCGTCTCGCTCGTGGCGATGTCGCCCTGCAATCGGTCGGCCAGCTGATGCTTGACGACAGCGGGCGCCCCACCGGCGAGTTGGATGTGACGGTTCGCGGCGCGGAGAAACTGGCGAGCTTCGCCCCCTCCCTGGGCGATCTCGGCCCGCTCGCGGGCGCCGGCATCAAGCTCCTCGGGCAGAAGACGACGCTGGACGGCGAAAGCGCCCGGCGCTTCGACGTCCGCCTGGAGGACGGCGTCATCCGCCTCGGCGGCCTGCCCGTGGGGCCGGTGCCATCGCTTTACTAGCCGCTCTGCGGGTGATCGGGCTCAACCAAGGCGTTTTTCCACGCGGAAGCGGTCGAACCACTGCCCGTTCCGCAGCACCCGTTCAGGCGCGACCACAGCAAATCCTGCCTTCTCGAAGGCCGGCCTCGCCGTCAGGCTGACCTCCGAGTAAATGCTCTGCAGGCCCTGCAATCGGGCGGAACTCTCCACCCGATCCAGCAAATGTGCCGCAACGCCCTGGCGCTGAAATTCCGGGTGGACATACAGCATGTCGATGTGACCGTCGGGCTCCAGATCGGTGAATCCGGCCGGACGCCCGCCGATCTCGGCGACCCAGGTCGGGCGGCTGGCACGCCGCTCCGCCCATATTGCCCTGTCCGGCCGTGCCCAGGCGTCGATCTGCGCAGGCATGTAGTCCTTTGACGCCGTTTGGCGGATAGCCGCCAAAAACACCGCGATCAGGCCATCCAGGTCGTCCGGCCGGTACAGGCGGATGATGGGCGTCATGTCCGCAACCACGAAAGCGGCCGCAGCGGCCTTCAGGTCTCGGCCTTCGCCGCGATCTTGTGCCGGCCGAAGTCGGCCTCGGGCGCGTCCTGACCCTTGTCGATGATGCTGCGGCGGATCGCCCGCGTGCGGGTGAAGAGATCGAACAACCCGTTGCCGTCGCCATAGCGGATCATCCGCTGCAGCGCCGTCAGATCCTCGCTGAAGCGCCCCAGCATCTCCAGCACCGCGTCCTTGTTGTGCAGGAAGATGTCGCGCCACATGGTCGGATCCGACGCGGCGATGCGGGTGAAGTCACGGAAACCGCCGGCGGAATATTGGATAACCTCCGACTTGGTGACCTCGCCCAGATGCTGCGCGGTGCCCACGATGTTGTAGGCGATCAGATGCGGCACATGACTGGTGATGGCAAGCACCAGATCGTGATGCTCCGGCGTCATGGTCTCCACATTGGCCCCCATGCCCCGCCACAGGGCCGAGAGCTTTTCCACCGCGGCCGGATCGGTGTCCGGCAGCGGTGTCAGGATGCACCAGCGGTTGACGTAGAGATCGGCGAGGCCGGCGTCGGGGCCCGAATGTTCGGTGCCGGCGATGGGGTGGGCCGGCACGAAATGCACCGACGATGGCAGATGCGGCGCCATCTGCCGCACCACCGACATTTTCACCGATCCGACATCGGAGACGATCGCGCCTGCCTTCAGCGCCGGTGCGATGGCCTTGGCCACCTCCTCCGACGCGCCGACCGGAACCGAGGCGATCACCACATCGGCATCCTTCGCCGCCTCAGCCATGTCGAGCGTATAATGATCACCGAGACCAAGTTCCTTCGCGCGTTCGAGCGTGGCAGGCGAGCGCGTCTGCACCACGATCTCGCGCACCAGCCCCCGCTCGCGGGCGGCACGGGCGATGGACGAGCCGATGAGGCCGATACCGATCAGGGCAAGGCGGTTGGCGATAAGGCCCTCAGCCATGGTCCCAGCCTTTCGTGAAGTCCGCCAGCGCCGCAACCACGGCACGGTTGGCCTCCTCGGTGCCGACCGAGAGGCGCAGCCCGTTGGGCAGGCCGTAGTTCTCCAGCCGCCGCAGGATCAGCCCGCGCCCCGTCAGGAACTCGTCCGCATCTTTGGCCGTGCGTCCTGGTTGATCCGGAAAATGGATCAGGATGAAATTAGCAACGCTTGGGGTGACCTTGAGACCGAGCTTTTCGATCTCCTGCGTCAGCCAGGTCAGCCACTGATGGTTGAAGCTTGCCGCGTTCTCCAGGAAGGCGTGGTCCTTGATGGAGGCGGCGCCCGCAGCGCTGGCCGAGCCTGTCAGATTGAATGGCCCGCGGATGCGGTTGAGCGCATCCACCACATGGGCAGGCGCATAGAGCCAGCCGATCCTGAGGCTTGCGAGCCCGTGGATCTTCGAGAAGGTGCGCGTCATCACCACATTGTCGCTGGTGGAGACGAGCTCGATGCCGGCGGCATAATCGTTGCGGCGGACATATTCCGCATAGGCGGCGTCAAGCACCAGCAGCACATGCGGGGGAAGGCCCTCATGCAGCCGCTTCACCTCCTCGAAGGGAAGATAGGTGCCCGTCGGATTGTTCGGATTGGCGATGAAGACGATCCGGGTCCGCTCGGTGACGGCGGCAAGGATAGCATCCACATCCGCCGTCAGGTTCTTCTCCGGCACCACCACGGGCGTTCCGCCCGATCCGAGAATGGTGATCTTGTAGACCAGGAAGCCATGCTCGGTGAAAATGCCCTCGTCCCCCGGCCCCACATAGGCATGGGCGAGAAGGTTGAGGAGTTCGTCCGATCCGGCCCCACAGACGATGCGGTCGGCATCGAGCCCATAGACCCGCGCCACTGCCTCGCGCAGCACGCGCGAGGTGCCTTCCGGATAGGATGAAAGCTTTTCCGCGCCCTTGAGATAGGCCTCCACGGCCTTTGGCGAGGGGCCGAGCGGCGTCTCGTTGGAGGAGAGCTTGTGCACCTTGGCGACGCCGGGGGCGCCGCTCTTGCCGGGCACATAGGCCTCGATATCGAGCACGCCGGGACGGGGCGTCGGGCGAAGAAGGGTATCTGTCATTGGAGTGGGTCCGTTCAGGAGGCGCCTGCCGTGTCGACAGAGTGCCGGGCGGCATGGCTGCCGATCCAAGCCGTATCTTCAAGCTGGGCACCGCTAGCCGCAAGGCCGTCTTCAAGCCGCTTCAATTCGATCTCGCGCGGCAGCGCGATCAGCACGGCCGTGTCATGCCGCGCCAGGACCTCGGCGCCCACCACGGCCACCATGCTGTTGGCGGCCGCCGACCAGCCGGAGGTCTCGGCCACCAGCAGGCGCACATCATCGGCGGTGGCGCCCGGCGCGGGCGTTCCGCCCACCACGAAAGTTGCGAGCGCCGCCGGGTGTCCGGGGCGCTCGACGAAGGGAAGTCGCGCGATCACCTGAAGCGCGCTGTTGCGCGCGAGCATGCGCCACCAGCCGCCATCAGCGGCCACCGGGATGAGCCCGAGATCGCGTGGGTCCTCGGCCACCGCGGCGATCACCGCCTCCGCGTCGCTGTGCTCGATGTAGGGCACCGTGAAGCCGAAGTGGAAACGGGCGACATCACGCTCGGCAGCCGCCCCGCCCGAGGCCGCGCCGTGCACCCGGTAAGGCGCCTGCACATAGGTGAAGGTGGAGATGATCACCCGCCAGATGCTCTCCACCGTGTCGAGCGGCAGATGGCCGGTGTGCCGCGCCAGCAGCGCGCGCATCATGTCCGCCTCGCGCTTGGGGCGGAAGGCCGAGCCTGATTCCGTCGAGCCCTGCTTGACCGCGATAAGGCGGTCGATGATGGAGCCCCGTTCGATCAGGAGTGCATGCATCTCCGCATCGATACGGTCGATGTCGCGGCGCAGGTCATCAAGAGTTTCCATCGGGCGGTTCATGGGCAGCTTTCATACTCGCGTGAGCGGCGAAGTCAAAGAACACGTTGACAGGAGGGCATCACGGTCCATAGCTAACTCCGTCCTTTATACCGAACGAGCGCCAAGGAGTACTGCGTCATGGCGGCGGAAGTCGCGGGAACGATCAGCCGGGCCGCGCGGCGCGAGGCCGAGGAGCCGCACAGCCTGGTGGCGCGCTTCGATGCCGACCGGCCGCTGTCGCTCGACTGCGGCGTCGATCTCTCGCCTTTCCAGATTGCCTATCAGACCTACGGCACCCTGAACGAGGAGCGCTCGAACGCCATCCTCCTCTGCCATGCGCTCACCGGCGACCAGCATGTCTTCAACACCCACCCGGTGACGGGAAAGCCCGGCTGGTGGACCACCATGGTGGGCCCGGGCAAGCCCATCGACACCGACCGTTTCTTCGTCATTTGCTCCAACGTCATCGGCGGCTGCATGGGCTCCACCGGCCCCGCCTCCACCAACCCGGCGACGGGCAGGCCCTATGGTCTCGATTTTCCCGTGGTCACCATCCGCGACATGGTGCGGGCGCAGGCCATGCTGGTGGACCATCTCGGCATCGAAAAGCTGTTCTGCGTGGCCGGCGGCTCCATGGGCGGCATGCAGGTGCTGCAATGGGTGGCGTCCTATCCGGAGCGGGTCTTCTCGGCGCTGCCCATCGCGACGGGCGCGAAGCACTCGGCGCAGAACATCGCCTTCCATGAGGTCGGCCGTCAGGCGATCATGGCTGATCCCGACTGGCACCACGGCCGCTATCTCGATCAGGACACCATTCCCAGGAAGGGTCTCGCGGTCGCGCGCATGGCCGCCCACATCACCTATCTGTCGGAGCCCGCCCTGCAGCGCAAGTTCGGCCGCAACTACCAGGACCGCGACCGGCCGACCTTCACCTTCGATGCCGATTTCCAGGTCGAGAGCTATCTGCGGCACCAGGGCTCCAGTTTCGTTGAGCGGTTCGACGCCAACAGTTATCTCTACGTCACCCGCGCCATGGATTATTTTGACCTCGGCGACGATTTCGGCGGCGTGCTCGGCGAGGCATTCCGCGACGCCAAGACCCATTTCTGCGTGGTCTCCTTCACCTCCGACTGGCTCTTTCCCACCGCCGACAGCCGCGCCATCGTCCATGCCCTCAACGCCTCCGGCGCGCGCGTCTCCTTCGTCGAGATCGCCACCGACAAGGGACATGACGCCTTCCTGCTCAACGAGCCGGAGCTCATCGCCACCACCGGCGGCTTCCTCTCCGCTGCCGCCCGCGCCCATGGCCTGCCGGAGAAGGACACATGACCGACCTTATCCGCGCCGACCATAAGCTCGTGGCCGATATGGTCGAGCCGGGCAGCCGGGTGCTCGACGTCGGCTGCGGCGACGGCTCCCTGCTGCACCTCCTCACCGCCACGCGGCAGGTGGACGGCCGCGGCATCGAGATCAGCCAGAGCGGCGTCAACGCCAGCGTGGCGCAGGGCCTTGCCGTGGTGCAGGGCGATGCCGACGCCGACCTCATCGACTATCCCGATGACGCTTTCGACTATGTGATCCTGTCGCAGACGCTGCAGGCGACCCGCCGCCCGCGCGAGGTGATGGAGCATCTCCTGCGCATCGGCCGGCGCGCCATCGTCTCCTTCCCCAACTTCGGCCATTGGTCGGTACGGCGGCAGCTTTTCTTCAAGGGCCGCATGCCGGTCACCGAAACGCTGCCGGTGAGCTGGTACGACACGCCCAACATCCACTTCTGCACCATCCGCGACTTCGTCGACCTCTGCCACGACATGGGCACCCGCATCGAACGCGCCGTGGCGCTGGACGCCGCCGGAGAGCCGGTGCGCGTCAACGCGCCCTGGTGGTTCTGGAATCTCTTCGGCCAGCAGGCCGTGTTCCTGCTGTCGCGACCGGATTGAGCGGCCATCATGGAAAGTTACGGCGGGTTGCGAGGCCTGGAACTGCGCCGCAAGCGGCTGCGGGAAGTGGCTGCCATGCGCCGGACAATCGAAAGCTACCGAGCCGGCAACCTCTGCCTGCATACGCTCGTTAATGATCTGGAATCGCTCGTCCGCGCGATTGAGGACGACACCTTTCTTGAGAAGACCGAGCAGGCGATCATCAATCTGGAAATTGTGAACGCCATCTCCAGACAAAACGATGAGCCTAGGCCCCTGACCGAGGAAGACCTCGCTTATATCGAGGAGCAGCTGGTCGCGATCACCGCTGAGATCAATCTGACCCGATTCTGAGCCTCAGACAGGTTCCATGACTGCAGCCCGGAACCCGTCATCCTAGGCCTTGTGCCTAGGATGACGAATTCCTTTCACACCATCAACGCTTCAAAAGGCGTGGATGCTCGCCACAAGGGCGAGCATGACGGCGGGTGCATGTGATCAGGCGGAGACCACGGACGCGCGGCGCTGGACCACGCGCACGTAAACCCAGTCCAGCGCCAGCATCACCACCAGAGATGCCCCGACCAGGGGGAAGACGATCCCGCCGACGGCGAGGATCGCCAAGAGCCCGCGAAACACCCGGCGGTCCGTTGGCAGCGGCGGCACACCCAGGGAACCGCTCGGCCGCCGCTTCCACCACATCACGCCGGCCGAGACCGCCAGCACCACGACGCCAAGGCAGAACCCCGCCAGCACGATCTGGCCGATGCGCCCGAACTCCTGCCCCATGTGGACATTGATGCCCCATTCCAGCCAGCGGCCGAGCGGGCCGTAGTCGGCATAGCTCATGTCGATCAGCGGCTTGCCGGTGTATTGGTCGAGGTGCACCACCCGCTGCTGCGTGAGGTCATCGGGATAGACTGAGCCGGAATAAACGCCCTCCGCCGACGTCGGCAGGCTGACGGCATAGCCTCGATGAAGACCCAGCCTGTCGAACATCGCCACCGCCTCGTCGAGCGTGATCGCTCGTGCACCATGCCCGGCCGTGGGTGATTGCGGCACCCTCGCCTGTTCCAGCGACCATGATGTGGGCGCGATGTGCCCCACATGTTCGTCCGACATGGGAACGGCCACGCGCACGCCGGTGGGATAGCCGAAGTTGTTGCCGTTGGCCCACTGGTTGACCTGCGCGCCCCAGACGCCGGACCAGGGCATGCCCGTAATGGCGAGGAAGAGAATGACGCCCCCGACGAAGAGGCCCGTGACGGCGTGGAGATCCCGCCAGAACATCCGCTGTCTCGGTCGCCCGCGCACGGTCACGACCCCGCCGTTCTGGCGGCGCGGCCACCACAGATAAATGCCGGTGCCCACAAGCAGGATCGCCCAGCCGCCGGCGATCTCGATGATCATGCGCGCCGTCGGTCCGAAATATTTCAGGCTGTGGAGATAGCGGATGGTCCACATGACAGTGCCGCGATCCGGCAGCGTGCCGAGCACCTCGCCATTGTAGGGGTTCACATAGACCGCGTGGCGGCCCTCGCCGGCGCTGTTGACCGTGATCTCGGCGGAAGCGTCCGGCATGGCAGGGTCGGTGTATTTTACGGCTGTGCCGGGATGCGCCGCGAGCGCGGCATCGACAAGAGCCGATGGCGCCACACGCGTGGCGCTATCAGGCACTTCGACGCGCTTCAGATCGGCATGGACGATGGCGTCGATCTCATCACGGAAGATATAGAGCGCGCCAGTGACGGCGAGACTGATCAGGAAGGGCAGGACGAGAAGCCCGGCATAGAAATGCCAGCGCCAGACGGCGCGATAAAGGTCCGATGAGGCGCGATCGGCAGCACGCCGCGCGCCCGGCTCAAGGGCTGTGACAGACATGAGAAAATCTCCGGAACGAACGAACAGACGGCCGCCGAACGGACGGCCGATGCGGACGGTCAGACGGAGAGGACGGGCGGTGCGCGGGCGTGGCCGCTGCCGGGATCGAACTGCGGGGGCGAGAAGACAGAAGATGCCACCGGAGGCGCTGGCAATTCGGCGAGCAGGGGCGCGTCGAGTTGCGCTGCAGAGGCGGGAACAACAGGCCCTGCCATGGCGCCAAGCCGGCACAGCGTGGCGCAGGGGCAGTCGACCGATGGCGCCGCCGGATCGCCGTCGCCCTGCGGCGCGCTGGCGATGCCGTGGGACGAGCACAGGACGGCAAAGGCATCCGCCTGCCCAGGTGCGGCCATGGCGCCCTGCGCCACGGCTCCCAGCAGGGACTGGAACAGCAGCGCATAGGCCAGCACCACGCCCAGGGCGCCCGCCTTCATCCGCCGTCCCATCAGCTGCCGCATCCGCTTCATGAAAGCCTCATGCCATGGGAGGGCTTTGCTGTCACTGCGGCAGGAAGAACCTCAGCCGCCCGGCGCCAAGGCTCCCACCGGCGCCGGCGCCGGCTTCAGCTTGGCCGTCTTCACCTTCTTGCGCGCGGGGATCGGCCGATAGACCTGCTTGCCCGCTTCCACAATATGGACGCCGGCGAAAGGCGCCCACAACCGCGCGCCGAACCGCTCCATGCCCACGGCGGAACGCAGCACGATGCCCCGTTCGAAGGGCGGGAAGAACAGCGCCTCATTCCAATGGGTCGGCGCGAAGGCGTTGTCGCGCAACAGCCGGTGGAGCTGACCGCGGCTGTAGGGCCGCCCCTGGCCGAAGGGTGTCGTATCGAAGCGCGACCACAACCCCCGCCGGTTGGGCACCACGAGCATGATGCGCCCGCCCGGCGCCAGCGTGCGCCAGGCCTCCCGCAACAGATCCTCGGGCGAAGAACTCACCTCCAGCATATGGACGGCGAGGACCCGGTCCACCGCCGCATCGGGCAGCGGCCACATGTCGGCCTCCACCAGCGCCGCCTGCGTCGGCCGCCCCGTGGGCCAGTCGGTCACCCCCTGCTCGGCCGGCATGAAGGCGAGCAGCCGTTCAGCCTCCTCGCGAAAGGCGCCGAGGAAGGGCGAGGCATAGCCCATACCGAGAATGCGGGAGCCAGACACATCCCGCCAATGCGCTCGAAGCTTGGCCCGCAGGATGCGGCGAACCATCTGCCCCAGCGGCTGGGCGTAGAAGTCTCTCAGATCGACAACGTCAAACGACATGCATGTTCCAGTTCACGAGCCAATAGGTTGGCGCGCGAGGCACGGAACGGCAAGGCTTCGGAGGTCTCTCGCCCCATCCCACCACCGATCCCCGATTGCCCCAGGGGGGAAAGCGCTCCATATGAGCGTGAGTTGCATTCAATTGTTCGCCGCCATCAGGAGACCTTCATGTCCGTCGACGTCCGCCTCATTCCCTGCCGCAACGACAATTATGCCGTTCTGGTGCATGATCCGGAAGACGGCACGACCCTGCTTGTCGACGCGCCGGAAGCGGCCCCCATCCAGGCGGTGCTTGACGAAACCGGATGGAAGCTGAGCGACATCCTCATCACCCACCACCACATTGACCATGTGGAAGGCATCGCGCCGCTGAAGAGCGCCTATGGCGCCACCGTCACCGGGCCGGAGAAGGAGAAGGACAAGATCCCCGGCATCGACAAGACCGTGCGCGATGGCGACACCCTTACCTTCGGCCGTCTCACCGCAAAGGTGATCGAGACGCCGGGTCACACCAAGGGCCATGTCTCCTATCACTTCGCCGATCAGAAGCTGCTGTTCGCCGCCGACACGCTCTTCGCCCTCGGCTGCGGCCGCCTCCTGGAGGACACCCCCGAGGCCATGTGGACCTCGCTGAAGAAGCTGCGCGAATTGCCCGACGACACCGAGGTCTATTGCGGGCATGAATACACGCTCTCCAACGCCCGCTTCGCCCTGACGGTCGACCCTGACAATGGCGAGTTGAAGACCCGCTCCAATGCCATCGAGCTCCTCGTCCAGGAGGGCAGCCCAACGGTGCCGAGCCTGCTCGGCATCGAGAAGGCGACCAACCCCTTCCTGCGCGCCGACGATCCCGCCGTGGCGGCCGGCGTCGGCATGCCGGGCGCCGACCCCCTGGCCGTCTTCACCGAGGTCCGCGCGCGCAAGGATCGATTTTAGGCAGGAGGTTTTGAGCGGCGTCAGCCGGTCTGAGCGTCAGACGGAAATGTCGACCGATGATGCGAGACCGGAGGCCGAGGTCAGCTTTTGGGAAAGTTCGTTGGCGGCGTTCTGGCCGACCGCCCGGATGGTGAGCTCAAGGCTGCTGTAGCTGTGGCTGGCGCTCACGCTGAAGAGGTTGGCGATGGCCGCCTTCTGCGTGTTGAAGAACTGCTCGGACGCGGCCCGGTTCATCTGCTTGGCGTAGGCGCCAGGCCGATTCCAGATTTTCTTCTGAGTGTAGTTGCTGCCCCAGATTTTCCCGACCGCCATAAGTTCGCCCTCAGGCCGAGGTGTCGACGAGCCGGCCCACGCCCGCCGGCAGAGATGCCTTGGCGCTGTCCGCTGCCTCGGCCACCATATTGGCGATGGCGGTGTCCTGCGTTGCCTGCTGCTTCAGGGCGGCGACTTCCAGCATCTGCCCGCGTTGAGCTGCCTGCATGGTAACGGCCTGCGTGGCGATGGCTACACTGTCCATAACGGCCTCCTAGGGTCCGAGGATATGGTTCAAACCCTAACGAGGGGTAAGGACTAGACCAGAATATCGAGGCGTTCGCCCACACCCTGCTCAAGCTGCGGCTGAGGCTCGGCCCCGGCACGTTCCAGCATCTCGCGCAGCTGCTGAACCCGCGACGGCTCGGAATTGATGGGTTCCGGCTGATCGCTGCGGTTCATGGCGATCTGGTATCGGGCCTGCAGAAGATCCGCGGTGAAGCCCACGGAGGATATGTCGGCCATGGCTCGCTCCTTCCGTTATCAGGTGAATGATACGGCAAGGACGCCCGGAACGCTGCCCTCGTTCCCGGAAAGGTCCCGTCAGGCTTAGCAAGGCGTTACCATGTCTGGAAAAGCCTTAACGGTCGGCGGATGGGCCTAGAGCCCGCCATGCTCGCCCTGCGGCGAGCATCCACGCTGTTTCCCGCATGCTAGCTTCAGCGGGTGGGAACCGGCGTCTCGCCCCGATAGTCGTAGAAGCCGCGCTGCGTCTTGCGGCCCAGCCAGCCCGCTTCGACATATTTCACCAGCAGTGGGCACGGGCGATATTTGGTGTCCGCCAGCCCCTCGTGCAGCACCTGCATGATGGAGAGACAGGTGTCCAGTCCGATGAAGTCGGCCAGCTGCAACGGGCCCATGGGGTGGTTGGCGCCGAGCCTCATGGCCGTGTCGATGGCCTCGACCGACCCCACGCCTTCATAGAGCGTGTAGATCGCCTCATTGATCATCGGCAGCAGGATGCGGTTGACGATGAAGGCGGGGAAATCTTCCGACACGGTCGGCGTCTTGTTCAGCGCAGAGACGAAGGTCTTGGCGGCCTCATAGGTCTCATCGGCCGTGGCGATGCCTCGGATCAGCTCCACGAGCTGCATCAGCGGCACAGGATTCATGAAATGGATGCCGATGAAGCGTTCCGGCCGGTCGGTCGCCGCGGCGAGCCGCGTGATCGAGATCGATGAGGTGTTGGACGCAACGATCGCATCCGGTTTCAGAACCGGGCAAGCCTCCTGGAAGATCTTGCGCTTCAGATCCTCGCTCTCGCTGGCCGCCTCGATGACGAGGTCGCAATCGGCCAAGGTGTCGTAGCTGTCGGATGGGTGAATTCGGTCGAGGGCGGCCTTGCGCTCCTCCTCGGTCATGATGTCCTTGGCGACCTGCCGGGCCATGTTTCCGTTGATGGTGGCAAGGCCCGAACGGACCTTGTCCATGGTCAGGTCATTGAGGCGCACGTCAAAACCGGCCGCGGCGCAGACATGCGCGATACCGTTGCCCATCTGTCCGGCACCGATGATGCCGATCTTGCGGATATCCGCCATGACGCCCCTTTTTCTGACAGCGAACGGAGCGCTTTGGGACGCTCCGCCCGCGTTGCTAGCCGATCCTACTTGCCTGCCTTCTCGAGTTCGCTCGCGAGCTCAGGCACTGCCTGGAAGATATCGGCCACCAGACCGTAGTCGGCAACCTGAAAGATAGGCGCATCCTCATCCTTGTTGATGGCGACGATGACCTTGGAGTCCTTCATGCCGGCAAGGTGCTGGATGGCGCCGGAAATGCCGAGCGCGATGTAGAGCTCGGGCGCCACGATCTTGCCGGTCTGGCCCACCTGATAGTCGTTGGGGGCATAGCCGGCATCCACCGCCGCGCGGCTGGCACCGACGGCCGCGCCCAGCTTGTCGGCAAGGGGCTCCACCACTTCCTTGAATTTCTCGGCCGAGCCGAGCGCGCGTCCGCCGGAGACGATGATCTTGGCAGCGCCAAGTTCAGGCCTTTCGGAAGCGGAAAGCTCGTCGGACTTGAAGGAGGAGAGAGCGGGATCCTCTGCGGCGCCGGCTTCCTCCACGGAGGCGGAACCACCCTCCTTGGCGGCCGAGAAGGCGGCCGTGCGGACGGTGATGACCTTCTTCGAGTCGGTCGACTGCACCGTCTGGATGGCGTTGCCGGCATAGATCGGGCGTTCGAAGGTGTCTGCCGAGACCACCTTGATGATGTCGGAGATCTGCATCACGTCGAGCAGCGCGGCCACGCGTGGCAGCACGTTCTTGCCCGTCGAGGTCGAGGCCGCGACGATGGCGTCATAGCTGCCAGCCAGCGAGACGATCAGCGCCGCCAGCGGTTCGGCAAGGCCATGCTCATAGGCGGACGCATCGGCCAGGAGCACCTTTTCGACGCCCTCCAGCTTGGCCGCTTCGTCGGCCACCGCGCGGGCGCCCGAGCCGGCAACCAGCACATGCACCGGAGCGCCAAGCTCCTTTGCCGCCGTCAGCGCCTTGCGCGAGGCATCGGTCAGCGCCTTGTTGTCGTGATCTGCGAGAAGAAGCGTGGTCATCAGATAACGCCCTGTTCCTTGAGTTTGCCGACGAGTTCCGCGACGGAACCGACCTTCACGCCCGACTGGCGCTGCGGCGGCTCCTCGGTCTTCACGACCTTAAGGCGCGGTGCGATCTCAACACCGAGGGTCTCGGGCGAGGTCTCGTCGATGGGCTTTTTCTTGGCCTTCATGATGTTGGGCAGCGACGCATAGCGCGGCTCGTTGAGGCGCAGGTCCGTGGTGATGATGGCCGGGGCCTTCAGCGTCACGGTCTGCAAGCCGCCGTCGACCTCGCGGGTCACATCGACCGAGCCCTCGGAAAGCGTCACCTTGGAGGCGAAGGTGCCCTGCGCCCAGCCGAGCAGCGCCGCAAGCATCTGGCCGGTCTGGTTTGAATCGTCATCGATAGCCTGCTTGCCCATGATGACGAGGCCGGGGCTCTCCTGCTCCACCACCTTCTTGAGGAGCTTCGCCACCGAGAGCGGCTCCACCGTCTGATCGGTCTTGACCAGGATGCCGCGGTCGGCACCCATGGCAAGCGCCGTGCGGATGGTTTCGGAGGCCTGCGCCGGTCCTATGGAGACGACCACGACCTCTTCCGCCTGGCCCGCCTCTTTGAGGCGGATGGCCTCTTCAACGGCGATTTCATCGAAGGGGTTCATGGACATTTTGACATTGGCGAGTTCAACGCCAGAGCCATCGGCTTTCACGCGAACCTTCACGTTGAAGTCGATGACACGCTTCACCGGCACGAGGATTTTCATTTACGCCTTCCTTCAGATGGCAGGCTCCGCTCGCGGGACACAGGGTTACGGAACCTGTATCAGGAGGTCGTCGCAAGCAGGCGCCCGCGACCGCACGGGCCGTGCGGTGCGTGAGAACGGGCCGGACGGTACTCATACGACTTTAGGGTGTCAACGCGCGCCCGATGCTTTGGCAACTGTTTTCAAGAAGTCGCGGCGTTCCATTCAAACAGGGGGACATCACGGCGCTTGAAAACGGGGATCAGCAACGCCCCGACCGCAAATCCGCCCAGATGCGCCCACCAGGCAACCTGCCCTGTCGGGTCAAAGAACGCATTGGCAACCTGGAAGGCAAGCCAGGCGCCGATGACCCACAGCGCCCCGAGCCGCGCCGGGATACGCGCGAGGACCAGCACCCAGACACGCACGCGCGGATGCAGCATCAGATAGGCCGCCACCACGCCCGCCACGGCGCCGGAGGCGCCGACCAGCGGCACCTGCGTCGAAGGCGCCATCAGCGCGAAGGCGAGGCTCGCTCCCGCACCGCAGACCAGATAGAAAACAGCATAGGCGAGGTGCCCCACGGCATCCTCAACATTGTCGCCGAATACCCAGAGAAACAGCATGTTGGTGGCGAGATGCAGGAAATCGCCGTGAAGGAAGACCGACGAGATCAGCGTCACCGCCGTCGGCACCTGGGCATAGCCTTCCGGCAGCACCGCCGTTTCGAACAGCACGGCCGGGATCAGCCCGAAGGAGACGACGGATGACAAATAGCCGTCGATGACGAATCCCGACTGAAAAACCAGCCAGAACAGGACCGTGACACCGATGATGCTCCAGTTCATCACGGGAAAGCGGATGTACCGCAGCGGGTGGCCATCGTAGAGCGGAATGAACATCTTCCCGGTTCCTGCGGTTAGGGTTCAGCGACTTCCCGGCAAGCGAGGGCGTCACCGCTCTCCGCCCGGCACCCAGAGCACATCGCCGCCGGCGCCAAGATTTGCATGACGCGCGGCCACGAAGAGAAAGTCCGACAGACGATTGATGTAGCGAAGCGCGTCGGCGCCCACAGCCTCCGCCATGGCGAGTTCCGTCATCAGGCGCTCGGCCCGCCGCGTCACCGTGCGCGCCAGGTGCAGATGCGCCGCCGCCGCGCTCCCCGCCGGCAGCACGAAGGATTTGAGCGGCTGCAGTTCGGCGTTGATGACGTCGATGTCCGCCTCCAGCCGCGCCGTCTGGCTTGCGATGATGCGGAGCGGCTCAAATCCGCGGTTCACTCCATCGTCCGGCGTGCAGAGATCCGCACCGAGATCGAAAAGATCGTTCTGGATGCGTACGAGCATGCCGTCGAGCAGGCCGGTCGTGTGAAGACGCGCAAGGCCGATAGTGGCATTGGCCTCATCCACCGTGCCATAGGCGGCAACCCTCAGGTCATGCTTGGGCCGGCGTTCGCCTGTGCCGAGCCCCGTGGTGCCGTCGTCACCGGTGCGGGTGTAGATCTTGTTGAGCTTGACCACGCCGCGCCGCGATCGGATCAGAAGCGATAGCCGACCCGCACGCCGTAATTGGTCAGGCCGCGGTTGCTGTCGCAGATGCCGGCGTTGGATAGATGCTCGATGCTGGCCATCACGCTCCAGTTGGTGGTGACGCGATAGCCGATTGAGCCCGCTTCCCGGAACAGGGGGGAGCAACCGAGGTCGCTGCGATCGTTCGGCACGATGTCACCGGTCTCGCCGTCATGGATGGCGCCGCCGAAGCTGCCCTCGATGAAGATGCGCTGGGTGATGTCGGCCGTCCAGGTGAGGCCTGCATAGGCATGGCTGGTGTCGCCGGCTGTATTGACCGTGCCGCCAAGGTGGAGGCGCGGGCTGAGCCAGGCCCAGCGCGATAGCGGATTGATCAGCGGCAGGCGGGAGGACAGGATCTCGCCGTTGATGTCGACCGAACCCTCCTCCGGGCTGTCGGGGTCATGGGCGAACACGCCAAGCCGCGCTTCCTCGAACAGGCGCCATGTTGCCGCCGGCGCCTCGCCGTACATCGGCACCTCAGGTGCCGGAACGTCCGCCGCCTGGGCTATGCTGAAAGATGCAAGGAAGCTAATGGTGGCGAGGCAAAGACTGTGGCGCATGTGTGGCGACTCGCAAGAAAAGATGCACCTGCCGGGTAACATGCTTTTGACGCGATCGCGAGAGCCAATTGAAGGCTCGATTCGTCATGCGCGGCAGCGTTGCCTCACGGCAACGTTCAGGGCCCTGAGGATGCGAAATAGAGGGCGCCGAGCATGATGAAGAGCGCGAGCGCCTGCAGGATCACGCGCCAGCGCATCAGATCCTGCGACCGCTCGGGTGACCCGCCCTTGGCCATGTTGAGAAGGCCAAGCAGCAGCACGCCGGCAACCGCCAGCACCGCCGCGGGAATGAGAAAGTAGAAGGCAAAGCTCATGATGGCCTTCCTATAGGGGATCAGGCGTTCATCCACCAGATCGTTGCGTTGAGCAAACCCGCGTAGCACACCCAGAGGATATAGGGCAGGAGCAACAGCGAAGCGATGCGGTCGATGGGGCGGAACAGCGCCATCGTCGCCGCGATCGCGATAATCAGCGCCGCGATGACCGCCAGCCCCAGCGCGGGATTCTGCTGACCGAAGAAGGCGAACGACCAGCCGATGTTCAGCAGAAGCTGGACCATGAAAGCGCCAAGCGCCAATTGCCGCTGGCGAGGCTCGGCGGCGCGCGTCGCCACCCGCCACAGGGCGATAGCCATCAGGATGAAGAGTGTGGTCCAGGCGACGGGGAACGCCCAGTTCGGGGGCGTGAAGAACGGCTTGGCCAATGTCGCGTACCAGCCGAGGTTGGGCGTCGTCGCGATGGACCCCAGCCGCGCCGCGGAAAAACATAGGGCGAAGGCGAGGACCAGGGACCCTATGGATCGAACCGGCCCTGCGGGTGCGGACATATCAGCCAAGGCGGTCTCCTTTGCCGGCGGCGCTCATCGGACCGATAGAACCTTTTCGATGTCGCCAAGATCGCGTGTCGTCAATGTCTTCGGAACCTCTCCGACGATCCGCCGCGTCACTTCCTGATGCATTTCCTTGCGCAGCACGCCCAGAAGGTTCGGCCCCGCAACCACGACAAGCTGATCGAAGACATTGTCGTTGGCCGCCTTGAACAGCCGTTCCGCCACATCGGCGGCAAAGCCGTCCTCTCCGGAGGACTGCAGATCGCTCTGCGTCACCGCTCGCCGCTCCGAACCGGAGTTGTCCTCTTCCAGCGCCGGATCGATTGTCAGGTTCAGATTGATCGCATCTCCCTTGTTGCGCAGGAACAGCGCCTTTTCGCCGTCGGCCACGAGAACCAGAGCATTATAGGGAATACGGACATCGGACATCGCGAACCTCCTGGGGCATGTGTTTCCCCCGCACCGGGAAAACGCCTCTTCGCCAATGCCGTTCCTTTGTTTCCAGCCCAGCGGGTCAACGCTTGATCGACACTAGGGCGACGCCAAAGCTCGCCACGACCATGCCGCCGAGTTGAACGGGGCTCAGCACCTCGCCGAACAGCGCCCAGGCCATCAGCGCCGTCACACCCGGCACCAGGTAGAGAAGAGCCGAGACCTGCGCCAGCGCCCCTCGCCTGATGAGGCCGAGCAGCAGAAAGATGGCTCCCACCGAGATGCCGACCACCGACCACAGCAGCCCCACCATCGATTCCACCGTGATATCGAAGCGCATGGGTTCTGTCAGGGCGGCCACGGCCACCGTCGGCACGAGCGCGGCGGCATATTGGACGGCGGCCATGGCCCTCAGATCGCCGGTTGCGCCTGTCCGCTTCTGCCAGATGGTGCCGGCAGTGATGGCGAGCACTGCGGCGATGCCGGCGAACAAGGCCACCGAAGGTATGCCGCCCGTGGAGACCGCAAGGCGCGGCGCCAGCACGAGGGCGGCGCCAATGAAGCCGGCCGCGATCCCCCACCACTGACGCCTGGTCACATGTTCCCCCAGAAGCGGCGCGGCCGCCGTTGCTGTGAGAAGAGGCTGCAGCCCCGCCAGGAGGCCCATGACACCGGCGGGAAGACCATGGGCAACGGCCCAGAACACCAGCCCCAGATAAACCCCGTGCAGAAGGATGCCGGCCACCGCCGCATCGAAGAGGGCCCTGCCGCGCGGCCAGGGTGCGCCGGCCGCCAGGGCCATGACGGTCAGAACCGTCAAGGCCCCCACATAGCGCACCGCGAGAAAGGTCAGCGGGTCGGCATGGGGGGCGATCAGCCGGGCCGTGATGAAGCCGGACGACCAGAGCACGACGAAGGCCGCGGCGCCGGCGAAGGCTGCTGATGGCCAAGGCCTTAAGGCCGTCCCGGAATTCCGCGTCATACGCGATACCTAAAATTAAAGGGAACGATGCAGGATGCCCCGCAACAAGCAGTGTCTAGCGGGGGTAAGACTTATGGTTGAGCAGGACGAGGGCCGTCCGGCGGCGGGGCAGAACACGACATGGCTGTCGCGCGCCGTGAAGGTGTCATCCATTCGCGGCCGGATTGCAATCCTTGCCGCTATTCCCGTACTGGCGCTGCTTGCTGCCGGCGGGACTTTCTGGTTTGGCCAGCAGGCCGTGCAATCGGCGGCCGAACGTTCCATCGGCTACGGAAGACTGGTCCAGCACGCCTCCGACCTCAGCCGCAATGCCGTGGGCATGAGCGCCGTAGTGGATGGTTTCAGGGCCGAGCCCAACACCGAAGCGCGCGAGGCCTTTTCTCACCTCCTGGCTCGTAACGCGGAGCTGGTGGCTCAGATGCGCCGCGACTTCGGCGACGAGATGGGGGCCGCACTGGCCCAGTTCGACAGCCACGCCGCGCCGATCACCGCCACCTTCGACCGCCTCTACGCCGCCCGGGAACGGCTGGGCATGACCGAGGACCAGGGGCTGCGCGCTCAGTTGGTCAAGGCCGGTCTGGCTCTGGACAAGAGCTTCAACGACCTTCGGGAAAACAGCGATCTCACCTTCTCCGAACTGCCGGCCGCCAAGGATGCCCTGCGGCTCAGCGAAAAGGATTATCTCCTGTCGCGCAGCCGCAAGCGGGCCGAGCTCTTCGCCGCCAACATGAAGCGCTTCCGGGCGGAAACCGAGGCTGCATCGGTCCCGCCCAGCCGCCGGAACGAACTGGCAAAGGCCGGCGAGGCTTATGAGAAGGCCTTCAATGAAGCCAGTGCCGCCCATGCCGATCTGGAGGCGGCCGCCACAGCGCTGCTGGCGCAGATGTCCGTTCTTCCCCCCACCGCTGACGGCATTGTCGCGCAGGCGCTGGATGGCCAGACTCAGGCTGCGGAAGCGAGCGCCCAGGCGCGCCGTCTGACGCTTCTGGTCGCGCTTGGAGTGATCGGCGTGGCCATCGTCCTGTCCGCGCTCCTCAGCATCCTGATCGGCGGCTCCATATCAAAGCCGCTTGGCCGCATCGCCGAGGCGCTCGGCAAGATTGATCGGGGCGAGACCGACATCGATATGAGCGGCATCGGATCGGGCGGCGAGATCGGCCGGATGGCCCACGCCGTCACGGCCTTCCGCGACAGCGTGATCGAGCGTGAGCGCTTCAATGCCCAGCAGAAGGAGCTGACCGCCAGCGAGCAGAAGCGCGCGGCACAGCTCAAGGAACTCATCCAGGTCTTCGAGACACGCGCGGCGGCGACCGTGGGAGAGGTGCGCTCCGCGGTGGACCAGCTGCATCTTGCCTCCTCCGGCCTCGTGGACAGCGCCGCTCAGGTTTCCGGAGAAGCGCGGTCCGCCTCCTCCGCCGCCAATGGCGCCTCGCACAACGTCACCGCCGTGGCTGGTGCCGCCGAGCAGCTGGCCATGTCGATCCAGGAGGTTGCCAGCCGCGCCGAGAATTCGAGCACCGTTGCCCATCAGGCGGTCACCGAGGCACAGAAGACGGTGACCACCATGGAGGAACTGGCCCAGGCTGCGAACCGGATCGGCGAGGTCATCACGCTGATCCAGGCCATCGCCGCCCAGACCAACCTCCTGGCGCTCAACGCCACCATCGAAGCCGCGCGAGCCGGGGAAGCCGGCAAGGGCTTTGCCGTCGTGGCGCAGGAGGTGAAGTCGCTGGCAAGCCAGACCGCCAATGCCACCGAGGAAATCGCGCGCCAGATCAGCGCGATCCAGGACAGCTCCGGCGAGGCGACCATGGCCATCGAGCGCGTCAACGCCATCATCGGCGAGATGTCCTCGATCACCGGCGCCGTGGCCGCCGCGGTGGAGGAACAGTCGAGCGCCGTGCGCGCGATTGCCGCCAACGTCGCCCAGGCCTCCGCCGATGCCCAGTCCGGCGCCAGCGCCATGGACGGCGTCGGCAGCGCGGCCGACAGCGCGCGCACGACGGCCGAGGGAGTGGCGGAGCTGGCCGGTGCCTTGCAGCGCGAGGCTGAAAGCATGGACAATGCGGTGCACACCTTCCTTGAGGGTGTTCGGGCGGCGTAAACTCCTCCGTTGCCCCGCATCGAGTGCCGGTGGCGAGGCGAGGTAAACCTCGCTCCGGCGGACCCCGCTCCGCCGGAGGTTCGCTTGACGTAAGGCCCTGGCGCCATAAAACATCGTGGAGATTCGGTGGGGATCAGCCCATCGCCGAATTCTGCCCGGCAGACGTCCGCGCAGGCTTTCTTCAGACCCATGAGGCGCGGGTGACATTATCGCTGATGGGACGGGCCTGGCGTCTGGCCCGCGACGTGGTGCTTCGTTTTATCACCCATGACGGCTGGGCCATCGCCAGCCATGTCACCCTGGCGATCCTTCTGGCCATCTTCCCTTTCCTGATCGTCGTTACGGCCTTCGCCAGCTTCCTCGGCACCGTCGACGTGGCGCAGGAAACCGTAGCCCTTGTTTTTGAAGGCTGGCCCGCGGCTGTCGCCGAGCCTCTTGCCAACGAGATCGCCCGGGTGCTGACGGGCCGGCGCGGCGATCTCGTCACCATCGGTCTTGTGCTCACGCTCTGGGTCGCCTCCTCGGCGGTGGAGGCCATGCGCGCTGCCCTGGTGCGGGCTTATGGCGTGACCGATCCGCGCCCGTTCTGGCTGACGCGGGTGCAAAGCATCATCTTCGTCCTGATCGGTGCCATCGGCCTCATGCTGGTGGCCATCGCCATCGTGCTCTGGCCCACGGTCTGGAACATCCTGACAGCCGCCCTCCCCTGGCTGACCCAGATGCAGGGTGTCTTCACCGGCCTGCGTTATGGCGCAACCGGTCTTTTCCTGATCGTCACGCTGACGCTCGCCCATCTGTGGCTGCCCTACGGCCGCCGGTCGGCGAAACGCGTTCTGCCGGGCGTCATCTTCACCATACTGCTGTGGCTGACAGCAGCGGCCATCTTCGGCATCTGGATCGCCAATTTTGCGGATTACGCCTCCACCTATGCCGGCCTTGGTAGCATCATGGCGGCCATCGTCTTTCTCAACGTCAACGCCACGGTCTTCGTGCTGGGCTGCGAACTCAACGCCGTGCTCGCCGACCGCCGCGCCGCGCGCAGTGAGTTGCGCGGCGAGGAGCGCGGAACGGCCGCCGTTGTCGGCGGGCCCTGACGCACTAGGTAAGGTTCTCGATCATCACCCAAGGAGGACTATCAATGGCTCGCAAGGCAACCGCCGTCTGGACCGGCTCGGGCAAGGAGGGCTCCGGCAAGCTCTCCGGTGAAAGCAAGGCCTTCACCGACCTCAATTACTCCGCCACCACCCGCTTCGGCGAAGGCGTGACCGGCACCAACCCGGAAGAGCTGATCGCCGCCGCTCATGCCGGCTGCTTTTCCATGGCCCTCGCGTTCGCGCTGGGGGAAGCAGGCTACACCCCCGACGAGCTGCGCGCGGAAGGCGCCGTCACTGTGGTCAAGCAGGATTCGGGCTTCACCATCACCAAGAGCCAGCTCACATTGAACGCCAAAGTGCCCGGCATATCTGAGGATGAGTTCCTGAAGATCGCCGAAGGTGCCAAGAAGAACTGCCCGGTTTCCAAGGTACTGAACGCAGAGATAACCCTGGACGCCAGGCTGAACGCCTGACCACGGCGGTACGCTTTTTCGATGTGGCGCGGCAAGCGCCACATCGAACCGGCCTGACAGCTGGATCATCGCGCTCGCGATACAGCGCAGGCCTTTGTCGCCGTTCCAGCCAAACCGCAACAGCCATTTCAGGCCGATCAATACTTCATAAAGCATATTTGCACGGGTCATACCCCTTTCGGCCACGAGAATTTACTGGTCTAGCGTCAACTTACCCATCGTTAACCTAGTACTCCTCCCTTAAGACGCTGTTCACCATCTTTGTTTATCAATGCAGCCTGTCTTGATCGAAAGACAGGCTGACGGGACAGCTCCAGTACCCGCAGCAGGCTGCGAAAATGGACTGCGAGGGCATCGGGACGTGACGTCGATGAGGCGGAGCTTTTGGGCGAGACGGACAGGTGCCGCGTTGGCGGTTTTCGCCACCTGCAGCGCCGCCGTTCTGCCCGCTCTCGCGCAGCAGGCCATCGAGCGCAATGTGCCGGAAGCCCCCGTTGTGCCACAGCAGAACCTGTCGGTGCCGCCCCCCGCCTATGACACCGCAGACACGGAACCCTTCGGCGTCGACCTCAAGGGCGTGCGGCTGATCGGTCCTGCCGAGGATGTTTCAGCCAAGGTGCCCGGGGGAATTTCGGTAGGGAACGTCAAGGGCATTGATCCAGCCGCCATTCGAGAGGCCCTGACCCCCTTCATAGGAAAACCGCTGTCGCGCGGGCTCCTTGGGCAGATGCAGGCGGCGGTCACGCAGGTTTATCGCAGCGCGGACTATTTCTTCGTCTCCGTCACCGTACCCCCGCAGGAGATCACCGCCGGCATCGTTCAGCTGCGCGTGGTGGAATTTCGCGTCGGCGAAGTCACGGTCTCAGGCGCCAAGGGTGACCGGCAGCCGCCGCTGGAGAAGAACATTCGCGCCGCCGGCGAGGAGCGCATCGAAGGCCGCCAGATCGCGGAGGATCTGGAATGGCTGAACCGGACCCAGTACCGCCGGGTGCAGGGTGAGTTCTCGCCCGGCGAGGATCCGGCCACCAGTCGGCTGAGCCTCCGGGTCACGGAGGCGAAACCTTGGCAGATCACCGGTGGCTGGTCCAACAGCGGCACGCGGATCTCAGGCCGCGACCGCGCCTTTATCGGCGGTGGTCTCTGGCTACCCTGGCTCAACGACACCACACTCTCCTATCAGCTGACGACCAACGAGGATGTGCTGCGCAAGCCCTCCCGCGTGCGGCTGGAGGAAGGCGACATGCCACGCTACCTCAGCCACGCCGGCCGCATCACCATTCCGACGCTTCCGCGCCAGGCGCTCGAGCTGGCGCCCAGCTATGTCTCCATGTGGCAGGATGCCGATCAGTTCATTTCCTTCGACAACGAGGTCTTCGAACTGCCGGTGATCTACCGCTCGGCGCTGTCGAACCTCATGCCGGGCATCTACTTCGGCGACATCTATGCCGGTGCCGAGTTCAAGTTCCTGACCCGCAAGACCTATTTCGCCGATGTCGAGGTCGCACAGGGCAAGGCCGAGATCGTCAACTTCATCGTCGGCTGGTCCCATGCGCTCACCGATCGCCGCGGGCGTACGTCCTTCGACATCAGGGTCAAGGGCAATCCCGGCGGCATCCTCAGCGAGAACACCGACGAGACCTGGCGGATGTTCAGCGGCGGACGCATCACGGACATCAACTATTTCTATGCCGCAGCCGATATCACCCGCGTGACGCCGCTGCCCAAAGGTTTCGGCTGGGTCAGCCAGCTCTCGGCCGTCGGCGCTTTCGAGGCACTACCCGACACAGAGCGCATGGCCATATCGGGCTTCTACATGACGCGCGGCTACGGCATCGACGATACGACCATCGACACCGGCTTCGTCTGGCGCAACGAACTGCGCCTGCCGACCTTTGCCGCGCTGACGCATCTCAACCTCGGTATACGTGACGGCTTCTCGCCCTTCGCCTTCTTCGACCTCGGCCACGGCCGCGATTTCTTCCTTTCGGAGAATTTCACCCTCGCCAGTATTGGCGCCGGTTTCGACTACGCGCTCAATGGCAATCTCAATGCCAATTTCGTACTTGGCTATGCGCTGAGGGACGCGGGCGAGACCGAAGCGGGCGACTGGAACGTCCAGGCCCGCGTCGCCGTCAATTTCTAGCGCCGCCAACAGCCGCGGCCTCCAGCCAGCTAAGATGGATCAGACGGCGAGACGCCGTTCACCCAGCACGTCGTCGATCGCGCTCCACAAGGCGCGGACGGAGATCGGCTTGGTCACCACCGCACGCGCGCCGGCGGCGAGGAAATCATCGATCTCATGGGCGAAGGCGCCGGCGGTCAGACCGATGATCGGCACCCGCGCCCGCTCGTCCGGCAGCGAACACAGAGCCCGTGCGGTGGAAAGTCCATCGAGGATGGGCATCTTCTTGTCCATCAGGATCAGGTCGTAGTCGACCTGCGCGATGGCCTTCAACGCCGAGGCGCCGTCGCCCACCATGTCATGGGCATGGCCGAACTGATCGAGAATGGTGCCGATCACCACTCGATTGATGGGATTGTCCTCGGCCACGAGGATGCGCAGCTGCCCGTCGTTGCGCAGCGGCGCGGCGTCATTGGCGGCGGGAAAGGCCGGTTGATAGGCAGGGTCACGTTCCAGCGCGACGGAGAAGCCGACGCTGGCGCCGCCCTGCGGCAGATTTCCGGCAAAGGCACCGCCGCCCATGGCTTCGGCAAAGCCGCGCACCAGCGCAAGCCCGAGACCGGCACCGCCCTGCGCGTACACTCCCTGCGTGAAAAGCGCGAACAGGTCTTCCGGATCATCGCCCGCAAAGCCCGGACCGGTGTCATTGACGACAAAGGTGACACAGACCCGATTTTCGCTGTCGGGCGCCGAGGTGACCTGAAGGACGACCTCACCTTCATGCGTGACCTTCAACGCATTGTCGGTGATGTTCTCGATCATCTGCCGCAATCGAACCGGATCACCGAGGAGATGGTTGGGCACACCCGGAGCCATCTCGATGCGAAAGGCAATGCCTTGCGCGGCCGCACGCGCCGAGAAGGGAGCGCCGAGATCGGAGAGAATTTCACCGAGGTCGACCGGCCCCATCTCGAGCCGGGGGCTGCGTTCCTGAAGGCGCGCCACGTCGAGCACATCGGTGGCCACTGCATGAAGGTGGCGGGCGGCGGCGCGCATGGAGTGTATATATTGCCGCTGCTCATCGGAGAGCGGCGTGTCCAACAGCCGGTCGGCCAAGGCCAGCATGCCGTTGAGGGGCGTGCGCAATTCATGCGCGACACCCGCGATACGGCGTTCCAGGGGAGCAACCGGCTCGTCATCCGGTACAGGCATGATCAGGGCGCCTTTACCGCGCATTAGATGCTTCCGTTTCGACTTAAGTTCGCTGCCCCGTCATATCTATGACATACCGAGTCTTGCAGTGCGGTTAAGCCGATCATTGACGCGAGGGTCTGTCGTGGTTAGCGATCAGTTTCCCTGCGCCCCGTCTTTTTTCTTTTCCCTCCCCCATGACCGACATCCTCGCCATCATCCTGCCCGTCTTCGGCTTGATCTTCCTCGGCTTTTTCGCCGTGAAGACAGGCATCTTGTCGCCCAGCACCGGTGAGGGCCTGTCCGATTACGTTTTTGCCCTGGCTGTTCCGGCGCTTATTTTTCGCACCCTGTCCACAAATTCCCTGCCCAACACCAGCCCCTGGGGCTACTGGATCGCCTATTTTGCGGGGGTGGCCGTGGTCTGGCCTCTGGCCATGCTCCTGGCGCGCCGCGTGTTCGGCCGATCCAGTCAGGAAGCCGTGGTGCACGGCTTCGCCGCTGGACAATCGAACACCGTTCTGGTCGGCATCCCGCTGATCCTGGCCGCCTATGGCGAGGCCGGAGCCGTGCCGCTGTTCCTGCTCATCGCCATCCACCTCCCGGTGATGATGACGCTGGGAACCCTCAACATGGAAGCGACCGGCGGCATCAGCCGCGCCGGCTTCCTGCGCCTGCTCCGCATTCTGGCCACCCACCCGATCCTGCTCGCGCTCATCGCCGGGTTGATTGCAAGCTGGCTCAGCCTGTCCATTCCGGAGACGGCCCGGACCATCATCGACGGCCTCGGCGCCTCCGCCTCCCCCGTGGCGCTGGTCGCCATGGGTATCACCCTCGCGCGCTATGGCCTGAAAGGCGAAATCGCGACAGCGACGACACTCACCTTTCTGAAGCTCATGGTCCATCCTTTCGCGGTCTGGATCCTGGCGCATTTCATCTTCGGATTGGAACCGGTCTTCACGGGCGTTGCGGTGCTCTTCGCGTCCATGCCATGCGGCATCAACGGTTATCTTCTGGCGGCACGCTACAAGACCGGTGAAGCGGTGGCCTCGGGCGCCATCACCATCTCCACGGCTCTTTCCGTGATCACCGTGGCGTTCTGGCTCTGGGTTCTCGGCGTCGGCTGACGCTGGAAGCCGGAGGCGTCAGGCGCTGCGCGCCTGCAGCCGGGGCGCCTCTTTCACCGGCAAGCCCATCAGCGCCTCGCCGAAATAATTTCCCTGGAGATAGTCGATGCCGAGCGCGATCAATTCGCGGGCGATGTCGGCATCATCCACGCACTCGGCCACGGTTTCAAAGCCGACGTCACCGGCAAGGCCGATGATAGCCTTGATGAAGGCCCGGTCATCGGTGGAACTCAAAAGGTCGCGGACAAAGCCACCGTCGATCTTGACGAGATCAACACCGAGCTGGCGCATCACCCGAAACGATGTCTGGCCTGCACCGAAGTCGTCGATGGCCATCCGTATGCCGGACTGCTGCATCTCGCGCACGAAGGTTGCCGATTGCAGCAGATCGTCGATGGCGGCGGTTTCTGTGATTTCGATCATCAAGCGCTCGGCCGCCCCCGGGATAAGCACCGAGAGGCTCGCCAGCAACGTGCGCCATTCAGGGTCTTCGATGGTCTGGGCGGAAACATTGATCGCGATCCGCAGGTCATGGCGCTGGTCGAGAACCGTGAACGCCAGTTCCAGCACGCGCAGGTCCAGCATGGATATCACGCCAAGCCGCTCGGCCGGCTGGATGTACCGCTGGATGCTCTCCGCGCCGTTGGGTGTCTCGATGCGGGCGAGCGCCTCATACCATGCCGCTTCCTGGTCAACGGCCCGAACCACCGGCTGAAAAGCAAGCGAAAGCCGCCGCTCGTTGAGCGCGGTGATCAGGTCCTGGGTGAGCGTGAAGTCGAGCCGCCGCCGCTCCTCCCGCTCAGGATTGGGCACATAGACACAGCAGCCGCCGCTGCGACGCCCGCGCGCCTCGATCATGGCCTCGCGGGCACGCATCATCAGCTCCCCCGCCGTCCGGGCATAGCGGGGAGCGGTCGCGCCTCCCAACACCACCTGCGCCGAAATGGACCCCGACGTCGTTTCGACCGGCGCTTCGCGCACCGCATCCAGATAGCGCCGCATGGCGACCTCGAGATCGCCCGCCTTGCAATTGGCCAGCACCACCACGAAGCTCGTGGTGGAATAACGGCCGATGGCATCCCCGCTGCGCATGCGCGACCGGACGCGTTTTACCACGCCCTCGATCAGTTGATCCGACACCTCGATGCCATAGGCGTCATTGATGGCGCCCAGGCCCTCGATGCTGACGAAGACGAGACCGCAGGAACCCTGGATGCGCTTTGCCTCGCTCAGGATATCGTCGAGCACCTCCAGGATTCGGGTGCGGTCGAGCGTTCCCGTCAGCGGGTCGGCGCGTGACAGCACGGCCCGGCGCTGTTCGGCCTCCAGCCGTTCGGTGACGAGGCGCAGAATTCCTTCAGCCCGGATCGGCTTTCCCCCCGGACCGCCGAACCAGCGGCCGATGTCTTCCACCCAGATGCGGCGTGAGATGCCGCCCTGCGAAACGCGAAGCGGATAAACGATTTCATAGCGCACGCCCTCCCCGCTGTCGGCAAGCGCCGCGCCGAAGATGGCGGAGTGCCGCGCCACCATGGCGTCGGGATCGACCAGTTGCGCATAGGCTGCGCCCGTGGCCATCAGCTCCGGACTTTGAACACCGAGAACGGCATGTGCGCCCGAACTCCATTCGATGGCGTCGTCCACGATATTCCAGGCGTAGACCGCCTCGCCAAACGCACTCAGAAGAACTGGCAACCGCTGCGTCAGCCCATGAGCCGACGCCAACGCCGCGGTGAATTCGGTCATACGTTCTGTCCCCCGACACATCGACCTACCGACACGAGGGACTATCGACTTAAGTCTTTAACATCAGGTCCGCTCCCCGTTTGCCATTTCGAGCAACCGCGTTAGTATTTTGTTAACCAATGGTCGCCCGCCGCTGGCACGGGCTTTGCGACACATGGGTGACACAGCCAATGCGTGTCCCAAATTGGGACGGGAGCCGTAAGGAAATGATCGTGACCCCCATTTCGGCCCAGCTTTATGTTCCGCGACGGGACCGCGAGACCCCTCGGAATCTGGGCGATGAGGGCTATCGACTCGATGACACCGTCGAGGTGATCGAGGTGTCGCCCGTCCGGGCAAGCCGTCAGCCTTCAGACGCTGCGGTGGTCGCACAGCTCATGGCGACGCAGCTCGACGCCCCCCAGACACGCCGCCTGCGGCGCATCGAGAGCGCCGAAGGTGCTGCGGCCTATCGCTCGACGCGCGATGGCATTGCTCGCGCCCGCGCGGCGGCGGTGGCCATGCCGTCGTGGAAGGTCTGACAACCGGCACAACTTGCAGTAGCTTTTCAAAACATCACCCAGCCGGGCCGCCTCACCGGATTCGCAATAAAAAAGCGCCGCGAAAATCGCGGCGCTTTTGATTCGAGGCAGGCGATGAGATCAGACGTCGCTCTTGGGAGCGAGGATCTGGCGGCCGCGATACATGCCGGACTTCAGGTCAATGTGATGCGGACGGCGCAGTTCGCCGGAATCCTTGTCTTCGATGTAAGCGGACGCCTTCAGCGCATCGGCGGAACGGCGAAAGCCACGCTTCATGGGCGAGGTTTTCCTCTTGGGAACGGCCATTGTAATCTTCTCCGTGAGCGGCACGGCGAAACGCAAGGGCCAACGGCCGACAGACGCATCGCACGTGAAATCTGGCGGGGCTCATAACATCCTCCACGGCGAAAGACCAGAGGTCACGCGCCGATTCCTGCGATCAAAGATCGAGGCAGCCCACATATTCGCCGGACTGCCGCGCGCGGGCGGCAATGGTGTTCGCCCAGCTTCGCTGTCCACGCGTGGGCTTGGCCGTATCGCGCACGATCGGATTTGGCAGCGCGGCCGCCATCAGCGCCGCCTCGCGCGGACCGATGTTCTTGGCCGCTTTGCCAAAGCCGTGCTGCGCGCCGGCCTCGGCGCCGAAAATGCCATCAGGACCCCACTCGGCGATATTAAGATAAACCTCGATGGTGCGCCGCTTGGTCCAGACCAGGTCGATCCAGGTGGCGAGCACGATCTCAAAGGGCTTGCGGATATACGCCCCGCCCGGCCACAGGAAAAGATTCTTGGCCGTCTGCATGGCGATGGTGGATGCACCGCGGCTGGGCACGCCGTCTTCGGCGGCATCCAGGACGTCCTGGATGGCCTTCCAGTCCACCCCGCCGTGGAAGCAGAACTGGCCGTCCTCGGCCGTGACCACCGCGCGCGGCAGATGCGGGCTGATCTCCTCCAGCGGCACCCAGTCGCGGCTCACCGGCTGGAAGGTCAGCCAACGCCCGACCATCAGGGTCGAAACCGGCGGAATCACGGTGTAGACGAGGGTGAGAATGAAGGGTACCGCCATGATCGCGATTACGGCAAGGCCTATACGGCGTATCATGCGTCTGCGTCTCAAGCGCCCATCCAACTGCTTGACGCGCCTGTTCCCGTCGGGCACGCCGTCCACATACATCGTCACGAGGTCAGCTTCCCTTGTCCATACACGATCTTGTCTCCCGGATGGACGCAAATGCGTCTTCCCTGGAAAAGGTTCTCGACGACATCCTTTCCAGCAATCTTCGGGAGAATGAGGCAGAACGTCCGGCGCGGCTCCTGGAGGCCATGCGGCATGCGATCTTAGGGGGCGGCAAGCGCCTGCGCCCCTTCCTCCTGATGGAGACCGCCCGCCTGTTCGGCGCCGCCGACGAGGGCGCGCTGCGGGCGGCGGCCGCCGTCGAGCTCCTCCACGGCTATAGTCTCGTCCACGATGACCTGCCGGCCATGGACAACGACGATCTCAGGCGCGGGAAGCCGACGGTGCACAAGGCCTTCGATGAGGCGACCGCCATTCTGGCGGGCGATGCACTGCTCACTCTTGCCTTCGATGTGCTGTCGGACGAGGCGACGGAACCCGATCCACGTCTGCGCATCGACCTTGTCCGCGCCCTCTCCCGGGCAGTCGGCATCGGCGGCATGGTGGGGGGCCAGATGCTGGATCTCGCCGCCGAGGGGCGTTTCTCATCGACGGAAGCGGCCTTGACGGAGGATAAGATCGCCCAGCTTCAGGCCATGAAGACCGGTGCCCTTCTTGCCGCCTCGGTGGAAATGGGCGCCATACTGGGTGAGGCAAAGCCTGAACAGCGTCTCGCCCTCACCCATTTCGGCCGCACGCTCGGTGCCGCCTTTCAGATCGCCGACGACCTTCTGGATCTTGAGAGCACCGCCGAGGTGCTGGGCAAGGCCGCGGGGAAGGATGCAGGACAAGGCAAGGCAACGCTCCCCTCTCTCTGGGGCGTCGAGCACGCGCGCCAACATCTCAGCGCACTCGTGCGCCATGCCGAAGAGGCCTTGCACGATTTCGGGGAAAATGCCGACGTGCTCCGCGCCACCGCGCATTTCGTGGCGGAACGCAAGAGCTGAGGAGAACGAGGGTTATTCGGCGGCGTCGCGGCCGACGCCGAACCGGCGCGCCACGTAATCTTCCACCATCACCTTGAAATCGGTGGTCAAGGTGGGCCCGCGCAGGGTCGCCACCTTCTTGCCGTCGATGAAGACAGGCGCCGTCGGCTCCTCGCCGGTGCCGGGCAGCGAAATGCCGATGTCGGCATGTTTGGACTCGCCCGGTCCGTTGACGATGCAGCCCATGACCGCGACCTTGAGCACCTCGGCGCCCGGATAAAGCGTCTTCCACTCCGGCATCCGGTCCCGCACGTAGGACTGTACGTCCTGCGCCAGCTCCTGGAACACCGTGGAGGTCGTGCGGCCGCATCCCGGACAGGCCGCGATCAGCGGGATGAAACTGCGGAAGCCCATGGTCTGCAGAATCTCCTGCGCCACCTGCACCTCCAGGGTGCGATCGCCGCCCGGCTCCGGCGTCAGCGAGACACGGATCGTGTCGCCGATGCCCTGTTGCAGCAGCACGCCCATGGCGGCGGAAGAAGCCACGATGCCCTTCGACCCCATGCCAGCCTCGGTGAGGCCGAGGTGCAGGGCGAAATCAGAGCGTTCCGCCATCATGCGATAGACCGCGATGAGGTCCTGCACCGCCGACACCTTGGCGGAGAGGATGATCTTCTCACGGCTCATGCCCAGCTCGACCGCACGCTCGGCGGCGATCAGCACCGACTGCACAAGCGCCTCGCGGGTGACGTCGCGCGCGTCCATCGGGTTGGCGCTGGCGGCGTTCTCATTCATCAGCCGCGTCAAGAGTTCGCCGTCGAGCGAGCCCCAGTTGCCACCGATGCGCACAGGCTTGTCGTTCGCCATGGCGATCTCGATGATCTGGGCGAAATGCTTGTCTTTCTTGTCCTTGAAGCCGACGTTGCCGGGATTGATCCGGTACTTCGCCAACGCCGCGGCACAGGCTGGATGATCTGCCAGAAGCTTGTGGCCGATGTAGTGGAAGTCGCCCACCAGCGGCACGTTGATGCCCATGCGCTCGAGCTTCTCGCGGATGATAGGCACCGCCGCCGCCGCCTCGTCCCGGTCCACCGTGATGCGCACCAGCTCCGATCCGGCGCGCCACAGTGCCGCCGTCTGCCGCACGGTGCCCTCGATGTCGGCGGTGTCGGTGTTTGTCATGGACTGGACGACAACGGGTGCTCCGCCGCCAACCGTCACCTGGCCGACGCGAACGCCGTGGGTGATCCGACGGTCCGAGCGATGCGATGTCATGTCCATGGACAAGAAGCCTTGTTTCCCTGAAACCGCTATGGGGTGCCAGAGGCCCGCCACCACGTCAACCAACCTTAGCGCCTGATCGCGACGGTTTGACGATCATGAGGCACCATCAGCAGGTGGGGGATGCGATCACGATCGGCAACCCCGTAAAGAGGGTGGCGCCCAGCGCGGCGGCGTTCGCGCCCAGCGAAAGGCGTTGGCCGAAGCCCGCGTCCTGGCCGCGCGCGAAACGGACATCGCCGATCAGGATCGCGCCCCCGAGGGCCAGGTGGGCCAGCCACAGGATGAGGAGAACGGCGAGCGTAACGGCCGGGCCGAGACCCCAGGCGCAGGCGAGCGACAGCGTGCCATAGAGCAGGGACAGAGCCGATGCCCAGATCAGGAAACCGGCAATCGCCCTCAATCCGCTGGTCATGTCATCACCATGGGAACGACAAGGACGAGCACCATGGCGATCAGAGCCGTCGCGAAGGTGTAATCGTGCCAGTGCTGGGCGATGACAAGGTCGAGCCGCCGCGCGGCCGACACATAACCCGTCTTGCTGCGGTAGAGCCCATAGGCGGAAAAGATCACGCCTACGGCGGCATGGACGAGGCAGTAGACGACCAGCGCCGCCGTCACCGCGGCATAGGCGTGCCGGGTGGGATCAGGCAGGACGCTCATGAAGAAGAGCGCCGCCGCAGCCACGGCCATCAGGCCTGTTGCCGCGGCGAGGAGCAGGGATCGTTCGCGCGGCGTGGCATCATCGCCGGAGCGGATGGCGCGCCGCGTCAGCATGGCGGAAGCGCCCAGGCCTGCCATGAGCGCGAAAGCCTGCAGCCATCCGCCGGAGATGAGATCGGCGGGGGGCCAGGCCGGCGCCACCACCCAGAGGAACAGGAGCGCGAAGGCAAGACTCCCAAAGAGGATGCCATCGGCAAGAAGCGCGAAGATCATGGCCCAGCGCGAGGGCGGATAATCCGCTTCATAATGGGCAAGGGCACTTTCGCCTCGCCCGATCTCTAATGGTCCATGGTCGCGCTGAAGGCCCATGCCCTTGGTCCAGCGCAACAACAGCCCAACCGTGACAATGAGCCCGATGCCGCTCAGCCAGTAGAGCTTGAAGAGGAGGCCGAGGAAGAACACGCCGGTCGCAAGGGCCGTCCACAGTGGCAGGAAGGTCCGCCTTGGCAGCATCACGAGGTGGTCGATGTCGCCTCCGCCTGTGGAGACGCTGAGCACCTCCATCCAATTGTTGCGGGCAAAGCCGAGGTAGCCCTCTCCAGCGGCGAGCTTTCGCGGCAGATCAGGATCGTCCTCGAGCGGTCGGCGGCTGCCGACGACGGGAAGGGAGGCGAAGGCATAGCTGGTGGGCGGCACCGGCGTCGCCCATTCCAGCGTCTCCGCCCGCCATGGATTGCGCCTTGCCCGGCGCCCGTAGAGCATTTGCAGCGTCACATCGGTGGCAAAGAGGGCAAAACCGATGGCCATGAGGAAGCCGCCGACGGAGGAGATGAGATTGAGCGTCTCCCAGCCGAGCTCCGCCGGATAGGCCTCGATGCGCCGCGGCATGCCGCGAAGGCCGGTGAGGTGCATCAGGAAGAAGGTGACGTTGAAGCCGATGAAGATCAGCCAGAAGGACACATATCCTAGGTGATACGATGTCTCGCGCCCGGTCAGATGCGGCAGCCAGTAATAGGCCGCCGCCAGCATGGGGAAAATGAAACCTCCAACCAGCACATAATGCAGATGCGCCACCACGAAGTGGGTGTCGTGAGCCTGCCAGTTGAACGGCACCACCGCCAGCATGACCCCGGTGAGGCCGCCGAGGACGAAGACGAAGAAGAAGCCGAACAGGAACAGCATCGGCAGAACGCGCTGCGGACGACCGGCCATCAGTGTGCCGAGCCAGGCGAAGATCTGCACCCCTGTCGGAATGGCGACCAGCATGCTGGCGGCCGAAAAGAACGCCTGCCCAAGATGCGGGATGCCGACGGTAAACATGTGATGCACCCAAAGCCCGAAGCTGAGGAAGCCAACCCCGATCACGCTCACCACGATCCAGTTGTGGCCAATCAGCGGATGGCGTGCCAGCACCGGCAGGATCATGGAGACGGCGCCGGCCGCCGGGAGGAAGATGATATAGACCTCCGGATGGCCGAACAGCCAGAAGAGGTGCTGCCACAACAGGGCGTCGCCGCCGCGCGTGGGATCGAAGAAAGGCCAGTCGAAGGCCCGCTCCACCTCCAGCAGGATCGACCCCAGGATCAGCGGCGGAAAGCCCACCAGCATCATGAGCGCGGTAACGAGGAGATACCAGGCCATGATGGGCATGCGCGCCAGCGACATGCCCGGTGCGCGCAGCTTCAGGATCGTCACCACGATCTCGATGGCCGCCCCGATGGCCGAGATCTCCACGAAGGTGATGCCGATCAGCCAGACATCGGCATTGATGCCGGGGGAATAACGGCCAGAACTCAAGGGCGTGTACATGAACCAGCCGGCATCGGGAGCCACACCGGCGAGAAGCGCCAGGATCAGGATCGAACCGCCGAAGACATAGCACCAGAAGCCATAGGCGCTGAGGCGGGGGAAGGCGAGATCGCGCGAGCCCAGCATCTTGGGCAGGAGATAGAGAGCCATGCCCTCGAACATCGGGATGGCGAAGAGGAACATCATCACCGTGCCGTGCATGGTGAAGATCTGGCCGTAGATCTCGGGGCCGATGAAGGTGCTTTCCGGCGTCGCGAGCTGCACGCGGATGATCATCGCCAGCAGGCCGCCGATGGCGAAGAAGATGAAGGCCGCCAGCATGAAGCGCCGGCCGACGACGGTGTGGTTGACCGCCGACAGCCGCGCCCAGCCCGGAGGCGTGCCCCAGATACGCGACAGCTCCTTGTGAAGGCGGATCGGCGATATCTCCCCGCTCATGGCGCCGCTCCGGCCATGCGGCGGTCATAGGCCGCTGGCTCCAGTGCCTCGACCTCGAAGGACATACCGGAATGCCCGGTGCCGCAATATTCCGCGCATTGCCCGCGATAGATGCCCGGGACGTCCGCCGTGAGCCGGACCACATTCACATGGCCGGGAATGGCGTCGATCTTGCCGCCGAGGCGCGGGATCCAGAAGCTGTGGATGACGTCTTCGCTGGTGACGCGCACATCCACCGCCCGGCCGGTCGGTATGATCAGCCGGCCGGAGCTCTCAAGCCGACCACCGGTCCGGAACTCCCAGGAGAACTGGCGTGAGACGGCATCGATGGTGATCGCTCCCGGCGCGGACCCGCGCGGCAGCAGTTCCTCGCCCCGCAGCAGGGCGTAGACCAGGAGCACGCTCAAGACGACGACCGGAAACGCGAAGCCGCCGACGCCGATCCAGAGCCTTTCCCGCACCGGTCCCCTCTCGTCACGGCGAACGAAGGCGACGAGGAACAGGATGATGACCAGCGCGAGGATGGCAGCGGCACCGGCCAGCATCATCCACCACAGATGGGCCACGGAGACAGCGTTGGGCCCCGCCGGATCGAGCGTGGAGAGCGGACCGCTGCATCCGCCGCCCATCGCGGCTGCGGGCAGCATGAACCAATACCGGGCCTGAATCGTTGGCAGAGGCGCGGCCACCGCCGTTCCAGCCCGCGCCCTGCCGAAAGGAGTTCCCTTGTGACCAGCCCCGTCGTTCAGGAAGTCACCGAACATGATGCCAGTTCGACGGTTGCCGTGGCTGGTCATCCGATCCACGCCATGTCGGTGTCCTTCCCCATAGCGCTGGTGATCGCCACACTCGGGTGCGACCTCTTCTACTGGTATTCGGCCGATCCGTTCTGGACGCGTGCCGCGCTGTGGTCGAGCGGCTTCGCCTTCTTTCTCGGCATTGTCGCGGGGCTCTCCGGCACGGCGGAACTGTTGCTCGTGCCGGGCATCCGCAAGCGGGCAGCAAGCTGGACCCATGCCGTCGCCGCCATGACGCTGCTGGCGATCGCCGGCACCAATTGGGGCGTGCGGATCGAGGATCACCAGGCCGCCGTGCTGCCGCTCGGCCTGGCGCTTTCCGTGCTGGCCAGCATCTTTGTCGGCGTCGCCGGATGGCACGGCGGCAAGCTCGTGTTCGATCATGGCATCGGCATCATGGTTTCGGACAGGGACTGAAGTCCGCCCGGCCGCAGCCAGTCCGGCACCTGATAGGCGATGGGCGGTTTGGCCAGCACGATCCAGAGGATGGCTGCGATGATCACGGTGGTGATGGCCGTCGCGAACCGGCTGCGCCAGCGGGCGTAGCGGCGGTCCTCATCGAAGACATTCAGGATGAGAAAGCCGTGTCGCATGTGAAAGCCCACCAGCAGCCCCACGAAGGCAAGCTTCAGCGCAAACCAGGTGGTGAAGACCTCCTGATAGAAGACCAGCCCGATACCAGTTGCAACTGCAACAAAAGCAGCCGGACAGATGAGCTGCGTATAGGCGTGCCGGGCATATCGTTGCAGCCGCCACAGATCAGGCCCCTTCGGAAGCCTGCCGCGCTCCGCGAACAGGCTGGGCAGCAGCAGGAGCCCACCGCACCAGACCACCAGCGCAGCGATGTGAGCGAGTTTGAGCCAGACCAGCGTCACGGCACAACACCCGCATCAGGAATGGCGGTTCTGCCGTCAGGTCCCATCGCCGCCCCTCACTCAGGAAGCGCATAGGCAAGGACGAAATCCCCGATGGGCGTCTCCATGAAGGAATGGCCGCCGGCGGCGATGACCACATACTGCCGGCCGTTCGCTTCATAGGTCATGGGATTCGCCTGTCCGCCGGCAGGTAGCGCATCCTCCCAGAGCACCTCACCGGTTTCGATATCGATGGCACGGATGAGGTCGTCCGTTGCCGCGGCGATGAAGACCAGGCCGCTGGACGTGACCACCGCCCCGCCGTTGTTCGGCGTGCCGATGGTGAAGGGCAGCATGGACGGGATGCCGAAGGGGCCGTTCTTGCGCGCCGTGCCGAATGGCCTGTCCCACAGCACCTCGTGTGTCTTCAGATCGATGGCGGTGATGCCGCCATAGGGCGGTTCCTTGCACAGAAGGCCCGTCAGCGGCACGCGCCAGCCGGCATTCACATCCACGCCATAGGGCGTGCCCGCCTGAGGGTCGATACGCGGATGGGTGTGCTCTGCTTCGTCTCGCGGCTCATCCACGGGCCGGATGTCCATCTGCTCGATCACTTCCCTCGGGATCAGCCGGTTGTGGTTGGGCATGTCGTTGTAATTGGCGATCATGATGCCCCGGCCCTCGTCGATGGCGACACCGCCCCAGTCCGAGCCGCCGTTGTAGCCGGGGTATTGCACCCAATGCCGATCGGTTGTTGGCGCCGTGAAGATCCCCTCGTAGGAGGCCTGCCGGAACTGGATACGGCAGTAGAGCTGATCGAGCGGCGTCATCCCCCACATGTTCTTTTCTTCAAGGTCCGGTTTCAGCAGCGTTGGGAAATCCGTGACGAAAGGCTGGGTCGGCGACAGCCGTTCCGGCTCCACTCCGCCACGCGGGGCAGCCCGGTCTTCGACGGAGACCAGGAGATTGCCGTTGCGGCGATCGAAGATGAAGAACTGACCAAGCTTCGTCGGCAGGATCAGCGCCGGCACCGGCCCGCTTGGCGTAGGAAAATCGATGAGCGTGCCCTGTGAGCCGAGATCGTAGTCCCACACGTCGTAGCGCACGGTCTGATAGTGCCAGACGGGTTGGCCGGTGGTGACGTCGAGGGCGACAATGGCCGTGGAATAGCGCTGCTCGGCCTCCGAGCGGGTTTCTCCCCAGTAGTCCACGGCGGAATTGCCCATAGGCAGATAGACATGGCCCAACTCATTGTCGCCGGAGGCGATCGTCCACATGTTGGGTGTGCCGCGCGTATAGGTCTCCCCGTCCGTCGGCGCTTCCGTTTCGCCGGGCCGGCCCATGTCCCAGGCCCATTCCATGACACCGGTTTCAGCGTTGTAGCCGCGCACCACGCCCGAGGGCGCATCGCGTCGCTGCCCGTCCAGCACCTGCGCGCCAACCACCGCAATATTGCGCACCACCGTGACCGGGGAGGTGACGGAATAGAAGCCCGGCGCCGTCTCGCCGATACCCTCGGTCAGATCGACCTCGCCCTTGACGCCGAAGCCCGGACAGGGCTGGCCGTTACTCAGATCGACCGCGATCAGGCGCGCATCGAGCGTCGCGCCGATGATGCGGCGTGCACATAGTTCACCTTGCGGCAGTGTGGGGCTTTCATAATAGGCGAGGCCGCGGCAGGTGGCGTTATAGGGGATCGCTTCGCGCGAGACCTCCGGATCGTAGGTCCACACCTGTCGGCCGGTCGCAGCATCGAGGGCGATGATCTTGCCCAGAGCCGAGCAGACGAAGAGCCTGTTGCCGATCTTCAGCGGCGTGTTCTGGTTGGAGAACTGCTCGTCGCCATTGGGCATGTCCCCTGTTCGAAATTGCCAGACGCGCTCAAGCGAGCCGACGTTTTCCTTGGTGATCCGCGACAGAGGCGAATAACGGGTCGCATGATGGGTGCCGCCATAGGCCGGCCAGTCGGCCCCCACATCCGGCATGGGATCGGAGACCGGCACGGGTGCCACGGGCGTTTCCGGCGGCGCGAGCGGCGTGAGACTGGAATCGGTGTCCGGCGAGGGGCTGGGGGCCGGTGCGGTGCCGCCTTGCTGTGCCAGCGCTGATCCGCTGAACTCCGCCTTCTGAAGCGCCACCGCGCCGCCCGCGAGCAGAAGCGCCACGGCAGCGGCGGCAAAGCCCTTGTGCGACCGGCCGCCCCCGCGCAAGGCCGGGGCCGTGATAAGGACCAACACCAGCATGACCGTTGGCGCCACGAGACGCGGCACCTGGGCCCAGGCGTTGAAGCCGGCCTCCCACAGCGCCCAAACGAGGGTGAAGAGAAACGTCAGACCATAGGTCCAGAGCGCCGTGCGTTCGCCCCGGAACAGGAACCAGGCCGTGATGACCAACCCGGCCCCGGCCAGAGCGTAATACCAGGACCCGCCGAGCACGATGAGATAGATGCCACCGAGAAGGATGGGAGCGCCGAAAGCGAGAAACACGAGGCCAAGAAGGATCAGCCAGATGTTTACCCGCATCAGTTCACTCCTTTTCGCGCATCAAGAGGAATGAACGTAACGGGTCGCTGGCGTCATGGTTCCGCTGCAATCCTGCCAAAATCGTGAGGTGCCCGCTGGGCAGGCGCGCCGGACCGCCTCACGACGCCGAGGCGTTTTTGATCATGGCGAAGATGGCGAAGAGCAGCGCGCCGAGCAGCATCCCGCCTAGAAGGAAGCCACTGAAGGCCGCAGCCTCCGCAGGCATCGCGTCACCTGAGACCCAGGTCTTGAGGAGGAGCGCTGGCGCTCCGGCGATGGCGCCCCAGCCCGCAGCGCGAAGCACACTGACCTTGCCCGGCGGGATCATGCTCCTGCGGCTCTCCCCTGCCCGCCCCGGCAGTTAGCGCATTCGCCCGCGACCTCAACGAGCTGAGAGCGCGCTTTGAAGCCCACCTTGGCGAGCAGCGCCGACAACCCGTCGGCGACATCGTCCGACGAGGCCTCGGAAACCTCACCACAGCTGTCGCAAATGAGGAAGATCACCGGCGCATGGGCATCATGCGTATGGTCACAGGCGAGATAGGCATTGCGGCTCTCGAGCCGGTGCACGAGACCGTTGGTCAGAAGAAAATCAAGCGCGCGATAGACCGTGATGGGCGCCGGCCGCCGGCCGTCCTCTGCGAGCCGGTCCATCAGCTCATAAGCGCCGACAGGGGTTGCGCTGTCGGCCAGCGCGGCCAGCACCTTGGCGCGGATCGGTGTCAGCCGGGCGCCTCGGGAGGCGCAGACCTCCTCCGCCCGGCCGAGCGCATCCGCCGCGCCCGCAGCGCAGCTGCCGTGGTCATGGCTATGGTCATGATCGTGATCGGTCATCTCGCTCGCATATGTAGCAACTCGCGCCCTGTTCCGCCACTCAGCACCGGCAAACGCCCCATGCTGCATTGCAAAAATTCCTGCTCCCGCTACCCTGTGGTTCTCAGGTTTTCCTCCTCGGAGAATGTTTCCCATGTCGCATCTCACCGGCAAGAGCGCCGTCGTCACAGGATCAAGCAGCGGAATTGGTCTCGCCATCGCCCGGGAATTTGCCCGCGCGGGCGCCAATGTGGTGCTGAATGGCATCGAGAAGCCCGACGACATGGAGAAGACGCGCTCGCAGATCGAAGCGGAGTTCGGCGTCAAGGCGCTCTATTCCGCCGCCAACATGACCGATGGCGACGAGATCGCGCGGCTCATCGCGGATGCGGAGAAGGCATTTGGCGCGGTGGACATCCTCGTCAACAACGCCGGCATCCAGCATGTCTCGCCGATCGATGAATTTCCCGTCGAGAAGTGGAACGCCATCATTGCGATCAACCTGTCCTCCGCCTTCCACGGCATTCGCGCCGCCCTGCCGGGCATGAAGAAGCGCGGCTGGGGCCGCATCATTTCCACCGCCTCGGCCCATGCCTTCGTCGCCTCACCCTTCAAGTCGGCCTATGTGGCGGCAAAGCACGGCATCGCAGGCCTCACAAAAACCGTGGCGCTGGAAGTGGCACAGGCGGGCATCACCGTGAACGCCATCGCGCCGGGCTATGTCTGGACCCCCCTCGTGGAGCGCCAGATTCCCGACACCATGAAGGCGCGGGGGCTGACCGAGGAACAGGTGAAGAAGGACGTGCTTCTCGCCGCCCAACCCACAAAGGAATTCGTCACCCCGGGAGAAGTGGCGGCCCTGGCGCTTTATCTCACATCCGATGCCGCGCGCTCCATCACCGGCACCACGCTCTCCATCGACGGTGGCTGGACCGCCCAGTGACAAAGCCGGACGTCAAGCGCGTCAACCTGGCGCTTCAGGGCGGCGGCGCCCACGGCGCCTTCACCTGGGGCGTGATCGACCGCCTGCTGGAAGACGGCCGTCTCTCCTTCGATGCCATCTCCGGCACCTCCGCGGGTGCCATGAATGCCGCAGCGCTCGTCTCGGGGATGGTCAAGGGCGGGCCGGAAGGCGCCCGCGAGACGCTGCATCGCTTCTGGCGCGCCGTCGCCCGGCTTGCCCGCCTCTCGCCGATCCAGGGCACGCCCTTCGAACAGTTCATCTATGGCAGCAGCCTCGATCTCTCCCCCGCCTATGCCTTGTGGGACGTGGCGACCCGCTTCTTCTCGCCATACGACCTCAACCCGCTCGACTGGAGCCCCATGCGGGGGATCGTGGAGCGGATTATCGACTTCGAGGCCATCCGCACCCACTGCTCCCAGCGTCTCTTCGTCTCGGCCACCAATGTCCACACCGGCAAGATGCGCGTCTTCTCCGACAAGGACGTCACGGCCGATGCCGTCATGGCCTCAGCCTGCCTGCCCTTCCTGTTCCAGGCGGTGGAAATCGATGGCGTGCCCTACTGGGATGGCGGCTACATGGGAAATCCGCCACTCTTTCCCTTCTACCGCACCACGGACACGGAAGATGTGGTGATCGTCCAGATCAATCCGATCGAGCGCCGGCAGACGCCGCGAACGGCCCGTGAGATCATGAACCGCATGAACGAGATCACCTTCAATGCCTCGCTCATCGGTGAATTCCGCGCCATCGATTTCGTCAACCGCCTGATCGACGAGGGCAAGCTGAAGCATGGCGGGCCTGACGGCTACAAGAAGATCCGCCTCCACCGGGTGGCCGCCGATGAGGCGCTGAAGGAGCTCTCCGCCTCATCCAAGTTCAATGCCGATTGGAGCTTTCTCACCACGCTGCGTGACGCCGGGCGCGAGCAGGCGCGGCTCTGGTTGGACACCCATTACGAGGCGGTGGGCAAGACCGGTACGATGGACATCAAGCACCACACTCGGACCAAGGTGCCGGTAGAGTAAAGGATGTTGCCGCCGGTCAGATCGCAGCCATCGCATAGGCGGCGCAGCCGACCAGCCCGGGATCCTTTTCCAGGATCACGGCCGTGCCGATCCCGGCCATAATGTCCTGGTGCGGCGCCTTGGCCTCAAAGAGGGCGCGGAACTCCGCGTGATCGATGGTGTCCATGATCTTCGGCATGATGCCGCCGCCGATATAGACGCCGCCGCGCGCGATGAAGGTCAGCGCCATGTCCCCGGCAAACCGCGCCAGCGCCGCGGTGAAGAGATCCATCACCATGCCGGCTCGCCTTTCGCCGGCGCGCGCGGCCTTCTCGATCTCTGGCCCGCTCCGTTCCTCGGCGCTCTCCCCGGCGATCTCCGCCAGCGCCCAGTCGAGGTTCTCAAGACCGAGGCCGCCCGAGACCACATATTCCGCCGACACGCGTCCACGCTTTGCACGCAGTCGCGTGAAGACCTCAAGCTCGAGAGGCGTCGTCGCAGCGAACTCCACATGGCCGCCTTCGCTCGGCACGGCGCGCCACAGCCCCGCGTCATGAATCAGCGCGGCAACACCAAGCCCCGTGCCGGGCCCGAGCACGATCTTGTTGGCGGCTGGCTCCGGCACCACCGAGCCGATAAGCTTCACCTGCCCTTCTCCGAGCAGCGGCAGGCTATGGGCGACAGCGGCGAAATCATTGAGAAGATCGACCCTGCGAAAACCGAAGCGCCGCTCCAATACGTCCGCATCGATCATCCAGTCGCGGTTGGTGAGTTGCACCTTGCGGCCCTGGACCGGGCCGGCCACCGCCAGCACCGCCCGCTCCGGCCGAAGATCGCGCGAGGAGAGATAGGCATCGACCGCCGTTTCGAAATCCGGCAGGCCGTCATTGGCCATGGACTGCCGGTCGGTCACCTGACCGCCATGGGCCAGGGCAAAACGGCTGTTGGTGCCACCGATATCTGCGACGAGAACATGAGGCGAGATCATCCTTCGGATGTATATGGCGCCGCTCGTCCCGCCAAGCCCCGGGATGCTTCACCTCGGCGGTGAGGTGGGATAAGCGATTGCATCCGACCGGCGAGAGAAGGCAGGCACATGACACCCGACGAGATCCAGGCCCGCGTGCTCTACCGCGACGGGTTGATCCTGGTGATCGACAAGCCGCCCGGCCTGCCGGTCCACGCAGGTCCAAAGGGCGGCGAGACGCTGGATCAGCACTTCGACGCGTTGCGCTTCGGCCTGCCCCGTGCGCCGGAACTCGCCCATCGGCTCGACCGTGAAACCTCAGGCTGCCTTGTCCTTGGACGGCACCGGAAGGCGCTCGCGCGGTTGGGCAAGCTTTTCGCCTCGGGACGCGTGGAGAAAACCTATATTGCCATCACGCGCGGGCGGCCGCGGGAGGCGCAGGGCCGCATCGATCTTCCGTTGGCCAAGCGCTCGGAAACGCGCGGCTGGTGGATGAAGGTCGATCCCGAGAACGGTCTTCCCTCTACCACCGACTATCGCCTCATGGGCGAGAGCGATGGATTCGCATTGCTGGAACTGAAACCGCTGACCGGACGGACACATCAGATCCGGGTCCATCTTGCTGCCATCGGCTGCCCAATTCTCGGCGAACGCATCTATGACAAGTCACCGCCGCCGCCCGCCGGTCCCATGCTGCACCTGCATGCGGCCGCGGTGACGGTACCCATGCGCGAAAACCATGAGCCCGTTGCGGTTACCGCCGCTCCGCCGCCCCACATCTCGGCCACGCTCGCGGCGCTTGGTTTTTCCTATCCGCCAACGCGCGCCGACTAGGGCAAAACCCGCGCAATTCTGTCGCACCTCGGAATTGAACCTTTTCCATGATGTCCGCGTTCCCACCCCGACAAGCTGGTTTCGAGACCCCAGCGAGTTAAACGGAGGTAGGCATGTTTGGATGGGCTCTGACGTTTCTGGTCGTCGCCCTTATTGCGGCGGCTTTGGGCTTCGGCGGTATCGCCGGGACGGCAGTATCCATTGCCAAGATCATTTTCGTCGTGGCGATCATCCTGTTCGTTTTGTCCCTTGTCTACGGAATGGTTTCCGGCCGGCGTCCTCCTGCCGTGTAGCCGTTCACTCCATCTGTTGCAGCCTGAGTGAGACCTAAACTAACCGGCGATTCAACATCGCCGGTTTTTTTATGGAGCGCTCTCATCCAGCGGTGGGTTCCGGGACCTCAAGGCAGAGCGTGTTGGCGGTTCCGGCATCCAGTTTCGCGCGAAGCTGGGCGATATAGGCCGTCACCAGCCGGCCAGGCAGCGCGGTGCGCGGCAAGGCGTCATTGATGCCCCGCCCCATGATGCAGACACTGAAGCCCGACCTGCCATCCGACATGCGGGAGATGGCGATAGCCAGATCCTCATCCGGCGTCTGAGCCAGGCCGGCGCTTATCAGCTCCGAGACGAGAAGCCCCAGCGGCACGGCGCGATCAAGATCCACCGCGATCCTGCGCTCCTCAGGTGTCGCCGTATCAACCGTGATTTTCGGCGCGCGCGCGCCGAAGCTCTGGCGGATCTGCAAAGCGACGTCGGACAGGAGATCGAACACCTCCACATGGCCGATCTCACCGGTGGCATACGAGGCCTTGTGCGCCGCCGCCATGGCAAGCACCCGGTCTTCCGGAACGCGCAGCAACGGCCGCACATCCGCCGGCAATTCGCGGCGCTGCAAGGCCAAAAGACTGGCGATCATCTGGAAGTTATTCTTCACCCGGTGGTGCAGTTCACGCAGGATCCGGTCCTTGTCCGCCACCGCCTGTTCCAAGGCATTCGATCGGTCCGTGACCTCATTGGCCATGGTGTTGAACGCGTCGCCGAGATCGGCGATCTCGCTTGGTGCCTCATCCAGTCTGGCGACGCGTGTGTCGTAATGCCCAGCGGCGTAATCAAAGGCGGCGATGCGCAGGCGTCGGATCCACGCCAGAATGAGGTGATCAAGTCCTAGGAGGACCGCCATCATTCCAAAGGCGATCATGGCAAGTGGAACACCGATCGCGGTGATGATCTGCCGGTTATCCTGGACCGACATTACGCTCTCGGGCCGTGCGACCAGAATATAGGCCGTTGTCGCGGGGATGGCAGCGGCAACGTAGTAGCGCAGTTGTTTATCCTCGCCGAAGGCGGTGAAGCCGCCGGGTGCTCCATTGAGTTCGAACCTGCCGTCGGCCGGCTGCCAGTCGGTGCCCTGGGTCGCAAGATCCGTTGCCAGTGTCTGGCCTGATGCCGTGAGAATGGCTCCGGCGCGAGGCCGTGGCAGCGCCTCGCCGAACAGAGCCTCGAACGCCGCTCGATCGATGACAAGCGCAAGCAGGCTGGTGCTGCCGTCGGCCATCATGACGCGCCTGGCAGCAATGATCCGGCGGCTTTCGGCGCTCGTCGTCTCCGCAAGGAAGACGACAGGATTGCTGTCATCGCTTTGCTCTACCGCTTCAAAGAGGCTGGTGCGGCCGCCTTGCTGCTCGGGGACAACTCCGGCCGAACAGATGAGAGTGCCGTTCTCCTGACCGAGGAAAGCTCCCATATAGCTGTCGCTGTTGGCGATGGCCGCTTCCAACCGGGCTTCGCAGGCCGGTCCCCCGGCGGCGAGACCGGGATCCAACGAAAGGGTTGCGATGATCCCACGCGCAACGCCCAGCACTTCCGCAGTCCGGGCGGCCAGGACGTCGGCCGCCTGTTCCACATTCAGCCGCTGAAGATCGCGCGCTTCGCCATAACCCCAGGCACCTGCGGCAACAGCGAAGAAGACCGCGGGAAGATTCGCCAGCGCCAGAAGGGCAACGATGCGGCTTTTGACGCTTTTCAGCACAGCATTCCAAGGCTCGTCATCAAGGCCACGTCAGGGCGAGGGGGTGATCGACTTTCCAAGAGCGGCGTGGGTATCTGCTTCCGGGCCATATTCCCTGCCCTCCACGGCGAGGACGCGGGACAGTGCATTGCGCGCCCGATTGACACGGCTCTTGATAGTACCCACCGCACAATCGCAGATCTCCGCCGCCTCCTCATAGGAGAAGCCCGACGCGCCGACGAGCACCAGGGCCTCGCGTTGATCGGGCGGCAATGTGCTCAGCGCCTCGCGAAAATCCTGCATATCCATGTGGCCATCCTGGCCTGGATGCACGGCCAGACGACCGACGATGGAGCCGTCGGAATCCTCCACCTCCCGTCGACGCTTGCGGTGTTCGGAGTAGAAGACGTTACGCAGGATGGTGAAGAGCCAGGCACGCATGTTGGTGCCCTCCTGGAACCGGTCGAGGTTCAGCCACGCCTTCATCAGCGTCTCCTGGACCAGGTCGTCAGCTCTGTCGACCTGACCGCATAGAGACACCGCAAAAGCACGGAGGCTCTGGATCTCGGCAAGCATGGCTTCGCGCACGGCGGCGGGGTTGCTCATCGAGCCTCCCCACTGGAGGCGGCACCGTCGATCTGCTGCGTCTTCTCTTTTTCTTCAAGAGCTTTCAAAAGCTCGAGAAATCGATCCGGGACCGGCTGGCCCAGGATATCATCATAGGCAGCCTTGAGCTTGCGGCCGATGTGAGCCTGGAGCTCACCATCGACGCCACTGCCTTGTTCATTGTTATCATTCATCCCGGCTTGCTTTCTCTTCCATCCGACAGGCCCCTGCAGCAAATTGACCATAACCCTGCTCAAACCTTCGGCAGCTTGTTCGGTGCAACGCACCCATCTTCTGTGTGGTTCCACAGAATCTGAAAAACCATTCCAGCTTGATGGAACTTTATGCAACGGGATACGTTACCGGCCGACGAACGAGTGCGACTTACTCGTTTAAAGGAGGTTCCATGTCCATAGCGCAGACGGTTGCGCCCCAACTCCCCTATCTCCGGCGCTATGCGCGCGCATTGACAGGCAGCCAATCAAGCGGAGACGCTTACGTGGCCGCGGTCCTTGGCGCCCTGGTCTCGGATCCCAGCATTTTTCCAAAGGATGTCGATCCGCGTCTGGCGCTTTACCGCGTCTTCTCGCAGATCTGGTCCTCTGTCCGCGTCAACAACGAACCAAGCGGTGAGACGAACCTGCTTGGTCCGGATGGAACGCTGGAAGCGCTGGCTCCCCAGTCCCGTCAGGTCTTTCTGCTCACCACGGTGGAAGGTTTCACCGCGGCTGAAGCGGCCGAGATTCTCGACATCAACACCGCCGCTGTGATCGCGGCGACCGATGAGGTCGGCCGAGAAATCGCGGAGGCGGTGGCGACCGATGTGCTCGTCATCGAGGATGAGCCCATCATCGCCATGGACCTGGAGGCGCTGGTCGAAGGGCTGGGCCATCGTGTGGTGGGCAATGCCCGGACACATCGCGAGGCCGTTGCCATGGCCGAGGAGGCGAAGCCGGGACTGGTGCTCGCCGATATTCAGCTGGCCGACGGCAGCTCGGGGCTTGAAGCGGTCAATGAGATCCTGGAGCGCTTCGACGTTCCGGTCATCTTCATCACCGCCTATCCCGAGCGCCTCTTGACCGGCGTGCGGCCGGAACCGGTGTTCCTGATCACCAAGCCGTTCCAGATCCAGACTGTAAAAGCCATCATCAGCCAGGCTCTGTTTTTTCGTACACGCGCACAACGCTCTCAGGCCGCCTGATCTTGGCGGCCGCTAATGAAAAAGCCTCTTCGGGGAAAACCCGGAGAGGCCTTTTTATTACCTGCGTCAGGAATTATTTGCCGCGACCTGCCATATAGCCAGCGAGCAAGGCCGCCATGAGGGTGGGAGAGGACGCTCCCGCGACCGCGCCCGTGGTTGCCGCCATCGAGGCGGTGGAAGCCAAAGGCATGCCGACAGCGGAGCGTGGTGCCCGGCGCCCGACGAGCCACACGATCAGCGCGATCAACAGGTATACTCCTGCCACCGCCCCCGCGGCAGCCGGCGCGCCCCAGATCGGAACGAGCGCCAAAAAGCCTGCCACACTTCCCCAGAAAAGAGCCGCGCAGAGCAAAAAGGCGGCCAAGGCGTAGGATATGATCTGGCGCTTCAGACGCCGGATCACCACGGTCAGCAAGGGAAGTGCAGTGAGGGCGAGTTTAATCAACGTTGACCCCGCGAAAGCGCGCCGACGAGGAATCCGATACCGAGTGCGGCGAGAACGGCGGTGCCGGGATTTTTTTGGATCGTGCTTTCGACCGCCTCATAGGCCTCGGTCGTGCGCGCCCGGGCATCAGCGGCCAGCCCGCTGCCAGTATCCGTGATATTGCTGAGCAGCGAACCGATCTGCTCCTGGAGCTCGTCGACGCTACTTGTCACCGAGGAGCGCGCCGCGCCGGCCTCATTGACAGCGCGATTTTTGACCGCGCGGCTGAGCGCGGCAAGATCGGTTCTTAGAGCCTCGATTTGAGCGCCGATGTCATCATCGGCAACGCGGCGTGAGCGAGCCATTCCACCCTCCGTAAAGAATTGATCGCCAGTTCAACGCGCTCTAGGGACAAAGGTTTCACCGTAAAGGCACGTTAATCTTAATCGAAACTTATACAACGAAAAGCGGGCGCCTTTCGACGCCCGCTTTCTGCTTGGATCATGCCCTTACGGAGCGGGAGCGGGCGCCGGTGATGTGCCGGGAGCCGGCGTGCCGGTTCCTCCATCCGCGCCGGGGGCGCGTTCGGTTTCCGCTTTGGGCGCTGCGGGAGCGGAGGCTGCACCGCTGCTCGTGAGCGCGAGCACCGGCTCCTCCGGCGTGCCGCTGATCGACAGGTCCGTAAAGGGGACCGTCTGCGTCTCGCCGCCGACACCCAGGACACCACCGCGGTTGATCTCGACCTGCTCGACCTTGCCGTCGGTCGAGAAGCGCAGGTCCGAAACCGTCTGCGTGGAGGCTTCCTCGCCCTGGGTCGCCTCAAGCTCGGCTCCCACCAGGCTGCTCACCGGCCAGAGGCTGCTCATGTCGCTTGACCCCGCAGGATCGGTGTTCGTTGCGGCGCGCCCCTCGGTCGATGCCGAAGCAGCCGGCGCTTCAGCTGTTGCCGGCGCGGTCGAGCCCGTCGGTGCTGTCGCCGAAGGAGCCGTCGAACCGGCCGGAGCGGTCGAACCGGCCGGTGCCGTTCCCTCGGTGGAAGCCGTTTGCTCGCTCTTCGGATAAGTATACTCCGGCAGAGCGGCCAGGGATTCCTTTGTCAGATCGAGCTTCACATCGCCATCCGCCAATGCGGGCAGGCCCTGAAGCTCGAAGGCCCGATAGGTCGCACCAACACCCATCACGCCGCCCTCGCTAAGCACCAGATGCTTGGCCTGGCCGGTATCATCGATCAGGATATCGGCGATGGACGCGATGCTGTTGTCTTCGGCGTCAACGATGTCGGCGCCTTTATAATTCGCGAAGCGCGGCTCATTGGCGGTCGCATCGCTCTCAGCGGTAGCTGAAGAGCCCGGCGCCGCCGGAGCACTGGCGCTTGGGGGCGAAGCAGGATCAGACGCGGGCGCAGAGGCCTGCGCGAACGCGTAAGCTGGAAATGCCGCCACCGCGACACCCGTCAGCAAGAGCTTCCTGAGTTCCATTGTTCTTTCCTCCGTCGTCGAACGTTAACTTGCCCGTTCGGGGACGGGCACAGAAATAACGCCGGCGCAACGCAGGAGTTCAAAAAAACTAATGTCTTTTTCAGCGGAACAAAATCGCGCTTCGCGCGTTTAGGCGCCTTTTTCGAACAATTTGAGTAAAGTTATACATATTTTAACTGTTTGTCATGGCCGGGGAACAAAATCCGCTGGCAAGGGATTGTTCGGCCAAACGGGGCATGTCGCTCCTTATGCGAATGATAGGGATCAGTGAATTGCCGGAGAAGTTGACACCTACCGAAGCGCGCCAGGGAAACAAGGGTAAGCCGGTTCTTTATGTGCTGATTGCCGGTTTGATTCTGATGGGCATCGCGCTGTTCTACCTCGTCGGCGGCACCGATGTGCAGAACCCGCCGCCCGATATCGGTGTGGTCGACAACCCGCGCAATTGACGCTCCCTCTCCTGCGCAAGACCTGCGGAGGCTTGGAAATGCAAGCTTTGAACATGGTTCTTACATCAGCTGTTGTCGCAACGGGCTTCCTCGTGGTCGACACGATCCCACTGCCATCGGCGGACGCTGCCGTCGCCGGCCAAGGCCAGATGATCAATCGCGCCGGCAAGTCAGATCGTCTGACGCCTTCGGCACAAGGCTTGACGGACGGCGTATCTGTCCGGATCGAGACCGACAGCGAGCGTGGCACGACCAAGGTCATCCGCCACGCTCCGGAACAGACAAGATCGACCGGCGAGACCGACTTCGCCTATCTTTTGCAGTAACAAACACTTGACGCCAGAGTAGCGCACCGTTCAGCTTCGCCGACCCACTTTGGAGTTGGCTATGCGCGGTGCGTTTCTCATTGGTGTCTTGGCTTTGGCTGCTGCCTCGTTTGCCGTTCCGGCGGCCGCCCAGCAGCAGTCGTGCCGGGCTGGCGTAAGTTTTGGCTCCTGGCTCGACGGCTTCAAGAGATCCGCAGCGGCTCAAGGGATCTCGCAGTCCACCATTGAAGCAGCCCTGGGCAATGTCAGTTTCGATCCCTCCGTGGTGCAAAAGGATCGGGGTCAGGGCGTCTTCTCGCAAAGCTTCCTGCAGTTTTCCGACCGGATGGTGGCGCAGTATCGCCTCCAGCAGGGGGCGGCACAGATCAAGAAGCATCGGGCGACCTTCCAGAGGATCGAGCAGCAGTTCGGCGTGCCTGCCGAGGTCATCGTCGCTTTCTGGGGGCTTGAAACCGATTTCGGCGCCAACACCGGCGACATGCCGACCATCCGCTCTCTGGCCACTCTCGCTTATGATTGCCGCCGTCCGGAGATGTTCGAACGCGAATTGCTCGCCGCGCTCCAGCTCATCGAACGGGGCGATCTGTCAGCGCAGGAAATGCGCGGGCCCTGGGCCGGCGAACTTGGCCAGCTTCAGTTCCTGCCGGTGCACTACATGGCGCATGCGGTGGACTTCGACGGCGACGGCCGGCGCAATCTCATCAAAAGCGCGCCGGACGCTCTCGCCTCCGCAGGCAAATACATCCAGGAACTCGGCTGGCAGCGCGGCCAGCCCTGGTTGCAGGAAGTGAAGGTCCCGGCAAACCTGCCCTGGGAACAGGCCAGCATCGCCATCAAGCTGCCACGCGCGCAGTGGGCGCAGTGGGGCGTGACCGCCGCAAACGGCAACCGGCTGCCATCAGACAATCTGCCTGCCTCCCTGCTCCTGCCCATGGGACGGAGCGGCCCGGCCTTCCTGGCCTATCCCAACTTCGGCATCTACACGCAGTGGAACAATTCGCTGGTTTACGCGACCACCGCCGCCTATTTCGCCACGCGGCTTGCCGGCGCGCCAAAGGTCGGCCGCGGCAGCGGTGCGGAAGCCCTGAGCCTCGGCCAGATCAAGGAATTGCAGCAGCTGTTGGTGAGGCGTGGCCACCACGTCGGCAAAGTGGATGGCATCCTCGGCGAGAACACGCGAGAGGCGGTCAAGAACGAGCAGTTGCGCCTCGGCTTGCCCGCCGACAGCTACCCCACCTCCGAGCTGATCTCGCGGCTGAGATAACACAACCATGCGGGCGCTTCGCGGCCCCATGGTTCCCTTCATCGCCGTAGCGGTGACGGTTCTGACCTGGGGCTCATCCTTTGCCGCCATAAGGGCGGGCCTCACCGGCTTCGGCCCTCTGGAGCTTGCCGCGTTGCGCTTCGCCATCGCCGCGCTGCCCTGCCTTGCCTATCTGGTGGTCGTCAGGCCGCCTTTGCCCCGGTCGGGAGAAGTCTGGCGCTTCGCCATGGGCGGCCTGTTCTCGATCGCGCTCTACACCGCACTGCTGAACCTGGGCGAACAAACCGTGCAGGCCGGAGCGGCGAGCTTCATCGTCAACATCAGCCCCATCATCACCGCGCTCCTCGCCATGCAGCTTCTGGGAGAGCGCTTTCCCCGCGCCGCCTGGGCCGGCACCGCACTGTCGTTCTTCGGCGTCGGGCTGATCGCGCTCGGTGAAAGCGGCAGTTTGCAGCTGGATGTCGGCGCCATCCTGGTTCTGGGAGCCGCGCTCTGCGCCAGCATCGCGACCATCGTCCAGAAGCCGCTTTTCGCTCACCACGGGGCTCTGACAGTGGCCGCCTGGAACATGCTGTCGGGCGCGATCCTTCTGGCCTTCGCCCTGCCCGGCGCCCTGGTGGAGGCGAGTGCCGCGACCCCGACCGCGCTTTTCGCGGGGATCTATCTCGGCATTGTTCCGGGCACCATAGGCTATGCCGCCTGGGCTTTCGCCCTGGCAGGGCTTTCCGCCTCGCGTGCCTCGAACTTCCTCTACTGCATTCCGCCCGTCGCGACCGTGATCGGCTTTTTCTGGCTGGGTGAAGTGCCGGGTCTTCTCACCCTTGTCGGCGGAGCACTGGCCCTGTGTGGCGTCGTGGTGGTCAACCTGCGCGGGAGGCGCGCGGGTTGACCACTTTACGCCACGTCAGATCACGAAGAGATCGACGTATTCGTTGACCGGCATCGCTTCGAGCTTTGCCTGATCCAGCGAGATATCGAGGATCGTCTTCTGCTGCTTTGCCGGGAACTGCCGCGCCAGATTGATGCGGAACTTGTCCTCCAGGAGAGGGATGCCTTCGGCGCGGCGGCGCTTGTGGCCGATGGGATAATCCACCTCGACCTCGTCGAGCACCGTGCCGTCTTTCAGCGTGATCGTTAGCGCGTTGGGGATCGAACGCTTTTCCGGGTCGAAGTAGTCGCGGGTGTAGGCCTCATCCTCGACGCAGGTGATCTTCTCGCGCAGGGCATCGATGCGCGGATCGGCGGCGATATCATCCTCATAGTCGGAGGCCGTCAGTCGACCGAAGATCAGCGGCACGGCCACCATATATTGCACGCAGTGGTCACGGTCGGCCGGATTGGCCAGCGGGCCCTTCTTGTCGATGATGCGGATGCAGGCTTCATGGGTGCGGATCTTGACCGAGGCGATATCATCGGCGGTTTTCCCCATTTCCGTCAGCTTGGCGTAAAGCGTCATGGCCGCCTCCACCGCCGTCTGCGAGTGGAACTCCGCCGGGAAGGAGATCTTGAACAGCACGTTCTCCATGACGTAGGAGCCGTAGTCGCGCTGGAAGGTAAAGGGTTTGCCCTTGAAGGAGACGTCGTAGAAGCCCCAGGTCTTGGCCGTCAGCGCCGAGGGGTAGCCCATCTCGCCGGTCTTGGCGATCAGCGCGAGGCGCACGCCGCGGCTCGTGGCATCGCCCGCCGCCCAGCTCTTGCGCGAGCCGGCCTGCGGCGCGTGGCGATAGGCGCGCAAGCTCTGTCCGTCGACCCAGGCGAGCGAGACGGCGTTGATCGTCTCCTCGCGCGTCAGGCCCAGCATCTGCGAGACGACGGCGGTGGTCGCCACCTTCACCAGCACCACGTGATCGAGGCCGACGCGGTTGAACGAGTTCTCCAGCGCGATCACGCCCTGGATCTCATGGGCCTTGATCATGCCCGTGAGCACTTCTTTCATGGTAAGCGGCGCCTTGCCCTGCGCGACCCGGGTGCGCGACAGCCAGTCCGCCACGGCGAGGATGCCGCCGAGGTTGTCGGACGGATGGCCCCATTCGGCCGCCAGCCAGGTGTCGTTGAAATCGAGCCAGCGGATCATGCAGCCGATGTTGAAAGCCGCCATGATGGGATCAAGCTGGAACTGCGTGCCCGGCACCTTGGCGCCGTTGGGCACCACCGTTCCATGGACGACGGGACCCATCAGCTTCTTACAGGCAGGATATTCCAGCGCCTCCAGACCACAGCCGAGAGTGTCGATCAGGCAGTTGCGCGCGGTCTCATAGGCAAGCTCGCTCTTGATCTCATAATTCAGGGCATAGTCTGCGATATCGACCAGGACCTGATCCGGCTCGGGACGCGCGGCAGAGATGGCGTGAGACATATCCTTCAGTGCTCCATATGAACGCGGCTTGTTCACCGCCGTTGTTGAAAGACAGGCGGCCGCTATGACCGCCTGTCGAGATTACTGGGCCTTCAGGCCAAGAATATCGTTGAGCTCCGCTTCAACCTCGCGGGCCTTTGTCAGCCCCTGGTCGATGGCATCCGCCGCCTTCTTGGCTCCCGCCTCGCCCACGAAGAAGAAGTGATTGCCGCCGACCGGGATGGCGAGACGCTCGTCGAGCCCGCGCGTTAGCGACACCAGACGCTCCCATTTCGCCGGCTCAAGATCCGCCAGTTTGACCTTGTTGGCCGTGATGAAGCGCGCCATCACCGTGTTGGTGTTGAACATGGTCCAGTTCGCGCGGTCGGCCAGGGCGTGGCGCGCGTCCGCCACATCGCCGTCCTCCAGGATCACGACCAGCGGATAGGCCTCATAGGCAAAGGCGCCATAGTCTTCCGCCTGCGCCTGCAGATCGACCACGAATTTGCCGTCGCGATAGACCTCACCATAGCCCTGCAGGCCGATGGGAATATCGCCCACATAATCGGCCTGGAACACATCGGCGGGGATGATGGTGCGGCCGCCGTTGTCCGCGTTGTTCTTCTCAAGCTGCTTCAGCCAGCCGCCATAGATGTTCTTGCGGTCGGCATAGCCGCTCTCGGCCATCTTCATCTTGGAGACCAGTGAGATGAGCCCTGGCGTGCCCGGTGTCGCGGCAAAGGAGACCGCCGCCTCCACATCGAGACCGGCTTCGGTCATGGCCTGATAGCCCGGCTGCACCACCTTGCCGCCCATGCTCCAGGCGATCAGCACCACCTTGTTTGAAAGGCCGTTCTCCTTGATCTTGGCGGCGGCGACCTCGGCCACCTGCTTGCCCCACGCCCGGGCCGTGAAGTCAGGATGCTTGGTCTCGAATGCCTTGGTATCGATGGGATAGGACAGGCCGAGGAAGCTGTAGCCCTTCTCGCCCAGCCAGTGAGCGAGGAAATCCTCCGGCTTCGCGCCATCATGGCCGCCATAGGAAATCCGCGCCATGTGATGCCCGCCCGGAGCGAAGACCACGAGCGGCTTATCGGCATCACCTTTCTTGAACCAGGCGACCGTGGGATAGCCCGCGGCCTGGAGGGCTTCCTCGCCCTTGTAGAGCTGCGGTTCGGCAACAGCGGGCGCGGCGAGCGCAAAGCTGCCCGCCACCAACAAGGCTGTCAGCAGTTTCATGGCATTCCCTCCCTTGATGACGTTTACTTCGCGCCGTGTTCGGCGTCGATGGTGCGGGTTTCCCCCGTCTCGATCATCGTGCGCGTCGCATCGACGGAGGCATAGGTCCAGAAGATGCGCATCGGTTTTTCGTTTGAGGCATTAATGAAGCGATGCGGAACATCCGCCGGGATCCAGGTGGTGTCGTTGGCGCCAAGGCGATGTTGAACACCGTCGATCTCGGCGATGGCCTCTCCCTCCAGCACCATCACGCTTTCCTCGCAGTTGTGCTTGTGCATGCGGATGGATGCGCCGGGATCGAAGGCGGTGATGCCGTTGATGAGGCTGGTGGAACCGCACTTGCGCGTCACCAGCGGTATGGTCCGCGCGCCGCCGCCGCGGTCGTTGGCCTTCAGTTCCGCCGGCCGCAGAATGGCACCGATGGTGGATGATGTGTCGCTCATGTCCGTTCCTCCTCAGCTCTTTGCCGGTCCGATCCAGACCGTCTTGATATTGACGAACTCGCGTATGCCGAAGGATCCGAGTTCGCGACCGTAACCCGATTTCTTGATGCCGCCGAAGGGAAGGCGGGGATCGGACGCAACCATGCCATTGATGAAGACTGCACCCGCCTCAATGCGCCGCGCCAGCTTCCGCGCCCGTGTGATGTTCTTGCTCCAGATGGCGGAACCAAGGCCGAACTCGATGCTGTTGGCGAGCTTGATGGCCTCGTCCTCATTCTTGACCCGGATGATGGCCGCGGCGGGGCCGAAGGTTTCCTCGCAGGCGGCCGCCATGCCGGGCTCCACATTATCGAGCACCGTCGGCAGGTAGAAGAAGCCGGGCCCCTCCGCCGGCTTGCCGCCGGTCAGCAGCTTGCCGCCGGCCGTCACGGTGCGCTCCACCTGCTCATGCAGCGTGTCGCGCAAGTTGCCGCGCGCCATGGGGCCGATCTTGGTGTCGCGTTCCGTGGGATCGCCTACCTTGAGTTCCTTCACGCCTTTGACAAAGGCCTCGACGAAGCGGTCGGCGATGCTGTCGACCACGATGAAGCGCTTGGCGTTGATGCAGGACTGGCCCACATTGGTGAAGCGCGCCTTCACCGCGACCTTGGCCGCCTCATCGATGTCGGCGTCTTCGAGCACGATGAACGGGTCGGAACCTCCAAGCTCCAGCACCTGCTTCTTCAGCGCCTTGCCCGCCTGCCCCGCCACGATGGCGCCCACCTCGGTGGAGCCCGTCAGCGTCACGGCGGCGATGCGATCATCGTTGATCATGCCTTCGATCAGCTTGTGGTCGATCAATAGCGTCTTGAACAAACCTTCTGGCGCCCCCGCCTCGCGCACGATCTCCTCGCAGGCTAGGGCGCATTCCGGCACATTGTTGGCGTGCTTGAGGATGGAGCCGTTGCCGGCGGCGAAGGCGGGAGCTGCAAAGCGGAAGAACTGCCAGAAGGGATAGTTCCAGGGCATGATGGCCAGCACCACCCCGAGCGGGTCGAACACCACCAGGCTTTCCGACGCATTGGCCTCGACCTTTTCGTCGCCCAGGAACCTCGGTGCCGCCTCGGCATAGAAGTCGCAGTTGAAGGCGCATTTCTCGATCTCGGCTTCCGCTTCGACGATGGGCTTGCCCATCTCGCGCACGATCATGTCGGCGTAGCGGTCCTTGTTCGCCCGCAGCACCTTCGCGATGGACGTCAGAAGTTTCACGCGCTCGGAGATGTCCTTTTCACGCCAGGCGGCCTGCGCCGCCGCGGCGGCGCTGAGCGCCTGCTCCACATCATCCTTGGTGTGCAGATCGAAGCGGGCGATCTCCTGGCCCGTCGCTGGATTGATTGACGTGATCATCATCTGTCTCCGGAGGATTGGGCGGCCGCGTCGGCGCCGAAACGCTGGACCCAGCTGGCCAGCCAGCCGAGCCCCTGTTCGGTGCCCGCGGCGGGAATGTACTCAAAGCCAATGGCGCCGCCGTAGCCGGCGGCCTCAAGTGCCGTGAGGAAGGCATCGAAATCGAAGGCGCCGGTCCCAGGTTCGTGGCGGCCGGGATGGTCGGCGATATGGACATGGCCGATGCGGCCGGCGTGGCGCTCGACGAAGGCCACGGCATCGGCGCCGTTGGCGCGCGCGTGGAAGGTGTCGATCAGTATGGAGATATCATCCGGGCCCACGGCATCGGCCGCCGCCAACACGCGGTCGAGCGTGCTCATGTAATAGCCCGGCACCGCCGCCTCGCTGATGGCCTCCACCAGCACCGACACGGCCCTGCCCCGGCAGGCCTCTACGGCGAAGGTCAGATTGGTCCGGTAGGCATCTTCCACCGCGGCTGCGTCCGCATTCTTGGCCGCAACGCCCGCCATGGGGTGGATCAGGGGACAGCCGATGGCCTCCGCATAGTCCAGAGAGCGCTGGAAGCTGTCGCGAAAATCCTGCTCGCGGCCGGGCAAAGCCGTCAGCCCCTTCTCGCCCTTGGACGCGTCGCCGCCGGCAGCGGCGATCTGGGCGAAGCTGAGGCCTTCGTCGCGCAGGATCCGAGCCATGTCGCCGGCCGGAATGGCGAAGGGCGCCGGATGCTCGATGGCCGTGAAGCCCGACCGCCGGGCTGCGGCGGGACGCTGCGACAGCGGCAGCTCGGAAAAGAGATAGCCGATGTGGGCCGAGAGCTGGTTGCTCATCACGCGGCCGCGTCGAACGGCGCACCCCGGCCTTCCGGAAACACCGTGCCGGCGCGTTTCGCCTCTTCCGTCAGATCCGCGATGACATTGTCGGTGATGGGAATGCCGGTCGCGCGACGCTGGTTTTCGGTGCGCTGCTCGGGCTCGCCCGGGATAAGGATTTCGTCGACGCCCGCTGCGCGGGGCAGCGCCTTCGCGCGGTCGACGAAAGCGTCCATGCGGGTTTCGAAATCCTCCATGGACATGAAGAGGTCGGGCCGGATGGCAAAGAATAGATGGCCTACGTTCTGAGGCCCGGAATGATCGAAGTAGAGGCTTTTGACCTCACCGCCGAAGTTGGCGCCGGTAAGGACGCCGGACAGAAGATCCATGAGCGTCCCCAGCACGGAGCCTTTTACGCCGCCGAAAGGTAGGCACACGCCCTCGAAGGCCTTGGCGGCATCGGTGGTGGGGTTGCCTTCGTTGTCGAGGGCCAGCCCTTCCGGAATCTTCTCGCCGCGCATGGCCGCGAGGCGGATCTTGCCACGCGCGATCACCGTCATGGCCATGTCCATGACATAGGGCGGATGTTTTCCGCCCGGCACGCCCGCCGCGATGGGACTCGCCCCGAGGAAGGTCGTGCGCGCCCCCCACATGGGGATCGCCGGCGAGGAGTTGGTGAAGATGAGCGAGACAAAGCCGGCCTCGATCGCCTGAAGTGCATAAAGGGCACCCATGCCGAAATGGGTGCTGTTCTTGACGCCGACGAGGCCAATGCCGGCATCGCGTGCAAGGCTGATGGCCTCGTCCATGGCGCGGTGGGAGGCAAGAAAGCCCATGCCGTTATCCGCATCCACCTCGGCCACGGCACCGGCCATCCTCTTGACCGCGATGTTGGGCTTCGCGTTGACGAGACCCCGGCGCAGGCGCTCCAGATACATCGGGATGCGTGACACGCCGTGGCTGTCGATGCCGCGAAGATTGGCCCTGACGAGATCGGCGGCGATGATGGCGGCATCCCCGGCGGGCAATCCGGCTGTCTCGAACACGCGGGCGGCGTAAGTCTCAAGCTCGCCGGCAGTAAAATAGCGCTTCACGCTCATTTAGCGTTGGTCTCCCATAACAGGATTGTCGTCAGGTTCCGGAGCGCCGGGCTGAAACCGCCGCATGATCAGCGGCACGACGAAAACAGCGACGGCAAGCGCGATCATGGTGGCGGAGATCGGTGTCGAGACGAGCACCAGCGGATCGCTCTGGCCGATGGCCAGCGCTCGGCGCAATTGCACCTCAGCCATGGGTCCGAGGATCAGGCCGATGAGCACCGGCGCGATGGGGAAGTCATAGACCCGCATGACATAGCCGAGCACACCCACCGCCAGCATGGTGATGAGATGAACCACCGATTGCGAGACGCCCCAGATGCCGACAAGCGCAAAGATAATGATGCCGGCGTAAAGATATGGCCGCGGGATCAGCAGCAGCCGCACCCACAGCCCGACCAGCGGCAGGTTGAGGATCAGCAGCATGATGTTGCCGATGTAGAGCGAGGCGATGAGCCCCCAGACGAGGTCGCCGGAGTTGATGAAGAGGAGCGGCCCCGGCTGCAGGCCATAGTTCTGGAAGGCGGCCAGCATGATGGCCGCGGTCGCGGAGGTCGGCAGCCCCAGCGTCAGCAGCGGCACCAGTACGCCGGCGGCCGAAGCGTTGTTCGCAGCCTCAGGACCTGCCACGCCCTCGATGGCGCCATGGCCGAATTCCTCCGGCTTGCGGCTGAGCTTGCGCTCCATGAAATAGGACAGGAAGGTCGGGATCTCCGAGCCGCCCGCCGGCAGCGCGCCGATGGGAAAGCCCAGGAAGGTTCCGCGGATCCACGGCTTCCACGAGCGCTTCCAATCATCCTTTGTCATCCAGGCGCCACCGGCAACCGGATTGATCGCAGGGGGCGTCTTGGAATAGCGGCTCGCGACATAGAAGGTTTCGCCGATCGCGAACATCGACACCAGCACCACGCTGAGATCGACGCCGTCGGCCAGCTCACGCACACCGAAGGTCAGCCGAAAGATGCCGGTCGCCTGATCGATCCCGATGGTGCCGAGCGCGATGCCGATGAAGAGCGAGATGAAGCCGCGCACCCTGGACGTGCCCATGACCACCGCCACCGAGGTGAAGGCGAGGATCATCAGCGCGAAATAGTCTTCCGGCCCGAAGATGAAGGCGAGTTCGGCGATGGGCGGAGCAAGGAACGTGAGGCCGATGGTGGCGATGGTGCCGGCGACGAAGGAACCGACGGCGGCGGTGGCAAGAGCTGCGGCGCCCCTGCCGTTCTTGGCCATCTTGTTCCCCTCGAGCGCGGTCATCATCGACCCGCTTTCGCCCGGCGCGTTCAAAAGGATCGAGGTGGTCGAGCCGCCGTACATGGCGCCGTAGAAGATGCCGGCGAACATGATGAAGGCGCCGGTGGCGTCGATGTAGCTTGTGACCGGCAGCAGGAGCGCGATCGTCAAGGCCGGGCCGATCCCCGGCAGAACGCCGATTGCCGTGCCCAGCAGAGTGCCGACGAAAGCCCACATGAGGTTCATGGGCTGGATTGCGACGGCGAAGCCGCCGAGCAGAGATGTCAAAGCTTCCATTCGATCCCCGCGATCGGCAAGAAGTCGCCGAGGTTCACGCCCAAGGCGCTGAAGCCGAAAAAGCAGGCGAGCCCGATGACAAGGCCCAGTGCGAGATCGATGACGACCCTCCTGGACCCGAACCCACGGGCGACCAGCGCGAACCCGATGGCGGCCGTGATGGGAAAGCCGGCGTAAGGCATGATCGCGATGGGCACCGCAACGCCGGCGAAGGTCCAGATCAGCGCCGGCCAGGATGCAGCTTGCGCCACGTCGACATCTTCACCTTCCTGTGCTTCGAACTTTTCGCCGCGCCAGATCTGCCAGGTGAGAAGAAGCCCCAGGAGGACAAGGATACCGCCCACCAGGGTGACGATGAAACCTGCTCCAAGCCCTTGGTATTGCACGAACTGGGGCAGTGACATGGCCTGGTAGAGCCATACGAGGCCGAAGATGATGACTCCGGCCCCGAGCCAATACGGACGATCTGTCATGAGCCTATCCGATAACGGAAGGATGGAGGCCGGTTTACTTCACCAAACCGACCGACTTCAGGATCTCTTCCTGCCGCTCCGCCTCTTCCTCCAGGAAGGAAACGAAGTCATCACCGGCAAGATAGGCATCTTCCCAACCCTGCTGGGTGAGGATCTTCTTCCAGGCTTCGGATTCATGCATCTTGGCAAAGCGATCGAGCCACATCTTGCGGCCTTCATCGCTCATGTCGGGTGCACCGATGATGCCGCGCCAGTTGGAGACCACAACATCGAGGCCGGCTTCCTTGAGTGTCGGCGCGTCGATGCCCTCGATGCGTTCCTCACCGGTCACGGCGATGATGCGGATGCGCCCGGCCTCGGCCAGGGGCTTGAATTCAGAGATTCCGGAAATGCCGACCTTGATCTTCGCGCCAGCGAGATTGGTCACCACATCCGCACCGCTCGGATACGGGATGTAATTCAGCTTGGCGACGTCGCCTCCTGCCGCCTTGACCAGCAGCGCCGCGGCGATGTGGTCGACACCGCCGGCCGATCCGCCGCCGATGGGAACCGCACCGATGTTTTCCTTCAGGGCCGCCGCGAGATCCTGCGGGGTCTTGATGTCGGAATCCGGCGGCACGGCAATGGCGCCGGTGTCGCTGATCAGGCGCACCAGAGGCACGGTGTCGTCGAGCGTGATCGGAGAATTATTGATCAGGATGCCGCCGATGAGGATGGCACCCATGGACATCACGGCGTTGTCGTTGCCCTCGTTCTTGTTGACGAACTCGGCGAGGCCGATGGTGCCGCCCGCGCCGCCGCGATTGGTGAATTGCGCGCCGTCGGTGAAGATGCCGGCTTCGCGCATCGCCTGGAACGGCAGGCGCGCCATGGCGTCATAGCCGCCACCGGGGCCACCGGGCGCCATGACGTCAGCCGGTTCGGCCAGCGCGGGGGTTGCCATCATCGAAAGCGCAAGCGCGCCATATGCCAGGAAGTTTTTCATGGTTCCTCCGTGTCGGATCTGGGCTTGTTCACGACGACCGCGTTGACCCGGTCTTGAGCGAGCGTCTCACGAATGACGTGACGGCACTAGCGCTGGTTACAAAGGAGGCCAACTGCGCCCCATATTGTCTTATTGTGAGACTTACGACAATTATAGGGCATAGACAAGACGCGCCCATAGCCAATTAGTAGGATTTTCGAGCGCAAGGACAACTGCTGATGAATCCACTCCAACGGCAGCTCGCGAACCGGATTGTGATGCATGTCCGCGCCATGGGACTGCCTGTCGGGCACCATCTGACGGAAAGCTCTCTGCAGGATGTCCTGGGAACATCGCGCGCCCCCATCCGGGCGGCACTCGGGCATCTCGCCGCCGAAGGACTTTTGCAGCGCATTCCCAACCGGGGCTTCTTCGTCAACGAGGCCATATTCACCGTGGCCTTGGATCCCCGTTCGACGGAATCCTCCTCCGACGATCAGCTCTATTTCGCCGTGGCCGAGGACCGTCTCAACGGCGTCTTCGGCCCGGTGACAACTGAGGCCGAACTGATGCGGCGCTATGGGGTGGGCCGTGCGCCCATGCAGAAGGTCCTTGCGCGGGTGGTGCGGGAAGGCTGGATCGAGCGACGGGAAGGCCGCGGCTATCTTTTCACGCCCTTGGTGGATTCTCTGGAAGCCTACCGCGAGAACTATGAGCTCCGCGCCATTCTGGAGCCGGCCGGCATCCTCTCCCCACGCTACTCTCCAGACCGGGAGAAGTTGAAGCTATTGCAGGACCAGCAAGAGGTGGTGCGCGACGGCGGATGGCAGACGCTGAGCCAGATCGAGCTGTTCGAAACCAATGCCCGCTTTCATGAGGTCATCGCCTCGATGTCGGGCAACAGGTTCCTGGCGCCGATCATCGCGCGTCAGAACCAGCTTCGGCGCCTGGTGGAATATCGTCAGATTTTGAACCGCGAGCAGGTGCGCCGTCAGAACGAGGAGCACATGGAGATATTGGCCGCCCTAGGGGCGGACGAGCGTGATCGCGCCGCCAGCCTTATGAGCGACCATCTCCTCAACGCCAAGGCGCGTAAAGCCAAAATCGCTATGTTCACGAATGAAGGCGTGCTCTCCTATTCGTGACATCAGGTTCGCCGGACGCGGTTCGCGCGCGCAGGTCGAACCCAGCATGCCCGACGCGCAGGTGAGGGTCACGTCGCTCTCTTCATCGGTGGCCTCGTCCTCACCCTCGGACGATTTGATGACGATGTTCACGCTCGTCTCGGCCGGAGCCGCGAAAGGCGCCACGGGCTTTTCGATATAGGGCGTCGGCGGGGCGACCGGAATGGGTGCCGGAGCAGCCGCCGTAATGGTGAAGGTGCCGGCGTCGAAGCTCATGGAATAGTTCGTCGATACTAGGCCCAGGGTTCCTTGATTGATGGCGTAGGTGCCCGCCGCTTCGCCGGCGGTACGCGCAACATGGCCCGCCAGCACATCGTTGACAGAGTGGAAGGAGGCGAGCGAGCCTGATGTGATCGACCAGCCGAGCAAGGGGTCGATCTGCCCCTGCACCTTCGCGGCATCATGGGCCGAAACCGTGATGGCCCGCTTCGTCACGGTCAGATCGCCATCGGCGAAGGTGACGTCGTAATTGCTGCTGGAGCCGCTCGCCTTGATGGCGCCGGCATAACTGCCGGCATTGGTGGTGGCGCCGTAGCTGGCCGCATCGACACCAAAGCCGGTCAGGAGGTCCGCGAGATCGGCCCCCGCGTCATGCGCCGCCAGTCCTGATGCGATGGCCGTGAAGGCCGGATTGGCGTCGCCATAGACCTTGGACGCATCCTGGGCGGTGACAGTGATGGCACGCTTGCTGATGGTGAGGTCACCATCGACGAAGGTGATGTCGTAGTTGCTGCTTGTGCCGCTGGCCTCGATGGCATCGGCATAGCTGCCCGCGTCGGTGGTGGCATCGATGCCATCGGCGTCGACGCCGAAACCGGTCAGGAGGTCGGCGAGATCGGTCCCCACGTCATGGGCGGCCAGCCCTGATGCCGTGGCTGTGAAGGCCGGATTGGCATCGCCATAGACCTTGGACGCATCCTGCGCGGTGACGGTGATGGCGCGCTTTCCGACTGTGAGCGTTCCGTCGGAGGCAAAGGCAAGATCGTAGCCCCGGGTACTGGTGAGGCTGCCTTGGGCGATGTCGATGTCATAGCTGCCGGCGCCGGCGGTGGCACCCGCGCCGGCGGAGGTCACGGCCGCATCGCCGCTGATAACATCGCCCAGGGTGTCGGCCAGGAAGACATTGGCGATGCCTTCGTGGAGCCCGCCGACGGTGAAGCTCGCGCTGAGATCGATGGCATCGCCATAGGTCTTGGTGGCGTCCACCGAGGTGTAGGTCAGCGTCGGCCGATAGGCGAAGACGTAGCGGTTGCCGCTGTCGGCCACAGTGCCATCGGCGGTATAGGCGGTGTTCCAGACGGCGGTGTTGCCGCTGTTAAGATCGCCGTAGCTGTTGCCGGTAGGGCTGGCGGCATAGACCAGCCAGCGTCCGCCGCCGGTCACGCTGATGGCATCGCTGCCGCGATTGTTGATGAAGCTGGAGCCTGACAGGACCACCGCATCATCGCCGGCGCTTGAGGTGATGGTGGCGCCGGAGGTGAGGGTCAGCGCCCCTGCGGCGGCGATCCGCAGCTTGTTGGCGCCGTAGTTCAGCGCGCTGTCTATGGCAAAAGCGCCGCTGGCGGCAAGATCGAGGCCGGCGCTGTTCAGCGTCAGCGTGGTGCCGGAGGTGCCATAGAGGATGCCGGCATCGTTCAATGCGCCCTTGGCCTGGGTGAAGAGGCCGGAGATGGCGGAGGTCAGGGTGGTGGCGCCGGTTTTCGCCGAGACCCAGCCGGCGCGGATGGCAAGGCCGGTGGCATGGCCGCCCGTGGTCATGGCAAGGGCGTTTCCACGCCCGGCCGTGACGCCGCCGTCATGGGTGGCGCCGGTGAGCCAGCTGAGCGCCGCGCCATCCGCCACAGCGTCGAACATCATGTAATAGGAGCCATCGGCGCCGGTCATGGTGGAGGCCAGGACGCTGCCGTTGATGGCGCCGGTGACGCCGAGGCCGCCATTGCCGCTGGCAACGCCGGAGACCGTGCCGGAGATGACGCTGGGGCCGGAGCCATAGCGCCACTGGTGATAGGCATAGCTCGTGCCGGAGAGGACGCCCCAGTCGGCGCCCAGGTCCCAGCCGGCATCGGTGTAGGTGGAAGCGGCATAGGCATAGTTGGCGCCGCTGGCATCGGTCGTCTGCAGCGCTGCGGCGCCGGTGTGATCCGCCACATTGCCCACCGCCTCGGCTTGTCCCGTCGAGGCCGGGTTCCAGAAGGAGGCCGTGATGGTGGCGTTGCCGCCCGTATCGCCATAGTGAAAGCCGACGAGGCCGCCCACATTGGTGGTGCCGTCCACAAGGCCGATGGCGTAGGACTGCGAGATGGACGACGTACTGCCCGCGCCGAGTGCGTAGTTCTGGCCGACGAGACCGCCCACGTCGGACAGGCCGCTCACGGTTCCGAGGGCATAGCTGCGGTGCACGGTGGCGGTTGATGCGTTCTGGCTGAAGTTCACGCCGATGAGACCACCGACGAAATTGCCGCTGCCGTCAACGGCGCCCGTTGCATAGGAGCGGTCGACTTCAGCGAGCGCACCAAGATCCGCGAAGTTGTGACCGACGAGGCCGCCGACCAGGGCGGCTCCGGACGTGGAGCCCGTCGCATAGGACCGATCGATCCGCACGTGCGATCCGGCATCGATGGCGTAGTTCTCGCCAACAAGGCCGCCAAGCTTTTCGTTGCCGGACACCGCGCCGGTTGCGCGTGAATCCTCGATCACGGAGGAAGCGCCACCGGCCGCGCGGTTCTGTCCGATCAGGCCGCCGATCTGGTCGCCACCGGAAACGGCACCCGTCGCATAGGACTGGGAGACGAGGGCTTCCGTGCCCACGCCTGATGCATCGGTATAGCCGATCAGGCCGCCGACGAGGTTTGCACCATTCACCGATCCGGTCGCATGGGATTCCGACACCGTCAGCTTGCCGGCATAGGCGGCAATGTTCCGTCCGATAAGGCCACCGATCTGATTACCGGTACCGGTGACCGCACCCGTGGCATGGGACTGCGTGACCAACAGCTCGCCGCCGCCACCGTAGGTGTAGCCGACGAGCCCACCGAGCCAGGTTGTTCCGGAGACAGCGCCGGTGGCATGGGAGTTCGACAGGACCGCGCGCGAGGACACGGCATTGCTTTCAAACCAGCCGATCAACCCGCCGAGCGTGTCGGTGCCGGTAACCGAACCCGTCGCATGCGAGCGGTCGATCGTCAGCACCGCGTCATTGCCATGGGCTCCGGCAAAACCGATGAGACCGCCCCCCTGCCAGTAACCGCCGATGTTGCCGGTGGCATGGGACCGATCCACCAGCACCGTCGAGCGCAGTCCCGCGGCATTTGCCTCGCCGATCAGGCCGCCCATGCGCCCATTGCCGCTAACGTGACCCACGGCGTTGGAGCGATCCACCAGGATGCTGCTGTCATTGTTGGATGCAACGGCATAGCCGATCAGGCCGCCGGTGCGCTGATAGCCTGCGGAACCATTGACATCGCCGGTCGCGTGCGATTGGTCGACGACCCCCTCAGAGCCAAATCCGGATGCCTCCAGATGGCCGATGAAACCGCCCACCTGATCTGTTCCGGTCACATCGCCGGTGGCGTAGGAGTTCGTGGTGACGACGCTTGAATTCGCCCCATCCGCCTGGCTGCGGCCGACGAGGCCGCCGACCGCGGTCTGGCCGGTCACAACGCCGGTGGCGTAGGATTGATCGATCGACGCGACACCATCATCACCGGTCGTATCGTTGCGGCCGACAAGGCCGCCCACGTTCTCGCTGGTGCCGGCCGTGACGGCGCCCGAGGCATAGGAGCTCTCGATCAGGGCCGCAGCGCCGGCTCCGTCGGCACGGTTGAGCCCGACGAGACCGCCGATGTCCAGACCGGCGGTCAGGCCGGCCACCGCGCCCCAGGCGCTGGAATCGCGGATTTCCGACCGGCCGAAGCTGTGCGCCTGATTGATGCCGACGAGGCCTCCGACACGACTGTTGCCCGACACCGCCACATTGGTGTGCGCGCCATTCAGAAGCGACCTGCCCCCGGTGCCGCCGCGCAAGGCGCCGATCAACCCGCCGACCTCATCATCGCCGCTCACCGTTCCGGTTGCCGAGACGTTCTCGATCAGCAGTAAGCCGTCGTCTGAGACAGCGCTGCCGGCGAGCGCACCGACGTGCTGCCCGCCCGTGACATCGGCATTGGTGAGCGACAGGTTCCGGATCGCGGCGTTCTGGACATATCCGAACAGGCCAACGTGGTCCTGGCTCGCACGGTCGATCATCAATCCGTCGATCACATGGCCGCCGCCATCGAGGCTGCCCGTGAAGCCCGCACCATCGGTGCCGACGGGCGAAAAGCCGGACGCGGCCCACATGCCACCATTGGCTGAGAGCGCGGCGCCGAGGTCGATGTCGCTGGCCATGCGGTAGTCGGCATCGAGGTCGAGCGCCATCAATTGAAGCTGATGCGCATTGGTGATGGTGGTGCTGTTCTCCCACCGTCCGAAGGCGCGGGTGTCGCCATCCACCATGTACCAGTCGTTGGCGAAGTCCCAGCCGACATAGGTCGACTGGTCAAAGGCGTAATTGGCACCGGCCGCATTGGTGCTCTGCACCGCCGTTGCGCCGGCATAGCTTGCCGTATTGCCGATGGCCGTCGCCTGCCCGGTGGTGTCGGTATCCCAGTAGGAATTCGCAATGGTCGAGCCGCCGGGATTGTAGCCGACGAGACCGCCGAGGTGCGAGCCCGTTCCCGTTACACGGCCCGACGCGAAGCTCTGGTCGATGGAAGCAAGTCCACCATTGATGTCATCGGAATAATGGTAGCCGACGAGACCACCCAGATAGTTCTGGCCGGTTACCGCCGCCAGCGAATAAGACCGTTCCAGCTGCACGGTTCCCGAGCCGTGGGCATTGAGGCTGCCGGCGATACCGCCCGCGCCGTCGCTGGAAGCAGTCACTGATCCTTCAGCATAGGTCTGGTCGATGACGACCGAGCTTCCATGGGACGCCGAGGCATAGCCGATGAGACCGCCGACATCCCGCGCGCCCGAGACATCGGTGTCGCTGAAAGACTGGCTGATGGTGGCAGAACCGCCCAGCGAGGCTGCTTCGAGTTGGCCGACGACACCGCCGACGCGGTTGTTGCCCCCGACCTCGCCGGAAACGCCCACATTGGCGATGATCATGATGCCGGAGCCGTCGGTCGCCGCCTCTCCCACAAGGCCGCCCACTCTGTCCTTGCCGACAACATCGACGTTTGTCAGCGTGACATTGGTCAGAGAGGCATTCTGCGCGAGACCGAACAGGCCCACTCTTTCCGTATCGGCTCGATCGATGGTCAAACCATCGATAACGTTCCCGCCGCCGTCGAAGCTGCCCGTGAAGCGCGAGGTCAAGGTTCCGATCGGACTGAAGCCCTGCGCCGTCCACATCCCTCCCGACTGGCCTATGGCGGCGGCAAGGCCGATGTCATTGGCCAGCGTATAGGACGCCGACAAGTCCAGCGCCATCAGCTGCAGCTGATGTGCATTGGTAATGGTGGTGGAATATTCCCAGCGGCCAAAGGGACGGGTCTGGCCATCGACCATGTACCAGTCATTGGCGAAGTCCCAGCCGGTGTAGGAAGACTGCGCGTAGGCATAGCCTGACCCGCCGGCATTGGAGCTCTGCAGACCGGTGATGCCGGAGTAAGATGACTGATTGCCGAGACCCTGGGTCTGACCCGTCGTGGTCACATCCCAGAAGGAGGTTGCGACAGTTGCTTCCCCTGCGAGGGTGCCGACAAGACCACCCAAGGCACCGCCCGTACCCGTTACCTTGCCGCTGGCCCAGCTCTGCGTGACGTCAGTCTTGGCGTTGATCCCCGTCGACGTCGTCTGGTAGCCGATCAGGCCGCCGATGAAGTTCAGGCCTTTGACGGCACCGGTGGCATAGGACTTTTCGATCGTCATGGTGGCGTTGGAACCACCGGTCTGGGCGTTCGCCACGAGGCCGCCGGCGGTATTCTCCGTGGCCGTCACATCGCCGGTTGCATAAGTCTGCGAGATCAGCAGGGTGCCGGAGGCGGCGCTGAGAGATGCCTGACCGATCAAGCCGCCCACGTTTGCACGGCCGCTGACCGCGCCCTCGGCATAGGACTGCCGGACCCGCGCGACGCTGCCCGTATTATTCACTGACATCCCACCGATGAGGCCACCCACATAGGTGTAGCCTGATACCGCTCCCGTGGCATGGATCCGGTCAATATTGGCCGTGGCTCCCGACACATCGACCTGTCCGATGGCGCCGCCGGCATGGTTCTCGGTGCTGGTGGCTGAGCCGGTGGCGTAGGCGTCCGCGACTGCGGCAACGCCGGAGTTGCCGGCTTCCAAGCGGCCAATGAGCCCGCCCACCATACCATGGCCTGAAGCACTGCCGGTGGCATAGGATTGAGTCACATCGGCGTTCGAGCCCGAGGTATAGGCGCTGCTCATGCCGATGAGACCGCCGACCTGGTCATTGCCCACGACCGTTCCGCTGGCGTGGGAAGAACTGACGGAGGCGTCGCCACCGTTGTCGGCTTCGTTGCGTCCGACCAGACCGCCGACGCGATTGCGGCCGGTGACGGAGCCGGTGGCGTAGGATTGGGTTACCTGAGCCGAACCGCTTTGATTGCTCAGGATTTGTCCGATGAGGCCACCGATTCCGTCACCGGTCGCATTGATGACAGAACCGGAAGCCCAGGATTGAGTGATGAGAGCCGAGCCGAATTCGGTGCCCTCCTGGAAGCCCACCAAGCCGCCGTACTGGTTTGCGTTTGCGCCGGACGACCTCACGCCGCCTGTTGCGTAGGAGTTGGTGATGACCGCTGTGCTGCCGCCATGCTGGCTGTAATTCCATCCGACCAGACCACCGGCGCGATTGCTTGAAGCAGTGACGTCGCCGGAGGCATGTGAACCGCTGATGGATGCGGTGCTGCCGTTCTCGGCGGCGTTGGTACCGGCAAGGCCGCCGACGCGTTCCCTGCCGGTAACGGTCACATCGGCCCAACTGTCGCTGATCAGAGCCTGACCGCCCAGGATCGCGCGATTGCGGCCCACCAGTCCTCCTGTGTGCTCGCCACCGATACCGGTGACAAGGCCGGTTGCCCAGGAACCGGTCACGCTGGAAAGGCCGGCATTGCCGTAGTTCTCGCCAACGAGCGCGCCCACTTGATTCCGCCCGGTTACATTGGCGTTAAGGAGACCCACGTTGCTGATGCGCGAGGTTTCCGCATAACCGAACAGACCCACATAGTCGGTGGTCGGGCGATTGATATAGAGATCGCTGATGGTGTGGCCGAGGCCGTCGAAGACACCCTTGAACTGATTGCCGCCATAGCCGATGGGGTTGAACCCGGCGCCACCGTTCCAGCCCAGTGTCACGCTGGCGTCGATGTCGCGGCCGAGCGCATAGGTGCCGCTGCGGCTGGCGGTGCTGTCGTTGATCGACTGCAGCTGGTTGACATTGTTGACCAGCATATAGGCGGTGATGGTGGTGCCGGCGCCCTGGTAAGCGCTGTAGCTCGTCGGCGAGGAATAGCTCGCCGGGTTATAATAGACCGAGACGCCGCCTGACGCCGTGACGGTGGTGCCACCGGCAAAGCTCACCGTGCCCGTTCCGGTGCCGGCATTGTCGGCCCTGAGCACGACCTTGGAGCCGGCGCCGCCGGTGATGTTGGCGTTGACGGCAATGTTCCGATAGGCGTCCAGCGTCAGCGTCGCCGCGCTCGACCAGGTGACGGCGGTCTGAACCGTGATGTCGCCATTCTGTGATCCTGTGCCCGATCCGCCGGTCGTCACCACCACATTGGCCGAGGCCAGCGCGTTCTGAAGATCGGTGACGTTGATGACGCTGTCGTTGCCATTGGCGCTGAAGCCGCCACCAGTGGTGCCGGCGCCCGCGCTAATGGTGACGTTGTAAGGATCGAGCAGCAGTGTGCCGAAGGTGCCGCTGATGGCGGTGAGATCGACCTCGCCGGCATAGTGCAGGAGGCGCTTGCCGGAGACCTCGGCATCGCCGCCCCTGCCGCTGCCGCCGCCGGTGGCGGAGATGGCACCCTCAAAGGAGGTGACCTCATCCGACCAGACCACGATCCGGCCGCCCTCGCCCTGCGAGCCGTCGGCGATGAGCTGTGCGCCTTTCTTGACCGTGGTGGTCTCGGCGGTGGCGATGGCGTCATCGGCGTAGTTCTTCGTCGGGTCCTTGCCGCCCTGGAAGTCGCCGCCAATGAGAATGGTGCCGCCCATGGTGCCGGAGGCATCGATGGTGGCGAATTCATCCACGGTGATGGTGCGGCCTTCGGCGATGACGAGCCCGCCCTCGGCGCCCTCGCCGCGGACATCGATGGTCGAGGACAGCCGCACCTCATCTCCGGAGATGCGGATTTCGCCGCCGGCGAGGCTTTCGGGTCGCTCCTGCGGAAGCGGTGCTGCCGTCTGCACGCGCGGCTTTACCTTTTTGGCCACCAGTTTCTGAGTGACCTGGACTTTGCCGCCCGCGCCGGCGGTCAGGAAGATGCGGCCGCCGCGGTTCTGAACCCCCGTGGCCTTGACGATGCTTTTGGTGTTGCCGGCGAGCGCATAGACATTGCCGCCATTGGCTTTCAGCTCGGCCTCGGCGGCGCGGATGACGCCGGTGGTTTTGGCTTCGGTGCCGCTGCCGCCGACTTTAACGACGAATTTGCCGTCGGCGAGCGCGCGGTCGCGCATCAGCACCTCATAGCCGGCCGCCAGCGCCGCGGTGCCCTCAGGCGCATCGATTTCGCCCGTGTTCTCGACCCGCCGGGCGATCAGTGCCACATCGCCGCCGAGCGCGCTGATGCGGCCGTGGTTGATGACGGAAGCCTCGCTGGTGCCCTTGAAGGTCATGTCGCCTTGCGCGTGGAAGGCGGCATCGTCCACGTCATGGGTGGAGGCGATGAAGCTGCCGCCGGTGCCCACCATGCCGTTTGTGCCCACCGTGATGCCAGCGGGATTGACGAGGTAGAGGCTGCCGGTGGCGGTGAGCGAGCCATCGAGGCTGGAGGGCACATTGCCCCACACCCGGTTCAGCGTCGCGCCCGATCCATTGTCGAAATGGACACGCCCCCCGCTGCCAACCGAAAAACTGTCCCAGCCGATGATCGCCGTGTTCGAGCTCTGCGTGACTGTCAGACCGCCGGCCGAGGGTGCGCCGATGACCGCCTGGCCGGAGGTCACCTGGCCGCCGGTCGGAAGCTCCTGCGCCTGGGGCCGCCCGACACCCGCCGCGGCCAAGGCCGCGACAGCGGTGCTGGTCATCAGCGAGGCATGCAGCAGCGGTCGTCCGCCAACCGGACGCGCGGCAACGGCGCTTGCCGGGATAATCCCCGGATCAAACGGCGCAGGCCACCCTGCTATCACTCGCGTGCCAGCCACCATCTCCCCAGCCAATTACGTTCCATAATATCACGGAGCGCTTTATGACGGGAAGAATGTCGCCAAATCCTTCAACAATTAGTTCATGCAATCATCTAAACTTGGCACCTATACCACAGGCCTCAAATCGAGAGACCGGCAAACATCTCATAAAAGAGGAAAACTGTTGAAGGAAGAGGCACTGCTGGGTGGATCCTTGAGGTTCCCAGCATGTTTAACAACACGTTAAAGCAAAGCGGTTTCGCATTAGCATTTATGGTATTGGACATAAATACTGCCATATCGGGCACGGCGCTCAGTTCTTCCCTGGGGGGCGGAGATTAACGCTAGAAGCCATGTATTTTTAAGTTGCAGTAGGAGTCGCTAGGCCTTGCCTTTGGGCGCTGCATCATTTTTTGCGAAAACCGATCGGATGTGCCGCTGTACCGCCGCCTGGCGGCTGGCATTCATGATCTTCTCGCCGGTCAGATCGGTCACATAGAAGACGTCCACGGCCCGCTCGCCGAAGGTCGCCACATGAGCGGAGGCAATGTTGAGATTGAGCCGCGAAATGGCAGCGGTCAGATCGAACAACAGGCCGGGGCGGTCCAGTCCCGACACCTCGATCACGGAATAGCGGTCGGACCAGCTGTTGGTGAGAAGCACCTGCGGCTCCACCGTGAAAGCCCTGCTGCGCCTTGCCCTGTCACTCTTCTGCTTGACGGCCTCCACCAGCTTCATCTCACCCGTCAGCGCGGCCTCGATGAAACTGGCGATGCGCTGCGCGCGGCGTTCCTCGTCCCCATCGTCCTCGAAGGCGCGGTTCACATAGATCGTGTCGAGCGCCATGCCATCGGTGGTGGTGTGGATCGCCGCATCCATGATGTTGGCCCCGGCGGCCGCGCAGGCCCCGGCGATGGATGACAGCACGCGCGGATGGTCCGGCGCCAGAACGGTGATTTCGGTGACACCACGGAAGGCATCGGTGGTGAAGCGGGTGGCAAGCTTCCGTCCCTCCTGCTCCGTCTCCCGTATGAAGCGCGCATGCTCCACCCGGCGCTCCAGATCGACCTTGAGCCAATAGGGCGGATAATGGCGCCCGAAATAGGCCTCCACCTCCCCGGCGGGCCAATCGGCCAGATGCTCCTTCAACTCGGCCTGGGCCTGAGCCACACGCTGGCTGCGCTTCATGGCCGAATGTCCGCCGGCAAGGGCAATCTCGGTTTCCCAATAGAGCGTGCGCAGCAACTGACCCTTCCAGCCGTTCCACACCCCGGGGCCCACCGCCTTGATGTCGGCCACTGTGAGGACCAGCAGCATCTTCAGGCGTTCAAGGCTCTGCACCACCTTGGCGAAGTCCTCGATGGTCTTTCGGTCGGAGAGATCGCGCGACTGCGCCGTGATCGACATGGTGAGATGCTGCTCGATCAGCCATGCCACCGTATCCGTCTCGGCCGGCGTCAGCCCAAGCCGCGGGCACAGCCGCCGTGCGATCTTCGCACCCGCGATGGAATGGTCCTCCGGCCGCCCCTTGGCCACATCATGCAGGAACAGCGCCACGTAGAGCGCTCTCTTGTTGGTGACCTCGGGCAGAAGCTCATCCGACAGCGGGTGCTCGTCGCCCAACTGCCCGGCGTCCATTTCAGCCAGGATGCCGATGGAGCGGATCAGGTGCTCGTCGACCGTGTAGTGGTGATACATGTTGAACTGCATCATCGCCACGACCTTGCCGAAGTCGGGGATGAAGCGGCCGAGCACGCCGGCCTCGTTCATCCGGCGCAGGACCACCTCCGCCGATTTGCGCGAGGTCAGGATCTCCAGGAAGAGCCTGTTGGCTTCCTTGTCCTCGCGCAGCGAGGCATCGATCAGCGAGAGCGAGCGCGTGATCAGCCGCATGGCATCGGGATGCATGGCAAGCCCGCGCTTGTCGGCCACATGGAAGAAGCGGATCAGGTTGACCGGATCGCGTTTGAAGACCTCATTGTCCTTCACGCCGAGACGGCCGTTCTCGATAATGAAATCAGGCGTTTCGCGAAGTATTGTGCTTCGCCGCCTGCGGAAGGGTTTGAGAAAGCGGTCGAGACCCGCGCTGCCCTTCTGGTGCCGCGCCTCCAGCGCCGCGCAGACGATGGCGGTGAGGTCACCCACGTCCTTGGCAATCAGGAAGTAGTGCTTCATGAAGCGCTCCACGTCCTGAAGGCCCGGATGCTCCGTGTAGCTCAACCGCTGCGCCACCTGCCGCTGGACATCGAAGGAGAGCCGCTCCTCGGCACGCCCTGTCAGAAAGTGCAGGTGACAGCGCACGGCCCAGAGGAAATCCTCCGCCTTCTTGAAGAGGTTGAGCTCGGGACGCGTGAAAAGGCCGGCCGCGACCAGTTCATCGATCTCCCGCACCCGATAGACATATTTGGCAATCCAGAACAGCGTGTGGAGGTCGCGCAAGCCCCCCTTGCCTTCCTTGATGTTCGGCTCCACCACATAGCGTGAGCCGGCGCCGCGTCGATGCCGCTCGTCCCGCTCGGCGAGTTTGGCCGCGACGAACTCCACCGCGGTGCCCTGCACAACCTCCTTGTCGAAGCGCTGCACCAGATCGTCGATCAGCGCCGTCTCGCCCGCCAGCGGCCGCACCTCCAGGATCGATGTGCGAATGGTCATATCGGCCTTTGACAGGCGAATGCTCTCATCCACCGAGCGCGTGGCATGACCCACCTTCAGGCCCAGATCCCACATGACGTAGAGCATGGCCTCCACCACGCTCTCGCCCCAGGCGGTCTGCTTGTAGGGAAGCAGGAACAGAAGGTCGATGTCCGAGCCCGGTGCGAGGGTGCCGCGGCCATAACCGCCGACGGCACCGATGGCGAGCTTTTCCGCCGCTGAAGGGTTGCTCCGTGGATAAATATGGGTCTCGACGAACCGCAGCAGGCTGAGGATCACCTCATCCATCAGATGTGACAGCCGCTCCGCGCAGGCGGACCCACTGCCATCCTCCATCAACAGACTTTCGGCAACCGAATGGCCCTTGGTGATGGCATCCTTTAGAAGCTTCACCACCGCGGCATGGCGGGCCGCGCTATCCCCGGCGTGGTTCTCGGCGATGGCATCGAGACCGGCATCGAGCGTTGCGCGATCCACCAGTTGTGGGAGTGAAGCCTGGATACGAGAGGCACTGAGCATGGCAGGTGAGATCCGTGGCCGCGAAAATGCGCTCGTTTAGCACGGAACCAGGAGCAGAGATAAAATACATATTTTAATTGCAATATATTTGCATTTGACAGTGTGTGGACGTCGTTTTATCAAAACTTGCGCCGATTTGAAGCGAGCAGCTTGCGGGCGCGTAACAAATGCCGCTAAAGCGCCGGGGATGGACCCCGACGCCGGCTTATCCATAACCGGTGGCGGAGCAGAACGATCGTTCCGCGCCTTGTCTTGAAGAGGTCTTCCCATGTCCCGGATTGTCCGGAACCTTGCTGTTTCCGCTGCCGCTGTGGCCGCTCTTGTCTCATCCGCCGTCTCAGCCTTTGCGCTGGACGAGCTGCGGATCGACTGGGCCTTCTATAATCCCGTCAGTCTTGTCCTGAAGGACCAGAAGCTGCTGGAAAAGGAGTTTGAGAAAGACGGCACCACGATCCGCTGGGTCCAGTCCGCCGGCTCCAACAAGGCGCTGGAGTTCCTGAATTCCGGCTCCATCGATCTCGGCTCCTCCGCCGGCGCTGCCGCGCTGATCGCCAAGATCAACGGCAACCCCATCAAGTCCATCTATGTCTACTCCCGGCCGGAATGGACCGCGCTCGTCACCTCCAAGGACAGCCACATCACCAAGGTGGAGGACCTGAAGGGTAAGAGCGTTGCCGTCACCCGCGGCACCGATCCGCACATCTTCCTGGTCCGCGCGCTGGCCGAGCATGGCCTCACCGACAAGGACGTGCGCTTCGTGCTGCTGCAGCACGCCGATGGACGTCTGGCCCTGTCTCGCGGCGACGTCGACGCCTGGGCCGGTCTTGATCCCATGATGGCCTCCGCCGAGCTGGAGGAAGGCGCCAGGTTGTTCTTCCGCAAGCCGGAAGCCAACACTTGGGGCGTCCTCAATGTGCGCGAGGAATTTGCCGAGGAGAACCCCGAGATCGTCTCCCGCGTGCTCAAGGTCTATGAAGAGGGCCGCAAATGGGCGCTGGATCATCCGAAGGAGCTCGCGGAACTTCTCGCCAAGGAAGCGCGCATCCCCGTGGAAGTCGCCGAGAAGCAGCTGGGCGAGCGCACCGAACTCACCCATAACAAGATCGGCGGGCCGCAGCGCGAATCCATCCTCGCCGCCGGCAAGGCGCTTCAGGAAGCCGGCGTCATCGGTGCCAGCGCCGATGTCGAGGAAAGCCTCGACGCATTGATCGACGACCGCTTCTCGTCCGAACTGACCAACTGACATGACGGCCACGCTGGACACCGATACCGCAGTCTCATCCGTGCCCGTTCGCGCGGATGAGGTGCGCCGCCGGCGTGGCTTTTCCCTCTTCGGGCTTGCGATCGGTCTGGCCGTTCCGCTGGCCCTTGCCCTTCTTTGGGAAGCGGCCGTCAGGCTCGGTCTCGCACCGGGGCGGCTGATGCCGCCGCCGAGCCGGATTGCGCTGACGCTTTACGATCTTGCCGTCGGCGGCAGCCTCCTCATGCATGTGACGGCAACCACCGCGCGCGTCGCGGCAGGTTTCGCGCTTGGCGTCGTGGCCGGCACGCTCTTCGGTGCCCTCGCCGGCTATTCCGGCACGATGCGCCAGCTGCTCGACCCGACGCTGCAGGGCCTGAGGGCCGTCCCGTCCATCGCCTGGGTCCCACTCTTCATTCTCTGGCTCGGCATCTTCGAGGAATCCAAGATCGCCCTCATCGCCGTCGGCGTCTTTTTTCCGGTCTATCTCGGCGTCCTCGGCGCCATCCTCTCGGTGGACCGCAAGATCGTCGAGGTCGGCCGCGTCTATCGGCTCTCCGGGCCCGCCATGGTGCGCCGTATCCTCCTGCCCGCCATCCTGCCGGAGTTCATCATCGCCGTGCGTTCCGGGCTCGGCCTGGGCTGGATGTTCGTGGTCGCCGCCGAGTTCATGGGCGCTTCCGAAGGGCTCGGCTTCCTGCTGGTCGATGGCCAGCAGCTTGGAAAACCCGACCAGATCATCGCATCCATCCTGATCTTCGCCGTGCTCGGCAAGCTCTCCGATGCCATCCTCGTCGCCGCCTCCGCGCCGCTGCTGCGCTGGCAGGACGGCTTCGCCGCCCGCCGCTGAGACCTGAAAGCCCATGCTCACCATCGACGGCATCGACAAGATCTATCCCAATGGCACACACGCGCTTGGCGGTGTGTCGCTGGCGGTCGAACAAGGCGAGATCCTGGCGATCGTCGGTGGATCGGGATGCGGCAAGAGCACTCTGCTGCGCCTCGCGGCAGGTCTCGACACCCCCACCCGCGGCACCATCGCGGTTGACGGCACGATCATCGACCGCCCCCATCCCGCCGTGGGCATCGTGTTCCAAGAGCCGCGGCTGCTGCCCTGGCTTTCCGTCGCCGACAACATCGGCTTCGGCCTTGCGGATGTGCCGAAGGCGGAGCGTCGCGACCGTGTCGAACGCGTGCTTGCCCGCATCGGCCTCGCCGATTACGGCACACGCTGGCCGCGCGAACTGTCGGGCGGCCAGGCCCAGCGCGTCGCCATCGCGCGCGCCCTCGTCACCCAGCCCAAGGTGCTGCTGCTCGACGAGCCCTTTTCCGCTCTCGACGCCTTCACCCGCGCGAGCCTGCAGGATGCCCTGCTGGCGCTGTGGGACGCTCAGAAGCCCACTCTCGTCATTGTGACCCACGACGTCGACGAGGCCATCGTGCTGGGCGATCGGGTGGTGGTCATGGAGCCGCATCCGGGCCGCATCTTCTCGACCATCGGCGTCGATCTGCCCCGCCCGCGTGATCGCCTTTCCGATGCCTTCGTGGCGGCCCAACGCCGCGTGCTCCGGGCACTTGATGGCTCGCTTGGCGCGCCGGAATCCGATAGGAAGCGCGCGGAAGCCGACGCCGGTGCGGCGATGTGGTGGTAAGTCTTACAAACTGGAAGGAAACGGTTGCAATGGATGCGACGGAACTGCGCGCCCTGCAGGCGCCGCTGAAGGATCGCTACAAGGACACGCCGGATGCGGCGCTGATCACCCTCAAAGCCGCGGGAACGCTGGACGATCAATCCATCGCCTGCAAGGTGGAGACGGGCCGCGCGCTCGCCGTGGCCGGACTGCACCCGGCTACCGGCGGCTCGGGCCATGAGCTCTGCTCGGGCGACATGCTTCTGGAGGCGCTGGTCGCCTGCGCCGGCGTCACGCTGAAGGCCGTCGCTACCGCGCTCGAAATTCCGCTGAAGTCGGGCAAGGTCTCCGCCGAGGGCGATCTCGATTTCCGTGGCACGCTCGGCGTCGACAAGGGCGCACCCGTGGGGTTCCGGTCCATCCGCCTCAAGTTCGAGGTGGAGACGGACGCACCGCAGGACAAGATCGACACGCTGCTTAAGCTGACCGAGCGCTACTGCGTCGTGTTCCAGACCATCAACACCAAGCCGCAACTGGACGTCAGCATCGCCAAGGTGTGAGGCGGCGGCGCATCGTCACCGTGACGACCGGAAATCTGTTCCTCAGGACGGGATGCTGACGCCTATCGGATTTGCGAAGGGCAAAACGATCTGCGGTTATCCGCCCTGAGGAACGTCACAAAGCGAAGCCCTGGGGGCAGGGCTTCGCCCTGCTTCGGCAAACTTCTGCGAACTATCCTTTGGGGGCGAGGCCGAGCATCTCGCGTGCCTCGGCCGGCGTGGCGATGGAGCCGCCGAGGTTTTCGACAAGGCTGACGCCCTTCTCAACCAGTTCGGCATTGTCGCGCGCGAGCACGCCCTTGGAGATATAGACGTTGTCTTCCAGGCCCACACGCACATGGCCGCCAAGCAGCCAGGCCTGCGCCAGCATGGGAAATTCATGGCGTCCGATGCCGAAGGCCGCCCAGATGCTGTCTTTCGGAAGCTGAGACTGGAAGTAGAACAGCGTTTCCGGATTGGCGACCGCCGAGTAGCGCACGCCCAGCACGATCTGGAACAAGGCCGGCGCCTTGATGATGCCCTTCTCGATAAAGACCTTGCACATGTGCAGGTCGCCGGAATCAAAGATCTCGATCTCCGGCAGGGTGCCGGCGGCATAGATTTTTTCCGCCATGATCTCCAAGTTGCGCGGCGTGTTTATCACAACCGCCGAGCCGGAGAACATCGTATTGAAATCCAGCGTGCAGATCTCCGGCTTCAGCTCCGTCACATGGGCAACCCGCTTTTCGGGAAGGGCGAGCGTGGTCCCCGGCGCATAGATCTTCGGATCCTCGTCGGACGGAACAAACCGGCCGCCCTCGCCGGTGGAGAGGTTGATGATGATGTCCGATCCGGAATCCTTGATCCGCGCCACGATCTCGCGGAAGGCGTCAAGATCCATGCTGCCCTTGCCGGTGGTCACGTCACGCGCATGAAGGTGGGCGACGGCCGCCCCCGCCTTCCCCGCCTCGATGGCGGCCGTGGCGATTTCCTCCGGCGTGATGGGAAGCCGCGGGTGCTGATCGCGTGTGACGAGATTGCCGGTCACGGCGCAGGTGAGGATGGTTTTGCGTCCCATGGGAAATATCCAGTTCAGGCGGGGAGAACGGAAGCGACGGTGCGGTCGATGGTGTCGACCATGATGGCGATGTCGTCGGAGGTGACGATGTAGGGAGGGGCCAGCAGGAGGTGATCGCCTTCGTCGCCGTCGGCGGTGCCTGATGAAGGATAGGCGATCAGCCCGCGGTCCTGCAGCTTTGACTTGAGGTTTTCCGCGATCCGCCATTTCCGCGAGAACGGCCTTTTGGTTGTGCGGTCCTCGACGAACTCGAGCGCCTGGAACAATCCCCGCCCGCGAATATCGCCCACATGGGGATGCTGGCCGAAGCGGGTCTCGAGCGCGGCGCGCAGTTCCGCGCCCTTATCCTGGACGGCCTCGATCAGCCGATCCTCTTCCATGGTCTTGATGACGGCGACGGAGGCGGCGCAGGCCACCGCATGGCTCATATAGGTATGTCCGTTGGCCAGCGCGCCGCTCCCGGCCTTGAGCGTCTCGATCAGCTTCTCGGACGCCAGCATAGCGGCAATGGGCTGGTATCCGGCGCCGAGCCCCTTGGCCGTGGTGATGATGTCGGGCGCGACGCCCTCCTGCTCCATGGCGAAGAAGCTTCCGGTGCGGCCCATGCCGCACATGACTTCATCCGCGATGAAGATCACGCCATGCCTGTCGCAGATCTCGCGGATGCGCTTGAAATAGCCCGGCGCGGCGGCGACACAGCCGATCGTCGCGCCCACCACCGGTTCCGCCACGAAGGCCGCGACCTTCTTCGGCCCGATCTTCAGGATCGCCTCTTCCAACTCGTCGGCCACCCGGCGGCCGTAGGCCTCCGGCGTCTCGTCGTCATGCTTGAACCGGTAGGCGAAGCACGGCGAGATGTGCGTCACCGGCATGAGCATCTCCGCATAGAGCGCACGGCGCTGCATGTGGCCGCCGACCGACAGCGCCCCCACCGTGTTGCCATGATAGCTCATGCGCCGCGCGATGAAGGTTGAACGTTCAGCCTCCCCCCGCTCCACCTGGATCTGGCGCGCGAACTTCAGCGCCACTTCCATGGCCTCCGACCCGGAACCGACGAAGGAGACGCGCCCGCGCCCGAACCCTTCCGGGGCCCGCACGATCAGCATCTCGGCCAGTTCTTCGGACGGCTCATTGGTGAAGAAGGAGGTATGGGCGAATGGCATCCGGCCGATCTGCTCATGGACGGCCTCTATCACACGGGGGCTGGAGTGTCCGAGACAGGAGACCGCCGCGCCACCCGAAGCATCGAGGTATTTCTTCCCCTTCGCATCAAAGAGGTAGGCACCCTCGCCGCGAACAGCCACAGGCAGGCTGGCGGCCAGGTTTCGATGCAGGATCGCGCTCATCGACGGACTTTCTCAACGGGTCATGCCCAAAACATTGGTTGATATATAAAACATTAGAACGTATATCAAACAGCATGACAACAGCGCTTGTCATAAATTAGGCTCCCACCCCTCAGGAGTGATCGTGCATGGCGTCCCTTACTGCGAAGGATTTCACCGGTTTCATCCCTGCCGTCGTCACGCCCTTCACCGAGACGGGCGAGATCATGGAGGACGCCTTCTCCGATCTCGTCGGCTGGCTGATCGGCAACGGTGCAAGCGCCATCGCGGTCGCGGGCGACAATGGTGAGAGCTGGTCGCTCGACATCGACGAGCGCCGCAGGCTGACGAGGATCGCGGTCGAGCGCGCCGCCGGGCGAGTGCCTGTTGTCACCGGCGTCAGCGCGCCCAGCGCCGCGCAGACCATCAAATATGCGCAGGCCGTCACCGAAGCCGGCGCGCAAGGCGTGCTGGCCATGCCGCAGACCTATGTGCTGAAGACTACCCGCGCGGAACTGCTGCGCCGTTTCGAGGCGCTGGCGAAGGCAGTGGACACGCCCATCATTCTCTACAACAGCCCGCGCCGCACCGGCATCGACATGTCACCGGATGATGTGGGCGCCATTTTGGACGTCGCGCCTGTCGTGGCGATCAAGGAATCCAACCGCGATTTCTTCCACCACACGCATCTGCTGCATCGCTTCCGCGATCGGCTTTCCATTCTCATGGGTCCCTGCCACTACATCTTTCCCGGCATTGCGCTGGGCGCCAAGGGCTTCATCGCCACCGGCCCGGAATTCGTCGGGAGCGATGCTGCCCGGCTCACCGATCTTGCCGGCCAAGCGCCGACGGCGGAAACCGCCGCGCTGCATTACAAGCTGACGGTCATCTATCAGCTCCTGATGGGCACCGGCACCTGGCCCGCCGCGTTCAAGGCGGCCCTCAACCTCATCGGCCAGCCGGCCGGCGTACCGCGCGATCCGGTCATGCCGCTCGCCGGGGCCGACCTCGACAAGGTGAAGCGCACGTTCGACGAGCTCGGCATCAAGATGGCCTGAACACACCTCGGCGGCTGAAGACCGCCGGACCGTCCCTTGCGACGTGCTGCTTTCGAGTGAGTGATGCCCAAGGACCTCAGAACCGATCCCGAGCTGGCCAGCCGCCCCTCTTTTCACTTCACCTTCGAGGGGCACCCTGTCCTTGCCTATGCCGGCGAAACCGTCGCGACAGCCCTTTGGGCCGCGGGCCTGCGGATCCTGCGCCACGGGCCGGGCGACGGCGGGCCGCGTGGCCTCTTCTGCACCATGGGCCTTTGCCAGGAATGTGTGGTGAGCATTGATGGCCAGGCCACGGAGGCATGCCGGTTTCCCGCCACCGAAGGTCTCGATGTAAGGGCCGGGCGATGATCCAGGAGACCTTCGATGTCATCGTGATCGGCGGCGGCCCGGCCGGTGCTTCGGCTGCGATGGAGGCTGCCGGTGCCGGACTGAGCGTTGCCCTTCTGGATGAGGGGGTTGACGCCGGCGGTCAGGTCTATCGCGCGCCCGTCTCGGGCACCGGCGCCTCCTCGGGGCAACCCGATGGAGAGATCGGCGATGCCCTGCGCCAGAACCTCGCGAGCAGCACCGTCACATGCCTTTTCGGCCATCGCGTCTGGCTTGTCGAACAGGGTTTCAAGCTTCATGCCCTTGGCAGCGAAGGGCCCGTCAGCCTTCAAGCCGACCGCCTCGTCGTCGCCGCCGGTGCGCAGGAACGCCATCGTCCCATTCCCGGATGGACCCTGCCTGGCGTCATCGGCCTTGCGGGCGCGACCAATCTCTTGAAATCGCAGAAGATCCTGCCCGGGCAGCGGACGGTTGTGGCGGGCTCGGGACCGCTGCTCCTGCTCGTTGCCCAATCCATCCTGAAGGGCGGCGGCGAACTGGCCGCGGTGATCGATGCGAACGGCCGCACCGATTGGCTGCGCCGCCTGCCTGCCATGATGGCGCGTCCTCGGCTGATGGCGCGGGGCACGAAATGGCTGGCGGATCTGGTGCGTGCCGGCGTGCCGCTTTATTCCCGTCACGCTCTGACCCGCATCGAAGGAAGCGATGAGGTCACGGGGGTGACCCTTGCTCCCATAGATGATGAGTGGAGACCTGATCACACCGCGCAGGTCAGCCTCTCCTGCGATGCCGTTTGCTATGGCTTTGGCCTGATGCCGGCCACGGCGATCACCCGCCTTCTCGGCGCGCGGCACGCTTACGATGCCGCCACCGGCGGCTGGTCCGCCGTCACCGCTCCTGATGGCGCCACCGACATACCTGGTCTCTACGTCACCGGCGATGGTGCCGGCATTTCCGGCGCCGATGCCGCCATAAGCCTTGGACGCATCACCGGCCGCGCTGTCGCGGTCAGTCTCGGCCGCAGCACACCAGCGACAGGCGCTCTGATGAAGGAAGCGGGGCGCGCGGCCCGCTTCGGCCAGAGCATGACCGGCCTCGCCATGCCGCGTGATGGCATCATGGAAGCCGCCACGCCGGACACCATCGTGTGCCGCTGCGAAGGCCTCACCCGGCGCGTCCTGGACGAGGCCATCGACGCTGGCTCCCGCACCCTCAATGGTCTGAAATCCGCCACCCGCTGCGGCATGGGCCCCTGCGGCGGGCGCGTCTGCGAGGACAGCGCCGCCGCCCTCATCGCCCATCGCACCGGCCTGACGCGGCAGGACATCGGCCAAGCCACCGCCCGGCCGCCGCTGCGCCCCATGCCGCTCGGCCAGCTGGCGGGTGAGTTCAACTATTCTGATCTGCCGATGCCGGAGCCCGCCCCGCAGTGACCCCTCTCGATCCCAGCCAACGCTATGACCTAGCCGTCATCGGTGGCGGCATCATGGGATGCGCCGCCGCCCTGACCGCAGCCCAGGGCGGCCTCAAGACCGTGGTCATCGAAAAATCGGAGCTGGGCTCCGGCGCCTCCGGCGTCAATGCCGGCACGCTGTCGCTGCAGATCAAACGCGTGAAGCTCATGCCCTATGCCATCAAAGGGCATGAGATCTGGGAGCACGCCGGAGACAAGGTTGGTTTCCGCCGCACCGGCGGCCTCACCCTCGCCTTCACCGAGGCGGAGGCCGAGCGTCTCACCACCTATATGGCCATGAAGAAGGAGGCCGGCGCACCCATCGAGATGAAAAGCCCAGCCGAGGTCGCGGACATGGAGCCCGGCCTCAACAAGGGGGTGGTGCTGGCGAGCTACTGCGGCGAAGACGGCTACGCCAATTCCAGCATGACCGGCGTCTACTACCGTAAGCGCCTTTCGGATGCCGGCATCACCGCCTTTGAAAACCTGGCGGTGGAGGGGATCGACCGCGATGGCGGCTTCGTCCTCAAGACCGCGCGCGGGGTGATCCGCGCCAAGCGGATCCTCATTTCCTGCGGGGGTTGGGTGAAGGAGGTCGCCGCCATGGTGGGCGTCGATCTTCCCGTCCGGGTGCGCATCAACACCGTATCGGTCACAGAACGCTGCGCCCCCGTGGTCTCCCATGTCATCGGTCATGCGACCGGCCTTCTGACGCTGAAGCAGAAGGCCAACGGCACCGTCCTGATCGGAGGGGGATGGCAAGGCCGCGGCACGCCTGCGGAAGGTCGCGGTGAGGTCGTTGCCGACAGCCTTCTGACCAACATCCGGCTGGCGCAGTTCGCCGTGCCCGCCCTTGGCAGCTGCCGGATCACGCGCATCTGGACCGGCTTTGAAGCCAACGTACCAGACTTCTATCCCCTCGCCGGCGCGCTTGATGGCGTGCCCGATGCCTTCATCCTCGCCTGCGTGCGCGGCGGCTACACCATCGGCCCCTACATGGGCCATCTCATGGGTCAACTCATCCTGGGCGGGCAGCCTGAGATGCCGCTGTTCGACCCGAACCGCTTCGCCGTGCCGGACGCAACCGCCGCCTCGGCGTCCTAGAACAAGCGGTTCCTATACGAACATTTGTTTTATTTACAAAACAAGGCAGCGCCGGTTAAACTGCACCGGAAGCATAAGAAGCTCATCCAGAGGAGCATTGAATGGGATATGAATTCGACTGGAGCGTCGTGCTTGATCCGTCGCTTTGGGTCTCGGCGCTCGGCATCACGCTCAGCTATGCGGTCGGCACCATCGTCGGCGGCATGCTCATCGGCGTGGTGATCGGCATTGCCATGCTCTCCGCGAAACCCTGGATCAGCTATCCCGCCAGCGGCTATGTCCAGCTTTTCCGCTGCACGCCCCTGATGGTCCAGATCGTCTGGTTCTATTACGCGCTGCCGATCCTGACGGGTTCATCGATCCCGGCATGGATCGCCGGCGGGCTCGGGCTGACGCTCTACATGGGTGCCTTCTGCGCCGAGATCTTCCGCGCCGGCGTCATCTCCATCGACAAGGGACAGTGGAACGCCGCCCGGGCGCTCGGCATGAGCTACCTCAGGATGATGCGCTACATCATCCTGCCGCAGGCCGCCCGGCGCATGGTGCCGCCCTTCGTCAACCAGTCGGTGCTGCAGCTCAAGAACACCTCGCTGCTCTACGTCGTGGCCGTGCCCGACCTCATGTACAAGAGCTACGAGATCGCGGCCTACACCTACCGGCCGCTCGAGACCTACACCGCCGTCTCCGCCATATATTTTGTCATCCTCTATCCGCTCACCAAGCTCGCCAAGCGCCTTGAAGCGCGGGTCGATCGCTGAGGAGGCCCGCCATGACCATGACGACCCCCACGCCCGAGCCGATGATCCGCCTCACCGACATCCACAAGACCTATCCCAATGGTCACGTAGCCCTGAAAGGCGTCTCGCTTGAGGTCGCGCCCGGCGACGTTCGGGTGCTGATCGGCCCCTCCGGCTGCGGCAAGTCCACCCTGCTGCGCTGCGTGAACCTTCTGGAACAGCCCACCAGCGGCATGGTCGAGGTGGGAAGCGAGCGCTTCACCTTCACCACGGGCGGCGGCATGCCGCCGTCGCGCCAGCTGGAACGCTTCCGCACCCACCTCGGCATGGTGTTCCAGCAGTTTGACCTCTTTCCCCATATGACGGCCGCTCAAAACGTCATGGCCGGGCCCCGCATCGTGAAGGGTGTGGCCAAGGCGGAGGCGCGCGAGCAGGCACTGGCGCTTCTGGCCAAGGTTGGTCTCGCCGAGAAGGCCGATGTCTATCCCCGTAATCTTTCGGGCGGTCAGGCGCAGCGTGTCGCCATCGCCCGGGCGCTCGCCATGGAGCCCGACGTCATCCTGTTCGACGAGGCAACCTCGGCGCTCGATCCTGAACTCGTGGACGAAGTTCTCAAGGTCATGCGCGGCCTCGCCCATGAGGGCAAGACCATGATCATCGTCACCCATGAGATGGGCTTTGCCCGTGATGTCGCAAACCGCGTCTCCTTCATGGACGCCGGCGTGATCGCGGAGGAAGGCTCGGCCGACGACATGTTCGGCCGGCCGCAGAACCCACGCACCCAATCATTCATGTCCCGTTTCCATACGCGCGACGGCGCCCACTGATCGGCCTCGAGGAGCACTCTCATGAAGAATCCTGATTTCCGCGGCGTCATCCCCGCCCTGACTACCCCCTTCCATGAGGATCAGTCGCTGAACGCGGAGGGCTTCGGCATTCTGGCCGAAACCGTGGTCAACGATGGCGTCGATGGCCTTCTCGTCAACGGTTGCACCGGCGAGAGCTGGGCTCTCAACGACGACGAGAGGTTCATCGTCTTCCGGACCGCCGTCGAGGCCGCCAAAGGCCGCGTTCCGGTCGTGGCCGGCTGCAGCGCCATCTTCGTCGATGAGGTCCTGAAGAAGATCTCGCAGGCGGCGAAGGCCGGCTGCAGCGTCGCCATGGTCTCGGCGCCTTGGTACATCATGGCGGGCGAGGAAGAGGTCGCCGACCATTACGACAGGATCGTCGCCGCCTCCGAACTGCCGATCCTGCTCTACAACATTCCCCGCCGGACCGGCATCAACCTCAGCCTCGATCTGATCAACCGCTTGGCCGACACCGAGAAGGTGATCGCCATCAAGGAGAGCTCCAAGGACTGGGGTTTCCTCTCCTCCGTCATCCGCACCACGGGGGACCGCATCAGCGTTTTTGCCGGCTATGCATCCTTCTTCGGCCTCGCCGCCCTCAGCGAAGGCGCGGTCGGTTACATGGACTCCGGCACGCCGGTCTTCGGCTCCACCTCGCCGAAGTTCTACAAGGCGGTCATGGAAGGCGACCTTGAAACCGCGCGCCGGATCCAGAGCGAGATGGCCACCATGCTGACCTCCTTCTTTGGGCTCGGCACCTTCCCCGCCAGCGTCAAGGCCTCGCTTGATCTCATCGGCCGTCCGGGCGGCCGAACCCGCGATCCCATCCGTCCGCTGACCGAGGCGCAGCGCGCCCAGCTGCGCGCGGTCATGGAGAAAAGCGGCTTTCTCGATCAGGCGCGGGCCTCCAGCGCCGCCTGACATCACTCCGTTCCGGTTCGATGGAGAACCTCAATGTCCATGACAGCAGATCTCGCCGGGCCTCATGCCATGCGAGACAACGACTACTACGGCGCCCTTCTTGCGCGCGCTGGTGAGATCGAGGCGAGATACCGTCAGCTCACACCGAAATCCGCCGAACTCTTCGCCAGGGCCCGCGAGGTTTTTCCCGGCGGCTTCACGCGCGATGCCGTCATGCGCAAACCCTATGCGCCCTTCATCGCCTCCGGCAGCGGCAGTCTTCTGAAGGACGTCGACGGCCGCACCGTCGTCGATATGTGGTTCAACGCCACGTCGCTGCCGCTGGGGCACGCCCACCCCCATGTGCTGGCCGCCGCCGAGCAGCAGCTCCGCAAGGGCACCGCTTATTTCGGCCCGACCGAATATGAATTGCCGCTGGCTGAACTGCTGATCGACCGTCTTCCCTCTACCGAGCGGCTACGCTTTGCCAACTCCGGCTCCGAGGCCGTCATGATGGCGGTGCGTTTCGGCCGCGCCTTCTCCAAAAAACCGGTCGTGTTGAAGTTCGAGGGCAGCTACCACGGTTCCTATGACGATGTCTCCTGGTCGGTCAGCCCCTCGCTGGCGCAGGCGGGCGAGATCCGGTCCCCCATCCCGGTTGCCGAAAGCGCCGGCCTCGCCGGCACCGACGGCCGCATGGCGGTTCTGCCCTTCAACGACATCGAGGCTCTGCGTGCCTATGTTGAAGCGCATCACGCCGAGATCGGCGTGATGCTGGTTGAGCCCATGGCCAACCGCATCGGCCTCCTGATGCCGGACAAGGACTTCCTGCTTGAAGCCCGCGCGCTTTGCGACCGCCATAACATCGTGCTCATCTTCGACGAGGTGATCGCCTTCCGCGTCGGCTACAACGGCGCGCAAGGGCTGATGGGTGTCGCGCCCGATCTCACCACGCTCGGCAAGATCATCGGCGGCGGCTTCCCCGTGGGGGCCATTGCCGGGCGCGCCGATGTGCTTGATCTGTCGAGCCCAGCGCTCGGCTTCCGCGTCACCCATGCCGGCACCTTCAATGCCAATCCCATGGTGGCGGTGGCGGGCTATGCGACCATGGAGCGCCTGACGCCCGAGGTCTTCGCCGCCTTCAACCGAACAGGTGACGACATCCGCCGCCGCCTTGCCGCCATCTGCGAAGGCCTGCCGCTGCAGGTCACCGGCTCCGGCTCGCTGTTCAAGATCACGGCCACGGGCAACACCATCCGCAATTACCGCGACGGCGCTGCCTCCAACAAGGCCTGGGAGAACGCGGTGTCCCTCGCCATGCTCAACGAGGGCTTCCTGATGACGCCGACGCTGTCGGGCGCGATCTCCACCGTCACCACGCCGGAACAGATCGACGTTTTCATCGACGCCTTCAAGACCATTGTCACGCAGTGAAAGACCAAAGCTCATGACTGAGAAGAATCTGAACCGCCCGCTGGAGGGCAAGACCGCCATCGTCACCGGCGGCGGCACCGGCATCGGGCTTGCCATCGCCGCGCGCTTCGTCGAAGCCGGAGCCTCGGTTCTGATCGCCGGCCGCAGCAAGGACGTGCTTGGCAAGGCTGCCGAGAGCATTGGCGCGGTGGCGGTGCCCACCGATGTCACCAGCGAGGAAAGCGTCAAGGCGTTGATCACGGGGGCCGTATCGCGCTTCGGCGGGCTCGACGTCATCGTCAACAATGCCGGTGTCACCGGCCAGGTGGCGAAGGCCGAGGATCTCGACATCGGTCAATGGGACGAGACCATGGCGATCAACATCCGCGGCACCATCCTCGGCATCAAATATGCCGTTCCCGAGTTGAGAAAACGCGGCGGCGGCGCCATCATCAACATGTCCTCGCTGATGGGGCTGCGCGGCTATCCCATGCGCGCGGCCTATACCGCCACCAAATTCGCGGTCATCGGCATCACCGAGGCCGTGGCTCATGAAGTCGGCGTCGATAATATCCGCGTCAACGCGCTCTGCCCCGGCGCCATCAACGGTGAGCTGATGCAGCGCGTGATCGCGGCTCGCGTCAAGGCCGAGAACCGGCCGGCCGAGGAGATCATCCGCGTCAATTACACCGACAAGGCCGCGCTCAGACGCTGGGTGGAACCGGAGGAAGTGGCGGATGTCGCGCTGTTTCTGGCAAGCGACGCCTCCTCCTCGCTCACGGGCGAGCGCATCAAGGTCGACGCCGGCCGCATGTAACACGGGCGGCGGCTTCGGCTTGGCCGGAAGCCGCCTTCACACGTCGCTACGAGCCCCGGTTCGGAGTATAGCCGAGGCGCGCCGAGATCCTGAGCGCGGCACTGACCACCTCCTGAACGTCGCGGGTCTCGATCTGCGTCAGATCGAAAGCGGTGTCAGGGCCGGAGATGTCGATGGCCGCCACCACCTTGCCGTCGCGGTCCAGAATGGGCGCCGCGATCGATGAGCCGCCCGGTTCCACCGCGCCGCGGCTGACCATGTAGCCCTTCACCGCCGCCTCGGAGACCTTCACCATGAGCGCCGCCAGGTTGGCCGGGGTCTGGTCCGTCATGGGCTCGAATTCATCTTCACCGAAAAGGGCGTTGAGCTCGCGATTGGACAGGTCCGACAGCAGCAGCCAGCCCATGGGCGTCGCATAGGCCGGGAGCCGCGTGCCGACATTGAGGTTGGACAGGAAGCCCGAGCGCGTCTGGACGCAGGAGAGATAGAGCAACTCCTTGCGGTCGCGGATGGCAAGATGGGCGGAGACATTGGTGTTGTCGCGCAGGATCTCCAGGTCCGCCCGCGAGACCTCGATGATGTCCTTGGACGCCAGGAAGGCATAGCCGATGTTGAGAACACGGGGCCCCAGCGTGAAGCTCTTGCTGTCCGCCACCTCTTCCAGGAAGCCCATGAAGCGCAGGGTATAGGTCAGGCGGAAGACCGTGGAGCGCGTCAGCTTCAGGCGCTTCGCGATCTCCGATACGCTCAGGGGGCGCCGGGCGTCGGCAACGGTTTCCAGGAGAAGCAATCCTCGGCGCAAGCCGGGAACGAAGTAGATGTCGTGGTTCTTGTGCGCTTCCTGGCCGTCAGCGCCTTCTTCCTCGACAATGCTCATGCGTCTCCCCGACTCTTCCGCGATAGGTGTATCGCATCTCCCTGCCGTCAGTCCTGTGTTTTTGACGGAAGACAGGCGGGCAGCGGTCGCCGGTCAGACCGGCAACCGCCATCGTGAAATCAGAACTTTACGTCGGCCGGAATCTGCGAAACATCAAGGTCCAGCTTGTTCATCGCGTTGAAAATGACTTCCTTGCTCTTGCCTTCGGCACGATAGGTTTCGGCCCACTTCTGCAACCACTGGGCAAACCGATCGTCGCCGTCACGGCGTGTGCCGCCGAATGAAGGCAATGTATGCGCCGGCATCAGTACGGTCATGGAGCCGAGGCTCTTGTTCGCCTTGAGCGCACCGAGGCCGGTCAGCACCGTGGTGACGAGCGCATTGGAGTTGCCCGACTGCACATCGAGCACGGCCTCGGCCATGCCCTTCAGAGCGCGGATATCCGCATTGGGCAGGAACTTGCGTGCCGACTGCTCGTCCGTGGTGCCCATTACGACGGCCACCTTCACATCAGGCTTGTTGTAGTCGTCCCATTTGTCACCGGACGGTTTGAAGTTGACCGCGTTGAGCGCGACGTTCGGCAGCGAATACAGGGGGCCGACCAGGTTCAGCGCCTTCTTGCGTTCCTCGGAGAACGACAGACCGAAGAAGGAGTCGACCTTGTTGGCCTGGATATCAAGCACCACCGTGGTCCAGGACGTGATGACGAATTCGGGTTTGATTTCCTTGCCGAATTCCGTGGTGAGCGCCTTGGCGAGATCGCGGCCCATCTCGGCGGAGAAGCCGACCCACTCGCCATCCTCCTGCCAGAAATACGGCGGGCGGTTGGGAATAACGCCGATGCGGATGACGCCGCTCTCCTGGATCGTATCCCAGGTATTGGCGACGGCTGCTGCCGGAGCCGCCACTGCCGCGAGGCCGGTGAGGGCACAGGCCGCAAGAAGCGCCGAACGAAGTCTCTGTATGAGGGTCATGGTGTCCTCTGTCCTCTGGAAGGTTGATCGTTTAATTGCGAATTTTTGTTTTGTATATCAAACGTAACTTGCTGCCGGTTGTCAATGCTATGGATGACGCGGCGTGGAGCAAATCGGTGTAAGTGCGAGGCAGACGCACACGCGCAAGCTGACGAGACGCGCAGAGGACAGCAGGACATTTGCCAACCGCGACTTTCACAACGCGCTCTGTGAGGCCGCGCTTGACGAGTACCTCCTGCGCATCGTGCAGGACGTGAACAATCCGCTGGCGTTGATCCGCGCCACCACCTATAAGGTCGAGGACCACTTTGCGGCCGCTGCCAAACACGAAGACATTCGTCGACGCCATCGAGAAGCACGACGCGGCGCTGACCGAGCAGCGGGCCCGCCTCCACATCCAGAAGTCCTTCGAGGCACAGCTCCAGATGGGCTCCGGGCGCTGATCACTTGACGCGGCGGGAGCGCCCACATCCATTGCTAAGATAAACCGCGTACCAGCCAATTCTGAAATATATATTATTATAATGCGCCATTTATTATTGTATATACTTAGATTTCATGCGGTGTTCTCACCGTAACTTGTTCAACAGGGCCGGCAGGTCGCCCCGGCTTCGAGGACTTTCCAGCTTTTAGCTTTCATGAACATTGAACAAGATCCAAAGCATTTCTCGCTCTTGCTTAGGAAGAAATTCGAATTATTTTAAAAGTACTAAGAGGTGGAAAATAACCATCATCTGGATTTTTGCTACATAGCCGCTTATTATCAAAATCGTCCTGTGTTCTTTTGCCGAACGCAGCCTGATGTCTGCACATCCAATAATTCAGATCAAAAATCTTAAGATGCACGATAAGGAGAGGGATATGATCAAGCGAACAGCAGTCAGCTTCGTCGCCATCGCGATGCTGCTGGCAGGCTGCCAATCCAGCCCCGACCCTCAGGTCCAGGCGCGCAATCATGAGTTTGGATGCGTTGCCGGCACCATTGGCGGCGCAATCGTCGGCGGCCTGATTGGCAGCACGATCGGCGCTGGAGGTGGGGCGGTGCTTGCCACGGCTGCCGGCATTGGCGGCGGCGGTTTCCTCGGCAATCGCCTGGCCTGTCGCTGAGAACCGGAGGATTTTCGATGCGAACCATACTTTTTGCGACCGCAATCAGCCTCCTGCTGGGGTCGAGCCTCGCCATCGCGCAGCAGGCCCCGTCCATGCATGAAGGCCAACTCAATCAGCTCGACAGTGATAAGAACGGCGGCATCAGTCGGGCTGAGTACCAGACCTTCATGACGGGCAGCTTCGCCAAACTCGACAGCAACGCCGATGGCGTTCTCGCCCAGAGTGAAGTCGCGAACCTGCTCACACCGCAGCAGTTCTCGTCTCTCGACGCCAATGGCGACGGGCGCGTCAGCCGCAACGAATTCATGAACCAGGTCATGAAGGACTTTGCGTCGGCCGATCGTGGCGGCGACGGGCAGCTGAACTGACCTCTGCGCGGGGGGCGAAAAGCCTCCCGCACACCGCTGCGCCGCGGTTCCGAATGCCGGCGCAGGAGCACGCCCTGAACGCAGCGTCCGCGGGCTATGCGGAGACGGCCGAGTCCGCGTCCTGCCTCGCCCGCTCCAGCTCCTGGCTGGTTGGCGCAACGAAGGGATAGGGCACGGCCGGCCCGTCGCGATAGGGCAAGGCGACCATGGCGGAACCGGGGGTTGATTCCTTGCCGTCCTGATTGCGGATACCGAGCTTCAGCTCGACCAGCCCGTAACGCTCCAGCCGCAGAAGTCCGGTGACCTCGCCCCAGATGGTCAGGGTGCTCCCCACCACATCCATGGCCCGGAACTGGAAGCTCACCTTCCAGGGCCAGCCGTGATGGGTCGCCCAGTCCTTCACCAGCTGCACCAGGAAGTTCTGCTTCAGCGAGCCGTTGACGAGAAGATCGGGCAGCTTGTCATGTTCCTGGGCGAAGGTCCGATCGTAATGGATCTTATGCCAGTTCTCCATGGCGGCCGACCAGCGCATCAGATGGGCTGTCGTCATGGGCCCCTTGATGAGCTCGGGTATATGCTCGCCGAGCCGGACATCCTCGAAATAAAGGGGTCCGGCCGCGGCACGGTTCGCGGCGAGGGATGATGTCATCTCGGTCATCGGCGGATCGTGGTCCTCTTCACGCGGGCGACAAGCTCGCCGTCCTTGTCCAGATAATCGATGTCGGTGACGACGAAGACCATCAATCCCTTGGAGGTCTGCCGCTCGAAGATGTCGGCGTAACGGCTCTTGTAGGACAGGGTCTCGCCGTGGCCGAGATAGCGGTAGAGCTCGATCTCTGAGCCGCCGTTGAGGAGGGCGAGCGGCCCCAGCGGCAGCGGCGGCAGACTGCGTGGCTTACCGCTCGGGCCCATCTCTCCCGCCGAGGCATCGACGCGCGTGCCGTCGAAGTCGGGATCGGACGCCCGCTCCGTCAGGAAATCCGGTGACCCGAAGGGCAACCGGTGCTGCGTCAGGGGAAACAGCGGCGGCGCCACCGGGCCGCCATAGCGGCTGCTTTCCGCGGCCTCGCCTTCCATGAACACGGGGTCCGGATCCATGATGGCCTGGGCGAAGCGCCGCACCGCTCCACGCTCGACCGGATCAAAGGCGTCGAGCACCTCCGTCTCCATGCCGATGTAAGATCGGATCTCGTCGGTGAGATAACTCTTGGCCTCGCTCATCTTCGCGTGTCCTCCAGATATTGCGCGACGCCGGTCGGGATGCGCGCGCCCTCGGCGTTGATCGGCATGACCCCCTGCTCTTCCCGGGTCTTCAGCCGGAAAGTGAACTCCGGCGGGAGCAGTTCCAGATAATCCGGGACCTCGAGCGCCCGGGCCGCATGGACGGGCCAGTCGGCGTTGAACATCAGCTCCCGCGCCATGCCGATCAGGTCGATGTCGCCCTCCTCGAGGAGCGCCTCGGCCTGATGGGCCTCGGTGATCAGCCCCGGCGCCATGGTCATCATGCCGGTCTCGTCCTTGATTCTTCGGGCATAGGGCACGTGATAGCCGGGAATGCGGGGCACCGGCGCCATGGCGGAGGAGCCGCTGAGACCGCCGGACGAGCAGTCAATGAGATCCACGCCAAGACCCTTCAATTCCTTCGCCAGGGCAACGGAATCATCCAGCGACCAGAGGCCTCCCTTGCCGTCGACGCTGGAGATGCGGAAGAACAGCGGCTTGTCCGCGGGCCAGGCCGCCCGCACCGCCTCCGTAACCTCCAGCGCGAAGCGCATCCGCCCTTCAAGGCTGCCGCCGTAGCCATCGTTCCGCTTGTTGATGAGGGGCGAAAGGAACTGCTGGATGAGATATCCATGCGCGCCGTGGATCTCCAGGATCTCAAAGCCGGCGTCGAGGCTCCGCCGTGTCGCCTCGGCAAAGGCCTGGACCACCGTGCGGATGTCTCCCTCGTCCATGGCGCGCGGCGTCGGCGCGCCCTCCTTGATCGGGGTCGCGCTGGAGGACACCGCCTGCCAGGCGTCGTCACCCGCCAGGGCAACCCGTCCGAACAGCGGGCCTCGCTCGGAAGCCCTGCCACCGGCGTGGCCGAGCTGGATGGCGGGAACCGCGCCGAATTTCCGCACGAAATCGGCGATGCGCTTGAACTCGGGGATCTGCTCCTCACGATAGAGCCCGGCGCAGGCGTGGGTCTTGCGTCCACGGTCCTCGACCGCCGTCTCCTCATAGAAGACAATGCCGGCGCCACCGACGGCGTAGCGGCCCATATGGACGAGGTGCCAGTCGGTCGGCGATCCCTCCACGGATTGATATTGGCACATGGGCGAAACCACGACGCGGTTTCGGGCCGTCACGCTCTTGATGGAGATCGGTTGGAAGAGCTTCGCCACGCTCATTTTTGACCTGTCCTGCTAACAAGGGGAATGGAAGCGGCGGGACATGTTCTCCCGCCGCCCGTCGTCACTTCGCGGCCGTGGCCGGAGCTGGCTTGATCTCCTGAGGGAGGATGTAGCCATCCAATCGCGGCTCATGCGACAGCGTCTTCTGCATGGCGTTGATATTCTTCAGCGTAAGCAGCGGGATTATGGCGACGTCCTCCATCGCCATCTTTGTCGCCTGCTGATAGAGCGCGTTCCGCTTTTCGGCATCGACGGTCTGCATCGCCTCGACGATGACAGCGTCCAGCTCCGGGTTGGAGTAGCGCGAGCGATTGGCCGAGCCCATCTGCTTCTCCTTGTCGTAGGTTGCGAGCACGCCCTTCAGCGGCGACGACGCGTCGCCGTTGGAGGTGCCCCAGGAGGCGAGGAAGGCGGAGAACTCCTGGTCGGCCGCGCGCTTCACGAAGCTGGCGAAGGGCGAGACGTTCACCTCCATCTTCAGCCCGATGCGCTGCCACATCTGCGCCACCGCCTGCACGATCTGGGTGTCGTTTGGATATTGGCCGTTGGAACCGTGGAGCGTCAGCTGGAAGCCATCTGGGAAACCCGCCTCCGCCAGGAGCTTCTTGGCGCCCTCGGGATCGTACTTGGGCACCGCGATCTCGGGCACATGGCCGCTCGCGCCTTCCGGCATGACCTGGCCGCTGGCGATCGCCATGCCTTCCATGATGCGATCGATGATCATGTCGCGGCCGATCGCCATGGACAGCGCCTGCCGGACGCGCAGGTCGTCGAAGGGGTTCTTCGGCAGCACCTTGCCGCTATTATCCTTGGCGTATTGCGCCTTTCCTGATCGATCGAGCATCAGATACATGCTCCTGAGGCTGCCGCCCGTCGCCACGACCAGATTCTCGTTCTGCTTCAGCTTCGGGACATTGCTGGCCGGCACCTGATCGATGAACTGGACATCGCCCGACAGGAGGGCCGCCACCCGCGCGGCGTCATTGGTGATCATCCGGTAGGAGACCTTGTCCCAGGCGGGCTTGCCGCCCCAGTAGTTTTCATTGGCCTCCAGATCCACCAGCTCCTTGGGGCGATAGGACGCCACCTTGAACGGGCCGGTGCCGATGACCTTCTCGCCGGAGTTGAACTGGTCGGTGGTGGCGCCCTCATGGGTCTGCTTGTCCAGCATGAAGACGGCGGTGAGATTAAGCGGCAGCAGCGGGTCCGGCGCCTTGGTCGTGATGCGCACCGTCAACGGATCCACTTCCACCACCTCCTTCACCGCGCTCGTATATTGCGCGTAGGAGCCGGGGCTGTTGGGAATGTTGGAGACCCGGTTGATGGAGAAGGCGACATCGTCGGCCGCGAAATCCGATCCATTGGTGAACTTCACGCCCGGCCGCAGCTTGAACTCCCAGGTATTGTCATCGATCGATTTCCAGCTCTCGGCCAGTGAGGGCTCCAGCTGGGCAAGGCGGTTCCGCCGCACCAGCGATTCATAGATGATCACCATGAACTGGTTGTTGGAGCTGACGTTGTGGAAGTGCGGGTCGAGCGAGGTGACCTCGGCGGAGATCGCAAGCTTCAGATCCTCGGCCAGGGCCGTGCCGGCCAGCGGCACCGCGAGCGCGGAGGCGAGTGCCGATATCATCAGATATTGTCTCATGTTTCCTACCCTTATGCCTGGTTGAGCGCCGGGTATTCCCGGTCGTGTGATGTTGTCGTTCTGGTTTTTTCGTCTTTTCTCAGTCTCTTAATTTAGGTCATTGAGGTGGCATGCACTGCGCTGGCCCGGCGCCACTTCGCGCAGTCTCGGCCGCTCCAGCGAGCAGCGCGGCATGGCGAAGGGGCAGCGTGGATGAAAGTGGCAGCCAGAGGGCGGTGACAGCGGCGTCGGCAGTTCGCCCTTAATGGCGGAGAAGGCCTTGCGGCGCACATCGATGCGGGGCAGCTCGCTCAGCAGCGCCTGGGTATAGGGATGGTTCGGGCGCTTGAAGATGTCCGCGACGGCGGCCTCCTCGACGACCCGGCCGAGATACATGATCACAACCCGGTCGGAGATGTGCTGGACCACCGCGAGATTGTGGCTGACGAAAAGATAGGTCAGGTTGAACCGGTCGCGCAGGTCCATGAAGAGGTTGAGGATCTGTGCCTGGATGGAGACATCAAGCGAGGCGACCGCCTCGTCGCAGACGATGAAGTCCGGGCGCACCGCGAGGGCGCGGGCGATGCCGATGCGCTGGCGCTGGCCACCACTGAACTGATGGGGGTAGCGCTCCTTGTAGGCCGGATCGAGCCCCGCCTGACGAAGCTGGCCCGCCACATAATCCTGATAGCCCCCCTCGACCATCCCGTGCACGCGCGGCGCCTCGCCGACGATATCGGCCACCCGCATGCGGGGATTGAGGCTGGCATAGGGATCCTGGAAGATCATCTGCACGCTGAGGGTCGCCCGCTTGCGCTCCTTCGCCGAGAGCGTGCTCATGTCCCTGCCCCGGTGGAGAACCCTGCCGTCCGACATGGGCAGGATGCCGGCAACGAGGCGCCCGAGCGTCGACTTCCCGCAGCCGGACTCGCCGACGAGACCGACGACCTCGCCCGGCATGATGCGCAGGCTCACATCCTCCACCGCACGCACCTCGGGTGGGCGTTTGGCAAGGCCCATGCGGGTCGCCAGCAGGCCGAAGACATCCTGCTTGCGCGAGAAGCGCTTGCTGACGCCGTCAAGCTCGATGACGGGCTCGGTCATGACACAAGCTCCACGTCGTAGGGGCGGAAGCAGCGCAGCGTCCGGCCGGGAGCGGGAACCGAAATCTCGGGCGGGGTCTCGCAAACGGCGGCGGCACGGGGGCAGCGCGCCCGAAAGGCGCAGCCCTTGGGCAGCGCGAGCAGGCTTGGGGCCATACCCGGGATCTGGTGCAATCTCCTCTCCCCTTGCGTGATCCGGCTGGGGATGCTGCCGATCAGACCTCGGGTATAGGGGTGCCGCGGCCGGTCCAGCACATCGTCCACGGTGCCGGATTCCACGATGCGGCCGGCATACATGACGGCGACATCGTCGGCGAGACCCGCCACCACCGAGAGATCATGCGTGATCCAGATCACCGCCGTGCCGAATTCGCGCGCCAGCTTCTGCACCTCGGCCAGGATCTGCGACTGGATGGTGACGTCGAGCGCGGTGGTGGGCTCGTCGGCGATGATGAGATCGGGACGGTGCAGCATGGCGATGGCAATGGCCACGCGCTGGCGCATGCCGCCGGAAAACTGGTGCGGATAGGACGACAGCCGTTCCTCCGGCGACGGGATGCCGACCATGCCCAGAGCGTCGCGGGCGCGGGAGCGGGCGTCGCTCTTGCTGACCCTGTCGTGCGCCTGCACGGTCTCGATCATCTGCGTATCGATCCGCAGCACCGGGTTCAGCGTCATCATGGGATCCTGGAGGATCATGGCGATCCGGTTTCCCCTAAGCCGGCGCATCTCCGTTTCCGACAGCTTCGTCAGGTCGCGGCCGTTGAACAGGATCTCACCGCCATGGACGCGGCCGGGCGGGTCGACAAGGCCGATGATGGAGAAACCGGTGATGGACTTGCCGGAGCCGGACTCGCCCACCAGGCCCATGACCTTGCCGCGCCCGACCGTGAAGGAGACGCCATCGACCGCGCGTGCGAGGCCGGAGCGCAGGAAGAAGGAGGTCTGGAGGTTGCGCACTTCCAGCGTCGGTGTGGCAACGGCGGGCTCGACAGTGCTCATGTCCGGTTCCTCGGGTTGAGGATCTCGCGCAGGCGATCGCCGACGAGATTGATGGCCACGATCAGGACGAGCAGCGCGACACCAGGCGTGATGCTGATCCAATATTCGCCTGTCAGCACATGCTCATATCCGTTAGCGATGAGGAGCCCGAGCGAGGGCTCGGTGATGGGCACGCCTATCCCGAGGAAGGACAGCGTCGCTTCCAGCGAGATCGCCCGCGCCACCTGCATGGTGGCGATCACGATCAGGGGCGGCATGCAGTTGGGCAGGAGATGGCGGAACAGGATGCGCCGCCGAGGCAGCACCAGGCATTCGGCCGCCTGCACATATTCCTTCTCCCGCTCCACCATGGCGGTCGCGCGCACCGTGCGGGCGTAATAGGCCCATTCCACCACCATGATCGCGATGACGACGTTCATGATGCCGGTGCCGAGGACGGCAAGGATCATCAGCGCGATCAGGACCGTCGGGAAAGACAGATGGAGATCGACGACGCGCATGATGAAGGCATCGATGCGGCCGCCGACGTAACCGGCGAGAAGGCCGAGCGAGGCGCCGAACATGCAGGCCAGCACCGCCGAGCCCGCTCCCACGATCAGCGAGATGCGCAGCCCATAGAGGATGCCGGACAGCATGTCCCTGCCCTGTCCGTCCGTGCCCAGCCAGTACCGATAGCCCTCCATGGATTCCGATCCCGGCGGCATCTTGCTGTCCATGATGTTGAGCTGTGCCAGATCATAAGGGTTCTGCGGCGCGAGCCATGGCGCGAGGATCGCGGCGAGCGCGAAGATCACGACCACGACCAGCCCGAGGATCGCCAGCCGGGACGAGAGGAACTCGCGCATGAGCAGCTGGAACGTCGTCTCGGCCGGCGGCACGGCCGGTTCGGGCGCGACGACTGTGGTGTCAGCACTCACGGTCATGCCGCCCCTCCCACCCGCACGCGCGGATCGAGCGTCGCGTAGAGCACATCGACGAGGAGATTGATCACCACGAAGAGCACGGCGATCATGATCAGGTAGGCGACGATGACGGGCCGATCGAGCACATAGATGCTGTCGATGATGAGCTTGCCCATGCCCGGCCAGGCGAAGATGCTCTCGGTCACCACGGCGAAGGCGATGACGGAGCCGAATTCCAGGCCGACGACGGTGACGATCGGGATCATGATGCTCTTCATCAGATGCACGCCGATGATGCGGCGCGGCTTGAGCCCCTTGGCGCGGGCGAACTTGATGAAATCCATGGAGAGCGTCTCGCGCGTGCCGGCGCGGGTCAGGCGCAGGATCATGGAGATCTTGAACAGGGCGAGGTTGATGGCGGGGAGGATCAGATGCTGCAGCCCGTCGAGGGTCAGGAACGACCAGCGGGTGCCGAGAAATTCAACCGTCTCTCCCCTGCCCCCGCTCGGCAGCCAGCCGAAATGGACGGAAAAGACTATGATGAAGATGATGCCGACCCAGAAGGTCGGAAGCGAGAAGCCGAGGATGCTGCCCGCCATGATCAGCCGTGACAGCTTGCTGTCGGGGTAGAGGCCGCAGAAGAGGCCAAGTGGAATGCCGATGAGCGACCCCAGCAGCATCGCGCAAAAGGCAAGTTCCAGTGTCGCCGGCAGCCGCGAGAACACGAGGTCCAGTGCGGGCTCGTTGTAGACGAAGCTGTTGCCGAGGTTTCCCTGAAGCGCGTTGCCGACGAAGGCGAGGTACTGCTTCCAGATCGGTTGGTCGAGGCCGAGGCGCGTGATGATCTGCTCACGCTCAATCTGGGTCGCCTCTGGCGAGATCAGGATCTCGACGGGATCACCGATGACATTGACGCCGGCAAAAACGATCATGGACACGACCGTGACCACCATCAGGGCCTGCATCAGCCGCCGCAACAGCCAGGAGGTCATACCGCCACCTCCCGCCGGGCTGGATGCCACCCGCCGTCGACACGGAACCACTCGATCGTCGGGCGGATGCTCATGGCAACCTCCTCAGCGCGCACTGGTCAGCTGTCGTGCCGAGATGGTCTCGATCGACATCAGGCGGTCAAACAGGGCAGAGGCTTCGGGCCGGACACCGGCCGCTTCCAGGCACACTTCAAACTTCTCGTAGAGGTCATCATCGGAGAGCGGCGCCTCCGCGTGTCCTCGCGCGCGGTGCACCGCGGGACCTTCCAGCTCCTCGCCGGTCCGCAACTGGATTCGCACCTGGTCGAAGGGAGCGGCGTTCGGGTTCCTCGGGTCGTATTCCGTCCCCAGACGGATCTCCACGCGCTCCATCAGCGCCTGCACGTCCGGGCGGCGTACGAAGCCGTCGGTCAGTTCGGTGAGGCCGACGCGGTTGGCGATGACCGCCGAGGCCATGGCGAATTCCATGCTGAATTTGGCCTCAAGCCCGGTCTGCGGACGATGATTGCGCAGGATGGTGCCGTAGCGGTCGCTGATCGCAACCTGGATGCGGTCGACGTCATCGGCGGCAAAGCCCTTCAGCCTGCGCAGCTCCAGTATCCCGTCGATGGACCGGTGAGTGCAGTAGCAGATCGGATATTTCTTGATGTTCAGACCTTCCTGCAGGATGTGCCAGCGCGTGCCGAGATCCGGCTCGCGCTCCCGGTCGGTGTCACCATGCTGGGAAACCGCCGCGAGCAATCCTTGGCTGTGCTCGAAAGCATCGGGAGAGGCGGTGAAGCCGGCCTCCGCCAGCCGCGCGGCGAGCACGCCGGCATGGGCTGCTCGCCCGGCATGAAAGGGCTTGGCCATGGTGCCGAAGTTCGCCACCAGTCCGGCACTTTGCGAGGCGCCGAGCGCGATGGCGGAGGAGGTCTTCTCCGCATCGAGCCGGCGGAGACGGGCGCAGGCGGCAGCAGCGGCAACCGCGCCCCAGATGCCGGTGGGATGCCAGCCCTTGGAATGAAGCGAGCCGCGCTCGCGCAGCGATAGTTCGGCCCAGGTCTCGTATCCCGCGATATAGGCGGTGATCATATCGGCGCCGGAGGCACCGAGGTGTTCGGCCTCCGCCAGGATGGCGGGAACAAGCACTGTGCTTGGATGGCCGCGCACGCCCGTGTCGTCGAAGTCCAGCGCATGGGCGGCCGTCGCGTTGATCAAGGCGGCCTCCGGCGCTGCGGCGCGCGCGCCCGTGAAGCAGAGGGTGACGTCACCCGGCGGCGGCGCCAGCACTTGTCTCAGAATCCGCGGACCCTCCTCCTCGCGTCCGGCGATCATCACGCCCACGCAATCGGCGAAGCCGCCGCGCGCGATCTTTCGCGCCGCCTCTGGGATGCGCCCGGCATCAAGACCGGCGACGAAGGCTCCGATCTTGCGGGTCAGCGGCGGGGCCACGGATCAGGCCGCCTGCAACTTCTGGCGCAGCACGTTGAGGCTGCCGCCGGTCTTGAGGCTTCCCGGCAGCGGGTGGCCCACGATGTCCTCGGCGAGGCGCGCCACCTCCAGGAGCTTTTCAAGATCGACGCCGGTCTCGATGCCCATTTCGTGCAGCATGAAGACAAGGTCCTCCGTGCAGACATTGCCAGCGCCGCCGGCGTGGGCGGCAAAGGGGCAGCCGCCGAGGCCGGCCACCGTGCTGTCATACATGGCGACGCCCATGTGGAGGCCTGCGAAGGCATTGGCGATTGCCATGCCGCGCGTGTCATGCAGGTGCAGCGACAGTTCCAGATCCGGATATTTTTCGCGCACCGCGCCCACCACCCGGTAGATGCCCTGCGGCGTCGCCCAGGCCATGGTATCGGCCAGCGAGATCAGCTTGATGTTGAGGTCATGTTCCTGGCCAAGGTCGAGGATCTGGCCGACCATGTCCACGATCCTCTTGGCCGGGATATCGCCCTCGAAGTTGCAGCCGAACGCCGCCATGATGCTGCCGCGCTCGATCGGAACGTTGTTTTCCTTGAAGAGCGCGATCATGCCGCGCTGGGCTTCCAGGTTCTCCGCCAGCGTGCGCTGCTGGTTGCGTCCCAGGAATTTCTCAGAGGCGGTGAGGGAGATCGATCCTTTGATGAAAAGCTTGCCGGTGGCGATGGCGCGCTTCAGGCCCTTGTCGTTCAACCACAGGCCGGTATAGCGGACCCCCGGCTTGGCCCGGAAACGACGAACAACCTCCTCCGCGTCGGCCCAGCCCGGCACTCGGGCTGGATTGACAAAGGAAACGGTCTGGATCTGGCTGATCCCTGTCTCCGACAGGGCGTCGATCAATTCGACTTTCCGTTCTGTCGAAATCGGCCCTTTTTCTATCTGGAAACCTTCACGAGGACCTTCCTCGTTGATCTGAACTCTTTTCGGCAGATCGGACATCATTGCGGCATAATCCCTCGTTGCAGCGCCGGAACGGCCGCGGCGCTCGGAAAGCGATCTTGAGCCGAGGAATCGCCATCAAAGATGCCGCGATTCCTGCACATGCGGTGGGGTCAGCACGGGCGATTCCCCAGGCGACCTTGATCCCTATTATTCGCAATGCGAATTAATTATTGTCGTTTCGAGTAGGCTAGCAAGATCGTTCGACACCGGTCAAGCTTCCTCCAAAGAAAAACAAATGCTGCTCTGCAACAAGAAATGAAAAACGTATATATTATTTGATCTTGGATAAAGTGATCGAAGGACTAACTTTGTCACGGAGTATATTTCACCTTGACGTTGCCGGACAGCAGCCATTACGATTTACGAAACCAAATCGATAATTCGCTGTGCGAATAGCAGCGCTCTTCGGATCGCCAGGCAGAAACACGATGGATTTTGGATATACGCCCGATCAGGAGGCGCTCCGGCGCGAGGTCCTGGATTTCATTGAAGCCAATGTAACGCCCGAGGTTCTGGCCGAGCGGGACGGCAAGGACGCCGACGGTTCGACGCGCCCAAGAGGACGTGCCGGACCCCGGATGAAGGAGCTCTACGACAAGATCCACCGTCGCGGCTGGCTCGGCATCACCTACCCGAAGGAATACGGCGGCCAGGGCGGTGACCGCCTCACCCAATTCATCGTGGAGGAAGAGTTTCTCCGTGCCGGCATCAACATCGGCCTCGGCGGCAGCGGCGCGCCGGCCGTTCTGGCGGCCGGCACCGAGGAGCAGAAACGCTACTTCATTCCCCGCCTGATCCGGCGCGAGATTTCCTTCTGCCTCGGCTTTACGGAACCTCACGCCGGCGCCGATCTCGCGGCCCTGCGCTGCCGCGCGACGCCGACCCAGGACGGCTACATCATCAACGGCCAGAAGATGTATACGACCTCGGCCCATTCGGCGACGCACATCTACCTTATGGCGCGAACCGATCCCGAAGCGCCTCGGCACGACGGCATCTCGATCTTCCTGATCCCGATGGACACGCCGGGCATCACGGTGCGCCCGCTCTGGACCATCCAGAACAATCCGGAAGCGCCCCACGGCACGACCTACGGCGAGGCCCGCACCAACGAGACCTTCTTCGATGATGTGCGGATACCGAAAAGCGCTCTCCTGGGCGAGGAGAACAAGGGCTGGGGCATCGGCGCCGCCGCTCTCAATCTCGACCGCGTCGGAGCCTCCCGTTACCTGATCTCGATCCGCCGCGACGAGGACATCGTCAACTGGCTGAAGGAGAACCGCGACGGGCCCGACGCGCCGGCGGAGAACGCCGCGATCCGCGACAAGGTGGCGGAGCTCTGGATCGAGGCGCAGGTCTGCCGCCTCATGACCCTCCGCAGCATGTCCATCGTGCAGCGCGGCGGCAGGTTCACCTATGAGGGTTCGGCCGAGAAGGTCTGGGCGCCCGAACATGGGGTGAAGACCACGGAGGCCATCACCCAGATGCTCGGGCCCTACGGTCAGCTTCTCAGCAGTTCGCCGCATGCCGTCGAGGAGGGCGTCTTCGCCCACAACGTCATGGGCGCGTTTCAATCGGGCATCAATCACGGCAGCGTCCAGATCATGCGGGACCAGATCGCCCGCCGCGGGCTCGGTCTGCCCTCGCAGAGACGGTCGCGCAAACCTGCATAGAAGAATGGTTCGGCGGGCGGCCTGCCGCCAAGCGGAGGTTGAAGTGGACGTTTTGCTTACCGAAGAACAGGACATGATCCGCACCGCGGCGCGCGAGTTCCTGGAAGGCGAATGCACGACAAAGCTCGTTCGGGACATGGAGGCCGATCCTGTCGGTTATCCGCCCGGCCTGTGGAAGAAGGCAGCCGAGCTCGGATGGCAGGGCATGTGCCTGCCCGAGGATTACGGTGGATCGGGGCTGCCGCTGGTTTATCTCGGGCTTGTCCTTCAGGAGGTCGGACGCGCGGTGGCGCCGCTGCCGCTGCACAGCACGACCGTGGCGGCCCTGACAATCGCGCGCGACGGCACGGAGGCGCAGCGTCAGGCGATCCTCCCGGCGGTGGTGCGCGGCGAGATGGTCCTGACCTGGGCGATCACCGAGCGCGACGGGCGCCATTTCAATCCGGCGATCGAAACCACCGCCGTGGTCGAGGGCGACGAGGTCGTCATCAACGGCACCAAGCTGTTCGTGGACAATTTCCCGGCAGCCGATCACTGCCTGGTCGCCTGCCGCACCGGCGAGGGGCTTTCCCTGTTCCTCGTCGACACCCGAAGCCCCGGCATCAGCCAAAGATCCTTGGTGACCACTGCCAAGGACAGGCAGAGCGAGGTTATCTTCAAGGACGTGCGCGTGCCGGTCGCCAGCAGGATCGGGCCGCTCAATGAGGCTGGACCGATCATCGAGGTCATGCTCGATCGTGCCAGCGTGCTGCTCTGCGCGCAGATGCTCGGCGCGACGCGCAAGGACGCCGAGATGGCGATCGACTATGCCAAGATGCGCGAGGCCTTCGGACAGCCGATCGGTGCCTTCCAATCGGTGCAGCACATGTGCGCCGACATGATCATCTGGATCGATGGCGGCGAACTCCTGACCTATGAGGCGCTCTGGCGCATGGATCAGGGCCTGCCGCACAGCGTCGAGGTCTCTCAGGCCAAGGCCTTCTGCAATGACCGATGCGAGGCCGTGGTGCGGAACGCGCAGATCATCCACGGCGGCATCGGTTTCATGATGGAATTCGATCTCCACCTCTGGTTCCGCCGGGTCTCATCCTGGACCATGCGGCTGGGCACCAGCTACGAACATCGTGCGCGCATCGCCAAGGCGCTGATCGATCTTCCGGGCCGGGTCATCTTGGGAAGACCGGTTCCGGTTGTGATGGAGGAGACACGCGAGGAGGAGCTTCGTCGCTCGGCGTGAAAAGAGCGAAGGCTGCCGTGCCGGATAAGGTCTGAAGACCAGGAAAACTGCGGGAGGATCGCATGGATCGGCCATTAGAGGGCTTGAAGGTCGTCGAGATCGGTGTCGCGATGGCCGGGCCATTCTGCGCCATGACGCTCGGCGACTACGGCGCCGATGTCATCAAGGTGGAGCGCGTCGGCGTCGGCGACGACAGCCGCCAGTGGGGCGTCGGCTTCTACGGCGTGCTCGGCGACTATTTCGCGGCGGCCAACCGCAACAAGCGCGGCATCGCCGTGGACCTCAAGAGTGCGGAAGGGGTCGCTATCGTGCGCCGCCTGATCGATCAGGCGGATGTCGTGATCGACAACTACCGCGTCGGCGCCCTCGCCCGTGCCGGCCTCACCTATGAGGAACTGCAGAAGACCAACCCACGCCTGATCTACTGTTCGATCAGCGGTTTCGGCGCCACCGGCCCCCTCAGTGAGCGGCCGGCCAACGACCTCTTCATGCAGGCCTATTCCGGCAGTATGAGCCTCACCGGAGAGCCGGACCGCGGCCCGGTGAAAATGGGCCCCTCCGTCTGCGACGTCACCGCGGGCATGATGGCGACCATCGGTGTCTTGATGGCGGTCGAGGCCCGCCACCGCACCGGCCGCGGCCAACGCGTGGACACTTCGCTGCTGGAAGGGCAGATCTCCATCCTGGCCCAGCATCTGACGCGCTTCTTCGTCACCGGCAAGCCGCCGGAGAAGACCGGCAGCGGCGGCCTCAGCGGCAATCCCACCTACCGCGCCTATGAGGCCTCCGACGGCTGGATCGTGATCGCCTGCTTCAACGACCGGATGTTCAGGGACCTTTGCGGCGCGCTGGAGCGGCCGGAATGGATCGGCGACGAGAGGTTCCAGAGCGTCAGTAGCCGCGCGGCTCACAAGGACTTCATCGTGGAACATGTCGCCGCGATCATCGCGCGGCATCCCACCGACCGTTGGCTCGAGCGGTTCGAGGCGGCAGGCGTGCCCTGTTCACCGATCAACACGCTGGATCGGCTGGTGCGCGAGGAGCAGCTCAAGGCGCGCGACTGCCTCATCGACATCGACCTGCCCGGCCTCGGCACCATGAGAATGGGCGGCCTGCCGGTGAAATTCAGCGAGACGCCGGGACGGGTGGAAAAGCATCCTCCCCGCCTCGGACAGCACACGGAATCGGTCCTCATGGACCTGGGCTTCTCCGCCGAGGATGTGGCTGATCTTGCGGCACGCGGCCTCATCGGGGTCGACGCGGGCTGGCCGGCCGCGAAGGTGCCGGCTGCGGCTTCGGGGTGATCGGGCGGATATCAACAGAACGGAACGGGGACAGGAAACGCCAATGAAGCTTGCTTATTTCAATGATTTCCAGGTCGGCGTGGTCGACGGTGATCGCATCGTCGACATCACGTCGCTGCTGATGGAAATCCCGCACCGCGACCGGCAGGATCTCATGGCGGGGCTGATCGAGCGGTTCGACAGCTATCGGCCGCGCATCGAACAAGCGGTGACGAAAGACCAGGGCGTGCCGCTGTCATCGGTCAAGCTCCGGCCGCCATTGCCTCGACCGCGCCAGATCGACTGCATGGCCGTCAACTACATGGAGGACGGCACCCTTGCGGCGCCCTCGCCCATCAACGCCTTTCACAAGTCGCCCGGTGCCATCATCGGCCCGGAGGAGACCATGGTGTTGCCTGATGTGGCCGCGACGGTGTTCGAGGGCGAGGCGGAGCTTGCCATCATCATCGGAAAACGCGCCTCGCATGTGAAGGCGGCCGATGCCATGTCCCATATCTTCGGCTACATCAACTTCATCGATGGCTCGGCCCGCGGCCTGCCACCGGCACGCAACATCTTCTTCCAGGCCAAATCGCGCGACACCTTCGCGCCCATCGGCCCCTATCTCGTGACCGCGGACGAGATCCCCGACCCGCAGAACCTGCAGGTCCGGCTCTGGGTGAACGGCACCATCAAGCAGGATTACAACACCAGCGATATGGCGCATGACATCAAGCGCTGCATCGAATGGGTGAGTTCGATCCACGCGCTGGAGCCAGGCGACATCCTGGCCCTGGGCACCAATCACCGTGGGCTCAACGCTTTTCATGACGGCGATGTGGTGGAACTGGAGACGGAAGGGCTCGGGCGCCTTAAGATCCATGTCCGCGACGATCTCAAACGCACCTGGTCGCGCGACACCCGATTGGAGGCGAGCCGCAAATTCACAGCCGAGACAGGTGAAGCACCACCGCCCACCGGGATCATAGCAAAGCAACTCACCGGCAAGTATACGCCGGCTTGATGCGAAGGGCTGAACCAGTAGGACGCGAGCGGACCGATGTAACCGAGACCTTCCAGATGCCGTCATGAGCCTTGTTGCCGGGTTTTCCAATTTTGGCCGTGTTCTCCGGAACCCGAATTTCGGGATCTACACGGCCGGCAATGCGGTATCGCTGATCGGCACCTGGATGCAGCGCATCACCACCGGCTGGCTCGCATGGCAGTTGACGCAGTCGGGCGGCTGGCTCGGTCTCGTCGCCTTCGCCGATCTCTTCCCGACCGTCATCATCGGGCCGATCGCCGGGGCCGCGGCCGACCGCTGGGACCGGCTCGCCGTCACCAAGATCAGCCAGGTGCTGTCCTGCGTGCAGGCGTTGGCCCTCTTCGCTCTGACGGCGACGGGCCATATCACCATCGAACTCCTGCTCGCGCTCACGGCTCTTCAAGGGGTCATCGCCGCGTTCAACCAGCCGGCGCGCCTTGCCCTCATCCCCGCGCTCCTGCCGCGTGCCGATCTGGCGTCCGCGGTCGCCATCAACTCCATCATCTTCAATCTCGCCCGGTTCATCGGACCTGCCCTGGCCGGCATTCTTATCGCCACCGCGGGCGCTTCCGTGGCCTTCGCCACCAACGCCTTCACCTTCGTGCTGTTCTGGGTGGCGTTGACGCGGATCCAGCTCACCCCTCCGGAGGCCAACCGTCTCGAGCGACCCGGCTTCATGACCGAGCTTGCCGATGGTTTCCGCTACATCTGGGTGCATCCCGGCCTTCGCCCGATCTTCCTTCTGATGTTCGCCTCCAGCCTTGGCGCGCGGCCGGTGGTCGAGCTGCTGCCGGGTTTCGCCGAGCGGGTCTTTGCCGCCGGTGTCAGCGGTCTTGCGATCATGACCTCGTCGGTCGGTGTCGGCGCCATCATCGCCGGGCTCTGGCTTGGAAGCCGGGTCTCGGCCAGTGGCCTCACCCGCCTGGTGCTGACACACTCCTTGCTGCTGGCGCTGTCCATCTTGCTGTTCGCCGCCTCCGACCAGTTGTGGCTCGGCATACCGGCACTGGTGGCGGCGGGCTTTTCCATGTCCACCTCGGGCATCGGGGTCCAGACGCTGATCCAGCTGGGCGTCGACGAGACGCTCCGGGGGCGGGTCCTAAGCTTTCACGGTTTGATTTTCCGCGGAGGACCGGCACTCGGCGCCCTCACCATGGGGCTCATGTCCGAGGCGTTCGGCTTGAGGGTGCCGCTCGTTCTTGGCGCGGCGGTGGTGATCGCGGCCTGGATGCTCATCGCCCCGGGCCGCGAACGCATTTCGCAGTCGCTGGAGCGCAATTATCCGGCAGTCGGAGGATAAAGGTGCCTTTTCTTTACGAACCAGAACCTCCCCGCGGCGTGGCCGAGACGATCGTTCCCGGCATCCGCCGGATCGTGGCCGGCAATGCCACGCCCACGACCTATCATGGCACGAACACCTACCTCATCGGCGAAGGCGACGACGTCACGGTGCTTGATCCCGGTCCTGATCGCGAGGATCATGTGCAGCACATCCTGGACGCCACCGGCGGACGGGTGCGCAACATCCTCCTCAGCCATGCTCATCGCGACCATTTCGGCGCGGCGCCGGCCCTGCGGGCGGCGACCGGCGCTCCCATCCACGCCTTCCACGAGAGCGCCGAGCCCGATTTCACGCCCGACGTTCCCCTGCGCGATGGCGACCCGGTGCTCGGGATGGTCGCGATCCACACGCCGGGCCACGCTCCGGACCATCTGTGCTTCGCCGCCGGCAACGGCATTCTGTTCAGCGCCGACCATGTCATGTCCTGGTCGAGCACTGTGGTCAGCCCGCCCAAGGGCAACATGACCGAATACTGCAACAGCCTTCGTCTCATGTTGGCGCGGCCCGAGACACTGTTCCTGCCCGGCCATGGTCCGAAGCTGCCGAACCCGAAGCCCTTCGTGCAGGACCTTCTGAACAACAGGCAAAGGCGCGAGCGCGCGATCGCCGGCATCCTCACGGATGAGCCGCTCTCGACGGGCATCATCATGAATGCGCTCTACTCCAAGGTCGATCCGGTCCTGCGCCGCGCGGCCGAGCGGAACGTCATCTCGCATCTCATCAAGCTTGAAGCCGAAGGCCTTGCCATCAGGGAGGGCGAGCTCTGGCGCCGGGCGCAGCCGGTCGCGGCCGACGCCATCAACCAAGATAATCTATAGGGAGATTTTCCGATGCAGAACACGGACGATATCTGGAATCTGGTCGACCAGAGAAAGCGCGAATTCGAGGAGTTGAGCGACCGCATCTGGGGAATGCCGGAGATCGCCTATCAGGAGTTCCGGTCATCAGCCGAGCACGCCCGCGCGCTGGCCGCGCAAGGCTTTCGCGTGACGGAAGATGTCGCGGGGATCCCAACCGCCGTCATGGGTGAGGCAGGAAGCGGGGGCCCGGTCATCGCCATCCTCGGAGAATACGATGCGCTGCCCGGCCTCAGCCAGGAAGCAGGCTTGGCCGAGCCGCGCCCGCTTCCCGGCAACGGACACGGCCATGGCTGCGGCCATAACCTCCTTGGTTCGGCGGCCATGCTGGCGGCAACCGCCGTCAAGGACTACCTGGAGGCGAGCGGCCGGTCCGGCACGGTGCGCTACTATGGCTGCCCGGCCGAGGAAGGCGGCGCCGCCAAGGCGTTCATGGTGCGGGAGGGCGCCTTCGACGATGTCGACGTCGCGATCTCCTGGCACCCCGCCACCATGACGCGGATCGATGATGCGAAGTCGCTCGCCAACACGCGGATCGACTTCCACTTCCACGGGCGCGCCTCGCATGCCGCCTCCGCGCCCCATCTCGGCCGCAGCGCCCTCGATGCCGTGGAACTCATGAACGTGGGCGTGAACTATATGCGCGAGCACATGCCCTCGGACGCGCGCATCCATTATGCGCTTCTCGACGCCGGCGGCGTCGCGCCCAATGTGGTCCAGGCCTCCGCGAAGGTGCGCTACGCCATCCGGGCACGCGACCTGCCCGGCATGATGGCGCTGAACGAGCGGGTCAAGAAGATCGCGGAGGGCGCTGCCCTCATGACCGAGACCAAGGTCACCATCAAGGTCATCAGCGCGGTGTCGAACCTCCTCGGCAACCGGCCGCTGGAAGAGGCGATGTACAACAACCTCATGCGCCTCGGTCCACCGCCGTTCGACGCCGAGGATCGCGCCTATGCCGCCCGCATCCAGAAAACCCTCAGCGACGAGGACATCCTCACCGATTACCGCCGCGTCGGCGTGCCGGTCCGGCCGGACACGCCACTCTGCGACTTCATTGTGCCGCTCGATTCCAGGGGCGAGACCATGAGGGGCTCCACCGATGTCGCCGACGTGAGCTGGGTCGTGCCCACCGTCCAGGTCCGCATGGCAACCATCGCCATCGGAACGCCCGGCCATTCCTGGCAGGTCACCGCGCAGGGCAAATCGCCGGCGGCGCACAAAGGCATGGTCCATGCGGCCAAGACCATGGCGGCCACGGCGGTCGAGGTGCTCACCGATCCTGATCTTCTCGCCCGTGCCAAGGAAGACTATCGGCAGCGCACCGAGCGCACGCCCTATGTCTGTCCGATACCGGCGGATGTGCAGCCGCCGCTGCAGCCACGGCCGCAAGTCGCCGCCTGAACCTGATGAAGCGGATTAGGAGGCCACCATGCCGAGCCTGATCGAAGAAGTCGCCAGCTGGAGCGGAGGCAGGCCGGAGTTCACACCGCTGGTCCGCACACGGGCGCGGCACGCCATTGCCGATACCATTGCCTGCATGCTCGCGGGCGCCAACGATGTCGCCACCGGCGCGGTCCGCGCGACCTTCGCCGGCGGCAACACGGAGGGGCCCGCCCTCGCGGTGGGCGGCGGCAGGGTGCCTGAGGCCATCTCGGCCCTCATCAACGGCACCGCCGCCCATGCCCTCGACTATGACGACAACTTCCGTCCGGGGCGGACCCATGCCTCGGCGGTGTTGGTCCCGGCGCTTCTAGGCGTCGCGCTGTCGCGGCGGGCCACGGGGCGACAGTTGGTGGAGGCCTATCTGGTCGGACTGGAAGCTCAGGCCGCCGTCAGCCGCGGCGTGAACCCGTCGCATTACACCCTTGGCTGGCACTCCACCTCCACGGTCGGCTGCATCGGCACGGCCGCCGGTGTTGCCTGGCTGCTCGGCCTTGATGAGGCCGGCATCGCATGCGCCATGAGCATCGGGGTCAGCATGGCGGCGGGGGTCAAGGGCCAGTTCGGAACACCCGCCAAACCACTCCACGCCGGGCTTGCCGCGCGTAATGCGGTGGACGCCGCGATGCTCGCGGCCAACGGCATGACGGGGCGCCTCGACGTGCTGGAAGCGCCGCAGGGTTTCCGGCAGCTCTATGGCGGCGATGACGCCGCCGGCTGGGAGGGCGGCGCGGCGGCAATCGGTGCGCCGCATTCCATCGAGACCGCCGGGGTCGCGCCAAAGCGTCACCCCTGCTGCGGCTCGGCCCATAACACGGTCGATGCCATCCTCGACCTCAAGGCGGCGCATGGTTTCAACGCCGGCGATGTGGCCGAGGTGCACACCCATGTGGGTGTCGCGAACATCCGCAATCTCTCCTTCGCCAAGCCCGAGAACGAGATGCAGGCGCGCTTCTCCATGCATTACTGTGTGGCGGTGGCGCTCCTGAAGGACCGGCTCGAGCTCACCGACTTCACACCGGCGGCAGTCCGGCGCGCGGAGGTGCGTGCCCTTCTGCCCCTGACGACCATGACGGCCTATTCCTGGGAAGAGGAACTGGCGGCAAACGCACGGCTGCCGCACCGGATCACCATCCACCTGCGCAACGGTTCGGTGCTGAAGGGCGAGCGCGCACAGGCCAAGGGCACCATTTTCGATCCCTTCGACGACGCCGACCGGCTCGCCAAATTTATCGACTGCTCCCGCGCGACGCTGGAACCTTCCGAAGCCGAACTCCTTCACAGCAGGCTGAACCAGCTGGATCAGGCGGAGGATCTGACGTTCCTGGAGGCTCCACTCGCCGAAGCGGGGCGGAAGTCTCCGGCGAAGCCGGACGCTGCCGTGGCGTGATCCCCTGCTAGACTCTGGCGCGCAAGCGGCTAAGACCATCGCGCGTGTGAGCATGCGTTAAGGGAGACATGATGCGGCGCAAGCGTGATGGTCTGAAACAGGCGAAGGCCGATATCATGGACGTCATCCAATGACCCCCTCGAACGCGACCCTGATCACACCAGGCGGCGCCTCGGACAGCGGGGGCGGAGGCGCGGAGCCCAAGGATCGGCAGTTCGTCACGGCGCTGGCGCGCGGGCTGAAGGTGCTGCGTTGTTTTGCAGCCGAGAAGCGTGAACTGGGAAGTTCCGAAATCGCGCGGCTGACCGGGCTGCCGCAGCCAACGGTCTGGCGGCTCTGCAAAACCCTTCAGGATGAGGGTTATCTCCTGCCCGGCAGCGGCCGGGACCAGCTCCAGCTCAGCCCCTCCGTGCTCGGGCTCGGCTACAGCGCGCTTGCCTCCATGGCCCTGACGGAAGTTGCGAAGCCGGCCATGCAGGAAATGGCCAACCGCTTCGGCGCTGCCTGCTCCATGGCCACCCGCAACGGACTGCACATGATTCTGGTGCAGCGCTGTCAGGGCCAATCCGACCTGGTGCTGAACCTTCACGTGGGCTCGCAGCTGCCGCTGACGGCAAGCGCGATCGGGACAGCCTACATCGCCTGCATGAGCGAGGCCGATCGGGCGTCACTCTACCAGGACATCAAGGCCCGGGATGAACCGAACTGGCCGGCGCGTGAAGCCATTCTGGCCCACGCACTTCGGCAGTACGCCGCGGATGGCTTCATCGTCGACTGCGGAGGCTTCCATCCTCGCATCAACACGGCGGCGGCGGCCTTCAACGCCAGCGGTGGTCTGATCTATTCGCTGAGCTGCGGAGCGCCGGCGGAACAGCTGTCGGAAGACGTGCTGCGGAAAGAGGTGGGACCTGCCCTGCTGCGCCTGTCAAAAGCCCTGGCTTCACAGCACTAAGGCATTCGCCTTCACAGGCAGGAAAGGCTGACCGGCCTCAGCGCAGCAGTTGCTTCAGCCGGTAAAGCGCGTCCTGCGCCGCCCGAGGCGTGAGCTCGTCGGGATCGATGGCATCAAGCGCCTCGAGCGCGGGATGCGGCGCCCCGGCTGTGGGCGAAGCGGCGGGCCGCGCCGCGAACAGCGGCAGGTCGTCGATCAGCGTCTCCACCGAAGCCCCGCGTTCCGCCGCCTCCAGCTCCGCCAGGATGATGCGTGCGCGCTCCACCACGGCCGAGGGAAGCCCGGCGAGCTTTGCCACCTGCACGCCGTAGGAACGGTCGGCCGCCCCGGGCACCACCTCATGGAGGAACACCACATCGCCGTTCCATTCGGTGACGCGCACCGTGACGTTGTGCAGGCGCGGCAAGCGCTTTGTCAGCTGCGTCAGCTCATGAAAATGCGTGGCGAAGAGCGAACGACAGCGGTTTACTTCATGCAGATGCTCGATGGCAGCCCAGGCGATGGAGAGGCCGTCGAAGGTGGCGGTGCCACGGCCGATCTCATCAAGGATCACCAGTGAACAGGGCGTCGCCTGGTTGAGGATGGCGGCCGTTTCCACCATTTCCACCATGAAGGTGGAGCGCCCGCGCGCAAGATCATCCGCTGCTCCGACACGGCTGAAGAGCCGGTCCACCACGCCGATGTGCGCGGAGGTCGCCGGCACATAGCTCCCCATCTGCGCCAGGATCGCGATCAGCGCGTTCTGGCGCAGGAAGGTCGATTTGCCCGCCATGTTGGGGCCGGTGATGAGCCAGATCCGTCCGCTCTCGAGGTTCTGCGGCGGCGACAGATCGGCGTCGTTGGCAACGAAGGTCTCGCCGGCCGCGGCCACCGCCGCCTCCACCACGGGATGCCGCCCGCCCCTGATGTCAAAGGCAAGGCTTGAGTCGATCTGCGGCCGCACCCAGCGCCGCTCGACGGCCAGTTCCGCCAGCGAAGCCGCGACATCGAGCGCCGCCAGCGCGTCGGAGGCCGCGCGAATGGCGGCCTCATGAGTCATGACAAGGCCCGCCAGTTCGGCAAAGATCTTCTGCTCGATGGCAAGCGAGCGCTGGCCGGCGGCGGCAATGCGTGCTTCGAGGTCCGACAGATCGGCCGTGGAGAAGCGCATGGCGCCCTGCAGCGTCTGGCGATGGATGAAGGTGGCCGATAAGGGCGGCCGGCGCAGTTCCTCGCCTTTCTCGGCCGGCACCTCGACGAAATAGCCCAGGAAGTTGGTGTGCTTGATGCGGAGCGTCCGTGCACCCGCCAGTTCGGCGTAGCGCGCCTGCATATCCGCGATCACGCGCCGGCTTTCGTCGCGCAGCTGCCGCTGCTCGTCGAGAGTGCCGTCAAAGCCCAGGCGGATGAAGCCGCCGTCCGAGAGCTTCAGCGGCAGGTCGTCCGCCAATGCGCCGGCAAGACTTTGCTCAACCACGGCATCTACGGCACTGAGCGCATCCGCAGCCCGGCGGATCGCGGCGGGCTCGTCTTCCCGGACGAAGCCGGCCACCGCCCGCGCCGCGGCAAGGCCGTCGCGGATGCCGGCAAGATCGCGTGGGCCGCAGCGGCCGACGGCGATGCGCGTGAGGGCCCGCGACAGGTCCGGGGCCGCCGACAGTGCATCGCGCAGGCGCCGGCGGAACAGGAGATCCTCGGCAATGCGTGTCACCGCGTCGAGCCGGCCTTCAATGGCCTTGGGATCGGTCAGAGGACCGGCCAGCCAATCGGCGAGAAGTCGTCCGCCTGCCGCCGTCACCGTCCGGTCGATGGTGGCAAGAAGGCTGCCCTTGCGCTCGCCGGAGAGGGTGCGCGTGAGCTCCAGATTGGCGCGCGTGGCGGCATCGATCTCGACGGTTGATCCGCGCGCGGCGCGCACCGGTGCGCTGAGGGGTGGCCGGGTGCCGCGCCACATGCGCTCCACATAGGAGACGGCAAGCGCCGCCGCGCCGATTTCCGCACGCGAGAAAGTGCCGAAACCCTCGAGCGTCGACACGCCGAAATGTTCCGCCAGCCGCCGCTCCGCGCCGGGACCTTCCGCCAGATCGCGGCCAACGGGACTGATGGTGGCGCCGCAGCCCATGGCGGCATCGCGCAGCACCTCGTCATTCGCGACAGCCTCGGCCGCGACCACTTCCGCCGGATCGAGCCGCGCGATCTCCGCACCGAGGGAGCCTTCGCCGAGCTCCACGACGCCGAAACCGCCGGTGGACACATCGATCCAGGCAAGGCCGTAGCGGGCCTCCTCCTCACCGGAGAAAAGACGCGAGACGGCGACGAGGTTGTTCGCGCGCTTAGGCTCCAGCAGCGCCTCTTCCGTCAGCGTGCCCGGTGTGACCAGGCGCACCACATCGCGCTTCACCACCGATTTGCCGCCGCGCTTCTTGGCCTCCGCCGGATCCTCGATCTGCTCGCAGACGGCCACACGGTAGCCCGCCGCGATGAGCCGCATGAGATAGTCGTCCGACCGCTCCACCGGCACGCCGCACATGGGGATGTCTTCTCCCAGATGCTTGCCGCGTTTGGTCAGGGTGATGCCGAGCGTGCGCGCCGCGTCTTCCGCGTCCTTGAAGAACAGCTCGTAGAAATCACCCATGCGGTAGAACAGCATGCAATCGGCATGGGCATTCTTCAGCTCGAGATACTGCTCCATCATAGGCGTCACCTTCGCCTCGGGCGACGGCGCGGCATTGTCGGGATGGGCGGCGGTGGCAGAGCGTGTCATCGCGCGCGACATTAACGAATTTGACTGAGGTGGGTGAGCCTCGCCGCGCACCCTCAACAGCTTTGTGTCTGTTTAATCCGCCTTTGGTCGCATGAAGTCTGTTGAGCCCGGCGGCATGGACGGATAGTTTGCGCCCTCCCAGCCGTCGGGCTGGTTATTGGAAACGCCGGGACAACAACATGAACGCGCCGATCATCCGCAAGCCGCGCCCCACCTTCACCGACCAGGAAGCGCTCCAGTTCCACCAATCGGGGCGGGCCGGCAAGCTGGAGATCGTGCCAACCAAGCCCATGGCGACCCAGCGCGACCTGTCGCTCGCCTATTCGCCCGGCGTTGCCGTGCCGGTGCGCGCAATCGCCGAAGATCCCTCGCGTTCTTTCGACTACACCGCGCGCGGAAACATGGTCGCCGTGATCTCGAATGGCACGGCCATCCTCGGCCTCGGCAATCTCGGCGCCCTTGCCTCCAAGCCCGTCATGGAAGGCAAGGCCGTGCTCTTCAAGCGCTTTGCCGATGTCGACAGCATCGATCTTGAGGTCGACACCGAGAACGTCGACGAATTCATCAATGCGGTGCGCTACCTCGGCCCCTCCTTCGGCGGCATCAACCTTGAGGACATCAGGGCTCCCGATTGCTTCGTCATCGAAAGCCGGTTGCGCGAGTTGATGGACATCCCGGTCTTCCACGACGACCAGCACGGCACCGCCATCATCGCCGCCGCCGGCCTCATCAATGCGCTGCACCTCACCGGCCGCGACGTTACCCAGACCAAGCTCGTCTGCAACGGCGCCGGCTCGGCTGGCATCGCCTGCCTGGAGCTCATCAAGGCCATGGGCTTCAAGCCCGACAACGTCATCCTCTGCGACACCAAGGGCGTCATCTACAAGGGCCGCGAGGAAGGCATGAACCAGTGGAAGTCGGCCCATGCCGCCCAGACCACGGCCCGCACGCTGGCGGACGCCATGGAAGGCGCCGATGTGGTCTTTGGCCTCTCCGCAAAGGGCGCGCTGACATCAGAGATGATCGCCTCCATGGCGCCTAATCCCATCATCTTCGCCATGGCCAATCCCGATCCGGAAATCACGCCGGAAGAGGTGCGCGAGATCCGTGACGACGCCATCGTCGCCACCGGCCGGTCCGACTACCCGAATCAGGTCAACAACGTCCTCGGCTTCCCCTACATCTTCCGTGGAGCGCTGGATGTGCGCGCCACCACCATCAACATGGAGATGAAGGTGGCTGCGGCGGAAGCCCTCGCCGCCCTCGCCCGCGAGGATGTGCCCGATGAGGTGACGGCGGCCTATGGCGCGCGCCCCCGCTTCGGCCGCGAATACATCATTCCCGTCCCCTTCGATCCGCGCCTCATCGCCACCATCCCCTGCGCGGTGGCGAAGGCCGCCATGGACACCGGCGTGGCGCGCAAGCCCATCGTCGATCTCGATCGCTACGCGCAGGAGCTGCGTTCGCGGCGCGACCCGGCGGCAGGCACCCTGCAGCGCGTCTTCAACAAGCTGCGCCGCGACCCCAAGCGCGTCGTCTTCGCCGAGGGCGAAGAGGAACAGGTCATCCGCGCCGCCGTCTCCTTCGTCAACCAGGGCCTCGGCACCGCCATCCTGGTCGGCCGCGAGGATCGGGTTGCCGAGACGGCCTCCTCGCTCGGCGTCGAGCTCAAGGACGGCATCGAGATCATGAATGCCCGCCTCTCCACGCGGAACGCCTATTACACCGACTATCTCTACGATCGACTGCAGCGGCAGGGTTACCTGCAGCGCGACGCGCAACGGCTGGTGAACCAGGACCGCAACCACTTCGCCGCCTGCATGCTGGCGCTGGGTGATGCCGATGCCATGGTCTCGGGCACCACGCGTTCCTATGCCACCGTCATGGACGACGTGCTGCGCGTAATCGACGCCAAGCCCGGCCGCCGGGTGCTCGGCGTCAGCATGGCGCTGACGCGCGGCAGCACGGTCATCGTCGCCGACACCGCGCTGACCGAACAGCCCGGCCCGGAGGAACTGGCCGACATCGCGGTTGCCGCCGCCAATGTGGCCCGCAGCATGGGCTATGAGCCCCGCGTTGCCATGCTCGGCTCGTCCACCTTCGGCAATCCGCCGTCAGAACAGGCCAGCCTGGTGCGCGAGGCTTTGAAGCTGCTGGAAAAGCGCCGTATCGATTTCGAGGTCGACGGCGAGATGACGGCCGACGTGGCGCTCGACAAGGACCTCCTGTCGACCTACCCCTTCTGCCGTCTCTCCGGCCCCGCCAACGTCCTCGTCATGCCGACCCTGGCGGCCGCCTCCGTCGCCACCAAGATGCTGCAGGAACTGGGCGGTTCGACCGTCATCGGGCCGCTTCTGGTCGGCCTCGACCGCCCGGTGCAGATCGTGCCCCTGGGCGCCATCGACAACGACATCGTCAACATGGCGGCGCTGGCGGCCTATAACGTCGGTTCGTGAGGCGGAGAGCGTCGTGTATCCTTCGAGACGCCGCCTAAGGGCGGCTTCTCAGGATGAGGTTCGTGGGCTTGACCAGCTCTGCTCAGAGCGTGCCACACTCACTATCCTCATGCTGAGGTTGGCCGAAGGCCAAGTCTCGAAGCATGCAGCCAGGACCGTGATCATCTAACGCTGATAGTAGTCGATGTACCGCGTCCCGATCGCATCAACCGGCATCACGATGAACACATCCGTGGTGCCGAACTGGCGGTCGATCACCGCGCCGTCGCCCACCATGGCGCCCACCCGCAGATAGCCCTTGATCAGCGGTGGAAGCTGCTTCAGCGCCGCTTTCACATCCACCGCCTCCGGCGCAAGCCGGTTCATCTCCACCCGGCGCTGCGCCAACGCCTCGGTGCGCCAGCCCTCCGAGGCGCCATGCGCCTGGGCAAGATAGGACAACGGCAGGGCCAGCCGCTCCGGATCGACGCCCTCCAGGCTGGCGCATCCGATCATCGCGTCGATGTCATGAGCGCGCACATAGGCCCAGATGCCCTGCCAGAGAAGCTCGACGATCCGCTTGGTGCGATAGGGCTTCAGCACGCAGGAGCGGCCGAGTTCGAGGAAGTTGAGGTCCGGCTTGCGGGCGATGAGGCCCGCCACGTCGTACTCGGCGGCGGAATAAAAGCCCCAGTTCACCTCGGCCACATCCTGCCGCAGCAGCCGGTAGGTGCCGACCACCTTGGGCGTGGCCCGCTTGAATGCCCCCGCAGGAACATCGTGATCGAGCACCAGGAGATGGTCGCAGATGGCGTCGAACTCATCCATATCCCGGCGCACCAGCGCGCTGGCCGGGCCCGGCACGGCCGACATTTCCTCATAGAAGACCTTGTAGCGCAGCCGCTGGGCCTGCTTCACCTCGGCGACGTTGGCGGCGAGAACAAGTTCAAGATTGCCGATTCGCCCGAGGCTGCGCGGCAGGTTGACCGATGGCAGGCGGCGGAACCCGGCGGCGGGCAGGCCGAAACCCGGCAGCCAGCCGATCTGGCCGGCGCGGGCAAAACTGCCCTCCTCCCGCCGGCGCCGCAAACGCTTCATGAAGAATCTCGCATTCAGATGACGTTGTTGCAGCACTGCCCGTTTTCCCCGTCAGGACACCGCACGGTGCGAGCGCAACAAGACCCCCGCGGCACTCCACCGTCAACCGAAGTGACCATAGGCAGCCCAAGGATTTATGACAAACCTTTGGACGGAACTCGGCGGAGGCAGCGGCAGGCGATCTTTAGCCCACGCGCTTCATGATATCGCTGGAGAGCACCGCGGAGAGGGCATCGGGATCAAACGGCTTGGGCAATACGGCGTCGACGCCGTGACCGTGCGCCTGTTCCTGGAGGGGCTGGATATCCGCCGCCGTGACCACCACGATGGGAATGTGGTGTTTGGCGCCCCGGGCCGCCTCGATCCGCCGGATCGCGGCTGTGGTGTCGAAGCCGGAAAGCTTCGGCATTTCAAGATCCAGCACGGCAAGCTCGAAGGGGTCGGCCTCGGAAGCCCCGTCAAAAGCCTCCACCGCAGCCTTGCCATCGCAGACCGCCGTGACACGCCACCCGGCATATTCGAGCCGGGTGCGCACCAGGAGCGCGTTGACCCCGTCGTCTTCGGCCAGAAGCGCCCGTGGCCGCTGCGGCATGGCATCCAGCGTGAACGGCGGTTCCGTCTTCTGTGGCACCGCGACGGGAGCGCGCAGGAGAAGGTCGCGCAGGGACTGTGCCCGCACGGGCCGCATAAGATATTCCCCGGGCGTGCCGCCGGCGCGGCGCTCGGCCGGCGTGATCAAATGGATGACGCGGGCGCCGCGCCGTGCCGCGCGGACGAGCGCTTCGGCCATGGGTTCGCGGACGGCCTGGTCGACGAAGATCATCGTCCAGTCGCGCTGCTCGATCTCGCGCGCGGCAAGCTCCGCATTCGCGGCCAGGGCAACCTCGCCCCCCGCGATTCCCAAGGCTTCCGCGAGCCAGGGGCCCTCGAACGGCGAGGCGGCGGCAACGAGCGCGACGGCACCCTCCAGCCAAGGTTCCGGCCCCGCGCTGTCGCTCTCGACGGTGAAGGGAAGCGAGACGGTGAAGGTCGACCCTTCACCGACAACGGTGTGAAGATCGAGCGTTCCACCGAGCCGTTCCGACAGATGGCGCGCGATGGAGAGGCCGAGGCCCGTCCCTGAACCCTTGGCATCCATGCCGCGCTGGAAGCGACCGAACAGGCGGCGTAGGTCGCCTTCGGGAATGCCGGGGCCCGTGTCGTGCACGGCGAAGACCACCCCCGTCGGTGTCGGATCGGCCCTGAGGCCGACACCGCCCGTGGAGGTGTACTTGACGGCATTGCCGACGAGGTTGACCAGGATCTGCCGTAGCCGCTGCGCATCGCCGACGAGGAGGGCCGGCACCTCCGGCGAGACATGGCCCGCGATGTCGAGCCCCTTTGCCTGCGCATGCGGCGCCAGGAGTTCCACGATCTCGGCCACCAGCCTGTCCGGCGCGAAACTGTTGCTGATCTGCGTGAACTCACCCGCCTCGATGGCGGCGACATCGAGGAGATCGCCGACGATGGCATGCATGGTTTCCGCTGACCCGCGAATGGCGCGCACATAGGTCGCCTGCTCGGCGGAAAGCTCGGTGGAGAGCAGGAGATCGGTCATGCCGACGACGCCCGTGATGGGGGTTCGCAGCTCATGCGTGACGGTCGCCACCGGCGCGACACTCGCACTCTCGGGCGATGTCGCCGTCCGCCGCGCCAGGCGCGAGGCGATGAACCCTGCCGCGAAGGCTGCGACGGCAATGGCAATGATGGTCAGCATGTCGTTCCTCTCCCAGCCTGACCATAGAGCTGCGGAAGTTAAGGAACGATTCTCCGTCGATGACCCGGTTGAACCCGTGAAGCTCCGCGCCTGGGCTGCCAAGAGCATGCGGCCGCGTCAGGGGTAGATTTCATCGAAGGCCTCGTTGGCGAGCTCGTCGATGCGGTCCTTGCCGCCGTGGCGGTCCATGTGGCCCTGGAGGACGTCCATGCCCCAGTCGCCGTGGGCGGCATAGGCTTCCGGCAGGGCCGTCTTGAGGTCCTCCCAGGCCTTGTCGCGGGCATCGCTCACCCAGTGGTCGCGATCTTCGTGCGGCCCGAACTGATAGAAGTTGCGGCCGAGGTGGTATTTCACCAGCACCTTGAACTTCTCGGCGAAGACACCCTTGAAGCCCGTCAGTGTGCGACTGCCGAGATTGATGTCATGGACAAAGTCCCGGGCCAGCGAGGCGAGGGTGTCGGTGTAGAGGCCCTCATCGATGTGGCCCGAGGGCGGCGTGTAGTCGGACGATGGCGGGGCGGGCGGCTCCTCGCCCTCGAGCCAGGCCTGATAGTCCTCCCAGATGCGCTCGCCGAAGGTTGCCACATCGCCCTTGCCTCCGGTGCTGTGGAGATAATTCCGCACCTTCTTCACAAGGTCCTTGTGATGCTCGGAGGAGACATTGCCGATGCGATCCTCGATGTCGTCAAGGGTACGGGCGATGGCCTTCGCCAGCCGCTCCGGATCATCCCTGCGCCCCTCCATGTGCTTCAGGTTGTGGAGCACCATGTCGGAGACGGGCTGGCGGAAGGGACCGGCGGTCAGGGGATCGATATCTCCGTCGTCATAGCTTGCGGCCAGGTCGGTGACCACGCCGTTGAGCAGGTTCTGATAGGTCTGCCGTTCCGCCGCGCTGGCGGTGCCGCGCTCGTCGAAGGCCTCGTCGGCGAGTTCGTCGATGCGGTCCTTGCCACCGTGGCGGTCCATGTGGCCCTGGAGGATGTCCATGGCCCAGTTGCCGTTATCGCCATAGACGGTGGGCAGCTTCTCCTTGATGGCATTCCAGGCTTTGTCGCGGGCCTCATCCACCCATTTGTCGCGGTCCGCACCCGGGCCGGAGGATCTCTCGTCCTTGTCGAGGAAGTAACGCACCAGCACTTTGAACTTCTCGGCAAAGACGCCCTCGAAGCCCGTCAGGGTGCGGCTGCCGAGATTGATGTCGCCGATGTAGTCCTGCATCAGGCTGTCGAGCGTCGTGTTGAAGGTTGCCTCGTCGATGAAGCCCTTGGGCGCCTCATAATCCTCCTGCGCCTCCAGGATGAACTCCTCGCCCTTCAGGAAGGCGGTGTAATGGCGCCAGGCCTGCTCGCCGAAATAGGCGACATCGCCGATGCCGCCGAGACCGGACAGATAGGATCGCACCTCGCTCGCCACAGCCCTGGCGTGTTCGCTGGGCACATTGCCGATCCGGCCGCGGATATCGTCCATGGTCTTGAAAATGGCCTCCTTCAGGCGTTCGCCACCTTCGGCGCCGCCCTCCATGTGGATGAGGTTGTAGAGCAGCATCTCCTCGGTGCGTTCGCGGAAGCCTTGAGCGGTCAGCGGCGCCACCTTCCCCGTCTCCGGATCATAGCTCTGTGCCAGATCGACCACGGTGCCGTTGAGCAGGTCCTCATAATCCTGCGGCGTGAGCGCCTTCACATGCTCGCCGTAGGTCTCGCCCAGGTCCGACCGCGGATGGTTGTGGTGATGACCGGGCCGCCCTCCTCCATGTGTGTGGGCCCCGCCCCGCTGTTCCCGGTACTGCTGCCACCAGTCATCGGCATTGTCCGCGTCGATGCCGGCCCAGAAGCCGTTGGCCTGCACCTCGCCACGATCGCTGTAGAACTCTCTTGGAGGCAGCCGCATTTCCGGATGCTGCGCGCCGCCGCGCTCCCGGCGATAGGCGTTTTCAGTACCGATCGTTTCGAACTGAGCGGGTCCGAGGCCAATGGCAAAGATTTCCTCGGCCTGGATGCGCAGGCGCTCAGGCGGATTGCCGGAGCCGGTCAGAAGGAAATATCCATTGTCGGTGACGCCTCTCAGACGCCGTGCCACATGAATGAGCTCGTGGGCCAGAATGACGTCGGTGGGCATGCCTTCTTCGCTTCCCCACGGCTCGTTGGCCGACATTTCCGTCCCCGGCCGTCCGGTGAGGAAAACGTCGATACCGCCGCTCGGATTGGCACGCGTGAAGTTACCCTGGTCCGAGGGGCGCAGATGAACGCGCTCCCCGGAATCGAGGATTGCGTTGATTGTCAGCCGGCCCGTGGGCGTCTGCACGAACATCGCGAGGTCGTGCAGACGCGCAAGCATATGCGCCTCGCCATTCGCACCAGCCCCATGCACCTCCATGGTGCCAAGCACCGTCACGGTCTCCCACGTCCGGAAGAAGTCGAAGGGAAGATCGCGGTCAAGCGCCTCGGAGATCCGCCGGACATACTCCCGCGCCTGCTCTTCCACCGAGCCCTGCGGCGGCAGATAGTCCATCTCGGTCCCGGCCGGTCCGTCCGGTTCGGGCGGATCGGCGAAGGGGCCGATCGAAGGGTCGTAGGCGCGCCCTGCCGCCACGGTCAGAACGTCCCACAGCAGCTGAAAAGGGTTCACATGGTAGTTCGGCTTGTTGCGATCGCCGTCGCCACGCCTTTCAAGGCTGTTTTCCAGCAGAGCCCCCGGCAAATCGCCGTCGGTATTGGCGATGCTCTCATCAGCCCCCGCTTTGACAAGCGCATCGTAGGACTCTCGATCGCCAGAGATCGCCGCGGCATGAAGAGCCGTATTGCCGAACACATCGCTCGGCCGGTCGAGGAACTCTTGCAGTTTGTCCTTTGGTATTTTCGCCAGGATCGCCTTGACCGTGTCCGGGTTGCGGTTACCTGCGGCATAGGCAAGCCCGGTGATGCCAAGATCCAGCTCGACCATGGGATCGGCCCCGGCCTCCAGCAGTTCCTTGGCCCGGTCTTGGTTGCCGTCGAGAATGGAGCGGGCGAACTCCCGCGTCATCCGCCGGAAAAGATAATCCGCTGTCCATCGTGCCGCCTCATCGCCCTTCTCCGCAGCGGCTTGTGCAAGCCGATAGGCGCTTCTTCCCTTCTCATCGAGAGCGGCAAGATCGATGCGCCCCGTGTCCACCAGCAACCGGAACATCTCGACATCCGCATCCGCCTCCACAGCGACATGGAGCGCTGTTCCTCGGCTGCCCGCCGCGTTGATGTCGAAACCCTCGGGAGGGTTTGCCAGCATCTCCGCGACCGTCTCAGTGTCTCCGCCGCGCACCGCTTCATAAAAGCGCGCCTGCGCAGTTTCGAGGTCGTCTGACCTCTCTCGCTTGGTGAGGCGCACGGCGCTGGAGAACGCCAGTGCCGGATCGCCGTGCGTCGGCACAGCCGCATCCCGCAGCACGGAAGGAATGTACATCTGCCGTCCTTAATTTCGGCCGCCCCCGCGGCAGTTCGGACTCGGACTAGCCGTCTTCGCACCTCATCTCAAGACAGCGGACACGATGTGGCCGATGGTAGCTGCCGCCGCTCTGCAGCTCTTTTGCAAATGCTGGGGATAATCAGGCCGCCACGCGCACCATCCGGTCGGCCATGGCGATGCTGGACTCTCAGGTGCGGTTGCCATTCCGCCGCATGAAGGCGAGGGCTCGATTCGCGCTGTCGGCAGGAATGGCGGTTCAGCGCGATGGTGTCACTGGCGCCGCATGCCGTCGGGCTCAGCGGCGAGAGCCCTTGCGATATGACTGAGCTTGTCGGGGTTGCGGGTGACATAGATGCCGGTGATCCGGCCATTCTCTATGGCGAATGCTGTCGTTTGCAGCACTTCTCCGCGCTCCTTGCTGATGTATCCCGGCAGGGCGTCGATCCAGACCGGCTCGATCATAGTGGCCCACCCGTCTCCCCATTTCTGACGAAGACTGTCGAACAGCCGAAGCAGCCGTTCCACTCCGACGATCGGGTTGCGGTAAGCGGTGACCTTGCCGCCGCCGTCCGCCTGCAGCACGACGTTCTCGGCAAGCAATGTTCGCAGTGTCGCGACGTCGCCACTGGTCGAGGCCGCGAAGAAGGCCCGCGCGATACGTTCACCCTCTTCACGTTCGACGGGGAAGCGGGAGCGTGCGGTCTGAACGTGCTTCCGGGCCCGGACGGCAAGTTGCCGGACCGAACTCGGCTGACGCTTGAGGGTGACGGCAACCTCGTCGAGCGCAACACCGAACACGTCGTGCAGCAGAAAGGCCGCGCGTTCCAGCGGCGACAGGCGTTCGAGCGCCATCATGAGGGTCAGCGTCAGATCGTCCTCGTCCACGCGCTCATCCTCCGTTTCGATCAAGGGTTCGGGCAGCCATGCCCCGACATAGGTTTCCCGTCGCGCACGTGCCGACTTCATTTCATCCAGGCAGAGCCTGGCGACGGTGCGCGCCAGGAAAGCAGAGGGAGCGGACACCCCGCTCCTGTCCGCGGAGACCCAGCGCAGCCATGCGTTCTGGACGATATCCTCAGCCTCGGCCCGAGAACCGAGCATGCGGTAGGCAAGCCGGACGAGCCGCGCGCGATGCTGCTCGAAAACCTCGGTACGATCGTCGGCCTGCGGCATGGTTCCTCTTCTGGTGGTGTGCGCTCCGGCACTGCCGGAGCTTACCAGTTGGCCGCGATCACGGCTCGTCACAGGGTACTCATCATGCGTGCGCAAGCCAGGCCTCAAAACGCGTGGGTCCAAGGCGCGCGGCCTCGCCCGCTGTGAGAGAGCCATCATCGATTTCGGCACCAAAGTAGCAGGCATGAGGGTCGTCGAGCACCTCCCGGCTGTCGCCGGCTGCCCGCAGACGGCGCGAGATGAACTCCTTGAACGACGCTTTGTCAGGTCCGGCAATCTCGACTGTGCCGTTGAGCGGCGGGCGAGCGGCGACGTCCGCCAGGGCATCGGCGACATCGGCGGCGGCAATGGGCTGCAGCAGGGCGGCCGGCACCACGATCCGCCCGTCCACGACGCTTCCCTCGGCGATGGTCGTGATGAATTCAAAGAACTGCGTGGCACGGACGATGCTGTAGGGGATCGGCGCTTCCTTGATCAGGCGCTCCTGCGCGAGCTTGGCGTGGAGGTAGCCAATGCCGGGCAAACGGTCCGTTCCCACGATCGAGAGTGCCACGTGGTGCTTCACCCCGGCTGCCGCTTCGGCGGCCATAAGATTGCGGCCCGACCTTTCGAAGAAATCGAGGACGGCCTTCTCCTCGAAAGACGGTGCATTGGAAACGTCCACGACGACCTCCGCGCCGGCCAGTGCTTCCGCCAAGCCTTGCCCGGTCAGCGCATTCACGCCCGTGCGCGGCGACACGCCCACCGCATCGTGCCCTCTCTCAGCCAGCCTCGCGACCAGCTTGGTTCCGATGAGTCCACTTCCGCCAATGACCACAATCTTCATGACCTTGTCTCCTTGTCGATGGAGACGAGCATCGCGGCGCCCGCCGCTCCCTGCTCGCTCGACAACAGGACGAGACAGCACCGCCGGATGTGACATCACCGCGAAAAATTTTACGCCGCGACGCGCACCATCCGGTCAGCCATGGCGCGGTAGGACAGGGCTTCGGCCAGATGCACCCGCCCGACCTTCTCCTCACCGGCGAGGTCGGCGATGGTGCGGGCGACCTTCAGCACGCGGTGATAGCCCCGCGCGGAGAGCCGCATGCGCTCCGCCGCGTCGCGCAGAAGGCGCAGCCCGTCGGTGTCGGGCGCGGCGATCTCCTCGATCAGCGAGGCACCCGCCGCGGCATTGGTCAGCACCCCCGGAAGACCTTTGGCTTTGAAGCGCGCTGCCTGCATGGCGCGGGCCGCCGCAACGCGGGCGGCCACCTCCCGCGTTCCCTCCCGGGGCGCGGGAAGAAGAAGATCGGACGCCGTCACCGCCGGCACCTCGAGGTGAAGATCGATCCGGTCGACGAAGGGACCTGAGAGCCGCGCCTGGTAATCGCTGGCACAGCGTGCGCCGCGCAGGCAGGTGTGGCCCGGCTCGCCCGCATGGCCGCACTTGCAGGGGTTCATGGCGGCGATGAGCTGGAAGCGCGCCGGATAGGTGATCCTGTGATTGGCGCGGGCAACCGCCACCTGGCCCGCCTCCAGGGGCTGGCGCAGGGCGTCCAGCACCTGCGGCTGGAACTCCGGCAGCTCATCGAGAAACAGCACGCCGTTGTGCGCCAGCGCGATTTCGCCCGGCTTGGGACGCGTTCCGCCGCCGACGAGAGCGGCCATGGAAGCTGAGTGGTGCGGCGCGCGGAAGGGCCGCCGGTCGGTCAGGATGCCGCCATCAAGATCGCCCGCCACCGAGCGGATCATGGCGACCTCCAGCATCTCGGCCGGCGTCAGCGGCGGCAGGAGACCGGGAAGCCGTGCCGCCAGCATGGATTTGCCCGCGCCGGCCGGGCCGACCATCAGAAAATTATGGGAGCCTGCCGCTGCGATCTCCAGCGCGCGCTTGGCCGTCTCCTGCCCCTTCACGTCCGACAGATCGGGCACGGCCGACCGTTCCGCCGGAAGGCCCGGCACGGGCCGTGACATCACCTGCGTGCCCCGCACATGATTGGCAAACTGCACCAGCGAGGACGGCGCCAGAATGTCGATATCGCCGCCGGCCCAGGCAGCCTCCGGTCCATTGGCGGCAGGACAGATCAGCCCATGTCCGCGCGCATTGGCTGCGATCGCCGCCGGCAGCACGCCGCTGACCGCAGTGATGGACCCATCGAGCGCAAGCTCGCCCAGCACCGTCATGCCCGCCAGCGCGTCGGCGGGAATGGCGTCGATGGCGGCCATCAACCCGAGCGCGATGGGCAGGTCGTAATGGCTTCCCTCCTTGGGAAGGTCTGCCGGCGCCAGATTGACTGTGATGCGCTTCGGCGGCAGGGCCAGCCCAGTCGCGACCAGGGCCGAACGCACCCGCTCCCGCGCTTCCGTCACCGCCTTATCCGCCAGGCCCACGACCTGGAAGCCGACCGTGCCGTTGGCGACCTGTACCTGGACATCCACCGGCTTTGCCTCGATGCCCTCGAACGCAACCGTGGAAACGAAGATGACCATGGGAGCCCCGCCCTTGGAAAAACATGGGCCACAGCTTACGTCACGGTCGCGGATGGACGCAAGAACATTTAGAGAACATACCTCTGTGCTCGCCTTGTGCCGCGCTCATCTGCTAGGCATCGCCGCAGAACAACAGGAACCTGTCCATGACTATCACCAATGAGGCTGAACTCGCCGGTCTGAAGGAGATCGGCCGCATCTGCGCACTGGCGCTGGAAGCCATGGGCAAGGCGCTGGAGCCGGGCATCACGACAGCCGAACTGGATGAGATCGGCCGGCGGGTCCTCGAACAGGCCGGCGCGAGATCGGCTCCCGAGCTCTGCTACGACTTTCCGGGCGCGACCTGCATCAGCGTCAACGAAGAAGTGGCGCATGGCATCCCGGGTGCACGCGGGATCACCGCAGGCGATCTGGTCAACATCGACGTCTCCGCGGAGAAGAACGGCTATTTCGCCGACACCGGCGCGTCCTTCGCGCTGCCCCCGGTGGCAAAGCGGGTGGACCGCCTGTGTCGTGACGGCCGGCGCGCCATGTGGGCGGGCATCCGGCAGGTGGCGCCCGGCCGGCCACTCGCCGGCATCGGCGAGGCCATCGGAGCCTTCGCCGCCAAGAACGGCTATACGCTCGTGCGCAACCTCGCGAGCCACGGCATTGGCCGTTCACTCCACGAGGAACCCACGGAGATCTCTACCTGGCCCGACCGGTCGGAGCGGCGCACCATGACCGAGGGGCTCGTCTTCACCGTGGAGCCTTTCCTGTCATGCGGCGCCCGGATGGCCGAGGATGACGGGGAGGACCCTTGGACGCTCTACAGCGAGCCCCGCGCACCCACCGTTCAGTATGAGCACACCGTCGTGGTGACAAGAAACGGCCCGCTGATCCTCACCCTGCCGGGTTGAAGCACGAGCCAACCATCCTTGCAGGTGCCGCGCGAACCTTTTCTTATGTCGGGCGAAACGAGCCGCAAAAGCCCGCCGCTCTCTTCGATTTCTGAACAGCCATCACGGGAGCGCATCGACATGGCAGAGGTCCTGCTCCGCATCCTCATCGGCTTTTCGCCGCGCAGCGCTTCGGACGATCTCCTGCGCCTGATGGAGCCAGAGCTCGTCGCTGCCTTTGCGAGGCCCGTCCGCCTGGAGCTGATGCCCGGGCAGCAGGGCGCACTGGCGGCACGGGAGGCCATATCAAGCGCGCCCGACGGCAACACGCTGCTGATCGCGACCTTCGGCACCCACGCCATCATCCCCACCCTGAAGCCGGACCTGGGCTATGATCCTATCGTCGATTTCACGCCGGTCTGCCTTGCCACCCGCGCCCCGCTGGTGCTTGGCGTATCGACGGACCTTGGCGTCACTTGTGTCGAAGATCTCGTGACCCTCGCCCGGCGCCGGGAGTTGACCCAGGGCAGTTCCGGAATAGGCAGCGCGCCCTATCTCGCCGGCCTCCTGTTCCAGCGCATGACCGGGGTCACGCTGGCCCATCGCGCCTACACCGACACCCGCGACCTCTATGAAGACTTCCTGGGCGGCAGGCTCGACCTCAGCTTCAACAACGCCGCAAGCATGCTGCCGCTGGTGCGCGGCGGGCGGCTTTCGGCGCTCGCCGTCACCACGTCCCAGCGCATCGCCGCGCTGCCGGCCATTCCAACACTGGAGGAATGCGGACTGAGTGGCTATTCGCTGAACAACTGGCTGGGTTTCGTGGCCCCGCCGCGAACCGATCCGGCCATCGTTGCCCAGCAAAGCCGGGCCATCGGCATGGCACTGCGGCGCCCGGTGATCGCGGATGCGCTCGCACGCGACGGCATCGAGATCGTTGGCGGCACGCCTGGGGAGTTCGCCGCCTTTATCGCGGCGGAGCTGGAACGCTGGTCCTGGCTGCGATCTGCCTGAGCGAACCCCCGAGCGCTCACTGTTCAGTATGAGCACTGTGATGACCAGAAGCGGTCTGCTGATCCTCACCTGCGGCTTAAAAAACGGCGGCTTGGCTCATACAGTTCACGACAGCGCCGCATCCGCCACGGCGGCGACGACAGCCCATGGCATCACCCGTGAGAGCGACCGGCGGGCGCCTGCCCGGACCTGCTGCGGCAGCCGGTGGTAAAGTTTCTTCACCGCCGGCCTCAGCCGCGCGATCTGGAGATAGGCACGCCCGAGCGCGGTTCGCGCTTCAGCGAAGGTTGCCGTGCCGGCCGCGTGGGATGTCCAGCGCACCTTGTACTCATCGTCCGGCGGCAGGAGATCATAGATGGCGACGCCCCGCCTCCGGCATTCCTCGATGGTGTAGAGCATCTGCACGAGGCCGGGCGAATATTTGTGCAGGGCGCTGTCGAAGGCGCCGAGATAGGCCGCATAGTGCCCTTCGTGGAAGAAGCCGATTTCCGCGGCGGCCAGTTTGCCATCAAGCGTCAGCACCGAGACCATGCAGCCCGGGGCCGCGCTCAGCCCAATCATCATCTCGCAGAGGCGGTCGTCGTGCAGCGGCGTGCCGACGATGCCGCGTTCGGTCAGCCATTGGCGCTTCAGCGCCAGCGCCGCCCGCGCCCAGTCGCGGGCCTCTTCGCCTTCGACGGCGATGAAGGATATCTCACCCAGTTTGGCCAGACGCCGCGCGGCCGAGCCGGCGCGTTTGGCGGCGGAATTCCGCGTCCAGGCGGCGAAATCCTCCGATGCGGTGAGGGTGCGAAGGTCGAGGTAGCGCGCCGTCTCATCCGAGATCGCAGCCGCGCCGCTGGATGACAGCACACCGTTCACCATGCTGCCCTTGCGGACGTTCTTCAGCAGCAGCACATCTACTGGCAGCTTCCGCATTGCGGAAGAGGCGGCCTCGATGTCCGAGGGCCCCGCATCGCGGCTGACGACGGCATCGCCATATTGGATCAGGGGCTCGCCCAGCCAGCGCGCCACCGTGACGCCCATCTCCTTCTCGATGGCGAGAGGGACGGCAACCGTCAGTTCGCCATCGCGCGTCACCGTCACGATGGCGATGCCCCCGCCGCGATCCTCGCAGGCTTTCGCCGATGCGTAGAGCCAGTCAAAGGTCTGGAAAGGCGCGGTTCCCCTGGCGGCATCCACCAGCCGCCGCCATCGCGGCTCGTCCGCCTTCATGCTGGCGCTGTCCCTGACCAACGCGACCCTTGGCGCGCTGGGGGATGCGGCTGAACCCCCGCGTGATGACATTGAACGTACCCTGCCCTGTGGAACCCTGTTGACCACACAGTAGCAGAGCCAAACGTAAAATTCATGGCCGCAGAACCTTGCCGCAGCTCGGATGACGCAGGCGAAGGATGTGGACGTAGCGCGGGCTTCAGCCTATTGCGGCATCATGCATGCCACCATCCGTCCCGCTCGTGAAGATGACGCGCTGCGCCTGCCCGCCATCGAACGTTCGGCGGGCGAAATCTTCCGCACGCTGCCGAAGCTTGCCTGGATCGCGGATGATGACGTGCTGACGGCGAATGAACACCGCGCGCTCATTCGGCAGGGCGCATCATGGGTGGCGGTCGATGACCTCGACGAGCCGCTCGGCTTTCTCAGCGCCGAAAGAACAGTGCCGGAACTGCATATCCGGGAACTGGCCGTGCGCCACGGCAGCCAGGGCCAAGGCATTGGACGGACGCTTCTTGCAACGGCTATCGCCTGGGCCGAGGCCAACAGTTTCGAGGCTGTGACGCTGACAACGTTCCGCCGGCTTGCCTGGAATGAGGCCTTTTATGCAAGCATGGGGTTCGCCACGCTGAAACCTGGCCAGCTGGGACCACGGCTCGCAGCTATCCTGGAGGCCGAGGCCGCCAACGGTTTTCTGCGAAAGGACCGCTGTGCCATGCGGTTGGTTCTCTCTACCGGAAGAGCGATCCCTTGATCGAGCTCCGAGCACCGACCTCCATAAAACCGGCCATTTGAATAGGCTTCAGGCCCGCTTCTTCTCCACGGCATCCCAGAACATGGCGGCGATGTCGGGACCGCCCAGCTTCTTCACCGCGCGGATGCCCGTCGGGGACGTCACGTTGATCTCGGTCAGCTTGCCGTCGATCACATCGATGCCGGTGAAGAGGAGCCCTCTCTCGCGCAGCGCTGGGCCGATGCGGGCGCAGATCTCACGTTCGCGATCGCTCAGCTCGGTCTCCTTGGCCGCGCCGCCGCGCACCATGTTGGAGCGGATGTCATCCTCGGCAGGCACGCGGTTGACCGCGCCGGCGAACTCACCGTCGATCAGGATGATGCGCTTGTCGCCCTGGCTGACCTTCGGCAGGAAAGCCTGCACCACCCACGGCTCGCGGAAGGTGGCCGCGAACAGGTCATAGAGCGAGCCGAAGTTGGGATCACGCACCGCGACCTTGAACACCGCCGCGCCGCCGTTGCCGTAGAGCGGCTTCATGACGATGTCGCCATGCTCGCGGCGGAACGCCTCGATCTCGGCCCTGTCGCGGGTGATCAGCGTCTCCGGCATCAGCTCGGGGAACAGGGTGACGAAGATCTTCTCCGGCGCGTTGCGCACATGGGCGGGATCATTGGCCACAAGCACCTTGGGCTGCAGCCGCTCCAGAAGATGGGTGGTGGTGATATAGGCCATGTCGAAGGGCGGGTCCTGCCGCAGCATAACCACGTCGAAATCGGCAAGATCGACCCGCCGCTCGTCACCTAAAGTGACATGATCGCCGGCCGTGTCGCGCACCTCAGCCGGCCGCAACGTCGTCACTACGTTGCTGCCGGAAAGCGACAGCCGGTCGGGTGTGTAGACCGAAAGCTCGTGGCCGCGCGCCTGCGCTTCCAGCATGAGCGCGAAGGTGCTGTCGCCGCTGATGTTGATGCGCTCGATGGGGTCCATCTGGACAGCGACACGGAGGGACATGGGAAACTCCAAGGGAAGGATCAGAAGGAAGCGTCGAAGGCCTGTACGATGTGGCGCGGCAGGCGGCCCGGCGCAATAAGCAGGAGGTCGAAACGGATGTTATGGCCGCCATAATGCGGATTGCGGGCGAGATAGCCGCGCGCGGCCTGCACGATCCGCTCGCGCTGGCGCGGCGTCAGCGCCTCGGCGGCAAGATCGAGCGTCGAACGCGCTTTTACCTCCACGAAGACAAGGCTTTGCCCCCGCTGCACCACCAGATCCACCTCGCCCATCGGCGTCTTCAGCCGCCGCGCCAGGATCCGGTAGCCCTTGAGGCGCAGCCACCAGGCGGCAACAGTCTCGCTGCGGCGGCCGCCGGCTTCTGACAGGCGGCGGTCGGCCGCGCTTCTCATTGGGCGGCGCCGCCTTTCGCCAGCACGAGGGCGCGGGCATAAACCTCGCGTCGCGGCAGGCCGGTTTCCTTGGCGATCTCGGCGGCGGCGTCCTTCACGGACAGGCTCTGCAGCGACTCCGTAATCAGCCGGTCGAGATCGGCCTCGTCAGGCGCCTCCGCCGGTGCCGGAGGGCCGATGACCACGACGATCTCTCCCTTGGGCCCGCCGGCCGTCGCATAATGCGCGGCCAGCGCCGTGAGGTTGTCCCGCCGCACCTCTTCGAAAGCCTTGGTCAGCTCTCGCGCAACGGCGGCCGGACGATCGCCCAGGACATCACGCGCATCGGCCAGCATGGCGGCAAGGCGCGGGCCGGTCTCAAAGAACACCAGCGTGCCCGGCACCTTCGCAACCTCCGTCAGCCGATTGCGCCGAGCCCCCGATTTGGGCGGCAGGAAGCCCGCGAAGAAAAAAGCGTCGGTCGGCAGGCCCGCCAGCACGAGGCCCGTCAGCACCGCCGAGGCGCCGGGAACGGTGGAGACGAACAGCCCCTCCTCCGCCGCGGCCCGGACGAGCTTGAAGCCGGGATCGGAGACCAGCGGCGTGCCGGCGTCGGAAATCTGCGCCAGCGCCTCGCCGGCGGCGAGACGCGCCAGGATGCGCGGGCGCATCTCCGCCGCGTTGTGGTCATGATAGGATATGAGCGGCGTCTCGATGCCATAGGCATCAAGCAGCTTGCGCGAGACACGGGTGTCCTCCGCCAGCACCGCATCGGCGCCCGCCAATGTCTCCAGCGCACGAAGGGAGACGTCTTTCAGGTTGCCGATGGGTGTCGCCACGACATGCAGGCCCGGCGCCAGTGCCCGCGCGGGAAAGGCATGACCGCCGATGAGAAAGCGGCGCACACGCATCTCGGTGCGATCACGGTTTGGCGAGGGGGTGCTTGGCATCTGCGGCGGGACTGGTTACCAAAGAGGCTGACCTTACGACCGGGACCGGCGCGACCGCAACGCGAAGGTTCCGCATTTCGCGCATATTCCAATCGAGGCCTCATCATGGCTGTTGTTTCCCGCCGCCGGTTCCTGTCACTGGCCGGCTTTGCTTCCCTCGCCCTTGCTGGCTGCCAGTCGGTCTCCGACAACACGGGTTCCGGGCTCCTCTCAGCCCCCACCACCGCTGTGGAAACGAGGGCGCTGGGCGACGTCATGGGCCAGGGCCAGGTCAAGGTCGCGCTGCTCCTGCCGCAGACCGGCACCGGCGCACCGACCGCGACCTCGCTGCGCAACGCCGCCGAGATGGCCCTGGCCGAGTTCAACAATCCCAACATCCAGCTTCTGGTGAAGGACGACAAAGGCACGCCGCAGGGCGCCGCCGAGGCGGCGCAGGCCGCCATCAACGAGGGCGCGGAAGTGATCCTCGGGCCGCTCTTTGCCCAGAGCGTCGCCGCCGTGGGCGGCGTGGCGCGGCAGGCCAATGTGCCTGTCATCGGCTATTCCACCGATGCCAGCGTTGCCGGCAGCGGCGTCTATCTCCTGAGCTTCCCGCCACAAGGCGATGTGGAGCGCATCGTCGAGCACGCCAGCCAGTCCGGCCGCAAATCCTTCGCCGGCCTCGTGCCCGACAATGCCTATGGCACCGTCGTGGAGGCCGCTTTCAAGGAAACCGTGGCACGCGTCGGCGGCCGTCTTGTCGCCTTCGAGCGCTATCCGGCGGACCAGGCGGGGGCCCAGGCCGCGGCCAAGCGCTTCGCCGCCACCGCCGGCACATCGGCAGACGCGATCTTCGTTCCGGGATCGGCCTCGGTCGTGCCCGGTCTCGTCCAGGCCATGACTGCGGCCGGCGTCGATACGCGCCGGGCCATGCTGCTCGGCACCGGCCTGTGGGACGATCCGGCGCTTCTTTCCTCGCCGGTCATGGCCGGCGCGCGTTTCGCGGGTGCCGACAAGGCCATGTGGCAGAGCTTCTCCTCGCGCTACCGCGCGCGTTACGGCTCCGATCCCGTGCGCACCGCCTCGCTCGCCTATGATTCCGTCACCCTGATCGCCGCCCTGGTGCAGACGCAGGGGATGCAACGCTTCAGCCCCGGCGTGCTCACCAACAGCTCCGGCTTCAGCGGCGTCGACGGCCTGTTCCGCTTCCGGCCCAACGGCACCATCCAGCGGGGGCTGGCGGTGCTTGAGGTCGGCGGCGGCACCACCCGTGTGGTCGCTCCCGCGCCTCGCAGCTTCGCATCGGCCGGTCTGTAGGCGGCGTCCGCCTCAGAGAAAGCCGATCCAGCGGCCGGCGATGACAGCACCCGTCCAGATGGCGATGGATGCGGCCGCGAAGATCTTCAGGGGAGCGGCCGGCTCCGCTGCCCCGTCGATCGACAGCCGCCAGTGCCGGCCAAAATGCACCAGCGTCACATTGGCGATACCGAGCCCGATCAAGACGAGCTTGGCGAGAAAGGCCGGGTTTTCGACATAGCTCACTGGCCGCACGCTGAAGAGCAGGAAGCCGGTGATGAGCGCGCCGCCGAGGCCGCAGGCGGCCACCTTCATCAAGGGTGGGGCGAGGAGGGAGAGCGGAGCGGACCGGAACAGGCCAAGCAGGCGCAGGTCCAGCACGAGGATGCTGCCGATCAGCGTTCCCAGCGCGAGGATATGAGCGGCATTGACGAGAAGATAAAGGGTGCCGTTGCGCCGCAGCGCCTCCGCCACCGGCCATTCGGAAAGCCCGGCAAGCGCCTCCATGCCGGCGCGCTCAGCGTTTGATACGCTCCGGATAGATGTCGTAGGTCTTCTCGCCCACCGTGATCTGCACCGCCTTCATCCGCTTTTCGCCTTCGTCCTCCGAGCGGTTGCCGAGAGCCTTCAATGTGTCGCCGACTTTGGCCGAGCCTTCCACGAAGCCCGCGCGTTTTGTCTGGCTGGGGTTGCCCAGCTCCACGGTCCACATGCCGTCAGATGCTTCCACCTGCAGCGTCGGATGAGGCGGGCCGATGAAGATTTCCCGGACCGTGCCCTCAAGCTCGACCTGAGCGGCCTCGGCCCAGCTCCAGCCATGGTGCGCCATGGCGGCGGAGGCGAGAAGTGAAAGACCGAGAACGCCAACCGTCACTGCCCGCAACTGGATCATCGTGCTCTCCCTCGCGAAATCTGCTGATGAAAGCTAGCACCTCCTGCGGAGACGTCGAGAGCGACACCGCTCACCTCTGCGTCATAACGAAGAGCGCTCGGAAGCTGTGCAGGAAGATTTACATCGGCTTGCGGCGACCACCTGGCACCGCTAGAGGCTAGGCACGCTGGTGGGGACCGCGCATGCTTTTTCAGACGCAGGTGTTCGTACTTGGCTTCCTGCCTTTGGTGCTCGCGCTCTATTATCTGTTGGCGCACCGGCTGGTGGCCCGTGAGTGGGTGCTGATTGTCGCCTCGGCCATATTCTATGGCTGGTGGGACATCCGCTTTCTGCCGCTCATGGTGGGGCAGACGATCGTCAGTTGGGCGGCGGCCAGAATGGCAGGTCCTGGACATGGCCTTCTGCTGCCTCTGGCGATCGCGGGAAATCTCCTGATCCTTGCACTGTTCAAATATGCCGACTTCGCCGTTGCCAGCATCGAGACCATTCTGGCCACCGATCTTCCACGCAGTCCGCTGATCCTGCCCATCGGCATCAGCTTCTATACCTTCCACCTGGTGACCTACCTCGTCGATCTCCGGCGCGGAGAGGCTCCGGTCTACGGGCTCAGGCGGATGCTGCTTTACGTGATGTATTTTCCGCAGCTCGTGGCCGGCCCAATCATCCGCCAGAGCGAAATCATGTGGCAGTTCGATCTGGATCCCTTACGGCCGGGATGCGCAGAACGGATCGGCCGCGGCGCGGCGCTCTTCGTTCTGGGCTTGGCGAAGAAGATCTTCATCGCCGACAAGCTCGCCCCAGTTGCGGATAATGCGTTTGCCACCGCGACACAGACCGTTCCGCTCTTTGGCGAGGCATGGTCGGGCTCCTTCGCATTCGCTTTCCAGCTCTTCTTCGACTTCTCAGCCTACTCGGAAATGGCCATAGGCATTGGCCTGATGATGGGCCTCAGGCTGCCCGACAATTTCAACGTGCCCTACCGCGCCAGAAACATTCAGGACTTCTGGCGGCGCTGGCACATGACATTGTCGCGGTTCTTCCGCGACTACTTCTACATTCCCCTCGGCGGAAGCCGCTCCGGCCCCGTCAGATACGTTCTTGCCACCATGGCGACCATGACCCTCTGCGGCCTGTGGCATGGCGCCGGCTGGACCTTCGTGGTCTGGGGCCTTCTTCATGGGATAGCGCTCGTTCTCTGCCGAGGATGGTCTTTCACCGGGATCAGGATGCCTGGGATTGCAAGCTGGGCCCTGACCATGACCTTCGTCTTCGCGGGTTGGGTGATCTTTCGGGCCGTCGACTTCGAGTCGGCCTCACGCATGTTTGCGGGTCTTGGCGGAGCCGGTGGATGGGGCGGCGGAAAGAGCTGGGCGCTTATAGGTCTAGCCGCCGCGATTTCCATGATCGGGCCGTCGGCCACCATTTTCACGTCGGAGAAGCTGCGCCCAAGACTGGGGTACGCCATGGCCGCAGGCATCCTCCTCACCGCCGCCGTGCTCGAGGTGGGCACCGGCCAGCCCGTCACCTTCATTTATTTCCAGTTCTGAGGGATCGGTCATGTGGCAGCAGTTTGTGCGGGTTCTGCTGAGCACAGCGGGTGCGGCCCTCGTGGCAGCATGGCTGATCATCCTGCTGGTTGACCCCCTCGGCATCTCACCCATCGGCGTCCTCGGCGGCAGCGTTCCCACCGAAGCCAACCGCCGCTTTGTCGTGCCGCTTGTCGTGCGAAGCGGCGATTATGACTCCTACCTTGTGGGAACATCGACGCTGCACCACGTCGCTCCCGCCGTTGTCGAGAAGCAGCTCGGCGGCCATTTCGCTAATGTGGCGATCCATGGCTCGACACCCTATGAGCAAAGACGCGTGCTCGAGCTCGTCTTTCGGCAGCTTGTGACACCCAAGATGATCGTGCACGGCATCGATACGAGGTGGTGCCTGCCGCAGCAGCCCCGGTACCATCCGGAATCCCCCCTCCCGGAATGGCTTTATGACGATGATCTGGTTGGTCATCTCACCCATGTTCTCAATGGACGCATGCTGACGCTCGTTTTCAAGCGGCTCTCGTTCGCGGTCGGTCTTCGCGAGCCGGATGTGGATCCGAGCGGCTATCGCAACGATCTGAAGGACGACAGCACCTGGACAGCGGAATCCGCCCGCTCGCGTTTGTGGGCCGCAAGCACCATCCATGTTCAAAACAAGGCCGCGTTGCAGGCCGGCGATATGCAGGTTGAGGAAGGCCGCTTTCCCGAGCTCGACGCCCTTGACGATCTGCTCGAGGTCGCGTCACCACGCACGACGCTGATGTTCGTTATGATGCCGCTCCACATTGCGGCACTTCCCGAAGAAGGCTCCGATCGAGCAGCGATGCTCACCGCATGCAAGCAGCGAATGAAGGAACTGGCTCGCGCCCGTAACGCAATCGCTGTGGACTATCTTTATCCGTCAGATCTGACGCGCAGCGACATTCATTTCTGGGACCATGACCATACCCGCATTTCTTTCACCGAAAGACTTGCCGATGATCTGGCGGCCGCCTTGCAGGGAAAACGCCGGGCAGATGACGGAAGCTGGACGACCATAACAGCAGCCGGCAGCTGAACGCCCCAACGTCACTTACAACGGGCTGATGGCGCCCCAGCGGTAAAGCAGGCGCGGGTCGTGTCCTTCGGCTTCCAGCGCGTTGAGCAGCCGGTCCAGCAGCCAGCCCAGCGCGTCCCGCTCGACGGGCTCCAGCCGCGCAATCACCGCTTCCAGTGCGGCGATGCGGGCGGATGCCAGCTTCTCCGCTTCGCGGCGGCCGGCGGGTGTCAGGGAGACACGCACCACGCGCTTCACCTTGGCGGCACGGCGCACCAGCCCTTCCGCCTCGAGCCGGTCCACCAGCCGCACGGTGGCCGATTGTGACAGGCCGACTGCGGCCTCAAGCTCGCTGACCGACATGTCCTTGGCGCGGAGAAAGCTTAAAAGCGCGGCGGGCTTGGAATCATCGAGGCCATTGAACGCCGCCACCTGCCGGTCGTGGAGACCGAGCGCGAGAGCTCCAAGGCGGGTTGCGGCAGCCGACATATCCATAAGTCGCATGGAGCAGCCGGATGCGACCTTTTGTCAAGCAGCTTCGCTCAGTGATGGCGGCCCGACAGTTCCCTCTGCATCAGCACCAGATCAAGCCGCCGGCCAAACTTCTCGCCCACGCCCGCCATACGGCCGACCTCACGAAACCCCATGGCCTCATGCATCACCAGCGAAACGTCGTTGGCGGCATCGATGGCCCCCACCATGACGCGCTTTCCCATGTTCTCGGCGGCCTTGATCAGCTCGCGCAGCATGGCCTTGCCGATGCCCGCGCCCTGATGCGCGGGCGCCACATAGATCGAGTGCTCCACCGTGGGGCGATAGCCTTCGTGCGGACGGAACGGCCCGAAGGTGCCGTAACCCACGATCTCCGTTCCTTCTTCAGCAACGAGAACGGGAAAACCGGCACCGGTGCGCTCCTCGAACCAGGCGAGGCGCTCCGCATAGCTCGACGGCGTCTCGTTCCAGATGGCGGTGGTGGTGAGCACGGCATCATTATAGATCGCAAGGATGCCGGCGAGGTCGGATGGGAAGGCGGTACGTATCTGCATAACGGCCACAATGATAACGCGCCGCGCCGCCTGATGCATCAGCGTCCTTGCCGGTTTCTCGGCCCAATGCTATCGCCCTTTCCATGACCGCTGAGACCATTCCCAACATCCGCAATTTCTCGATCGTGGCCCATATCGACCACGGCAAGTCGACCCTTGCCGACCGGCTGATCCAGCTCACCGGCGGCCTGGCCGACCGGGATATGAAGGAGCAGGTGCTCGACAGCATGGAGATCGAGCGCGAGCGCGGTATCACCATCAAGGCGCAGACCGTCCGCCTCTCCTACAAGGCCAAGGACGGCAAGGACTACATCCTCAACCTGATGGACACCCCCGGCCACGTCGATTTCGCCTATGAGGTCTCCCGGTCGCTGGCCGCCTGCGAGGGCTCGCTCCTGGTGGTGGATGCCTCGCAGGGTGTCGAAGCCCAGACGCTCGCCAACGTCTACCAGGCGCTCGACAACGACCATGAGATCGTCCCCGTCCTCAACAAGATCGATCTTCCCGCCGCCGAGCCGGACCGCATCAAGGACCAGATCGAGGAGGTCATCGGTCTCGACGCCTCCGAGGCCGTGCCGATCTCGGCCAAGACAGGCATCGGCATCGACCTCGTGCTCGAGGCCATCGTCAACAAGCTGCCGCCCCCCAGGGGCGACCGGAATGCGCCGCTGAAGGCCATGCTGGTGGACAGCTGGTACGACGCCTACCTCGGCGTCATCGTGCTGGTGCGCGTGGTCGATGGCGTCCTCAAGAAGGGCCAGCGCGTCAAGATGATGGGCACCAACGCCACCTACGAGGTGGAGCGCACCGGTGTCTTCACGCCCAAGATGGTCAACGTCGACCAGCTCGGTCCAGGCGAGGTCGGCTTCATCACTGCCGCCATCAAGGAAGTGGCCGATACCCGCGTGGGCGACACCATCACAGAGGAAAAGCGCCCCACCGCCGAACCGCTCAAGGGCTTCAAGCCCGCACAGCCGGTGGTGTTCTGCGGCCTCTTCCCGGTGGATGCGGCCGACTTTGAGGACCTGCGCGCCGCCATGGGCCGCCTCAGGCTCAACGACGCCAGCTTCTCCTACGAGATGGAGAGCTCGGCCGCGCTCGGCTTCGGCTTCCGCTGCGGCTTCCTCGGCCTCTTGCACCTGGAAATCATCCAGGAGCGCCTCAGCCGCGAGTTCAACCTCGACCTCATCGCGACGGCGCCTTCGGTCATCTACGACATCAAGATGAACGACGGCTCGGTGATCGCGCTGCACAACCCGGCCGACATGCCCGACGTCGTCAAGATCGCCGAGATCCACGAACCCTGGATCCGCGCCACCATCCTGACGCCTGACGAATACCTCGGCGGCATCCTCAAGCTGTGCCAGGACCGCCGCGGAACGCAGATCGACCTCAACTACGTCGGCAAGCGCGCCATGGTGGTCTATGACCTGCCGCTCAACGAGGTGGTGTTCGACTTCTACGACCGGCTGAAGTCGATCTCGAAAGGCTATGCCTCCTTCGACTACAACATCACCGACATGCGCGAGGGCGACCTCGTCAAGATGTCGATCCTGGTCAACGGCGAACCCGTGGATGCGCTCTCCATGCTGGTGCACAAGACCCGCGCCGAAATGCGCGGCCGCGCCATGTGCGAGAAGCTGAAGGACCTGATCCCTCCGCATCTGTTCCAGATCCCGATCCAGGCGGCCATCGGCGCCAAGGTCATCGCCCGGGAGACGGTGCGCGCCATGCGCAAGGACGTGACCGCCAAGTGCTACGGCGGCGACGCCACCCGCAAGCGCAAGCTTCTGGAGAAGCAGAAGGAAGGCAAGAAGCGCATGCGCCAGTTCGGCCGCGTGGAGATCCCGCAGGAGGCCTTCATCGCCGCGCTGAAGATGGACAGCTGAGGCGCATTCGCCCGTCGGCAGCTCAGCCGGTGCCGGGTGCCGGACCCGTCTGATTTTCCTTTTCCGACGGCAGGGCACCGGTGCCGGGCGTCGCGTCCGGGTTCGTTAGCTCAGGCTTGGCGTGCGGTCCTGATGGCGGCCGCCGGCCCTCCTTCGTGTTGTCGTTCGAGGAGCCGCGCTCGTTAGCTGGTTTGTCGTTTTCCATGGCACACCTTTGACGGGATAAAGCAGTAACGCACCCGCCCCCGCCAAGGTTTCTATCGACGGTAAGGTTTCAGGCTTTCTCGGCAGCGTACCGCCGATAGCCATCGGCCCTGAGCGAACAGGCCGGGCATGTGCCGCAGCCATAGCCCCACTCATGCCGGGCGCCGCGCTCGCCCAGGTAGCAGGTGTGGCTATGCTCCACGATGGTTTCGACCAACGCCTCGCCGCCAAGACGTTCCGCCAGCTCCCACGTCTCCGCCTTGTCCAGCCACATCAGCGGCGTATCCAGCACGAAGCGGCGGTCCATGCCGAGGTTCAGCGCCACCTGCAGCGCCTTGATGGCGTCGTCGCGGCAGTCGGGATAGCCGGAAAAATCGGTCTCGCACATGCCGCCCACCACATGTCTGAGGCCCCGCCGGAAGGCGAGCGCCGCGGCAAAGGTGAGGAAGACGATGTTGCGCCCGGGCACGAAGGTGTTGGGCAGGCCGCCGTCGGTCATCTCGATGGCGACATCGCGCGTCAGTGCGGTCTCGGAGATCTGCCCCAGCACGGAAAGATCCACCGTATGGTCTTCGCCGAGGCGAGCTTTCCACTCCGGCCTGGCCTCGATCATCTTGTCCCGCAGCACGGCGCGGCAGTCCAGCTCCACCCGGTGCCGCTGGCCGTAATCGAACCCCAGCGTCTCTACGCGCTCGAAGCGATCGAGCGCCCAGGCGAGGCATGTGGTGGAATCCTGCCCGCCGGAGAAGAGGACAAGCGCGCCGCTGTCAGTCGCCATCATATTCCGCCCAGCTCATGGGGGTCTCATAGACCGCGACAGCGGCAAGCGTCGGCACCACAGGTTTGGTCCGCTCATAGATCCACATGGCGATATGTTCCGCCGTCGGGTTCTCAAGCCCTTTGATGTCATTGAGCGTGTAATGGTCGAGCTGCTTCAGGACTGGCGCGAAGGCCGCCTCCACATCGAAGAAGTCGGCCACGAAGCCGGTGCGCGGGTCGACCGGCCCTTCCAGCTTCAGCTCCACCCGATAGGAGTGGCCATGCATGCGATAGCAGCGGTGAGTTTCGGGCACGTTCGGCAGCCGGTGAGCCGCTTCGAAGGTAAAGGCCTGCACAATCTTCATGAAATGCCGATCATCTTGTGGGTCTGGAGGCTGAGGCGCCATTTGGGATGCGCGAGGCAATAGGCCACCGCAGCTGCGGTGTTCTTGGCCCGCGCCGGCCCGTCCATGGGCTGCAGCCAGTAATGCGCGAAATCGAGCTCCGGAAGCGCATCCGGCATCAGGTCCGGCTGCGGAAAGACCAGCTTCAGTTCATGTCCCCGCCGCGCCACCAGCGGCGCCCCCGCCTTGGGGCTCACGCAGATCCAGTCGAGCGCGGCCGGCGGCTCCAGCGTCCCATTGGTTTCCACCGCCGCCTCGAAACCACGCGCGTGGATCGCGTCCAGCAGTTCCTCGTCGAGCTGGAGGCAGGGCTCGCCGCCGGTGAAGACGACATAGCGGTTGGCCAGTTCCGGCCCCCAGGCGGCGGCGATGGCCTCCGCGAGAGCCTCGGCGTCACGGAAGCGTCCGCCGCCTTCGCCGTCCATGCCGATGAAATCGGTGTCGCAGAACCGGCAGATGGCCTCCGCCCGGTCTTCCTCGCGCCCGCTCCACAGGTTGCAGCCGGCGAAGCGGCAGAACACGGCGGCGCGGCCCGCATGGGCGCCCTCGCCCTGCAGGGTCAGGAAGATCTCTTTGACGGCGTAGCTGGTCAAGGCGCTCTCTCATGGCGAAACCGGGGCTAAAAACCTCAAGAGAGGCGCAAGCACAAGCGTGCCGCTGCTCAAATGCGCGGCAGAACTTGCGGCCGCCGCCTCCACCGACCATTCTGCCGTCTCCAACAGATCAGGATATTCCCCATCATGACTGAGCGCCCGCTCCTCCTTATCACCGGCGGCAGCCGGGGCATCGGCGCCGCCATCGCCCGGATGGCCGCCGCACGTGGCTACTACCTTGCCATCAACTATCGCGATGATGCCGCATCCGCCGAAGAGGTGGCCAAGGCCTGCCGGAGCGCAGGCGCCAGGGCCGTGACCCTGAAGGGCGATATGGCCAGGGAAGCCGACATCGACCATGTGTTCGAAGGCGTGAAGGCCGCGGGCACCCTCACCCACTTCGTCAACAACGCCGGGATCACCGGCCGCATCAGCCGCCTCGACGAGGCGACACCCGAAACCATCCGTGCCTGCATCGACCTCAATGTCACCGGAGCGCTTCTGGCAGCGCGCGCCGCCGTCAGGCTCATGTCGCCGCGTTATGGCGGCGCCGGCAAGGCCATGGTCAATGTCTCCTCCATGGCGGCGTCGCTGGGGAGCCCGGGCGAATATGTCTGGTATGCGGCCTCCAAGGCCGCCATCGAGGCTTTAACCGTCGGCCTGTCGAAAGAACTGGCGCCTGACGGTATCCGCGTCAATGCCGTCGCACCGGGCCTGATCGCCACCGAAATCCATGCGCGGGAAAGCGGTTCTCCCGACCGGCTGACACGGCTTGCGCCCAGCATGCCGCTCGGCCGCGCCGGAAAGGCCGAGGAGGTCGCCGAGGCGGCGCTGTTCCTCCTGTCCGATGCGGCCTCCTACATCACCGGCACCAGCGTGCGCGTCTCTGGCGGACGTTGAGGCTCCGCTTTTGGTACTCTACCGGCTGAAGAGGTGATTCCCCGGAAGGAAATGGCATGCCCGTCCGTCCGCTTGCCGGCGCCGCAGCGCTCATGTCCCTGATGATGCTCACGCCTGCGGGGGCTCAGGTTCCGCAGCCTGTGCCGCGGCCGCAGCCGGCTGCTCTGACCGCTGTTCAGCCGATCGCCGATGCACCCGCCAAGGAGCTCTTCGGACGGGTCACCGCTCCGGCCGCCCAGCCTCCGCTCGCCGCTCGCTCCATCGGATTTTACTCCAAAGGCTGCGTGGCGGGTGCCAAGGCATTGCCCATCGACGGCGCGACCTGGCAGGTGATGAGGCTGTCGCGCAACCGCAACTGGGGGCATCCTGATCTCATCGCCGTTCTGGAGCATCTCGCCATGCGTGTCCCGCGCGAGACATCCTGGCCCGGCCTTCTCGTCGGCGACATATCCCAGCCCAGGGGCGGGCCGATGCTGACCGGCCACGCCAGCCACCAGATCGGGCTCGATGCCGATGTCTGGCTCAATCCCATGCCGCCGCGCCGGCTCAGCGGCGAGGAGCGCGAGAAGATCTCCGCGATCAGCGTGGTAGCGAAGGATTGGCTGGATATCGACCCGAACATCTGGACACCGGACCATCTCAAGGTGATCCGGCTGGCGGCGCTGGAGCCGCGTGTGGAGCGCGTGCTGGTGAACCCCGCCATCAAGAAGGCGCTGTGCCGGGAGGCGGGCTCCGACCGCTCCTGGCTGTCGAAGGTTCGCCCCTACTGGGGCCACAACTACCACATGCACATCCGCATCACCTGCCCCGCCGGCAGCGACGGCTGCCGGCCACAGGCGGCGCCGCCGCGTGGCGACGGCTGCGGCAGCGATCTTGCCTGGTGGTTCACCGACGAGGTGATGAACCCCAAGAAGCCAGCGAAACCCGTGAAGCCCAAGCCCCCCATGACGCTGGCGGCGCTTCCTCCCGCCTGCCGCAGCGTCCTCGTGGCGCCCTGAAGGCCTAGCCTGTGATGAGCTTATAACCGTCGACCGACGCGAGAATGATCACCAGCACGCCGACAAAGGCTGCCAGAACCCGCGTCGGCGCAAACCTGACGGTGAGGCCGGCCAGCGGAGCGGCCGCAACCCCGCCGATGATCAGGCCGAGAGCGCCTTCAAAGCCCTGCCAGCCGAGATGGAACAGGAAGGTGGCGGAGATCGACAGCGTGACAAAGAACTCGGTGATATTGACCGTGCCGATCACCGGACGCGGCGCAACGCCATTGCCGATCAGCGTCGAGGTGACGATCGGGCCCCAGCCGCCGCCGCCGGAGGCATCCAGAAACCCGCCGGCCGCGCCCAGCACCGGGATTCCGCGCGGCAGATCCTCACGCCGTTTCGGCGGCACAACCACGCGATAGAGCACGAAGCAGCCGACCACGGCGAGATAGGCCACCACGAAGGGCTTGATCAGATCGCCATCGATGGAGGAGAGCACCGTCGCGCCCAGGACGCCGCCTCCGACACCGAACGGCAGAAGCCGCCAGAACAGTTTCCGGTCGAGATTGCCGGCCGCGACGTGGGACGCACCGGAGGCGCCCGTCGTGAAGATTTCCGCGGTATGGACGAGCGCGCTGGCGTTGGCCGGCGGCATCCCGAGGCTCAGCATGACGCTGGTGGAGACGAGGCCAAAGGCCATGCCCAGGGCGCCGTCGATCATCTGTGCCGCGAACCCAATCGCGACCAAGGTCCAGAAGTCCTCCATCAGTCCCCCTTCGTTCTGACAGGCCTCGCCGCCTTCACGGAAAGGCGATCGGACAGTGCAAGGATAATGCTCCCGCGGGCGAAGACCATCGGGATGAATGGCGCCCACATCGCGATTTCATGAAGGCTCGATGGCCACACGCCATGAGGGTCTTGAGGAGGACCCTGCAATGTGGCGGCGAAAAATTCTGTTCATTCCCGCGTGGCGGCGCCCGGACAAGACGAAGGCGCGCATCCTGGGCAGGATGCGCGCCGAACGATATCGTACCGGAACGGAAAGCTGCTGCCTATTCCGCGGCAATGCCAACCGGGCAAGAGACGCCGGTGCCGCCGAGGCCGCAGTAGCCGTTGGGGTTCCGCGCCAGATACTGCTGGTGATAGTCCTCGGCATAAAAGAAGGGCGGTGCCGCGCGGATCTCGGTGGTGATGGGTCCAAGCCCCCGCGCCTTCAACGCCATTTCATACGCCTGCCGCGAAGCCTCGGCCGCCGCCGCCTGTCCCGGCGAGGTCGTGTAGACGGCCGACCGATGCAGATCAAGGGGCTTTCGTGCAAATCCGAGCATCTTGCGTCTCCAGCATCAGGTTGCTCAGGCGTATTCGAAGGTCTCCAGCCGATGCCGCCTCGGCTTGCGCCCCATAACGATCAAGAGGGCGCCGAGAACCGCCAGCACGGCGGAGGCAGGCTGGGACAGAACCCAGACCATGACGGGGTCCCACAGCCAGAAGGCCACGTGAGTTTGGATCGCCTCACGCAGCGTCTCTTCCAGGGAGGGATCAATCCCCTTCAGCACAGAGCCGAAAGAGGTCAGAAACAGCCGCCCGTCGGCGATCGAGCGCGTGCCGTCGATGACAAGCGCCACGAAACCGCCGGCGATGAGGCAGGTGCCGATCAGTCTCAACAGAAAGCGGACAAGGCGCATTGAGCCCTCCAGATGCATAGATGGTGATGGCTTCAGGCACTTTCAAATCCCGCCGCCTTCCAAGGTATGCGTCAAGAAAGTGCGTCCGTGAAGCAAATTGCCCATATCCATTCTTGAACCGCGGCGCGTCTTGGCTATAGTCCGCGCGCCGTCGGGGCTTGCTCCGGACGATGCGGAGGGGTGGCCGAGTGGTTGAAGGCGCACGCCTGGAAAGTGTGTATACGGGAAACCGTATCGCGGGTTCGAATCCCGCTCCCTCCGCCACTTCAGTCCGCCTCTGGGCACGCCAATCGCCGCCGATTGCCGCACTTGGCCGCCCGCGAGCGTCCTCAGCAGTT
>NZ_BMCP01000003.1 GCF_014635245.1 Agaricicola taiwanensis | reverse complement strand
CTACCTTCCCCTCATTTTGGAGGGACATAGAGGGCTATAGAATACACATAGTTCTCATCGCTATCCCGCATGGCCCGCCATAATCCCGTGAATCAATAAGTTATCTAGAGTTTGATGGGGCGCACGCGAGCCCCGGGAATGTCTTGACAATTTCCGCTGTTGCCTTGGGCGAGCGTCTCAGGTCGCAGTTATCAGCCACCATCCGAGCCGGACAGCAGAAAGGTGGCTGGTTACGCCAACCTCGGCCTTCACCAGTTCGACCGCCCCGCCACTGACAGTGGCAAGAGCTATGCCACGTTCTCAAAGCGGGTTTGTGGTGGGCCTTTTCATCAGGCGCTTCACGCTTTCTGCCGCTAGGCAGATGACGACCGACAGGACCGTCAGCATCGTCGAGACGGCCGCGAGAATGGGTGAGGTCTCGGTCTGAACGCTACTGTACATTTTGACGGGAAGTGTCATCGTCTGCGGGCTCGATATGAACCACGAGATCACCAACTCATCAAACGACATAAGGAAGGAGAACAACGCGGCCGTCAGCAATGACGGACGCAACTGGGGGAGGACCACCGACGCGAATATCTTCCATCGGCTCGCCCCCATGACCGAAGCGGCGATTTCGACGTGGCTATCGAGTTCCCGGACACCCGCCGAGACCGTAACGATGACGAACGGGCATAAAAAGACGGTATGTCCGGCGATGAGCGCGACGGTGCTTCCCGCAAGTCCGATCACTGCGAAGTATGAGTACAGCCCAAGAGCCATGACCACGCCGGGGATGAGCAGCGGACTTAGCAGCACGACAAGCAGCAATTGCTTGCCCCGCATCTGGGTTCTCTCGAGTCCATAGGCAGCCAATGTCCCCAGCACCAGTGCGATAGCGGTGCTCAAGAGCGCGACTTTGCCGCTTTGTGCCGTCGCCTCCAACCAGTTCGAGGTCGTGAAGAACAGTCGGTATAGCTCCCAGTTGAATTCCGTCGGGGGAAATACGATCTGGTCTTTATTCCCGAAGGAGAGCGGGATGATGATGAGGCTCGGCAAGAATAGAAACCCGAAAACGATCCAGGCCATTATCCCCGCCAGTGAAACCTTCCGAGGCATCCACTTCCAGATGGTCATCGTCGACTTACCCGCGTTGTCCATGGCGTGCAATTTCCCTATCCGTCAGGCAGGTTTCCCCGTGCCGCTGATGCGCGACACCAAGACAAGGAGCACCGCGCTCGTTAGCAGCAGGATCACTGCGACGGCGGACGCCGCGTTCCAGTTCAGAGTATCCCTCGTGTAGAAATCGATCAGATTGGCCATCATCATGTCTCGGCGCCCGCCCAGAAGAGCCGGCGTCGCAAAGAGACCCAGTGAAAGCACGAAGGTGAGAACAAAGGCCGCTGAAACGCCCGGCGCAGTCAAAGGGAAGGTGATCCGCCAGAATATTCGCAGCGGCCCCGCGCCCATCACCTCTGCCGCCTTAAGCAGGTTCGCATCTTGGGACAGCAGGTTGGTCAGGATAGGAAAAACTGCAAAAGGAATGAGGTAGTTCGTTGACCCTACCAGGACGCCGAAACGGTTGAATATCATCTCGAATTCCTGCAGCCCAAGAGCTCGCAGCCCAGCATTGATCACCCCCTCATGTCCCAAAATAATAACAAAGGCAAAGCTTTTTACAAGAATACTTGTCCAGAATGGAAACAATACCATTATTAGATAAAGCGATCTGTATTTCTCGGGCTGACGAGATATAAAGAGAGCAACCGGATATCCTACGACTATCGATACAACGCTGGCCATCAGGGAAATTTCCAGAGTCGTCCAGAAAACCCGGATGAACAGTGGGCTCGTGAACAAGCTCGTGAATCCCGCGACGGTGAACACGCCTTCGATCGTAAAGCTGCGAAAAAAAATGAACCCGACCGGCACGAGGAATCCCAGAACCATGACGGCGCAAACGGGACCGAGGAGGGCTAGGGATTCCGCTCCAGAAATTTTGCTTCTCACGATACACCTCCGGAGCTTGGCTGATTAGACATTTTTCTGAAGAACCAGGGTGTGTTCTGCGGCCCAGCCGATTCTCACTCTTTTATCGCCTGCATCTTCTGGTATGGCATTGGCCAGTTGCTTCAAAATGATGATGGTATCGTTATCGGTCTTGACGTAATACTTTGTCGCGTCGCCGACAAAGGTCGTCTCGATGAGGTCGCCTGATATCTCGTTGCTGAGATGCTCGCCTGGTCGCAATCTGCGGATGTTTTCCGGGCGAACGATGACAGTCGCTTCGGTGCCGGCCGCGATGCTTGTCGGTCGTGATCTGATCGCTCCTATTTTCCCGTTTAGAATCTGATCTTCGCCGTCGTGTCCTGCCACTGTCGCGGCGAGAACGTTTGATTCTCCTAGAAACTGGGCTGCGAATACTGTCTGGGGGTGGAAATACAAATCATGCGGCGTACCAAGCTGCTCCACCCGGCCGTTGTTCATAAGGATAATGCGATCCGAAAGAGCGAGCGCCTCTTCCTGGTCATGCGTAACATAGAGAATGGTCACGCCGAGCTCGGAGTGCAGACGTTTGATCTCGAACTGTAATTGCTCCCTCAGATTCTTGTCGAGAGCGCCCAACGGCTCGTCCATCAAAATGAGTCCCGGTTTGTAAACGAGGCAGCGCGCGATCGCGACACGCTGCTGCTGGCCACCGGACAGTTCATGGGGCTTTCGTCTGGCAAAATCGAGAAGATTGACGATCTTGAGCACCTCGGAAACGCTGGTGCGGATATCCTCTTCGCGGGCCCGACGTACACGCAGGGGGAAGGCGACGTTCTCGAAAACACTCATATGCGGCATGAGTGCATAGTTCTGGAAAACCATGCCTAAGCCACGCTGACGCGTGGGCAGATTGGTCACGTCGCGGCCGTCGATCCGAATCGCGCCCGACGATGGCTGGATCATGCCGGCAATAATATTCAGCAGCGTCGTCTTACCCGAGCCGCTAGGTCCAAGAAGCGTTAGAAACTCGCCCTTTTCCACGGTAAGGTCGAGATGGTCAAGAGCTATGAAATCCCCATATTTTTTACTGATGCCTTCCAGTTTAACGATAGCCATTATTCCCCTCTTTGCTGCTCGCGACCGCGGCCAAAGCTGGATCAGAAACAGTTCCGACGCCAGGGCTTATCTTTGAATTACACATGTCATAGATGTGTTGTGCGCAGACGCACGCAGCCATCCGGATACTTCACGATTTTTTCCGGATTCTGCCGGCCCAGCAATTTCTGGGCTTCTCTGTCCACTAGAGCATTTGCCTTCAGGTTACCCGGACTGACAGTTGCGCGGCATACGTTCAGCGGCCCGCGAAACATAATACGAATGTGGGAAGCTTTGGCCTTCATGCCGAGAACATGGGGAGCTCTGATAGCAGCCGCACCGCCAATCAGGACATCGACGAGACGTGGCTTTTCCTAGCTCTTCAACATCGCACAAGACCTCTCCTAGTTTGTATCGTAGCCTGGCATGGCGACCGAACGAATGTCGTTATAAAATTAAGTTATACTCCGGCCTTGCCATTTCCACCTCAGGCCGCATGCTCACTGTTTGAGAAGCCAATCGCGGAACGGCAACATAACATTTGTTTATGTAGACGTACTACCTGTGGCCAAGCATAGTAAAATGCATGAACCGGCGACAGCTTGAGACGTCAAATTTCGGAGGTCGATATACTCGATGCTGTCTCTTGAGCGATACTTGAGGATGGCGTTGATGTGCTTGGTTCCCCCGGACAAAAAACGACCTCCTATGTATAACGGAAGGAACAACAATGCTGGCTAGCGAGCACCCCGCGCAGGGGTTGGAGATCATCCCTTTCGACACCGAACGGCTTGATCTCCTGATGGAAGAAGCCGGCATCGACGTCTTGCTTATCAGCTCGAAACACAATGTTCAGTATATGCTCGGCGGTCATAAAGCACTGTTCTTTGGTGCTATGGATGCATGGGGTATAAGTCGATATCTGCCGATAATTATTTATCCGAAGGGCTCGCCAGAGAAATCGGTATTTGTCGCTCACAAGACGGAAAACCACCAAAAGGCTGTCAGCCCGTTCTGGATAGAAGAAAGCCCAACATTAGTGTCCGGTACTGAGGACGCGATGCGGCTGGCAATCGAGTATCTGCGCAAGTTGAGGCTCATCGATAAGCGCATAGGCATCGAAATGGCCTTTATGCCAGCCGATGCGGCATCACTTCTTTGGGACGCAGTCCCGCGGCACTTGGTGATGAACGCCCAAACCGTCATGGAACGATTGCGGGCGATAAAAAATCCGAACGAACTGATCTTGCTTCGCGAGGCTTCAGAACGTGTTGTTGCTTCCATGCTGGCGGTGATAACAAATCACGGACCTGGCCTTACCAAGAATGAACTCGTCGCTGCCTTGCGAAGGGAAGAAACCAACCGCGACTTGATGTTCGAATATTGTCTCCTCACAGCAGGATCCAGCCTGCTTCGTGCTCCGTCAGATCAGGTTTGGGGATCGGGCGATATATTGTCGTTGGATTCCGGCGGGAATTATCAAGGCTATATCGGAGACGTGACCAGAATGGGTATCATGGGTGAGCCCGATGCCGAATTGGAAGATTTGCTTGCCGAGGTTGAAGGCCTTCAGCAGACAGCCATGAAGCCGCTTTGCGCAGGACTGATGGGCGGCGATTTTTATGCCGCTGCCGAATCTGCGGTGAAGAGCTCGCCAAACGCCAAGTACCTGGATTTCATTGGACACGGCATGGGCTTGGTTGCCCATGAGAAGCCGCATTTGACTGACACGGGGCCCACTCCTTATCCCGCCGACGATGCCCGGCGGCCTCTGGAGGCCGGTATGGTCCTGTCTGTAGAAACAACAATGAAGCACCCGCGACGAGGCTTCATCAAGCTAGAAGACACCGTTGCCGTAACGAGAGATGGTTTTGAGATTTTCGGTCCGGCTGGCCACGGTTGGAACAGGGGAAGGTACTGATCGACCCGAACATGCGCGCGCAACGGAGGCGAATAGCGCTAACTGATGCCGAATGAAGTTCGCTGGCGAGCGGTTCGCCTTTCACTGCCCGTCAAAGAGGTGCTCGGGCCGAGCCGAAGGCATACGACCTTTCTCAACGGGTCGGCTCGACACGGATTTTGTCGATCGCCCAAGGCATATGTTCGAATATCTGGGGGAGAATATCTCGGTTGAGTGCTTGCTTGGCCTCATTGGCGAGCGCGCGAGGCAATCGCCCCAACTCATTCTTTCTGGCGAAAAGATACAAGCGGCGTCCGAAGCCAGGACCAGGCAGTTTCATTGGCCTGACGAGTGGACTTAAGCCGCCTTCGAAAGCGCAAAGTGGCGTGGTGATTGCCCATCCGGCTCCATCCGCAACGGCCGCCACTAATCCGATTGGGCTGTCAAACTCCAGGCTACGGGGGATTTCGATGCCTATCCGCCGGAGATGTCGATCCACGTCCCGACCTGTTTGTGACCGGGCGCTCGGACGGATGAGCGGAAGACGGTTCGCTATCGAGGTCAAACCCTCCTGGGTTTCCGGGAAGGAGCTGGGGAAGAGCAAAATATAGGGTTCGTCCAGAATAAGGTGTCGTTCTACCCAGTCTGAATCATCCATGCCGCTCCAGCAGATCGAGATGTCAACGGTGCGATTGATCGTGCCCTCGCTATGAGAAGACGTCGTCCCGGAAAAAACGACAACTTCTGAAGCGTGCTGACGTAAGAATTTCGACAGGTTCAATGAAAATGCGCGCACCACCGAGCCCGCAAGTCCCAGCCTGATGCGAAAATGATGGCCTTTCTCAGCTTCTTCCATGGCAGCAGAAACTTCGTAAGCTTCTGCCATCAAGAGCGTCGCCCGCTGCTGCAACAGCGCGCCTGCTGCTGTCAACGCCAGGGGTCGGACAGACCTTTCGAAGAGCTTCAATCCCAATGTTGCTTCAAGATCCGCGATGGCTTGGGACACTCCTGGCTGCGTAATACCAAGCGCTTTTCCAGCAGCCCCCATGCTGCCCTTGTCGCAAACCATGAGAAAAACTTGAAGAGCACCCAAGTCAAATGGCAGTGCCGCAGCCGTTCGCCCGCTCGTTCTCTTGCGGCGCATCGGGTCCCCTGTGCTTAATTGTAGGAGCAGCGAACTCGGCTCCGTCATCTCATCCCCGACACTATCCAGAAAGACTGTGAAATTTCAACCGTGGTGATCCACGAGGGAATCGAACCTGGGTCCAGTTCCTAAAGCCAACTGCGCGGCCGACATTGTTAGGATCAGAGCCGCAACCATAGCCTCCGCTGATCTTTCGGACGGCTGTGCTGCCTCAAATTCAAACCGGAGATGCCCCGCTCACCAAGGAACCTCCTCCTTGTTTATCGAGGCCAATGATAAAAACAATATGCTGCCATGAAGTATAAGAACTTCTTATAGGGCGATTATCCGCAAATAGATTGTACGCTCCGGGCGCCCAAGCCTAATATACCTGAGCGGCTATCCGTTTTCCGCCTCGGATCAAACGCTCTGATACATTAGCCTCCACGATAAGTAACAATTCCAGCAGGAGAACCTGAGTGGATATCTATGGCTGCGACTACGAGCACACTCTGGACATTTCGTCGTTTCGACAGGGATTGCAGCTCAACTATCACGCAACAGACCGCAATGAGCTTTTTGCTAAAGTTTTAGAAGCCCGCGAGTTCGATGTGTGTGAGTTCTCGCTCTCAAACTACATCATGATGCGCGACCGGGGCGTTGATTGGCTTACCGCCATCCCCGTATTTCCCAGCAGAGGCTTTCGCCATAGCATCCTCCTTGTCCGCAAGGATGACGATCATCTGACCCATCCTTCGGACCTTATCGGAAAACGGATTGGAATAGCCGATTACACAATGACTGGTGGTGTATGGGGACGTGGCATCCTGGCAGAATTCTATCGGCTGCATTGGTCCGAAGTTGAATGGTTTTCGACGGGTCACCAGCGGTTCGAGGCGCCGCCGGGAGTGAACCTCAAGGTGATTGATGGAGACCTGGAGGTCGCTTTGGCTGACGGCCGTTTGGATGCGCTACTGAGCCCCCGAACCCGTGACTCGGCACGACCGTGGTCCGATCGTAAGTTCAGACCTATTTTGACGGACTGGAAAGAGGCTGAACTGAACTATTTCAGGTCTACGGGAATTTATCCCATCAGCCATACGGTCGTTATTCCGCTCAAGAAAATTGACTCACATCCTCTGCTGCCAAGCGCGGTCATGGCCGCGTACGGGCATAGTATGGGTCGTGCGAAGGAGCGCCGTATCGGATCGACGTTCTTGCCTTGGGCAGACAGCACCTGGCCTGACACCATGGGCATCTTTGCCAGCGATCCCATGCCCTATGGGTTGAATCCGGGGAACGAAGCCGTGATCGGGAAGCTTCAAGAATACCTGGTCGAGCAGAAGTTGATCGGTCGCTACCACAGCTGTTCAGATTTGTTTTGGCAGGATTCATGACGATTGCATGCAGTGGCGGGTGTAATCGGGCGACCCGCAAAATTTCCTGGTCTCAGCCAGGCTGCAGGCGGCGCCGTGAAGCACTGTAGTATGCCATCACGCCCGCGTGCATGATGGGCAAGCCGCAATGCCTTCACCCCCCGTAGAACTGCGAACGCTGCAGGACCTATGACATCAAGAACCCGAGCAAAACATCAGCTGGGTGCCACCGCAGGGGGGCGGGGCCCAATCCATCCTAGTGTGAGAAATGGACATGCGCATAAGCAAGCTGCTCGTCGCCAACCGGTCCGAGATCGCGATCCGTATTTTTCGGGCAGCCAATGAGCTCGGCATCAGGACGGTGGCCATCTGGGCGGAAGAGGACAAATATTCTCTCCATCGCTTCAAGGCGGATGAGAGCTATCAGGTCGGTCGCGGACCACATCTGCCCCAAGACCTTGGGCCGATCGAGAGCTATCTGTCCATCGATGAAGTGATCAGGGTCGCCAGGCTTTCAGGCGCGGACGCGATCCATCCAGGCTACGGACTACTGTCCGAAAGCCCCGAATTCGCGGAGGCCTGCGCAGAAAACAACATCGTCTTCATCGGCCCAAAGCCGGAAACGATGCGGCGGCTGGGCAACAAGGTCGCGGCACGCAACCTGGCTACCGAGATCGGCGTACCGGTCGTGCCTGCGACCCAGCCGCTGCCGGACGACCTCGAAGCGGTGGAGAAGATGGCGGCGGAGGTCGGTTATCCGGCGATGCTCAAGGCATCTTGGGGTGGTGGCGGCCGAGGAATGAGAACCATCCGCCGCGAGGAGGATCTGGCACGCGGGATCACGGAGGCAAGACGCGAGGCGAAGGCTGCCTTCGGCAAGGACGAGGTCTACCTGGAAAAGCTGGTCGAGCGCGCCCGCCACGTCGAGGTGCAGATCCTCGGCGATACGCATGGCCGCGCTGTGCACCTGTTCGAACGCGACTGCTCGATCCAGCGCCGCAACCAGAAGGTCGTGGAGCGCGCGCCAGCTCCCTATCTCGGCGACGCCCTGCGGCAGGAATTGTGTGACTATGCGCTGAAGATCGCCGAGGCGACCAATTATGTTGGCGCGGGCACGGTCGAGTTCCTCCAGGACGCCGATACCGGCAAATTCTACTTCATCGAAGTCAATCCGCGTATCCAGGTCGAGCACACCGTCACGGAGGAAGTGACAGGCATCGATATCGTCAAGGCGCAGATCAAAATCCTCGAAGGGGCGGCGATCGGGACGCCCGAATCGGGCGTTCCGGCGCAGCCCGACATCCGGCTCAACGGGCATGCCGTGCAGTGCCGGATCACCACCGAGGATCCGGAACACAATTTCATCCCGGATTATGGGCGCATCACCGCCTATCGCGGTGCGACCGGCTTCGGCATCCGCCTCGATGGCGGTACGGCCTATTCCGGTGGGTTGATCACCCGCTACTACGATCCCCTGCTGGAGAAAGTGACGGCGTGGGCGCCGACGCCGGGAGAGGTGATCAAGCGGATGCATCGGGCGCTGCGCGAGTTCCGCATCCGCGGGGTCGCCACCAACCTGCCCTTTCTGGAAGCGATCATCACGCATCCAAGCTTCCGGGACAATTCCTACACGACCCGCTTCATCGACACGACGCCGGAGCTCTTCGCGAGTGTCAAACGGCAGGACCGTGCGACAAAGCTGTTGAACTATATCGCCGATGTGACCGTCAACGGCCATCCTGAGGCACGCGACCGTCCCAAACCCAAGGCCAACATCGCTCCGCCCAACGTTCCGTTCATGCCGGGCGACATCCAACCAGGCACGAAGCAGAAGCTCGACGAACTCGGGCCTGAAAAATTCGCCTCTTGGATGCGTGGTGAAAAGCGGATGCTAATCACCGATACGACCATGCGCGACGGACACCAGTCGCTTCTCGCCACGCGCATGCGAACCTATGATATCGCGCGCATTGCGAGCACCTATGCGCGCACCCTGCCTGAACTGTTCTCGCTTGAATGCTGGGGCGGCGCTACCTTCGACGTGTCGATGCGCTTCCTGACGGAAGACCCGTGGGAGCGGCTTGCAAAAATCCGGGAGGGTGCGCCGAACATCCTGCTCCAGATGCTTTTGCGCGGGGCAAACGGGGTCGGCTACACGAACTATCCGGACAATGTGGTCCAGCATTTTGTGAAGCAAGCCGCGCAAGGCGGAATCGACCTCTTTCGCGTGTTCGACTGCCTGAACTGGGTCGAGAACATGCGTGTCGCCATGGAGGCGGTCTGCGCCGAGGGGAAACTCTGCGAGGCGGCGATCTGCTATACCGGCGACATACTCGATCCGGATCGAGCCAAATATGACCTGAAATATTATGTGGGTCTCGTTGGTGAGCTTGAGAGGGCTGGCGCGCATATCATCGCGGTCAAGGATATGGCAGGCCTCCTCAAGCCGGCCGCGGCAAGGGCACTCTTCGAGGCGCTTCGGAACGCGACCGATCTGCCGATTCACTTCCACACCCACGATACCGCCGGCATCTCCGCGGCCACGGTCCTGGCAGCCGCGGAAAGCGGCCTGGATGCGGTCGATGCTGCCATGGATGCGTTTTCCGGCAACACCTCACAGCCGTGTCTTGGATCGATTGTAGAGGCGCTCAAGGGAACCGAGCGGGACTGCCTTCTCGAAGTCGGGGGCATCCGCCAGATTTCATTCTATTGGGAGGCGGTCCGGCATCAGTATGTCGCGTTCGAAAGTGATCTGAAAGGACCTGCCTCCGAAGTCTACCTGCATGAAATGCCAGGTGGTCAGTTCACCAACCTGAAGGAACAGGCGCGCTCCCTCGGTCTCGAAGCGCGTTGGCACGACGTCGCGCAGACCTATCACGATGTAAATCTGATGTTTGGTGACATCGTGAAGGTTACACCGTCCTCCAAGGTGGTGGGCGACATGGCCTTGATGATGGTCAGCCAGAACCTTTCGGTCGCAGACGTCGAGAACCCCATGAAGGACATCGCCTTCCCGGATTCGGTCGTTTCGATGCTGAAAGGCGATCTCGGCCAGCCGCCCGGCGGATGGCCGGCCGCGCTGCAGAAAAAGGCGCTGAAGGGCGCCGCGCCGATAACGGTTCGGCCTGGCTCCTTGCTCAAGCCGGCCAACCTGGACGCCGCCCGGAAGGACGTGGAGGAAAAGGTCGGACGTACACTTTCGGAGATCGAGTTCGCCTCCTGGCTCATGTACCCGAAGGTCTTCACGGATTTCGCTGCCGCCTCCGGCACATATGGCCCGGTTAGCGTGCTGCCGACGCCCGTCTACTTCTACGGCATGAAACCGGAGGAGGAGATCTTCGTCGAAATCGAACGTGGCAAAACGCTGGTCATCCGCTGCCTCGCCCTCGGTGACGTCGATGACAAGGGCATGGTTACGGTGTTCTTCGAACTCAACGGCCAGCCGCGGCGCGTAAAGGTGCCGGACCGCACCCATGGCGACGGGACAGCCAAGCTGCGCCGCAAGGCCGAGGCCGACAACGGTGCACATGTCGGCGCGCCCCTGCCGGGCGTCGTTTCCACGCTGGCCGTGGCACCTGGGCAAACAGTCAAGATCGGCGACGTCCTGCTATCGATCGAGGCCATGAAGATGGAAACGGTCCTTCATGCGGAACGCAACGGCACCATTGCCGAAGTGTTGGTCAAGGCAGGCGACCAGATCGATTCCAAGGACCTGCTCATCATTTATGGCTAGGGCTCAAGCTCGGCATGGCAGTCGGCCGGTCTTAAACCTCATTGCCACGGTGCAGCTGTGTCTTATGAGATTAGCCTAATTCAGACACGCTACTGGAGGATAGAGAAAGCTGCATGACTGCGACTTTCTCTATGCCATTCGGGCACTGAATACCATTACTTTTAATCGCTTATATTCGTCTCACTCAGCTCCTAAAGTCAGTTCTTCGATGGATCAAAGAGATTCATCAATAGTCTTGGAAACAAGGAGCACACAAAATGTCGGTGAAGCTGGCCTCGCGTGTTGCTGAACTAAAACCTTCGGCTAGCATTGCAGCCAAGAAGAAGGTCACTGAACTCCAGGCTGCCGGCCGTCAGATAATTGATTTCACGATCGGCGAGCCGGATCTTGATACACCCGCCCACATCATCGACGCCGCTGTTGTTGCTATGCGCAACGGCGATACACATTATACGGCCACGGCTGGGACGCCAGCTCTACGACAGGCGATCTGCGCTAAGCTTAGAAGAGAAAACGGCTTAGTGTACACACCAGATCAGATAGTTGTGGGCTGCGGCGCAAAGCAGCTGATCTTCGAAGCTTTTGCGGCAACGCTCGACTCGGGCAATGAGGTCGTGATCCCTGCACCCTATTGGGTCTCGTATCCCGATATGGTCGCTCTGAATGGTGCCAAGCCCGTCATAATCAAATGTCCGGAGAGCCGTGGTTTTAAGCTCAAACCAGATGACCTCGAAAAGGCAATCACTCCGAAGACCCGCTGGTTGATTCTCAACTCACCGAATAATCCTACCGGCGCCGTCTACACGCGTGAGGAGATGTTTGAGCTAACCACTGTACTGGCCCGACACCCGCACGTGTGGATCCTCACCGACGATATTTACGAACATCTGATGTATGATGGCCATCAGCACGTAAACCCGCTCCAGGTCGACGAAAAGCTCGCAGCACGCACTCTGATTATCAATGGTCTGTCGAAAGCTTATGCGATGACTGGCTGGCGCATCGGCTACGCCGCGGGGCCAAAAGATCTCGTCGATGCCATCGCTAAACTGCTCGGACAAAGCACGACATGTGCGAGCTCTGTTAGTCAAGCAGCCGCTGTTGCCGCACTCGACGGAGATCAGTCGTTGGTTCGTCAGGCAGCCACACTTTACCAATCGCGCCGTGACCGAATGGTCGAACTGCTCGACGGCATCCCGGGTCTACGCGTGAGGGCGGCTGACGGCGCGTTCTATCTTTATCCATCGGTGGAAGGGCTTATTGGCCGGAAGACCCCGGCTGGCAAGATCTTGGAGACAGACCTCGACGTGTCGCTCTACCTTCTTGATGAGGCGAATGTAGCGGTTCTGGACGGCGCGGCTTATGGCCTCTCGCCCTATCTCAGGCTCTCATTCGCCATATCGTCGCCGGCAATTGAGGAAGGCTGCGCTCGTATCCGCAGAGCTTGCGAGGCATTACGTTAGTTGGGGCATTCGGCTCGCCACGCTTTGCCCACATCGATCACGGCCTTCTTCACCCATTCGTTCAGTCTCTGATCACAGCCGATCTTGGCGGAAGGCATGTCCTTGCTCGTGATCCAGAACCAGCGGCGCCGAACGCTGGCGGGCTCGCAGGCAAGACTTGTTCGTAATGTTGCGCACGATGGCAATATCCCTCGCGAGTTGAAGCCTTCTGTAGACTGCGCCGCACGTTTCATTCTTAAAAGGAATGCTAAAGCTGGAATTAATATCGCTATTTTTGCTCGGTCGGCCCCGATACTGTTTCAGAATTGTGATGACGGACCTGATGCACGGCATTGATCCGCAATTACAGCAGTACTGATGAGTATGAAGCAGTTACGCCCATAGGCGATGAACTTTAAAATATAGATTCGCCACTTGGCCAGCAAATAACAGCACGGGGTATTTCCATATACTGGAAACCAGCGAAGAGAAAAGACAGACTTGCGTCATGCGTCGACAGCTAGGCTGGCTAATCTAGTAATTAGCTAGCGGATCGTCGGACTACTGCGCGGCTCCCACTCATGCGGCGAAGCGGGAAATGCGCGAAAAACTTGAAACACGCGACGGCTTTTTGACGGCCAGTACGCCGCCGTCGGAGCACGGCAGCGGCGCTGCCCGATATCAGGATATCCGCAGATGCAACGGAAGAGCGCCAGGATGTTATATGAAGCGGCCCAGCGGAAAGCGCTCCCGGCAGGCGGTGTGAACGATTGTTCGCAAGAGGCAACGCAGCCGCTTCTCAACGTCCAGAACCTGTCGATCCGGTTTGATGGGGCGCCTGCCGGCGTAAATGTCGTCGACGACGTTTCGCTCTCCGTCAGCCGGGGCAGGACCTTGTGCATCGTGGGGGAGTCCGGCTGCGGCAAGAGCGTGACATCGCTTGCCCTCATGGGACTTCTGACGACACCGCCAGCACGGATCGTCGGAGGATCCGCCTTTTTTGACGGAAGGGACCTGCTGAGCCTGCCGGAGCATGAACGGGCGAACCTGCGCGGAAATCGCATGGCGATGATCTTCCAGGAGCCCATGACTTCGCTCAACCCGGCTTTCACGATCGGGGACCAGATCGCCGAGGGCATCATCCGGCATCGAAAAGTATCGAAGCCCGAGGCTCTGGAACGGGCGCTCGACATGTTGAGGAAGGTGCGCATCCCCGCGCCCGAGAAACGCCTGCACGCCTATCCACACGAGATGTCCGGCGGCATGCGCCAGCGTGTCATGATCGCCATGGCGCTTGGCAATGACCCGCAGCTCCTGATCGCCGACGAGCCGACGACGGCCTTGGACGTGACGATCCAGGCGCAGATCCTCACCCTCATCCGCCGCCTTCAAGAGGAGACCGGCACGGCCATGATCCTCATCACTCATGATCTCGGCGTTGTCGCCGAAGTCGCAGACGAGGTCGCGGTCATGTATGCTGGCCGCGTGGTAGAGAGCGGCCCGGTCGAGGCCATCTTCGACAATCCGCAGCATCCCTACACCATCGGCCTCATGGGCTCTGTCCCCTCGCTCGGGCGCAGACAAGGCCGCCTCGCCACTATTCGCGGAACGGTCCCCCCCGCGGAGCTCATGCCCAAGGGCTGCCGCTTCGCACCGCGCTGCCCGTTCTCGGATGATCTCTGCGCCAATGACCCGCCGCCTCTCGCGCAAATCAAGCCGGGTCATGGCGCGCGCTGCTGGTATGCGCCCCTCGAACTTCATCGTGGAGCCGGCTGATGAGCCTGATCCCCGCAACCGACATCATCCTCGAAGGCGTCGATCTGAAGAAGCATTTCGGGGGCGGCGGACTACTGTCATCGCCGATAATCGTGCGGGCGGTCGACGGGGTCTCTCTCAGGATCAGGCGCGGCGAGACTTTTGCCGTCGTCGGCGAATCCGGTTGCGGAAAGTCGACTCTGGGCCGGTTGCTGCTGCGCCTCATCGAGCCAACGGGAGGAGACGTGCGCTTTGAGGGGCGGTCGATCCTGTCGCTCAACAAGAGCGAACTGCGGAGGCTGCGGCGCGAGCTGCAGATCATTTTCCAGGACCCCTTCGCCTCGCTCAATCCGCGCATGAATGTGGGCGATATCATCGCCGAACCGATCTGGCTGCACAATCTCGCCTCCGGACGCGAGAAGCGCGAGCGCGTGGCCGATCTCATGGCGACCGTGGGGCTTCTTCCGACCCATTCCGATCGCTATCCGCATGAATTGTCCGGCGGCCAGCGCCAGCGAATTGGGATCGCACGAGCCCTCGCGGGCGACCCGAAGTTAATCATCGGCGACGAGCCTGTCTCGGCCCTCGATGTCTCGATCCAGGCGCAGATCATAAACCTGCTGGAGGACCTGAAGGATCGCTTCGGACTGACCCTTGTGATCGTGGCGCACGACCTTGCCGTCATCCGCCACATGAGCGACCGCGTCGCTGTCATGTATCTGGGCGAGATCGCGGAAGTGTCGGATACCGATGCGCTGTTCGATGACCCTCTGCATCCCTATACGCAGGCGTTGCTCGCAGCGATCCCGGCTACGAGCCCAAGAAACCGCCAGCCGAAAGCCAGTCTGCAGGGCGATGTGCCAAATCCGGCCGCCCCACCTTCGGGGTGCCGCTTCCACACCCGTTGCCCCCATGCGCGGGCGCTCTGCAAAGAACAGCATCCCATACTGGAAACGGCGGCTCTTGGGCGTCAGGTCGCATGCCATTTCTGGCGCGAAATCCAGGGAGCCGGTGCCGGCTCGATCAGCGCTCCGCCCCCGACCCCAGCGCTTGCCCGGCGTCTGGAACTCTACCGAATTTGGCGCGAACGGCAGGATAAGCCCGCCACAACGAGCCCTTGAGGCCAAAAAAGAAGATGGAGGACGAGAGACATGAAGCATTTATTCCCTATAGGCTTGGCGGTCGGGCTCTTGATGAGCACTGCGGCCTCAGCGCAGACCCTGCGCATAGGACTACAGGAAGACCCGGATGTCCTCGATCCGCATCGCGCGCGCACATTCGTCGGGCGCATCGTGTTCACGTCCCTGTGCAACAAGCTGGTCGACATCACCCCCGATCTGAGATTCACGCCCGAACTCGCGACCGAGTGGAGCTGGAATGAGGACGGCAAGGCGCTGACCTTCAAGCTGCGCCCGGGCGTCAAGTTCCATGACGGTGAGCCACTCGATGCGGCTGCCGTGAAAGCCAATCTAGACCGCGCCCGCACGCTTCCTGATAGCTTGCGCAAAAGCGAGCTATCCTCGGTGGAGAGCGTGGACGTCGTTGATGACATGACGGTGAAGATCAATCTCTCGCGTCCCGACGCTACCCTGCTCTCGCAGCTTTCCGATCGGGCCGGCATGATCCTGTCACCAAAGGCCATCGCCTCCGCCGATTTCGGTCAGAAGCCCATCTGCTCGGGCCCTTACAAGTTCGTCGAGCGTGTGCACAACGATCGCATCGTATTGGAGCGGTTCAAGGAATACTGGGATGCCGAGAACTACAATTTCGAGCGTGTGATCTTCCAGCCTATCCCGGACACGACTGTCCGCCTCGCCAACCTGAGATCGGGCAACCTCGATCTCATGGAACGCTTAGCTCCCAATGATATCGCTGCAGTCAAGGAAGATACCAATATTACCTTTGCGCCCATCAGCGGCCTGGGCTTTTTCCGCCTGACCATCAACACTCAGAACGGCGAACGCGCTAAATCGCCCATCGGTCAGGACAAGCGGGTGCGCCAGGCCCTTGAGCTTTCCATAGACCGCGACGTGATCAACCAGGTCGTCGGCCAAGGCATTTTTCCACCCGCAGGCCAGCCCTTCCCTCCGGCAAGCCCCTACAACAATCAGAAATTCGCGGCTAAGAACCGCGACGTGGAGAAGGCGAAGCAACTGCTTAAAGAAGCAGGTTTCGATCGAATTAAGTTTGAGCTCGGCTTCGGCACCAACACCACGACCCAGCAGATCGCCGAGATCATCCAGGCCATGGCGTCTGAGGCTGGCTTCGATATCTCGCTGCGCCCAACAGAGTTCGCCGCGTTACAGAAGGAGGCTCAGGCTGGAACCTTCGATGTCAATCTGGCGGGCTGGTCCGGCCGGGTCGATCCCGACGGCAATGTTCATTCCTTTGTGACCTGCAAGGGCGCTTTGAACGACGGCCGCTACTGCAACGCAGAAGTCGACAAGCTCCTGAATGAGGCCCGGACCGCCAACGACGAGGCCAAGCGCAAGCAGCTCTATGACTCTGCACAGGAGATCCTGCAGGATGCGCTGCCGGTCATCTATCTTTACTACCAGCCCTGGCCTTTCGCTCACACCAAGAAGCTGCAAGGCTTTAAGCCCTACCCCGACGGCATGATCCGGCTGAAAGGCGTGGAGTTCGCTTCCTAAGACAGCAATCACCGCGTGCCCTGCCCGGCCGCCGGGCACGCCCCTTCCCCCAGACGGACCCCACGAGCTGATGCTGCGCTATATCGGACGACGAATACTGATCGCCATCCCGACCCTGATCATCGTGTCGCTACTGGTCTTTGCTCTGCAGAAGCTCCTGCCGGGCGACCCGGTCCTTACCATGGCGGGAGAGGAACGTGACCCGCAGGTATTGGCCCATCTGCGTGAAAAGTACCACCTCGATGATCCTATACCGGTTCAGTACTTCGCATGGATCGGATCTGCGCTCACCGGCGATCTTGGTGTATCGCTTCGCACGGACGTTCCCGTGACAGAGCTGATCTTGAGCAAGCTTCCGGTCACCATCGAACTTGCCATCATGGCCATGCTTGTGGCCCTCGCCATCGGCATCCCCACCGGGATCATCGCGGCGGTCAGGAAGGGAACGGCGATCGACTACACTGCCAACGTGATCGCGCTGTCGGGCCTGTCCATTCCCAACTTCTGGCTCGGCATCATGCTCATCATGCTGATCTCGGTGCGCTGGCAGCTTCTGCCGGCCTCTGGCTATGTACCGCCGACCGAGGATATCTGGCTCAACATCAAGACAATGATCATGCCGGCCTTCGTCCTTGGCACAAGCCTGGCGGCCAGCCTCATGCGGCACACCCGCAGCGCCATGCTGAGCGTCATGCGCTCGGATTACATCCGCACTGCCCGCGCCAAAGGCCTGCGGTCCCGAAGGATCATCCTCAAACATGCCCTGCGCAACGCGCTTGTGCCCATCGTGACGCTCTCAACCCTGCTGTTCGGAGAACTGCTCGCCGGCGCCGTGCTCACGGAACAGATTTTCACCATCCCAGGCTTCGGCAAGCTCATCGTCGACGCGGTCTTCAACCGCGACTACGCTGTGGTGCAGGGCGTAGTCCTGTGCACCGCGGTCGGATTCATTTTCATGAACCTTTTGGCCGATGTTTTGTACGTTCTTGTCAATCCCCGTCTGAGGCACGCCGCATGAGCGCCACAGCCATTGTCGCCGACGATTTTACCTTGCCCAGGAAGCGCAGTCGCGCCCTGGCCAAGTTCCTGAAGAACAAGAGCGCCGTGCTCGGTGCGGCGATCGTTCTGTTCTTCGTCCTGGCAGCCATTATCGGGCCGCACCTTGCTCCTGATCCCATCAAGCCAAGCTTCACCAGCATCCGCAACGCCCCGTCGGCCGTGTCCTGGTTTGGCACAGACGAGCTCGGGCGCGATATGTTCTCGCGCATGCTCTGGGGGGGGCGGGCATCCATCATGGCGGGGGTCGTCTCCGTCTTCATCGCCATCGCGCTTGGAGTCCCGTTCGGCATGATCGCCGGCTATTTCGGCGGCTGGATCGATGCTGCGATCTCCCGCGCAACGGACGCCATGCTGGCGATCCCGTTCCTGATCTTTGCCATCGCGCTGGCAGCCTTCCTGGGCCCAAGCCTGACCAATGCAATGATCGCGATCGGATTCTCCGCTATGCCGATCTTCATCCGCCTCACCCGCGGACAGGTGCTGTCGGTCAAGCAGGAGGACTATGTGGAGGGCGCGCGCGCCATAGGTCTGCCGGACTTCTGGATCCTGGTGCGTTACATTTTCCCCAACGTGCTGCCGCCAATCCTGGTTCAAGGCACACTCACCATCGCCATGGCCATCATCGCGGAGGCGAGCCTTTCTTTCCTCGGCCTGGGACAGCAACCGCCGATGCCCTCCTGGGGCTCCATGCTAAACACCGCCAAGAATTTCATGGACCAGGCGCCCTGGATGTCGGTCTTCCCCGGCGCGGCCATCTTCCTGATCGTGCTCGGCTTCAATCTTCTCGGCGACGGCTTACGCGACGCGCTCGATCCCCGCGAACAGTAAACACACGCCAACTTCGGAAAAGATCCATGTTTACAACTCGACCTGAGATTCTCGGCACCTTCGGCATCGTCACCTCGACCCATTGGCTAGCCTCGGCATCCGGCATGTCGATGCTCGAAAAAGGCGGCAATGCCTTTGATGCCTGCGTGGCTGCCGCTTTCGTACTTCAGGTCGTTGAGCCGCACCTGGTAGGCCCGTGCGGTGATGTTCCGGCGGTGTTCTATTCGGCCAGGAGCAAGAAGGTTGAGGTGCTGTGCGGGCAAGGCAGCGCGCCGAGGGGCGCCACCATCGATCACTACAAGAATGAAGGCCTCAAGCTCATTCCCGGCAACGGCATGCTGGCGACTGTAATCCCCGGTGCGTTCGACGCCTGGATGCTGCTGCTGCGGGACCATGGGCTTCTCTCATTGAGAGAAGTGCTGGAACCCGCGATCTATTATGCCGAGAAAGGCCATCCGCTGCTGCCCCGCGTGTCCGACACCATAAAGGGCCTGAAGGAGTTCTTCAAAACTGAATGGCCAACTTCCGCCGCGGTGTTCCTGCCCGGCGGCGAGCCGCCCAAGCCCCGCGCACTTTTTCGAAACCCGCAACTGGCCAGTACTTGGAAGCGCATCATTCGCGAGGGTGAGGCCAAAGGAAACGACCGCGAGGCGCAGATTGAAGCGGCACGTGACGCCTTCTACAAGGGCTTCGTGGCCGAGGCCATTGATGCCTTCGTCCGCAGGACCGAGGTTATGGACCAGAGCGGCTCACGCCATCGCGGCGTGCTTACCTCGGACGACATGGCGAAGTGGTCCGCCACCTATGACGTGCCGCAGACCTATGACTATCACAACTACAGGGTCAACAAGATCAGGCCCTGGGGGCAAGGCCCGGTTTTCCTGCAGATGCTGGCGCTTCTGAAGGGCTTCGATCTTCCCGCCATGGGACCGACCAGCGCCGAGTTCATCCACACCATCACAGAGGCCAAGAAACTCGCCTTTGCCGACCGTGAAGCCTATTATGGGGATCCTGACTTCGTCGACGTTCCGATCGAGTCCCTGCTGTCGGATGCCTATAACGACGAGCGACGCAAGCTCATCACCGGCAAGGCATCGTTTGAGCTGCGGCCTGGCCGCATCGAGGGATACGAAACTCAGGTGGAGCGCACCCTCGAGGTCCTGCACAATCTCTCGACGACAAACCGTGAGGTGTCGGACGGAGAGCCGACGCTGGCCTCCATGCGCTCGGCGCGACGCGGCGACACGGTGCATATCGACGTGGTCGACCGCTTCGGTAACATGATCGCGGCAATGCCGTCCGGCGGCTGGCTGCAATCCTCTCCCGCCATCCCTGAACTGGGCTTCATGCTCAACTCCCGCGCTCAAATGTTTTGGCTCGAAGAAGGCCTGCCGGCCAGTCTCGCCCCAGGCAAGCGTCCGCGCACCACGCTCACGCCGACCCTCGCTGAAAAGGACGGCGAGCCATACATGGTCTTCGGTTCCCCAGGCGGCGACCAGCAGGAGCAGTGGCAGCTTCTTCTCTTCCTACGCCATGCCCACCACGGCCTGAGCTTGCAGGAAGCCATCGACCAGCCGATGTCGCACACCGCGCATTTCCCCTCTTCCTTCTATCCGCGCGAACAGAAGCCCGGCCATCTCATGGCTGAAGAAACCTTTGGCACGGAGGTGCTCGACGATCTGCGCGCCCGCGGTCATGACCTCGAAGTGGCGCCCGCCTGGACGGTGGGACGCCTCGTGGCCGCCAGCCGCGACAAGGACGGACTGCTGCACGGCGCCGCAACGCCGCGCTTGATGCAGGCCTATGCAGTTGGCCGCTGAGGAGTGCGGATCATGGCTTGGTTGATCATCGCCAGGGATCCTGCCCGCCGGCGCGGGGGTGCCATCCGGCGCCACCGCGCCCTCCGGTGGTATCACGGGCCAGTCCTGGATCAATGAGAGGCGCATGAATACCAGGAACAGCAAGGCTGCGAGCCCAACCGAAGCCTAACCCCCCCACAATAGCGCAACGTGCCGATGGTCCCGAGCCCATGGCGCCCTCCCCTTTTTTCGATGGACTTTCCGATGTTTGGCATACCTCTGTTCGATCTTGCCTGGCTCCTGGTATCGCTGCTGGTCGCCGGCGCGATCACCGGCCTGCTCGCGGGCGTGTTCGGCGTCGGCGGCGGCGCAGTGGCCGTGCCGATCCTCTACGAGCTCTTCCGCATCCTGGAAGTGCCAGAGGAAGTACGCATGCCGCTTTGTGTCGGCACATCGCTTGCCGTCATCATTCCGACCTCTATCCGCTCCTTCAACGCTCACAAGGCAAAAGGCGCGGTCGACATGACGATCCTGCGCGTCTGGGCCGTTCCCGTGGTGCTCGGCGTCTTCATCGGCAGCGTCATCGCACGCTACGCCCCGGCCGATCTGTTCAAAGCGGTCTTCGTCATCGTGGCCGGCATTTCGGCAATCCGCTTGCTCTTTGGTAAGGACACGTGGCGCTTGGGCCTCGACATGCCGGCAAAGCCGATCATGGTGGGCTATGGCGGGATTATCGGCATTTTGTCTGCACTGATGGGCATCGGCGGCGGCCAGCTCTCGAACCTGTTCATGACCTTCTACAATCGGCCGATCCATCAGGCGATCGCGACGTCGTCGGGGCTGGGCATTCTCATCTCCATCCCAGGCACACTCGGCTATATCTATGCCGGTTGGCCGCATATGGCCGATTATCCCACCGTAAGCGCCTTCCAGCCGCCGCTGGCTCTGGGCTACGTGTCGCTCCTGGGGCTCGTACTGTTCATTCCCACCAGCACGTGGATGGCTCCGGTCGGCGCGCGCATCACGCATCGGCTCTCCAAGCGCCGGCTGGAGGTGGCATTCGGTATTTTCCTGCTCCTCGTCTGCGTCCGGTTCGCCTTCAGTCTTCTGGGGTGAGGCGACCGCCGAACCTCGCGATTTGCCAACCGAACAGCCCCTACAATCTCGGTGGCCAGGTTCGGGACCGCAATCAGGGTGGTCAAAGGGACAGCGAGTCAGCCATCAATAAATGTCATACTCCTGAGTCGATCGGCATCACTTTCCAGACTGTTATGTTTGGCGCGCATCGAGACCAGCCATGATCACGTTGAAGCAACTTGAAGCCCTCTACTGGATATCTCAGCTCGGCACTTTCGAACGCGCTGCGGCAAAGCTGAATACAACCCAATCTGCGATCTCAAAGCGGATCCGCGAATTGGAAGCCGCATCCGGCTTTCCGCTTTTCGATCGCAATCAGCGCGGCGCCCGCCTCACAGAAAAGGGGGAACATCTTCTTGCACTTGGCCAGGAAATGCTGGGCCTGCGAGAGCGAATTCTCGACTTGAAGGATGCCAAAGAGATGCCCGCTCGGCGCCTTCGCTTTGGCGTCACCGAATTGACGGCGTTAACATGGTTACCGCGTTTTGTAGCTACGGTCCGCGAGTTGTATCCGCAGATCATCCTTGAGCCCCACGTGGGGGCTACCCTCTCGCTGACGGAGAGACTGCGTGAGGATGAACTCGATCTGATTGCGATCCCCGAGACCTTTTCCGACGATGACATCACCTCAGTGAGGTTGGCGGAAGTGTCGAACGTGTGGATGACCCGCCCCGGGCTCGTCAAAGATAGAAATGGACTAACGCTCGAAGAACTGGCGAAGTATCCCATACTAACACAAGGATCCCGAGGGGGTACGGGCCTGTTTTACTATAGGTGGTTCCGGTCGCAGGGCATTACCTTTCCTCAGATGCTTTCGAGCGACAATCTCATTGCGCTCCTTGGACTGGCTGTTGCAGGGGTAGGGATTTCCTACCTTCCGCGGCAAGTTTTCCGACCGCTCATCGATGAAGGCAAGCTGGTTGTCATCTCTACGAGGCCGGCGCTTCCGCCAACACCTTACAGTGCCATGTATCGAAGCGATCGCGCCTCCGTATTCCTCTCGAAAATTGCCGATCTGATGGTGGATATCTGCGACTTTTCTCGCCAGCTGCAGGCATAGGCCATTGAGCGATCTGAGGCGATATCAGATCCGATCAGAACACCGGAAACGGGGCATTCTGGGGTGCAGTCCCGGATCAGCCCTCGGAAAAACACGCACTGGTTCCTGAGCGCATCCTTCGAGCGCTAATCCGCAGCCCGGGATCAAGAGCCGACTCTTCATCATTTCGGGCTGTCTCGCCCCCCGCTTTCCCAGGAGAACACCATGGCCGCATATGACTACGACCTCTTCGTGATCGGCGGGGGATCGGGCGGCGTGAGGGCGGGCCGTATGGCGGCGTCGCTCGGCAAACGAGTTGCAATAGCTGAAGAATTTCGCTTCGGCGGCACCTGCGTCATCCGAGGCTGCGTGCCAAAAAAGCTTTTTGTGTACGCATCCCAATATCGCGAGCATTTCGAAGATGCCGAAGGCTATGGATGGACGCTTAGAAATAGCAGCTTCGACTGGACGAAGCTCCTCGCCGCGAAGAACAAGGAAATCGCACGCCTCGAAGGCCTTTACCGCAGAGGTCTTGAGAATAGCGGCGCCGAAGTCATCGACAGCCGTGCGGAACTCGTGGACAGCCACACAATCCGTATCGTCAGGACGGGTCAGACAGTGACCGCCGAAACGATCGTGATAGCGACCGGCGGCACACCTAATCCGCATGAGGCGCTACCCGGCCACGAATTTTGCATATCCTCCAACGACGCTTTCGACATGGCAGAACTGCCCCGCTCGATCCTGATCGCTGGCGGCGGCTACATCGCAGTCGAATTCGCCAACATCTTCCACGGGCTCGGCGTTGAAACCACCCTGATATATCGCGGCAGGGAAATCTTGTCGCGCTTCGACCACGATCTTCGTCGCGGCCTACATGAGGCGATGGTCGACAAAGGCATCCGCATCATCCTTACCGACGTCATCGAAGAGGTCACCAAGGCCCCCACCGGCGCTCTCGTGGCCAGGACTCTCAACGGTGAGACGCTTTCGCTCGATACGGTCATGCTGGCGCTTGGCCGTACTCCCAATACCCACGGCCTCGGCCTCGAGGCGGCGGGGGTTGCTGTCAATGAACGTGGAGCGGTTCTTGTCGATCAGTACTCACGGACGAATGTGCCGAATATATTCGCGCTCGGAGATGTCACCGACCGGGTACAGCTGACGCCGGTGGCGATCCATGAGGTCATGTGCTTCATTGAAACCAAATACCGGAATAATCCGACCGCCCCAGACCACGAGCTCATCCCTACGGCGGTTTTTTCGCAGCCGGAGATCGGCACCGTGGGCCTCTCGGAAGTAGATGCCGCAAGACGCTACGTGGAACTCGAGGTCTTTCGCGCCGAGTTCCGCCCGATGAAGGCGACACTCTCAGGCCGGGACGAGAAGATGATAATGAAGCTGATCACCGACGCGGCAAGCGGAAAGATTGTCGGCGCTCATGTGCTCGGTCACAATGCCGGTGAGATGGCGCAGTTGCTCGGCATTTCCTTGAAGGCGGGGGTCACCAAGGCCGCCTTCGATCGCACAATGGCGGTACATCCGACAGCGGCCGAAGAACTCGTCACCGCTTATAGCCCAAGCTATCGCGTCCGAAACGGCGAACGGGTTCGCTAAAAGTGATGCAATTGCATTCCAATTAATCGCTTTTACAAATCTATCAGTGCCGTATTGTTTTTTCGCAAGGCGCTACGCTCTGCGACCTTAGCTAAACTCTAACGTGAGAGCCGATGCTTCTTTAAGCCCTCGAATCTGATCTCGAAATCTTTCAGGCCAGGAACAGAGCAAGTGTCCATCATGGTGTACAAGCGAATCGAAGCTCCTTCCCAGGCCGATCCGATCTTGATCGAAGGATTTCGATCGGCGGCCACGGCTGTTATCAGCGACAATCTTGCAAGATTACCAGGCGTCGTTGGTCTGCAACCCTTTCACAGAACAACGGGCGTAATGGTCGGAATGGCCTTCACGGTTCGAACCAGGCCCGGCGATAATCTCGCCGTGCACGAAGCCCTCGATCTGGTCAGGCCTGGCGATGTCCTCGTCGTCGATGGCGGGGGAGATTTGAGCCGTGCTCTTCTTGGGGAGATCATGCTGAACATCGCCATTGAGCGCAAACTGGCCGGACTTGTTATTGATGGCGCTATTCGCGACGTCGCGACCATCCGACAGACGGATTTGCCGTGCTACGCGCGGGGCATCACCCATCGCGGTCCTTACAAAGACGGACCGGGGGAAATCAACGTACCAGCGTGTGTCGGCGGCATGGTCATCGAACCGGGCGATATCGTGGTTGGTGATGACGATGGTGTCGTCGCCTTTCCACAATCGAGTGCTGCCAGCCTCTTGGAGGCCGTGCGTGCCCAGGAAAACCGCGAGGCGGACATCATCCAATCCATCCGGGAAGGCCGTTATCTCGGTGCATATGGAAAATGACCGGAACGGCCAAATAATTTCAGCATGCCTTGTGGTCAGGCCGAATTCTTTGCGGGATTATGACGGAAACCTGGGGGCGAGGGATGACAGAAACGGGCGATACATCACGAACTGAACCGCTTGTCTGGGGAACGGGCCCGCGCACATTCGAAGTGTTTCTCGAACCAACTTGTCCTTATTCTATAAAAGCATTCGGCAAGCTTGATCAACTGCTTGAAAAAGCAGGGCCCGAAAACATAACGATCAAGATCATCCTTCATTCGCAGCCGTGGCATTTGTATTCCGGCGTTATCATCCGCTGCGTGTTGGCGGCGTCTACCCTTGCCGGCGGCAAAGAAGCTGCAAAAGCGGTACTCGCGGCCGTTGCTGCACATCGCGATGAGTTTGAGCCCATCAATCATTGTATCGGCCCCAATATGGAGGCCAGGCCCGGTGACGTCATAGCCCGTATCGAAGAGTACACGGGTTTACAGCTCGCCGACGCCTTCATCCTTCCGCATCTCGATCGTGAAATCAAAAGGCACACAAAATATGCCCGGCAAAACGGAATTCATGTCTCGCCAAGCTTTATGATCAACGGCTTGGTGCAGACGACCTTGAGCAGCCAGGACGAGGTATCGGAATGGATTTCACACCTGATGGAAGCCTGACGATCTTTTGCCGTGCCTGATCCTTTCACTGGAACCATCAGAGTGGTCGCATGGCCGACGAGCATCAAGCTAGACCTTGCTGCGGCGTGAAGCTGAACGGTCGCAAGAGACGCTCCCGTCCCAACGGTTCAGCGCGAAGCCGGCGGCAGGTGCCGCGACCATCAAACAAACTTATCGGGACAATCGTTCAACGCCGACTTCAAATCAAGACTGGCATACCTAGCAAGCAGATAACCAACGAATGAGCTTCATTCAGGCTCAAAGGGGAAGGTAGAGCATGTCTCAAGATCGCAACGCAGTGACGGCGTCCCGGCCCGGACTGATATCCCGTCGTACCGTACTGGTCCAAGGTGCAGCTGCACTTGCAGCTCCCTATATCCTGAGCACGAAAGCCAGGGCATCTGACCCGCTGGTTCTGGTGTTTGCGGGCGGATCTACACAGGTTGCTCTGGAAGAAGCGATCATCAAGCCGTTCACTGCGGAAACGGGTATCCCGGTCACGATCGTCAACACGATCGATATGGCGAAGCTGAAGATACAGGTCCAGTCAAAATCCGTGGAATGGGACCTTTTCGACTACGTTGGCCCTGCGCTTATGCAGGCCGGCGCCGAAGGTCTGCTGGAGGAAATCGATCCTGATGTCTTCAAGGGGACAAAGATGTTCGATAACCCCAGCCCCTATATGGTTGGGTATGGTTTTTACGTAGGCGGCATATGCTTTGATCCCAAGCGCAACCCCAATGCGCCCCGCAATTATCCCGAGTTCTGGGATGTCGAGAAATTCCCCGGGCGGCGCGGCTTGCGACTGCGCGCAAGTGAAACACTAGAATGCGCGCTTCTGGCAGACGGTGTTCCGCCGAAGGAAATCTATCCGATGGACGTCGATCGCGCGTTCCGATCCCTTGCGAAGATCAAGCCCCATATTCGCAAGTGGGTCGAGCAAACCCAGCAGACCGTCGACTTGGTCAAGACAGGGGAACTTGACTACTCCTATACCTATCTAAACCGAGTAAAAGCAATCCAAGACGCTGGAATTAGTATGGATTTCTCCCAGGACCAGCTTGTCGTATACGGCTCTTACTACTGCGTTCCGAAAGGTGCTCCGCACAAAGATGCTGCGATGAAGTATCTGTCGTTCGTATTGCAAAACCCCGAACGCCTTGCGGACTTCTGCAGGAGAGTAAGTGTTGTTCCAGGCAACTTGAATGCCAATGCATACCTCGACGACGCCGCAAAGAAGTTGCTGCCGGATCTGAATAATCCGGCCTATGCGGTGCTGAACAATGCATGGTGGGGAGAAAACTTCGCGGCCATCGAGCCCCGTTTTAAAGAATTCATCCTGAGCTAGATCTATGAAAACGGGAACGTGGTTTTCGTCTCGGGGGCGCGGCGGTCCACGTTTACTTGAAGTCTTGCCTGGGTCGACGAACGGCTCTCACTCTTCCGCTGCTTCCGCCCCCGCAGAAAAAGCGATCGCGGCCGTCGGCTTCGAGTCCTGAGATGCCGGTTCCGGGCGGCATATCCACCCGCTCGAGCACTTCACCTGTCGCGGGGTCGATGCGGCGGAGATCGCTCTCGCTGTCTTCCCAGGTGCCGTGCCAGAGCTCTCCGTCGACCCAGGTTACTCCCGTGACAAATCGATCGGATTCGATCGTCCGCAGCACTTCCCCCGTTTTGGGGTCCAGCTGATGGATCTTGCGGCCGCGATGCTGGCCGACCCAGAGGTAGCCCTCCGCCCAGGCCAGTCCTGAGTCCCCGCCGTTTCCGGGTGCCGGTATCGCGGCGACCACCTCGCCGCTCTCGGGGTCGATCTTGCGGATAACGGCATCGGCAATCTGGAACAGGTACTTGCCGTCGAACGCCGTCCCTGCATCGGCGGCCATGTCGAGCGATCGGGATACTTCCCCGCTTTCGGGATCCAGTGCATTCAGCCTTTCGCCGCTTGCGAACCAGACGTGTTTGCCGTCGAAGCTGACGCCGGACACGTCATCGACATCGGGGAAGGGCCCATATTCACGGATGATTTCGGCAGCTGAACGTTTCATCTTCTTATCCTAACCAGAAATTCCGGCAGCGGGGAGTAACAGGCTTGTCGGGAATCCCGGAACGCTCGACGCGATCCAGCGGCGAGCCCGTCCGCGCCCGAAGGCCTCGACCCTGCTATCACGGGCAAGCTCTTCGAGTGCCCGCTGTACCGTACGTGTGCTCACGCTCAGCGCGAGTGCCAATGCGGAACTCGACCAGGCTTCGCCATCGCCGAGCAGAGCGAGCACTTCGCCATGATCACCGTCGACAGGCGGCGCCAGAACCGCAACCTCAATCGCGGTACGAGGCTGCAGAACAAAACCGTCCCTGGTCGCACTCAGCGTCGCCAGCGGTTTGATCGCCTCGCGCAGCCGGGCGATTTCGACGCGCAGCCGAGCGCGGTGCGTTTCGTCGGCATGCAGTGCCCGGAAAGCGCGTTTAAGAAGCGCCTCGCGTGGCACATCCGCCGGCCAAACCTCCGCAAGAGCACGGACAAGCGAAAGCAGTACGGGACGCGTAGCGAGCGGAATGATGGTTGTTCCCGCGCGCACGACGTTGCGGCAAGCATCCACAATGAGTGTACCGGAGGCCAATAGCGCTTCGACCTCATCGAGACGGAGCAACCGCTCACCGTCCCGAGTGATGGAGCGCGCGGCCGGGGCCTCGAATGCTCGCACAGCCTGCTCGACTTCGGCCGCAAGCGCTGGAATGCGCGCATCTTCCGCTGCCCGTCCAGCCCGTTCCAGAGCTGCTCTTGCCGACCCTGCCCGAATGCGCCGGATGGCGATGCCGGCCATCACCAATTCACGCCCGACCCGCGAAGGGTGCGGCAGAACGTTGACATCGACCTCATCGAGCACCGCTTCGGCTTCATCGAGGTGGCCGATCAGGAGCAGGTGCCGGGCTTCAAGATAGCCGGCGTGTGCGGCGTTCGTCCGGTCGCCCGACGCCGCAAGCGTCGCCCGTGCTGCCTTGACCATTTGCGAGGACCGGCCCAGATCACGCGAAACAAGCGCAATCTCGGCTTCGGCGACCACACAGCGCGCGCGAGCCACGGGCTCTTTCGGGCCGAATGCGCGTACCGCGCTGCGCAGAAGCTCTTTGGCACGCGTGAGGTCGCCGAGCTGCGCCATCGCGATGCCGCGCACGGCCAGCGCCGGGGCATCATCACGCAAAGCCACCCTCTTCAACGCGGCGAGCGGATCGCCGGCGGAAAGAGCGCGCGCTGCGGCAGTGATCAGCAAGTCCATGGAAATCCCGTCACACTTGTAACTCCCGCCCGGCTCCCCACCCCAATTAATGTCTTCGTATCGCAATCGTTGGAAACGGCGTTCGACGGAGGGTCGGAAGTGACGAGGCTGACAGCCACAGGAACCCGCGATTGGATGCTCAGGCCACCGCTGGTCGATGTGGCCGGCCGGCTCGGGTTCGCGGCCACCCCGACCTTCGCTCTGATGGCCTGGATTTCCGCCGTCAGCTCGCCGGGCATGATCATGTGCTCTGTCGCTTCGCCTTTGGTGCCGATCAACGACATGGCGCTGATGTACCTGCTGATGAGCCTCTTTCACCTATCGCCGTGGCTGAAGCTCCTTTCCCGCGGTTCGCAGCACCGCATCCCCCCGACTGAAGGAGACTGACAATGCAACACGCTGTTGTGTCACGCGATGACTGGCTGACCGCCCGCCGGGATCTTCTGAAGGCGGAGAAGGAAGTCACGCATCTTCGCGACGAGGTCACCCGGAAGCGGCTCGCCCTGCCATGGGTGCGGATCGACAAGGAGTACATCTTTGACACACTGGAGGGCGCGCGCACCCTGGCCGATCTCTTCGACGGTCGCTCGCAGCTTCTGGTGCAACATTTCATGTTAGCGCCGGGATGGAAGGAAGGCTGCCGGAGTTGCTCCTTCATGGCCGATCACACCGATGGCATGAACAAGCATCTGGCCAATCACGACGTTACCATGATCGCGGTTTCGCGCGCGACGCTTGCCGAGATCGAGCGCTATCGCAGTCGCATGGGCTGGCACTTCCGGTGGGTGTCCTCGAACGGCAGCCCGTTCAACTACGATTTCCGGGTCAGTTTCACGCCCGAGCAGGTCGCCAGCGGGCACATCGACTACAATTTCGGTACGTGGCAGGGGCTCGAAGAGGAATTGCCCGGCATCAGCGCCTTCTTCAAGGATGAGGCGGGCAATGTCTTTCACACTTACTCCACCTTTGGCCGCGGTGTGGAGGCGATGATGGGGACCTACGCCATGCTCGACCTCATGCCGAAGGGACGCAACGAGGCCGGGGGAATGGAGTGGGTACGCCGTCACGACAGCTATGGGTGACCCTCCCGGGGGGCAGCCGGCCCCTGCGCTCGCGTGAGGCCGGCAGGAAAGCATAATCGTTGCCAAGGCGCGAACCGGCGGCGATAGTCTGACGATGTGTGTTCTGGCATTTGCGTGGCGCGCCCACCCCCGATGGCCGTTGGTGGTAGCGGGCAATCGTGACGAGCTCCACGCCCGCCCGGCTGCGCCGCTGGCGCGGTGGGACGAGCCGGATCATGTGATAGCGGGAAGAGACCTGCGATCGGGTGGGACCTGGCTCGGCCTGTCCGAGCGCCGCCGCTTCGCAGTGGTCACCAACCTCAGGGGCTATGGCGCCCCGAAGCCCGGCCTCGCCTCGCGCGGCGCGCTGGTCACCGGCCTGCTCTCGGGCGAGGAGCCGTTTGGGGATCCCGGCAAAGCCGAACTTGCCGGCTTCAACCCATTCAACCTGATCTTCGCCGATCATGAGCAGGCCTGGTTTCTGTCGAACCAGCCGGAGCCCGTCCGCAGCCGTCTGGCACCAGGGATCTACGGCCTGTCCAACGGCGCACTCGATGAGCCGTGGCCCAAGACTTTGCGGCTCAAGGGCCGGCTGCTCGACTGGGTCGTCAAAGGGGGCGAACGTCCCGAAGTCCTGCTCGACGCCCTGGGCGATGAAGAACTGCCCGATGTCGGCATCGCCTCCTCGCTTCCATCGGACGTTCCGCAGGAGCCGGTGCGTTCGCCGATATTCATCCGAGATCCCGTCTACGGAACGCGATGCAGCACGGTGGTGGCCGTCGACGACCGGGGTCAGGGGCTCATCATCGAGCGCCGCTATGGCCCGGCGGGGGAGCCGGAGGGCGAAACCGGCTTGTCCTTTTCCTGGCTCGCCTCGTCTGGAGCCTGAGCGAAGCCTCGCGCGCGTCCTTGAAGGAAAGCCCTCAACCGCGGCGTCATGAAGTCCAGGAAGGCGCGGACACGCTGGGGCATGTGTTCACCGCCCAGAAAAAGCGCGTGAACGTCCTCACTGTCGCCGCGCGTCGCCTCCGCCAGCACCTCCACCAGGGCGCCGGTTCTGAGGTCCTCGCGGATGTGGAACTCACCCGCCCGGGCGAGGCCGAGACCCGCGACGGCCATGCGCCGGACGGTTTCGCCATTGTTCGCAAGGAGCGGCCCGCTGACGCGGTACTCAACCAACTCATCGTTCTCGCGCAGGGGCCAGACCGGCGCGAACTGCCGGAGATTGAAGCCAAGGCTCCTGTGGTGCGCGAGATCGCCGATGCTGCGCGGCGTGCCGTGCTGGGCGAGATAGCCCGGCGCGGCGACGATCTTCCGTGGGGTCGTGCCGAGCTTGATGGCGGTCAGACTGGAACTGGCCAGCGTACCCACGCGGAAGGCCACATGAGTGCGATCGAGATAGAGGTCCACGATCTCATCGGAGAGCGAGAGATCCAGCGCGACATTGGGATAGGCCGCCCAGAACTCCGGCAAGAGCGGCTCGATCGCCATCATGCCGAAGCCGACCGAGGCGCTGACGCGCACCGTTCCGGTGATGCTTGCGGCGCCGTGCGTGAGATCGCGTTCAATGTCCTCAAGCTCTGCCAGAAGCGCTCGGACTCGCTCGTAATAGCTCTGCCCTTCCGTCGTCAGCGACAGGCGCCGCGTCGAGCGTTCCAGCAGACGCACGCCGAGCCGCGCCTCCATGCGGCCGATCAGCTTGGAGACGGATGATGGCATCATGCGCAGCTGCCGGGCGGCCTCCGAAAAGCTGCCGCTGTCGACCACGCGCTGGAACACCTGCATCTCTCCAACCCGGTTGTCCATGAGCCCTCTCATCTGTGATATGATTTCACATATCATGTGCTCGCCGCTCCGCTTATCAAGCTCTTCCTCTCCTCCTAAGTGACCGGTCTGTGAAATAGCGCGCCGATATGTGCTGCCCCCGGGCACCGATCGCCGCTGGGACTAAACGGCTTTGGGAGACCGGAATGGCAACGCGTAACATCAACTGGCCGCTGCTTGCGCTGGCCATCGGCGCCTTCGGCATCGGCGTGACGGAATTCTCGCCCATGGGCATGCTGCCTGTGATCGCGGAAGGGGTGGATGTGTCGATCCCGTCAGCCGGGCTCCTCGTCAGCGCCTATGCCATCGGGGTGATGCTGGGAGCGCCGGTCATGACGCTTCTGTTCGCACGGTTCGGAAAGCGGACGGCCCTCATGGCGCTGATGGCGATCTTCACGCTGGGCAACATCATGTCGGCACTGTCGCCCGACTATTGGACGCTGCTGATCTCGCGTGTGGTGACGAGCCTCAATCACGGCGCCTTCTTCGGCCTCGGCGCTGTCGTCGCCGCAAGCGTCGTGTCGAAGGACAAGCAGGCGGGCGCGGTCGCCATCATGTTCATGGGGCTCACCATCGCCAACATCGGCGGCGTGCCCGTCGCCACCTGGATCGGCCAACAGATCGGCTGGCGCGAAGCTTTCGCCGGCACCGCCCTGCTCGGCATCGTGACCATCGCGGCCCTATGGGCGGCGCTGCCGAAGGGCGCGCCCGGCGAGCGCCCCGACGTCCGGCGGGAGCTGCGGGTGCTCGCCCGGCCGGAGGTGGTGCTCGCCATGCTGACCACCGTCTTTGGTTCAAGCGCGATGTTCGCCCTCTACACCTTCGTGGCGCCCATCCTGGAGACACTGGCCGGCGCCGGTGACAGCTTCGTCACGCTTGCGCTGGTGCTGATCGGCATCGGCTTCACGGCGGGCAACTGGCTTGGCGGCCGTCTCGCCAACTGGTCGCTGGATGGCGCGACCGCTATCTTCCTCGCCGCGCTTGCGCTGATCATGTTCGCAGCACCCTTCCTTCTCACCAGCGAGGTGAGCGCGGCGGTGACGCTGCTGGTCTGGGGCGCGGCGGCCTTTGCCCTCGTTCCGCCTGTTCAGACGCGGGTGATGCAGACCGCCGCCGAGGCGCCGGGCCTTGCCTCCTCGCTCAACATCGGCGCCTTCAATCTCGGCAATGCCATCGGCGCGGCTCTCGGCAGCGCCGTGATCGGCGCCGGCCTCGGCTATGCCGCGGTGCCCGTCGCCGGCGGAGTTGCCGCCGGAGCCGCCCTTCTGCTGGTGGGGCTCGGGCGTCGCAGCGCGCAGCGTGCAACCGTCGCCTTCGAGACCTAAATAGGATGAGGGTGTCGATCCCGGCTCCTCCGGGCCGCCGCATGGCTGGCGGCCCGGAATCCCATTCCCGGCCGCGAGGTGCCCATGCTGGATGTGAGGACGAAAGGGAATTCCGCGTTCGACGCCGTATTTTCCGAGGGCAGGATGAGCATCGGGCTGGTCCTGCCCGTCAGGACCGGTTCCGACGACATCGACTTTCGCAAGCAGCTTGAGCTCGCCGCCTTGGCGGATGAGCTCGGCTTTTCCGCGCTGTGGGTGCGGGATGTGCCGCTCAACGGCCCATGGTATCCGGAGCCGATCGGGCACCTCGACCCCTGGGTCATGCTCGGCGCGCTCGCTGCCAGAACCCGGACGATCGCGCTCGGCACCGCGGCAACCGTATTGCCGCTCCGCCATCCCGTGCACATCGCCAAATCCGCAGTCTCCCTGCAGGCGCTCTCCGGCGACCGGCTGCTGCTGGGCCTCGGCTCCGGCGATCGGCCGGAGGAATACCGCGCCTTCAACAGGGACTTCGAGAGCCGCCGGGAGTTGTTCAAGGCGGGATGGGAGGAACTGGCCGCCGCCTTCGCCGCCCCCTCTTCAATCACAGCCGGCGACACGAGGTTCGAACTGAGGCCGGTCCCAACCGTGGCACCTCCCATGCTGGCGATCGGCTCGGCCGGACAGTCCCTGGATTGGATTGCCCGAAAGGCGCGCGGCTGGGCGACCTACTACCGGGAGCCCGCGGTCCAGCGTGATCGGCACGCGCTGTGGCGCCAAGCCGTGACGCGCGGCGCCGGCGGTGGCTTCCGTGCCTTTGCCGTCGCCATGGGGATCACTCTCAACGCGGATGCGGGCGAGCCGCCGGAGCGTTTGAAGCTTGGGTACCGAACCGGTGTGAACGGACTGGCCGGGATCCTCGACGAGCAACGCGCGCTCGGCGTGCATCATCTCATGCTGAACCTGGAGACGAGCGGCCTGCCGGTACGGGACGCCCTCACGCAGGTGGCGCAGGCCAGCGGACTCACGGCTTCAAGCGGATAAGGCAGGCCGACCTTCCTTCACCTCGGATCAGCCGAGCCGCGCCTTCACTTCTCCCAGTACCAGGCGACATACCGCAGGTGGCGGTCGTGCTTGCGGCTGTTCAGCAGGGCCTTGATCGCGCGGACGTCTTCCTTCTCGCAAGCAACCCACATGAACGTCTCTGCATCGGCCAAGGCAATCGCCTTGGTGGCCTCTTCCCTCAAGGTCCCTATCGCATCAGCCGGATAGCTGCTGCGATGAAGCCAGGTGACATCGATCTCACCAGCCGAGGGAAGCGGCTGTTCTTCGGCTTTGTCCCAGACCTCGATGATGGCGCGGATGCTGGTGCCATCAGGCACTTCCGCCGCGATGCGGGCGATGGCGGGAAGCGAACTTTCGTCGCCAATCATGAGGATCGATTTGGCCTCCGGAAGGCCTCCCGATCCCGGACCGATGAGGCCGATCACATCGCCAGTCTCGGCATCGCGGGCGAAATCCGCGCCAGGCGTGCCGATGCCAGGAGTGGGGTGCTGCAGGAAGTCGATCCAGAGTTCACCACGCGCCTTGTCGACGGCGCGGATGGTGTAGGGGCGCACCACGAGCTTGTCCTCGCCGTCAGGCCAGACCAGGCGGCCGTCCGCGCCATAGTGCGGCCAGATGGGCGTGCGGCCCCGGGGCGGCACGAGGATGCGGACATGCATGGCCCCGCCGATGAAGGGCGTGACATCGGCGGTCGCGAGCTTCACGCGGCGCATGTGCGGCGTCACATCCTCCGCCCCGACAACGGTTGCCTGGCGAAGGTTCGGCACCGCACGGCCACGCGCGCCTGTCTCGGCCCAGGTGAGCTCCAGCGGATCCTCGCCCGCGAAAAAGAACATATGTTCGGCGATGCTGTTGCGCACGACCTGCAGCGCCTCTTCCGAGGGGCAGGCCAGCCGGATCGCCAGCCGCTCGTCCTGTTTCTCAATGGTGACGCGGCCATGGTCGCTAGTCATGAGGAGGAAATCGTCCCTCCGGCTGACCTCGGCATGTTCGACGAAATGTTCGGCGATTTCGTCAAGCATATGGGCGGCATCCGCCGGCAGCGCCAGGCCGTCGAGCTTGAAGGTCTGCGGCATTTCATTCATGTCCTTCGCCCTCCGCGAGGCGGTGCCCGTCCAGCATGCCATGCCGGCCGATGGGCACCATGATGGGTCTGCCCGAGGTTGGATCGGTCAGGATCCGGCTTTCAAGGCCGAAGACGCTCCGAACCGTGTCTTCTGTCAAGACGTCTTCCGGTGTACCGGAGACATGAACCTTGCCGCCGGCCAGAGCGACCAGATGGTCCGCATAGCGCGCCCCGAGGTTGAGATCATGCAGCACCATGACGACCGTGGTGCCGCGCGCGCGGTTGAGATCGACCATCAGGTCGAGGATCTCCACCTGATGGTTGATGTCGAGGAAGGTGGTGGGCTCGTCAAGCAGCAGGATATCCGTTTGCTGCGCCAGGGCCATGGCCACCCAGACGCGCTGGCGTTGCCCGCCCGAGAGCTCGTCTACCGGACGTTCCGCGAGGTCGAGCGTTCGGGTCGCGGTCAGCGCATGCTCGACCGCCTCCTCGTCCTTGCGCGTCCATGATGAAAGAAGGCCGCGATGGGGATGACGGCCCCGCCGGACCAGATCGTCGACCAGAATGCCCTCCGGCGCGATCGGCGATTGCGGCAGCAGCCCAAGCTTTCGCGCGAGTTCGCGGGTCGGCGTGTGGTGGATCGACTTGCCGTCGAGCAGAACCTGACCGGCCGTCGGAGACAAGAGCCGTGACATTGTCCGCAGGAGCGTGGATTTGCCCGAGGCATTGGCGCCGACGATCACCGTGATCTTGCCTGGCGGCACGTCGAGATCAAGCGTCTTCAGGATCTCGATCTCGCCATAGCCGGCTGAAAGTTGCGTGACGCTGAGGATGTGGCGAGGATCGGTCATAGCGACCTTCCCTTCCGGTTGATGCGGACGATGAGATAGAGAAGGTAGGGAGCGCCGAGCACCCCGCTGATGACGCCGACAGGATAGCGGGTCGGCAAGAGGAACTGCCCGGTATAATCGGAGGCGAGGACCAGCGCGGCGCCGACCAGCGCGGCAGGGATGAGCACGGACCCTCCCCCGCCGACGATGCGGGCGGCGATGGGACCTGCGAGGAACGACACGAAGGCGATCGGGCCGGTGATGGCGGTCGCGGACCCGATCAGGCCCACCGCTGCGATGATGAGCAGTATCCGCGTCCGCGCGACCTTAACGCCGAGGGCAGCCGCCGTATCGTCACCCATCCGCAGCGCTTCGAGGTCGCGGCGCTGCGTGAACAGAAGACCGCCGAACAACGTAAAGGCGAGGAGAAGCGGAAGAACGTCGCTGATCTGCGCGCCGTTGACGCTGCCTGTGAGCCACCTCAGCGCATCCTGCAGGCTCCAGGCGGGAGCGCTGGCGAGGATATAGGAGGTGACACTCCTGAGCATGGCCGAGATGCCGATGCCGACGAGGATGAACCGGGCGCCGGCAACTCCGTTGCGGGCCGCCAGACCATAGACCAGGAGAGCCGCCAGCAGCCCCGCGACGACGGCAACGATGGAAACCGGCGGCCCGCTGAGGGACAGGACGACGATGGAAAAGACGGCGGCGGCGCTGGCGCCCCATGTGATGCCGATGAAATCAGGGCTCGCCAGCGGATTGCGCAGCATGATCTGGAAAACGACGCCGCCCAGACCGAAACACAGCCCGGCCAGCACCGACACGAGGGCGCGCGGCAGACGCAGCGTGCCGATGAGGAAGCTGGCGCCCTCCACGTTCTCGCCCATTAGCACGCGGATGACGGTGGTGAGGGGCGTGTACGACTGGCCAAGGACCATGGTCAGCGTGAACAGAGCGAAAACCAGGCCTGCCAGGATGCCGAGCGTCAGGCGATGCCGGCTGGTGCGCCGGCGTCGGCGTGCCGCGAGCGTCTCGATGGAATGGGCAGGCGCGGTCACAGCTCGCGCACCTTCTGGCGGCGGACGATCCAGATGAAGATCGGCGCGCCGAAAAGAGCCGTGATGATGGAGACCTCGATCTCGTCCGGTCGCGCGACCACGCGCCCTAGCGTGTCGGCAAAAAGGAGAAAACAGGCACCGCCGAGTGTCGAGAGCGGCAGCAGCCAGCGATAATCGACGCCGGTCATGAGCCGCAGGAGGTGCGGCACCATCAGGCCGAGGAAGATGATCGGCCCGCACAGAGCCGTCGCGGCAGCGCAGAGGAGAACCGCTCCCACCGAGGCGATGATGCGCGACAGGGCGACATTGTCGCCGAGCCCCGCCGCGAGGTCATCTCCCAGCGCAAGCGAATTGAGCTTGTGGGCTGACAGGAGGCTGATCAGGAGCCCGGCGGCGAAGAAGGGCAGCACCGGGACGATCCGGTGGAAGGTCGCGCCGCCCACGCCTCCGATGAGCCAGGTCTGGATGCCGCCGGCGATGTCGTTCAGGGGAAGGATCACGGCGATGAACAGCGACACGCAGGCAACCGACGTGGCGGCGCCGGCGAGCGTCAGCTTCAGCGGCGTCGCGCCACCGGGACCGAGAGAACCGACGGCATAGACGAAAAGCGTCGTGACGGCGGCTCCAAGAAGCGCGCTCCAGAAATAGGCCTCGGGCGAGCTGATGCCGAACCAGGCGACGCCCAGAACGACGGCGAGAGAGGCTCCGCTGTTGACGCCGAGGATGCCGGGATCCGCCAGCGGATTGCGGGTGACGCCCTGCATCACCGCGCCGGCAAGGGCCAGCGCACCTCCGGCAAGCACGGCCAGCACCATGCGGGGGATCCGCACCGCGATGGCGGACTGGCCGATGGTCTCCGTTTGGCCGTTGAGGGCCGCCCATATGTCATCGGTCCCGACATCGCGCGTGCCCACCACGATGGAGAGCACCACGAGCAGGCCCAAAAGGGCGAAGAGGCCCACGAGCCAGAAGCTGCGGACCGCATCGCGGTGACCTGAAGGGACCTTGGAGAACATGGGACTTGAGGCTTCCTGCCCGCTCACTTCACCTTGCGGGCTGCCTCACCGAGGAGGGCCGCATAGTCCTTCAAGAGCCAGGAGATGTTGAGCGGCGTGGGCATGGCGGCATTTCCGGTCGTGGAATTGGTCAGCACCACCAGCGACTGCCTCTCGACAGCCGGCATCTTGCCGGTGAGAGGATTGCTTTGAACCGCTTTCACGAGGTCCGGGCTGCCGTAGGTAACCAGAATGTCGACGTCATCGAACAGGTCGATCTTCTCGGCGCTGACGGAACCGGAATATTTACCGGCCTCGGTCGCATCGGTGACGCTTTTCGGCATCTTGAGGCCCAGGTCCTCGAAGAATTTCACGCGGGTGTCGTTGGCCGAATAGAAGCTGATCTTGCTCAGGTCACGCGCGTTCAGATGCGTGATGAACATGGCCGTTTTGCCCTTGAGTTCCGGATGTTGCGCCGTCACGGCCTCGATCTCGGCCTCCAGCTTCTCGATCAGCGCATCACCCTCCTTGGCCATTCCCATGCCCTTGCTGTTGAGGCGGATCATGTCGCGCCATTCGGTCGACCAGGGCGACTCGGGGAAGGCGACGACGGGCGCGATCTGGCTGAGGGTCTCGTAGTCTTTCTGGGAAAAACCGGAATAAGCGGCAAGGATGACGTCCGGCTGGGTGGCGGCAACGGCCTCGAAATCAATGCCGTCGCCCTCGTTGAAGAGGACCGGCGTTTCGGCGCCGAGCTCCTTCAGGCGGGCGGCGACCCAGGGCAACACCCCGTCGCCGTCGTCGTCGCCGAAGGTCGCCCTCGCAAAGCCCACCGGCACGACACCGAGCGCCAGCGGCACCTCCTGGTTGGCGAAATTAACGGTCGCGATACGTTCCGGCTTCTTGGTGATCACCGTCTCGCCGTAGGCGTGCTTGATGGTGAGGGGATAACTCGTCTCCTGCGCCGCTGCGGCGCCGGCCGTGCCGACGGCAAGGCTCACGACCGCCATGCGGATGAAGGGGATCAATCGAAGCATCGCAGAATGTCCTGTCTTTAAAATTTGAGGACCCGAGGCCGGCTGGTCTCGACGAGCCGGCCTCGGGTCGTTTCATCCGGTCAGAACTTGACCGACACCGATCCGAGGAAGGTGCGCGGCGAGCCCACGGTCACGAAGTTGCCTGTGGTCAGCCAGTAATTCTTGTCGAAGAGGTTCTCGACATTGAGCCGGACCGTCACATCGTGATCCTTGACCCTGGTCTCATAGCGGGCACCGATGTCGACGCGCGTCCAGTCCGGGAACTCTAGCGTGTTGTCGGCGGTGAGATAGGAGCCCGAGGTGTAGATGACGCGTCCGTTGAGCGAGAGACCCTTGACCCACGGCGTGTCCCAATCGAGGCCGGCCGAGAAGGTCATGTCAGGAACGCCGGCGGCGTCGTTGCCCTTTTGCAGCGCGTTAGTGGTCTTGGTCAGCTCCGGATTGAGGAACATGGCGCTGCCGAAACCGCGCAGGCCGGGGATGATCTCGCCATAGGCGGAGAGTTCCAGGCCCCGGTTGCGCTGTTCGCCGTCGTAGCCCTGCACATTGTCGATGGCGACAAGGTTCGGACGGGAAATCTGGAACAGCGCTGCAGTGGTGGTGATGCGGCCCCAGTCTACCTTGACGCCAATTTCCTGCTGGTCGGACTTGAAGGGCGCAAGGACTTCGCCGCGGTTGTCGAAGCTATCGGCAACGACTCTGCCCTGGCTGAGCCCCTCGGCGTAATTGGCGTAGAGCGAGACGTTTTCCCATGGCTTGACCACGATGCCGGCGAGCGGCGTCGTAGCATCGGCAGCATAGCGCCCAGTGCGCAGGCCCGTCGTGGTGGAGAAGCTGCTCTGCTTGACCTCCTGATGACGGACACCAAGCGTGAGCAGCACCCGCTCGTTGAACATCGACATGGTGTCAACGACGGCATAACTCGTCAGCGTTACGTCGGCCGCCTTGCGCGGGCTAAGGCGCGGGTTCGATACCGCCGGGAGCGGCGACGGATCGTAGATGTTTGATGGCACCGACACCGTGCCTGCCGCATAGGCGTTGCCGTTCTCCTGCATGTAGCCGGTGAAGACGACGTTCACCGAGTGATTGATAAAGCCGGTGTCGAAGTCCGCCTTCAGACCGGCATTGCCGCTGTCGGTCGAGGAGTAGGAATCATAATAGGCGTTGATGAGGCGAAAGTTGCCGAACTGATCCGCGCCGCTGGTGAAGCCGGCAACGCGCGAATCCGGGAAGGTCTGGTCGTTGGTGCCCTCGCGGTGGCCGTAGCCGGCATAGGCCGTCAACCAGTCCGTCACGTCGAACTCAGCGAAGGTCGCGATGGTGTGGTCGCGCTGCTGGAGATAGGTGCCAGGATACCAGTTGCCACGCGCATCCGGCGGGGTGGGAATGAAGGGAATGGTCGTCTGCAGCGTCATCTGCGGACGAAAATTCTGGGTGTTGTCGTTCTGGGTGATGGCGTCGAGCGCCCAGCGGAAGCGCTCGCCGCGATAGTCGACGGAGAGCGCGCCGGTGCCGCTCGTCCAGTCGCCATCTTCGATGGAGGCTTCACCCGTGCGTGTCACGCCGTTGAAGCGGATGCCCCACTCATTGTTGGCGCCGAAGCGGCGGTTGGCATCAATCGCGGTGCCGAAATTGCCGCCGCTGATGAAGCTGGGCGTGACCTCTACGAAAGCCTCGTCGATCGCGCGCTTCGAGATGATATTGATGCTGCCGCCGACGCTGCCCCCAGGGGGGATGCCGTTCATGAAGGCCGCGGGACCTTTGAGCAGCTGAATGCGCTCGATGTATTGCGCGTTCACACGGTTGGAGGGGATCAGTCCATAGAGGCCGTTGAAGCCGGTGTCGCCGGGGGACACCGTGAAACCGCGGATCTGGAAGGTGTCGTCGAAGCCATTGCTGCCTGTGGTGAGGCGCACCGAGGCATCGTTGATCAATGTGTCCGCCGCCGTGCGGGCCTGCTGGTTCTGGATCAGCTCTTCGGTGAAATTGACCGTGCTGAACGGGGTGCTCATCACATCCCGGGTGCCGAGAATGCCGAGGGATCCGCCCGTCGCGAACTGCCCGCCGGCATAGGGTGGCAACACCTCGCCGAGACGCGCCGCGCCGGAGACCTCGATCGGCGGGAGCTCGACCACATTGGATGCACCGTTGTCGGCCGGTGGCGTTTGGGCTGATGCCGGCGAGACGAGCAGGCTGGTGCCGAGCAGCAGGCCGCTCATCAACGGCGCCGCCATCGCGGAACGACTGAGACCGGACAGGAAGAAAAGACGCGTCTGTCGCAGCGGGCTGTGACCGCACGCCGTTCGCTGTTGCGCAGCCTGGTTGTTGGCGCGATGCATAATCCGGAAACTCCTCGAAAGTCACTCTGTGCTACGCAACCCGGGCTGTGCGCTCCGGGGTAGAACAGTACACAGACGTAAGATCACAAGGGGCCTGATAAACAGCTTTCTGAATTGTGGCAACTAGCAGGCAGCTACATTATTATTAGAAAAAATCTAACCTGGGCTGAAGAATATTGATCAGGGCCAGAATACAACGATTAAGCCAATCCGGATTGTGGTAGAGGATATGTGGAACGCGCAAAGCAGACGGAACGCCTAGCGTGCTTTTATTCCGAGGAGATGGCGCGACGAGTTCGCCCGCGCGGCAATGGAGCGAGGGTTGAGCGGGGTACTAGGGAGACTGGCGCAGGCATCCGAGCAGTCCCTGCCGCGCAGCGTAGCGGAGCGCGGTTTCGAGCGTCGGGAACTGAAGCTCGACCTGGGCCAATGTATCGTCACCACCCGTATGCCCCATCAGAGGTTCGATGAAGGGCGCTGTGCGGCGCTCGAAAACAAGACGCCAATGCTTCGTGCCCGCCTTGCCGGAGGTCGTCACCGGGCGAGACGGCTTGTAGATGCGCGCCACCGCGTCACCCGGAAAGATCGTGCGTCCCATCGAAGGAAGCTCGGGCTGGCCGTTGTTCGATGGCCAGCCCGGCGGGGCCTGTAGTTTCCTCAACTCCTCTAGCGCCATCGTTATCCTCCCTCTAGCGAAGGGTTCTCCGCCGGCGGCTGAGCGGCCGCCGCCGGCGCCTGCCATGTCTCACCTTTTGATCGCGATGCGCTTGACCTGCGACTGCGCCTTTTCGTTCTTGGGCAGGGTTACCGTCAGCACGCCATTCCTGAAACGCGCGTCGACCTCGTCTTCCCTGATCTCGCAGTCGAGCGGGATGCGTCGCTCGAAGCGGCCATAGAAGCGCTCGGAGAACTGCTTGTCCTTGTCCTCCGTTTCGGAGCGCTTCTCACCCCTGAGCGTGAGCACGCCGTCATTGAGGAGGACCTCAATGTCCTTTTCCTCAAGGCCGGGGACCTCGGCCGTCACCCTGATCTCCTTCTCGCCGTCGGAGATCTCGACACTCGGCCAGCCCCCGCCGAAAGCGGAAACACCACCGAAGGACGGCAGGCTGGAACCGAAACCTCGGAAAACGTCATCGAACAGCCGGTTCACCTCGCGGTGCAGCGACAGGAACGGATCGCGCTCGCCATCGCGGAAGATGCTCGGAACCTGGTTGCCGTTGCTGCGGCCCCAGGGGATCAGATCACGGACACTCATCATTTCCTCCTTTCCGTTCGTGCGATTGACAATGCTTTCCCGGTGGCGCCGGACATATCGCCCGGCGCCATGCGCGAAAGGCGCTAGCGGGAAAGGTCAGGCCGCCTGCTTGCCGGTCTCGATCTGCTTCGTCCCGGCCCTTGGCAGCTTCTCGCCGGTCGCGATCTCGATCCTGCGCGGCTTCATCTCTTCCGGAAGCTCACGCTTGAGATCGATGGTGAGCAGACCATCGACGAGGCTCGCGCCTACAACCTTGACATGGTCGGCGAGTTCGAAGCGGCGCCTGAAGACCCGCTCGGCAATGCCACGATGCAGATACTGGCCCTCATCCTCGCCAGCCTTCTGACCGGACACCATGAGCATGTTCTGCTCCTGAGTGATGGTCAGTTCGTTTTGGCTGAAGCCGGCCACCGCCATGGTGATGCGGTAATCGTCCTCCCCAAACTTGGCGATGTCATACTGAGGCCAGTTGTCGATGGTCTCGACGCGGCTCGCGGCTTCGAGCGCGTTCAGCATTCGGTCGAAACCGATACTCGACCTGAACAGGGGCGTGAAATCAAGAGTGGTTCTCATAGCCACATCCTCCTTTGAGCAACATGGATACAAGCTGCTGTCGCCGTATGCTTCTGCCTCCGCGCGACATGCCGGACCCGAACTGGGCATCCGACAATTCACGATTTAGTTCAGCCGATTAGCTGTTCAAGAGGGGGGCATCTTCAAGGTGCGCCAGGACGTCGGCGACAGCCTCGATGCCGAGCCGCTCAAGACGTGCGAGGTGCTCCTTCACAACCATAAACTGTTGAGGCGGTGCCCCTTCCACTCGGTGACCTCGGCAACGATCCGAAGCTTCTTCCAGTCGGCGATAATGATCGCCGTGTGAGATCTGGCGGACCGGGCATTCCCGTCGAAGGCCGCGCCTGATATGGCTGGCGGAAACAGGCGGTAATCCGGACATGACGCAGGACCCATCACTGACGGAACGCCTCGATCGGCTCGAGACACGTGTCGCCTATCAGGATCAGGCCATCGAGGACCTCAACCAGATCATCACCGATCAATGGAAGCAGCTCGAACTGCTGCGCCGTCAATTCGCGCGTCTCGATGAACAGGTCCGTGATGCCACCGCCGCCACCGGCACATCACCCGGCCAGGAACCGCCACCCCCACACTACTGAGCCACGACATGCTCATCGCTCATCTTCCGGCCGGCTATTGCCTCGGTCGTTCGCTGAAAGCATCCGGCCCCGTCATGGCGGCCGCTCTCCTCGGGTCGGTGCTGCCTGATCTCGACATGCTGTTCTTCCACTTCGTGGACAACAAGGCCTTCCACCATCACCGCTACTGGGTCCACATCCCCTTGTTCTGGGCGGCCGTGGCACTCATGGCTGTGCCCTTGGCCTTCCGGCTGAAGCAGGGGAAGGTCGCGGTGGCCTTCTTTGCCGCGATCTTCCTTCACATGGTGCTCGACAGCATCGGCGGCGGGATCATGTGGGGCGCGCCATTCAGTGATGAGCTCTATTCCATCGTCACGGTTGAGCCCACCCACTCGCACTGGATCCTGTCCTTCATGTTCCACTGGACCTTCGCGGCGGAGATCGCCATCTGGCTCGCCGCTCTGATGCTGTGGTGGTCAGCACGCAGCACCAAGGCGGCTTTGCGCTAGCGTCAGCGAAGCTGCGCGCAGAGCGGCAGGACGAGGACGGCCGTGCCGCCCCAGATGATGGCCAAGGTCGAAAGACCGGCCAGAAGCCGCATGCCGGCGATCAGGAACCGTGTTTCCTCATCGCCCCCCGGATGACGCACGAGCAGACGATAGACCGGCATCGGGCCCAGCGCGGCGGACACCAACGCGAGGGCGCCCAGAGCCGTGACGGCAAGGATGATCACCGTGATCCAGACGGTGCCCATGCCGCCAGTCAGCGCGCAGAGCGAGGCGTGCGCGGCATAGATGATGAAGAAATGGATGCTCCATACCAGCGGGCCGAGCAGCAGGAAGACGAGGGCACCGGTGGCGGAACGGTGTTGGCTGAAACGTTCCATCGCCCTCACCCCGCCAGCCGTGGGAACCCGTGGATCAGCAACAGGCCGAGAAGGCCCTGGGCCACGGTGTAGTAGTAATAGATCGCCGCATTGTCGAAGGTGACGCGGCGCTCGCGGGTGAGCTGCCGCGTCAGGCCCCGCGCGGCGGCGAAGAAGCACATGATGATGACGGCGACGGCGGCCTGCACGGTCAGCACCGCCCCCATGTAGACCATGGCGCCGTAGGAACTGGCCGTCGGTCGCAGCCCCGTCTGCCAGTGCCCCCAGATCTCCAGCGCCAGCGCCCCGATCAGCAAAGCCGATGCGGTGACGGCAGCGATCGCGGTGCCCACATCCCGCTTCGGCTCGCGGGGCAGGCTGCGCTGCCTCACCGCCAGAATGACCGCGCCGAGGACAAGCATGGCGGCGGTGCCGAGGGGATAGCCGAGAGCGGGAAGCGCGGGGGAGCCTACGGGCGCCCATACCTCCGGCGAGACGGTCCACAGATAGAGGTAGGAGAAGAGATAGGAGAGGTAGAGTGCCGCCGACACGATCATGAGCACGACCATGGCCCACCAACTGTGTGACGATGAGCCCGTGCGATAGGTCGGCAGGGCAATCCCCGCGCCGATATCCACCTCGCCCTGGCTTGGCTTGTCGAGCTGCCATGCCCAGACCAGGCAGGAGACGATGGCGAGGATGCCGCAGATGATGGAGATGGTCACCGCCTTCACCGTCAAAAGCAGGAAGAAGGCGGCGGTGAAGACGGCGGCTGAGAGATGCATCCAGCCCGGCCCCGGCATCTGGATGACGTATTGCGGGCGTGCGTCGATGGGCGAGGTCACGATGGTCTCGCGCGCTCCAGTGGGGACGCCTGGCAGATAGTGCCGCCCCTCCTCCACCTCGCGCGGCAGGTTGGGATTGTCCCAGATCGGATCGCGGCTGGTGACATGGGGAATGCTGCGGGTGGAATAGACATCGTTGGGCAGCCACTCCAGCGTGCTGGCGCCCCAGGGATTTTCCGGCGCGCCGCTGCCCATCCGGAAGTTTTTGGCAAGATCGATCAGGAAGGCGAGGACGCCGGCGGCAATCATGAAGGAGCCGATGGTGGAGATCATGTTCAGCGTGTCCCAGCCGAGATTGCTGGGATAGGTCCACACCCGGCGCGGCATGCCGGCAAGACCCGCGATGTGGAGCGGGAAGAAGGCTACGTTGAAGCCGATGAACATCAGCCAGAAGGTCCAGCGGCCGAGCCGTTCCGACAGCATCTTCCGGCTCACCATGGGCGCCCAATAGTAGAAGGTGGCAAAGAGCGGGAAGACCATGCCGCCCACCAGCACGTAATGCAGATGCGCCACGATGAAGTAGCTGTCATGCGCCTGAAAGTCGAAGGGCACCAGAGCCACCATGACGCCGGTAAGCCCGCCCAGCGTGAAGATGAAGAGAAAGCCGAGAATGAAGAGCGAGGGCACCGTGATGCGGAAGCGCTCGCGGCCTTTGGCTATGGTCGCGATCCAGGAGAAGACCTGGATGCCCGAGGGCACCGCCACCGCCATGCTGGCGGCCGAGAAGAAGGCGAGGCTCAACGCTGGGATGCCTGTCGTGAACATGTGGTGCACCCACAGCCCGAAGCTGAAGAAGCCCGTGGCCACCAGCGCCACCACGATGAGGCGGTGCCCGACGAGCGGCGTCTGCGCGAAAGTGGGCACCATCATGGAGACAAGGCCCGCCGCCGGCAGAAAGATGATGTAGACCTCCGGATGGCCGAAGAACCAGAAGAGGTGCTGCCAGAGCAGGCTGTCGCCGCCCTTCTCCGCCGTGAAGAAAGGCCAGCCGAAGGCGCGCTCGATCTCGAGCAGCATGGTGGCGAGGATCACCGCCGGAAAGGCGAAGATGATCATGGCCGCGAAGATCAGCATGGCCCAGGCGAAGATCGGCATGCGCGACAGCGTCATGCCCGGCGGCCGGGTCCGGAGCACGCCGACCACGATTTCGACCGCCCCGGCGATGGCCGAGATCTCGATGAAGCCGATGCCCAGCAGCCAGAAGTCGGCGTTGTCGCCGGGGGAATATTCCATCAGCGTCAGCGGCGGATACATGAACCAGCCGCCGTTGGGCGCCAGGTCGTAGAGGATGGTGGAGAAGAAGACGAGCCCACCGATCACATAGGCCCAGATCGCAAAGGCGCTGAGCCGCGGGAACGGCAGGTCGCGCGCCGCCAGCATCTGCGGCAGCAGCATGACGCCGAGCGCCTCCACCGCCGGCACGGCGAAGAGGAACATCATGGTGGTGCCATGCACCGTGAAGAGCTGGTTGTAGAGCTCCTGGCTGACGAAGTTGTTGTCACCAACCGCCAGCTGCGTGCGCATGATGAGGGCAAGGATGCCCGCCAGCACGAAGAAGGTGAGCGCGGCGCCGATGTAGAACACGCCGATGACGGTGTTGTTGACGGCCGTGACGATGCGCCAGCCCTTCGGCGTAGCCCAGACCTTCTCCAGGAGCTCCAGCTCGCCCTCAGGCCGTGGAGCGGGGTTGGGAAGATCTAGTCGGGCATCGTCGCTCATCGCAGCACATACAATATGATGAGACCGATACCATAGACGGCGAAGACGGCGATGGAATCGAGCCCCATGCGGGCCACTGTTTTATCGCCTCGCTCGGCAAGGCCGACGACGAACAGAGCGGTCACCATGATGCCGAGCAGGGCGCCGAATTGAGCGAAACGCCCGGACGCGTTGAGCACCGGCTCGCCGTCCGAGATGGCATCGATGGGAAACAGCAAGGCGATATTGATGAGGTTCGTGCCCAAGATGTCGGAGATCGCAAGGGTGTAGAGCCCTTTTTGCGCGGCTGTGATGGCGGTACTCAACTCGGGCAGTGAACTTGCGGCGGCCAGAAGAAGAAATCCCATGAAGCTGCCACCGAGCCCGGATTGTTCAGCCAATGCATCGCCGGTCATGGCCAGCAGATAGCCTGCGCCAAGGACGACCGCCGCGAGACCGGCAATCCAGACAATGATGCGCGTTAGAGATTCATCTCCGTGCTCATCTCCTGCGGCAGCCTGCGCCTTCTTCCGCTGCTCGTCGAGGCGGCGATCAACCTTTCCATGCGACGCAGCAAGCCATGGTCGCCTGCCTTGAGACTGCGCCATGATATAGACACTCGCCACATAGGCTCCGAGGCTGGCCCAGACCCAAGCACCCACCCCAGCGATAGACACATCTCCGACGATCATGCCGGCCACCACCAGGGCTAGAAGCAGCACGTTCAACCCGCCCTGCAGCATCACCATGGGATCAGGCACCACCGCCGTCAGCGCGCGACGTCCAATTAGAAGATCGACGACGGCAAGGATGACGATCTGGAACGCGATGCTGCCGAACATGCTGTTGACGGCCATATCCACCGCTCCGGTGGCGGCGGAGGTGATGGTGACCCCGACCTCAGGCAGCGACGTGATGCCGGCCAGAAGGAGCATGCCGACTATGGCCTCGCCGAAGCCTGTTTTTATGCTGAGCGCATTGGCATAGGTCGTGATCCGGGCACCGGCGAGCCACACGACCACGCCGGCCGCGACGAAAATGATAGCGTTGATGACAGGACTGAATTGGGCGAAATCCATCACCGCAGCCCCTCGAGATAGGCTGCCAGCGCCGCAAGCTCTTCCTCGCTGAAAATCCGGTACGGCGGCATCAGATTTTCCGGCTTGATGTGGTCGCTGTCCCGGATCCAGCGCGCGAAATCCTCCGTCCGGTTGGGCAGCGCGGCGGCGGCGAGCGAATGCCGGCTGCCCACATGGGTGAGATCGGGTCCAATGGTGCCAAGCGCCTCCGTGCCGCGCACGGCATGGCAGGCACCGCAACCATGTGCCGCAAACAGGCGCTGTCCCTCCAAGGCCTCCGCACCCTCAGGCGGCCGCGCCGCGCCGGCCTCCGCATCAAGCCAGCGGCGGAACTCGTCCGGCTCCTGCGCCACCACATAGAAGGACATCAGAGCGTGGGCTCCGCCGCAATATTCAGCACATTGCCCGCGGCTGATCCCTGGCTGCGTGGCGGTGAGGGTGAGTATGTTTTCCCGGCCCGGGATCATGTCCAGTTTGCCGGCAAGCTGCGGCACCCAGAAGCTGTGGATCACGTCCGGGCTCGTCAGCGTCAGGGTGACCGGCTGTCCGACCGGCAGATGAAGCTCATTGGCGGTGTCGACGGTCCGCCCGGCCTCATCCTCATAGGTCACGCGCCACCACCACCGCTCGCCGCTGATGGAAACCCGGATCGCGGAAGGCTCGGTTGCCTCACCGGCCCGCATCAGCATGAACCCCCAGAAGAGCAGCGCCGTCAGCGACACCACCGGGAACAGGATGCCCGCGCCGATGACGAGCTTTTCGCTGGCGATTTTCGCCCGCAGGCGCGGGCCCCCAAGCATGGCGGCCAGCGTCAGGCCTGCCACCACGGCGAAGATCACCCCACCGGCAATGGTCATCACCCAGAACAGGGTGTCGATCCGCTCCGCCTCGATGCCCTTGGGAGTGAAGGCGGATTGCTCGCCCGCGCAGGCCGTGAGCGCCAGCGCTCCGGAAGCTAGCCACAGGAGACGCGCGAGGCGGTGCATCATCGTGCCTCCTCCTGGGCCACCGCCTCAGCCTGATAATAGGCGGCCACATCCTTGATCTGCTGCTCCGTGAGCCGCTTCGCAATCGGCATCATGATGGCGCCATGGCCGGAATCGGCCCGTTCCCCATTCCGCCACAGGTTCAGCTGCCCGGTGATGTAACTGGCTGACAGTCCTTCCAGTGACGCATTCGCCGCTCGTCCGGCGCCGGCATGGCAGGCGGCACAGGCCGGCACATTTCCATCTCGAAAACCGGACAATGCGATCTCGCGGCCTTTCGCGGCATCCCCTTCCACCGGCGACATAGAACCTCGGACATCCGGCAGCCCCGCGTAGTAGGAGGCAAGGGCCTCGACCTGCGCGTCGCTGAGCCCATCCGCGGCCACCGCCATGACGCCGCTCGGGCGAACCAGTCCGCGGTATTCGTCGAGCGCCCGGGCAAGGTAAGACCGGGACTGGCCGTTGAGGCTCGGTACGAGGTCGCTGACGGGAGGCCGTTTCCCATCACCATGGCAGGTCACGCATTCTGCCAGCGGGGCAAGATCGCCTCCTTCCTCTCCTTCCATGGAAGCAGGCGGCACTTCCGCCGCGATGGCCGCGTAACGCGCCGGCCCGTTGCGATGAAGGTCCATGATGAAGGCGACGGCCGACCACACCTCGTCGCCGCGATGTTCCGCGGACCAGGCCGGCATGCCGGTGTACTTCAACCCGTTCTCAATGATCCAGTAAAGCTCCTCCGGGGTGTAGCGCTCCGGTGAGAGGGTGAGATCGGGCGGCGCGGGCAGCATCTGGGCCACCACCGGGTTCTTGGGCGTCCCCGGCGTGCCATGGCAGAAGCTGCAGGCATCACGGTAGTGCCGCGCGCCGAGCTCGATGAGGTCGGGATCATCGAGCGGGGGCGCCTTGATGTTGCTGGTGCGCGCGGCGATCGATCGGTCTCGCACCACCTCCAGCAGCCAGGTGGTGACCGAAAGGTGGTCACGGCCGGCGGCGATATTATAGGTGCCGGAAAGGACAAAGACGCCTCCGGCGATCACCAGGACACCGACGACGATGGCGAGGGAAACACCGAGACGCTGAAGCCTGCTGAGGGGCGGGAGCTTCTCAGATAATCGATCGATCATCGCGACGATCCAGCATTTCCAGCTCACGGAACCACCGCTCGGATATCAGAACGCCTGCCGCCACATAGCTGAGCGGACAGGCGATCAGCATCATCAGGCCGGCGAAATGCTGGTCCTCGGCCCGCGCCGCGCCCTGCCAGGCAGGGCCGCAGAGATCGTAAAAACCGTCAAACAGGCTTCGCGGCGCGAAGACCAGGAGCGCTCCGAGGAGACAGAACAGCTTTCCAGTGACAAGCAGCGCGAACAGCGCGCGCCAGCGCGCATTCCCCGCCATGCTCGCGAGCGTCCCCCAGAACCACAGCGCCGCGGCAAAAAGCGAGGCGTGCATCAGCCCCATCAGGAACATGGAGGTAAAGGCGCTCTCCAGCACGGACGGCGCATGCCAGCCCCAGATCAGCGCGATCTGGACGGCGGTGGCATAGGGCCAACTCCGCCACAGCTCTTTGGGCAGCATATCCCTGAGGCAATAGGCGATGGCCGGAGCAATCAGGTTCATCAGCACGATGTGCTGCAGCATGTGCCCGCTGAGAGGCCCCAGAAAACTACTGTCCGTCCACATCGGCCGCCGTTACCTCGCCCCAGACACCTAGAACACGCCAGAGCAGCACACGTTCCCTGTACTGGAACCTTTATGATGGCGTGCGGCAGCGATCGGAACGAAGACGATGAAGGCCCGCGCCCAATTGTGACAGTTCTGTGTTGCCGATGGCCGGAACGACTGTCACAATTCCGGGCGGCAGAAAACAGCGAGTGATAATCGCCTGCCTTTCGGAGGAAACAGTATGAACCGATTTGTCTTGCTGGCCGCGGCGCTGGCCACATCCGCCATGTTCGCTCCGGCCCATGCTCAGAACAGCCGTGTCGCGATCACGACGTCCTTCTCAAAGGACGTGACCGATCCGATCAAGGCCAGCTTCGAGAAGGCCAATCCCGGCATCACCCTCGATATCCAGAACCGAAACACCAACGCGGGCGTGAAATACCTGGAGGAAACACGCTCCAACAATCAGCTCGATATCTTCTGGGCGTCAGCGCCCGATGCCTTCGAAGTGTTGAAAGACAAGGATCTGCTGCAGAAATACGAGCCGACGGTAAAGGGCTTGCCGGACAAGGTCGGCGCCTATCCGATCAATGATCCCGATGGCTTCTATTTCGGTTTTGCCGCCTCCGGCTACGGCATCATGTGGAACACGCGTTATGCCGAGGCCAATGATCTGCCCGATCCGAAGGACTGGCAGGACCTGGCCAAGCCGGCTTACTTCGATCACGTCGCCATCGCATCCCCGGCGCGATCAGGCACCACCCACCTCACCGTCGAGACCATTCTCCAGGGCGAGGGATGGAATGAGGGCTGGCGCACGCTCAAGGAAGTCGCCGGCAACTTCCAGACCATCACCGAGCGATCGTTCGGCGTGCCGGAAGCGGTCAACTCAGGACAGGTCGGCTACGGCATCGTCATCGACTTCTTCGCCTTCTCCGCCCAGGGCGCAGGCTTTCCGGTGAAGTTCGTCTATCCCACGGTCACCACGGTGGTGCCGGCCAATGTCGGCATCGTGGCCAATGCACCCAACAAGGAAGGCGCCGCGACGTTCGTGGACTATCTCCTGTCTTCCGAAGGACAGAAGGTGCTGCTGGAGCCGACGATCCGGCGCCTCCCGATCAACCCGGCGGTCTACGCCGATGCGCCGGACGGCTATCCGAACCCGTTCAAGGATCCGCAGTTCAGCTCCATGATGATGTTCGACGTGGACAAATCCGGCGCGCGAACCGCGGTCGTCGACACTCTGTTCGACCAGCTCATCTCCTTCCAGCTCGACAACCTCAAGGAGGTCACCAAGGCGATCCACGAGGCGGAGGCAGCGCTCGACAAGGCCGACAATCCGCAAGCCCGCGCCCTCATCAAGGAAGCACGCGACATGATCGCCTCCATGCCCGTCACCGAGGAACAGGCGAGCAGCGCGGAGATCACCGGTGCCTTCACCGGCGCAAAAGAAAAGGGCGCCCGCCAGGCCGAACTGGAACAACAGTGGGCGACCTTCGCGCGCGACAACTACGCCAAGGCGAAGGCCAAGGTGGACGAGGCCGCCAAACTGGCGCGCTGAACGCTCCCGGGGCCGAATTCGACTTGAGTTCGGCCCCGCCCTTGAGGGCGAGTGCGCTCGCCACCGGATGGAACAGATATGACAGTTGCTCTCTCGGAGGCGTTGCCGCGCCGCCGTGGCCTGGGAAGCCCGGGTCCCGCCGTCGTGGCTATCCTGATCGCGGTTTTTCTTGCGCTGTTCTTGATCATTCCCACCGCCTCGGTGGTCTATGTGGCCTTCACCGAACGCGGCACCGGTGCCTTCACGCTGGTCAACATCCAGGATTTCTTCGCCAACGACCTGTTCATGCGGTCATTGTGGAATTCCTTCTATGTGTCGACCCTCACCGTCGTCCTGGCCTCCGTTTTCGCGCTGCCGCTCGCCTACATCACCACGCGGTTCGATTTCCGCGGCTCCGCCATCATCCAGACGCTCGGCTTCCTGCCGTTGATCATGCCGCCATTCGTGGGCGCCGTTGCAATGCAGCTGCTGTTCGGCCGCAACGGCTCCATCAACCTCCTGCTCTACGACTGGTTCGGTCTGCGCGTCCCCTTCATGGAAGGGCTGAACGGCGTCATCTTCGTCCAGGCGATCCACTATTTTCCCTTCATCCTCATCAATCTTTCCGCCGCACTGAGGAACATCGACCGCTCCATGGAGGAAGCCGCGCAGAACCTCGGTTCGTCAGGCATTCGCCTGTTTCGCCGCATCGTCTTCCCACTGGCCATGCCCGGCTACATTGCCGGCGCTTCGCTCGTCTTCGTGAAGGTCTTCGACGACCTGGCGACCCCCTTGCTGCTCAACGTCAAGGACATGCTGGCTCCGCAGGCCTATCTGCGGGTCACCTCCATCGGCATCACTGACCCCATGGGCTATGTGATCGCGGTCATCCTCATCGTGGTATCGGTGGCAGCCATGTGGATCTCGGCGCTGGCGTTCCGGGGACGGGACTACGCCACCACGCAGCGCGGCGGAGGCGGCCTGGCCCGACGCAGGATGCGGCCTCTTGAGAAGCTGCTCGCCTACGCCGTCGTCCTGGTCATCCTTGCCCTGGTGCTCGCGCCGCACGTCGCGCTGACCCTCCTGTCATTCGCCACCATCTGGTCGTTCAGCCCGCTGCCCGACGCCTTTACCACCGCGCATTACGAGCGCGTCTTCAGCGACAGTTTCCTCTACATCAAGAACACCCTGCTCTACGCGTCCCTGGCGGGCGTCATCGACGTGGTGCTGGGAACGGCCATCGCCTATCTCGTGCTGCGCACGAAGCTGGTGGGCCGCCAGTGGCTTGATTGGGCGGCCACCGCGGCCCTTGCCGTCCCCGGCGTCGTTCTCGGCATCGGCTACCTTCGAACCTTCTACGGCGTGCAGCTGCCCAACGGCGCGCCGCTCACCAGCCTTTGGCTCGTCATCGTGCTGGCGCTGGCGATCCGGCGCCTGCCCTATGCCCTCCGCGCCTGCTTCGCAGCCCTGCAGCAGATTTCCATCGCGCTCGAGGAGGCAGCCCAGAACGTGGGAGCAACGCCCACCCGTACCGTGAGGCGCGTGGTGGTTCCGCTGATGATGGGCGGCATCCTCGCCGGCTTCGTCACCAGCTTTGCCACCGCCGCGGTGGAGCTCTCGGCCGCCCTGATGCTGGTGCAGACCAATTCCGACGCGCCGCTCGCCTACGGCCTCTATGTCTTCATGCAGTCGGCCGCGGGGCGCGGACCGGGCGCTGCTCTCGGCGTCATCGCCGTTCTCCTGGTCGCCGCCTGTACGGTGCTGTCGCAGATCATCATCGCGCGAAGTCAGAAAAACACGGGGATGAGCCAATGAACATGCAGAGCGGGCCGGCCGATACCGCCGCCGAGGCCATCCAGGTCGCGCCGGTGGATGTGCGCGTGGAGGGCGTGCATGTCTCCTATGGCGAGCACCACGTTCTCAAGGACATCAACCTCACCATCGAGCCAGGGGAATTCTTCGCCTTCCTGGGCCCGTCGGGATGCGGCAAGACCACCCTTCTGCGCCTCATCGCCGGCTTCAACACGGCGCGCAGCGGCCGTGTGCTCATCAACGGCAGTGACATCGGCGACCTGCCGCCGTGGAAGCGTAATGTTGGACTTGTCTTCCAGAACTACGCGCTCTGGCCCCATATGACGGTCCGAGCCAACCTCGCGTTCGGGCTGGAGGAGCGCCGGCTGCCGCGGGCCGAGATCAACCGTCGGGTGGATGCGGCACTGGCGCTGGTGGGGCTTTCGCACCTCGCCGACCGGCGGCCGTCCCAGCTTTCGGGCGGACAGCAGCAGCGGGTCGCCCTGGCACGCACCATCGTGATCGAGCCCAAGGTGCTGCTGCTGGATGAGCCGCTATCCAACCTCGATGCCAAGATGCGGGTCCAGGTGCGCCGGGAACTGCGTGATCTCCAGCAACGCCTTGGCCTCACCACCATCTTCGTGACGCATGATCAGGAAGAGGCGAATGCCGTCTGCGATCGCATCGCGGTCATGAATGACGGCGTCATCCAGCAGGTTGGAACCCCGATGGAGCTCTACGAACGACCGGCCAACCTCTTCGTCGCGACCTTTCTCGGGACGGCGAATGTGCTGAAGGGGAAGGTCACCGGCGAGGGCGCTGATCGCACCTTCAACATTGCCGGCCGCGGGCAGATCGTCATTCCGCCCGAAGCTGTGGTTCCGGCGGATGCACAGTTGGTGTTCCGGCCTCAGGCCGCAAGCCTCGGCCCTGCCTCCACCGAACCGTCCGCCGGCAGCATCGGCGGCAGCATCATACGCCGCGAGTTCCTGGGATCTTTTACACGATACGGCATCGAGGTCGGGGGCACCGAGATCATCATCGACGAGGTCTTCCAGAACGGAGTGCACCTTTACGAGCTTGGCGACAGGGTGCAGGTGCGCCTGACCGAAAAGGCGACCCTCTGGCTGGCGTAAGAAACTGGCTCACAGTGGCTACTTATGGCTGTTGGTGGCAATAAGGTGCGGCGCGCGGGGCCTTCAACTTCTGCACCGACGGCGCCCATCGACCAATAGCCGCCGTCACGATGCGGCGAACACGAGCTCCATGCGGTCCGCGAGGAAGCGCGTGCGGATCGCCTGCACGGGCTTTCCTTCGAGATCGACGTCGATGGCATTGCTCACCAGCACGATGCTGTCGCTGGTGCAGTTGAGATATTCCGCGTCTCCTGCCGAGATGCGCGTTGCCGTGATGCGCGTTTCCCGGCGGCGGTAATCGGTGACGCCATGGCGGCGCAGCGCCTCCGTGACCGAACCGGTTTCCGCATAGGCCGAGATGATGTCCGGGAAGCGCTCCGCCACGAAATAGGATGTGGAGCGCGACAGGGGCATTCCCTCGACCACCGCGAGGCGTTCCAACCGGTGCAGCGGCGTGCCCGGCCGACAGTCGAGCAGCGCGGCGACGGAGCTTTTGGCGGCGACCCGCTCTGCCTTGATCAACCGCCCGCGCGGTTCAAGCGACTGCTGCACCATGCTTTCCGAGAAGCGGGCACGCTCGCCCACCGGATAGATGATGCGCGGCGCCACGGCGTTAAGGAAGGTGCCCCGGCCCCGTTCGGCCCGCAGCAGGCCCTCGGCCGTCAGGGCCGCGATGGCCCGGCGCACGGTGTGGCGGTTGACGCCGAAGCGAGCCGCCAGTTCCACCTCCGGCGGCAGCTGATCGGTGATGCTGCCATCCCGCACCCACTCACGAATGCCGTCGGCCACCCGCCGCCAGCGGGAAATTCCATCATCCGTTCCGTTCACGCGCTGCCCCAATCATCCGAAGCCCGAAGATGTCATCAGGCCGTCATGCAAGCGCGTTCATATCGGGCATCAGACTAGTTGTCTACACAAATAGACAAATATGGGAACGCGGATGATGAATACCGAGCAACAGACAGCGGACCGCAGGCGGGCGCTCGAGGCGATGGCGGCGATGCCTGCCGCCCGGCTGGCCGAGCGCTATGCACGCCTCGCGGAGGTTGCCCCGGCCTCCCTTCCCGTCCGCGGGCCGGAGATCGGCGCGGTGATGGTGCGCGGCCGCGCCGGAGGCGGTGGCGCCGCCTTCAATCTCGGGGAGGCCAGCGTTACTCGCGCCACCGTCAAACTCGCGGGCGGCGAGATCGGCCATGCCGTCGTGCTGGGCCGGGACGGGGAGAAGGCTCGCATGGTCGCGCATCTGGATGCGCTCCGGCAGCTGCCTGAATGGGTCCAGCGGATCGACGACGAAATCGTCATACCCGCGCGCCAACTCCAGAACGACGCCGAGTGCCGCCTGGCCGAGGAGACGGAGGCGACCCGGGTGAACTTCTTCACGCTGGTGCGGGGGGAAGACTGATGGTCCCCATGACGACAGGCGCGGAATACGATGGCGGTTTCGCCGACGCTGTCATGGCGTCCCAGAGCGTCTTCCGGGCGCTGATGGACGCCTTCGCCCGCCCCGGCACCCGCGTCGATTTCGGCGCCGCCGCTGTTGCCCCGGCACCGCTCGGGCCGGCCGCGGCGGCCACGCTTGCCGCCTTGGCCGACTATGACACGCCCGTGTGGATGGAAGCGCCGGACGAGATGGCGACGGCCGCGGCCTGGGTGTCGTTTCAGACAGGCGCGCCGATTGTCGAGGCGCCCGAAGAGGCCGCCTTCGCGGTGCTCTCGTCCAGGACGAACGCCTCGTCATGGGACCGCTTTCCCATCGGCACCGCCACCTATCCCGATCGTTCCGCCACCCTGCTTTGCCCGGTGTCCTCTCTTTCCGAAGGGAGCCGCCTGCGGCTAAGCGGCCCCGGCATCAAGGATCACGCTTTCATGTCGGCCAGCGGCCTTCCGGCCCATTTCTGTGCCGTCATGGCGGCCAATGCGGCGCACTTCCCCCTGAGCTTCGATCTCATTCTGGTCTGCGGGCCGGAAGCTGTCGCGCTGCCACGAACAACCCTTATCGAAGAGGCCTGAGGCGATGTATGTGGCCGTAAAGGGCGGCGAGGCCGCCATCGAGCAGGCGCACAGGCTTCTGGCCGACCGGCGCCGTGGAGATCGCGCCGTTCCGGCGCTCTCCCTGGAGCAGATTGCCGGGCAGCTGTCGCTGGCGGTCGATCGCGTCATGGCGGAAGGGTCGCTTTACGATCCCGATCTCGCGGCCATGGCTGTGCGCCAGTCGCGTGGCGATCTGATCGAGGCGATCTTCCTGCTGCGCGCCTATCGCACCACGCTGCCGCGCTTCGGCTATTCGCGCCCCATCGACACGTCCAGAATGCAGATCGAACGGCGCGTCTCCGCCACCTACAAGGACATCCCAGGCGGTCAGTTGCTCGGCCCGACGTTCGATTACACCCATCGCCTGATAGACCCCGCCATGGCCACCGACGAGGAGGTGGCCGCGCCGCAGCGTCAGCCGCGAAGGGAGCGCGAAAGCTGCCCCCGGGTCATGGACATCCTCAACGACGAGGGACTGATCGAGCCGGATGGGCAGTCCGATTCCGAACCGGCCGATCTGACGCGGGATCCGACAGATTATCCGGCGGCCCGCGACCTCAGGCTGCAGGCGCTGGCCCGAGGAGATGAAGGCTTTCTCCTGTCGCTCGGCTACTCCACCCAGCGCGGCTATGGCCGCACCCACCCCTTCGTCGGCGAGATCCGCGTAGGGCTGGTGGAGGTGGAGGTCGAAATGCCGGAACTCGGTTTCGCCATCTCCATCGGCCGCATCCGCATCACCGAATGCCAGATGGTCTCGCAGTTCAAGAACACCGACGGCGAAGGGCCGCGTTTCACTCGTGGATATGGGCTGGTGTTCGGCCAATCCGAACGCAAGGCCATGGCCATGAGCCTGGTCGACCGCGCTCTGCGCGCCGATGAATTCGGCGAACAGCGCATGGCCCCGGCGCAGGACGAGGAATTCGTCCTGGAGCACTGCGACAATGTCCAGGCCACCGGCTTCGTCGAACACCTGAAGCTGCCGCACTACGTCGACTTCCAGGCTGAACTGGATCTGTTGCGCCTCCTCAGGCGCGAAGATGCTGAACGCGCAGAGAGCCAGGAGGCCGCGGAATGACCCTCCCAAGCTACAACTTCGCCTATCTCGACGAACAGACCAAACGCATGATCCGCCGGGCGATCCTGAAGGCCATCGCCATCCCCGGCTATCAGGTGCCCTTCGCCTCCAGGGAAATGCCCATGCCCTACGGCTGGGGTACCGGCGGCGTTCAGGTCACCGCCGCCATCCTGGGACCGGACGACGTGCTCAAGGTCATCGATCAGGGCGCGGATGACACCACCAACGCGGTCTCCATCCGCTCCTTCTTCGCCAAGACCGCCGGTGTCGCCACCACCACCAGGATGCCAGATGCCACCATCGTGCAGACGCGCCACCGCATTCCGGAAACACCGCTGAAAGCGGGGCAGATCATCGTCTACCAGGTGCCGATCCCCGAACCGCTCCGCTTCCTCGAGCCGCGCGAGACGGAAACCCGTCTCATGCACGGGCTTGAGGAATACGGCCTTGTCCACGTCAAGCTCTACGAAGACATCGCCCAGCACGGCCATATCGCGACCACCTATGCCTATCCGGTCAAGGTCGAGGACCGCTACGTCATGGACCCCTCGCCCATTCCCAAGTTCGACAATCCCAAGATGCACAATTCGCCGGCGCTGCAGCTGTTCGGCGCCGGGCGCGAGAAACGCATTTATGCCCTGCCGCCCTTCACCAAGGTGGTCAGTCTCGATTTCGAGGATCACCCCTTCTCCGTGCAGCGCTTCGATGCGCCCTGCGCTCTGTGCAACGCCAGGGGCGTCTATCTCGATGAGGTCGTGACCGACGACCGCGGCGGCCGGATGTTCGTCTGCTCCGACACCGACCATTGCGAGACGCGTCGTGCCGAGGGGCACAGCCCCGAACCGGCAGCGCATGATGTGACGGAGACGGTGTGATGACGACTTCCCCCATCCTCTCGGTCCGCGCGCTGGAAAAGCGCTATGGCACCTTCATCGGCTGTACGGACGTCTCCTTCGACCTCTGGCCGGGCGAAGTACTGGCCATCGTCGGCGAATCCGGGTCCGGAAAGACCACGCTGCTCAACTGCATTTCCGGCCGGCTGGATCGTTCCTCCGGGCAGGTCCTCTACCGGATGCGGGACGGCCGTTTCCCTGACCTCGACGACCTCTCGGAAGCCGAGCGGCGCTTCCTGATGCGCACCGACTGGGGCTTTGTGCACCAGAACCCCGCCGACGGCCTGCGCATGCGTGTCTCCGCGGGCGCCAATGTGGGCGAACGGCTGATGGCGGTCGGCGAACGGCACTATGGCGAGATCCGGCACACGGCCACCGAATGGCTGTCGCGCGTCGAGATCGCGGCGGAGCGGATCGATGATCAGCCCGTCGCCTTCTCCGGCGGCATGCGCCAGCGCCTGCAGATCGCGCGCAATCTCGTCACCCGCCCCCGGCTCATCTTCATGGACGAACCGACCGGAGGCCTTGATGTTTCGGTCCAGGCCCGCGTCCTCGACCTCCTGCGCTCGCTCGTGTCCGAACTCGACCTTGCGGTGATCATCGTCACGCACGACCTCGCGGTCGCGCGGCTCCTGTCGCAGCGCATGATCGTCATGAAGAGCGGCCGCGTCGTGGAGTCAGGGCTGACGGACCGGGTGCTCGATGACCCACGCCATCCCTACACGCAGCTTCTCGTCGCCTCGATCCCGGAGAGCTGAGATGACATTTCATCAACCCACCGGCTCCATGCCTCAGAGCGCCCTGCTTTCGGCCTCAGGCGTCGCCAAGTCCTTCACCATGCACCTGCGCGGCGGCATCCGCCTGCCCGTGGTTGAAGATGTGGGCTTCGCGCTTCACCCGGGCGAGTGCCTCGTGCTCGGCGGCCCCTCCGGCGTCGGAAAATCTTCGATCCTGCGCATGGTCTACGGCAACTACGCCATTGACGGCGGCCAGATCCTGGTCCGCAACCGCAGGACCGGCGAACTGGACGATCTCGGCGGCGGCGATCCGCGGCTCATTCTGGATCTGCGGCGCGACAGCATCGGCTACGTCAGCCAGTTCCTGCGGGCGGTGCCCCGGGTCTCGGCGCTCGATATCGTCGCTGAACCGCTGATTTCGCGTGGCACGGACCCTGATGAGGCACGGGAGCGGGCCACCGCCCTGCTCGATCGTCTCCATCTGCCGTCCGCGCTGTTCGGACTGCCGCCGGCCACCTTCTCCGGCGGCGAGAAACAGCGGGTCAACATCGCGCGCGGCTTCATCACCGATCATCCCGTTCTGCTCCTGGATGAACCGACAGCCTCGCTGGACGCGGCCAATCGCGACGTCGTGATCGCGTTGATCAAGGAGAAGCTGCAGGCCGGCACCGGCGTTCTGGGCATCTTCCATGATCAACCGGTCCGGGATGCGGTCGTCACACGAACGATCGATGTCTCCTCGTTTTCCGCCCGAAAGAAAATCGAAGCGGTCACAGAACCTTCATCGGAACGTCACGGCAGCTCACAACAAACCTCTGCATCTCTTCAAGAAGAGCAATTTAGGGGACCACAACGATGACAGCGATCACAGTTTCCAATCTTTCCAAAAGCTATGGCGCGGTGCAGGCGCTGAAGGAAGTCAGCCTGACCTTGGCACGTGGCGAGATGGTCGCGCTGATCGGCGCCTCCGGCTCCGGCAAGAGCACGCTGATCCGGCACATCGCCGGCCTGGAGACAGGCGACGGCGCCAGCGGCAAGGTCGAGGTCCTCGGCCAGGTCTCGCAGGCCGGCGGCCGGATGTCCGGTCACGCGCGTCGCGGCAAAGTCGCCGTGATCTTTCAGCAGTTCAATCTCGTCGGGCGGCTGTCGGTCCTCACCAATGTGTTGATCGGGCATCTTGGACGCGCGCCTCGCTGGCGCGGCACGCTCGGCCTGTTCAATCGGCATGAAAAGGAAAAGGCGCAGGCGGCGCTGGCGCGGGTGGGAATCCCCCAGGTGGCGCGGCAGCGATCGTCCACCCTTTCCGGCGGCCAGCAGCAGCGTGCGGCCATCGCCCGCACCCTGGTGCAGGAGGCTGAGATCCTGATCGCCGACGAGCCGATCTCCGCCCTTGATCCCTCGTCCGCGCGCCGCGTCATGGATGTCCTCGCCGACATCAACGGCAAGGACAACATCACCGTCCTGGTGTCGCTGCATCAGGTTGAATATGCGCGCCGCTACTGCAAGCGGACGGTCGCCATGCGCGACGGCGCCATCGTCTACGATGGCCCCTCCACCGCCCTTTCCAACGATTTCCTCGCCGAACTCTATGGTTCGGCGTCGGAAGAACTCGTGCTGCCGGATGCTCCGGCGGAGCAGATGGCTCCCCCACACAAGGCGGAGCCGAGAAACTATCAGACGGCGCTGATGTCCGCCTGATCCAATCAACCGGAGAAGTCACATGAACGCGACACTGAAAAGCATCGCGGCGATGTCGTTCGCCTTGACGATGACCGCTGCGGCTCAGGCCCAGGATGCCATCAACTTCGGCATCATCTCGACGGAATCGCAGCAGAACCTCAAGACCAGCTGGCAGCCGCTGCTTGACGACATGAAGGCGAAGACCGGTCTCGAGATCAAGCCGTTCTTTGCCTCCGACTATGCCGGCATCGTCGAAGGCATGCGCTTCAACAAGGTGCAGGTCGCCTGGTACGGCAACAAGTCGGCCATGGAAGCCGTCGATCGCGCCGAGGGCGAGGTCTTCGTCCAGAGCGTACCCGCGGGCGGCGAGCCCGGCTACTGGTCGGTGATCCTCGTCCCGCAGGATTCCCCCATCAAGACCCTCGATGACGTGCTGAAATGCGATCAGTCCCTCAACTTCGGCCTGGGCGATCCCAATTCGACCTCCGGCTATCTGGTGCCGATGACCTTCGTCTTCAGCGCACGCGGCATCGACCCCAAGACCTGCTTCAAGAACGTCACCAATGCCAATCATGAGACAAATGCCATGGTGGTGGCCAACCGCCAGGTCGATGCAGCCACCAACAACACCGAGAACATGGCCCTCATCAAGCAGAACAAGCCGGACGCCTATGCGAAGATCCGCGAGATCTGGCGCTCGCCGCTGATCCCGTCAGATCCCATCGTCTGGCGCAAGGACCTGTCGGATGAGACGAAGACCAAGATCCGCGACTTCTTCATGACCTACGGCACCGATAAGTCGACCGGTGACGTCGCCAAGGAAAAGAAGATCCTGGCCGGCCTGAAATGGGCGCCGTTCCGCGAGTCCAGCAACAAGCAGCTGCTGCCGATCCGCGTCATGGAGCTGACCAAGGACATCGCCCAGGCCGAAGCGGACTCCAAGCTGTCGGCCGAGGACAAGGCAGCGAAGGTGAAGGAACTGACCGAGCAGAAGGCCAAATACGAGGCCGAGCTCGCCGCCGCCGCCAACGGCTGATCCCGACACGAGTGCCCGGAGGCGGGCTCATCGGCCCGCCTCACCCTCAATTGGAACCGCCATCATGACCGACGCAATTCTCCCCGAGAGCAGGGCCGCCGTTCCGCCGAAAGATCCGGCGCATGATCGTGGCGGATGGCGCATGAGCGTCCTTGCCCTGGTCTTCGCCATTGCCCTGGCCGTCAGCTGGGGCCCGGCGGAAATGAGCCGCTGGACCTATCTCTTCAGCGATGCCGGCAATATGGCCGATTATGCCAGCGGCTTCCTCAAGCCCGATTTCAGCGAGTGGCGTTACTACCTGGAAGAGATGACCGTCACTATCCAGATCGCACTCTGGGGCACCTTCCTCTCGGTCCTGCTATCGATCCCCTTTGGCATCCTTTCCGCGCACAACATGGTGCCCTGGTGGGTGCTCCACCCGGTGCGCAGGCTGATGGACCTCTTCCGCGCCATCCATGAAGTGGTCTTCGCGGTGCTCTTCGTGGTGGCCGTCGGCCTCGGACCCTTCGCCGGTGTCATGGCACTTTTCATCCACACCACGGGCATCCTGGCCAAACTCTTTTCCGAAGCCGTCGAAGCCATCGACCCGCGCCCGGTGGAGGCCATCCGCGTCACCGGTGCGTCCCGGATTCAGCAGGTCATCTTCGGCGTCATTCCGCAGGTGCTGCCGCTCTGGATCTCCTATTCGCTCTACCGGCTCGAATCCAACGTCCGCTCCGCCACCGTGCTCGGCCTGATCGGGGCCGGCGGCATCGGGCAGGTTCTGTTCGAGAGCATTCGCGGCTTCTACTATCCGCAGGCGGCCGCCATCCTGATCATCGTGGTGATCACGGTGTCCCTCATGGATCTCGTGTCGCAGCAGCTGCGCAAGATGGTCATCTGATGCGGGCAGCCATCTACTTCACGCCTCCTCGCGATGCCGCTCTGACGAAACTCGCGGCAAGCTGGTTTGGGCGTGACGCTTTCGCCAGGGTCCAGAACAAGGCGCCGGACCCTTCGATCGCGCCCTTCATAACCGCGCCCTCCCGCTACGGCTTTCACGCCACGCTGAAGGCACCCTGGCGCCTGCGGCCCGACGTCTCGCTCGACGAGGTCGATCAGCACCTGGCCTCCTTCTGCGCCGGGCGCCGGGGCGTGATGATAAACGCGCTCTCGCTGGCCCTGCTGGACGACTTTTACGCGCTGGTGCCGGAGCAGGAGACGCCGGCTCTACGGGAACTGGAACGGGATACGCTGACCAGCTTTGATGTCTTCCGGGCTCCGCCGACGCCGGAGGAGATCGCCCGCCGCCGGCCGGAGAGCCTGACCGAGCGGCAGCTTCGCTATCTCAAGGCCTGGGGCTACCCCTTTGTCCTCGACGAGTTCCGTTTTCACATGACACTGACCAACGCCATGCGGCTCGCCTGCGATGCCAAGCGCGTCGGTGCGGCGCTTCGCAGCCATTTCGCCTCCGCGCTCGGCGCACCGCTCCTCATCGACGGGCTGGCACTCTTCATCGAACCCGCGCCCGGCCACGCCTTCCACATTCACGCTTGTCACCGCTTCAGCGGCGGCGACGACACAACCCCCCGTGCATCCCATGTCTGAACTCATCTTCACCAATGCCGCCATGATCCTCGCCGACGAGATCGTCCACGGAACGCTCGTTATCCGGGACGGCATCATCGTCGACATCACCTCCGGTCCCGCCACCATCGGCATTGATGTCGGCGGCGATTACGTCATGCCGGGATGTGTCGAGCTTCACACCGATCATCTGGAAAGCCATTTCCAGCCCCGGCCGAAGGTGCGCTGGAACATGGCCGCGGCCCTGCAGGCCCATGACGGGCAGATCGCCACCTCGGGCATCACCACGGTGTTCGATGCCCTACGCGTAGGATCGGACGGCGACATCGAACTCGGTGCGGCCGACATGCAGGCCATGGCCGCCACCATCTCGGCCGCCAGCGCCGCCGAGCGGCTGCGGGCAGATCACTTCATCCATCTGCGCTGCGAGGTCTCGGTCTCCGACGTCATGGACCAGTTTGATGCCATCAAGGATAACGACCGTGTCCGTTTGGCCTCCCTCATGGACCATGCGCCGGGGCAGCGTCAGTTCGTCAGCCTGGATGCCTATCGCATCTACTACCAGGGTAAGAAGAAGATCTCCGACGCCGAGTTTGAGGCCTTCTGCGAGCGCCGGATCGCGGAATCGCAGGAAAATTCCGATCGCAACCGCAGGCTGATCGCCGCCGCCTGCCATGACGCAGGCATCGCGGTCGCGTCCCACGACGACGCCACCGCCGATCATGTCGCCGAAGGCGTGGCGCTGGGCGTGTCGCTGGCGGAATTCCCGACCACCATCGAAGCGGCGGAGCGCTCACGCCAGGCCGGGCTTCAGGTCCTGATGGGCGCGCCCAATGTGGTGCGCGGCGGCTCGCATTCCGGGAATGTCTCGGCTACCGATCTGCTGGCAAAGGGCGCACTGGACATCCTCTCCTCCGATTATGTGCCCTTCAGCCTCATGCAGGCCGCCTTTGTCCTCGCCGAACGGGATCTTCTCGACTTGCCTCAGGCAATCCGTCTCATCACGGCCAATCCGGCAGCAGCCGCGCAGCTTCACGATCGCGGCCGGATCGAGATCGGGCGGCGCGCCGACCTTGTGCGGGTGCGCACGGCCGACGGCCTGCCGCCATTCATCGCAGGTGTGTGGCGGGAGGGGCAGCGTGTCGCCTGAAGCCAATCACCCCGGTGTATTCGTTGCCATTGTCGGCCCCAGCGGCGCCGGAAAGGACACTCTGCTGTCACGCGCCGCCCGAGAACTCAAGGATTGCCGCAATGTACGTTTTGTCCGACGCGTCATCACGCGCCCGTCGGACGGCGGCACTGAGGATCACGACAGCCTGAGCCAAGCCGCTTTTCTAGCCGCTGAGGCGCAAGGTGCTTTCTGCCTCTCCTGGCAGGCGCATGGGCTTCACTATGCCCTTCCGGCTGCGGTTCTGCAGGATCTGGCGCAGGGCCATACCGTGGTCGCGAATATATCGCGGCGCGCCCTGGAGCCCGCGGCACACCGCTTCGGCGCCATCGAGGTCATCGAAGTGACCGCGCGGCCGGAGCTGCTTGTGGGACGCCTTGCCGCCCGCGGTCGCGAAACGGAGGAGGAAATCCGGGAAAGGATCGGGCGTCAGGTGCCGCTTGAGCTGCCTGAGGCGACACGTGATTTCATAAGCATCGACAATTCCGCCGATCTCGCCGGCGCGGTCCGGCAGATGGTCGGCCATCTCAGGCGATCCGCGGGAGCCGCACGCCAGGCCGCCAGCGCCTCCGCTAGCTCACCTTGAGCACTTCGCCCGTATCGAGCCGCTTGATGAAATCGACCCTGCCGCCATCCCAGTGATAGGCGAAGTGGCTTCCCTGAGCCGGTATGGTGATCACATCAGGCCAGAACACGCCAATGCAGCGGCCCTCCCGGTGCCGGACGCTGGGCCAGGTGACGCCGTCGCTTCCAACCCTCCGCAGGTCGGCCCCAAGCTGCTGGGACGCCTCATAGCGATCGGGATCAAGCACCCCGGGCATGTCCGCCACGTCGTGCAGGTCGCGGTCGATGCTGCCGATGAGCGCCCGGAACTCCGAGGTCCAGCCTGGCGCCTCCGCTGTCGCCCGCATCATGCGGCTGTGATGATGGATGGTTTCGGCAAGCGCCGTCTCCTCACGGTCGGCGGCGTAGTAGACCCCGAAACTCCCGTCGGAAAACCGACTGGGCCTGAGCATGGAACAATGCACGAAGGGCGCGTTGACCCAGCTTGCTCCCGGACCCGTCACGCGCCGCGCCACCGGCAGCTTGACAAGATCGCCCACCGCGTCCCGCACACGCGGGTTGAATTTGGCCTCCGCCGAAGCCACTGCTTCCCAATCGGCGGGATCGGCGATGTCCTCGAAAAGATCGATCGGCGGATAGATGGAGCGGATGATGCGCCAGGTCTGCCGCCAGGTCACCCGCCGCAGGGGCGGCGTCACCACGCCCCGCGCTCAGCGTCGAGGAAGCCGCGCACATCGATGAGATCGGTCATCTCACCGCGCATCATCACGTCGAGCGCCGATTGCCCTGCGAAAAAAGCGTTCGGTTTGCGGATCCAGGCATAGCCGCGCGCCGGATCGCGAAAGAGATGCCGCAAGCCCTTATGGATCCCCATCAGGATCGCCATACGGGCCCGCAGGTCGCGGTCGATCCGCCCGATCGCGCCCTCCTTCCACCGCGCCCATGTTCTGAGGGCCATGCCGCCCAGAAGCGTGCAGGCCTCAGCATCGCTGAGGCCCCAGGCGCGGAAGAGATTGACGGTGGTGCGCGCGAGGGCAGCCGCCTCTTCATCCGTGATCCGATCAACAGCGCTGTTGGCCGGTGTCGGCTGGACGAGAGTGAGCTGAATGGCGGCGCTGTTGTTTGGCATGGAATTAGATATAACATGCCAAACGGCAAAAACAAGGCTTAGCCCGGGTCAGCCACCAGGGCCTGCGCCGTGATGCCTGCGACCGCAGCCATTTCGTCGTTGTCAGAACTCTCGCCGGACACGCCGACCGAGCCGAGGAGGCTGCCGTCCTGGCTCCGGATCAGCACGCCGCCTGGAACCGGCACGAAGAGCCCGCCAACCGCGTGGGTCACCGCCGCGAGAAATTGCGGCGCGCGCTTCGCAAGATCGCGGGTGCCGAAGCCCATGGCAACGGCCGCATGTGCCTTGCCCATGGCGATTTCGGCGCGCTTGGTGCTGGTGCCGTCTTCCGTCGCAAGCGCGCGCATCGCACCTCGCGCGTCCATCACGGCTACGGCCAGCGGATTGAAGCCGCGGTCTCGGGCGTCCGCCAGTATGGCGGTCACTATTCCCTGGGCTGTCTCGAGCTTCATAGGTGTCTCCTTGTCATGGGGTTGGGTTCATGCCTCCTCCTGGAAGGCTTCAACACGGCTGCGCTTGATCGATGGCAGCAGCACAAGAAGCAGGAGGATGACGGCCACCACCAGAAGCGCGCCGCTGATGGGGCTGAAGATGAAGACGGCGGGATCGCCATGCGACAGAAGCAGCGCGCGCCTCAGATATTCCTCCATCATGGGACCGAGGATGAAGGCGAGCAGCATGGGGGCGGGCTCGGCTCCCAGCTTGCGGAACACATATCCCATGAAGCCGAATATGATCATCAGGTAGATGTCGAAGGTGGAGTTGTTGAGGCTGAAGACGCCGATGCAGCAGAACGTCAGGATGACGGGATAGAGGAAGTGGTAGGGCACCGAAATGAGCTTCACCCAGATTCCAACAAGCGGAAGGTTCAGGACCAGCAGCATCAGATTGCCGATCCACATCGAGATGATCAGCCCCCAGAACAGGCTCGGCTGTTCGGTCATCACCGACGGTCCCGGCTGGATGCCCTGGATGATCATCGCGCCGATCATCAGCGCCATCACGGGATTGGAAGGGATGCCGAGCGTCAGCATGGGAATGAAGGAGGTTTGCGCGCCCGCGTTATTGGCCGATTCCGGCGCCGCGACGCCCTCGATCGCGCCATGGCCGAATTCCGCCTGATGCGGCGACAGCTTCTTCTCCATCGAATAGGTCGCGAAAGCGGCCAACATGGCCCCGCCGCCGGGCAGGATTCCAAGGAACGAGCCGAGGAAGGTCCCTCGCAGGATCGGCTTGACGATCCGCCGGAAATCCTCGCGGCTCGGCATCAGGTTGTTGATCTTCGCGGCATGAACATCGCGGCTCATTTCGGTGCCGAGGTTGGCGATGATCTCGCCCAGCCCGAAAGTGCCCATGGCGATGATGACGAAGTTGAGCCCGTCGCCCAGTTCCGGCACGCCAAAGCTGTACCGCTGCATCCCCGAGTTCACATCGGTGCCGACAAAGCCCAGGAAGAAGCCGATCAGGATCATGCCGAAGGCATGCAGCAGCGAACCGTGGGCGAGCACGATGGAGGCGATCAGCCCCAGAACCATCAGCGAGAAATATTCGGCCGCGCCGAATTCCAGCGCCACGCCGGCAAGCGGCGGCGCGAACAGCACGATGACAAGGGTGGCGATGGTGCCGGCAACGAAGGAGCCGATGGCGGCGGTGGCAAGGGCCACGCCCGCCCGGCCGCGCCGCGCCATCTGATAGCCGTCGAGCGTCGCGACGACCGCGGAGGATTCCCCCGGCAGATTGACCAGGATCGCCGTCGTCGAGCCGCCATACTGCGCACCGTAATAGATGCCCGCGAGCATGATCAGCGAGGTCTCCGCCGGAAGCCCGAAGGTGAGCGGCAGCAGCATGGCGATGGTCGCCACGGGGCCCAGCCCCGGCAGCACGCCGATGGCCGTGCCGAGCAGCACCCCGAGGAAACAATAGGCCAGATTGGTGAGGGTCAGCGCCGTTTCGAAACCGAGCGCCAGATTGCCGAAGAGTTCCATGCGCGCCTCCTCAGCCCGTGAACCATGTGCCGATCAACGGCAGCGGGACACCCAGGCCCCGTACGAAGATGAGACTGCAGAAGGCGACGAGAACAAGCATGCCGGCCATCGCCTTCCAGGAGAAGGTGAAATAGCGGCTGCCGGCGGCGCTGATGAGCACAAGGGCGATGATCGCGATGACCAGCCCCGCGCGCAGGCTGAGAGCCGCGAAGGCGAAGACGCTCAGCAGGACGAGAAACAGCGGCTTGAAGGCGATCTCACCGATGGGCTCACCCGTCAGCCGCACCGCCCGCACCAGCGAGATGACGCCGAACAGCATCAACAATCCGCAGACGAGGCTGGGCAGATAGCCAGGCCCCATCCGGCTCGCGGTGCCGAAGGGATAATGCTGCGCGATCAGGATGCCTGCACCGCCAAGGGCGAGATAGAGCAGGCCCATCCAAAATTCCTTGGGCGCGCGAATGGTCGGAGACATCCGGGTGATCCTCTGTTGCATGAGCAGGTTGGTCCATCCGCCGTGACGCGGTCCTGCCGCCGCGTCACCTCAGACGGGCGGCAGGATGTTCATTGGCGAAGGTCGGCCGGTCAGTCGACCTTGGCGCCGGATTCCTTGACGACCTTGGACCACTTTTCGCTGTCGGCCTTCATAAGGGCCGCGAATTCCGCGCTCGTGCCGCCGTAGCTGTCACCGCCCTCCTGGCGGATCTTCTCGCGGATGTCATCGGCCTCGATGGCTTCATTGGCCGCGGCGTTGAGCTTCTCGACCACAGCCGTCGGCGTGCCCGCCGGCACCAGCAGGCCATACCAGGTGCCTGCGTCGAAGCCGGGATAGCCCTGCTCGCCGATGGTCGGGACATCAGGCAGCGAGGGGCTGCGCTTTGCCGCCGAGACCGCGATCGGCCTGAGCTTGCCCGCCTTGATCTGCGACAGCGCTGTTGGAATCGACGAGAGCATGAAATCGACGCGGCCGCCCATCACATCGGTCAGCGCCGCGGCGGCGCCCTTGTAGGGGATGTGGTTGAACTTCACTTGTGCGGTCTTCTGGAACAACTCGCCTGTCAGATGCGAGACCGTCCCGTTGCCCGGAGTTGCGAGCGACAGCCCCTTTTCGGAGGCTTTGGCCGCCGCGACAAGCTCGTCCAGATTCTTGATGGGCGATTCCGCGTTGACCATCACCACGTTGGGAGCATCCGCCAGCAGCGTCACGGGCTGGAAATCCTTGACCGGATCAAATGGCAAGGACGAATAGAGCGACGGGTTGATGGAGAAATGCGCGGTCTGGCCGATCAGCATGGTGTAGCCGTCGGGCTTGGACTTGGCGACATAGTCGACGGCGATGTTGCCGCCGGCGCCGGGCTTGTTTTCCACCACCACGGGCTGCTTGAGGATGGTACCGATCCTGTCGCCGATCACACGGGCGATGACATCCATGCCGCCACCTGCCGTTCCCGGCACGATCAGCTTGATCGGCTGGGTCGGATAATCCTGAGCGGACGCCGTCGCCGGCAGGGCGAGGCCAAAGGCCATCACCGCCAAAGAGACCATCATGCGCCGTGACACTGTCGCCGCGGCACGCTTCTGTTCGATCGTCATTGTTTCCTCCATTTTTATATCGTTATTGCAGCCTGAACTTCAGCTCAGACGGCCACCGGCGCGAGGCCGGTTTCGGTGCCCGATTCAGGGACCGAACTGCCGTAGAGCAGCCCTTCCTTCACCTTCGGTACGGTTTGCGTGGGATCTTGAATCGGCAGCCCGTGGGCCGGCGCGATGCACTTCACGTCAAGTTCGTCCACCAGCCATTGCAGCCGGTCGACATAAAGACCCATGTCCGTGAACTTGGTCCAGAACAGCGCCCGATCGGCGAAGACCGCCGAAACCTCGGGGAGATTCAGCGAGGTGGCCTCCTCGGCGAAAAGCCCGCAGTGGCCGTCCTCGTGATAATGGCTGTAGGCGAAGCCGTCGCCCGGAAAGAGCACGCGCTCCTTGGTGTCGAAGCCCCACCAGGTGGTCCTGAGGTCGCGGATGACAGGCTCGACCGCCACGAAGGAGCGGCCGCCGAGATCAACCGCGTCTCCCGCCCTCAGGTCGAGCATGCGGCCGGCAAGGCCCGGAAAGGCAAGGTGATAATCGCTGAGATCGCCACAGAGAACCGCCTTGGGATAGCGGCTCAGCACACGCCCGAGGCCACCGGAATGCGGCGTCTCCTGATGGGTGACGAAGAGATACTTCAGCGGCGGACGGTCCTTCAGCAGCTCCGTCATCTGCCGGTCGAGCGTCGGGAAATCCTTGGGATGTCCCGTCTCGATCAGCATGGAGGCTTCCGTGCCGACAAGGAGATAGGCGGCATTGTAGGTGTGATAGATCTTGCCGTTGGCGCGCTGCTCCAGGCAGTCGCCCAGCCAGAAGACGCCTTCGGCCAGTTCGCGCGGGAGAGAATGTTTCTGGCACATGGGGATCACCTAATCTCGTCGCGATCGACGTATTTCGCCGGGACGACGCTGCGGTCGAGCCGCCTCAGGACGTCGTCGAACATGGCCACTTGCCGCTCCACCAGCGCGCGGCCGCAGATGACCCGCCCGTAGCCCGGCGCGATCATGTCGATCTCATATTTGCTGAAGACCTCATCGAGCTTGCGGCGGAGCTCGTTCGTCTTGCCCCCTTCAAGCCACCAGTAGCGGGTGTTGAGGAGAAAGCTGCGGATGTGATCGGCACTGGTGCTGTTGTCGTCCGCCGTCGTGGTCCAGGGACCAGACGGACTGTCGCTCCACTCGTGGGAAAAACTGTCGGAGGTGAAGAGCGTGCGGGTGGCCTGATCGTAAATCCAGCGCGTGCCGATGAGGCGGATCGGCGCCTGGAAGGCCTCGATCGGCCGCGCGCCCTCGCTGCCAACCTGAAGCGTCTGGCTGCGGGCGACCAGCGTCGTCTTCAGCGCATAGGGCTTCTGTTCGGCCGCATCCGACCGTCGTCCGAAGTCGACCCAGAGCGCGGCGTCCGGATTGCCGGAATAGCACTGGATCACGTTGAAGCGGTCCGCGATGGCCTCCACGTTGCACACCGACATGTATTCGTTGATGCGCAGGGGATAGACCGACAGCGTCGCGTCCGGCTCCAGCACGCTGGCGATCTGCGCCAGGATGGATTCCTCATGCGCCGAATATCCGCTGTCCAGCAGCACGGCGTCCTTGCCTTCCTTGATCAGGAAGCAGTTGGAGACTGTGTAACCTCGAGCATTGGCCGGATAAGAACTGATGCGCCCGTCGAGACGGATGACGTTCTGCAGCGCGTAGAGCCGCTCGGGATAAAGCTCGGTCACGGGCCCCATGGCGGGTGCCGCAGCCCTGTCGAGGGGAGGAGACAGATCAGTCATTCAGGAAGTCCTTGGTCGCTTTCTTGTAGTGCGCGTCATGGCTGAGTTCGGCCATGAGCGCCGCCGAAGCCGCCGTGTCGCTGCCCGCATAGGCCGCGTTGCCTTTCAGGGCCGTCATGGTGTCGCGGATGGCGGAGATCGCCGCGCGCAGCGGCCAATGACCCTGAAGCGCAACGCGCACGCCAAGTCCGCTCAGATAGTCGAGGTCACGCACGTCGGGCGCCATGGCGCCCAGCAGGACCGGTACACGCGCCACCGCGCAGAGCTTTTCCAGATGATCCCGGCTTTCCACGCCGGAGAGGAACAGGGCATCCACACCGGTGTCCTGGTAGGCCTTGCAGCGGGTAACCGCATCATCGATCCCGGAGATGGAGGAGGCACCCGTGCGGGCGACAACGATCAGCGCCGCGTCATCCCGCGCGCTCACCGCCGCGCGCATCTTCCCCACGCCCTCGGCAAGCGGGATCACGCGAGCGCCCTTCGCGCCGAAAGCCTGCGGCAGTTCCGTATCCTCGATGGTCAGAGCCGCCACGCCCGCATATTCGAGCTCTTCAACCGTCCGCGCGACGCTGAGCGCGTTGCCATAGCCATGATCGGCATCGGCGATGATCGGCAGATCGGTGGCGCGGGTGATCCGCCGGGCCTGCTCGGCGAACTCCGTCAGTGTGATCACCGCAAGATCCGGTGCGCCCAGCACCATGAGGGAGGCAACCGATCCGGCGAACATGCCCGCCTCGAAACCGAGCGACTGCGCGAGGCGCGCCGACAAGGGATCGTGCACGGAGGCGGGCATCACGCAGCGCTCTCCCGTCAGGATGGCGCGCAGGCGCTCTCTGCGATCTGTGGCTTTCACGGCCCCTCCCAATGTCTCTTCCCTGGCGTCCGGTAGGGACCGGCCCAGTCTTGTTGGGGCTGATGTGAAGGCTGTTCCCGCTCGGGGTCAAACGAGTTAAAGTCGCGCGCTTTGAGAAAAACTCAAAGGGGGAGGGCCTGTGATGAAATTGCCGCCGCTGAATGGCGTGCGCACATTCGAAGTGGCGGGACGCCTGCGGAACTTCAGCAAGGCGGCGAATGAGCTGCATGTGACGCCCGGCGCGGTCAGCCGTCAGATCCGCAAGCTGGAGGACCATCTCGGCGTGGATCTTTTCGTCCGCGGCTCAACCGAGCTCAGTCTGACCGAAGCTGGCCGGCTTTACCTGGAAACGGTGCAGGACAGCCTCTCGCGACTGGAAGCCGGCACCCGGGCCATCGGCGCCGCCGCCGATGCCCGCCCGCTGCTCATCTGGGGGTCCCGTTTCTTCATCCGCCTCTGGCTGATCCCGCGGCTGCCCGATTTTCACACCCGCTTTCCCGGCCAGGAGGTCACCATCGCCTCTGCCATGCCGAGCGATCCCATGCCGGCGGAATTCGATGTCGCCATCAGGCTGTGCGATAAGGCCCCGCCCGGCTTGAACGCAGACACGCTTGTTCGCCGCTCCCTGACGCCGGTCTGCAGCCCGGCCTATCTCGCCGCCAGCCCTCCCCTCGACGCGATCGAGGATCTTGAACATCACACGCTGCTGCAGACACCGGGCGGCAAAGGCGACTGGCAGAAGTGGTTCAACTGCCTGCGGCCCCAGAACCTTGCCATGCCGCATGAGATCACCTTCACGAGCACCGACATCGCCTATAGCGCCGCGCTCGATGGCCTCGGCATCGTGCTGGGGCGTCGCGGCTTCTTCGAGAGCGATGTCGCCAAGGGGCGGCTCGTGATGCCGTTCCCCGAGTTCTGCGACATGGACGACGCATTTCTCATGCTCTATCGCGACCGCCGCCCCGTGCCGAAGCGCATCGCCCTTTTCCGCAGCTGGATCCTTGAGCAACTGCAACCAGACTGACGCCTCTCACGGCGCCTTATGAATGGGGTCCACCCAATAGACTTCTTCCGGCGCCTCGACCGGATCGACATCCGTGATGTTCACCACCACCGCCTCGTTGTCGGAGCGGACCAGCACGCATTCCAGTTCCTGATCGGGATCGGCGTTGATCTCCTGGTGCGGCACGAAGGGCGGCACATAGATGAAATCACCCGGCTCGGCCTCTGCGACATATTCCAGCCGCTCGCCCCAGCGCAGCCGCGCCCTGCCCCTGACGACATAGATCACGCTTTCCAGCTCGCCGTGGTGATGCACGCCCGTCTTCGCGTTGGGAGCGATGGCGACCGTGCCCGCCCAGATCTTCTGCGCGCCGACGCGTGCGTGGTTGATGGCGGCCTGGCGGTACATGCCAGGCGTCTGCGCCGTGTTGTCATCGAGCTGATTGCCCTTGATGACGCGCACGCCATCATGTTTCCAGCGTTCATGGTGATCGTGTTGATGCGGGTCGTGGTCATTGCCCATGCCGAACCTCCCGTTGGCTTTCGCGAGCCTGAGCGGCAGAATAGATCATCGTAGCGTAATCACCAGGATGCGGCCATGAAACCCAGTCTTCCCGTCACCGTGGTCGATCATCCCCTGGTGCAGCACAAACTGACGCTGTTGCGGGACAGGAACAGCTCCACGGCCACCTTCCGGCAGCTGGTCAAGGAACTGGCGCTGTTGCTCGGCTATGAGGTGACGCGTGACCTGCCTCTGACGACGGCACGGATCGAGACGCCGGTCACATCCATGGAGGCGCCCCGGCTGGACGGCAAGAAGCTCGTCTTCGCTTCGGTGCTGCGGGCGGGAGAAGGCCTGATCGCGGGGCTCTCGGAGCTCGTGCCGGCCGCCCGCATCGCCCATATCGGCCTCTACCGCGATCACGATACGCTGGAGGCCGTGCAGTATTACTTCAAGGTCCCGGACAATCTCGCGAACCGGCCTGTGATCGTGGTTGACCCCATGCTCGCCACGGGCAATTCCGTCTGTGCGGCGGTCGATCTGTTGAAGAAGGCCGGCGCCTGCAACATTCGCTTTCTCTGCCTGCTGGCCGCTCCGGAAGGCATCGCGCAGCTCCAGAACCGCCATCCGGACGTCGCCATCATCACTGCGGCGATAGACGAGCGGCTGAACGAACATGGATACATCGTCCCGGGCCTCGGCGACGCCGGCGACCGCATGTTCGGCACCAGGTAGAAGGCGGAGGAGCGGAAAGCCGCTCCTCCGCTGTGGCTTACGCGGCCTTGACGCCGGTGAGGAAGGTGTCCAGTTCCCGGCCGAGATCGCTCGAGTGGCGGGCAAGCTGCTGGGCCGCCGACAGAACCTGGCTTGCGGCCGTTCCGGTTTCACCGGCTCCGCGGCGCACATCGCCGATGTTGCCGGTCACCTGTTCGGTGCCGCGCGCCGCCTCCTGCACGTTGCGGGCGATCTCGCTGGTCGCCGCTCCCTGCTCTTCCATGGCGGCGGCGATGGTGGCCGAGATCTGGCTCATGTCGTTGATCGTCTTGCTGATCTCCTGAATGGCCGCGATCGCTTCGCGGGTGGCCGTCTGAACTTCGGTCACCCGGGCGCCGATCTCGTCGGTCGCCTTGCTGGTCTGCCCCGCCAGTTCCTTCACTTCGCTGGCGACCACCGCAAATCCCTTGCCGGCTTCACCGGCACGGGCCGCCTCGATGGTGGCGTTGAGGGCCAGAAGGTTGGTCTGGGCCGCGATGCTGTTGATCAGGGCCACCACGTCGCCGATCTTGTCCGCCGTGTCGGACAGCGATTGCACCATGGTGTTGGTGCGCTGGGCGCCTTCAACAGCCCGGCCGGCGATCTGCGAGGATTGGCTGATCTGCGTCACGATCTCACGAACGGAGATCGAGAGCTCCTCGGTGGCGCTGGCAACCGTCTGGACATTGGCCGAGGTCTGTTCCGCCGCCGAGGCCACGGTGACGGACTGGCTGTTCGTCTGGCTGGCGATGGCGGTCATAGACTGGGCGCTTGCCTCCATCTCGGTCGCGGCGGACGAGAGGCTGCCGGTCAGCTCCGTCACATTGCGCTCGAACGCCTTGGTCAGTTCATCGAGCTTCTGCGCACGGCGCATCTTGGCCTGGTTTTCCGCCTCGCGCTCGGCCGTCATGCGCTCGTTCTCGATGCCGTTCTCCTTGAAGACCAGCACGGCCTTGGCCATCTCGCCGATCTCGTCGCTGCGGGTGATGCCGGGAACCTCAGCATCCCACTCGCCCTTGGCGAGACGGGCCATGGCGCCGGTCAGGCCGCGGATCGGTGTGCCGAGGTGACGTGTGAGGAGCACGGCCACGCCGGTTCCAACGGCTGCAACGCCGAGGAGCACGAGGGCCAGGGCCATCATGGCCGAAGAACGCGCCGCGGCGAACTCGCTGCGATCCATCACGAGCTCGATGCTGCCGATCGGCTTGCCGGAGTAGTTCTTGAGCGGGCCTGCGAGGACCGCCACGGGCCGATCACCCATGTCATCGGAGCGCCAGTGGATCAGTTCCGTCGAAGCTTCCTTATGCGCGGCCGGATCAAGAAGCGTCTTCTGCTCGAAGGTGGAGGAGATCGATTTGACCTCATCACCGGAAACGGCGTTCATGCTGACGTCGACGTCGAAACGCTTCTTCACATCGGCAAGGAAAGCAGCGCCAAGCGGCGCGCCGATGTCGACGATTCCGACGGTCACCCCATCCTTGATAACCGGCACCGAGGCGAAGATGCTGACGCTGTCACGGCCAGGCTCGATGCCAACAAGAGGTTTGCCCTGTTTCGCGACATCGGCGAGCATCAGCCGGCGGCCGAAGACGTTGTCACCGAAGACGTCAGGCGCATGCAAGCGAACGAGGTTGTCGCCCGTCGGCTTGTGGAAGCTGATCAATGCGAGATTCAGTTCGGACTTGAGAACAGGCGTGACGGCGGCATAGGCCGCAAGCAGCTTCGCGCGGTCGCCGCTCACGAAGGCATCCGCCACGACCGGATCATTGGCGAAGGAATAGGCGACACCCATCGCCCGCTGGCCCTGTTCGGCCATCGCGTCGGTGATGGACTGATAGTCCGAGCTCAGATTCTGCTCGATGGCCATGTCCACCAAGTCGTTCTGCTGCATGTAGCTCGCCAGCCCGACCGCGCAGGCGGCAGCCAGAGCCGTGGCCGTGGTCGCAAGCATCAGCTTCGACCCAATGGTCCGGATACGGACCTTCTCAAGTACGCTCATCAAAGGAGATCCAAGTAAGGGAGCGCAGGGAAAGTCCTGCCATGCCTTTAGGCCATAAAATAATTAAGCTACAGCAAATGATCGTGTAATAAGGTTCATGAACTCCATGAAAATACGCTGAGGCGCAAAGACTGGACGCGCACGCGTCGAGATCGCCAAAATCCTCCCAGCCCATCCGGACGACATCGATATGACGCCTGCCATCGACCTCATCTCCGACACTTCGACCCGCCCGTCAGCGGAGATGCTGGCCGCCATGAGCCGGGCGCCTGTCGGCGATGAACAGCTGGGCGAGGATCCGACGACGCAGGCCCTGCAGGATCGGGTGGCGGAACTTCTTGGCATGGAGGCCGCGCTCTTCCTGCCATCCGGCACTATGTGCAACCTCATCGCCTTCCTGGTTCATTGCCGCTCCGGCGATGAGATCATCACGGCGGACACGGCGCATGTCTTCGGCTCGGAAGGCGCGGGAGCCTCCGCCTTCGCCGGCGCCCAGTTTCGCCCCATCCCCTCGCCGGACGGCATCTTCTCCGGGCTTCAGCTGGAGGCGGCCATCCGGGCACCGCGCTATCGCTCGCCGCGCAGCCGGGTGGTCAGCGTCGAACAGACCTCCAATCGTGGCGGCGGCAGCGTCTGGCCGCTGACCAGCCTTTGGGAAATCGCCACGGTCGGTCAAGGCCACGGCCTCGCCGTGCATATGGATGGCGCCCGGCTTCCCAATGCGGCGGTGGCCTCCGGCCACGCCATGGCCGAGCACACCCGCGGCTTCGACAGCGCCTGGATCGATCTTTCAAAGGGCCTCGGCTGCCCGGTGGGCGGGGTCCTGGCGGGCTCCGCCGCCTTCATCGAGGAGGCTTGGTACTGGAAGCACCGCCTCGGCGGCGCCATGCGCCAGTCCGGGGTTCTCGCCGCCGCCGGTCTCTATGCGCTCGAAAACAATCTGGAGCGTCTCGCCGAGGATCACCACAACGCGCGTCTGTTCGGCAGTCTTCTTGCCGGGATCGATGGATTGACGGTTTTCCCCGAGAACATCGAGACCAACATCGTTTTCCTGGATTTGACCGAGAGCGCGGTCGATGCCCATGAGGTGTCGAAGCATCTCGCCGCGGAAGGCATACGGCTGGGCGTCGAGGGATCCCGCCGCATGCGTGCGGTCACCCACCTCGACGTCAGCCGCGCCGACGTGGAACGGGCCGGCACCGTGCTGGCGCGGATCCTGCGTGACCAGGCGGCGGCCGCCTGATCCCGCGCTATCCTCTCGCCAGAATGCCGAAAAGGGCCTCGCGCAGCCGGCGCTCGCGCGGATCATTGAACGGCAGCAATCCGAGCTGGTTGGGAACATAGGCATAGCCGAGGCCGTGATCGGGATCGCAAAAGCCGAAAGAGCCGCCAAGCCCCGGCATGCCAAAGGCGCGCGCCGACGGGCTGAAGGGAAAATCCCGGGACGGCCGGGTGAAGCCCAGGCGCCAGGCAGCTTCCACCCCCATCACACGGTCCGTGCGGCCGGCGGGTGGCACCTCGGGGGGAGCGGTGATCTCCAAAAGAACCTCCTGGCCGAGCCCAAGGATCGGATCCCCCGTGGCAAGGCTGGAATAAAGCTTTGCAATCGCCCTCGCCTCACCGATCCCGTTCGCGGAAGGAAACTCCAGCTTCAGCCAGGCCCGATCGTTCATGTCGATATCAGGCAGCTCGCGAAACGTGCGATGCAGGCGCGACAGGGGGTTGAGAACCTGTCTTGCAAGGCCCGGGGGCGCGTGGAACAGCGCCTGTCGCAACTGCGGCAGGCCTGGCTTCTCGATATGGGCCAGCCGTTGCCGCTCCAGAGTTTCCGGCAGGCCGAAGCGGAATGCGAGCCCGAGCGGCCGAGCGATCTCCTCGTGGAAAAAGCGGGAGAAAGCACGACGCTTCGGATCACAGCGGCGGAGGATTTCCGCCACCAGCAGACCAAAGGTGCCGAGGTGATAGCCCCAGCGGGAGCCGGGCGGCCAGACCGGCTTCATCTCCTCCGCGATAGCGGCCACGCTGCGCTCGTCCGCGAGATCCTGCCGGTAGACCGGCCGACCGAACAGGACAAGTCCGGCCTTGTGGTCAAGAATCTGGCGGAGGGTGATGTCGCCCTTGCCGTGACGCGCAAATTCGGGCCAACGCGCGGCGATCGGGTCATCCCATCGGATCAGCCCGCGCGAGACGGCAAAGGCGCAGGCGATGGCAGCAATGCCCTTGCCGGTGGAGAAGACCGGCGCGACGGTATGCTCCTCCCAGGAAAGGCTCGCGCGCCCGTCGCGGTAGCCACCCCAGAGATCGACCACCTTCACGCCCTGGTGATAGATCGAGAGCGCCGCCCCGGTTTCGCCGCGGTCGGAAAAATTGGCGCGAAACACATCGGCGATGGCGGCGAAGCGGCTGTCGGCATGGCCATTGATGGGCAGGTTCACTGCGGCACAGGCCTGTTGTGGCGCACATAGGCGGTGCCGTCTTCGACACGGGCGGGATGGCGCAGGTATGTCCCATCCGCGGGAACGGCGACCCGGTCGAAGCTGTCGGCCAGCCGCTGCAGCGCCTCGCGCATCTCCTCGCCGTGCATTGCTCTCCCGTGCCCTGTGATGACTAGTTCCGGTTGAAGCGCGGCAAGGCGGCCAACCGAGTCGCGCGCCTTGTCCCATTCGATCGTGAAATACATGGGCGGACCGTGCATCTCCGCGCTTTGCAGGGCGGCCGAGATGGCGGATTCCTGAGCGGTGGTGACGAAGGCATCGCCCACGATGAGCGCGCGGTCGCTCTCCCGCCAGAAGGAGACATGGCCCACACTATGGCCGGGGGTGTGGATCCACCGCCAGCCGGGCATGAAGGGCACTTCGCCATTGGCCGGCAGATCATGCAGCCGATGACCGAGGTCCACCGGTCCGCGTGGATAGAGCCGGGCCACGGCCGCCATGGTCCCGCCGCCGACAGAGGGATCACCCGGCGGATAGGATGCCTCTCCCTGGAGGTAGGGACGTTCCAGCGGATGAGCATAGACCGGCACGTCCCATTCCTCGGCCAGTTCTTCCAGCGCGCCCACATGGTCGAAATGGCCGTGGGTCATGACGATGGCGGCAGGTCGCGCTCCCGCACCGAAGCGCTCGGCCGCGACGCTCTTGATGAAACCCTTGGTGCCGTAGAGCCCGGCGTCGATCAGAACCCAGCCGCGGTTGCCCGCGCCGGGAAGGCCATAGAAGATGACGTTGACGATGGCGAGCCGCCGATAGGCAAGGTCCGGGGCGATCTCATGAGCCGTTCCGCCGCTGGCAACATCCTGGAGGACAGCCGCATCCGACACGGCGATTTGCTGGACCATGAACCACTCCCCTCGCGCGAAACCGTATCATCTACAACCTGCCGCAGGACGGGGAGTTCCAGGCGCCGGAAGCGCTACAGGTGCGAGTAGAGGCTTGCCCCCGCGTCGGGCAATTCGGCCCGCAGGATGGTGCCGGTGTCGGATTCGGTGATGAAGACCGAGCGGCCGTTCATGCCGCCATAGGCCAGATTGGTGGTGGCCAGCCCCTCGCAGGACTGGACCCGATAGAGCGGCTGCCCCAGCCGGTCGAAGATCCAGACGGCGCCGAGCCCGCAGTGTGCGACCGCAAGGCCGCCCGCGCCATTCATCGCCAGGCCATCGGGACCGGCAAGGCCGCCCGAAAGCTGGATGAAGGCCGCGACCTTTGAGGTGGTGCCGTCGGGATGCAGCGGCAGTCGCCAGATCTGATTGGCCCGGGTCACCGCGACCAAAAGGAATTTCTCGTCCGGCGTCAGCACCAGCCCGTTGGGGCTCGGTACATTGTCGATGAGAAGGTCGATCTGGCCGTCGGCGCGCATGCGATAGACGCGGCCGCTCGGATCCTGCAGCCCCGTCTGACCCTGGTCGGTGAAGTAGAGATCGCCGTTGCGCGCAAAGGTCAGATCGTTGAGGCCCTTCAGCCCTTCCCGGCGGATATGGCCGAGCACCGTCTCCACCCCGCCCGTTGCCGCATCAAGCTGAAGCAGGCCCTTGAGATGATCGGCAATGAAGATGCGGCCGTCCCGATGAATGGCAAGCCCATTCGGCCAGCCGTCGTATTCGGCAACGACCGACCAGGCCCCATCGGGAGCAAGCTTCAGAATGCGGCCATAGGGAATATCGGTGACGAAGAGATTTCCATCCCGGTCGAAGGCAGGACCTTCCAGGAAAGAATGGAGATGTGCGTGATCCTTGCCGAAGCTCCAGCCGGAGGACCGCCCCTTCATCCTCAGTGCATCCGGCAGACGCGCGTGGACGGTGGTCTCGATGAGGGCTGGCGGCTGGAACAGCAAGGTCTTTCTCCGAGGTGTGATCGCTACGGCGTTTCGGGCAGGCGGGGAGGGTTGGGGTCATGTCCGAGGACATATTCGGTGCGGATATCGCCGCGGAAGATCGACTTGCCGAACATCAGAGGCCGGCCTTCGATGTCGAAGTGCCAGTTGTCGCGGATGAGAAGCGCCGTTCCGCGTGGCACATCGAGCCGCTCTGAAAGGTCCGCATCGGCGATCACGGCCGAGACCAGCACGCGGATGGTCGGGATGCGCATGCCGAGGATCTCTCCGACAAAGCTGTGGGCCGACCGTTTCATCAGCATTTCGCCCGTGACCTTGGATCCGGTGGAGGCGGGAAGAAACCGGATCTCCAGGCAGACCGGCCGCTCGTCGATCACCCGCAGGCGCTCCAGCCTGAAGACCTCGGAGCCGATCGGGATCTTCAGCTCCTTCGCCACATCGGCGGGGGCCGGCACGAGATCAAACGATGGTGAACGGTAGGATACCGATTTTCCCTCCAGCGCAACCTGATCTTCAAAGCACAGGCACTGCCGCGTATCGATCGGGAACTTGGCCATGGGCTCGGAGGCGACAAAGCTGCCCCGGCCCACGTGACGGACGATGAGCCCTTCGAAAACCAGCCGTGACAGAGCCTGCCGCACCGTTGTGCGGGTGGTGCGGAAGTTCTGGGCAAGCTCCGTTTCAGAGGGCAGCCGATCGCCCGCGGCAAAGGTTCCATCCTCGATGGATGCCCGCAGCTGCTCCTCGATCCGGCTGTAGACCGGAACCGATCGCTCGATGGTATCGCTCGATGCTATTGACACAAATTTGTCTATGCGTTTAGCCTTAACCTGTATAGACATTAAGAGAGACTCCGAAGAGGGTCAATGTCGGAGATAGCGGTTGAACCGCACCGCCGATAAGGGAGCACGCCCGTGAAAGAATTTCGACTGCTGTCCACCAGCGGCATCCTTGGTTATGGATTCCCGGAAGCATCCCTGAAAGCAGGGCTTGAGCGAAAGCCACATGTGATCGGCGTCGACGGCGGCTCGGTGGATCCCGGCCCGCATTATCTCGGCTCCGGCAAGCCCTTCTGCTCCACCATGGCCATCCGGCGCGACCTCCGGCTGATGCTCAACGCCGCCGTCCGCAACGGCATCAAGATGGTGATCGGCACCTGCGGCGGCGCCGGCGGCCAGCCGCATCTGGAACTTGTCGCCCGCCTGGCACGCGAGATCGCCGCCGAGGATGGCCTCAACTTCAAGCTCGCGGTGATTGGGGCCGAGCAGGACCCCAGTTCCATCAAGGAGCGCATCCGCGCCAAACGCATCCGGCCGCTCGGCCGTATGCCCGAGTTGACGGAGGAGACCGTCGATAACGCCGTCCGCATCGTCGGCATGATGGGACCGGAGCCCTTCATGAAGGCGCTGGAGGACGGCGCCGATGTGATCCTTGCCGGCCGCACCAGCGATCCCGCGCCCTGGGCCGCCTGTGCCATGCATGCCGGACTGCCGCCGGCGCCGAGCTGGTATGCCGGCAAGATGCTGGAATGCGGCGCCACACCGGCGGTTCCCAAGGGGCACGACTGCCTTCTCGTCACCGTGCGCGAGGATGGCGTGGAGTGCGAACCCACCAACCCCGAACGCCGCTGCACCCCGCTTTCCATCGCCAACCACAGCCTGCATGAGAACGCGAGCCCGACCCACCATGTCGAGCCGGGGGGCATCCTCGACACCTCCAACTGCACCTTCGAGGCGCTGTCCGATCGAGCGGTCTATATCCGCGGCATGACCTGGTCGAAGACCGATTACACCGTGAAGCTCGAGGCGGCCGAGCTCGCCGGCTATCGCGCCACCACCATCTGCGGCACGCGTGATCCGCTGCTCATCAGCACCGTCGACAGCTTCCTCGACACGATCCGCAAGAACACCGAGATGAAGTCCGCCGATCTCGGCGCCAAGCCTGACGACTACAAGCTCATCATCCGCACCTATGGCAAGAATGGCGTCATGGCGGAGCGCGAACCCGTTCATGAGGTGACATCGCATGAGCTCGGCTTCCTCGTGGAAGTCGTCGCCAAGGATCAGGACACGGCCAGCGCGGTGCTCGCCCTCGCCCGCACCCAGATGCTGCACACCGATTTTCCCGGCCGGCTCTGCCGCGAGGGCAACATGGCCTTTCCCTTCTCGCCCTCCGACCAGGAAGCCGGGCCTGTCTACCGCTTCTCCATGCATCATGTGGTCGAGCTCGACGATCCTCTGGAGCTCTTCCCCATCGCCCACGAGACCGTGTGAGGGAGACGCGCCATGCCACTGATCAAGGACATCGCCCGGGTCTGCAAAAGCAAGAACGCGGGTCCCTTCGAGCTCACCATCGACGTCGTCTTCGATGATCCGGCGCTCTACCGGCGCGTCAAGGAAACGGGCGTGCTGGGTCCGGATCTCTTCGCCAGGCTCTACGGCGTCAGCGCCAATGAGGTCCAGTTCACGCCCTATGACGCCGGAAGCGCCTTCAAGGCGACGCTGCCGCGTCTGGTCTCGGCCGGCGACGTCGGCGACACCGATGTTTACGGCGCGCAGCAGCACGCGCCGCTTCTGAACGTCGACATTCCGGTGTGACGCCATGGCTGAGCTGTCCGCCAACATCGCCGCCGCCGCAAGGCCTCGCGCGGGCAAGGGCGCGCAGTTGTGGAAGGACCCCCGTCTGCTCGGGCTCCTCTCCGTCATCATCGGCCTTGGGCTCTGGGAACTGGCGGCGGACAGCTTCTCGGCCCTGATCCTGCCGCCACCGAGCGCGGTCCTCGCGCGTTTCTTCGACCCTGCATTCCTGCCGCGGCTGCTCGGGGCACTCGGCTATTCCCTTGGCGCCCTGGTGGTTGGCTTCGGCCTCGCGCTTGGCCTTGCGCTGCCGCTCGGGGTGGTGCTCGGTCGCTCGCCGACGCTCCATCGCATGTTCGACCCGCTGATCAACGCGATCTATGCCATTCCGCCGGTCGCCTTCGTGCCGTTCCTCATCATCTGGTTCGGCCTCTTCTTCGAGGGCCGCGTCGCGCTCGTCTTCATGATGTGCTTCTTCGACATCCTCGTGGTGGTGATCGCCGGCTCGCGCGACGTGCGCCGGTCCCTGGTGGATGTGGGCCGCTCCTTCGGCGCCAGCAGAGGCCAGTGCCTGCGGCTCGTTGTCTTCCCCGCGCTGACGCCCTTTCTCTTCGCCGCGCTGCGCGTCGGCTCGGCGCGTGCCATCAACGGCATGATCACCGCCGAGCTCTTCTTCGCCGCAGCCAATCTCGGCCAGATCATGAAGCGCTCGACGCAGGCATTCGACACCGCCTCGGCCTTGGCGGTGGTGGTCACCATCTGCCTCCTCGGCCTCGCCGCCCAGACTGCGATCCAGCTGTTGGAACGGCGCCTCCTCTCCTGGCACCTGAGAGGCTGAGCCATGACCCAGGTCAAGAACATCCTGTTCCCCTGCGTCGGCATCGCCATCTTCCTCGTCGTCTGGGAGATCGCCGGCCAATATATGGGCGAGACGCTTCTCGCCCCACCCTCCGCGGTTGCGGTCGATTACATCGGCCTCATCAGGGACGGGCAGATGCTGAGCGAGCTTGTGGTCTCGCTCCGCCAGATGATGATCGGATTCCTGCTCGCCTGTGTCATCGGCATGCCTATGGGCATCATCATGGGTCGCTCGCGCATCGCCGACGCCATGCTGCGCCCCTGGGTCAGCATGTTCGTGGTGACTTCGACGGCGGCCCTGGTGCCGGTGCTGATCCTGCTTCTCGGGACGGGCCTTGCCCTGCGCACCACGGTCGTCTTCCTCGCCGCCGTCTGGTACATCGTGCTGACCACCTACAACGGGGCCAAAGGCATCAGCCCGCAGCAGATCGCCGTCGGGCGCTCGTTCTCGGCCGGGCGCTTCCAGATCTTCTGGAAGATCATCCTGCCCTCGCTCTACCCCTATCTCGTGACCGGCGCCCGCATCGGCCTGGTGCACGCGATCCGTGCCATGGTCATGGCCGAGATGTTCGTCATCATCGGTTACGGCGGGCTCATTCACCAGACCGGCCTGATGGTGGAGACCGGCGCCCTTTTGGGCCTGCTCCTGACACTCATGATCGTCAGCCTTCTCGCCAACTGGCTCCTCGGAGTTGCCGGCCGAAAGCTGGCGCCTTGGTACGAACAGCAGCGTTCAATCGCCTGAGAAAAACAAATAATCCGGAGGAACTCATGTTGACCACCCGCAGACAGACCCTGAAGTTTCTGGCAGCCGGCGCCGGTGCCGGTCTTGCCATGCCCTATCTGCCCGCAACCGCTCTCGCCCAATCGGGCCGCAGCCTCAACGCCCAGATCCTCGGCTTCACGCTGGCGATCCATATCCCCGCCATCATCGCCCTCAACGAGGGCATGAAGGAACTGGGCTATGGCGCCGCCGAAATGACCCGCATCGAATCCATGCAGGTCCTCACCCAGTCCATCGTGGCGGGTTCGGCGGAGGTGGGCGAGGCCGATGTCGTTTCGGCCCTTCGGGCATCGGAGGCCGGCGCCGATATCCGCCTCACCGGCCTTGTCTATTCCAGCACGAGCCAAGTCTTCGTGGTCAATGCCGACAAGATCAAATCCTACGAGGACTTCAAGAACCCCGAAAACGCCATCGCGCTGAATTCACTCGGCGACTTCATCTACGTCTTCCTCTCCGGCGCCCTTGGCGAAAACGGCATCGACATCGACGAGACCACCATCGTTGAAATCGGCGGATCCGGCTCTCGCATGCGCGCCCTCCTCGGCGGCCGCGTCGCCGCGGTGCCGGTGCACTTCGATCAAGCCGACCAGATCATGAAGGAAGGCAATTACAAGGTCATGATCGAGCCCTGGAAGATCTACAAGCCGTGGATCTCCGAGGGCTGGCTGGTCAATGGCAAATGGCTGGAGAAGCCGGAGAACCAGACCCTCATCAAGGACCTGCAGAAGGCCATGATCACTTCCTTCCGCCGTGCCAATGACGACATCGGCTATTTCGTCGAGGGCTACCATAAATATGCGACCCTCAAAGGCGCGAAGGAGGCCACCGAGGAAAGCCTGAAGCCGATCTGGGAGCGGCTGTCGAAGGAGATCAACGCTTGGCCCCGCGATGGCGGCTTCAAGCGCGAATATTTCGAAAAACTGCTCCCGACCTATCAGAAGGCCGGCGCCGTGAAATCGGATCTCGATCTTTCCAAGATCGTCGACACTCAGTTCGTCGACAAGGCCCTGTCGGAGCTCGGATCGTGACCCCGCCAAAGCTTGAGGTCCGCAACATCTCCAAGACCTATCGTCGGGGCGGCAACGCCCTGACGGTGCTTGAAAACCTCTCGCTGAGCGTGCCGGAACTGGAATTCCTGGTGCTGCTGGGACCATCGGGCTGCGGCAAGTCCACGCTTCTGCGCATCATCGACGGCATCGAAAGCTGCGATGAAGGCCAAATCATCCTCGACGGCCAGGATGTCACCGGCCAGACCGGCCATGGCCGCGGCATGGTGTTCCAGAGCTTCGAGCTCTTTCCCTGGCGCACGACACTGGAGAACGTCGCCTTCGGACTTGAAGTCGGCGGCATGGGCAAGAACGAGCGGCTCGAAGCGGCGCGCGAATGCGTCGACCTCGTCGGCCTGTCCGGCTTTGAGAATGCTTATCCGCACGAACTCTCCGGCGGCATGCAGCAGCGCGTGGGCATTGCCCGGGCGCTCGCCATCAAGCCGTCGATCCTGTTGATGGACGAACCCTACGGCGCGCTCGACGTGCAGACCCGCGACCTCCTCCAGGACGAACTCCTGAACATCTGGGAGCGTGAAAAGAAGACGGTGATCTTCGTCACCCATTCCATCGAGGAGGCGCTCTACCTCGCCGACCGCATCATCTTGATGTCGCCGCGCCCGGGCCGCATCGACCGCATCATCGAGGTGCCCTTCGCGCGCCCGCGCCGGGACGAGATCAAGACGACACCGGATTTCCTCGCCCTCCGGCGCGAGATCTGGCACAGCCTGAAGCAGGGCGCGGAGGTCTGACCGCTCCGATTGCTGAGATCGGATCGCAGGTCACCCGACCGTCGGATGGATCAAAACGCTTCGCTATGGGTTCAGCTTCAGTGCCTGGACACAGCAGCGGGAATCCATGACCGACAATCCCTCCGACATGCCCAGTGAAGCCGGCTGGGACCGATCTCTCGCTCTCCTGCGGGAAGGCTATACCTTCCTGCCAAGGAGGTTCCGGCAATACCGGAGCCGGGTCTTTGAAAGCCGGATCATGCTCGAGCGGTCGCTCTGCCTGCAGGGGGCCGAAGCCGTCCGTTTCTTCTATCAGCCGGATGCCTTTACCCGAAAGGCGGCCATACCGCCGACGACGCTCAAGCTCCTCCAGGGACGAGGCAGCGTGCAGACGCTGGATGGTGCCGCGCATCGCCACCGCAAGGCCATGTTCATGTCGCTCATGACGCCGGCCTCGCGCGCTCGTCTCATCGAGGTTTTCTCCGAAGAATGGCTTCGGCGCCTGAACCGCTGGCAGGCCGAGGAGAGCGTGCAGCTTCTGACGGAGGCTGAGGATATTCTCTGCCGTGCCGCGTGCCGCTGGGCCGGCGTGGTGCTTCCCGAGGAAGAAGCACAGTCCTTCGGGCGGGATCTGGCCGCGCTCATCGAGGGGGCGGGATCGATCGGTCCACGCAACTGGCGCGGCTTGATGAGCCGATGGCGAGCGGACCGCCGGCTGCGGGCCGTGATCACCGACATCCGCCGCAGCGGCCGCGAGGCCGACACGCCCGCCAAGGTCATCGCCTTGCATCGCGACCTGTCGGGTAAGCTACTGGATGTCGCGACCGCCGCCAATGAGCTCAACAACATCCTTCGGCCCATCGTCGCCATCGCACGCTTCATCGCCTTCGGCGCGCTCGCCTTGCATGACCATCCCGCCTGGCGGGAAAGGCTGGCGAAGGGAGATGATGCGGAGTTGGAAGCCTTCACGCATGAGGTGCGCCGCTATTATCCCTTTTTCCCTGCCATTGCCGGCCGGGCAAACACCCCGACGGCCTTCACCGGATGCCCCATTCCCATGGGGCGCCGGGTCATTGTCGACATCTATGGCAGCCACCGCGACATCGGCGCCTGGCAGCAGCCGGAGCGTTTCCTGCCGGAACGCTTCCTCAACGCAGATATTCCGGACGCCTTCCTGCCCCAGGGCGGCGGAGACCATTTCACCGGCCATCGCTGCGCCGGCGAATGGATCACCATCGATGTCGTGAAGGCGGCGATACGCCATCTGACGACGTCCATGCGGTATGAGGTGCCGCCACAAGATCTCACGGTTTCGCTCCGGCGGATGCCGGCAAAACCCGAAAGCGGCTTCATCATGAGCAGGGTGCGGAGCGTGGAAGCGATGGTCTGAACCCTCCACTTTTCCTCGAACCGCGCTAGATTCGAGGAGGGTTTCGCCCGCATTCCCAATCCAGGACTTCATCCCTCGTGCCGCGTATCCTCACCTACAACATCCACCGCTGCCTCGGCACGGACCGCCGCATGGCTCCGGACCGGATCGCCGAGGTGATATCTTCCTGCGATCCCGACATCGTCTGCCTCCAGGAGGTGGATGTCGGCCGCAGGCGCTCCGGCCATATCGATCAGGCGCAGGTCCTGGCCGATGCCCTTGGCATGGACGCCCTGTTCCATCCCTCGCTCATGGAAGGCGACGAGCACTACGGCAACGCCATTCTCACATCAGCCCCGCTGAAGCTCGTCAAAGCCGACAGCCTGCCGGGACTGATGCACCGGCCGAACCTGGAGCCGCGCAGCATCATGTGGGCGCGCCTGCACCTCGCCGGGATGGATATCCAGGTGTTCAACACCCACCTCGGGCTTCGGGGCCCGGAGCGCCTGGCTCAGATCGAAGCTCTCCTCGGCCATGATTGGCTGGATCATCGCGAGTGCCGCGATGCCGTGATCCTCGCAGGCGATTTCAACGCCACGCCCCGTTCGATAATTTTCCAGCGCCTCAGCCAAAAGCTCTGCGACGCCCAAGGGTACGGGCTGCGCCAGCCGCAGCCCACGTTCCACAGCCGTTTTCCCATGCTAAGGCTCGATCACATCTTCACCAGCCCGAAGCTCGAGATCATCCGCGCCGAGACCATCCGGACGCCGCTCGCCCGCGTCGCCTCCGATCACCTGCCGCTGATGGTGGAGTTCAAGCCTTCGACACGGCATTGACCCGGTGATGCGCCCCGCCGCGACCATTGCCGCGCAGCGGACGAGGGCCACGACGCGTGATGCGATAGACCGAGGCCGGCGGAAGGTTGGCCCAGGTGTGGCCGACACGGACACCCTTCAGCCCGAGCCGGTCGAGCACCGGCCGGCGGATCGGGCAGTTCGGCCCATAGGTGAGCTGATAGAGAGCGCCGCCCGGCCGCATCCTCTCAAAGGACGCGTCGAGGATCGTCATGACGCTGCGTGTCGGCATCGACAGGAGCGGCAGGCCGCAGATGACCGCTCCAATCTCGGCGCCGCCAAAGAGGTTGAGATCACCGAACCTGCATGCATCGGCGCTGAAAACCTGCGCGCGCGGAAAGCGCTGGCGAAGCCCGGCCGCCCAGGTGGTGTCAAGTTCGATCAGCGCCAGGTTTTCCTCAGGCACGCCGCGCGCCACCACCACATCGGTGATGGCGCCCGTGCCCGCTCCAAGTTCGATGATGTAGCCGGTGGCAGGAGAAAGCTCGGCGGCGATCAACCCCGACAGGGCCTTGCTGGAAGGGGCAATGGAGGCAACCCGGAAAGGGTCGGCAAGCCAGGCGGTCAGAAATCCGAAGGCCCCGGGAGCCTTGGCGAGAGTCACATCGCTCATCAGTCACCTCTTGGCATGGCGGCGCATGGCCGATGAGCGAATCTATGGGACTTTTGTGACGGTGATTTTATCTCCGCGGTCGTATTGTAGGGATCGCTTTGGCCCGCCACGCGTTGCCTTTCCTGATGTGACGGAGACATGACAGGCATGGCGGTTGGATCGATGTCCGCATCGGCGGGCACGCAGAAGGATGAGGCGCACACCGCGCGGAAGAACAAGCGTCATGTCTGGAAGGTGCTGATCGGCGTTGCGGCGGTAGCTCTTGCTGCCGGGCTTCTCTATCGCACCCTCAGCCAATACAGTTTCGATGAGATCGCGGCCTCGATACGCTCGATCCCCTTGCATCGGCTTGCGTTCGCCGGCGTTTTCGCCGCAATGAGCTACGTCTCCCTCACATTCTTCGATTATCTCGGCGTCCGCTATGTGAAGCGGTCACTGCCCTACCGAAACGTCGCGCTCGCGTCCTTCACCAGCCTGTCCATGGGCCACTCCATCGGCTTTGCCGGCCTCAGCAGTGGCGCCATCCGCTATCGCTATTATGAGCGCTGGGGGCTGAAGGCGGGCGACGTCGCCAAGATCGTCCTGTTCTGCGGCACCACCGTTGCCCTGGGCCTGATGGTCCTGGGCGGCCTCGCCCTGTTGATCCGGCCCGATCTTGCCTCGGGAATGACCAAACTGTCCGAGCCGATCATGATCGCGATCGGGCTCCTTCTTCTCAGTCTTGCCGCGGGGTATGTCGCCGCGGCTGCCTTCATTCGGAAGCCGTTGAAGATCAAATCGTGGGCGATCGAAATGCCGCCATTGCGTCTGGCGCTGGGTCAGATCGCGATCGGCACGATCAACTTTGCCTTCGTCGCCGCCTGCCTGCACCAGGTCCTGCTGGCGGCGGCGGAGGTCGATTATCTGGAGACGGCCGCGGCCTATGTCATCGCCAACACACTGACCATGCTCACTCATGTGCCCGGCGGCCTTGGCGTCATCGAGAGCACGGTCATCTATCTCGTGCCCGGCAAGAACCTGATCGGCCCGCTGCTTGTCTTCCGGGTGGTTTACTTCCTAGCCCCGCTGGCGCTCGGGCTCGTCAGCTTCGCCATCAGCGAAGCCACCATCCGGCGCAGGAAACGCATGAGCCGGTAAGGCCGTTTCGGATCGAACAGGAAGGTCCAGAACGCCGGGTGCCGCGGTCCTGTCTCGCTCATGGATTTGAAGCGGCGCATGCCACGGCCGTTCTGGCCGAGAGTGTCGATGGTCGCGACAAGCCCGTGCCGGTCGATCGCTTCTGCCACCGCCTCGGGCACAACGCCGAGATGTTCAGCGATCAGCTTCAGCCGAATTCGGCGAATGGCCTTCGCCTCCTCGGGGGCCGCCGCCTCGATGGCAAGATCGCATTCGGTATCGAGGCCGATCGAGCGGTTGTTGAGGTTGGAGGAGCCGACACGCAGAAACCGGTCATCGACAATGATGAGCTTTGCGTGAATGTGGACATATTGCTCGCCACCCGCCGATGGCACCACCGGATAGACAGCACGGAACCGGCCGTGGCGATCGGCCCGGACAAGGCGCCGGATCGCCCGGTCACGGTTGTTGCCCATGATGAAGCGCTCGATGAAGCCATGGGACTGCCAGGTCAGCACCAGCACCACCTCCGGCCCCTCGTCCCGGCCGAGAAGCTCCGCCAGGACATCGACCACATAGGGCGCCGCCAGATACTGGCCTTCGATATAGATGACCTTCCGCGCGGCTTTCAGGCAATCGGCCGTCAGATGCGCGGCCTCGCACACCTCGCGCTGGTCATTGAGCTCCGGCATGGTGCGGGCGATCGCGATGTCGCTGTTGCGAAAGTCGGGCGTAAGGTTTGGAGGCCAGAGGTCCTCCTGCCCTAGCACCGGTTCCAGAGCTTCGCCGGTTGCCGTGTTCCACCGCTGGTGGGCAAGCTCGGCGATCGATCTGGCCGCGGGGCCGTCGACCACCATCTGCATGTCATGTACGGGGAAGTAATGCTCGCCCTCCGGCGACAGCCGCATGGGATTGTGAGCCGCGTGGTTCGGGCTGTCCCAGCGCCGCACGGTCAGGTCGATGCCGCCCACAAAGGCGATGCTGTCGTCCACCGTGACGACCTTCTGGTGATGCGCGGCGTAGATGGGGTGATGGGTGTCGAGCACCAGTCGGATGCGGGGGTGGTGCTGCCAGGCCTGCTCCAGAAGCAACTCCGATGGCGCGCTGGGCGCATGCAGCACGGCGATGCTCCAGACGAGGATATGGACGTGGAGATCCGGTTGCTCCGTCACAAGCTGGCGCAGCAGCACGCCGAGCGGTGGCGACAGCTGCGGATCGACATCCGGGCGCAGCCGGACGCGGCCGTCGAAGTCCCAGCCCAGAATGACGATCCGCTTGCGCGCCTTGCGCAACACCGCTTCCAGGTTCTCATAGTAATTGGCCCCATCTACCAGCACCGATGCACGTTCGGCTCGCTCCACCCGCCAGGCATTCTGACCGGGACGGACGATGGGTTGATCGGTGTTGGAAAGCATCTGGCTGACACGCGATGTCGCCGACAGCTGGCAGCCACCGAGATTTGTAGGACTCATGACCTTCAACACAAAACACAGTCTTCGCGCGGGCAATGATGCGTAATTCTCAAAGCCGGCGAAGGTTCCCGTGCAGGTCACAGGCTGCTGCGGCAAACCCGCTGGCACCTCACGTTTTAGGGATCGTGCAACCGGGCGGCCAGGGCAGGCGTTTCATTTTGCGGCGCCCGGTGCCATGTTAGGCGCATCCACCAGTATGGAGATCTCAATGACCTGGACGACACCTACGATCACTGAAATCCGCTGCGGCATGGAAGTGACCAGCTACGAGTCGGCAGATATCGACACCATCGATTGAGCCGGATTAAAGCCGGCCAATGAGAGTCCTGATCCTGGGCTCGGCGGCGGGTGGCGGCTTTCCGCAGTGGAACTGCCGTTGCCCGGTCTGCCAGCTTGCCTGGAATGGTGATCCACGGGTCACCCCCCGCACGCAGTCCGCCATTGCCGTCAGCGCGGACGGATCAAGCTGGGGTTTGATCAACGCGTCGCCCGACCTTCGCCAGCAGATCCTGTCGCAGCCCATGCTGCACCCGCGCCACGCCGGCCGCCACAGTCCCATTGCCAGCGTTCTCATCACCAACGGCGAAGTCGATCACATCGCCGGCCTTCTCAATTTGCGCGAACGCCAGGGCTTCACCCTGTTCGCCGCGCCCGAGACACAAAGCCTCCTGGCGGCAAATCCCATCTTTCGTGTGCTCGACCCCGAGAAGGTGAGACACAAGGCAATCAGGCTGGAGGAAGCCTTTGCCCTCGTCGAAGGGATAGAGGTCACGGCTTTCGCGGTGCCGGGCAAGGTGCCGCTCTATATGGAGGACGCGTCGGACGCGGCGGAGCCTGAGGATGTGATCGGCCTGGAGGTCACGGGCGACGGCCAGCGCCTTCTCCACATTCCCAACTGCGCGCGCGTCACGGATGACCTGCGTGCGCGGATTGAAGGCGCCGATCTGCTGCTCTTCGATGGCACGACCTTCACCGATGATGAGATGCCGAGGCTGGGGCTTTCTCCCAAGACGGCGGGGCGCATGGGGCATGTCGCCATGGACGGTCCGACTGGATCGCTTGCGGCCCTCGCCGGTGTCATGGCGAAGCGGAAAGCCTATATCCACATCAACAACACCAATCCGGTGCTGATCGACGGTTCGCCCGAGCGCCGCCGTGTCGAAGCCGCCGGCTGGACCGTTGCGCATGACGGCATGGAGTTTCGCCTGTGACCACCCTCATGTCCCCCGACGAACTGGAGGCCGCGCTGCGGCAGGTCGGCGCGGAGCGTTACCACAACCGCCATCCGTTCCATCACCGCATGCGCGACGGCCGCTGCACGCGCGATGAGATCGCGGCCTGGGCTCTCAATCGCTACTATTACCAGTCGCAGATCCCCATCAAGGACGCGACCATCATCGCTCGCATGGACGATCCGGCACTGAGGCGGGAGTGGCGCCGCCGGATCATCGATCATGATGGCAATTCCGATGCAGACCGCGATGGCGGCATCGCCCGCTGGCTCGCCCTGACCGATGCCATGGGCTTCACGCGGGAGGAAGTCACCTCGACCAGGCTGATCCTTCCGGCGACACGTTTCGCGGTCGATGCCTATGTGAATTTCTGCGCCAAGCGCTCGCTCCTGGAGGCGATCGCCTCGTCGCTGACGGAGCTGTTCTCGCCCGAGATCATCGGCGAGCGCACCGCCGGCATGCTGGCGCATTACGACTTCATCACATCAGACACGCTCTCCTATTTCACCGAGCGGCCGCCCCAGGCGCAGCGCGATTCCGACTTCACCCTCGCCTATGTGCGCGAGCACGCCCGCACCCCCGAACATCAGCACGCGATCATCGCCGCGCTCGAATTCAAGACAGGAGTGTTGTGGGCGCAGCTCGACGCTCTCTGGCATGCCTATGTGGAAGGCCATGTGCCGCCCGGCGCCTGGAAACCGGACCCATGAGCGCGGTAACGCTTGAAAAGATGCCGAAGCTCGGCCGCGGCGTGCGTTTGCATGAGGACCGCGTGCGCGGCACCTGGGTGCTGCTCGCCCCGGAAAGCATGATCGAGGCAAATCCCGTCGCCATGGAAATCCTCAAGCGCTGCACCGGAAGCCTGCGCGTCGAGGCCATCGTCGATGAGTTGGCTGCTCTGTTCAATGCCGACCACGCTCGCATCGAGGCCGATGTCGTGGCCTTTCTCGATCAGCTCTCCGCCAAACGCTTGGTGGAGCTATGAACGCGGCACTGCCCTATCCGACCGGCCTGCTGGCGGAGCTGACGCACCGCTGTCCGCTGGGCTGCCCCTATTGCTCCAACCCGCTGGAACTCGCATCGCGCGATCAGGAGCTCGATACCCCGACCTGGCAGCGCATCTTTTCAGAGGCCGCGGCGCTCGGCGTACTGCAGGTGCATCTGTCCGGCGGCGAACCTCTGGCGCGGCGCGATCTCACCGAACTCGTCGCCCATTGCGCGGCTGAAAGGCTCTACACCAATCTGATCACGTCGGGCGTCGGCCTGACCGAGGCGCGGCTCGAGGCCCTGAAGAAGGCAGGACTCGATCATGTGCAGCTCTCGGTCCAGGACGCCAATGCCGAAAGCGCCGACCATATTGCCGGCTATCGCGGTGCCTTTGAGCGCAAACGGCAGGTGGCGCAATGGGTGGTCGCCAGCGGCCTGCCGCTGACCATCAACGCCGTCATCCATCGCGCCAATGTCACACGGGCCGCCGCCATGGTGGATCTTGCCGTCCAAATGGGTGCAGGCCGGGTGGAGATCGCCCATGCGCAATATTACGGCTGGGCGCTGCGCAATCGCGACATGCTGCTGCCAAGCGGCGAGGATGCGCGCGCGGCAGTGGCCGAGATCGAGACCCTGAAGCCGCGCTATGCCGATGTCATCACCATCGACCACGTCATTCCCGATTACTATGCCCGCTTCCCCAAGGTCTGCATGGGAGGATGGGGACGCCGGACGCTGAATGTCGTGCCAACCGGCAAGGTGCTGCCCTGCCATGCCGCCGAGACCATACCGGGACTTGAGTTCTGGTCAGCCGCCGATCGTTCGCTCGCGGACATCTGGGCCAATGCGCCGGCGTTCCAGGCCTTTCGCGGCACGGACTGGATGCAGGAGCCTTGCCGGAGCTGCGACCGGCGCGACAAGGACTTCGGCGGCTGCCGCTGCCAGGCCATGGCCCTGGCGGGCGACGCGCGCGCCACCGACCCTGCCTGCAGCAGGTCTCCTCACCATGCTTTGATGGCCGAGATCCGGTTCGCGACGCCAACCGAAGCGCCAGGCGTCTATCGATACCGCCGCTAAGGCAGCGTCCCTGTCGATGCGTCGCGGTCGCCCTGCCGAGGCGTGTTCAAGGGCCCCTCTCCGGAACTTCAATGGCCTTGGGCTGTTGTTTTAGAAACATTCCATCGGAGAGGCCTGATGAGCAGCCGAAACCTGCAGCAAGGCGATGTGCCGATCGTCATGACGATCAACGGCGATCGCCTCGAACTCCATGTCTCGCCCTGGACCACCCTCCTCGATCTCCTGCGGGATCATCTCCACCTCACCGGCACCAAGAAGGGCTGCGATCATGGCCAGTGCGGTGCCTGCACCGTGCTGATCGACGGGAGGCGCATCAACTCCTGCCTCGTCTTCGCGGTGATGCGCGATGGTGCCGAGGTCACCACCATCGAGGGCCTTGCCAAGGATGACAGCCTGCATCCCCTGCAGGAGGCCTTCATCGAGCGCGACGCCTTCCAATGCGGGTACTGCACCCCCGGCCAGATCTGCTCGGCGGCAGGCCTGCTCGCCGAGGACCGTGCCCACAGCCGTGAGGAAATCCGCGAGCACATGAGCGGCAACATCTGCCGCTGCGGCGCCTACACCAACATCGTCGATGCCATCGAAGATGTCATGGCGCAGGAACAATCCCAGCAGAAGGCGAAAGTGGCATGAAGCGCTTCGAGTATATCCGCGCGGAAAGCATCGATGACGCGATCGCCGCGATCGCCGCCGTTCCCGATGCACGCGCTGTCGCCGGCGGGACCAACCTCATCGACCTCATGAAGTATGATGTGGCGCAGCCGTCGCGCCTCGTCGACATCAACCGCCTGCCCCTCGACACCATCGAGGAAACCTCTGAAGGCGGGCTCAAGATCGGGGCACTCGTCACCAACTCGGCCCTTGCCTGGGACACGCGGGTGGAAGAGCATTTCCCGCTGCTCTCAAGCGCCATCCTCGCCGGCGCCTCACCGCAGCTGCGCAATGCCGCAACCACGGGCGGCAACCTCCTGCAGCGCACCCGATGCTATTATTTCTACGATGCCTGCACGCCGTGCAACAAACGCGAACCCGGCTCAGGCTGCCCGGCGATCCCCGGCGTCAATCGCATCCACGCCATATTGGGCACAAGCGACGCCTGCATCGCCACCCATCCGTCGGACATGTGCGTCGCACTCGCCGCCCTGGACGCGACCGTTCATGTGGCAGGACCTGGTGGCACCAGGACCATTCCCTTTGCCGACTTCCATCGGCTGCCAGGAGATCAGCCCGAGCTCGACAACACCATGAGACACGGCGAGCTGATCACGGCAGTGGAAGTGCCGCCGTCACGCTTCGGTGCCCACCACACCTACCTGAAGATCCGCGACCGGCTTTCCTATGCCTTCGCGCTCGTCTCCGTTGCGGCCGCCCTCACGCTCGACGGCGACAGGATCGTGGAGGCCCGGGTGGCCATGGGCGGGGTCGCCCATAAGCCGTGGCGGGACCGGCTCGCCGAGGCCGATCTCGCGGGCAAGCAGGCCGATGCGGCCGCCTTCCAGGACTTTGCTGATCAGGTTCTGGAGGGAGCGGTCGGCTACGGCCACAACAGCTTCAAGATCGATCTTGCCCGCCGCGCCATGGTGAGGGCGCTGGAACAGGCCGCCGCCGGGACACCGCAGCGACAGACCGACAAGCGCATCAACTGACGGAGGCAGCCATGGACACTCTGATCACCCACATCGGCCGTCCCACGCGCCGTGTCGACGGGCAGCTGAAGGTGACCGGCCGCGCCAAATACGCAGCCGAATATGACGCGCCGGGCCTGCTGCACGGCGCCATTGTCTCCAGCTCCATTCCGGCCGGACGCATCGTCAGGATTCACACGGACAAGGCCAAGGCCTTTCCCGGTGTGGTCGAAATCTTCACGCATGAAAACCGGGGCAAGGCCGCCTGGCTCGACTACAAGTGGAGGGACCAGGTCGCGCCTCCGGGCCATCCGTTCCGGCCGCTGCATTCCGACCGGGTGGTTTTCGACGGACAGCCTATCGCACTGGTCGTGGCGGAGAGCTATGAGGCCGCGCGTGACGCGGCCACGCTCGTTCATGCCGATTATCAGCCGGACGAACACCGCACCGACCTCCTGGTGGAGCGCGAGCGTTCCTATCAGCCGCCGAAGAAGCGCAGCGGTGTTCCGAAGCCTCCCAGTCCGCGCGGCGATGCCGAGGGTGCCTTCGACCAAGCGCCGGTCAAGCTTGCGAACACCTACCGGATCGCCGCCGAGCACCACAACCCGATGGAGCTCTTTGCAACAACCTGCGTGCGCGGCGGCGACGGCAAGCTCACCCTCTATGAAAAGACCCAGGGCTCGCAGAACAGCCAGTCCTATGTGACCTCCGTCTTCGGGCTGAAGAGCGATGATGTGGAGGTGATCAACCACTATGTGGGCGGCGCCTTCGGATCGGGCCTGCGCCCGCAGCATCAGCTGTTCTTCGCCGTGATGGCCAGCCTGGAGTTGGAGCGCTCGGTTCGTGTGAGCCTGACGCGCGATCAGATGTTCCACATCGGCTACCGGCCCGAGATCCTCCAGACCGTGGGCCTTGCCTGCGATGCGGAAGGGCGATTGCAGGCTGTCATGCATGACGCCACCGCCGGCACCTCGCACTTCGAGGATTATCAGGAGAACGTCGTCAATTGGTCGGGCCTGCTCTACCGCTGCGACAACGTCCGCCTCTCCTATGAGTTGGCGAAGCTCAACACCTACACACCCTGCGACATGCGCGCGCCCGGTGCGGCGAGCGGCGTGACGGCGCTGGAGTGCGCGATGGACGAACTGGCCTATGCCGCCAGGATCGATCCCCTGGAATTGCGCCGCATAAACTTCGCCACGCGGGATGAGAACGACAACAAGGAGCTGACCTCCAAGGCTTTGGATGCCTGCTACGATGAGGGCGCCGCGGCCTTTGGTTGGGACAAGCGCAGCTTCGAGCCTCGCTCCATGCGCGACGGCCGCGACCTGATCGGCTGGGGCATGGCGACCGGTGTCTGGGAAGCCAGCATGCAGAAGACCGTGGCCACGGCGAAGCTGAGCGCCAACGGCCATCTTGAGATTGCAACCGCCTCCTCCGACATTGGCACCGGCACCTGGACGATCCTTACCCAGATCGGCGCCGACGCCCTCGGCCTGCCGCTGGAAGCCGTCACGGCACGCATCGGCGAATCCGGCCTGCCCGCCTCTCCCATCGAAGGCGGCTCCTGGACCGCGGCATCCGCCGGCTCCGCTGTCCAGGCGGCCTGCGACGAAGTCAGAAAGAGCCTGTTGAAGCAGGCGGCCGGCCTGCCCGGCTCACCTCTTGCCGATGCCTCACCCGAGGATGTGCGGCTGAATGCCGGCCGCCTGGAACTGAAGGCTGATCCCTCCCGGGGCATCAGTATCGGCGAGATCATGACGGCCTCCGGGATCGGCGAGATCGAGGAAGAGGGAAAGGCCGCGCCCGACAAACTGCAGATGCTGAAATATGTCAGCTATACCCATTCAGCCATTTTCGCCGAAGTGGCGGTGGATGAAGAACTGGGCGTGATCCGCGTCACCCGCGTCGTCTGCGCCACGGCGGCCGGCCGTATCCTCAACCCGAAAACCGCGCGCAGCCAGATTCTTGGCGGTGTCGTTATGGGCATCGGCATGGCACTGCACGAAGAGGCCATGACCGATCACCATCTGGGCCGCGTCATGAACCACAACATCGCCGAGTATCATATGCCGGTGAACGCGGACATCCACGACATCGAGGTGATCTTCGTCGCGGAGCATGACGACAAGGCTAGCCCCATCGGTGTGAAAGGCCTGGGCGAGATCGGCATCGTCGGCACTGCCGCCGCCGTCGCCAATGCTGTTTTCCATGCCACGGGAAAGAGGATCAGAGACTTTCCAATGACGCTCGACAAGGTTCTGCAGAATTGAGGCACCGGCCGTTCGCAACGCGATCAGGATTGGCTAAAACTCGAGGCAAAATGAGAACAATACAACCGCACAACCTGAGCGACTCGCGACATGAGCGGGGTGAAGGACTTTATCCAAAAAATTAATAATGGCCAAAATTCCAAGAGCTACAACGGTTAAACCACATACTACTACGAAAGAATAAACAGCAGAGGTTGGACAACCAAAGATTGTATGTTCTAGGGGCTCCCGGAACGACGCGTGACAAGCGCGCATATCACTCGGAGCTCTCATGGCATACAACGACATCACGAAAATGAAGCCTTCATCGACACTATGGGTGAAGGCGGGCGCCTCTAACGGCAACGGATCGGAAGGCCGTCCTTACGGTACGATTCAGGAGGCCGTTAACAAGGCCGATCCAGGCACGGCCATCATGGTTCGTGAGGGCAATTACAAGGAAAACATCAGGTTCTCCGCCACTGGCGGCGGCACGGACAGCAAGCCCATCTGGCTCTTGTCGGCCGATGGCCCTGGCGAGGCGCAGATCACGGCGAAATCGTCGTCCGCGCCGGTGATCAAGGCACTGGGCACCGACAATGTGATGATCGACGGCTTCACCCTGAAGGGCGGAACCAACGGCATTCAGTTCTCCCAGTCGGGCAAGGACTTTAGCAACATCGTGAAGAATGTGGTGGTGTCCAACAACACCATCGTGTCCTCCAAGGAGGACGGCATCAAGATCAGCCAGGCTGACAACGTTCGCATCCTCAATAACGAGATCACCGGTTCCGGCGATCAGGGCATCGACTTCGTCGCGGTCAATGACTCCAAGATCTCCGGCAATGAGGTGGCCAACATCAAGGGATCCTCGGCGGTTTTCGCAAAAGGCGGCTCGACTAACGTCGATATCACCGGAAACTATGTCCATGACGTCAAGGCCGACGGCATCATACTCGGCGGTTGGACGGACAAGAGCGTGTTCCGCCCCGGCTTCAACAAGTACGAAGCGAAGGACATCAAGGTCAGCGGAAACTATGTGGATGATGTGGGCAAGCGCCCCGTCAATGTTCTTGGCGCCGTCGATTCCGAAATCTCGGGCAACACGCTGCATACCAATCCCGATTACTACACCGCGATCGGGGTTGATCGAGGAAGCCCTAACTGGTCATCCTCGTTCTACAGCCGCGACGTCCTGATCAAGAACAATGTGTTCGACCGTTCCGATCGCCTGCTCGCGATTCAGAAGGGCAACGGCGACGATGTCGTCTTTACCGGCAACAAGACCAGCAGCAAGGTCTCCTTCTCCACCGACAGCGTTGGGCCGAAGGACGGCAAGGTGAGTTCCCCGGCACCTGAACCCGCGGAACCTGAAAAGGTGTCCGGCGGATCTTCCGGGTCGGACACATCCGATAAGCCGGATACATCAAAGACCCCGGATACATCGAAGACCCCCGAGACGTCTGACACCTCCGGGATGAAGGTTGCCTCCGGCGGCAACGACAACATCTTCATCAAAACAGGCACTGGCGCGGCTGTGGACGGTGGCGCCGGAACCGACACACTGCGTATCGACGATGGAAAGAAGCCGGTCGACATCTCGATCGACCTCAGCGACACAGGCAAGATCCACAAACTGGAGGATGGAACCGTCTTCACCAACGTGGAGAAGCTGAAGGTCTATAACGGCGACAGTTCCGGCACGCTTGATGTGACCGGCGGCAAGCTGGAGGACATCATCTTCGGCGGCAAGGCCAAGGACACCATCAATGGTGCGGGCGGCAACGACTGGCTCAAGGGCGGGTCCGGCGACAAGATCATGGGCGGAGCAGGAAACGACCGCCTCGAGATCAGCGGGTCCGGCTTCAAGGTCGACGGCGGCAGCGGAACGGACAAGCTGACCATCAGCGGCAAGACTGTGGTGGCTGAAAACGGCATCGACAACGTCGAAAAGATCTATTTGGCCGCAGGCGCCAATGTCGACTTCTCGGCACTGGAGGAAAGCGTCCAGATTTCGAAGACCACCGGTGCCAAGGCCGGCGTGACGGTGACCGGAACGGACTTCAACGACCGCATCAGTGGCACCGACCACAAGGATGTGCTCACCGGCGGCGAAGGGAACGACACCATCTATGGCAATGGTGGCTCAGACGTTGTTGTCTTCAGCGGCGAGCGGGACGATTACAGCTTCTCGAAGGCTAAAAACGGCGGCATCATCGTAACTGATCTGCACGGCTCCGATGGCCGCGACACAATCTATCAGGTCGAGCAATTCCACTTCAGTGACGGAAACCTCACCACCGCCACGATCTTCTGACGGCCGTTCTCCCCTCCGCTCGGCTGCGGCCATGCCCCCTGAGCAGACCGTGCATCTCGTCACATCTCCGTGACCTCTTGTGGAGCGCCCTTCCCGGCGCTCCGCAACAACTGGCACGCAAGGGCCCTACCTCGCCTCCAAAGAGCGCGGCACAACCGGAAATTGCGTCGCTCTGGCGGCAGGTCGCAACCGGAAGCCAACATCCAAAAAACTAGGACAGCCTTACTGACTGTTGGGCGGAGCCGGTATCGGGAACTTGGCCGATCCCGGCCAACCCTTGCAGATGTTATCAATCTGCCATAAGAAACCTTCTTCTGACCGTAAAGGTTAGCGCAGTTAAACTTAGGTTGTATAGCGACTAAAACATACAACCGCTACTGGGCATCCAAGACGTTCTGCTCTATCTCTAAAATTGTCACAGCAACTTTAGAGAGAAAATAGCGTGTCCCGAACAATAGTTCCGGGACCTGCGCCGCAGCACGCGCGCAACTCTCTCGGAGCCAGTATGGCCTACAACGACATTACGAAGATGACCCCGACCTCGACCATCTGGGTGCAGGCGGGGGCCGCAGCAGGCGGCGATGGAAGCCAGGATCGCCCTTTCAGCACAATCCAGCAAGCCGTCAGCAGCGCAAATCCCGGCACAGCCATCATGGTGCGCGCGGGAACCTATGTTGAGAACGTGAAGCTGCCGATCAGTGCCGGAACCGATACCGCGCCGATCTGGCTGGTGTCGGCTGACGGGATCGGCGCCGCCCACATCATAGCCAAGTCGGCGACCGCGCCTGTCATCAAAGGCTTAGGCACGGACAACTACATGATCGATGGCTTCACCATCGAAGGCGGCAGCAACGGCATCCAGCTTTCGCAGTCCGGCAGCGCCTTCACAAACATGGTGCAGAACATCGTCCTGTCGAACAACACCATTATCAATTCTCGCGATGATGGCATTAAGATCAGCCAGGCTGACAACGTGCAGATCCTGCACAACAACATTGTTGCTTCGGGCGACCAGGGTATCGACTTCGTCGCGGTGAACGACTCCACCATTATCGGCAACGAGGTCTCTCGCATCACCGGCGCCTCGGCGATCTTCGCCAAGGGTGGCTCGACCAATGTCGAGATCTCCGGAAACTACGTCCACGACGTGGCGGTCGACGGCATCATCCTCGGCGGCTGGACGGAGCAGAAGTTCTTTCGCCCGGGATTTGATACCTACGAGGCCAAGAACATCACCGTCAGCGGCAACTATGTGGAAGGCGTCGGCAAACGCCCGGTGAACATCCTGGGCGCGATTGAATCGGAAGTGTCGGGCAACATCCTTCACGGCAATCCGGATTATCCAACGGTCGTAAACATAGAGAATGGCAGTCCGAGCTGGACGGATCTCTTCAACAGCCACGACATTCTGATCGAGAACAATGTATTCGATCGCACCAAGGGCCTGCTGACCGCGGCCGTTGGGAATCGCGAGAATATCGTGTTCATCGGCAATGCGACCGACGGCCAGGGATCGTTCGATTTCGCATCCGTCGGTCCGGGCGCTCAATCCTCCGAACTACCGGACGCCGCTCCGCCCCCGGCAGTGTTTACCCCCGAAGAGAGCGCAACCCTGAAGGGCTCCTCCTCCGCCGATATCTTCGACGGCGGCGATGTTAACAATAAGATCGCCGGCAGAGGCGGTGCTGATCTGGTTCTGGCCGATGGTGGCAATGACCAGATCTTCATGACGACCGGCAAAGGCGCCTTCTTCGTCGACGGCGGCGAGGGCATCGACACCCTTCGCCTCGACGCTGGCGATACCGCCGTCAATCTCTCGCTGGACCTGAGCTACATCACCAAGGTGCATGTCCTCTCCGATGGGTCGGCCTTCACCAATGTGGAGCAGCTGAAGATCTATTATGGCGGAAGCACCGGTACGCTCAATGTAACCGGCGGTGAGCTCAGCGACATCATCTTCGGTGGGGAGGGCAAGGACATCATCTACGGCGGTGGCGGCAACGACTGGCTGCGCGGCGGCACCGGCGACAAGCTGTATGGCGGCGCCGGCAACGACCGGCTGGAAATCTCCGGCACCAGCCTCAAGGTGGACGGCGGCGCCGGAACCGACACGCTGACCATCAGCGGCAAGACCGTCTTCTCCGCCACCAGCCTGTCGAGCATCGAGAAGTTCTTTATGACCGGCGGCGCCGACATCGACTTCTCAGCCGTGACGAAGGGTGTGATGGTCTTTGCGACGGATGATGCCGACGCGGGCGTGACCGTGACCGGCACCAACGGGAACGACGCCTTCCGAGGCACCAACTTCGCGGACCAGATCTTCGCGAGCTTCGGCAACGACGCCATCAAGGGCTATGCCGGTGACGACTACATCAATGGCGGCGACGGCAATGACACGCTGACCGGCGGCGCCGGGAATGACACCATCTACGGCGGCGGAGACTTCGACACCGTCGTGTTCTCCGGCAAGATGTCCGACTACAGCATCTCCCGCACCGACACCGGCGATTTCCTGGTGAGCGACCTCGTGGGCGATGATGGCCAGGATGCCATCTTCCAGGTCGAACAGTTCACCTTCAGCGACGGCTATCTGGTGACCTCCACCATCCTGTAAGCAGCCACGAAAAGGAAAAGGCCCGCCGTCGTGCGGGCCTTTAATGCGCGAATGCATGAGAAAACCGGCGCCTGTGAGGCGCCGGGTTTCAAAATCGTTCGAATATCAGGAGATAACTCTCGATCGAGCGAGAGCTTCGATGGGCGCGGCCTCGCCGCGGCGGCGAGGTTTCCCGCGATAAGCGATCACGCAACCGGCCAAGAAGGCGAGCGTGCTGCCACAGACCATGGACACGACCAGCGACAGGATGAAATGGCCACTCGGCATGAGGACGAATCCACAGCCGGCGCCGACGACAGCAGCCAGGATAATCAGCATGTTGGACTAGAGGCTCCGGCTCAGTTCAGCGTGCGATCGCGTTCGCGCGGTACCGCGGGATGTGCCGGAAGCATCTGGCTCTCCGGACGGTTCGCATAGGCCATCATGTAATCATGAGCCGCTGAAAGACTAAGCTTGATGCGCGTCTGTCCGTCGCTGCATTTGCGGCGGGCATAGCCGCTGGCAATGGCACGGTCGCGCGCAGTACTTGCGTCACATCCGAACAAGTCGCCAGCTTCCTCGTAGGTCAGCCAAATCTGTGGCATGTCTGTCAACTCCTGTTGATGGGGTGACATTAGCCGCAAGGAATAAACGAAGTGGTGATAAACAAACCTAATGATTTATTCTCGGAGAAGATAAAGATATATTATACCCCTCTTCATCATTCATTAAGCGCCTGATATCAATCTTGAAAAAAGAATTACATAAAAATTTATACATCCATGGGGTGGTATCGTCTTTAGTATTGTCGGTAACTTTTCAGTTCAGCCAGAGCAGCTTCAAGCTTCTCGGTCGCCGCTTCCAGTCTCCCGGCGTCGCTGAGATGGCCGGGCTCGGAGGCCAGACGCCGTAGCTGCTCCGCCGCGCGATCGATCATCCGCTCGTCCCAGGCTCGTGTCAGCGCACTGTCTCGCAGGGCTCTCAGAGGGCGTTGCACAGCGCGCCAGAACAATTCCCGGACTTGGTCCAGGGCCCGCCCCATCCTGCCTCTCCGCGATCTGTAATCGCGATATTCAGCCGCCAAGAGGGCAACCGCCTCATCATGCGGCAGGTCGGCCGGGATTTCGATCTGGTGGCTGCGTCCGGCAAGGCGCGTTGCCCAATGCGTCAGGCATTCGCTGACGCAGCTGAACCGGAGCTTGGACGGCCGGTAGTCCGCTCCGACCGCCAGTGACCAATCCATCCATTTCAGCGTGCTGATGGCGGCGGTGGTGATCAGCGGGCGCCAGGGAACCCGCAAACTGTCCGCCACGATGGCCGCATGCATGGCGTCTGCCAGCACAAGCTCCGCCTGGTTGATGGCGGCCAGGGTGCGGCGGGAATCGTCGCGAGGGTCGAGATAGGTGACGCCGGCCCGGCGGCAGACCTCGTCCCATCTGGCGTAATTGACCACCGACAGATGCGGCATGAAAACGACGCCGCGGCGCTGTTCCGGCGCGTTCTGGAACGCCGGCAGGCGGCGCAGCAGGATGGCGCTATCGCCGGCGACCGCCTCCTTCGGCAGATCCCAGATGCGAGCCGTCACCGGGCCGCGCACGGCGTGAACATGCCAGCTCCCGTCGCGCACCGGCACCTCGCCATAGCCCATGCCGGATCCGATCACATGCTTCTGCCAGTCCCCCGGCGGCAGCGGGATGCCGAGGATCGTGCCGATGCCGATCAGGAGCTGGCCATCGTCCTGCCCTCGCGGCAGCTCCGGCCAAAGCTCCTGCCATATCCAGTCATTGAGGTCGTCGCCGAAGTTCCCGTCCTTGGCCTGGAAGAAGAATATCCTCACGGTGTCACTCCGCCACGGCGCCGGAGCCGGTTTTTCGCGCGCGGCGCATCTGCTGGAACTCATCCCACAGTCCCATGACGAAACGACGGAAGAGGAGGAGCAGGATGCCGGCATAGACGGCGACGCCGGCCGCGATCAGGGCAAACAAATGCAGCAGGGTGCCGCCATGGTCGAACAGCCAGATCCAGCTGGCCCAGACCGAAGCGGCCATGATCAGCGCCGAAAGCAGGGCCGGCGCGATGGCACTGAGCGTCTCGGCCGGTGAGATGCCCACCGCCCGCCGGATCGACCACATGTTGAGCAGCGCCATGATGGTGGCCCGCGCCACATGCGCGGCAATCACGGCATAGATGGACCACTGCGACGCGGCGTAGGTCAATGTGATGCTGAGCACGAGCTGGAACAGGCCCTGGCGCAGAACCCAGTTGGCATGCCCGACGGCGGTCATCAGCGGCACGAAGAAATAGTTTATCGTCGCCGCCACCGCGATGGGGCTGAGCGCCTGCATCAAAGGGGCCGACGGCATCCACCTTTCGCCGAAGACGATGGGCAGCGCCACATGCGCGACGGATCCCACACCGAAGCAGATCGGAAAGATGCTGAGCGAGGCCAGAGCCGTCATCTTCAGATAGGCTCGCTTCAGCCGCGCCGGCTCGTCCCGCAGCCGGCTGAATGTCGCCAGCGCGACGTTGACCACCGGAATGATCGAGAACTGCATGATGAAGTCGAAGGAGCGCCACGCGATCCTGAGATAGCCGAGGGCGACCGGCCCCATGAAGAAGCCGACCATGACGTCGATCAGCCTGACGTTCGCGGTATTGAGAAGGGTTGCGACCGCGACCTTGGCGCCAAAGGCCAATGTCGGGAAGAGCGGCTGGTCACCCGTGCGCGGCCGAAAATCAATGGCGGGGACCCATCTGACGGAGGCCCACAACAGGACGTTCTGCGCGAGCTGATTGGTCAGGCGCTGGACCACGAGCGCGTAGACGCCCCAGCCGGCGAACGCCGCGATCACGCCGGCAAGCCCCCCGACCAGCATTCCCACGATGCTGCGCAGTGCGAGCTCCTTGTATCTGAAATCGCGGCGCAATCGCGCCTCGGGGATGGCGCTGAGATTCTGCAGCCAGCAGACCGGTGCGAGAGCCACCAGCACCATGACAAGCTCCGGCACCCGGAAAAAGGCGCTGATGGGCGGTGCCGCCAGCATGACCAGCCCCATGAGGGCCAGTCCGATGAGCTGCAGCACCCAGAACAGGCGGCCGCAGAGACGATCGTCGATTTCCTCCCGCTGGACGAGGGCTTCCACCTGTCCCACGCGGCCGATCGTCGCCAGGACATCAACCACCAGCAAGGCCATGGCGATGACGCCGAAATCTTCCGGCGGAAGCAACCTGGCCAAGAAAACAAAGAAAAGGAAGCCGATGATCTGCTGGCCCCCATTTGTCATGAGGCTCCAGAAACTTGCGCCGAGCGCCCTGCGGCCATAGGCCATTCGGTAAATCCTGAGTGAACTAGTCCATTTTGTTTAGCAGACTTTTAACGGACATCTGGTCAGATGCACGATCCTGCCATATTTTTTCCTCGGTTGGTCTGGGAGCGACCATTGGGCTAGGGGAGTGTGGCATATGCGCGAGGATAAGATCCCGCAGATTTGCGTTGTCGTGCCCGTTTTCAACAAGGCTGCGCATTTGGACCGCTGCTTCGGGTCCATCTTCAAGCAGACCCTGCAGCCTGCGCGGATCATCGCTGTCGATGATGCCTCCACCGACAACAGCGTCGAAATCCTCCGCCGCCTCGCGCGGCCGAACGTGACGATCATCGAACGGCCGGCGCCGAACCAGGGGCCGGGCTTTGCGCGCAACACCGGCATTCGCGCCGCCGATGGCGAATGGATCGCCTTCCTTGACGCCGATGACGAATGGAAGCCGGATTTCCTGGAAACGGTCGCCCGGCAGATCGCGCAGGCGGACGAGGATGTTTCCTGCATCTTCACCGGCTTCGAAAACAGCTATGGCGATCGGAAGACGCCGCATGAATTCGTCCGGCGTTATGGATATCGCGGACCGGACCGGCTTGATCTGGAAGATTTCATCATGGCCTGGCTGCGCACCAAACGGTGCCCGGCTCATACCTCGTCGATCGTTATCCGCAAAAGGGTCTTGGAGGCGGTCGGCATGTTTCCGGAAGGACCGACGGCCCAGCGCGGGGAGGATATCGCCCTGTGGCTGAAATGCGTGGCTCACGGCGACGCCCTGGTTGATCCGACCATTTGTGCCGTCTACCACCGGGACGCCGAGAACATGGTGACCGGCCGGGTCTCCGCGAACCGTGCTCCTGCCATCTGTGAGGTGATCCGCCGTCTCCTGCCCCAGCGCTCGCAAGGCGAGCGCCGGCTGCTGAAACGGCTCAACAATCACATCATCTTCGATTATGCCCGCATCGCCGTGCGCAGCGAGCCGCTCGATCTCAGAATGATGCAGCAACTCTACATCACGCCGGATGTCGGCCGCACCATGGCTCTGATGGCCGTGGCCGCCACGCGCGCCGCTTATTTCCGGCCTGAAGGATGGCATGGCGCATAGGCCCCAAGCTTGTTCGATTGGACTATCGTATACGCTTGCTTTTAAGCTGCTTCTATAGCAATCCTTCAGCGGATTGCTAAGGAGTCGCAGATGCCGCAGGATGAACACCCGACCATATCCGTCGTTGTTCCTGTACATAACAAGGCATCTCATCTGGCGCGTTCATTTAATTCGATTTTCGAACAAACCTATCCGGCCGCCGAAATCATTGCGGTCGACGACGTATCCACGGACAACAGCCGCGCAATACTGCGCCAGATGTCTCATCCGAAACTGAAAGTCATCGAACGCGACGCCGATCCGGCCGGCCCCGGAGGCGCGCGGAATGTCGGCATTCGTGCCGCCACAGGCGACTGGGTCGCCTTTCTCGACGCCGATGACGAATGGAAGCCGGATTTCCTGGAAACGATTGCTGCAGAGGCCGCGCGCGCCGATGAAGGTGTGGCCTGCATCTTCACCGGTTTCGAAGATGACTACAACGGCCGGCGCAATCCTCATCTCTATGTTGCCAGCAAAGGCGCGCTGGGTGTTCAGCGGCTGAACCTCAAGACCTATATCACCGATTGGCTCGAGACCCGCCGCAGCCCCATTCATACATCATCCGTCGTCATTCGCCGCCGCGTCCTCGAAGCCGTCGGAATGTTCCCCGAGGGGCCCAACGCGCGGCGCGGGCAGGACATCGCCCTGTGGCTGAAGACGGTTGCCTATGGCGATGCGATCTTCAAGCCGGCCATCGGGGCCACCTATTACCGCGAAGCCGAGAACATGGTCACCAAGACCGTGTCGGCCAACATGCGGCCGGTCATCTGCACCATCATTCGTGATCTGCTGCCAACGCGCACGCCGGACGAGCAGAGGCTCCTGGAACGGCTGAACAACCATATCATCTATGATTATGCGCGGATCGCCACCCGCTCCGAGCGCTTCAATTTCGGCCTGATGCGCAACCTTTACCCCACACGCGACATCCGCAAGTCCATGGCGCTCCTGGCCATGATCATGATGCCGCCCGCTGTGCGTCGTTCGCTGCGAGGCTTACGCGGCCGGACGCCGGCCCTTTAACTTCGCCAGCGCCGGTCCGGCCAGCGGCTCCAGGTCCTGCCAGACCACGCGCATGTATTTGCGGAAGAACAGGGCGAGAACCGCAGCGTAGATGACCGCGCCCAGCGGCACGAGCATGGCGAGCGACAGCAGCCGGTCGTGATCCTGCAGCACATAGTAGCGCAGCCCATAGACGGTCAGCCCCATGATGACGGCGGCGAAGAAGGTCGGGAAGACGTCGGCCAACACCCGCGATGGCGGCAGGCCCACCGCTTTTTTCAGGAGCGTCAGCGTCGGGATCACGCCGACATAGGCGCGCGCGGCGAAGCCGATGGCGAGCACGACCGTGCCGAACGGCGCGGTGCAGAGGCAGACGATTATGTTGGACAGGAGCGTCAGCAAGCTGCGCATGGAAGCCAGGTGCGTCTTGCCGGCGGCAGCCAGCAGCGGCTGGACGAAATAGCTGACGGCCGCGGCGCCGCCGAACAGAGCGAGCGCCGACATGATCACGCCGCTCTCCGCCCACCGCTCTCCAAAAAGAAGGATGACCAGATCACGCCCAAGCGCGGCCATGCCATAGAAGGCGGGGAAAGCGACCAGCGATACGGCGCGGGTAACACCGCGATAGCCCCGCACCAGCGCCTCCTCTCCCTCAAGGCGGGAGAAGCCGGCAATGGCGGTCCGCTGCATGGGCGTGATGGTGAGATCGAACAGGATGTTCACCATCCGGCCGCCGACCTTGTAGAAGCCCACCGCGACCGGGCTGATGATCAGGCCGGCCAGAAGCTCGGGCACGCGGCGGTTTATCTGACCGAAAACAGCCGAAGCACCGAGATGAATGCCGAACTTGAACATGGCGACGAACTTGTCGCGATGGAACGTCCAGCGTGGCCTCCATGGCGTCGCCTGCCAGATGATGATCGTCTGGATCACTGAATTGGCGATCCGGTTGATCACCAGCGCCCAGACGCCGAAGCCCGCGAAGGCCAGCAGGACGCCGATGATCCCGGCGCCTGTGGTGGCAAGGGCGGTTCGCTTGGCCAGATTCTTGAACTGGAAGTCGCGCTGGAGCTTCGCCTCGTGTGTTGCGCGCATCGCATCGATGACAAGGGAGACCGAAAGCGCCGCAAGGATAACATCGAGATTCTCACCATAAGTGCCGGTCAGGGCGTAGCCCAGCCCTCCTCCAACGGCGAGAGCCAGCACAATGGAGAAACCGATATTGCCCCAGAAGGCGGTCGAGGCGGCGTCTTCATCCCAGACCTTGTCCTTGATCAGCGCCGTGGGAAGTCCCGCCAGGGCGACCGACCGGCTGAGCTCGATGAAGACGCTGGCGAAAGCCACGATGCCGAAATCGACCGGCCCAAGCAGGCGGGCGAGGATCGCAAAGATGATGAAGCTCGCGATGTTGGAGACACCCTGGCCCAGAAAAAACCAGAGCGATCCCACCGCGAATTTCTTCTTCACGCCGGCCATCGGCAGCCTTTCATCATATCGTTGTCTGGCAAAGCGATCTCGGCCGCCTCAGGAGCGGGTGGGAACGCCGCCGAGCTGGAGGCGGGCCAACTCCTTGAGAGAGATCATCCAGATTCGCATCAGAAGCCCCAGGAGTTCGATCCGCTCGACGAAAGTGAGGCCGGAGGCGCGCAGGATCTTGCGCACGCGGGTGATGAAGCTGCGCGTTTCGACTTTCGCCCTGCGCAGCGCCTTGAACCGACCGGTCTCGGAGGCCCAGCGGCCGCCCACGACCCGCCGGATCTTGCCCGTAATCTCATGCACCTGTGCGCGCGCCGGGTGATGCACCACCGCATCCGCGACATAGATGGTGCGGCGGCCGGAGCGCGAAATCGTGCCGGACAGCGCATAATCACCGCCGGACCTCAACTCGCTGTTGAAGCCGCCCATGCTCAGAAGGAGGTCCTTGCGGCAGAACCAATTCGCCGTGATGGCATAACCGTTCGCGGCGTTCTCGTCCTGCCGCATGGACAGGTGGCGTTCATAATTCAGGCAGGCCCGGCTGTAATCGCCCTCAGGTTCGCGGAACGCGACCCGCCCGGCAGCAACGCCGACATCCTCCCGATCCTTGACGGCGGCCAGTCCCCGCTCGAGCCATTCCCGATCGGGGATGCAGTCGGAATCGGTGAAGGCGACGTAAATGCCTCTTGCATGAGCAAGCCCCGTGTTCCGCGCGGCATAGGACCCCGGCTTGTCCTCGCGAAGCAGAATGACACCTGCATATTCAGATACCACGGCCGCGGTGCCATCGGTGGAGCCGTTGTCGATGACGATGATCTCGAACTGCTCCGGCGCAAGTGACTGCGCGAGCAGGGCATCGAGGCACAAGCCGATGCGGCGCTCGTCGTTCCAGACCGGCACCAGAACCGAAATCTGCGGAAGACTCATGCGGCCGCCCGTTTTTCGATGACCCCGAAGACTTTATCCCACATGGCCCTCGACAGCGCGCGCTGATGTTCGCTTGCAGCTTTCAGCCGGGACCGCGCCCCCGCCGTCAGTGCGGTCTCGAAAAAAGAGGTGATGCGGCTGTCGATGTCGGTCTCAGCCGACATGTCGATCACGAACTCGGGGCAGCCATAGTCCTTCAGGAGCTCCTGGTATTTATGGGACCAGCCGCAGGCAAGACTCGGCACACCCGCCGACAGGGCGCTGACGAGCCCGTGAAAGCGCGATGAGGTGATCGCGTCGGCATGCGAGATCACGGCCTTGGTTTCGAGCGGGTCGAGACCGGCGATGACATCGACGGGGCTGTTCCTCCGGTTGTTCACTTCCTCCGCGAGCGCCTCGTCGCCCCTGCCCTCATGGATGAGGAAGGCGGGACGGTGGCCATGAGCGACGGCAGCGGCAACGACCTTCTGGAGAAAATCGAGATACTGCTCGCGGATTGCCTCACCCTTTGACTGGATCACCTTGGCATTGGGAACCACCAGGGTTGCCCCGGCGTGCTGCTGAAGCCGCGATGGCAGGTCGGGCTTGAGCAGATTGGTGAAATCCGGCGCCAGATGCAGATTGGGCGGGTCTCCCACCACCCCCTTCAGGTAGGCAAGAGACGTTTCGTCACGCGCGAACACCAGATCGGCCTTGTCGAAGATCCTCCTCAGGAGCGGCGCGAAACCTGGTTTCTCGAATGCCCCCCAGGCCTGCGGCAGCAGGATCACGCTCTTGCCGGCACGTTTCCAGGACGCGATGTGATCCGCCATCCGGCTGGCCATTTTTTGAGCCCCCCAAAAATCGCCGTAGGCAAATCCGGAGGCATCCAGAACGATGTCGATATCACGTTCAGCGAGAATTCCGAGCCGGTGCAGGATGGACCGGGGAACCCGCTCGCCGCCATAGCGCAACGCCATGTTACGCTTGCTGTTCATGGCACGCGGCAGCACGCCCCAGGCGCCAAGCTTGAGCCGCTCCTGAGGGCGGACGTCGATGGACATCGCGTAGTTCACGTCACCGTAGCGCGCGTCGAACTGCTGGCGGATGGCCTCGAACATCAGCCCTGCGCCACGATTTGCCGGATCGACGCCAAGAATTTCGATATTCATAGGATATTGAACTCCCGCAGTTCCTCCAGATCACGCTTGGCCGAAAAGGGGACGAGACCTGTCGGCTCCGGCCACCCATAGGCGATCAGCATGACGACACGTTCATCGTCATCCAGGTTCAGGAGCGCTTTCATGTTGGATTCAGCCGGCTCTTCATCCGCCCAATTGATGGCACAGGACGCGATGCCCATGGATTCCAGCGCGAACATGAAGGACATGGCCGCAAGGGAGCCGTCGATGTAGATGATGTGGCGATCACGCTCCAGCGGATAGGCGCGCAGGCGGCCGACGATGACCGCAACCGCCGGAACGCCGTTGCCGAAACCCTTGGTGCCGGCGGGCAGCGAGATGATCTTCTGCACCAGCTCCCGGTCATCGAACAGCCGGAAGACAAAGGGCTGGCGGTTGCAGGCGCTGGGTGATTGAGCGGCAACGGCGATTGCCTTGTCGACCATGTCCCTGGGGACCGGCCGGTCCTGATAGGACCTGACCGAGCGGCGGCGGACCGACAGAGCCGTTAACTGATCAATGGTTGCCGGTTCCACCGTCAGATCACGGGCGAAGGGCACGAACCGCCGGTTGGCCCGGCGCGCGCAACGTTCAAACCGGCTGCGCGCCGCCAGGAATTTCTGATGGCATTCGTTCAGACGCGGATGGCTTAGATCTACGGCGTCAAAATAGTCGCTGAGTACGTCGTGGGCCCAGATCAATTCGGAGCCGGCGTCGGTGCCCTCTTCATAGGCGGAGACAACACGGGCAAAATCATCGACGGTGGGGACGATATAATCCAGCGCGAAGATGCTGCGCCGGTTGGGCATGATCAGCCCCTTTTCCAGTCTGTGTATGTTGCGCCGCAAACGAAACGAGCTGCGGGAGGCTTCCGTCAGGTCGCGGGCAAACCGGGCCTTGCCGGCGGCGACGCCGCGATGTTCGCGGTCGAACGACGTGTTGATCGCGAAATAATAGAAGCCGCTCGAGCGCGGCGACCCTGTGGATATCGAACGATCCCAACTGGTGGTGGTCGCCCGCCAGCGCTGCCAGAGCGACTGCGCAGGTGTCTTCAGAAAGCCTGGAAGATGAGTTTTCAGCGCATTTTTGATCGACATCAATCGGCCCATGAGGAAGGTGTGAGACGATGCGATGATCTCTGCGCAACCGTTACGCCTTGCGACGGCATGCTGCCCAAAGGCTTTGGCATCCGAGCGGAAAACCGCCGGAACGCGCAGATCAGCTCCGAAGACATGGCGGCCGTCCTTGGTTGCATCGCAACATCGAGCCACCCAGGCCTAACGCTCCCGGCGAGGTTTGGCAAGCAAGGGATCGTCCGACCGAGGAGGCATTGGGCGCACACCAAAAGCCCGAAAAACGCCAAATCAACGGCAGCCGGCACGCTTCTCCCTTTGGGGAGGGATACTTTGAATATGCTTTCGCCAATGAAAAACCCCCACAGCAAACTGTGGGGGTTTTTCAGAACGTTGTGGAGCTCGACAGATATCAGGCGAAAACGTCGAAATTGACGTATTTGCCCGATCCCGAGAAATAGACCGACTCGAAATTGGCGACCGTATCGGTGCCCTGCGCAGCCGAGGTGAACTGGTAGTAGCCGTCGTCGAGTGCAGTGACCGTATAGTCGCTGCGGACGCCGCCGAGCACCAGCGTGTCCCTGCCGGCGCCGCCATCGAGGAAGTCGTCACCCTTGCCGCCGCCGAGCCGATCATCACCCTCGCCGCCGAAGATGGTGTCGTTGCCGCCACCGCCATGCAGCAGGTCGTTGAGAGCGCCGCCTGTCAGTGTGTCGTTGCCGAAGCCGCCTTCAAACTGGATGCGCTCGACATTCACGACCGACGTACCGTCGGCGAGCACCTGCTTCACCGAGGGATCGGAGATGTCGATGACGAAGTCCACGGTTTCGGTGGCACGATCGATCTTTGCAAAGTCGATACCGTCGCCGCCGTCGATCTGATCCGCGCCCCAGTTGGATTGGCTGTAGATCTTGTCGTCGCCAGCCCCGGCCCAGATCTGGTCGAAGCCCGTGCCGCCGTTGATGGTGTCATTGCCATCGCCGCCCCAGATCCGGTCGTCACCGCCGTTGCCGTTCAGCGCATCGTCACCGCCGAAGCCCTTGATGTAATCATTGCCGGCTTCGCCTGAGATCGTATCACCTGCCGCGCCGCCGATGATCGTATCGTTGACCTTGGAGCCGGTGATGGTGATGCCCTCACCGTCGGCCTTGGATTCGATCGCGAAGATCTGGAGGCCATGACCGTTGGCTTTGAAATTCAGATCCGCGCCATCGGTTACCATGACCTTCTCGAAATTCACGACCGAGCCTTCGCCGAACACGCCGGTGCCGGAGATGGTGATGCGATCATAGCCTTCGCCGCCGTCTGCCTTCAGGGCAGCGCCGGTGAGGAACACCTGATCGTCGCCCTCGCCGCCGAGCAGCGTGTCGCCGGCCTTGCCCTTGAGCACATCGTTGCCGCCGGCGCCATCGAACACGCTGGTGCCGACACCGCCCCACAGGACGTCGAACCCGGCGCCGCCCGTAACGGTGCTGAGACCGGAGCCGCCGGTGAACTTCAGTGCCTCGAAGTTGCGGAAGGTCGTGCCGTCGGACAGCGTCTGCCAGTCGGCGTTGTTGGTCAGGTCGATCGTGACGTCATCGGAGGTGAAGGCGCGGTCGAAGTGAATGGTGTCGATACCCTCGCCGCCATCGGCGGTATCGGGGCCCTGCACCGCACGAGCATAAACGAAGTCATCGCCAGCGCCGCCATCGATGTAGTCGGAATCGGCGCCACCGTTCAGATAATCGTCGCCCTCGCCACCGAACAGGAAGTCGCTGCCGGCGCCACCGCGGAGCGTGTCATCGCCGCCGTAGCCGAAAAGAAAGTCGCTTCCGCCGAGGCCCTCGATCGTGTCGTCGTTTTCGGTTCCATAAAGTAGATCATTGCCGGTGGTTCCGGGAATAACGGCCATATGTTCGCTCCCTCGCTTGCCCCCGCGTCGCTGGCACCGACGTTCGGTACCGGGACTGCGGACAGCGGATTCCTATTGTTAATGCCGTATCCAGACAACAGGTAAAATGCTGCCCAATAGGTTGCAAAACTAGGATCGAACGCACGTATTGGACATCGCGCATGACCGCCCTAGGAGGCAAAAGTCTCCCCTCAGGGGAAAGGAAACAAGCGGTGGCTCCGCGACCCGAAAATCAGCCTAAGACCTTTCCGCACACACGAATTTTGTTGTTTGCAGCGTGCGGGGGAAATCAACCCTTCTTATGTTCCATAATAGAAGAGCTAACTGTTGCGAATGCAACCCTTGCGCGATGCGGTAAAGAACGCATGGCAGGCATGCGCCAAGCGCATGTGTCAGCCGGCGGTAACGGAGGATGGCTGTTCTCTGCCCGTAAGAGTGGCAGGAGCATCAAGCGTCAGCGCCTTGGGTCTGACGAAAACGAAGCGGAAGGGCGTGCGAACCGCAATCAGGAAAGCCACGACGCCGAAGAGCACGCCAGCGGTGGTAGCTGCCGTGAACAGGACGCCGAAATTGGTGATGCCGAACACCTTGACCAGGATGATCCGAGCCGCGGCCACGGGAAGGAAATGAGTGAGATAGATCGGCATGCTGTAGGCGCCGATGAACTCGAACAGACGGGCGAACAAGCCCTCCCGCGCCCGGCTGAAGAAGCCGATGATGGCGTAGGCCGAGAGCATCGACAGGACGAAATAGCAGAGCGGGGTGAAAAGCAGGTCGTTCAGGCGCAGGACGACGGCAAGGGCAATGAACAGCACCAATGCCGCGATAATCTTGGGATAGTTCGCTTTGTCCGCCTGCTCGCGGATCCACTCCGATCCGTAGACCCCCAGCACGAAATACACATAGAGGTAGGCGAACTTATTGATGATCACGAGGTAGGGCACGCTGGGGAAGGCGAAGGCCGCCGCCTGCACCATGGCCGCGAAGGCCACGAGGAAGCAGGGATTCATATGCCGCAGCGCCCGCGTGATGACGAAGGCCAGCGCCAGCCCATAGAGAAACCAGATGGTCGAGATGGGGTCCCAGCCAATGAACAGAATATCTGTCAGGGCGACCTTGTTGTTGGAAACGGGATTGGCCGCGTAACGCAGCAGAAGCGAAATGACCGACCAGAGGACATAGAAATAGGCGAAATGAAAGACCTTGGAATCGAGGAACTTACGGAAGTCGCCATAGATCGCCTTGCGGGCGAACAGACCGGCCACCAGGAAGAACAGCGGCATTCGGACCGACAGCAAAATATCGTGCCAGTACAGGAAGGTCGGATTGGCGAGGCCCGCGAGTTTCAGCCCCTCCAGAGCATGGTGGGCGACGACCAGCGTGATGGTGAAACCCTTGGCCGCATCGACCCATCCCGTCCTGGAACCAGGCAGGGGCCGTGCCGCAGTGGCCGTCACGGGCGCACTGGCGTTCATGTCGACCTCCCGGGATAACGAAGGACCGGCCGGCGCGGGGCGGAGACCGGCTCCACCACCGGATCCTGCGCGCAGGCCCGGCAAGAATAGATCAACACCAACATGAACAGGAACCAGACGAGTTCAGTGTGCTGGAGGATGACACGCTCGGTGATGCTGTAGACCAGCAGGTAGGACAAAATGAGCGCCAGGAACTTGCCTTCCAGCTCACGTCCGCTCTGGAGGCAGGCTTTGATCTGCCTCACCGCCCAGCCGATCATGATGAACAGCACGGCGAGGCCGAGATAGCCAAGCTCCAGCCAGACATCGAGATAGCCGTTATGGCCGTTGCCGGGGCCGGCATAATGATCGTTCTGATTGCCGTCGGCATCAGCGCCCCAATAAAAAAATTCAAAGAAATATTTGGTGTTCTCGTCGATCCAGAAGGCGCGGTAGCCGCTGCCGAGCCAAGGGTGCTGGCTGCCCAGCCCGATGGCCCACTGCCACAGCCGGGTGCGTCCTGACAGCGTGAGGTCACGCCCGAGCGCCTCCAGGATAATGGGTGCGGCGATGAAGACGAGGAACAGAACGGTGAGGAAGGCCAGCACGCCGACGACCGTTCTTACCTCCGGTGCGAACCGGAAGCGGCTGAACCGTCCCGTGAAGAGAAAAGTCAGGAAGATCGACCCGCCGATGCCGGCGACGGCGGCCACGAGAGAGGTCTTCGAATTGGACAGCACCAGCAACCCGAATGCCACGACCACCATGGGCAGCCACCAGGTGCGCCACATCCGCGTGCCCACGCTGCGGAACACCACCGCGATGGCGATGATCAGAGACAGAACGCGGCCGAATTCATTCTTATGCCCCGTCAGCCCGCGCCAGTCGCCGGCGGAACTCAGGCCGATCCGCGGAAGCGCCACGGCAGCCAGCAGGCCGACGGCCATATAGGCAACCAGGACCCAGAACAGGATCCGCACGATTTCAGAAAGGGTGAAACGCGCCACCACATAATAGGCGAAGCTGACGGTCAGCATGAAGGCGACGGCACGCCTGAGGCTGGTTGCCGGTGAATCCGACCACAGCACCGAGGCCAGCGGCAGCAGAACCAGCAACAGGAGCGGCCAGCTTTCCTTCAGCACCTCTCCCAGCCGCCGGGTGATCCCACCCACGATCAGGAAGCCCATGGCCCCGCCGTAGATCGCGAACAGCACGAGCTGCTGGACCATCCCGCCGGCCTCACGGTCCGCGTCGCCGGTGTTCGCCAGGATCAGCGATCGCAGCATGCTGGAGATGACGACCAGGCCGATGACCACAAGCGCCGTCTCGAACGGATCGATCCGGCTGTCGCGTCCGACGGCCGGCGTCTGCGGCATCCTGTCGGTCGCGCTGAGACTCATGCGGACGCCTTTCCTTCAGAGGCATCGGTCTCCGCGGCGCCGGACTGGGTCGCCATCAGCCAGATCGAATGAGGGTTGCTGACCAGATAGCGCCAGAACAGACGGCGAGGCTCCAGGGCCATGCGGTAGACCCACTCGAGCCCGTTGCGCTGCATCCACTCCGGAGCACGCGTGTTCTTGCCGGAGAGAAAGTCGAACAGACCGCCGCAGGTCTTCACCAGCCCGACCTTATCCAGGCGAGCCCTGTGCCGCACCACGAACCGCTGTTGGCGCGGCACGCCCATCCCGATCCAGAGGATATCCGGCTCGGCGGCGTTGATCTCCTCAACAACCGCGTCTTCCTCATTGGGTTTGATATAGCCGTTGCGGCGTCCGGCGATGCGCAAGCCGGGATAAAGCTGCTGCGCCCGTTCCACCGCCTTGGCATTCATCTCCTCGGTCGCGCCCAGAAAATAGAAGGAGGCGCCACGCTCCTGCGCCAGCAGCGCCGCATCATGGAAGGCGTCAGTTGTCGCCACCCGTTCCGGCAGGGCCTTCGGGCACAGGAGTTTGGAAGCCCAGACCGTCGACATGCCGTCGGGGCTGATGATATCCGCCTGGCGATAGAGATCGCGCACATTGAGGTCGGCGCATTCGGAGATCACCTGGCCATTGACCGTGGTGAAGAACAGGCAGGATCCACCCTGTCCGCGCTGGGCCATGGCAAGCGAGACAGTCAGTTCCGCGGTGTCCGCCCGGGTCAAAACCGCGACATCGAGTCCGCCGATACGGACACGGTCGACGGCGGCAAGGACGCGGGCAACCGCCTCCGCATGGCTCACCGTTCGCCGCTCCACACCAGCCGGGCTCGATGGTGAGCGAAACTGTTCGACCGCTTCGATATTCATGTACTCGTGCCTCGATCGCTGTTGGTGAGCTAGGGTGCCGTCCAGCATGGTGCAACGCAATACGCTGCCATCATAGACACAGAGCTATCACGGAAAACAGGACTTTTTCCGGGCAACAACCGGGCAATCAGCCACGACTTGTCGGCTGTTGCCGCAACAGCCGGACCCCCGGCAGCGCCGAACCTGCTCCGACAGAGCGATCGATAAGAGGCCTCAACCCTCGTCGGATGACGGGCTCCGCCAGCTGCGCGATCAGCACGGCGCAGCTGATCAGTATGGCGAGGGTCAGGATCAAACCCGCTATCGGCGACATGCCCGCGAGCACAAACTGCCGCGTCATGGCGATGCCGATGCTGAAGTGCAGGAGGTAAAGCGGATAGGTGGCAAGCCCGCCGAGCCGGAGAGAGGTCAGGAGCGGCGCCGGCAGCCGGTGGAATGCATCACGGAACCGCACCGCCATGAGAATGGCGCTCACCGCCGCAAGAAAGAACACCGCCACGACGAACCAGTGATCGGCGAGATCGATCGGAGACCGGGTCACCCTTGTGCCCATGGAGATGGCATGGTGCCGCATCTCCAGGACCGCTCCGAGGAGCGCCATCAACACAGCTGGCGCCATCCAGAGACGAAACTGTCCGGCAGCCCAGGCGCGAATGAAGATGCCCAGCGCGAAGTAGACGCCGTAATTCAAAAGCAGCAGCCGCCAGGGCCCTGCGGTGAGGAAATGGAGATCCGGAAAGAGGTGCAGCGCCACAAGGAAGCTCGCGCTCCAAACCGCCAGGCCGAGGGCCACGATGTTGATCCAGGAGTAAGCCCTTGCGGCGAGCAGGAGGAAGATGAGGCCGTAGAAAACGATCTCCACGCCCAGGGTCCAGTATTGGCCATCGATCCAGGGGCCCGTCGGCAGCAGCAGCATGGAAACGATGTAATGCTTCAGGGTATCGTCCATGCCCATCATCAGGAACATTGCGAAGGTCATCGTCGCGCACACCCAGACGGCGGGATAAAGACGAAGCGCTCGCCCGCGCGCGAAGGAAAAGGGCGTAGCCCTTTCGGCCGAATTGGCGATAACGAAACCCGATACCACGAAGAAGATTTCCACGCCGACCCAGCCGAACCAGGTCAGATGAGCGATCCCGGGAAGCGTATAGGCGTCCTGCAACATTTCAGCGCCCCCGCTGGTTGGCGAGGCCCAGCATGAGTATCCGACGTGAAAGACAGACACCATCAAAGCTGACAAAAAGCGAACGAGATCAATTCCATAGTAGTAATCTTGTCCTGCCTTGGACATAGCAGAAATTTCCATTCAAAATTGGAAACAAAATGTAGACGACATCCAGAAATACCAACCTCGGCGCCTGAATGAGGATACGAATACTTTTTGGAGAATGCGGCGACGGCAAGGCGTTAATGCTGTGATGGTCGGATGTTGCGCTGCAGCGCGCCATTGGCTATCCAAATGAAGCGGGCATTTTCCTCGCCGCCCTCCATGAACGGGGCAAAGGAGATCCATGGCTCTGATCAGCTTCTTTCTGCAGGATCTTCGTGGTGGCGGCGCCGAGCGAAGCGTCGTCCGCCTCGCCAACGGCATCGCCGCCAGGGGGATTTCCACCGAGATCATCCTCATCCGGGCGCAGGGCGACTTCCTCTCCGAGGTCTCGCCGCAGGTGAAGATCGTCGATCTCAAGGCGCGGCGCACCGCGGAAAGCGCCTGGCATCTTGCCCGGCACATCGACCGGAACCGGCCGGATGCGGTCTTTGCTCATATGACGCATACCAATGTGGCGGCCGTCCTGGCCCGCAGTCTGGCGCGCCACAAGACCCGCCTCATCGTGGTGGAGCACAACCGTTTCGACGTCGCGCTTTCACGCAAGCGCGGATTGGTAAGGCTCGCCTACAAGGCGGTTCCGCTGGCCTATAGGAGGGCCGATTATGTGGCCGGTGTTGCGGAGAGGATGTGCGACCGGATCCAGCAGGTTACCGGTCTGCCCCGCGAGCGCATCAAGACGTTGCACAATCCGGTCGTTACAGCAGACCTCTTTGCCAAGGCGGAGGAACCACCGGCACATCCCTGGTTCGATGGCACGGGAGATCCCGTCATTCTCTCGGTTGGACGGCTGACCCGGCAGAAAAACTTTCCGCTGTTGATCGAAGCTTTTTCCGACCTTGCCGCACTGCGGCCATCTCGCCTGGTCATTCTGGGCGAAGGGGAAGAGAGGGCCGCGCTGGAAGCACTGGTCGCTCGTCTCGATGTCGGGGACCGGGTTTCGCTGCCGGGGTTTCTGCCCAATCCTTTTGCGCTCATGAAGCGGGCCTCCGTGTTCGCGCTGTCGTCGGATTGGGAGGGCCTGCCCACCGTTCTCATCGAGGCTTTGGCGTGCGGCGTTCCGGTTGTGGCCACAGATTGCGAAAGTGGACCCGATGAGATCCTTGATGGTGGACGTTATGGCCGGCTGGTACCGACGGGCGACCGAAACGCCCTGGCGGCGGCGCTCAACGAGACGATCAGCCAGCCGCCGGATCCCGCTGCCGGCATCGCGAGGGCGATGGATTTCAATGCCGACACCGCCATCGATCGTTACATCGCCCTTGCGCTGGATTGATGCGTCAGCGGCACTGCTGGCAGCCCTCCTGCTGGCGGCGATGCTTGCGTTGCCGGCCGAGGCTGCGGCCACTCATGGCGGCGAAGGCGGTCGCGAGATCACCGTGACGACCTTGGCCGATGATGGACCCGGTTCCCTGCGCGCGGCTTTGGAGGCGAAGGGGCCGCGCCGGATCGTCTTCAAGGTTGCCGGAGAGATCTGGCTGAAGAGCACCATCCTGGTGCGCAATCCTCATGTCACCGTGGACGGAGAAACCGCTCCTTCCCCCGGCATCTCCCTGATGGGCGACCGCGCCTTCCGGCTGCGCACACACGACGTCATCCTGCGCCACCTCCGCGTCCGGGTCGGAGCACGTCCCACGGGAATGGATCCGCAGAACCGCGATGCGATCAGCATCGACGGCGGTAAGCGCGGGAAGGATCCCGCCTACAACATCCTGATCGAGAACTGCTCCTTCGCCTGGTCAATTGATGAACTGGTGCAGGTCTGGGGATCGGGCAATCACGACATCACGATCCGGGATTCCATTCTGGCGGAAGCCCTGCATCGCTCCATCCATCCGAAGGGCGACCACGGCATGGGCATGATCATCGGTCCCAACACCCGGGGCGTGCTGATCGAAGGCAACCTCTTCGCGCATAATGTGCTGCGAAACCCCGTCATCCACGGCGGCGCACATGCGACCGTCGCCAACAACGTGATTTACAACCCCGTCTTCAACGCCATCCACTTCTACCCGACCAAGCGCAACCCCCGGCCGACGGTCGCTTCGGTGATCGGCAATGTCGTGATCGCCGGCCCACAGACGCGGCCGCGCACGGGCATATTCTCCAAAGGCATGAACCCGGGATCGAGGGTTTTCTTTGGAGACAACATCTCCATCGGGACCGAGGCCTTCGATCTGGCCAAGGCCAATGAACTGACCAGGAACGCGGTCATCACCGAAACGCCTCCCGATGACCTCCCCGCCTTCGACCCGATACCGGCGAAAGACGTGGAGGCGCGCGTTCTGACGACCGCGGGGGCCCGCCCCCAGAACCGTGATGCGATCGACACACGCATCGTCGAAGAAGTGCGCAGCCGCACCGGGCAGATCCGGCATCGGCCGACCGATGAAAGACTTTGGCCGGCGCCCGGCTCCGACAACAAACGAAAAACCAAGAAAGAGAAGTGACCGAGAGACATGGCCCAGACACCCCGCGCGCTGAAGATCGCCATTTTTGTTTCCTTCGCCAATGTGGCCGGTGCGCAGATCGCGGCGCTGCGGCTCGCCCATGGCCTCAAGGACAAGGGCCACGACGTCACGGTGCGCTTTCTTTATGAGCAGGTCCCCGTCAACTCCACCGACCATCCGCATGAAGTGGTGCTCAAGACGGCCCGGCCGGGTGTGAAGGGCTACTTAAAAATAGTCCGGACGGTCTATCAGACCTTAAAGCGCGAGAAGCCCGATGTGGTGCTGACCTTCCTCCCGCTGGCCTGCGTCATAGGCCAGACATGCGCCTGGGCGGCAGGCATCAAGACGCGTGTCGTTTCGCACCGCATGCCGATCAACACGGCCTCCAGCGTCATGCGGAAGCTGGACCTGCTGCTGGCCTGGGCCGGCGCCTATACCAAGGTCATTTGCGTCTCGAACGCCGTGCGCGCGACCTGCAGGAACTACCCGAAATGGCTGCTCGACCGCACGGTTGTCGTCCATAACGGCCTCCTCGGCTTTGTGCCCTCCTTGCTCTCCAAAGCGGACGCCCGCGCGCGCTTTGGAATCCCGGCCGATCAGTTCACCCTCGTGGCCATCGGCCGCTTTGTCCCTCAAAAACATTACCCGCTCATGCTTGAGGTTGTGAGCCGTCTCGATGACGTACTTCTGGTAATCGGAGGCGACGGCTTCTTGCGTCAGAGCCTGGAGGCGGAGATCGCGCGTCTCGGCATCGGCCATAAGGTCAAGCTCCTGGGCAACGTGGGTCGGGCGGATGTGCCCGACCTCCTCCAGGCCGGCGACGCCTTCATTCAGACCTCCACCTACGAAGGCCAGAGCAACACGGTTCTGGAAGGCCTCACGGCCGGCATTCCCATGGTGCTCCATGATGTGCCGGAACAGCGTGAGACCATCGAGGATCCTCAGACCGGCAAACTGGCGGGTGAGCTCGTCCCGCTGAACGACGTCGACGGCTGGGTCGCCGCCATCGAGCGCCTGCGTCGCGACACGTCATCTCGCGATGCAGCATCGGAGCAGGCCCGACGTCAGGCTCAGCTTTTCACCTATGATCGTATGATCGATGGTTTCAATCGCACCTTACAGCCAGAACAACCTTGACGCAGAAGCGCCTTGCCCCAAATCGGCCGATCTGACATAGAATGCATTTTATCAAAACCGATATTATGGGACCATTGCTATGTTGAGGCTGGGGTTGGGCGCGGCGGCGTCTTTGGTGTTTTCCGTTGTTGTGGCAGGTCAGGCACAGGCAGCCTGCGGCGTGAGCCCTCTTCCGATGGAAAGCGCGGACGTGCAGGCTTTCACCGAAAATCCGGCGGGCCTTCTGACGCGCCACATGTCGGGCGGCACGGAGCTTACGCGGGCCTCCTACAATCTCATCGTGACCGATCCCACGACCGTTGATGCGCTCGTTGGCCTTATCGGCCAGTCCAATTCCCTGCAGAAGTTCGCACTGGGGACAGGCATGGGTGATGCAGTGCGGCAATGCTCCGCGAACGATCCCGCAGTGGCCGACGCCATCCAGACCGCCATCGCCGCGCTGAACCAGCCGGAATTCGAGATCGCCTTCACCCAGTCGATCAACCAGATCGAGACGGCGGCGATCCCCGGCGCGGGTGGCAGCGGCCCCTTCGGCACCAGTGCCACCATGGAAGGCCTTCTTGGCGGCGATGGCGTGGGCCAGGGCTCCGTTAATTATTTCACGGGCGGCGGCGCCGGCTCTCCGCGGTCGAACCGCAGCGGCAATGGCTCCTCGGCGAGCCTTGAGACGGTCAGCCCCTGATGGTAGGCCGCGGTTACGCCACATAGTTTTGTAGAGTGCCCGGTTCGCCGGGCATTTTTATTGCATTGCGGTAAGGCGCCCATGCCTGTTATTCAATAGGGAACCTCCTGTTGTGCTGTGCATGAACATTACCATTCGGAGTTTCGACAATGCTTGATGTTTCACGTCTAAAGCATCCTGCGGCTCCAGATCAGGGCGCTCAGCCGGGCGACAAGATCATCGACCTGCACGCCATCCTCGGTTTTGTGCGTCGCGAAAAGTTCACGATCATCGGTTCGATCGTGTTCTGCCTTGGGCTCGCCATCGCCTATCTCGTTCTTGCCAAGCCGACCTATGTCGCTTCCGCGGATGTCCTCATCGACACCCGGCGGCTGGAATTATTCCGCGATGAATCGGTTTTTCAGCCGGATCAGCAGCTCAACACCGGTGCGGTCGAAAGCCAGATCACAGTCATGACCTCCAACGAGGTCCTGGGTCAGACCGTCGATGCTCTCAACCTCACTGAGGATCCGGCGTTCTTCGAGCCCAGCCTCACCGGCCAGATCAAGGATCTGCTCGGCCTGACGAATGACGAGCCGCCGACCGAGGAGGAGCTCCGCCTCGCGGCCATCCGGAAGCTCCGCTTCAATGTCGCGGTTCGCCGCATTGGCCTCTCCTATGTCATTTCGATCTCTTTCCCTTCGACCGACCCGGTGCTGGCCGCCAAGATCGCCAACGGCATCGCCAATGCCTATATTCAGGATCAGCTCAACACGCGCTCGAGTGCCACCGAGAACGCCGGTGACTGGCTGCGCGAGCGCCTGGAAGATCTGCGTCGCCGCTCTTTTGAGGCCGACACAGCGGTTCAGGAATTCCGCGTCGCCAACAACCTGATGGATGTCGGCCGCGGTACCGCGACGCGGCGTGTGTCCGACCAGCAGGTTGAAGAGCTGACCACGCAGCTGACCACCGCGCAGTCGAAGGTCGCTGAAACGCAGGCGCGCGTGGATCAGTTGGACGCCGTGCTCAAGTCGAACGCGGAAGTGGTCGGCATTCCCGAGACCATCTCCAACGAGATCATCATTCGCCTGCGCCAGGAATATCTGGATGCCGCGCGTCAGGAGGCGGAACTCTCCGCCCGCTACGGCAAGAACCACATCTCGGCCTCCAACCTCCGCGCCAAGATGGAGAACATCCAGAATGTGATCCGCACCGAACTGAGCCGGCTGGCCGAAACGGCGCGCGCGGAATTCGCGATCGCGCAGGCGCGCGAGGCCCAAACCCGGCGCAACCTCGAGGTCTACATCGGTACGGCCAACCAGGCCTCGAAAGCCTCTATCCAGCTGCGCGAGCTTGAAAGCACGGCGGAGGCCTATCGAGCCCTCTACAACGGCTTCCTGACCCGCTACATGCAGACGGCGGAACAGCAATCGTTCCGCATGACGGATGCACGGATCATCTCACGGGCGCCCACTCCAACCACCAAAGCAGCCCCGAAGACCTCGCTGGTGCTGGCGGGCGGGCTCATCCTCGGCCTCGGCCTCGGCGGCGGCATTTCCATTCTGCGCGCCCTGCTCGACCGCGTCATCCGCACCACCCACCAGGTGGAGACCATCACCGGCACGCCCTGTCTTGGCATCCTGCCTCGTTATGAAAAGGCGGCCACCAATTCGGCGCGTGCGGATTCGGCGGAGAACCCCGATCAACAGATCACCCGTGCGCCGACAGGCGTGCAGGCCCTGGCGGTCGATGAGCCGGCCTCCCACTTCGCCGAAACCATCCGTGCCATCAAGGTGGCGGTGGATCTTGCCGGCATCTCACGTGAGACCAAGGTCATCGGTGTCATCTCGTCGGTTCCCACGGAAGGAAAAACCACGGTCTCAGTCAATCTGGCTCAGATCATGGGTCAGAGCGGCAAGCGGGCACTGCTGATCGACGGAGATCTGCGCAATCCCTCGCTGACCCGCGAGCTCGCGCCCCGTGCCACCGCGGGCATCATCGAGGTGATGCGCAACGAGGTGCAGCCGACGGCCGCGGCCTGGCAAGCTCCGAACGGAACCTTCGACTTTCTTCCCGCCGTACCCGGCCGGGTGACCGCAAGCACCAGCGACGTGTTGGCCTCCCCCGCCATGAACGCCGTACTGACGGCCGCCCGGAAGGCGTACGACTACATCGTGATCGATCTTGCGCCGGTGCTCTCCTCCGTCGACGCTCGTGCCGCAGCCATGCTCATGGATGCCTTCGTGCTCGTGGTGGAATGGGGCGAAACACAGACCGAGGTGCTGACGGAGACCATGAACACCAGCATGATCATCCAGGAGCGCCTGCTCGGCACCGTCTTGAACAAGGCGGACCTCAAGGTCATGCGCAGCTTCGAGCACGTGCCGGACACCTACTACTGAGGCGTGAGGCGGTGCAGTCGACGTCCCTCCTGCCAATCGGCACCCGCCTTGCCATCGTGGCTGTGGCGATGGTCACCGGTCTGTGGGGGCTCTCGGCCGTCATGGGGCGCGCCAAGGCCGGGGCCGATGTCGAGGTTGTCGCTCGGCGTATTCTTCAGGAGAGGCCCTATCCGGTGGACCGCCTGTCGCGGTTGCGCGCGGCGACCGACGGCACGCACTGTGAATATCGCTTTGCCCGTACGGTCATTCAGCTGCGCCTTTTCGAAGAGGCTCTCACGCATCCGACGGCCGATGACGAACGCCGGCAGTTGGAGGCGGACATGTCGGCCCTGGCGCAGTGCAATCCCAACGAGGGGTTCTTCCCTCTCGTGGGAGCCGCTCTCGCCCTGGGCAATGGCGACACCGCCGGATTTGGGTCGGGGCTCATGACAAGCTACCGCAACGCGCCGCGCGAAAACTGGATTGCGCTCCGCCGGAGCCCTCTCGCTCTGGAGCGCTTTGATGACCTTTCTCCTGATCTGCAACGCCATGCGGTCGAGGAATTCTCCAACTTCGTCAACAGCGGCATGAACGACGAGGCGGCCGATATATTTACCGGCCTCGATGCGGAGACACGTGGACATCTCATTGCCTCACTCGGGACCCATACCGGTGCCGAACGCCGGGTGTCCTTTTTCAACACCCTGCTTGCCGACCGGGACAAGCCCAGGAAATCGTCGGTCTCGCGCAAGCTCATTGAGAACTTTTCGCTGCCGTCCGGAACCTCACTGCCGTCAGGTCCAGCCGAGTGAAGCGTCGTCCCATGGCCGCCGGCCATATGAGGGAGAAAAGAAGATGAACGCACTGCCCCCCCAGGCGACCGCCGAGTTGCTGCCGGCCGAACGTCCGGCCGATGCGGAGCTCGCCATCATCGAAGGCAAGTACATCGACTTCCTGAAAGCCCATGCGGTTGGCGGAGATGTCGCGGCGGCCATGCGCGAGGGCCGCTATTCCAGCCACCCGGCTGGCGCCAAGTCGGATCTGTTCGGTTCCATTGATGCTGCCTATGGAGCCCACATCCTTGGTGTTCTCGATGGGCTGACCGACGCGGAAGGCCGCCGAATCTGGGCTCGCGACATCCTGGCGGCACAGGGAGCAGACGGCTGGTTCCGGTCAGGCGACAAGCAGAACCATGGTGTGGAACACGCAACAGCCTATGCGCTCGGCGCCCTCACCATTCTGGTCGGCAAGGACCCGGAGGTGTGGAAGACGCTGAAGCCTTTCACCGGCCTTCAGGCTCAGATTTCCAAGGCGCCCTCCGCCGAGGTCGCGCCTTTTGCCATGTCTTTCCTGGATAAGCTGCACTTCTGGCGCGGCTCCCACCGCGCCGGGGGGCTGCCCTCTATCATAGCCGCCGTGAATACGCTCGGACTGGACACCGACCATCTGCTCGGCCTGCCCGACGCGAATGCCTGGCTGGAAGGCTGGTGGACCTGGTTCGCGCGGCGTCTCGACTCAAAATCCGGCTACTGGCGCATGGCGCCGCTGCCCGCACGGCTGCTCTTCAACATGGCCTATCGCCGCCGGCATGATCCGGAGACGGCCGCCATGGGCGGCGCGGTCCATCTGTACTGGGTGTCGGAGCGGATGGGGAAACCCTTTCCATGGCCCGAGCAGACGATCGAAGCGACAGCGCGTCTCATCGGGCCCGACGGGCTTTACGAGCACGAGCCCTACTGCATCGATCTCGATGGCGACTTCATGATCGGACGCCCGTTGGAGGATCTCGCCGCCGGCTCTGCCATGGCGGAGCGTGGACGCGTCGCCCTTCAGAAAAACCGCCGCGCAGTCGTCCAGTGGTATGTCTCGCGGGAGCCGTCTGACTGGAACCCGGGCATGCATCGCCATCCCGGTGCCTTCGCCGCCATCGCCGAATGCGACCGCGCCCTTCTGGCGCCGGAAGCCCGGCGCTGGAAGGACGTCTTCGAGACTACATACTGGCTCTGAGGTTGTTTTCTTCCACCGAAATCCAGTGACGCGGGTTGTCGGTGGACTGGCGTGAGATGAAGTAATAATTCGCCTGGTGCCAAGGCCGGATCTCACTCACGAGATTGTCCAGCAGGTAGTCGCCTGACGAGGTGCGAGCGACCAGCACCACATGGGGGCCGTAACCTGGCGCCATGGCGATGGCCAGCGTCAATATACGCGGCGACCAGCCTTTGGCGATCAACCGGCTGCGCTTGGTCAGCGCGTAGTCCTCGCAGTCACCCTGGTTGGGGGCCAGTTCCCAGAGGTCGCGCCCGGCGACGTCGTTCTTCGGAGCGATCTTGCGGTTGACAGAGGCGTTGACGCTCTCAAGATCGCGCCACAGCGTGTCTCCCGTTTCCCGCGCCGAGACATGAGGACCATCCATCGCGCATTCCGCTGGATTGCGCGCGCAGAATTTCAGGAAAGCAAAAGGTGCCGCGACGCGTGCGCCCTCGCGCATGACGGAGCCAGAAGCCGCAGACTGCCGCGCAGGAAACGGCGCCGCGGAAACTGCGGTAATACCTGCGCTGAAGCCGAGCGCAACGGCCAAGGTCAACTGAATGACTTTCATGAAACGCCTCGAATGGCTTGTTCGAGGAGGACTCTACGAACAATTCCGCTCCATCACGTTCTTTTGTCTCATAAAATTTTAGATAAACACGCATTGCAAGCAAAAGTTGTGGCGAAAATCCTTTTCAATTATTTCCAAGATGGCTTCATGAGGGGGATGTGGCGCTCGTAACGAGCGGCTGCCGCAACAACCATGGCCAGGATCACGAAGATATAGACGACGGTTGCCCCAACGAGAGCCCAGACCGCCACGATGGGTTCCCACCCCAGGGTCGCGCCCACCGGAAAAACGAAGATCCTCGAAAAGAAAATCAGGTCGACCCAGACCGTCTGATGCTGGATCCGCAGGATCGGCACCAGCGCGGCCAGGGGCAGCGTACCCACCCGTATCCCGGCTCCGAGCGCGAGAGGCGCCGCATAGGCGGCAACACCGCCCCAGGCGGGGTCAAAGAACGCGTCCAGGACCCATGGCCCTCCGAACGCCAGCGCAATCAGGGCTAGGGCAACCGCACAGAAAGACACAAGCGTGTAGAGCAAGGCGCTTCGCAGCATCGGACGGTTCATGCGGACCCGTTCTGCGAACAGCTTCATGGGCAGGCGCGTGAGCGTATCTCCGAGCAGGATACCTGGCCGCTCGACCAACCGTTCCGCCAGGAAATAAAAACCCGCAGCGGTGGGGCCATAGGCACCAAGCATCAACGCCGGAGGCAATGTGGTGCCGCCGCGCTGGAGGAGATCGCGCGGGATCTGAATGGGGGCATCACGGTAGCGCCGGGCGACCACGAGGAGCTCGTGACGACGCGGCTTCAGCAATTCGGACAGACGGCAGAAGGCCGGCAATCGGCGGATCATGAGGGCGTTGGTCGCACCCTGCCCCAGAATACGACCAAGCTGCAATCCGGAGGCGGCAAAGCCGATCGCGCCGAGGAAAAGCTGCGCCCCGCTCGCCAGCAAGCTGAAGTTGAGACGGGCCAGGGCAACCTCTCGAGGTCGACCGGCACGCCAGAGCGCCGAGTTCAGGATCGTGAAATTCGCCGCCCCCGCGATGGCAATCATCACGATCATAAGCTCGATTGCAAAAGGCACCGCGGGCAGGACGCGGTGCCCTGCAGCACCCGTCAGCCAGTAGATGGAAGTGGTCAGCAAGGCTCCGACGGGCACCAGATAGACGCTCAGCCGGAAAGCCGCGGCCGCCATGCGCCCGCTTCGGGGAAGCTGGATGACAAGATGGAAGAAGGCCGAGGCTCCCCCTCCGATAGTCATGAAAGCGATCAGAAGGCTCAACCGTCCGAAGTCATCCGGCGAATAGAACTGTGCCAGCAAGGGCGTCGCGGCGAGCATGATGAGCTGTGACAGCACCGCCGCCGCCGTCAGCATTCCCGCCTGGCGCAACACCAGGGCGCCCCCGCCCTGCCGGAACCTGTTCATCGCCGCCTTGACCAGGGTTCGCCCTTCCGCTTCAGACCACCGCTATCCGGGTCCGAGCTAGCCATCCCCGATCTTGCCCGCCACAGCAAGTGAACTGTGGCTCTTAGATCACGTGCGCCTGAAGAACACGCTCTATTCCCTCGGAGAACGCCAAGTCCGCTGGACTCTCGGCAGTCACAATGTTAGCGGGCATGAGGAGTCAGTTTTGAGTGCCTTGATCTATCGTGGCCTCATAATACTGGCTTCAAGGTTGCGGGCTTGGGAAACCTTAAACCTTTAGTAAAAACTTGCAGTATACAAAGAGTAAACAGCCTCTGCTTCAGATTCGGTCACGGGGACCTTCGCACCTTATCCAATGCGAGATGCAACTAATCCCAATCCCCTTGGACTTTGCGCGCTTTTGATTGTAGGAGCGCAGGGCCGTGATCGGCATATGCTGGCAAGTGGCGACAAAGGACGTGTGGAGCGAAGATGGGCCTGACCAGAGCTGCTTTGATGATGGGTTGTCTCGCTCTGACCGGCTGTGCGGCCATGCCATCCCAAGGCCCTACGGCCCGGGCCTTCGGCACGGGCACCGACGCAAGGGCCACCGTCCCTGTGAACCAGCAGCAGCAAGGCCGCAACTACGCCTATATCGAGCTCAATGAAGCGGTGCTCGCGCATCTTGCCACCAGTCCCGGCCATGGCGCCTTCGGGTCCTTCAGCGATCGCGGCGGTCCGACGGAAGTGCTGATCGGACCTGGCGATCAGGTCAAGATCACAATCTTCGAAGCGGGCTCCGGCGGCCTCTTCATCCCCGGCACAGCCGGCTCGCGCCCGGGTAACTTCGTCGATCTTCCCGCTCAGACCGTCAGCCGCAGCGGCGAGATCAGCGTGCCCTTCGCCGGCCAGATCCGTGCCGCCGGCCGCACGCCCGCAGCTGTCGGGCAGGACATTCAGCAGCGTCTCGCGAACCGCGCCATCGAGCCCCAGGTCCTCGTGACGATCTCCGAGCAGCGCGGCAACCAGGTCAGCGTTCTGGGCGACGTCAACTTGCCGGGCCGCTTCCCGCTCAACGCGTCGGGACAACGCCTCCTTGATGCCATCGCCCAGGCGGGCGGACCCAAGTCGCCGGACTATGAGACCTATGTCACGCTGCAGCGCAATGGACGCGACGTGAAGGTTGCCTTCGACACCATCGTCGAAAACCCGCGCAACAACATTTTCCTGCGTTCTTCCGACGTGGTCTATGTCTCGCGGGAACCGAAGACCTTCGTCGTCCTCGGCGCCGCCGGCGAAAACGGACTCTACAACTTCGAGGGCAAGGACATGTCCCTTGCCGATGCTGTCGGTAAGGCGGGTGGCCTTCTCGATGCCCGTGCGAACCCGACCGGCGTCTATCTGTATCGCCGCGAACCGATCAGCCTGCTCGCGCAGATGGGTGTCGATACCAGCCGGTTCATTGGCACTCCGATCCCGACGATCTATCATATCAACCTGAGGAAGCCTGGCGGCCTGTTCCTGGCGCGCGATTTCCGGCTGGCTGACGGCGATGCCATTTTCATCACCAACACCGAGACAACCCAGCTCGGCAAGGTACTGCAGCTCTTCCGCCTCGGCACCGGCGCCGTGCGTGATCTGAGCACAGTGCGCAGTGATTTCGATGACGATGATTAAGACCTGCGGTGGATGAGAAAAAGGCACGACGCCGCTCGTTCCTGAAGCGGGATTCGGCAACGGCGCGGGTGCCCATCCTGCGGCCATTTCTCAGCGGCAGGTTTGCGGTTCCGCTAAATCTCGCGATCGTCGCCTTCACCGTCTGCCTGGCGCCGTTGCCGCTCGGTTCCACAAAGCCTGTTGCGCTCGGCCTCTGGTGTGTCTTGCTGGCCTTTGCCGCCCTGACCATGCCGCTGAAGCATATGGACAGGCATGCCTGGCTGACCATTTTCCCCATCGTGCTTCTGACCCTGCTCTGGGCCGTTCTGTCCATCGGACACGCCTGGAACGCGGAGCATCCCGCTCCCATCCCGGACCAGCGGGGCCTGCCCATAAGGGGGGCTGCCTGGCAAGCGGCGGGCCTGCCGCTCGCGCTCGCCCTGATCTTCCTGACCTGCTTTGCACATGCCCGCGATCGGCTCTCCGGCGGGCGGCTCCTGCGCCTCCTGGCTGTCGTGGGTGCTGCCTATGCGGTTCTGGCCCTGGTGCTCCATGTGGCCATGCCCGGGCAGATATTCTGGTATAACAAGATCCAGCACGGCGACTATCTGACCGGAACCTTCCTCAACCGGAACACTGCCGCCACTTTCTTCGGCATCGTGGCCATGATCTGGCTGGCACGCACGCTGACGTTCGTTGAGCGGAATCTGAGGCCGGGCACCTCCATTGTCGTGCAGCTTCACATGATGCCCGCCACCGAGCGCCACAAGCTTCTGCGGGCTTTGGTGTGTCTGTTGCTGTGCTTTGCCACCGTTCTGGCAACGGGCTCGCGAGCCGGTGTTTTCGCTTGCGCGATGGGTGCCCTCGCGCTTCTGGCTGTGTCGCTGAAGCGCATGGCGTTGCGTCTCTCGCGTTGGCAAGTGGGTCTCATCGCGATCGCCGCTGTCGCGGGCTTCGCCGCTCTTCTGTTCACCGGTGGCGACGCCGTGCTCGGCCGTGTGTCACAGCAAGGGCTGTTCGACCCGCTGCGATATGCCATCTACCTGGATACGCTGCATATCATCGGCGAGCATTTCTGGGCCGGTACCGGACCGGGCACCTTCCAGGAGGTCTATCCGGCCTACCGCACCGCCGCGGCGGCCGCCACGGGCATCGTAAACCGCGCCCATTCCACACCGCTGGAGATCGCCGCCACCATGGGCGTGCCCTTCGCCCTGCTCACCATTGGCGTTTTCCTGTGGCTCGTCTGGCGGCTTGGCCAGGCGGCCATGAAGGCACCCAGAGGTTCCTCCCTCCTCTCGGCCGCCTTCGCGGCATCGCTTGTAACCGGACTGCACTCCCTGCTCGATTACTCGCTGCAGATACCGGGGTTTGCCTTTTACGCCGTTGCGCTTCTCAGCGCCGGAATGGCGCGATCAATAGGACGGCCGACGGCCGACACAGGCGCTTCCGCCGAGGACCACAACTTTTCTGCAAGCAGTAATGTTGCGACGGACGGCGGATTTCGCTAGCCGCTCTTGCCAGAATGGCGAAAATAAAATCGTTTATTGCAAGAGATGATTGATAATAATAAGACATGATCGTCAGACAGCGCCACCTATAGCCTAGACGGCACAAGGGGCAGCTTCAGCTATCACGACATCCCGAACGATCTCGAAGAACGGCACGGCACGTTGGACAAACACGAGTACAGGCACCGCCTGGCCCCCCTCAGGAACGCGATATCGCAGTACCGGAAGGCGATGATCGCCACGCTGCTGTTCAGCATGGTCATCAACATATTGCTGTTCGTCGGGCCGGTCTACATGCTGCAGGTCTATGACCGGGTTTTGTCCACTCGGAGCCTGTCGACCCTCTTCGTTGTCAGCGTCGCCGCCGTGGCTGTCGTCTGCTTGAGCGGACTGATCGATTTTGCCCGCTCCCGCATTCTGGTGCGGGTCGGCGTTTCCTTCGATCAGCAGCTGAGCCATGCCGTTTTCGACAAGGTGGTGGCCGCCGAACTTCAGAATGCCAAGGGCGGCAGCTGGCAGAATCTGCGTGATCTCGATGCACTGAGGGAGTTCGTCACGGGATCGGCTCTGATCACGCTGTTCGATGCCCCCTGGTCGCCGCTGTTCATCCTGCTGTGCTTCCTGTTTCACCCGATTATCGGGTTCGTGGCGCTGGTCGGCGCCATCATCATCGTCGGTCTTGCGGTGCTGAACGAGACGCTGGTGACGCGCAGGCTGAAGCGCGCCTATTCCATCACCCATGAGGCGCAGACCTTTGCCAACTTCGCGCTGCGCAACAAGGAAGTGGTGCATGCCCTCGGCATGCGCGGCGCGGTCAAGAACCGCTGGCGCGGCATGCACAATGATGCTCTGGGATGGCAGTCTGTCGCCAGCGATCATGGCGGCACCATCCTCGCCATCTCCAAGGGTGTCCGCGCGACGCTTCAGTTGGCGATCCTCGGCGTCGGCGCCATGCTTGCCATCGAGCGAGAGATTTCCCCGGGCACCATGATCGCGGCATCGATCCTCATGGGCCGCGCGCTTCAACCCATCGAGGCCGCTGTCGGACAATGGCGTCTGTTCGTCAGCGCACGCGATGCCTACGGCCGGCTCAAGGAGCTGTTCGCGGCAACGCCGGCCGCGCCGCCGGCCATGCGCCTGCCGGATCCAGAGGGCCACCTGCGGCTGCGCGACGTCAGCATCAAGCCTCCCGGCGCTGAAAAACCCACCGTCGAGAATGTCTCGTTCGATGTACGGCCGGGTGAGATCGTCGCGATCATAGGCCCGGTCGCGTCCGGAAAGACCACATTGCTGCGCGGCATCGTCGGCATATGGGAAACCTGCCAGGGCACGGTGTCCATCGATGGCGCCGCCCTTGACCAATGGGATCCGGAACGCCTCGGAACCTTCATCGGCTATCTGCCGCAGGATGTGGAGCTGTTTGGCGGCACGGTCGCCGAGAACATCGCCCGGCTGGGCCCGATCGATGAAGAGGCGGTCGTTCAGGCGGCCAAGGCAGCCGGCATCCACGGCATGATCGCGGGACTGCCCGGCGGTTACGATGCCAATGTGGGAATGGGCGGCACCGGTCTTTCCGGCGGCCAGCGCCAGGCGGTGGCGCTCGCCCGCGCGCTCTATCGCAACCCGCGCCTGATCGTTCTGGATGAACCCAACTCCAATCTGGACCACAACGGCGACGTCAACCTGATGAATGCCCTGCAGGCGGCGCGCGCCAACGGCGCGGCGGTGGTGGTCTCCACCCACCGCCTGCCGCTGCTGCAATGCGTGGACCGTATCGTGGTCATGATGAACGGCCGCCTGCAGTCCTACGGCCCCCGCAACGATATTCTGGCGCAGCTCGGCAAGGCGCCGGCGGCGCCGGCCACTCCAAACGTACTGCCACAGGCCAGTTGAACATGTCGAACGCCAAACACCTCGTGGAACGACCCTCGCAAAACCTGCCGGGCCCCGTTGGCCATCGGCCTCCGGTCGCGGCACCGCTGCCGCCCCAGAACTTCCGCAGCTTCATGCGCCTGGGCTATGCCTTGATCATCATCGGTCTCGGCGGCACGGTTGCCTGGTCAGCCCTTGCCAAGGTGCAGAGCGCGGTCGTTGCGACAGGGCTGGTCAGCGTCGAGTCCAGCCGCAAGGCCATCCAGCATCTGGAAGGTGGCGTGGTGCGTGAGGTGTTGGTCGGCAACGCCGAAGAGGTGGTCAAGGGGCAGGTACTGCTCCGGCTCAGCCCGGTCCAGTCGGAAGCCGCCGTCGCGCTCAACACCAATCAGCTCTGGCAGAACCTGGCCATGCAGGCGCGGCTGGAAGCGGAGCAGCAGGAGGCGGAAGACTTCAAGTTCCCGGCCGAGCTCACCGAACATGCCGAGGATCCGCGCATGGCCGGCATCCTGGCCGACCAGCGCCGGCTCTGGGAGGAACGGCGCCGCGTCCTTCGCAACGAGCTCGACATCCTGGGCGCCCAGATCCAGCAGCATGAGGAGCGCGCCCGAGGCTGGCGCCGCCAGCAGGAGGCCTTCGAAAGCCAGGCCAAGAGCTATGAGGAGGAGGTCGCCTCCAAGGCCAAGCTGGTCGAACGCGGCTACTTTCCGGCCAACGAATTGAAGCGTCTGAGCCGCGAGCTTGACCGCACCCGTGGCGAGATCGGAGAAGCCATGGCCGAATGGGCCAATGCGCAGGCCAATGTCACCGAAGCCAATCTGAAGATGTCACAGCTGCGCCGGCAGTATCAGACCGAGGCCTCCAGTCAGCTGACGGAGGTCAAGGCGAAGATTTCCGATCTGCGCGAGCGGCTCAATGTCGCTCAGGATGTTTATAGCCGGCTGGAAGTGCGCGCGCCTCAGGACGGTGTGGTCCAGAACCTGCAGGTTCATGCACCGGGTGCCGTCGTGAAGCCGGGCGACACCATCATGGAGCTGGTGCCTTCCAACGACACGCTGGTCATCAGCGCGCGCGTGCTGCCGACCGACATCGATTCGGTCCAGCCGGGGCTTGAGGCGGAGATCCGCTTTCCCGCCCTGCCCGCGCGCGCGATGCCGCTGATCCTCGGGACCGTGGAGAATGTCTCCGCCGATACGCTGGTCGACAACAGGACGGCGGAAACCTATTTCCTCGCGGAGGTCTGGCTGGATAAGGCCACCATGCCGCAGGAGGCAGCCGAGAAACTGCATCCCGGCATGCCGGCGGATGTGATGATCGCCACCGGAGAACGCACGGTCCTGGAGCAGCTCACACGGCCGCTGACCGACGCCATCAGGCATGGCATTCGCACGGAATAGCTGCTGCGGCTAACGCCGTTCATGGGGGTTAAGGCACGGATGCTGCGAGCGATAGCCGTTCCGGCCCTGCAACGGCCTTGGGGCGACGGCGAAGAGAACTCAGCTTCAGTCAGGCCGGCAGCGGCGTCTTGTACTCAAGGTACCATTTGACGAAGGCTGTCACGCCCTCCTCCACCGAGGTGGTCGGGCGATAGCCGGTCAGGGCCTCCAGCAGGCGGTGATCGGCGAAAGTGGCGGGCACATCGCCCTTCTGCATCGGCAGCATGTTGCGGATGGCCTCGCGCCCCATGGCACGTTCGATGGTCTCGATGAAGGGCATCAGACCGATAGGCGTTCCGCCGGCGATATTGACGAGCCGCCAGGGAGCCACCGGCGAGACCGTATCCTGGTCCGACACCGGCTGTGCCGGCTGCGGAGTGCAGTCCACCAGCCGCACGATGGCTTCCACGAGATCATCCACATAGGTGAAATCGCGGCGCATGTTGCCGTTGCCATAGATGTCGATCGGCCGGTTGTTCTTGATGGCGTCGACGAATTTGAAGAGCGCCATGTCCGGGCGGCCCCAGGGGCCATAGACCGTGAAGAAGCGGAAGCAGGTGGTCGGCAGCTGCCACAGATGCGCGTAGGAATGGGCCATGGTCTCCATGGCCTTCTTCGTCGCCGCATAAAGCGTGATGGGATGGTCGGCCTTGTCGTTCTCCTCGAACGGCATCTTCTCGTTCGCGCCATAGGCCGAACTCGTCGATGCCAGGAGAAGATGCTTCGGCTTCAGCATGCGCGCGATCTCGAGCACGTTGAAGGAGCCGACGAGGTTGGAATCCACATAGGCGCGCGGATTTTCGATGCTGTAACGGACGCCGGCCTGGGCCGCCAAATGGATGATGGCATCGGGCCGGGCTTCATCGGCCGCGCGTTCCAGCGCCGGCATATCCTCCAGCATGGCCTCATGGGCCTTGAACCTGGGGAAGTTCGACAGGATCGCATGGCGATCATGCTTCAGCTGGACGTCGTAATAGGGAGTCATACCGTCAAAGCCGATGACGGTATGACCATCCCGAAGCAGGCGTTGCGCCAGATGAAAGCCGATGAAGCCTGCGGTACCGGTAATCAAAAAGCGCAAAATGTCAGGTCCTACTGTGCAGCGTCGAGGATCTCTGACAGCCGGACTTCCTCACCAGGTCGCCCCACCGCCGTGTAGGAGAACCCATAACGCGCAATTTCTTCCTGTCGATAGATATTTCTGAGATCGATCAGGATCGGGGCCTTCATGATCGACTTCAGGCGGGTGAAATCGAGAGCACGGAAGGCATTCCATTCGGTGACGATCACCAGCGCATCGACGCCTTCGGCGCAGTCATAGGGATCGCTGGTGTAGACCACATCGTTGATGAGGCCGCGAGCGTGCTTCATGCCTTCAGGATCGAAGGCCCGCACGGTCGCACCCGCGTCCTGCAGGCCCTGGATGATCGCGATGGAAGGTGCATCGCGCATATCGTCGGTGTTGGGCTTGAAGGTCAGGCCCAGCACGCCGATGGTCTTGCCGCGGATGTCGCCGCCGGCGGCCAGGACGGCCTTGCGGGCCATGGCGCGCTTGCGCTGATCGTTGATGGCGACCGTCGTTTCGATCAGTCGCGTGGGCGCGCCGTAATCCTGCGCCGTCTTGACCAGCGCCAGCGTATCCTTGGGGAAGCACGAGCCGCCGTAGCCGGGGCCCGCGTTCAGGAACTTGGGGCCGATGCGCTTGTCCAGGCCGATGCCACGGGCGACGTCTTGAACATTGGCATTCACGTTCTCGCAGAGATCGGCCATCTCGTTGATGAAGGTGATCTTCATCGCGAGGAAGGCATTGGCCGCATATTTGATGAGTTCCGACGTGCGGCGCGATGTGAACAGGAGCGGCGCCTGGTTGAGGTAGAGCGGCCGATAGACCTCGGTCATGACCTCGCGGGCGCGCTCGTCCTCGATACCGATGACGATGCGGTCGGGGTGCTTGAAGTCTTCGATGGCCGCGCCTTCCCGCAGGAATTCCGGATTGGACACAACAGCGAAGTCCGCTTCGGGATTTTCCTCGCGGATGATGCGCTCCACTTCGTCGCCGGTGCCGACCGGAACGGTGGACTTGGTGACGATGACGGTAAAGCCCTTGATCGACTGCGCGATTTCCCGTGCGGCAGCATGGACATAAGAGAGGTCGGCATGGCCGTCGCCACGGCGGGATGGCGTGCCGACAGCGATGAAGACGACATCGGCAGCGGCGACCGGCTCTGCCAGTTCGGTGGAAAACGACAGGCGGTCGGCCTGCACGTTGGAGACCACGAGCTGATCAAGCCCCGGCTCGAAGATGGGGATCTCGCCGGCTCGGAGCGCCGAGATCTTCTGGGCATCCTTATCGATGCAGGTGACTTGATGGCCGAAATCGGCGAGGCATGCTCCCGACACCAGGCCAACATATCCACTTCCGATCATCGCGATCCGCACGGGCTACCTCATCTCTTTTTGTGACCATTCAACTGATAGCATCGGAATTTTGCACTGCAATAATATTTTTATCGCCGATCCCGACGCACCAGGATAGATTCTATGGAAGCGAACTATAAAATGCCATGTTTGGCAAATATAAGGTCCAAATCCGCTTTAATTCCTACTAGACAATGGCAGAAGCGTAAGCAATTATGCCAGCCTCACCAGCGGGACAGGCTTCAGTGAAAAAAAATTGTGACACTATTGTGGAAGTATCTGGAGCGTTACCCATTAAGAAGAAATTTGATTCACCGCAAAACATGCATGGCTGCCATTCTTCGGACGCATTGCTGCAGCCTTATCGATAGTTGACAAAATATTGCGCCGCATCATTCTTTGGGGCGATATTTCTCGCTTTTGCAACACGTCGCATTGAAGTCGCATTAAGGGGTGAGGCCCGACATGGAATACATCAGCGAGGCCACTTTCGGCCCGACGACGAGCGGTTCCGCGTCTAAAAAAGGAACCGCTCTTCCACTGTCTCCTGCGGCTGTTGGCGCTATTTCAGCGGCCGCTGACTTTATCGCGATCATCGCAGCGTCGGTCGTCTCCGGCACTGCCTACCACCACATGTTCATCGGCGGATATGGCAACACCAGCGTCTTTCTCGGCGCCGGCCTGATCATCGCTCTTGCTTTCGTCACCTCCTTTCATGCCAGCAAGGGCTACGACATCCAGAACATTCGCGCTCGCCGCAATGTGGTGCTGCATATTCTGGCGCTCTGGGGCGCCTCCTTCGCACTGCTGACCATCCTGGTCTTCCTGATGAAGCTCGGCCACACGCTGTCGCGTGGCCACGTCCTGACTTTCTTCGCCTTCGGCGGTGGCGTGATCCTGACCGTACATCACAGCGTCCGCCTGATGTTCTCGCGCAGCCTGCGCCAGCATGCACCCAAAGGCCCGCGTGCCGTGCTGATCGCGGATATGTCGAGCATCGGCAATTCCCACACCATGAGCAGCCTTCAGCGCCGCGGCTACAATTTCGATGGCATCTTCGAACTGCCGAAGCTGTCGGACGACGCGAGGTTCGACGAGCGGCGCGGCGAGCTGGAAAAGATCCGCGCTCATGTCCGCAACTCCGACATCGAGGAAGTCATGATCCTCGCGGATTGGGATCAGCTCGGAAAGATCAGCCCGCTGCTCGACGCCCTCAGGGTCATTCCGCTTCCGGTTCGTCTCGTCGCCGATCACCGCTATGGTGATCTCCTCAGCCGGCCCATGGCCAAGATCGGCGGCACCGTCGCCGTCGAGATCCATCGTGCTCCGCTGAATCGTCTTGAACGCACGATGAAGCGCGTGCTCGACCTCGCCTTGGCCTCGGCGGGCCTGATCGCGCTGCTGCCGCTCTTCCTGATGGTGGCGATCGCCATCAAGCTGGATTCGCCCGGCCCCGTCTTCTTCCGCCAGAGCCGCGTCGGCTTCAGCGGCCGCGTCTTCCGCATCTACAAGTTTCGTTCCATGACCACCATGGACGATGGGACGGTGGTGAAGCAGGCGGTGAAGGGCGACAATCGCGTGACCCGCATCGGCAAGTTCCTTCGCGCATCGAGCATCGATGAGCTGCCGCAGCTTCTCAACGTGCTCAACGGCGACATGTCACTGGTCGGGCCGCGCCCTCATGCGCTCGCCCATGACACCATGTATGACGAAATCATCCATGATTACGCCTTCCGTCACCACATGAAGCCCGGCATCACCGGCTGGGCGCAGGTGAGCGGCTTCCGCGGCGAGACCCCGACGGTCGACCTGATGGAACGTCGGGTGGAATATGATCTGGCCTATATCAACAATTGGACCCTGATGTTCGACATCAAGATCATCTTCCTGACTGCCCTGCGCAGCCTCAAGCAGGGCGCCTACTAGGCGGAATATCCCCCGAACTTAAAAAAGGCGGCTTACAGGCCGCCTTTTTTCATGAGGCCAGGCCCCAAAGGAATCGCACCTCGCTGCCCTCGATCACGGCACAGGTCAGCAGGCCGCTTTCGACCGCGCGGGTATCGATGTTCATGCGGTTGGGCCAGATCTCCGGCTTCTCCACCGGCGTATGGCCATGGACCACGAAAGTGCCGAAGCTGTTCAACTCCGTCAGGAACGGCTCGCGAATCGTCAGAATATCCTCCGCCGTCTGGCGGTGCATCGGCACGTTGGGGCGGATGCCGGCATGAACGAAAGTGAAGCCCTCGATCTCCAGCTTCAGGTCAAGCCTCTCCAGGAACAGCCGATGACTACCCGGCAGGCGCTCCGTGAAAAGGCGAAGTACCTCAGCCATTTCCGCAGGCCCCAGCCGGAACGGAAAATCGACACCGTATGAGGCCAGCGCCGTGGCCCCACCGACGCGGCTCCACATCTTCAACGCCGACGCGTCCTGAAGGAATTGTGTCAGGTAGACTTCGTGATTTCCGGCAAGGAAGGTTGTCGGGATGCCATCGTCGAGATCGATGAGCGTCTGGAGAACGCCGGCGGAATCAGGCCCGCGGTCGATATAGTCGCCGAGAAAGACCCGGTGCGGCGTCTGGCACGGATGGCCCGCCAGGTCGCGGCGGATTTCATCGAGGCACTTGGCGAGAAGATCGCGCCGCCCGTGAACGTCACCGATGGCGTAGACCCGGCGCCCCGGCGACAGGGGCACGGCATTGAGAGCAAAAGACTCGTTGAGCATCTCAGTCCATCTTAGGCGGCGGCGGGCCAGCGAGATGGAATGATCCGCACGCGTCAACCTCGGCCGCATACGGCGTTGCGTCGACGGAACCTAGCACAAATTTTTCAAACGCCAGCGAGATGATGATCTCGCCTCGCCGTGATGCTGCTCAACAAATCGTGGCCGCATAATCAGCCGAAAACCACTTCGTAGTCCGCCGGCTTGAAACCGATCAACAGCTGGCCATTTGCCTCCAACACCGGGCGTTTGATCATGGAGGGTTGGGCCAACATCAGCGCGATGGCCTTGTCTTCGGTCAGGCCCTGCTTCTGTTCATCGGGCAGTTTGCGAAAGGTCATGCCGGCGCGATTGAGCACGGTTTCCCAGCCCGCGCGCTTGATCCATGATTCCAGTTCGGTGCGCTCGATGCCCTTGCTCTTGTAGTCGTGGAACACATAGTCCACGCTGTGATCATCCAGCCAGGTGAAAGCCTTCTTCATGGTGTCGCAGTTCTTGATGCCATAGATCGCCACGCCAGCGGCCATGTTCACCTCCTGAAGTCATCGATAGTAGAGGCCGATCCGGCGGCCATTGATGGTCTCCACTTCGATATCGACGTCGTAGACGCCCCGAAGCACCTCCGGTGCCATGATCTCATCGGGCCCTCCCTGATGCACCACACGCCCATCCTTCATGGCCACGATATGGTCTGCATAGCAGGACGCAAAATTGATGTCGTGGAGCACCAGCACCATGGTCTTCCTCAGCTCGTCCACGGCCTTGCGCAGCATGCCCATCATGGCCACCGCATGCTTGATGTCCAGATGGTTGAGCGGCTCATCGAGCAGGACATAGTCGGTGTCCTGACACAGCACCATGGCCACAAAGGCGCGCTGCCGCTGCCCGCCGGAGAGTTCGTCGAGAAAACGGTCGGCGAGATCATCCAGCGCCAGATAGGAGATCGCACGCTGGATATGATCGCGATCCCTCACCGTTGGACGCCCCTTTGAATAGGGATAGCGGCCGAAGGCGACGAGATCGCTGACGGTCAGGCGCGCGGCGATGTGGTTGTCCTGCCGAAGGATCGACAGCCGTTGGGCAAGCCGGTCACTCGGCGTCAAACTCACATCGAGCCCATCAACCAGAACCCGTCCCTCCGACATGGGCAGAAGACGCGCGATCATCGACAGGAGCGTCGACTTGCCGGCGCCGTTGGGGCCGATGATGGCGGTGATTCCGGAGGCCGGTAGCGTGATGGAGACATCGTCGACGACGACGGAGGATCCATAGCGCTTGGTAACCTTGAGCGTCTCGATCATCGGGTGCTGCCCCGAACCAGAAGGATGATGAACACGAGACCTCCGATAAATTCGATGATGATGCTGAGCGCGCTATCGAAGGCGAAGACGCGCTCCAGGATCAACTGGCCGCCGACGAGGCTGATGACGGCCAGCAGCACCGCCACCGGCACAAGGAAGCGATGCTCGTGCCGGCCGACGAGGAGATAGGCGAGATTGGCGACCATGAGGCCGAAGAAGGTCACCGGCCCCACCAGCGCGGTCGATACCGAGACTAAGATGGCCACCAGCGACAGGATCATCATCACCGCACGCCGATGGTTGACGCCGAGGCTGATGGCCGTTTCACGCCCCAGCGCCAGCACGTCGCAGAGGTGCGTGAGCCGCCAGACAACAACGGCGGATCCTCCGATGATGACAAGCGAGGCCGCCAGCAAGGTCGTGTCGATGCTGTTGAAGCTCGCGAACATGGCATCCGTGACGATGGTGAAGGCGTCTGGATCGAGCAGACGCCCCATGAACGATGACAGGCTGCGGAACATCATGCCGAAAACGATGCCCGCCAGCACCAGAAGGTGGATGCTGCGATTGGCGCCCGTGAAAAGCCAGCTGAACAGGAGGCCGGAGAAGACGACCATGAGGCCGACGTTGACCCCGAACTGCAGCTGCGGCGACAGATCGGACGAGATGGTGGCGCCAGTGAAGAAGACCAGGCAGGTCTGCAGCAGAAGAAAGAGACTGTCGAAACCCATGATCGAGGGCGTCAGGATTCGGTTGCAGGTCACGGTCTGGAACAAGACCGTCGACACGGCGATGGCATAGGCCACCGCGATCATGGCCGCGACCTTCGCGCCCCGGAATGGCAGCACGAAGTCCCATCGCCCCCGCGCGTTCAGCGTCATGAACAGCACGACGCAGAGCACGGCGAGGGCGGTAAGGCCAATGAGGAGCCGGACGGGGGTAGGCCGCTTTATGTCAGGCAAGATGGGTCCGCCTACGCAGGAGGAGCCAGAGAAAGGCCGCGCTGCCGATGACACCGACCACGGTTCCGATGGGGATCTCGTAAGGGAAGTTCACCGTGCGCCCGATGAGATCGCAGGCCAGCAGGAAGCCGGCGCCGAAGGTGGCAACGAAGGGCAGTGACTTTCGCATGTTGTCGCCGGCGATCATGCTGGCGATGTTGGGCACGATCAGCCCCAGGAAGGGGATGGTGCCCACCGTCGTCACCACCACAGCCGTCACCATGGCGACGATAGCGAGGCCGAAGGTGAGCACCCCGCGGTAGTTGAGCCCGAGATTGGTAGTGAAGTCCTCGCCGAGGCCCGCGACTGTAAAGCGGTCAGCCGTGAAAAAGGCGATCATCACCAGGGCGCCGGAGAGCCAGATGAGCTCATAGCGGCCGCGCAACACGGCGGAGAAGTCGCCCATGGTCCAGGCGTTGAGCGACTGGATCAGGTCGAAGCGGTAAGCGAAGAAAGTGGTGAAGGCGTCGATGACGCCGCCCAGCATCAAGCCTACCAGCGGCACCATGAGAACCGACCGCAGCGGAATCTGCGTCAGGATCCGCAGGAAGAGCGCTGTACCGGCCATGGCAAAGAGGCTGGCGATGATCATGCGGCCGAGAACCGGCATATCTGGCGCGAACAATGTCACCGCCAGGATGCCCAGTGTGGCGGATTCCGTGGTGCCGGCCGTTGAGGGCTCCACGAAGCGATTGCGCGCCAGCATCTGCATGATCATGCCAGCGGCGGCCATGCTCATCCCGGCCAGGATGAGAGCCACCGTGCGTGGGATGCGGCTCGCCAGCAGAAGCTGCAGGTCCCCCGCACGAGCATCCGCGCCAAAAAGCCCACCGAGCGAGACGTCACCGACGCCGACAAACAAGCTGATCAGAGCCAAGGCAGCTACAGCGACGAGAGAGAGCGAGAGGCGGATCATAAGGCTATCGCGGGGCAGGACGACGAGCCCGGATGTATCATCATGCGAGCGGAACGGGCGGGGCCTCATCCCGGAACGGCGCCAGGATGAGGTCTTCTGTCAGATGCCTGATCAGGGGATCAGGACTTCTTTTCCTTGATCAGCGTGTTGATCTGGTTGGCGATCGCCGTGATCGAAACGGGGCTGCCGCCGACGATGTAGAGGCGAACAGGATCGAGATAGGCGATCTGTTCCTTCTTGGCGGCCGAGGTCGTGGCAACAAGTTCATTGTCCAGCGTCTTGGAGGCGTTTCCGCCCTCCGGCCGGCTAATGGCACGATCGCGGTCGAGCACCAGGATCACGTCAGGGTTCTGCTGCTGGATGAACTCGAAGGACACCGCCTGTCCATGGGTGCCCTTGGTCTTGATCTCCTGCGTCACCGGCGCGATGCCGAGATCGTCGTGCAACCAGCCGAAGCGTGAACCGGGACCGAAAGCGATGACCTTGCCGCCGTTGGTCATGAGGATTAGCCCCTTGCCGAGAGAGGGAGCGCCAGCCTTCACGGCGGATATGGCCGCATCCATGTCGCTCAGGACCTTGGCCACCTCTGCTTCCTTGCCAAAGATCCGGCCGAGCGTCTCGGCATTGGTCCGCGCGCTGGCCACGAAGTTCATCGGATCAACCGACAGATCGATGGTGGGGGCGATCTTGGCAAGCTGGGGATATTTGTTGGCGGAACGCCCGGCAACGATGATGAGATCGGGCTCCGCCGCGTTGACGGCTTCATAGTCCGGCTCAAAGATCGTGCCGACCTTGGCATATTTCGCGTCGGCATATTTGGCGAGGCTCCCCGGCGTGTTCGAGCCGGGCACGCCCGCAACCTCCACGCCGATGGCGTCAAGCGTTTCAAGCGTCGCGTAATCGAAGGTGACGACCTTCACCGGCCTGTCGGGAAGCGTGGTCTCGCCCTGCGCGTGCTTGACGGCAATCTCGGCCGCCTGAGCAGGAGTAAACAGAGCCGCGGAAGCAATGATCGCAGCAGCAGCGAGCGCGTGAAGTCTGCTTCTGACAAGTCCGGTTTGCATTGTTGGACGCCTTTGTTGATTGCCGGCCAGAAACTGGCCATGGAGCAGCCCCAGTAAAGCAAGTCATCGCAGATGACTTTCTCATCATGAAGGCTATCGGCTGTTGGCAATCCTGGAAAAAGATCAGTCAGGAATGGTTCTAAACTGGCAAATTCCAGAATTACTGCATCTGACAAATGCGCGCCGAAAAATCAACACAATAACGCAGGCGTGAAGCTTGCCGTCGGTAGCAGCGCTCAGGCAAGCGTATCGTCGGTCCAGTGAAAGGCCAGCGGCGCCTCGCGAAAGGCGAAGCGATCAAGATGCCGCACGACCACATCCTTGGTGATCGCGAGCATCTCGGCATCGGCTGCGTCGATCCGCACATCGAGGGCATCGGTGCCGGCATCGAGCGAGGTGATGGCGCCCGACGGCATCACGATCCGAGCGCGGTTATCGTTCACCTCAACCTGCAGCTTATGGGCCCAGTGCTTGCAAAGCTGCTGCAGATAGCGCTCCGCATGTTCGGTCGGCACGGCAGCCGTGGTCGAGCTCATGAGATCCTCCTTGGGCTATGACGCGAACTGCGCGTCGTGCAGACGGCGGTAGGTGCCATCGCGCGCCACCAGATCGCTGTGATGTCCCTGCTCCACCACGCCGGCGTCGCTCACCACCACGATGCGGTCGGCATTGCGAATGGTGGCGAGGCGATGGGCGATGACGAGCGTTGTGCGCCCCAGCGAGAGTTCCGTCAGGGCTTTCTGGATCGCCTTCTCGGTCTCGGTATCCAGCGCCGAGGTCGCCTCATCAAGGATCAGGATCGGCGGGTTCTTGAGGAACATGCGGGCGATGGCGAGCCGCTGCTTCTGCCCGCCCGACAGTTTCACGCCGCGCTCGCCGATGACGGTGTCGATCCCATCGGGCAGCAGTCCGATCACCTGATCCAGTTGCGCCCGGCGTGCAGCTTCCAGGATCTCGTCTTCACCGGCACCAAGCCGACCATAGGCGATGTTCTCGCGGATGGTGCCCGCGAAGAGGAAGACGTCCTGCTGCACGATGCCGATCTGGCTGCGGAGCGAGGCCAGCGTCATATCGCGTATGTCCATGCCATCAATGGTGATGCGGCCTGCGGAAGGCTCATAGAAGCGCGGCAGCAGCGAGCAGATCGTGGTCTTGCCGGCACCCGATGGCCCGACGAAAGCGACGGTCTCGCCGGCAGCGATCTCAAGATCGATGTCGCGCAGCACCTCCCGGCCATTGCCATAGCCGAAGGTGACGCCTTCAAAGCGGATATTACCTTCGAGCTGCGGAACCGCTTTGGCATGCGGCAGGTCGGCAATGTCTGGCTGCGTCTCCAACAGGTCCAGATAGCGCCGGAAGCCGGCGATACCTTTGGGATAGACCTCGAGCACCGCGTTGATCTTCTCGATCGGGCGGAAGAACACGGTGACCAGGAGAAGGAACGAGACAAAGCCGCCGTAGGAGAGATCGCCCCGGATCACATAGAAGGTGCCTGCCAGCATGACGATCACCTGGGTGAAGCGCATGCCGAAATAGCTCATGGACGTCGAGGCAGCCATGATCCGGTAGGCCGTCAGCTTCGTCTCCCGATAGCGGGCATTGTCGGCCGCGAACAGCGCGCGCTCGTGCTCTTCGTTGGCGAAGGCCTGCACCACGCGGATGCCGCCGACATTCTCCTCGATGCGCGCGTTGAAGGCGCCGACCCTGCCGAACAGCGTCCTCCAGTTATTGGTCATCCGTGTGCCGTAGCGGCTGGTGAGCCAGGCGGTCACCGGCACGATCAGGCCGGTCAGGAGCGCCAGTTCCACATTGACCGTGAGCATCAGCAGGAAGGCGCCGATGAAGGTCATGATGGCGATGAAGAGATCTTCCGGTCCGTGATGGGCGACCTCACCCACCTCCTCCAGATCCTTGGTGATGCGCGCCACCAGATGGCCCGTCTTTTGATTGTCGAAGAAACTGAAGGACAGTTTCTGCAGATGGTCGAAGGCGCGGCGGCGCATCTCGGTTTCGATGTTGATGCCGAGCTTGTGACCCCAGTAGATCACAACCACGGTGAAACCGGTGTTCAGAAGATAGATGGCGAGAAGACCGAGCGAGGCGAGGAGGATCAGCGTCCAGTCCTGCTGCGGCAGAAGCTCGTCGACGAAGAGCTTCACCGCCATGGGAAAGCCGAGTTCCAGCAGTCCCGACAGGACGGCGCAGCCGAAGTCGAGAGCGAACAGACCCTTCCAGGGCGTATAATAGGCGAAGAAGCGCTTGAGGATTTCCATGGTCACCACGAGGGGCGGACAAGACCGCGCCTGCCACTATTGAGTGCACGGCGCCTTCATACCTCCTCCAGCCGGAAATCGGAACAGGAGAAGTGTGCAGCGCAAGAACGGTGCGGCCCCGCTTCCGGGAAAGCGGGGCCGGCTCGATCAGAACTTCGCCGAGGCACTGAGGATGAAGGACCGGCCGGGCTCATAAAGCGGTGTCACGGTGCCGAACTCCTGACCATAGGTGGCGCGGTCCGCATAGGTCTCGTCGAAGATGTTCTGCACCTCCGCCCGGAAGGCCAGGTTGGGCCGGCTGATGGGTTTGTACTCAGCGAAGGCGTTGAAGACCTCATAGGCCTTGTAAGGAGGCGAGCCTTCCGCAACCTTGTCGTACTCGGGCGCGATTTCCATATCGCCGCCGATGGTCAGACCGATGCTGCTGAAGGTATGGGCCGCGCTCAACGTGAAGATGTCACCCGCGGGTGAGGCAAGATAGTTGCCGGTGTCGCTGTCAGCGGGCTTACCATCGATCTCAACGTCGATATTGGCATATTCAAACCGGATGAAACCCGAAGCCCACTCGTAGCCGAGCCCGATCTCGAAACCCTTGGACTCGATATCGCGGTTGCGGATGGCGCCGTAAACGCCTGTTGCCACCGCAAAGTTGGCATATGCCGGTTGGCGAGCGTTGTCGATCTCGGTGCGGAACACCGTGCCCTCAAGGGTGAAGCCGTTGTAGCGGGCGACGAGGCCGGCGGTTGCGTTGTCGGATGTCACCTCCTCCGGACCATCGAGATAGGTCCAGGCAGGATTGAGGATAAAGTTCTCAGCCAGGGGGATGCCGGCCCAGACGTGGGAATAGCCGGCCTTGGCGGTCAGATGGTTGGAGATGATATCCAATTCGCCCGAGACATTGCCGCTGAGACCAGAGTTATTGAATTCCTGATCACCCGTACCGGTGAAAGTCTGATGGTCGGCACGGCCGCCGAAAGAAAGGCGCGCGCGACTCCAGGGCTCCAGCCGTGCTTGGGCATAGATGCCGACATTCTGGGCTTCCTCGCGTGACGCCTCGGTCGGGTCGTCAAGGCTCGCCTCGTCTCGGTAGAAGTCAGCGCCTGCCGTGATGGAGCCGAAGGATGTATGAAATCTGTTTTCGGCCTTGCCGTTGAAGCTGTCGGTCTTGCCGTCGATCTTGTAGGGTGCGCCGATGGCTGGGCGCGGAAAGACGAAGAGATCAACCTCGGTGCCGCTGTAAGCCAGCACAACCTTCGGATCCCAGAGCCCCGTGGGGGCTGTGTGCGAGAAGGTGAAGGTCGTATTGGTGCGGTCAAGCCGGTAGTCGCGGACCGCAGGCTCGTAAGTGCGCGGCGGCACGAAGGTGATGAAGCCCGTGTTGGCACGGAACGGGCGCGCAGCATCGTCCACCACCATCTCGTGGCTGAACTCCATGCGGTAGCCGGCGTCGGTCTGGAAGCCAATTTTGCCGAGCCCGCTCGTGAGGTTCGTTGCCGTGCCCAGCACCTCGTCGCCGTTGCCTGCTTCGAATTTGCCGCCGCGGCCGAGCGTGAAATAGGCGAGCGCGTCGACGTTCTCGGTGGCGCCATAGCCGGCGACGTTGTTCATCGATACGCCGCCGTTGGTGTTGAATGTGCTCTTGACGAAGGCGCCGATGTTCTTGCCCTCCAGGAGCATGTCGCGGGCATCCTTGGTCTCATAGGCAATGGAGCCGCCGAGCGCGCCGGGGCCGGCATCGGCCGGTGCCACACCGGCATCCACGCGCGCCGCCTTGAGGAAAGACGGGTCGATCAGCGTCGTCCCATTGTGGTGGAACACCTTGTTGTTCTGACGACTGCCATCGATGGAGACCGCGAGATTGGTCTCCTCGATGCCATGGACATAGACCTTCTGCGACATGGGGATGGAACTGCCCACCTTAACTCCGGGCTCGCCCGCGAAGACGTCCTTGATGTTGGTTGGGTTCTTGCGTTCCAGATCGGCGCTGGTGATGTTGATCTCGCTGACCCCGCCCTGCGCCAGGGAGCCCGCACCAGACACCTCGATGGGCGGAAGCTCGACGGCATCGCCCGGAGCCGGGGGCGCGAAGCTTGAGGCTTCGCCTGCCGGGCTGTGGATGGTCACTGTGCGTGAACCGGTGAATTCATAGGCAAGGCCGGAACTGGAAAGCAGACGGGACAATGCCGCACCGGCGGAAAGCTGGCCCGAGACCGATACCGACTGTCCCGACAGGCGCTGCGAACTGGGACGCACCACCTGGATGCCGGTCGTCGCGGTGAAATCGGCAAGCGCGGCAAGGAGGGGCTTTGAGGGAATGTTGAAGCTGTAGGCCGCCTGCCCCGACGTTTGCGCCTCCGCCAGCCGCACGGAGCCGGCGACGACCGCCATGGCCGATATGGATACGCTGCCGCCGATGAGAGCAGCCCTGGTCAACCTCTTCATATTCAGTCCCCGTCACACACATAAAAATGGCCGCGATAGCGGCTCCCCAGTGCGTGAACGGGCAGAAGCGACAAACCCCTCAAAAAAATCAGCGATAGACGAGGGTGGCAAAGCCGGGGACGGAAAGGGTCTTGAGCCCGAGCGCCGTCCGCATGGCCTCGATCACGGCGTCAGGATCATCGGCCTGGAAGACACCAGACAGGGTGAGCTTCCTGAGCTCGGCGTCGGACACGATGATGCGTCCCGGGGCCATATGGCTCAACTCGTCGATCACCACGCCGAGCGGTGCTGAATCGAGGATGATCAGCCCGCGACGCCAGCCAAGTGCGACATCGAGCTCAATTTTTTCCGGCGCACTCAGGCGGCCGCCAACAAGACTGACGCGCTCGCTGCCGGTCAACCGTGCCTCCTCGCCTTGTCCGGCGGACACAGCGACGCTGCCGTGCTCCACCGTGACGCTGCCGCTGTCGCGATCCACGCCAAAGGCGGTGCCAAGGACGCGGGTTTCAAGCGGATCGGCGTGAACGAGAAAGGGCCGCGATGGATCAGGGCTGACATCGAACCAGGCCCGGCCGCGCAGCATGGTGATAGCGCGGGAGCTGGCGGTGAAGGACTGCACGAGGGCGGTGTCGCCATCGAGATAGATGTGGCTCCCATCAGCCAGCAGAAGTTCCCGGCGCTCCCCCGGCGCCGTGGCGTAATCGGCAAACATCCGGTCGATCAGGCCCTGATCGCGCCACACCAGGGCGGCGGCGGCCGCCAAGACAATGGTCGCGGCGATGGCGATGGGCCGCCAGAAGGACCGGGCTTGAGTACCCGCGCCGGAAATCCGGATCTCCTGCTCAGCGGCAAGAAGGGCTGCCGGCTCCTCGAGACGGTCCCAAAGTCCGCGGACTTCCTCCATCGCATCGGCGTGAGCGCGATCGGCCGCAAGCCAGCGCTCATAAGCCCGGCGATCTTCATCGGTGATTGCGGGATTGCCGAGCCGGACGAACCACTCAGTCGCCTCGCGCGCAGCCTTGTCGGATATATCCCTGGGATCCGGCGCCAGTGCCATCGCGGAACATCACTTTCACGAACATCGTCTGCTCTCTATGCAGAACGATTCTAAAGCGTGTTCACCTCAAAATAAATCGCGGCGGCGCTTCCAGGTGCGACAGAATTCAAGGGCGGAGATCATGTCCTTCTCCACGGTCGACACTGAAACATCGAGCTCTCGCGCGATCTGCGGATAGGACAGGCCGTCGCGCCGGCTCATCAACAGGATCTTCCGCGTGCGCGGCGGCAGGTTCTTGATGGCGGTGAGGAGGTCATTCAATTCCTGCCGTGCTGCGACCTCCTCATCAGGCAGGGCAAACCCAGGCGTCAGCTGTTCGGCCATGGTGTTACCCGCGTAAGCCGTCCGCACCCGCTCGGCCCGCAGCTGGTCGCGCGCCAGGTTCTGGGCGGTCCGAACAAGAAGGCCCCGATCTTCCGCGCCGATGGTGCGATCGCTCAGTTTCAAAAAAGCATCGTGAACGATGTCTTCGGCTGTCTCGGCACTCCCCGTGATACGGCGCACGAGACGCCGCAATCGGCCATGCTCGGTCGCATAGATCTGTGAGAACTCAGCCATCGACATTGAGTAAGGTCTACCAGTCCGCTGCAGACTTCCTGCACGCCATGCGATCGATACAGCAGATGGCTTCTTAGAACTGTTCAAACAAGCCTGCTGCCAAGGTTCTACAAAACCAATCTGGTAACCTCTGTCAATACAATTCAAACACCCTTTCTTTATTACTATTCTAAACTACCTTGCGCCTAATATTCTTATAATTACATCAGCGGGAGGAACGACCGCCCAACAGGCGCGGCATCTCCACCACAGTCAGGGGCAATAATCAGATTTGGTAAAAACAGTTGGAATTTAAAATCATGTTTCGCCACACCAAAGAAGTTCAACAGTCTCATTGAAGAAGACCGGTTCTCTCATGATGCGGTAAAAAATTTTACGGGAGACCCAAAAGACAGCCGTTCACAAGACAGAGCCGACCTACGGCCCGTTCAGTGGAGGGCATGAACATGACAGTTCTGTTAAGAGCACAGCATGGAAACAGCAAAGCGGCCATGCAATCCGCGCCTCCGCCAAGTGCACCGCCTGTCTGCCGCGCATGTCTGCCCCATGCGAGCAGCGGGCGGTGTGTGTCATGACCGCTACCGCGCAACAGCTTGCCGAACAGGTGACCTTTCAGAGCTACGCGAATTGCTATCAGCGCGAAATCGATCCAGGCATCTTTATCGCCCAGAACACACCGGCGGGCTCCGCAGGGGTGGTGGAATGGCCGTTGCCTGCGCTCGGCGGCACCATGCGGGTGGAGGTGCTGTCGCGCTCACTCTGCGGGCCCCAGCGGTTCGGCCGCGCCAGCATCCGCCGGAACGACAGTCTCGACTGGCAGACAGTCGAGCCGCTGAACGCTCTCACGGCACTGGTCCATGAGACATATCGCCAATTCGGACCCGAGCGCGCTAGGACCCTGCGGAGCTGTGAGCTCGAACTGCTCTATCGGGTGTTCGACAGCTATCATTCGCTGGTGCGTTACCTGGAAGCGCATGACCCGGCCGCTTCGGTCGATGATTTCATTTCCGCCGAGCAATCCCTCGTCTTCGGTCATTGGCTGCACCCGACGCCCAAAAGCCGCCAGGGAATGGCTTGCTGGCAGCAGCCGGCCTATGCCCCTGAGCTAAGGGGTCGATTCCAACTCATTTATTTCGCCGCCCGCGCGCCTCTCGTGGCCCATGATTCAGCAGGCCGGCACAACGCGCCGCGGATCGTGTCCGACATGCTTGGGCGGGACCTCGCGGAGTTTCGTCTCGCCGAGGATGAATGTGCCATCCCCATGCACCCGCTGCAGGCCCAGGCGCTTCTGCTGGACCCGGCCATCCGCGGTCTTATGGATGACGGTGCGCTTCGTCTTCTGGGAGCGGCAGGTCCCACCTTTAGCGCCACCTCCTCGGTCCGCACCGTCTACAGCGCGGATGTTCCCTACATGCTGAAGTTTTCCCTGCCGGTGCGCATCACAAATTCCGTGCGGCTCAACCGGCGCCCGGAGCTGGATGCCGGCGTGCTGATGGCACGCCTGTTCCAGCGCACGCGCTTTTGCGATGAACACCCTCAGTTCAAGGTGATCCACGACCCCGCCTACATCACACTGACGCTGCCCGGCCGTCCCGAAAGCGGCTTTGAGGTGATCTTCCGCGACAATCCCTTTGGGCCAGGCCACGAGAAGGAGGGCGTCACCCTCGCCGCCCTCACAGCCGAACCCATGCCTGGTCAGATCTCGCTGATGGAGCGCATCATCCGTGATCTCGCCAGAGGCAGCGGAGCCGGCCTTGCCGATATCTCCCGCCGCTGGTTCGCTGCCTATCTCGACTGTGTGCTCGACCCGTTGATCGGACTTTACGACACCCACGGCGTTGCGCTGGAGGCGCATCAGCAGAACAGCCTGCTCGACGTCAGCCGCGGCTATCCGCGGGCCTATTACTACCGCGACAACCAGGGCTTCTATCTCTCGACGCGCTATCGGCATCATCTCGACGCCTTCATCCCTGAAGCAGCCGCGATCCCGTCGCTCTACTTCGACGATGAGGACATCCAGGACCGCTTCGCCTATTACCTCATCATCAATCAGATCTTCTCGGTCATCAGCCGCATCGGCCACGACGGCCTGATCGCGGAGACCGAACTGATGGGCGTCCTGCGGGATCGGCTTTCGCACTTTGCCAGGACCATGCGCGGCTCCGGGCGTGATTTTGCCCACAACTTCCTGGAACAGCCGACGGTAGCCGCCAAAGGCAACCTGATGACCCGGCTCTTCGACATCGATGAGCTGGAGGCGCAGGACGAAAAGGCCATCTACACGCGCCTGCCGAACCCGCTGTTCGCGCACAGCCGTGCTCCATCCAAGGGAGAAGACGTTGCCGTTGCCTCGTGATCTTCCTGAACGGCCGGACGAACGCGTGCTGCGCCAACTGGTATCAGCGCTCATCTATGAAAAGCTGCTCCGGCCGAAAATCGCCCCTGCGGGACCAGTCCGGCACATGGAATGGGAGCTGGGCGGCCAAACCTATCGCTGCCGCGCCACCATCGGCGCCTTTGGCCGCGTGCGTGTCATCGCCGGCTCCATCGAAGCCCGGGATGAAGATGGCGGCTGGCTGGAGGCTGAACTCGCCGGGCTGGTGAACGGCCTGACGGCCGCCGCGCCGGATCGCGAGCGCCTATTGATCGAGCTTCAGCGCACCGCGGCGCTTTGCGCCTGGAACGACCGTCATCTGCCGCCGCGTTCGCGCCGCTGCATGAGCTTTGCCGACATCGATTGCGCAATCGATGAGGGCCATCCCTATCACCCTTCCTTCAAGGCCCGGATCGGCTTCAACGAGGCGGATCACCGGGCCTATGGTCCCGAGGCGGGCAACAGCTTCCAGCTTGTCTGGCTCGCTGTGCGGCACGATCTGCTGCATCAGGCACTGCCGGCCGGTGAAGCGGAGTTCTGGCACGCAGAGCTTGGCGATCAAAGCTGGCGCATGCTGTCACGACGGCGCGATGCGCTGGAACTGACAACAAGCCATGGATTCCTGCCGCTGCACCCATGGCAGTGGAACGAGCTGAAGCATCAGGCTCTGGCGCCCTACCTTGCCGATGACCGCATCCGCTGCCTGGGCTTTGCCGGCGATCATTATCGGGCGAGCCAGTCGGTGCGCACGCTCTTCAATGCCGAGCACCCCGAACGGGCGAGCGTGAAGCTCGCCATGAACCTCATCAACACCTCGGCCCGCCGGACCATAGAACCCCACTCGGTTGAGATGGCGCCGGTGATCTCGCAATGGCTGTCGGATGTCATCGCGAGCGATCCGCTGTTCAAGGATCGCTATCCCGTGGCCGTGCTGCGGGAATATGCCGGAATCATCGCTGATCGCGACGGTCCGCTGGGCGGCCAGTTGGCTGCCATCTGGCGTGAAAGCGCCGAGACGAAGCTGGGTCCGGGCGAGGCTGCGGTGCCTCTCAACGCGCTGATGGTCATCGAGAAGGACGGCAAGCCCTTGATCGAGGACTGGGTCCTGCGGCACGGCCTCTCCCGCTGGCTGGACCGTTTCCTCGATGTCGCCATCCTGCCCGTCTGGCATCTCCTCGTCAGCCACGGCATCGCAACCGAATGCCATGGCCAGAACATGATCCTCGTCCATCGGGACGGGCTGCCGGTCCGCCTCATCCTCCGCGACTTCCACGAGAGCGTGGAATATGTGCCGGGCTTTCTCGCCGACCCTTCCGCCGCGCCCGATTTCTTGCGTCTCAATCCCGCTTACCGCGACGCCGCGCCCAACCAGTACTACTGGATGGAGACGACCGACTGGCTGCTCGAGCTGACGATGGACTGCCTGTTCATCTTCAATCTCGCCGAGATCTCACATCTTCTGCAGGAATGCTACGGCTTGCCCGAAGAGCACTTCTGGCTGCGGGTGCGCAACCGGCTCTCGCACTACGCCACGGAACACGGCATGGCGGAACGGCAGGCGCGCCTCGATCCCCACCGCGAAGAGATATCCACCGAGGCACTGCTGGCGCGCAAGCTCCGGCCGGCAGCGCCCGACCACCAGCATCGCGTGCCCAACATCCTCGGCACGCCCGCCTTGAAGATTGCGAAGGCCTCATGATCCAGATCGACGACAAGCTTTATGACCGCGTCCATTTCGACAACGCCGCGCTGCGGCTTGCCGGGGAAGTCGGCCTCACCACCGGCACGCGTTACGCCGTCTGTTTCCCTGAAACCGCGGACTGGCTGGCTTTCTTCTTCGCCATCCGGGCGGCGGGCGCCAGCGTCATGCCGATCCATCCGGCGACGCCCTATCCGGCCGCGCGACGTCTGGCGGAAACGGCCGGCTGCCACCGCCTCTTCTATCATAGCCTCGCGGCGGAACAGCTGAACGACGCACCTCCCGTCAAAGGAGAGGGTGAACTCCTGCAGATGAGTTCAGGCACGACAGGCGCCCCCAAATGCGTCGCCCGCACCTGGAGCAGCATCGACCGGGAGATCGACACCTACGTCGCCACCTTCCGCGAACCGAGCGATATGACACCGGTCGTCGCCTGCCCCACCACCCATTCCTATGGTCTCATCTGTGGTCTGTTGGTGGCGCTGAAGCGCGGGCAGGTGCCCGTCGTGGTTAACACGGCCAATCCGAAGTTCGTGCTGAAGGCGCTGCGCGGGGTCGAGCGGCCGCTGCTCTATTCCTCTCCCGCCATCCTGCACACCTTGGCGCGGCTTCTGCCCTCCGGCGAGAGCCTCCATGCCGTCATGACATCAGGCACCCTGCTTCCCTCTGCCTGGTTTGGCGAGATCAGGGCCAAGACCCGGCACATGTTCCAGCAATATGGCTGCTCTGAAGCCGGCTGCATTGCCATCAATCCCGATGTCAGCGCGCCTGAAGACATGGGCTATGTGCTACCCCATCACCGGCTTCAGGCCGGATCAAATGCCGAGACCGCCGACGAGATCATCATCCACACGCCTTCGGCCCCGATCCACACGCGCGATCTCGGCTACGTCAGGCCGGACGGCATGCTCGTCTTCATCTCGCGGCTCGATGACACCATCAATGTTTCAGGCCTCAACGTCTACCCGAAGGACGTCGAGGACGTGGTCATGGCAAAGCCCGGCGTCAGTGACGCGGTCGCCTTCCGCCTGGCCGATCGCTTCGCAGGCGAACGCGTCGGACTTCTCTTCAGCGCCGACAGGCAGATCAGCGCCGAAGAGATCAGGGCTTGGTGCACGGGCAATCTCGCCAGCCATCAGGTGCCTATGGAAGTCATCCAGGTCGGCACCGTGCCGCGTCAGGCAAACGGCAAGATCAGCCGCCGCGAGATCGCCGGGCTCCACGCCGAGGGGCGCCTTGCCCCGGAGCCGGTGGCATGACGAGGGAGCGTGTCATCGAGGCCATCCGCCTGGTCCTCAAGGACCATATGGCCAATCCGCATCTGGCAAAATTCGGCCCCGAGGCCCGGCTCAACGAGGATCTCTACCTCGATTCGGTGCTGGTCCTTCAGGTCTTCCTCAATCTGGAGCTCGAGTTTGGCTTCGCCGCACCTGAGGAGGCTGTGGCCGCCAGCGACATCCAGACCGTCTCCGACATCGCCGACATCATCCTCGGCACCGAGGCTGCTCCAGCACCGGTGGCCGCCGCGCAGGATCTCGCGCCCTCAACAGGCGTCCACGGCGAGGATTATGTGGACCTCAAGATCCACTGCTTCGTCTCCTGCGTCTGCCATGCGCTGAAACAGGCGGGCATCGACCATCGCCCCTTCTATTTCGGGGTCTGGGATGCGGATTTCGCCGTCGATGAGAAGTTCGCGCTCCTCTATCACGCGCCCTCCGTGAGCCATGAGTTCTTCCGTCAGTGGTACCGCCGGCTCTACGGAGTGACGCTGCGCGAATGGTATGATCATGGCCGCAGCAAGGAGGAGAACCTCGATGTCCTTCTCGCCCTGCTCGACGCCCGGAACGAAACCCAGCACATCATGGTGATGCTGGACATGTTCCATCTCCCCGAGCGCGAGAACAAGTTCAACCAGAACCCTTTCCCCCACTACCTGATGGTGGAGACGACCGACGATCCTGCCATCTGGCAGTTGCGCGATCCGGATTTCCGGTGGGAGGGTCTGATCGCACGGGACACCGTGATCAACGCCATCCGGCAACCGACCGTGGCGGGCGGCTACATCTTTGACCGCCGCGAAGCGCAGACAGCCCGGCCGGAAGATGTGAAGGCTTACTTCGAGGCCTGCTTCATCGCCGGCGCCAATCCCCTTGCCGATGCCGTGCGGCGGATCATCCAGACGCATCTCGATGGCCGTGCCGGGGTCAACCTCACCGATCTCGCCCAGGCGTTGCGCGAGCTGCCGGTCATCTCCATCCGCAAATACGCCTATGAGCACGGCTTCGCCTTCTATTGGCGCGCCCTGAAATGGCCGGACCGGGAGTTCCAGTCCTGGTGCGACGAGATCGAAGGTTTGGCGCTGGGGTTCAAGGCCCTGCACTACGCCGTGCTCAAGCTGTCCCAGACGGCGGACAGCAGCCTCGCATCCGCGATCTTCGAGAGCGTCGACAGGCTCGATGCGCTGGAATTCCGCATCAAGGCCTGTCTCGGTGAAGCTCACGCCGCCTGGTGCGCCATGAACGGTCTTGGCGGCCAATCCGACAACCCCATGAGGAGAGCAGGATGAGGATTTCGCTGTGCACCATCACCTTCCGGCACCAGCTCGTCTCGCTGGAGGACATCGCTCTGTGGGCTCGCGCCCACGACTTTCAAGGCATCGAGCTCTGGGGCGTCCATGCCCGCAACCTGGCGGGCCATCCCTGCCTCAACGCTGCCTGGCTGCATGATCTCGGTCTCACGGTCTCGATGGTCAGCGATTATCTGCCAACCGAGGGAGACAAGGCGGTCATCGAGCGGAAGGCGCATGCCCTCTCTCAAACGGCGCGTGACTGGCGGGCGAGGAAGATCCGTACATTCGCCGGCACCAGGGGCAGCCTGGAGACGCGGGACCGGGAACGGGCACGCGTGACGGAGGGGCTCCGGCGCATCTGCCATATCGTCGCCGACGAGGGACAAGAGCTTCTGGTGGAAACCCATCCCAACACGCTCGCCGACTGCGCTGCATCCACCCTGCAGCTGATAACGGAGGTCGATCATCCCGCGCTCAAGATCAACTTCGACGCGCTCCACGTCTGGGAAGGCGGTGATGACCTCGGTGCGGCTCATGAAGCCCTGCTTCCGCACATCCGGCACTATCATCTCAAGAACATCCGGTCGCGGGCCGATCTCGCACTGTTCGAACCCTCCAATGTCTACGCCGCCAGCGGACGGCGCGACGGCATGACCCCCCTGTTCTCCGGCAAGGTCGATTATGTCTCCTTCCTGACGGAGCTTGCCGTCGATCCTGCTGCTGAAGCCTCGCTGGAATGGTTCGGAGACGATGCCTTCGACGTGCTTGCGCGAGATCGAGGCGAGATCGCCAGGGTCATGGTCGGCCGCAGCCTCGGGGTTTCCGAAGCGGTTGTCTGACGGAGCCCGAGGCAGACGGCAATCTTAGTGTCACATGAGCCCGATCCTGCGCCTCACGGCGCCATGTTGCGGTGGCAACTATACTTCCGACAGGGAAGCATCAAGGGGCGCTCAATGAGCCCGGTCAGGAGACCCGATAGCAACGTCTAACCCCTTGAAATGCAAGAGTGCGATCGAAACTATACAGCCCTGCCGTCTCAGGAAAGAAGAACTGGGAACAGACGTCCTTCCCGTCGCGGAAACCGTCACAAATCTGAGATATAAAAGACCTAGGGTCCGGCGCGCTGAGATTTTCCACGCCCTTCAGGAGCCCTACCATGAAAGCCCTGGCCGCCGCCCTGGCGCTGACCACCTGCCTCGCATCGCTTCCGGCTTATGCCGAGTTCAAGCTCGACAGCCGCTATACCGATGCGGACGGTGATCTGATCGCCGATGTTCCGTCCGATGCTTCCCAGCAGATTGATCCAGACACGCTGGTCTTCGCCTACACCCCGGTTGAAGATCCGGCCGTCTATGCCGAGGTCTGGGCAGGCTTCCTGGAGCACCTGGAAAAGGCGACGGGCAAGGACGTTCAGTTCTTCCCGGTTCAGTCCAATGCCGCTCAGATCGAAGCCATGCGCGCTGGCCGTCTGCACATCGCCGGCTTCAACACGGGCGGCAATCCGCTGGCCGTCGCCTGCGCCGGCTTCCGCCCCTTCGCCATGATGGCGTCGAAGGACGACAGATACGGCTACGAGATGGAAATCATCACCTATCCGGGCTCCGGCATCGAGAAGGTGGAAGACATCAAGGGCAAGAAGCTCGCCTTCACCTCCGAAACCTCGAACTCCGGCTACAAGGCGCCCTCCGCGATCCTCGCTTCCGAATTCAAGATGGAAGCCGGCAAGGACTTCGAACCGGTTTTCTCCGGCAAGCATGACAACTCCATTCTCGGCGTTGCCAACAAGGACTACCTGGCCGCTTCGGTCGCCAATTCCGTGAAACAGCGCATGCTGGCGCGCGAAGTGGTCAAGGAGGACCAGCTCAAGGTTCTCTACAAGTCGCAGACCTTCCCGACCACCGGTTACGGCGTCGTCTACAACCTGAAGCCGGAACTCCAGAAGCAGATCCAGGACGCTTTCTTCTCCTTCGACTGGAACGGCTCGAAGCTTCTCGCTGAATTCGGCACCTCCGAGCCGCCGCAGGAGAAGTTCCTGCCGATCACCTTCAAGGAGAACTGGTCTGTCATCCGTCAGATCGATGCGGCAACCGGCGTCTCCTACGACTGCAAGTAAGCATCGGAAGCATGAACAATCATCGGGCGGTCCTGCTCTCTGCAGGGCCGCCACGACTATTTGGAAGGCTAGAGCCATGTTCCGCGTCGAGAACCTGTCGAAACGCTACAAGACGGGCGATCACGCCCTGAAGAATGTGTCATTCAGCATCGACGCCGGACAGGTTGTCGGCCTGATTGGCCCCTCTGGCGCGGGCAAATCCACCTTGATCCGCTGCGTCAACCGGCTGGTCGATCCCACCGAGGGATCGGTTTTCCTGAACGGCCGTCCGATCGCGCGGTCGGGAAGCGAACTGCGTCGTGCTCGCCGCCGCATCGGCATGATCTTTCAGGATTACGCACTGGTGGAACGTTTGACGGTCATGGAGAACGTGCTCTCCGGCCGTCTGGGCTATGTCTCGTTCTGGCGTTCCTTTGCCCGCCGTTTTCCGCAGGCTGACGTGGAAAAGGCCTTTGCGCTGCTCGATCGTGTCAGCCTGTCACAGCACGCCGACAAGCGGGCCGACGCGCTGTCCGGCGGACAGCGCCAGCGCGTCGGCATTGCCCGCGCCCTGGAGCAGGACCCCGAACTTCTTCTGATCGATGAACCGACCGCCTCGCTCGATCCCAAGACCTCTCGCCAGATCATGCGGCTGATCGTCGAGATCTGCCGTGAGCGAGGGCTGCCCGCCATCATCAACATCCATGACGTTGCGCTTGCCCGCATGTTCGTCGATCGCATCATCGGCCTGCGCGCAGGCGAGATCGTCTTCGACGGCACGCCCGATCAGCTCGATCACGCCGCCCTGACCGCGATCTACGGCGAGGAAGACTGGGCCGTGATCCACAACGAAAATGCCGAAGAGATCGAAACGACGCCCCACGTCGTGGAAACGGATCATGCGGTCGCGGGGATGGCATGACCAGCACCACCGTTTCGCCGCGCCGCTGGAAGCGGCCCCCGCTCCTCATCCAGGATCCGACCCTCCGGCTCGTCATTTACGGCGGCTTCGCCGTCTACCTCGTGCTTGCCGTCGCCAGCATCGAGGTGAATTGGACACGCATATTTGAAGGCCTGGAACGCGGCGTGCGCTTTATCCAGGGCTTCCTGGTTCCCGATTTTCTGACACGTGCCCGCGACATCCAGCAAGGCATCATCGAGAGCCTCACGATGACGCTGACGTCGACGGTCGCCGGCATCATCCTGTCCGTACCCATCGGCATCGGCGCCGCGCGCAACCTCGCGCCGGCACCTGTCCACGCCATCTGCCGTTCCATCGTCGCTCTCTCCCGCTCGTTCCAGGAGATCATCGTCGCCATTCTCTGCGTTGCGATGTTCGGCTTCGGCCCGCTTGCCGGCTTCATCACCCTCTCCTTCGCCACCATCGGCTTCCTCGCCAAGCTTCTGGCAGAGGCCATTGAGGACATTGACGAGGGACAGGCGGAAGCCATCCGCTCGACCGGCGCGGGCTGGTGGCAGATCGTCAATTACGGCATCCAGCCCCAGGTCATGCCCAGGCTGATCGGCCTTTCGCTCTATCGCCTCGACATCAATTTCCGCGAAAGCGCGGTGATCGGCATCGTCGGTGCCGGAGGCATCGGCGCGACGCTCAACACGGCGATGGACCGTTATGAGTATGACACGGCCGGCGCGGTGCTGATCATCATCATCCTGGTCGTCATGGCGACCGAATATGCCTCCGGCCACGTTCGAAAGTGGGTGCAGTGATGCCCGTCTCCACGCTCAATGGGCAGCCTGTCTGGCGCCACCGCACTACAACGCGGCAAATGGCCGTCTGGGCCGGCTGGTTCGCGCTCGTCGCCCTCACCGTCTTCTGCTGGCAGGAGATGAACCGCAACACGATGTGGGTGTTCGTTGAAGATGCGCCGCAACAGGCGGCCGACCTGATCACGCGCGCGCTCCCGCCGCGCTGGTCCTATCTGGATCGGCTGTGGTTGCCGCTGTGGGACACGCTGAACATCGCGACGCTCGGCACCCTGCTCGGCACCCTCATGGCCGTACCGGTTGCCTTCCTCGCAGCCCGCAACACCACACCCAGCGCTGCCCTCGTTCGGCCGATTGCGCTGCTGATCATCGTCGCGTCGCGCTCCATCAATTCGCTCATCTGGGCGCTGCTTCTGGTGGCCATCATCGGTCCGGGACTTCTGGCCGGCATCATCGCCATCGCCTTTCGCTCCATCGGCTTCGTCGGCAAGCTGCTCTACGAAGCCATCGAGGAGATCGATCACCGGCAGGTGGAAGCCATCAGCGCCACCGGCGCCTCGCGGATGCAGGTGATGGACTATGCGGTGATTCCTCAGGTGCTGCCGGCCTTCGCGGGCATGACCGTGTTCCGCTGGGACATCAACATCCGCGAATCAACCATCCTTGGTCTCGTCGGCGCCGGCGGCATCGGCGTCCAGCTGGAGTCCTCCCTGGCACGCCTCGCCTGGGCGGAGATCACGGTGATCTTCATCGTCGTGCTGGCAACGGTCGTGGCCTCCGAATGGGTCTCGGCAAAGGTGCGCAAGACGATCATCTGATCGGCAGAGCCTCACGGAGGCTGCCGCGCGATTGGGGGCACACGGCCCGGCCGCCTGGGGGCATGCGGTCGGGCCGTGGCATGTCAGGCCGTCGAGCCGCCGTCCACCGGCAGGGCGACGCCGGTGATGAACGAGGCCTCGTCGGAAATGAGGAACAGCGCCGCATTGGCGATCTCATGTGGCTTACCGTTGCGGCCCATGGGCGTGAGCGCGCCCCGCTTTGCGACAAGATCCTCCACGTCATTGGCGAGGTTCTGATCGGGCCGCGCCACGAAGGAACGCAGCATGGGCGTGTCGACGGGGCCGGGGCAGACGGCATTGCAGCGGATGCCCTCCTTGGCGAAGCGCCGGGCAAGGCCCCGCATGAGACCAAGCACGCCGAACTTTGCCGCTGTGTAGATGGGGCTGTTGGCCGATGCCACGAGCCCGGAGGTCGAGGATGTGAAGAGGATGCTGCCGCCCCCCGCCTCGCGCATGGGCCGGATGGTCGCGGCCGTGGTGTTGAAGACGGAACGCAGGTTGATATCGAGGGCGAGGGCGAAATTCTCCATGTCCTCATCTTCGACCTGTGCCGAGGCCGGATGCCCGACATGGTTCCAGACGAAGTCGAGGCGGCCGAAGCTCTTCAGTGTCTCCTCCACGATGCCGCGTGCGAAGCCATCGTCGCGCAGATCTCCGGACAGTGCGAAGGCCTTGCCTCCCCTCGCACGGATCTGTTCCACGGCAGCCTCTGCCGCCCCATGGTCGCGGTCGACCACGGCAACGGATGCCCCCTCTTCTGCGAAGCGAAGCGCGCCGGCGAGCCCCATTCCCGATGCCGCGGCCGTGATCAGCCCGGCCTTCCCTTGAAGCCTCATTGCATATCCTCCCTGATGATCTGTCTATCGCTCAGATGCCGTCGAACGGGCTCGGCTCCGGCGTCTCGGAGAGATTGACGACGACCGTCTTGACCTCGGTGTAGTGATTGATCACGTCGAGGCCGTTCTCGCGGCCGATCCCGCTCAATTTGTAGCCGCCGTAGGGCAGCATGAAATGGACGGGCCGGTAGGTGTTCACCGACACAAGCCCCGCCTCGATCTGATGGGCGATGCGGTGCGCCCTCGTCACATCCGACGTCCACAGCCCGGCCACCAGGCCGTATTGAGTGTCATTGGCCATGGCGAGGACCTCCTCCTCCGTGTCGAAGGGGATCATCGACAGGACGGGGCCGAACACCTCCTGCTGGGCCAGCGCGGAGCGATTGTCTACATCGGCAAAAACCGTCGGCTGCACATAGTAGCCCCGATCAAGCCCAAGGGGACGTCCACCACCGGCGATCAGCCGCGCGCCCTCCTCCTGTCCGAGGGCGATGAACTTCATGGTCTTCGCCAATTGCTCGGCCGAGGTATGGGGACCGATATGGGTGGCCGGATCCAAGGGAGCGCCGACACGTATTTTGCCGGCTAACGCCGCGATTTGATCCTGGAATCTCTCATAGATCGGCCGCTGCACGAAGAGCCGCGACCCAAGCGAGCAGGATTGGCCGGTCGAGCGGAAGGCGGAATGCATGGCTACCTGGAGGGCACGTTCAAGATCGGCATCCTCGAAGATGATGTGAGGCGATTTTCCTCCGCACTCGAAGGTGCATCGCTTCAGATTGCCGGCGGCCGCCCGCATGATCTGCTGCGCTGTTGAATGCTCGCCGGTGAAGGCGATCTTGTTGACATCGGGATGCGCGGCCAGAGCCGCTCCCACTTCCGCGCCATAGCCTGGTAAAACGCTGACTACACCTTCAGGAAAGCCCGCTTCCTCGATCAGCTTGGCGATCTCCATTGCGGTCACGGAGGTCTGCTCGGCCGGTTTGATGATGATGGCGTTGCCCGCCGCCAGTGCCGGACCGAGCTTCCAGGCATACATGCTGATAGGAGAATTCCAGGGCAGGATCGCCGCCACCACGCCGATGGGCTCGCGGCGGGTATAGGCAAGGGCATCAGGGCGGTAGGGGATCTGCTCTCCGTTGATCTTGTCCGCGGCACCTGCGAAGAAGGTGATCCAGTCTGCCGCACGGTCGATCTCGCCCCGCGTATCGCGAAGCGGTTTGCCGTTGTCCCGGCTTTCAAGCTCTGCAAGCACTGCGGCGTCGCGACGGATGAGATTGGCGAGCTTCGCCAGGAGTTCGCCTCTCCTGGTGGCGGAGAATTTGGACCACGAGCCGCGCAATGCCGCCCGCGCCGCCGCGACGGCCATATCGACTTCCGCCTTCCCGGGAAGAGCGATCTCAGCCCAGACGTACTCGGTCGAGGGGTCGATGGATTTCAGCACTTGGTCGCCCTTGGGAACGACCCACTCGCCGCCGATGAAGACCTTCTCGTAGATGCGCTCGTTCATGCCTGCTTCCTCAATCCGTGCTGTGCATACAGTTTTTTGTAAGCACTGTAGCATCGCGCGAAAGCATGCGGGGCGTTTTTCTGCAATGCAGCCTCGCCGCTCTGTCCGACGCCCGAATATTGAATAAACAGGTCAGCGCCAGGACTATGCATGAAGAACTGCGGAACAAGCGCGGCTACCGCGGAACTTTCAATGTTAAGCCGGCATTTGGGCAGGGATCATATCTGGAGCTGCATTGACAGATGCTGAGCTAAATGGAAATCTCCCCAACGGATCGTCAGCATGGAATGCCTTCGACGATCCCCAGGGGCAACGCTGCCCCCTCATCCCAGAACCTTTTTACGCGAATACCGTTCCAGTCATGGGTCACTGGCACCGAAACGGGAGTACCTGATGCTGCTGAGTTGCGGCGACAGCCTGATCGACTTCATGCCCATGCGAACGGCTGACGGCCGTGAGGCCTTCATACCCGTGGCCGGAGGCTCCTGTCTCAACGTCGCCGTCGCAATGGCCCGCCTAGGCGCGCAGGCCGGCTTTGTCGGCGGCATTTCCACCGACATGTTCGGCGCCATGATTGCGGCCCATGCCGAAGCATCGGGTGTCAGCCTCGCCTGCAGCCTCCGGCCACAGGCGCAAACGACGCTCGCCTTCGTGCGCCTGGCTGATGGAGAGCCGTCCTATGCCTTTTATGACGAGAGCTCGGCCACGCGCCAATGGCGGCACGAGGCTGGAGCCATTCCGTTCGAGCGGGTGGAAGCGCTGCATATCGGCTCCACCTCATTGATCGCCGATCAGGGCCATGCCGAAGGACTGAAGCTGGTGGATGAGGCGAAGGCAAGGTGCATCATTTCCTTCGATCCGAACTGCCGGCCCAATCTCGTTACCGATCTCGATGATTACCGCGGGAAGATGGAAGCCTTCATGGTGAGGGCCGACATCCTCCGATTGTCCGACGTCGATTTTTCCTACCTCTACGGCGATGCTGATGTCGCGACCTTCGCGGCCGGTGCATTGGCGGATGGCGTCTCTCTGATGGTGCTGACCGAGGGCGAAAAAGGCGCCCGCGCCTGGACCAGGACCGGCATGATATCGGTAGAGGCGCTGAGAGTGGACGTGGCGGACACCATCGGCGCCGGCGATACCTTCCAGGGCGCGCTTATGGTGGCGCTTCTGGAAGGCCAGCATCTTAAAGACCGTGAAGCGCTGTCGGCCATGGCCCCCGACGATGTGGAACGATGCCTCCTGTTCGCGGCGAAATGCGCCGCGGTGACCTGCAGCCGCGCCGGTGCCAATCCGCCCTGGCGATACGAGCTTCCCGCCTGACCTGATCAAAGAAAAAGCCGCGGGGCGCTACCCGCGGCTTTCCCGTCAGCATTTGTCTGTCGGCTATTCGGCCGGAGCCGCCACGCCCTCTTTCGCCTCCTCCTTCGCCGAACGGCTGAAGAGTTTCGCGATGAAGACGAAGAACACCGGCACGAAAAACACCGCCAGCACCGTTGCCGAGATCATGCCGCCCAGCACGCCGGTACCGATGGCGTTCTGGCTCGCCGCACTGGCGCCCGTGGCGATCGCCAGCGGCACCACGCCCAGCGTGAAGGCGAGCGAGGTCATCAGGATCGGCCGGAAGCGCAGATGCGCGGCCTCGATGGTCGCCTCCAGGAGAGGTTTGCCCTCGGCTCTGAGGTCTTTGGCGAACTCGATGATCAGGATCGCGTTCTTGGCGGACAGGCCGATGATGGCGATAAGGCCGACGAGGAAATAGACGTCGTTGGGCATCGACCGCATCATGACCGCCAGCACGGACCCGATGACGCCGAGCGGCACCACGAGGATGACCGCGAGCGGGATCGACCAGCTCTCATAGAGCGCGGCCAGCAGCAGGAAAACGAAGACGATACTGAGCGCGATCAGAAGCGGTGCTTGGGCACCCGACTGGATCTCCTGCAGGGATTGGCCGGTCCACTCATAACCGAAGCCCTGCGGCAGTTCACCGGCCAAGCGCTGCATCTCGGCGATGGCGTCACCAGAGGAATAGCCGGGCTTTGCCTCGCCTGAAATACGGATCGACGGATAACCATTGTAGCCGGTGATCTGCGCCGGCCCCTTGATCCACTCGATGGAGGCGAAGGCCGAGAACGGGACCATGCCGCCGCTGGCATTCTTCACATTGAGCTTCAGGAGGTCCGTCGTATGCATCCGCTGGGCCGCGTCCGCCTGCACCATGACCCGCTGCATGCGGCCCGTATTGGGATAGTCGTTGATGTAGGACGAGCCGAGGTTCGTCGTGATGGTGGAGTTGATGTCCGCAAAGGTGACGCCGAAGGTGTTCGCCTTCTCACGATCGATGATGAGCTGCACCTGTGCCGCATCAGGCAGTCCCTCCACGCGCAGCCCGGTCACGACCTCGCTGTTTGCGGCAGCAGCCAGCAACTGGTCGCGCGCGGCCGCCAGCGGGGCCTGGCCCAGACCACCGCGATCCTGGAGGCGGAAGGAGAACCCGCTGGTGGTGCCGAGACCCTGGATCGGCGGAGGCGACAGCGCAAAGGCGCGTGCATCCTTGATCTGCATCAGCTTGCCGTTGATGCGTTGGGCCAGCGCCGCAGCGGAATCCTCCGCCCCACGCTCCTCCCAATCCTTCAGCGTCACGAAGGCAAGGGCCGCGTTCTGCCCGGAGCCGGAGAAGCTGAAACCGGCGATGGCGATGATGCGATCCACCGCCTCCTCATCGAGAACGGCCTTTTCAACCTGCTCGATGACTTCCAGCGTCCGCCGGTCGCTGGCCTCGGGCGGCGCCTGGATATCGACGATCAGGAAGCCCTGATCCTCGTTGGGCAGGAAAGCCGACGGCAGACCCACATAAAGCCAGCCCAGCCCGACCAGCAGCGCCACATAGACGATCATCACCTGGCCGGTGCGCTTCAGGAGCTTGGCAACCCAGCCGCTGTAGCGGCGCGATGTGCGGTCGAAGGTGCGGTTGAACCAGCCGAAGAAGCCCTTCTTCTCGTGATGTCCCTTGATCGGCTTCAGGAAGGTGGCACAGAGCGCCGGTGTCAGCGAGAGCGCCAGGAAGCCCGAGAACAGGATGGACACCACCATGGTCAGGCTGAACTGCTGATAGATGATGCCGACCGCACCGGGAAAGAAGGCCATGGGCACGAAGACGGCTGTCAGCACAAGCGTGATGCCGATGATGGCGCCGGTGATCTGCCCCATGGCTTTCTTGGTGGCCTCGCGAGGTGAGAGCCCCTCCTCCGCCATGATGCGCTCGACGTTCTCCACCACCACGATAGCGTCATCCACCAGGATACCGATCGCCAGCACCATGGCGAACATGGTGAGGACGTTGATGGAGAAGCCCGAGGCCAGCATGATGGCGCAGGTGCCGAGCAGCGCCACCGGCACGACGATCGTCGGGATCAGCGTGTAGCGGAAGTTCTGCAGGAACAGGAACATCACCACGAAGACGAGGCCGACCGCCTCCAGCAGCGTGTGCAGCACCTTTTCGATCGAGACCGCGACGAAGGGCGATGTATCGTATGGGATCTCATATTGAAGCCCCGGCGGGAAGAAGCCGGCCAGTTCTTCCATCTTTGCGCGGACGGCGGCCGAAGTCGACATTGCGTTGCCGGTGGGCGAAAGCTGAACGCCGATGGCGGCGGCGGGCTGCCCATTCAGGCGGCTCGAGAAATTGTAGGACTCACCCCCGACCTCGATCCGTGCGACGTCGCGCAGGCGGACCGAGGAACCATCCGGATTGGCGCGCAGCACGATGGCGCCGAACTCCTCCGGCGAGGCAAGCTGGCCCTGCACCAGGACTGAAGCCGAAATCTGCTGGGTAACGGTGGTCGGCTGCGCACCGATCCGGCCCGCCGCGACCTGGGCGTTCTGCGCCTGGATGGCATTGGTGATGTCACTGGCGGTGAGATTGAGACCCAGCATCTTGTCCGGATCCATCCAGACGCGCATGGAGCGCTGGGTGGCGAAGAGCTGCGCCGAACCCACGCCGGGCACGCGGCGGATCTCGCCAAGCACGTTGCGGCTGATGTAATCGCCGAGACCGACGGCGTCGAGCGACCCATCGGTGGAGACCAGCGCCGCCACCAGGAGAAAGCCGCTGCCGGCCTGCTCGATGCGCATGCCCTGCTGCGCCACGGCCGAGGGAAGGCGCGACTCGATGCGGCTGATGCGGTTCTGCACCTCCACCTGCGCCTCGTTGATAGGCGTTCCCGGCTCGAAGGTGGCATTGATGGAAATCCGGCCGGAGGCGTCGGAGGTCGATTCAAAATAGATCAGCCCGGGAACGCCGTTGAGCTCTTCTTCGATGGGCCGCGTCACCGACTGGTAGATGTCCTCCGGCGAAGCGCCCGGATAATTGGTGCTGATCGAGATCTGCGGCGGCGCGACGTTGGGATATTGCGCGACTGGCAGAAGCGGCAGCGCGATGACGCCGGCAAGCATGATGAAGATGGCAACGACCCAGGCAAAGATCGGCCGGTTGATGAAAAAACTCGGCATGAGGCGCGATCCTTACTGGGTCTTCGTTTCGCTGGCGGCGGAGGCGTCAGCCTGCTGCTGCGTCCACGGCTGAGCATTCACCTCCGCACCGGGACGGATTTTCTGGAAGCCTTCGACCACGACCAGCTCACCGGCCTTCAGCCCTTCATTGATGACCCAGCGATTGCCGAGAATGCGGCCGGTGCTGACATTGCGGAGGCTCGCCTTCTTGTCCTCGCCCACCACATAGACCTGGGCGCGACCGCTGCCGTCACGCTGCACGGCCTGCTGCGGCACGGCGATGGCATTGGGTTCGACGCCCTGTTCGATCAACACGCGCACATACATGCCCGGCAGAAGGTCGCCATCGGGATTGGGGAATTCACCGCGCAGCGTCACCTGCCCCGTGGTGGCATCCACCGCCGCTTCGGAAAACAGCAGGCGGCCCTGATGCTTGTAAGCGGTACCGTCGTCCAGGATGAGCTGTACCTTGGCCTCACCCGGATCAGAGCTGGTGAGCGAGCCTAGCTCCAGAGCGCGGCGCAGCGCCATCAGATCGGATGCTGACTGGGTGAAATCGGCATAGACGGGGTCAAGCTGCTGAATGGTCGCCAGGTTCTCCGCCCCTGCCGAGCTGACGAGGGCACCTTCGGTGATGAGGGCCCGGCCGATGCGGCCGCTGATGGGTGCCTTCACCTCGGAATACTGAAGGTCAAGCTCGGCGGCGGCGAGGCCCGCGCGGGCGGACGCCACATCGGCATCGGCCTGGGCAAGCGCGGCAACGGCACTGTCGAACTGCTGACCGCTGGCGACGTTGCGCTCGCGCAGCTCCGACTGGCGCTGCTGCTGCTGGCGCGCCAGAAGCTGGGTTGCCTCGGCGCGCTGCAGGGTTGCCCGCGCGCTCGCCACCTGCACCCGGAACGGTTCGGGGTCGATGCGGTAAAGCACATCGCCTTCCTTGACGATGCTGCCCTGCTCGAACACGCGTTCGATGATGATGCCGGCAACCCGTGGACGCACCTCGGCGATGCGGGTTGGTGCGATGCGGCCAGGAAGATCATTGGTTAGCGGCAGGGCTTCCGGTGCGATGGTCACCACGCTGACGCCGGGCGGCGGCGCGCCCGCACCGCCTGCCGGCGCCGCTGCCTCGTCGTCAGAACAGGCCGCGAGAAAGGCAAAGGCGCTCGCGGCGAGGAGGACGCGTGTGAGAGATCGAAGAGCCGGCATGGGGTTCAATATCCTGAGTATGAGGCCGCGGAGGCTTTGAAATCGAAAGAAGGAGCGACAGCAACGGCTATCCGTGCGTTGCCTCTGGAGACGGGGGCGGATCGCCCGGGCTCTGATCCACGAGCCAACGGATATCCTTGATGAGCTGATCGCGTTCCGCCTCGGAGCAGCGATGAAGACCAAACCAGTCGAGCAGCTTCATGCCTTCTAGCGCGAAGAAGGCCAGAAGAGCCCCCCGCGGGGTGGCGGATGTCGCGCGAATGTCGCGGACGTGGCTGGCGATCAATTCCTGGACCGGCGCGCGGAGCTCATTGTCCTGCGCCATGGCCGCGATCAGATGGATGGCGACCGCGCGATCCTCATCGGAGACCTCCGACTGGAAGGACGCGATCAAGGCTTCGATGCTGGGATTGGGGCAATCGCCGAGCTTCGAAACCGCGTCTCGCGCGCGTTCGGTGTCGCGCGCGATCCGGCGCTCGATCACAGCCTGAATGAGCTGCTGCTTGGTCTTGCAGTCGTAAAGGACGCTGGCCTTGCTGATCCCGGCTTCATGGGCGACGGCATCGAGCGTCAGCCCGATGGCGCCATCGCGGCTGACCACCTTCTGCGCGGCGTCGAGAACCGCATCGCGATCGATTGTCCTGTTCCGCCCCATGGCGCACCTTTTATATCCAACCGGTCGGATATAAATACCGCGCCGCAGCAAGTCAATGTAAGTGAACCAGAAAATCCTACGAATCTCTAGGCAGTACTGATCACGAGTTTTTGTGCGCAGCGCACAACCAAAGGTTACGACAGCCGCATTCGCAACCGCTTCGCCAGCTCGAGCAGCTGCCGCTCGTTCTCTCTCCGCTCTGATCCGCGGACCTCACCTCATCTGGATGCCGCGCCGGGCGAACGCCCGCTACCGCCGCTCAAGCCGCGCCGAAATAACAAGAACAACCAAAGATTAACTATCCGAAGCATAGAATTCCAACCATCGGCAAACGGAGCTTTGGGTACCGGTCTCCCGCTGGTGAAGCTTGGTTGACCGGCGGGGTGGGAAATCATGTTCAAATCAACAACGCATGAGGAAAGCGCCGCGAAATTGAAGGCTCTGGACCGCGTCCAGGCGGTCATCGAGTTCGACCTCGGCGGACACATTCTGGCTGCCAACGAGAACTTCCTTAAGACGCTCGGGTATGAGGAAGGCGAGATCATTGGCAAACATCACAGCATGTTTGTCGATGATGATTACAAGAACAATCCTGATTACAAGCAGTTCTGGGAGCGGTTGCGCCGCGGTGACTTTCAGGCGGGGCAGTTCAAACGGATAGCCAAGGACGGCCGCGAAGTCTGGATCGAGGCGTCTTATAACCCTATTCTTGGACGCGACGGCAAGCCTTACAAGATCGTCAAATTCGCAACCGATATCACGCGCCAGAAGCATGAAGACGCCGATCGCGCCGGCCAGATCGCCGCCATTCGCAAGGCGCAGGCCGTGATCGAATTCGACCTTGACGGCACTATTCTTGATGCCAATGACAATTTCCTCAATGCGGTGGGCTACGCGCTTGATGACATCAAGGGCCAGCATCATTCGATCTTCGTCGATCCGGCTTACAAGACCAGCAGGGAATATGCCGATTTCTGGGCAGCCCTGAACGCGGGTGAATATCAGGCGGGGCAGTATAAGCGCTTCGGCAGGGAGGGACGCGAGATCTGGATCGAGGCCTCCTACAACCCGATCCTCGATTCGTCGGGCAAGCCTTACAAAGTGGTGAAATTCGCCACCGACATCACCCAGCAAGTCCAGCTCCTGGCAAACCTACGTGTGATGATCGACCAGAATTTCGGCGAGATCGACGAGGCGGTCACGCGTTCTGCCTCGGAATCAGGAGAGGCCATGGACATGGCAACCTCCACCACCGACAACATGCAGGCGGTCGCGGCCGCCTCGGAGGAACTGGCAACCTCGGTATCCGAGATCGCGGCCAGCATGGCAAAATCCCGTGAAGCCACCGACAGCGCCTTCGACCAGGTCACCGTTGTCGGCGACTACACGACCAAGCTGTCCGATGCGGCGAGCAACATGGGCGGTATCGTCGGCCTCATCCAGAACATCGCGGCCCAGATCAACCTTCTGGCTCTCAATGCCACCATTGAATCGGCCCGCGCCGGCGAGGCGGGCCGCGGCTTTGCCGTGGTTGCCCAGGAAGTCAAGAACCTCGCCAATCAGGCGGCCAAGGCAACCGACCAGATCAGCGGCGAGATCTCCGGCCTGCAGATGATTTCCAAGGACGTTGTCACTACGCTGGAGGATATCAAGGCCTCCGTCGGCGTCATGCGCGACGGCGTGGTGACGACGGCCACCGCAATGGAGGAACAGAGCGCCGTCACCCGCGACATGTCTTCAAAGATGCAGGACACCGCCGGCGCGGTCGCGGCCATCACCAGCAACATCACGTCCATTTCGGCTGCCGTGTCGCAGGTCTCCACCGCCGTCAACACCACCCGCGACGCGGCCCGCGTCTTGGCGCGGTGACGCTCGTACCGGCACACAAGCCGAAGCGGTACAAAATGCGGCCCGGGGAGGGCTGTTGCCTGAACGCGAAAACTCCTTCTCCGCAGTGAGGGCCTCAGCGTGCTGGACAAAGCTTAGGTCAGCACGTCATGTCGTCCTATGTCCCCGATTTCAAAGAAGATTCATTCGCGCAAGCATGTGCTGCAAGCCGGCCCCAAGACCGTCCATTGGGGTTATTTCGACGGCCGCATGAAGCCACGCATCTCAATTCCCTCCGGCGACCGCATCACCATCTCCACCCTCTCCGGCAGCAAGGATGTCCTGCCCGAAGCTCCCTTCACCGTGCCCGAGGCGCTGCACGCCGTCCATGCCTCCGTGCGCCAGGAATTGCCGGGACATATCTGCACTGGCCCTGTCTTCGTGGAAGGAGCGGAGAAGGGAGGGGTTCTCCAGATCGATATCGAGGACATCCGCCTCGGCTTCGATTGGGGCTATACCGTCACCACGCCGCTGATGGGCATCCTGCCCAATGAACCCACGGACCGTGAGGTGCGCCATATCGCGCTCGACCGCGACAGGATGATCGGCCGCATGCCCTGGGGGACAGAGATCCCGCTGTCGCCCTTCTTCGGCGTCATGACCGTGGCCCCTCCCCCTCAATGGGGTCGTCTCAGCACGCTGCCGCCGCGTCGCAATGGCGGCAATATGGACAATCGGCTCCTGACGGCCGGAACAACGCTTTATCTCCCCGTTTTCGTGGATGGCGCCCTCTTCTCCGTCGGCGATGGCCATGGTGCTCAAGGTGACGGCGAGGTCTGCGAAACCGCCCTCGAAACCGGCCTTGAAGGCACCTTCCGATTGACGGCGCGCAATGACATCGCGCTGATCTGGCCGCGTGCCGAAACCGCCGACACGATCATCACCATGGCATTCGATCCGGATCTCGACATCTGCGTCGCGATCGCCACGCAGGAAATGATCGATGTGGTGACCCGCAACACCGGCCTGTCGCGTTCCGACGCCTACGCCCTTTGCAGCCTGGTCGCCGACCTCCGCGTCACTCAGGTCGTCAATGGCAACCGTGGCGCCCATATGGTGATCGACAAGCGCTACCTGCGACCCACCAATTCGGGCGACGAGCCGTTCGAGACGCTAATCGCCTGACCGCGCTGGGGCAGCAAGTGGCGCCACCGTCCAGCCGGCCTGCTCCAGCGCGCTTCGCAGCTTGCTCGCGATCTCGACCCCATGGGGGTTGTCGCCGTGGACGCAGATCGTGTCGATGAGCGTTGGGATGCGCCGCCCGTCCACCGTGGTGATGGCCTGATCCTCCAGAAAGCCGATGATGCGCTTTGCCGCCGTGTCGGCATCATGGATCACCGCGCCCGGCCTTTTTCGCGCCATCAGGCCGCCGCTCTCGTCATAGGCGCGGTCGGCGAAGATCTCGATGGCTTTGGCGAGGCCCAGTTCATCAATGGCCTTCTCGGTCTCGTCACCGGGCGAGGTAAAGAAGACAAGATCGCGATCGATCGCCTTCACGCCCCGGCAGAGCGCCAGGGACAGATCGAAATCCGTGGCCGCCATGTTGGAAAGCGCGCCGTGAGCCTTCACATGCGAGACCTTGACGCCGAGGGTCGCTGCCATGCCGCAGAAGGCCGCGAGCTGGTACATGATGATCTTCTCAAGATCAGCCAGGCTGTCCACCTCGATGCGGCGGCGTCCGAAACCCCAGGGATCCAGGAACGATGGGTGGGCACCGGCATTGACGCCACGCTCCTTCGCCAGCCTCAGTGTCCTGTGCAGCACCAGCGGATCTCCGCCATGAAACCCGCAGGCGATGTTGGCGGAGGTGACGATATCGAGCATGGCCGCATCATTGCCGATCACATAGGAACCCCAGCTTTCACCGCAGTCGCAATTGAGATCGATCATTTTCATGGAGCACCTCGGTCGGATGAGGCCTGCTATAGCGCAGAAAAACGTTTGGAAGCAGCAGCGTACAGCCTAGTTTATCTACTGTCGCGAGGGAGTTGCAGCCTTGATCGTCGAAGACGAGGAGATGAAGCCGGAGGTGCGCTTCCGGGCGGCCGGCGATCGGCATCTGGTGGCGGAACTGGCCGATGTGATCGATCCCAGCATCAACCGCCGCGTGGTCGCCTTGGCCGCCGCGCTCGAACGGCAGCGGGTTGTCGGTATCATCGACCTCCTCCCAACCTACCGCTCGCTGCTCGTTCATTACGATCCCCTGGTTGCTGGCCGCGGCCTCCTCGAAAACGTCATCCTCCGGGCATTCGGCAATCTCACCGTCGATATGTCGGGAGCAGGAAAGCGCTGGCGCATCCCCGTTGTCTACGGCGGGGCTCATGGTCCCGACCTCGATGAAGTCGCCGCGCGGCACGGCATCACCACGGACGAGGTGATCGCCCTGCATTCCGGCGCGGAGTACCGGATTTTCATGATCGGCTTTGCCCCCGGCTACGCCTATCTGGGTGGCCTGCCGCCAGCGCTTCACACGCCGCGCCGCCCCGCACCGCGCCTTTCCGCGCCGGCGGGCACCATCTCCATCGGCGGGCAGCAGGCGAGCATCGCCTCCGTCCCGCTGCCCACGGGCTGGAACCTGCTCGGCCGCACGCCGGTAAAGGCTTTCGACCCCATGCGGGCCGATCCTTTTCTCTTCGCCGCTGGCGATACCGTGGCTTTCACCCCCGTGGGCCAGCCGGAATTCGAACGCCTCCAGGTCGGCATCGAGCGCGGAAGCATTACCTCAGAGGCCTTTCACGCATGAGCGAGCTCCTCGTCCTTCGTCCGGGGCCGATGGTCACCTTGCAGGATCTCGGTCGCGTCGGTCTCATGCACCAAGGCATCCCGGAATCCGGGGCCATGGACCCTGAAGCCCTGATGCTGGCCAACCTCCTGGCCGGCAACGATCCGGGCGAGGCCTGCCTGGAGTTCGCCATGTTCGCCGGCGTCTTTCGCTTCACCGCAGCGGCGCGGCTTGCCGTCGCCGGCGGCACCTTCCGCGCCTCCTGCAACGGTGTTCCCTTTCCAGTCGGCCGGTCGATCGACGTGCCTGAGGGCGCCGAGGTCGAGATCGGGCCCGCCGATGATGCCACCTGGGGATATCTCGCCATCAGCGCCGGCTTTGCCGTGGAGCCAGTGCTGGGAAGCCGCTCCACCCATGTCCGCTTCGCGCTCGGTCCGATACCTCGAGTGCTGACAGCCGGAGATCGCCTACCCCTGCGTCTCGGAACATTGCAAGAAGGCCCGCGCCGGCGTGCGACCCAGGGCCGTCAGCCGCCGCAAGCCCGCGCGATCCGGGTGGTGTTGGGCCCGCAGGATGATCGTTTCACCGATGAGGCGATCTCGACCTTTCTTGCCGGCACCTATTGGCTGACCGCCAAATTCGACCGCATGGCCTGCCGCCTCGACGGCCCCCGCCTTGCCCATCGCGATGGCGCCGATATCGTGTCGGACGGCATCGCCTACGGTTCGATCCAGGTCCCGGGAGACGGCCTGCCGCTGGTGCTCCTGGCCGATCGCCAGACCACCGGCGGCTATCCAAAGATCGCCACTATCATCGGCGCCGATCTCTACCGCCTGGTGCAACGCCGCCCCGGCGCCCCCATCCGTTTCGTTGCCATCACTACCGAGGAGGCCGAGGCCGCCTGGCGGCGGCATGTGGCTGCGAGAAACACAAGGCTTGCAGCCGTGCGCGATCTTGCGCCGCCATCGCCTGCGAGCGCCGCCGGGATGATGATCGGCCCGTAGATATCGAGCCCATAGAAGCTTTGTCTTCGGCATAACGCGCCCGACGATTGGCCGCTGGGCTGCCGAGTTGCACTGCCCGGCAGGTGACGCCCGATCATACCGAACACTGTGGGTATCGTTCTGCTCCTCCCACTCATCCTCATGGTCCGTTCTTATTGCGCACGCAGACAGGCCGCAGGAGAGCGAGCCCGATGAAGTGCGCGAGCGCGCGGGGACGATCGGATCAGCGCGGCTGGCGATGGTGAGAATTTGCTGCGGCGCCCGTATATGCACTCAACGACTTAATCAGACGCTCTATGCTTTACAAATAATACAGATAAAAATAACATGTATCTCTGAAAGTTTTATTCGGATCTATTGTATTCGAGCGCGCCCCCTCCGTAAGATGCCTTTCGCTGTCTTTGCGCCGACTGGAAACCATGATCAAGACACTTCCCTATCAGGCAAATGCTTCCAGACACGAGCCAGATGACGATATTCATTTCGATAATATTCTCTTGTCTGAGAAATTCGTTCGGAGGGGCCATGGCGGCTCCTCATCCCTAGAGCAGGCTCTACGGACCGCCGCCGCAAGCGGCGATCTGTCTGCCGTCGAGGACATTCTCGAAAGCGGGGCGACATTTGACATCAATGCTGTCGATCCTGAGACCGGAAAAACTGCATTGCATTATGCGGCTGAGGCCACGTCCAATCCTGTCACGATCATCCAGAAATTGCTCAAAGCTGGCGCTGACGTCACTATAAAGGACAGAAGCGGAAAGACGGCTTTCGATCTAGCGCGACAGGCCAACACCGATGCCGACTCCGTGAGTGCTGCTCTGGCCACCGGCGCAACGGAACAACTGAGGAAGTATGGCTCCGACAGGAGTGCGCAGAACTACTGGACCACATTCAATGACCTGATCGACGCTGGCGCCGACGTCAATGTCCTCGCCGAGGACGATTTCTCGCTTCAAGACCTCCGCTATTTCAGGGACGTCGACAAGGCTGTTGAATTGTTCCGAGCCATCGTGGAGAAGCACCCGGAGAAGCTATGGGAGGACCTGCTTGACACCCACTTCACTCTCTATGAGGCTTTCTCGCACTTCGGCAAGGAGCGTCATGCGCCTGATGGCACCCGCTACCCCCCGGTCCCGTTCTTTGAACGGCTTATGAAGGAAGCGGCCGATCTGGCTCGCTCGGTGCTTGAGAAGGCGATCGAGGCCGGCGATTGGGAAAGGGCGAACCTGCTCATTAAGGAGCGGGACCGGCTGGGCGTAGATATCGGAAGGATTGAGATCCCGCTCGATGAACTGGGACAATTCGACGACCCTAAAGAGATCCTGAAGGCGCAGATCGAAAGCGGGCAGATCGACCTTGCGACCGCCAAGGTCGGCAATTTCACTATATATGATTTCTTCCTGACAGCGCCGAACTGGCGGTCCAAGGACAGGCCCGAGGGCTGGCAGAAATTCAACGACATCGCGAAGTTTATCGCCGAGCAAGCCTTGGCGCAGACGCGCCAGGCTTTCCGTGGCGGCGACTGGTCGAGAGCGATCGCACTCATCGACAGCAATGCCGTCGATGTGCGCGCCGAGTTCGAGAACGGCATGAGCCTGCTGTCTCATGCGGCGAGCAAAGGCCAGCTGGACGTTGTGCGCGCTCTCGTCGAGAGGGTCCACACTGCCGGCAACGGCCGGGCCAATTACATCAACCGGCAGGATTCGGAGGGCCGCACGGCCCTGCATTTTGCCGCCGAAAAGGGCAACAAGCACGTTTACGATTACCTGGTCAGCCAAGGCGGCAAGAGCGACGTCGAGGCCGGGAATGGCCAGACTCCCAATGGCATACAGAAGGGCCGGAACGACCCCGCTTGGCAGGATCCTGGGCTTCGCGCAGCAGCGGGTTTGCCTCCTCTAGGGGAAACCGACATCTTCATGGCTTCGACCAGGACAAAGGATGAGGACGGCAACTACATGACCGTTTCCGCCCTTTCGATGAAGAAGCTCTACGACAAGTACAAGAAAATGCTCGACGACGGGGAGATCGATGCCGGCGACGACCGCGCCAAGCTGGTGCATGCCATCGAGGCCTTGAGCGCTGCTCAGAATGGTCTTGACATCATGACCTACCTCGACACGGCGAACTCCAGCCGCTTCTATGGACAACCTTCGCGAATTTTCGGAGACGATGCCGCCGATATCTTCGATATCTCAAAGATCAACAAGGAAGTCTCAAGGCTTCTCGGTACCGCCGACATTGCGGAAGACCATGCCGTTTTTGTCTCCGAGGCGGTCTCGGAGGTCACCAACAAGGACAGCTACATCACGAAGCTGAAGGAGCTGCTTACAAGCCCTGAATACGCAAAGTACATCTATGACCTCAAGAAGTCCGGCAAGGAAGAGGAGGCCAAGGCCGACATCGCATCGTCCATTTCCTCTCTGCGGGCCCTCACCAACGACGAAACTGTTGATGACGTCACTCGAATCCTGCTCGCGAACGATCTCAAGCTCAGCCTGAACGAAATCTTCGAGGATTTCGACTCCATCAGCGGCGAGACTCTTTCGTCGGCAGCAGAGGATGTCCTTGCCTTCATCACCGAGGGTATGCCCGATCTCGACATAGCTCCAGGAAGTCCTGAAGCCGATCTGATCGATCGCCTCAACAAGGTGTTGAACGATGGCACTATGGCGGATGATCTCGTCAAAGCTCTGATACACCTCATCAGGAACGGTTACGACGGCGAGAATGGAGACGAAAAGATCGCGGAGGCGATCGAAAGCCTCTCGGCGGCCCCCTCATCGGCCGCACAGATAAAGGAACTCCTACTCAGTCTGGATGGTGCCGGTGTTCTTGAGCGGATGGTGGGACTGATCAGGCTGACAGCGGGGGTCGACAAGCTGACAGAAGGCAAGTTCCGCACAGGGAACAGTTTTGAGGATATCGTCACGGTCATCGATTTTGGCACTTATCTCACCATCAGCGGAGAACCAAGCGTTCTGGGCTCAGGCCTGACTTCCGTTTTGCAAATGAATATGCCAGACCCGGTGAGTAAATCGAACCCGCTGAATAAGCCGGACCCGAAGCCGAATAAATTCGACAAGATCTGGAAAATACCCAGCAGTTATAAGCCTCCGTCAGCCGGATCATCAAAGTTCACAGAGCACATTGATGATATGCTGGACCAGCACCCACTATTCAGGGCAGATCCCTCGGCGGCCCGGGAGACGCCTCCGGCTGCGCGTATTGCAGGATCGGCATCACGCATCATCGGCGCGACCGCCCTTCAGGCGCTCAACATCATCCCCATAGTCTTTGGCGCTTTCGGCATCAAGGATGGGCTCGATAGAGGAAGCGAGAAGGCCGTGGCGGCGGGCGCTCTTGAAGTTGCGCTCGGAGGGCTGAGTCTGTTGGCCGGCGCAGCCTCGGTGATCGGCATCGCCGCCGGTTCCGCGGCAGCCCTCACAGTCGGGGCTGCTATCGGTGGCGCGGCAGGTTTTCTGCTCCTGCCCATCCTTGCGATCGTCATAACCCTTCAGGGTGAGGACGCCGTCGAAGAGCAGCATGAAAAATTCAAGAATTGGGCAGACCGCGGCTTTCTACAGGGCGATTGGGAAGAAAAACTCGACTTCCTGGCGCAGTATCTGTTCAAGATGAAAGACAAGCGGGGAGTGCGCAAGGATAAGAGCATCTTCGATGCTGTCGATTGGAGAGCCTGGATGGATGATCGGCTGAACCGCACCTGGGTGCCCGGTCGCGGGGGCACCGTCGGAGGAGGCTACCAAGGCTGAGAGCCCAGCCGGGCATCTCCGAACTTTACCAGAGAGTTGCGGATCAGAACAGACAGCAACGCGTTAAGATCGGAATGACCTCAGTTCTCAATCCGTCCTTCTTTCACCGCGACGTCGTCACCGTCGCGCGCGACCTTCTCGGCGCGACCCTCACGCTGTCGGGCGTCGGCGGCAGGATCGTGGAGACGGAGGCCTACCACCATGAAGATCCTGCCTCGCACAGCTTCCGCGGCCCGACGCCGCGCAATGCCGCCATGTTCGGTCCATCAGGCCATGCCTATGTCTATCTCTCCTACGGCGTGCATTGGTGCTTCAACATCGTCTGCGGCGAGGATCCGGGCAGCGCGGTCCTGATCCGGGCGCTGGAGCCGACCGACGGCATCGAGGTCATGTGCGCCCGGCGCGGCACCAGCGACATCCGCAAGCTCTGCGCCGGGCCGGGACGTCTGTGCCAGGCGCTCGCCTTGACCCGCGCGCAGGACAGGCTGCCGCTTGATCGCGCCCCGTTCCATCTGTCGTGCGGCAACGCTGACGTGGCTGTGGTGACGGGCCCGCGCATCGGCATCAGCCAGGCCATGGAGAAGCCATGGCGCTTCGGCCTTGCCGGCTCGCGCTTTCTCAGCCGTCCATTTCCCGCAACCGCATCGGCAGGCTGATGTCCTGAAACGAAGTGGCCGGCCCGACGTTCTGATCTCATTCACAACGGAGAACGAACATGGGCAACGCAGCAGCCATCAAGGAACATATGGACGTCGTGGGTGCCGATGGCGCCCATGTCGGCACCGTCGACCGGGTCGAGGGCAACCGCATCAAGCTCACCAAACAGGACAGCGGCATGGGCTCCCATAAGGGTCACCACCACTTTATCGACCTGTCGCTGGTCAGCGATGTGGAAGGCGACAAGGTCCGTCTTTCCGCCAATGGCGATGTCGCCGTGACCTTCGAGGAAGAAGAATCCGGCAAATCTGTCTAAGCCTCTTCAGCTTCCGAACAGGGGGAGCCGCCTCGGCGCTGCCGAAGCGGCTTTTCCGTGATCGGTTTGTCATGCAACCGTCACGGCGGCTTCCTACAGATTAAAAGCGCTCTAAACAGCGGGCGCCCAAGATCGAGATCAGGATGGTCCCCATGAACGAGCACGTCACCCAGCAGAGCCTTTTCAAGACGAGCCAGCTGGAAGAGGCAGATGCCGCTCCCCTGAACCCAACTGAAAACCCGACCATGGGCGAGGTCATCAGCCGGCGCTTCTCACGCCGCGGCTTCCTGCAGGGCTCGCTCGCCGTTTCCGCCATCACCGCCACGGTCAGCCCGCTCGCCCTGCTGACGGCGGAAAAGGCGCAGGCCGCGTCGAAATCTGCCTTCTCCTTCACCGAAGTCGAGGCCGGCGTCGACGCCAACCATCATGTTGCCGAGGGCTATGATGCCGACATCCTGCTGCGCTGGGGCGACAAGCTCTTCCCCGATGCGCCCGAGTTTGACCCGCGCAATCAGTCGGCCGAGTCCCAGGCGCGGCAGTTCGGCTACAACAGCGACTATGTCGGCTTCATCCCGCTTGAGGGATCCGAGACCCGTGGCCTGCTCGTGGTCAATCACGAATACACCAATCCGCACCTCATGTTCCCGGGCCTCGTCGAGGCGGTCGACGGCAAGCTGAAGCAGAAGCCGCTGACGAGGGAGCAGGTGGATGTGGAACTTGCCGCCCATGGCGGCACCGTCGTCGAGATTGAGAAAGTGGGTGGCAAATGGCGGCCGGTGCTGGAGGGCAAGTTCAATCGCCGCATCACCGCCACCACTGAAATGGCGCTCTCCGGCCCCGCCGCCGGACACGACCGCCTCAAGACCAGTGCCGATCCCACGGGGCGCAAGGTCCTCGGCACCATCAACAACTGTGCTGGTGGCGTCACCCCCTGGGGCACCTATGTCATGGCGGAAGAGAACATCCACGGCTACTTCAGCGGAAAGCTGCCGGAGGGTCACCGTGAGACGCAGAACTATGAGCGTCTCGGCATTCCTGAAGGCGCCTACGAATGGGCGAACTTCTACGACCGGTTTGATCTGGCGAAGGAGCCGAACGAGGCCAACCGCTTCGGCTGGATCGTCGAGGTCGACGTGCAGGACCCGGATTCCACGCCGAAGAAGCGCACCGCGCTTGGCCGCACCAAGCATGAGGGCGCCGAATCCATCGTCGCGGCCGATGGTCGGGTGGTCTTCTATCTCGGCGACGACGAACGTTTCGACTATGTCTATAAATTCGTCACCGCACGCACCTTCGATCCCGACAACCGCGCCGCCAACATGGACCTCCTCGACGAGGGCACGCTCTACGTGGCGAAGTTCGGCGAGGACGGCACGCTCACCTGGATGCCGCTCGTCTTCGGCCAGGGGGTGCTCACGGCCGAGAACGGCTTCGCCAGCCAGGCCGATATCCTGATCGAGACCCGTCGCGCCGCCGATCTTCTCGGCGCGACAAAGATGGACCGTCCCGAAGACATCCAGCCCAATGGGGTCAACGGCAAAGTCTATGTGATGCTGACCAACAACACCAAACGCAAGGAAGACCAGATCGACGCCGCCAATCCGCGGGCGGAGAACGCCTTCGGCCACATCATCGAGATCACCGAGGCGGGCGGCAACTTCGCCTCCACGACGGGCACCTGGGAGGTGCTGCTGAAATGCGGCGATCCCTCCATCGCCGAGGTGGGCGCCACTTTCTCCACGGAAACCACCAGGAACGGCTGGTTCGGCATGCCCGACAACTGCGCCGTGGATGCCGCCGGCCGGCTTTGGGTCTCCACCGACGGCAACAACAATAAGGCGACCGGGCGCACCGACGGGCTCTGGGCGGTGGACACCGAGGGCGAGGCGCGCGCCACCTCAAAGCTGTTCTACCGCGTGCCGGTGGGCGCCGAAATGTGCGGCCCCCTCTTCACCCCCGATGACGAAACCGCCTTCGTCGCCGTGCAGCATCCGGCCGACGGCGGCGAGGATTGGGAGGGCCACGGCCGTCCGTCCTATTATGAGGACCTCTCGACCCGCTGGCCGGACTTCCGCGACGACATGCCGACCCGGCCGTCCGTGGTGATGATCACCAAGCGCGGCGGCGGCAAGATCGCCGTGTGATGCTTGAGGCGCGGGTCCCCGCCTTAGGGGAGATCAGCCTGCCATATCCGGCCCCTCTGCGCCTCTACGATGTAAAGGCGGTCACCTGCGGCACTGAAAGCGACGCTGGTGACCCAGGTGCCGTCGGGAACGCGGATCTCGGCCAGCGGATCGCCCCTCTGGTCGAACAGGAAGGCCCGTCCCGCTTGCGCGTGGGCGACGGCGAGATGGCCGTGGCCATTGGTGGCCAAGCCGTCCGGTCCGAGCCCGCCGGACAGCTGAACATAGGTGCCGGCCATCGGAAAGCCGGTGGCGGGCACATCCGCCGAGAGGCGCCATACGGCATTGGCCCGCGTCGCCGCCACATAGACGAAGCCCTGATCCGGCGAAAGCGCGATGCCGTTCGGATAAGGCACGTTTGCAAGCACCAGCGACAGGCCGCTTCCGGCCCGATAGCGAAAGACGCGGCCCGTGGGATCGGTGAGGCTCGTGCGGCCGGAATCGGTGAACCAGACATCGCCGTTCGCCGCCACCGTAAGGTCCGACAGGCCAAGGAATGGCTGCCCATCGAAGCCGCCGGCAAGCGTTGACAGGGATGCAGTGCGAGGGTCGAAACGCAGCAGGCCGTGGCGATAGTCGACCAGCGCGAAACAGCCGTCGCGCATCGGCTTCAGAGAATGGGGTTCGCCGTCATAGCCGTGCGCAAGGGTCCAGGCACCATCGGCTGAGATCCGGAAGATGCGCCCGTAGGGCACATCCACCAGCCACAGCTGGCCTGACGCATCGAAGCACATGCCTTCCAGGAAGGAATGAAGCCGCTGGCCCGGCCGGGTCATGCGGACCCAGGCGTTGGGCTCTCCGCGATAATGCAGATCGGCCGGCAACTGAGTGAGGCATTCGGCGGTCAGGATCGGCGGCCGGACGATCACGCCACGGCTCCCGCCGTCCGCAGCCGCACGATGGCATCCGCTTCAACCCCCAGTTCGCTCAGAAGAAGATCCGTATGTTCGCCGACCGCGGGAGCATGTGCCTCTATGGAGGGGCCATCTTCGGACCAGCGACAGGGCGTCGTCGGAAACAAAGCACCTGCCGCTCCACCGGCTTCGCTGTGAAAGAACCCGCGCGCCGCGAGCTGGGGGTCGGCCGCAGCCTCCCGAAGGCTTCGAACACGCTCCGCGGCGATCCCTCGCGCATGCAGGAGCTCCTGCCATTCCGCGGCGGTCTTCGTTGCCATGATATCGGACAGCGCCGCGCGCATGGCCGGGGCGCAACTCCACATCTCGGCGAAGGTCTTGCACTGACCGAACGTCCCGACATCGAAACCCTGCTCTGCGAGGAGCTGCCACATCCGGTGGTTCTGCTCGGGAGTGAAGGCGCCCAGCATGAGGATGCCGTCCTGAGTTTGGTACGGCAGCAATCCGGCTTCCTTGCCGGGAGCGGCGTCAGAGGGCGTGAGGCTGGCAGCCAGTTCTGGCGCCATCAGCATCAGGGCCGTCTCGAACATCGAGCAGGTGATGTGAACACCCTTGCCCTCCTTCTCCCGCCGCAACAGAGCCGCGCTGACGGCAAACGCGGCGCTGTACCCCGTCGCGTAGTCGACGAAGGAGACGCCGGGCTTATGACCGCCGGATTGACTGATGATCCCGCTGGCCGCCTGGATCGTGTTGTCATAGGCATGCAGGCCCGCGCGAGGACCCTCCTCGCCGAAACCGCTGATGGAGCAATAGATCAGCGAGGGATTGACCGCCGCGAGGTGATGGTAACCCGCTCCGAGCGCGAGGAGAGCGCCGGGGCGGTAGTTTTCGATCAGGACATCGGCGGTGCGGACGAGGTCGAGCAGGACTTTGAGCCCCTCGGACTTCTTCAAATCCAGCGCGATGGCGCGTTTGTTCGTGCCCTGGACCTGGTAGGTCAGGCCATTAAGCTGCGTGTTCTGGGTGGCATCCGGCCCCCGTGCTCGGGCGCAGTCGGGATCCGCCGGATTTTCGATCTTGATAACGTCCGCACCGAGCAGCGCGAACTGCCAGGCACAAAAGGGACCTGCCAAAACATGGGTGAGGTCGAGAACTCTGATGCCTGCGAATGGTTTTGCCACCTGCGTACGTCCCATCCGCGCTATTTGTTCAATCCACGATCATCGATTTTATATATTAAACTCTTTGATGTCCGCAACTGGTTCGAATGCGCCTAGATGGGCCTCGAAGCCTGATGGCCGATGTCCGATGATATCGCTCGCGCCGTCTCCATGACCGCCGGAATGTAGAACTGCTCCAGGCGCTCAAAATCAAAGGCGATATCCGGACCCGATACATCGATCGCCGCCACCACGGAGCCGGTATAATCCCGGACAGGCGCGTTGACGGAAGACCCGCCGGGCTGGGAGAAGCCGCGCGAGACGACATAGCCGGCCTCTGCGGCTGCGCGAACCTTATCGACCAGAGCCCTGGGCGTTATCGGCGTGTGCGCTGTCCGCGCAGGCATGGCCTTGCCCGCATAGAGTTCCGTGATCCCCGCATCATCGAGCGAGCCAAGGAGAAGCCAGCCAAGCGCTGTCGCGTGGGCCGGTGAACGCGTGCCGATGGATATGTTGGTGACGAAGGCGGTGCGTGAGAGAATGCAGTCCAGGTAGAGGATATCGCGTTCATCGCGGATCGCGAGATGACTTGAGACACCGGTTTCATCCCTCAGGCGCTCAAGATGCGGCCGCGCCAGCCGCACGATGTCCTGCCGGTTGAGATAGGCGAACCCAAGATTGAGGATGCGCGGTCCGAGCTCGAAGGCCTTTTCGTCCTGCCCGGTTTTCAGAAAGCCCATGTGACGGAGAGTGTAGAGCAGCCGGAAGGCGGACGATCGGCTGATCTTAAGCAGCGCTGCGACCTGGCTGATGGTAAGCGGCCGCTCCGCTTCTCCTATGAGTTCCAGAACCCTCAGGCCGCGATGGAGGCCGGGGACGTAATAAGCATCATGATTCTTATGCTGAGTATCGGTCATGGCCACTCCTCGCACCTGGCGACACGGTTGATAGGCAAGCGGTCTCCCAGGTGTCAAACCCGCCTCGCCAAGCCGGCGGCACCTCACGACAACTATTTTATATATTGAACTGTGTTTTATATGCGGTTAAAACAGAAAAGTTGAATGCGTCATTCCATCCGGGAGGGGCTCGCATGGAGCAAGCGAAGATCAGTTCATCCATCGGTGAGATGCCGATCCCGGATGAGAGCACCGAGAATCCGGCCATCCAGGGCCGTTCTCATTTCCTGGCCGGTCTTATGTTCGCGGCCATCGCCGCCGCGGCTCTGTTCGTCAGCCGCGATTACACCTCCGGCTCCGCCGTCAACATGGGACCCGGCTATTTTCCCCGTCTTCTCGCGTCTGGGCTTCTGATCCTGGGGCTTCTGCTCATGGCCCGGTCCTTCCGGGCAGGTGGCTGGGACGCCATAGGCGCGGGCGCGCGGCCGCTCGTCTGCATCCTGGGCGCCATCCTGGTCTTCGCTTTTGCCATCGAGCCGCTCGGGCTCTTCGTAACCTGCATGCTGTCAGTCCTTGTCGCGGCCTTTGCCCAGCCCCGGGTCAACTGGCCGCGCGTGACGGTGATCGCGCTCGCTCTGGCGACCGCCTGCTCGCTGGTGTTCGGCTACGCGCTCAGTCTTTCTCTTGCGATCTGGCCAGGCTGATGGAGGTCTTCAGCTCCCTCTACCTCGGCTTTTCCGTCGCGGTGAGCCCCGCCAACATCGGCTATTGTTTCACGGGCGCCCTCGTGGGCACCCTCATCGGTGTCCTGCCCGGCATCGGGCCGCTTGCCACCATGGCCATGCTGCTGCCGCTGACCTTTTATCTTCCGACAAGCTCGGCTCTGATCATGCTGGCCGGCATCTACTATGGCGCGCTGTACGGCAGTTCGACGACCGCCATCCTGATGAAGGTGCCGGGCGAGTCCTCATCCGTGGTCACCTGCCTCGACGGCTATGTCATGGCCCAGCAGGGGCGCGCCGGAGTGGCTCTGGCGACGGCCGCGCTGGCCTCTTTTTTCGCTGGCACCGTGGCGACGCTGCTGATCGCGGTTTTCGGGCCGGCCCTCACCTCGGTGGCACAGCAGTTTGGACCTGCCGAATATTTCTCGCTCATGGTCCTCGGCCTGATCTCCGCGCTGGTGTTCACGCAGGGCTCTCCGATCAAGGCGCTGGCCATGATCTTCCTGGGTCTTCTGCTCGGCACCGTTGGAGCCGACATCAACACGGGCTTCGACCGCTTCACCTTTGGGGTTCCGGACCTGAGGGATGGCATCGATTTCGTCGCCGTTTCCATGGGGCTGTTTGGAATAGCGGAGATCATCGTGAACCTGGACCGGTCACGGGATCGGCCCGTCTCGACGCTTCCGATCTCGAGGCTCTGGCTGACGCGGCAGGATTTCAAGGCCGCCTGGCCCGCGGCGGTCCGCGGCACCGGCGTGGGGGCAGCGCTCGGTATACTGCCCGGCGGCGGCGCCATGCTGGGGTCCTTCGCCTCCTATGCCATCGAAAAGCGCATCTCCCGCACGCCCGACAGATTCGGAAGAGGGGCCATCGAAGGCGTCTCGGGACCGGAGGCCGCCAACAATGCCGGGGCACAGGCCTCTTTCATCCCCATGCTGTCGCTCGGCATACCCAGCAACGCCGTGATGGCCATGATGGCAGGTGCCATGCTGCTGCATGGCATCGCCCCGAGCCCGTCATTTGCCGCGCAGCGCCCCGATCTGTTCTGGGGCCTGATCGCCAGCATGTGGATCGGCAATGTCATGCTGCTGGTGATCAACCTGCCCCTCGTCGGCCTCTGGGTTCGCCTCCTGCGGATCCCCTACGACGTGCTCTTTCCCGTCATCCTCTTGTGCTGCTGCATCGGCCTTTATTCCATCAGCCACAGCTTTGCGGATCTCATGTTGCTGGCCCTGTTCGGACTGGTGGGTGTCGTCTGCGTCAAGCTCGACTGCCCCATGGCACCGCTGATGCTGGCCTTCATACTCGGGCCCATGATGGAGGAGAATCTCCGCCGCGCGATGCTTCTGGCCTATGGCGACGTGACCATCTTCGCAACGCGCCCGCTCAGCGCCGCCATGCTGATCGCCTGCCTGCTGTGTGTCGCGCTGCTCCTTCTGCCGACCTTTCGCCGCGTGCGCGCGGCAGCAACCGATGCCTGACGTAAAAATACATAACCGGAGGAAATAGAGATGATGATAGCGAACAGCGTGAAAAGAATAGCCGCCACTATTGTTGCGGCCGCCGCACTGATGGGCTCAGCCGCAGCTCAGGATTATCCCACCGAGCCGGTCACCATCGTCGTTCCCTTTGCGCCCGGTGGCCGCGTTGACGGCATCGCCCGCGTCTTGGCGGAGAGCCTGTCAAAGCAGTTGGGGCAGCCCTTTGTGGTATCCAACCGCGAAGGCGCCGGTGGCAGTGTTGGTGCGGACTATGTCGCCAAGGCAAAGCCCGATGGCTACACACTGCTCCTGAATTCGGCGGGCACCCACGCGATCCTGCCGAACGTGGACAAGAACCTCGCCTATGATTCCGTCAAGGACTTCACCCCCATCGCCAACCTCGTGGAGGGTTTTACCTTCATCGGCGCGCATACCTCGGTGAAGGCGGACAACATCAAGGAACTGATCGATCTCGCCAAGGAGAACCCCGGCAAGATCGGCTTTGCCACCTCGGGCGTCGGAACCTACGGTCACTTCGCGGGCGAATCCTTCAAGATCGCGTCGGACATCAACCTTCTTCACGTACCCTATCGGGGCAGCGGCCCCGCCATGAATGATCTCGCGGCAGGTCATGTCCCGCTCATGATCGCGGGCGAAATCGTGGAGCTGGCCAAGGCCGGCAAGATCAAGATCCTCGCCGTCACCAATGAACAGCGCTGGCATGAGCTGCCGGACGTTCCCACGCTGAAGGAATCCGGCTTTCCCCAGTTCACCCTGCACTCCTGGATCGGCCTTGTCGGTCCTGCCGGGCTTCCTGCCGGCGTGGTTGAAAAGTTGAGCAAGGCCACCGAGACGGCAATGGCTGATCCCGCGGTGCAGGACCGGCTGAAGGGTCTGGGCGTCGTCGTGAACTTCTCCAGCCCCGAAGCCTTCGCCAAGCGCATCTCCGAGGATCGCGCCGCCTATGGCGAAATCGTCAAGAAGGCCGGACTGACCTTCAAGTGAGACGACGGCAAGATCGCCGTATAAAAGGAGCACACCGTCGCACGCGCCTGCCGATGAAATCGGCAGGCGTAGCGGCCCCGTAGGGCCAGCAGTTCGACGCCAACTGCACGAGGGGCGAATTCATCAATCCTTCACGGCACAAGCCTTAGCGTTCATCTTGTTCTTGGATGAGAGGCAGTACCATGATCCGCTTCGCTGTTGCCGCGGTCGCAATCGTCGGTCCCGCAGCACTCGCGCCATTGCCGGCTCACAGCGCGGGCTTTGACTGCGGTAAGGCGAAGAAACCCGATGAAATTGCCGTCTGCAAGAATCCTGAGCTTTCCGGGCTCGACTCGCAGATGACCGGCCTTTGGTACGGATATTCGAAGGTTCCCATGTTCATGGGGGCACGGGGTGCGCGCCGCGACGAAGCCCAAGCTTTTCTCGCTCGCCGCGCGGCCTGTGGCAGTGATGCCGAATGTCTCGCGGCCGCTTACCGGGAGCGGATCGGAGCGCTGGAAGAGTCCCTCGACGGAGCGATGAATACCTATTCCCGATTGCTGAATGGACCCGCCACACCAAATGATGCCGTAGCCGCGATTGTTTCAGGCTACACCGGCCAATGCACCGCGGCGGGCGGCACCCTGGCACCAGGAGCAGACCAGCCCTGGACGATGACCGCTGACCTGGATGGCGACGACCTCCAGGATTATGTCCTCAACACGCAGGGCCTGGAATGCACCGGCTCGGCCACGGCTTTTTGTGGCAATGGTGGCTGCCAGATCGACATCGCGCTATCGCGCGAAGGCTTCAGCAAGCAGACCTCCATGCTCGGAGGCCAGCCGACGCTGGTTCAATCGACAGCGGGGACCAGCCTGCAGGTCTGGGTTGATGGAACCAACTGTGACCTTGTCGGTGGCAGCAACAAAGAGTGCTGGGCGACCTATGAGTGGAGCAACGGGAAGCTCGACACCAGCTATTCCGCGCGCGCAGCAGCAGACTAGAAACCCTACGGTCGTTCTCTCGCGCAGCTCGACTGCCCCGAACGGCGTAGACATATCTCTTGCTGCCAAGCAGGTGTACGTAGGAATGCCCCACCTACAGCTGTACAGGGCCGAAGCTGCAGCGTGCACACCTCCTTCCCGGTTCCGCGAGGGTCCCGGCGTGGCGTCTTCGCAGTAAAGCTGGTGCGACGAACGAAAGGGACATCGGCAACTGCGGGCGGAGCTATGGCTCGCGGCGGGGCATGTCCCATGATCGCGGGCGAAATCATGGAACTGACCAAGGCGACGAAATCAAGATCCCGGCCATCTGATCTGAAGCGATCAATGCTGAGACATAGCGATTTCGCGGCAAACGCCGGGCAAAAATAAGGCACCGGCTTGCATAACCGGCTCGATCAGGTAAAAGCACATGCGCTGCATTCGCAGCATTCGTTGGCGAGGCGCTTCTAGCGCATTGTAATCCGGCTTAAATCCGGATCGCCCTTCTCGGCGTGCCACAGCCGTTCATCGACCGTGCGGTCAGGCTAACCTGCATCTCAACTGCGGGGAGCCTGTGGATTTACCATGATCCGCGCGGCAGAAACGTGAATACAGGACTGATGCAACTACAACAACTAGGAACACCTCTCACCCTTCTGCTTTTGTTCGGCTTTTTCGGAATCACTTTTCTCATCTCCCTTTCAATCGGGAAAAAGCGCGAGAATGCCGATAACTACATGAACGCCGGCAACAGGGTCGGCTTCGGCGTATCAGCCGCATCCATGACCGCCACCTGGATATGGGCCGCGTCGCTCTACGCCTCGGCCACGTCGGGCTATACCTATGGCGTGTCCGGCCCCATTCATTACGGCTTGTGGGGCGCCTTGATGATCCTGTTCATCTATCCCTTCGGAAAGCGCATCCGCTCTCTCGCGCCGGAGGCGCACACACTGGCGGAAATCCTTCACGCCCGGCATGGACGATCCAGCCAGCTTATTCTTGCCGGCTCCAACGTGGTTGGCAGTGTGATCAGTCTCACCTCCAACTTTATAGCGGGTGGCGCACTGATCGCGATGCTGTCGCCGTTGTCCTTCTCCACCGGCATCCTGATCATAGCCGCCGGTATCCTGCTCTACACGCTCTGGTCTGGCCTGCGTGCCTCGATCCTTACCGATTTCATCCAGGTCTGCGGAATGCTCGGCGCAGTCATCGTGATTGTTCCGGCGATCTTCTTCAGCGCCGGCGGCCCCTCCCTTTTTGAAGCCGGCGCGACCAACCTGACACCCGACCAACAAAGCTTCTTTTCATCGGAAGCGTTCTTCAACCAGGGCGCCCCTTATATCGCGGCGGTTCTGGCCTATGCGATCGGCAATCAGACCATTGCGCAGCGCCTGTTCGCGGTGCGCGAAGACATGATCAAGCCGACATTCATCACTGCGACGGTGGGTTATGGCGCGACCGTTATTGGCGTCGGAATGCTGGGCGTGATCGCCCTTTACATGGGCGTCGAACCATTCGGCGGCGACGTGAACAATCTCGTGCCCCAGCTTGCCGCCACATATCTTGGCGTGGGGATGCTGTGCGTCTTCTTTCTGATGATCATTGGATCACTGGCCTCAACGGCAGATTCCGATCTTTCTGCGCTCTCGTCGATCGTGATGACCGACGTCTATGGCAGGAATCTCGCCGGTGATGACGCCAGTCCGAAGCTGATGCTGCTGATCGGGCGCTTGACCATGATCGTGGCGACGGCCGTTGCCCTCTATTTCGCGAGCAGCCAGTTCAACATCCTGGAACTGCTCGTGCTGGTTGGGGCGATCTGGGGCGCACTTGTTTTCCCGGTGATCGCAAGCTTCTACTGGAACAGGGTGACGAACACCGCCTTCACCATCTCCGTGCTCGCCGCATTGGCCGTTTTCTTTCCCGTACGGTTCGGAATGATAGAACTGACGGGGGGCGTCGCTCTCCTCTCCGATACGATCGCATCAATCGGTGTTGGGGTGATTGCCGGCCTCATGGCGTTCGGTTTCTTCGGCATTCGTATTGGCTGGATCGTCGGCGTGCTCGCCTTGGTTGCCGTGTTGCCATTCGCAGTCGGGTTTCTGCACGTCTATCCAGTGCTTACGGCCTCGCTACTTGCCTATGCAGTGAGCGCCATCCTGTGCGTGGCGCTTTCCGCGAACAGCTCCAACCGCTTCGACTTTGCGACGATCCGGAAACTGACAAGCAAATTCGTTGATGAACAGGCTCGCGCCTGACCAACAGAGGAAACCGTTATGTCCCCTCTCTTTCTGACCGTTTATGTGCTGATCTGGCCGTTACTCGTGGCTGGCGTCCTGTTCGCTCTTGCTTCCGCTTTCATTCGTGAATGGCGTCAAGCGAAGTCCGAGGGAAGCTCGCTGGTCTGATAAGAAGGTGCCGGGCGAAAGGTCGCCCGGCACCTTGTCCGCCTTCATGAAGCCGTTCTCCATCGTATACCGCCTTCTTCGTCAGGTTCAGAACTGCCAGCCGGCCGGCACCCAGGCATAGCCGTTGTCGGTGCGAAGGATCCGCCCCAGGCCGGGGAAGGGATAATGGAAGCCAAGGACGAGCATGCGATCGGCCGCCGCTTGATCGAAGATGCGCCAGCGCGCCGCCGCGGCCGCCTCCTGGTCTCGGTCCGGTCCGGGGCGCCAAGGCCGGTCGATGTTGACCACCGGGTGATAGGCGAGGTCTGCCGTCAGAAGCAGCTGGTCGCTGCCTGATTGAACAAGAAAGGCGGCCATGCCCGGCGTATGGCCGGATGCGGCGATTGTCGTCAGGCCCGGCACAATCTCCGCACCGGCTTCATAAAGCACGATATCCTGCGCGAAAGGTTGCACGCTTTGCTTGATGTTGGCGGCAAAGCGCTGCCGGAAATCCGGCGGCACCGGCATATAGGAAAGATCCGGCTCGCCTTCGACAAAGAACGCCCAGTCCGCCCTCGGTGCCATCACGGTTGCCCGGGGAAAGGCCCGGCCGCCATTGGCGGTTCGCAAGTTTCCGACGTGGTCGGGATGGGTATGCGAAATCACGACCAGGTCGATATCCTCGGGGGATAGTCCAATTGCCCGGAGATTGTTGAACAAGCGGCCGCCGTTCGGCCCCATCGTGGTTCCGGCGCCCGCTTCGAGAAGAACGCGGCGACCATCGATCTCCAGAAGCAGCGTGTTGAGGTTCAGGGTCATGAAATCGGTTGGAAGAAAGGCGCGGCGCAGAACCTCTTCCAGTTCGGCTTCCGGGGCATCACCCGCGTAGACGGCGGGAGGACCGCCGATGATGCCGTCGCTCAGCACGGTGGCGGCGATATCCCCGACGTGGAAACGGTAGTGACCGGCATTTCCGATCGCCACCGCTGGCTGCGCGGCAACGGTTCCAGGAAAGGTGTTGTTCAACAGCACTCCGGAAACACCGCCTACGGCGGACAACATGATCTTGCGTCGGTTGATCGTCAGCATCCTGTTCTTCCTGCGAGAGGATTCATCACCGGCGGCGGAAACATGCCGTTCCGGTTTCCCGGGAAAGGTGACGCACCGACACTGCTTTGATAAGGTCATCAAATGAAAACGCGCTGATCTGAATAACAGAGCAATGGCTGCGATACGCCTCGATCATCTGGAAACATTCGCGCTGATCGTGCGGTGCGGAGGCTTTCGTGCCGCAGCCGCCGAACGCGGCGTCTCCTCGTCCGTCATGAGCCAGACGATGGGAGCACTCGAGCAGGCACTCGGCATCCGTCTGTTGAACCGGACGACCCGCAGCATCGCGGTTACCGAAGCGGGCGAGCGGCTTCTTGAACGGCTCCGGCCGGCGTTGGACGACATCCGCCTCGCCCTCGTCGAGCTGGATCAACTGCGCGAGAAGCCATCCGGAACACTGCGCATCAATGCGCCGGCGCCGGCGGTCGACCACGTCCTTTGTCCCTTGGCCTTCGCGTTCATGGAGGCTCATCCCGACGTCAAGGTCGAAATCATCAGCGATGCGGCCATCATCGACATCGTCGAACAGGGATTCGACGCCGGTGTCCGGTTCGGACAACACCTGGCGCAGGACATGATCGCCGTGCCGCTCGGACAGCCCCTGCGTTACGCGATCGTGGCTTCTCCGGGCTACCTTTCAAGCCATGGGCGGCCGGAAACCCCCTCCGATCTCATCAAGCACAACTGCATCCGGCGGCGCTATCCCGGCGGGACCCTCGCCACATGGGCGTTCGAGAAGGCGGGTGAAGCCGTCGAGATCGCGCCGGAAGGGCGGTTGACCTTGAGTTCGGCGCATGGGGAACTTCAGGCAGCCATCGCCGGGCAGGGCATCGCCCATGTGTTGGAAGACTATGCCGAAGCAGCCATTGAGGATGGCACGCTCGTGGAATTGCTCGCGGATTGGAGTCCGAAACTGCCGAGCTGGTTCCTGTATTATCCGAACAGGCGCCATAACAGCGCCGCGATGCGCGCCTTCCTCGAATTCGTCCGCAGATCGGCGCGTTAGTCATCCGCCTATTGCAGCAACCGCGGTCCCCCTCCCTCTCGTCGAACGCGAAACGACGCTTTCATTCCAGAGTACGGACGGTGAGCAGCGAACAAATAAGAGTGCGCTGCCCATCAACGAGAGGGAACTCTCATCCAAAGCGCGACGGCCGATCCAGAGAAGGTTCAGTCACCGGATGAAGAGATCCGGCGCTAGCGGGGAGGCTTTCCTCACCGGAAAAGTGCCGGTCAGGCAACTCGGTCGATGTGAGTGCTGTCGCGATGATGTTGGTGGTGTCGCGATACAGTGCCGGATCGTATACCACTATGCGATTGCGGCCCTGGCGCTTGGCGGCATAGAGCGCCGCGTCCGCCTTGCTCGCCGCACTTTCAAGCGTATCGGAGGGCTCGACCAGATGGGCGCCAATAGACGTGCCGATACGAATGCGGCTGTTGTCGGCCAGCTTCAGCGGACGAGAACGGATGGCGTTCAGGATCTTTTTGCCGACCTTCTCCAGCGCCTGCGCATCGCACCTCTTGAGGATGACGACGAACTCGTCACCACCCCAGCGGGCACACAGGTCCTCATCACGCGTCACACCGAGAAGACGGCGCGCCACCTCGGCAATGACGCGATCGCCGGCAACATGGCCGTGCGCGTCGTTGATTGACTTGAAGTTGTCGATATCGAGGATCAGCAGGCCGGGCCGATCGCTGTCGGTCGTCATCCGCCGCTCCTTCTGGGCGAAGGCCTGGATGAGGCCGCGCCTATTGAGCGCGCCGCTGAGCTGGTCGACATTGGCAATGAGCTCGAGTTGCTCAGTCCGCATGCGCACCGCCGCCTCGAGTGCTGCGCGGTCGGAGCCGACGACCCGCGCCATGCGATCGAGCGCACGAGCGAGGCGGCCGATCTCGTCGACGCCGGAATCGGCGACCGGCTGTGAAAAATCGCCTGCCTCTATGCGCCGCACGGAGCTTTCGGCGCGCGCCAGCCGGTCGATCACGCTGCGCTTGAAGAGCAAGGTGACAAGCGCGGCAGCACCCAGCATGCTCAGCGCGATCAGAAACGCGATCGGCTTGAACAGACGCCGGTCCACGATACGGTCGACGTCCATGATGGTGACGTTGTACCAGTCGAGTTCATCAAGATAGCCGATGCCGACGAGCAGGCTGCGGCCGTCGAGTTCCAGGAAGCGCGCCTCAGCTCCCCCTTCGGTTGCGGCATGGCGCATCATCTCGCGGAAGGTAGCCCGGTCTTCCGACGTGTCGATGAGCTGCAGGAAGGTCTTGCTGAAGCTTTCGTCCTTGGCGATACTGTGGAAATCGATCAGGCTCTCGTCGCGGCTCGCCTGCACGGCGCTCGAGGCGTTGACGAACAGGCTCTCGACGCCGGGCTGATTTGATTCAACGACGTTGCGCAGGAAATGCGTCAGGTCGATACCGGTGCCGACGATGCCGAGCGCCCGGCCTTCATCCTCGATGACGCAGTTCATCCATACCTTGGTCACTGCCAGTACGACGTCATGATTGACGTTGAGATGGCAGCCCGGGCCGGCTGCGAGGGTCGAGTAGTACCAGGCGTCGGCCGGCTTGTCGGGCAAGACAGTATACCGATGATGCGCGCCGGTATAGCTGCCCTGATGGTCGTTGAAATAGTAGTTGCCGGACTTGTCTATGACGAAGAAGTAGCTGCGGTCGACGAAGGTACGGCGGAAATGCTCGAGCTCGGAGATGCCGCGGGCATATTTGTCCCGGTCGAACTCGTCCTTGGCCCAGTCGATAATGGTCGGCGAGCGCATCAGCGTCTCGGCCAAAGCCACCTCGCGGCGCAGCGCCTCCAGGCCTCGGTAGCGATCGTAGAGGATTTGCCGCTCGGCGAACAGCGTGCTCAGCTTGACGACCGTGCGGTCAACGATCCAGACGAAGGACGCTGCTGCGGGGATGGCGACGGCGGCAAAGGCGGCGAGCGTCAGCACGAGCACCCGGAAACGCAGGCTGACAGCAAAACGGCCCTTCAGTGATCCCACGATGCCGTTCGCCATCCATACACACCCCCGTCGCGGCCGCTGCCGGCCGCTTTCCCGTCTTCGGATTCTATCGAGCAAGTCGCTGATGATTGGTTAAGGATCAGCGCAGATGAGCGTCAGGGCAATCCGGTCGCAGGCTTTTCTTTGCTAGCTGCCTGGCCGAAGCGCTCTCTGTTCTCGGTCGGTGTTTTGTTCCGACATTCGATGGTGCGTTATTCAGCGTAGCCTTCACGCCCGCGCAGAAGCTGCTTCGTGGAATACGGCGATCGGCGGCGATATCACGTCATGGAGGCAACCGTCGTTTTCGGCAGCCTATGCGCGGCGAGCACATAGTCAACAGCGGCATAACAGTGGTGAATGGCTATGTCTTCCGCTTTGACACACGGCTAAAGCGGACCGGCAAGCTGCGGTATCCGGAGGCCTTTATGTCAGGCGGCGACCGGCAGAAGTGTCTGGACGAGGCTCTTCGCGTCGAGCCGAAAGCCATCGTACACGACGCGGCCATCGGGCGCGATCACAACGAACCAGGGGGTTCCGCCGGAGCGGTATGCCTCCATTATCGCCGGCACGGCGTCCGCTGAGGCCGAGTTAGCGACGGCGTGCCCAAAGGGAACACGCAGTCCATATCGTCGTTGATTTTTCCGCAGATGATCGAAGGTATTGACCTCAGAGCCCTCGAATACGGTTTGGATGGCTGCCAGGCCAACACCTTTATCGCGAAGATCCTCGGCAAGCGTCACGAATGTGGGAAAGCCATGTGCATGACAGCCCGAACACCAGTCCTGAAAGAAGTACAGTATTGTGAAACCCTGTCCGAACTCGGCCAGGGTCAAGGGGCTCCGCTCCTCGCCATTTTCATCGATCCAACGGATATGCTCGAGCGCAGGGGCTGGCAGCCCCACAATTCCCATCTCCACGGAATCCTCCATGAGCGGGCTCGGGGCGTTGAGCCGCGAGCCCAGGTTTGCTAGGCGGCGGCACCTTTCCTGTGCGGCAACACCCAGTCCGGACGTACAAAATGGCAGGTGTATCCATTCGGGATACGTTCGAGATAGTCTTGGTGCTCGGGCTCTGCCTCCCAGAAATCACCCACCGGCTCGACTTCGGTAACGACCTTGCCAGGCCATAGTCCCGATGCATCGACGTCCGCAATCGTATCAAGCGCAGCGGCCTTCTGCTGGTCGCTGGTGAAATAGATCGCCGAGCGGTAACTCGTGCCGCGATCGTTCCCCTGACGATTCAGCGTCGTCGGGTCATGGATCTGGAAGAAGAACTCGAGCAATCGGCGATAGGTGGTCTGCGAGGGATCAAAGACGATCTCGATCGCCTCGGCATGGGTGCCGTGATTGCGATAGGTCGCATTCGGCACGTCACCACCCGTGTATCCGACCCGGGTCGAGATTACACCGGGCAGCTTACGGATGAGGTCCTGCATGCCCCAAAAGCAGCCGCCGGCGAAAACAGCGCGTTCAGTCGTCATCCGACGTCCTCCACCTGATTGAGATATTCACCGTAACCCTGCTCCACCATCTCGTCCCGTGGCACGAAACGCAGCGAAGCCGAATTGATGCAGTAGCGCAGGCCGCCGCGATCGCTTGGTCCGTCCGGAAAAACGTGGCCGAGATGGCTGTCGCCATGCGTCGAACGCACCTCCGTCCGGATCATGCCGTGGCTGTCGTCGCGCAGCTCGTTCACGTTCGCGGGTTCGATCGGCTTGGTGAAGCTGGGCCACCCGCAGCCCGACTCGTATTTGTCCGACGATGCGAACAGCGGTTCGCCCGAGACGATATCGACATAAATGCCGGGTTCCTTATTGTAGAGAAGCGCACCGGTTCCAGGACGCTCGGTCGCATTCTGCTGTGTCACCCGATATTCCTCTGGCGACAGCCTGGCGATTGCGGATTCTGTCTTCTTGTAGGCAGCCATGGGCTTCTCCTTCGAACTCCTGCCACGGAAGATGGATACCCGACCCGAAGGTGTCCAATACGTCGCGACTATAATTTCGATGCCATCACCGCGCTCCCCGAAAATTCAACACCATACATAACGCTCGATCAGCACACGAAGCTGCCGCAGCGCCGCTGCCGTTCCGGATCCCGAAATCGATTGAAATGCGACCGTGCGCGACAGGTCCAGCGTATCGACCGGGCGCAACGTCAATCCCTCCACGATCGCCGAGCGCTCGGGCAGCATGCAGACGCCGGCGCCCTCTGCCACGGCCTGTTGAATCAGATCCTCCCGTTCGGATCTGAGCCGCGGGATCATGATGATCGCACGGTTGCGCAAATGGTCGTTCACGCGCGTGCGGAATTCGCACTGGAGCCGATCAAGGTAAGGCTGTTCCGAAAGCTCGACAAGCGAAACCGATCCCTGGCTTGCGAGGCTGTGTCCTTGCGCCATCGCCAGTAACAATCGCTCGCGGAACATTTCGACCGTGGCGATCTTGGCGTTTCCGGCTGTCGGGTCCGTGCAGAAGCACCCGTCGATCTGACCGCTGAGGAGGCGCTCCATTCCTTCGTCGCGCGAGATTGGCTGGAGAACCAGTTCGAGCATCGGCATCTGTCGCAGGGCGTGCGTGACGAACCCGGTGATCAACGCCGGCGCAATGGTGTTCACGACGCCCAGCGTCAAAGCCTCGCGTCGACCGCGAACCCTGTTTAGGGATATCGCCCGAACCCGCTGCTCGCGGTCCGCGATCTCGGCGAATTCGGATTGGATGTCGCGGCCGAGCGCCGTCAGGCGACTATCCTTTCCATCGCGATAAACCAACGTTCCGCCCAGCTCCTGTTCGAGCCGCTGTATCGCGCGGGTGAGCGTCGGCTGAGATACGCCGCTGCGCATGGCAGCTTCGGTGAAATTAAGGGTGTCCGCCAGGTTCAGGAAATATCGAATCTGGTTGAGTTCCATCGTTCGTCTTCGTCGCCTCCTCAAGCATCAATTTCAGACCGGGCATTCCACGCCGGAAAAGCGCTGCCGGCCGGAGCAATTGCCGCATGAAAACAATACATGCCGGCTATTGGAAATTTTCGTTCCGCGCTGCGACAACCGAGATCATCAACGAAAGCTACTGGTTCGCTACCCATACCGGCCAGCCAGCAGCATTTCCACCAGAGACAAGCGACCGAGGAGGCATCCCGATAAAAGCAATCGTTGTGACGGACCAGACCGCGGGAACGGCCGGGATGAAGCTAGTAAATCGGCCCGGAGCCGCAGGCAGCGATAAATGACGTCGTCGTTCAGGTTTATGCAGCGGGATTTGTCAACACTGAACTGGAATGGCGCTCGACCTGGGCCGATCGCCGCGACCGTGACCGAACACCGTCAATCCCCGGACACGAGGTCGCCGGCCTCGTCATCGCCCTTGGCTATGGCACGACGGGGCTTTCGGTGGGACAGCGGGTGTTCGGCCTCGCGGACTGGCATCGCGACGGCACGCTGGCGGAGCATGTAGCCATGGAGGCCCGCAACCTCGCGCCGTTGCCGGGTGATGTCGACTTCACGGTGGGCGCGAGCCTGCCGATCTCGGGCCTGACTGCCTGGCAGGGACTGTTTCAGCACGGTCGCCTTCAGGCGGGGCAGAGCGTGCTTGCGCACGGCGCGGCCGGCGCAGTCGGTTCGATGGTGACGCAACTCGCGCGGGAGGCCGGCGCCTATGTCATCGGCACCGGACGCGCCGCCGACCGTCAGAAGACGCTCGACTTCGGCGCAAATGAATTCGTCGACCTCGGGAGCGACCCCCTGGAGGACATCGGCGCGGTCGATCTGGTGTTCGATGTCATCGGCGGCGACATCCAGAAACGGTCCGCAGCCCTGATCCGAGCCGGAGGAACGATGGTCACTGTCGTCGGACCGGTCAAGGCGCGGCCCGCAGAAGGCCTGGCAGTCGACTTCGTCGTCGAGTCCGATCGTGCCCAACTGAGCGAGATCGTCCAGCGGGTGCGGGACGGACGACTGCGGGCGAACATCGGCAAAGTCTCGACCCTCGACGATGCTGTCGCCACCTTTAACGCGACCGGGCGGCGCGCGGGGAAGACGGTTATCCGCGTCCTCCCGTGAACTCGTGAGAATGAGGGCAGCGCTCCATCGATACGGTCATTTTGCCCTGCCGATACGGTCCTTTTGCCCTGCCAGAGCTTCTTTCGGCTGGCTGAACGGCAGTTTTCCGTGATCAGACACCAAAACTGCGCAGTCTGGTTTCGGCCCCTGATCCGGAGGCCGTAGCCGTGATCGGCAGTTGTATCGGGGTATCCTGCTTGGCTGGCGCATGAGGATCGCGCGCCCCGTAGCCCAATTGGCAGTCCCTATTTGGTTGATAGTTGCAGAGATTAGCCGGACAATTGGTGCGATGATCGGCGGTCTATGGCGGGCCATGCGGGATAGCGATGAGAACTATGTGTATTCTATAGCCCTCTATGTCCCTCCAAAATGAGGGGAAGGTAG
>NZ_BMCP01000002.1 GCF_014635245.1 Agaricicola taiwanensis | reverse complement strand
CTCTACCTTCCCCTCATTTTGGAGGGACATAGAGGGCTATAGAATACACATAGTTCTCATCGCTATCCCGCATGGCCCGCCACTTTCTACCGATCACATCATCCAAAGGCATATTTTGGAGTGCCGAGAGTTGGCCCGGACGCAGCCTTCTGTCCCGCCGACGACATTTCAGGACACGAAGAAACATACCGTTAGCCACAAGCCTCCGCGCGGGCGAGGAGAAAGTCCCTCTCCCTCGCATTGCGGGTGAGCCTGGCCGCGGCTTCGAATTCGGCGCGGGCCTCGGTCAACCGGCCGGCCCGAAACAGGAAGTCGCCCCGTGCTGCCGGCAAGGGCGCGTAGCTGCGCAAGGCGTCAGCGTCGGCAATCTGGTTCACCAGCCGCAGGCCCACCTCGGGCCCGAAAGCCATGCTGTGGGCAACCGCTCGATTAAGATCGACCACCGGGGAGGGCATCACGCCTCGTAGCCGGTCGTAGAGCGCCGCGATGCCGGGCCAATCGGTATCGGCAGCACTGCGCGCACGCGCATGGCAGGCCGCAAGCTCTGCTTGCAGCACATAGGACCCGTTGCTCCCGAGAGCCTCGGCGCGGGCCAGTGCGTCAAGGCCTCGGCGGATCAGCAGTTGGTCCCAGCGGGCGCGGTTCTGTTCGGTCAGCGGCACGAAGGCGCCGTCTGATCCGATGCGTGCCGACAAACGCGACGCCTGTATTTCCATCAAGGCCAGCAGACCGAAGACTTCGGCATCCTCAGGCATCAGCCCCGCAAGGACGCGGCCCAGACGCTGCGCCTCCAGGCACAGGCTCGGCCGGACAAGATCGTCGCCCGCCGTGGCCGCATAGCCTTCGTTGAAGATGAGGTAGATCACCTCCAGCACCGAGGCGAGCCGCGCCTGACGTTCAGCGCCGCGCGGTACCTCAAAGCGAAGTCCCGCTTTTCCGATCGTCTTCTTCGCACGCACGATGCGTTGCGCGATCGTCGTCTCGCTCGACAGGAAAGCGCGGGCGATTTCATCGGTCGTCAGGCCGCCGATGACGCGGAGCGTGAGCGCCGCACGGGCATCAGCCGAAAGGACCGGGTGACAGGCGGCAAAGATGAGGCCCAGCAGTTCGTCACCGAGGTCGTCGTCCATGGCCGCTTCGATCAGTTCGGCTGTGTGGCCGACCTCGTCCACATCCCGGGCGATCTCCTCATGCTTGCGCTCGCGCATCCTGTCACGGCGGATCGCATCGATGGCGCGGCGTTTGGCAGCTGTCATCAGCCAAGCGCCGGGATTGGCGGGAACGCCGGTCCGGGGCCATTCGGACAGGGCAATGACCAGAGCGTCCTGCGCCAGCTCCTCCGCACGGTCGACATCGCGCACGACGCGGGCGAGGCCCGCGATGAGCCTCGCGCGTTCAATGCGGAACACTGCTTCGATGGCTAGATGCGTTTCGCCTGCAGTCATGCCGTTTTGTCGACCAAAGCCCTCGATGACGCAAGCGGGCTATGGCCGACAGGGTTTGCACTTTCCGATGGCTTCAGACGCCGAGATCTGCCTCCAGATCCGCCATCTCGTAGAGCGGCCGGATTTCGATCTCGCTCGGCCCCGGCATGGGGTTGGGGCAGCGCTTCACCCAGGCCACAGCCTCGTCCATGTCCTTGGCCTCCCAGAGCCAGAAGCCGGCGACCAGCTCGCGGGTCTCGGCGAAAGGTCCGTCGATCACGGTGCGGCCGGGGCCATCGAAAGCGACGCGCTTGCCTTGCGACGACGGCTTGAGGCCATCGCCGGCAAGCATGATGCCGGCCTTGACCAGCTCTTCGTTATACTTCCCCATGTCCTCCAGCATCTGCCGAAATTCGGCGGTGGGCTTGATCCCCTCTTCGCTGTCTTTGGTCGCCTTTACGAACACCATTACACGCATAGTCCGTCTCCTTGGTTGAGCCGGCCCGATCGGCCTGACATTGAAGCGACGAGCGGAGTTTTTCGTTTTCGACATCATCCCGCAATTTTTTTGCAGTTGAGGTGCAGAACGCCGCCACGGTCATCTCGTGCGTGATGGATGCACGTCGGCGCGCGGCTGGACCTCACGTCCAATAGCTTCCTTGGACAGGACAGCGGCCCCCGCGCCGGTAAGGGGATCCTTCCATGCTGCCTGTTCTCAACGAGAGCTTTGCTCCGACGCCGGAGGAGATAGAGGAGGCCGAGGCTGTGGTGGCCGCCTTCGATGAGGCGCTCGCCCGAGGCGATGGTGCCTTCAGTCGCCGCGGCAAGATGGTGGATCTTCCTATTGTCGAACGGGCCCGACACCTTCTTGCCTCAGCACGCCACTGACTTCGGGAGGAGCAGCCAAAGAACCAGCCAGGCGCTAGGGGTCGAGGACCGCCGGGTAATCTCCGGCATCTTGCATGTGAAGGTCAGGTCGCTGGTGCGACTGCCCGGGCGAGTATGGGCCGTCCACGGCGGCGGTTTACAACCGGTTCAATCTTCGCCGCTGTCGTCGCCTTCTGAATTTGAACACCTGACGGATCAGTGGAATCGCTCGCCACGATCGAGCTGCGCAAGGATCTGAGCCATTCTCTTCGCGCGCGTCTCGGGCCGCTTCGCCGTTTGGAGGCGATAATAGATCGGGTAGAGGTTCTTGCGATCGAGCGTCTCGAAGAACGCCTTGGCATTCGGCATCGTCTCCAGCGCGTCAAGGAAGTCGTGAGGTATCACCATCGCTGCCGATCCCGCATAGGCACTTTCCCAGCGCCCGTCTGCCTTTGCCGCATCGACATGCGCCAGCCCAGCAGACGACATCCGTCCTTCCGCGATTAGTCTTGTTGCATGCTCTCGGTTCTTCGCTGACCAGTTTGACTTCGGCTTCCTCGGCGTGAGGCGCTGGAGGAAAGAGGTCGCGTCAAACGGCTGCTTCTGGCCGTCGATCCAGCCGAACCGGATTGCCTCTACAACACATTCAGTCCAAGTCACGGACGACCGACCAGAGCCGGCCTTGAAAATCTGAACCCAAAGCTCGCTGCTGCTGTGGTGATGCTCGGCCAGCCAGTCACCCAGCTCTCGCGCGTCCTGAAATGCCATTGATGTGCGTAATTTCTCAGCCATGCTCAAGAGTAGCTGCTGAGCTTACTCTTTGTAAGAAGCGAGGCTGCCGCCAGCCTCGAAATCTCACGTACATTGAGTCGAAGCCTATAGGCTGCCTCCAGTGACGTAATAGCCGTAGATCATCCCGTTCTTTTTGTCGCCTGTTCGGTATCAGCCCACCTTCTTGGGCTTCTTCTTCTTTTTCTTCTTCGTGTCCGTGGCCTTGGAGGAGATTTCCGGAGCCTTTGCTCGCTCAGGCGAGGGCCTCGGCTTGAATGGCTTCGCCTTGCGTGGCTCGACGTTGATCTCAGCCTGTTCCACCCGGCGATTTTTGCCTTCGATGTAGAGATCGATCCGGATGTTGTCGCCATCAGGCTTGCGCGCGGCGCTCGCGAAGGCTTCGGCAACGCGTGTCGCTACCTGGAACCGGGTGTCATGGTCGAAGATGCGGATTGAGCCGACATCCTCGCGTCCGATCTTGCCTCGGCGGCAGATCATGGGCAGCAGCCATTTCGGATCGGCATTGTTCTTGCGGCCGATGTTAAGCCGGAACCACACGGCATCGCCAAAATCTTCCCGTGACCGACGCGGTTTGCGGTCGGTTTCGGGACCTTCGCGGCGCTCGGCACGCGGTTCGCGCGCATCGCGTGTCTTGCGTGTCGGCGCCTCGCCGGGGTCTGAAACCTCTTCCGGGGCCGGCAGGCGTGAGCGATGCAGCCTCACAAGCGCCGCGGCGATTTCGGCGGGCGAACGCTGCGTCAGCAACGCCTCCACCATACCGGCATCTTCTTCGCCGACTTCTGTGCCAAGGATCGGGTCCGCCAGCAGACGTTGCTGGTCGAGTTGACGGATCTCCTCCGCGGTGGGAGGGGCGCCCCATGTCGGTCTGGCATTAGCGATGGCCAGGATCTGCTCGGCGCGGCGGCGGCGCGCCGGCGGTACGAGCAGGACGCTGATGCCTTTGCGGCCGGCGCGGCCGGTGCGTCCGCTGCGATGTTGCAGCACCTCGGCATTCTGCGGCAGATCGGCGTGGATGACGAGACCAAGGCTCGTAAGATCGATGCCGCGCGCGGCCACATCCGTCGCCACGCAGACGCGCGCATGGCCATCGCGCAGGGCCTGAAGCGCATGGCTGCGCTCCGCCTGGCTCAACTCACCTGAGAGGGCAACGGCTGAGAATCCGCGCTCGAGCAGAATGGCATGGAGGTGCCGTACCGCGTCTCTCGTGTGGCAGAACACGATGGCGCTGGCCGCCTCATGATAACGCAGGAGATTGACGACAACATGCTCCGCTTCCCGCGGGTAAACGCGGATCGCGCGGTACTCGATATCGGCATGCCCACGCTCGCCGCCTGACGCCTCGATGCGCAAGGCATCGCGCTGGTAGGTCTGAGCCATGGCGGTGATGGCCTTGGGAATCGTGGCTGAGAACAGAAGCGTGCGACGGCTCTCAGGTGCCGTTTGCAGGATGAACTCGAGATCCTCACGGAAGCCGAGATCGAGCATTTCGTCCGCCTCATCAAGCACCACCGCTTTCAGTGCCGATACATCGAGGCTGCCGCGTTGGATGTGATCACGCAGACGGCCAGGCGTCCCGACGACGATGTGGGCACCCTCGTTCAGGAGGCGGCGCTCCCGCTTGGGGTCCATCCCACCTACGCAGGAGACGACGCGTGCTCCCGTCTGGGCATAAAGCCATTCCAATTCGCGCTGCACCTGCAACGCAAGCTCGCGGGTGGGCGCAATGACGAGAGCAAGCGGCCGGTCCGCCGCCTGAAGCCTTTCGGCACTGCCAAGCAGGTTGGGCGCGATCGCAAGGCCGAAAGCGACGGTTTTGCCCGAGCCGGTGCGTGCGGAAACGAGAAGGTCCCGATCCGCACCGGCCTCCTCGATGACCGCACGTTGGACTGGTGTGGGCTCTGTGTAGTTGCGCTCCGCAAGCGCGCGCATGAGCGAGGGATGCGTCGGAGGAAATGCCACGTTCGGAAGGCCTTGTGATGGAAGGGCAAGCCGATGATAGGGCTAATGCCGCAGGCGGACGAGATTCCGCGTCCGATATGAGCCTGCTTGTTAGTCCACTTTTGGCTTTCACGCCACCTGTCGAAGGTCGGATGCCTATGTGTCGCAGGCCGGCGCCTCACTGCTTTATGAACACATCACAACAGGTTTATGTAACAACTGTTGCAAATTCACTGTCATGCGATGTAGATGGCGCCGGCCATGCTTGGGGGACCTTATGGGCGAAGTTTATACCAATCTCGTCAACCGGATCCGCGCACGGTTCAATGAGTTGACGCCTCAGCAGAAAATCGCGGCGACCTATGTCTTGAAGCGGCCGGATGACGTGGCGATCCTGTCCATGCGGGGCCTTGCTGCGCGTGCGACGGTTCAGCCGGTTACCTTCGTTCGGCTTGCGCGGGCACTGGATTTTCGTGGCTGGGAAGAGTTCAAGGCGCCTTTCGTGGACCGCATGCGCGGCGCCCCGGATCTTTATTCCAAACGTGCCGAACGGTTGCTTGGCCTTGATCCGGCGACCCGCCTCATGGACGAGATGCACTCCGCGCATCTGGCAGCGGTGGACGCGACGCGTTCGGTCAACACGGCGCAGAATTTTTTGGCGGCCGCCGAGGCGCTTAATTCGGCTCGCAATGTTTTCATCGCCGGTTTTCGTTCCTGCTTCGGGCCTGCGTTCGCGCTCGCCTATGAATACCGGCTGTTCCGGCCAGAGGTTGTGCTGCTGTCCTCCATGGGTGGCATCCTGGAAGCGGAACTGCGGGCGGTCGGCCCGGAAGACGTGGTCGTCATCATCGGCTTCCGTCCTTATTCCCGCGAAGCCATGATTGTTGCCGAGCATGCCACCCGTCGCGGTGCCACGCTGATCGCCATCGCCGACAGTCCCGTGGCGCCTTTTGCACTCGGCGCCAATATTGCACTGCACTTCGAAACTGAGGGTCCGTCGTTCTTCCCGTCGCTGGTGGGGGCTTGGGCTCTGATCGAGCAACTGCTCAGCGTCATGGTGGCGCGCGGTGGCGACGCTGTTGTCGAGCGTCTGAAGTCTTCCGAGGCTCAGCTTCATGCCCTCGGCGTCTTTTTTGGTGATGAGGCGGCCGAGGTCGCGGAAGGCCTTCAGGCCGCCGGCGATGATACCGCGACCTGATCCCATAATTTTTATGGAAAGCTGCGACGGAAATTCGTGAGAGCACCGTATAATCGTCAGACGCTTCCCGATGGAATTCTGCTATGATCGGCAAGCGCGGCGCCTCAGGAGTCTTCCGCATGCGAAAATCCATCGTCGCGCTTGGCGCGCTGGCGGCCTCGGCAGGTTTGGCTTATGTCGGAACGACCACCGACACCGGCCGCGATATTCTCGCGCGCTTCAGTGCGAACGAGGCCTCCGCCCAGGCACCCGCGGCGAATGAGCGAGGCCCTGCAGCGCCGCCTCCCGTCGAAACCGCGCAGGCGCGCGTACAACAGTCCCGGCTTGAGATCCGATCGGTTGGCACATTGGCTTCCGACGAGTCTGTAACGCTTGCTGCCGAAGTGGCGGGCCGGGTCGCTGAGATCCGCTTTGCTGAAGGTACCGGCGTTCAGGAGGGGGATGTGCTTGTGAAGCTCGACGATTCCCTCATCAGAGCCGAATTGGCCGATGCCCAGGCGCGGCGCAAATTGGCGGAGGCGAACTACGCACGGGCAAATTCCCTTTCCCAGTCCGGCATCGGCACGGCTCGCGCGCGGGATGAAGCGGTGGCCAATCTCGCCATCGCCCGCGCCGCAGAAGAGCTCGCCCAGGTCAGGCTCGATAAGTGCTACATTCGCGCTCCCTTCAGCGGCGTCATGGGATTGCGTCAAGTCTCTTCGGGTGCCTATGTCCAGGCGGGCGCCGCGATCGCCAATCTCGAAAAGATCGACACTCTGAAGCTTGATTTCCGACTGCCGGAAAACAATCTCGCCGACGTCAAAACCGGCCAGAACGTCGATGTCATCGTTGATGCGCTTCCGGGCAAGACCTTCAGTGCCCAGATTTACGCCATCGATCCGCAGGTGGATGTGAACGGCCGCTCGCTTCGTATCCGCGCCCGGATGCCGAACCAGGAGGGGCTGCTACGGCCTGGTCTTTTCGCGCGCATCAACGTGATCGGTGCTGATCGCGGTGAGGTGGTGGTTATTCCGGAAGCGGCCGTTGTGCCCCGGGGTAGCGAAGTCTTCGTGTTCAAGATCGTTGACAACAAGGCCGTCGAAGTCGGTGTTGAGCTCGGCGAGCGCCGCTCCGGCGAGGTCGAGATCACGAGAGGACTCGCGCCAGGTGATATGGTCATCGTCAGCGGGCACAATCGTGCGCGTGACGGCAGGCCTGTGGATATAATCGCGCAGCAGCAGCGCACCAGCTGAGACGAGGCGCCCGTGAAAATTTCGGAGATCTGCGTCCAGCGTCCGGTCTTCGCGACCGTCATGAGCGTAATGATGCTCCTGGTCGGCGTGGTGTCCTACGACCGCCTGACGGTGCGCGAATATCCGAGCATCGACGAGCCGGTGGTCTCCGTCACCACGACCTATCCCGGCGCGTCTGCGCAGATCATCGAGTCTCAGGTGACGCAGGTCCTGGAGGGATCACTTGCCGGCATCGAGGGCATCGATGTTCTGGAATCCACCAGCCGGTCTGAATCAAGCCGCATCAGCATCCGTTTTCGGCTCGATATCGATCCCGACGTTGCCGCCAGCGACGTGCGCGACCGTGTATCGCGTGTGAGACGACAATTGCCGGACGAGATCGAGGAACCCAGGATCGCCAAGGTTGAGGCCGACGCTCAGCCCGTCCTCTTTATCGGCTTCACCAGCGACCGCCTCAGCCAGCTTGAGACCACCGACTACGTGAACCGCAACATCGTGGACAGGCTGAAGAACCTGAACGGCGTGGCTGATGTCACAATCTTCGGCGAGCGGCGTTTTGCCATGCGCATCTGGATCGATCGCGAAAGGCTGGCGGCCTATAGTCTGACTGTTCAGGATGTGGAGAGTGCGGTCCGGGCCCAGAACGTCGAAATCCCGTCCGGCCGCATCGAAAGCTCTGACCGCGAGTTCACCGTTCTATCCCGCACCGGCCTTACCGAGGCCGATCAGTTTGCCGCGATAGTGGTGAAGCTTGCCGACGGCTATCAGGTCAAACTGGGCGACGTCGCCAGGGTGGAAGTCGGCGCGCGCGATGACCGCAAGAGCAGCCGGTTCAACGGGCAAACCTCCGTCAGCGTCGGTATCGTCAAGCAGGCCACGGCCAATCCGCTCGATGTATCTCAGGCGGTGCAGACGGTCCTGCCGGAAATCGCGCAAAGTCTGCCGGAAGGGATGACCGCCGAGATCGGTTACGACAGCGCGGTGTTTATCGACCGGTCGATCGCAGCCGTCTTCACCACCATCGGCGAGGCCATTGTTCTCGTGGTGCTGGTGATCTTCTTCTTCCTGCGCAGCTTCCGCGCCTCGATCATCCCGATCGTGACGATCCCGGTCTCGCTGATCACCACCTTCGCGCTCATGTTTGCGCTCGGGTTCACCATCAACACGCTGACGCTGCTTGCCATGGTGCTGGCGATCGGTCTTGTGGTCGACGATGCCATTGTGATGCTTGAAAACATCTATCGGCATGTGGAGGAGGGCATGAAGCCCTTCAAGGCGGCGATCACTGGTGCGCGTGAGATCGGTTTTGCCATCATCGCCATGACCATGACGCTCGCCGCCGTCTATGCGCCGATCGCCTTCGCACAGGGTCGTACGGGTCGCCTCTTCCTGGAGTTCGCGCTGACGCTTGCCGGTGCCGTACTGGTCTCGGGATTTGTAGCTCTGACACTGACCCCCATGATGTGCTCCAAGCTCCTGAAACATCAGAGCAGTCACGGACGCATCTTCAATGCGCTGGAGCGGGGTTTTGAAGCCACCACCAATGGTTATCGCCGTGTGCTTCAGGGGGCGCTCAACGCCAAGATCCTCGTTCTCGGTTTTGGTTTTCTTGTTGCCCTGGGAAGTGTTTTCTTCTTCACGCAGCTGCCGCAGGAGCTGGCCCCCACCGAGGATCGCGGCACTATTCGTCTGTTTGGCACCGGTCCTGAAGGAGCCACCATCGGATACACGAGCCGTTACGGCAGGGAGGTGGAGAAAGTTCTCGCCGAAACCGACGATGTTCGCTCCTATCTCGTCATCAATGGCCACCCTCAGGTTCAAAATCTTTTCGGTTTCGTCAGCCTGAACGACTGGAACGACAGGGAAAGGTCGCAGCAGAGCATCGTGGCCGAGGTGCAGCAGAAGCTTGGTCGCATCCCCGGCGTCATGGTCTTCGGCAGCAATCCTCCCTCCCTCGGCGGCGGCGGTGGCCTTGGATCAAAGCCCGTCCAATATGTCGTTCAGACGTCCGGCACCTATGAAGAGCTTCAGGAGGTCTCCAACGCGCTGCTGGAAAAGGTCCAGGCAAATCCCATGTTCCAGAATGCTGAAAGCGATCTGGTGCTGAACAAGCCTGAGATATCCGTCTCCATCGACCGCGCGAAGGTCGCAGACCTCGGTCTCGACGTGTCGGTGGTGGGGCGCACGCTGGAAACGCTCCTCGGCGGTCGTCAGGTCACGCGCTTCGAGCGGGAGGGCGAGCAATATGACGTGGTCATTCAAATGGCTGCTGAAGATCGAGCATCGCCCCAGACATTGTCGACCATCTTCCTGCGCGCACCGTCAGGTGAAATGGTGCAACTGTCCAACATCGTGACGCTGCGCGAGACGGTGGCGCCGCGTGACCTGCGCCGTTTCAACCAGCTTCGCGCGGCCACTATCAGCGCCAATCTGGTGCCGGGAGCTTCTACCGGAGAAGCACTGCGCGTGGTCAACGATCTGGCCCAGGAGACGCTGCCGGATACGATGCAGACGGACTATGCGGGGCAGAGCCGCGAATTCATCACCTCCAACCAGAGCATCGTGCTGGTCTTCGTGCTGGCGATCCTGTTCATCTATCTCGTGCTCGCGGCCCAGTTCGAGAGCTTCACCGATCCCTTCATCATCCTGCTGTCGGTGCCGCTTTCCATGACTGGCGCCCTGGCAGCCTTGTGGCTGACCGGGGGATCGCTCAACGTCTATTCGCAGATTGGCCTTGTCACTCTCGTCGGCCTGATTACCAAGCATGGCATTCTGATTGTGGAATTCGCCAATCAGCAGCAGGAAGAGGGCAAATCGCGGCTGGAAGCCGTGATCGACGCCGCGGTGTTGCGGTTGCGTCCGATCCTGATGACAACGGGCGCCATGGTGTTCGGTGCCCTGCCGTTGGCTTTGGCAACGGGTGCGGGGGCTGAGAGCCGCCAGCAGATCGGCTGGGTGATCGTGGGCGGCATGACGCTCGGCACTATTCTCACGCTCTTCGTGGTTCCCACCGTCTACTCGCTGCTGGGACGCCGTCATGTTGATCGCGGCCACGCGCACGATGCCGTGGCTGTGCCGACTGAGTGACTATCCCGCGAGGATCACTCCCGGTCGAGGATGCGGTCGTTGAAGATGTTCGCCAGCCGGCTGGAATGAAATGACCGCGTCACTTCGGCCGGATCATAATGGTCTTGGACCCAGGTCTTGAAGTCGACATTGGTTCTTGCGGCATCGGCCGCATAGGCCATGAGCGTTGCATCGAGGATGCCCGTTTTCGCTTGTCGAATGTGCCCGTAGCGCAGGCTCAGCTGAGCGAAGGCCTCAGCGAACGAACTGTTCTCCCGGAGCAGAAGGTAGAGCGCGCTGGCGATCCCCGCGCGGTCCGCGCCGGATTTGCAATGCATGAGCGCGGGATACTCAATCTCGCTAAGAAGCTGATCGAAGGCGAGGATCTGTTCGGGCGCTGGAGCAGCCCGCGATGTGATGCCGAAGTTGATCAGCTTGATCCCGTTTTCCTCACAGGCCTTCTTTTCCATCAGGTAAGACGCGCAGTTACGCTCTCCGCGCAGATTGATCACCGTCTTCACGCCGCGGCGTGCGGCGGCGCGGATGTGAAGCGGGGATGGCTGGGCCGCCCGCTCCATATTCGGGCTGACCCTGTGCAGATTAAGGTAGATGTAGCGAAAAAGCGCATGGTCGATGAAGAGATGCTCGGCCGCGCCAAGAATGCGGGTCAGTGGGCTGTGCATCGATCCGCGGCGGCGCTGGAAGCCCTGGACAGGTCTACGTAGAGCAAACCGGAGTCTTCTCCACGCCGTCAGCTCGGGCTGAGCCTTGGTCAGATTGGGATTCTCGATCAAGGACATCTGCCTGTTTCCTGTCGTGCGGCGAGAACCTACCCGCCCGTGCGCCCACTCTCAACATATAAGATGACAGTTCTTTCCTCGCGGAGCCGAAAGGGATAGCGTCCGGCCGCGCAGAGCCCAAAAATGACAAATCAGATACACGACCCCTACGTTCTTCAGATCAGATCCACCCGCGAGGCGGCCAAGCAGCCTTCGGGCGAGCGTAACCGTTTGTTCGCCCGATTCGTGCGGGAATTTTTCCGCCCGCACATCGCGACGCTTCTTGTCGCTGTGGGAGCAATGATCGTCTATGCTGGCACCATCTCGGTGCTTCCGTGGTTATTTGAGCAGCTCGTCAACGAGGTCTTCGTGCGGCGAGCCATTGATCAGCTTAACGAGATCGTTGCCTTCGTAGCCATCATTTTTGCTCTGCGTGGAGGCTCCGCCTTCACACAGCAATATCTGCTGGCGCTGGTTTCAAACCGAGTCACGGCTGCTGTGCAGAAGCGATTCGTTGCGCATGTGCTGAAGCTGGATCTGGTCTTCTTCCAGAAGAACAGCATCGGGCAGATCGTCGCCCGCGGCACCGAAGACGTGAATGTCCTCAATCAGTCAGCGACCAATCTTATTGTGACGCTAGGGCGGGATTTCGTTACCATCCTTGGGCTCATTGGCTATGTGATCTGGACCAACCCGTACTGGGCAGGCCTTGCGATGCTCGGCGCGCCCCTCATCGCCGTTCCGACGGTGCTCGCAACGCGCCGTGTCCGCCGCTTGTCGCATCGCGGGCAGGAGCTGAATGGAGACCTCATCGGCTCTTTCGAGGAAGCATTCCACTCTATTCGCTCCATCAAGGCTGAAGGCAATGAGCCTGTCGAGCAGGAGCGTCTGTCGACAACCGTGACAACGCGTCGGCAGGTGGCGATCCGAATCGCGCGCACCCAGGCAACGCTGTCTCCGATCATGGATGTGGTGACAGCCATTGCCCTCATCTCCGTTCTTATGGTCGGCGGCCGATCGGTCATGACAGGCGAGACGGAGCCAGGACAGCTCATGGCCTTCGTCGGCGCCCTGATGCTGCTGGCGGATCCCTTGCGACGCCTTTTGCAGATCAACGCGGTGCTTCAACTCTGTATGGCCGCCGTCGAACGCATCTATGAAGTGACAGACCTGCAGCCCCGGATCATCGATGCGCCCGGCGCCGCCCCACTGGCCGATCCTGCGGGCGCCATTGCCTTTCGTGACGTGCATTTCGCCTATGATGCCGACAAGCCGATCTTGAAAGGCCTCAGCGCGGATATTCTCCCGGGCCGGATGACCGCCATCGTCGGGGAATCGGGGTCCGGCAAAACCACGCTGTTCAACCTGATCGCGCGGTTGAACGATCCTGATCAGGGCAGCGTGGAAATCGGCGGCCAGGATCTCGACCGTGTGTCGATCGCCAATTTGCGCGCGTCCATCGCTCTCGTGGCCCAGGACAGCCTTCTGTTTGATGCCACCGTCCGTGAAAACGTCGCTTACGGGCTGCTGGACGTCGATGATGCGGATATTCTTGATGTGCTGCGGGCAGCGGATGCCCTGGAGTTCGTCCAGCGCCTGCCGGGCGGAACTGATTTCCGCGTCGGCCCTCGCGGCACTCGCCTTTCGGGCGGACAGAGGCAGCGCATCGCCATCGCGCGGGCTCTGCTGCGCGATTCTCCCATCCTCCTTCTCGATGAAGCGACGTCCGCGCTCGACGCGGCAACAGAAGCAAGAGTGCTGGAAAGCCTGGCAAAAGAACGTGCCGGCAAGACCACGCTCATGATCGCGCACAGGCTTGCGGCCGTGCTCAAGGCGGATCGAATCATCGCCGTGGAGAACGGTCAGGTTGTGGAACAAGGCAACCATGCCGAGCTCATGTCGCGGGATGGCGCCTACGCCCGCGCTTTTCGTCTTCACGCGATTGAGAGCTGATCGTTCCAAGAATTTCTTGGCGTTAACCGCTCCTTAGAAATGTTGCAAGCGAGACACAGTGTGGCGGAAAGGTGCTCGGGATAGGGCAAAACCGCCTTCTGTTTGTTGCTTGGTGAAAGCGAATGCGTATGGTTTCGATAACGGCGCAGGGGGGAACCCCGGTCGTGCCGTTCGGGGACCCAGTGGGAATTCGGACGGTCATTCGGGGGATTGGCGCTGTAGGGTGCAGCTTCCCGAGGGTCTCGAAACTTTTGGAGGACTACAATGAAGATGGTGAAGAGCCTTCTTCTCGGTTCGGTGGCAGGCATCGCCGCCATCACCGGGGCTCAGGCCGCTGATCTGCCGCTGGCAGAGCCGGTCGAATACGTTCGCATCTGCGACACCTGGGGCAATGGTTATTTCTACATTCCCGGCACCCAGACCTGCCTGCAGATCTCGGGTCTCGTTCGCTTCGACCTGCGCTACGAAGAGCCGTTCGATCGTGCAAACGACGCGCTCACCTTCCGTGGCCGCGCTCAGCTGCAATTCGACGCCCGCACCCAGACCGAGCTCGGCACGCTGCGCTCCTATCTCCGTATGCGCGGGAATTACATCAACAACGCCAACACTGCGACGGACGGCGACGACTTCTACGTCCACCAGGCCTTCGTTCAGTTCGCCGGCTTCACCGCTGGTAAGACCCAGTCGTTCTTCGACGCGGTCTACGACGGCTCCTTCACCGGCGCCTATAACTCCGAAGTGACGTCGACCGCTCTGCTCGGCTACACCGCAACCTTCGGCTCGGGCTGGTCGGCCAGCCTCTCGATCGAAGATCGTTCGAACCGCGAAGTGGCCGGCGGTGGTGCTGTTGCTCTGCTTGGTGCTCCGATCGCCTATGCTGGCACCATGATGCCTGACGTCGTCGCGAACGTGCGCGTCGCTCAGGGCTGGGGCTCGTTCCAGCTGTCCGGTGCGATCCATCAGAACCGTGACAACACTGAAGTCGGTGGCCTCTGGGTTGGTGCTGACGACGAGTACGGCTTCGCAGTTCAGGCGGCCGGTGCTGTGAACCTGCCGATGGGTGGCCAGGGAACCCGCCTTTGGGCGTCGGCCGCTTACGCTGACGGCGCGATCGGTTACCTCGGCACTGTGGCCAGTCCTTGGGTGGGCTCTGGCACCACCGGCGGCATCGCTCGTGCCGATTCCTTCGTCATCGCTGATGGCGCTGGCGGTTTCGGTCTTGAGACCAGCTCTGGTTGGGCCATCACCGGTGGTGGTACCTGGGTGTTCAACCCGGTGTTCCGCTCCAACCTGACCCTCGGCTATGCTGACGTCGAATCCGATGTGGTCAGCTTGGTTGGTGGCGCTCCGGTGGGTGACTTCTCGCAGTTCATCGCTGCGGCAAACGTCATCTACACGCCGGTGCAGAACCTCGATCTCGGCCTCGAAGTGTTCTATCGCAACATCGTTGACGATAACTTCGACACCCCGGTCATCACCAATGACGACTCTTGGGGCGTCATGGGTCGCGTCGAGCGCAAGTTCTGATCGACCAAACCTTCGGGTTACGAACCCCGGCGCTCTGCGCCGGGGTTTTTTATTGCCTCAAGCTTTCTGCACGGTAGATTGCCCTGCAACGCTCGACACGGTGGCCGGGCAAAGACCAGGCGGTCGTCTTCAGGAACCGGATCAGGTGATATTCCGGACGAAATCCGCAATTCGCCCGATCGACGCCTCGTCGCGCAGGAAAGGCGCATGTCCTTCGCCGAGAGCGTGGTGAATCTCGATGCGGGGATGGCGGTGCTGCATCTCCGTGAGCGTGTCCTCCGATAGGATATCGGAGTGCTCACCACGGACGATGAGCAGGGGCATAGCCCCCAATCCGTCGAAAAACTGCCACAGCGGGGGAAGTGGGCGCTCCAGATCGAGCGTCTCCACGGTCTTCAGCAGCGCCGGATCATAGCAAAGTTCCAGGCCGTCTTTGCCCTCGCGCCAGGTCAGCCGGGCAAGCTCGGTCCAATCCTGTGGCGGGATTGCCGGAAACTGGCCATCGGTCAGCCGCCGCAGGATGTCGGCGGCTTCCGGCCATGATCGGGGTTGCGGCAGCTTGCCCACATAGCCCCGGATGCGCAGCAGCCCCTGCGTCTCGATGACCGGGCCGATGTCGTTGAGAACGACGCCGGCAATGAGGGCGGGGCGGGCTGCGGACATGGCCATGGAGATGAGCCCGCCGCGCGAGGTCCCGACGAGGACGGCGCGCGTGATGCCCAGCGCATCCAGGATCGACAGCACGTCCGCAAGCTCGACCCGCACATCGTAGCGGCGCCAATCCGGGTCATGCTCGGAAAGCCCGCGGCCGCGATAATCCAGCGCCAGCACGCGGCGCGGTTCCTCGCCGGACGAGAGTGCGCGAGCGAGAACATCGAAATCGGCAGCGGTGCGGGCAAGCCCCGGCAGACACACCACCGGCAGCCGGTCGCTCACCGCGGTGAGGCCATAATCGCGCAGGTGCAGCTTCAGCCCATCGGGCGCGCGCAGGAAAAGCGAGCGCACGCCGGCATCGGCGGCGGACGAGGGGGCAACGGCAGCGTCGGTCATGACGCGGAGACTATCCCGCCCGCACCGGCCGTCAAAGCATCAGCGCGCGCCGCGAAGGTCGGCTTCGATCGACTGGCTGGCCTTCGTGCCAAGCCGGGCGCGATAGACCCGCACGTTCTCCATCACACGCTGCACATAGTTGCGCGTCTCGGTGAAGGGGATACGCTCCACCCAATCGATCGGGTCGATGCGCGGGTCGCGCGGGTCACCGTATTTCTCGACCCATTGGCGCACGCGGCCGGGGCCGGCGTTATAGGCGACGAAGGTGAGAATGTAGGAGCCGTCGTAATTGTCGGTGAGCTCGCCCAGATGGGTCGCCCCCAGGGTCGCGTTATAGGATGGGTCTGTCAGCTTGCCCGGTGCATAGGTGATGCCGAACTTCTTTGCGGTCAGCTTGGCGGTGGAGGGCAGCATCTGCATGAGGCCGATCGCGCCCGCGCCGGATTTCGCAGAGGGATGAAACAGGCTTTCCTGCCGTGCGATGGCATAGACGAGCGGCAGTTCCACGCCGGGTCCGGCCGGTCGGATCTTCGGGATGCCGAGCGTGGGGAAGGCGACATCGTCAAGCGGATGGCCGGACTGGGTCGCTTCCTTGCCGATGAAGGTCATGGCGCGCGCGTCGCCGTGCTTTTCGGCAAGCTCCGCCAGAAGCGTATATTCCGCCGTGGTGTGGGCGCTGTCGACGAGATCGCCGAAAAGGCCGAGCGCCTCGTCACGGCCGCCGGCGGCGTAAAGAATAGAGACGGCACGGATGCCGGTGCGGCGCTCGAACGCGGCCCGTTCAGCCCGGCTCAATTTCGGCGCGCGCCGCAGGGTGACATCGCTGCGGCCGAGCTTGGCGAGCGCGGTCTGGCCGTAATAGGTCGTCGCGAATTGTGCCGCACTTTCATAATAGCTGCGGGCGCCGCCGACATTGCCGGAGGCTTCCGCCGCGCGGCCGAGCCAATAACGGGCGCGCGACAGCGTGATGGGCGTTGAGCCGATCTGCTCCAGCTTGGCGAAATGCTTGTGCGCGGTCTGCGGGTCGTTGAGGAAACGAAGCGCGATCCAGCCCGCGTGGAATTCCGCATCGGCCGCATCGGCGGGCGAGGTGGAGGCATGGGAGGCGGCGACGCGGTAGGCGGTCTTGGCCTCGCCCACATCCAGAAGCTCACGGGCGAGCACGCGGCGCTCGTTCCACCATTCGCGGCCATCGATGACCGTGGCGGGGTTGCTGGGCGCGGCGAGAACCGCCTTGGCGGCATCGGTGTAGCGCTCCTCGCGGCGGCGGTATTCGGCCAGCGCGTGAAGATAGCCGGGGTCCTTGCGATAGGCCGAGGGCACGGCATCCAGCTTGGCGGCGGCATCCTTGGCGCGGGCGTTCACCGCCGCGCGGGCCTGGGCCAGCGCGCGATAGCCGGCGGGCGCGCGTGCCGCCACCTTCAGGGCCTCGGCGTTGCGGCCGCGGTAGAGCAGGCGCTCGGCGCGATACTGATAATCCTCGGCCGCCAGCATGCGGCCGAATTCCTTCAGCATGCCGTCCTGCACGCTGTCGGGCAGGTCCTCCTCGCGCCACACGGCGCGCGCATGGGCCGCCGCGCCCTTCACATCGCCCCGCGCCACCAGCGCACGGGCCACGGCAAGCCGCCCCATGCCGGAGGTCGGCGGACGCTTGGCGAAGAAACCCAGCACCGTGTTGGGGTGGATGTTCTCCAGGTAAAGCGCCTCTTCCGCGCGGCGGCGGACGTTGCGGCGGCTTTCCCAGTCGGGATAACGCTCCAGGAAATCGGCGAGGCGGGCAAAGCCCATCTGCCGCGAGGCATAGCGGGTCGTCAGCCATTCGCCCAGCGCGCGGGCGGCGGGATCACGCAAGGAGGCCGAGACGCTGTTGGCGCCGGCGAGATCGCCCTTCTTCAGGCTGGAGAGCAGCTGCCGGATCTGCGGCGCGGAATTGGAAACGGGCAGGGCAGGGCCCGCCGCCGGCTGCGTCAGCGGGATGCTGGCGGTGGCGGCGATGGCGGTCTCCGCCGCATTGGTCACGCGGGAGGCGGCCACCGGCATGGGCACATCCGCCGCGGCGGCAGCCGCCATGGTGCCGGGGCGCGGCTCCGGCAACGGAACCTTCGCCATAACCGAGGAAGACCAGATCAAGGCGAGGGCAGTCGCCGCAGTTCGGCTCAACACGTCCGTCAGCTCCCGAGAGTGAAAGGAAACTTTGCCCGTACTTGGTTGATGAAACGTAACCCGTTAGAAAATCTAATAAAGAGCGAAGGCGGCGAAACGAGGGCTTCCCCGCGAAGCGCCCTGCCGCTATCAGTATGCGCTCAACTGAGCGTTACGTGCAAAGCTGAAGGATTTCCGCCATGTCCCACCGTCCGCCCTTCAAGGGTTCGATCACCGCGCTGGTGACGCCGTTCAAGGATGGAGCGGTGGACGAGAAATCCCTTCGCGATTTCGTGACCTGGCAGATCGAGGAAGGCTCCAACGGCCTCGTTCCCGTCGGCACCACGGGTGAAAGCCCGACGCTGAGCCATGATGAGCACAAGCGCGTGGTGGAGCTGACGGTGAAGGAAGCGGCAGGCCGCGTGCCCGTCATCGCCGGTGCCGGCTCCAACTCCACTGCCGAGGCCATCGATTTTGCCCGCCACGCGGAAAAGGCCGGTGCGGATGCGGTTCTCGTCGTCACACCCTATTACAACAAGCCGACCCAGGAAGGGCTTTACCAGCACTTCAAGGCGGTCAACGACGCCATCGGCATTCCCATCATCATCTACAACATCCCGCCGCGCAGCGTCATCGACATGTCGGTGGAAACCATGGCGCGCCTCTATGAGCTCCCGAACATCGCGGGCGTGAAGGACGCGACCATGAACCTGCTGCGCCCCAGCCTGCAGCGCCAGGCCATGGGGCCGGAGTTCAACCAGCTCTCGGGTGAGGACGGCACGGCGCTGGCCTTCATGGCCCATGGCGGCGACGGCTGCATCTCGGTGGTGTCGAATGTCGCGCCGCGTCTCTGCGCCGAGTTCCAGGCGGCCTGCCTTGCCGGCGATTACAAGGCGGCGCTGACGCTGCAGGATCGGCTGCTGCCGCTCCACACCAGCCTCTTCCTTGAAACCAATCCGGCGCCGGCGAAGTTTGCCCTCTCGCTGCTCGGCAAGATGAGCCCGGAGACGCGCCTGCCGCTGGTGCCGGTCTCAAAGCCAACGCAGGACGCGGTGCGCGCGGCCATGGTGCATGCCGGGCTGCTGAACGGATAGGACAAGAAGGACAATGGCCAAGCGCGACGATCCGTCGGTCAAGACGGTCGCCGAAAACCGGCGCGCCCGCTTTGAATATGAGATCAAGGACACCTTCGAGGCCGGCATCATGCTGTCGGGCACGGAGGTGAAGTCATTGCGCTCGGGCAAGGCGACCATCGGAGAGGCCTATGCTCAGGAAAAAGGCGGCGAGCTCTGGCTCATCAACGCCTATATCCCGGAATATCTCGCCGGCAACCGCTTCAACCATGAGACCAAGCGCCCGCGGAAGCTGCTGATGCACCGGCGCGAGATCAACAAGCTCGCCGCCGCCGTGCAGCGCGAGGGCATGACCATCGTGCCGCTCTTGCTCTATTTCAATGAAAAGGGCAGGGCGAAGCTGAAGCTCGCCGTGGCCAAGGGCCGCCAGACCCACGACAAGCGCGAGGCGCTGAAACAGCGCAGCTGGAACCGCGACAAGGCAAGGCTCCTGCGCGACCGCGGGTGACGCCGGAACGCGTGGCCCATCCTTCGACCCTTCGAGACGATCGCTGCGCGATCCCTCAGGGTGAGGTCGCCTTCAGCGACCCTCAGGATGAGGTTCGTGTGCTTGGCACCGGCATAAGCGGCCAGCCAAAACCGCCGCCCTCATCCTGAGGGCCGCCGCAGGCGGCGTCTCGAAGGATAAGCCACACCCTCCGCGCACCTGACTTAAGCTGGCGGGTTCATCACGTACCAGAGATTGTACCCGACGAAGATCACCACAGCCACGACGAGGATGAGGACGGCCGCGCCGCCGAGGCCCTTCAGTTTTCTCCGCGTCGGAGGATTGTCAGGGGGCGGTGGCATGCTCACTCCAAAGCTGTGCTGTGCCTCAACGTCCCGGCCTCGGAGAATGTTTCGTCGTGATGGTGGAAACGGAGGGATTCGAACCCGGCTGATCCGCTATGCTAACCTCCCCCAAAACCGCACCGGAGGAAGCGCAGGCATGACCCGTCTCACGGCAAAACATTTCCCGCAGGAGCTTCTGGAGCTCTACGACTATTACGCCCACGGCCGCATCACCAAGCGCGAGTTTCTGGACCGTGCCGGCAAGTTCGCCGTCGGCGGCCTGACGGCTGCCGCCATCCTCGCCTCCCTCAGCCCCGATTACGCGCTGGCGCAGCAAGTGCCGGCGACCGATCCCGACATCGTGGCCGAGCGCATCACCTACCCGGCACCCAACGGCCATGGCGAGGTGAGGGGCTATCTGGTGCGCCCGGCGAAGACCGAGGGCAAGCGGCCCGGCGTCGTGGTGGTGCATGAGAACCGCGGCCTCAACCCCTACATCGAGGATGTCGCCCGCCGGCTGGCGAAGGCCGGCTTCATCGCCCTGGCGCCCGACGGCCTCACCTCCGTCGGTGGCTATCCGGGAGATGACGAGAAGGGCCGCGAGCTGCAGGCCAAGGTCGATCCCGAAAAGCTGATGAACGACTTCTTCGCGGCCATCGAATTCCTGATGGAGCATGAGGCGACGACGGGCAAGGTGGGCATCACCGGCTTCTGCTACGGCGGCGGCGTCGCCAATGCGGCCGCCGTGGCCTATCCGGAACTCGGCGCCGCCGTGCCCTTCTATGGCCGCCAGCCTAAACCGGAAGACGTCGCCCGCATCAAGGCGCCGCTCCTCATCCATTACGCCGAGCTCGACACCCGCATCAACGAAGGCTGGCCCGCTTACGAGAAGGCGCTGAAGGAGGCCGGCAAGACCTATGAGGCGCACATCTATCTCGGCGTGAACCACGGCTTCCACAACGACACGACCCCGAGGTACGACGAGGCCGCGGCGAAGCTTGCTTGGGAGCGGACGGTGGACTGGTTCCAGCGGTGGTTGGGGTGAGGGGATGCAGCAGTAGAGCTGGATCCCAGCGGGCTGCCAAACAAGGGCTAGAGTGGAGGCGTGATCTTAGTTTCATCGTCCAACCCTTTGTTTCCATTAAGATCTCTAGTGCATACCACCGCCAATAGGCCCCTCCGGCGCCAGCCAAGATATGCGTTCCTATCGCTATAACCCATGGCTTCCGACCATTTAGTCCGTTGGACAGTTGCATGTTTCAAGCATCGCGATAGAATAATCAAAAAGATTTATTTATGAGCGGCGATGGCGAACGAAACTGACATATGGCGACCAGGGAGTTTTACTAAGAACTTCAGTTGGGGAAAGCCGTCGGCCGGATTGTCCGAGCTTCATGAAATTATTCGCCTTGGTTTTACCAATGAGATGAAAGATGTCCCACGCGAGGAGTTTCGCGGTCGAGTTCGCTCATCCGGACGACCAGATTATATCCCGATCAACTTTTTTCTTTTTAACAAGACAGTAGATGGTGTTAACTTACTGTGCGCAGATGAATTAGTCTTTCAGGCTTTAAACTATTCCCACTCACCAAGGTTTGATAAACTTGCTCTATTTGCATTCATTTTAAGCCTCGCAGGGCGGTGGACCGGAGCTCGTGCGGAGCAAAGACGTCCTGCTCTCTGGGCAAATGCCTATGTGAAGGAGCATATTGCCGGCATACTAAACTGGCAAACCAAGCTGGTCAGTGCCGACGATATCGAAAACTTCGTTAAAGGCGATCCACGCTATCGGGCAGAAACAACGCGGAAATTGGCGACCAACCTTAACTACTTGTTTATTGGCGGGCGCCTCAGCGAGATGGACAGTGCGCGGATCGAAAGATGGTGGGTCGATTGCCTCTTCCTTGCGCTGGATAGGATCGTTGAAGATCGTCTACTTGACAGAAAAGCGACGTCGCCGTCGGATTATGGGCGACACCTCGAGCGATACGGCTTCATGGAACTCACCGGTAAAGCCACGTTAGAAAAAAAGCTCGCGATCAAGCATCTTGTCAATCTTTACGACGCTTGCGGGGGACGAAGCAGGTTTTCGGAAAAAGCGACGAAAGAGCGAACCGGGATGTTACTTCCCGACATTCAATTCTTCGTAGCTAACGATCCGCGTCCTCGCGGTGCCGTTCATATGACAAACCCTCGAATCCTGAAGAGTATTCCACCCGCATGCGCCATGCTGGCAAAGTACGCTGGTTTCGATGATCTTTCTCCCGATGATCTGGAGGAGTTTGATCTTGAAGAGTTTGTCAAACGGAAGACGCAAGCAGCGCTCAACAGGTTAAAGAAAGAAAATATTGAGCCAAGCATGACTGCGGAGCAGCTTATGAAACTGATGAGGGGAGAATGACGACTTTCTTGGATTCCAGCATTCTGATTTCTCTGATCAAAGCGGCCGAGTCTAATCACCAGTGGGCTGTCGATCAGTTCAACATCCGCAAGCAGCAGGGACCAGTCATTATATCTGATGTGGTCTATTCGGAAATTAGTGTGACTTTCAGAGATGTTGCCGAGGTTAATCACGCTCTGGGTGTGTTGGGCGTAGAAAGATATCCTGGGAGCGATGAGGCTCTAGTAGGTGCGGGACGCGCTTATCTGAAATACAAAGGCGTCAACAGGGGTCCAAAAAATAGTCTTCTGCCTGACTTTTTTATTGGGGCAGAGGCCTCGCAGGAGAAGGCGCCCTTGATGACGAATAATCAAAAAGATTTTCTAAAGTATTTTCCTGACCTTGAGTTGATTGTTCCGCCAACGACCGCAACTAACTTTTCAAAGTCGTTCATTCCGCTTGGACCGGCGGAAGGACCGAAGGAATAGTCGAGTCATGCCTTTGTCCCGAGCCGTGGTACAGTTGAGTTACGAATCAACCTGCGAATGAGTTTATGTTTGACGCCCTGATTGCCCGCGGCTTTCAAGTCGAAATCCACTCACATGCTCGTGCTATTCTGAGTGTCGATTTTCCTGATGCTGTTGCCGAACTTGAAGATGCTATAGGGTGTCTGTCCATCCCGATCGAGGAAATAGTGGGCTCAGGTGGGGGGGAGTCTCAGGGGACCCAACGTCTCCGACGAGCACTTGCCGAGCTTGGCTGGACCAAGATGAATTTCATTGTCGAGAAGCGCATCAACGGCGTAGCCAGAGAGGCCATCTCGCATGAGATTGACCACGTAAAGGCATTTGAAGCCGGCGTTGTCGCCTGTGAGATCGAATGGAACAATAAAGATCCCTTCTTCGACCGCGATTTAGAAAATTTCAAACGCCTTCATGCCGATGGCGCAATTTCAGTCGGTGTCATAGTCACCCGCGGCAGTTCGATGCAGGATGAGTTGAAGGCGATGGTGCAGCGGTTTGCTGCCGAACGCCGTCTGAACTCTCACGCTGCAGTCACGGCCTTCGGAATGAGCCGTACCGCTCGGCAGAACAGGGAAGTTGAGCGCCGCATTCGCGCAGGGCAGTCCTACGAGGAAGCTTGGGCTGGTCAGTTTGTCTCCGACAAGTACGGTATGGCAACAACCCACTGGTCTAAACTCGAGGATCGAGTTCATCGTGGCGTAGGAAACCCGTGTCCGTTGGTTTTGGTGGGCCTGCCATCGAGCATAGTGACTTTCGATGAAGGCTTGCAACTGATTGACATAGAGGACGAAGCCGACGCGTTAATAGAAGAGGGTATTGCGTCGGCTGAAGAGTAATCACTCGGCCGCGACACGATGGGTGGCGGAGTTGTAACTGTAGGTTTTCCAAGAGGGTTCATAGGTATCGTCTGCCTGATTACCCCAGGTTTCCCACTTTGATCGAACGCCGCGGCCAAACATTTCAAGATAAGGGCCCGGCGAGCATGACTCGATCAATGAATACTGCTCGTCTGGCTTACGAGAGTGTTCGCGCTTGCGCGATGAGAGATAGTTGACCTGCGAACGGCCTGCGTCCAGCGTTCGAGCATTCTTGCCTCGAACGCCAAACAAGATCAGTTCGGTGACATTTCGGAAATAGAAGCCGACGCCACGACCGTCGGACCCGCCATCTTTACGAACCTTGTGCCACACGATATTGGATTTGTAATGAAAGCCCCATGCCTTCATGACTTGTAGGCCCTCGGGTAGCAACGCATTGGGAACCCACAGATACAGATGCGCAGTTGATGCGCATGCGTCTGCTACAGGCAACTCCATTATCTCAGGAAGAGCCATCGTGCCGTAGCGCGACAGACGTTTATGTTCCGGTGCAACTTTGCCGGTTCGGTTTACAAATTGCCATGGCGGGTCAGCCAAAATCGTTGCGAACTTACGATCGCCGACGAACTTCAGGAAATCTTGGGACGGTGACGGAGCATCGTCGGGGCGGGCAAGCATGGAATCTCCTTCAGTCCCACATACTGAGGCTTTTCTTACCTTAGGTGTTCAGTCTCGCAAGATCGAGTATTATCGTTTCCCGACCGTTAATATCACCTTGTAGCATGGCCAGTTTCCCTGTGAGCAGCCGCCGTCGGCGATTCGTGCCGTCGACCACTCAGTTGGCGATGTTCATGTTTTGTTCTATTTTTTTTCTTATGTCAATCGAAGTTTTCGATGAATCGCAGGTATCGCTTCGCCCGTTCGTCTATCGGCATCATCTGGAAGCTCCTCAGTCGTAAAGTCTTGAATGGCTGGGCGCGCTGAAGCCCCAACGGGATGTCCTTTATGGACGTGGCCCTTCCCATTGCCCACAACCACCCCCAAATGCTAAGCGCCTCCTAACCCCACCCCGGAGCCCTGCCATGCCCGCCAAGATCCCCACCATGCTCATGATCCTCGATGGCTGGGGCTGGCGTGAGGAGGCGGCTGATAATGCGGTGCTGCAGGCGAAAACGCCGAACTTCGATCGCTTCTGGGCGAACTGCCCGCACGCCTTCCTGCGCACCTTCGGCGGGGATGTGGGCCTGCCGCAGGGGCAGATGGGCAATTCCGAGGTGGGGCACCTCAACCTCGGGGCCGGGCGGGTGGTGATGCAGGATCTGCCGCGCATCAATGAGGCCATGGCGGGTGAGGGGCTGGCCCAGGCGCTGGAGGCGACCGGGCTGCCGGCGGCGCTGAAGAAGACCGGCGGCACCTGCCATATCCTCGGGCTTATCTCGCCGGGCGGCGTCCATGCGCATCAGGACCATGCGGCGGCGCTGGCACAGATCCTGGCGCGCGCCGGCATCCCCGCCGTGGTGCATGTCTTCACCGATGGGCGCGACACGCCGCCCAGCGCCGGCGCGGATTATGTGAAGGCGCTGGAGGCGGCGCTGCCGAAGGATGTGCCCATCGCCAGTGTCACCGGGCGCTATTACGCCATGGACCGCGACAACCGCTGGGAGCGCGTGTCGCAGGCCTTCAATGCCATGGTGCATGGGCAGGGGCAGCATTTTGCCAGCGCCGATGAGGCGATCCGGGCCGGCTATGCCGCAGGCAAGACCGATGAGTTCCTGCCCGCTTCCGTGATCGGCCACTATGCCGGCATGAAGGATGGCGATGCGCTGCTGAGCTTCAACTTCCGCGCCGACCGCATCCGCCAGCTGCTGGACGCCATGCTGGACCCGGACTTCCAGGGCTTTGACCGGGGCCGGGTGCCGCGCTTTGCCCTTGCCGCAGGCATGACCTCCTATTCCTCCGAGCTTGACCAGCGCATGAAGGTGCTTTTTCCGCCGCAGACGCTGGCGAACGGGCTGGGAGAGACCGTGGCGAAAGCCGGCAAGACCCAGGTGCGCATGGCGGAGACCGAGAAATATCCGCATGTCACCTATTTCTTCAACGGCGGCGAGGAGACGCCTTACCCCGGCGAAGACCGCATCATGGTGCCGAGCCCGAAGGTCGCGACCTATGACCTGCAGCCCTCCATGTCCGCGCCCGAGCTGACCGGCAAGGCGGTGGAGGCCATTACTTCAGGCAAATATGACCTCGTGGTGCTGAACTTCGCCAACCCCGACATGGTGGGCCACACCGGCATTCTGGCCGCTGCGGTGGAGGCGGTGGAGACGGTCGATGCCGGCCTCGGCCGCATTGCGGAGGCCATCGAGAAGCAGGGCGGCTCGCTGCTGGTGACGGCCGACCACGGCAACTGCGAGATGATGCGCGACCCGGAGACGGGCCAGCCGCACACGGCGCACACCACCAATCCGGTGCCGGTCTTCCTCATCAGCTCGCGCAAGGGTGAGCTTCACGACGGCAAGCTGGCCGATGTGGCGCCGACGCTGCTCGACCTCATGGGCCTTGACCAGCCGGCCGAGATGACCGGCAAGTCGCTGCTGAAGTACGGTTAGCGCTCAGGCGTAGTGGCCGGCCGGCGCCACCGTGGCGCTGGGCATGCCGTGCTTTGCAAAGATGCGCTGCACGGTGCCGTCGGCCTTCAGTTCTTCCATGATGACGCTGAAGACCTCGAGCGCCTTATCATGCCCGTGCGGCACCACCACGGCGGTGCCGGCGGCATGGTAGTGGCCCTCGAGCATGCGTGAGCCCGGGAACTGCGGCAGCAGGCTCTCGATGCTCTCCTTGCCGATGGCCAGCGCATCGATCTCGCCGGCGGTGAACTTCTGCACGGCCTCGTCGAGGTTGGCGGCGCCCTGCACCGTGGTGTTCGTGGCGGCCTTGCGGGCGCTGCGGATGGTGGCCGTGTTCTCCACGCCCCAGGCGCGGATGCCTTCGCGGTTCACGTCATCAACATGCTGCAGCGTCGAGCCTGCCGGCACCATATAGGTCGAGATGCCGAGGAAGTGGTTGGGGCCGAAATCGGCGGCCTGTTTGCGCTCGGCATCGACGGGTGTGAAGGACACGTCCCAGATGCCGTCGTTCGCCGTTTCGATGATCTTGCCGGAGCTGCCGAGCTCCACGAGTTCCAGCGGCAGGCCGGTGCGCTCCGCCAGGATCTCGGCGAGGTCGACCGTGGGGCCGACGGGCTTGCCCGTTTCCGCCGAACGCGCGGTCCAGACGGCGGAGATCGCCGTTCCCACGGCAATGGCAACGCGAAGCTTGCCTGTGGGCGCAATGGCCTTGCGGGTATCGTCGTCGATGGTCTGCATGAAAAAGTCCTCCCCGCAGCACTGTTGATTGTTTGCAAGGAGCGGACTGTGCGCTGAAGGCGCGATTCAGTTCAAGAGGCGAATGAGCTCGCCGTCGCGCGTCGGCAGCGTCGTCATCTTGAATCCCCGATCGCCGCTCCCAAATCTTCCTTCGCCCGGGCTTCCCGGCCTCAGGGCTCTTCTGTGATCTCTGTGATCCTCTCATTTGCCGATGCTTCGCTCAGGAGTTTTTGCCGATGAAGATTGCTCAAATCGCGCCACTCGCCGAAAGCTGCCCGCCACGCCTTTATGGGGGCACAGAACGTATCGTCTCCTATCTGACCGAGGAACTTGTCGCCCGAGGGCATGACGTCACCCTCTTTGCCAGCGGAGACTCCATTACCGCCGCGCGGCTTGCGCCCTGCACCACGACGGCGCTCAGGCTGGACCCCCGCGTGCGCGACCCCATCCCTTACCATGTCGTGATGCTGGATGAGGTGCGGCGCCGGGCGGATGAATTCGACGTGCTGCATTTCCACACCGACCTTCTGCATTTCCCGCTGATGCGCGACATCGCGGATCGAACGGTGACGACCCTGCACGGGCGGCTGGACCTGCCGGACCTTCAGCCCTTCTACCGCGCTTTCCCTGATATGCCGCTGGTATCCATCTCCCGGGACCAGCGCCGCCCCATGCCGCCGGTGAACTGGGCCGGCACCGTCCATCATGGCCTGCCGCGCGACATGCTGCCCTTCACGGCGAAACCCAAGGGGGACTATCTCGCCTTCCTCGGCCGCATCTCGCCGGAAAAGCGGCCCGACCGCGCCATCGAGATCGCCGCGGCCGCGGGCCTCCCGCTGCGCATCGCCGCCAAGGTTGATGAAGCCGACCGCGCCTATTGGGACAACGTCATCGAGCCCATGCTGCGCGCCCACGACAATGTGGAATTTGTCGGCGAGATCAACGAGAGCGAAAAGGCGGTCTTCCTCGGCAATGCCAAGGCGCTGCTCTTCCCGATCGATTGGCCTGAGCCGTTCGGCCTCGTCATGATCGAGGCCATGTCCTGCGGCACGCCGGTCATCGCCTTCAACTGCGGCTCGGTGCCCGAGGTGATCGAGGATGGGCGTTCGGGCTTCATCGTGGATGATCTCCGCGGTGCGGTGGAGGCGGTGAAGCGGCTGGACGACCTGGACCGCGCCCAGGTGCGCGAGACCTTTGAGCGCCGCTTCACGGTTGAGCGCATGGCGCAGGATTATCTTGCCATCTATCGCGGGCTTCCCGGGGTGCGTCCGCAGCGGGCGCAGCTACGGCTGGCGGACATTGACTTCGAGGTGCAGGCTGTGGCGTGAGGAAGGAAACGAGACACGATGAACCAGGTGTTTCCCGAGTTGGAGACGAGGGCAGGCGGCGCCACGGCGCCCCTCGCCCAGTTCTTCATCCCCGCCACCGCGTCGCTGCAGGAGCGGCGGCCGCGCACCTTGAAGCATGGCGACACCTTCGCGCTGTTCGACCATAACGGTGATGCGCTTTCCGGGCCTGGAAGTCCGGAAGGCCTCTTCCACAACGACACGCGCTATCTCTCGCACCTTTATCTGACCATCGGCGGGCAGCGGCCGATCCTCCTGTCCTCAACGCTGCGCGACGACAATGCGGCGTTGACGTGCGACCTCACCAATCCGGATTTCTACACCGACGACGGCAGCGTCGGGTTGGAGCACGACCTGCTGCACATCCGGCGTTCGCGCTTCCTGTGGAAGGGGGCCTGTTATGAGCGGCTCTCCTTCCGGAATTTCGACGTGCGGCCGCAGCGGATCAGGGCGGAAATCACCTTTCTCGCCGATTTCGCCGACCTGTTCGAGGTGCGCGGCACGCGGCGCGAGCGGCGCGGCATACACCATTCACCCAAGGTGGAGAGGGACCGGGTGGTGCTGGCCTATACCGGCCTCGACGGCCGCCGCCGCGAAACGCATCTGCGGTTCGAGCCGTCGCCGGCGGATCTGTCGGCCGAGCGGGCACTGTTCGAACTGGAGATCGCGCCGCACGAGACGCGCGCCATCTTCCTGCGCATCGGCTGTGATGATGCTGGCGACGGAACCGCGTCGCTGCGCAGGAGCGTCCTCGGCGCCATGCTGGAGGCGCGGCGGGCGCTGCGCCGCTCCTCGTCCCGCGCGGCCGCGGTGGCAACCTCCAACGAGATCTTCAACGAGACCGTCCGGCGCAGCGTCTCCGATCTCTACATGCTGATGACGGATACGCCGGAGGGATTGTATCCCTATGCCGGCATTCCCTGGTTCAGCACGGTCTTCGGGCGCGACGCGCTGATCACCGCCATGGAGATGCTGTGGATGGATCCGCAGGTGGCGCGCGGCGTGCTGCGGCATCTTGCGGCCGAACAGGCCACGGATTTCGACGCTGCCGCCGATGCCGAGCCGGGCAAGATCCTGCATGAGGTGCGCAAGGGCGAAATGGCGGAACTGGGCGAGGTGCCCTTCCGCCGCTATTACGGGTCGATCGATTCCACGCCGCTCTTTCTCATGCTGGCGGGCGCCTATCTGGAGCGCACCGGCGATCGGGAGACGCTGCGCGCGCTCTGGCCCAACATCGAGGCCGCGCTGGGCTGGATCGATCACCACGGCGACCGCGATGGCGATGGCTTCGTGGAATATGGCCGCCACACCGACGAGGGCCTCGCCAACCAGGGCTGGAAGGACAGCAATGATTCCATCAGCCACGCCGACGGAACCCTGGCTCGGGGCCCCATCGCACTGGTGGAGGTGCAGGCCTATGTCTATGGCGCCTGGCGGGCCGCCGCCGCTATCGCCCGTGCCTTGGACAAGACCGACCGCGCGCTGGAACTCGATGCCCGCGCCGAAGCTTTGCGCCAGAGGTTCGACGCCTTCTTCTTCGACGAGGACCTCGGCACCTATGTCATCGCACTTGATGGCGACAAGAAGCCTTGCCGCATTCGCTCGTCCAATGCGGGACACGCGCTGTTCTCGGGAATTGCTTTTCCGGAGCGGGCGGAACGGGTCGTGCGCACTCTGATGAGCCCCTCAGCCTTTACGGGATGGGGCATCCGCACGCTGGCAAGATCGGCCACGCGCTACAATCCCATGAGCTATCACAACGGGTCCGTCTGGCCCCATGACAACGCCATGATCGCGGCCGGCTTTGCCCGTTATGGCTTCGCGGCCGACGCGGCACGGGTGTTCGAAGGCCTGTTCGCCGCCTCCACCTATATCGACCTGCGCCGGCTGCCGGAGCTGTTCTGCGGCTTCCCGCGGCAGCGCGGCCACGGCCCGACCTTCTATCCGGTCGCCTGTGCGCCGCAAGCCTGGGCGGCAGCGGCTCCGCTGTCGCTGATCCAGTCGTCGCTGGGCCTTGGCTTCGACCCATACGCGCACCGCGTCACCTTCACGCGGCCGGCGCTGCCGCAGTTCCTCGACGAGGTGCTGCTCCGCCAGTTGCAGGTGGGTGAGGGATCTCTGGACATCGCGCTTCGGCGGGACAGCGCCGGAGTGGCCGTCCATGTGATGCAGGCGCGGGAAGGAGCCACCGTCGAGGTGATCAGCTGAGGGGGGAAAGGGCGTTCCCCCTTGTCTCACCCCACCTGGCCGCGGTGGCGCAGGTAATGATCGGCCACCACGCAGGCCATCATGGCCTCGCCGATGGGCACGGCGCGGATGCCGACGCAGGGGTCGTGGCGGCCCTTGGTGCGGACATCCACTTCATTGCCGTCGCGGTCGATGGAGCGGCGCTGGGTGAGGATGGACGAGGTGGGTTTTACCGCGAAGCGCGCCACCACTTCCTGGCCGGTGGAGATGCCGCCGAGGATGCCGCCGGCGTGGTTGGAGAGGAACAGCGGCTTGCCGTCGTTGCCCATGCGGATCTCGTCGGCGTTCTCCTCGCCGGTGAGGGTCGCGGCACCCATGCCTTCGCCGATCTCCACCCCCTTCACCGCGTTGATGCTCATGAAGGCCGCGGCAATGTCGGCATCGAGCTTGCCGTAGACAGGCGCGCCGAGGCCGGCGGGCACGCCTTCGGCCACCACCTCGATGACGGCGCCGATGGAGGAGCCGGATTTGCGGATGCCGTCGAGATAGCCTTCCATTTCCTTCGCCGCCTCAGGGTCGGGGCAGAAGAAGGGATTGTTGTCGACCTCGTTCCAGTTCCAGCGGCTGCGGTCCACCTTGATGGAGCCCATCTGCACCAACGCCGCGCGCACCGAGAAGCCAGGCACGACCAGCCGGGCGAGGGCGCCGGCCGCGACCCGCATGGCGGTCTCGCGCGCGGAGGAGCGCCCGCCGCCGCGATGGTCGCGGATGCCGTATTTGGTCTGATAGGTGATATCAGCGTGGCCGGGCCGATAGAGCTTCTCGATCTCCGAATAGTCCTTGGAGCGCTGGTCGGTGTTCTCGATCAGAAGGCCGATGGGCGTGCCCGTGGTGATGAGATCCTCGCCATCGGCCATGACGCCTGACAGGACCTTGACCTGATCAGGCTCCTGCCGCTGCGTGGTGAAGCGCGACTGGCCGGGGCGGCGGCGATCAAGCTCGCGCTGGATGTCCGTCAAGCGGAAGCGCAGGTTGGGCGGGCAGCCGTCCACCACACCACCGAGGGCCGGGCCATGGCTTTCGCCGAAGGTGGTGACGCGGAAGAGATGGCCGAAAGTGTTGTGGGACATGGACGTGAAAACCCGCGCGCGTGATGTGCGGCGGTTTTAGGCAAGGCGCGGGGCGGGGTCAAACGCCATCGGCCTCTTCTTCGCTCTCCCCCCTTTCGGCGTGCTCCTGCCGCTCCTTCTCGTCGTCGAGCGCGTGCTCGAAGGCGCGGGCCTCGGCTCGGCTCTTGCTGATGTCGCGCTGGTTCTCCGCGTTGCTGTCCAGCCCTTCGCCACCGTGGCGGCTTTCGTCAGCGGGGGAAATCTCCTGCAGAGGCCGGCTCACGCGCTCGATGCGGAGATCATCTGGTGGGGACATCGCCGTGGGTTTCCTCTGTGTTGTTTTCCTACAGGACTAACAGGCAGGCGGATACGGCGGTTCCTTCACGGGCACGTCACCCGCGCATGAGGATCGGCACCGGAGCGGCCAGGGTGATGCCGTGAAGGGAAACCTCGCAGGTCCATGCGTAGGCTTCGACGCCGGCACTGCGGGCGAAGGCGAAGGCCTCAGCATAGACGGGGTCGACATCGCCGGCGATGGCGAAACCCTCGGCCGGTCCCTGGATGACGTAGAGCATGACGCCGCGCGCGCCAGAGGCCACCTCACGGGCAAGATCGGCCAAGTGCTTGGTACCGCGGCTGGTGACGGCATCGGGAAATTCCGCCAGCGGTCCCTCGCGCCAGAGGGTGACGTTCTTCACCTCCACGAAAGCGGGCGGCGTCGGCCCGTCGCTTATGAAGATGTCGACGCGGCTGTTCAGTCCATACGGCACCTCGCGCCGCAGCGCGGCGTATCCGGCAAGCTCCGGGACCCGGCCCGCGACTATGGCTTCGGCTGCAATGCTGTTGGCATGGGCCGTGTTGACGCCGACGAGCGCAGGGCCATCGGGAAGGGGCGCTTCCACCAGCTCCCATGAGAAGCCGAGCTTGGTGTGCGGCTTTTCCAACAGCCAGATGCGGCTGCCGGGTGTCTTGAGACCGGTCATGGCTCCGGAATTGGCCACATGGGCAGTGACCAGGCGGCCATCGTCCAAGGCCACATCGGCGAGGAACCGCTTGTAGCGCTGGATCAGGCGGCCGGGCAGGAGAGGGGCGGTGAACTGCATGGCGGCCATAGGCCCGATGTGACGGTGCGGGGCAAGGGGGCATGACGACTCTTGTTCCCCACGCACTCCCAGCGTTACATCAGGCGATCAGAAGGGGCCTTCCATGACCGAAACGCCTGAGACCATTACCGCCGCGGTGCTTGCCATCGGCGACGAGATCCTGTCCGGCCGCACCAGGGACACCAACACCGGCTATATCGCGACCTTCCTGACCAATCTCGGCATCGACCTGAAGGAAGCGCGCACCGTGGCCGACGACGAGGAGGCCATCGTGGAGGCGGTGAACGCGCTGAGGTCGCGCTACACCTATGTCTTCACCACCGGCGGCATCGGCCCCACCCATGACGACATCACGGCGGATGCCATGGCGCGCGCCTTCGGCGTCGGCATCGATCACGATCCCAGGGCGGTCGCCATGCTGAAGGAGCGCTTCCCGGACACGGAACTGACCGAAGGGCGTATGCGCATGGCGCGCATCCCTGATGGTGCCGATCTCATCGCCAACAAACTGTCGAAGGCGCCGGGCTTCCGGTTGGGCAATGTGCATGTCATGGCCGGCGTGCCGTCGATCATGCAGGCCATGATGGATGAGATCGCCCCGACGCTGAGAACGGGCGTCGTCATGCTGTCGGAAAGCATCCGCGCCGATGCCAAGGAGGGCGATATCGCCGTGCCGTTGCGGGATGTGCAGAAGGCTTTTCCCGAGGTTGCCATCGGCAGCTATCCCTTCAGCGACGAGAAGGGCTTCAACACCAATGTGGTGGTGCGCTCGCGCGATGAGGCCCGGCTCGCCGAAGCGGCCGAAGCCGTGCGGGTCATGCTGGCGGAACTGAAGAGATAAGAGCGCCATGCCCGCGCCAGACGCGGGCATGGCGAGAAAGCATCAGCCGGCGAGGTCTTCGGCCAGGATCGCCATCTGGAAGTTGAACGAACGATCGCCGTCCTCGTCATCCAGGAAGAGCACGCCGATGAACTCCTCGCCGATATAGACCTCGGCGGAATCCTTCTTGCGCGGCCGTGCCACCACCCGCATCGACGGGTTTGAAAACAGGCGGCGCAGATAGTTTTCCAGTCGCTGAAGCTCGGCCTTGTCCACCGGCAATCTCCTCTTAATGTCGATGGGCCCCTGTTCGCACGCTCCGCGAGGAGGGGCAAGTTCAGATCACCGGGTCGTAATAAAGCGGCCCTTCGCCCAGCACCTGGTCCATGGTTTGCGCCGGTTGTTCACAGGGCGCATCGCCCACGATGCGCGCGGGCACGCCGGCGGCGGTGACTTTCGGCGGCAGGCTTTTCAACACCACCGAGCCGGCCGCGATCAGCGAGCAATGGCCGATTTCGATGTTGCCGAGGATCTTGGCGCCGGCGCCGATGAGCACGCCGCGCCGGATCTTGGGGTGGCGATCGCCGCGCTCCTTGCCGGTGCCGCCGAGCGTCACGCCCTGCAGGATCGAGACGTCATCCTCCACCACCGCCGTGCCGCCGATGACAAGGCCCGTGGAATGATCGAGGAACACGCCGCGGCCGATGCGTGCAGCGGGGTGGATGTCGACCTGGAACACGGCCGACGAGCGGCTTTGCAGGTAAAGCGCGAAATCCTTGCGGCCCTGTCCCCAGAGGTAATGTGCCAGACGATGGGTCTGCAGCGCGTGGAAGCCCTTGAAGTAAAGCACCGGCTCCAAATAGCGCATGCAGGCCGGGTCGCGCTCGGCCACCGCGGTGATGTCGCGGCGGATCGAAAGGCCGAAGCCATCACCGTCGCCGATGAGATCCTCAAAAGCGCGCATCAGCACCGCATAGCCCATCTCGGGATGGTCCAACCGCGCGGAGATGCGGTGGGCGACGGCCTCTTCAAGCGTGTCGTGATGGAGGATGGTGGAGGTAACGAAGGAGGAGAGCTCAGGCTCACGTCCCGCCAGTTCCTCCGATTCGAGCCGCACCTGCGACCACACGGGGTCCACAAGCTGCACCGTCGGGTGCGGGTTCAGCGCTGATTTCTGCATTGATCGTCTCCGATCGGATGGCTGTTTCCCTGAGATAATAGCATAGCGGGCAGTCCGCCAGAACCGACGAGGGAAATGGTGCCCCCTGCCGGACTTGAACCGGCATGCCTTGCGGCCCGGCATTTTAAGTGCCGTGCGTATACCAATTTCGCCAAGGGGGCATTCCGAAGACGCATAGCATACGAGATCGGGGAGGCAAGAGTTCAACTCCGGCTCTCCGCATGGTCTATAAGTTACCAGGAAATTTACATCTTGAGGATCGAAAGGTCAGTTCTTAAGCACCGGTCAGGCGCTATGCATTTTTAGCATGGGAGCATCGCAATATCGTCCGTTGTGCAGCGCGAAGGAAGAGAGCATCTATCTCTCAACACTGGCACACGAAATCTTTCGCCAGCAACCTGTTGGAGACTGAAAATGCTGCATGTTCTTATGCTCGCCGCCCGCCGTATCGCTGCTGCTACGCAGGTTTTCGGAGCTGCGGTTCGCGCCGCCGCCGCCGTTGAAGCCAAGCGCACCCCGCTGAAGAGCGACCTCGCCATCCTCGGCATTGGCGAAAAGCTGCCGGTCATCTGAACGGCAAAACCTGGTAGACGAGGGCCGACATCGAGACCCATTCAGAGCAAGTGCTCGTGAGGTCGGAATGTCTGCCCTGGAATGCAAGATGATCGTGAGGCGCCACCGTGCCCTGATCCGCCTGCCCTGGGATGACATCCGCGTCTGCGGCAGTCCCTCGAAGCCTCGGTCCGAGAGGTCCGGCTCTGCCGGACCTGGACCGGAGGTTCCTCTCTTTCCATAAAAAGATCTCGCGGACGGAGCGCTTGCTCTGGCCGATTTCCGCGCTTCTGCCATGACGTCTTCTTGGCCGCATGCATCCCTGCAAGGATGACCATGCGCCTTAATGTCTTGCCTGTTCGCGCCAGGCTGCCATGTTCAGTTGCGAGGCGGCCGACGCCGCATGACGACACAAGAGGCAATGAAATGGCAAAGGTACTGGTTCTCTATTATTCGGCATATGGGCATATCGAAGCCATGGCGGAAGCAGTCGCCGAGGGCGCGCGGCAGGCAGGTGCCACGGTCGATATCAAGCGGGTGCCGGAACTGGTTCCTGAAGAAGTCGCGAGGAAGTCCCACTACAAGCTCGATCAGAAGGCGCCCATCGCCAAGGTCGAGGACCTCGTGGAGTACGACGCCGTCATCTTCGGCGCCGGCACGCGCTATGGCACGGTCGCCTCGCAGATGCGCAATTTCGTCGACCAGACCGGTGGCCTCTGGGCGCAGGGCAAGCTCGTGGGCAAGGTGGGATCGGTATTCACCTCCACCGCCACCCAGCATGGCGGACAGGAATCCACCATTCTCGGCTTCATCCCGACGTTGATGCATCACGGCATGATCGTCGTGGGCCTGCCTTATTCGTTCCAGGGCCAGAGCACCATGGACGAGATCACGGGCGGCAGTCCTTACGGCGCCTCTACCATCACCGGCGGCGACGGCAGCCGCATGCCCTCCGAGAACGAGCTGAACGGCGCTCGCTTCCAGGGCCGCCATGTCGCGGAAATCGCCACCAAGCTCACCCGCGGTTGACGCTGTCCTCGAGGCCCGTGGCGGCATAGAGCCAGTCGACACGGGCCATGAGGCGCTCCGGCCCCAGCATGCGCATGACCTGATTGCGCGCCATGGAGGCAGGCCAGGGCATGCGGTAGATACGGCCGTTCGCGCGCGCTTCCGCCTGGATGCGCATAACGCGCGGGCGGCGCAATCTCTCATAGGCTTTGAAAGCCTCTGCCGGATCGCTCGCCTTCTCAAGGCATCGCGCCAGCACATCGGCATCCTCGATGGCCTGGGCCGCGCCCTGTGCCAGATGCGGGACCATGGCATGGGCCGCATCGCCCACAAGCGTGATCCGTCCCGCAGCCCAACCGGCGCGCGCGGGGCGCTCATGGAGCGGCCATGGCTGCCAGGGCGCGGAGGCTACGACCGAGCGAACCTCAGGATGCCAGCGCCGGAAACACCGGTCGATGGCATCGGCCTTCGGCACCTCGCCCGGGGTGACAGCCACGGCATTGACGGCTCCCCCACCCGAAACAGGGTAGGTGACGAGATGCGCGCCGGGCCCGAGCCACAGCCGGGTGTCATTCCCCTGGAAGATCGAGGCCGTCTTGTCATGCGGCAGGAGCGCACGCCAGGCGGTGTCGCCGGCAAAGATGGCGCCGTCGCCATGAACCGCTTTTCTCACGGCCGAATTTACGCCGTCCGCGCCGATAAGTGCTGCTGCATCAAGGGATTCGTCACGTCCGTTGATTCGGATTGTGACAGACAGTCCAGTCGCTGCCTGACGGACGGAGACAAACTCCGCATCCATCGTCAGCGGGATGCCCGTTTCGCGCACGGCTTTAAGCAGCACCGCCTGCAGGTCGGCACGGTGCACCAGCCGATAGGGTGAGCCCCATCGTGCCACGGCTTCGCGGCCGAGCGGCATGGAAGCGATGGTCTCGCCCGAGATGCCATTCCTGAAGGTCAGAGCGGAGGGCTCTACTGATACCTTCTCCAGCCCCTCAGCAACCGCCGGATGACGGGCAAGAACACGCGAGGCATTCGGGGGAAGCTGCAGGCCCGCGCCGATTTCCGTTAGGACATCTGCTCGTTCGAACAGGTAGATAGGGAGTTTTCTTGAAGCAAGCTCTAAGGCCAGCGTAAGGCCTGCGATGCCCGCGCCGATGATGACGAAAGGCGCTCCCACGCGGCCGTCAGAGAATTCCCGCTTCGGACGGCGTCCAACGGGCTTCCGCAGGCTCGGAGGCGTCGACGGCGAGCTCGGGCTTGTAGCGATAGAGCGTCGAGCAGTAGGAGCAGACCACCTCGTCGTCGTCGCCCATGTCGATAAAGATATGCGGGTGATCAAAGGGCGGCCGGGCGCCGATGCACATGAACTCGCGCGCGCCGACATGGATCACCGAGACGCCGAGGTCGTTGTGAAAATGGGGCGTGCCGTGATGAGCCATGGTGTAGTTCCTGATGCCTTGAGTGGCCTCACACTAACGGCACGGCGCGATCTTCGCCAGAGGCGATCGCGAGGCTTTGAGTCGCGGGTCCTGCCTACTGCCGCCGCATGTAAAGGCTGGGTGGCGCGCCAAGCATCCGCTTGAACATGGTGGTAAAGGCCGGGACGCTTTCATAGCCGAGATCAACGGCAACATTGGTGATGGATTCTCCGTCGGTGAGGCGCGGAAGGGCAGCCAGCAGGCAGGCCTGCTGGCGCCAGAGGGCCAGGCTCATGCCTGTTTGACGGTGAAAGGCGCGGGTGAAGCTTCGGCGGCTCATTCCGAGCCGGTCCGCCCAATCGTCGATATTCGTCCGCGGCGACGGATGGCGGACAAAGGCGTGGCAGAGCCTGGACAGCCGAGGATCGGAGGGAAAGGGGAGGCCGAGCGAGCGGCTTGGCAGACGGGATATCTCGTCGAGCAGGAGGGCGAGGACATGGGCGTCGCGGCTATCCTCGGCAGGCGATACGTCGGCGGCCACCGCTTCCGGCAGCAGCGCCTCCATCAGCGGCGTCAGGCCGACAACGACGAGTCCGGAGGACAATGGCGCGCCAGCACCTTGCGTGACATAGACCGACTGCATCGAAACGGCACCGAGCATGTCGAGCCAATGTTCGACACCGGCCGGAATCCAGACGGCGTGCCCGGGTGGCACCATCCAGCGGCCGCTTGCGGTCTGCACCATGATCACGCCATTTGCGATGTGGAGCAGTTGCGCCCGGCTGTGATGGTGCGGCGGAACGTGATGCTCCGGCGGATAGTGAGCCGCAATCGCTACCACCCGGTCCCTGACCGTCTCGAGCCAGGCCACCCGCTGCCGGTGAGCAGCCACATCGCCATGCGTCAGTCTGTAAAGCGCTTTGTCTGCCATCGGTGGCCCAGTCGCGAAGGTTATGGACCTGACCACGAAAGCGGTCGTTTCGCAACCGGACTATGAAGGCGCCTTCAGCATGCTGCCATCCGGAGCTTCAAGTGGCCGATATCATTGCACCCTCGCAACGCACTGCCAAAGAGACCGTAACCTATGCGGTGTTGATGGGGATCAGCATCTGCCATTTGCTCAACGATGTGATGCAGTCGGTGCTGCTGGCGATCTATCCGATGCTGAAGGCGACTTATTCCCTGAGCTTCTGGCAGATCGGCCTGTTGACCATGGCGTTCCAAGTGACGGCTTCGCTGCTGCAGCCTCTGATCGGGCTTTACACCGACAAGCGGTCTTTGCCCTATTCACTGCCAGCAGGCATGGCCTGCTCGCTGGTGGGCCTCGTTCTTCTCGGCTGGGCCGAGAGCTATGCGGCGCTCCTGGTCGGCTCCTGCTTTGTCGGTTTTGGCTCTGCGATCTTCCATCCGGAGGCCTCCCGCGTTGCGCGGATGGCGTCCGGCGGGCGCCACGGCCTGGCGCAATCGTTGTTTCAGGTCGGCGGCAACCTGGGGACCGCAAGCGGCCCGCTGCTGGCCGCCTTCATCGTCGTGCCGCGAGGGCAGGGCAGCATCGGCTGGTTCTCCGTCGTGGCGCTGGTTGGCATGGTGCTGTTGTGGAACATCAGCGGCTGGTATGTCCGGACCAACCGCGCCAATGCCGGCAAGCCGAAGCCCAGCCGGGAACTGCCCCTGCCCAGGCACAAGGTGCTGATGGCCATTGGTCTGCTCGCGATGCTGGTCTTTACCAAGCACGTCTATTCGACGAGCCTGACGAGCTATTACACCTTTTTCCTGATCCACAAGTTCGAGGTCTCGCTTCAGACCTCTCAGATCCTGCTGTTCGTTTTCCTCGGCGCCACGGCGTTCGGGACCCTTATGGGCGGCCCGCTGGGTGACCGGTTTGGATCGAAGACCGTGATCTGGTTCTCAATCCTCGGGGCGCTGCCCTTCACGCTGGCTCTGCCCTATGTCGACCTGTTCTGGACGGGCGTGCTGACGGCGGTGATCGGCTTCATCATGGCCTCCGCCTTCCCGGCCATTGTCGTCTTCGCCCAGGACCTGCTCCCCGGACGGGTCGGGCTTGTCGCCGGTCTCTTCTTCGGCTTTGCCTTCGGCATGGGCGGAATAGGGGCGGCGGTCCTCGGCGTTCTGGCCGACAGCAAGGGCATCGACTACGTCTACAGCCTGACCTCCTTCATGCCTCTGCTCGGCCTGGCGACGGTGTTCCTGCCCAACCTGAAGGCCAAGAGGAAAGCCTGAAGCTTTTGTCCTTGCCTTGCGGGCTTAGCCAAGCAAGCTTGTCTGCAAATCACTTTAAACAGGAGGGAAGCCGTGCTGACCATCTACGGGGTCTATCGTTCGCGCGCCTCGCGTGCATTTTGGCTGGCGCGGGAGTTGAACCTCCAGTTCCGGCATGTGCCGGTCATCCAGGCCTATAAGCTGGATAACCCTCATGCTCCGGACGCGCCTCTGAACACCCGCACGCCGGAGTTCCTGTCCATCAATCCAAACGGGCACGTTCCCTCCATCGATGACGACGGGATGATCCTGCACGAATCCATGGCCATCAACCTTCACCTCGCGCGCAAGCATGGCGGCCCTCTCGCCCCGGCGGGACTTGAGGAGGAGGCGTTGATGACCATGTGGTCGTTCTGGGCGTTGACGGAGGTCGAGGGACAGGCGCTGGTGGTCCAGAACAACGCCGGCAAGAACCCCGAGAAAGTGCAGGCGGCGGTCGAGGCGCTGCGGCGTCCCTTCTCTGTCTTGAACGATGCCCTGGCGAAAGATGGCTACGCCGTGGGTGGACGTTTCACCGTGGCCGATATCAATCTGGCTGAAGTCGTCCGCTATGCCAGTTCCGCGACCGCGCTCTTTGACGGCGCACCTCATGTAAAGGCCTGGCTGTCCGCCTGCCACGAGCGCCCGGCGTTTCGGGAGGTCTGGGCAAAACGCGAGGCTGAGCCGCTTTAGGCTCCATGGCTCACGCTTCGCCGAAGGTGATGGACAGCTTGTTGGTGAAGGAGTCCCGGAGCGCGGTGTGATCTTCTGAATCGATGTAGATGAGCCCCGGACCCAATTGTTCAGTGAGCCATTGCAAGACGAGAGGGGCTGTTTCGACGGCAGGAGAACCCGCTCGCCCCAAGCGTTGTAGACGTAGGAACCTTCCGGCGCGTTGGCCAGAATGCTGGCTGCGCTGCCCGCGGAGGTTCCGTCCGGTGTCTGCATCAGGATCGAGGCATTGCGGCCGGTCTCCTCGCTTTCATCGAAGTGGACCCTGCCGCCCGAGAACGTGAATTCGGCCAGGTTGGCCGCATCGTGGTTCTCGCCCGGCACCAGCTTCCGGACATTACCGGCCCATTCCGCGGGCAGATTCACGATGACCGTCTCGCCGGGTTGGATGACCTCCGTAACGGGATTGGGATCATCGTTGCGGCGGAACTCGAGCGTCATGGGTGCATCGGTCGAATTGGTGAGATAGACGCTGTTGGGGCCTCCGCCATAGAGATCAATGACCTCTACGCTCCCGCTTTTGGCCGCTGCCAAAGCTGTATCGAAGATGGTTTGATCAGGATCATCGGGAGGAGGAGCGAAGGAAACGCCAAGAGTAACGCCTGAACAGCCATCGGCGGGCCTCATTTCTATTTAGAAATAGCTCTCGTTGAAACTAGTGATCATTATAACTTATCTATTATTGTAGTTCAATGAACCGGTCAGGGCTAAGCCGGCTCACTTGCGTCGCTTTCGGCGCGAGCGCGAAAGAAGTTCCCCTTCGGAAGGCCGGCCGCTATAACGGCGGCAACCGCTTAACCTGAAGACACACATGCCAGATTTCCTGTCACATGGGCACCGTCTTTCCTACGTCACGGAAGGCCAAGGCGATCCCATTCTGCTCATCCATGGCTTTGCCTCCAACATCGACACCAACTGGCGGGGTCCGGGCTGGATCTCCGCATTGGCGCAGGCGGGCTTCCAGGTGGTCGCCTTCGATCATCGCGGGCACGGTGCGAGCGAGAAAGTCTATGATTCCGCTCTCTACACCATCGAAACCCTGGCCTCAGACGCCTTGGCCCTGCTCGACCACCTCGGCATAGATCGCGCGGATATCATGGGCTATTCCATGGGAGCGCGCGTCTCCGCTCTCATGGGGATCGAGCATCCTGATCGGGTGCGCAGCCTCATTCTTGGCGGCATGGGGACGCGCCTTTTTACAGGTGCTCCGAAAAGCGATGAAATCGCCGCGGCACTTGAAGCGCCAAGTCTCGCCGATGTGACCGATGATTACGCGCGCGTCTTCCGCCGGTTTGCCGACGCCACCGGTGGCGATCGGGCGGCGCTTGCTGCTTGCATCCGTGCGCCGCGCACGCCGCTGGAGCCGGAACGGCTCGCCACGATCAAGGCGCCGACGCTGGTCGCCGTTGGCACCGAAGACGTTGTGTCTGGTCCCGCGCAGCCGTTGGCGGATGCCATTTCCGGTGCTGAGGTGCTGGATATACCCGGCCGCGACCACAACCGCGCCGTGGGAGACAAGGTGTTTCGCGAAGGTGTGCTGGCCTTCCTGGCCCGCCGCCCCTGAACCGGGAGGGCTCAATGGCAGTCTATGAATTCGAGGGCGCACGGCCGAAGCGGCCGGAATCGGGCAGCGGCTGGATCGCCGACAATGCGGCCGTCATCGGCAAGGTTGAGCTCGGCGAGGATGTGACCGTCTGGTTCAATGCCGTGTTGCGCGGCGACAACGAACCCATCGTGATCGGTGACCGCAGCAACATCCAGGAGGGTGTGACGATCCATACCGATCTGGGCTTCCCCTGCACGGTGGGTGCAGGCTGCACCATTGGCCACAACGCAATCCTGCATGGTTGCGTCATCGAGGATGGAAGCCTTGTCGGCATGGGAGCGACCATTCTCAACGGCGCGAGGATCGGCAGAGGCTGCATCGTGGGCGCCAACGCGCTGGTGCCTGAGAACAAGCAGTTTCCCGATTTCTCGCTGATCGTCGGCGTGCCGGCGAAGGTCGTTCGCACGTTTGATCCCGATATCGTCACCCGGCTGAAGAGGTCATCGGACTCCTACGTCGCCAAAGGCGCACGCTTTGCGACAAGTCTGAAGCGCATCGATTGAAAAAGTTGGGGCTGGCCTCTGCGGAAGGCCAGCCCCGGCAAATCCGATCCTGGGGACGGGAGGGGTGTGACGGAATCGGATTCGCTGTTCCTATGCCTCAGCGTGTACTGGCGACGCCCACCACAGTGTCGGGCGCGCCCACGTAGACCCAGCGGTTGACGTCATACTGGCTCTGGCGCTTGACGAAGCTGTACTGCGTGGTCTGCCAGGGGCGGATGTCGTCGCGCTGGTTGTCGAGCGCGTAGTCGCCCTTGTCGGTCACGACGGTCAGAACGGCATGTCCTTCGCCCTTGTCGTCCCGAACCACCGTGACGAGCAGTGCCTCGGCCGGCCAGCCCGCAGCGATAAGCCGCTTGCGCTTCAAGAGCACGTAGTCTTCGCAGTCGCCCGCAATGTCCGGCAGCGTCCAATATTCAAGGACGCCAAAAAGATCGAGATCCGTCGCTGGGCTGATCTCGGCATTGACCTCCAGATTGATCCGCTCCAGGTCGGCCCAGGTCTTCTGGTTGAGCACCACACGCCGGCCGCGACCCTGAACGTCGCGGCATTCCTCTGGCAGGTCGGAGCAGAACTGCACATAGCCGATCGGAGCTTCCGCAGCGCCCGTGACGACCAGTGGTGCATAGACAGGCAGATCCTTCGCCTGAAGAGCAGAGCAGCCTACCGCAGAGAAGGCTGCAACCGCGCACAAGCGAGTAAAGTAAACAAGTGATTTCCTATACATTATTCCCTCCAGTCATCCCGGAAAGAATAGTCTCACAAATGATTTGAGGTTGATCTAAGTGATCACGGAAAATCAAACTCGACTTAAAACGATATTTGGTAAGAAAAGTGCAATGGATCATTTACGATAGGCGTTGCGAAGAAAATTTACCATCAGGATTTGCTTAATCATGATGGTTAGGATCGGTTTCCGGCTGTAAATATATTTCTGAGCAATTAACGGGCTGCCCGAACACGCCGGAGTTCTCGGGGTGCGCTGCCTTCCGACAATGCCCAGAAACAAAAAAGCCCCCGGGCGGGACCCAGGGGCTTTAACTTCCATTCCTGGGAAAAGCCTAGGTGAATTGTTCCTGAAGGCTCTCGATGGTCTGCGGCCGCACGAACTCGACGGCAAGACCGTTCTCAATATGACGCACGACGCGGGCCTGGGTTTTGCCGAGAACGACGGCCGTGCCCAAGGGCAGCTTCAGCGAGGTTTGGATCGCTGCGCCCGACAGCGAGATGTCGATGACGATACAGGGATGGTCGCTGCCATCGGGCAAGGTCAGGATGGACCGGTTGTTGCGCGGAGCGACGCGCTCATGCCGACGATCTTCCGGCAGATTGAGCTCGTGCCGGTTGGCGAGCCAGATCAATTGCGTCGCGAGCTTGTCCCGTTTGCGTGCCGTGGCCGTGATCGTCATCGCAAAACCGTTGGGGAAGGGGCGGACGATAGCCCCCTCAATCCTGCCGAGATGGTCGAGGTAGACGATGACGCGCTCACCCAACTCGCCCATGACAGGTGCGATCATCGCCAGCCCGCCCGGTGAGATATTGACCGTCTGGCACGGATACTCGTGTCTGTCGGACAACATATACCGGCCAAGAAGCGAAACGTTGACGCGCTGATGCCGGCGCTTCTCCATCGGTTTCGCTGACAGCACAGAACTGGGTAGCATTCACGTTCAGCCGGTTGATCACTGCACAGCAGTGATGCATGAGGATGAGAAAAGATACCTCCCGCATGGTTTATGAAGTGTAACTAGAGGCGAAGCGCGGGTTAAAGGCGCTCAGTTCCGCCCGCCGTCGTAAACGAAGAAGCGGCCTTCGCGCCGGGCCCCAACGTGCACGAGCGGCGTCTGTACTGGCGGATTTTGCCATACGGTGCGACGGCCGCTTGGCCAACTGACCCGCTGCGTATCGATTGCGAGACGCCGGATATGGCGGGAGGGCAAGCCTTTGGTCGTCCTGACAACACAGGAGCCAAGAACGCCGTTGACGCCAGGGCGAAGTGTCCGGAGCGGCAGCAGGAGCAGTTCGGCATTGAAGTCGGTGCTCTCGGCGGTCTCCTCGCTGGCGCCGATCACAACGGCGGCAGCTTCGGTACTGATGGTCTCGATCAAGTCGCCGACCAATCCATGGTCCTCGGGTCGCCAAAGCGTCTGAAAAGGGCGGCCCCGCAGTTCGGCGTCAAAGGCGGCGCAAACATGGGTCCCGGCCAGCCTTATCTGGCTGCGGCTGTCGTTGAGCGTTTCAAGCAGGAAGACATAAGGCAGGACGGACACAAGCTGAGCCGGATCGATTTCGGCACGGTCAGGGGCGGGGCGGGCACCGCGCAGAGCCGTCCAAATACGATACAGATCTTGTGTGGCATGCAGTTTCATGCACCGGTCCTGTTCCATTCCGGGCCATGCCGGAAGGTCTTGAAGTCCATCAAAGTAAGCGCTGCAGGTCCCGTGCCGGACCGCTATGCACTTAAGGCGATGCCGGCGCTCTCGTCGCCTGCAACTCTTTATTAAGGTTAATATTCTCATAAGGTTGTGGATTTCCGTCGCCGGCATCAGGCTTCGCCCTACGGACTCCCGCCAGAATGGGGGCGCGGGAGCCTGGGGACGAGCAGGGGACTGTTCCGCGTCATCCGTTGCGAAGGGTTGATGCAGTCGCGAAAAGACGAGCGTTCACAGGCTTGCGGCTCCGCGTGCGCATGGCCATTTCTCAGGCGCAGGAGGCAGCTATAAAATGAATTTTCATTCGCCCCATCATGTTCCGCGCCGCGAGCGTGCCTTCAATGCCCCGGCGTCGGTGCTGGGTCTCATCGCTGCCTTCACTGTCATCTATGCGGTCATGGCCTTTCTGCCGGAGCGGACCTATTTTGAGACGATCGTGTTGTTCGCCTTCTTTCCGGTCCGCTATGGCGGCGAGATGATCGGCTTTCCCGGGGGCGTGGCCGCTGATCTGTGGACCTTCGTGACCTATACCTTCCTGCACGGCGGCATGGCCCATCTCGTGCTGAACTGCGTCTGGCTGCTCGTGTTCGGCAGTCCCGTGGCATGGCGCTTCGGCACCCGCCGCTTTCTCATCTTCTGTGCCGTCACGGCCGCGGCCGGTGCGCTGGCCCACCTTCTGAGCCACTGGGGAGATACAACTCCGGTGATCGGCGCGTCGTCGGTGGTCAGCGGAGCCACGGCCGCGGCCATGCGCTTTGTCTTCTCGCGCGGCGGCCTTTCCATGATCGGCGGCAACAGGGCAGCCGGTCACCTGCCGGCCGAGCCACTGCTTGTGGCCTTGCGCAATCCCACTGTGCTCGGCTTCATCGTGGTCTGGTTCGTGCTCAACCTTGCATTCGGGCTGACGGCGGGTGACATCGCATGGGAGGCCCATGTCGGCGGCTTCCTGGCTGGTCTGCTGCTTTTCCCGCTGTTTGATCCTCCTGGACGCGGAGGTTATCTGCGCGCCGCTTGATTGCAGGAGGTCTTCCACGCAATCATGGCGCTTATGGCTTTGTCATGACCGCGTGAGGAGGAGCTTCTGATGACGGTGGCACATATTCTGGCGACCAAGGGACATGATGTCGTGACCGCGGAACAGGGCGACACCTTGACGAAGGTCGCATCCGTGATGGCCGAGCGGCGCATCGGCGCGGTGGTGGTGACCGGCGGGGAGGGCACCGTCCTCGGCATCCTCTCTGAACGGGATATTGTTCGCGCGGTCGCTGAGGGCGGCGCCGATGCCTTGGCGGCAAGCGTTGCCGCTCATATGACGCGCAAGGTTGTCACGACCACCGGAGAGGAAACCATACCCGCGCTCATGGAGCGGATGACGGAGGGAAGATTTCGCCATCTGCCGGTGCTCAAGAACGGCAGGCTCGATGGTATTGTCTCTATCGGAGACGTGGTGAAGCATCGGCTCGCCGAGATCGAGAGCGAGGCCAGCGCCATGCGGGACTACATCGCCAGCGCCTGATACCGGCCATCTCACACCAGAGCCAGTGCTGCTTCCTTGATGCTGTCGAGGTTCTTTTGCACGATCTCGTATCCGAGGTCGATGGTTTCCGCGGCGCGGTGGAATTCGAACAGGCCGATACCGCGGAGTTTGGGGCTGAGCAGCACGTCGGGTGGATCGCCGGCAAGGCGGGCGCGGGAGATGCGGTCCTGCACGATGTTGAAGGCTTCCATCATCACGCTCGGGATGCCCGGAGGGCCGCCCGTGACCTCGCTCACCACCTGCTTGCTGAAAATGCCGCGCGCAGCCGAGAACAGTCCGTTCTGTCCGCCTTCGGTGAACCGGATAGCTTCGTCATTGTCAGCATCATCGGTGCCATGCATCGGCACGATGGCCCCGCGACCGTAGATGTCGGACTGAAGATTGACACCGATGACGAGCCGGGCGCCCATGGCACGTGTGGTGGAGACAGGGACGGGATTGACCAGGGCGCCGTCCATGAGCCAGCGACCGCCGACACGCACGGGCTCGAAGATGCCGGGCAGAGCATAGGACGCGCGCATGGCCTGCACCAGCCGTCCTTTGGTGAGCCATATCTCGTGACCGGTCCGCAGCTCCGTCGCCACTGCCGCAAAGCGGATTGGCAGGTCCTCGATGCTGCGCGGACCGATGTCGCTTTCCAGAAGGCGGCGCAGACGAGCACCGTTGATCATGCCGGCGCCGCCGAGGCTGAGGTCCATCAGCGAGAATACCCGCCGCTTGGTCAGGCTGCGCGCCCAGGTCTCCAGTTCCGGGAGCTTCCCGGCAGCGTAGCAGCCGCCTACCACCGCGCCTATGGATGTTCCGGCGATGATCTGCGGCTCTATCCCTTGCTCTTCGAGAGCTTTGATGACGCCTATGTGCGCCCATCCGCGCGCCGCGCCGCCGCCGAGGGCGAGGCCGACATTCGGCTTTCCGATGCTTGCATCCTCGCCAACGGGGGGATCCGTCAGGGTCTTGTCGTCGGATGTGGCTCCGACCATACGCGCCAACTCGTGCAGCATGGCTGCAACTCCCGTGATCCTCGACCCATCATTCGTGACAGAGCCTCACGAATGGTGAACGCGCGCGAGTAGATTTAAAAGCTCACCTTCTTAGTAAGGTAAACCATACCACGTCCTGACGGCCAGATATCGCGTCTAGCCTCCATATACCCGCGATGGGTCGAACAGCAGTTCATCATCGACGAAGGAGAGCTTCATTTCCGGATCGGGAGCCCTCCCGATCGGCACCTCGCGGTAGAAGCAGCCTTTGCGGCCGGTATGACAATTCGCGCCCGTGCCGCCGGTGCGCACCACGAGCCACAGAGCGTCCTGGTCGCAATCTACCCTGAGGGAGGCAACCTTCTGCTCATGGCCGCTCGTCTCGCCCTTGCGCCAGAGCTTTCCGCGGGACCGGGACCAGTAATGGGCGATACTGGTCTCGATCGTCAGGGCCAGCGCTTCAGCGTTCATATGCGCGAACATGACCACCTGGCCGGTCTCCGCATCGGTGGCGATGCAGGCGATAAGGCCATCAGCGTCAAACTTCGGGGAAAACTGCGTGCCGCTTTCGACGGCGTCGTGGCTGCCGCGCGGCGCGAACATCTCTGTCATGAAAATCCCGGTCTCAACGGCTACGCACCAACGTCAGAAAGCGTACCTGTTCGGCAGGATCGTCCCGGAACACGCCGGTGAACTGCGTCGTCACCGTGGAGACGCCTGCCTTTTGGATGCCGCGCATGGTCATGCACATATGTTCGGCCTCGATCATGATGGCGACGCCGCGCGGCTTCAATGAATCGTCCATGGCATGGGCTATTTCGGCGGTCAGGTTTTCCTGTGTTTGCAGCCGCCGCGCGTAAACATCCACCACACGGGCGATCTTCGAGAGCCCCACCACGCCATCGCTGGGATAATAGGCAACATGGACCTTTCCGTAGAACGGCACGATATGATGTTCGCAGTGTGAGAAGAAGGGGATATCCCGCACCAGCACGATGTCATCGTAGCCGCTGACTTCCTCGAACACGCGTGCGAGATCGTCGCGCCCATCCTTGCCATAGCCGCCGAACAGCTGATCGTAGGCCTTCACCACCCGGCTCGGGGTTTCGATCAGCCCTTCGCGTGAGGGGTTCTCCCCCATGTAGGCGAGCAGGGTGCGCACGGCGGCCTCCGCTTCGTCACGCGAGGGACGAGGAGCTTGAGGCATGTCAGTGCCGGCGACCAGCGTCGCGGGGTGCTTTACAATGGCGTCCATGATTTTCAACACGGCCTTTCGTCGGTCCGCCGCCAGAGCATCTGTGATTGGCGTCGGGGCATCCTTATATAGGCATTCTATATATGATCGCAGCCCATGGATGCAGCATAACGGATCATCATGTTCAACGATCTTTACAACCGCCGGATTCTGGAGCTAGCGGGCGATATACCTCGCATCGGGCGGCTGCAGAACCCGGATGCCAGCGCCAAAGCACATTCCAAGCTCTGTGGGTCGACCGTTACCGTCGATATCGTCATGAATGACGGCAAGGTTTCCGATTTTGCCCATGATGTGAAGGCCTGTGCTCTTGGGCAGGCCTCGTCTTCGGTGATGGCGCGCAACATCGTCGGCTCAACACCGTCCGAGTTGCGCGGCCTGCGCGCGACCATGCAGCGCATGCTGAAGGAGAACGGACCGGCCCCGGAGGGAAAGTGGGCGGACCTGCGTGTGCTGGAGCCGGTGCGTGATTACAAGGCACGGCATGCCTCTACGCTGCTGACCTTCGATGCCGTCGTCGAAGCCTTGGACACGATCGAAGCCCGTCAGCAGCAGGCACCGGCTCACCAGGAGGCCTGAGGCGACCCGTCTCAGCCCTTTAAGCCGTAGAGAATGGCCAGGCGATCCTTGGCCCGTTTCGAGCCGAGATCGCGGGCGCGAATGTAATGCCAGCGCGCCAGCTCCTCGTTCATGACAACACCAAGGGCCTGCGCCTGCGGATGTATGGCCGCGTCATATGTCTGGCCGAGCGCAAACATTGCCTCGGCATGCCCCCGATCGGCGGCGCGCTTGAAGAGAAGGCGCGCGCCCGTGATGTCGTTGAGCTTCTCCAGTTCCAGGCCGCGCCGATAGAGCGCTTCCATCCGCGCCGCTGTTTCCGGGTCGACCGGAGCGACGGCCGGAGCGGGTGTGCCCGGCGTGGATGTGCCTTCCCGCGTGGTCGTTGGAAGCGTGGCAGTGGAGTCAGCGTTCTTTTCCGGTTCAGGGGCGTTCCGCTCCCCGGCGGCGACAGGCGGTATGGGAAGGAAGGCAGAGGCCGCGCCGGCCTCTGGCGCATCCTTTTGCTCCGGTCGAATGACCTGCGTCTGCACCGGACGGGTGTCGAACGCGGTGACCGCTGGTCGCGGTTCAATGCCGATCGATACCGGTTCCACAGGCGGCAGTTCCGTCTTGCGGGCCCAGCGGGGTTCATCGGCTACACGCAGGGTCACGCGCTCCAGTTCCGTATGGGCCTTCGCGATCAGCTTCGACGGATCCGTCGGCATATGCGCGTCGGCGCTTCGCGAGGTATAGGGCCGGGTGATGAAGAAGAGCGTCAGAGCGCCGGCGATCACGAGCAGGGCGCTCATCCTGATGACCATCCGCACGTCCGATAATGAGGCAATCCGCCGGTAGCCCTTGGCTGCAAGCCGGCCAACGGAACTGTCCGGCCCCAGGTGATGAAAGGGCACCGCTTTCATGGGCGAGGAGGCTGCGACATGTTTCGGCGCATCTGCCAGCGGTGGTACGGCAGGCCCGGACGGAGGCATCGAGTGTGCGTCCTGCGACATCGCCTCCAGCGCTTCGATCAGATCGTCGAGGAGGTGCTCCTTGTCCTTGCTCATCCCGTCAATCCCTATTCTGGCTTCCCCGGCCATCATCCTGTGACCGACGCCACTCTACGAAGTCCTGGAAAAGCTTCAGCCGTTCCCCCTCGTCCGTGCTGGCCTTCTGGGCCGATGACAGGAAGCCCTCGAATTCCGCACGCAGCTTCTCAATCTCGTCTACGGGCTTGGGCATGGGGGCAGGCATTGGAGACGCCGCAGCAGCGGTCTTGCGCGCATTCGTTTCAAGCCATTGCCGGGCGCCTGCGAAACGCGTGAGACCGGGCACTTCCGCCAGGAGGTTGACTTCCTTCCACTTTGGATGGCGCGGTGCCTGGCGCAGCTCGTCGAAGCGGTCGAACAATTGATTGGTGAACGTGGTGAGGCGCTGGTGGCGCTCCGAATTGGCGGGCCAGTTGTAAGCCACCAGCACGGCTGCGGTGGACACGGTTTCCACCGTTTCCCCCTGAGGGATCAGGTCGGGATAATCATCATGCGTCAGTTCGGTCGGGAAAAAATTCTCGTGCAGGGCAGGAGCATATTCGATCGGCACGAAATGGAAGCCATCGGAAGGTTCAAGTTGCCTGAAGAGGTTGCTGGGCTTTCCCGCCTCCAGGATGGTTGCCGCGATTTCGTTGCGGCGCATTGCTTCGACGCCGTCCAACTGGCCCATGTTGACCTGTTCGGTCTTGATGCCGAGCTTGTTGAAGATCTGCCGGGCGGTCACCGTGGTGCCGCTGCCGGCGTCGCTGAAGTTGACCTTCTTGCCATCAAGATCCTTCAGTGACCGTATCTCCGGCCTTGCATAGACGTGGATCTCCTCATTGAAGAGGCGCATGATATAGACAAGCTTGCCGTCGATATCGGGCATCTGCTTGTCTTCCTTGAGGTGGGCGAGCGTGTTGGAGCCCATGATGCCGAGGTCGATGCCGCGCAGGAACATCACGTCGCGCACGTTTTGCGCCGCGCCTTTGCCCACGATCGGCAGCACACGAAGACCTTCCGCTCCGTCGACAACGGTTGCGATGTCATAGGCGATCGACAGATAGGTGCCATTCGGGTTGCCTGAGACGATCGAAACAGTGTTGGCATTGGCCTGGTCGACAAGACGGCGGTAAAGAGAGTCCCCAGCTGCGGGCTGTTGGCGCGTGACCGGCTGTTCCTTTTGCCGCTCGGTCTGCAAAAGCGGAACCGGCCCGCGGCTCCAGTCTGCCGCCGCCGGATTGTCAGTGGCGGGGGACTGAGCCCGCGCGGCGCCGGCCGAAGCCAGCACAGCAAAGGCAAGACAGGAGGTCCTGAAGACAGCAAACATATGATCCGGCCCCGAAGTGAGCTGGGTAAAGCTCGATACGCGCGATACAACTTTGCACTGGGAAGGGATGATGCAGCCCACACCCTCCCCATGCCCCGGAGAGCCGGTCACCTCTCGCCAGTTGTTAAGGAAATGTCAATAATATACTTGCGGGAGAGAAATAAGTTTTGGATGAAACTAGATCGTAATATTGTAATTCTGTCAGGGGCAAAGCGAAGAGTGACCACAAAATGGATAGCCTACACTGCCAAGAATTTTTCTGTTAACTGATGCTGCTTTCAAGATGACCAATTTGCTTCGTGCTGTGATCTGGATCTACCGTTACGGGATCTCGCCCATGCTCGGGGCCAACTGCCGCTATGAGCCGAGTTGCTCGGCCTATGCCGATGAAGCGCTTCGCCGCCATGGCGCCTGGCCCGGGTTGTGGATCAGCACCGCACGATTTTGCCGGTGCCATCCCTGGGGGCCGGCGGGCTATGACCCGGTCGACGAAGAATTGCCCGCGAAGGCGCGCTGGTATAAGCCGTGGCGCTACGGGCACTGGACCGGTCGGCACATGCGATTCCGCAGGGATCGGCTGACCTGATCCTCCCGCTCACGACCCCGCCTCTTACCGCTTACCTGCACTCGTTTGCAGGAGTGAGCTCTAAGGATGATGACCTATGACGATCACTCTGACATTCCCCGATGGCGCCCAGCGTCAGTACGATGCCGGCATCTCCGGCTATGATCTCGCCAAAAGCATTTCTCCTTCCCTGGCCAAGCGCACCGTCGCCGTGGCGCTCGATGGCGTGGTGACCGATCTTGCCGACGGTATCACCGAGGACGCCAGGATCGAGCTGCTCTCGCGCGATGACCCACGCGCGCTGGAACTGATCCGCCACGACTGCGCCCACGTTCTCGCCGAGGCGGTGCAAAGCCTGTTTCCAGGCACCCAGGTGACCATCGGCCCGGTGATCGAGAACGGTTTCTATTACGACTTCTATCGCGCCGAGCCCTTTTCCACCGACGATCTTGCCGCCATCGAAGCACAGATGCGCAAGATCATCGCGCGGGACGCGCCCTTCACCAAGGAGGTCTGGACGCGCGATCAGGCGCGCGCCTTCTTCGAGGAGCGCGGCGAGGCCTTCAAGGTGGAACTGGTGGACGGGATCCCGGCGGATCAGTCGCTGAAGATCTACAGGCAGGGCGACTGGCTCGATCTCTGCCGCGGCCCCCACATGACCTCCACAGGCAAGGTCGGCAACGCCTTCAAGCTGATGAAGGTCGCCGGCGCCTACTGGCGCGGCGATTCGACCAAGCCCCAGCTGCAGCGCATCTACGGCACGGCCTTCGCAAAGCAGGAGGAGCTCGACGCCTATCTCCACCAGATCGAGGAAGCGGAAAAGCGCGACCACCGCAAGCTCGCCCGCGAGATGGATCTCTTCCATTTTCAGGAGGAGGGGCCCGGCACCGTGTTCTGGCATCCCAAGGGCTGGACCATGTTCCAGGCTCTGATCGGCTACATGCGCCGTCGCCAGAACGCCGCCGGCTATATGGAGGTCAACGCGCCGCAGATCCTCGACCGTGCCCTGTGGGAGACCTCCGGCCATTGGGCGAGCTACCACGAGAACATGTTCGTGACGCAGACGGAGGACGAGCGCGTCTTCGCCATCAAGCCGATGAACTGTCCGGGCCATGTGCAGATCTTCAAGCACGGCCTGAAATCCTATCGCGATCTGCCCTATCGCGTCGCCGAATTTGGCTCGGTTCACCGCTATGAGCCGTCAGGCGCGCTGCACGGGCTGATGCGCGTGCGCGGGTTCACGCAGGACGACGCCCACATCTTCTGCACCGAGGATCAGATCACCGAGGAATGCCTCAAGATCAACGATCTGATCCTGTCGATCTACAAGGACTTCGGTTTCGAAGAAGTGGTGGTGAAGCTCTCCACCCGACCGGACAAACGGGTGGGCGACGATGCTCTGTGGGACAAGGCCGAAGCGGCCATGGCCGATGTTCTGAAACAGGTGGAGGCAACCTCGGGCGGCAAGGTGAAGACCGGGATTAATCCGGGCGAGGGCGCCTTCTACGGACCGAAGTTCGAATATGTCCTGCGTGACGCCATCGGCCGCGACTGGCAGTGCGGCACAACCCAGGTGGATTTCAACATGCCGGGACGCTTCGGCGCCTTTTACATCGGCGCCGACGGCGAGCGGAAGACGCCAGTGATGATCCACCGCGCCATCTTCGGCTCGCTGGAGCGTTTCACCGGTATCCTGATCGAGCATTTTGCCGGCCACTTCCCGCTCTGGCTGTCGCCGCTCCAGGTCATGGTAGCGACCATCACCTCGGCCGCCGATGATTATGCCTTCGAGGTGACGGCGGAGATGCGCAAGGCGGGTCTGCGGGTGGAAGCCGATATCCGCAACGAGAAGATCACCTATAAGGTGCGTGAGCACTCGCTGGCGAAGGTCCCGGTTCTGGCCGTCGTCGGCAAGAAGGAGGCCGAGGAGCGCACCGTGTCGGTCCGCCGTCTCGGCTCCACCGACCAGATGACGCTCAAGCTCGACGATTTCATTGCGCAGCTTCGCGACGAGGCTGTCGCACCTGACATCAAGGCCGGCCTCTGATCAATGGCGGATAATGCAGCGGCCTGGATCTCATCTACTGGAGATCCAGGCCGCTGGCGCCGTTCAGCCTTTGTCGATGGGGGTGTCGGGACGACTGCCCCATTCGCTCCATGAACCGTCGTAGAGTGCCCCCTCCGGCAGGCCGGCCAGCACCATTCCCAGTGTCAGCATGGCTGCGGTGACGCCGCTGCCGCAACTGGTCACCACCGGCCGCGAGCCGTCGACGCCCGCTGCGGAAAAAAGGGCTCGCAATGCCTCGGGCGTGCGCACCGTATGATCGGCATTGAGGATCTCTGAGGCCGGGATATTGGTGCTGCCAGGAATATGGCCGCCGCGCATTCCGGCGCGCGGTTCCGGGACCTCGCCAGTGAAACGGCCAGCTGGTCGCGCATCCAGCACCAGCTCCTTCTGGCTCGTCGCATTGTCCAGCATGTCACCGATCCCGCGCAGCATTCCGGCCCGAAAATCGGCCCGATATCCCAGGGAAGCCGTCGGGGTGACGTGACCTTGCTCGAGTGCGCGTCCCTCCCGGATCCATTTGGGCAGGCCGCCGTCCAGCACCGAGGCCTTATCGTGTCCGAACAGGCGCATCAGCCACCATCCCCGCGCCGCGGAGGCAAGCCCCTTCTGGTCATAGAAAACGACATGCGCATCGTTGGTCACGCCGAGCGCCGTCATCAACTTTTCAAAGCGAGCGGGTGTCGGGACCATATGAGGCAGGCTGGCATCGGGATCCGCGACTTCGTCGATATCGAAGAAACGAGCACCGGGAATATGCGCCTCGGCAAACTTCTGGCGTCCGTCCACCGGCTCATTGGGCAGATATTTCGTCGCGTCGAATACGATGACGTCAGAGCCGACAAGGTGTTGCGCCAACCATTCGGTCGTGACCAGGGGATGCACGGTCTGTTCCTCTCCGCTCGAGCAGTCGCGGACGCTGGCTGCCTTGTTCGTTCCGCAGGTCACGGCGCGGTCAGCGCGATGTCCAGGGTTTCGCCGGTGCGTACCGTGAATTCCTTCTGCACGCTCTTGCCGCCGTTCTGCGCGACGGCGACATAGTCGCCCTCCGCGAGAATGAGTTCAGGCGCCGGCCCCTGCGCGTTTGTGACGGGGTCGCCGCCCGGCGTGAGGATGGACCAGTCGGTGTCGCTGAGCGCGACATCCTCGTCCGCCTTGGTAAGCTTCAGCCGCACGGTGGCAGCCTTATGGTTCAGGGTGGCGTCCGTGATCTTGCCCGGTTCGATATTGAGATCGACCGATATGCGCGAATTCGCATTGCCGTAGGTCGAGGCGATTTGGTAGCTGCCGGCGCCGAGGCGGATGATCTGGCCCGGCTTGGCCTCATCGAGCACCGAATGCTCCACTCCGCCCTCATTCTTCAGGACCTGGAACACCAGATTGCGCTGGTCGATCTCTTTTTCGTTGACGATGCCGGTGAGACGCAGGGCCCCCGCTTCCAGCACGATGTCGACGCTCTCCGCCGCCGAGCCGAGGATGACATGCTCCGTCGCAGTGGCGAGGCCGTAGGTGACATGCACCACATAGCCGCCGGGATCGATGGTGAACAGCGGCTGAGATTCCTTGGATTCCGCGACCAGAGGAAAGTTGCCGTTTACATCCGACTGGTCCGAAAAGACCCGCCAGAGCAAGCCGTTCGGAATCACTTTCCCCTTGGTGAAATAGGCGGTCGCCGCCAGGACCGTCTTGGTCTGGGCCGCCGGACTGACCGGCGCGAGCGGCTGCGACCGCGGTGGCGTCTGGAACTGCCCGCCAGGCACGGGAAGACCGAGCCCTGCACCCTCCGGTGCAAGCGATTGCGCCAGCGCGGCCTGTGCAACGCACAGGGCGGAAAACGACAGGAGAATCGACCGGGAGAGACGACGCGCGCCGAGCATGATGCGCTAGGTTTCACGAACAACGGGCATTTTCAAGGCGCAAGATTGCAAGCACACCGGCTTTCTGCGACAGGAAGGGCCCCGTTTATTCCTGCCACCGGGAAAATCATGCTCGACTTTCTTCTCCGTCGCCGTTCGGTGCCGCCGCGTCTGATGCGCGCTCCTGGCCCGGATCAAACCCAGCTCGAAACGCTGCTCACCATCGCCTCGCGGGTGCCGGATCACGGCAAGCTCGCGCCATGGCGTTTCATCGTCGCCTCGGGCGAGGCACGTAAGAAACTGGCCGATGCACTCTGGGAGGCTCGAAAGGCCGACTTCGATCCTGATGATGTGGCGCGGCTCACGGAGGAGCGCACCAAGCTGTCTGATGCGCCAACCTTGGTCGTTGTGGTGTCGCAGGCCGCACCGCACGAGAAGATCCCGGAATGGGAACAGGTTCTGTCGGCCGGCGCGGTATGTCTGAACCTCGTCACGGCGGCGCTCGCCATGGGCTATGGCGCAAGCTGGCTCACCGGATGGTCGGCCTATGATGAAAGGGCCCGCGAGACCCTCGGTGTCGCGGACGGCGAGAAGGTCGCGGGGATCATCTACATCGGCACGTTCGACATGGCGCCAACCGATCGCCCGCGCCCCGCGCTCGCGGATATCGTCACGGCTTGGCAGGGCGGTTGAGCGCATGTTCTATCAACCGTCCGAGGGGCACGGACTGCCGCATGATCCTTTCAAGGCCATCGTGGCTCCACGCCCGATTGGTTGGATCAGCACCGTGAACGAAGCAGGTGGCGTCAACCTTGCCCCTTACAGCTTCTTCAATGCTTTTGCTGACTCGCCTCCCATCGTCGGCTTTTCCAGCAACGGCGAGAAACATTCGGTGGTCAACGCCCGCGCCACCGGTGAATTCGTCGCCAGCCTTGCCACCCGCCCGCTTGCGGAGAGAATGAACCTGACCTCCGCGCTGCTTGCCGAAAACGGTGGAGAGTTCGAGTTCTCGGGGCTGGAGGCGGCACCCTCCCGTCTCATAGCGCCTCCGCGCGTGGCGGAAAGTCCTGCGGCACTGGAGTGCAGGGTGACCGCGGTCCAGCGATTGACCGACATTGCCGGAAAACCGATCGAGAACTGGCTGGTCCTTGGCCAGGTCGTCGGCGTTCACATCGACGACGCCTTCGTGACTTCCGACGGGCTCTTCGACATGGCCGCCGCCCGTGTGATCGCCCGCTGCGGCTATATGGACTACGCGGAGGCAGACACCTTTTTCAGCATGCGTCGTCCATAGCTATCGCGGGCAGCGAGCGAGCCGCCGTTAGATGACACCGTGCTGCTTCAGCAGCGCCTGCTCATCACCTGACACCCAGCCGAAGACTTTTGCATCGCCGTCCAGAACCTGGACGAGATAGTGAACATCGAAGTCTATCGCGGTCTCAGGCAAATCGTCGCGAACATAGGTGGCGGTCCAGGCGACATGCGCAACGCAATGAAGGTCGTCTATCGGGGAGAGACCGATGCCTCGCACCCGCATGTGTTTCGTTCCTATCGCGCGATAGTGGTTGTAGCCTTTGAGCATAGCCTCGACGAACTGCTCGTCGTTCTTCCCGGTCATGACACCGGCGGGCGACGCTGCGATGAATTCGGAAGCGTACAGCTCCGCGATCGCATCCTTGTCGATCTCGTTGGCGAGAGATCGATTGAAAAAGCTTTCGTATCGCTCGAACAGCTTCCTTACGGCTTGTTCCATCTGAGGACCTCTCGCAGTTGTATGAGCCTAGAGGCTAGAAGCCGAACTGTTCCGTCAGGATCCGCTCGTCGAGGCTGTGGCCGGGATCGTGCAGCATGACGAGAGGCGTGTTGCGGTCGAGCTCGACCCTGACCTTGGAAACGCGCCGAATCTCGTTGTGATCGGCCACGGCTGCGACGGGCCGCTTGTCCGGGTTCAGCACCCCGAATTCGATGACGGCCTGATCGGGCAGCAGCGCGCCCCGCCATCGCCTCGGCCGGAAGGGCGAAAGCGGGGTCAGCGCCACCAGGGGCGAGCCCAGCGGAACAATGGGGCCGTGGGCGGAGAGATTATAGGCCGTTGAACCGGTCGGCGTTGCCACCAGCACTCCGTCGGCAACGAGCTCCGGCATCCGCATCTTGGAATCGATGCTGATGGAGATCTTGGCGACCTGGTGGGTCTGCCGGAACAGCGAGACCTCGTTGATGGCGAGAGCTTCATGTTCCTGCCCGTCGACATCCACCGCCTTCATGCGCAGCGGATGCGTCACGGTCTCCTCGGCGTTGTTCAGACGCTGCGTCAGATCATCCTCATGAAAATCATTCATCAGGAAGCCGATGGTGCCGCGATTCATGCCGTAAATCGGAATACCACGACCAAGCAGGCGGTGGAGCGTCTGCAGCATGAAGCCGTCGCCACCGAGCGCCACGACGACATCGGCGTCGTCCACGGCCACATTGCCGTAGCGGGCGCTCAGCTGATTGAGCGCGGACTGTGCGTCTTCGGTCGCGCTGGCGACAAAGGCGACCCGTTGAAAGGCGGCGACGGACATGTGAGGCCCCGGTTGCGCGAGCGGCAGTCCGCGGGCATGGTCCCCACGCTGCCAATCAACATGAGGCATACATGGATAGTCCCGTTCTCGTCTACACGACCTGGCCGAAGATGGAGACGGCCGCAGGAGCCGGACAGGCGCTGGTGGAACGCAAGCTGGCGGCCTGCGTCAACATCATGCCCGAGATGGTTTCGATCTTTCCCTGGCGTGGCCGGGTGGAGGAGGTGAGGGAGGTCGTCATGATCATCAAGACGCGGCAGGACCGCCTGGAAGAGACCATGAGCGCCGTCGCCGAGATGCACCCTTACGACACGCCGGCTGTATTGGCATTGCCTTTGATGGCCGTTCATCCCGGCTATGCCAAATGGATCGTGGAAGAGACTACGGAGGCTTGAGGGCCCGCTCCGAGGAGCAGGCCCTTTTGTGTCCCTAGTCTCCCAGCCGCACCTTGAGCCCCGCGTAGGCTGCGAAACCGGCGCCCTGATAGGAGAAGGCGTCCTCATGGTCTTCGTCGAGGATGTTTTCGGCACGGGCGAAGGCCGTGACCTGCTTCGTCACATCATAGTCGATCTTGGCGCTGACCAGCGTATAAGCCGGCAAAACGACGGTTAAGCTGAACGGGTCAACGTTAGTGAAACGGGTGTCCGTCTGATCGCCGGTGTAGGCCGCTCCCAACGTCAGCCGCGCCCGGCCTTCCAGGAAGCGCGCCGTGGCATAGAGGCTGCCCGTGTGCCGCGGCCGACGGATTTCGAGCACTTCGGTGGAGATCTCGCCCTCTGAGAAAGGTTGTTCCGACAGCGTGTAGGTGTAATTGGCGCTGAGGTCGATCCAGTCCACCGGCGAGAAGGTGGCGGTCACTTCGACGCCCTTGCGATCGGAGGTGCCATCAAGGTTCCGCACCGTGTTGATCGGGCTAAAGACGGTGACGATCTCGTCTTCCAGCCTGGACTGGAAGTAAGTGACGTCGATCAGGAGGCGGTTATCCAGGAAGCCTTGCTCCACCCCGATATCGAAGCCGAGCGACTCTTCCGGCTTGAGGCCCGGGTTGCCGATGAAGTCGGGACCGTAACCGTATTGCTCGAAGAAACCGGGATTGGTGATGCCGGTGCCGACCGAGCCGTGGAAACGCGTGCGGGTTTTCTCGAGGCGATGCGAGGCAGCCAGGCGCCAGGTGGTGGAATCCTCGAAATCATCGTTCCAATCGTGACGCACGGCGGCCGAGACGGTGGTGCCGAAAGGCAGATCAACCAGATATTCGCCGGCGATGCCGGTGCGGTCGCGCTCCTGCCCGGTGATCCAGAACGGCGCCATTAAGTCGGTGGCATCCTGCTGGAATTCTTCGACCTGATAATCGACAACAGCCGTCAGCGTCTGCCGCTCGCCGTAGCGCGAGCCGAAGCTATAGCTTGTCTTGTTGGTATAGGTCTGCCGGTCACCCTGGAAGATGCTGGGGGCAGCGGCGCCGTAGCGCGTATTGGAGCTTTCGGTCAGGAAGTCGGCAGAGGTGATGTTGCGGAAGTTGCCATCGAGCGCCGTGAAGGTCGCGGCCACGCGTCCGAGCGCGGAATCGCTGTTGCGCACATTGTCCCGATCGAGCACGTAACCGTCGGTCGGTCCGCCGGGATCGTAATCGGAATCGCCGAAGGACGCCGTACCGTCGAACTCGTCCCTGCGATCGGTGTACCGCAACGAGCCTTCCACGTTCCAATGGCTGCCGAGATCAAAGCCGAGTTTGCCATTGACGATCGCGGCACTGCTGCCGTCGTCCTCGCTTCCGAGCCGCGAGATGTTGTAACCATCGGTGCGATAGGCCTGCGCGCCGATCGAGCCATAGACAGGTCCATGGCCACCTCTGAGAAGCGCGCTTCCCGTAAGCGTGCCCTGTGTGCCAGCCTCCACCGATGCCGACAGGGACGTGCCTTTCTGGCCGCGTCCGGATTTGGTCACGATGGAAATGACGCCGGCGTGCGCGGCAGCGCCGTAAAGCCCTGACTGGGGCCCACGGATCACCTCGATCCGCTCGACGTCTTCCGTCAGGATATCGGCGAAGTTGAATTCCGCGTCCGCCAATGAATTGGCCTGTACGCCGTCGATCAGCACCAGGACATGGTTGCCTTCCGCCCCGCGCAGGCGCACCTGCGTATTGGAGCCGCGCCCGCCCGGTTGGCTTAGCGCAATGCCCGGAAGCGAGCGCAGAACCTCGGTAAGCGTCGTCTGGCCGCGTTCCCTGATCTGCTGTTCGGTGACGACGGTGACGGCGGAGCCGACCTTGCTCGCCTCCAGCGGCACCTGATTGGCATAGATGACGATCTCCGGCAGCTCCACCTCCTGCGCCGAGGCGGTGGAGGCGATCAGAGCCGCGGGAAGTGTGAAGACGAGCGCACCAGCAGTGAGCCGTGACATGGATGACCTCCGGTCAACGTCGGAACGAGGACGAACGCGGAGGCGCCCCGGACGGACCGGAGAGCGGCACGGACAGAAAGATGGCTGGCGCGTGACATGCCAGAACCTCCGCAACGGTTGATTGTCACCGCTGCGGACAGGCCGCTCCCCTGCGCGCCCCGCACATGGGATGGATGACCGTCGCAGGCAGGTCTCCTGGCTTGTGGGTCTTCGTCCTTTCTCCGCCTTCCCGGTGCCGGGGCACCAGTGGCTTCGTGAAGAAGGTCTCACCACATACAGTTGCGGGGGCAGCTTCGGCTGCGGCATCGAAATGCCGCCGAATTCCCTCTTGTCGGAAGGCGCCACTCGGCACCTCTCGCACACCTGCGACGTGGGCGATATCCATGATAGCGGCGAAGTCCTGTCAATCCACGGCGTCTCAGGGATGAGCGAAGAGCTGTGAGTGACGATGTTTTCCTTGCTTTACGTGGCATATCGGACACGGCATCGTGCCGCCGTTGCAAGGGCAGGGGGAGCGCCGCATGTTTTCAATCGTCGTCTATGCAGGGGCAGCGCTTGCTGAGATCGCCGGATGTTTCGCCTTCTGGGCGTGGCTCAGACTGGATCGAAGCGCGCTGTGGCTGGTGCCGGGCCTCGCTTCGCTTGCAGCCTTCGCATGGTTGCTGACACTTGTTGAGAGCGATGCCGCCGGCCGCGCCTATGCGGCCTATGGCGGCGTCTATATCGTCGCCTCCCTGCTGTGGTTGTGGGGCGTGGAGGGCGCGCGTCCGGACCGATGGGATATCGCCGGAGGGGCAGTCTGTTTATGCGGCGCCGCTATTATTCTCTTCGGTCCGCGCCCCGCTTAACTTTGCCCGACTGTTCCAGCGAACCTTTTCGCGCCGAACTGAGTTGTTGGTTGGACAGGTAGTTCAACGGGAGATGACGCATGTTCGGATCACGCCGAAGCAGCAACGACCTTTCGGTTCAGATCGAGGATTTGCAGTCCCAGCTCGATGATCTTTTGCGGGCCACGGGCAAGCGCGCCAAGAAATCCACCGAACCCATCCGCTCGACCATCGTCAGCGACATGCGCGAGATCTATGACCAGATCGACAGCATCCTCAGTGGGGTCGGTCAGCTCTTTGCGATTTTCGGCCGCAGCCGTCGCAAGATGGGCGACGCTCTGCATATGTTTGAAGATACGGTCGAGAAAAATCCCAGCAAAGCGGTTCTGGCCGCGATTGGCGTTGGCCTCGCGATCTATTTCCTGGCCAAGGATAGGTAAAGGTTTCTGCAGCCGCCTTGAGTTCGCGTTAAGCTTGCCAACCCCACGTTAACACTGACGCCTTATGGTTGCCGCTCTACCGAAGGAGCGGCCACGGGATGATCCGCATCGAATTCAACAAGCTGCGTTTCCTCGTGATCGACGATAACGCACACATGCGGCGCATCGTCCGGACGCTTCTGCATGGCTATGGGACGCGCGAGGTTTATGAGGCCGAGGACGGCGCGTCGGGTCTTGAAGCCTTCACAGCCTATCAGCCGGACATCGTCATCACCGACTGGGCCATGCCGATTTTCGATGGGATCGAGCTTGCGTCGATGATCCGCCAGCCGGGGTCAAACCAGAATCCCTATGTGCCCATCATCATGCTGACGGGCCATTCCGAGAAAAGCCGGGTCATCCGCGCGCGTGACAGCGGCGTCACGGAATTCCTCTGCAAGCCGATTTCCGCAAAGGCGCTTTATCAGCGGATCCTGAGCGTTGTCGTCAACCCGCGGCCTTTCATCAAGACCAAAACCTATTTCGGGCCCGATCGTCGGCGGGGCACGTCAGCTCACATGGGCCCCGAACGCCGCAAGGATGGCGGAGGCGCCGCCGAGATCACTAAGATCGAGCCTCTCTACGACAAGATAAAGTCGGGGCTCCGCGGTTCATGACAGCAGATCGCAAATCCGCGAAAGAGCCGGACCACGAAGTTATCGTGCCGCCGACCGACCTGAGGGCCTTCGCCAAATACATACCTGGCGAGGGGCTGGACGAGGCGGCCTTGGAGCGTGCCGAACAGGCGCTTCAAGCACTGGAGGGAAATTTCGGGGCCTGGATGCAGCATGAGGTCGATGCTCTGGTCACAGAGCGTGAGGCATTGAGGTTGCCCGTCGCATCGGCACGCGCCTTTGACCCGTTTTATCGGGCATCGCACGATTTGCGCGGCCAGGCCGCGACCTTCGGCTATCCCGTCGCCGGGGAGATCGCGGACAATCTCTGCAATTACATGGACGCCGTGTCCCTGCCGGACGGCATCTCCATGGAATTCGTCGACGCTCACATCAATGCGATCGTTGCGGTTTTGCGCGAAGATGTGCGCGACAGTTCGAACCCGATCGCCCGTGCGCTCCTGTGGGAGTTGGGCGAAGCTCGAAAGCGCTTCGCCCCATCACCGGCGGATGGCGACGACGCCGAGGCGTCAGGTCAAGCCTGACCCCCCTCCTGGCGTTGCCGGCCCTGGCCACCAAAGCGGCGGCGGCCATCGCCTTTCCGCTTTAGGAAAGCGGGCGCGCCATCTTCTCGCTGCGGGCGCTCGGTCCGCGTCCCATCCGGGGAAGCACCGCGCCGGCCGGGAGCCTGTTGTCCCGACGAGGGCGGTGTCGAGCCACTGCGTCCGCCGCCGAAGGCTGGTCGCTTTCCGCGATGGGGCTTGGCGCCCTGGCGCGGCTTGGGAGATGAGGGACGCGGTCCGGCATCGAGCGCCGGAGAGGCCATGGGCTGGCCATCCCGATCGAAGGCAGGCACCTTCTGGCGGATCAGCTTCTCGATATCGCGCAGATAAGCCTTCTCTTCGCCGTCGCAGAACGAAATCGCGATGCCGGCGGCGCCGGCACGGGCCGTGCGGCCGATCCGGTGCACATAGCTTTCAGGAACGTTCGGCAGCTCGAAATTGACCACATGGGTCACGCCGTCCACATCGATGCCACGTGCGGCGATATCGGTCGCCACCAGGGCGCGCGCCTTGCCGGCTTTGAAAGCGGTGAGGGCGCGTTCGCGCTGGCTCTGGCTCTTGTTGCCGTGGATGGCGGCGGCGCCGATGCCGGCCTTCTCAAGGTGCTGCGTCACGCGATCCGCGCCATGCTTGGTGCGGGTGAAGACCAGTACGCGCTCCATGGAGGAGTCCGCGAACAGCTTTGCGAGGTGATCGCGCTTTTCGCCTGCGGGAAGGAAGATGACGCGCTGCTCGACGCGCTCGGCCGTGGTGGCGACGGGCGTCACCGACACGCGCACCGGATCGCTCAGGAGTTCGGCGGCGAGATTGCCGATGGCCGGGGGCATGGTGGCCGAGAAGAAAAGGCTCTGGCGCACCTTCGGCAGTTCCTTCACCAGCGCGCGGATCGCATGAATGAAGCCGAGGTCGAGCATCTGATCGGCTTCGTCGAGCACGAAGATCTCGGTCTGATCGAGGCGCAGGTTGCCCATGCCCATGTGGTCCATGAGCCGGCCCGGGGTCGCAACGAGGATGTCGACGCCTTTGACCAGGGCGTGCGCCTGCGGACGTGCCGAAACGCCGCCGAAGACGGTGGTGATGGTGAGGCCGAGATGGCGGCCGTAAGCTTTGAAGCTGTCGGCGATCTGGCTCGCAAGTTCCCGGGTCGGGCTCAGGATGACCGCACGCGCGCCGCGACGAGGCGCCGGCTTCGGGTTGGAGATCAGGCGATGCAGGATCGGCAGGGCGAAGGCGGCCGTCTTGCCGGTACCTGTCTGGGCAATTCCCTGCAGGTCACGTCCGGCGAGGACATGCGGAATGGCCTGTGCCTGGATCGGGGTCGGTGATGAATAACCCTCAGCATCAAGCGCCTTGAGAATGGCTGGCGCGAGGCCGAGGTCGGTGAAGGTTGTCACGTGTATGAAATCTTTCGTGTAAACGTCCGCGCCGGAGCGCACGTTGATGCGCTGCCTGAAGCGGGTGTCGTTAAGACGCCCCGCGTGAATTGGGCTGTCGGATGGGAAAAAGTTGGTGTTCGGCAGACGAAGGCAAAGCCTCGTTTCACGCAGACGAAACACCGCACGCTGCATTGCAGCACGTCCTGCATGTGCGCCCTGTCGTGTGGAATGTCAAGAGGGCTGTCAGCCAGCGCCGACGTTCAGCAGGGTCGAGAGCATCGCAAGGTCGGCGGCCGTATCAAGATTGTTCTCTCGCCGCCAGTCCTCGGAGAAGATCGTCGAGCGATAGCGCTCTCCCGTGTCACACAGGATCGTGACGATCGAACCTTGCTGACCGCTCTCGCACATTTCGGCTGCGAGTCGGGCCACCGCCCAGAAATTGGTCCCCGTGGATCCACCGACCAGCTTGCCGAGCATCCGGCTGGCGATCTGGGCACCCGCAATGCTTTCGGTATCGGAGACAGCGATCATGCGGTCGATGACTTCCACAATGAACGAAGGCTCGACCCGAGGACGACCTATGCCCTCGATGAAGGAAACGCGACCATCGGCTTCGCAAGGCTGGCGCGTTTCGAAATAACGATGAAACACCGAGCCGGCTGGGTCGGAAACGCAGAGCCCGGTGGCGTGGCGGTGATAGCGGATATACCGCCCGATCGTCGCAGAGGTGCCACCGGTGCCGGCGCCGGTGACGATCCACGTTGGAACGGGATGCGGTTCGCGCGACATCTGCGAGAAGATGGAATCCGCGATGTTGTTGTTGCCGCGCCAGTCGGTCGCGCGCTCGGCATAGGTGAACTGGTCCAGATAATGACCCTTGTGCTCGGCGGCGAGCCGCTCGGCTGCGGAATACATTTCGTGAGCGCTGTCGACGAAGAAGCATTCGCCGCCGCGGAAAGCGATCTCCTCGATCTTCTCGCGCGCCGTGGATCTCGGCATCACGGCGATGAAGCGCAGCCCCAGAAGTTTGGCGAAATAGGCTTCTGATACCGCGGTCGATCCGCTCGAGGCTTCGATGAGGACGGTGTCAGGCCCGATCCAGCCGTTGCAGAGAGCGTGAAGGATCAGTGAGCGTGCCAGGCGGTGTTTGAGGCTGCCGGTCGGATGGACCGACTCGTCCTTGAAATAAAGATCGATGCCGGGACAGGAAGGGAGCGGCAGGCGGATCAGATGCGTGTCGGCGGAACGATTGAAGTCAGCTTCGATGCGCGCGATGGCTTCATTGTGCCACCGGCGATCGCTGTATCGGTTACCCATGAAACTGCTTGCCCCTTGCCATTCGGGGCGAGCAAATCTCACATCAATGTGAGGCGAGTCAATGTGATAGAGCCAGGTGCGCCAATGATGGCAGACTGGCCGTTGGCTCCATGTTACATAGGAAGATCAGATGTCGAAACTGACCCGACGCAGCCTGATGGCGGGGAGTACCGCTTTAGCCATGACCGGACTGAACTTTCCCAACTCCGCATCCGCCACGGCTCCCGCAGCGTCACGTCAGGTGCCGGGAGTTTATCGCCACAAGGTGGGCGAGTTCGAGGTAACGGCCGTCAATGACGGCGCCGGAAAGCGGCCGCTGGATGCGTCCTTTGTGCGCAATGCCGAACTGGAGGACGTGCAAAAGGCCCTTGAGGCCGCCTTCCTGCCGACGGACACGCTGACAATCTCTTACACGCCGATCGTCATCAACACGGGCAGCCGGCTGGTTCTGGTCGATACCGGCACCGGAACGGCAAATCCGAGCGGTGGCCAGCTTATGTCGAATCTGGAGGCCGCGGGCATCGATGCCAAGGCCATCGACACCGTCATCATCACTCATTTCCACGGGGACCACATCGGAGGCTTGAGGGATGCGGCTGGCGAGCTGGCCTTTCCCAATGCTGAAATCATGGTGCCGGAAGCCGAATGGGCCTTCTGGATGGATGAGGGTGAGGCGAGCCGCGCGCCAGAGGGGCGAAAGGCCAATTTCGAGTTGGTTCGCAAGATCTTCGGGCCCAGCGTCAAGGACGTGAAGCGGTTCGAGGCGGACACTGAAGTGGTGGCCGGCGTCACAGCCATTGCTGCCTATGGACACACGCCCGGACATACCATCCTGCGGGTCTCGTCCGGTTCTGATGAGATTGTGCTGCTGGCCGACACCACGAACCATCCGGCGCTCTTCGTGCGCCATCCAACCTGGCAGGCCGTGTTCGATATGGACGGCGACATGGCCGCGGAAACCCGCCGCCGGGTCCTGGATATGGTTGCGGCCGAACGGGTGACTGTCGCGGGATTTCATTTCCCGTTTCCCGCCATCGGGCATATCGCCAAGGATGGCGAGGGGTATGATCTTGTCCCGATCGTGTGGCAGCCGAAGCTCTGAACGTCAGGCCACTCCGGCCGTCTTGGCGCGCGCCAGAAGGCCCTGTGCGCGGATCAGGTGCGGCCGGTCGAGTATCTGGCCGTCCAGACCGACCACACCGGCCCCGGGGTTGGCCTCGAAAGCCGCGACAACGGCGCGGGCGCGCGCCACCGCTTCGGCGTTCGGCATGAAGACCTGATTGATGACAGGCACCTGGGCGGGATGGACGGCAAGCTTCCCGGTGAAGCCGTCTCGACGGGCGGCTTCCGCCTCCTGCCGCAATCCGTCCAGATCCTTGTAGGCGGTGAAGACCGTATCGATCGGCGCGACGCTGGCAGCCACCGCCGCGAAAAGCGCCAGTTCCCGGGCCAGCCGAAATGGCGGCGTGTGACTCCGGTCCGCGAACCGGTTCGTCTCCGCGGAAATCGCCGCCGCCAGATCTTCGGCGCCCCACGCAAGCCCCGTCAGGCGTGGGCTGGCATTAGGGTAGCTGCCGAGACCAAAAATCGATCCTGCTGTTTCGGTAGCAATGACGATGATCGCCAGCGCTCCGTCGTCGATGCCGGCCTTGGCCTCTTCCACGGCAAGGCGGTTGTGCAGGTCGGTCACGTCGAAGCCGCCGGTGCTTTTCGGCAGCAGGATGCCATTGGGTTCCGCCGGTACGACGGCGGCCAGATCATCATCGGCAAGGCCGGTCCCGAAGGCATTGATGCGCACCCACAGCCCGATGCGCTCGTCAAAACGCCGTGCTTCGTCGATGAAGGCCGCGGCTGTCGCCCGTGCTTCCGCCTTGGCCGCGGGCGCGACCGAATCCTCCAGGTCGATGATCAGGGCATCGGCGCCTGATTCCAAGGCACGGGCGAGTTTGTGAGGGCTGTCGCCGGGAACAAACAGAAGCGAGCGCATTAGGCGGGTCTCCGCTTCATGAAAGCCTGGCGGCGGCATTCGGCCACCAGCCTGTCGTTCTGGTTGAAGGCGCGGTGATGAAGCTCCACGATCCCGGCTTCCGGCCGCGAATTGGATTCGCGCATGGCCACGACCTCCGTTGTCACCCGCACTGTATCGTTTTCAAACAGCGGGTGCGGGAATTTCACATCGGTCATACCGAGGTTGGCGATTGTGGTGCCGACGGTCGTGTCACTCACCGAAATGCCGATCATGAGGCCGAGCGTGAAGAGCGAGTTCATGAGCGGCTGGCCCCATTCCGTCTCGCGTTCGCAGAAGTGTCGGTCGATGTGCAGTGGCTGCGGGTTCAGCGTCATATTGGAAAACAGCATGTTATCCATCTGCGTGACCGTGCGTGTAAGCGGATGCTCGAACACCAGGCCGATGGCGAAATCCTCGAAGTAGAGGCCGCCTCGCGGAGAGCGAAGATGTTGGTTTTCCGTCATGATAAGGCCTCTCGATCCGTCGGAGCTAAGTCTAAATTTAACCCAAATTTTACCATGATGGCGCCAAGCTGAGCTTTGGATAGCCTTGTCTTGAAGGCTCGGGGTCGACATGTTTCTGACGTCACTCAATGACGCCGCGCAGAATGTGACGGGAGCAGTGCGCAAGGCTGCGGCTGCGACCGGCACGGGCTTCGATTATCTCCTTAAGACAGCATTTCGCGAGTCCGGTCTCAACCCGCAAGCCAAGGCTCCGACCTCCAGCGCTGCCGGCGCGTTCCAGTTCGTCGAGCAGACGTGGCTCCAGGTCATGAAGGAGGACGGCCCCCGATTCGGTCTCGATGACCAGGCAAGTCAGATCCGCCGCTCCGCTTCCGGACGTTTCACCGTTTCAAGCCCCGAGGCAAGAAGTGACATTCTGGCGCTGCGCTATGATCCGGAAGTTTCCGCTTTGCTCGCCGGCGCCTTTACCGAGCGAAATCGCGAAAGCCTGACCGGCTCGATCGGCCGGGCGCCGGATGATGGCGAACTCTACGCCGCCCATTTCCTGGGTGCCCAGGGTGCGGCTTCCATGATCCGTCTCGCGGAGACCAATCCCGGTGCCTCCGCGGCAAGGGCCTTCCCTGAAGCAGCCGCCGCCAACCGCAGCATCTTCTATGCTGACGGAAAGGCACGACCTGTCGCTGAGGTGCTGGCCAATCTGAAATCCAAGCATGGCGGCACATCGGTCACACTGCCGGTCGGCAGCAGCCCTGCGGCAACAGTAGCTGCGGCCCATGCCGCGTTTGAACAGCCGGCTATTCCTGAAACCGGGCCTGTGTTCCACTCGCTCTACCGCACCGGACACCGCCAGCCGGTCAATGCCTACGTTGAGCGCGCATGGAGCGGATTGGTGGCGGATCCGCAGCTGGCGCAAAGGCAGGCGCCATCGGAGAACAAGACAGTGTTGGCAAACGCGGCGCCATTGCCGCATTCCAGGCCGGCTGCACCGTCCCGTCCCGGCGGCCCCCTTGATCTTTCGACCTTTCTGAATCTTGCGACCGCGTCCAATGCGCGTGGTCGCGGCACGGTATGACCTGATGATCATTCGGCGTTTTCTACATTGGGCCAGAACCGCTCCGGTCGAGGGGCGGATACAGGCGGCACGGGCTCTTGGCCGGGCCTATGTGCAGGATGTTCTCGGTGCCGATGAGACGCTGCTGGCGGAGGCCGCCATGACCTCCTTGTTGGATGATCCTTCCGCGGATGTGCGTCAGGCGCTTGCGGAAGCCATAGCAGCATCACCCAGGGTGCCGCGCCACATCATCACCGCTCTTTGTGAAGACAACGCCGAGGTGGCCGCGCCCGTTCTTGCCCTGTCGCCCCTTCTCACGACGGCCGATCTTGTCGACCATGCGGCCAGCCACGACAGCCTTGTCCAATCGGCGGTGGCCGCGCGTGCCGATCTGCCGGCTCCAGTGGCGGCGGCGCTTGCCGAAGTGGGCGGGTCTGACGCCTGTGCGATCCTGGTGCGCAACAGCGACGCGGTACTGACGCCATCCGCCATGAAACGTCTCGTCGAGCGCCATGCCTCCCACGCGGACGTTCGCGAAGCACTGCTGGAACGCAAGGATCTGCCGATTCATATCCAGCAGTCGCTGGTGCGCGCTGTGGCGGAAAACCTCTCGAGCCTCGTCTCCGGACGCAAGTGGATGTCCAAGGCACATGCCGATGTCATTGCAGGTCGCGCCTGCGAAAAGGCGACCGTGACACTCGCATCCGAACGAGCAGGCCAGCCGGACATGCCCCATCTGGTCCGGCATCTTCGCGAGACGGGGCAACTCACCCCGGCTCTTCTTCTCCGCGCCTTGGCCGCCGGCAATATCGATTTCTTCGAAACCGTTCTTTCAGAGCTGTCGGGCCTGGAGAGAAGCCGGATCTCCAACCTCATCCGTGATGGCCGAAGCAACGGCTTCGCTATGCTCTACCGTCGTGTCGAATTGCCGAAATCGGCCTATCCCGCCTTTCGGGCCGCGATCGACGATCTTGTGATGGCGTCAACGCCAGCGGATGCCATAGCAGCCGCCACACAGCTTCGTCGGCGGCTGTCACGGATGTATGAGGCGCAGGCGGCGGCGGGCGTTTCCGATTTCGACCCCGTGCAGATGCTTCTGCGGGACCTCCTGGCAGAGGCCGGCCGCCAGAGCGCACGGCTGGTTGCTGACAAGGTCATCTCCATGCCCTCCCTGACGGCTGCCTGATCCAGTTAGAACAGGGGGGCTGCGGCCTAGGGCTCGCGGTAGGAGACCACCCGGAGCCGCAGTTGGGCCGGGTCCGGCTCTGTCTGAAACATCAATGTGCCGCGTCGCTCGGATTTTCCCGGCAGATAGTCGAAGGTCGCCTGGCTGGTCTCTTCGGTTCCGTCGACGGTGGTAACCCTGCCTTCGACTTCAACCTCGGCTGCGGTCAGCCCGCCTGTGTTCTGCACAACAATGCCCAGGGTATAGCCCTGGCTGGCTTGCTCTATCACGCCTGGCTGTGCCGAAACATCGGCCGGCTCGGCCGCCACGAAGATGTCCCAGGTGAGAAAGCTGATCAGGCCGACGGCGAAGATGGCTCCGATGGACGATGCGATCCATTCCAAGGCGGGTGTTTTCGGCGGCTTTTGTTGCTCGCTGGCGGTCATATCCGACACCGACGATCTCCTCTCAGATCACGAGACGGGCGGTCGCCGCGCCGATGGAAGCAGGAAAGGCAAGCACGGCCAGCATGGCGGCGATCTCGTTCCAGCCGGTTCCGTCAAGGCGCCCGAAGCTCCAGAGAATATACAAGCTGACGGCGACCGCGACGCCGTAGCCGGCAAGGCTGAAGCGAAAGAAGACGGACAAAAAGCCATGGCCTTCGGGCCATTGAGCCTGACCTGCCAGTTCGACGCCATAGACCAGGGCATGGAGAAGCAGGAGCGAGATCAAACACAGGATCACCGAGTGCCATGGCGTCATGAGATGGCTGATAAGCGAGATCTCATCCGTTGGGGCGACGTTGAAGGCAATAAAGATCGCTCCGCCCGTCATGGCAAAAAGTTCGCCAGCGTAGCTATCGATCCGCCGCTGTCTTTCTTCTCCCTCATCGGCGACACCAAGTTGCTTGCGTGCCAGGATCGCGCCCATGCCAGCGGGGATGGACTGCAGCGCGACCTTGCCGATGATTTCCCTGAGAGAGTGCTCCGTCGCCAGCACATTGAAAATGAGCAACATGATGGCGGAGATGATCACGCCAAGGCCAAAGGCCGAGAACGCATCCAGGATATCGTCCTTGAGCGGCTGGTCGCGGGCAAATCCGGAATAATAGGAAAGACCGAGCAGAAGCGCGAAGCCGACAATCATGAAGATCAGGAGCCGCTCGCGTTCCATGAAGAACCCCAGCCACCACATTTCCATGGTCATCTGCAGCGGAAAGGCAAAAAGGATGCAGCCACCTGCGGCGCGCGCCAGCTCACGGGCGTACTCAGAGTTGTGGCGATTGATCATGAACTGCTCAGTAAGCGGCCGGAGGCCATGGTGAACAAGTGTGACTGAAAGCTGGATGAACGTTAGGTCAGAATGAGCCGTTTTCGTTAAAGATCTGTCTAGATTATTGCCAATCCACGGTTGCAAATTGAGCAACTTTCCGCATGTCGACAGAGTTAATCCCCCGAACACAACACCAGTTTTTGGGAGGTTTGTATGCGTATCCTAACATCAGTCAGTGCAGTGATCGTGGGCATGGGCTTTGGCCTTGCTGGTGCGAAAGCCGATATGTGCGACGTGCCGGCCGGACAATTGACGTCCCAACAGTTGGCGCAGATTGCGGAGGAGGGGTGCACCAAGCTCGACCCGACGAGCAATCCGACCACCAGTTCGATCTTCTCGGGCCGTTCAGCCACATCGTCCACTCCCGGAACGGGAACACCAGGAACCGCGGCTGGCGGGCTTAATGTCGGCGTTGCCGGCGGCGCCGGTGCCAACACTGGCGGCGTTAACGTGGGCGTCGGTTCCAGCGCCGTATCCACCAACAGCGGTGGTGTGAACGCCGGCATCGCCTCCGGGGCCGCGAGTTCCAATACCGGCGGCATCAACGCTGGTCTCAGCTCCGGTGCGGCCAGCAGCAATTCCAGTGGCCTCAATGTTGGCCTTGGATCCGGCGCGGCTGGCGAAAATACTGGCGGCATCAACGCCGATATTGGAGGTGAAGGCGCCGGCAGCAACAACAGCGAGGGCATCAACGCCGGTGTCGGCGGGGAAGGCGGCATCGGTGCGAGCGTCGACTCTGACGGCATCAGCGCGGACGTCGGAGATGTCGGCGTTGGCCTTGGCTCCGATGGTCTCAGCGTCGGCGGGTCCGGCGATGATCAGAACGAGGGTGGCAGCAGTAACTGACCTTGAGCCACGATAAGAACCCCGGCAGCTCAGGCTTCCGGGGTTCTTTCATCGCGTGTCTTCAGTTGAAAAATGGTGCCGGCGGAGAGGATCGAACTCCCGACCTTCGGTTTACAAAACCGCTGCACTACCGCTGTGCTACGCCGGCTTTGGCCGGGAAATCAGAATGAGAATGTGGATGAACACACAATCTCAAACACTTGACCCGACTCATCCCCGCCTAGGTATCAGCGACCCCATATCGGTTCAACAGAAGAAACGGCGGGTCGATAACGAAGGCGATAACCTGTGGCCTTTTTGAGCAGCGATCCCCATATGAAGTTCATGAGAAAGCATCTTTGGGTTCTTGCCGGCATCATGATCGCGACGGCGTCTCCTGCGCTGGCGCAGGATAGCTTTCGGGATCGCGACCAGCATTTTCGCTCCAGCCCCTCTCAGCGCCACTACCGCAACAACTACAAGCCTCCGCGGGTCTATTATCCCCGCAAGGACGAAGACAGGCAGCGCGTTCAGCCTTCACGGCCGCCGGCATCCGTTCCCGCGCCGGAATATGGCGCGCCGCCTCCCGCCATCGAGCGGATTCCCAAGACCTGAGACGTCGCTCAAACGAGTGGAATCACTTTGTGCGCTCCACCGCGTAAGATTCTGGAGCGACTCGATATCCTAGGCTGCGGACGCCGCGACATGCAGCGCGATCGCCGCGGCGTTTGAGACGTTGAGGCTTTTGATGGCGCCCGGCATGTCGAGCCGCGCCAACACGTCGCAGCAAGTGCGGGTCTTCTGTCTCAGGCCTTTTCCTTCGGCTCCCAGCACCAGGGCCAGCGGGCGGCGCAAGGGAACGGAGGGCAGGGACGTCTCGCCCTCCGAATCGAGGCCGACGCGCTGAAAGTGGCGACTACCCAGCTCCTCCAGGCCTCCCGCAAGGTTGCGCACTGTGATGATCGGCACATGCTCAAGTCCGCCGGAGGCGCTTTTGGCGAGCACTCCTGTCGCCTCGGGACTGTGGCGCGCCGTGGTGACGATGGCGGTCACTCCGAATGCGGCAGCCGTTCTCACGATCGCGCCGACATTGTGCGGATCGGTGATCTGGTCCAGCACCAGAACAAGCGCATCGTCGCGAAGCATATCGAGACTGAGCGCCGGAAGCGGATCGGCCTCCAGGAGCAATCCCTGGTGGACGGCATCTGGTGTCAGTTCCCGGTCAATGGCCCCGGGGCGCACCACCTCCGCGATCTGAGGAACGGGGATGCCTTCCTCCTGCAAGCGCTTCAGGGCGTTTTCGGTCGCGAGCAGCCGGCGGAACTGGCGGCGCGGATTTTTCAGCGCCTCAACGACCGAGTGATGGCCATAGAGGATCGCGGGCCCGGATGGATCGCGGGGAGGGCGTGTGTGGTTGCGGCCCCCATGGAAGGGGCGGGCGGATTTCGAGGGTCGTCCTTGACGCATGGTGACGTGTTCTTTGCACCGTGCGGGCCCTTTGGCAATCAAGGTTATGTGCTTTCCGGTTGACACGGCTGATGCGGGTCACCATAAAACGCGCCGTGCGATCCACCCCGCTTCAGTTGGCGGGGCGTCGTCGTGTCTTCGAGCCGTCTCCTTCAAGGTGGTGTGCGTTCGAGGTTTGGGGGAGTGTCCCGAGCGGCAAAGGGGGCGGACTGTAAATCCGCTGGCTATGCCTTCGTAGGTTCGAGTCCTACCTCCCCCACCACCTCGGCCGAATGCGACATGCGGGTGTAGCTCAATGGTAGAGCAACAGCCTTCCAAGCTGATGACGAGGGTTCGATTCCCTTCACCCGCTCCATCATTCCAGGGCGGGGCGCAACCGAGGACCGGACGCCCGCGATGAGCGGAGACGTCGCACAAAAAGCAACCGACCGGCCGGCCCATGGGTGGCCACCGGCATTTGGACGGATTTAGAGGTCGAGCCGATGGCCAAGGAAAAGTTTGAGCGGACGAAGCCGCATTGCAACATTGGGACGATTGGTCATGTTGATCATGGCAAGACGTCACTGACGGCGGCGATCACGAAGATTTTGGCTGAGACGGGCGGTGCGACGTTCACGGCCTATGACCAGATTGACAAGGCGCCTGAAGAGAAGGCTCGCGGCATCACGATCTCGACGGCACACGTTGAGTATGAGACGGCGAACCGCCACTATGCGCACGTCGACTGCCCTGGCCACGCCGACTATGTGAAGAACATGATCACGGGCGCGGCGCAGATGGACGGCGCGATCCTGGTTGTGTCGGCGGCGGACGGCCCGATGCCGCAGACCCGCGAGCACATCCTTCTGGCCCGTCAGGTTGGCGTTCCGGCTCTGGTTGTGTTCCTGAACAAGTGCGACATGGTTGATGACGCCGAGCTTCTGGAGCTTGTTGAGCTTGAGGTTCGCGAGCTTCTGTCGAAGTACGAGTTCCCGGGCGACGACATTCCGATCGTCAAGGGTTCGGCTCTGGCGGCTCTGGAGAACTCCAACAAGGAGCTCGGCCACGACGCGATCCTGAAGCTGATGGAAGAGGTTGACGCCTACATTCCGCAGCCGGAGCGTCCGGTTGACGGCGCCTTCCTGATGCCGGTTGAGGACGTGTTCTCGATCTCCGGCCGTGGCACGGTGGTGACCGGCCGCGTCGAGCGCGGCATCGTCAAGGTTGGCGAGGAAGTCGAGATCGTGGGCATTCGTCCGACCACCAAGACGACGGTGACGGGCGTTGAGATGTTCCGCAAGCTTCTGGACCAGGGCCAGGCGGGCGACAACATCGGCGCGCTGCTGCGCGGCACCAAGCGCGAGGACGTCGAGCGCGGTCAGGTTCTGTGCAAGCCGGGTTCGGTGAAGCCGCACACGAAGTTCAAGGCGGAAGCCTACATCCTGACGAAGGAGGAGGGTGGCCGTCACACGCCGTTCTTCACCAACTACCGTCCGCAGTTCTACTTCCGCACGACGGACGTGACGGGTGTGGTGCATCTTCCTGAGGGTACCGAGATGGTCATGCCGGGCGACAACATCGCCATGGAAGTGCACCTGATCGTGCCGATCGCCATGGAAGAGAAGCTGCGCTTCGCCATCCGCGAAGGCGGCCGCACCGTCGGCGCAGGCGTCGTCGCCAGCATCATCGAGTAAGGGAATCGGAAAGTAAGGCGTCGGGTGGGATGTCCCGATCCGACGCGCTTTCTTCGAGTTGAGGTCGACCAATGAACGGTCAGAACATACGCATTCGTCTCAAGGCGTTCGATCATCGGATTCTCGATGCATCGACCCGTGAGATCGTGTCGACGGCAAAGCGCACGGGCGCTCGTGTCCGTGGGCCCATCCCGCTGCCGACCCTGATCGAGAAGTTCACGGTCAATCGCAGCCCGCACATCGATAAGAAGAGCCGTGAGCAGTTCGAGATGCGCACGCATAAGCGTCTTCTCGATATCGTTGACCCCACGCCGCAGACGGTGGACGCGCTGATGAAGCTCGACCTCGCTGCCGGCGTGGACGTCGAGATCAAGCTCTGAGCCTTTTGGAGAGGACGACCATGCGGTCCGGTGTGATTGCACAGAAGCTCGGAATGACCCGCCTCTTCACAGAGGCCGGTGAGCATGTGCCGGTTACGGTCCTTAAGCTCGATGCGTGCCAGGTGGTCGCCCACCGCACGGTCGAGAAGGACGGATATGTTGCGCTTCAGCTCGGTGCTGGCTTCGCCAAGGCGAAGAACACGCCGAAGGCTCAGCGCGGTCATTTCGCGGTTGCCAATGTGGAGCCCAAGCGGCGCCTCGTTGAGTTCCGCGTTGAAGATGAGACGGTCATCCCCGTCGGCGCGGAGATCACGGCGGATCATTTCGTCGTCGGTCAGTTCGTCGACGTCACGGGCACGACCGTCGGTAAGGGCTTCGCCGGCGGTATGAAGCGCTGGAACTTCGGCGGTCTTCGCGCCTCGCATGGTGTGTCGGTTTCGCATCGTTCGATCGGTTCGACCGGTGGCCGCCAGGATCCGGGCAAGACCTTCAAGAACAAGAAGATGCCTGGTCATCTCGGCGATGAGCGCGTGACGACCCAGAACCTCAAGGTTGTCAGCACCGACGTCGAGCGTGGGCTGATCCTGGTCGAGGGTTCGGTTCCGGGCTCCAAGGGCGGCTGGATCGTGGTGCGTGATGCTGTGAAGCGTCCTCTGCCGGACGAGGCTCCGAAGCCGGGCAAGTTCAAGATCGGCAACGATGCTGAACAGGTAAGTGCGAAGGCACAGGACGAGACCGCTGCGCCGGCTGAGGCGCCCGCGGCCAACGAGGAGGGCGCGTGATGGATATCGCCATCAAGACGCTCGACGGCTCTGACGCCGGCAAGCTCACACTCTCGGACGAGATCTTCGGTCTCGAGCCCCGCACGGACATCCTTTACCGGGTGGTGCGCTGGCAGCTGGCCAAGCGCCAGGCCGGAACCCACAAGACCAAGGGTCGTTCCGAGATCGCACGTACCGGCAAGAAGCTCTTCAAGCAGAAGGGCACCGGTCGCGCTCGTCACGGTTCCGCTCGCGCGCCGCAGTTCCGCGGTGGTGGACGTGCCTTCGGTCCGGTGGTCCGCAGCCACGAGCACGACCTTCCCAAGAAGGTCCGCGCGCTCGGCCTGAAGCTCGCGCTGTCCGCCAAGGCCAAGGCGTCGCAGATCGTGATCGTCGATCAGATCACACTCGACGATGCCAAGACCAAGGCTCTCAAGGAGCGTTTCGTGAAGCTCGGTTGGGCCAGCACGCTGGTCATCGACGGCGAGACGGTCAACGAGAACTTTGGTCGTGCGGCCCGCAGCATTCCCGATGTGGACGTGCTGCCGGTTCAGGGCATCAATGTTTACGACATCCTGCGCCGTGACACCCTGGTGCTCACGCGCGCTGCGGTTGATGCGCTGGAGGCGCGCTTCAAATGAGCACCGATCCACGCCACTACGACGTCATCCTGTCGCCGGTCATCACCGAGAAGGCGACGCTGGCGTCCGAGCAGAACAAGGTGGTCTTCCGCGTTGCCAAGACTGCGACCAAGCCGCAGATCAAGGCAGCTGTCGAGAAGCTGTTCGACGTCAAGGTCACCGGCGTCAACACCCTGGTCCGCAAGGGCAAGGTCAAGCGCTTTAAGGGCCGCCTCGGCGTTCAGAGCGATGTCAAGAAAGCCGTCGTGACGTTGGCCGAAGGCCATTCGATCGACGTCTCGACCGGTCTCTGAGAGCGGCGGGGAGAGTAAAAATGGCACTGAAGACGTTTAAACCCATTACGCCGAGCCTTCGCCAGCTCGTCATCGTCGACCGTTCCGAGCTCTACAAGGGCAAGCCGGTCAAGTCGCTGACGGAAGGCCTGAGCAAGTCCGGCGGTCGCAACAATCACGGCCGTGTCACTGTCCGCTTTCGTGGCGGCGGTCACAAGCGGACCTATCGCGTCATCGATTTCAAGCGCCGCAAGTTCGATGTGGCAGCGACGGTCGAGCGAATCGAGTATGACCCCAACCGGTCGGCTTTCATCGCTCTTCTGACCTACACCGATGGCGAGCAGGCCTATATCCTGGCTCCGCAGCGTTTGGCGACGGGTGCGACGGTTGTCGCCGGCACCCAGGTCGACGTGAAGCCGGGTAACGCTATGCCGGTTGGCAACATGCCGGTCGGCACGATCGTCCACAATGTGGAGCTGAAGATCGGCCGTGGCGGACAGATTGCCCGTTCGGCTGGCGCCTATGCGCAGATCGTGGGTCGCGACCAGGGATATGTGATCCTGCGTCTCAACTCCGGCGAGCAGCGCTTGGTCAATGGACAGTGCATGGCGACCGTTGGTGCGGTCTCCAATCCTGACCACAGCAACATCAATTACGGCAAGGCTGGACGTTCGCGTTGGCTCGGCCGGCGCCCGCACAATCGCGGCGTGACCATGAACCCGGTTGACCATCCGCACGGCGGCGGCGAAGGCCGCACCTCGGGTGGCCGCCATCCCGTCACCCCGTGGGGCAAGCCCACCAAGGGTAAGAAAACCCGTCGTAATAAGGCGACGGATAAGTTCATCATTTCGAGCCGCCACGCTCGGAAGAAGAAGTGAGCGAGGCCTGAACCATGGCACGTTCTGTTTGGAAAGGCCCCTTCGTCGACGGTTTCCTCTTCAAGAAAGCGGAAGCCGCCCGCGGATCGGGTCGCGCAGAAGTCATCAAGACCTGGAGCCGTCGCTCCACCATTCTGCCGCAGTTCGTCGGCCTCACCTTTGGGGTCTACAACGGGCAGAAGCACGTTCCGGTCTACGTCTCGGAAGAGATGGTCGGCCACAAGTTCGGCGAGTTTTCTCCGACGCGGACCTATTACGGTCACGCAGCGGACAAGAAAGCGAAGAGGAAGTAAGCCATGGGCAAGCCAGCGCGTGAGCGCACGCTCCCTGAGAACGAGGCCAAGGCTGTTGCGCGCAATCTCCGGATTTCGCCGCAGAAGCTGAACCTCGTCGCAGGCCTGATCCGCGGCAAGAAGGTCAACAAGGCGTTGGCCGACCTGCAGTTTTCGCGCAAGCGGATTTCCGGCGACGTCCGCAAGACGTTGGAGTCGGCAATCGCCAATGCCGAGAACAACCACAACCTTGACGTCGATGATCTGATCGTCGCCGAGGCCTATGTGGGCAAGGCACTGGTGATGAAGCGTTTCAGCCCGCGCGCTCGCGGTCGTGTTGGCCGGATCGAGAAGCCTTTCTCGCATCTGACCATCGTGGTTCGCCAGGTTCAGGAGTCTGCCTGATGGGACAGAAGATCAATCCGATCGGGCTTCGGCTCGGTATCAATCGCACGTGGGATTCGCGCTGGTTCGCGACGCGCGCGGAATACGGCAAGCTGCTTCATGAGGATCTGCGCATTCGCGAGGCTCTTCTGAAGGATCTGAAGCAGGCAGCCGTGTCGCGCATCGTCATCGAGCGCCCCCACAAGAAGTGCCGCGTGACGATCCATTCGGGTCGTCCCGGCGTGGTGATCGGCAAGAAGGGCGCCGACATCGAGAAGCTTCGCAAGAAGGTCGGCTCGATGACGGATTCCGAGGTGCACATCAACATCGTTGAGGTGCGCAAGCCGGAAATCGATGCGCAGCTGGTGGCCGATTCGATCACCCAGCAGCTCGAGCGCCGCGTGGCTTTCCGCCGCGCCATGAAACGGGCGGTGCAATCGGCCATGCGTCTCGGCGCAGAAGGCATCCGCATCACCTGCTCGGGCCGTCTGGGTGGCGCTGAAATCGCGCGTACCGAGTGGTATCGCGAAGGACGCGTGCCATTGCACACGCTACGTGCCGACATTGATTACGGCGTGTCCACCGCCATGACGGCCATGGGCACATGCGGCGTCAAGGTTTGGATTTTCAAGGGCGAGATCATGGAGCACGACCCGCTCGCCCAGGACAAGCGTATGAACGAAGGTGCTGGAAGCGGCGAGCAGTCGCGGTCCGGTGGCCGTCGCGAAGCCGCAGCCTGAACGCGGGACGTGAGAGGTTAGTCAAATGCTGCAACCGAAACGGACGAAGTTCCGCAAGCAGTTCAAGGGCCGCATCAGCGGTACCGCGAAGGGCGGCACCGATCTGGCTTTCGGGACCTTTGGTCTCAAGGCCGTTGATCCCGAGCGCATCACCGCGCGTCAGATCGAGGCGGCTCGCCGCGCGATGACGCGTCATATGAAGCGTGCAGGTCGCGTGTGGATCCGTGTGTTCCCGGATGTGCCGGTGTCGAAGAAGCCGACCGAAGTGCGCATGGGTAAGGGCAAGGGCGCTCCTGAATTCTGGGCCGCCAAGGTCAAGCCTGGGCGCATCATGTTCGAGCTCGACGGCGTGGACGAGGAAATCGCACGTGAGGCGCTTCGCCTTGCCGCTGCGAAGCTCCCGATCCGCACCCGTTTCGTGCAGCGCATCGCGGACTGAGGGTAGAGAGATGGCAAAGACCAGTGACTTCCCGACTCTCACGGCCGATCAGCTTGGCGACGAGCTGCTCAAGCTGAAGAAGGAGCAGTTCAATCTGCGCTTCCAGCGGGCGACCGGCCAGCTTGAGAACACCGCGCGCGTGAAGGCGGTTCGCCGCGACATCGCACGTATCAAAACCTTCGCGCAGCAGAAGAAGCGCGCGGACCAGGCCAAGGCGTAAGGGATACCGAGATGCCAAAACGTATTTTGCAGGGCGTCGTCGTGTCCGACAAGACGGACAAGACCGTCGTCGTCAAGGTCGAGCGCCGGTTCACGCATCCGCTTTTCAAGAAGACGGTGCGCCGGACCAAGAACTATCACGCCCATGACGAGGCCAATCGCTGCAAGGTCGGCGACATTGTCCAGATCGTGGAAAGCCGCCCGATCTCCAAGCTGAAGAGCTGGGTGGTCCTGGACGAAGCGGCAAGCTGAAGACGAGTTGAGGTTGATCGGGAGCAGGTCCCTTGAGGGAAACCGGCCCGATAAGAGAGAAGGCAGCATGCCATGATTCAGATGCAGACCAATCTCGACGTCGCGGATAACTCCGGTGCGCGCCGTGTGATGTGCATCAAGGTGCTCGGCGGATCGAAGCGCAAGTATGCGTCGGTCGGCGATATTATCGTCGTCTCCGTCAAGGAAGCCATTCCGCGCGGTCGCGTGAAGAAGGGCGACGTGATGAAGGCGGTCGTCGTTCGCACGGCCAAGGACATTCGCCGCGTCGACGGATCCGTGATCCGCTTCGATCGCAATGCGGCGGTCCTGGTCAATAAGGAAGGCGAGCCTGTCGGCACGCGTATCTTTGGACCGGTTCCGCGCGAGCTGCGCCTGAAGAACCATATGAAGATCATTTCGCTTGCGCCGGAGGTGCTGTGATGGCCGCGAAAATCCGCAAGGGTGACAAGGTCGTCGTGCTCGCCGGCCGCGACAAGGGCAAGACTGGCGAGGTGACCCAGGTTCTCCCCAAGGAGAACCGAGCCATCGTCAAGGGTGTCAACGTTGTGGTTCGCCATCAGCGTCAGACCCAGGCCCAGGAAGGCGGCCTGATCCGCAAGGAAGCGCCGCTCAATCTTTCGAACCTCGCCCACCTTGACCCCAAGGACGGCAAGCCGACCCGCGTCGGTTTCCAGATCCTTGAAGACGGTCGCAAGGTGCGTGTGGCAAAGCGCTCTGGGGAGCGGATCGATGCTTGATACGCAGAATTACGAGCCGCGGCTCAAGAAGCACTACAACGAGGTGGTTCGTGCGGCCCTGACGGAGAAGTTCGGATACAAGAACTCCTTCGAAGTTCCGGTCGTCGAAAAGGTCGTCCTCAACATGGGCGTTGGCGAGGCTGTCGCCGACTCCAAGAAGGCGACCTCCGCCGCCAAGGATCTCGGTTTGATCGCCGGCCAGCGGCCCGTGATCACCCGCGCCCGCACCTCCATCGCGACGTTCAAGCTGCGCGAAGGGCAGGCGGTCGGCGCCAAGGTGACGCTCCGCAAGGTTCGTATGTACGAGTTCCTGGATCGTCTGTTGAATATCGCGCTGCCGCGTGTCCGCGACTTCCGCGGGCTCAACCCGGGCAGTTTTGACGGTCGCGGCAACTACGCGATGGGAATCAAGGAACACATTGTGTTCCCCGAGATCAATTACGATCAGGTCGACCAGGTTCTGGGCATGGACGTGATCGTCTGCACGACGGCGAAGACGGACGATGAGGCGCGTGAGCTTCTCCGCGCCCTGAACTTTCCGTTCCGGAACTGAGCGAGGAACCGATGGCGAAGAAGAGCGCAATCGAGAAGAACAAGCGTCGGGCAAAGCTTGCCGCCCGTTACGCTTCAAAGCGTGCTGAGCTGAAGGCGATCGCGAACAACGAGGAGCTTTCGGGTGAGGAGCGTTTCACCGCCCGCCTGAAGCTTGCGGAGCTGCCGCGCAATTCGGCAAAGATCCGCATCCGCAACCGTTGTGAGGTTTCGGGTCGTCCGCGTGCTTTCTATCGCAAGCTGAAGATGTCTCGTATCGCCCTGCGTGAGCTCGGCAATAAGGGACTGATCCCCGGTCTCGTGAAGTCGAGCTGGTGAGGAGACGGTCGCTATGGCTATGAATGATCCGATCGGCGATATGCTGACCCGCATCCGCAACGCGCAGATGCGGCGCAAGACCAAGGTCTCGACGCCTGGCTCCACGCTTCGTGCGCGGGTGCTCGACGTTTTGAAGTCCGAGGGCTATATCCGCGACTATTCGACCACCGAATACGACGGTGGCCGAACCGAGTTCGAGATCGAGCTCAAGTATTTCGATGGCGTACCGGTGATCCGTGAGATCAGCCGCGTGTCGAAGCCTGGCCGCCGCGTCTATGCGTCGGTGAGCAACCTGCCGCGCGTGGCCAATGGCCTTGGCGTGGCGATCGTCTCCACGCCAAAGGGCGTGATGGCCGATCACGAGGCTCGCGACAATAACGTCGGTGGCGAAGTTCTCTGCACGATCTTCTGATCGCAGCGGAATAGATAGGAACGGAGTGCGCAGATGTCGCGCATCGGGAAGAAATCAGTGGCAGTTCCCAGCGGTGTGACCGCCTCGGTGGACGGCCAGCAGGTAAAGATGAAGGGTCCGAAGGGCGAACTGTCCTTTGTGCTCCATCAGGAAGTCACGGCCAAGCTTGAGGACGGCGCGATCACTGTGACACCGCGGTCCCAGGACAAGGTCGCGCGCTCGATGTGGGGCATGTCCCGCACCATGGTGCAGAACCTGGCGACTGGCGTCACCACCGGTTTCGAGCGCAAGCTCGAGATCGAAGGCGTCGGCTACAGGGCGGCTGTGCAGGGAAAGAACCTGCAGCTGTCTCTTGGCTACAGCCACGAAGTGCTTTATCCGATCCCGGATGGCATTCAGATCGCTTGCCCGAAGCCGACCGAGATTTCGATCTCCGGCATCAACAAGCAGCAGGTCGGCCAGGTCGCAGCGGAAATCCGCGAATTCCGTCCGCCGGAGCCTTATAAGGGCAAGGGCGTCCGGTATGCCGGCGAATTTATCTTCCGCAAGGAAGGCAAGAAGAAGTAAGGAACGCGAGCTATGGCGAAGAATCTTGTGGTTGAAGCCCGCCGCCGGGCGCGTGTTCGGCGGGCGGTTAAGAAGGCAGCGAGTGGACGGCTTCGTCTGTCCGTCTATCGCTCGTCCAAGAATATCTATGCGCAGCTGATCGACGATGTGCAGGGCGTGACAATCGTCGCGGCTTCCACCGTCGAAAAGGATCTGCGCAGCGGCCTGAAGACGGGAGCGGATACAGCGGCGGCCCAGGCGGTCGGCAAGCTGATCGCTGAACGCGCGGTTGAGAAGGGCGTCAAGGAGGTCGTGTTCGATCGCGGCTCCTACCTCTACCACGGCCGCGTCAAGGCACTCGCCGATGCCGCCCGCGAGGGCGGGCTGACATTCTGAGGATCACTGTGCGGTGCATGCCGCACGAGAGTTTAAGGACTAGAGAACGCCATGGCTCGTGAACGGGAACGCGACCGCGATCGCGAAGAGCGCGACAGCGAATTCGTCGATAAGCTGGTGCACATCAATCGCGTGGCGAAGGTCGTCAAGGGCGGCCGTCGCTTCGGCTTTGCTGCGCTTGTCGTCGTCGGCGACCAGAAGGGCCGTGTCGGTTTCGGACATGGCAAGGCCCGCGAGGTGCCGGAGGCCATCCGCAAGGCGACCGAGGCTGCCAAGCGCGGCATGGTGCGCGTTGCGCTGCGCGAAGGCCGCACCCTGCATCATGATGTCGCCGGCCGCTGGGGCGCAGGCAAGGTGATCCTGCGTGCGGCTCCGGCCGGTACGGGCATCATCGCCGGCGGTCCGATGCGCGCTGTCTTCGAGACGCTTGGCGTCCAGGACATCGTCGCCAAGTCGCTGGGATCATCCAATCCCTACAACATGGTGCGTGCGACCTTCTCGGCGCTCAAGGCAGAGGACAGCCCGCGTTCGGTCGCGGCACGTCGCGGCCTGAAGGTGTCGGCTCTGCAGTCCCGTCGCCGTGACGTGGATGGCGATGCCGCCGCCGCTGAGGCGTGAGACCAGGAGACAGGATCATGGCCAAAGCCGCTAAGAAAACCAACGACAAGACCGTAACGGTCGAGCAGACCGGAAGCCCCATCCGGCGTCCGCAGGATCAGCGCGCGACCCTGGTTGGTCTCGGCCTTAACAAGGTCGGCCGCCGTCGCACGCTTACCGACACGCCGGCTGTGCGCGGCATGATTGCCAAGGTGGCTCACCTCGTCCGTGTCGTCGACGAAGTCTGACCGACGGAGATTTAGATTATGAAGCTCAACGATCTTCGGGATAATCCCGGCGCTTCCAAGGAGCGGATCCGCGTAGGACGCGGCATCGGTTCCGGCAAGGGCAAGACCGGCGGCCGTGGCGTTAAGGGTCAGAAGTCACGCAGCGGCGTGGCTATCAAGGCCTACGAAGGCGGTCAGATGTCGCTCTACCGCCGCCTGCCAAAGCGTGGTTTCGTCAACATCTTCGCCAAGGACCTGAACGAGCTGAGCCTCGGCCGGGTGCAGAAGGCGATCGATGCCGGCAAGCTTGACGCCAAGAGCCCAGTGACCATTGAGGCGCTGGTTGCGGCTGGTGTCATCTCCAAGCCGCGCGAAGGCGTGAAGCTGCTTGGCGGCAGCGAACTGACGACCAAGAAGGTGGCCTTCGAGGTCTATGCTGCGACAAAGGGCGCACGCGAGGCCGTCGAAAAAGCTGGTGGTACGATCAAGATCCTGGGTGAGACGCCGAGCGCGGACGCCTCCTGACCCCTATATAGGGGCAGTGACGGACGAACGGAGTAGGGGACGATGGCCTCGGCGGCGGAACAGCTCGCAGCAAATCTGAATTTTTCGGCTCTCTCCAAAGCGACGGAGCTGAAGAAGCGCATCTGGTTCACGCTCGGTGCCCTGATCGTCTATCGTCTCGGAACCTACATTCCGTTGCCGGGGATTGATCCCCAGGCGTTGGCGCAGATCTTCCAGCAGCAACAGGCCGGGATCCTCGGCCTGTTCAACATGTTTTCGGGTGGAGCCGTTGGCCGCATGGCCATCTTCGCCCTGAACATCATGCCGTACATCTCGGCCTCCATCATTGTGCAGATCATGACGGCGGTTGTTCCGCGTCTTGAGCAGCTGAAGAAGGAAGGCGAGGCGGGCCGCAAGGTCATCAACCAGTATACGCGCTACGGCACGGTCTTTCTTGCCACGCTCCAGGCCTACGGCATCGCTGTGGGGCTTCAAAGCGCCCAAGGCGTTGTTATCGAGCCTGGCATCTTCTTCATCATCACCGCGGTGATCACGCTGGTCGGCGGCACCATGTTCCTGATGTGGCTGGGTGAGCAGATCACCTCCCGCGGCATCGGCAACGGCATTTCGCTGATCATTTTCGCGGGCATTGTCGCGGAACTGCCGTCTGCCTTGGCGGGAACGCTGGAACTGGGACGTCAGGGTGCGCTGTCAACCGGCATCATCCTCACCATCATCGTTCTGGCTATCGTGGTCATTGCCTTCGTGGTGTTCATGGAGCGTGCGCAGCGTCGCTTGCTGATCCAGTATCCGAAGCGTCAGGTCTCGGCGACCCGGATGGCAGGCGGGGAATCCTCTCATCTCCCGCTGAAGGTCAACACCGCCGGCGTGATCCCGCCGATCTTTGCCTCGTCGCTGCTGCTGATGCCGACGACGGTCGCGGGCTTTGCAAGCGCGGGCGGTCCCGGTTGGCTCACGACGCTCACGGCCTACATTGGCCATGGCCAGCCGCTCTATATGGCGCTTTATGTCGCGCTCATCGTGTTCTTCTGCTTCTTCTACACCGCCATCGTCTTCAACCCACAGGAGACGGCGGAGAACCTGAAGAAGTATGGTGGCTTCATCCCTGGCGTTCGCCCGGGAGAGCGCACGGCGGAATATATCGATTACGTGCTGACGCGCATCACGGTCATCGGCGCGGCCTACATCGCTCTGGTCTGCCTGATCCCGGAAATTCTGATCTCCTATGCAGCCGTTCCCTTCTACTTTGGCGGTACCTCGCTGTTGATTGTCGTCAGCGTGACAATGGATACCGTTTCCCAGGTGCAGGGACATCTTTACGCGGCGCAGTATGAGGGCCTCATCAAGAAGGCCAAGTTGAGAGGAAAGCGCCGATGAGACTGATTTTTTTGGGCCCGCCCGGGGCCGGCAAGGGCACCCAGTCACAAAGGCTGGTGACCAGGTTCGACATTCCGCAGCTCTCTACCGGAGACATGCTGCGGGCAGCCGTGGCCTCCGGCTCTGAGATCGGCCGCAAGGCAAAGGCCGTGATGGACGCCGGCGGACTTGTCTCCGACGAGATCGTCGTTGGCATCGTGGCGGACCGTATCGAGGAAGCCGACGCGCGCCGTGGCTTCATCCTCGACGGCTTTCCGAGGACCGTGGGCCAGGCCGATGCGCTTGAGCGGATGCTGAAGGAAAAAGGCCTCACGCTCGATGCGGTTATCGAATTGAAGGTGGATGAGGATGCTCTCATCGGCCGCATTGAGAAGCGGGCGGCGGAGACGCTGGCTCGTGGCGAGGCGGTGCGCAAGGACGACAATCCCGACGTCTTTCGCAAGCGCCTGCAGGAATACAAGGCTGTCACGGCGCAGCTCACGCCCTACTATAGGGAGCGGGGGCTGCTCAGCGAAGTGGACGGAATGGCGGGGATCGACGAGGTGACTCGTCAGATCAACGACATTCTGGCACATGCTGAAGCGTGATTGAGAGGTTGACGCGGCTTTCCTGAATCCCTTATACACCGGCTTCCGACAGATTTGGTCTGTTGCGGTGCTGGTCTTCTGTTGGCAGATGGCCGGTGCCTTTTCGCTTTTGCCGGTGACTGTCGGGGGTTCCGAAGAGCATTGGTTTTGGTTGGGCTTTCGGGGCCCGGTGACAATAACGGAGACGTAACGTGGCGCGTATCGCTGGCGTCAATATTCCGACGAATAAGCGCGTCATTATCGCGCTTCAGTACATCCATGGCATCGGCGCTAAGAAGGCCGAAGAGATCTGCGAGAAGGTTTCCATCCCGCTCGATCGCCGTGTGAACCAGCTGTCGGATGCTGATGTAATTCAAATTCGTGAGACGATCGATCGCGATTATCTCGTCGAGGGTGATCTTCGTCGCGATGTCGCGATGAACATCAAGCGCCTCATGGACCTCGGTTGCTATCGTGGCCTGCGCCACCGTCGCGGACTGCCGGTTCGTGGTCAGCGCACCCACACCAACGCCCGCACCCGCAAGGGTAAGGCGAAGCCGATCGCTGGCAAGAAGAAGTAATAAGGGTCGCGCGGCGGTCGCGCGGCTCGTCCCGAGCGCCTGGGATTACGGGCGCGCCTGAAGGACTGTAAGGACTGATTGAATGGCCAAAGAAGTTACCCGCGTTCGCCGCCGCGAGCGAAAGAACATCGTCTCGGGCGTCGCGCATGTGAACGCCTCGTTCAACAACACCATGGTCACCATCACCGACGTGCAGGGCAATACCGTGTCCTGGTCGTCCGCTGGCACCATGGGGTTCAAGGGTTCGCGTAAGTCGACCCCCTATGCCGCCCAGATCGCAGCGGAAGACGCTGCGCGCAAGGCAGCCGAGCATGGCATGCGCACCCTTGAGGTGGAGGTGTCCGGTCCCGGCTCCGGCCGTGAGTCCGCTCTACGCGCCCTGCAGTCTGCCGGCTTCACGGTAACGGCGATCCGCGACGTGACGCCCATTCCGCACAACGGCTGCCGTCCGCGCAAGCGGCGCCGCGTGTGATCGAACCAGCCCTCCGGGGCTGGCTTTTCGCTCTTCGGGTGGCGGCCCGGGAGCGCATTTGTATTTAGACCTTAGGGTGCTGCCGTGATCCAGAAGAATTGGCAAGACCTCATCAAGCCGAGCAAGCTCGAGATTTCTGCCGGCGCCGACTCCAAGCGTATCGCGACCGTCGTCGCCGAGCCGCTGGAGCGTGGCTTTGGCGTGACCCTCGGCAACTCGCTGCGCCGCATCCTGCTGTCGTCGCTCCAGGGCGCCGCTGTCAGCTCGGTGCAGATCGATGGCGTGCTGCATGAGTTCTCGTCCATCGCGGGCGTTCGTGAGGACGTGACGGACATCGTCCTGAACATCAAGGACATCGCCATCAGGATGCAGGGCGAGGGCCCGAAGCGCCTGACCCTGAAGAAGACCGGCCCTGGCGTCGTCACCGCCGGCGACATTCAGGTCTCCGGCGATACGGAAGTTCTGAACCCGGATCTGGTGCTGTGCACGCTCGATGAGGGTGCGGATGTTCGCATGGAACTGACGGTGGAAACCGGCAAGGGCTATGTGACCGCCGAGCGTAACCGGCCCGAGGATGCGCCGATCGGTCTTATCCCGATCGACAGCCTGTTCTCGCCGGTCAAGAAGGTTTCCTACAAGGTCGAGAACACCCGCGAGGGCCAGATCCTCGATTACGACAAGCTGACCATGACCATCGAGACCAACGGATCGGTCTCGCCGGAGGATGCCCTGGCCTATGCCGCTCGCATCCTGCAGGATCAGCTGGAAATCTTCCTCAACTTCGAAGAGCCGAAGAAGGAAGCCGCCGAGAGCACCATTCCGGAGCTGGCTTTCAACCCGGCTTTCCTCAAGAAGGTGGACGAGCTGGAACTGTCGGTTCGCTCCGCGAACTGCCTCAAGAACGACAACATCGTCTACATCGGCGATCTCGTGCAGAAGTCCGAGGCGGAAATGCTCCGCACCCCGAACTTCGGCCGTAAGTCGCTGAACGAGATCAAGGAAGTGCTGGCGCAGATGGGCCTCCATCTTGGTATGGAAGTCCCTGGCTGGCCGCCGGAGAACATCGAAGAGCTGGCCAAGCGCTTCGAAGAGCATTATTGAGCGCGCGACGGATGTCGTCCGCTGCATGAGGAGTGACTTGATATGATGCACGGCAAGCGCGGCCGCCGGTTCAATCGGCGCCAGGGTCACCGGAAAGCGATGTTCGCCAACCTCGCTCTTTCGCTGATCGAGCACGAGCAGATCGTGACCACCCTGCCGAAGGCCAAGGATCTGCGTCCTGTGGTCGAGAAGCTGATCACCCTCGGCAAGCGGGGCGACCTGCACGCACGCCGTCAGGCGATCGCCGAGATCGGTCATGTGCCGACGGTCCAGAAGCTGTTCTCGGTTATCGCCGAGCGCTACAAGGAGCGTCCGGGCGGCTACACCCGCATTCTCAAGGCCGGCTTCCGCCATGGCGACAATGCGCCGGTGGCCGTAATCGAGCTCGTTGACCGCGATATGGACGCCAAGGGCGCTGCCGATCGCGCGCGCGCCGAGGCCGAGGGCTCGCAGGAAGCTGTTGCAGCCTGATCGTCCTCGAAGGACGCAAACAAAAAGGGCGGCTTATGGCCGCCCTTTTTGCTGTTTAAAGTCGCTGGTGAGGCACTGAGCTTCCCAACGTGTTGTCACTGTCGGCGGGCGGCCAATTGCGGCTTCAATGACCCCCAGGGCCCCGCGGGCGGGATGTAAGGGCCGGGGTCCCGTCCACCTGCAGTTTGCACGAGAGCCTGAACACGGTCTTCGATAGATGGATGTGTGGCGAAGAGGCTCGCCATGAATCCTGTCTTGGCGTGATCATCGAAGAACATCGGCCGAACGTCTGCCGGCACGTCCACGACATGGGACCGCCCCTCGATCTTGCGCAGGGCCGAAATCATGGCGTCTGGATTTTTCGTCAGTTCCACGGCACCGCCGTCGGCCATGAATTCACGGCTGCGCGAGATCGTGAAGCGGATGACGATGGCCAGCAGACGCGCCAGAAAGATGAGGGCTACCGCGATCAGCAGCAGAATGATGATGGCTCCTGCACCGCCGCTGCCCTTCTTCCCACTGGAGTTCCCACTGCTGTGGGTCCCGCCGCCCCATGTGGGGCCGCCCCATCGGCCGTCGCCGGGAGAGGGCTCGAAGATGCGCCAGCTGCGCGAGAGGAGATCGCCAGCGAGCGATATGATCCCGGCAAAGGCAGTGGCGATGACGAGCAGGCGAACGTCGCTGTTTCTGATGTGCGTGAGTTCGTGGGCGAGAACCGCTTCAAGTTCCTCGTCAGACAGCGTGTCCATCAACCCTCGGGTTACGGCGATCATATGCTGGGATCGCGTCAGTCCGGCAGCATAGGCGTTGAGTGCCTCCGTCTCCATGATCCGTAGCCGCGGCATCGGCATGCCGCGAGAGATGCAGAGGTTTTCGAGCAGGTTGTACAGTCTCGGTTCGTCTTGACGGGCGACACTTCGTGCGCCTGTCGCGGCCGAGATGATCCAAACATTGCTGAAGTAGGCGATAGTGAACCAGATCGCTGCTGCCGCAACAGCTACGGGCAGTAGCGATGGCGCCCGGTAGACACCAAGCTCAAGCGCACTGGCCACATCCTGCCCCTCAAATGCCAGCATGACGATCGAAAAGGCATAGAGGATCAGGAACAGAAGGAGGGGAAAGCCCGCAAGCAACGCCAATGATTTGAGGGCGTTGTTCCAGATGTGCGTGCGCAGGCCGACGGTGCCGAACATGATGCGGGAGGCGGCGTCAGAACTTGACCTGCGGGGCCGTTTCAACCGTCGCACGCTCGGTCTCCGGCACCTCGAAGAACTCGCGTGACCTGAAGCCGAGCGCCGAGGCGAAAAGGACGGCCGGGAATGTTTCGATGGCGGCGTTGAACTCTGAGACGGCGTTGTTGAAGAAGCGGCGCGCGGCCGCGATCTTGTTCTCGATGTCGGACAGTTCCGACTGAAGCTGCAGGAAGTTCGTGTTGGCCTTCAGGTCAGGATAGCTTTCGGTAAGCGCGAAGAGTTGGCGCAGGGCGCCCGTCAGAACGCCTTCGGCCTGTGCTGTTGCCGCGGGGCCGGAGGCTTGAACCGCAGCGTTGCGGGCATTGACCACTGCTTCCAATGTCTGCCGCTCATGTCCGGCATAGCCCTTCACGGTTTCGACGAGATTGGGGATCAGATCATAGCGCTGCTTGAGTTGGACATCGACGTCGGCCCAAGCCTGATTGGTTACCTGCCGCAGACGCACAAGCCGGTTGTAGATGCCGATGCCCGAAAGCACGCCAAGAGCGATGATGCCGAGGATAATCCATTCCAAGCTCAGTTCCTCCGGTTGGAATTTAATTCGGATGAGCATATCTCGCCTTTGGTATCTACACGATGAAGTTTCCCCTCGCTTGCGAGGCTTCCGTCAACGGAGATGTGGATGAAGACGATGCTTTACCTGGGCGCGGCGCTGGCACTGGCAACGACGCCGGCAACCGATGTCGCGATGGCGCAGGAACGGGCCGTGCCGCAGAGCCGGGCGGATGTGCAGCTGTCCTATGCGCCTGTGGTCAAGTCCGTCTCTCCCGCCGTGGTCAATGTTTACGCGTCTCGGGTGGTGCAGCAACGGCCCCGGGGCTTTCCCTTCGACGATCCCATCTTCCGGCAGTTCTTCGGAAACAGTCCCTTGGCGGTTCCCCGCGAGCGGGTGCAGCGCGCGCTTGGCTCCGGTGTCATCGTCTCCGCCGACGGCACGGTCGTGACCAACGTCCACGTCATCGATGGCGCTACCGAGATCAAGGTCGCCTTGGCCGACCGGCGCGAGTTCGAGGCGGAAGTCGTCATCCGTGACGAGCGCAGTGACATTGCCGTTCTGCGCATCAAGGACGGAGAGGACTTTCCCTTCATCGAGCTGTCGGATTCCGACGCTCTTGAAGTGGGTGATCTGGTGCTGGCGATCGGCAATCCCTATGGGCTTGGCCAGACCGTAACCTCAGGGATCGTGTCGGCCCTGCGGCGCGTTGAGCTGCGCTCAAACGATCAGCGCGTTTATATCCAGACGGATGCAGCCATCAATCAGGGCAATTCCGGCGGCGCACTCACCGATATGCGAGGACGGCTCGTCGGCATTAACACAGCGATCTTCTCTCGGTCCGGGGGCTCCGACGGCATCGGCTTCGCCGTGCCGGTCAATGTGGTGCGTCAGGTCATCGAGGCAGCGGAAGATGGCGAAGAGCGGGTGAAGCGTCCGTGGCTCGGCGCAACCCTCCAGAGCGTAACGCCTGACATCGCGACGAGTCTTGGTATCGAGCGCCCTTCGGGCGTGCTCGTCTCCGATCTGGTCCGGGGCGGCCCCGCTGAGGCCGCCGGCCTTCGCGTTGGCGACATCATCGTCACGATTGCCGATCAGCAGATCGAAACGCTGGAAGATTTTGGCTACCGCTTCTCCACGCGGCCGATTGGTGGCAGCGTCCCCATCACCTTCATCCGTGATGGCGAGACGCAGAACGTGGCTCTGTCTCTGGTGCCCGCGCCCGAGACACCGGCACGCGACGAGCGGCTCCTGGATGGCAATGGACCTGTCACAGGCGCGACCGTGCTCAACATGTCCCCGGCCGTCGCCGAGGAGCTGGGTCTCGAGACCGCGGGCTCCGGTGTGATCGTGGCGAAGGTAGCGGAAGGCTCGGTTGCGCAACGGATCGGGCTGAAGGAGGGCGACCGCATCAAGGCCTTGAATGATCGGGAGATCGACAGCACCCGAACGTTGGAGGCCGTCAATGCACGGCGTGACCGGATCTGGTCGCTGACCATCCAGCGGGGTGATCAGGTGCTGACGCAGTCGTTCCGCTCATGAGCGATCTCTTCGCCGCGGCCGGCATGGAGAGGGATGCGCCGCGGCCTCTCGCGGATCGGCTGCGCCCGGCGCGGCTTGCCGAAGTTGTGGGGCAGCAGCACCTCCTGGGCCCAGACGGGTCGCTGTCGCGGTTGATCGAGGCGGACAGCTTGGGCTCTTTGATCTTCTGGGGGCCGCCCGGCACGGGAAAGACCACCGTCGCCCGCCTGCTGGCTCACGAGACGGATCTTTATTTCGAGCCCATCTCCGCCATTTTCTCCGGCGTCGCGGACCTGAAGAAGATATTCGAGGCGGCGCGCGGTCGGCGGGCGGTGGGGCAGGGCACCCTTCTGTTCGTGGACGAGATCCACCGCTTCAACAGGGCTCAGCAGGACGCATTTCTGCCGGTGATGGAAGACGGGACCGTCACTTTGGTCGGCGCCACCACCGAAAATCCCTCCTTCGCCTTGAACTCCGCGCTTCTGTCTCGAGCTAGGGTCATGGTGTTCCAGCCGCTTGGCTCGGAAGCCGTGGCGCAGCTCCTGTCTCGGGCGGAAGACATCGAAGGCCGGGCCCTGCCTCTCGATGAGGAGGCGCGGGCCTCGCTCGTGCGAATGGCTGATGGTGATGGCCGGGCGGCGCTGACGTTGGCCGAAGAGGTCTGGCGAGCGGCGCGGACGGGTGAAATCTTCGGCCAGAACGCTTTGCAGGACATCATCCAGCGGCGGGCACCGATCTACGACAAGAGCCAGGATGGCCATTACAATCTGATCTCCGCCTTGCACAAATCAATCCGCGGCTCCGATCCCGATGCGGCGCTCTACTATCTCGCGCGAATGTTGGATGCGGGAGAGGACCCGAGATATCTCGCTCGCCGCCTGGTGCGTATGGCGGCCGAAGATATCGGCCTTGCCGACCCGCAGGCGCTGGGAATTTGCAATGCCGCGCGTGAGGCTTACGAACATCTCGGCACGCCCGAAGGTGAGCTCGCTCTCGCCGAGGCTTGCGTCTATCTCGCCACCGCGCCCAAATCCAATGCGGTCTATCTCGCCTATAAGGCCGCCCGCCGTGCCGCCAAGGAACATGGTTCGCTTGTGCCGCCCAAGCACATCCTCAATGCGCCGACCACGCTCATGAAGGAGAAGGACTACGGCAAGGGCTACCTCTATGACCACGATCAGGAGGATGCCTTTTCCGGCCAGGATTATTTCCCGGAGGCCCTGGGCCGGCAGCGGTTTTACGATCCGCCGGACCGGGGCTTCGAGCGGGAAATCCGCAAGAGGCTCGACTACTGGGACAAGCTGCGCCGGGAGCGCGGTGGGGGATAAGCGGACGAACTCAGGCTGCCTGGGTGCCTCTTCTGACGCATAATCCGCGGCGCCGCGCCTGGCCCGGCGGCCGAACACGGAACCGGACATGAAACCGCCCAGTTGGATTTGGGCGGGGTGAATGCCCCGGGGTTCCGGTGCCGTCAGGCGCTGAGCCGCACTCCCGATGCTGAAATCTTGTCGAGCACGTAGTGGAGGACCCCGCCGGCGACGTACCATTCAACCTCTCGCTCGGTGTCGAGTCGGCAAAGAAGGTCGACGTCCTTGCGGCCGCTGGGGCCATGAATGATCAGACGGACCTGGCCTCTCGGCACGAGTTTCCCGCCCGGCAGAACAAGGTCATAGCTTTCCTGGCCATCGAGCCCGAGCGAGGATCGCGTCACGCCCTCGGGAAACTGAAGCGGGAGAACACCCATCCCGACCAGGTTGGAACGGTGGATGCGTTCGAAGCTTTCCGCCACCACCGCCTTGATCCCGAGGAGCCGTGTGCCCTTGGCCGCCCAGTCGCGCGATGATCCTGTGCCATATTCCCGCCCGGCGATAACGATGAGCGGTGTGTCCGCCGCCGCGTAATGATCGGCGGCGGAAGGAACGGGAACGATGTCGCCGCCTGGAACAAGCCGGGTCATCCCACCTTCCATGCCCGGCACCATCTCGTTGCGCAGGCGCGGATTGTCGAAGGTGCCGCGGATCATGACGTCGTGGTTGACGCGGCGAGCGAGGAAGGAATGCAGCTCTGCCGGCTGCAGGCCGCGCTCGCGCAGGTAAAGGCCGGCGGGGCTGTCTTTCTGAATGGGGCCGACCGGCGAGATATGGTCGGTGGTGATGCTGTCGCCCAGCATAAGAAGGGCACGAGCCCCTCGTATGTCGATCGTCTCGGCTTTCGGCTCCGCCGCGCCGTCGAAGAAGGGAGGGCGCCGCAGGTAGGTGCTCGTGTCGTCCCACTGATAGGTGCCACCCTGCCGGCCATGGAGGGCCGCCCAGTTGCCGTCGCCGCCGAAGATCGAGGCATAGCTGTCACGGAACATCGACGGGGCAACGAAGCGCGCGATGTGATCCGAGACTTCGGCGTCCGACGGCCAGATGTCGGCCAGGGTAACGGGCGTGCCGTCAGACGCATGCCCCAGAACATCGCGCTCGATGTCTATGTCGATGGTTCCAGCAAGGGCGTAGGCGATGACCAGCGGCGGCGAGCCGATGTAGGCCGCCTTTACAGCGGGATGAATCCGGCCTTCAAAATTGCGATTGCCGGAAAGAACGGCGACTGCTGTCGCATTGTTCGCGGCCATCGCTTCGGTGATCTCCGCGGGCAGCGAACCTGATGCACCGGCGCAGGTCATGCAGCCATAGCCGACGATGTGAAAACCCAGTTCATCGAGCGCCGGCTGCAATCCGGCTTCCGCCATATAATCGGCAACGACGCGGGAGCCGGGGGAGAAGCTGGTCTTCACCCATGGCTTTGCCTGAAGCCCGCGAGCACGGGCATTGCGGGCGAGAAGGCCGGCTGCCAGCATCACCGAGGGGTTCGACGTATTTGTGCAGGAGGTGATGGATGCAATGACGATGTCACCATGCCCGGGCCGAGCATCGCCTGATGTTGCCGGTTTGGGAAAGGCCTCGGCGAAGCTGGAGGCGACCTCCGCCAGCGCGCGCCGGTCCTGTGGCCGCTTGGGTCCCGCCATGGACGGGCGAACCTCGCTGATGTCGATTTCCAGCGTGTCCGTATAGACCGCCGTGGCGGCGTGATCGGCCCACATGCCTTGCGCTTTTGCGTAGGCCTCGGCCAGCAGCACGCTGTCCTCATCGCGCCCTGTCATGCGCAGGTAGCGCAGCGTCTCGTCGTCGATGGGGAAAAAGCCCATGTTGGCGCCGTACTCGGGCGCCATGTTCGCGATGGTGGCGCGATCGGCCAGCGACAGCCGGCGGGCCGCCTCGCCGATGAATTCGACGAGCTTGCCGGTGACGCCCTTCTGCCTCAGGCGCTGCGTCACGGCCAGCACGATATCCGTGCTGGTGACGCCGGGCGCTCTTTGCCCCACGAGATGGCAGCCGAGCACCTCCGGCACCGGCATCATGATCGGCTCGCCCAGCATGGCCGATGCGGCCTCGATGCCGCCCACGCCCCAGCCGAGCACACCCAGTGCATTGATCATCGGCGTATGGCTGTCGAGGCCGACAAGCGTGTCGGGATAAGCGAGCGCTTTCCCCGCCTTCATCTCATGCCAGATGGGCCGCGAGAGGTATTCCAGGTTCACCTGATGCACGATGCCCATGCCCGGCGGCACCACGCGCAGGTTCCGATAGGCCTGTGCGGCCCATTTCACGAACTCATATCGTTCACGATTGGCGGCATATTCCTCATCCATGTTGCGCTGAAGCGCGGCGCGGGATCCGAAGAACTCCGCGGTGACCGAATGGTCCACCACAAGGTCGACGGGGATTGCCGGATTGATGAGCTCGGGGTCTCCTCCGCGCGCGAGGATCGCGTCGCGCATGGCACTGAGATCGGCGAGAAGAGGGATGCCCGAAGAGTCGGGCATAACGATGCGCGTCGGAAAATAGGCGATCTCCTTGGCATCAGATCCCCCGCCGCGCGCCAGCGCCATGATGTCTTCCGATGTGACAACCTCGCCATCCTGATGCCGCAGCAGGTTCTCCAGCAGGATCTTGAGAGAGATGGGAAGCCGGTTGAGATCGACACCCTCTGCGCCCGTAAGCGTCTCCAAGGCAAAATAGGTGTAGCTCTTGCCGCCGACCGCGAGTTCGCGTCGCGCGGCGCCTGTGTCGATCGTGTCGTGCAAAGATCTATTTCCTTCCATTTCGGCAGGCGAAGATCGCCCGCCCGGCGTTGGCGCGCCTCGTATTCTTATGAAGATTATCAGGAGGGCTGCTGGTCATGTCAACGGGACCAAGTATCATGGCTCATTGCCTTCGGGTCGGGAGACGGGCATATCCTTGGCCGCCGCTCGCGGACGGATCGAAGCCTGCAGAAGGTATAGAATGAAACCTCTTGTCCTCGTCATGATCGGCGGCGGTCTCGGCGCGGGAGCGCGGCATCTCGTCAACCTCGCGGCTCTGAGAGTTTTCGGCGTCAGCTTTCCCTGGGGCACCTTCGCGGTGAACGTCATCGGCAGCTTTCTCATGGGTTTGCTCGCGGGCTGGCTGGCGCTGAAGTTCGAAGGCGGCGGAGCCAACATCCGGCTTTTTCTCGCCACCGGCGTTCTCGGCGGATTCACGACCTTTTCCGCATTTTCCTTGGACGCCACGGCGCTCTGGGACAGCGGCCAGCCGCAACTTGCCGCCGCCTATGTCATGGGCTCGGTCGTTCTCGCGCTGGTGGCTCTTGTCGCTGGTCTCGCTTTGGCGCGCTCCCTCACGTAAGAGAAGCACATGAGCGTTCAGACTATCACCGTGAAGGAAGACGAGGACGGCCTCCGGCTTGACCGCTGGTTCAAGGCCCGTTTTCCAGCGCTGTCCTTCGACCATCTGCAAAAGCTTGTTCGCACCGGGCAGGTGAGGGTCGATGGCGCGCGCGCCAAGACGCAGACCCGCCTTGAAGCGGGGCAGGCGATCCGCGTGCCGCCGCTGAAGCTGGAGGATGAGGAGGGCAAGCCGCGACCGCCCAAGCCTCGCTCGGAGGATGAGCGCTTCCTCCGGGAGCTGATCCTTTTCGAGGACAAGGACGTCATGGTGCTGAACAAACCGGCGGGCCTCGCCGTGCAGGGCGGCCCCGGCACGATCAGGCACATCGACGGCTTGATGGAGAGCATGCGCGATGCCGAAGGGCAGAAGCCCCGGCTGGTGCATCGGCTCGACAAGGACACCGCCGGCTGCCTCGTGATCGCCAAGACGCGGCTGGCCGCAGCCGCTCTTGCCAAGACCTTCCGTTCGCGTTCCGCGCGCAAGATCTATTGGGCGCTGGTCGCCGGCGTGCCGAAGCCCAAGCAGGGCCGCATCTCGACCTATCTGGCCAAGGATGCCGGGGCGGACGGAAACGAGCGTATGCGCGTCGCCCGCCATGGCGAAAAGGACGCGAGCCATGCCGTGACCTATTACACCCTGGTGGAAAACGCGGCGCAGCGGGTAGCCTGGCTGTCACTGAAGCCGGTCACCGGCCGCACCCACCAGCTGCGCGCTCATACAGACCACATCGGCCATCCGATCATCGGCGATCCCAAATACTTCAATAAGGAAAATTGGGAAGTGCCCGGGGGCATCCAACACAAGCTGCATCTTCTGGCCAGGCGTATCGTGATCCCGCATCCGCGCGGCAGCGGCGTGATCGATGTCACGGCACCGCTGCCGCCGCACATGCAGCAGTCGTGGAACCTGTTGGGCTTTGATGCTTCCCGCTACGATCCGATCGAGGAAGCGCCGGAAGAATAGGCAAGCGCCAGGCTCTCGCTAGGAAGCGAGGTCCGAACCGCCTCCGCAATCTCGCGAATGTCACGCTGCATGTTCGCCGCACGCCGCCACGCGAGCCCGATCGTCCGTTGTGGGGCAGGGGCGGGAAAGTGCAGCATCTTCACGCGCGGGTCAGCCTGCGCCTCCGAGGATACGAACAGTTGCGGCACCAGTGTGATCCCTTGACCGTTCGCCACGAGTTGAATGAGCGTGGAGAGGCTGGTGGCGCCATAGCTGCGAAGCTGTCCCGCATCGAGCGTGCGGCATACCTCCAGGGCCTGGTCACGGAAGCAGTGGCCGTCTTCGAGAAGCAGCAGGTCGTCGCTGCCGAGCATGGCCTCATTTGCACATGCGTTTTCCGCAAATTGGCTGTCTGCTCCGACGGCAAGCAGGAAAGGATCATCGAACAGCGGCTGCTGGGTAAGTTCGGGCTGGTGCAGGGGAAGGCTCAGGATGACCGCATCAAGCTGGCCTGCCATCAGCTCCTCGACCAGCTGTGCGGTGCGTGTTTCACGCAGCGAAAGCCGGGCATCCGGCACCCGCCGGCGTACCGCCGGCAGCAGCCGGGGCAGAAGATAGGGCGCCACGGAAGGAATGACGCCCAGCCGGAAAGGGCCGGAGAGCGGCGGCCGGCTGCGCCGGGCTTGCGATTCCAGGTCTGCCACGGCGGACAGGATCCGTTCCGCGTGCTTCAGCGTCTCGCGGCCGGTTTCGGTGAGGCGCACCCCCTCCCGGCTTCGCTCCACAAGCTTTTCCCCCAGATGGGCCTCCAGCTCGCGGATCTGCATGGACAGCGCAGGCTGTGTGATCGAGCAGGCCTCCGCCGCGCGGCCGAAGTGCTCATGGCGAGCCAATGCTTGGAAATAGCGAAGATTGCGAAGGGTCAACATCGGTGATCAGATAATCTTATCTTAGAACGGATTCAATCTGATTTGTGCTGATCCTCCTCCTCGGGGCATGGTTGGGCCGGTTTCACTCCGAGGGTACAAAAAAGATGACACGACCGACACTGACCACCAGCGCCGGCGCGCCCATTGCCGATAACCAGAATTCTCTGTCAGCCGGCCCGCGGGGGCCCCTGCTGATGCAGGATTACCAGCTCATCGAGAAGCTGGCGCATCAGAACCGCGAACGCATTCCCGAGCGCGCCGTCCACGCCAAGGGCTGGGGCGCCTATGGCACGCTGACAGTCACCAATCCCGAGATCGCCAAATACACCAGGGCGAAGGTGCTTCAGCCGGGCGCGACCACCGACCTGCTGCTGCGCTTTTCAACGGTGGCGGGTGAGCTCGGTGCCGCTGATGCCGAGCGCGACGTGCGCGGCTTCGCCATCAAGTTCTACACGCCAGAGGGCAACTGGGACCTCGTCGGCAACAACACGCCGGTCTTCTTCATCCGCGATCCCTACAAGTTCCCGGACTTCATCCACACGCAGAAGCGTCACCCCAAGACCAACATGCGCTCCCCCACCGCCATGTGGGACTTCTGGTCCCTTTCGCCGGAGAGCCTGCATCAGATCACGACGCTGTTCTCGGACCGCGGCCTGCCGACGGACGTGCGCCATATCAACGGCTACGGCAGCCACACCTTCTCCTTCATCAACGACGCCAATGAGCGCTTCTGGGTGAAGTTCCACTTCAAGACCCTGCAGGGCCACCGTCACTGGACCAATGCGGAAGCCGCCGAGGTGGTGGGCCGCACCCGCGAGAGCACCCAGGAAGACCTCTTCAATGCCATCGAGAAGGGCGATTATCCGAAGTGGCTCATGCAGGTGCAGATCATGCCGGAGGAGGATGCCGGCAAGCACTGGTACAACCCCTTCGACCTCACCAAGGTCTGGCCGCATGCCGACTACCCGCCGATCGACGTCGGTGTTCTGGAGCTGAACCGCAATCCGGAAAATTACTTCGCGGAAGTTGAGCAGGCCGCCTTCGCTCCGAAGAACATCGTGCCGGGCATCGGCTTCTCCCCCGATAAGATGCTGCAGGCGCGGATTTTCTCCTATGCCGACGCTCATCGTTATCGCATCGGCACGCATTACGAGCACCTGCCGGTGAATGCCCCCAAGTGCCCCGTCCATCACTACCACAAGGACGGCGCCATGAACTTCTTCGGCCAGGTGACCGGCGCCCAGAACGCCTACTATGAGCCCAACTCCTTCAACGGAGCCGCTCAGGATGATCGCTTTGCTGAACCCCCGCTGAAGATCTCGGGCGATGCGGACCGCTTCAACCACCGCGACGGCAATGACGACCATCGTCAGCCCCGCGCGCTGTTCGAACTGTTCGACGAGGGCCAGCGCCAGCGCCTCTTCCTCAACCTGGCGGAAGCCATGTGGGGCGTGCCGCAGGAAATCATCGAGCGCCAGCTCGGTCATTTCACCAAGGTGCATCCGGACTACGGCGCCGGCGTTCGCTCCGCGTTGGAAACCATGACGCGCGAAAAGGCGTCCGAGACCGCCCAGCAGCAGAAGATGCCGCAGGGCGTCGAAGCAGCCGAGTAAAAGGCCGGCCGATCAGGCCTTGAGAACAGGCGAGGGTGCTGCGGCATCCTCGCCTTTTTGTTTGGTTCTCTCCTCAAGCAGGATGAGGTAAGCCCGTGATGGCGGCAGACGGCCGTCGGGGATGGATTGCCGTGATGACGCCGCGCCTTGTTCTTTTTGATGTCGATGGCACGCTGGTCGACAGCCAGCACATGATCGTCGCCGCTGTGACGCGGGCCTTCGAGGCGGAAGGTCTCATCCCTCCCGAACGTGAGGCGATCCTGTCCATCGTCGGCCTCAGCCTCCTGGAAGCCATGCAGACACTGGGGAACCATCAGCCGGGCTTCCCCGCGGCCGCACTGCGCGAGCATTATGCGGCAGCCTTCACCGAACTCCGGCTTGCAGGCCAGCATGACGAGGTTCTGTTCCCAGGCGCTTTTGAAACTGTGGAGCGGCTGTCGCGGCGCGATGACCTGTTGCTCGGCATCGCCACCGGCAAATCCGTGCGAGGCGTGCAACGCATGCTGAAGACCCACGGCTTCGAGGGGCGTTTCCTGACCATCCAGACCGCCGACGATAATCCGTCCAAGCCTGATCCCGCCATGGTCCTGCGTGCCATGGGAGAAATGGGCGTCACGCCGCAGGAAACCGTCATGATCGGTGACACTGCCTGGGACATCCGGATGGCAAGAGCCGCCGGCGTCGCCGCGGTTGGCGTTGGCTGGGGCTATCACCCTGACGAGCTGCTGGTCGAAGCGGGGGCGAGATGCGTCCTGAAGGACTTCCTGGAAGTGGAAGCGGCTGTCGACGCGGCGCTCGCCGAGGCGGATGATCTTTCGCTTTCCCTTGAGCCGCACTAAGTCAAAGCCATGAGCGAAATTCCGGCCGATGATCCCATGCGCCAGGCGCAGCGCCTGATGCGCCCCGAGCTCCCAAAACGCTTCTACAAAAGCGCGGAGGCCGCTGAAGAGAATCAGCATTTTACGGTCCATCTTGACGGCCGGCCGATACGCACGCCGGCAAGGCAGGCGATCGCGCTGCCGTCGCGGGCGTTGGCCATCGCGCTGGCCGAGGAGTGGATGGCGCAGGGTGAGCGCATTGACCCCCTGACCATGCCTCTGACCCGTCTGGTCAACGTGGCGATCGACGGTGTGACCGGCGAGCGAAATGCCGTAGCCGACGAAATCGTCAAATATGCCGGATCCGACCTTCTGTGCTATCGGGCCGAAGCGCCGGAAGGCCTCGTGCTCAGCCAGAGCATGCAATGGGACCCGGTGCTCGCCTGGGCGCGCGATGACCTCGACCTCAGCTTCGTCCTCGTGCAGGGCATCAGCTTCACCGATCAGCCGGAACCGACACTTGACCGCATCCGCGAACTGGTCGCCCCGCTGGACCCGCTGCGGCTGGCGGCACTTCACACGATCATGACGTTGACTGGTTCCGCGCTCCTCGCGATTGCCGTCTTCAAGGGCCGCCTCACCGCCGATGAAGCCTGGGCTGCCGCCCATGTGGACGAGGATTGGAACATGCAGCTCTGGGGACGGGATGAGGAAGCGATGATCCGCCGCTCCACCCGTTTTGCGGAAATGAGCGCGGCACACCGCCTTCTGGCGTTGCTCGACTGACCGCCGGCATCTCTGGATCAGGCTCGCGGCACGGCGATGTTGTCGATGAGGCGGGTGGTGCCCAGCTTGGCCGCCGCCAGCACCCGCAGCGGCCTGTCATGTGCCTCCACGGCCTCAAGCGTCTCGGCGTCCCGCACCTCCACGTAGTCGACGTCAAATCCCGCCGCTGCCAATGCCTCTCGCGCCTGCGCCACCGCAGCCGCGATCGGATCGCCCCGGCTGACCACCTGGGCAAGGTCTTGGAGGGCCATGTGCAGCCGCGGGGCCACCGCCCGTTCCTCCTCGGACAAATAGACGTTGCGGGAAGACAGCGCGAGGCCGTCCGCCTCGCGTGTGGTCGGCACGCCTATGATCTCGACCGGCAGGTCCAGATCCTTGGTCATGCGCGAGATGACTTTGAGCTGCTGGTAGTCCTTCTCGCCGAAAAGCGCGACATCCGGAGCGCAGCGGTTGAAGAGCTTTGTCACCACCAGCGCTACACCGGCGAAGAAATGGGGGCGGGTGATGCTTTCAAGGCCCAATGCCGGGCCCTCCAGCGAGATCTTTGTCGAAAAATTCGGCCCATACATATCCTGCGCCGTCGGCGCATAGAGCGCGGACACAGCGGTGCCGCTCAGCGCGGCATAATCCCGCTCCAGGTCGCGGGGATAGCGCCCGAAGTCTTCGGTGGGCGCGAATTGCGTCGGATTGACGAACACGGAAACGACCACGCGCTCGGCCAGTTCGCCGGCGCGCCGCACCAGATCGAGATGCCCCTGGTGAAGGGCTCCCATGGTGGGAACGAGCGCGATGCGCTGTCCATCCGCTCGCCAGGCGGCCACCGTGGACCGCAATTCATCGAGCTGCGCGATCACCGGGATCGTCATTCTGGAATCTCCAAGAAAGGGGCAGGGCGGCGCGGACCCTAAATCCATGGGGGCTGTGGTGCAAATGAAGGTTTGCGCCGGTTGCAGCGGCCAGGCCCATCCTCCATCTTTCCAGTAAGGTCAGGGAGAGAAATGGCAGGCAACAAGACCATTCCGGCGGGTTCCGGCACGGCGCCGTCACGCCAAATCGCGGACTTCGTGCAAGAGGCACGCAGCATTGCACCGGCTGCGGGCGGCAACGGGCTGATCTTCGCCCTGGACGCCACCATGAGCCGCCAGCCGACATGGGATCGCGCCTGTCTCCTCCAGGCTGGCATGTTCGACGAGGCGGCCAAGGCCGGCGGCCTTCATATTCAGCTTGTCTACTATCGCGGCCTTGGTGAGTGCCGCGCGAGCCGCTGGGCTCACGAGGCGAAGAGCCTGAAAGCCATGATGGAGAAAATCGATTGCCGCGGAGGGCACACGCAACTTGGCCGCGTTCTGCGCCATGCGGCCGGTGAGGCAGCCAGGGGGCAGGTGAAGGCGCTGGCCTTCGTTGGAGATGCCTTTGAGGAAAGCCTTGATGATGTCTGCGCCGCTGCGGGCGAGGTGGCTCTGCGTGCTGTGCCCGTCTTCCTTTTCCAGGAAGGAAGCGATCCCGTTGCAAGCCGCGCCTTCAAGGAGATCGCGCGGCTGACGCGTGGCGCCCATTGCGTCTTCGATGGATCCGCTGCCGATGAGCTGGGCGCGCTTCTGCGGGCCGTGGCCGCCTATGCGGCCGGTGGTGTTCATGCTCTGAAGCAGCTTGCGGAACGCCAGGATACGGCCCGGCTGCTGCTCGCGCGGATGGGCTGAGCCATGGGCCTTCTCTCACTGCTGGCGGGCATTCTTGTTCTCGTGCTCGGGATCTGGGGCGCCAATACCTTCGTCCGTACCAACCCTGCCCATCTGGCAGGTCGGATTTATCTTTCGGGAGCGGGGCTGGCTTTCGTGGCGGCCATAGCGCTGACGGGGGTGGGACGCCCGGCCTTGGCCATGCCGCTCGTGTTTCTTGGGCTCGCGCTATGGCGGAAATACAAGCAGAACCAGCCGATACGAAAAGCATCGGGACGCAGTTCTCGCGTCCGCACGCATATGATCGAGATGCACCTCGACCATGACAGCGGAGCGATGGAAGGGCGGGTTTTGTCCGGGAAACACTCAGGCCGCGCCCTGCGCGACCTGGATCTTGGTCAGCTTGCCGATCTTTGGCATGAGGCAGCCGGGGATCCGGACACCCGTGCCTTACTTGAAGCTTATCTCGACCGCCGGTCGCCCAGCTGGCGTCAGCACCGTGAGGCTGATGCTGAGCCGCGGGGGCGTGGCGCGGCGGGCGATGGGCCAATGAGTGCGGATGAAGCGTATCAAATCCTGGGGCTTCAACCGAACGCCGGGGCGGAAGAGATCCGCGGTGCGTATCGGGCGCTGATGAAGAAAGTCCATCCCGACCAAGGGGGGTCGGCGTACCTCGCTGCTCGTGTGAACCAAGCGAAGGATTTCCTGCTGGGTCGCCATGGCTGATCCCTCCATCAATTCCGGATGGCGAAACAGGCGATGTCGCGGTTCTTCAGTGCCTTGCAGGCGGCCTGGGCGGTTTTCTCGGTAAAGCCTGCGAAGCGGGCGCGGTAGAGAGTCTGCTCGCCCTTCTGCACGGGTTCGGTGAAAGGTTCAGCACGGGAAAGGGCGTTGCTGGCACGAGACTGAGCCCGCTGCAAAAGGTTTTCCGCCTTGCTCGGGTCATCCGTGGCGCCGACCTGGATCAACCAGCCGGTGCGCACCGACTCCGGCACATTGGCGGAGGCGACGGCGGCTGCCCGAGCCTCGGGCGCAACCTGCGGCACCGACGCGGCTGCGGCAACCGGCTGTGCGGAGGTAACGGCAGCTTTGCCCGCGGTCACCGCCTTCGGTCCTTCGACCCAGCGCATGGCGGGGGTCGTGGTGGTGTTGGCCAAGGCAAGCGCCTCACCGGGCGTTGCGTCGCTGCGCTCGGAGGACAGCGCTGCAGGGGTTACAGCACGGTGCACGGAGGCAACGATGTCGATCGGGTTCTTGGCCAGCGGACGGGTTGCCGTCGAAGCGGCCGAACTGGCAGCGCTGGCCGCGGCGGTGGTGACGGCCATCGTGGGCAGGATCGGAGCCGGGGTGGGAATGGCAGCGGCGCGCGGTGCCGGTGCCGCGGCAGGCAGCGGAGCGACCGCTGCGGCAGAGGCCATGATCACATCGCGCGGTGCGGCGACCGGCAGCGGCACTTTCGCAGCGGCGATGCTGCCCGTCGTGGACGGCATCTCAGCGCGAGCGACGAGATCGTCGGTGTAGCTGCCGCGGGTCGCTTTCGGCATATATTCTTCGATGAGATCGCGCATCCGGGCGTCGCGAGACGCTCCGCTGCGGCCGCCCATCACGACCGCCACAATATGCCGGCCGTCGCGCTCCACATTGGTGGACAGGTTGAAACCGGAGGCGCGGATGAAGCCGGTCTTGATGCCATTTACTCCAGGAACGCGGCCGAGCAGTTTGTTGTGGTTGCCATGGACCCTTCCCTTCCAGCTGAAAGAGCGGGTCGAGAAATAGGCGAAATAGCGGGGATAATGTTCCTGGATGGTGCGGGCCAGCACTGCAAGATCACGGGCGGTGGTCTTCTGCTCGCTGTCCGGCAAACCGGAGGCGTTACGGAAGGTCGTGCGCGTCATTCCGATGGCGCGAGCGGTGCGTGTCATGCGCCGGGCGAAAGCACTTTCCGACCCCTCGATATGCTCGCCGATGACAACGGCGACATCGTTGGCGGACTTGGTGACAAGCGCTTTGATGGCATCTTCGGCGGTGATGACATCACCTGGCCGCAGCCCCAGCTTGGACGGAGGCTGCGCCGCTGCATTGGCGGTGGCGCGCATGGGCGTATCGAGCTTCACCCGTCCGCGCTGCAGTTCCTCAAAGAGGATGTAGAGCGTCATGATCTTGGTGAGCGACGCCGGATACCGATGGGCATCGGCGCTGTCCTGATGCAGGACACGGCCATTTTTGGCATCGACCACGATGGCTGCGTAGGGCGGATTATATCCGCCGGACTTGCGCTTGCGCGCCGCCTCCGCCGGAGTGACGCTCGCCAAGGCCAGCGCCGTGATCATGACCGCCGCTCCCGCAGCGAGGCAGATTCTTGAAAAATACGCGTTACGCAACTGCATCACACCGTCCCCGCGTCTCGCGGCATCTGCCGCGCGAGCTGACGAAACGCGAGGACTTCCCCCGACCGTAAGGTCTCTTCTCCGGGCAGCGGCCAACATGGCGCTAACCGGAAAGGATTATCCCCGTGCTTCTCTTCACGCCGTTACCTCGGCGCCACATAACCCAACCGTAAGAAATCGCGGTTACGCATGAGTTAATCGAATTGAATAAAATTCTCTTCATTGTGCATCGCAACAAGATGGTTGACTTCCATGGTGCGTTGCATCATATAGGCGAGGGGAGACTAAACTCCCTGGAACAGGCACGTAAACCCTAGGGAGCAGAATCTATGGCTGCGACTTTTGACGACATGCAGAAGATCGGCAAGGACAATGCGGATGCGGCTCTGAAGAGCTTCGGCACCATGACCAAGGGCGTTCAGGCCATCGCGGTCGAGGTTGCCGACTATTCCAAGAAGTCCTTTGAAGACGGCTCCGCCACCGTGGAAAAGCTCCTGGGCGTGAAGACGCTGGACAAGGCTGTCGAGATCCAGGCCGAGGCCGCAAAGGCAGCTTATGAGGCTTTCCTGTCGCGCGCCACGAAGATCGGCGAACTTTACGCGGACCTTTTCAAGGACGCTTATCGCCCGTTCGAGGCCGCGACCGTTAAGGCGACTGCTGCCACCAAGTGAGTGGAAGCAAAGATTGATTTCGAAAGCCCGGCGGCAGCCGGGCTTTTTTTATGTGCCCCGCTTGCCGGGCGGCGCCGCTGTTACAGGTTTGTGACCATCCATATCTGGCGAAACCGAAGACTCGTTTATAAGTTAATTAAGCAGCGGAAGGGGCATGATGAAGGTTCCAGAAGTGACGGGTCGGGTTGCCATGTCGGATATGCCGGAAGCACAGGGTAAGGTCGATCGCGCGTTCGAGGGCATTACCCTCGCAGGGCGGGTTCGCGGTACGGGTGGAGATGGCGCGGGTACGGCGATCGTCACCAAGATCAAGCCGCAGGTCAAAAAGCCGAGCCTCTATCGCGTTTTGCTTCTGAACGACGACTACACGCCCATGGAGTTCGTCATCCATGTGCTCCAGCGCTTCTTCAATAAAAATCAAGAGGACGCGACGCAGATTATGCTTCACGTCCATCAGAATGGGGTAGGGGAATGCGGCGTTTTCACCTACGAAATCGCCGAGACCAAAGTGACCCAAGTTATGGATTTCGCACGGCGCCAGCAGCATCCGCTGCAATGCGTCATGGAAAAGAACTGAGAGGCTCTCGTGCCATCATTTTCGCGCAACCTTGAACAGTCGCTGCATCGGGCGCTCGCGCTCGCAAACGCGCGAAAGCATGAATATGCGACGCTTGAACATCTCCTGCTGGCGCTGCTGGATGATCAGGATTCCTCAGCCGTCATGCGCGCCTGCAACGTCGATGTCGACATCCTCAAGCGCAATCTGAATGAATATATCGACAGCGAACTCGACAACCTCATCACCGACGGCCACGAGGATTCCAAGCCGACCGCCGGCTTCCAGCGCGTCATCCAGCGCGCGGTGATCCACGTGCAGTCATCGGGCCGCGAGGAGGTGACGGGCGCCAATGTCCTGGTCGCGATCTTCGCCGAGCGCGAGAGCCATGCCGCCTATTTCCTGCAGGAGCAGGACATGACGCGCTACGACGCGGTCAATTACATCAGCCATGGCATCGCCAAACGTCCTGGTCACACCGAGGCGCGCCCCGTGCGTGGAGCTGAGGAAGAAACCAGCGGTGAGGACGCGGGCAATACCGCCACGAAGAAGAAGCAGGACGCGCTGGACGCTTACTGCAACAACCTCAACATCAAGGCCCGCGAGGGCCGCATCGACCCATTGATCGGGCGCGATGGAGAGGTGCAGCGTGCGGTGCAGGTGCTCTGCCGCCGGACCAAGAACAACCCGCTGCTGGTGGGTGATCCCGGTGTCGGCAAGACGGCCATCGCCGAAGGCCTGGCGCGCCGCATCGTGCGCGGCGAAGTGCCGGACGTGCTGGTCACCTCCACCATCTATGCCCTCGACATGGGAGCGCTCTTGGCCGGCACCCGCTATCGCGGTGATTTCGAGGAGCGCCTGAAGCAGGTGGTGAAGGAGCTCGAGGCGACGCCCGGCGCGATCCTTTTCATCGATGAGATTCACACCGTGATCGGCGCCGGTGCCACCTCCGGCGGCGCGATGGATGCGTCCAACCTGCTGAAACCCGCTCTGGCCTCAGGCTCGCTGCGCTGCATCGGCTCGACCACCTACAAGGAGTATCGCCAGTACTTCGACAAGGACCGTGCCCTGGCACGGCGGTTCCAGAAGATCGACGTCAATGAACCGACGGTGCCTGATACCATCGAGATCCTGAAGGGTCTGAAGCCCTACTATGAAAGCTTCCACGGCATCCGTTACACCGCCGAGGCGATCAAGGCCGCGGTGGAACTGTCGGCTCGCTACATCAACGATCGCAAGCTGCCGGACAAGGCCATCGACGTGCTGGATGAAACGGGCGCCTCGCAGATGCTCGTGCCGGAGTCGCGCCGCCGCAAGACCATCGGCGTGAAGGAGATCGAGGCCACCGTCGCCACCATGGCGCGCATCCCGCCGAAGTCCGTCTCCAAGGACGACGCCGAGGTGCTGCGCCATCTCGAGACCAACCTCAAGCGGGTGGTCTTCGGCCAGAGTGCCGCCATTGAGGCTCTGTCGGCGGCCATCAAGCTGTCCCGCGCGGGTCTGCGCGACATGGAGAAGCCGATTGGCTGCTATCTCTTCTCCGGCCCCACCGGTGTCGGCAAGACCGAGGTCGCCCGCCAGCTGTCGGACCTCCTGGGCGTCCAGCTCCTGCGCTTCGACATGTCGGAGTATATGGAACGGCACACGGTCTCGCGCCTCATCGGAGCGCCTCCGGGCTATGTCGGCTTCGACCAGGGCGGTCTTTTGACCGACGGCATCGATCAGCATCCGCATTGCGTGCTGCTGCTCGACGAGGTGGAGAAAGCGCATCCCGATCTGTTCAATATCCTGTTGCAGATCATGGATCACGGCAAGCTGACGGATCACAACGGCAAGCAGGTCGATTTCCGCAACGTGGTGCTCATCATGACCACCAATGCCGGCGCGTCCGATCTGGCCAAGGCCCCCATCGGCTTCGGCCGTTCCAAGCGCGAGGGAGAAGATACCGACGCGATCAACAAGCTGTTCGCGCCGGAGTTCCGCAACCGGCTCGACGCCATCATCCCCTTCGCCAACCTTCCGCAGGACGTGGTGCAGCGGGTGGTCGAGAAGTTCGTGCTTCAGCTCGAAGCACAGCTCGCCGACCGCGGCGTCACCATCGAGCTCGACGAGGAGGCCACCAACTGGCTGGCGGAGAAGGGCTACGATCCGCTCATGGGTGCGCGGCCTCTGGCCCGCCTCATCCAGGAGACGATCAAGAAGCCGCTTGCTGAGGAGGTCCTCTTTGGCCGCCTGAAGGACGGCGGTACGGTCAAGGTCATGGTCGAGACCAAGGAAGACGGAAAGACGGGCCTTGGCTTCGATTTCCCTGCCGGTCCGGTCGAGCCGAAGCCCGAAAAGGTCGTCACCGAACGCGCGGAGCCGGAAGCCAAGAAGCCGCGTAAAACGACGGCATCGAGAAAGAGGGTGCAGCCCGGCAAAGGCGCCTCACCCAAAGCGCCACTGGTCAAGACCTGATGCGGTGAGTGCGTGACATGAATGCTTCTTCCGACGAGGGCCAAGCGCCCTCGTCTCGTTTTATGTGGTTTTGGCGGGGCTCCCGCCAGGCGTTCGGCGTTCCGGGACTGATCCTGTTCGGATCGATGCTCGGGTTCGGCGGGCTGGCGGCGCAGTCCGGGCTGCCCCTGGACATCACCATCGCCATGACCGCGGTGATCTGGGCTCTTCCAAGCCAGGTGGTGTTGGTCGGCGCGATCGCCGGTGGGCTGTCGCTTTTGACGACGGCCATTGCCGTAACGCTTTCGGCGGTGCGGCTTCTGCCCATGACCGTCGCCTTGATGCCGCTGATCGGCGCGGGCAAGCCGTCCCGGATTTCGCTGCTTGCGGCCTCGCATTTCATGGCGGTCACGCCTTGGGTGGCGGCCCTGCGCTTGATGGGAAACATCCCGGTTCATGGGCGGGTGTCATGGTATCTGGGGCTTGGTGCCACCCTGTCAGCGACCAACACCATCGCAACCGTTCTCGGCTTCTGGGGCGGTTCCAATCTTCCTCCCGCTCTGTCGGCCGGCCTCGTGTTTCTGATGCCCGTCTATTTTCTCGTTTCGCTGACGATCGCCGCGAAGGTCCGGACCGATTACCTGGCGCTCGGCTTTGGTCTTGTGGCGACGCCTCTGGCGACGATGTGGTTTCCGGAAGCTGATCTTCTGATCGGCGGCGTTGGCGCGGGCACGCTGGCCTATCTCGCCCACCGGACGCAGAGGAAGGCAGGCGCGACATGAATTGGTCCTACCATGCCGATCTTGGGCCGCTTTGGCCTTATGTCTTCATCCTTATCGCCGGCTTTGTCGCAACCGACTGCTGGCGCTGGGCGGGGGTTTTTCTCGGGAACTCCATTTCCGAGGATTCCGAGCTCTTCGTGTGGGTGAGGGCGGTTGCCTCCGCTCTTGTCGCAGGCGTCATTGCCAAGGTCGTCCTCTTTCCGCAAGGCTCGCTGGCGCAGGCACACGTGGCCTTGCGGATCGGTGCCATCGGTGCGGGCTATGCCGTGTTCTTCCTCACTGGCCGGCGCTTCGTTCCCGGCATCATCGTCGCCGAGGCCATATTGATCGGCGGCATGCTCGCCGGTCTCTGATCGTCAGGCCAGCGCCGCGCGGATCGCTTCCGCGTTGGCGGCCAGCACCTCGGGCTTTTCCATCTGGCCCGTGTGAGGCTGCATGGCGACACCCTCCCAGCGCGGCACGATGTGGAAGTGAAGATGGAACACCACTTGGCCGCCGGCGCTCTCGTTGAACTGCTGGATGGTCAGCCCATCCGCTGCCATGGCGGTGCGGACGGCGCCCGCCACCTTCTGCACGGTCGTGATGACATGGCCCAGCACTGCGGGATCGGCGTCGAGGATGGTGCGGGCGGGCGTCTTGGGGATCACCAAGACATGGCCGTTCGCGCGTGGCATGATGTCCATGAAAGCCAGGGTGTGCTCGTCCTCATAGACCTTCTGGGCGGGCAGCTCGCCCCTCAGGATCTTGGCGAACACATTGTCGTTGTCATAGACCATCGATGCTCTCCTCATGTCGGCCGGCAGCTTGCAGAGCGGCGCACGAAGGTCAAGCCTCGTCACGGCGGAACGGCAGGTAGCTGCCCAGAACCTCGCCTTCGTGGAGCACCGCCGCCCGCTCACGTTTCAGGAAATCGGCTACCGCGTGGCCAAGGCCAGGATCAACGAAGGCATGGGCGGAGCGGGTGATGGTCGGCCGGTAGCCGCGGGCGAGCTTGTGTTCGCCTTGCGCGCCGGCCTCGACACGGGCAAGCCCTCGCTCGATCGCAAACTCCATGGCCTGGTAATAGCAGACTTCGAAATGAAGGAAGGGGTGGTCCTCGGATGCCCCCCAATTTCGGCCGTAGAGCGCCTTGTCACCGATGAGGTTCAACGCGCCGGCGATGTAGCGCCCCTGGCGCTTTGCCATGACGAGCAGCACACGGTCGGCCAATGTCTCACCCAGGAGGCTGAAGAACGAGCGCGTCAGATAGGGCGAACCCCACTTGCGGGATCCCGTATCGAGATAGAAGCCGAAGAAGGCGTCCCAGTGATCCTCCGTGATGGCTTTGCCCGTCAGCCGCTCGACGGTGATGTCGTTCTGCAGCGCGTCCCGCCGTTCGCGACGGATGTTCTTGCGCTTGCGGGAGGAGAGGTCGGTGAGAAAATCGTCGAAGCTGCCATAGGCGTCATTCTGCCAGTGGTATTGCTGGTCGATGCGCGAAAGAAAGCCCTCCGTCTCGAAGGCGTTATGGTCCGCTTCTGAAAGGAAGGTGGCATGCACCGACGAGGCGCCGAGGCGCCGCATCACGGTGCGAAGTCCATTGATCAACAGGCGGGTGGCGGCAGCCGCGTGAGGGCCCGGCCGCACGAGCAGCCGGCGGCCGGTGACCGGCGTGAAGGGCACACAGACCTGCAGCTTCGGATAATAGGCGCCGCCCGCGCGCTCAAAGGCCTCGGCCCAGCCCCAGTCGAAGACATATTCGCCGCGGGAATGGCTCTTGAGATAGGCGGGCACGGCCGCAAGCATGGTGCCGTCGGCATCCTCCGCGATCAGATGCGCGCCGCCCCAGCCTGTCTCTGGGGTAGCGGATCCGGACACTTCCAGAGCTGAGAGGAAAGCGTGAGATATGAAAGGATTGAAACTCTCATCTTCATCTGTAACGTGAGGTCCCGGATTGGCGCAAGCATCCCATGCGGCTGCCTCGATGCCCGCCATAGAGGGCGTCAGGCGCAGGGTCAGGTCTAGGGATTGGGACTGCGACACGTCTCTAAGGTAATGATCCTGGCCGCCGCGCCAAGTGGTTGCCGTCATCGCACGGAACCGTCAGGGTACGAACCCTTCGAACACCATCTGGTCTGCATAGAGCCCCGCACGGGCCTGCTGTTCCGGCGTGCGGACCGTCCAGGTCATGACCGGAGCACCGATCACGCGCCGGGCGACGGAGACCGCCGGGCTCGGCAGGTCATCTACTTTCCAGGAGACAAAATCCGGCCGCGTCTGCGGCCAATGGATCATGTGTCGCAGCCGCCAGCGCTGCTGCCAGGACAGGAACGGCCAATCCGCTGTGGTATAGGCGCAGCCGATGATGCCGCGTGGCACGGACGGCGCGGCGCGATACAGGGCTTGCACCATGGTTGGATCAAAGGACTTGGCTGCACGCGGTCCGGAGTAGGCGGCAAGGCTGCGGCCAACACGCTCTGCAAGGCGCGTATCACCGTTCCAGGCGGATTTGATCTCGACCACGACGGGAACCCGGCCCGCCACCAGCGTCAGACATTGCTCCAGGGTCCAGATCAGGTCCCCAGCTGCGCTATCCAGCAGGGGCATGCTGAGGAGCTCTTCCTCCGAACGTTCTACAACCAGGCCCTTGTAGGCGGTGAGCCGGTTCAGCATATCGTCGTGGAAGACCACGGCGGAGCCGTCGGCGGTGAGTTGGACATCGACTTCAACGGCGAAGCCGAGGTTGACCGCATGGGCAACGGCAGTGGCGGAATTCTCGATCACACCGGCGGCTCGATCGTGAAGCCCCCGGTGTGCGATGGGCCGCGCGACAAGCCAGTCGAGACGGCCCGGTCCCTTCATCCCGCGACCTCGATGATCGCTTCCACTTCGACAGCCGCGTTGAAGGGCAGGGCTCCGGCGCTGACGGCAGAACGGGCATGGCGGCCCCGGTCGCCGAGGACATCGACCAGGAAGTCCGAAGCGCCGTTAATGATCTTGGGCTGATCGCCGAAATCAGGCACGGAGTTGACGAAACCGGTGAGTTTCACGATACGCACCAGCTTTCCGAGATCTCCGCCCAGCGCGGCTTTCGCTTGAGCCAGGATGTTGATGGCGCAGAGCTTGGCTGCCTCGCGGGCATCCTCGATGGAAACATCCGCGCCCACCTTGCCTTTGCAGGTGAGGCCATCAGCCCCCATGGGCAATTGACCCGACACGAAGAGCTGATTGCCGCTTTTGACAACAGGAACATAATTTGCGGCGGGTGCGGTGGGGGTCGGCAGCGTCACGCCGAGTTCAGCGAGGCGGCGTTCGGTCTCTCCGCTCATATGCGGTTCTCCTTGCGATGGTTCAGGCCGTGTGTTGATGGCTGACACTGAGCTCTCGCGCAAGCGACCTATTTGAGCCAACATAGGCCCGAATGAAAACTAGGATAGCATTTTGTTCAGCTTGCAAGGTTTCATGCGCTCCCATCTTCTTCTCGTCCCGCTGGCTCTTGCCGCAACCCTTCCCGCTTTCGCCGCCGAGCCGCGGCTGGCGTCCCATCGCGCCGTATATGAACTGACGCTTTCCAATGCGCGCGAGGCCGGGGGCGTGCGGGAGGTCAGTGGCCGTATCGCCATGGAAGCACGCGAGAAGAATTGCCGCGATTTCGAACTGACCTACCGTCAGGTCATGCGCATGGCCCCCAACGAAGGCACGCCCAACGTCATCGATTTCCGCTCGACCACGCAGGAGAGCACAGACGGTAAGACCTTCAGCTTCGATAACAAGACGTTCGTCAACGGCGAGCCGGATTCGACCGTGACCGGCAAAGGCGAGAAGACGGCTCAACACGCCAGCATCAGTTTGACGAGCCCTGGCGAGCGCGAGGTTACACTCGGCGATGCCACCGTCTTCCCCACACAGCACATGAAGCTGGTGCTGGACGCCGCACACCAAGGTCGATCCACGATCTCCGTGCCGGTGTACGACGGAACGGATCCCGGTGACGTCGTCACCGACACCGTGGCCTTTATCGGTGAGTTTCGTGAGCCCGATCCACGCAATGAAGAGCTATTGGCCAAAGAGAATCTGGGGGATCAGAAGGTCTGGCCCGTCTCCATCGGCTATTTCGAGAAGACCGAGGTGCGGGAGGATCAGCGGCCCAAATTCGTCTACACAGCGGAACTCATGGACAATGGTATCACGCCCAGCGTGACGCTGGATTACGGCACCTTCGTCGTGGAAGGCCGGTTGGTGGAATTGGAACTGTTTCCGCTTTCCGACTGTCGCTGAGCGCGCTCCTTTTCACGGCGCAACTGAAGCGCGAAGCTCGTCCCGCGGGTGACGGCAGTATCACCGAAGCGGTCACGCAGCCGATCTTCCGCGCCTTCGAGACTGACGTGCCTTTTCGAGGTGGTGTCCACAAGATCCGGCGGATCGGCATCCTCGAGCGGATGAAGGTCCGCGACGCCGATGCCGATCAGCCGAAATGGCTCCGCCGGCTCATGCCGCAGAAGCTCCCGGCCTGCATCGAAAATACGTTTGGCGAGGCGCGTCGGTGCGGGCAGGAGGGTCGCCCTCGTGCGCTGACGGAAGTCTGGCGTCTTCAGTTTCAACGTCACTGAGGCGCCACCGACACCCTCGTATCTCAATCGCCGGGCGACCCGCTCCGACAGTCTCCAGAGGGTCGCCTCCAGAAACTCCCGTTCCGAGATGTCGGCGTCGAAGGTGGTTTCGGCGCTGACGCTCTTGCGGTCCCGCTCCGAGCGCACCGGCCGGTCATCCTCACCCAGTGCCATTCGAAGCAGCTTGTCCGCGCCGTTGCCGTAGATGCGGGCGAGATCCTTCAGGTCGGTCCGGCGAACATCCGACAATGTACGGATGCCCTTGGCCGCCAGCCGCTCCTCGGTGGCCTTGCCGATGCCGGGCAGGATGCTGACCGGTTTTTCACCCAGGAATTCCTTGGCCTCGGCGCGTCCGATCACGGCAAAGCCGCGTGGCTTATCCAAATCCGAAGCGATCTTTGCGAGGAACTTGTTATACGACAGGCCGACAGAGACGGTGATGCCGATCTCTGCTTCCACCCGCCGGGCGAAACGCGCCAGCGTCTGGGCCGGCGCCATGCCGTGCAGGCGCTGGGTGCCTGACAAATCTAGGAAAGCCTCATCGATCGAGACGGGCTGCACCAGCGGCGTCAATTCCTGCATCAGGTGGCGCACCTCCCGCCCCACCTTGCTGTATTTGTCCCCATTGGGTTTGATGACCACCGCATTGGGACAGAGTTTCAACGCCTTGAACATCGGCATGGCCGAGCGCACACCATTGATGCGTGCGATATAGCAGGCGGTGGAGACAACGCCGCGCTTGCCGCCACCGATGATGACGGGCTTGTCGCGGAGCGATGGGTCGTCGCGCTTCTCGATGGTGGCGAAAAAAGCGTCGCAGTCGACATGGGCGATGCTGAGGTTGCCCACCTCCGGATGGCGCAGGAGACGGGGACTGCCGCAGGCGGGACAGCGCGTATGGTGGCCGGCGGCGGCACCGCAGTCCCGGCAGAAGGCGCCGAGATCCTGCATCACGACCGCCCCAAGGCGTGACGGGCGGCGGGAATGATCTCAGGAGATACGTTCGAGTCGGAGGCGAAGGCCGTCAGCAGGGCTTCGTCGCTCATGATATGATCGAGAATGGCCGCCAGAAAGCCTGGCGAGGTGGCGGCGGAACGGATCTCGGCGGGCTGAAGGCCCGTCAGATCCAGAAAGATGCGCAGCCGCTCTGCATCGGACGCGATGAAGGAAAGAGCGGAAATCGCAATGGCTTCGGGATCTGCGGTGAGCCTGTTTGGCATTTTTTCGTCCGTTTGCGGATCATCAATACATGATCGCTACAGTTTGAGCGAACTATCAGGCCAAGGCATCGCGGCGGGAAAAGCAAGAGATGCCTTGACACATGAGGAAATCAGGGTATGGCCAAGACAGTTTTGATTGTGGAAGACAACGAGTTGAATATGAAGCTCTTCCACGATCTTCTCGAAGCCAATGGCTATGCCACCATTCAGACGCGGAATGGGATCGAAGCAATCGCACTCGCCCGTCAGCATCATCCGGATCTGATCCTGATGGACATCCAGCTCCCGGAAGTCTCCGGCCTGGAAGTCACCAAATGGCTGAAGGACGACGATGACCTGCGCTCCATACCCGTCATCGCCATCACGGCGTTCGCGATGAAGGGCGACGAGGAGCGCATCCGGGAAGGAGGCTGTGAGGCCTATCTTTCCAAGCCGATATCGGTAGCCAAGTTCTTGGAGACCGTCAGACATTATCTGGGCGAAGGATAAGAGGGGCTTATGACGGCGCGGATTCTTGTTGTCGATGATGTGCTTGCCAATGTGAAGCTGCTCGAGGCCCGTCTGACGGCGGAATATTTCGAGGTGATCACGGCTATGTCGGGGCAGGAAGCGATCGACGTCTGCGCGCGCACGCAATGCGATGTCATCCTGCTCGACGTCATGATGCCCGGACTTGATGGCTTTGAAGTCTGCCGTCACTTGAAGGCGGATCCCCAGACACAGCATATCCCCGTTGTCATGGTAACGGCGCTGGACCAGCCGTCGGACCGCGTGCGCGGTCTGGAAGCGGGTGCCGACGACTTCCTGACGAAGCCGGTTTCCGACATAGCACTGCTCGCGCGTGTGAAGAGCCTTGCCCGCCTCAAGATGATGACGGACGAATTGCGGCTGCGCGCCGCCACGACCCGCGAGATCGGCATTCTCGACAGCATCGGCGACAACAGCGTCGACAACGGCCTCGGCGGCAGCATTCTGGTGGTGGACGACCGCCCGTCATCCTGCGACCGGATCGCCAAGGCGCTGGGCGAGACGCAAACGGTCGATGTGGAGACCAATCCCCACGAGGCTCTGTTCCGCGCGGCGGAACAGGATTACGACCTCATGATCGTCAGCCTCGGCTTTGCCGAGTACGATGCACTGCGGTTGTGCAGTCAGGCCCGGTCTTTGGATCGGACGCGCTCCATGCCGATCCTCCTGATCGCCGAGCCGGAAGATACCGCGCGGCTGGTCAGGGGCCTGGATCTCGGCGTGAACGATTACCTGATGCGGCCGACGGACCGCAACGAGCTCATCGCCCGCGTGAAGACACAGGTGCGCCGCCGGCGCTACACCGAGCGCTTGCGTTCCAATGTCCAGCAGAGCGTGGAACTGGCCATCACGGACAGCCTGACCGGCCTGCACAATCGGCGGTACATGGAAAGCCACCTCGCGTCCCTCCTAGAGCGGGCGACGGAAGGCAATCGCCCTCTGGCGCTGCTCATCGTCGACATCGATTTCTTCAAGATGATCAACGACACCTATGGACATGATACCGGCGACGAGGTGCTGCGTGAGTTCGCGCGGCGTCTGAAGGGCGGCATCCGCGGCATCGATCTCGCCTGCCGCTACGGCGGCGAGGAGTTCGTCATCGTGATGCCGGAGGCAGAGATCGCGACCGCGAGTGCGGTCGGCGAGCGCCTGCGTCGTCAGATCGCCGCCACGGCCTTCGCCATCAATGGCGGCAAGCAGAGCATCGACGTCACCGTATCGGTGGGCATCGCTGTCAGGACGGCGGAGGATGCTGCTTCCGACACGCTCCTGCGCCGGGCGGACCAGGCCCTCTATCGGGCGAAGCGGGATGGCCGCAACCGCGTCGTGGCGGATGCCGCCTAGATCTTCTGACACCGTAACCTTAAAATTTTAGGTTTACAAAAGCTTTCCGGCTTCGGGCGGCTTGTTCCGATTGCCTTTCGGCGGAGGTTTGGTAGCCTTCAATACAAGAACATCGCCAAGTAAACAGGTTCGGGCGAACGTTCTTTTGATATTGTCTTGCGGGTTATCCTCAGGCCGCCGCATCACCTGGACCCCGCAAGGCTCGGCCGATCGGACGTATCGTCTATCTTTACTCGGGTGCGCCCGATCGGTCACAATATTGGGGGCACTATCCTGTACGTGAATTGATATTATTATATCAGCGCGCAGCTTACGAGCTGCGCGCTTTTTGCTGTCTCGCGCCAAAACAAAACGCGCGGCCGAGGCCGCGCGCTGATCGTCCCGTGGCGCCGTGCGGCGCCTATTGAGCAGCTTACTTGATCTTGGCTTCGCGAAACTCGACGTGCTTGCGAGCGACGGGATCGTACTTCTTCTTGACCATCTTCTCGGTCATGGTCCGGGAGTTCTTCTTGGTGACGTAGAAGAATCCGGTGTCGGCCGAGCTGACGAGCCTGATCTTGATGGATACGGCCTTAGCCATGATGAGAATCTCCATAGGGCGCCGTGGGCGCCTCTGAATTCGAGAGGCGCAACCTACCCATCACGGACGCGAAGTCAAGCTTCACTCGGTGCCAGATCGCAAAATGCGCCAACCTGCCACAATGGAATAGAGCCCGAACAGGACGGCGGCAGTGATGGGCAGGCCGTGCGGGTACCAGATGTCCATGCCCGCGCCGAGCAGCGGCGGACCCGACAGCATGCCGATGGAATAGCACACGATAAAAGCCGCATTGGCCGAAGCGAGCTGTGCGCCGCGGAAGCGCGAGCCGAGGTGCGCCAGCCCGACGGTGTAGAGGCCCGCGACGAGACCGCCCCAGATGAAGATCGTGCTCTCAAACAGTCGCGGGAAGTGGATCACATAGGGCATCCCCGCGGCGCCGGCGGTCCCGAGCAGGCCGAGCACCAGCAGGAGTTTGCGCCGGTCCACACGGTCGGAGAGCATGCCGATGGGTATTTGCACCAGCACATTGCCAAGCGCGAGAAGGCTGACGAGCAGAGCTGAGGCCGTGGCGGAATATCCGATCGCCAACCCGTAAAGCGGGACAAAGGTCATTCCGCCCGTTTCAACAGCGCCAAAGACAAGAGCTGCTAGCGTGGCCGCGGGGGCTGCCAGCAGGAAGGGAATGAGATTGACATGAGCTTTCTCGGGAAGACGAGGTGCAGAGCTTCCCGCCAGGAGAATGGGCGCTGCCGCCACGACAAAGAGGATCGCCCCGGCGGCGTAGGGCGCCACACCCCATTTGCCGAGCACCGCGAGAAGCGCAGGCCCTGCTGCAAAACCCAGCGAGAGGGTGGTGGCATAAACGCCCATGATGAGGCCGCGCCGCTTTTCGGGCGAAATGGCGTTGATCCAGAACTCCGACAGAACGAACAGGATTGCCAGGGACCCGCCGTACAGGAAGCGCAGCGGGAACCACATCCAGAGAGGCTCTATGAAGTAGAAGGCGAGGGTGGTGATTGCGCCGCCGGCAAGGCCCATGATCATGACCGAGCGGACACCCAACCGTGCGGCGGCCAAGGGGATAAGTGGCGCGAAGAAAACGACGGCGACGCCCGCCATGGCGGTGTTGATGCCGATGAACGTCGCGGACATCCCGCGCGCCTCCAGGGCGAAGGCAAGCAGCGGGACCGACAGGCCCAGCGATGCGCCCACCACGCTGATCGACGCCATGGCCGCAACGAGGGCGAGGGTGCGCTGACGCGCGGTGAGATGCAATTCGCCGGTCATATCATCCTTGCGGGGAGAACAGTCGTTTTCCTGCTCTAGCAGGGGCGTGTGACAGGCGCCATTCAGACGGTCATCATTGCTGTGATCTTCCATTGGTCTTTAAAGCTCTTCACGTTGTGACCGGCCTGAGCGGAAGAAGAAGAACGGCACCGGTTGAACTCGGTCGATCCCAGCTTCCAACCTTTTCTCAAGTTCGCCGAGAACGACTCCGGTGATGCGTGGCAGATCGAGAGATCTCGCGGCGGGGAGGGTGACCCAGACAAGTTCGGTCAGTTCCGCATCCGGCCCCACGATGCCCTCGATCCGGTCGGCAACATAATCAGCGTTCGCGGCAAAAAAACGAGTGTCATACCGGCGGGTGCGGCCGGGCGGGGTGATGGCTCGCGCGATGAAGCTAAGGCCTTCAAGCGTGGGAAACACGCCGGCGCGGGCAAAGGGCTCCCATTCCGGGGTCGGTGCCGGAGGGATTCCAGCATCCTTGAAGCCGAACAGCAGACCGGTTTCCTCAGCGAGCTCGCGTATCGCGGCCAGCCCATAGGCGCGCACGCGGGTGTAGCTGGGCCGCGATACGCGGGCCATCAGCTGCTCTTCGATATGTTCGGCGAAATTGCCGCAGATGTTCATGCGCCCGTCGCCGGCTTCGACCCGGCCGCCGGGAAAGACATATTTGCCCGGCATGAACACATGGCCGTCGTGCCGCCGACCCATGAGCACCAGGGGTTCGGAGCCGGACGTGTCGAGCAGGATGATGGTCGCGGCATCCCGCGGGCGAAGGCGCGATGTCTTCGCGGGCGCAAGGCTCGTCGGATCGGGGGCGAAGCCGGTGGTGGTCACGAGGCGGCCAGCGATGGAGGAGGTTCCTGGGCTTCCGGCGATTCAGGGTCGAAGCCATGCATCTTGAAGGCCCACTGCATGCCGATCAGGGCGCCTTTGACCGGTTGCAGCATCAGGAGTGACAGCAGCAGCGTCAGCGGCGCCCAGATCATCATGTGTATCCAGAGATCAGGCTGCAGCGAGCGCTCCATGGCCAGCGCAAGGCCCACGACGATATGGCCGACAACCGTGATGACCACATAGGGCGGCGCGTCGTCGGCACGGTGATGATAGAGCGCTTCGCCACAGGCGGAGCATTCTTCGTTGACCTTGAGATAGCGGCCGAAGATCCGGCCTTCGCCGCAGCGGGGACACCGGCCGCGCAGGCCGCGCAGCATAGCACTCTTGGCGCTGCGTTCGCCGGCAGGATCCTTGATCTCATAGGGCATGATCGCCTCCGCGACCGCGTTCTTACTTTTTCGATCTGCGGACGCGAGATTTCGCAGAACTGGCCTTCGCCGTGCCGCGTTCGCGCCGCTTGCCGCGGCGGCTGTCGCCGGACGGCTTGAGATAGCGCCCCTCAGATAAGAGTTCAAAGCGCAGCGCACCAGCCACAGGCGCTGCTTCAACCAGCCGCACCTCGGCCGTGTCTCCGAGACGGAAGGATTCACCCGTGGCGGCGCCGATCAGCGCCTGTCGTGCCTCGTCGTGGGCGTAATAGTCTTTGCCGATGGTCGCCGCGGGCACGAAACCGGACGCACCGGTCTCCGCCAGCGAGACGAAGAGACCCGAGCGGGTCACGCCCGTGATCCGGCCGGTGAAGGTCGAGCCCACACGGTCCGCCAGATAATGCGCGATCAGGCGGTCGACCGTCTCGCGCTCGGCGGCCATGGCACGGCGTTCTGCCGCGGAAATCTGCGCACCGATCTCGTTAAGCACGGGCACCGTCATGGCGTCCGGAAGGCCGTCCTTGCCAAGCCCCAGTGCCCGGATGAGAGCCCGGTGAACAATGAGATCGGCATAGCGCCGGATCGGCGAGGTGAAATGCGCATAGCGCCTCAGGTTGAGACCGAAGTGGCCGTAGTTGTCGGCGCTGTATTCCGCCTGAGCCTGGCTGCGCAGCACCACTTCGTTCACCAGCGGCGCGTTTTCCGTGCCGGCGACGCGCTCCAGGATGCGGTTGAAGTTGGCGGGCCTCAGATTTTCCTGCTTCGGCAGATCGATGCCGAGGCTGCTCAGGACCTCGCGCAGGCCATTGAGCTTCTCCAGCGAGGGCTGGTCGTGGACGCGGAACACAAGCGGCGTTTTCTTTTGGGTGAGCTCTTCGGCGGCTGCGACGTTCGCCAGGATCATGAACTCCTCGATCAGCCGGTGCGCCTCGAGCCGCGGCGGCACGATCACCCGATCGACCCCGCCATCGGCGTTGAGGATGATCTTGCGTTCCGGCAGGTCGAGATCCAGCGGCTGCCGCGCCTCACGCGCCTTGCTCACGCAGGCATAGGCCGCCCAGAGCGGCTTCAACACCGGCTCCAGCAGAATGTCGGTGGTCTCGTCGGTCACGCCGTCGATCGCATTCTGCGCCTGCGCATAGGCCAGCTTGGCGGCAGAGCGCATCATGATGCGGTGGAAGCTGTGGCTTTTCTTGCGGCCATCCTTGCCGATCACCAGGCGCACGGCGAGTGCGGGCCGGTCGACGCCGGGGCGCAGCGAACAGAGGTCGTTGGAGATACGCTCGGGCAGCATCGGAACGACCCGATCGGGGAAATAAACCGAATTTCCCCGTTTCAGCGCTTCCTCGTCCAGGACTGATCCCGGTGTCACATAAGCCGCCACATCCGCGATGGCGACCGTGACGACAAAGCCGCCGTCGTTGGCCGTGTCGCTATCGGCTTCGGCATGGACCGCGTCGTCGTGATCCTTGGCATCGGGAGGGTCGATGGTCACCAGGGGCAGCTTCCGCCAGTCCTCGCGGCCCTTCATCGTCGCGGGCTTGGCCGCATCGGCTTCGGCCAGCACGGACGGCGGGAAGGCATTGGGAATGCCGTGCGTCTCGATGGCGATCAGGCTGACGGCCTTCTCGCTCGTCATGGAGCCGAGCCGTTCCCGCACTCTGGCTTTGGGGCGGCCGAAGCGGCCTTCGCGCAGAACATCGACCGCAACGAGGTCGCCGTCGCGCGCTTCGCCCTCTTCGCCGGCGGCGATGTCGAGGAAGCTGCCGAGTTTCTTCTTGTCGACCGGCTCCAGCCGTCCGCCGCCGCCTTGCAGCGCGCGGTAGATGCCGAGCACGCGGGCGGCCGTCTTGGAAATGATCTTGATGACCCGCCCGTTATAGTCAGGTCCAGGCTCCGTGGATTTTTCCACCCGCAGCAGCGCGCGATCGCCCACGCCCGGCGCGCGCTCTTTGCCGCGCCGCCCGGTGACGATCAGGATAACGGGTGCCGGCCCATGGTCCTCATCCCATTCCACGGGTTTGGCCAGAAGCTCGCCGTCGGCATCGCGGCCGGTGACATCGGTGAGGACCACGTTTGGCAGGGTACCGGGCTGATGCAGCCTTTTTCCGCGTCGGTCGACGCTGCCATCCTCCTCCAATTCCTTCAGCAGGCGTTTCAGGCCGATCTTGTCTCCGCCCTTGAGATGAAAGGCGCGCGCGATCTCCCGCTTGCCGGCCTCACCAGGGTTTGCGGCGATGAAGGCGAGAAGATCGTCCTTGGAGGGAAGACGCGAGTCTGGCTTTGCCGCGGGCTTCCTGGCCTTGACGCCTTTCGCCATCAGATCCCGTCCATGATCATGAAGCAGCCTTTGTCTTTGCCGCGGCCTTGGCTTTTGGCTTGGTGGCAGCCTTTGCCTTCGATGCCGTGGCTTTCGCCTTCGGCTTCGCCTTGACCTTTCCGGTCCCCGCCTTCTCAGCCCGCGCGGCGATCAGCGCGACGGCAGCCTCGATCGTGATGTCATCCGGCGACTGCTCGCGCGGGATGGTCGCGTTGACCTTGCCGTGCTTGACGTAAGGGCCGAAGCGTCCGGCATGAACGGTGATGGGGCCGCCGAGCTCTGGATGATCGCCAAGCGTGCGGCCAGCTGCTGCGGCACCGCGTCCGCCCTTGCGGTCCTTCTTTTCAGCGAGGGCGGCAACAGCACGGTTGATTCCGACCGAAAAGACCTCTTCGGCGGAATCGAGATTGGCATAGGTGCCCTCGTGCTCAACGAAGGGGCCATAGCGACCGATCCCCGCCGTGATGGGCGACCCCGTTTCCGGATGTGTGCCCACCACCCGTGGCAGCGACAGGAGGGCCAGCGCCTTTTCAAGGTCGAGATCGGCCACCGACCAGCCCTTGGGCAGGGATGAGCGCTTGGGCTTGTCACCCTCGCCAAGCTGGACGTAAGGCCCGAAGCGGCCGTCGCGCAGGGTGACGTCGAGGCCGGACTCAGGATCCTTGCCAAGCTCCCGGGGGCCGTCACTCTCGAGAGCTTGGCCATCATCTCCACCCGCGGTGCCGAGTTGGCGCGTGTAACGGCATTCGGGATAGTTGGAACAGCCGACAAACGCGCCGAACTTGCCGAGCTTCAGCGATAACCGGCCGGTGCCGCAAGTGGGACAGGAGCGTGGTTCGGTTCCGTCCCCGCGATCCGGAAAGACGAGGGGCGCCAGAAGATCGTTCAGCGCATCCAGAACCTCGGTGGTCCGCAATTCCTTGGTGCCCGCGATGGCGCCGTTGAAGTCCTGCCAGAAGGCTCTCAGAACCTCGCGCCAATCGAGTTCGTTGTTGGAGATCCTGTCGAGCTGTTCTTCGAGGCTGGCCGTGAAGTCATATTCGACATAGCGCCCGAAGAAGCTCTCCAGAAAGGCCGTGACGATGCGGCCCTTGCCCTCCGGCACGAAACGCTTCTTTTCCAACCTGACATAATCCCGGTCCTGCAGCACCGAAAGCGTTGCCGCATAGGTGGAAGGACGGCCGATGCCGAGCTCTTCCATCTTCTTGACCAGGGAGGCTTCCGAATAGCGCGGCGGCGGCTCGGTGAAATGCTGCGCGGCATCGATCTTCTCGCGCTTCAGCTCCTCGCCGTTGGTCACCAGTGGCAGACGGCCGCCTTCATCGTCCTCCTCGTCGTCGCGCCCTTCCTGGTAGAGCGTCAGGAAGCCATCGAAGCGCACAACCGAGCCCGTGGCACGCAGATCGATGGTGCGATCGCCGTCCTCGGCGCGGATGTCGATGGTGGTGCGCTCCAGATCCGCCGATTCCATCTGGCTGGACACGGTGCGCTTCCAGATAAGCTCGTAGAGCTTGAACTGCTCGTCTTCCAGGTGGCTCTTTACGTCCTTGGGAGTGCGGGTCGGGTCTGTAGGGCGGATGGCCTCATGTGCCTCCTGCGCATTCTTTGCCTTGGTCTTGTAGATGCGAGGACTGTCCGGCAGGTAGCGCTTGCCATAGGCTTGGTCGATATGACCGCGCACCGCCACAATCGCCTCGTCGGCGATCTGGACGCCGTCGGTACGCATATAGGTGATGAGGCCGATGGTCTCTCCACCGAAATTGACGCCCTCATAGAGCCGCTGGGCGATCTGCATGGTGCGCGATGCCGAGAAGCCAAGCTTGCGGGAGGCCTCCTGCTGCAGCGTGGATGTGGTGAACGGTGGCTGCGGATGGCGCTTGGCCGGTTTGGCTTCGACCGAGGCGACGGTGAAACGCGCCTTTTCCAAGGTTGCCTTCAGCGCCATGGCCTCCGGCTCGGATGATATATCGAGGCGGTTGATCTTCTTGCCGTCGGCTCCGGTGATCCGCGCCGTGAAGGTTTCAGCCCGGGACGTGGCCAGCAGGGCGTTGATCGACCAATATTCCTGGGACTTGAAGAGCTCGATCTCGTGCTCCCGGTCGCAGATCAGCCGCAGCGCGACCGATTGCACCCGGCCGGCCGAACGCGCACCCGGCAGCTTCCGCCACAGAACCGGCGAGAGTGTGAAACCGACGAGGTAATCAAGAGCACGGCGCGCCAGATAGGCATCGACCAGAGCAACGTCGATCTCCCGCGGCTTTTTCATCGCCTCCAGGACCGACTGCTTTGTGATGGCGTTGAACACCACCCGCTGCACGGCCTGGTCCTTCAAGGCGCGCTTCGCCTTCAGAACCTCCAGCACATGCCAGGAAATGGCTTCACCCTCGCGATCAGGGTCGGTAGCGAGAATGAGGCGGTCTGCGCCTTTGACGGCCCTGGCGATCTCCGCCAGCCGTTTTGAAGCCTTGCCGTCCACCTCCCATTGCATGGCGAAGTCCTGATCGGGATCGACCGAGCCATCCTTCGGGGGCAGATCACGGACATGACCGTATGACGCCAGAACTTCGTAGTTCGAACCGAGGTATTTGTTGATGGTCTTCGCCTTGGCGGGAGACTCAACGATGACGACATCCATGGTCTGCTTATGCTTTCAAACGGGGCGGGCTAAGGTCGCGCAGAACATGGGGGAGGGGGGGGAGTCTGTCAAATAGTCCCATCCTGCATCAGGATAGCAGGCGCGCACCATTGACGTGTACCTCATGTTTTGGAACAACCCCCGCCAGTTTTGGTTAAGACTTGGCAAGAGCTACCGTGCGGCCAAGTCAAGTGGGGGCACAATGACCAATGACAATGACGGGTTGAGCAAACTGGATGATGCCGACCCGAAGACAGATTCGCTCGAAGCCCGTGAAACCGCACGTTACGTCGCCGCCATGGCGACCAGCCTCAGCGATATGGCGCGCCGGGATGGGCTTGATCTCGTCGCCTACTTTCTGGAAATGGCGCGTGTCGAAGCCCTGCAGGTTGAACGAAACGGTCCCTGAGGCCCCCTATCCTGTAAGGGCGATCCTGCCGCCGGACAGACGATCCAGACGCCCTGCCAGCTCCAGTTCCAGCAGCACCATCTGCACCTCCTGAGCCGGGGCGGTGGAGTGACGTACGATGTCATCGATCGTCGCGGGAGAGGGACCCAGAAGTTGGATTACCGCCTCGCGCAGATCATCGGAGGCTATGCCGACAGGCAAAATCGCGGCTGATTGCTCCTCTTTGAACTGATCCTGCCTGGAAAACAAAGGCAGGCCGAGGGGTGCTAGGGCTTCAACCACGTGATCGGCATTGGTGATGAGGGTCGCACCGTCGCGTATCAGGCGGTTTGAACCTTCGCAGCGGGGATCAAGCGGCGAACCAGGTGCGGCCATGACCTCGCGGCCGAGTTCCCCGGCCAGCCTCGCCGTGATCAGTGAACCTGAGCGCATGGCCGCTTCGATCAGCACCGTTCCCTGGGCGATCCCGGCGATGATGCGATTGCGGCGGGGAAAGTCTTGTGCACGCGCCACCCAGCCCAGCGGCATTTCGCTGACAACGGCGCTGCCCGCATCGATCATCTGTTCCACCAAGTCGGCATGTTCAGGCGGATAGATGCGGTCGAGGCCGCCTGCGATCGCGGCGATGGTGCCGCCGCGCAGGGCACCTTTATGGGCCGCGCCGTCCACGCCGCGCGCAAGACCGGATACGATGACATAGTTCATGGCGCCAAGCGCCGAAGCGAGCTGGGAGGCAAAGGTCCGGCCTGCCGCCGAGGCGTTCCGGCCGCCCACGATGGCAACCGACGGCCGCGCCAGAACGTCCGCATGACCCAGTACCTGGAGCAGCGGAGGTGCGCCTTCAGCCTCCGCGAGGAGAGGCGGAAAATCCGGCTCTCCACAAGTTACGAGGAATCCGCCGAGACGCATCAGTGCCGCGTATTCACGCTCTGCCTCCGAGCGCGAGCAGAGCCGCAGCTTGCGTGCGCCGCCGCGTGCGGCAATCTCAGGCAGTGCCTCCAGCGCCGCCTGTGCGCTGCCATAGGCTGAGAGAAGCGAGCGGAAGCTGGCCGGGCCTACGTTGTCCGACCGGTAGAGCTGCAGCCAGTCGATCCGCTCTTGATCGCCACGCGTCTTCAGCGGCTCCCCCCGTGTCATGTCAGCTGGCGGGCGGAGGCGCGCTGCTCTTCTTGCCGATGCGACTTTCGGTGCCGGCGAGCAGGCGGCGGATGTTCTGATGGTGCAGGGCCATCAGCATGGCGCTCAGCACGAGGAAGAGAAGTGCAAGATCCATCCGGTCTGTCATCAGGAGTGCGACGGGAACGAGCGTAGCCGCAAGCAGGGCCGCAAGCGATGAATACCTCGTCGCGAACGCCACCCCCAGCCATATCACGGCGAAGAGAAGAGCTATCGGCCAGGCAAGGGCAATGAGGACACCGAGGTAGGTTGCAACCCCCTTGCCGCCCTTAAACCGGAGCCAGACCGGGAAGACATGGCCGAGAAAGGCGGCGAGGCCGGCCACCATGGCGCATTCCATGCCCCACATTCCGGCGATGAGGACGGCGGCCGTTCCCTTCAGGGCGTCGCAGAGCAGCGTTGCGGCTGCCAGATCCTTCCTGCCCGTGCGCAACACATTGGTCGTGCCGATGTTGCCCGAGCCGATGGCCCGGATATCACCAAGGCCGCTCAGCTTGGTGATGACAAGGCCAAAGGGAATGGATCCGAGCAGATAGCCGAAGACGGCTGCGGCGGCGAGGAACATCCAGGGCAGCTCTGCGGTAGAAGGTGCTTCCATCGATGGTGCCTCAGGCGGAGCTGGCTTCGTGAACGATGCTGCCGCCGACCATGGTACGTGTTACGCGCCCCTGCAGGCGAGCCCCATCGAACGGCGTATTCTTGGACCGTGATTTCAACTGTGCCGGGTCAAGCACCCAGGGTGCGCCGAGATCGAGTTCCACCAGATCGGCGGGCGCCCCCTTGGCGAGCTTCCCGCCGGCAAGGCCGAGGCGCCGGGAGGGCCGTGCCGACATGGCGGCGAAGAGGCCGGCAAGGCTCAGCATCTCTGCATGCACCAGCCGGAGCCCGGCGATGAGCATGGTTTCGACCCCGATGGCCCCATCCGCGGCCTCGGCAAAGGGTTGGCGCTTCTGGTCCACATCCTGCGGATTGTGGTCGGAGACCACCACATCGATGAGCCCTTCGGCGACGGCGGCGACGAGGGCCTGTCGGTCATCCTCGCTGCGCAGCGGCGGCGACAGCTTGAAGAAGGTGCGATAGTCGCCGATGTCGCCTTCGTTGAAGGACAGATGGTTGATGGTGGCGCCGCACGAAACGGGCAGCCCCATCTCCTTCGCGCGGCGGATCACATCGAGCGAGGCACGACAGGTCACGCTGGCGGCGTGATAGCGGCAGCCGGTCAATTCCACCAGGCGCATGTCGCGTTCCAGCATGATGGTTTCCGCCGCCGTGTGGCGGCCGGGGAGGCCAAGACGGCTCGACAGCTCGCCTGCGTTCATCACGCCGCTGCCGACAAGGTCCGGATCTTCGGTGTGATGCATGACGAGGGCATCGAAGTCACGGGCGTAGGTCAGGATCCGTCGAAAAATCCCCGCGTTACGAATGCTGCGAGCGCCGTCGGTGAAGGCCGCGGCTCCTGCTTCCTTGAGAAGGCCGACCTCCGTCATTTCCGTACCGGCAAGCCCCCGCGTCAGCGCGGCGGCGGGCAGGATACGGACGACACCGGTGTCGCGGGCGCGGCGCAGCAGGAAGTCGACGATCGCAGGGTCGTCGATCGCCGGATTGGTATCTGGCATGCACACGAGCGTGGTCACGCCGCCGGCGGCGGCGGCCTGTGTTGCCGTGGCGATGGTTTCGCGGTGTTCGGCGCCGGGCTCGCCGACGAAGGCGCGCATATCCACGAGGCCGGGACCAAGCACCCGCCCTTGGCAGTCTATGATCTCGGTGTCATCGGGCGCTGCATCGGCCTTCACCGAAGGGCCGAGATCGGCGATGAGTCCGTGGTGGACGAGCAGGCCGCCTTGTTCATCGCGCCCCGTAAGGGGATCGATCAACCGCGCGTTGGCGAAGAGTTTCGGAGCCGTCATCCCATCACCCGTTCGGCAGATGGCGCGCCAGCGCCTCAAGCACGGCCATGCGAACCGCCACGCCCATCTCCACCTGTTCGCGGATGAGCGACTGCGCGCTGTCCGCGACCTCGGAGTCGATCTCCACGCCGCGGTTCATGGGCCCCGGGTGCATCACCAGGGCATCGGATTTCGCCCAGGACAGCTTTTCCGCGTCGAGGCCGAAGTAGCGGAAATATTCCTTCACGGAGGGCACGAAGGCGCCCTTCATGCGCTCGCGCTGGAGGCGCAGCATCATCACGATGTCAGCATCCTTGAGGCCTTCCCGCATGTTGCGGTGGACCTCGACGCCGAAGCGATCAATTCCGGCCGGAAGCAGCGTGGAGGGAGCCACGACCCTGACCCGTGCGCCAAGCGTCTGCAGGAGAAGGATGTTCGATCGGGCGACGCGGCTGTGCAGCACATCGCCGCAAATGGCGACCACCAGCCCCTCGATGCGGCCCTTGTTGCGACGGATGGTGAGGGCGTCCAGCAGCGCCTGCGTCGGGTGTTCGTGCTCGCCATCGCCGGCGTTGATGACGGAACAGTCCACCTTGCGCGCCAGGAGGTGCACGGCGCCTGCCGCGTGGTGGCGCACGACGATCAGGTCCGGCCGCATGGCATTGAGCGTCGCGGCCGTATCCAGCAGCGTCTCGCCCTTTTTGATCGATGAGGAGGAGACCGCCATGTTCATGACGTCGGCGCCGAGGCGCTTGCCGGCGATCTCAAACGAGGATTGCGTGCGGGTGGAGGCTTCGAAGAACAGATTTATCTGGGTGCGTCCGCGAAGAACGCTGCGCTTCTTCTCAACCTGCCGGCTGACCGTGACGGCCTCTTCCGCAAGGTCCAACAGCCCAAGGATATCACTGGCTTTCAGCCCCTCGATACCGAGGAGATGACGATGAGGAAAGGTCGGGGCGGAACTGGCGATCATGAGGAACAACTGTCTAGGTCGACTCGTTTATCACCGCAAGAGACACAGCTTCGCCACAGGTGTAACCTCAAAGTAAATTCTGTGGTGAACAACAGGAGAGGGCGTCCAGTCATGATGCTCCGTTCAAGACTGATCGCGACGACGGTTGGCGTGGCCATCACGCTGACCTCCGCTTATTCCGCCTCCGCCATGCCCGGTGTGGGCACCGGATCGGCGGCCGTACGCTCCGGCGCGCCCGACAACGCCATTGTGGAGGTGCGCCGCGGGCGCAATCGCGCCTTTGCCGCCGGTGCGGCTCTCGCAGGTGTCGGCATTCTGGCGGGCGCGGCGATCGCCAACAGCAATCGCTATGGTTATGCCGAACCCTATTATTACGAGGCCCCGCCGGTCTATGTTGAGCCGCCGCCGGTCTATTACACGCCGGCGCCGGTCTATGTTGAGCCGCCGGCACATTACTATGCCCCTCCGCCCTACTATTACGAAGACTACAACTACAATTACCGATAGTCCTCGCAGGCGAACAACGAGAAAAGGTGCGCCGATGCGCGCCCTTTTCTTTATCCCATCAGCCAGAGCAGGAACGGTAAGGTCAACATGCAGAACAGGCTTTGCATGGTGATGATAGACGACATCAGCGGCGCGTCTCCGCCCATCTGCCGCGCGAGCACATAGCTGTTGGCGGCGGTCTGAACCGACCCGCAGAGCACGGCGACCTTCAGAGCCATCCCGGTTACCCCGAATGCGGTGCACCAGGCGAACATCAGGAGCGGCATCAGGCCAAGCTTCAGCGCGATGGTGAGGAGGATCTCCCTGCGCGGTGACAGCGCCTCCGGCAGCCGCAGGCCTGCACCGACAAGCACGAGGCCGATGCCGAGCGCTGCCCGCGCCAGAATATCCATGGTATCGAGCAGCGGCGCCCAGATCGTGACGTTGCTGTAGTTGATGGCGATGCCGATCAGGCAGGAGACAATGAAAGGGTTCTTGGCCAGCGCGATGAGCATGGCGCGGGTGCTGGGACGCGTCGGGCTGGCCCAGCGCGACAGCACCAGAACCGAGGCGATGTTGAGGTAGGGCACCATGGCCGCCGCGCCCAATGACGCCAGCGATATGCCTGGCGCACCATAGAGATTGCCGACGACGGCGAGCGCCACGAAGGTGTGCCAGCGGGTCGCGCCCTGGAACACCGAGGTAAAACTGGAACCGGGCAGTTTCCATGCCCCCATCAGCAGCGGCCGTAGCGCCAGCACCACCACGCTCATCGTCAGCGTTCCCAGGAACATGGCAAAACCCATGCTGAGAACGGGCACGCCGGAGAAATCGGCGGTCGCCAAGGTCTGCACGAGCAGAATCGGGAACAGCACGTAGTAGGTGATGCGCTCCATCCCCTCCCACATGGCGCCGGTGACGAGTCCCATGCGCTGCAGCCCGAAGCCGAGGGCGATGACGAGAAAGACGGGGATCAGGGTATTGATGGCGATGAGCATGAGGCGGGCATGAGATGTGAATGCGGCGTTCCCATAGCACAGCATCCGTCGGTGACGCATGAAATGCGGTGATGTCTTTGATCAGGACACGCGAAGATGGGCCAGGCGATCAAGCGCCCCTTGCAGCAGGAAGACCGCGGCATGTTGATCGATGACCTGCGCCCGTCGCGCCCGGCTGACGTCTTGATCGATCAGATAACGCTCCGCCGCCACCGTTGAGAGCCGCTCGTCCCAGAAGGCGATCGGCCGTTCCGTGCGTTGGGCGAGATTCCGGGCAAAGGCGCGCGTAGCCTGGGCGCGCGGCCCTTCGCTGCCGTCCATATTGACGGGCAGGCCAAGCACGAAACCGGCGATATGGCGTTCGCTCGCGATGGTGAGCAGGCGATCGGCATCGGCGGTGAATTTGCTGCGCCTGATGGTCTCGACGGCCGTCGCCATGCGCCGGTCGGGGTCCGAGGTTGCTACCCCGATGGTCTTGGTGCCGAGATCGAGGCCGAGCAGGCTGCCTCGCGGTGGCAGGTGCGGAAGAATGTCGGGCAGGGGGACGATCGGTGCGGCCATGGTCCCGGTTAGCATGCTGAGTGAGCAAGCGTCATCATCTTGTTGAATCGACTCCCGATGTTGACCCGAAGGCCATGGGGATTAGTTTAAGCGCGAAACCAACCACAACAGGGGAGCGAGATGCGTATCACTTGGTTCGGCCATTCGGCCTTTCGGCTCGAGATCGGCGACAAGATTGTTCTCATGGACCCGTTTTTGTCCTCCAACCCGAGCTTCAAGGGTGACGTCGCCGCCGTAACCGAGGGAACGACGCATATCCTTCTGACACACGGTCATGGAGATCATGTCGGCGATACCGTCGACATTGCGCAACGCACAGGAGCGAAGGTCGTCGCCGATGCGGATCTGTGCAACTGGCTGAAAGGGAAGGGGCTGACGAAGCTCGATCCCATGAACACCGGCGGCACCACCGATCAGGGCGGTTTTGCCGTCACAATGGTGCAGGCCTTCCACTCCTCGGGCACCGCGGAGGGCGGGGTGTCACAATATCTCGGTGATCCCCATGGTCTCATCGTCAGCGTGCCCGACGGTCACACCATCTACCACATGGGCGATACCGGTATCTTTGGCGACATGGAATTGATCAACGAGCTCTATGAGCCGACCATCGGCTTCGTGCCCATCGGCGATCGCTTCACCATGGGAGGCAAGATCGCGGCCTATGCCTGCCGGGAATTCTTCGATTTCGATATGGTCATACCCTGCCACTACGGCTCTTTTCCCATCATCGATCAGACGGCGGATGCCTTCCTCAATGGCATGGACGGGCTGGAGACAACCCGCGTGATCGTCGCCAAGCCGGGCGAGCCGATCGACGTATAGTTTCGCGTCATTTTCTAGGCCCCGTTCATAAATCGTTGCGGCCTCGCCCGCGCCGATGCTATCCGGCATGTGGCGCGGCCGCGAGGCCGCACGCACGATGTAAAGGGATGCTTGAAGATGGCAGTGGATGAGGCAACGGTGCGACGCGTGGCTCGGCTCGCGCGCATCGCCGTGAACCCTGACGAGATTCCGCACCTCAAGGAAGAGCTGAACGCCATCCTCTCCTTTGTCGAGGAATTGTCGGCGCTTGATGTCAGCGATGTCGAGCCGCTGACCAGCGTCATGCCCATGAAGATGAAAGCGCGCCAGGACGGCGTGACCGACGGCGGCGATGCCGAACGGGTGTTGATGAACGCGCCGATGCGTGAGGGCGATTTTTATATCGTGCCGAAGGTCGTCGAGTGATCCATGGCATCAGGCGCTCGGTGCTCCGGCCCGCGCCTTATTCGCCAGTCTTTGCCGGCCGGCAACTGCCGAGCCCAGCCAGAGTAAAATACGCATGACCAACAGCCTCAACGATCTCACCCTCGCAGATGCCCTTCGCGGCCTTGCCAAGAAGGAGTTCTCCGCCGTCGAACTCACCGAGGCGCATCTCGGAGCCATGGAGAAGGCGCGTGTCCTGAACGCCTATCTGGTGGAGACGCCGGAGAAGGCGCTGGAGATGGCGAAGACGTCGGATAGCCGGATTGCCAAGGGTGAAGCGGGCCCGCTGGAAGGTATTCCTCTCGGCGTCAAGGATATGTTCGCCACCGAGGGGGTGCGCACCACAGCGGGCTCCAAGATCCTGGATGACTTTCGGCCGCCTTACGAATCGACGGTGACCTCGCAGCTCTGGCGCGATGGAGCCGTGCTGCTCGGCAAGCTCAATAACGATGAATTCGCCATGGGGTCTTCCAACGAGACCTCGGCCTTCGGACCGGCGATCAACCCCTGGCGGGCCAGGGGCTCGTCTGAAAACCTCGTTCCCGGAGGATCGTCCGGCGGCTCCTCGGCGGCTGTGGCGGCACGGCTCTGCCTGGGCGCGACAGGCACCGACACGGGCGGCTCCATTCGTCAGCCGGCAGCCTTCACCGGCACCGTCGGCATCAAGCCGACCTACGGGCGCTGCTCGCGCTGGGGCATCGTGGCCTTCGCGTCTTCGCTGGATCAGGCCGGTCCCTTCGCCCGCACCGTGAAGGATACGGCGATCCTCCTGCGCTCCATGGCAGGCCATGATCCCAAGGACACCACCTCGGTGGATATGCCGGTGCCGGATTATGCGGCAGCTGTCGGCCGCTCCGTAAAGGGCCTCCGCATCGGCGTGCCGAAGGAATATCGGGTGGAAGGCATGCCGCCGGAGATCGAAAAGCTCTGGATGCAGGGCGCGGAATGGCTGAAGGCGGCTGGTGCCGAAGTGGTCGAGATCAGCCTGCCGCACACCAAATACGCCCTGCCGGCTTATTACATCGTCGCGCCGGCCGAGGCATCGTCCAACCTGGCGCGTTACGACGGCGTGCGCTACGGCATGCGCGTGCCCGGCCGCGATGTGATCGAGATGTATGAGAACACCCGGGCGGCGGGCTTCGGCCCGGAGGTGCGGCGCCGCATCATGATCGGCACCTACGTCCTCTCGGCAGGCTATTACGACGCCTACTATGTCAAGGCGCAGAAGGTGCGCACGCTGATCAAGCGCGACTTCGACGAGGCCTTCGCCGCCGGCATCGACGCGGTGCTGACGCCCACGACACCGTCGCCGGCCTTCGCCATCGGGTCCAAGGCCTCGGCCGATCCTGTGGAGATGTATCTCAACGACGTCTTCACCGTGACGGTGAACATGGCGGGCCTTCCGGGCATCGCCGTGCCTGCCGGTCACTCGGCGGAAGGCTTGCCGCTCGGCCTGCAGCTGATCGGCCGTCCCTTCGATGAGGAGACGCTCTTCTCCGTCGCTCATGCCGTTGAGGATGCCGCCGGGCTCATCGCCGGTGCGGCGCTCAAACCGGAGGTCTGGTGGTCATGACTAAGACCCTGCGCGATCCGAGAGATTGCGCTGACATGGGCGAGCTTCGTGCCGCCATCGACGTGATCGATGTCGAGATCATCGGCATGCTGGCGCGCCGCGTCGGCTATATCGATCGCGCGGTGGAATTGAAGCGCGACAATGGCTTGCCGGCGAACATTCCCGATCGGGTTGAAGATGTGGTCGAGAAGGTTCGCGCGGAAGCGAGCCGCATCGGCTATGACCCGGAACTCGCCGAGAAACTCTATCGCATCATGATTTCCTGGAGCATCGACCGCGAAGAGCGGCGGCTCGGATAACCACCTCTGACGTGAGCAACGCCTGATGAACATGCACAGCCGACCTGCCGACCCGAAAAAGCTCATCAAGGGCGCGACCGGCGACTGGGAAATCGTGATCGGCATGGAAATCCATGCGCAGGTCAGTTCCGAAGCCAAACTTTTCTCCGGCTCCTCCACCGTCTTCGGCAACGATCCCAACGCCAACGTCAGCCTGGTGGATGCCGCCATGCCCGGCATGCTGCCGGTGATCAACCTGGAATGCGTGCGCCAGGCCGTGCGGACGGGGCTTGGGCTCAAGGCTCAGATCAACCATCGTTCGGTGTTCGACCGGAAGAACTACTTTTATCCGGATCTTCCACAGGGTTATCAGATCAGCCAGTACAAGAGCCCGATCGTCGGCGAGGGCGAAGTCATCGTCGACATGCCTGATGGCTCTTCATTTACCGTGGGCATCGAACGCCTGCATCTGGAGCAGGATGCGGGCAAGTCGATCCACGATCAGGATCCGAAAAACTCCTTTGTCGACCTCAACCGCTCGGGGGTCGCGCTGATGGAGATCGTCTCCAAGCCGGACCTGCGTTCGGCGGATGAGGCGAAGGCTTACGTGACGAAGCTGCGCACCATCCTGCGCTATCTCGGCACCTGCGACGGCGACATGGAGAAGGGCAACCTGCGCGCCGACGTCAACGTCTCCATCCGCAAGCCCGGTGAGCCCTTCGGCACCCGCTGCGAGATCAAGAACGTCAATTCCATCCGCTTCATCGGGCAGGCGATCGAGACCGAGGCGCGGCGGCAGATGGAGATCCTGGAGGATGGTGGCACCATCGACCAGGAAACGCGGCTGTTCGACCCCAACAAGGGTGAGACCCGCTCCATGCGCTCCAAGGAAGAGGCGCACGATTATCGCTACTTTCCCGATCCGGACCTCTTGCCGCTGGAGTTCGACGACGCCTTCGTTGCCGATCTGGAGCAGCATCTGCCTGAACTGCCTGACATCAAGAAGGCGCGTTTCATCTCCGATTACGGCCTCAGCGCCTACGACGCGGGGATTTTGATCGCGGAAAAGGAATCGGCCGACTTCTTCGAGAAGGTCGCCAAGGGCCGTGACGCCAAGGCGTCTGCCAACTGGGTCGTCAACGACTTCTTCGCCCGTCTCAACAAGGATGGTCTGTCGATCGAATCCAGCCCCATCACCGCCGACCAGCTCGGCGGCATCGTGGATCTCATCACCGACGGCACCATTTCAGGCAAGATCGCCAAGGATCTCTTCGAGATCGTCTGGACCGAAGGCGGCGATCCCCGCGACCTGGTCGAAGCGCGCGGCATGAAGCAGGTGACCGACACCGGGGCCATCGAAAAGGCCGTGGACGATGTCATCGCTGCCAATCCCGACAAGGTGGAACAGGTCAAGGCCAAGCCCACCATGATCGGCTGGTTCGTCGGTCAGGTCATGAAATCGACCGGCGGCAAGGCCAATCCCCAGGCGGTCAATGACCTGCTGCGCGCCAAGCTCGGGGTTGAGTAGGATGCATCTGCATGGTTGAGCTGGCGCCTGTTGATGCAAACCCTCTCCTGGGAGACTGGGAGGGGCCTCTCGACCTTCCTCCCTTCGCAGCCATTCAGCCCGCCCATTTCCGGCCAGCGTTCGACCATGCTCTGGCGCAGCATCGCGCGGAGGTGGAAGCCATCATTGCCGATGCCGCGGAACCCACCTTCGCCAATACCATCGATGCACTGGAGCGCAGCGGCAAAGAGCTCGCCCGCATCAGCGCCGTCTTCTTCAATCTCTCCGGCGCTCATACCAACGAGGCCATCGAGGCGGTGGAGCGTGACATGGCGCCCGTCCTTTCGCGCCACTACAGCTGGATGTTCCTGAATGAGGCGCTCTACCGGCGTATCGCGGAACTGAACCGCATCAAGGATGGGCTTGGCCTGACAGCGGAGCAGGAGAGGGTGCTTTCCCGCTATCTCACTGTTTTCAAGCGCGCCGGCGGTAGCCTGCCGCAAGAGGCAAAGGACCGCCTGGCCGCCATTTCCGAGCGCCTCGCCGCCCTGGGTACCCAGTTCGCTCAGAACGTCCTTGCCGACGAAAAAAACTACATGCTGGTGCTGGAGGGCGAAGAAGATCTTGCCGGCCTGCCCGACTTCCTCCGCGACGCGGCACGAGCGGTGGCGGAAGAACGGGGCCTCGCCGGCAGGCATGTCATCACCCTGGCGCGTTCCAGCATCGAGAGTTTCCTGCAGTTCTCAAGCCGCCGCGATCTCAGGGAGAAAGCCTTCAAGGCCTGGATCGCCCGTGGACACGAGGGAGATACCGACAATCGCGCCATCATCGCGGAAACCATCGCGCTGCGTGACGAGAAGGCTCGCCTGCTCGGCTACAAAAATTTCGCGCAGTTCCGGCTCGACGACACCATGGCCGGCACGCCGGAAGCAGCTCTTCGACTGCTTCAGGACGTCTGGAAGTCCGCCCGCGAAATGGCCCTGAGCGAACAGCAGGCCCTGCAGGCAATGGCGCAGGAAGAGGGCAGCAACGAGCCGATCGCTGCCTGGGACTGGCGCTACTTCACTGAAAAGCGGCGCACGCGTGAGTTCGATCTCGATGAGAGCACGATCAAGCCGTTCTTCCAGCTCGAGAAAATGATCGAGGCGGCCTTCTATACCGCGAACCGGCTCTTCGGTCTGACGTTCGCGTCTCGCGAGGATCTGTCGGTCTACCACCCCGATGTGCGGGTCTGGGAGGTGAGGGATGCCGAGGGGCGGCACCGGGGTCTGTTCCTCGGCGATTATTTCGCCCGACCCTCCAAGCGCAGCGGCGCCTGGATGAGCTCCTACCGCACCCAGGAAAGGCTGGACGGCCCGGTTCATCCCATCATCGTCAACGTGATGAACTTCTCCAAGGGCAAGCCGGCGCTCCTGAGCTTCGATGACGCGCATACGCTGTTTCACGAGTTCGGCCATGCGCTGCACGGGCTCTTGTCCGACGTGACCTATCCCATGATCTCAGGCACGGCCGTCAGCCGCGATTTCGTGGAGTTCCCGTCGCAGCTCTACGAGCATTGGCTGGAGCAGCCGGAGATCCTGTCGCGCTTTGCCGTCCATCATGGGACGGGCGAGCCTATGCCGGCGGACCTGCTGAAGCGCCTCCTGGCAGGCCGCACCTTCAACCAGGGTTTCGCGACCGTTGAATATACGGCCTGCGCGCTGGTGGACCTCGATCTCCACATGGCGGAAAGGCCTGAAGCGATCGACATCGATGCCTTCGAGCGCGCCACACTCGCTCGGATCGGAATGCCGGAGGCCATCGTCCTGCGGCACCGGCCCACCCATTTCACCCATGTCTTCTCCGGTGACGGCTATTCCTCGGCCTACTACAGCTATCTGTGGTCCGAGGTGCTCGATGCCGATGGCTTCCGTGCTTTCAAGGAAGCGGGGGACATCTTCGATCCCGCGACAGCGGACCGGCTCCTGCGTTTCGTCTATGCCGCCGGCAACAGCCGTGAGCCGGCTGAAGCCTACAGCCGCTTCCGCGGGCGCGCGCCCGATCCTGCGGCACTGCTGGTGAAGCGCGGTCTGGCAGCGGCATAAAGGCCTTTCCGAAGACCGGCAAGCGACAACAACGGATGAAGGCGATAGCCTCACCTGGATTGGAATCATTCCAGGTGATCTTATGCTGCTGCTTGTCGCTGGCCTCGCATTGTTCTTCACACCTCATGTCCTGACCATCCTGCGCAGACCGCGCGCAGAGGCCATCGGTGCGCTCGGGGAGGGCGCCTACAAAGGCGTCTATTCCCTCGTCACGCTGGCGGGGCTCGTGCTCATCATCATCGGGTTTGGCCAAGCGCCCTATATCGAGCTGTGGCCCTCGCCGGTCTGGGCGCGGCATCTCGCGCTGCCGCTCGTCTGGATCGCCTTCGTTCTGGTGGCCGCGGCCTATGTGCCGACCGGCAAGATCAAGGAGAAGGCCAAGCATCCCATGCTCGCGGGCGTGAAGCTGTGGGCCTTGACCCATCTGATCGTCAACGGCGACCTCGCCTCGCTGCTGCTCTTTGGCTCATTCCTGGTCTACGGCGTAATCGACCGCATCGCGGTGAAAAGGAGGGGAGCGCCGCTGCCCGGACCGGGCCGTCCGGCCAACGATGTTCTGGCTATCGTCATCGGAACCATCGCGTTTCTGCTCTTCGGCCTTTATATACACCCTAACTACATCGGGGTGCCGGTCTTCCCCGGCTGACCCAGCCTTCGGGAGGTTGATATGTCCGCTCAGAAGCCCATCCGCCGCGTGACCGCCGCCGACATTCGCGCCCGCAAGGGCGGCGACCCCATCGTTTCCCTGACGGCCTATCATCACCACACCGCTGCCATCGCGGATGAAATCGTTGATTTCCTGCTGGTGGGCGACAGCCTCGGCATGGTCATGCACGGGCTTGAGACCACCATTCCGGTGACACTGGAGATGATGATCCTTCAGGGCCAGGCCGTCATGCGCGGCTCATCGCGCGCTCTCGTTATTGTCGACATGCCCTTCGGCTCCTATGAGGCGAGCCCGCAGGAGGCATTCCGCAGCGCCGCGCGCATCCTCAAGGAAACCGGAGCGGGCGCCGTCAAGCTGGAAGGCGGGCGCCGCATGGCGGACACCATCCGCTTCCTTGTCGAGCGCGGTGTTCCGGTCATGGCTCATGTGGGCCTTACGCCGCAGTCGGTGCTCGCGCTCGGGGGCTTCAAGTCGCAGGGGCGGGATATCAACGAATGGGCCGCCATCGAAGCCGACGCCAAGGCGGTGGCGGATGCGGGCGCCTTCGCGGTGGTGCTGGAAGCGCTGGCCGAACCGCTGGCGGCGAAGATCACCAAACAGATCGAAGTGCCCACGATCGGCATCGGCGCATCCGCCGCCTGTGACGGCCAGATCCTGGTAATGGAGGATATGTTAGGGCTTTCCGATCGGACACCCAAATTCGTGAAGCGCTATGGCGCACTTCGTGACCATATCCGCTCGGCCTTGTCGAGCTATGCAGCGGACGTCAGAGCTCGATCCTTCCCCGGCCAGGAACACATCTACGAACTGAAGACGCCAAAGGCTGCGGAATAGCGCGGGGAAGAACATCCCGCGTTTGCGTCGGCTCGCGTCTCTCTGTATGGTCCGCCGCGATTTGACGGCGCCTTCCGAGATGCCCTAGAGGCCGGTTCGCCGCCGGAGGATCCGCACCATGCATATGCTCCCGCGTTCGGAAGGCGCTGATGTCCGATATTTTCGATGAGGTCGCCGACGATCTCAGGCGCGAGCGCGCCGCCCAAGCCTGGAAGAAGTTCGCTCCCTATGTGATCGCCGTCGCGGTGCTCATCGTCGTTGGAGTGGGCGGCTACCGGACCTGGGAATGGTATGAGGCAAAGCAGTCTGCCGAAAGCGGCGATCGCTTCGCCGCCGCGCTCGCTCTTGCCGAGGACGGCAAGGCCGCCGAGGCGCTTGCCGCCTTTCAGGCCATGGGCGCCGATGCGCCGCAGGGCTATGCCACGCTTGCGCGCTTCCGGGCGGCCTCCGAACAGGCGGCGCAGGATGCAGGACAGGGCATCGCCGCTTTCACCGCGCTTGCCAACGACACCGGCCTCTCGAAGACATTGCGTGATCTTGCCACGCTGCGGGCCGGCCTGCTCGAGCTTGACCAGGGAAACATCGAAGCGGTGCGGCAGCGCCTGGAGCCGCTGGCGGAGCCGGGCAATCCTTGGCGGCATCAGGCGCGCGAGGCCTTGGTTTTCTCTGCCATGAGCGCCGAGGACGATGCTGCGGCCAAGCGCTGGCTTGATCTTGCCGAGGAAGATACCGAACTGCCACCGGGCGTGCGCTCACGGTTGCAGATCGCCTCAGGGCTTCTCGCGGGTCGCTCATCCACCGCGGCGGACTGATCATGCCGGCGACCATTGCGATCGTCGGACGTCCCAATGTGGGCAAGTCGACGCTGTTCAATCGACTTGTCGGCAAGCGCCTCGCTCTGGTGGATGACCGGCCTGGCGTGACGCGTGACCGCCGAGAGGGCGAGGCCCGCCTGGGAGACCTGTCCTTCACCATCGTGGACACCGCGGGCCTCGAAGACGGCGCCAAGGGATCGCTGACCGAGCGCATGCGGCAACAGACCGAAACAGCGATCGCCCAGGCCGATGCCGTCCTGTTCGTGACCGATGCTCGCGTGGGTGTGACGCCGGACGATGAGCGGTTCGCCGATCTCGTGCGCCGATCCGGCAAACCCGTGATCCTGCTCGCCAACAAGGCTGAAAGTCGCGAGGCCATCGCCGGTTCCTACGACGCTTTTCGCTTGGGGCTCGGAGATCCCCTGCCGTTTTCCGCCGAACACGGTGAAGGGCTCGCGGACCTGCACACTTTGCTCGCGCCGATCGTCGATGCGGCGGCGGAGAATGATGCTGAGCCCGATGAGGAACTCGTCGGGGACGAGCGTCCCCCCGGCCCCTTGCGTGTCGCCATCGTTGGGCGCCCAAACGCGGGAAAATCGACACTTATCAATTATCTCCTAGGCGAGGATCGGCTGCTGACGGGCCCGGAAGCCGGCATCACCCGTGATTCCATTTCCGTGGAATGGGAATGGCGGGGCCGGCCGATCAAGCTCTTCGACACCGCGGGCATGCGCCGCAAGGCGCGCATCCACGAGGCGTTGGAAAAGCTGTCGGTTTCCGACGGCATCCGCGCGGTGAAGTTCGCCGAGATCGTTGTCCTGCTGTTTGACGCCACCATCGCCTTCGAGAAGCAGGATCTCCACATCGCCGATCTTTGCGCGCGCGAGGGCAGGGCGGTGGTTTTCGCCCTCTCCAAATGGGACCTGGTGGAAGATCGTGCCGGAGCCATCTCCAGGCACAGAGAGATGGCCGACCGTCTGCTGCCGCAGATCAAGGGCGCGCCTCTGATCGCCGTTTCGGGGATGACCGGCGAAGGCGTCGACCGGCTGATGGACGCGATTTTCGCCGCCGAGAAGAACTGGAACAAACGAGTGTCAACCGCGGCGCTCAACCGGTGGTTCCGGAATGTGATGGAAGCCCATCCACCTCCGGCCGTGTCCGGACGGCGCATCAAGCTGCGCTATGTCACGCAGGCAAAAACCCGTCCCCCGCATTTCATTCTCTTCGGGACGCGTACGGACGCGCTGCCGGATTCCTATGTCCGTTATCTCGTCAACAGTCTGCGCGAGACCTTCGACATGCCCGGGACTCCCATTCGCATGACCTTGCGCGAACCGGAAAATCCTTACGATCGCGGCAGATAGCTGCCTCCTCGAGTGCTCCCCCCATGATATCAAGCGCGATCGATCTGGAGATTCTGGCGCTGCTCTTCTGCGTGGCCGTAGTCGCGGCCTGTTTCGACGCCATTGCCGGCGGCGGCGGGCTCATGACCGTGCCTTCTCTTATGCTAGCGGGCCTCGATCCCGCGGCGGCCATTGCCACAAACAAGCTGTTGGGAGCGGCCGGTACCTGCTCCTCGACCTATGCCTTCGCGCGCCGCGGCCTGATCGATTGGCGGCAGGCCCTCTTCATCGCGCCCGTTGCCGCGCTGGCGGCCATAGCGGGAGCGCTTTGCGTCAGTCGCATCTCGCCCGATGTCCTGGCCGCAATTATTCCGCTGCTGTTGATCGGCATCGCGATCTACTTCGCCACTGCGCCGCGCATGACCAATGAGGATGCCGTTCAACGAATCCCGAAGACCGTCTTCATCGGCCTCTTCGTTCCTGTCGTCGCCTTCTATGACGGCCTGTTCGGCCCGGGCGCCGGTTCCTTCTATATGATCGGTTTCGTCGCCTTGCTCGGCTACGGCGTGCTGCGGGCGACGGCCCACACCAAGCTCGCAAACGCCGTGAGCAACCTCGGCGGCCTCGCTCTGTTTGCCTCTTCGGGCCTGATCGTCTGGCAGGTTGGTCTGCTGATGGCCCTGGGTTCGTTGATCGGCGCGCAGCTTGGCTCGCTGCTGGCGGTCCGCTTCGGCGCCCGGATCATCCGCCCACTCCTTGTCGTGATCGCCTGTCTCATGGCGCTGAGGCTTTTGGCCGACCCACAGAACCCCCTGCGCCAGGCTGTCTCGGGACTGTGGATGTAGCGCCAAGAAAAAAGCCGGCCCGAGGCCGGCTTTTCCAGAACGCGCCGCCAATCAGAGATTGGTCGCGTCCTTGATGGCGTCTTTGGCGCGGCCCATGGCCTTCTGGCTTTCGCCCTTGACCTCCTGGGCCTTGCCTTGGGCGCGAAGCCTGTCGTTTCCGACAGCCTTGCCAACGCCCTGCTTGGCATTGCCCATCGCGTCGTTAGCGGCGCCTTTCATTTTGTCTGATGCGCTTCCCATCCTTCAAATCCTCTCTCTTTGGCCATCCGAGACAGCCTTGCAGAGACAACGATTTTCGAAATCGATGGTTCCGATTGCGTCAGGCGGGAGGCTGGAAATCCAGAACTCGCTGCCGCGGCGCATCGTACAGCCGTCCCGTCTCGTTGAACTGCGGATCCAGCAGGCGAACGATGCCCGGGGCGATATCCGCGGGATTGGGCAACGTGGCGGGATCCTCGCCCGGCATCGCCTGAGCGCGCATCTTGGTGCGGGTCGCACCGGGGTTCACGAGATTGGCGCGTATCGCGCTGTTGCGGGTTTCGGCGGCATAGGACCGGACGAGCGCCTCCAGAGCGGCCTTGGAGGCCGCATAGAGCCCCCAATAGGCCTTGCAGCTGGATGATGCACCGGAAGAGACAAACACCGCCCGAGCGGCGTCGGAACGCTTGAAGAGCGGGTCCAGGGAGCGGATGAGACGCCAGTTCGCCGTGACGTTGACCGCGAAGACATCGTCGAAGCTTTTGGGTTCGATGTGGCCAAGCGGCGAGATCGGTCCGAGCAGCCCGGCGTTGCCCACGAGCGCATCGAGCCGGCCCCAGCGCTCGAAGATTGCCGCACCAAGGCGGTCTATGCCGGCATAGTCCTTCAAATCGAGCGGAACGAGGGTGGTGGATCCGCCCAGCTTCCTGATGTCGTCATCCAGGGTTTCCAGGCCGCCAACGGTGCGTGCAACGGCGATCACATGGGCACCGGCGCGGGCGGCTTCGAGCGCAACGGCATAGCCGATCCCGCGTGAGGCGCCCGTGACGAGGGCCACGCGGCCGTCAAGAAACCGTTGCTCTGCCATGATCTGCTCGGACCTCAGCCGGCTTCCGCCAGCAGCGAACGTTTTTTCACGTTCTTTCCTTCGGCATCCAGATCCGCGAGCGGCGTCGGATAATCGCCGGTGAAGCAGTGGTCGGTGAACTGCGGCTGGCTGGCATTGCGGCTGTCATAACCCATGGCGCGATAGGTGCCATCCACCGACAGGAAGGCGAGGCTGTCCGCGCCGATGTATTGGCGCATGCCTTCCAGGTCCATCTGTGCCGCCAGAAGCTTTTCACGCTCGGGCGTGTCGATGCCGTAATAGTCGGAATGGGTGATCGGCGGGCTGGCAAGGCGGAAGTGAACTTCCTTGGCGCCGGCGTCGCGCATCATGCGCACGATCTTCACCGAGGTGGTGCCGCGCACCAGACTGTCGTCGATCAGGACGATACGCTTGCCTTCCACCTGGGCGCGATTGGCCGAGTGCTTCAGGCGAACGCCCAGCTCCCGGATGCGCTGGGTTGGCTGAATGAACGTGCGGCCCACATAGTGATTGCGGATGATGCCGAGTTCGAAGGGAATGCCGCTTTCCTGGGAGAAGCCAATGGCGGCCGGAACACCGGAATCGGGCACGGGAACGATGACGTCGGCCTCAACACCGGATTCGCGCGCAAGCTCGATGCCCATGTTCTTGCGAACTTCATAGACGCTCTTGCCCTGCACCACGGAGTCAGGCCGGGCAAAATAGATGAATTCGAAGATGCAGGGACGCATCTGCTGCTGCGGGAAGGGCTTCAGCGATTCGATGCCATCCTCGGAGATGATGACGACTTCGCCGTTCTCGATGTCGCGAATGTACTTGGCGCCCATGATGTCGAGCGCGACCGTCTCCGAGCAGAGGATGTAGTGGCCATCGAGCTCACCCAGCACAAGCGGGCGGATGCCGAGAGGGTCGCGGGCGCCGATCAGCTTCTTGGTTGAGAGGGCAACGAGAGCATAGGCGCCTTCGATCTGGCGCACGGCGTCAACGAAACGATCGACAAAGCGATTACGGCGTGAACGGGCGACGAGATGAAGGATTACTTCTGTGTCGGTGGTTGACTGGCAGATGGCGCCTTCCTGGATGAGCTGGCGGCGCAGCACCTGGGCATTGGTCAGATTGCCGTTGTGGCCAACCGCGAAGCCGCCGCTTTCCAGTTCGGCGAAAAGCGGCTGCACGTTCCGCAGGATGGTTTCGCCCGTGGTGGAGTAGCGATTGTGTCCGATGGCTGCCTTGCCGGGCAGGCGCTCGATCACGCGGCTGTCCGAGAAGTGGTCGCCCACAAGGCCCAGCCGCTTCTCGGCATGGAAGCGGCCGCCGTCGTAGGTGACGATACCGGCGGCTTCCTGCCCGCGATGCTGCAGGGCATGAAGCCCCAGAGCTGTCAGCGCGGCGGCATCGGGATGACCGAAAATGCCGAAAACGCCGCATTCTTCATGAAGACGATCGGCTTCAAGCTCACGCCACAGATCATGTGCGGCGTTGGCTGCGTTGTCCTGCGTCACGTTATCTCTCCTTCGCGGAGGCGCCGATCAGTTGCTGGCGCCGCCTGGCGTCAATAGACGCTGCAAATCCGAATTAGAGCCCGACGTTTCCTGTTCCGGCTGCTGCGTGGCACCGGAAGGTCCCTGAGTTTCACCGTCTGGCACCACGGTAGGCTGCTCGCCTTCACCGGTGCTGCGCTTGATCGTTGTGAAGATGGTCTCTTCAAGGTCTTCCGGCAACAGGGCGAGCATCGATTCGCCCGTATTTTCCAGAAGCATGCGTGATTGTGCCTGTTGCGCCCACACCGGTTGCGAGCGTTCAGGCACGAGCCAGCCGAAGAAGAGGAATGCGATCACCGCAAGGATGAAGCCGCGGCCCGCGCCATAGAGGAAGCCGAGGCTGCGGTCGAGCGGTCCGATCCGGCTATCGAGCACGAGGTCGGATATGCGGATCGTCACCAGCGATACAACAATCAGCGTGCCGATGAAGATGACAGCGCCGGTAATGACATCGGCGATGATGAGCGGCTCGACGGTGATCTGCTCGCGCATCCACGGCTGCAGCATCGGAAAGAAATAGAGCGTTGCGGCAGCCGCCGCGATCCAGGACACCACCGAGAGAACCTCCCGGGTGAATCCGCGAACCATGGCAAGCAGGGCGGAGAGAAGCATCACCGCGATAACGATGACATCGAGAAGAGTGATCGGCATGAGCAGGATCGCGTTCTGGAGCTGGCAGAATGGCGGCCTTATAGCCGCCTTGGCCGGTCTCGTCACGCGCCTTTGCGTTGCAGGCGTGTTGCCATGGCCGAGATGCGGGCGACCAACGCATCCAGACTGCTCAGTTCTGAGACCTTCATGCCGCTGGAGATATCACCGACCGGCGGCACGATGGCCTGGGTGAAGCCAAGGCGGTTCGCCTCTTTTAGACGAGCTCCGGCATGTGATACCTGGCGGATGGCGCCGGAGAGGCTGACCTCGCCGAACAGCACGGTGTCAGCCGGCAAGATCACGCCGGTCAGCGAGGAAATCAGTGCGCTGGCGACCGCAAGATCGGCGGCCGGCTCCGCGATCTTCAGGCCGCCGGCGACATTGAGATAGACGTCGTGCCCGCCGAGCCGCAATCCGCCATGGGCATCGAGCACGGCCAGAACCATGGCCAGCCGATTCTGATCCCAGCCCACGACGGCGCGACGGGGCGTGCCCAGAGCCGAGGGCGCGACAAGAGCCTGGATCTCCACAAGGATCGGCCGCGTGCCTTCCATTCCGGCAAAGACGGCCATGCCAGGCGCCGCCGTGTCCCGTGAGGAAAGGAAGAGGGCGGACGGATTGGTGACTTCTTCAAGCCCGCGCTCTCCCATGGAGAAGACGCCGATCTCGTCGGTCGGGCCGAAACGATTCTTTTGGGCACGCAGGATGCGGAAGGCGTGCCCCGCCTCGCCCTCAAAGGACATCACCGCATCCACCATATGCTCAACCACCCTGGGCCCGGCGATCTGGCCGTCCTTGGTGACGTGGCCGACGAGGATCACGCAGGCGCCCGTCGTCTTGGCATAGCGAATCAGCGCCTGCGAGGCGGCGCGAACCTGTGTGACGGTGCCGGGTGCCGATTCGACTGCATTGGTCCACATGGTCTGGATCGAGTCGATGATGACGAGGCGAGCTGGCTCGCCAGCATCGAGCGTCGCGAGAATATCTTCAACGGAGGTTTCCGCGCCGAGAGCGACCGGCGCGTCGGCAAGGCCAAGCCGCTCGGCCCGAAGGCGCACCTGGGCGGCCGCCTCTTCACCCGAGATATAGACGGTGCGATGGCCGGCCCGCGCGAGAGCGGCAGAGGCCTGGATCAGCAGGGTCGACTTGCCGATGCCGGGATCGCCGCCGATGAGCAGGACGGAGCCGCGCACGAAGCCGCCGCCGGTGACCCGATCGAACTCGCCGATGCCGGAAAGGAGACGCGGCGGCTCAGCCGTGGACCCGGCAAGGCTCTCCAAGGCGACCACGCGCCCTTTGCCGAGGCGTCGCCCCGGCGCTCCGGCGACCGGCGGAGCGGCGGCTTCCTCAACGATGGTGTTCCATTCGTCGCAGGCTTCGCACTTGCCGTTCCAACGGGAGGAAACCGCGCCGCAATTCTGGCAGATGAAGGAGGTTTTGGGACGGGCCACGGGCGAGAATCACTAACGGTGGAGGGGTGCCCGAAGGATAAGATCAAAACGTGAACATCGCAAGCGCTAGGCCGGACGGTAGATCCGGTGATATCGCCGTCCGAGGTCGGTGAGGACCTCATAGCCGATGGTCTGGGCGTGAGCGGCGACCTCATCAACATCAATGCCTTCGCCGAGAAGGACCGCCATGTCGCCGCGCCGCACGGCAGGTGCATCCGTGATGTCCACGGCCATCAGATCCATGGAGATGCGCCCGACGAGGGGACAGCGCTTGCCGGCGATGACCGCCTCGGCGCCGGCTTTGGCGTCGGACGAACCGGCGAGGCGGAAATAGCCATCGGCATAACCGATCGAGAGAATTGCAAGCTGCGATCGACGCGTGAGCCTCTGCGTGGCGCCATATCCCACGGTGTCACCGGCCGCGGCCTCGCGGACCTGGATGACGCGGGCCTCCAGGCGCACGACCGGGCGCATCGGATTGGCCGATCCCACGTAAGGGTTGCCCCCGTAAAGCGCGATGCCGGGGCGGCAGAGATCAAATCGCCAGTCTCCGCCCTGGTGGGTGGCCGCGGAATTGGCGAGGCTTGCTGGCACCTGGGGAAACAGTGCCCGTGCCTGCCGAAACCGGTCGAGTTGAAGAGCATTGAGCGGATGCTCGGGATCATCGGCGCAGGCAAGATGGCTCATGAACAGCGAGGGGGAAAAACCAAGGCGCCCGCTGGCGTGGCGTTCCGCGACCACTTTGGCTTCTTCATGGCTCAGGCCCAGCCGGTTCATGCCCGTGTCGACGTGGATCGCGGCGGGATGGGCGTCCCCGTTGATCGACCAGTCCTCGATTTCGGCCATGCTCCCAAGGACGGGGCGCAGGCGATCGGCCGCCATTTCGGCGGCGCCGCCCGGTGGCAACCCGTTGAGGACGTAGATCGCGGCATCAGGCGCAGCCTGCCGGGCCTCGCGGCCCTCAAAGGCATGGGCAACGAAGAATGTTTTCGCGCCGGCCGCAGAAAGCGCGCCGGCGACGCGGGTGATGCCGCAGCCATAGGCGTTCGCCTTGACCACGGCGGCGCATTCGGCGGGGCTTGCCCGCTCCGCGAGATGACGCCAGTTGGAAACGATCGCGCCGAGATCGATGGTGAGGAGGGCGCCGGTCTCGAGCGCCGGCGGGCTGGTGATCGATGTCGAAAAGGTCACGGCAGGCCAGTGGTTGATTGCGTGACGAGCTTATCCTCGTTCGGCGGCGAAGGCATCGGCTATTCAAACCGCTCCGGCAGATGGTCTGACTGCGCAAGATTGGAGAAGCGCGTGACTTCGGCTTCGAAGGCCACTTCCACCGTTCCGGTGGGACCGTGACGCTGCTTGCCTATGATGACCTCTGCCTTGCCGGCGGCGCGCTCCATTTCAGCCATCCAGGTCAGGAATTCCGGCGTGCCTTCGCGGGGCTTCTTGCCCTTGATATAATACTCCTCGCGAAACACGAAGATGACCACGTCGGCGTCCTGTTCGATGGAACCCGATTCGCGCAGATCCGACAGTTGCGGGCGCTTGTCGTCGCGGTTTTCCACCTGACGGGACAACTGGGACAGGGCGATGATTGGAACATTAAGTTCTTTCGCCAAGGCCTTGAGACCTGTGGTGATTTCGGTGATTTCCTGAACGCGGTTGTCACCCTTCTTGGCGGAGCCGGAGAGGAGCTGGATATAATCCACCACCAGAAGATCCAGACCGCGCTGGCGCTTCAGGCGACGCGCGCGAGCGGTCAGCTGCGAGATCGAGATGCCGCCCGTCTCGTCGATGTAGAAGGGGATGGTCTGCAGCTGACGGGCGACCTCCGCGAGGTGTCCAAACTCCTGCTCGGTGATGTCTCCTCGGCGGATCTTGTAGGAGGGAATGCCGGACTGTTCGGCGAGAATACGCGTGGCGAGCTGCTCGGCCGACATTTCAAGCGAGAAAAAGCCGACCTGACCGCCGTCGACGGTTTTCATCCGGCCGTCGGGCTCCTGCTCGGCTCGATAGGCCTTGGCCACGTTGAAGGCGAGATTGGTCGCCAGCGCGGTCTTGCCCATGCCTGGCCGTCCGGCGAGAACGAGAAGGTCGGACGCTTGCAGGCCGCCCATCATGCGGTCGAGGTCCGACAGGCCGGTGGCGAGACCGGACAGGCTGCCATCCCGCTTGTAGGCGTTGGCGGCCATGTCGACCGCGGTGACGAGCGCGTTGGAAAAACTCTGGAAGCCGCCATCGTAGCGGCCTTGTTCGGCGAGTTCGTAGAGCCGTCGTTCGGCATCCTCGATCTGCGATCGCGGCGCCATGTCGACCGGCGCGTCATAGGCGATGTTCACCATGTCCTCGCCGATCAGGATCAGCGTCCGGCGAATGGCGAGATCATAGATGGTGCGGCCGTAGTCCTCCGCATTGATGACGCTGGTGGCCTCGGCGGCAAGCCGGGCCAGATACTGTGAGACCGTCATCCCGCCGAGGTCGGTGTCAGCCGGAAGAAAAGTCTTCAGCGTCACCGGCGTGGCGATCTTGCCGGACCGAATCAGCGTTGCGGCAATCTCGAAAATTTTCTGGTGGACGTTTTCGAAGAAATGCCCGGCTTCCAGGAAGTCCGAGACCCGATAAAAAGCTTCATTGTTGACCAGAAGCGCACCCAGAAGCGCCTGTTCCGCCTCGATGTTGTGCGGCGCCTGACGATAGGTTTCAACTTCAACGAGCGCGCGGCTCGTACTCTCGGCATAGGCCATGGTGGGTTCGGTTCCGTCTGTTACCGATCCGTTAACACGCCCAGGCTTCGAAGAAGAGTGCCACCATCGCCCCAAAATCCCGCGACGGCACGCCTCACGGCCCTAGGGCCGCGAAATACCCATGATTCACAGCCTTAGGATAATGGGGCAAAAATGTGGCGCGTCGATCCTGTTGGCCCTTGACCGTCACTCTCCGGCAAGACGGACCGGCGTCAGCAGTTCCTCGCGCTTGCGCAGGGCGCTCTCGTTGTCTGTGACATAGTCACGGACAAGGGGCACGATGTTCTGATTCTTGGTCAGCTGAATCTGGAAGACGGCCATGTCTTCATAGCGGAAGGCGGTTTCCGAGCCGGCCAGATAGAACTCCCACATGCGGCAGAACCGTTCGTCGTAAAGCGAAACGGCCTCTGCCCGACGCGCCATAAAGCGCTCGCGCCAGGCCCGCAGGGTTTCAGCATAGTGCAGGCGCAGGATCTCGATATCCGTCACCAGAAGCCCCGACCGTTCCACCGCCGGAAGCACCTCGGACAGGGCAGGGATATAGCCGCCGGGGAAGATATATTTCTGAATCCACGGGTTGGTCCGTCCGGGACCTTCCGGGCGGAATATGGCGTGAACCAACGCCACTCCGTCATCCTTCAGCAGCCAGCGGATCGACTGGAAATAAACATCGAAGAAGTCGACGCCCACATGCTCCAGCATGCCGACCGAGACGATGCGGTCGAACCGCCCCTCTGTGGTGCGATAATCCTCCAGCGCGAAACTCGCCCGCTGCTCCAGACCTTCGTCATGGGCCTTAGCCCGCGCAGCCGCGAGTTGTTCCTCCGACAGGGTGATGCCACGCACCTCGACGTTGGCCATGCTTGCGAGATAGATCGCAAGCCCGCCCCAGCCGCAGCCGATGTCGAGTACGCGGTGGCCCGGCTGCATCAGAAGCTTCGCCGTGATATGCCGCTTTTTGGCTAATTGCGCTTCTTCCAGGTCCTGCCCCGGGTGTTCAAAATAAGCGCAGGAATATTGCTTGTCGGAATCCAGGAAGAGATCGTAGAGCCGCCCGTCGAGATCGTAGTGGCGGGCCACGTTGCGTTTGGCGCGCAAGCCGACGTTGTATTGACGGACGTGCCGCATGGCGAAACGAAACCAGTCGATGATGCGCTCGGGCAAGGGCGGCTTCGTGCCGCGTGCATTCGACAGCATCACCTCCAGAAAATCATAGATCGTTCCCTGCTCGACCCGGAGCCGTTCGTCCATGAAGAGCTTTCCGGTGTAATAGTAGGGATCGATCATAAAAGCCCATTGGGCCTTTCGGTCGGTGAAGCGCACGACGATCGGCGCGCCCTTCCGGTCGCCAAATGTCAGCCTCTGGCCGCTAGCGGTGATGACATCCAGGCTGCCATGTCGGATCACTTTGCCCAGTGCTGAATCCAGGAGCATGTCCATCCGCTTTCCTTCAGCTTACGCTACGATCGGGAAACATACCGCCACCCCGGGCCGATTATAGAGGGGTTGCGCCATAAAAAAACGCCCGGCAAAGCCGGGCGTTGATTTTCGTGGATCCTGGCTTCAGGCTTCTTCGTCGGAGGCTTCCGCGCCATCAGCTTCTGGATCGAAGGTTTCAAAGCGCGCATCCTCACCGCGAAGGGTCAGATCCTCACCGCCGGCCTGCCGGCCCGCCTCGTCAGTGCTGCGAGCGACGTTGACCGTGATGGAAACCTCCACCTCCGGATGCAGCGCAACCGGCACCTCGTGAAGCCCGATGGCCTTTATCGGCGTGTTGAGCACGATCTGGTTGCGGCCGACCTTGAAGCCTTCGGCGCCGAGTGCTTCCGCGATATCGCGGGTGGAGACCGATCCGTAGAGCTGGCCAGTCTCGCCGGCCTGGCGGATGATGATCACGCTCTGGCCGTTCAGCTTCTCGCCGGCGGCCTCGGCGTCTTTCTTGAGCTCCAGATTGCGGGTTTCAAGCTGAGCGCGCTGGCTCTCGAAATGAGCCTTGTTCGCCTCGTTGGCACGCAGTGCCTTGCCCTGCGGCAGGAGGAAATTCCGGGCATAGCCGTCCTTGACACGGACGACGTCGCCCATCTGGCCAAGCTTGGCAATGCGTTCAAGCAGGATGACGTTCATGATAATTCTCCGGTTCTATCAAGATCTGGGGGGTGAGGAGGACCTGCGGGCCGCGATGCGGGCACGCAGGCCGAAGAGTTGTTCGGCAATGCCGAGGACGGCGACGACGAAGAGCGTACCGATCTGCACGAAGAGCAGCAGATAGGTGGCGATCAGCACGAAGGGCTGGCTCGCCGAGCCACGTGTCGCGAAGTGGATGACGGTAAGGCCGATCAGAGCAAGCAGCAGCAGGAGCACCGTCGCGGCGATCCGGCCGAAGAAGGCGAAGGGGTCGGGCAGAAACATGACCAGGACGGCCAGGGTAAAGGTCGGCAGAACCGCCGTGGGGAATCGCGTCATCACAAGATCCGGCCAAGGGCGGATCAGGCGGCCTGACGCCCGCGCCACACGTGCCGCGATCCAGAGATTGATGAGCGTGATGACCAGCGAAAAAGCGGCAAAGGCGGGGGGCATGACGAAGACAATAAGGTCCGCCGTGTTCTCCGGTGTCATGCCTTCCGGCAGCATCGCCGCAGCGCCGCCATTGTTCAAAAGCCCGAGGAGATTTTCGCGCAGAAGGGCCTCATAGCCGGATACGGAGCCGCCTATGACGAGCGCTGACAACCCGGCGATTCCGATGGCGATGGCTGCCGCCCAGAGGACGAGGCGCCCGATAGGATACCAGGCGACATCCCCGTCATCATTGGGCTGCGACAGCAATGCGAGATGGGCCAGCCACCAGGAAGGTACGCCCACGCTGGCAAGATGAAGTGCGCCCATTTCGACGCCGAGCGCGGCGAGAACGGAGAGACCGGCGATTCCGGCCGCGATCAAACCGGCGGCCTGACCCCAGCCGATAGCCGCGAGCAGGATCGGGAGTGGCGCGATCTGGAAAAGAGCCAGTGAGAGGATGGACCCTGAGCCCAGCGATGCAAACAGCAGCGCCGAGGCGATCCCGGCACCGAGGCCGACAGGAAGAAAGCGTTTCATCATCACCAGCTGTCCCGCTTGGAAAAGCGGTTAGAAGCGGATCGAATGTCCGCCCCAACAATCAAGGCTGACCCCGTCTGGGGTCAGCAGCACTCAGGCAAGAACCGGCCCCCCATGAGGCGGGCCGGGATCGTCATCAGCGAATGACGTAGGGCAGCAGGCCAAGGAAACGCGCGCGCTTGATGGCCTTGGCCAGCTCACGCTGCTTCTTGGCCGAAACGGCCGTGATACGTGAGGGAACGATCTTGCCGCGCTCGGAAATGTAGCGCTGCAGGAGCTTCACGTCCTTGTAGTCGATGATCGGCGCATTGGCGCCCGTGAAGGGGCAGCTCTTGCGGCGGCGGAAGAAGGGGCGACGTTGTGCGGGTGCGGCCATAATCAGTTCTCCGAGCTCTCGTCACGACGGGGGCGGCGCTCTTCGCGATCACCACCACGCGGGCGGTCGTCGCGATCACGGCCGCCGAAGCCACCACGGTCGCCGCGATCACCACGGTCATCGCGATCCTTGCGCGACAGCATGGCGGACGGTCCTTCTTCGTGAGCCTCGACGCGGATCGTCAGGAAACGAAGCACGTCTTCGCTGATGCCCTGCTGGCGTTCCATTTCGGCGACGGCTGCTGCCGGAGCGTCGATGTTGAGCAGGGTGTAATGCGCCTTGCGGTTCTTGTTGACGCGGAAGGCGAGGGACTTGAGGCCCCAGTATTCGTTCTTGGCGATGGAACCGCCATGTTCTTCGATCACGCCCTTGAACTGCTCGACGAGAGCTTCAACCTGCTGGGCGCTGACATCCTGGCGAGCCAGGAAGACATGCTCATAAAGCGGCATGGTACAGCCTTTCTGTTGCACAACATCCAACACACCCGGCGCGTAGCCCTTCGAGCCTCGGAAAGGCTCGAACGATACCCTCGAAGGCGGAGACACCGGATCACGGATTATTCGAACGAAAAATCCTGCCGCCGAGGCGACGACCCGTTAAGCCCCCGGCCGGAGCGGTCGGAAGATCGCGCGCTTATACGCATTTCTGCTGAAATGGCAAGTCGCAGCTGTGCCGCGGCGGCCCCTTTGTTCCATCAGACCAGCCTGGGGACTCCTTATCTTATACGGCCGCTCTTTGGCATCGATAGGGGATTGCGATGCACCGCGCCTTGACAACGGACAGCGGGCTCGTGTCTTTCCCTCTCACTTTTCAGGGAGAACGCCATGAGCACGGCATTCATATTTCCGGGGCAGGGCAGTCAGCAGGTTGGCATGGGCAAGGCGCTGGCGGATGCTTTTCCAGCGGCCCGGGCCGTCTTCGACGAGGTGGATGCCGCGCTCGGGGAAAAACTGTCCGACACGATCTGGAACGGACCGGACGATGCGCTGAAACTGACCGCCAACGCCCAGCCGGCCCTGATGGCGGTTTCGCTCGCTGTCGTCCGTGTCCTGGAGGCGGAGAAGGGCCTGGACCTGTCGAAGGCGGCTCGCTTTGTGGCCGGTCACTCCCTTGGTGAGTATTCCGCGCTCGCCGCCGCCGGCAGTCTGTCGATCACCGACGCGGCAAAGCTGCTGCGTATCCGTGGACGCGCGATGCAGGAGGCCGTGCCGGTCGGGCAGGGCGCCATGGCCGCCCTGCTTGGCCTTGATTTCGATGCTGCCGCCGAAGTGGCCCAGGCTGCCGCTGAAGGGGAAGTCTGCGAAGCTGCCAATGACAATGCTTCCGGCCAGGTCGTCGTGTCGGGCCATAAGGGCGCCATCGACCGTGCTCTGGTCATTGCAAAGGAGAAGGGCGCCAAGCGTGCCGTTCTTCTGCCCGTCTCCGCGCCTTTCCACTGCCGCCTGATGGCTCCTGCGGCCGACGCCATGCGTGCCGCTCTGGCGGAGGTGAACGTGCAGGCGCCCGTGGTGCCTGTGGTGGCCAACGTGACGGCAGCCCCTGTGACCGACGCCGATGAGATTCGCCGCCGGTTGGTGGAGCAGGTCACCGGCACCGTGCGCTGGCGCGAGAGCGTCGCCTTCATGGTGTCCGAGGGCGTCACCCGCTTCATCGAGCTTGGCGCGGGCAAGGTCCTTTCGGGGCTGGTGAAGCGTTCCGCCGAGGGCGCCGAAGCACAGTCGATCGGGATGCCCGACGATATCCCCACCTATACCGCATAAAAAAGAGGGACCATCATGTTCGATCTTACAGGCAAGACCGCTTTGGTCACCGGCGCCACCGGCGGTATCGGTGGGCCCATCGCCGCGGCACTTCATGCCCGGGGCGCCACTGTGACGCTTTCCGGCACCCGCATGGAGGCGCTCGAGAAACTGAAGGACGAACTCGGCGGTGATCGGGTCCATCTGGCACCCTGCAATCTGTCCGATGCCGCCGCCGTGGATGCGCTGCCAGGGCAGGCCGAGGGAGCCATGGGCGGTCTCGATATCCTGGTGCACAACGCCGGCATCACCCGCGATAATCTCTTCATGCGCATGAAGGATGAGGAGTGGGATCAAGTGATCGCGGTCAATCTGACGGCGGGCTTCCGCCTCTTCCGCGGCGCGTTGAAGGGCATGATGAAGCGCCGCTACGGCCGCCTCGTCGGCATCACATCCATCGTTGGTGTGACGGGCAATCCGGGGCAGGGCAATTATGCCGCGTCCAAGGCGGGCATGATCGGTATGGCGAAATCGCTTGCCCAGGAGGTCGCCAGCCGCAACATCACCGTCAACTGCATTGCCCCGGGATTCATCGAAAGCCCCATGACGGATGCTCTCAACGAGAAGCAGCGGGAGGGCATTCTTGCAAAGGTGCCGGCCGGGCGGCTCGGAACGGGATCCGACATCTCCTCCGCCGTCGTTTATCTGGCGAGCGCGGAGGCGGGATATGTGACAGGCCAGACCCTTCACGTCAACGGCGGCATGGCCATGATCTGATTGCCTGAAATCTCTGAAATTCGAGGCGTTACAGGCTTCTGGTCAAGCTGGATAAAGTGTGTTATCGACCGCCGCGATCATGGCGGGGGTGCTCCTGATGGGGTGCTCCAACCGTTGACTTTCACGCCTTGCGGACAAGGATCACTTCCCTTAACCCTTCTAACCTCTCTACCTTCGTCCGCAGAACACCTTACGTATAGAACTTCAACTCAAGGACAGCAGCGATGAGCGACATTGCCGAGCGCGTAAAGAAGATCGTGATTGAACATCTGGGCGTTGATGCCGAGAAGGTAACCGACAACGCCAGCTTCATCGACGATCTGGGCGCCGACAGCCTGGACACCGTCGAACTGGTTATGGCCTTTGAGGAAGAGTTCGGCGTGGAAATCCCGGACGATGCCGCCGAGACCATTCTCACGGTCGGCGATGCGGTGAGCTTCCTCTCCAAGAACGCCTCCTGATCGGACGCGGCGGAACGCGGCGGCTCACCATGCCCGCCGCGGCCCCAGCTTTTTCAGGGCCATAGCTGGACGTACAACTGATCGTCAGTTGTGCATTCATGCGATCCTGCCTGTCGGCTCAGCCGGCAGCTCTGCTCCAGGGGAGTTTCCATGAGACGTGTTGTCGTTACGGGTCTCGGAATGGTCACGCCACTCGCATGCGGTGTCGAAGAGACGTGGAAGCGTCTTCTCGACGGCAAGAGCGGGGCGAGGCGGATCGAGAATTTTCAGGTCGACGATCTGCCGGCACAGATCGCCTGCCAGATTCCCCGCGGCGATGGCTCCGATGGAACCTTCAATCCCGAGCAGTGGATGGAGGCCAAGGAGATCCGCAAGGTCGATGATTTCATCGTCTATGCGATGGCAGCGGCTCGCCAGGCGCTTGATGACGCCGACTGGCACCCCACCAGCTATGAGGATCAGACCACGACAGGCGTCCTGGTCGGCTCCGGCATCGGCGGGATTGAAGGTATCGCCGAGGCTGGCGTGACCCTCAAGGAAAAGGGGCCGCGCCGCATCTCGCCCTTCTTCATTCCCGGCCGCCTCATCAATCTGGCCTCCGGATATATTTCCATCGAGCACGGCCTCAAGGGCCCCAACCATGCGGTGGTGACGGCCTGTTCTACGGGTGCCCATGCCATTGGCGACGCCTCCCGCCTCATCGCCCTTGGCGATGCGGATGTCATGGTGGCTGGGGGCACCGAATCTCCGGTGACCCGTCTCTCCATGGCCGGCTTCGCCGCATGTCGCGCCCTATCAACAGGCTTCAATGATCAGCCGGAGAAGGGCTCCCGTCCCTACGACAAGGATCGTGACGGTTTCGTGATGGGTGAGGGAGCCGGCGTTGTCGTGCTGGAGGAGTACGAACATGCCAAGGCACGCGGCGCCAGGATCTATGCCGAGGTGATCGGTTACGGTCTTTCCGGCGATGCCTTCCACATCACCGCGCCGTCCGAGGATGGCGACGGTGCCTACCGCTGCATGGCCGCCGCATTGAAGCGAGCGGGGATCAAGCCTTCCGATCTCGACTACATCAACGCCCATGGCACCTCGACGCCTCTCGGTGATGAGATCGAGCTTGGTGCACTGAGCCGCCTTGTCGGCAACGCTGCTGCCAAGATCTCGATGTCCTCGACCAAGTCCTCCGTTGGCCATCTCCTGGGTGCTGCGGGCGCGGTGGAGGCGATCTTCTCCATCCTCGCCATACGCGACCAGGTTGCACCAGCCACGCTCAATCTGGACAATCCCTCGGTGGATACGCCGATTGATCTCGTCCCGCACAAGCCCCGCCAGCGTGAGATCAACGTCGCTCTGTCCAATTCATTCGGCTTCGGCGGAACGAATGCGTCGCTCGTTCTGCGGCGCGTCTGAGCAAAAACCATCGGGCTTTCGCCGCATTTCGCCCTATGATGTGCGCGCGAATCCCATGCAATTGCGAGTGACCGATGACAGACGAGCGCAAGTCCATGCCCGACGGGGCACAGGCTCATCCTGAGACCCCGCCGACGCACGGAGAATCAGTCAGCCCGTCTTCTCAGTCAGGTCCTCCCCCGGCTGATGCCTCACCTCGCCCGCGCTGGTTGCGTCGCCGGCAGAAGGCCGCTGCCACATCTGCGCCTTCCAGGGAGCTGATGAAGCAGCAGCGATGGTCGGAGCGTGCCAAACATCCGTTTGTCGTTGGGGGCAACGCCGCGCTGAGCATTCTTCTGATCTTCATGGTTGCTGCCGCTGTCATGGTCGAATACGGCCGCCAGCAGTTCTATGGCAGCGGCCCACTGACGAGCGAGGAGGTGGTCGTCGTTCCTCGCGGTCTCGGTGTTCGCCAGATTGCCGATCTGCTTGAGGAAAAGGGCATCATCGAAAATAAATGGACCTTTGTGACGGGGCTTCAATTCACAGGCTCGCGGGGGTCCCTGCAGGCCGGTGAATATGCATTTCCCTCCGGGGCAAGCATGAATGACGTGATGAAGATCATCGCCTCGGGCAAAGTGATCGAGCATCCCGTCACCATTGCCGAGGGGCTGACAAGCGAACAGATCGTCAAGCGACTCGCCGAAATCGATGTGCTATCCGGCGAGTTTCGTCAGATTCCCCCGGAAGGTTCGCTTCTCCCGGAAACCTACCGCGTCACGCGCGGAACCTCGCGGGAGCAAATGATCAAGCGCATGACGGCCGCACGCGATAAGGCGCTGGAAGAGGCCTGGGCTAATCGTGACCCGTCCATCCCCGTCAAGAGCCCCTTTGAACTTCTAGTGCTGGCCTCCATCATCGAAAAAGAAACGGCAATCGCCAGCGAGCGTGCGAGGGTTGCCGCGGTTTTTGTCAACCGCCTCAAAAAGAACATGCGGCTGCAATCGGATCCCACGATCATCTATGGCCTCGTGGGAGGGAAGGGATCGCTGGGACGACCGATCCTGAGAAGCGAGATCACGCGCCGCTCGCCTTACAACACCTATGTCATCAACGGCCTTCCGCCCGGTCCCATCGCCAATGTCGGCCGCGAGGCCTTGGAAGCGGCGGCGCGACCGGCCAAGACCGATGATCTCTACTTTGTCGCCGACGGCTCGGGTGGACATGCCTTTGCCTCCAGCTATCAGGAACACCGCCAGAACGTTGCGAAATGGCGCGCCATCGAGCGCGAACGTGGGGCAGCCGAAGCCGACCGTGTGGATCCGGAGGATGCCGAGGAGGTGGCACCTGCAGCCGCCGGGGAAGCCAGCGGTCGTCGGGGCTGAGCGCCAGGCGGCCTTGATCTTGTCGGCTTGAAACCTGGCGGCTATCGTCCGCCGCCAACCCTCGTCGTCCGTACGGAAAGCAACCATTCGATGTCCCTGACCAGCATGACCGGTTTCGCGCGTTCCGCAGGCATGGCCGGACGCTTGCGCTGGGCATGGGAATTGAAGACCGTGAACGGTCGCACGCTCGACGTCCGCATACGTGTGCCGCAAGGTTTCGATGCGATCGATGCTGCGGCAAGACCCCTGATCTCGGCAAGGCTGGGCAGAGGCACCTGTTACGCCGGTCTAACAGCCAGCCGGGAGGGCGGAACGCCCGCGGTCCGGGTCAACCGACCGGCCCTGGATGCCGTCGTGGCCGCGCTCGACGTGCTCAAGGGACAGATCGAGGCGACGCCACCTTCACTTGACGGGCTCCTTGCCGTCCGTGGCGTCGTGGAGGTGGTCGAGCCGGAGGAGGACGATGCCGCGCGTGAGGCAGAGACCACCGCTCTGATCGACGGCCTCGGGGTCGCCCTCGATGATCTTGTTGCCATGCGAAGAGGTGAGGGCCAGGCGCTGGCACGTATCCTGGGCGACCGGCTGGATGCCATCGCGGACATGTCCGCACGAGCTGACGAGCTGCCCGCCCGAACTCCCGAAGCGGTCAAGGCAAAGCTGACGGAGCAGGTCCGCGCGCTACTTGAGACCGGCGCGGCGCTTGATCCCGATCGGCTTCACCAGGAAGCGGTCCTTCTCGCCGGAAAAGCCGACGTTCGCGAAGAGCTGGACCGCCTCGACGCGCATGTCGCAACCGCGCGCGAGCTTATTTCGGCGGGGGGCGCCGTCGGCCGCAAGCTGGACTTTCTGTCTCAGGAACTCGGGCGCGAGGCCAATACGCTCTGTTCCAAATCCAATGATATCGCGCTGACGCGCATTGGCCTTGATCTGAAGGCCGCGATCGAACAATTTCGCGAACAGGTTCAGAACGTCGAATGACTGCTTCTTCTTCCATTGGCCGCCGCGGCCTCATGCTCGTCGTCTCCTCACCATCCGGCGCCGGCAAGACGACGCTGACCCGCTCGCTGCTCGATGATCCGGAGGTGGAGGTCGATCTTTCCGTCTCCGTCACGACACGGACCCGTCGTCCCAGTGAAGTCGACGGTGTCCACTATCATTTCATCCCGACCCGCCAGTTTGAAGCCATGCGCGAGAGCGGACAGCTGCTGGAGTCTGCCGAGGTTCACGGGAATTTCTACGGCACGCCGAGAGAGCCGGTGGAAAGGGCATTGGCGGAAGGACGGGACGTCCTGTTCGATATTGATTGGCAAGGAACGATGCAGCTGTACGAATCCGCTCGCGCGGACGTCGTCAGCGTCTTCGTTCTGCCCCCTGCCATCGCCGAGCTGAAGAGCCGGCTGGAACGACGCGCGCAGGACAGCAGCGAGGTGATTTCACGCCGTCTGGAAAACGCGCGCGTCGAAATTCCACAGTGGTCAAAGTACGACTATATATTGGTGAATGAGGATTTGGACCGCAGCTATACGACGCTCAAGGCCATCCTTTTTGCCGAACGTGCCCGCCGGGACCGAATGGCCGGACTTGCGGTCTTCGTGGACGGCCTCATGTCGGATCTTGAAGCGCTTAAATGACCCGGCGGGTCATTTGGATCAGCGCAATCCAAAAAAGCTCAGAATAGCGATAACGACGACAACCAGGCCAACCAGATAGATGATGTTGTTCATGGCACTTTCTCCCGTTGCTTGACATGACGGGTAACGGACGGCTGCGAACAATGGTTCCCTTCAAGGTGCAGCCGGGATGTGGCTTCATGCGCGCTCGGTGGCGCGGGCCCGGGCGAGAGCGGCGAAGCCCTCGATCGAGACAGTCTCGGCTCGCGCGGTCGGATCAATGTCGGCGGCGGCAAGGGCCCCGGCAAGATCCAGGAAGATACCTTTGAGGCTCTGCCGCAGCATCTTTCGGCGCTGACCGAAAGCGGCCTGTGTTACTACCTCCAGATCGCGCGGCGAGCAGTCCGCTGGTAACGCTCGCGGTGTGAGCCGGACGACAGAGGACGTCACCTTCGGCGGCGGCACGAAAGCCGAAGGAGGAACATCGAACATGATCTTCGCCTCCGTGCGCCATCCACACAGCACACCAAGGCGGCCATAGGCCTCAGAGCCAGGCGCGGCGACAATGCGCTCGGCGACCTCCCGCTGGAACATCAGGGTCAGGCTATCCCACCAGGGTGGCCAACGATCTGTGGTCAGCCAACCGACCAGGAGCTGAGTGCCGATGTTATAGGGAAGGTTGGCGACGATGCGGCCTTTCCCCTGGATGCGAGAACCAAGATCGATGGCAAGGGCGTCACCTTCGATGATATCCAGCTGGCCCGGATAACGTTCCGCAACATCGCCGAGCGCGGCGACCGCGCGATTATCCTTCTCGATGGCGATGACTTTCTCCGCACCCAGAGCCAGAAGTGCGCGCGTCAGACCGCCGGGACCCGGCCCCACCTCCACCACGGTCACCCCTTCGAGAGGGCCCGAGGCCCGTGCGATGCGGGCGGTGAGGTTGAGATCGAGCAGAAAATTCTGGCCGAGACTTTTGCGCGCCGACAGCTCATGGCGCCGGATCACTTCTCGCAGCGGCGGAAGATCGTCTATCGCACTCATGGCGCTGCCGCCGCGATACGGTCCGCAAGCTTCAGGGCCTCGATCAGGCTGTCGGCTTTTGCCTGGCCCGTGCCGGCGATCTTGAAGGCCGTGCCATGGTCTGGCGATGTGCGGACAAAGGGCAGGCCGAGTGTCACGTTGACGCCACTGTCGAAGGCAAGAGTTTTCAGGGGGATGAGAGCCTGATCATGGTACATGGCGATGACGGCGTCGTATCCCGTCCTGGCATCGGCGTGGAACATGGTATCGGCCGGATAGGGCCCCGAGGCGTTTATCCCCTCGATTCTCAGCCGCGCGATCGCTGGTATGATGATGTCCTGCTCTTCCGACCCCAGCGTGCCTCCTTCTCCGGCGTGGGGGTTCAGGCCGCAAAAGGCGAGACGCGGCGAGGGGATGCCGAAGCGGGTGCTGAGATCATGGCTGGTAATGCGTGCGGTTTCCACGATCAGATCGGCCGTCAGAACCGCCGGCACCTTTGCCAGCGGGATATGAACGGTAACCGGCACGACCGCGAGTTCTTTGGACCACAACATCATAACGGCGGTTGATGCCGTGCCCGTGTGGGCCGCGGCCAGGACGCCGAGATAGTCGGTGTGCCCGGGGTGAGGGAAACCTGCCTTCAGCAGTGGTTCCTTGGCGATGGGATTGGTCACGACGGCCGCGACAGCGCCGCTGATGGTTAGATCGACACCACGATCGATCGCTTCGATCACCGCAGCGGCAGACTCGACCGAAGCGGTACCGCAGGCGAGTGGCACTGGCGATTTTAGTGGAAGGACAGGCAGGGCACGGGAAAAGATCTCAACCGCTTCTGCCGGTGTGGAGGTGACCAGAGAAAGCTCCACGCCGAGGCGCTCCGCCCGATCGCGGATCAACTCGGGTGAGGCCAACAGCAGGAAGGGCGGTACCCCGCGCCGTGTCCGCTCGAGCCACGCCTTGATGGCAATATCCGGACCGATACCGCCCGGATCGCCCATGGTGAGCGCCAGCGGCTTTGTCATTGAGGATCAGCGATAATCAATGACAGCGCGCTTGCGCAGTTCGGCCATGATATTGTCGCGTTCAGCTTTGAACTTCTCATCCGCCAGTTCGTACTGGATCTTCTGACGCTGATAGCTATCGTCACTGATCGCTTCCCGTTCGCAGAGCGCAATCATCTCAACGCCATTGTCACCACGTTCCGGCGCCGTCAAACCTCCAATTTTGAGGCTCGCGAGCTGCTTGTCCAGCGTCTCGCCGATCTGAGAGGTGGCGCGTGTGGTCGGCTCCTTCACCGCGACGTTACGAAGCCCCCGGGCGAAAGTTGCGGCTTCCTCGCAGGAGGATACGCGGCTTCTCATCGCCATGGCTTCCTGGCGACGGCGCTGCACTTCGCCGGAGCCGGCGTTCTTGGGCAATACGAAGATGATCTGGCGCACGGTATAGCGATGAGCACTACTGCCGCCGCCTTCCTTCTGCTGCTGGGCGAGCTGGGCCGTGATGTCACTTGGCGCCACAGCGCGCGAGACATCAAACCGGGAGGCGAGCACCTTGCGGGTCAGAAGCTGCCCCCGGATGTAGTTCTTGAAGGCACGCTCGCTTGTGCCGCCTTGGGCGAGAGCCTGTGCCAGCTGGCTGAGCGAGAGCTTCGTCGATTGGGCCACACTGGCATAGCGGCTGTTCACTTCCTCGTCGGCCACAGTCACCCGGCGGCGGGCGCCTTCCTGCTGCACCAGAAGCTCGTCGATCAGCTGTTCTGTGGCTTCCTTGTCGGAGATGCTCTTGCGTTCCACCAGGCGCAGCAACGCCTTTCGCTGCTGAATTTCCAGCGAAGTGATGGGCGCCGCGTTGACGACCACCTTGATGGATTGAGCCCGCGCGGGCGTAGCCGCAAAAAACGCGGCCAGGGCGAGAGCGGCAAATGCCGGAGCAAGAAAACGGTTCAGGATCTGCATGTCGCTACGAGCATCATGTGAATATGGCTGGGGCAGGGCATAAGGCCCCGGAACCTCAGAACGTGGAATCCGAATCGGTATCGATACTGGTCGAAATATTCGCATCGCCCAAGGTCCTCAGGCTCAATTTCACGAACATCTGATGAACCCGCTCCTTATTGCCGTCGCGACTGTAGTCGGTTGCATAGGTCACTTCTAAATCGAAACACTCGTCGAGATAGCCGAGGCCGAAGGAGGTATTGCTGAATTCGTCGCGTTCGATGTCGTAGAGAGCGCCGGCGCGGAGATAGACGTTTTCCGTGAGATTCAGGCGGTTGCTGGTCAGGATGCCTTCGCGCACATCGGTGAAGCCGAGGCGTGGCCGCTCGTCATAGCGCGCGTACATGAGAGAACTGGTCAGGCGGCCGCGGCTGAACCGCCCCTCGATCTCGGTCGCTTCGGCGTTGAAATCGTCTTCCGACAGGCGGAACCGCGACGCCAGCGCGAAGTTCGGGCTCGCCTGGACGAAGAAGCGGGCGACATAATCGGAGGTATCGCCTTCAAGACCGCTGTCGAGCCCGGTTCCTGCCGCATCGCTCCGCGCGAAGGAGTTCAGCCCGAACAGGTGGTAGGACTGGCCGAACAGCACGTTGATCATGGTGCCGGCGGGCATCTGCCAGGTGTATTGCAGGCCGATGTTGGCCCGTCCGCCGCCTTCGACACGATCCCAGCCTGAGAATTTGTCCCAGGCGAACAGGGTGGTGTCATCGAAGAACAGGCTTTGCGCGTCCTCGTTCGGCGCTTCGCCGATGTGCTGTTCGTTCGGGCGGGCGATGAACTGCGCGATCGGCTCAACGGTGTGAGTTCCCAGCGCATTGGCAGCCACGAGAGGAAATCGGTACTCAAGACCCGCGCCGGCCATGCCGCGCGTATAGAATTCCTGGTCCGTTGACATGAAGCTGGCGTTGCCGACCGTGTCCGACGGGTCGCGCCAGATCATGTCGCCACGGACAAAGGCGAATGGTGTCCACACCTGGCCGATACGGTCGATGATCTGCTTGCGCCATTGCAGATCTGCCGAGGCACGGGTGTAGTTGCCGGCAATTCCCGGCGCCAGGCAGTCCACCGTGAAGCTGTTGCAGGTGTAATTGGTGGTCGAGTTGAGCGCGAGCGTGTTACCCGGCGAGGTCGGCTCAAAATCCCCTTCCAGCCGGCGCAAGCTGGTGAAATTGGCACTGAACGTCATCTCGCCGCCAAGGACCGGCTGGTCGAACACACGGTTGTAGTCGACCAGCGGGAAGACGACCGGAAGTTCTTTCTGGCGATCATCGCTCGACAGGCCGAGGAAGTAATAACCGCGCAGATCAAAATAGCTGCGGTCCTCTAGACCGGTCAGGTAGATGGTCGAGATCGCCTCGTTCCAGCCCGATCCCCAGAGATTATAGTCGTCCAGCACCCATTTGTCGGACAGGAGATTGATGTTCCAGCCCCATTCCCAGTGCTGGTTGATCGCGAATTCACCGCGCGTCTGGAACGCGCCGCGCGCATCTTCGTCGGCGGCTCCGAAAGGTGAAGCCGGAAAGGCATCGCTGTCCGCCTGGAAAACGCCGGCGGCGCGAATGGTGTAGGCTCCATTCAACAGCCGGTGCCGCCATTCGCCTTCCAGCATGAGGCCCTGACGGCTCATGACTGTCGGCGTGATGGTCAGGTCCTTGTTCGGCGCGATGTTCCAGAAATAGGGGACGCGGACCCCGAAACCGAGTTCGCTCGATGCAATGTAGGTCGGAACAAGCAGGCCGCTTTTCCGCTTCACCGTTGGATCAGGGTGCTGGAAGAACGGCAGGTAAGCTATTGGAACGCCAAAGAATTCGAGGCGGGCGTCCTCGTAATAGACCATCTTCTCCTGCTGATCGCTGATGATGCGGGCAGCCCGCACCCGCCAGAGTGGCGGCCGATCGGGATTGTCCTTGCAAGTGGCGCAGGCACTGTAAACGCCATTTTCGAACACCGTGATCCGGCCATCTTTGCGCTGTGCGCTGGTGGCGGCGAAATTGGTGCGCGCGGCGGTCTCGACCTGCAGCGACTGCACAAAGCCTTGCGCGAAGTCGTCCGACATATCGAGCGACTCGGAATGGATGACATTCCCGTCGCGCTCGAGAAGCCGCACATTACCGGTGGCTCGCAAGCGACCGTTCTTCTGGTCGTAGATCACGCGGTCAGCCTGCAGCACGCTGCCATCATAATAGATGACGGCATCGCCGATGGCTGAAACCGTTTCCTTATCGTAGTCGTAGAGGACCTCGGCGGCCTCGACCAGCATGCGCGCGTTCGGGTCGTCGTTGCGGCCGGCGGTGAGACTCGACGCAAGATCATTGGCCGGAGGCTGTTGGGCCTGTGCAGCCGCATCAACTGCGAAAACCGAACAACCAAGCATCAAGGCGGCAAGAAGCGGCGCTCCGCGACGGGCCTGCAGCATGTTCCACGATGTGATGGGGGAAGGCCGGCGCAACCGGCCACGCAGGCTCATCCATCCTCCTGGTGCAGCAAAACGGTTACGCTCATCAACAGACCAACTACGGCCGGGGTCCATGCTGCGACCACGGGAGACACAAAACCAGCGCTGCCGAGATCCTCGGCCAGCTTGGTGACCACATAAAGCACGAAGCCTGCCGCGATGCCACCCGGAATCGCGCGAGCGAGACCCCCCATTCGCGCCAATCTCAGCGACACTGTCGCCGCGATCAGCACCATCACCGCGAGAAGCAGAGGGCGCGCGAGCAAGGTCTGAAACTGCAGCACATACTTCACTGGGGAAAACCCGGCGCGCTCTGCGCCGTCGATTAGTTCCGGAAGTTCCCAGAAGGACAAGGCCTGGGTCTGGGTAAAGCTGTCGGAGAGCTGCTCATGGGTCAGATTCGTCGCAAACACATATGTGCCGAACGGTTCCGATTCGCGGCTGGGCCGGTAGACCCTTCCATTCTCGAGGCGCCAGTAACCGATTTCCAACTCGGCGCGCGCGGCCTCGATCCGCTCCTGGAACCGCCCCTCGCGATCGAACGCATAGATGGTTACGCCCGTGAGTGTCTGGCCGCGGTCCGCCGCGCTGGCGGCATTGAGGATCGATTGGCCGTCGACGCTGGATTGCCTCAGCCACAGGGCGCCGCTTGGCAAAAGACCGCCGCTCTCCTCGCCCAGCACCTGGATGGCGCGGTTGGCGGCACGTTCGTTCAGCCAGGCGGCGAAGGGGTTGTAGGCAAGGCTTGCCGACACACCAACAAGCGCCGCCACAATGACCGCGGGGGCAAGGAACTGCCAGGCGGAGATGCCGCTGGCCCGCGCCACCACGAGCTCCAGTTTGCGGCTCAGTTGAAGAAAGGCGGCCATGGCGCCGAACAGCACGGCGAAGGGCATGGCCCGCTCGGCAATGGAGGGGGTCCGCTCCAGGGAAAGCACCATGAGCGGCAAGACCGATACGTCCTCGACGTCGCGAGCCTGGCGCAGCATCTCCACAAAATCGATCACGAAAATCAGGACAAGCATGCCGGCGAAGAAGGCGACAAGCGCCATCAAGGTCACACGCGCGACATAGAACCCGAAGGTGAGGCCGAGCCGGTTCACGCGTAACCTTCCTGCGCGCGGCGGCTCCGCCAGCTGAGGCGGAGACGGCGGGGTCCGCCCAGGATCACGAAGATGCTTCCGACCACGGCTGCAATGGGAACGAGGTAAACCAGTGGCACGGCAGCGGCGCTGGAGCCGGCAAGGCTCGTTGCGCCATAGCCGATCAGGCGGACGACAAAGGCGATGGTGATGGCAGCCAGCACCGAGGTCGCGCGGCTCTGGCGCGTGGTCCGGGCTCGCCCCAGTATGGCAAACGCAATGAACATGAACGCCACTGGATAAAGCGGAGATGCCAGTCGCTCATGCAGTTCCGACCGAAAACGACCCGGCACCGCTTTGTATAGTTCATCACTAGGGTCGGGCATGAGCAGCTCAGCTGTATAACGCTCACGTGGTTTATAGGTGATGACCGAATCGCCGTCGTCGGCCAGCGGAGACAGATCGAACGCGTAACGCTCGAAGACGACCATCGGTATATCGAGCGACTGGGCCTCCTTGCGCTGAAGCGAACCTTGCTCAAGGACCAGGAAGGTGCCGGCATCATTCTCGAGAACACGGCCCCGCTCGGCCACATAGGTGATGATCTGATTGGGATCGCGTTTGTCCTCGACGAAAATCCCTAGCAGTGTGTTGTTCTGCGTGCGCTGCCGGATATGCACGGTCAGCCCGTCGCCCATGGAGGTGAAGGAGCCCTCCCGCAGGATATTGACGACCACATCGGCGCGTATCTGGGTGATGATGTCGCGAAGTTGACGAAGGCTCGCCGGAATAGCGCTCGTGCTCAAGGTGCCGACCAGAACAGCGACCATGACTGCGAGCACGAGCAACGGGCGCATGAGGCGCCAGGGCGTCACCCCGGCGCTGGACATGATCGGAAGTTCGGAATCGGCGTTGAGCCGGTTGAGAACGAAGATGATCGCACCAAAAAGAGCGACGGGCGCGACCACGAGCGCCAGGGAGGGGAGGGCGAGGCCGGTGACGAGGAAGAAAGTCCAGAGCGTCTGGCCCTGCGCCGTCACGACATCGAACTCGCGCAGTGCCTGGGTGATCCAGACGACGCCGGTCAGCACCAGCAGGCTCCCGAGAAAGGCGAGGGTGGCCTGGCGGAAAAGATAGCGGTCGAGAACAGGGATCATGGGCGGGCGGACATCCATCAGGCACGGTGACTTGGGCTTTCGCCGCGTTCGCCATCGTGCTCTAAAGCGAACAAAAGAGTCGTGTTTGCGATATTCTGCAGGAGCATATAGCCGATATGGCGTCCACATTGAAAATCACCTTTGCCAAGCCATCCATCCCTGACGCCGGTGTCGTCGTCCTCCTCACTGACAATACCCTTGCCTTCACGGGCACGGCCGCGATGTTCGTCGAGCGGATCGGAGGAATTTCACGTGCTACCAAAGTCGACCGTTTCACCGGCAAGAGTTCGAGTGTTCTCGACCTGCTGCGTCTGGAAGATGCGGGGCCGGATCGCGTTATGGTCGTGGGCATCGGTGCAGCCGAGGAACCGGTCGATTGGGTGAAGATCGGCGGCTATATTTTTGGCAAGCTGCCGGCGAGCGCCCCCAATGTCACCATTCTGCTCGATCTCCCCTCTGGACCTGCCAGCGCTGACATCAGCGCCGACATCGCCCTGGGTGCGCGTCTCAGAGCCTACAGCTTTACCAAGTACAAGGGCCGCAAGAAGGATGACGACGAGGTGGTTGCGCGCAAGGTGACGTTCGCCGTCGCCGACGACGCGGCCGCCCGCAAGGCGTGGAAGCTGCGGGAGGCGGCGGCTGATGGCGTCGATCTCGCGCGCGAACTGGTCAACGAGCCGCCCAACATCCTCAACCCGGCTGAATTTGCGCAGCGCGCCACCGAACTCTCCAGCCTGGGCGTGGAGGTGGAGATCCTCGATGAAGCGCGGCTGACTAAAATCGGCATGCGCGCGCTTCTTGCCGTGGGGCAGGGGTCCAGCAACCGCAGCCGCGTTGCCGTGATGCACTGGAAGGGAGCCAAGAGCCCGAAGGTGAAGCCGGTCGTCTTTGTTGGCAAGGGCGTGACCTTCGATACGGGCGGCATCTCGATCAAGCCGGCCGCCAATATGGAAGACATGAAGGGCGATATGGCGGGAGCGGCCTGCGTCGTCGGGCTCATGCATACGCTCGCGGCGCGCAAGGCCAAGGTCAATGCCATCGGCATCATCGGCCTCGTGGAGAACATGCCTGATGGCAATGCGCAGCGGCCGGGCGACATCGTGACATCCCTGTCCGGCCAGACCATTGAGATCATCAATACCGATGCCGAGGGGCGTCTCGTTCTGGCCGATGTGCTCTGGTATGCGCAGGACAGGTTCGAACCTGCACTGATGGTCAATCTGGCGACCTTGACGGGGGCGGTGCTGGTGGCGCTCGGCCAGGAGCACGCGGGCATGTTCTCCAACAATGACGAGCTTGCGGGAAAGCTGACGGCGGCCGGTCTCGCCACCGGAGACAAGGTCTGGCGGATGCCCCTGTCGCCTGGATACGACAAGATGATCGATTCCAAGTTCGCCGACATGAAGAATACCGGCGGACGTCATGCGGGCTCCATCACCGCGGCGCAGTTCCTGCAGCGTTTCGTCAACGGCGTGCCCTGGGCCCATCTTGATATCGCCGGCACCGGCATGTCGGCGCCGCAGACGGACACCAATCGCAGTTGGGGTTCAGGTTGGGGTGTACGGCTACTTGATCGCTTCGTCGCCGACTATGCCGAGGAATGAAATGGAGCACCGGTCGGCATGACCGAGGTCTTCTTCTACCATCTGCAGAGGCAGCCGCTGGAGCGCGCACTGCCTCTGCTTTTGTCCAAATGCCTGGAACGCGGCTGGCGGGTAGTGGTGCAGGCGGCAACGGATGAGCGGATCGCCGCGCTGGACGATGTGCTCTGGACCTATCGGGATGATTCCTTCCTGCCTCACGGCACCGCCCGTGATGGCGACCCGACCGACCAGCCGATCTTTTTGACGACGGGCGCGGAAAACCCCAACGGGGCGGCCGTGCGCGCCCTCGTCGAGGGGGCGCATCCCGAGGCGGTCGACGGCTATGAGCGGGTTCTCATTCTCTTCGACGGTGCCGACGATGAGGCGCTGGCCACCGCACGCGCCCAATGGAAGATCCTGAAGGAGGCCGGCCACAGCCTTGCCTATTGGCAGCAGGACGACGAGGGCCGCTGGCAGAAGAAGGCCTGAGGCGGCTTAATCCACGGTCTGCGCCTCATAGGCGGCGTTCGCCTCCAGCCATTCCTCTTCGATCCGCGCCAGTTGAGCCGCCGCGTCGTCGCGCTTCTTCAGAAGGCCGGCGCGCTTCCAGTCTTCCGCAGCTGCAAGATCTGCCTCGAACTTCGCGATGTCGCGCTCCAGCTTGGCGATCTTTGCCTCAAGGTCGGAGACCCGCTTGCGCAAGGCGGCACCCCCCGCCGGTTCGTCGCTGACACCGGATTGGGCAGGCTCGGGCTGCTGATGGTTTTTCTTGGCCGGCCCACCATCCTCGCGCGCCATGATCAGGCGGCGATAATCATCAAGGTCGCCATCAAAGGGAGTGACCCCGCCCTCGGCCACCAGCCAGAACTGGTCGACGCAGGCCTCGATGAGGTGCCGATCGTGGCTGATGAGGACAACCGCGCCCGAGAAGGCGTTGACCGCCTCCACCAACCGGTCACGGCTGTCGATGTCGAGGTGGTTGGTCGGTTCGTCCAGGATCAGGAGGTGTGATTTGTCAAAGGCCGCCAGTCCCAGCGCCACTCGCGCCTTTTCGCCTCCCGAAAGCGAGGAGACCGGGATCATGGCGCGCTCGCCGGAAAAACCAATGCGCCCAACTCGCGCCCGCACCTGCGCCTCGGTTGCACCGGGCATGAGCGCGCGGACGTGATCATACGGGCTCTGTTCGGGAACGAGGGAGTCCATCGTGTGCTGGGCGAAATAGCCGGCCACCATCTTGCTCGAGCGGCGGATGTCGCCGGTGAGTGGCGCCAGCGAACCAGCCAAAAGCTTGGCGAGCGTCGACTTGCCATTGCCGTTTGACCCGAGAAGGCCGACGCGATCCTCGGGGCCGAGCGTCATGTTGAGCTTTCGCAGCACGACGTGATCGCCGTAGCCGGCGTTCACCTGGTCGAAGGCGATCATGGGAGGAGCAAGGGGCCGATCGGGGCCAGGCAGATGGAACGGGCGAGCGTCGGGATCGGCGGCAAGCGAGATGATCTCCATCTTTTCCAGCCGCTTGACGCGTGATTGGGCTTGTTTCGCCTTGGATGCCTTGGCCTTGAAGCGGGCGATGAAGGCCTCCAGGTGCGCGCGTTCGTCTTCCTGCTTCTTCTTCAGCTTCTGGTCGAGCAGGAGCTTTTCCTGGCGCTGCTTGTCGAAGGACGAATAATTGCCTCGATAAAGCACAAGCCGCTGGTCGGTGAGGTTCAGGATGTGATCCACCGCCACGTCCAGAAGGTCACGGTCGTGGCTGATGATGATCACGGTGCGTGGATATCTGGCGAGGTAATCCTGGAGCCAGAGCGTCCCTTCCAGATCCAGGTGGTTGGTCGGCTCGTCCAGCAGCAGAAGATCGGGTTCGGAAAAAAGCACCGCCGCCAGCGCAACGCGCATGCGCCAGCCGCCGGAGAAGGATGAACAGGGCCGCTGCTGCGCCTCCGCATCGAAGCCGAGGCCGGCAAGAATCCGCGCGGCGCGCGCCGGGGCCGAATGGGCGTCGATGTCGATGAGGCGGGTTTGAATCTCGGCGATCCTGTGCGGATCGGTGGCCACATCGGCCTCGGCCAGCAAGGCCGCCCGCTCGATATCGGCCTTCAGCACGGTCTCGATCAGGCTTTCCGGCCCCGATGGTGCCTCCTGGGCAACTCGTCCCAGCCGCCGGCCCTTGGGTATGTTGATGCTGCCATCGTCAGGCGCGATGTCTCCGGCGATCGCCTTGAACAGCGTCGTCTTGCCCGTTCCGTTGCGACCGACCATGCCGACGCGCGCGCCTTCGGGGATGGCGGCGGTGGCGTTCTTCAGAAGGTCGCGTCCGGCAACGCGGATCGTGAGGTCATTGATATGGATCATGCCGCGACTTCTAGAACCTGTTCTGCGGCGGCGTAAATATCCCCCGGGACGAAAACCGGAGAGGATGATTAGCGGAGGGCGTCCAGATACTGCCGGACGGCGGCAAAAACCGCCTCGAACATCTCCGTCGTCAGCCGCCCTGTGTTCGTGTTGTAACGGGAGCAGTGATAGCTGTCGAAAAGCCGCATGCTGCCGATGTCATGCTGTGCGCCGTGGCCGAAGGTGAGTGCCACGCGGCGCTGGCCGAGGGCGGTTACCACGCTCTCATGGGCGATACGACCAAGAGCGACAATCGCCTGGATATGTTCCAGTCCCTGAAGCTCGCCGATCAGGAACTGCCGACAGGTGGAAATCTCCGCTCCCACCGGTTTGTTCTGCGGCGGCACGCAACGCACCGCATTGGTGATCCGGGCATCCACCAGTTCCAGCCCATCGTCGGGGCGTTCGTCATAGACGCCTTGGGCGAAGCCGAACTTCAGCAAGGTGGCATAGAGCAGGTCCCCGGCCCAATCGCCGGTGAAGGGTCGGCCGGTGCGATTGGCCCCTTGCAGGCCGGGCGCAAGCCCTACGATCAGGAGGCGCGCGTTCTCAGGGCCAAAGGACCTGACCGGAGCGTTGTGCCAATCCGGTGCGCGGGCGCGCCAATCCTGGCGAAAGGCAACCAGCCGGGGGCACAGCGGGCAATCATGCGATGGTACGGGGATCACAATAAACAGACGGCTCAGCTGTAGTCTTCGGCCATGCCGATGCCGCGCGCGCCGCGCACCGGACGCTCCACGCGCTCCGGCCGGTCGCTGGAAGGCCGGCCGATCTTCTGGGCCATGGTGGCAAGATCCAGAAATTCATCAGCCTGGCGGCGCAGGTCATCCGAGATCATGGGCGGCTGTGTCGTCACGCTCGAGGCAACGGTCACGCGGCAGCCCTGGCGCTGCAAGGCTTCCACCAGAGGGCGGAAGTCGCCGTCACCGGAAAAAAGATAAATCTGGTCGACCTTGGAGGCGATCTCCAGGGCATCGATTGTGAGTTCCACATCCATGTTGCCCTTGAATTTGCGGCGGCCGCTGCCGTCCACATATTCCTTGGTCGGTTTCGAGACGACGGTATAGCCGTTATAGTCCAGCCAGTCGATCAACGGACGTATAGAAGTGAATTCCTGATCTTCAATGAAGGCGGTGTAATAGTACGCACGCACCAGATAGCCGTAATTGCCGATCTCGGTGAGCAGCTTCTTGAAGTCGATATCGAAGCCGAGCGTCTTCGTTGTTGAGTAAAGATTTGCTCCATCAATAAATACAGCAATCTTGTTACCTGTACGGGACATAAAAAATCCTTCGTCTTTACGATCAATGGTGTGCTAAGAGCACTGAACCTTCCGTTTTGAACATTTTACCGCAACGACGTCAATCTGTCATGGTGGGTTGCACCGGGGTCTGCCCTGGGTTATGTGAAACCCAAATCTCCACACCCCGAAATATGAGGACGGGCCATGGCTCGCGTCACTGTCGAAGATTGCGTCGACAAGGTTGAAAATCGCTTTGAACTGGTTCTCCTGGCCGGACATCGCGCCAAGATGATCGCAGGTGGCCAGCCGCTGACCGTCGATCGGGACAACGACAAGAACCCTGTCGTTGCCCTGCGCGAGATCGCTGAGGAGACTGTCAGCCCGGAAGATCTCAAGGAAGATCTGATCCACTCCCTGCAGAAATACGTCGAGGTCGACGAGCCCGAGGCCGAGCTCGTTCCGATGCTGCCGCCGGCCGGTGGCGCTTCGGCCGATACGCCGGACGTGCAATTCGACCGCATGACCGAGGAAGACCTGCTGCGTGGTCTGGAAGGGCTCGCTCCTCCGACTTCGAGCGACGACGACGAGTGATCCGCTTCTTGCGGACGCATGAAGTTTGGTGGCGCCTTCGGGCGCCACTTGCGTCTGATGTTAACCCGTTCGATATCAGATAGCGGAAAAGTGAGGGCCATCACGGCCACTCCGGCGGTCGTGTGGAATGATCCGGCAGTACGAACTGGTCGAACGGGTAAAGGCTTATAATCCTCAGGCGGACGAGGCGATCCTCAATCGCGCTTACGTTTATGCCATGAAGGCGCACGGCTCGCAGAAGCGGGCTTCGGGCGATCCCTATTTCTCCCATCCCCTCGAAGTGGCCGCCATCCTGACGGAGTTCAAGCTGGACACCGCGACCATTGTTGCGGCGCTTCTGCATGACACCATCGAGGATACCGACACCACGCGCGACGAGATCGATGCCCTGTTCGGCAAGGACATCGGGCGTCTTGTCGAGGGCCTGACCAAGCTGAAGAAGCTTGATCTCGTCTCGAAGCAGGCCGCGCAGGCTGAAAACCTGCGCAAGCTTCTGCTCGCGATCGCCGATGACGTGCGCGTGCTTTTGGTGAAGCTGGCCGACCGGCTCCACAACATGCGCACGCTGCACTACGCTCCGGCGGAAAAGCGCGGACGCATCGCACAGGAGACGCTGGATATCTATGCTCCGCTTGCCGGCCGCATGGGTATGCAGGAAATGCGAGATGAACTGGAGGAGCTATCCTTCAGTCACCTTTTTCCCGAGGCGCGCACGACGATCCTGCAGCGGCTGGAGCGGCTCAAGGAGCGATCTCTCGGCCTGATCGAGGAAATCGAAAGCCAGCTGTCGCAGAAGCTGGCGGATCGCGGCATCGAAGCGGTGATCCGCGGCCGCGAGAAGCGGCCATATTCCATCTGGCACAAGATGGAGAGCAAGGCTGTCGCCTTCGAGCAACTCTCCGACATCTTCGGCTTTCGCGTCATCGTGCCGACCATCGAGGACTGCTACCGCGCGCTCGGCGTCGTCCACACCACCTGGCCCATGGTGCCGGGCCGGTACAAGGACTACATCTCGACGCCCAAGCAGAACGATTATCGTTCGCTCCATACCACCGTGATCGGTCCGCGGCATCAGCGGGTCGAGCTTCAGATCCGCACCGATGCCATGAACGAAATCGCCGAACTCGGCATCGCGGCGCATGCGCTCTACAAGGACGGCCTTATCTCACCGACAGGACAGCTTTCGCAGGACAGCCGCGCCTACGATTGGCTGCGCCGCACCATCGAGCTTTTGAACGAAGGTGACAGCCCCGAGGAATTTCTCGAACACACCAAGCTGGAGCTCTTCCAGGATCAGGTCTTCTGCTTCACGCCCAAGGGAAAGCTGATTGCCTTGCCCCGCGGCGCGACGCCTATCGATTTTGCCTATGCCGTTCATACCGACGTCGGCAACTCATGCGTCGGAGCCAAGATCAACGGTCGGATCGCTCCTCTCGTTTCACATCTCCAGAATGGCGACGAAGTCGAGATCGTCAGATCCAATGTGAAGCAGCCTCCCGCCGCCTGGGAGTCCATCGTGGTGACGGGGAAGGCACGGGCAGCTATCCGGCGGGCGACCCGCGCCGCCGTCCGCGCACAATATGCGGGCTTTGGACGGCAGATCATCGAGCGTGCCTTCGAGCGTGCGGGCAAGGCCTATACGGATGCCCTTCTGAAGGCGGCCTTGCCGCGATTGGCGAGAAAAGAAGTTGACGACGTCCTTGCCGCCGTCGGGCGCGGCGAGATGCGGTCGAGCGATGTGGTCCGCGCCGTTTATCCTGAGGTGAAAGACCCGGGAGTTGTCACAGAAAAACGCGCTGAAGGTGGTGGCTGGTTCGGCCTCAGCCATGCCGAAAACCTGCGCTTTCGCGTGCCGGGAACCGAGGAAAAGAGCGGCCGGGCTATCCCGATCCGTGGCTTGCGTGGTGATCTGCCGGTCTCTTTTGCACCCAATGGCGGTGCGGTTCCAGGCGATCGTATCGTCGGTATCCTGACGCCGGGTGAGGGCATCACGATCTATCCGATCCAGTCGCCCGCCCTGACCGACTTTGATGATCATCCAGAGCGCTGGCTGGACGTCCGCTGGGATGTCGACGCGGCGCGTGGCGAGCGCTTCCCGGTCCAGATCCGGGTAACGTCGATCAATGAGCCGGGCTCTCTCGCAGACATCACGGGTGTCATCGGCTCGCACGACAGCAACATCGAAAACCTGACGATGATTGCCCATTCGCCTGATTTCCACGACATGCTGTTTGATCTTGCCGTCTTCGACCTCAAGCATCTCACCGACATCATCCGGGATCTGAGGACGCGGCCCGTCGTCAGCGCCGTTGAGCGCGTCAACGGCTGAATCCCGGCTCTACCTCTTCCGTCGGGCCATTTTCTGCTATGACCTGCCCGAACCCGACGAGCTAAGGACTGTTCCCCATGACCCAAGACGACGTTCTCCAGGTTTTCCGCGACGCTGGCGCTCTGCTGGAGGGGCATTTCATCCTGTCCTCCGGCCTGCACAGCCCGGTCTTCCTGCAGAAGATGTTCGTCTTCATGGACCCGGCGAAAACAGAGATTGTTTGCAAGGCCATGGCGGAAAAGATCGCCGCCGCTTTCGGCAAGATCGATTATGTGGTGTCCCCGGCCATCGGCGGCATCGTGCCGGGCTATGAGACGGCGCGGCATCTCGGCGCGAAGGCAGTATTTGTGGAGCGGGAGAGTGGTCAGTTCGTCCTGCGCCGTGGCTTCTCCATTCCGGCGGGCGCGCGCGTGGTGATGGTGGAGGATATCGTCACCACCGGCCTGTCCTCGCGCGAGTGCCTGGCGTCCATCGCCGATGTTCCAGGAGAGATCGTCGGCGCGGCATGCCTCATCGATCGCTCCGGCGGCAACGCCGATCTTGGTGTGCCTTTGGTTTCACTGGTGACGCTGGATATTCCGGCCTATCCTGCGGACGCCCTGCCGCCGGAACTGGCGGCGCTTCCCGCCGTGAAGCCGGGAAGCCGTGCTTTGGGCCAGGCGCCCGCTTGACGTGCCTTAATTCCGGCTGTGTTTCTATTCATAGGCCACCCATGTTCCGCCGCCGAGTTCCCCTGACCCCGATGGCCCGTCTGCGCGGCATGATCTGGCCGCGCAATGGCCTGCGCCGTGCCGTGCGCTGCCACGTGAAGCGCATCATGCGGGTGCCGGGCTCGCCTCACGCCATCGCGGCCGGTGTCGCCGTCGGCATTTTCGCGGCGTTCACGCCCTTCCTTGGTTTGCATGTCCTGATTGCAGGACTGGTCGCGTTGCTGGCGGGGGGAAATATCATCGTTGCCGCGATGGCAAGCCTTGTCGGCAATCCGCTGACCTTCCCCTTCTTCTGGTTCGCGGGGTTCGAACTGGGCAAGATCTTCATCGGCCATGCCGCCGACGGCGCCTTCGAAGCTTTCCTGGCCAAACCGTCCTTCGCGCTGCTGCTTCCCATCATCGAGCCTTTGACACTGGGCTCCGTGGTGCTCGGGCTTGCGGCCGCCACGCTGTTTTATCTTCCGGTCCGGTGGACGGTCACCAAGGCGCAGTCGCAGCGGCGCGAACGTATTTCCGCGCGGCGTTTGCCCATTCTTGCTGTCGAGGCTGCAGAATGACGTCATCCCTTCGCCTTGGGGTCAACATCGACCATGTCGCCACTGTTCGTAATGCTCGTGGCGGCCGTCATCCCGATCCCGTGCGCGCGGCGCAGGCTGCCGTCGCCGCCGGGGCAGACGGCATTACGGCGCATCTGCGCGAGGATCGCCGGCACATCCGCGATGACGATATCGCGCGGCTGAGGTCCGAGATCAGCGCGCCGCTCAACCTCGAAATGGCCGCCACCAGCGAGATGCTCCGTATCGCGCTGCAAACCGCGCCTCACGCGGTCTGCCTGGTGCCGGAAAAGCGCGAGGAGCGAACCACCGAGGGCGGCCTCGACGTCGTCGGCCAGATCGAACAACTTCGTCCGATCATTGGCGAACTCAGCGCGGCGCATATTCGCGTTTCGCTTTTCATAGAGCCCAGCGAGGCAGCCATTCATGCCGCCGTGTCGCTTGGCGCGCCGGTCGTCGAACTCCACACCGGCACCTGGTGCGAGGCTATCGGCGGCATATCGGGCGCTCGTGCGGCCGATGAATTTGAACGGCTGAAAACCGCCAGCCGGCTGGGTCGCGAGCTTGGTTTGGAGATCCATGCCGGTCACGGCCTCGATTACGTCACTGCCGAGGCGATCTCGGCACTCCCTGAGATTGCAGAGCTAAACATCGGCCACTTCCTGATCGGCGAAGCCATCTTCGGCGGCATGGATGCGGCGATCAAACGGATGCAGGCGGCCATGCAACTCGGCCGGGATCTGGTGCGGGAGCCGGCATGATCATCGGGGTAGGATCGGATCTGACCGACATCAGGCGCATCGAGAAGACCCTCGAGCGTTTTGGCGACAGATTCATCCGCCGGGTCTTCACAGAGACAGAGATCGCAAAGGCGGAACGCCGGGCCAATCGGGCGGCGACCTATGCCAAGCGCTTCGCCGCCAAGGAGGCCTGTGCCAAGGCGCTCGGCACCGGATTGGCGCAAGGAACCTTCTGGCGCGACATGGCGGTGGTCAATCTTCCATCGGGCCGGCCGACCCTGACGTTGAGCGGCGGCGCCCTGCGACATCTGGAGCGTCTGGTGCCGGAGGGCTACAAGCCCGATATCCACATCACGCTGACCGACGACTATCCCTTGGCCCAGGCTATGGTGATCATCAGCGCCGTTCCCGAATGACCGCCTGCGTTGCGCGCAGGGGCACAGGCGGCTATCAGACCATCAGAAAAGCGTGACCGAAGCGGACATGAGGCAATGAGCGTGAGCAGCGACAGCAGCAAATCGGAAGGCGGTTTCCTTGAGACCGTCAAGGTGATCGTGCACGCGCTGCTGATCGCCGTCGTTATCAGGACCGTCCTTTTCCAGCCCTTTTCGATTCCCTCCGGTTCCATGAAGGACACGCTTCTGGTCGGCGACTATCTCTTCGTGTCGAAATATTCCTATGGCTACAGCCGCTATTCGATTCCCTTTTCGCCACCCCTGTTCTCCGGCCGCATCATGGGATCGGAACCGGAGCGTGGCGACGTGGTCGTGTTCAAGCTGCCGACCGACAATTCCACTGACTATATCAAGCGTGTGATCGGCCTGCCTGGTGATCGCATCCAGATGATGGATGGTGTGCTGCATATCAACGGCGAACCGGTGAAACGCGAGCGCGTCGAGGATTATGTTGAGCAGGAACCCGATGGGCGTACCGTCAGGGTCCCGAAATACCGTGAGACGCTGCCCAATGGCGTGAGCTACGAGACCCTCGATCTCGTTGAGAACGGCTATTACGACACCACGAATGTCTATGAAGTACCGGCCGGTCACTACTTCATGATGGGCGACAACCGCGACAACTCCACCGACAGCCGCGTTCTGTCCGCCGTCGGATATGTTCCTTACGAGAATCTGGTTGGTAAGGCCCAGATCATCTTCTTCTCCGTGGAAGAAGGGTCGCCGGCCTGGGCTGTGTGGAATTGGCCCTGGACCGTGCGCTGGGGCCGCATCTTCGACCTTCTCGGATGAAGCGCGTTCATGTCCTTGCCGGGCTCGAAGCGCATCTCGGCTATCACTTTAAAGACAAAGCCCTGCTGGAGCAGGCGCTGACGCACATCAGCGCCTTGCCGAATGACGGATCGCGGCTGGGCAGCTACCAGCGGCTCGAGTTTTTGGGCGACCGGGTTCTCGGCCTTGCCGTGTGCAACATGCTGCTGAAAGCCTTTCCAGAGGCCGAGGAGGGGGAGCTGTCGCGGCGGCTGGCGGATCTCGTCCGCGCCGACACCTGCGCCGAAGTGGCCGCGGCGATGGAGGCCGCGCCTGCCATTCGGCTAGGTGCCGGCGAGGCGCATTCGGGCGGGCGGCGAAAGAAGGCTATTCTGGCGGATATCTGCGAGGCCATCGTGGGCGCCGTTTTTCTCGATGGCGGTCTTGCCGCGGCGGACGAACTGGTGGTCCGCTTCTGGGGCGAGCGCCTCAACAGGCCGCAGCGGCCGCTGCATGATGCGAAGACGGCTCTGCAGGAGTGGGCGCAGGGGCGGGGCCTTGCCATCCCGCTCTATCGTGAAAAGGCCCGGTCCGGCCCGGACCATGATCCCGTATTCCGCGTTACTGTTTCCGTGGCCGGACTGGATGATGCCGAGGGCACCGGGCGCTCCAAACGTGTCGCCGAACAGATGGCCGCGGAAGTGATGTTGATGCGCGAAGGCGTATGGGGAGACAAGGCCAATGGCTGACGACGTGAAGCGGGCTGGCTTTGTGGCCCTGTTGGGTGCTCCCAACGCCGGCAAATCGACGCTCTTGAATGCGCTCGTCGGTGCGAAGGTCTCCATCGTGAGCCATAAGGTGCAGACGACCCGGACACTCGTGCGCGGCATCGCCATGTCCGGTCCGACCCAGGTCGTCTTCGTTGATACGCCCGGCATCTTCGCCCCGAAGCGGCGGCTCGATCGGGCTATGGTATCCAGCGCCTGGGGGGGGGCAGGCGATGCCGATATCGCAGGTCTGTTGATCGACGCGAAGAAAGGCCTGGATGACGCCAATCTTGCCATTCTGGAACGGCTCGGTGATGTGCGGCAGCCGAAGTTCCTGATCCTCAACAAGGTCGATCTGGTGCGGCCTGAAGTGCTTCTGAAGCTCGCCGCACTCGCCGCAGAGAAGGCCGATTTCGAAAAGACCTTCATGGTCTCGGCTCTGACCGGGAGCGGTGTCGCCGATGTCATGACCTGGTTGGAGACACGATTGCCGGAAGGGCCGTGGCTCTATCCGGAAGATCAGATTTCCGATCTGCCGCTGCGCATGTTGGCCGCCGAGATCACTCGGGAAAAACTGTTCCTGCGCCTTCATGAGGAACTCCCTTACGAGAGCCATGTGGAGACCGAGCAGTGGAAGGTGCAGGGGGATGGCTCGGTGCGCATCGAACAGACGATATATGTGGAGCGCGACAGCCAGAAAAAGATCGTGATCGGCAAGGCAGGGCAGACCATCAAGGCCATCTCGACCGCCGCCCGCAAGGAGATCGCCGAGATGGCGGAGGTCGACGTGCACCTCTTCCTCTTCGTGAAGGTGCGCGAGAACTGGGCCAATGATCCGGAACGCTACCGCGAGATGGGGCTGGAGTTTCCGGACTGACGCTCGCCGTTGTGCGCCGATGCAAGATCGAGCGTGCATAAAAGCGGGGGATTTTCACGCGCATATCAGTTGCGACTCAGCGTGATGTGCGTCCAATGGGCGCATTCACGTGAGGAGGCTACATTGTCCCTGAATCCGCAAACCACGCCGCGCCTGATCATTCCTTCCCTCGGCGGTCTTTACGCCGGCCTGTCGACCTTCGCCGAAACGCTGCTGCGTGTTGTTGCGGGCGGCATCCTGGCCGTCCACGGTTCCGCCAAGATCGTAAATCCCTTTGGTGCCAGCGGCATGGTGGAAGGTCTTGGATTTTATCCCGGCGCCTTCTGGTCTCCTCTTCTGGCCTGCACCGAGTTCTTCGGCGGCATCCTGATCGCGATTGGTCTCCTAACCCGGCCGGCTTCCTTCGCGGGCATGTTCGTCCTGCTTGTCACGGTTTACTTCCACTGGATCGTGAAGGCCGAGGGTCTTCAAGGAGCTGAGAAATCCATCCTCTGGGCGGCGATTCTGTTCTTCTTCGTGATCCGCGGCGCCAACGCCTGGTCGGTTGATGCCAAGATCGGCAAGCAGTTCTAAGGCTCAGGACGAGGTGAACATCGGCCCGTTCAGGACGAAGGTGTGAAACTCACCATTCTCCCCGCACGGGTCGATGCCATCAGGCAGCGCCTCCAGAAAGGTACTGTCGAAGCGCGTTCCTACGGGATCGCGCGACAGGCGCTCGTCGTCCACCGCCACGATCTCGGCATCAAGGCCGCTTCGGATCATCTCGTGTGCGAGCTGCCCTGTGTCCCGTCCCCAGAGCGGAAAAAGCGGCGCTAGGCCACTACCGGCCAATAGCCCCTCGCGATAAGCCCTGATGTCTTCAAGGAAGAGGTCGCCGAAGGCCATATGGGTTGCGCCCGCTGCTACAGCGCGTCGCACGATGCCGCGTATCGCCGCTTCATAGGCCTCGTTGGGACAGGGCGAGGGGAGAGGCTGCTCGATCAGCGGCAGCCCGGTCCGCGCCGCCTGCAGGCGCACCCGTTCCATGGCCACCTCATGCATGGGGATGCAGTCGTTGGCTGACCGGAAGGTGGTGACCAGCGCTGTGACGCGGCGTCCGGCGCTTCGCAGTTCATGGAGCGCCCAGGCGGAATCCTTGCCGGAGCTCCAGGAGAGCCAGATGTTCTCCATCAAAGCCCGGCCAGCGTCTTCACGAAACGGTTGTGAAGCGGTGGCAGCGCCAGGGCCATACTGGCCAGGAGGGGCACGGCGCGCCGCACGAAGGCGCCATCGGCTGTCGCCAGCCGTTGCAGCCGGTCGCTTTCGCGTATGACTTTTGCCGCTTTTGCCTGCCGGGCGCGATCCCAATCCTTGAGGTCTCCGGCCGCGATGCGTTCGGCAAGGGTTGCTGCGTCCTCGATGCCGAGGTTCATGCCGCGTGCCCCGGCCGGCGAATGGATGTGCGCCGCGTCTCCGATCAGCCGGACGCGGCCCTCGCCGAGACGCTGCACTTGCCGGTGGCTGACCTTGAAACTGCTCTGCCAGTGTATGGCACCCGGCTGCCATTCAGGCGGCGCCAGCCCAAGGACATCCGGGCCGTTGGCGATCAGCCTGTGACGCCCCGGGCCGATTGGCAGCCGAATCAGGACCGGCTGCCCGACGTCGAGCCGGATTTCGCCGCGATCCATCTCGACATCTCCGCCAAGATCGATGTCGGCAAGGCTCCATTCGAAGGGGTAGGGCGCACCGGGAAAGCCGATGTCCAGCGCCTTGCGCACGATGGAGTGCGCACCATCGGCGGCCACCAGCCATCCCGCCTCGACCTCTTCGCGCCCTTCCGGACCGGACAATACGGCCTCGGCCGCCGTCGCATGGGCCGCGACATCCACACAACTGACGCCGCGCTCCACAGGGATCCCCCGCTCGGCGAGGCACTGTGCCAGAATTTCCTCCGTTCTGTCCTGGGGCAACGCCAGCATGAAATTGAAACGGTGCTTCAGGCGCGTGATATCCACCTCGGCGCGAACGCGCCCACCGGCGACGAGGACCACACCGCGCAATTTGATGCCGGCCGCGATCAAGCGCTCTGTCGCGCCGGAGGCTTCCATCAACTCCAGCGTCCGCGGATTGATGCCGATGGCCCGGCTTTCCTTCACCGGCCGGGGGTCCTGATCGATGATGCGGACGGGAACCCCACGCCTGTGGAGCTCGATGGCCGCCGCAAGACCAACCGGTCCGGCTCCCACCACGAGGACTGAAGCGCTTTTTGTCATGGCTGCCGAATCCCTTTCCCCAAGGCCAACGTAAACGCCTCTCGCGATTGTCGTTAGGCCCTGATGCGCAAACCACGATAGATTCGCGGCTGAATCAGGGAGACACGATTCTCAATGCCCAGTTTCACACGGCGCGACTTCGGCAGGCTTTCCTTCTTCGCGGCCGTGGTGGGGCTGCCGCGTCCCGCGACGGCGGCCTCGATCCTGCCCTCCACATCCCGTATCTGCGCAACCTGCGCTTATTGGAAGGGGCCGCGGCTGCCTTCGATGAACCGAAACGGTGTCATCGTTGCCGCCGGTGCCAAGGGCCGTTGCACCAATCCGAAAAGCCCCTTTTCCGGATTGATGACGACGCCTGAACAAGGCTTCCCTGATGGTTGGCGCCGGGCGGCAGGCCTCGTTTGAGATTGGTGGAGGCGAGGGTGCAGAACGTCAGAAGATTTGAAATCACCGGTAAGGTGCAGGGTGTTGGCTATCGCGCCTGGTTCCGCGAAGAGGCGGAAGCCCTCGGCCTCAGGGGATGGGTGCGCAATCGCCGCGATGGGTCCGTTGAAGCGGAGGTCTGCGGCGCCGATGACGCGCTCACCGCCATCGAACGGGCGGCGCATCAGGGACCGGCCTTCGCCCATGTCACCCGGGTGCGAACAACGCCCATCGCGCGCGCCGAGGCCATGCCCGATGTGATGGAGGTCAGGCCGACTCTGTGACGGCCAGTTCCTGTGGATCGCCCTCGGCAGCCACAATCGGGCCAAAGGTGGCGGGGAAGGCCGCCATCAGGGCGGCGTCGGCCTCGTCCATGGTCACGGGGCGGCCAAGGTCGACGAGGCTCGTCACGCCATGCTGCGTAATGCCACAGGGCACGATACCGCCGTAATGGCTGAGATCGGGTTCCACATTGAGGCTGATGCCATGAAAGCTGACCCATCGGCGCACGCGGACGCCGATGGCCGCGATCTTGTCTTCAGCAGCAACGCCCTTCTCGGGCCGCCGCACCCACACCCCGATCCGGCCGTCCCGGCGCTCGCCATCGATGTTGAACCGATCAAGGGCGTTGATGATCCAAGCCTCAAGAGCGCACACATAGGCTCTTACGTCCTGCCGGCGCTTCGCCAGATCGAGCATCACATAGGCCACGCGCTGCCCGGGTCCATGATAGGTGTATTGGCCGCCGCGGCCGGTGCGATGCACGGGAAAGCGTTCCGGATCAACGAGATCCTGCTCGCGTGCTCCGGTCCCCGCGCTATAGAGCGGCGGATGCTCAACGAACCAGACCAGCTCCGGAGCTTCGCCGCGGAGAATGCGGGCCACACGTTCTTCCATGGCGGCGACGGCGGCGGCATAGGGAGTGAGGCCCGGCGTGACGCGCCATTCGATCGGAGCGCTGCCAGCCGCGCCGGAGAAATTACAGGATTCGTTAACCATGGAGTAACCGTGCCCGTGGTGCCGTGTCGTAAAGCCGCTTTGCGGCAGGAGAACATGTCGTGGCCATTGTCGATACCGTCAAGATTGATATTTCAGTGATCCTCGGCGGGACCTCCATGCCCATCCACCAGCTGCTGCGCATGGGCCGCGGCGCGGTGATCGAACTCGACGCAACCGAAGAAGATGATGTGATCATCCTCGCCAATGACACGCCTGTCGCAAAGGGCAGTGTGGTCGTCAGCGGCAACAGGATCGGTGTCGAGGTGCGGGAGCTTATCAAGCGAACTTGAAAAACACGCATTCTCCCCTTGAGGCGGGGTAAGTGTTTTGTTACATGGTGCCGCCGCGCGGCGAGATCGCGCGGCTTTTGCGGTCGTGGCGGAATTGGTAGACGCGCAGCGTTGAGGTCGCTGTGGGGCAACCCGTGGAAGTTCGAGTCTTCTCGACCGCACCACATTCCTGATCCCGGATGGGATGCAATCGGCGGCTCTTGAGCCGCCGATTTCGTTTTGTCCGATTGTCATCGCCTCTTCATGCAGCGGCAGGACCGTGGCAAGCTGGCAGCGGGCCTCGGCTTGCTGAAGCACTTCTCACCACTCGAAAGCGAGCGCGGCTTTGAGCGATACCGATCGCATCACCGAGGATGAAGCCGTGACCGGGGCAGGCGCGCTGCGCGACGCCGAAGGACATATCTCAGCCGCTTTCACCGACGCGATCCGCGAAGCGATCGACGCCGCCGCCGCCGATCAGCTGAAGCAGTTGATGGCGGACGTCGCCCACGAGGCTGACGTCGCCGACCTCATCGAGGCGCTCGATCCAGAGCACCGACCCATCTTCATCCAGCTTCTCGGTGCCGACTTCGATTTCACGGCACTGACCGAGCTCGACGAAAACGTCCGCGTGCAGATCCTGGAGGAACTGCCGACGGAAACCGTCGTCGAAGGCATGCGCGATCTCGATTCCGACGACGCCGTCTACATCCTCGAAGACCTCGATGCGGAAGATCGCGCCGAAATTCTGGATCGCCTGCCGGTTCTCGACCGCGCCGCGCTGCTGCGCAGCCTCGATCTACCGGAAGAATCGGCCGGCCGCCGCATGCAGACTGACTTCATCGCCGTGCCCGCCTATTGGAGCGTGGGGCAGGTGATCGATTACTTCCGGGATGCCAAGGACCTGCCGGAGACCTTCTATGAGGTCTTCGTGATCGATCCTTTCTACAAGCTCCTGGGCACCTTGGCACTCGACAAGCTGCTGCGCTCGAAACGGCAGACCCGTATCGAACAGATCCTCGACAGCGAGGTCCGGCGGGTCGCGGCGACCGAGGATCAGGAAGAGGCCGCGCGCCTGTTCGAGCGCTATAACCTGGTGTCGGCGCCGGTGGTCGACGAGAACGGCCGCCTCGTCGGCGTGCTCACCATCGACGACATTGTCGACGTCATCCAGGAAGAGGCGGAAGAGGATATCCGTGCCCTCGGCGGCGTCGGCGACGAGGAGCTGTCCGACCGTGTTCCCGCCATTATCCGCAGTCGGTTTCCTTGGCTCTTCTTCAACATGTTCACCGCCTTCGTGGCAGCGTCTGTAATCGGTCTCTTCGATGGCACCATCGAGCGCATGGTGGCGCTGGCCGTCCTCATGCCCATCGTCGCCTCCATGGGCGGAAACGCCGGGACGCAGGCCATGACCGTGACGGTGCGAGCCCTGGCGGCGCGCGAGATCAGCCGGCGGCAGGCCCCTCGGGTCCTTTGGCGAGAGGCCTGCGTGGGGCTTCTCAACGGCGGCATGCTGGCTTTGATGATCGGGACGGTCGCCGGCATGTGGTTTTCCGATCTTCAACTCGGCGCGGTCATCGGGGTTGCCCTCATCATAAACATGGTCGTGGCCGGATGCTTCGGCGTTCTCATTCCCTTGACGCTCGATCGTTTCAAGCTTGATCCCGCCGTGGCCTCGCCCGTCTTCCTCACCACGGTCACCGATGTCGTCGGCTTTTTCGCCTTTCTTGGGCTGGCCGCCTGGTGGTTCGGCATCGGCTTTTGAAGACAAGCTGAGGGGGAGCCTGTAGGCTCCCCGGCAAAGCCGGTTCAGGGAGGTGCGTCATGCTCGCCAACACCATGCGCCCGTTCAACTTCGATCTGGGAGAAACCGCCGACGCGATCCGCGACAGCGTGCAGGCCTTCGCCGCCGAAAACATCGCGCCCAGAGCAGAAGAGATCGACCGCACCAACAGCTTCCCTCGCGACCTTTGGCCCCGGATGGGCGACCTCGGCCTCCATGGCATCACCGTGGACGAGGACCATGGTGGCTCGGGCCTGGGCTATCTGGAACATGTGGTGGCCATGGAGGAAGTCTCCCGGGCCAGTGCCTCCGTGGGGCTTTCCTACGGCGCTCATTCCAATCTCTGCGTCAATCAGATCCGCCGGAACGGCAGCGAGGAGCAAAAACGCCGCTACCTGCCGAAGCTGATCTCCGGCGAACATCTGGGGGCGCTCGCCATGTCGGAGCCGGGGGCCGGCTCGGATGTCGTCTCGATGAAAACGCGCGCCGAGAAGCGCGGCGATCGCTATGTGCTCAACGGCAACAAGATGTGGATCACCAACGGTCCCGGCGCCGACGTGCTGGTGGTCTATGCCAAAACCGATCCGGGTGCGGGACCTCGCGGCATCACCGCCTTCCTGATCGAGAAGGGCTTCGCCGGCTTCTCCACCGCGCAGAAGCTCGACAAGCTCGGCATGCGCGGCTCCGACACCTGCGAACTCGTCTTTCAGGACTGCGAGGTTCCGGAGGAGAACATCCTCGGTGCTGTTGGCCGCGGCGTTAATGTCCTGATGTCGGGTCTCGACTACGAACGGGCCGTGCTGGCAGCCGGACCGCTGGGAATTATGCAAGCCGCGCTCGATGTGGTGATGCCTTACGTCCATGAGCGCCGGCAGTTCGGCGAACCCATCGGTTCGTTCCAGCTCGTGCAGGGCAAGCTTGCCGACATGTATGTGACCATGAACGCCGCCAAGGCCTATGTCTACGCGGTGGCGAAGGCTTGCGATCGCGGCGAAACCACACGTGAGGATGCGGCCGGCGCGATTCTGTTCGCGGCGGAACAGGCGACCAAAGTCGCGCTTGATGCCATTCAGCTTCTCGGTGGCAATGGCTACATCAATGATTATCCGACTGGCCGTCTCCTGCGCGATGCCAAGCTTTACGAGATCGGTGCCGGAACCAGCGAAATTCGCCGCATGTTGATCGGACGCGAACTTTTCGGCAAAGCAAGCTGACGTGGCGTTTCTGGGGGCCTGATGTTTTTTGCGTTGTCGAAGGTCCTCGGGTTCTTTGCTCTGCCCTCCAATCTCATGATCTCCATAGGGCTGGTTGGTGCGCTGGCGCTATTCGCGGGCTGGGTCCGGCTCGGCGGCGCCCTTCTTGTCATCTCGGTGCTGACACTCGCCGTCCTCGGCTTATCGCCGCTTGGCAACATTCTGCTGTTGGTTCTTGAGGATCGCTTTCCAAAGCCTGCTGAAAACGACAATCGCCCCGTCGCCGGCATCGTCGTGCTGGGTGGCTCGTTCGACACCATCGTCGCCGGCGCGCGGGGGGAAGTAGCCCTCAATGAATCGGCCGAGAGGCTGACGGTGATCGCGGAACTGGCCAAACGCTATCCGGAGGCTCGCATCGTCTTCTCCGGCGGGCAGGGAACGCTGTTCTACAGCGGCGCCACCGAGGCGCAGGTAGCGGCGCGCATGTTCGAGAGCTTCGGCATCGCACCCGAGCGGATCACGCTTGAGGATCGATCGCGCAACACCCGTGAGAACGCCGTCTTTAGCCGTGACCTGGTCAATCCCGGCGCCGGCGAGCGGTGGCTGCTGGTGACATCCGCTTATCACATGCCCCGGTCCGTCGGCTGCTTCCGCGCCGCCGGCTTTCCGGTCGACGCCTTTCCGGTCGATTACCGCACCCGTGGCTATGAGGACATGACGCGGCCCTTTCGCTCGGTGGGCGAGGGGCTCCGGCGGGTCGACATCGCCGTTCGGGAATGGGTCGGGCTTTTCGTCTACCGTATAACCGGCTATACCGACGCTCTCGTTCCCGCGCCGCTGTAACGGAACACAGCTGATCGTCGCGCGTTGAACGCGGTCGATGTCAACTCGCCAGGCGAACCGGCGCAGCTCCCAGCATCCCATGACAGATCAGACGAATGCTCCCGGAAGGGCCGATTTCGCGCATGCGCAGCCGCATGGAGCCGAGGCGTCGCCCAGCCGCTTCTGGTGGTTGATGCTGGGCAGCATCGGCATCGTCTATGGCGATATCGGCACCAGTCCGCTGTACGCCATGCGCGAGTCGCTGCTGCACATCGGGCGCTCGCCCTCGCAGGAGGAGATCATCGGCATCGTCTCGCTGCTGGTCTGGTCGCTGCTGGTGGTCGTCACGCTGAAATATGTCTTTCTGGTCCTGCGGGCGGACAACCACGGCGAGGGTGGCACGCTTGCCCTGATGGCTTTGGCGCAGTCGTCCCTGAAAAAACCGAGCCGAATCGTGACGGGCCTCGCCGTAACCGGCGCGGCGCTGTTCTATGGCGATGCCATACTGACACCAGCGATCTCGGTGCTGTCGGCGGTGGAGGGCCTCAAGGTCACCAATCCCGAGGTCGACAGCTTCGTGGTGCCAATCGCGATCACCATCATCGTCCTGCTCTATGCGGTGCAATCCTTCGGCACCGGCAAGGTCGGCGCCTTGTTTGGCCCCATCATGACCGTCTGGTTCCTCGCGCTGGCCCTGATCGGGCTGATCCATATCGGCGACGCGCCGCAGATCCTGCACGCGCTCAATCCAGTGCATGCCATCGGCTTTCTGTTCGGCCACGGCATCATCGGCTTCACTGTCCTGGGCGCGGTGTTTCTGGCGGTCACCGGCGCCGAGGCCCTTTATGCCGACATGGGTCACTTCGGACGCGGACCGATCCGCATGGCCTGGCTCACTGTCGTCTGCCCATCCCTGGTGCTCAATTATCTCGGGCAGGGCGCCTTCGCCCTCGACAGTCCGGAAGCCATCAGCAATCTGTTCTTCCTCTCAGCGCCGGATTGGGCCCGCCTGCCTCTGGTGCTCCTTGCCACCGCCGCCACCGTGATCGCGGGCCAGGCCGTCATCACGGGCGCCTTCTCACTCACACGGCAGGCCATGCAGCTCGGCATCCTGCCGCACCTGGAGGTCGAGCACACCTCGGAGACGGAAAGCGGCCAGATCTATCTGCCCAAGGTCAACTGGCTGATGCTCGCCGGGGTTCTGACGCTCATCATCGTGTTTCAGGATTCCAGCTCACTAGCCTCGGCCTACGGCATCGCCGTGACCGGCACCATGATCGTGACGTCGCTTCTGGCGGTGGTGGTGGTGGCCAAATGCTGGAAATGGGGCATGCCGCTGGCGCTGCTGACACTGCTGCCTTTCCTGGTCGTCGACAGCACCTTCCTGGCGGCAAACCTGCTCAAGATCGCCGACGGCGGCTATATACCGCTCATCCTCGGCGCGCTGATCATCGTCGCCATGTGGACCTGGATGCGCGGCACCAAGCTTCTGGCCGACAAGCTGAAACGCGACAGCGTCCCCCTGATAGACTTTCTGCCGACGCTGGAGAACAGTTCGGCGGCGCGTGTGCGTGGCACGGCCATGTTCATGACCAGCACGCCCGACATCACGCCGCCGGCGCTGCTGCACAACCTGAAGCACAACAAGGTCCTGCACGAGAAGAACGTCGTGGTGACCATCCACACGGCGCCGGTGCCCTACATAGGTCCCGAGGATCGCCTTCAACTGTCATCGCTGACGCCGGATTTTTACAAGCTGGAGATCACCTACGGCTTCATGCAGGACCCGGACCTGCCGGCGGCCCTGGCACAGGCCAAGGGAGAGGGGCTGACCTTCGACATCATGGCCACTTCCTTCTTTGTCGGCCGGCGTTCCTACAAGCCCACCTCCAAGGAAGGCATGCCGTTGTGGCAGGATCGCCTGTTCATCTACATGGCCCGTCAGGCCCATGACGCCACGCAGTATTTCCGCATTCCCGCGGGCCGCGTGGTGGAACTGGGCACGCAGATCGTCATCTGATCGGCTACGGCGCCTCATCCGGCATGCCGAGCCGATAGACGCCCTTGAACTCTGGGGTATCAAGCGGCTTTCCTTTCCGCGTGATCATCAGGCGTTTCTGTTGCATCAGCCGGATGGCGGCCGCGCGAACCTTGGGCAGGTGACGGCGGAAGTCTTCACCCTCGGCCGCCAGCGCCCGAGCAGCCTCTGTCGGGCATATGGTCTTGCCAGGACCGCGCTCGCGGGTGAGCCGTAGAATGACGTCTTCCACCGGATCACTGATGTGGCTGGCATTCATGGGCAGGGGCTCCTAGCTTGAAGGCAAAAGCACATAAAGCAACGGGAGGGCGAGCACCATGTCTGCAACCTCACATGATCCCATCGTGATCGTCGGTGCCGCCCGCACGCCGATCGGGGCCTTTCAGGGCGGGCTTGCGAGCCTGCCGGCGTGGCGGCTTGGCGGTATGGCAATCGAGGCGGCACTATCGCGCGCAGGCGTCGGGCGCGATACGGTCTCCGAAGTGCTGATGGGTTGCGTTCTGACCGCAGGGCAGGGACAGGCGCCGGCGCGCCAGGCATCCGTCTCCGCCGGTCTGCATCACGGCGTTCCCTGCGCCACCATCAACAAGATGTGCGGGTCCGGCATGAAGGCGGCGATGCTGGCCTTCGATGCTTTGCATGCACGCCCGGAGGCCGTGCAGGTGGCGGGTGGCATGGAGTCCATGAGCAACGCGCCTTACCTGCTGCCGAAGGCGCGGAACGGCCAGCGCCTCGGCCATGGCGTCATGATCGATCACATGTTTCTCGACGGGCTCGAAGATGCCTATGACACGGGGCGGCTTATGGGCACATTTGCCGAGGACACCGCCGCTTCTTATGGTTTCACCCGCGACATGCAGGACGCTTATGCCCTGGAAAGCCTGAGCCGGGCGCGAAAGGCCCAGGCAGAAGGAGCTTTTGATGCCGAGATCGCTGTCGTGGAGACCGGTGGCTCGGCAGATCCCGTGAGCCGGGATGAGACGCCAGGAAAGGCCGATCCCGCTCGTATTCCCAAGCTGAGGCCGGCCTTTCGTGACAGCGGAACCATCACCGCCGCCAATTCATCGTCCATTTCCGACGGTGCAGCCGCCCTGGTGATGATGCGTGCCTCGGAGGCAGAGCGGCGGGGGCTCAATCCATTGGCGAGGGTTGCCGGTGTCTCAGGCCATGCTCAGGCGCCGGCGCTTTTCACCACGGCTCCCGTGGCAGCCATCAACCGATTGCTGGAGCTAACACAATGGTCGAAGAACTCGGTAGATCTGTTTGAAATCAATGAGGCCTTCGCGGTTGTCGCCATGGCCGCGCTCCGCGATCTCGATCTTCCCCATGACAAGGTCAACATTCACGGAGGTGCCTGCGCCCTGGGGCATCCCATCGGTGCGTCGGGCGCTCGTATCCTCGTGACACTGCTGGCGGCCCTGCAACGCTACGATCTCAAGCGCGGCATCGCGGCGGTCTGCATCGGTGGGGGCGAGGCGACCGCCATGGCCGTCGAGCGTATGGCCTGATCAATCGCCGAGGGCCACGAGCGAATCGGACACGAACTGCCGACGGAAGAGCACGATGAGAACCCCAACCGTGGTGATCATCAACCCCCATGGGCCTGCGAGCCAGCCAAGATAGGCGAGGGCAAAGAACAGCGCGCGGAGTCCTCTGTTGAAGTGGCGGCCCGCCGAGATGTTCATCCGGCCGGCCTTGTTTGCCGCCTCGATGGTGGCGGGATCCTGGGCCTGGCTCGGCAGTGGCACGGCACCGACCAGGATGGCTGAATAGTTGAACAGGCGGAACGACCAGGCGAATTTGAAGAAACCGTAGATAAAGATGGCGACGAGGCCCAGGATCTTGGCCTCAAAAGCGATTCTGGTGGTCGGAGGCGCGTAGGGGACGGCGGCGAAGACGTCGAGCGCCGTGTCGGTAGCGCCGAGAGCGGCAAGGCCTCCGCCGATGGCGAGCAGTGAGGTGGAGGCGAAAAAGGCCGCGCCGTTCTGCAGGCTCGACATGATCGTTGTATCCACGATCCTGTTTTCGCGGACGATCATGCGCATCATCCAGGCCGCGCGATATTGATCCATGATCCTGTTGAGAGTGCGGTTGCCGAAGGGGGAAAGCTCGATTACCACGTAATAGAGGGCCCAAGCGCCAAGAAAAACGCCGACGGCAACAAAGTCGAGAAGTGAAAAATCCTGCACCCGAACCTCCAGGCACCCACAGCTTGTTTAGTATGAACGAGAGTAGAGCTTGCCGCATGGTTAGCGAACTGTTAAGCGGTGGCGAGTTGAATGGGCTTGGGGATGCCCGACTCGTTGTTCCGTATCACGGATGAACATGGGGAACCGAATGGAGCCGCAGACCTCTGGATCGTGCTGGTGCATTGCGCGCCGCACGCTCGTTGTCTTCGCCTTGGTGGCTGTCGCCGTCTATCTGACCGGCAGCCTTGAAGCACCGGTGGTGGCAGCGCGCTGAGGCGTCGCTGCTGCCCCGCACCCTACAGCAGCCCCAGATCCTGAAGTTCGCGCACCAGTGCTGGTGGTAGGTCACCCGTGTCTCCAACGGACGCGAGATCTTTCGGCGCATCCTCGGCTGAAAGGTAGCGCCAGCCCTGAAACGGCCGCCGCGGCTGCGGCACCACCCTGACAAGGGCCGGTTCCAGCACGATGGCACACCGTCCGATGCCGTCGCTATCGGTGACAGGACGTAGCTCGCGGATCGATTGGCGGACCTGGATGACGCCCTTGATGATCCAGTAGAGCGAGCCGCCGGCGAGGATTTCGGCGTCCCGCTTTGGCGTCATCCGCGTGACGTGGAGTTGCTCAACGGGTAGCCCCTGGCGGGCCTTGTCTTCCAGCCGGTGAGTGATCCAGGATTCCAACTCTTCGATGGAATCGGCGCCGACGCAGAGTTTTTGCAGGTGCAGGGGCATGACGGTGATGTGCGCCTTTCAGCCCCTCGGTGCAAGAGATCCGCGAAACGGATCGGACCCATGTCCACTTTGATTTGGGTGGTGAGCCCGTCATTGTGCGACCCTGTCCCAGGGAATCGTCCGAAAGTTCTCATGCGCCTGTCGATCGTCACATCCGCCATTGTTGCCGCGCTCGTTGGCTTTGGCGCCACCCTGGCCATCATCGTTGCCGCCGGTCAGGCCGTGGGCGCCGATCCCCTGCAGACGGGATCATGGGTTGCGGCGCTTTGCCTCTCGATGGCAGCGACCACGGGCTACCTGTCGGTGCGTTATCGGCAGCCCATTATCACCGCCTGGTCCACGCCGGGCGCTGCGTTGATCGCCGGAACGGGCGGGGTCTATGGCATGAACGATGCCGTGGGCGCGTTCCTGCTCGCCGGTGCCCTCATTCTGCTGACGGCTGCCTTCCGCCCTCTCGGACGGCTGGTTGCGGGCATCCCCGAGAGGATCGCCGCGGCCATGCTCGCCGGCGTGCTCTTTGATTTCGCCGCCCGTGTCTTTGAGGTCCTCCCACAGACGCCCGGGCTTGTCCTGCCGCTGGTGATCATCTTTTTCCTGGTGCGCCTATTCAGCCCCTCCGCAGCCGTGCTGACGGTTCTGATTGGCGGCGTGATCCTGTCCTTGGGGCTCGGTTTGAACGCGCCACTGCCCCAGGATATCGCTCTGTCACGCTTCGTCCTGGTCATGCCCGAGTTCGAAATGTCCACCCTGATAGGGCTCGGCCTGCCGCTCTATCTGGTCACCATGGCTTCACAGAATCTCCCTGGCTTTGCTGTCCTGCGCACGGCAGGCTACGAGCCCCCGGTTCAACCGATCCTCGCCATAACCGGCCTGGCCTCGCTGTTGACGGCCCCCTTCGGTGCCCACACCAGCAATCTCGCGGCGATCACGGCGGCCCTGTGCACGGGACCGGATGTGCATCCCGATCCTGCCAAACGCTGGATGACCGGCCCCTTCTACGCGCTGACCTATCTTGTGCTCGCAGCCTTTGGCGCCTCACTGGTCGGCCTCTTCGCGGCCATGCCTTCCGCCCTGATCGTCACCGTCGGTGGTCTGGCGCTCCTTGCCCCGCTCATGGGAGCGCTGACAGCGGCGATGTCCGGAGAGGGCGATCGATTTTCCGCGGTTGTGACCTTCGTCGTCACCGCATCCGGCATGTCCATCTTCGGCATCGGGTCTGCATTCTGGGGTTTGCTGGCCGGACTTGCCATCACCGCGTTAATTGATCTCAGGGCGAAAACTTGAGCCGCCTTTACCGGGTGAAGCATCTTGTCCCTATGTCGATCTCACACGAGGAGCACGAAACCATGACAAAGCCATTGCTGGGCATCGCTGCAGGGCTGATCTTGCTTTCGGCGGGGGCTGCAGTGTCTCAGCCCATGCGGGCATCTCCTCTCGCTCCGATTGAAGGCGCGCTGCGCGTCCAGGTGAACATGTCCCTGACCGCCCCCACCTCGGACGACATGCAGAAGCAGCGCGAGATCCAGGAGCAGCTTCGAGCCGCACATTATGAGATCGCAAGTACGGAATGCGATCGGCTGTCGGCGGTCTTCAAGCAGGACTGCGCGCTGGTTGCCTTGACGGTCCAGGTCGCGCAGAACCGCGACGAACCCAACGCCGACACGATCACCAGCACGGCCAACGCGCAGTTTCGGCTAACCAAGCGTTGACGACCGTCAGTGGTCGGTGATGACGAGAAGCTGCGTTCCCTCGGTCACCTGATCGCCGTCCTGCACTTTGACACTGGCGACAATGCCGGCGCGCGGTGCGGCGAGCGCATGTTCCATCTTCATGGCCTCGATCAGCACCAGGCGCTGGCCCCGTTCCACGGTCTCTCCGGATTGGACGAGGACCGACAGCACGCGGCCGTTGAGGGGCGCGCGGATTGCGGTGTCGCCCTCGGCGCTCACTTCCGCCTCCACGTCGAAGGGATCGGGAAGGCGGACGGTCGTCTGGCGCCCCCTTGCCAATGCAATGACGGCATCCGGCGTGTCGATCAGCACCACCCCTTCCGCCGTCGCGGCGGGATCAACCTCCACCTGCACTCCATCGGCGATGATCGAGAGGGGTTGCGAAACCATCGCACCCAGGCGAAAGCAGTCCGGAACCGACCATGGCGAAAAGCGCTCGTCGGAACGGCTGGCATCGAGTTTTGCCAGCCGTTCCCGTTCCCGCTGCAGCAGCCGCCTCGCTGCGGCGGAGACAACTGTGGCGGATGGAGCTTGCGGGAACGCGCCAAGAGCGTCGAGATTGCGGTCGATGAAACCAGTGTCGAAGATCTCGGCGCGAAAATCGGCGTGGCTGGCGAGAGCGGAGAGGAAGGCGACATTGGTCCGCGGGCCTGCCACGAGGGTCGCTTGAAGGGCGGCCTGCAGCCGCTCGAGCGCCTCTTCACGCGTCTCTCCCTGAGCGATGACTTTTGCGATCATGGGGTCGTAGAACGGAGAGACGGTGTCGCCTTCGGACACGCCGCTGTCGATGCGTATGCCCTGGGCACGGGGCAGCTTCAACGCGTGCAGCGTTCCGGTCGAGGGCAGGAAGCCGGTTTCAGGATCTTCCGCATAGACTCGTGCCTCCACGGCGTGACCGTGGATGGCCAGATCGTTCTGGCTGAACGGCAGGGGTTCGCCCGCGGCGACACGCAGTTGAAGCTCAACGAGATCAAGTCCGGTAATCGCTTCCGTCACCGGATGTTCGACCTGGAGCCGGGTGTTCATCTCCATGAAGAAAAACCCGTCGGGCCTCAACCCGCGCGAGCCGTCGACGATGAATTCGACGGTACCGGCGCCGGTATAGCTGACCGCTTCTGCGGCGGCGACGGCGGCCGCGCCCATGACGGCACGCACCTCCTGCGTCATTCCCGGGGCCGGCGCTTCCTCGATCACCTTCTGGTGGCGGCGCTGCAGGGAGCAGTCACGCTCGAAGAGATGCACGGTGTTGCCGTGGCTGTCGGCAAAGATCTGCACCTCGATATGGCGCGGATTCTGGATATAGCGTTCCACCAGCACCCGCTCATCGCCAAAGGCGTTCAGCGCTTCCCGCTTGGCGCTGTCCAGCGCATCGAGGAACTCGGTTGCCTTGTCGACGCGGCGCATGCCCTTGCCGCCGCCGCCGGCCACCGCCTTGATCAGAACCGGATAGCCTATCTCATAGGCCTTTTCGCGCAGGAAGTTGGGTTCCTGCTTTGCGCCATGAAATCCCGGCACCACAGGAACGCCGGCCTTGGAGACGATCGCTTTGGCTTCGTCCTTAAGTCCCATGGCCCGAATCGCCGATGGCGGCGGCCCCACGAAAACGGCACCTGCGGCGGCAACAGCCTCCGCAAAATCAGCGTTTTCAGAAAGGAAGCCATAGCCAGGATGAACGCAGGCCGCGCCTGTCTCACGTAGGACGGTGAGGATCTTGTCCTGGTTCAGGTAGCTGTCGCGGACAGGCGCTGGGCCGATGAGATGAGCCTCATCGGCCTCCCGCACATGAAGGGCATCGGCATCGACCTCGGAGTAGACCGCGATGGTGCGAAGGCCGAGCCGGCGCGCCGTGCGGATGATACGGCAGGCGATCTCTCCGCGATTGGCGATGAGGATGCTGTCAAACATCGAAAGCCTCCCGATCGTTATGTCTGCGCTTGAAGATGAGCGCCTCAGAGGCCGGGAACGCGATACCAGCCGGCGGCGTCGAGCTTGCGCGTGGAGCCGGAGCAGGTTTCCACGCGTGTGCCCGGCAGCAGCGGCGGGCGGCGGCCGCGATTGTTGCGGGCGAGCTGATCGATAATCTCCTTGCAGGCGACGATGGTGAGGCCACGGATGCGTGGGATCCGGCGCGCCCATTCTTTCTGGCTGCCGGTGGTACCCGGGATGAGAAGGAGAACGCCGCGCCCGTGCATCAGGATGCGGAACTGCTTGGCATCGCCGCTCTTCAGCGCGTCCTCGGCGGCATTCAGCGCGGTGGCGAATTCGCCGGGGCTATGCTGGGTGATGGTGGTGTACTGCCGCTGGCCGGGACGCATCTGCGCCTGTGCAGGCAAGGCGAGGGCCGAAGCGAGGAAGGCGGCAATCAGGAGGGATTTACGCATCGAGATACCCGGAGGATGTTGGGCGAAAGATAAGGCTTCTGTCATAGGCGCTAATTTGGAAATTGTAACGCCATTTCAAGTTCATGGGCGCTACATCCTGAATATGCCGAAGCGCGAATTCCCAATCGGCGCATTGAGTGCGGCGGAAAAGGCCAGCGCCAGAGCGCGCCGGGTTTCCCGTGGTGTCAGGATGCCGTCGTCCCATAGCCTGGCGGTGGCGTGATAGGGCGATCCTTCTTCCTCATACTTCGCGCGGATTGGCGCCTTGAAGGCCTCTTCGTCCTCGGCTGCCCAGCTTTTGCCGTCCGCCTCCAGGTTGTCGCGCTTCACGGTGGCTAGCACGCTCGCCGCCTGCTCGCCGCCCATGACCGAGATGCGGCTGTTGGGCCAGGTGAAGAGGAAGCGCGGCCCATAAGCCCGTCCGCACATGCCGTAGTTGCCCGCTCCGAACGAACCGCCCACGAGAAGCGTGATCTTTGGCACCTCGGCGCAGGCGACCGCCGTCACCAGTTTCGCGCCGTCCTTGGCGATGCCGCCGGCTTCATATTTCGAGCCCACCATGAAGCCCGAGATGTTCTGCAGGAACAGCAGTGGAATGCCGCGCTGACAGCACAGTTCGATGAAGTGTGCGGCCTTCAGCGCGCTTTCGGAAAAGAGGATGCCGTTGTTGGCGATGATGCCAACGGGGATGCCATGGAGGCGCGCAAAGCCGGTAACGATGGTCGTGCCATAGGTGGCCTTGAACTCATCGAGCTCCGAACCGTCGACCAGGCGCGCGATGACTTCGCGAACATCATAGCTTTTGGAAAGCTGCGCCGGCACGATGCCATTGAGTTCAGCGGGATCATACAGCGGGTCGGCGGGCTCGGAGAGGGCAAGATCAATCGTCTTGCGCCCGCCGAGATTGGCCACGATGCGCCGTGCAATCGCCAGCGCATGGGCATCATTGGAGGCATAATGATCTGCCACGCCCGATATCTTGGCGTGGACATCGGCGCCGCCGAGCTCTTCGGCCGAGACAATCTCTCCGGTAGCGGCCTTCACGAGCGGCGGCCCGCCGAGGAAGATGGTGCCCTGGTTGCGCACGATCACGGTCTCATCGGACATGGCCGGTACATAGGCGCCGCCCGCCGTGCAGGAGCCCATGACCACGGCCACCTGCGCAATGCCCTCCGCCGACATCCGCGCCTGATTGTAGAAGATGCGGCCGAAGTGCTCGCGATCGGGAAAGACCTCTGTCTGATGCGGCAGGTTGGCGCCGCCGGAATCAACGAGATAGAGGCAGGGCAGGCGGTTCTCGCGCGCGATCTCCTGCGCGCGCAGGTGCTTCTTCACCGTCATCGGATAATAGGTGCCGCCTTTGATGGTGGCGTCGTTGGCCACCACCATGACCTCGCGGCCTTCGACCCGGCCTATACCAGTGATGATTCCCGCGCCATGGATGGCTTCGTCATAGACGCCGAAGGCCGCCAAGGGCGCGACTTCCAGGAACGGTGAGCCGTGGTCGAGCAGTTGTTCGACCCTCTGCCGCGGAAGAAGCTTACCTCGAGCAGTGTGGCGTTCTCGGGCTTTGGGCGATCCGCCCTGGGCAGCCTCGGCGCGCCGCTCGGCCAGCTCTTTGGTAAGACGGTCCATGACTTCCGCATTGGCGCGGAATTCGTCGGAGCGCGTGTCGATCTGGGAACGGATAACGGGCAAGCGGGCAGGATCCTCATGTCATGGGCCGGGATGAGTCCCGACCGAAGGAGTTAAGCGCGCTTGCCCCCGGATGGAAAGTCTCGCGAGGCGTCAGTCGATTTCATAACGAGCCGCGCGCGGCTCGTCCCGCGCCGCCTCATACCATTGCTGCATCGCCGGGAGGCCGATGACGGCGTCCATATAGGCACGGATATCGTCAGGCACGGGCACGGCGTAGGTGTGAAAGCGCCAGACCACGGGCGCATACATGGCATCCGCACCCGTGAAGCTGCCGAACAGGAAGGGCCCTCCATGACCGAAGCGCGCGCGGGTGTCGGTCCAGATGGCGATGATGCGGGCAATGTCGGCCTCCACCTCCGGCTTCTGCGGCCGGGGCTTCACCGGCCGGTGGAGGTTCATGTCGAGATGGCCGCGCAGCGCCTGGAAACCGGAGTGCATCTCCGCCGAGATGGAGCGGGCGTGGGCACGGGCGGTGGAATCCTCCGGCCACAGCTTGGCTTCCGGATGACGCGTCGCCATCTCCTCGATGATGGCGAGCGAATCCCAGATCGTTTCGCCGCGATCGGTCTTCAGCACCGGGACCTTTCCTGCCGGAGAATGCCTGAGGATGTTCTCCCGCGTGTCCGGTTGGTCGAGCAGCACCAGCACGTCCTCTAACGGAATCCCGCTTGCGCGCATGGCGAGCCAGGGCCGCAGCGACCACGACGAGTAGTTCCTGGACCCGACGACGAGGATGTATGGCATTCACGAGCCTCCCGATCACGACTGCGCGTCAGCTTTGCCGATCAGGGCGCCGGCGGAAAATGACGTTCTGTGATGCGCTTATCAGCTTCCGTGAAGGCACCAAAGGCTTTTTGCAGCGGCCTGCGCGGCGGGATAGATTGATCTCATGGAATGGACCGACCAGGGCATCGTGCTCTCCACCCGCCTGCATGGCGAAACATCAGTGGTGCTGGAGCTTCTGACGCGCGACCACGGCCGGCACCTCGGCCTGGTGCGTGGCGGCCGCTCGCGCCGGATAAGGCCCCTTCTGCAGACGGGCAATCTCCTTCAGGCGCAGTGGCGGGCACGGCTCGACGATCAGCTCGGCAACTTCACCGTGGAAGCGATCGATCTGCCGGCTGGACGCCTGATGGCCTCACGCGCGGGCCTTCTGGGCCTGTCGCATCTGGCGACCCTGGTGCGGTTGCTCCCGGAGCGGGACGCCCATGCCGGTGTCTTTGATGCCGCCGCCGTGGTCATCGAACATCTTGATGCGGGCAACATAGCTGCTGCGGTGATGATCCGCTTTGAACTGGAACTCTTGAGCGAACTCGGCTTCGGGCTCGACCTCACGTCCTGTGCGGCGACGGGCACGGCCGAGGATCTCGTCTGGGTCTCGCCAAAGAGCGGGCGCGCGGTCAGCCGCAAGGCCGGCGCTCCCTATTGCGACCGGCTGCTGGCGCTGCCGCCCTTCCTCATAGGTTCAGGGGCCAACGCCCGTCCGACGGCTGAGGACATCATTGCCGGCTTCCGCCTGACCGGTCATTTCCTTGGTCGTTATGTTTTTGAAGCGAGGGGGATGGACATGCCGGATGCCCGTGCGGGTTTCATCGCCGCCGCTCTTCCGGAAAAGGTTGGGGAATGAGGCCTTCTGCGGCGATTCTATCGCTTGGCCTCACTCTCGCCACCGTGTAACTGTCGGCCATGGGCAATCATGTGATTCCAACAGGCGGCGAGGGCGGCGATATCGAGGTCGTGGACCTCAAGGGCGCGCTCGAAGAGCGTTACCTCGCCTATGCCTTGTCCACCATCACGCAGCGGGCTCTGCCCGACGCGCGCGACGGCATGAAGCCGGTGCATCGGCGCATCCTCTTCGCCATGCGCCAACTGCGGCTCGATCCGGGCTCGGCCTTCAAGAAGTGCGCCCGTGTTGTGGGCGACGTCATCGGTAAGTATCACCCGCATGGCGACCAGTCCGTCTATGACGCGCTGGTGCGCCTCGCGCAGGACTTCGCCCAGCGCTGGCCCATGGTGGAAGGCCAGGGCAACTTCGGCAATGTTGATGGTGATAACGCCGCCGCCATGCGTTACACCGAAGCGCGCATGACCGAGGTCGCCCGGCTGATGCTTGAGGGCCTCGACGAGGACGCCGTCGATTTTCGCGACACCTATGACGGCTCGGAATCCGAGCCGATCGTACTGCCAGCCGCCTTTCCGAACCTCCTCGCCAACGGATCGCAGGGCATCGCGGTCGGCATGGCGACCTCCATCCCGCCTCACAACGTGGCGGAGATTCTCGACGCAGCGCTGCACCTCGTCGACAACCCGCAGGCGACGACCGACGACATCCTGCAGTTCGTGCCCGGTCCCGATTTTCCGACCGGCGGCGTGATTGTCGAGCCCAAGCACATGATCGCCGAAGCCTATCGCACCGGCCGCGGTGGCTTCCGCGTGCAGGCGCGCTGGCATCGCGAGGAAACGGGCCGCGGCACCTGGGTGGCCGTTGTCACGGAGATCCCCTATCTCGTGCCCAAGTCGCGGCTCATCGAAAAGCTGGCCGAGTTGGTGCTGGAGAAGAAGGTGCCGATCCTCGCCGATGTGCGGGATGAGTCGGCCGACGACATCCGCATCGTGCTGGAGCCGCGTTCGCGCGGCATCTCCGCCGAGCTTTTGATGCAAAGCCTCTTCAAGCTGTCTGAGCTTGAAGCGCGCGTGCCCCTCAACATGAACGTCCTGGTCAAGGGACGGGTGCCGCAGGTGCTCGGCCTTGCCCCCGCTTTGCGTGAATGGCTCCATCATCGCCGCGAAGTGGTGGTGCGCCGCGCGCGGTTCCGTCTTGCCGCCATTGAGAAGCGGCTCGAGGTGCTGTCGGGATTCCTGATTGCCTATCTCAACATCGATGAGGTCATCCGCATCGTCCGCGAGGAGGACGATCCGAAGGCCGAGCTGATGCGGCGCTTCGATCTCACCGAAGTGCAGGCCGATGCCATCCTCAACATCCGGCTGCGCTCGCTGGCGAAGCTTGAGGAGATCGCGATCCGCAAGGAGCACGCGAGCCTGGAACAGGAAAAAGCCGGCATCGAGGCACTGCTTGGTTCCGAACGGCGGCAATGGACCAAGGTGAAATCGGAGATCGCGGCGGTGCGCAAGGTCTTTGCGCCCGAGACCGCCCTCGGCAAGCGCCGCTCCGACTTCGGCGAGGCCTCGGAAGTGCCGCTTGCCGATCTGGCGGAAGCCTTTGTCGAGCGCGAACCACTGACGGTGGTGGTATCGGAAAAGGGCTGGATCCGTGCGCTGAAGGGCCACGTCCAGGATGTGGCCGGCCTGACCTTCAAGACCGGCGACAGCCTCAAGACCGCCTTCTTCGCAGAAACGACGTCGAAGCTCCTGGTGCTCTCCAGCAATGGCCGTGTCTTTACGCTCGATGCATCCAAGCTGCCGGGCGGACGCGGACAGGGCGAGCCGATCCGTCTCGGCATCGATCTTGAGGAGGCCGCCGACATTATCGCGGTGGTGACATACAAGCCCGGGGCAAAGCGTCTGATCATCGGCACCGACGGCCGCGGCTTCGTGGTCCCGGAGGATGACCTGATCGCATCCACCCGCAAGGGCCGGCAGGTGCTGAATGTCGATGGCACCGTCCTGGCGAAGCTGTTCGTCCCGGTTCAGGGCGATACTGTCGCCATCGTCGGCGAGAACCGCAAGCTCTTGCTCTTCCCGATTGGCCAGGTGGCCGAACTTGGCCGTGGCAAGGGCGTCCGCCTGCAGCGTTACAAGGACGGCGGCGTTGCCGATGCCAAGACCTTCACCTTGGCGGAGGGACTCACCTGGACCGACAGTTCGGGCCGGACCTGGACGGTGACCGAGCTGCTGGAGTGGTTCGGCAACCGTGCCGACGCGGGACGGCTGCCGCCCAAAGGCTTCCCTCGCAGTAACCGCTTCAGCGGCTGATCTTTCCACGCAAAAAAGGGCGGCTCGCGAGCCGCCCTTTGTGCATTGGGACGAATTGTTCAGATCGTCGGTGCTGCCGAACGGCCGCGCAGGGCAGCCTTGACCATGGCAACGCCAAGCAGGGTCTTCACGATAGAACCGACGATAAACACCGCGAGGCCGGACACCAGCGCCTTTTCCCAGCCGATAAGCACGGCGAGCCAGGCAACACCAGGAACGAAGACCAGCGCATGGCCAAGCGTCAGCGATGCTGCGAGCTTGGGAAGGCTGTTGTTCCAGCCCCGGTCGGCGAGATAGCCAATGGCGATGGCGCCGAGGAAGAAGCCGACGAGATATCCGCCGGTGGGGCCCATGAAATAGGCAAACCCGGCACCGGTGGCGAAAACCGGAAGGCCGATGATGCCCTGGATGAGATAGGCGCCAAGGATCTCGCTGGACAGGCGAAAGCCCGAGAGCGCGGCGATGACGATGATCGCCAGTGTCTGCAGCGACATCGGCACCGGATACATCGGCACGTTGATCCGTGCCGCCGCGGCGATCACGAGGCTTCCCAGGGCGATGATGGCAATGCGCCGTGCAATCGAATTGCCGGCGAGGGTGGCGAGCGGCGTCGACGCGGGCGTCGAGCTTTCGATATAGGCCATGGATTCAGTCTCCCGTTTGCCTGGATGAGGCAGCCGCACCTTCGGCAACGGGATGAAATACGTCAAGCGTCGCGGCGCGTCTTGTTCTCAGCTTTCGAGGACCCAGCCCTCCGCCCTTAGGCGCTCTTGCGGCCGGAAGCGGCCCTTGTAAGCCATCTTCACAGAGCCTTCCACGAGGTAGCCGAGATAGAGATAGGGAAGGCCCGCTTTGATCGTGCGCCTGATATGGTCGAGAATCATGAACGTGCCGAGCCCACGTCCAGCCTCTTCCGGGTCATAGAAGGAATAGACCATGGAAAGGCCGTCGCCGAGCCGGTCGATAAGAACGGCGGCCAGCAATGAGCCGCTGCCGCGTCCGTTGATGGCGGTGTCCGGCCCCCGGCGGCGGTATTCGACCACCTTGGTGCGGACGTGGCTGTCTTCGATCATCTGCGCATAGTCGAGCGCTGTCATACGCACCATACCACCATCTCCATGCCGGGATTCGATGTAGCGGCGAAACAGCGAATACTGCTCGGAGGTCGGGTGAGGTGGCATCTCGGTGCCGATGAGATCGGCATTTGTCGCAAGGTTGCGGCGGAGCGAGCGGGTCCAGTCAAAATTGTCGACCCTGACGCGGACCGAGACACAGGCCCTGCAGTTCTCACAGGCCGGTCGGTAGGCGATGGTCTGACTGCGGCGGAATCCGCCCAGGGTCAGCATGTCGTTCATCCGGGCGGCATCCGTACCCACGATGTGGGTGAAGACTTTCCGTTCTTCGCGGTCCGGCAGATAGGGGCACGGCGAGGGGGCCGTCAGGTAGAACTGCGGAGTGTTGCGCGGATGCTCGGACAATTATTCCCTCTGCGAACCGGGTGCCGAAGAAGAGGATAGCACCCGGCGCGCTTTTGCAAAATGCTTCAGGTGAGGCGCAGCAGTGCGTTTTCGACCGTGATGCCGACCAGCATGTCGTGCAGCATCCGCTTCCGGCTGTTGAAGAGAGACACCAGCAGGATCAGCGGCGTCAGGAAGCTCACGCTCACATAGAACAGGATGACGTGCGCCGCGCCCTGGATGAAGTCCGGACGACCGCCGGATTCGCGCCTGGTAACGAGGCCTGCCGCGCGCATGCCCACCGTGGCGGAATGCTCGCCACCGACGGTCATGCCGGAGTAGAGAATCGCGATCACCGGGAAGATGCCGCCGTAGAGCAGCCATGCCAGCCCAAGCGTGATGATGCCCAGGAAAAAGACCAGGACACCCACGGCAAGGCTCAGCAGCGCGACGATGGTGAAGTCGATGATGAAGGCGAGCATGCGTCGGCGCCGTACCGCATCGAAGCGGGCATCATCGGCAAGTGTATAGGTCGCGGTCATTGGTGATCCTCGTGATCGATTCCAGTCCATTTCATATGGGTGCGCCTGATCGAAACGCCAGATCAGTGAGTACCGCTGTCTCCGGCTCCGGAATCGAGACGCCGGCAGATCATTCCATCCTGGATCAAGGCCGCCATGATGTCTTCCGCATGCGCGCGGTTGCGGGTTTCCACCGTGACGTCGATGGATGCCCCTTTGGCTGGGATATCAAGGTAGAGCCGACTGTGCGCGACCTCGAGAATATTGGCGCCGAGCTCGCCCAGACGTGAGGCGATCTTGCCGAGGACGCCGGGCTGGTCGGTGATGGTGAGGCGGAAGGAAACGATACGATCCTCCCGTTCCAGCTCACGCACCATGATGGAGGCGAGGATGCGGGGGTCGATGTTGCCGCCGCACAGGATCAACCCGACCTTGCGGTCGCGGAACACCTCGGGATGAGCGAGCATGGCGGCGAGACCGGCCGCGCCCGCGCCTTCCGCCATGGTCTTTTGCAGGATGGCGTAGGCGTTGACTGCGCGTTCCAGGTCCGCTTCCGAGACAAGGATAAGGTCGGAGACCATCGCCTCGACGATCGGGCGCGTGAGGACGCCGACGTTCTTCACTGCGATGCCTTCCGCCAGCGTGGGTCCGCCGATGGGGCGGGCATCATGCTTCACGGCATTCCACATGGACGGGTAGAGAGCGGCTTCGACGCCGACGATCCGGATGTCCGGCCGCAAGGCCCTGGCGGCGATCGCATTGCCCGAAACGAGGCCGCCGCCGCCGATGGGGATCACCAGCATATCGAGATCTGGAACGTCCTCCAGCATCTCCACCGCGACCGTGCCCTGACCGGCGATGATATCAGGGTCATCATAGGGATGCACCCAGGTCAGCGCCTCCATCGCGGCGATCTGCTCGGCGCGGTCCTGGCTTTCCGCCAGCGTTTCCCCGTCAAGAATCACGCGTGCTCCGTGTGATTCAGTCGCCCGCACCTTCACGAAGGGGGTCGTCTTCGGCATCACGATTGTGGCGGGAATGCCGAGGCGGCGGGCGTGGTAGGCGACCGCCTGGGCGTGGTTTCCGGCGGACATGGCGATGATGCCGTCGCGCCGGGCGCTTTCCGGAAGGCGCGAGAGCTTTACCAGTGCGCCGCGTTCCTTGAAGCTGTTGGTGACCTGAAGGTTCTCATATTTGATGAAAACCTCAGCTCCGGTGAGGGCGGAGAGCTTCGGCGCCGGCAACATGGGTGTGCGCATGACGGCGTCTGCGATAACCGCCCGCGCTGCTTGGATGTCCTTGATCGTTACGCTCACGGCCGTCCCCCACTGTTGCAGCCGCTTATATGCGGCGCGGCCCGAGTTCGGCAAAGCCGAAAAAACCGCCGGGCCTCACGGCAAGAACAACGATGAGCGCGCCAAGGATTGCGACATCCCGCCAACTCGAGGGAAAGTAGCCTGACCAAAGCGTTTCGGCCATCCCGACGATCAGGCCCCCGAGGAGCGCCCCCCCGACCGACCCGATCCCGCCGAGCACGGCGGCGGCAAGCGCCTTCAGGCCTATGGCAAGTCCATTGGAGAAGCCCACACCGCCATAGTGCACGAGCAGGATCCAGCCGGCGATGCTGGCCAGCATGCCGCCGAGAACGACGGTGCCGACCAGAACGCGGCGGCTATCGACACCAAAGAGAGCCGCTGTCACAGGATCATCCGCGACGGCCCGCCAGTTTCGGCCGAAGGCGCTGCGATGCAGGAAAAGCACGACCGCTGTGGCGGCCATAAGAGCGATGACGGCAACGAAGACCTGCATGGGTGTGATCGTGGCGATGAAGCCTTCGGGCGAACGGGCGAGGGTGATCGCCGCACCGCCGACCGCCGGCAGCCATTTATCGCTTGCTCCCTGGGTGAGCCGCAGCGCTTCCTGGATCGTGATCGCGACACCGAGAGTGGCGATGATCATGTTCTGGCCAGGGCGCCCGCTCAACGGCGCGACGACGGTCTGCGCGATGATCATCGAGACAAGGCCGGACCAGAAAAGGCCCATGACAAGCCCGGCGAGAAGCGATACCGCGGGGAAGGGGAGCCCCGCGACCAGCGCCAGGCTTGCGCCGGAGAGCACTCCATAGGCACCGAATATGGCGATCTCGCCAAAGGTCAGGACAACACGGTTTACCAGGCCATAGACGAGACTGTAGGCAACGGCGAGCAGAGCGTAGACCGCGCCAACAGGAATGCCGTTGACCGCCTGCTGCAGGAGATAGGCGGCGCTGGTTGATAGTTGAAACCCGCCGCCCCCCCGGTTGTCCGGCACGGCCTCGCTTGCAGCAACACCCAGCGGCTCGAGCCACCAGCGTTTGAGGATGTGGAGCTTGATGTCCGAGAGCGGCTTCCCGTCTGTGGTGATGGCGAGAAGATTGAACCGGCCGGCCTGAAGCCCGCTGCCGTCAAAGGTGCAGAGTGTTCTTGCAACCCTTGCGCCTCGCCCGTTCTCAGCCAGCCTGTAGTCGATCATCACGGTGCCGGGCTGGCCCCCGGAGACCTGCCGGATGATGTCGATGCGTGCGCCTTCCTCATGCAGGGCCGGAAGGGTCAGCCGGCAGACGCGCACCTGCGCAGGATCGAGGCTGCTACGGGAACAGCCGACCAGAAGAACTGCAAGGATCAAGAGCGCGAGGTGAGGCCGGCACATCGTGCCGACGTTAATGGGCTTCCTGGCTGCGCGAAAGCGGCTTCAGACGACCTCAGCCGCGCGCCAGCCGCTCCGCCACCCGAGGCGCGAAATAGGTGAGAATGCCGTCAGCTCCGGCGCGCTTGAAGGCGAGCAGGCTTTCCATCATCGCCTTTTCGCCGTCGAGCCATCCATTGGCGGCGGCCGCCTCGATCATCGCGTATTCGCCCGACACCTGATAGGCGAAGGTCGGCAGCTTGAAGCGCTCCTTCAGGCGATAAACAACGTCGAGATAGGGCAGGCCAGGCTTGACCATGAGCATGTCGGCGCCTTCAGCGACATCAAGCTCGGCCTCGACCAGGGCTTCGTCGCCATTGGCCGGATCCATTTGATAGGTGCGCTTGTCACCGATCAGCGTCGCGCAGGTGCCCACGGCATCCCGGAACGGACCGTAGAAGCAGGATGCATATTTCGCGGCGTAGGCAAGGATCTGGACGTCGGTGCGGTCGGCGGCATCGAGCGCCTTGCGGATGGCACCGATGCGGCCGTCCATCATGTCGGAGGGCGCGATGACGTCGGCACCGGCCTCCGCCTGCACCAGCGCCTGGCGCACGAGGAGCTCGACGGTCGCATCATTGGCGACATCCGTGCCGTTCAAGACGCCGTCGTGTCCATGGCTGGTATAAGGATCGAGCGCCACATCGGTGATGAGACCGACCTCAGGAACAGCACGCTTGATGGCCCGCAGGGCACGGCAGACCAGATTGTCCGAGTTCAGGGCTTCCGATCCACGCGCATCGCGCAGGGCCGGGTTCGTATAGGGAAAGAGCGCAATGGCAGGCAGGCCAAGCGAGGCGGCGCGTTCCGCCTCGGCCACGGCCTCATCCACGGTCATCCGGAAGACGCCGGGCATGGATTCCACCACCTGGCGGTCACGCTCGCCGTCCATCACGAAGATCGGCCAGATCAGATCTTCCACGGTCACGGTGTTCTCGCGCACCATCCGGCGCGACCATTCGGCCTTGCGGTTGCGGCGCGGCCGGCGGGGCAGATCAAGAAGTGTCGTGCGCGATCGCGGCGTGTCGCTCTTGGCCGTGGTGCGGCTGGAAAGGCGGTCGACGGTGTCGTGCATGAAGAAACGTCCCGGAGGGTTCGGGTAAGCCTGCGTGCCGCAGGTTATCATATTGGAGCCATTCCAGAGAGCGCGCATTGACGCACCTGCGTCCCGGGGCCCAAATGTCCGGCAGCTCACGAATAAGGATTCCTCACCGACCATGATCCAGATCAAAGCTCTCGGCAAACGGCGGGACGACGCACCTCAAGATCGAAACCGGCTCAATGTGCGCTGGGATGGAATTCTGGTGGCCTTCTTCCGGGCGCTGGCGATCGCGCAGCTTCTGAAGGGGCTGATCCACTGGGGGTTGATCCTGTTCGGCGCCAATAATGAACCCGGATTTCTCAATAGCGATCCGGAGTGGTTCGCCGCCAACATCTACTTCGCGGTGATTGATCCGGTCGCCGCGGTCGGCCTGTGGTTGACCTCATCCTGGGGCGCCGTCCTGTGGATGCTCGCGGCCGGCAGCCAGATCGCCATGAGCGTTTTCTTCCCCGAGGTCTTCGGACCGCTCCTCGCGCTCGCCCTTTGGAACATGCTGCTGATCGGCCTTTACGGCTGGCTGTCGTGGCAGACGGCAGCCGCCGGGCACAAGAACGGCTAGAGGAAGAGTGGAGGTTAAGATTTCATTTCGAGCGACAATAGTCACCAACGATTAAGCAAAACAGATAAGCAGTTGTTCAGTATGAAAAATAAAGACAAATTTCATCAGAACTTTTAAGTCGTTTTTTATCCGCGCCTTTTAGGGTGTGCCGTATACACAAATTTAGCCGCGAAGAACGCGACAGGGATACGAGGCACAACATGAACACTCTTGCTCGAGCAATGGAGCCTGTGGAGATCAAGGAAAAGCCGGCCGATATTCGGTCGCAATACATGCAGGCGCTGACGCTCATCGAGCGGCTGCATCGTCGGCTTCTTGACATCATCAAGGACGAGTTCGATCGTCGCGGTCGCTCTGATCTCAACAGTGTTCAGGCGCTCCTGCTTTACAACATCGGTGATGCGGAGCTGACTGCCGGTGAATTGCGGACCCGCGGTTACTACCTGGGCTCCAACGTGTCCTATAACCTCAAGAAGCTCGTCGAGATGGGCTTCCTGCATCATCAGCGCTCGCGCATGGATCGCCGCTCGGTTCGCATCCGGCTGACCGACAAGGGTGCCGAGGTGCGTGATATCGTCGACCAGCTCTATTCCAAGCACATCAAGACCGTGGAACAGGTGGGCGGCATCCGCGCTGATGAATTCCAGGTGCTGAACAAGGCGTTGGTTCGTCTGGAGCGCTTCTGGACCGATCAGATCCGCTTCCGCCTCTGATCCCGCCGTCTACTGTATTATTTCTGCATCACGTCGCGTCGAAAGCCGCGGCGTGATCTTCGTTTGAAGCTGCCGACACTGTTCTGCCGCAAACGAATGGTGTCCAGACAGTCGCAAGGATCGGTGTCTCAGTCGTGCCCCGTTCATCACAACCGTGAGAACACAAGGGTGTCGGGGGGCGTGATCGTTGTCTGTTAACCACACGCGTGATAGGCGGGTTCGGCTGTCTTGAGGGGCAGGCGCGGGCACAGGCAAGGTCTTGGAGATCATGAAAAAACAAGCTGGGTTCGGCACTTCTGTTTCGGGTAATCCGCTGTCGCGGCGCCAGTTGCTCGGCTACGGCGCGGGCCTTGTGGCCGCCGGCGCCTTGGCATCAAAGGCGCAGGCGCAAAATGCGACCCAGATGGCCCAGGTGGAATGGGGGTCGAGCTTCGATGGCGGCGTTCAGGTGTCGCGTCTGCCCAGCACCTCCGTGCCGCTGCTCAGCGAGCAGACCGTCCAGGCGACCGAACTCGCACTTCAGGATTACATCCGCATCGAACAGCAGGGTGGCTGGCAGATGGTGCCGGCAACCTCGCGGCTGGAACTTGGACAGCGCCATCCCAACGTCATTGCTCTCAGGCAGCGCCTCGCCGTGTCGGGCGATTTCGATCCGAACGCCGGCATGTCCGACATCTTCGATTCCTATGTCGAGGCAGCGGTAAAGCGCTTCCAGGCGCGTCACGGCCTCCTGGTAACGGGCGTTGTTGGCGAGGCCATGCTGTCGGCGCTGAACGTGCCGGCGTCCACACGCCGGCAGCAGCTTGAAACCAATCTCGTGCGTCTGCGCTCCATGAGCGGCAATCTCGGGCAGCGCTACGTGGTGGTGAACATCCCGGCCGCCTCGATCGAGGCCGTCGAGGACGGCATCGTCCATTCGCGCCATATCGCGGTCGTGGGCAAGGCTGACCGTCCGTCTCCGGTCATGACGGCGCGGATCATCGACATCAACTTCAATCCGTTCTGGACGGTCCCGGCTTCCATCGTCCGCAAGGACCTGATCCCGAAGATGCAGGCGGATCCGGGCTATCTCACCAAGAACAAGATCCGCATCTACACCCAGCGCGGCGAAGAGCTTCAGCCGGAACAGGTCAACTGGACGACCGACGAGGCCACCAACTACATGTTCAAGCAGGACCCGGGCGATATCAATTCGCTCGGCTCGGTTCGTATCAACCTGCCGAACAAGGACGCCGTTTACATGCACGACACCCCGGCGAAGAACATCTTCGGCGAGAATGCGCGCTTCCATTCCTCCGGCTGCGTGCGGGTGCAGAATGTCCGTGAGCTGGTGTCCTGGCTTCTGAAGGAGTCGCCCGGCGATTGGACGCGGCAGAAGATCGATGCCGTCATCCGCTCCGGCGAACGCATCGACGCCAAGATCGCCCAGCCGGTTCCGGTTTACTGGGTCTATATCTCGGCCTGGGGTGGCGCAGACGGCGTGCCGCAGTTCCATGATGACATCTACGGCCGCGACGGCATCGGCCCGATTGCTCAGGTTCAGCAGTAAGGGCCAGGTATGACGGCGGAAGAGACCACTCCGGAGCTCGGCGAGGTCTTCTTCGAATTCGTCGTCCTTGGGCTGAACCAGAAGGTAACGGCAATTCATGGTGCAACCGCCACGGAAGTGACGGTCGTCGGCCCCGCCCATGCTCACAGGCCCGATCTGCAACGCCTCGCTCTCAACAAGCTCCGCCGACGGCTGGCCTCCGGCTAGGCATCAGCCTTGGCGTGGCGCGGCGGGATGTGCTATCGCCTCCGGCGCCTGCCGGATTCCAGGCCTTTCGGGTGATCCGGCATCGACCTATTGGGAGCATTGCCATGTCAGCAACCGAGCTTCGCGGCGCCGAAGGCGCATCGGGTTTCTTTTCCGAAACGCTCGCCGAGCGCGACCCTGATTTGGCGAAAGCCATTGGTGCCGAGCTTGGGCGCCAGCATGATGAAATCGAACTCATCGCGTCCGAGAACATCGTTTCCCGCGCTGTGCTGGAAGCTCAGGGCTCGGTCCTGACCAACAAATACGCGGAAGGCTACCCAGGTCGCCGCTACTACGGCGGCTGCCAGTTCGTCGATGTGGCGGAAGAGCTTGCCATCGACCGGGCCAAGCGCCTCTTCAACGCGGGATTTGCCAATGTGCAGCCGCATTCCGGCGCGCAGGCGAACCAGGCGGTATTCCTGGCGTTGCTGCAGCCCGGCGACACCTTCATGGGCCTCAATCTCGCCGCCGGCGGCCATCTCACCCACGGAGCGCCGGTCAATCTCTCCGGCAAGTGGTTCAACATCGTGCCTTACGGCGTGCGTGAGGACGATCATCTGATCGACTTCGATCAGCTGGAAAGCCTCGCCCGCCAGCACAAGCCGAAGCTGATCATTGCCGGCGGCTCGGCCTATCCGCGCCAGATCGATTTTGCCCGTTTCCGCAAGATCGCGGATGAGGTGGGCGCCTATTTCATGGTCGACATGGCGCATTTCGCCGGTCTCGTCGCCGGCGGTGCTCACCCCAATCCGCTCGAGCACGCGCACATCGTCACCACCACCACGCACAAGACGCTGCGCGGCCCGCGAGGCGGCATGGTGCTGACCAATGACGAAGCCATCGCCAAGAAGATCAATTCCGCGGTGTTCCCCGGCCTCCAGGGCGGTCCGCTCATGCATGTCATCGCCGCCAAGGCAGTGGCCTTCGGAGAAGCGCTTCGCCCGGACTTCAAGGTTTACGCGAAGAACGTCATCGAAAATGCTCGTGCACTTGCAGAAGTTCTGAAGGGGCATGGCTATGCCATCGTCTCCGGCGGCACAGATACGCACCTCATGCTCGCCGACCTCAGGCCCAAAAGCCTCACCGGCAAGGTGTCTGAGCTGGCCCTTGGCCGCGCTCACATCACCTGCAACAAGAACGGCATTCCGTTTGATCCGGAAAAGCCGATGGTGACCTCCGGCATCCGCCTCGGCACGCCGGCCGGCACCACACGCGGGTTCGGCGTGGCGGAGTTCCAGGAGATCGGCAACCTCATCGCTGAGGTGCTCAATGTCCTGTCGCAAAAGGGCACGGAAGAGGATAGCCTCGTGGAAGAGGCGGTGCGGGGCAAGGTGAAGTCTCTGCTCGCGCGCTTTCCGATCTACTGATCTTGCGGCAAGGGCAGGAGACCCGATGCGCTGTCCTTATTGCGGCGATCCCGACACCCAGGTGAAGGATTCTCGTCCCACAGAGGACGAGAATGCCATCCGCAGGCGGCGGATCTGCACCGCCTGCGGCCGACGTTTCACCACCTTCGAGCGTGTCCAGCTGCGCGAGCTTTCCGTGATGAAGCGGTCGGGCCGTCGCGTACCTTTTGATCGGGATAAACTGGCAAAATCGGTGGAGATCGCGCTGCGCAAGCGGCCTGTCGACCCCGAAGAGATCGAGCGCATGGTCAGCCGCGTCGTGCGGCGTCTTGAAAGCTCCGGCGAGCCCGAGGTGACATCCGAGATGATCGGTGAATATGTCATCGAGGAGTTGCGCCGCATCGACAGCGTCGCCTACGTGCGGTTTGCCTCCGTCTATCGCAATTTCCGCGAGGCGAAGGATTTCGAAGACCTTCTGGGTGAGCTCGCGAAAGGAGATACCGCGAGCCCTCTGGACGGCAACGGATGAACGCTCACGATATGCCGCAGAACAGCGTCACCGCGTCTCTGCACTATGATGAGCGCTACATGGAAGCAGCGCTCTCCTATGGCCGCCGCGGGATGGGCACCACCGCGCCCAATCCTTCGGTCGGCGCGGTCGTGGTGGTGGACAACGGCAACGGCGGCCGCATCGTCGGCGCCGGCTGGACACAGCCCGGCGGGCGCCCTCATGCCGAGACAGTCGCGCTCGCAGAGGCCGGTGAGGCGGCCCGTGGCTCCACCCTCTATGTGACGCTCGAGCCCTGTTCTCATCACGGCAAGACACCGCCTTGCGTGGATGCGATCCGCGCCGCCGGCGTGCGCCGCGTGGTGGTGGCGACGGTCGATCCGGATTCGCGCGTCAGCGGCCGCGGTATCGAAATCCTGCGCCAGGCGGGGCTCCGGGTGACGGTCGGTATTTGCGAGGCGCAGGCCTTGCGCGATCATCTCGGCCATATCCGCCGCGCCACGCTTGGACGGCCCATGGTGCAGCTCAAGATGGCGCTGTCGCGGGACGGCATGGTCGGCCTCAGGGGCCCACGTCCTGCCGTTATCTCGAGCCCGGAGTCCTTCGGCCGAGCACATATGCTGCGGGCTCAGTCGGATGCCATCATGATCGGCGTCGGCACGGCGCTTGCCGACGATCCGCAACTGACCTGCCGACTGCCCGGCCTTGAACACCGCTCGCCGGTCCGCTTTGTGGTGGACGCGCGGCTGCGTCTCCCGCTCGACAGCAAGCTCGTTCGCTCTGCTCGCAAGGTGCCGGTGAAGGTGATCACCACCGAGACCGCTCCGGTGGGGCCGGAAATCGCTCTCCGTGCGGCCGGCATCGATGTCCTGCGGGTCCGAGAGACCCTTCCCGGACGGATCGATCTTCCCGCCATGTTGGGCCTGCTCGGCACCATGGGCCTTACCCGCGTCATGGTGGAGGGTGGGCCGACCCTCGCCAACGCCTTGCTGGATGAGGGGCTTATCGATGAAGCCCTGATGGTCGCCGGTGATGTGGTCATCGGCGGCGAAGGCTTGCCGGCCTTCGACGAACCGGTGGAGGAGCGTCTCTGGCGCGCGGGGCTTGCCGCAACCTCGACGTTCCGGGTTGGGCCTGACGTCATGACGCTCTATCAGATCTCATAGAACTGCCGAGAGGATTTTTCATGTTCACTGGCCTTGTGTCCGATATCGGCGAGGTGATCCGGGTCGAGCCACGGGGAAACGAGATGCTGCGCCTTGCCATCGCGTGCAGCTACGAACTCGAAAGCATTGCCCTTGGCGCCTCCATCGCCTGTGGCGGTCCATGCCTGACCGTGACCGGTATGGGTTTGCTTGCAGATAACCGCACCTGGTTCGAAGTGGATGCCGCGCCGGAAACGCTTGCTCGTACGACAGTGGGTCAATGGGTTGCCGGAACACGCATCAATCTGGAGCGCTCACTGAAGCTCGGCGACGAACTTGGCGGGCATTGGGTCACGGGCCATGTGGACGGCATCGCCGAGATCATCACCCGGGATGATGGCGCCGAATATGCCCGCTTCGATCTGCGTGTGCCGAAGGCATTGGCGCCCTTCATTGCCGAGAAGGGTTCCGTCTGTCTCGATGGCACATCCCTTACGGTCAACAGCGTAGAGGACGATCGTTTTTCGGTGCTGCTGATCCCCCATAGCCTGGCGGTCACCACCTGGGGCGAGCGTAGGGCGGGTGATAAGGTCAATCTCGAGGTGGACCTTATGGCGCGCTATGTCGCGCGGCTTGCAGCGGCGCGTAGCCTCGTCTAGATCAGCCCGGCGGATCGGGCGCTGTCGGTCCGCGCGCAAAGGACTTATCAAGCATTTCCGGTTCCATTGGCAACGGAAAGGCTCTAGTCGTCCAGGTCACACACGAGAGCAGAGATTGTCTTGATGGTCGAGCCACGCCGCCAAGAGGCTTCGCATGAGCCGACGCACGCCCGCGTCCTCATCGTCGAAGCGCGCTTTTACGATGATATCGCGGATGCCTTGCTGGACGGCGCCCGCCGGGCGCTGGAGGCGGTCGGCGCGACCGGCGTGCTTGTCACGGTCCCGGGCGCGTTGGAGATCGCGCCCGCCATCGCCATGGCGGTTGATGCCGCCGAGGCCGCAGGCCGACCGTTTGACGGCGCGGTGGCATTGGGCTGCGTGATCAGGGGCGAGACCACCCATTATGAGCTTGTCTCAGGCGAAAGCGCACGAGCGCTGACCGACCTGAGCGTCAAGCTGCGGCTGCCGTTCGGGAACGGCATCCTGACGGTTGAGAATATGGAACAGGCGTGGGTTCGCGCCAAGGCGGATGAACTTGATAAGGGCGGCGGCGCGGTTGAAGCTGCCCTGACGTTGATCCGGCTCAAGCGGCGGCTGGCTGCGCTGGTTCGGGAGCACTGAGATGGCCAAAGGTGAGAAACGCTCCGCAGCCCGGCTCGGAGCTGTGCAGGCGCTCTACCAGATGGACCTGACCGGGGCCGGCATCGCTGATGTTTTTGCCGAGTTCGAGTCGCATTGGCTGGGCAAGGAGGTGGAGGGGCACGCCTATAAGCCGGCAGAGGCCGCCTTCTTCCGGGCGATCGTCAGCGGTGTCCTCGACCATCAGCGTGCTTTGGACCAGATCATCGATAAGACATTGGCCGCCGGCTGGCCTCTGCGTCGCGTAGAGGCGATCCTGCGCGCCATTCTGAGGGCAGGGGCGTTCGAGATCATTCATCGCCGCGATATCCCCGCCAAGGTCATCATCAGCGAATATGCCGATGTGGCGAGCGCATTCTTCGAACGTGACGAGGTCGGCCTCGCCAACGCCGTTCTCGACACGATCGCACGCGGCCAGCGCGAAGACGAGCTCAAGACGAGGGTGGGCTGATGGCGGAAGCAGGGGAGCGTCCGGATGAGGATGAGCTCATCGCAAGGTTTTTGCGTCCCCTCGCGACCTCCGAAGGTGCCGCCGAACTGCGCGATGACGCGGCAGGCTACGCTCCACCGCCTGGGCATGAACTGGTGCTGACGACCGACGCCATCGTCGCCGGTGTTCACTTCTTTCCCGACGATCCCGCCGATGCCATCGCACGGCGTGCGCTGCGCGTGAACCTGTCCGATCTTGCGGCCAAGGGGGCCGAGCCCGCTGGCTACCTCCTGACGCTCGCGCTCCCGCCGGACTGGACGGTGAACTGGCTGGAGGCCTTTACGAACGGCCTCAGGGCTGATCAGCAGGCCTTCGGACTTTCGCTCTATGGCGGCGATACGGTGCGGACGCACGGGCCGGTCTGGGTCTCGGTGACGGCGTTCGGGCTGGTGCCGGATGGACGAAGGCCGCTCCGCGCTGGTGCGAGGGTGGGCGACTGTATCTATCTCTCGGGTTCCGTGGGCGATGCCGCGCTCGGCCTCCTGCTGCGGCAAAACCCGGATCTGTTTAAATCCTGGGGCATCAGCATCGATGAGCGCGACCACCTGCTCGACCGTTATCTGAAGCCGCAGCCTCGCGTGCGCCTTGCCTCCACCATCGCTAAATTCGCGTCCGCCTCAATGGATGTCTCGGATGGATTGCTCGGTGATCTGGAGCGCCTCTGCGAGGCATCCGACGTTGCTGCCGCCGTCGAGATCGATAACCTCCCTCTGTCACCGGCGGCTCGGAAAGCCCTCCGCGCCGATTTCGATGCCCAGGCGGCAGTCCTCGGCGGAGGAGATGATTATGAGATTCTCGCCACCCTGCCGCCGGAGCATGTGAAGGACTTCGAGGAGAGCGCACGGCGCGCTCGGATACCGGTGACGCGGATCGGCGAGATCGTCGGGGGCGCGGCAGGGCGCCTTCGCGTTACCAGCGGCGGGCGCGTTCTCAATGTTCCCGCGCGCAAATACCAGCACTTTTAACCCGCTGGCTCAGAGCGCGTTAGCGTCGAACTGACGAACCTAGAGGCCGGGCTCCGTGATAATGCTGCCGGTCGAGCGGGCGGTGTGGCTCAGCCGTCCACCGAATTCCCTGGTTCGATCACCATAGTTGCGCCTCGTCCCCGGTGACACGATGGCGATGGGAGCGGCCACCACCAGTCCTGCCGCGCTTCCGACGCTTGCCGCGGCTCCCGTTGTGGCCTCGATGATCTTGTCGCCGAGCCCGATGTTCTCGTCGCTGATGTCCTGCCCAGCGAGCAGCCGTGAACCGATCAGCTTCACCACCTCGGGGCTTTCCGCGAACTTGCCGTGGTGCAAACTGTCGCCTGCCTTGACCTTGGTGAGGTCGAGCACGGCGATGCCACTTCGCTCCAGCTCGGTCTTATAGGGTTCTTGCTCCGGATCGATGGCGCCCAGCCGGGCTGTGCTGCCCCAGACACGCCGGGAGAAGGCGAGGGCCCGGTCGTCGCGTGAGACGAACAGCGTGAAACGAGGTCGCGTCTTGCCCATCTCCGCGATCTGGGTTCGGAAGACGTCCACATCGACGTCGGGGGCGGCCAGCATCACGTTCTTGATCTTCGGCGCGACGTGTCCGTCACGTATGGCCATCTGACGCAGGCCCTCCAGGGTCAACCAGTTTCCCATGGAATGGGAGAGGATGGAGATCTCATCCACCTGAGGATCGCGGGCCAACGCCTGGAGCGTCTCTTCGAAGGCATCCCGCGAGTAGTTGGTGCTCTCACGATCATAGGTATAGGCGAGCAGCTTTCCCCGAGACGGCCAGGTAAAGAGCACCGGAACCGCTTCCGCGCCGGAGTCATGGATGATCTGGGCGAAGCGGTAGACCGCCGCCTCAAACACATTGTTGTAGCCGTGGACGAACAGAAGCACACGCCGGGGGCGCTTCTGCTGCGCCAGCATCCGACGGAAGCTTCTGATGCCGCCGGCCTTGTCCACGGCCTCCGCGCGCGTGACCACGAAGTCACGAGCCGGGTCTCCCGGCAGGCGCTTCGGCCATTGAACCTCTCCCGCCTTGCGCACCGCATCCGGCGGGATCGATATGGTCATGTCGGCAAAGGCGAGTTCGGTCCCGCGCTCACCGGAGAAGAGCTCGGAGGGATTGGCGGGCGCGCGCGTCGTGGCCACCAGCATATCGATCTTCGTGGTGTGCAGTCCCTCGGCCGAGACCGGTAACAACACGCCGTGGGGCCTGCCGGCGCATCCCACGCAGAACATCATGACGGCGGCGAGGGTAATGAGGCGATGCAACATCAGGCGGCGCTCTCGGTCTGTCGGCTCATCGCATTTGAAACGTCATTAGCTCTGAAAGCGCAAGCCTCGTTGCAGGACTCATACAAGTTTGGCACTGTCGCTCACTCTAGGGGCAGGGGTTCTGTTCATAAGCCGAGAAATGGCGCGCGTACGGCGCAACATCCCCCTGCTGGCAACGCACAAGGACGGATCATGATCGCACTTTGGTTGATTATTGCCGCAGGCGCGCTTTCCATTGTCTACGGCATCGTTACTGTCCGCAGCCTTATGGCCGCGGACGCAGGTACCCCGCGTATGCAGGAGATCGCCACCGCGATCCAGGAAGGCGCTCAAGCATACCTCGCAAGGCAATACACCACCATTGCCATCGTCGGCGCCGTCATCTTTGCGGCTGTTGCATACTTTCTGTCCCTGACCGTTGCGATCGGTTTCGCCATCGGCGCGATCCTGTCCGGAGCCGCCGGCTTCATTGGCATGAACGTCTCGGTCCGCGCGAACGTGCGCACAGCACAGGCCGCCAGCAAGAGCCTGGCCGCCGGGCTCGATATCGCATTCAAATCCGGAGCGGTGACGGGCATGCTGGTGGCCGGCCTCGCGCTTCTGGGCGTCACCGTCTACTACGCGATCCTGACTGCCTCGGGCTACCGCGCGGGCGATCGTGTTGTCATAGATGCGCTCGTGGCGCTGGGCTTTGGCGCCTCTCTGATCTCCATCTTCGCCCGGCTGGGCGGCGGCATTTTCACCAAGGGGGCCGATGTCGGCGGCGATCTCGTCGGCAAGGTCGAGGCGGGCATCCCTGAGGATGATCCGCGAAATCCGGCCACCATCGCCGATAATGTGGGCGACAACGTCGGTGACTGTGCCGGCATGGCGGCGGACCTTTTCGAGACCTATGCGGTCACCATTGTCGCGACCATAGTACTGGGATCGATCTTCTTCGCGGGCAACGTCCTGCTCGACACCATTCTTGTCTATCCGCTGGCTATCGGCGGCATCTGCATCATCACCTCGATCATCGGCACCTACTTCGTGAAGCTCGGTGCCAGCCAGTCGATCATGGGTGCCCTTTATCGCGGCTTCATCGCATCGGCGGTGCTCTCGCTGTTCGGTCTTGCTCTGGTCACATGGCTTCTCATCGGCTTCGGCACGGAGCTCACGACCAGCCGCGGCACCACCTTCACCGGCACGGACCTTTTCCTTTGCGGTACCGCCGGGCTGATCGTGACCGGCCTCATCATCTGGGTGACGGAATATTACACCGGCGTCACCTATCGGCCTGTCAAATCAGTGGCCGCCGCCTCGGTTACGGGCCATGGCACCAATGTCATCCAGGGTTTGGCCGTATCCTTGGAGTCAACGGCATTGCCCGCCATCATCATTATCGCGGGCATCATCGTCACCTACAGTCTGGCCGGCCTCTTCGGCATCGCCATCGCCGTGACGACCATGCTGGCACTGGCTGGCATGGTGGTCGCCCTCGACGCCTTCGGACCGGTCACGGATAACGCCGGCGGCATCGCCGAAATGGCCGATCTCCCCAGCGAGGTGCGCAAGACCACCGACGCGCTCGACGCAGTGGGCAACACCACCAAGGCCGTGACCAAGGGATACGCCATCGGCTCCGCCGGCTTGGGGGCGCTGGTGCTCTTCGCCGCCTACACCGAGGATCTGAATTACTTCATCTCCAACGCTAGCCCCGAACGCTTCTCCTACTTCCAGGGCGTGACGCTCGATTTCTCACTCTCGAACCCATATGTCGTCGTCGGCCTCCTGTTCGGCGGGCTCCTGCCCTACCTGTTCGCGGCTATGGGCATGACTGCGGTTGGTCGGGCCGCGGGCGCTGTCGTGGAGGAGGTCCGCCGTCAGTTCCGCGAGAAGCCCGGCATCATGCAGGGCACCGATCGGCCCGATTACGGCCGCGCGGTCGATATGCTGACGCGCGCTGCAATTCGCGAGATGTTCATTCCCTCGCTCCTGCCGGTGCTGTCCCCCATCGTCGGTTATTTCATCATCTATGCCGTCGCCGGCAAGTCGGCGGCCTTCTCGGCGGTTGGCGCCATGCTGCTCGGCACCATCGTGACGGGTCTCTTCGTTGCGATCTCCATGACGTCAGGAGGCGGCGCCTGGGACAACGCGAAGAAGTACATCGAAGATGGCCACTACGGCGGCAAGGGATCGGAGGCCCACAAGGCGGCGGTGACGGGTGATACCGTGGGCGATCCCTACAAGGATACGGCAGGTCCGGCCATCAATCCCTTGATCAAGATCGCGAACATCGTCGCTCTTCTGCTGCTCGCCATTCTCGCGCACTGAGTTAGGTGCCCAAGCAATGAAAAAGCCCCGCCGGGTGACCCGGCGGGGCTTTTTGTATGGGCGGACGAGAGAGGCTCAGTTGAAGAGCTGAGGCGTACCCGTCGTGGCCTTCAGGATCTGATTGAGGAAGGTTAGCTCACGGCCGGAGGTCGGGGTCGTGCGGCTGATGAAGTCGAAGGCGACCCCATCCTGGAGACCATAGTCGGCGACCCGCTCAACCTGCTTGTTCTTGTTGAAGTAGACCGCGATCACCCGCTGGTCGACCGTACGGGCGTTCATGAAGGCTACCGGCCGGCGGCGCGTGGTCTGGATGTAGTAGAAGACCTCGCCGTCGATGGTGGAGACGGTGGACGGCGTGCCGAGCACCACCAGCACCTGCTCCTGGCTCGACCCCCGAGGGATCTGCTCGAGGGCAGAGGCCGGCAGGATGAAGCCGTGGGTGCGGGTCTCGGCGATGCTGTTGCAGCCGGACACGAGGAGGGCAAGGGCGGCGGCACCCGCGAAGGCGCGGGCATGCGAGGAAAACGAGCGGTAACGGCGGTACGTCACGTTTTGAGCGTCCTTCGTTGTCGTCCACGGGCGATCCGGGGACCATTTGGGCTTGTCGCCGGGCGCCTCATGGCCTAACCGCTTCCTTAACGAGGCGCAACCGTTGTGCGTATGGATGATGAAGCGATGATATTCAATCTGTTCAAGCGTCGCCAAGAAGATCCGGCTGTTGCGGTACTTCACGAAGCTGTTGTCAGCCAGTCGCGGCAGCCATGCTTCTATCTGGACTACGGCGTTGCGGACAGCGTCGATGGTCGCTACGACATGCTCATCCTCCACACCTTCCTGGTCTTCCGCCGGCTGTCGGACGGCGGTGAGGAGAGACGCCTGGCGGCGCAGGAACTCTGCGATCGCATCTTCCTCGATCTCGACCGTTCCCTGCGCGAGATGGGCGTGGGTGACCTCTCCGTGCCCAAGCGCATGAAGAAGCTGGCGCAGAAGTTCTACGGCCGCGTGGAGGCTTACGATAAAGCCCTGCTTGAGCCCGACGACATTGCGCTGGCCGAGGCGCTTGACCGCAATGTGTATCGCGGGGATGGCACAGCGACACCAAATGCCATGCGGCTTGCATCTTATCTGCGGACGGCACTGAAAGAGCTCGAGCACCAGGATATTTTTCCCCAGGTGCCGCGTTTTCCGGGTCCCGAGACGATCAGGAAGGTATCATGACCGATCAGCCTATTCTTACGCACATCATTCATGTTCATCAGCTGCCTGCGGGCGGAGAGACGATAGAGATCGGGGCGGACGAAAAAGCCCGCAAGGAGATGGCGCAGGCATATGGGGTGAAGGAGGTGACCTCCTTCCGGGCTCAGCTGACCGCCAAACCATCGGGACGTGATTCTGTCGCAGTGTCGGGAAGAATCGAGGCGGATATCGTGCAGATCTGCGGCGTGACCCTCGATCCATTTCCGGTGAGAATGGAAGAGGACGTCAACATGCTGCTCGCTCCGCCGCAGGAAGCTTCGGAGGAGGATGAGGAGGCGGTCGAGAACCTCGATTTGCCGGATCCGCTCCTCGGCAACACCATCGATCTCGGCGCCATCGCGCTGGAATTCTTCGCCCTCGGCATCGACCCCTACCCAAGAAAGCCGGGCATAGAGTTCACCGATCACGTAGAAAGTGAAGAGCAGGAGAATCCTTTCGCCGCCTTGGCGAAGCTGAGGCTTGACGATCAGAAAAAACAGTAGCCGCCGCAGCAGCGGGACAAGCGCCGACGAACTTTCTATTGCGGGCAGACGTTGAGTGGCTATTGTCCCGGCGCTCTTGAGTGAAGGCGCACGACGCTTGCCGAAGAAGCTTTTTGAACCGGGTTACATGTCCAAAACCGTACGTATTGCACTTGACGTCATGGGAGGCGACTCCGGCGCACCGGTGGTCATCGCAGGCGCTGATCTCGCGCGTGAACGGCACCCAGACGCCAGTTTCATTCTCTTCGGTGACGAGGCGATAGCCGGTCCCATTCTCAGCCGGCATCCAAAGCTCGCTGCGGTTTCCCGGATCAGCCATACCGACGTTGCGATCAAGATGGACGACAAGCCGAGCCAGGCCCTGCGCTATGGCCGGAAGGTCTCCAGCATGTGGCAGGCTGTCGACGCCGTGCGGACGGGCGATGCAGATGTTGTCGTGTCCGCCGGCAATACCGGCGCCCTCATGGCAATGGCCAAGGTCAACCTCAAGTCCATGACCGGCATCGAGCGTCCGGCGATTGCCGCCATGTGGCCCACCATGCGCGGCGAATCGATCGTGCTCGATGTGGGCGCCACCATCGGCGCCGATGCGCAGCAACTTGTCGACTTCGCCGTTATGGGCGGCGCCATGGCGCGCATCGTCTTCGATATCGAGCGGCCTACCGTCGGCCTTCTCAACATCGGCGTTGAGGAGATGAAGGGTGTCGAGAGCATCCGCGAGGCCGGCCAGCACCTGAAGGCGGCGAACTATCCCGACATTGACTACCGCGGCTTCGTCGAAAGCGACGACATCGGCAAGGGCACCGTCGATGTGGTGGTGACGGAAGGATTTTCCGGCAATATCGCCCTGAAGGCGGCGGAAGGCACAGCGCGGCAGATCGGCGCCTATCTTCGTGCCGCCATGAACCGGACCTGGCGCGCCAAGCTTGGCTATCTTCTGGCCAAACCTGCCTTCGATGCGCTGAAGGAGAAGATGGACCCGCGCAAGGTCAACGGCGGCGTTTTCCTCGGCCTCAACGGCATCGTGGTGAAAAGCCACGGTGGCACGGATGCGGAAGGCTTTGCCTCGGCCATCGACGTCGGCCATGAAATGGTGCGATACGCTCTTCTGGAGAAAATCACGGCGGGTCTGTCGCACGCGGGGGCGGCACGACAGTTGGCGGTGGCGAACGAGGTTTCTGAATCGTGACACAATTACGATCCGTGGTGCGAGGCATCGGTTCTGCTCTACCGGCCCGCGTCGTCACCAATGAGGAACTCGCCAAGACAGTCGACACCAGCGACGAATGGATCACCCAGCGCACTGGTATACGCCAGCGCTACATCGCCGATAAGACGGAAACCACGTCGTCCCTCGCCCTGGCCGCTGCCCGAAAGGCACTTGCTGACGCTGGCATGGACGCGTCCGAGATCGATCTCATCATCGTCGGCACCTCAACGCCGGATAACACCTTTCCATCCTCCGCCACTCAGGTGCAGGACGGGCTTGGCATTCGTCATGGTGCGGCTTTCGATCTTCAAGCCGTCTGCTCCGGCTTTGTCTTCGCCCTTGCCACCGCGGATAAATTCCTGACGTCCGGCAGCCATAAGCGTGCGCTGGTGATCGGCGCGGAAGTCTTCTCGCGCATCCTGAATTGGGAAGACCGCACCACCTGCGTGCTGTTCGGCGATGGGGCAGGGGCGCTGGTGCTGGAGGCACAGGAACAGGACGGCGCTGTCACCGATCGCGGCATCCTCACGACACATCTGCGCTCCGACGGGCGTCACCGCGAGAAACTCTATGTCGATGGCGGACCGGGCTCGACGGGAACGGTCGGTCATTTGCGCATGGAAGGCAAAGAAGTTTTTCGTCATGCGGTCGGCATGATCACCGATGTCATCGAGGATGCCTATGCCGCGACCGGCATGACGTCCGATGATCTCGACTGGTTCGTCCCGCATCAGGCTAACAAACGCATTATCGATGCCAGCGCCCAAAAACTTGGTATCGCACCGGAAAAGGTGGTGCTGACGGTGGACCGGCACGGCAACACATCCGCCGCGTCGATCCCCCTGGCCCTGGCCGTTGCCTATGAAGATGGCCGCATCAAGGGAGGCGACGTCGTCCTGCTGGAAGCCATGGGCGGCGGCTTCACCTGGGGCTCGGCATTGCTGCGTTGGTAAAACATCGGTTGACCGGCACCTGCTTGCTTAATACGTTGTTTTTCAACGGGATGAAGGCCTTCTTGATCAGGTGTCGCAATGAGCGGACGAACCATTACCCGAGCGGATCTGTGTGAAGCGGTTTACCAGCGTGTAGGGCTGTCGCGCACCGAGTCGGCAAGCCTCGTCGAGACGGTGCTGGACGAGATCTCCGGCACCCTCGCGCAATGCGAGACAGTGAAACTTTCTTCCTTTGGCTCCTTCATCGTGCGTGACAAAGGCGAGCGAGTCGGGCGCAATCCCAAAAGCGGCGTCGAAGTGCCGATTCCGCCCCGCAAGGTGCTCGTCTTCAAGCCGAGCAATATTCTCAAAGACCGCGTAAACGGGATTGCGACCAGCGGCGAAGATTGAACCCGCGGCCGGCGTTGCCCCGTTAAGGGAGCGTACTGGTGGATAAAGGGCCTGAAGCATTTCGCACGATCAGCGAAGTCGCTGACGATCTCGATTTGCCGCAACATGTGCTGCGTTTCTGGGAAACGCGCTTTTCCCACATCAAACCGCTAAAGCGGGGAGGTGGCCGTCGGTATTACCGGCCGGACGACGTGACCCTGCTGCGTGGTATCAAACACCTGCTGTACGGCGAGGGGTACACCATCAAGGGTGTCCAGCGCATCCTGCGCGAGCAGGGGCCGCACCACGTCATGACGCTGTGGCGCGAACTGGAGGACGAGGAGGTCGAAATGGCTCCTGTGACCTCCATGCCGGAAGATTTTGCACCGCAACGCAATACGGTGCGGACCGTAGAACCGCAGATTCGGGCGGAGCCTCAGATTTCGTTGCATGACGAGGAAGAAGATCTCGTCGAGGAGGTGCCTCCGTCCATAGAACTGGCGCCGGCGTCACATCAGGACGAAGCTTCAAGAGCGGCGGAGCCTCGTCAGGACAAGGTGCCGGAGAGGGTGCAAGCATTCGCGCCCGAAAATGCACGGAAGCTTCAGCTCACCTTGTTTGAGCTTCTGGAGTGCAAGGAAATTCTCGACGCGGCGCGGTGAGGCGCGGGCTTCAACGGCGATAGCCGCGCGGCCGATCGCGCGACCGATTGAGGAATTTCTTGGCGATCCAGCCCAGTATGGCCGCCTTGATAAGATTCTTGATCATAAATCCGCTCCTGATTTTCTCGAACAAAAGCGGCGGAGGGGCTGCTTTGTTCCGCGGGAACATCGACCGCCGCATGCAAAACCGCGCGGAGACTCAGACGCCGCGATCAAGTTCAGCAATGCAGGCGCAAGAATCGCCTCGCCATCAACGGCAAGCCCTGATGCCAAAGGCTTAAATGCCTCTTTGCCAGGTAGATGGTTTCCCCGCGAAGCCAGATGCGCTGCGCTTGTCCAGCCAATAGCCATAGGCCTCCGGGATGCCGGCGGAACTTGGCATGTAACCGAGCTTCTGCGCGGCATCGATGGACCAATTGGGATTGTGCAGCAACTCGCGCCCCAGTGCCACGAGGTCCGCGCGGCCTTCATTTAGGATACTTTCCGCCTGATCCGCGTGAATGATGAGGCCGACTGCCATGGTTATGATGTCGGCTCCGGTTCTGATCCTTTCGGCAAAGGGAACCTGGTAGCCGTAGTCCGGCGGCTGCGCGGCATCGAGAGTATGGCTGCCGATGCCGCCCGAACTGCAATCGATGACATCCACCCCATGTGCCTTGAGGACACGGGCCAAAGCAACGCTGTCCTCTATGGTCCACCCCATGTCGTCGACTGATGAGATGCGTACGAACAGGGGCTTCTCGTCGGGCCAGTATCGCCGCACCTCGTCCACGACCTCGACTGCAAAACGGATGCGGTTTGCGAACGAGCCACCATAGGCATCAGTGCGGCGGTTGGCATCGGGAGACAAAAACTCATGGATCAGATAGCCGTGGGCGGCGTGCAGCTCGATCACATCGAAACCTGCACGCCTGGCACGATCGGCAGCCTGACCCCAGGTCCCGATGAGATCCTTGATCTCGCCGGAGGTCAGCTCGCGCGGCACCGGATAACCTTCCGCATGAGGAGCGGCGCTGGGTCCGATGAGATCCCACTCTCCACCATCCTCCACGTTTACGGCCTGCAGAAGCGGGGCGCGGCCTTCCCAAGGCACCGAATGGCGGGCCTTGCGGCCGGAATGGCTGAGCTGGATGCCCGGCACGGCCCCTTGCGCCTTGATGAAATCCGTCACCCGGCGCAACGGCTCGATGAAATCATCCTTCCACAGGCCAGCATCGCGGATGGTCGTGCAACCACGAGGATCGACCTTGGTCGATTCCATGAAAACGAGGCCGACCCCGCCGACCGCGAACTTGCCGAGATGAGCGAGATGCCAGTCGGAGATCCGCCCATGCTCGGCCGCATATGTCAGCATGGGCGCCAGAACGATACGGTTCTTCAGGCGCACCCCACGTAGGTCCAGAGGTGAAAACAGCATGGGGGCCATAGCCTGATGTCCGATATATAGGTCAGCCTCGCGCGTTGGCCTTGAGAAAGGAGATGGTGCGCTCAAAGGCACGGGCGGCGCTTTCGGGCTCATAGGAAGCACGCGCGTCGCAACTGAAGCCATGGCCCGCGTCATAGGTATAAAGCGGCGCGTCCGGCAGGGCCTTGCGCACCGCGTCTATGGTCTCTGCCGGAATGGATTGATCCTTCTCACCGAAGTGGAAGAGAACCGGGCATCGCGGCGGGCTATTCAGCAGGTTGGCGACACCGCCGCCATAGTAGCTCACGGCGCAGCTCAGCTTGTCCCCGATTTGTGTTGCCGCGGCGAAGGCAAGCGTGCCACCCCAGCAGAAGCCGACGACGGCAGGCTTCATGCTGCCGCATGCATCGACAGCCGCGGCGATGTCCGCTATCGCGTCCGCTGTCGGGATTTCGGACATGACCGCCCGCCCGCGTGCTATTCCGTCCGGCGTATAATCAAGTTCGATATCCGGTTCCACCCGGTCGAAGAGCGCGGGAGCCAGGGCGTTGAAGCCCGCCTGTGCGTAACGCTCGCATACGTTGCGGATATGCTCATTGACCCCGAAAATCTCTTGTACGATGACGACATCGCCAATGACGTCGCCAACTGCATTCGCGCGATAGCAACGTACTGCGGTGCCGTCGTTCCGGCGCGCTTCAATCCAATGTCCCATGATTTTCCCGCGATTTCATGTAAGAAGGTGTTTACGTATACGATATTGCCAATCTGGTATGCAAGATTGCGCGACAGAAGACCAAGGGGATACAGTGAGCCGCACGAAAAGAACCGCCGAGAAGAAGCCTGTCAGTCCACCCGAGACTGACATACCGCTGGCGAGCGATATGATGATGCCCGACAGGGGAGCGACCCGAAGCGAACATCTCAGCCAGAAGCTCGAGGAGATGATTCTCGAAGGCACCCTGAAGCCGGGCGAGAAGTTGGATGAAGTCGCCTTGGCTGCCGAGTTCGGCGTTTCGCGCACACCCGTGCGCGAGGCCATCCAGCGCCTTGTCGCCATCGGCCTCGTGGAGCCGCAACCCCGTCGCGGGCCTGTGGTCACGGTGCTTCCGCTGCCCAAGCTTATCGGTATGTTCGAGCTCATGGCCGAATTCGACATATTGGCCGCGCGGCTGGCCGCCCGCCGCGCCACCGAGGAGGAGCGCGAGCATCTTCGCGACGTGCTGGAGCGCAGCCGAAAGGCGATTGACGATCCGATTGGCTATACCCGGCTTAATCGCGAATTCCATGCCAGCATCTATTCCGCTTCGCATAATGATTATCTCGAAGCGCTTGCGAACCGGACGTGGAAGCAGCTTCAACCGTTCCGCAACTTTCGTCTGGAGCAGCCTGAGCGTCTGCGGGAATCGCTCTCCCAGCATGAACAGATTCTGGAGGCGCTGCTGGCCTATGATGCGGACGAGGCGGCAGCGCGAATGCGCCATCACGTCCGCATCGGCGGCATGATCGCGGATTTCGTGCTGACGATGCCGGAGGCTGCTCGCTGACGCCAAGATATTCTAGGTTATCGGACGTCTGGATTTTCGGTCACATGTGGGAAAAGGCTGCCGCGCCGGGAATATCGACCTTGGCCATCAGGATGGATCCTGAGTGACTCTCGGTGGCGAAGATCGTCCGGTTGTCCGGGCCGCCGAACGCGACATTGGTGACGAAGCTTCCGACCGGCGATTCGATGCGATGGGTTGGCTCGCCCCTGCTGTCGAAGACCCATATGACGCCGAGGCCGGGATGGGCCACCACAAGCCCACCGGATTCATCGATGGTGATGCCATCAGGGCCGACACCACCTGAAAGAGTGATGAAGGTGCCGATCTTGGTAGAGGATCCATCGACCATCAGTGGCAGCCGCCATATGGCATTCGCGCGTGTCATGGCGACAAAAAGCGACGTGCCGTCAGGGCTGAGTACGATGCCGTTGGGGCTTGGGGCGTTCTCCATCAGGCAGCGCAACGTACCGTCGGGCGACAGGCAGAACACCCGGCCGTAGGGATGACTGAGGTCGCTCAGGCCTTGATCGGTGAAATAGATTTCGCCCGCGCTCGAGAAGCACAGATCATTGAGCCCGCGGAACCCTTCGGTGTAGCGGCGCGGCAGGTGGGGTGAGACCTCGCCGGTCGCAAGATCGGCCTTGAGCAGCCCAAGGCGCTGGTCGGTGATGAAGCTGCTGCCATCCTTGTGGATCTTATGCCCACAGGGTTCTCCATCATAGTGCAGCGCCAGTTCGAACGTGCCGCCCGGAGTGATGCGGAACAGGCGGCCGTAGGGAACGTCGTTCACATAGAGGTTTCCCTGGCGGTCAAAGGAGGGGCCTTCCAAAAAGCTGTGCGTTTCCTTGTGCTGACCGCGTGAGCCGCTGCTGCGCGGAGACGGACGCCCCGTGATGCGGAAATGATCCGGCAGCGTGGCGAAGACCTCTGCTGTGAGAGTTTTGCAGTTTCCGAAATACATGGCGCTCTCGCTCGTCCGTGATGCTGGGTGGCAATATGGGCGTTCCATATCGGCTTTGTAAAATAATAAAATGGCCTTGCAATATACGAAAGGCGCTGATTAGGATGCTTAAGCGCAGACGATATATGCGCTGAAGACGTCTCTCGAAACTGCTGGCGGGACGATGAGCATCATCAACGACGACATCAGGAAATACATCGGCATGGAAACGCAGCCCTTGGTGTGCTGCGATCCGGTCGAGCGCGGCGCCGTTCGCCGTTTCTCTCAAGCGATCATGGATCCTGATCCGATCTATATGGATGAGGAGTATGCGGCGCGGACCCGTTACGGGGCACCGGTGGCCCCGCCGCTTTTTGCAGCGGCCATGCTGCGGCTCGAATTCGGCGGCCCGGATCTCGTGCACGAGCGGGCGGAGGATCCCGACTTCGATGGCGCAGTCGGCTCTTCAAGCCTGGGGTTGCCGCCCATCCCCTGCAATCTCGCCATGCTGAACGGCGGCACCGACGTGGAGATCTTCCAGCTCCCGCGTCATGGCGAATGGGTCAGCGTCACGTCCCGCTACAAGGACATCTACGAGCGCGAGACCTCCAAGGGGCCCATGCTCTTTGTGGTCTACGAGAGCGACTTCAAGGATGAGAGCGGCGAGCTGATCATGCGCTTCAGCAAAACACAGATCAGGCGGTGACGAATATGGAACAGGCGATCACCAAACCCATTGCAACATCATCTGATATTTCGCAGATCCTCTTCGAGGATGTCGAGGTCGGCCATCAGCTCGACGAACTGCACAAGGCGCCGCTGACGACCGTGCATCTGATGCGCTGGTCGGCCGCCATGGAGAACTGGCACAAGATCCATTACGACGAACGCTTCGCCATGGAGCACGACAAGCTCCCGGGCCTGATGGTCAACGGCTCGCTGAAGCAGCAATTCATTCTGCAGCTCCTGAAGGACTGGGCAGGGCTTGAGGGCTGGGCCTGGAAAGTCAGCTTCCGCTTCCGCGCCATGGACGTGGTCGGAACGCGGCTCAGGGTCTGGGCTGAGGTCGTGCGCAAGATCCCTCTGGATGACTACGGGATCGTGGAACTGAAGCTCGGCATCAAGAACGAGAATGATCGGGAATCGACACCCGGCATGGCACTGGTGGCGCTGCCCTATCGCGCCGGCAAGCCCGTACCCTATCCCTTCGTGCCGCCGGCTGGTGTCGACTTCTCCGACGAGGGAGGCGCGTGATGTCCGATCTGCCCAAAGCAATCCGCATCAATGAGGAAGGCCCGCGCGAAGGCTTCCAGTTCGAGAAGGGGCACATCCCGACCGAACGCAAGCTGGAGTTGATCGATGCCCTGTCCGGCACGGGCGTAAAGGAGATCCAGGTGGTCTCCTTCGTCAATCCCAAGCGCGTGCCCGGGATGGCCGATGCCGACGAGGTCGTGGCACGCATGAACATGCGTGAAGGTGTGCGCTACACGGCGCTGTGGCTGAACGAGCAGGGCCTGCAACGGGCGCTCGCTGCCAAACGCGTCGACGTCAAGGGACGCATCGTGCTCTGCGCGTCCGACGCCTTCCTGAAGCGCAACACCAACATGACGCCGGAGGAGAACCGCCAGGCGACGCGGAACATGCTGCAGACCTACCGCGAGCATGGCGTGCCGACCTCGCATGGGGGGCTGCAAGCCGCCTTCGGCTGCAACTTCGAAGGTGACATATCGACCGCGAAGGTTCTCGCCGCGGCCGAAAGCGTGTTCTCCCTTGCCCGCGAGCATGACGTCACGCTCAAGACCTTCGCGCTGGCCGATACCATGGCCTGGGCGACACCGGGCTCGGTCAAACGCGTCGTCGGTGCCTTGCGTGAACGTTATCCAGACGTCGAGTTCATCCTGCATCTGCATGACACCCGGGGCATGGGCATAGCCAATGCCTACGCGGGTCTGCAGATGGGCGTGCGGATCTTCGATGCCTCCGTCGCCGGCCTCGGTGGCTGCCCCTTCGCGGGCCACAAGGGCGCCGCCGGCAATGTCTGCACCGAAGACCTCGTCTTCATGTGCGACGAGATGGGGATCGAAACGGGCATCAATCTTGAGGAACTGATCCGCGCGGCGCAGCTCGCGGAAGAAGTCGTGGGCCACCCGCTGCCGGGCTCCGTCATGAAGGGCGGCAGCCTGGCACGGCTGCGTGAAGCCGTCAGCGCTGCGGCGTGAGGAGATCATCATGGCTTTGACCAAAGAAATCGCCGCTTTCGTATCCGGCTTGACCTATGCGGATCTTCCGCAGGCCGCCATCGACGTCGCCAAGCTCGGCTTTCTCGATTGCTCGGGGGTGCTGATCGCGGGAAGCGCGGAGGATACCGCGCGCATCATGGAGACAACGCTGCTTGCCGCGCTCGACGGCAAGCCGGAGGCCTCCATCGTGTTCACCGAGCGCCGCGCCTCGGCACTCGTCGCGGCACGGATCAACGGCACCGCTGCTCATGCGCTTGACTATGACGACGCCGGCGGCCACCGCAGCGCCATCCTTGTCCCGGCCATCCTTGCGGAGGGCGAGGCGCTCGGCTCGACGGGCAAGGACATGATCACCGCCTATGTCGCGGGCTTCGAGGTCTGGTCCGAACTCGTGCGACGCGAGGACGACCAGCTTCACGAAAAGGGATGGCATCCGACGGGTGTCTATGGGGCTGTGGCCGCGGCCGCGGCCATGGCAAATCTTCGCCGGCTGAACCCCGAGGAGACCGCGGTCGCCATCGCGCTTGGCGCATCGCAGGCGAGCGGTGTGGTGGCGAACTTCGGCACCATGATCAAGCCGTTTCACGCCGGTGCTTCCGCCCACGCGGGCGTTCTGGCGGGACGCCTCGCCGCCAACGGCATGAGCGGCGGGCTTTCGGTGCTGGAGCATAAGCGCGGCTTCCTGGCGGCAGTCTCGCCGCGTGGCAGCGTTGACCGCAGCCGGAGCGCCACCCATCTCGGCCGTGACTGGCACATCGTCAATGACGGGGTCAGCATCAAGAAATTCCCCACCTGCTACTGCACGCATCGTGCCATCGACGCCATGCTTGGGCTTGTCGCCGAACGACCGATCCGGCCGGACGAGGTGGAGGAGATTCGAGTCAAGATCGGCAAGACCCAGGCCGCCATCCTGATCAACCACCGGCCGCAGACGGGTCTTGAAGCCAAGTTCAGCATCGAGTTCACCATGGCTTGCGCGCTCCTGGAGCAGGCGGTGACGCTGCAGCATCTGACGGACTCGTTTGTGCTGCGGCCGGAGGTGCAGAAGCTGCTGCCCAAGGTCTTCGTCGATGCCGACGAAACCTATGATCCGACCCTGACGAGCTATTCGCCGGCCGACCAGGTCAGCGTGCGGCTGACTTCAGGAGAGGTGCTGGTGAGCGAGGAGATATCCCGCGCGCGCGGGCATATCTCGCGGCCACTCGCCCGCGAGGAGCTTTTCGCCAAATTCGAGGCTTGTCTCGCCTACGGCGGCTCGGATCTGGATCCGATGGGAGCCTTCGAGATGTTCGAGACACTTGAAACGCTTGGAGCGGGCTGGCCGCGGGAACTGCCCCGACAGGGCGTCGAGCGGATGCGTGCTTGATCTGACGACGTGAGGATTGCTTCGTGGACGCCATTGCCGACGTGAATACCGAACCTGCCTTCGCCCTGCCGTCCGACGTGCAGGAGTTCAAGGATCTCGCCCGCCAGATCGTGCGGGACGAACTCCTGCCATTGGAGCGCCAGTATCTGGCGCATCCCGGCAAGGCGCACAGCCTGAGGGCCCGCGATGCCCTGCGGAACATCTTTCCGACCGAGACGGTGGAGCGGCTCTACAAGATATCAAAGGACACCGGGCTCTGGGGCCTGCACATGCCAGAGGAATACGGTGGCAGCGGCCTCGGCCTCCTCGCCAAGGCCGCGATCCTCGAGGAATTCTACTACACGGCGGTGCCGTTTCCTTTCGCCGAGGTGCCGAACATCCTCTACATGTGCGATCCCTCGCAGCGCGATCGCTATCTCACGCCATGCATCGAGGGCACCAAGCTCGCCGCCTTCGCCCAGACCGAGCCTGATGCGGGATCTGATCCCGGCGGCATGATGAAGACCTCCGCCGTCCGCGATGGCGACGACTGGATCATCAACGGCACCAAGATGTGGATCTCCAATGCCGATCCTGCCGATTTCGTGATGGTTCAGGCGGTGACCGATCCGACCAAGCGCCAGCGTGGTGGCATCACCATGTTCCTGGTGGAGCGCGATAATCCCGGCATGGAAGTGGTCACGCCTGGTCTCACCACCTGGCTCGACAGCATGGCCTCGCAGTTCATCATCCATTTCACCGATTGTCGGGTGCCGGGTCATGCGGTTCTGGGAGAGGTCGGGCAAGGCTTCAACCTCGGCCAGAGTTGGCTGACGATCCATGACCGACTGCTGCGCGGGCCTTTCTGTCTCGGCAAGATGCAGCGCGGGCTCGATATGTCGATCGAATGGGCCAAGCAGCGGGTTACCTTCGGCAAGCCGATCTCAGAGCGGCAGGCGATCCAGTGGAAGCTGGTGGACATGTACACCGCGATCCGGGCGGTGCGGGCACTGATCTACGAAGCGGCGGCGAAGTTCGATGCCGGCGAGGACGTGCGCACCGAGGCGTCCCTCGTGAAGCTGGTTGCGGCCGACTGGGGTGCACGCTGCCTTGACGACGCCATCCAGATCCACGGCGCCATGGGCGAGTCCCTCGAACTCCCGTTGACGCTCTTCTATCGCTACGTCCGTCACGCCCAGATCGGCGGCGGGACCAGCGAGATCCAGCGCATGCTGATCGCGCGCAAGCTCCTGAAAGGGTAGGTGGACCATGACAACCACGAAACCCGTTCCTGAAGCGCAAGGGCCTCTTAAAGGTCTGAAGGTCGTCGACGTCGGCATGCTGTTCGCGGGGCCGCTGATCGGCACCTTCCTCAGCGATCTCGGCGCTGATGTCATCAAGATCGAACACCCGCAGGGCGACGAAGTGCGCCGCGTGGGACGGTTCCGCGATGGCCAGAGCCTCTGGTGGCGCGTCACCTCCCGCAACAAGAAGTTGATGTCCATCGACATCCGCACCCCACGCGGTGCCGATGTGGTGAAACGCCTGGCGGCGCGGACCGATATTTTGATCGAGAACTTCAGGCCCGGCCGGTTCGCCGAATGGGGCTTCGATTACAAGACGCTGTCGGCGATCAATCCCGGGCTCGTACTGCTGCACATCAGCGGCTATGGCCAGACCGGCCCCTACAGCCAGCGCCCCGGCATGGGGACCTTGGCCGAGGCATTCAGCGGCTTCGCCCATACGGCGGGCGAGGCCGACCGACCGCCGACGCTGCCGCAATTCCCGTTGGCGGACGGCATCACGGCTCTGACAGGCGCCTATTCGGTCCTGGCCGCGCTCTACGCCCGCGACCGCAACGGCGGGCAGGGCGATGAGATCGACATCAGCCTCTACGAGCCCATGCTGCCCATGCTCGGCGCCATGCTGATCGACTATGACCAGCTCGGGTTCGTCTCGGCCAGGCGCGGCAATCGCTCGACCTGGAGCGTGCCGCGCAATTCTTACCGCACCAAGGATGACAAATGGGTGGCGGTCTCTGCAGCCGCCAATTCGGTCGCCAAGCGGCTGTTCCGGGCGATCGGCCGGGATGATCTCGCCGATGATCCGTCGCTTGCCACCAACCCGCTGCGCGTGAAGCGGCTGGAGGAATGCGATGGTGCGATTGCCGGCTGGATCGCGGAGCACACCCAGAAGGAGGTGCTGGATCACTTCCTGAAATGGGAAGTGGTCGCGGGGCCGATCTATGACGTCTCGCAGATTTTCGACGATCCGCATGTCCATGAGCGCGAGACGCTGGTGGAACTGGACGATCCGAAGCTCGGCAAGGTGCGCCTTCAGAATGTGGTGCCGCGCTTTGCCCGCAACCCCGGCAAGGTGCGCTGGCCCGGCAAGCCTGACATCGGCGCCGACACCGAGGATGTGCTGACGGAGCTCGGCTATTCGGAAGCGGAGCTGGACGAGATGCGCCGCGAGGGCGTGCTGCGCAATGAAAACGAAACGGCAGGGGAGGCGGCGCAATGACCATGGAAGCTCAGGCACGACAGACGACCTCGATCGACACCGACGCGGCGGCGCGAGATATCGCAACCTTCTTGGCGAACCAGCCAACGGGCATCACCGTCGACGCCATGTGCCGCATTCGTGCCGCCGGCTGGATCGAAGGCATCCGCGCCATGGGCGGACGCCGGCGCCTCGCGGGCCGTGTCCGCACGCTGCTCTATGCCCGCGGGCAGGGCCGGCCGCCGATCGCGCGCTCGATCTACGCGATCATACGGGATTTCGATCCCGGTGATGTGCTTGTTGTCTCCACCTCGGGGGCCAACCGCTGGTTCCTTGGCGAGAACATGACCCACGAGGCTCTCTACCATGGGCTGAGTGGGATCATCACCGATGGGCTGGTGCGTGATGGGGACGAACTTGCCGGCATGGATTTCCCGGTGTTCGCCCGGGGGCTCGGAGTGTCGCCGCCATCGCCCGACTACGGCCTCTACGGTATCGACGTGCCGATCACGCTGGACGGCATGCTGATAACACCCGGTGACGTGATCCATGCCGATGCCGATGGTGTCGTGGTAGTGCCGGCCGGAATGGTCGCGCAGTTGAAGGAACATGTCGTGGACTTCGCCGCGCTGGAAGCGCGCCAGGAAGAGGTCATCCGCAGCCGCGCACCGCTATCGGAGCTCGATGTGGTTCTAAAGGAAAAGTCCAAGAAAATCTGACTTCCAGCCAAAGCATCCGCAGAGATGCCTGGCACATCAAAATAATCGGAGGAAACAATGAATCTGGTGAAAGTGATCGCATCAGCGGTCGGTCTATCTATTCTGTCGGCGACGCCTGTCCTGTCCTACCCGGACCGGCCGGTGAAGATGATCGTCGCCTATACCGCGGGTGGCGCCACCGACCTTGCTGCCCGCACCATGGCCACCTTCATGGAGAAGCAGCTTGGTCAGCCGGTCGTGGTGATCAACCGACCCGGCGCCGGCGGGGAATTGGGATTTACCGAGGTTCAGAGCGCCGCGGCGGATGGCTACACCATCGGCTTCGTCAACATGCCGCCGTTCCTCACCATGCCAATCGAGCGCAAGACGAAGTATTCGCCTGACGACTTCACCTATATCGCCAATCTCGTGGATGATCCGGTGGCCCTGGCGGTCAATATCGAGAGCGAGTTCAAGAGCATCGAGGACATCGTCAAGCATGCCAAGGAGAACCCGGGCAAGCTGAGCTACGGCACCACTGGTGTAGGCTCTGACGATCATCTCGCCGCGCTGGCGTTCGAGCGCGAGGCCGGCATCAAGCTGAAGCACATCGCCTTTAGCGGCGGAGCGGATGTCCGTCAGGCCCTGATCGGCGGCCACATCGATCTCGGGGTCTACAATCTCGGCGTGATGAGCCGGGAAGCCGCCGACAATCTGGTGCGACCCCTGGGGATGATGGGAGACAGCCGCTGGGATGGTGCGCCTGACGTGCCGACCTTCAAGGAGGCCGGTTACGACGTGGTGCAGGGCGCTGCGCGCGGTATTGCCGGTCCGGGCGGCATGCCGAAGGAGGTCACGGCCAAGCTGGCACAGGCGATCCAGAAGACGGTCGATGATCCCGAATTCATCGACCTTGCCAAGAAAGCGCCGCTGCCGCTGCGCTTCCTGCAGATCGATGACTACAACGCCTACATCCGCCAGGAAGACGAGAAATACAAGAAGCTGTGGGCGAGCCAGCCCTGGAACTGATGCCTTCGTGAGCTGACCTGCGGAAGATGATCCTCCCTGCATCATCTTCCGCGCTACACCCGGATGGTTCAGATGGAAAAGCGTGGCGTGATTGACCTGGCCGGCGGCGGATTCATGTGCCTCGTCGGGCTGGTGTCCCTTTCGCAGTCCTTCGAATATGGAATCGGCACGGCCAGTGAGATGCAGGCCGGCTACTTCCCCATGGTGCTGGGGATTATCGCAATCGCCATAGGCATCGGCATCGCCGTTCCTGCCTGGAGCAAGCCGAGTTCCTGGCCGTCGATCCCATGGCGTCCGATCCTGGCGATCGTCGCGGCGCTCGCAGCTTTTGCGCTTCTGATCGAACGCACCGGCATGATGCCCGCCGTCTTCGTAACCGTCGTTATCAGCACGCTTGCCAATCCCGGCTTGGGCCTGCGGCGAATACTGGCCCTCAGCATCGGTGTCAGTCTCACCGCCTGGCTGATTTTCTCCGTCGGGTTCGGCCTGCCCATACCGGCCTTCGGGAGCCTGCTCTGATGGATCTGTTCACGGTAGGGTTCCCGACCGCCTTTTCGCTTCAGAATCTCGCTTTCTGCTTCGCCGGCGTGTTCCTGGGCACGCTTGCCGGAGCGCTTCCCGGCATCGGTGCGCTCACGGCCGTGACGCTGCTGCTGCCGATCACCTTTCATCTTGATCCGACGGCGGCGATCATCATGCTCGCGGGCGTCTATTACGGCACCGAATACGGCGGTTCCACCGCGTCGATCCTGCTCAACCTGCCGGGAACCGCGGCCAATGCCGTGACCTGCCTCGATGGTTATCCCATGAGCCAGCAGGGCAGGGCCGGTGTCGCCCTGTTCGTCACGACGGCGGGCTCCTTTGTCGGCGGCAGCATCGGAATCCTCGTGCTCCTGGCGATGGCGCCGCTGCTGGTCTCCTTCTCCCTCGCATTCGGCCCGGCGGAATACTTCGCCATCATGGTCTTCGGGCTGCTGGCCTCGGCCACAATTGCTCAGGGCTCGCCGCTCAAGGGGCTCGGCATGGTGGTCATGGGCCTGCTGCTTGGCACTGTCGGCATCGACATCAACAGCGGGACCTATCGCTTCACCTTCGGCTTCTTCGACCTCTTCGATGGCATCAGCCTCATCGTTCTGGCGATGGGACTGTTCGGCGTGACGGAAGTCATCGCGGCGATCAGCGAAAAATCGGGCGATCGCGACAGGAAGCTGAACAAGGTTTCCCTGCGATCCATGATTCCGACCCGCGAAGACGTGAGGCGCTCCATCCTGCCGGTGCTGCGCGGCTCGGGAATTGGCTCTATCCTTGGGCCGCTGCCCGGCACCGGCCCGACTATCGCGAGTTTCATCAGCTACAGCATAGAGAAGCGCGTGGCCAAGGACCCGTCGCGCTTTGGCAAGGGAGCCATCGAAGGCATTGCCTCGCCGGAAGCGTCGAATAATGCTGCGGGTCAAACCGCCTTCGTGCCGACCCTTCTCCTTGGGATTCCCGGCAGCGCCACCATGGCGCTTATGATCGGTGCCTTGATGATCCATGGGATATCGCCTGGCCCGCGGCTGATGGCGAGCCATCCGGAGATATTCTGGGGTCTGATCGCCAGCTTCTGGATCGGCAATGTCCTGCTGGTCATCCTCAACATACCGCTGATCGGCATCTGGGTCCGTCTGCTCAGCATCCCGGCCAACATGCTCTATCCGGTCGTTGTCGTCCTGATCTGCCTTGGAACCTACACGGCAACCAACAATCTCTTCGACGTCTGGTTGCTCATCTTCTTCGGCATCGCTGGCTATCTGATGCGGATCCTGAAGTTCGAGCCGGCGCCCGTGCTGGTGGGGTTCATCCTGGGCCCCATGGTGGAGGAGAACCTGCGCCGCGCCATGCTGCTGGCAGACGGTAATTTCCTCGAGATCGTCAGCCGGCCTCTCGCCGGAAGCATCATAGCCGTCACAGTCATAATGGCGGCGATACTGCTCATCCTGAGTATCAAAAAATACTACAGCGGACAGGCTATGCCTGCCGAATAGCCTGTTTTCCTGTGAATGCTTGAAGAAAAACAACTGAGCAAAATAACGGAGGACGCCATGAAGATGCTACGCTTGGCAGCGACGCTGCTCACAGGTGCTTTGATCGCGGGCGCCACACCGGCGCGCGCCGAGTTTCCGGAAGGGCCGATCCGCTTGATCGTGCCCTTTGCCCCCGGCGGCACCACCGATGTCGTGGCGCGTCGGATCGCGCCGAAGGTTGGGGAGCTTCTGGGGCAGTCGGTCATCATCGACAACCGTGGCGGCGGAGGGGGCTCCATTGCTGCCCAGGCGACCGCGACCGCGGAGCCCGATGGCTATACGCTGATGATGACGACCACGTCGCATACCGCCAATCCGTCGGTGCAGATGAACCTGCCCTATGACACCCTCAAGGACTTCGTATCGGTTGCCCTGGTGGCCGACCAACCGGGCGTGATCGTCGTTCATCCAAGTGTGCCGGTGAACAGCTTCAAGGAGCTGATGGAATACGCCAAGACCCACAAGCTGACCTACGCGACGGCGGGACCAGGCACTTTTCCGCATCTCGGCATAGAGCTTCTGAAAAGCCGCGCCGGGGTCGACATGTCCGCCATCCCCTACAAAGGCGCCGGACCGGCCATGACGGACCTGCTGGCAGGTCACGTGAAGCTGAAACTCGACGCCTACATCACCGCCTATAGCCATGTGAAGGCGGGCAAGCTCAAGCTCCTCGCGGTCTCCAGTCCCGAGCGCATTCCGCAACTGCCGGACACGCCGACCGTCGCCGAACTCGGTTATCCCGGATACGAGGTATCGTTCTGGATGGGCATCGTCGGTCCCACCGGAATACCGGAGCCCGTGAGGGCCAAGCTGGAGAAGGCTTTCACCGACGCCTTGACGCCTGAGATCCGCGCCGTGCTGGAGAAGGATGGCGTGCGGCCCATCGGCGGCAGCGGCAAGGATCTGGATGCCCTGATCCAGCGCGAAATCCCGCAATGGGCCAAGCTGGTGAAGGACGCCAACATAACCGCCAACTGACGGGCGCGGCCGTGCAGGACGTTATCGACATCGACGGGTCGGGGCCGGACGGCGCGCTTGTGCTGCGCCAGGCCCCGGTTCCCGAACCGGGCCCAGGGGAAGTGCTCATCGCCATCCATGCGGCCGGTGTGAACCGCGCCGACATAAAGCAGCGGCAGGGGCGCTATCTCATGCCGCCGGGGGCGCCTTCCATTCCCGGGCTCGAAGCGGCCGGCGAGGTTGCTGCCTGCGGCCCGGGTGTTAGTCGCTGGCGGCCCGGCGACAGGGTCTGCGCGCTCCTTCTCGGCGGCGGCTATGCCCAGCATTGCGCTGTGCCGGAGGCGCAATGCCTTCCGGTGCCGAAGGGTCTCTCCATGGTGGAGGCGGCGTCACTGCCGGAAGCGGCCTTCACAAGCTGGCTTGCGCTGATCGAACAGTCATCCATGCAGCCGGGCGAGACGGTTCTGATCCACGGCGGGGCAGGGGGCGTCGGCAGTTTTGCCCTGCAGCTCGCCACGGCCTTCGGGGCGCGCGCGATCGCGTCCGGTGGAAGCGAGGAGAAGCGCCACCTCATCGCTGATCTCGGCGCGGTGCTCGCGCTCAACTATCGCATCACCGACGTCGTGAAGGCGGTTAAGGATTTCACCGGCGGGCGTGGCGTTGACGTCATCCTCAATCAGGTCGGCACCAACTACTTGGCCGCGGATATGGAGATGCTGACGGACAAGGGGCGCCTTTGCATGATCTCCCACGATCATGGCCGGCAGGCCCAGTTCGACTATTTCGACGTGATGTACAAGCGCCTGGTGCTGACCGGGGCGCGGCTGCGCCAGCGCACGACCGCGGAAAAGGCGCATATCGCCCTGCAATTGGAGCGGCGCGTCTGGCCGCTGCTGGAGACCGGCCGGATCAGGCCGTTGGTGACCCAAACCTATCCACTCGCTGAAGCCGCCGAGGCCCATCGCTTCCTGGAAAGCGGGGATGCCGCCGGCAAGATCGTGCTCACCGTTCAATGATCGGGATGAACCTCATGAACACCCATGTGCCGCCCCTGACACCGCCGCCGGATCCGAACCCCAAAACGCCCCGGCTGGTGTGCCCGCCCGGTGCCGTGGACTGCCATATCCACTTGTTCGGTCCGGCCGACCGCTATCCGTTCGATCCCGGCAGCAAATACACGTCGGCAGATGCCCTGCCGGAAACCCACATCGCCATGCAGGATAAATTCGGGTTGAGCATGGCGGTGGTGGTGAGCGGAGGCGGCTATGGCCCGAACACCCGCCACCTCACTGACGTGTTGGAGCGTTTCCCCGACAGGTTTCGGGGTGTGGCCCTGCTCCCCTCCGACGTCACCACCGAGGAGATCGCCCGCCTCGACAGGCTCGGGGTCCGGGGTGCCCGGTTCGTCAGCCCCAATCACGGCGGCCACATGCCAAGACTGTCGGCGGACATGGCCGCGCGCATCGCCGATTTCGGCTGGCATGTGCAGTTCTATCCCCACGGTACGGAACTGGTCGACTATGCGGATGAACTCCTGAAGATGCCGGGCACCATCGTGCTCGATCATTTCGCCTGCATCCCGGCCGAGGGGGGAACGGAGCAGCCCGCCTTCCGCAAGCTGTTGGAAATTCTCGATACCGGCCGTGTCTGGGTGAAGCTCTCCGGCCCCATGCGCTGCTCGCGTCAGGAGCCGCCCTACTCAAACGTGACGCCCATGGCGCGAGCGCTGGTCAGGCACAGTCCGGAGCGCCTCGTTTGGGGGTCGGATTGGCCGCATGTCAATATGACAGGCCGCACCATGCCCAACGACGGCGATCTCATCGACATGCTGCTGGACTGGGTCGAGGACGAGGACGTTCGAAACCGCATTCTCGTGGACAATCCGGCTGAACTTTATGGACTGAACCGCAAGTCATGACGCGGCAGGGGAGCGCCAGATGTTTCAGGTAAAAAGCCCGAAAGACGTGATCGGCGGCGGCTTGCTGGTGGTCTTTGCCCTTCTGCTCGGCGAACAGAGCTTCGTTCTGCCGCTCGGAAGCTCCGCGCGCATGGGTCCCGGCTATTTCCCGCTCGTGCTCTGCGTCGTATTGGCCGCCATGGGCTTGCTCATCGCGGTCAGGGGCTTCCGTTTCGAAGGGGAGATATACGGTCACATCGCGTGGCGCGGCATGGGGCTGGTTCTGATTGCGGTACTGTTCTTTGCCTTCACACTCCGACCCCTGGGCCTCATTCCGGCTCTGGCTGGCACCGGCCTTCTCGCCACCCTTGCCAGCAGACGGTTTCACCTCAAAACGGCTGTGCTGCTGGTCGCGGCTCTCGTCTTATTCTCCTGGGCGGTCTTTGTGGAGGGGCTCGGACTTCCCTTCGTCCTGTTCGGTTCCTGGTTCGGGTAAGGGAGGCGCGCAGTGGAGATCTTCACAGGCATCGAACTTGGCTTTGCAACCGCCCTGTCGTTTCAGAACCTGATCTACTGTTTCGTCGGTGCATTGCTTGGCACCATGATCGGCGTTCTGCCGGGGCTCGGGCCGGTCGCAACGATCGCCCTGCTTCTGCCGCTGACTTTCGCGCTGCCGCCCATTCCGGCGTTGATCATGCTCGCCGGCATATACTATGGCGCGCAGTACGGCGGTTCGACCACCGCCATCCTGATCAATGTCCCGGGTGAATCCTCCTCCGTGGTGACGGCGCTCGACGGATATCAGATGGCCCGCAGGGGCAGAGCAGGAGCGGCGCTCGCCATCGCCGCTCTGGGCTCGTTCTTCGCCGGCACCGTCGCGACCTTCCTCCTCGCGCTCTTCGCGCCGCCTCTGGCCGAGATCGCGCTTACCTTTGGACCAGCGGAATATTTCTCGCTGATGGTGGTCGGATTGATTGCCTCGGTGACATTGGCCTCCGGATCGGTTCTGAAGGCGCTGGCCATGGTGGTCCTGGGGCTGCTGCTCGGCCTGACCGGACAGGACATCTATTCCGGCATGCCGCGTCTGACCTTTGGCAGCGCCAGCCTGATCGACGGCTATGAGTTCGTCGCGGTCGCCATGGGGATCTTCGGGCTCGGCGAGATCATCCGCAATCTGGAAGACGAGAGCCGTCCGCCGATGAAGGTGGGAACGTTCAGCAGTCTTGCTCCCTCACGCGAGGAAGTTCGCCGCAGCATCAAACCGGTGCTGCGGGGCACGGTGCTGGGCTCGCTTCTGGGCATCCTGCCGGGAGGTGGAGCGCTTCTGTCCTCCTTTGCCTCCTACTCCATGGAGAAGAAGCTCTCGAAACATCCGGAAGAGTTCGGCCGCGGCGCAGTCGAAGGCGTCGCGGGACCGGAGAGCGCCAACAACGCGGGGGCGCAGACCTCGTTCATTCCCATGCTGACGCTTGGCATTCCCTCCAACCCTGTCATGGCGCTGATGATCGGTGCCATGATCATTCAAGGCATCACGCCGGGCCCCGACATCATCACCAGCCAGCCCGATCTCTTCTGGGGGCTGATCGCCTCCATGTGGATCGGCAATTTCATGCTGGTTTTGCTCAACCTGCCGCTGATCGGCATGTGGGTCCGGCTGGTGACGGTGCCCTATCATCTCTTGTTCCCCATCATCGTGATGGTCTGTTGCATCGGCGTCTACAGCGCCGAGAACAATGTCGCCAATGTCACCACAATGGCGGTCTTCGGCGCCGCGGGCTATCTCCTGGCTAAGCTGGATTTCGAACCGGCGCCGTTCCTCCTGGGCTTCGTCATAGGCCCGATGGTCGAGGAATATCTGCGGCGGGCCATGCTGCTCTCGGAAGGGGACCCGACGGTTTTCATCACAAGACCGATTTCCGCGGGGCTCCTGATGATTGCTGCCATTGCCCTCGTGGTAGTTGCATTGCCCTCGATCAATTCGGTACGCGACGTGGTATTCCGCGAATAGCGGGAGCTCGCGGGTATATCTCGATGGGCACGATGTTTCTTGACGGCGAAGGATGCTGATGTGAGCAGAGCGATAGAGAAGGATGACGGCTTGTCGGGGGTGGAAGGCGCCACGATTGATCCTGCGGCCTCGGGCTGGGAAATGGTCGCCGACGACGGCTTTATCGCTCTGGTCGGCCCGGTGTGGCAAAAGCGGGATGAGAATGAGCTGATCCGTTATGCCTTTCTCGCCGAGGCCAAGCACAAGAACCTGCGTGGCGTCGTACAAGGCGGCATGATCATGACCTTCGCCGATCGCGCCATGGGAATGACAGCGCGCCAGCAGAACCAGAATCGGCCTCAGGCGACGGTCCAGCTCGATGTGCACTTTGTGGATGCGGTGCGGATCGGTGATTTTGTTGAGGCGCACGCCCAGCTTGTCCGCAAGACGCGATCGCTTCTGTTCATGCGGGCAGACCTCATGGTGGGCTCGCGCGTGGTGGCCACCGCCAACGGCGTATGGAAGACGCTCGAGCGAGCGGAAAAGCCGGCTGGGGAATAGCCCTCCGCCTTGGCGAAAGGCCGTCTAATCGCTGCAAACGCGGTAGCCGATGCCGGGTTCGGTCAAGAGGAGCCTCGGGTTTGCCGGATCATCCTCCAGCTTGGCACGCAACTGGCCGATGTAGACCCGCAGGTATTAGGTATCGTTGAGGACGCCTCAGAAGGACTTACGCTTCAAAAGCAAGGCCACGAGATAGACGCCGAGCGCCAGCGCCACAGCGCCGCCAAGGATGAGGTCCAGCATCATGGGATCAGGCTCGCGTGGCGAGATGGGCGTAGAGACTGAAGAGCGCGAAAGCCGCGCAGCCAGTCAGAAGATAGACAGCATCAAGCATAGTGACGGCTCCAAAGAGGGCGTCACGGCAAGCTAGTCATCAAGGCATAAGGGCTCGATAGAGAATCCGGCGGAAGAGCATAAGGGCAACGTAAAGATGCCGACGCCTTTCAGGTCCAGGCTCGTCGGATCGAGAGATCTCCACTCTTTCCTCAACCACATTCTCTGATTTTCGATAAGACTCGGTTGGCCTTCGAAAAGCGGCATGGCAGCCTGCGAATCGCGTGCCGTCGGGCACGGCGGGGGCCGCCGGTGCAGCCGGCAACAGCGTTGCGCCGGCTCCACTCATGGATGGAGGCTATATGTATTCGTTCGAACTCTTCAAAGACAAGACAGGCGGTTTCCGTTTTCGGTTCCGCGCATCAAACGGCGAAGTAATGTTCAGTTCCGAATCCTACAAGGCGAAGGCTTCCGCAGTTAACGCCATCGAATCAATCAAGAAGAACGCGCCAGGCGCCACCGTTAAGGACGGCAACGACTAGTTCTTCCGTGCCCACGCCCGCAACAATGCGTGGGCACGAAACCTCCCTGAACAAAAAGATAAACGGCCTCAGCTGCGAGGAAGCTGCGCGCCACATCGCCATGGGGCCGACTGAACTTGAATGTGTAACTTTATTCAGGTAGGTTGCGAACCATGTGTCTGGAAACTTTTATCAGGACTTCGAGGCTTGCCGGAAAAGGTCGGGACTTTTCCCGGGGCGGGCACCTGAATCCTGAAATCCGCACGTAATACCTGCTCCGGGACAGTTCAGAACATCGCGGTTCATTTTCTGCGGCGCGTGAGTTGCCGTATCGATGGAGCGTAAGAATGAGAACTCCCCGTACAAGGCGCATTTGCCTTTCCTGCAATCGGACGCTGCCGGCTGCCGCCATTCGGTGCCTGTGGTGCGCTGAATCCCAAACACTTCCTTTAGGTTCGGCATGGGTGTCGAGCCAGCGTCCCCATCTCCAAACCGGGAATGGCGCGCGGGAGCCGCGGTCATGAGTATTTCGGTGCAGCAGGTTCGCCTTGTTCTCCAACAGATCGTGAAATCTTCGGGACGCTCTCCTGACGGATCAACGTTGCGCGGAGGGCACTCGTCGATTGGTCGGTCCGGAACGGCTGCCAAGGAAAGTCGCCCCGAATCAAGCGTCTGATCGGGACGTGATCCCGATCCGGCCTCGCGCGGGGCTAGGCCCCTGCGCCTTGTTTTCTTCCACCCGCGACAGCCGACGGAGCCCTCCTCAACGGAGTTGCCGATCGAATTGCACGATCCCCGGAGCAGACGATGGACATCCTTCAGTTCCTGCACAAGGACGACATCTTGTTGAGAATACCGGCCAAAGGAATTCGGTCGGCGCTATCACGGATTTCTGGCCACCTCGAAGAGAGGACTGGCAAAAGCCAAGAGGAGATACTGGCAGCACTGATCGCGCGCGAGGCGCTGGGACCCACAGGCATCGGACGTGGCGTAGCAGTGCCGCACGGACGTCTTGAGAGGCTGTCGGCTCCTGCGGCAATACTGGCGACCTTGGAGCGGCCTGTGAGCTATGAAGCTCCGGATCTGGTTCCGGTAGATCTCCTGCTGGTCTTGATCTGGCCGAAGTCCAGCATGGCTGGCTCTCTTTCCGCCCTTACTCATTTCTGCCGACTGCTGCGCCAGTCTGAACTGCGGGATCGATTGCGGTCGAGCAAGGATCCGGCCGAAGCGCACGCCTGGCTGAAGCTGTGTGAGAGGCGGACCCTAACCGGGCTCGAGAGGACCGGAGAAGAGCCGTTAAGCATCCGTGATCCCCGTCGGGAGGCTCTCTCATGTTCGATCCCGGAACCCTGAAGCGAGCGTGCCTCGCAGTCTCACGCGCCCAAGCAAGGAAAGCTGATGCAGACGCCGTATTACCTCATCGATAAGTCGAAACTGGCCCGCAACCTCCAAAAGATCGCGTTCCTGCGCGAGAGATCGGGTGCGAAGGCGCTGCTGGCTCTCAAATGCTTCGCCACATGGTCACTGTTCGATTTCATCCGCCCCTACATGGACGGCACCACGTCGTCGTCGCTCAACGAAGTCCGGCTTGGGAAGACACGGTTCGGCGGCGAGACCCACGGCTACAGCGTCGCTTGGGCCGACGACGAAATCGATGAGGCAGTGACGCATGCCGACAAGATCATCTTCAATTCGATCAGCCAACTGAGCCGCTTCGGCGCTCGCGCAGGAGGCATCTCCTGCGGCCTTAGGCTCAATCCGGAGATCAGCTCTTCCAGCTTTGACCTAGCCGATCCCGTTCGGCCGTTCAGCCGCCTCGGCGAACGAGATGTCGGCAGGGTTGAAGCGGTACTGGATCGGATCGACGGTTTCATGATCCACAACAACTGCGAAAATGCGGATTTCAGGTTGTTCTCGGACATGCTGGGCGCGATCGAAACCCGGTTCGGCGAACTCCTCCATTACGTCGACTGGGTAAGCCTGGGCGGCGGCATTCACTTCACGGCCGACGGTTATCCGCTCGACGCGCTGGCCGAACGCCTCCGGGCCTTCTCCGACCGCTTCGGCGTGCAGGTTTACCTCGAGCCGGGCGAGGCCGCGGTCACGGGTGCTGCAACGCTTGAGGTCAGCGTCCTCGACACGATGTTCAACGAGAGGAATCTGGCGGTCGTGGATGCCTCGACCGAGGCCCACATGCTGGACCTCCTCATTTACCGCGAGCAAGCCTCCGTGGCCCCCGGCACTGGTCCGCACGAGTACATGGTCTGCGGGAAGTCGTGCCTGGCGGGCGACGTGTTCGGCACCTTCCGCTTCGACCGCCCGCTGGAGGTGGGCGACCGCATCTCGATCCAGGATGCTGCGGGATACACCATGGTGAAGAAGAACTGGTTCAACGGCGTGCGGATGCCCGCCATCGCGATCCGCGAGCTCGACGGCTCGGTGCGGACGGTCCGCGAGTTCGATTACGCGGACTACGAAGCGAGCCTTTCCTAAGGTCTCGCTGACAGCCCAAAAAGAAGGAGAACCTCCCCCGAAATGAAGAAGCACGTCCTCATCATTGGCGCTGGCGGCGTCGCAAACGTGGTCGCGCATAAGTGCGCGCAGAACAACGACGTCCTTGGCGACATTCATGTCGCTTCGCGCACTCTGGGTAAGTGCGAGGCCATCGTCGCCTCCGTTGTTCGGAAGACAGCTCTGAAGACCGCTGGAAAACTTCAGGCGCATGCGCTCGACGCAACCGATCTTGAAGCCACAAAGGCGCTGATAGAGAGGACGGGTGCGCGGATCGTGATCAATGTCGGATCGGCATTCCTGAACATGTCGGTGCTATCGGCCTGCATCGCCACGGGCGCGGCGTACATCGACACCGCGATCCACGAGGACCCGCTCAAGATCTGCGAGACGCCTCCGTGGTACGCGAACTATGAATGGAAGCGGCGCGAGGAGTGCAGGCAGCGCAAGGTCACCGCGATACTGGGCGCGGGGTTTGATCCCGGGGTCGTGAATGCCTATGCCAGGCTCGCGTTTGACGAATATTTCGATCGGGTCGATTCAATCGATATCATCGATATCAACGCAGGATGCCACGGCAGATACTTCGCCACCAATTTTGATCCGGAGATCAACTTCCGCGAGTTCACCGGGCAAGTCTGGTCCTGGCAAGACCGAAGGTGGGTGTCCAACAAGATGTTCGAGGTCGGCCGGGAATGGGACCTGCCTGTCGTGGGCAGGCAGAAAGCGTACCTCACAGGTCATGACGAGGTACATTCCCTGTCACAGATCCTCAAAGTGCCAAACGTCCGCTTCTGGATGGGATTTGGTGACCACTACATCAACGTGTTCACGGTTCTGAAGAACCTCGGATTGCTGTCGGAGCAGCCGATCAAGACAGCGGAAGGCGTCGAGGTGGTTCCGCTGAAGGTCGTGAAGGCAGTGCTGCCCGATCCGTCATCCCTTGCACCCAGCTATACGGGACTGACCTGTATCGGCGACCTCATCAAGGGAGTGAAAGACGGCCGTGAGTGCGAGGTGTTCATTTACAATCTGGCCGATCACCGCGAAGCCTTCGAGGACGTCGGCAGTCAAGGCATCTCTTACACGGCAGGTGTTCCGGCAGCCGCGGCAGCCATGCTCATAGCCCGAGGAGATTGGGACGTCGGAGAGATGACGCACGTGGAGGAGCTGCCCCCACTGCCTTTCCTCCAGCTGTTGGACCGCATGGGTCTTCCGAGCCGGATCCGCCAAGGCAAGATTGATCAGGAACTGTTGGACGCGCGCTCGGAGCGGCTCCTCACGGAATAAGCGGTGTGATGAACGCCATTGCGGTGAATGCGTCAGTTCCACGGATGACGAGGTGCTCTCGACGGCTAAGGAGGCGAGAGCACCTCATTTTGGCGGCGCGGGAACCAAGCTTCAGCGCCTCAAGTCGATGCCCCATTTGGCAACGGGATCACCTAACGCTTGCTCCAGCCAGTGTCCCACTGCAAGCAGCCGTCTTTCGCTCAGAGGCGGTCCCACCAACTGAATTGCAATGGGGAGGCCCTCACGTGTCATTCCCACAGGAACCACGAGAGAGGGAAATCCGGTTGCGTTCGAAATCGGATTGAAAGGTGCCGTGATCGCGCGCAAGGGGAGCGACCTGCCGTCGACTTCGATTGTGGCGGATCCATGCGGGATGGTTCCTCCGAGATTCGCCGGCAGGAGGACGACGTCCATTCGGTCGAACAACAGCTGCCATTCTCGCCTTGCTGCCGCTTGAATTCCCTTCGCCCGGAGGTACTCAGGCGCGGAGATCTGTTTGCCAGCCAGTGCCCGTTCCCTGAAGCCGGCCCCGTAGTCCGCTTCCTGATCGGCAAATTGCTCGTGGTAGGGCCATAGCTGTGTGGGAAGCAGCACTTGGCGAACTGCATCAACGACTTCTGTGACCCGTTCCAACGCGAATTCGACCGGCTGCAAGCCGCTTTCAATGAGAATGTCTCGAGCATTGTCGATGAGATCAAGCGCCTCCCTGAAGCCGAACCGGAACACCTCGTTTGTCGGGAGACCAAGCCGCAGACCGCGGACGTCAGTGCGGAGAGCTGACATGTAGTCATCCGCATGCTCACGCAGAGAATAGGGATCCTCCGCGTCCCAACCTGCGATGGTTGCCAAACTGGCGGCAACATCGGCAACGGAGCGCCCCAGCGGTCCCACGTGGTCCAGCCCCGGGCTGAGAGGGATGACGCCTCGTACCGGCACAAGGCCATACGTCGGCTTGAGCCCAACCACCCCGCACACCGACGCGGGGTGGCGTATGGATCCCCCCGTATCGGTGCCCAGCGAAACAACCCCCAGACCAGCCGCTGTCGCGGATCCAGAGCCGCTCGACGAGGAGCCGCTCTGGTAACCCATCTTTCGTGGGTTCTGCACAAATCCGAACGAACCGCCTGGGTCGGGGTCACCAAGCGCAAACTCGTGCAGATTAACCTTCCCCAGGACGATTGCACCCGCCGCACGAAGCCGCCGAACGGCAGTCGAATCCTCATCGTCAAGCGGCGCATTGTTCAGGATTTTCGACGCCGCGCCGGTTCGGCTCCCTTTCACCCGGATGATGTCTTTAACGGACACCGGAATCCCGTGCATCGGTCCGAGGTCGATCTCTGCGCGCAGTTGTGTCTCGGCGGCTTGGGCAGCAGCCATGGCAGATTCTGCCAATACACTCACATAAGCGTTCAACTCGGGGTTCAAACGCTCGATCCGTTCAAGCGTCGCCCGTGTAACCTCCACGGGTGACGCCTCACGGCTCCTATAGAGCCGTCCCAGTTCAGTCACGCCTAGAGCGCAAAGATCAGCGCTTGCCATGGCCATCCCAACACCTTTTGTTGTGAATTATAAGTCTGGAGAGGCAGCGAGGGAGCTGCAGATGCGTGGCATTCTCCGGCGCCCCCCGATTGGTGTGCGCGGTTCTGCTGGGGTGTCTACTGGACAGCCATGTTGGCCTGTTTGGCAATCTTCTGCCATTTCTCCGATTCGCTCTTTACGAAGTCCTTGAGTTCTTGGACCTCCATGGGATCGGGGTAGGCACCATCCTGCGCAAAGAACGCTTTCGTGCCGTCGCTCTCCAGTATGGCGTTGATGTCTGCGTTGATCTTTTCGATCACGGCGTCGGGCGTCTTCTTGGGAGCAAATATCGCCCACCACTGCTGCACGTCCATTCCCTGGAGGCCAGCCTCGGCGAAGGTCGGTGTGTCCGGCAGGGCGTCCGAGCGCTTGTCACCCGTTACGGCTATCGCGGTCAGCTTGCCGGCGCGGATCTGCTGCATGAGCTGTGTGAGGCTTCCGAAGTACATGTCGACGTGACCGCCGATAAGATCGATCATCGCGTCAGTTCCGCCCTTGTAGTTGACGGTCTCCAGCTTGATGCCGGCAGATTCCATGAGCAGCACGGATGCAAAATGATCGATTGCGCCTACACCCGTGGTGCCGGAATGAAGCGTTTTGGAGCGGGCGATTTCCAGGAATTCCTTGACTGATTTCGCCGGAACCGATGGGCCGACTGCGAGAACCATCGGAACTTGTCCGAGCATGGCAACCGGAGTGAAATCCGCGTCCAGATCATAGGGCAGGTTTGCTTGAACCGATTCAATCATCGTGATGGTCACCGGACCCACCATCAGGGTGTGCCCGTCGGGAGCGGCTTGCGACACATGGGCAGCACCGATGGCGCCGCCTGCACCCGGACGGTTCTCGACGATGACCGGCTGCCCCCATGTGTCCTTGAGCCCATCTGCGATGTGACGCCCGACCTTGTCGTTCGAGCCGCCCGGTGTGTAGCCGACGACAACGGTGACGACCTTTTCCGGAAATTGTGCTGATGCGGCGGTGGCAGTTAGTGCCAATATGGCGGCTGCGGCATAGCTGATAATGCGCATTCGTTCCTCCCTACATTGAGCAGCACTTCGAAGTTTCTTGTTTGCGGCCGATGCGCATCATCTCCTTGCACTCTGTTGCAGCGGAGGGACTCTGGTGCGCCGGCGGAGCAGTTCGATCCATGTCGTACTGTGCACAGTCGGCAGAGATTCAAAAGCTATCGGCAAAGCAACTTTGAAGTCAAACAACCTTCTGCCGCCGTGAAGGTTATGCGGAAGTGCGAGGGCCCGGCTCCATGCGTGAGGAGGGCTGTGTGGAGACACCTTCGTGCCGGACAGCAGCCTGTCAGGCTCTGTGGCATTGAGGCAAAGGCACCACAGGGCGGAACGCGCATCAACGCGAGCCCTGACGCGCATGATCATGGGAAAGCAGGATCGATGTGTGCCCTTCGGTCAAGGCAGCCTCTGTACGTACAGCGGCGAGCGTATCAACGCGCATCGCTTCATCGGTGGGAAGGACATGCAACAGAGATGGGGCAAGCGAAGGACTGGTATCGCTTTTCCGGCGGCTATTACCGCCGAGCTGCGGAATGCTGCCTTGGCAGCCTGGCTATTTCCGACAGCCGGCCACACACGAACTATGGCTCTGCGTGCAGCTATTTCTGCAACTGGCAGCCGCGTTGCTTCCCATTCCATGCTGGGAAATGCAGCTGTTGGCGCAGGATTCCCGCCGCACATCGCAGTTGTGGGCGCAGTGCATCACGTCTGCTTGCGCCACAACAAGGGGAGTCATGTTGACGACCTGCGAGACACTCTGGCCAGTGCATCCGGTGAATGCGCTTGATCCCTCGGAATGACCGAGGGCGGTCGATGAAAGAAACATGAGCAAGACACATGCGATCCGCAACATCACGGTCACCATCGGTTGCATGTCTGATACGGAACCATAGTAGTTCAGAATTTGAGATCGGCTCTGCGCCAGATCAATTCGGTGGTTCATTCGCAGGAAAAGTGACCGCCGCGGCCACGGACCTGGACTTCCCCACGCTCGTGCTAGCCGGTTGTTAATTCTAGCAACATCGAGAAGTTGAATGGTCGGAGCGGCGGGATTTGAACCCACGACCCCTAGTCCCCCAGACTAGTGCGCTAACCGGGCTGCGCCACGCTCCGACTTGGGCGCCCTTATAGAAGCAGATTTCGCTCCGCGCAACGCATCCGTGGCATCTCTTCCGTGAACAAGTTAAACCGCGTCCGGTGAAGGATCCGGAGGACGAATCGCCGATGTGGAGAAAAGTGGCTTCGGTCGGCGGGCTGACCCTCGTCTCGCGCGTCTTCGGTTTTGCCCGCGATGTGCTTATGGCCGCGGTTCTCGGAGCAGGGCCTCTGGGCGATGCCTTCATGGTGGCCTTCCGTCTGCCCAACCATTTCCGGGCCATTTTCGCGGAAGGCGCCTTCAATGCCGCCTTCGTGCCGCGCTATGCCGGAACGCTGGCCGCCTCCGGCCCCGAAGCGGCGAAACGCTTTGCGAGCGGTATTCTGGGATGGACGCTGCTGGTCCATGCGATCCTGCTGGTGACAGCCTTCGCCGCCATGCCTTGGCTGGTCGGCCTTCTGGCGCCGGGTTTCACCGATGACGCCGGACAGTTCGCCCAGACGGTGGAACTGACGCGCATCACCTTTCCCTATCTGGTGCTGATCTCCATCGTCACGCTCATCTCCGGCATGCTCAACGCCCATGAGCGTTTTGCCGCCGCTGCCGCCGCGCCCATCCTTCTCAACATCTGCCTGATCGGCGCACTCCTGCTGGCCCCCTGGTTTCCCGACGCGGCCTATGCGCTCGCCTGGGGTGTGCTGGCGGCAGGCTTTGCCGAGCTTGCCTTCGTGCTGTGGGATCTGAGGCGAGCCAACATCGGTCTTGGCCTGCGCAAGCCATCGGTCGAGCCGGAGACACGCGATTTCCTGAAGGGCTTCCTTCCGGCAACGCTTGGTTCGGCAGGCACGCAGATCGCCATGTTCGCCGACACCATCATTGCCTCCTTCCTGCCGTCAGGATCGGTGTCCTTCCTCTATTACGCCGACAGGCTCTATCAGCTTCCCGTGGCCATCATCGGCATCGCCATCGGCACGGTCCTCCTGCCGGACCTTGCCCGCCGTCTCGCCTCCGGCGACCACACGGGAGCCAACAGAAGCTTCAACCGCGCCATCGAGGGCAGCATCATCCTGGGGTTGCCCTTCGTCATTGTCTTCGCTCTGGAGGCCACGGCGGTCATAGCGGTGATGTTCGGCCGCGGCGCCTTCGACGCCCGTGCCGTCGAGGGCTCCGCTGCCGCTCTTGCCGCCTATGCCGTGGGCCTCATCGCGGTCCTGATGCTGCGCCCGGTCACCGCGTCCTTCTATGCGCGCCGGGATACACTGACGCCAGTGCTCGCGCTTGGGATCGCGACTGCCGTCAACGTAGGTCTCAAGATCCTGCTGGTCGGCAGCATGGCCCACGCGGGTCTGGCGCTCGCAACCTCCGTCGGAGCCTGGATCAATCTGCTGGTGCTCTTCGTCATCCTGATGGTGCGCGGGCACATCGTTCCCGATCGCAGGCTGATCGCCTTCACCTGCATCGCCGTGGCCGCGGCCGTCGCCATGGCAGCGGTTCTGTGGGGTCTGAGGCCGATGGTGGCGGGGCTTCCCGATCTTCTTCCCGTATTTCCGGGTCTGCTGCCGCTTGGGCTGCGGGGGGCTGCCGCGGCGTCCGCCTATCTCGTCATCCTCGGTATCGCATGGCGCCTGCTGGCACGACGGCTCCCCGGCTGACGCCTTTCGCCCGGCGTTCGTGCATCAAAACGGCGGCAATGAAGCCCCAGTTGATACCGAGCAGCATGAAGAAGTGGCGCCAGTGGTCGGTATCAATGATGAAGCCGAGCACCGTCATCACCATGAAGGTCGCCATGGTGGCGCAGAACGGCCGCTGGAAAGGGCTGGGCTTGAAGAGCTGCCTGAGCCCGCTGATCCAGGTGATGACGATGAGGGTGGCATAGGAAAAGCCACCCAGCCAACCATAGGCGGCAAAGGCGTTCAGATAGACATTGTGCGGATCGCCGCCAAAGCGGATGCCGAAGGCATAGGGGCCGAGCCCCGCCGGTTTTTCCAGAAGGATCGGAATGCTGGTCGCCTGATTGTCGAACCGCCCACCTTCTTCCAGGTCATATTGCTGCCCGAGCTTTGCCCGCGTCTCGAACAATTCGCCAACGGCCGGAACGGTGAGAAGTGCCGAAAGCGCAACCACGCAGACGACGGCCCCCACGGCTGACAGCAGCAGGATGCGCAGCCGCAGTATCGGCGAGGGCAGTGTCACCATTAGAAAGAAGATCATCAGCACGGTGGAGGCGACGAAGTGGGCCCAGGCGCCGCGCGAAAAGGTCAGGAACAGGCCGATCAGGATGATGCCGAGCGGTATCACTCTCCACGCCTTCGTCAGTGATTTGCCGAGCAGGATATCCTGCAGCAAAAGAAGCGCGGGCAGAATGAGGAAGGGGCCAAAAACGTTGGGATCCTTGAAAGAGCCCTTGGCGCGTCCATAGAGCGTGAAAGCATCCGCCAGGCCGGCAACGTCGAAATAGCCGACGATGGCCATCAGGGAGGAGGCGACCGCCGCCAGGATGTAGCCTGCCCGCAGATAGGTGAAACGTTCCAGCGTCCGATCGGCGAGGCAGGCCGCGAAAAAGATGGCGTTCACACCCATGAAGATGGAGACGATGACGTAAGTCAGCGTCTTCTCTTCCCCGAAGACCTCGAGAAGGGCGATAGCGCCGCCGATGTTGAACAGCGTCAAAAGGATGAGAAGGGGGATGTGTGCCTGATGGAACCTCAGGCCTGCCAGCACGAAGACGAGCAGAGCCGGGATCATCATGAACTCATAAGGCGACGGCTCCACCATGACATAGAAGCCGCTGAAGGCCAGCAGACCGAGCGTGAAGCAGGCCAGCCGCTCCAGCGAAATCCGTAAGGGGACGGCCGCGCCGGATGGAAGGGTGCTCAGGTCGATCCGGCTCAATAGGCATTCTCTGTCGAGACGAGTGAGAGCGGCGTCATCGCCAGGATCTTGAGATCGAAGAACACCGACCAGTTCTCGATATAGTAGAGATCATGGGCAACGCGTTGCTGGATCTTCTCTTCCGTGTCGGTCTCGCCGCGCCAGCCGTTGATCTGGGCCCAGCCGGTGATGCCGGGCTTGACCTTATGGCGGGCGAAATAGCCGTCGACCACGTCATTGTAGAGCCGGTCGACGGCCTTGGCGTGGATCGCGTGGGGGCGCGGCCCGACCAGTGAGAGGTTGCCTTTGAACACCACGTTGAAGAGCTGCGGCAGCTCGTCGATGGAGGTTTTGCGGATGAAGCGGCCCACGGGCGTCACGCGCGGATCATCCTTGGTCACGAGCTTGGACGCCGTTGCATCGCACTGATCGATGTACATCGAACGGAACTTGAAGACCTCGATCAGCTCGTTGTTGAAGCCGTACCGCCGTTGCCGGAACAACACCGGTCCGTTCGAGGTGAGCTTGATGGCGATGGCCGTCACCAGGAAGATCGGAGAAAGGGCGAGAAGCGCCAGACCGCCGACGATCCGGTCGAACAGCCATTTCTGCACGATGTCCCAGTCGGCGATCGGACGGTCCAGCACATCCAGCACGGGAACCGAGCCGAGATAGGAGTAGGAGCGCGGCCGGAACTGAAGCTTGTTGGTGTGAGCGGACAGCCGGATGTCCACCGGCAGGACCCAGAGCTTCTTCAGCATCTGGAGGATCCGGCCCTCCGCCGTGATCGGCAGGGTGAAGATCACGAGATCAAGCTTTGTCCGCCGCGCGAAGGTGACGAGATCCTCCACGGTGCCGAGCTTGGCATGCCCCGCGACGCTGTCGGGAGAGCGGATGTCGCTGCGGTCGTCGAACACACCGCAGATGGTGACATCACCCACCGCACGTGCCTCAAGTTCCCGGATCAGCTTCTCGCCCGCCTCACCGCCGCCGACGATGGCTGTCCGGCGTGCGAGGCGGCCGGCGGAGCTCCAGGCCTTGACGAGGTGGTGGGTGGAAAGGCGGAAGAGGACCAGCACCACAGCCAGGATGGCCAGCCAGCGTTCCAGCCAGCCGATGTTTTCGACCGTGAGCACCGACCCCATGGCGAAGGATGCGATAAGCAACCCGCAGACCATGGCAACGACCGCCATGACACGCAGAAGCTGAACGCCCCGCTGGCGGAAGAGGGGAACGGAAAACAGGTGAGCGGCCTCGCCCAGCAATACGTAGACCAGGGCGACGATCGGCGGGACGGCCATCTTCAGCCAACTCTCGCCCACCAGGAGATTTGGCAAGAGCCCGATAAGGCCGGTGGTAACGATCAGGGCAGCTTCGGCAAGGCGGACGACGCCGGCTAGAACCACCGGAGAAGTGGTCTTCGTTGCCGGTGTGCCGGGCAGAGGAGAAATCTCTATCGCAGGCGGTCCGGCGTCTGCGGGTGTCGGTCCCGCATCCATCGGCAATGCGTCGCGGGTAGAAAGGCCGAACATCTAAAGCGTATCCTCACCGGGTCGGTTTTGGCCCCGGGTCGACCCTTAGGAGAAAATGCTCACAGAAGGCTTAATCCGATCGTCGAAAAACCGGTCTATTCTGCGGAATGCATTGGGAACTCAGGAGTAAAAAGCTCATTCGCATTTTATGTATCGAACCCATGCGTTCGGGCCTCGTCATAGAACGAGGTGATCCCCGTCGCCATGGCAGCCACGGAAAACCGGTCGCGAATGGCGTCGGAGAGGTCTTTGGCGGCCGCGAGAGTGCTGGCGCCGCCGTCAATCTTGGATCCTAACGCGGCAGCGAGTGCGTTGACGTCGGACGGGAGAACAAGATTGTTCTCGGGAAGGATTTCCGGGATGCCGCCGACCTTGCTGGCAACCACTGGCTTGGCGGCGGCGACCGCCTCCAGCACGACGTAGGGGAGGGCCTCCGCTCGCGAGGGCACCGCCATGATCCGCCCGAGCCGAAAGGCGTCGAGTGCCGGCATGGGAGCATGAACTGTGATCCGGTCTTCAAGTCCGCGGGTTGCGATGCGCTCGACGAAGGCATCCCGATCCGGCCCGCCACCAACGATGGCCGCGGTTACCACGCGCTCCTTGTTCAGGACGGCGAGGGCGTCGATCAGCACGTCGACGCCTTTGAGTTGCCGGAGTTCTCCGAGGAACAGCACATCCGCGGCTGTCACTGAGAGGTCGCAAGGAATGAAGTCGTCTTGGTGCAGTCCGTTATAGACCTGACGCACCGCGCAACGCGGCATTCCGACCTTGTTGTTGTAGGTGTCCTCTTCAAACCGGCTGACAAAGACGATGCCGTCGGTTGCCCGTTCCAGAAGGCGCTCCACGGTGAAGTAGAACCGCCCGGCCAGGCTTGAGGGATCATAGTGAAGACTGCCGCCATGCGCGGTGTAGAAACGTTTCACCCGACGACCGCGCCGATCCGCCAGCGAGGCGCCCAGGCGAGCGTAAACGCCCCCCTTTGCGCCGTGCCCGTGCACCACATCGGGTTTGATCCGGCGCAGGACACGGGCCACCTCGATCATGGCTTTCAGATCGCCAAGCCCGACGCGCCGGTCCATGGATATGCGGGTCACACCCAATGTGAGATCCTTTGCCAGCGCGTCAAGCCGCTCGCTGTCCCGCTGATTTCCAGTGTCGAGGTCGCAGACGAGACCGACCCTGTGCCCCAGGGAGGTCTGGGCTCGCGCCAGATCATCCACATGCCGCAGTACCCCGCCACGCGGCGCCCGAAGGACATGCAGGATCGACCGGGGTGGCATGGATCAGAACCAGCGTTCCCGCACGGTGATGCTGTCACCTGGCCGGATGGGCGTCGTGATCGGCACGGTGCCTCGCACCTCTTCGCCGCCGAGGCGCCGGGTAACGATCACGGAACTTTTCACGGCGCGCGGGGTGAAGCCGCCCGCGATCGCAACCGCTGTTTCAGCCGTCAAACCGGCGACGTAAGGATATTGGCCAGCCCGTGTCACCTCCCCCAGAATGAAGAAGGGCCGATAGGTTTCGATTTCGACCGAGACATCAGGTTCCCGGATGAAACCGTTGCGAAGGCGGGTTTCGATCGCTTTTTCAAGATGGGCGCCGGTAGATCCACGGGCGGGCACAGCACCGATGAGCGGCATGGCGATGTTGCCGGCCGGGTCGACGGTATAGTTGGCCGTGAGATTTGCCTGGCCAAACACCGTCACGCGCAACCGGTCGCCGGAATCGATGGTGTAGGGCGCGTCGGATGTGTCCAGCTCGAGGGATGCCTGCGGCGCGGCGCATCCGGCAAGAACAGCGGCAAGGAGAAGGCTGGTTATCCGAAACATGAGACGTAGCAGCATCCATGGATAAACGGACCTCACCGTTATCGTCGCATGGTTAATAAAGTCTTTGTGAGCGGCTTTGCCCGTTTCGACTCATTAACCTCGTCGAAACCATGTGAGGAGCACTTTCGCCTCAGTAATTCGTTGAGGCTCCAATGTCCTTCCGTGATTCTCCCGCGAGCGGCTATATCGCCGAGGCAACACCAGCCGGCGCGATCGATATCAATCGATTGCTGGCGGCGTTGTTGAGGCGCTGGGCCCGTCTTCTTGCCGCGGCAATCATCATTGGCGGCATCGTCTATCTTTGGGCCTCTTCGGTCACGCCGCTCTACAAGGCGGAATCGCGGGTTCTGGTCGACCATTCCGACAACTTCTTCACCCGGCCGGAAAATGCGCCGGAGCAGCGTGCGGAATACGACGAGCGGGCCATCAGCAGCCAGGTGCAGGTGATTCTGTCACGGGATTTGGCGCGCGATGTCGTTCGCTCGCTTGATCTTTCCAATCGGGCTGAGTTCGATCCTGTTGGAAACAGTGGCTCCGCCTTCAGTCGCCTTCTCGGTCTCTTCGGGCTTGTCAGCGATCCGTCGAGGCTTTCGTCGGAGGAGCGTGTACTTGACGCTTATTACAAGCGGCTTGTGGTTTATGCCGTTCAGGGCTCGAAAGTGATCGGGATCGAATTCACTTCGGCCGATCCGGAACTCGCGGCCGAAGTCGCCAATGCTGTCGCCGACAAATACATCGAACTCCAGCAATCGGTCCGGCAGTCCAGCACCCGTCAGGCGTCCGAATGGCTGCAGAACGAGATCGAGGGGCTGCGCGCCCGTGTGGTTGACGCAGAAGAAAGGGTCGAGCAGTTCCGCTCCGAGGCGGGCCTGTTCGCCGTTCCCAATAATTCCACGTTGAACACGCAGGAACTTGGTGAAATTAACACTCAACTGGTTGCGGCTCGTGCGGCGCAGGGCGAGGCTGAGGCCAAGGGCAACCTCATCCGCCAGGTGCTGAAATCGGGGCGCCCCATCGAGTCGCTTGACATCGCCAATACCGAGCTGATCCGCCGCTTGCTGGAGCAGCGTGTCAACCTCCAGGCTCAACTGGCGGGCGAACTGCGCACCCTTCTTCCGGGCCACCCGCGTATCAAGGAATTAAACGCGCAGATCGAGAACTTCGAATCTCAGATCCGGGTTGAGGCGGAGCGGATCGCGCGTGCTTTTGAAAATGAGTCGAAGCTCGCGGAAGCTCAGGTGACGGCGCTGACGGCGCGCATCAATGCTCAAAAGGAAACCGTGTCGAGTTCCAACGAGCAGGAGGTCCAGTTGCGCGCCCTTGAGCGCGAGGCGCGGGTTCAACGTGAACTTCTGGAGCAGTTCCTCGGGCGCTATCGTGCCGCCGATGCTCGCGAGGGGATGACCAATCTTCCGCCTGATGCCCGCGTGATCTCGCGCGCTGCGGCCCCGCTGGAACCGTACTTCCCCAAAGTCGTTCCGATGGTCCTGATCGCGGTGCTGGGAACCCTGTTTCTGGGCGTCGGTATCGTCATCGCTGGAGAACTGCTTCGTGCCGACGACAGCGAGGTGGCCATATCAAACTCGCGCAACGTGCCGGAGGTTTCCGGCGCCGTTCCGGTCTATGGGTCACTCGCTCACCGCAGCGGGACGTTCGATGCCGATCCCGGCACGATCGAAGCCGCTGACGCCAAAATCATCAGGGACATCGCCCAGCATCTGGCCGCTGTCGATCGAGGGGAGACCGCCCAGAGGATCCTGGTGACCACGGCCCTTCCGGACGTTGATGCCGGCCGGATCGCTTTGGAATTGTGCCGATCTCTCACCATGCACGACCGCAAGGCTATCGTCGTTGATGCCGGCGCGAACAGCGTGAGCTTGGCAGGCGCCATGATTGACAATGAAGTCGCTGGTCTCAGCGACCTTCTGACGGGAGCGGCCTCCTTCACCCAAGCGATCCATCGCGATCGCGATAGTGGCGTGCATATCATTCCCGCCGGTCAGGCAACTCTCGGTGATAAGTTTAGGTCCCGCATGAGCATCGTGACTGATGCCATTGGCTTTACTTATGATTTTGTCGTCCTTCTCGCATCTGTATCGGAGCAGGAGGACGAGCAGTCGTTCGCTGAGCAGTGCAACGCCGCCATTTTGGTCGCGACAGGGCAGGCCACCGATCCTGCAACCGTGACACTGCACAGCCGGCTGAACAATGTCGGCATAGATGATGTCGTGGTGCTGCTGATGCAGCCGGAGAGTGTCGCCAGCCGACGGTCAGCGGCCTGAGAGCGAGCGCGGCGACAGGATTAGCGGACCAGCAGCCGGCGAATGTGCTGCAGCCTGGCGAGCAGGGCGGGCCGTTGTTTGAGCCTGAACTTCAGGTCGCGCCATCCGTGCCATAGCCAGGAGACGATGGAGCCAAGCCCGGTATTCGCGATCACACCGTCGTAGACCTGCTGGATCTCCGGACAGTACTGCATCTTGTAAGAGGCTTCGCCGAGCCCAAGGTCAAAGGTTTGAAAGCCGCGCTCTCCACAATCCCCGATCAGGCGAAGGAGCAGGATATCTCCGGGGCTGTATCGGCGGGTCTGGCTGTCGAGGGCCATGGCGTTGACGGAGCCGGAAAAGCGGGGCCCGTGCTCGCAGCCGCCGTAGATGGCAACGACGCGATCACCGCTGGTCAAGGCATAGAGGACGAGCGCGGGCGACCCCGTTGTCAGGTGCTCCGTCGCACAGCGACGCATGAAGGCCTTCGTGCCCTCGTCGCGAAACACGTCGGGAATGCCGAGCTCCGCAAAGCGGTCGGCCTTCAGCTGGAAGAAGGCATCGAGGATCTTGGTGACCTCGGCCATGGTCGAGGCCCGAAAGAAGTTCAGGGGCGCGAGGCGGCCGAGCCCCCGTTCTTTCTGCCGATGTTTTTTAAGATGGCTGTGGCTTAGCCGTTCCGCCAGGTAATCGTCGAGCTTCGTGTGGAGGGCCGTCTTGAAGCCGAGAGTGGGCCCTTGGTGGGTCAGCATGGGTGCGAGCGGATTGGGGACGCCTTCCCACTCCATGGGCATGTTGTCCAGGATCAGAAGGTCAATCCCGGCCTTGCGGAGAGTTGAGACGATGGTGCTTCGCAGCACGTCGGGCCGCCACTCCGTCGCCGGGCCGGAAAGGATCGGAAACTTGAAGTTGGCGTGGTCTTCACCGACCACGACAGCAGCGCGGGCCGGGCCGATCTTTTTCAGGGTCAGCGGCAGCAGCAGGCGATCGCCCGTCTCGCTCTCAATCAGCAGAACAATCGGGTTGCGCCCTTGTGGCTCCTCGATTTCCTCGTTCCAGGCCGAGATCCACCGCCAGGTCTGATAGGGGCTGAGATGCCCGCGAGCTTCCGCTTCGCGCCACATGGGCGCGGCGTCGCGCCAAGGCAGGATACGAGATTTGGGGGGCGTTACCGGGGGGCGAGAGGAATCAGGCAATTGTGTCGCTGCCGTTTGGATGTCGGATGCGGAAAGGCTCATGGAAATTCTCGTCGCACGCATGGCCCCCGAGCGCGCTGGTAAAATCCTTATCAAGCAATCATCAACAAAACGTGCCGTATTATCGAAAAATCATCTGGTTTATCGACGCTCACGGTGAGCACCGGGGTTCAAACGCAGCGCGTGCTGCTTCAGGAGACGTTCCGCCTTGCGAACACGTTTGATCGCTTCGGCCCTGGATCTGATGCACGCCAGCGGACTGGCGAAGGCGGCGGAACGGCACACGCGCGGGCAGGGCATCATTCTGACGATGCACCATGTGCTTCCCGACAGGATTGATCCCTTCCAGCCCAACAAGCTTCTTGCCATCACGCCGCAGTTCCTGGAGCACGCCATTCTGACTCTTCGCCGCAAGGGCTACGATATCGTGACCTTGGATGAAGCCGCCGACCGCATGATCTCGGGTCGAGAAAGTCGCTCTTTCGCGGTGCTCACCTTCGACGACGCCTATCGCGATGTCCGCGACAATGCCCTGCCGGTGCTGCGGCGCCATGCCTGCCCAGCCACGATCTTCGTCGTCTCTTCCTTCGCGGCAGGCCGCGGGTTCATGTGGTGGCGGGCGCTGGAAGCGGCTCTTGCCAGCCAGGCCCTGGTCCGGATCGATCTCGGGCAGGGCGAGGAGGCGATCCCGACAGCAACCGCTGAAGAGAAGAACCGCGCCTGGAGCCATATTTATTGGCGTCTCAGAGGAGGCGAGGAGGAGCGCCTTCGGGCTGTGGTCGCCATGCTGGCGGCTCAGGCCGGATACGACTGCGAGAGCGATTGTAAGGCGGTATGCCTGAGTTGGCAGGAACTGCGCGAGCTTGCCGCCGATCCGCTGATTACCATAGGAGCGCACACGGTGCGCCATTACATGTTGGCGAAGTGGCCGGAGGATGTAGCGCGCGCCGAAATCGCCGATAATCGCGCCGACATCGAGCGTGAACTGGGCCTCTCTGTCGATCACCTTGCCTATCCCGTGGGCGATCCAGCCTCTGCTGGCACCCGCGAATTTGCCATTGCAACGGAGCTCGGTTTCCGCACGGCCGTGACCACGCGGCCTGACCATCTCCGTCCACGGCACAGGGCGCAGTTGACCTCCTTGCCGCGGGTTTCGTTGAATGGACTGTTCCAGAGCCAGCGCCATCTGGACGTCTTGCTCTCCGGGCTGCCCTTCGCCCTCCGCAATGCCGTAAAAGGGAGCTGAAGCCTACTCCGCATCATCCGGCTTTTTTTCCATCCAGCGGATGACGACCATGGCGGGCAGGACCCAGCCCATGCCGGCGACGACATAGTAGATCAGCTGCCACATGCGCGCTGCATCCTTTATCCGTCCCTGCGCCAGCGCCATGAAGAACAGCGCCCAGACGATGACGATCGTCACCAGCAGTATCATTCCGATCAGTTTCCTGAGGCGAGGCGGCATGAAGAGGGCTCCCGTGAAGCGGCGAGCGGTCGCGTGGACGCGTTCCGCGGGGCGCTTTATGTGTCCGCATGAACCGGACATCAACCGTCATGACAACAGCTGTTTCTTCCACTGCCATCCCTGACCCGTGGCGCGGCCTGCGCATCTGGCTCTGGATCACATTGGCGCTGGTCGTTGTCATGATTACCATCGGCGGCGCAACACGCCTTACCGGCTCAGGTCTTTCCATCACCGAATGGCGCCCGGTGACGGGTGCCATACCGCCTCTGTCGCAGGGTGACTGGGTGGCTGAATTCGAAAAATATCGGCAGAGTTCGCAATATGAATTGCTGAACCAGGGCATGTCCCTGGGCGATTTCAAGTTCATCTACTGGTGGGAGTGGGGGCACAGACAGCTCGGCCGCCTGATCGGATTGGTCTATCTCGGCGGCTTTGTCTGGGCGGCGGCGACGCGCCGCGTCAGCCTACGCCAGGGTGTGACCCTTTTCGCCATGGGCCTGCTTCTCGGCATGCAGGGTGCTGTCGGATGGATCATGGTGGCGTCGGGGCTGGAGCCTGGCATGACCGCGGTGGCTCCCGTAAAGCTCACGCTGCACCTTGGGTTGGCATGTCTTTTCCTCGCGTCACTGGTGGTGGCGCTGGTGCGCTTTGGCGCCTTCTCTGGGGATGCCGCGCCGGCTTCAAGCGCCATGCGATGGGCGACGACGGGCCTCTTCATATTGATTTTCTGCCAGGTGCTGCTCGGCGGCCTGGTTGCTGGTTCGCGAGCCGGCATGACGTTCAACACCTGGCCCTTGATGGACGGACAGATCGTGCCGTCCACGAGCCTGCTGTTCGTCGTCCAGCCGTGGTGGGAAAACTTCATCGACAACCCGGCGCTGGTTCAATTCAATCACCGAATCGGCGCCTACCTGGTTCTCATTGCGGTGGTCTGGCACGCGCTGGCGTTGCGCAAGGGTGCGCCGGACATTCGCAGACGGGCGAGGGGGCTGATGCACATCGTGGCAACCCAGGTCATCCTTGGGATCGTCACGCTGCTGCATGTGGTGCCGCTGTCACTTGGATTGGCCCACCAGTTCCTAGCCGTCGTGTTGCTGATCTTCGCTGTTCGCCACGCGACGCTCACCTTCATGGGCGCGGGTCAGCGCACAAGCCAATCTCCAAGAGCTGCTGAGACCTTGCCGGCGTAGTAGCCCTACCTGGCGGCTTGCTCGATCGCGAGAATCTGTTCCAGCTCGCCAGCGCCCGGCAGGGCCTGCGCGTCTTCCCAAAGCTGCAAGGCTCCAAGCGGAAAGCGATACTGGGTGGCGAAGTCCGCGCGACTCATCTTCAGCTTTGCTCGTAGAGCACGCAGGCGCGTTGCAAGCTGGAAGCGCTGCGCGGTCTCGTCACGGGCATCGAAGTTCTGCGATTTCTGGCCGTCAGCCGGATCGACCGAACCCACTTTCCGGTGCGGCGGGAAAGCTGAATAGGCGCCGCCTGTCTTGCCGAACTCGATATCGGAACTCATGACCGTCTCCTTTGGACGAGCATGGCGAACGGCATGCTTAGCAATGCTAAGCGAAACAGGCACCGCCTGCAATTGTTGCAGGCGGTCCGATATGCGGGGTGGACGTCAGTTGGCGGAGAGAGCCTGATCGAGATCCGCGATGATGTCTTCCTTGTCCTCAAGGCCCACCGAGATGCGCACCACGTCAGGACCGGCGCCCGATATGGTTTTCTGCGCGTCGCTCAACTGCCGGTGGGTGGTCGAGGCGGGATGGATGATCAGCGAGCGGGTATCGCCGATATTGGCAAGATGCGAGAACAACTGCACCTCGGAGACGAGCTTGACGCCCGCATCATAGCCACCCTTGACGCCGAAGGTGAAAACCGCACCGGCGCCTTTGGGCACATATTTGAGTGCGAGGTTGTGGTAGCGGTCGCCCGGCAGGCCCGGGTAGCTCACCCAGTCGATCTGAGGATGGTTCGACAGGAATTCGGCGACCGCCTGTGCGTTGTCGCAGTGACGTTGCATGCGCAGGGGCAGGGTCTCGATCCCGGTCAGCAGCATGAAGGCGTTGAACGGCGACAGGGCTGGACCGAAGTCGCGCAGCCCGAGGACACGGCAGGCGATGGCGAAGGCGAAATTGCCGAAGGTCTCGTGCAGCACGATGCCCTGATATTCCGGGCGGGGTTCCGACAGCATGGGATAGCGGCCATCGCGCGACCAGTTGAACGTTCCGCAGTCGACGATCACGCCACCGATGGAGTTGCCGTGGCCGCCGAGAAACTTTGTTGCCGAATGGACGATGATATCAGCGCCATGCTCGATGGGACGGCACAGGTAAGGCGTCGCCATGGTGTTGTCGACGATCAACGGCACGCCGGCCCGCTTGGCGATGGCCGAGATGGCATCGAGGTCGAGGATAACGCCGCCAGGATTGGCGACGGATTCGACGAAGATGGCCTTGGTCTTGGGTGAGATCGCCTTCTCAAAGCTCGAGATATCGTCGGGGTCGGCCCAGACCACATTCCAGTTGAAGTTCTTGTAGGCGTGATTGAACTGGTTGATCGAGCCGCCGTAGAGCTTGCGCGACGCCACGAATTCATCGCCCGGCTGCATCAGTGTGTGCATGACCAGGAACTGGGCGGCGTGACCGGAGGCGACGGCCAGACCGGCGGTGCCGCCTTCCAGGGCGGCCACACGTTCTTCGAGAACCGCGTTCGTGGGATTTCCGAGCCGCGAATAGATATTGCCGAAGGTCTGCAGCCCGAACAGCGCGGCGGCATGATCCACATCATCGAAGACGAAGGAGGTCGTCTGATAGATCGGCGTCGCGCGCGCGCCGGTCGTCGGATCGGGCTGCGCACCGGCATGAATCGCCAGGGTCGAGAAACCAGGAAGGCGCTCGTCGGACATCAAAAACTCCCTATCTGCAATCCGCGCCGCCGTAAGATCGTGCCGCGGCCAATCGATGATCCGCTTACTTATCGTTTCTTGCCGGGCTTATCGAGAGCCGTTGAACACCGCCCGTCTGCCGTTGCGGGCGTTTGGCGGAAATCATGCGGGAATTGACGCCGACCCAGCTGATCTCCTTCGACAGGCGGCCGTACTCGATCTTCGGGCAGCGGTTCATCACCACCTTGAGCCCCGCGGCCTCGGCCAATGCTGCCGCCTCATCATTGCGAATGCCGAGCTGCATCCAGATCACGCCGGGGCGCGGCGACAGGGCGAGGGCCTCCTCCACGATGCCGGGCGCATATTCAGGAGCGCGGAAGATATCGACCATATCGATCGGCTCGGGAACATCGGCGAGTCGTGCATAAACAGGCCGCCCGAAAATCTCTTTGCCGGCATGGCCGGGATTGATCGGATGGACCCGATATCCCTTCTCGGTCAGATAGCGGACCACAAAGAAGGAGGGCCGAACCTCCTTGGGGCTAGCGCCAACAATTGCCACCGACTTAACGGTGTTCAGGATGCCGCGAATATAGCCGTCGGAATAAAAATCATGGTTCATGAAAGGTTAAGCTCTGTTGCAAATCCACATCAGTCCTGCCGCCATGTGTGGCAAAGTCTCTTTCCCATGCAAGATTTTGTTGCGGAGGGCTGAGTCGAGGCGTAAGCCGGTTGCACACGAATTCGCCAATATATGACTGGGGTTTCAGCAAATGGCTATCTTCACTTCTACCCGCGCTATCGCGCTCGCAGCTTTCGGCGTTGTCGCAATGACCGGTGCTGCTTCCGCTGCCGACCTTCCGGCCGTGCAGCCCTACGTTGCCGCAGCTCCCGTTGCCTTCAACTGGACCGGCTTCTACCTCGGTGCCCAGGTCGGCTACGGCTGGGGCGAGGCTGGACTTGAGGACTTCGCAGGCGACTATGACGTCGACGGCTTCAATGTCGGCCTCTACGGCGGTTACAACCATCAGTTCGTCAACAACGTGGTCGTCGGCCTTGAAGCTGACATCAACTACAACGATGCAGATGGCGACATCGGCCTCGCTGGCGTTGCATTCTCCTCGACCGAATTCAACTGGGATGGTGCTGTCCGCGCTCGGCTCGGCTACGCCTTCGACCGCGTCCTCGTGTACGTCGCCGGTGGTGTTGCTTTCGCTGACATCGACCTCACCAACACCGTTCTCGGAGTTACTGTAACCGACTCCGACACCACCGTTGGTTGGACCATTGGTGCTGGCGTTGAAGCTGCTGTCACCGAACAGATCGCTGTCCGCGCTGAATATCGCTACACCAACTATGACGACATCGACACCGGCTTCGTCGATCTTGCCGGCGCAGACATCGACGGCGAACTCGACAACCACAAGATCATGGTCGGCGTGTCCTACAAGTTCTGATCTTCCGATCAGTGACTGCATCAAGGGCGCGATCTTCGGATCGCGCCTTTTTTGTTTCTGAATGTCGTTTCTTGGCGCTATCACAACAGATACAGGCCATAGCGAAGGGGTATCTAAATACCCTTTTTATAAACCATTGAAATAACTTGTTTTTCCGCTGTTAGTTGATGTTGACCCCGTGCCGCGCCTTCGGTAAATAACTGCCACTCGCTGCCGCGGCCTTTCCGCGGCGGTTTTCGTTTTGGCGCTGCGGCGCCTCAGCAAGACGGACAGGTTCCATGAAGTCCTATGTGGCCAAGCCTGCCGATGTCGAAAAGAAGTGGGTCTTGATCGATGCCAGCGGCCTTGTGGTCGGCCGGCTTGCTTCGGTCATCGCATTGCGTCTGCGCGGCAAGCATCTGCCGACCTTTACGCCCCACGTCGACACCGGTGACAACATCATCGTCATCAATGCCGAGAAGGTCGTCTTCACCGGCAACAAGCGCGCTGCCAAGCCCTATTACTGGCACACCGGTTATCCCGGTGGCATCAAGGAGCGTCGCGCGGGCCAGATCCTCGACGGCCGGTTTCCGAACCGGGTCATCGAGAAGGCCGTTGAGCGCATGCTTCCCCGCGGTCCGCTCGGCCGCCAGCAGCTCGGCAATCTTCGCGTCTACGCTGGCGCATCCCATCCCCATGAGGCGCAGCAGCCCGAGACGCTCGACGTCGGCGCGCTGAACCCCAAGAACATCCGGAACTGATCATGTCGGACAATTTGCAGTCTCTCGATCAGCTCGGCGGCGCCCTTGGCCAGACAGCCAGCGCGGAAACCTCGCCGACCTACGTTCAGAAGCTCGATGCCCAGGGCCGCGCCTATGCGACCGGCAAGCGTAAGGACGCTGTCGCCCGCGTCTGGATCAAGCCGGGCAAGGGCACCGTCACCATTAACGGCCGCGCGGTTGAAGTCTACTTCGCCCGCCCGGTGCTGCGCATGATCCTTCAGCAGCCGCTTGAGATCGCCAACCGCAAGGACCAGTACGACATCACCGTGTCGGTCGCCGGCGGCGGTCTCTCCGGCCAGGCAGGCGCCGTTCGTCACGGCCTTTCCAAGGCGCTGACCAACTTCGAGCCCGAGCTTCGCGCCGTGCTCAAGAAGGAAGGCTTCCTGACCCGTGACAGCCGCGTGGTTGAGCGTAAGAAGTACGGCCGCGCCAAGGCTCGCCGCAGCTTCCAGTTCTCCAAGCGCTGAGCTTGTCGCATTCGAATGCCAAAAAGCGGGCTTTGCGGCCCGCTTTTTTCATGTGTTGCCTCTGGCGCCCGGCAGGATCATCCTGCGGGCGACCGGAGACTGACCATGAATGATGATCCTGCACATCCGCGACCAGTGGATCGCGCCCTTGATCTAGAGTTTCGCTATGGCCAGTCGACTGAGCCCAATTATTCAGGGGCGGTCTCGTTTCTGAGGCGGCCCTACCGTTCGGCCAGCGATGCAGACGTCGCCGTCTGGGGCGTCCCCTTGGATGTCGCCGTATCCAATCGCCCTGGTACGCGATTCGGTCCACGCGCAATTCGCGAAGCATCGACCATCCTTGATGGTGATCCGATCTATCCATTCGGGGTCGACGCCTTTGCGGAGATGGCGGTGGTCGATACGGGCGACGCCGCTTTCGATCACGGCCGGCCGGAGGAAATCCCGGCGGCCATCGAGGCGCAGGCCCGGGAAAGGCTGCGCTCCGGTACGCAACTGGTGACCCTGGGCGGCGATCACTTCATCACGTACCCCATCTTGCGGGCGCTTGTGGCAAGGCTAGGTACCCCCATTGCTCTCATCCATTTTGACGCTCATCAGGATACCTGGCCCGACGACGGCGACCGGATCGATCACGGCACCTTCGTCCGCCGCGTGGTGCGTGAGGGATTGATCATTCCGGAGAGATCAATCCAGATCGGCATTCGAACGCATGCGCCGGAGGACCTTGGCATCGCCCGAGTGGACGGCTTTGAATTCGACGAGCTTGGCGCGCTTGCTGCCGCAAGCCGGATTCTTGGCCATGTGAAGGATGCACCTGCCTACATCACCTTCGACATCGATGCGCTCGATCCTGCGTTCGCGCCTGGCACCGGCACCCCGGTGTGTGGTGGACTGTCGACGCGCGAGGCCCAGGCCTGCCTCATGTCCCTGGGTTCGCTCGACTTGAAGGGCTTTGATATCGTCGAAGTCTCGCCGCCCTATGATCATGCCGGGATAACATCTCTCGCGGGAGCCATGCTCGCGCAGACCTACCTCAGCCTTCTCGCCGCCCGAAAAGCCAACGGTCAGTCGATCGCCGTCTGAGGCGAACCTCCGATCTTGCGGATCAGTCGACGGCCATCTTCCTCCACATCCTCCCTCTGCCGGTTCAGCCACCGTTGACAGCTCTTTCGCTGACCAGTAAGTTTTAAATAATGAATACGTTCAAAATATTGAACGGAACGGCTTGGGAGGGCCGGAAGTGAGCGGAAGAGGCTCTGAACGCATTCTCGATTTGCTGGAATGGCTGGCTGAGCGATCGAACGCGGCCGGTCTGGCTGATTCCGCCCAGGCGCTTTCCATACCCAAGAGCAGCGCGCTGCTTCTGCTGCGCATCCTGGTGGAGCGGGGCTATGTCCGGCGGCTGCCGGATGGTCGCTATCTTCTCGTGCGGTTGCCGGGTGAGCGGATCGGCGGGCAGGGCACCTGGACTACGCTCCTGCGCCTTGCCGAGCCCTTGCTCCATAACGCCGTGGAGCGGTCGGGAGAGAGCGTCTTCATCGCTGTGCTGGAAGGCGACCGCATTCGTTATCTCAACAAGCTCTTGCCCGATGTCGAGATCCGCTATGACCGCGATATCGGGCCAGCCAGGTGGGTCCATCAGGTCTCCAGCGGCATTGTGCTCCTCTCCTGTCTGGCAGAAGAGGAGGCCGCTCGGCGCCTCGACAATCTCGGCCTTGCAGGGAGCGAGCGGCGTCAGGTTGAAGCTCTCATCGCCCAGGCCCGGCGCGATGGCTTCTATTTCAATGCAGAAGGCGTTGTGGAGGGGGCGGCAGGTATAGCAGCTCCCATTGTCGATGGCATGGGGCGTACCGTAGCGGCGCTTAACATCTCCGGACCGCAGCAGAGGATCCGGAGCAAGATCGCTGACGTCACCGGAGTCATCCTCGACGTCGCCAGCGGCATCTCAGCCGAGCTGGCAAAGCGCAGTCGTTCCAATCACCAAAACAGCTCTGGGAGGAGCAGCACATGAAGAAGCATCTTTTCGCCGGCGTCATGACGGCGGCAGCGGTATTGGCAGGCGCCGCATCGGCGCAGACGCCGTCCGTTCCGGAAGGCTACCCGGCCGATTACGCCAAGATCATCGAAGGTTCGCGTTCCGAGCAGGGCCTCGTGATCTATTCCAATATGGCCGACAACAACTGGCAGCCGGTGCTCGCGGGCTTCCGCGAAACCTATCCCTGGATCAAGGTGGAAACCCTCGACCTTGGCTCCGGCACCGTGCACTCGCGCTGGGAGGCTGAAGCCGGCTCCGGATCCCGCACCGCCGACATTCTCATCTCCGGCGCCAACGACCGCTGGGCGGCCTATGGCGGCGGCGACGGCAAGATGATGGACTACAAGAGCCCCGAGTTGGCCAAGCTTCCGGATTTCGCCAATCCCTATCCCGGCGTCATGACGCTTTCGACCGATCCTCTGGTCATCACTTACAACGCGACCCTGCTGCCGGAAGGTCAGCGTCCGACGGGCATGGCCTCCCTGGTGAAGCTTGTCACCGAGGACAAGTCGACCTTCGACGGCAAGATCACGACCTATGATGCGGCGCGCAACTCCTTCGGGCTTACCGCCTGGTGGGCCTATGTGAACAAGAAGGGCGATGAGGCCTGGAAGCAGCTTGCCGCCATCGGTCCTTCGATCCGCGGCGAAGTTTCCGGCGGCCCGATGAACGAAAAGATCGCCACGGGCGAATATGTCGCCGGCATCGCGGTGTCGGGCATCACGATCTTCCCGCGCCTGGAGCAGCCGGGCGGTGAGCTTCTCGGCTTCGCCTTCCCCGACGACGGCACCATCATGATGCAGCGTGGCATGGGCATTCCCGCCAAGGCCGCCAATCCGAACTCGGCCAAGTTGTTCGTCGACTACGTTCTGTCCAACAAGGGGCAGACCCTGATCGGTGAGGGAGGTCTCGTGCCTTACCGCGATGACGTCGATGAAGGATCGGTGCGCTACACCTATCAGGCCATCGAGAAGGAAGTCGGCAAGGACAATCTGATCATCGCCGGCTTCGACAAGGGGCTTATCGAAGAGGGGCCTGCCTTCATCGAAAAATGGAAAGCTGCCATGGCCGGCCGCTGAACCATCGCCTTTGACGTCGAGCGCCCGGGCACGAACCGGCCCGGGCGCTCAGACTTTTTATCCCGAAACGGATCAATCCATGACTGATATCGCCACCGACCAGGCCCCGGCGACCGGCTGGGACCGTTCGCGCCTCATTTTCTGGGGTGTGTCGCTTCTCACGACCGTGCTGGTCATCGGTCCGATCGCGCCGATCATCGCGCAGGCCTTTCTGGACAAGCCGCTGTACGCCGACGACGCCAATTACACGCTGGCGAACTTCAGCCGGCTGTTTGGTGACGCGGCGATCCTGCAGACCTTTCTGAACACGCTCTATTTTGGCGTGCTCACCATGGTGGTCGCGCAGCTCTTCGGCTCGGTCATGGCCGTCGTCATCGGGCGCACCAACCTGCCGGGTCGGAAGTGGATCGGCGAGATACTGATCTGGCCGCTGTTCGTTTCCAATCTCGTCATCGCTTTCGGCTGGCTGACGATGTACGGCCCATCCGGCTACATCTCGATCGCCATGCGCAACTGGTTCGGGTTTATTCCCTGGAACCTCTACTCGCTGACCGGAATGGGCATTGTGGCCGGCCTCAGCCAGGCGCCGCTTGCCTATCTCATGTGCCTCGGCGCTGTAACAAAGGCCGACGCGCAGCTTGAAGACGCCGCCCGTTCCACGGGTGCCGGTCCTTTCCGCGCGTTGTTCTCGGTGACGGTGCCGATGATGCGCCCCGCGATGATCTACTCGGCGGTGCTGAACTTTGTCGTCGGCATCGAAATGCTGGCCATCCCGCTCCTGTTTGGCGCGCCGGGCAGCATCAACACCGTCACCACGTTCCTCTACAACGTGGGCATCAATGCCGCTGTGCGGCCGGACTACGGCATCGTCGGCGCGGCAGCGCTGTTCCTCCTGATCATGGTCGCGGCGCTGGTGTGGCTGCAGGGCTTCCTGATGAAGGGCTCCGGCCGCTTCGTGACGGTGCGCGGCAAGGCCAGCCGGCCCGCCACCCTTGACCTCGGCGGCTGGCGCTGGGTCGCTTTCGCGGTAGTGGGAACCTACGTGCTCTTCAGCATCATCGTCGTCTTCACCGGCATTTTCATGCGGGCGGGCGTCAGCTTCCTGACGCCGCTGATTCCATTCTGGAAACTGCTCACGACGGCGAATTTCGAAACCGTCTTTGCCTCCGAGACTTACATTCGCTCCATCATCAACTCTGTGGTCATCGCCTTCTTCGGCGGGATCATCGGCACCTTCTTCGTGGCGGTGATCGCGCTCGTCGCGAGGCGTTCGGAGTTCCGCTTCGCGCGGCCGCTGGAGTATGTGGCGCTGTTCCCGCGCTCGCTGCCGGGCATCATCGCCGGTCTCGGCTTCTTCTATGCCGTCATCTGGGTGCCAGGGCTCGACCTCATTCGCGGCACGGTGATCGTGCTGATGCTCGCCTTCATCGTCCGCTACATCCCGGTCGGTTTCGGCGCCATTGCGCCGGCGCTCTCCCAGATAGGCGACGAACTCGACCGCGGCGCGCGCATCTCGGGCGCCGATTGGTGGACCACCGTGACGCAGATCATCCTGCCGATCCTGAAGCCGGCGCTGTTCTCGTCCTTCGCGCTCCTCTTCATCCACTTCTTCAAGGAATACGTGACGGCCGTGTTCCTCTATCAGCCGGGCTCGGAGATTCTTGGATCGACCATGCTGCAGCTCAGCGCCCAGGGCGATAATGGTCCGGTCGCCGCACTCGCCGCGATCCAGATCGTCATCACCGCCCTTTTTGTCATCATTGCCCGCCGCGTCCTTGGAGCTAAGATCTATGGCTGACCTCGTTCTCGACCGTCTCACCATCCGCTATGGCAAGGTGACCGCGGTCAACGACATCTCGCTCACCGTCGGTTCGGGCGAGTTCCTGACCTTTCTTGGTCCGTCCGGCTGCGGAAAATCAACGACGCTCTTCTCCATCGCCGGCCTGAATCACGCAACGTCGGGCACCATCCGCATCGGTGACACGGTTCTCTTTGACGGCGCCAAGGGCATTGCCGTCGCACCGGAGCGGCGGGATATCGGTCTCGTGTTCCAGAGCTATGCGCTTTGGCCCCACAAGACGGTGGCTGAAAACCTCGCCTTCCCGCTGAAGCTCCGCAAACTCGGCCGTGCCGAGCGCGACGAGCGCATCAAGGAAGCGCTCTCGCTGGTGGAAATGATGCCCTATGCCGAACGCTATCCCTTTGAGCTCTCCGGCGGGCAGCAGCAGCGTGTGGCGCTCGCCAGGGCGTTGGTTTACCGACCACGGCTGCTCCTGCTCGACGAGCCCTTGTCCAACCTCGATGCAAAGCTGCGCGAGCGGGCCCGGGTGTGGCTGCGTGAACTGCAGGAGCGCCTCAACGTGACCACGATCTATGTGACGCATGACCAGTCCGAGGCGCTTGCTGTCTCGGACCGCATCGCCGTCATGAGCATGGGGCATCTGCGCCAGCTCGGCACTCCAAAGGAAATTTACGAGAACCCGGCGGATGCCTTCGTGGCCGACTTCATCGGCTCGTCCAACTTCCTGTCCGCCCGGATGGTGGGCGAGGCCAACGGCCGCGCTACTGTGGCGCTTGGCGATGGTACGCAGTTGAGCGTGCCGAAGGGCACGGCCAGCCAGGATGGGAGCCTGGTCATCGCGGTGCGCCCGGAGCGCATCGAGCTTGTAAACGGTCCCGGCGAAAATGCCGTCAAGGTGGATGTCACCAGTGGCACCTACCTCGGCTCAGTATATCAATACGAGGTCGCCGGCGGCGGCTCCCGGTTCCGCATTCAGACGACCCATCCGGTGGAGCAGGGCGCGGCCTTCGTGCGCATCCCGCCGGAAGCCGCGGCCATCTTCGCCGCGGGCCCTGATGTGAAGTGAGGCAAAGCATGACGGACACCATCCGCTTCGACCCTGGTCTCCGGGGGCCGCTGTCGGGCGTGCGCGTTCTGGACCTGTCGCGTCTGGTTGCGGGCAATATGCTGTCGCTGCAACTGGCTGACTTTGGTGCAGATGTCATCAAGGTCGAAGCGCCGGCGGGCGATCCCTTGCGGGACTGGACCGACAACGGTGAGTCGCTGCACTGGAAAACCTATGCCCGCAACAAGCGCTCGGTGCTTCTCAACCTCCGCGAGGCGCAGGACATGGAAGCGCTGCTGGCCCTCGTTAGGACAGCGGACGTCTTCCTGGAAAACTTTCGTCCGGGAACCTTGGAGAAGATGGGCATCGCGCCCGACCGCCTTCTGGATATCAACCCTGATCTCATCGTGGTGAGGATTTCCGGTTTCGGACAGACCGGCCCCTATGCGCAATATCCCGGCTTCGGAACGCTGGTGGAAGCCATGAGCGGTTTCGCGACGCGGACCGGCTTTCCCGACCGCGAGCCGGTGCTGCCGCCGCTCGCCCTCGCCGACATGATCTCCGGCACCTTCGGCGCCCAGGCCGTCACCATGGCGCTGCTGGCGCGTGAGAAGGGAATGGCCAAGGGACAGGTGATCGATCTGTCGCTGCTGGAGCCGATGTATGCCTGCCTGGGGCCGGAGGCCGCCATCTACCGGGTGACCGGCAAGGTCAAGCAGCGCACCGGCAGCGCCTCCAATACGTCCTCGCCGCGAAACGTCTATCTCTGCCGCGATGGCAAATATGTCGCCCTGTCGGGATCGATGCAGGTCATCGCCATGCGCATGTTCGACATCATCGGCCGACCGGATATGAAGACGGACCCGCGCTTCGCCACCAATGCCCAACGCGTGAAGCATCGGGCGCTGGTGGATGAGGCTATGGGAGCATGGTTCGCCACCCGCGACCGCGAGGAGGCCCTGAAGATCATGCGCGAGGCCGGCGCCACGGTGGGCCCGGTCTATGATATCGCGGACATCGTCCAAGACCCGCACTTCCGCGAGCGCGGCGTGATCGTTGAGGTGGAGGACGCCGATCACGGCACCTTGCCCATGCACAATGTGCTGCCGCGCATGTCGGCGACGCCGGGCGGCATGCGCCGGCCGGCGCCCTCGCTGGGCGAGCATACCGCCGAGGTGCTGGCGGAAGTGGGGCTTACGCTTTCCGATGTAAAGCAGCCGAACATGGCGAGGCAGGACACATGATCCGCTCTCTTCTCTATATCCCCGCCTCTTCGGAGCGCTTCATCGAGAAGGCGCACACGCGCGGCGCCGATGCCATCGTCCTCGACCTCGAGGACGCGGTGGTGCCGGCGGAAAAGACACCGGCGCGCCAGCGACTGGAGATTTCCGTGCCACAGGTTGGGCAGGGCGGGGCGACAGTCTATGTCCGGGTGAACTCGGAAGAAGATCGATTGTTCGACGACGCCGAAGCCGCAGCGCGCGCTGGTGCCGGAGGCCTTTTGGTGCCGAAGACGGGTTCTGCGGAGATGCTCGCCGCCATCGCCCGGCGGCTGGAGCCGATTGAGCACCAGATGGGTAGGCAACCGCTCGACTTCGTGCCTCTGGTGGAGGACGCCGCGGCGCTGCTCGATGCCCGCTCCATCGCCCGGTTCGAGCGTGTCAGCGCCATGGCCCTGGGGTCAGAGGATCTTGCAACGTCCATGGGTGCCTTGCCAACGCCCGACGTGCTGCGCATGCCGAAGCTCCTTTTGCACTATGCAGCGAAAGCGGAGGGGCGCCGCTCTTACGGCATGCTGCGCTCCGTCGCCGATTATCGGGATACGGAAGGCCTGAAGGCCGCGGCTGCCGAGGCCAAGGCCTTCGGCTTCGATGGCTCCACCTGTATCCATCCCAGTGTGGTCCCCGTCCTCAACGAGGTCTTCGCCCCCTCGGCGGATGAGATCGCCTGGGCTGAAAAGGTGATCGCGGCCAATGCCGAGGCGGAGCGCAGCGGCACCGGCGCCTTTCTTCTCGACGGAAAGTTCATCGACGTGCCGATCGTCGAACGTGCCCGCCGCACTCTGGCGCAGCGGCGATGACAACTTGGCGGCGGCGGGTTCCACCGCCGCCGATCAAGTCACCCGTGGGCTACGCGTCAAGGTGAACGGAGTATCCTCAGGCGACGGCGGCAGCCGGCGGGGACTTGGTGGTTTCAGCCTTGCCGTGTTGTACCGGGGCATCGTCGCCGAGGCCGGTAAGGGCCGCGGTGAAGCCGGCCTCGCGCAGGCGCACAGCGTGTTTGCCCGCCCAAAGGCGTGATCCGAACATCCCGTCGGCGATGAACTTCGGATCGGCGGCACCGTCCAACGCCTCGCGGATCGCTTCGAGAGTCGAACGTGTGGGCAGTGAGATGCCGCCGATGGATGTCACGCCGCGCCGGCCAGGCGTTATGGCAAAGCACTCATTCCGCGGCTGCGCGCTCCATCCCATCGGATAAAAGCCCTCCGTCTCGCCCATGAGAGCGGCATCCTCCGGCTTCCTGCCGGGAAATTCACCGTCGGGCGCGATGGGTCCGCTGATTTCGAGGACACCATCCTCACGCAGCCGGGTCTCCGCCAGCAGCATGCCGTTCGGAGCTGCTTTCGACACGGGGATGCGTCCCGCGAGCAGGGTCCCGATGGGATGATCGCGCCGCCGCGACAGGAACCCGATTTCGCCGAAAGAGATAAATTCGGTCCGACTGAGCCCGGCAAGCGTTGTCCCCGGCACTTCGCAGGGATCGCGGCGGACGGCAGTGATGCCCCGCAATGGCGGGTGCGGTAGACGGCTGCTGCCGAGCGCATCGGCCACCAGCCCCGGAAGCACCACGTGAGCGGCGCCTGTCGCGGCGATCGCACCGGACAGAGCCTGCCCATTGAAGGTTTGATGCAGATACAGCCCCGCTCCCGAGAGGAGCGCGGTCATGACGCCAGTAGCAAGGCCGGCCAGGCTGGAGGCGGGGAGGGTGGTGACGATGGCGTCCTCTCCCTCGATCCGAGCCTCAACCAGATGGGCCATTCCAGCAACGATGAGCGTATTATGGCTGCGTGGAACAGGCACGAAACCGGCGGAGGTCGCGTCGAAGGTCACGACGGCGATATGATCTCCGGGGTTTCCATCGCGTGCATCGGGCGTGAGTTCCGGCCAGCTGTCGTCTTCCATGGCCTCGTGCAGGGCGAGAACCCCATCGGGCACATCCTCGCCGAAGGCACAAACGAAGCGCATGTCAAAATTTTCCGCGGCGGCGCGCGAGACGACGCCTGCGTGCGCCACCGGCCCGGACCTCACCACGGTGACGGCGGCGGCGGCGGCGGTCCGTTGCATGGCCCAGGACAACTCGCGCCGGCGCCAGGCGAGCGGCACGGGTGCCGCGATCATGCCGGCACGTATGATGCTCAGGAAAGCGATGATGCTCTCGACCGTATTCGGCAGTTGCAGCACCACGACGCTGTCGCCCTGCAACCCAAACCCGGCGAGGCATCGGGCGAATTTCTCGGTCTCCGCATTCAGTTCAGCCCATGTCAGCCGGCGCGGTGGACCGTCGGTGAAGACCGAGCGGTCTGGTGCATCGGCAAGAGCCAGCTGGTCACCTTTGGTGGCAGCAAGGCGTCGCAAGATCTGATCGATCGTCGCCCGGCCCGCGAAAGCGGTGTCATTCCCCGACGAGGGGCGTTGCTCAAGAATCATGGCGCCGGCTCCTTGTGCCACCACGTTTCGAATATGGGTCCGAACAGCGAATTGCGGATTGGATGATCGATTCGAGACCATCGCGCGAGCCATTGTTTCGGCGCATGGTAGAGGGGAACAGTGTAGAAGCCCGACAAGAGCACACGATCAAGCGCCCGAGTGGCGGTGACGAGGTTTTCCCGTGTTTCCGCACCGAGGATGGCCGCGATCATGGCATCGGCCGCAGGCTCATCTACGCCTGCATAGTTGCGGGATCCCGGCTGGTCCGCGGCCGCGCTGCTCCAATAGAGCGACTGCTCGTTGCCTGGCGACAAGGATGACAGCCAGAAGTAGACGGTCATATCGAATTCACGTTCGGCCAGGCGCCTCTCGAACTGCAGCGCGTCGATCAGCCTGACGGAGGCCATGATGCCCGCTCGCTCCAGTGATTTGGCATAGGCGAGGGCAACGCGTTCCTGATCTTTCGTTCGCACCATGATTTCGAAGGCAAAGCGCTTTCCGTCACGGCGGAGGGCGCCGTTTGACGGCGCCCAGCCCGCCTCGGCGAACAGGTTCAAGGCTCGTGCCAAGGCTCTTCTGTCGCGCCCGCTGCCATCACTGACGCTGGGCCGCCAGGTTCCGGCCAGGATATCATCCCGAACAACGCCTTCGAAGGGAGTCAGCAGGGCATTCTCCGCGGGAGAGGCGGGGCGACCGCTCGCCGTGAGTTCCGAGCCCTCGAAATAACTGCTGGTTCGGCTGTAGGCGCCGCCGAACAGATTGGCGTTCATCCATTCGAAGTCGAACAAGAGACCCAGGGCTTCGCGCACCCGCACGTCCGAAAAGAGCGGTCGGCGTGTGTTGAAGACGAATCCGTTCATGCCCTTGGGCGTACCGGTTTCCAGCTCCTCCATAACGACCTTGCCGTCACGCACACCAGGGAAATCATAACCGGACATCCACCGCCCGGGCTCTGTCTCTATCCGCAGGTCCACCAGGCCGCGTTTGAAAGCCTCGAACAAGGTGTTGGCATCGCGGTAGTAGTCATAGCGGATCTTGTCGAAGTTGTTGTGCCCACGCGTGGCCGCGTGATCCGCTGCCCAGTAGCGGGGATTGCGCGTTAGCGTCAGACTTTCTCCGCGTCGGACCTCATCGATGACATAGGGGCCGCTGCCCAGCAGCGGCTCCCACCCGCCGGCCTCGAAGGTCTCCGGATCCGTCACATGTTTCGCCAGGATCGGCATCATCCCCAGGATCAGAGGCAGCTCCCGATCCTCGGCGCCGGCGAGGTCGAAACGCACGGTTTTTTGATCAAGGGCCTCCGCTTTGGCGACCTTGCTGTAGTAAAGCCGATGATTGGGCCGGCCCTTGTTCTTGAGAAGCTGCCACGAAAACACGACGTCTTCCGCCGTGATGGAGCGGCCATCCGAAAACTGCGCCCGATCATCGATTCGAAATTCGACCCAGCTCCGATCTTTGGGAACCCGGATGCTCTCGGCGATCAGTCCATAGAGGGTGAAGGGCTCGTCGTAAGAGCGCGCCATCAGGCTTTCCACGACGTTTCCGCTCACGCCAAGAGCTGGCAGGCCTTGGATTACGAATGGATTGAGCGAATCAAACGTGCCTTGCACACCATAGACGATCTGGCCGCCTTTGGGCGCCCGCGGGTCTGCATAGGGAAAATGCTGGAAGATCGGTGGCAGGGCAGGCTCGCCATGCATGGCGATGGCATGAGAAGGCTGAACAGCCTCAGCTCCGCCCTCCTGTCCTGTGGAGGCAACAGGCGCTAACAGCAGCATCCCGCCCGCAACAGCAGGAACAATCAGCCGTTTCAGGGTCACGCCGTAGCGTCCGATCACAGGACAACTCCACCACGCGCGATTCGCGCCTTGCCAAAAGGTTAACACAAGGCGGCGTTTCGCTGGTGCTCGCGGACGTGCTATGCACACACCTCGATGCGGCGGGGCTTGTGCGAGGTCACGCTCATGCCGTATTTGGCGCTGAGACAGCGCAAAGCTGCGGCTGTGCAGAATGCCTGCCGGCTTTCTCTGACGACGAGGACAACGATTATGTTTGGTGACCGCACGGTGACATTTGCCGCGCCCCGCCGCGCCCTGACGCTGGCAGCACTGCTTGCGCTTGGCACAACTTCCGCCTTGGCGCAGAGCCCTGCTCCTGCACCCGCTCCGGCGCCCGCCAGTCCTGCTGCCCCGGCCGCCAATGCCGATGCGCCAAAAGTCGCGCCGGAATGGTTCAAGCTGTGCGGCGACGATCAGCGGACCAAGGCAAACGTCTGTGCCGTCCAGTCTTTCGCCCTCGCCGAAGCAGGCAATGTGGTTGCCGAGGTTCGCATTCTGGAAATCAAACAAGGGAAGGAGACCAAGCGCGCGTTGGAGGCGCTCATCCCGGTCGGCTTCCTGGTTCCACCCGGCGTGAACTTGGTGATCGATCAGAACAAGCCCGTTCCGGGCCGCTATCAGGTGTGCTTCCCCAACGGCTGCATCATCGAGGCGCAGATCAATGACGAGTTCATTGCTGGCCTCAAGAAGGGCTCGGACCTCACCGTGTTCGCGGCCAATCAGCAAGGCAATTGGGTCGGAGCGAAGGTGTCGCTCGCCGGCTTCACCAAGGTCTTCGATGGCGCTCCGGCCGATGCGAAGGCCTACGAGGAATGGCGAAAGAAGTTCGAAGCCTCTCAGGCCAGCGTTCAGCAGGACCTTCAGGCGGGCCTGATGAAGCGCGCGGAAGAGCAGCGCAAGAAGCTTCAGGAACAGCAGGGCGGCGGCGCAGCCCCCGCAAATGGCGGCTCGGGACAACCGGCGCCAAAACCAGCGAACTGACCGAAAACAAACGGGCGCCGAGGCGCCCGTTTTTTATTTCAGCCCAGCTTGCGCGGTTAGTGCAGAATGGGGTCGCGCTCCCGCAGAATGCCGTTCTCGTCCCGCTCGAAATATTCGTCGATCTCAGGATGACGCAACGGCTCGTCTGACGTGTCCGGAACAAGGTTCTGTTCGGACACATAGGCGACGTATTCGGTCTCGTCGTTTTCGGCGAACAGGTGGTAGAAGGGCTGGTCTTTTCTCGGACGCACTTCTTCTGGGATCGACAGCCACCATTCTTCGGTGTTGTCAAAAACAGGATCCACGTCGAACACCACGCCCCGGAAGGAATAGCGGCGGTGCCGAACGACCTGTCCGATCGAAAATTTGGCGTTGTGACATTTCATTGAATGGTTCTCGTCTGCTTTCGCTCAGATGTGGCGGGGCGGCGCTGAAATCAACTGGACGATAGCGCCGCATCAACCCCAGCGGCGGTGGGCCCACATCCATTGATCGGGTCGCTCGCGGATCCAGCGCTCGAAGGTGGCATGGATCGCGGCCGTCGCCGCGGCGATATCCGCGTCCTTGTCATCGGTTTGGGGAACCGGAATTTCCACGGCCTCGACCTCAAAATGCACCTTCTCTCCGCGCAGGGTGCGGGCCGCGAGCAATGGAACACCGAGGTGCCTGGCCACCATGGCTGGAAAAGTGTTGGAGGGGGCAGGGTGGCCAAAGAAGGGGACATCGATCCCCCGGACATGCCGCTGGTCGGCAAGCACACCAATGAGATTTCCCTCACGAACCCAGTCCATCAAACGGCCGGCCGCACCGGTGCCCTTGCTGTGAAGCCCTCCGAAATAAATGGGCTGACGCATCTTTATGACGGCTTGCTCGATCAGCGGATTAAGAACGCGCTGGTAGGCACCCGCCAGCTTGAAGCCCTGCGCCCCCGCGGGGCAACTGACCAGTTCCCAGTTGCCGTAATGCATCGAGACGACAACGCCTTGCCCGCCGGTTCTGTGGATCGGCTCCAAGGCCTGCTCGTCCGCAAGGCGGACCCGATCAGGATCCGCGATGATATGGTCCAGCAGGAGAGCTTCACCCATCACCTGCCCCAGATTATCCCACATACTGCGGGCGATGGTCTCCCGCTCCGCATCGCTTTTCTCCGGGAAGGCAAGGGCAAGGTGGCGAAGCGCCCGCGTGTGACGAGAGGTGTGGGGCGCGATATGCCGCCAGATAGCGCCGGACAGGCGTGACGATTGTTCCAGGCCGAGCATCCGCAGCAGCCCCCTTACTCCCAGAAAGCCGAGGTATTCCAGCCGATATCTGAGATCGCGCAGGGTTTTGCGCCACCCTTTGGGGTGGTGCTTGCGCAGATAGCGCTTGCGGGTTCTCCGCGCCGCAAGAGCGGCGGCATCCTCGCCAGTGGTGGGGTGGGGGTTCTGGTTCATCAAACTAACTTAGGTCGCAGGTCAATTGACCTCGTATCTTGAAGGGGTTAGGCGAGGGCGGAGCCATGCGCAACCACTCTTGCGCGCCCGGCCGTCTTCCATTCACCGGAACCGCTGACCGTGTCCAGTGTCATCAGCCTCGTTCTGCCGTTTTTCGGCCTGATCTTCCTCGGCTACATCTGCGCCAAGATCGTTCGCATTCCGGAGGCGGGTCTGGAATGGATGAACTTCTTTATCATCTACCTCGCCCTTCCTGCGCTGTTCTTCTATCTCATCGGCGAGACACCGGTGGCGGATCTCGCAAACTGGCGCTTTGTTGCCGCCACCACCTGTTCCACAGCCCTTGCCTTCATGGCGTCCCTCGCCATCGGTCTTGCAGCAAGCCGCCGCCACATTCCCGAAGCGGCGGTACAGGCGGCCGCTGGCAGCTACTCCAACATCGGCTACATGGGCCCTGGCGTCACTCTCGCGGTTCTGGGTGCCGGAGCCACGGCGCCGACGGCGCTGATCTTCTGCTTCGACAATGCGCTCATCTTCACGCTGGTGCCCTTTCTCATGGCTCTTGGCGGCGGTGAAAGGGCCTCACCGGCCCAGATCGCGGTTGCTGTTTTGAAGCGGATCTTCCTGCACCCGTTCATTCTGGCGACCTTCGCCGGAATCCTTGTTGCCGTTTCCGGCGTGAAGGCGCCGGCTGCCTTCGACCAGATGATCCAATTCCTGAAGAACGGGGCGGCGCCCTGCGCTCTTTTCGCCATGGGTGTGACGGTCGCGCTGCGCCCCGTGAAGCGGGTTCCCCACGAAATACCGTTCCACCTTTTCATTAAGCTGGTGCTCCATCCGGTCCTGGTGTGGCTTGTGCTCGGTCTGGCCGGGGATTTTGATCCCGTCTGGGTGCAGACTGCGGTGCTCATGGCTGCCTTGCCGCCGGCGCTCAGCGTTTTCGTCATCGCCCGGCAGTACAACACCTATGTGGAGCGGGCTTCGAGCATCGTCCTCGTCGGGACGCTCCTGTCGGTGGTGACGCTGACAACCTTCGTCTACATCGCCACTCACAACATCGTGCCCATCAACCCCTTCGCCGCCTGGTGATGCCCTCAACGCGCGCCGATGCCGGCGCGCATGGCAAATTTTCGGATCGGTGCGATGCCGGCGATCAACCGCAGTCCCAAACCCCGAGCCATGTCCGAGGGAATGAAACCCGCCAGCAGAGACCGGTTGAGGGCGTCCACGGCGATCGTGCGCGGCCAGACATCCCGCCTACGAGCAGAACCATAGGCGGAGAGGACGGCGGGTTTGCCTGGGTCGGCGCCCAGCCGGATGGCCTGAGCGGCGACAGTCGCTATCGCCTCCGCATCGCGGACGCCGAGGTTCAGGCCCTGCGCTCCGATGGGAGGCAGAAGATGGGCCGCTTCCCCCACGAGAGCGATGCGTCTGGCGCCGAACTGGGTCACGACGCTCGCACCCAGCGGAAAAACGCCGCAAGGGCCGTCCGGCTCCAGTCTTCCCAGGATATTGTGAGACCGGGTCGTAAGTTCGGCCCCGAGCGCATCCGCATCGAGCGCCTTCAGGCGCTCCGCATCATCCGGCCGCAGACCAGCAACCAGGCTCGAGCGGTTGCCGGGCAGCGGCACCAGGGTGAACGGACCGGATTCGGTATGGAACTCTGTTGAAGTATCATTATGCGGCCGGTCATGCCGGAGGCTCAACGCGAGTGCCGCTTGACGATATTGCCAGCAGCGACTGTCGACGCCCGCGGCCTCGCGGGACAGCGAGCGTCGTCCGTCGGCCGCGATGACAAGCCGCGCGTAAAGCTGTTCGCCCCCTTCCAAGGCAATCCGGACGCCATCTTCATCAGGCGTGACAGCAGCCGCTTTGGTGCTCAATGTCCGGATGGAAGGCATGGCGGCGATCCGCTCCCGCAAGGCGCCGGTCAGCTCCACGTTGGGGATGTTCCATCCGAAGGCCTCCAGTCCTACCTCCGCTGCATGGAATGTGACCTCCGGGGCCCGGAACAGTCGCCGCGTCGCGTCGACCATGCGCAGGTGGCGAAGCGGGGCGGCACGTCCGCTCAGTGCCGGCCATATGCCGATCGTGGCGAGCACTTGCAGCGATCCTGCCATCAAAGCCGTGGTGCGCGGATCGTCCGGCGCGGGAGGCGCGACAAGAGTAACATCTATGTTTTGCGCGCCGAGCAGGGCAGCCGCGATCAGTCCGGTTGGACCCCCTCCGAGAATGACGACAGGAGACGGATGAGGCGGGGACGACGTATCGATGCGCATGATTCCTAATGTCGTTGATGTCTCGGTCCAGTCCAAGGCTAATCGACACACACACAGCCTCGAAGTGAAGTGAGGCTGCGTGTGTCCTGAAATCTAGGCAATCGCCCTGCGGTAGAGGTGCCAGGTGGCATGCCCCAACACGGGCAGGGCGATGATGAGGCCGAGCAGGGCTGGCAGCGCCCCGAGCGCGAGACAGGCAGCGACGATCGCGCCCCAGAGAAACATCGGCACAGGATTTGTCATGACGACGCGGACCGAGGCTCGCATGGCCGTCGCGACGGTGACATTGCGATCAAGCATCAGGGGGAATGACACCACGCTGATCGCGAGCACGATAACGGCGAAGACAAAACCCACGCCGATGCCCAGGCCCATCAACAGCCATCCCCGTGGAGTTCCCAAAACCTGCGCGATGAAGGCCGACAGTGAGGCTGGCGTTTCGCCTCCGAAGGTCAGCCAGTAGATGGCCATGGCCGACAGCATCCACAGGATGAAAATGCCAAAGAGGATCGCGCCCAGGAGAACCACGCCGCCGAAGGAAGGCCGTTGAGTGACCTTGAAGGCATCGGACCAGGTCACCGGCTCGCCTCGTTCGCGCCGGCGGCTGATCTCGTAAAGCCCGGCGGCAGCAAACGGGCCGACCAGCGCGAATCCGGAGACAAGCGGGAAGATCAGCGGCAACAGTCTCTCCTGCAGGAGAAGGCCTGCCAAAAGCAGGCCGGCGAGGGGATAGATCAAGGTGATGAAGACGACGTCGGTGCGGTTGGCAGCAAAATCGTCGAGCCCTCGCGACAGTGCCGTTTCGATATCGCGAACACTGATCCGGCGGATGACAGGTTCATCCGATTGCATGCTTTCCTGCGGCCGGTGCAGCATATGCCCCGTTGCTTCGGCGGCCTGAACAGCCGAGCGAAGCTGGTCAACGCCCCATTGGGCCGGATTTCCGATGGTCATGGCTAATCACCTCCCGATCTTTCGAGAGGACGGAGCCGCCGCCGTGCAGCCTTGAACCCGATCAGACACGCGGTGGCCGCGTCCCTTATAGAAGAACATTATATGGCGCTTCTCGCCAAAGGCGACCCTCAGGCGGAGCGCCCATAGAGGTCGTGCTCATCAGCCCGTTCGATCTTCACCGAAACGATGTCGCCGACCCTGAGCGGGCGGCGCGCCGTGACATGGACGGTCCCATCGATTTCCGGGGCATCGCCCTTGGTGCGTCCGCGGATTATGCCGCCGTCGACGCTGTCGATCAGGACCGGCATATGCCGCCCGACCTTGCGTCGGAGCTTGCGGGCACTGATCCTTGCCTGGGCTTCCATGAACCGCCGCTGGCGTGCCGCCTTCACCTCCTCGGGCACGGGTGGTGCAATATCATTGGCGGGGGCGTTCTGGACGGGCTCATATTGGAAGCAGCCGACGCGGTCGAGCTCCGCCGCTTCCAGCCAGTCGATCAGGATGTCCATGTCCTCTTCGGTCTCGCCGGGAAAGCCCACGATGAAGGTCGAGCGAAGCGTGATATCGGGGCAGATCTCGCGCCAGCGCCGGATGCGGTCCAGCGTCTTCTCCTGATGAGCCGGGCGGCGCATCGCCTTCAGGACGTTGGGGCTGGCGTGCTGCAGGGGGATGTCGAGATAGGGCAGGATCTTGCCCTCCGCCATGAGCGGGATGACATCGTCCACATGGGGGTAGGGATAGACATAGTGCATCCGCACCCAGGCCCCGAGTTCACCAAGCTCACGCGAGAGGTCGAGGAACTTCGCCCGGACATCCCGATCCTTCCACCGGCTGGCGGCATATTTCAGGTCGATGCCATAGGCGCTCGTGTCCTGCGAGATGACGAGGAGTTCCTTGACGCCCGCCTTCACCAGCCTTTCAGCCTCGCGCAGCACGTCGGCCGCCGGCCGGCTGACAAGATCGCCCCGAAGCTGCGGAATGATGCAGAAGCTGCAGCGATTGTTGCAGCCCTCGGAAATCTTTAGATAGGCGTAGTGCCGGGGCGTCAGGCGCAGGCCCTGAGGTGGCACGAGATCGAAATAGGGATCATGGACGGGTGGCACTGCCTTGTGGATCGCGTCCACCACAGCTTCGTATTGTTGCGGCCCGGTAACCGCCAGCACGTCGGGATAGGTCTCATGGATGATGCCGGGATCGGCGCCCATGCAGCCGGTCACGACCACCTTGCCATTGGCGGACAGGGCTTCGCCGATGGCCGACAGCGACTCCGCCTTGGCGCTGTCCAGGAAGCCGCATGTGTTGACGATCACGACATCGGCGCCCTGATAGGTCTTCGACAGCTCATAGCCTTCGGCACGCAGATGCGTGACGATCCGCTCGCTATCAACAAGGGCCTTCGGGCAGCCGAGGCTGACTAATCCCACACGTGGGGCGGGCCGTGCCGTCATAAGAATGCATCCTGAGAAATCTGCGGCCCAGATAGCCGATTGTTTGGAAATGTTCAAACCAATGCAGTGGGATGGACCATCCCCTGCCAGTCATCGTGCCGAGCCGCGAAACCATATTTCTTAAAGTTCTTCGGCAAAAATTAATTGCTCAATCTATATATCCTGGCTCCGTGACGCGAAGATCTCGGGGGAAACAGGTGGGAACTCCGTCATTCAGGCGCTGTGAAAGCGGCAGTGTCATGCTGCTGTTTGCGCTTGCCGTTTTCGTCCTGATCGGCATCGCCGGTCTCGCTCTTGATTTCAGCCGCGCATCGGACCTGAAGACGCGGCTGCAGGCGGCAGCAGATTCTGCTGTGCTCAATGTTCTTAATCCTCAAAACCAGAACGCCGATCAGGCGCAACAGGCGAGGGATTTTTTTGCGGCGGTCCTATCGGCTGAAGACGCCGCTTCAGTCAGAACCGTCACGGCGGCACTGGACCGCGATGACAAGGGTGAGCCTGAGAAACTGACGATCACCTTCTCCGCAGCGGCGCGGAGTGCTTTGCTGCAAGTCTTGGGTCATCCGGAAATTGCGGTCGGCGGATCCGCCTCCGCGGTGATCGGTCTCAATACCCGCAGCAACTTTCATTTCCTGATCGACACATCCGATTCCATGGGCCTTGCTGCGACCCCACAAGCGCGTGATCGCCTCCGGCAGCTGACAAGAGACCTTCCAGGCGGCAGCTGCGAATTTGCCTGCCATCAGGCCGAAACCCTTTCATTGGCACGTGCCGAAGGTTTGCCCCTGCGAGTTGATGTAGCGCGAGATGGGGCGGAGCGGCTGGTGGAAATGGCGCAGGAATATGGGGGAGCAAACGCGCGTTTCATGTTCTCGGTGCAATCGATCAATACAGGCGCGGTTGTCGTCTCACCCCTGACGCGGAACCGAGCTGACCTCGTCTCAGCCCTTTCATCGCTGGAGGTAGGCTATGGTCATCAAACCGGCGGCGCGGGCGCAGACGCGGACACCTTTTATGAGATTTCATTCCCGCAGGCCTCGACCTGGCTTGATCAGGCCGGCTCCAACGGACCGTCGGACATCGTCGTCTTGGTCACCGACGGTGTGCGCTCTCAAAACCACGGATGGCAGCCGGACGTGCGGCCCATCAATGTGGAATATTGCGACCTGCTCAAACGAGGCGGGCGCAAGCTGGCCGTGATCTACACGGAATATATGCCGGTCGTCGACAACACGACCTACAATGAGACCGTGGGGAAGTTCCATGATCAGATCGAAATCAATCTGAGAGCCTGTGCCTCCTCGCCGGAGCTTTTCAGCAAAGGCGACTCACCGGAAAGGATCATGCGGGCATTCGAGGACATCTTCCTCAACTCGCTCACAAAACAAGTTCGTCTGGCGTCGTGACAGCTTGAGCCCGAGAGGGGACTCAGTCTCTAACTCGATCCATGTGTGGACGTCTCGCTCAGGTTCTGACCCCTGCCAAAGCCGCCGAGATTTTCGATGTTGCGGAGGCCTTGCCCAATGCGGCGCCGCTTTACAACGCGCCGCCTACCAGCAGCCTCATGGTCATCAGGCAAAACCCGGCCACTGGCCGTTGCCATCTCGACATGCTGCGTTGGGGGCTCATTCCCAGTCGGTCGAGGGATATGACGGTCTCCTCAAGTCTGATGAATGCGCGCTCCGAGACGGTGGCCTCCAAGCCGTCCTTCCGCGGTGCCTGGAAAGCCAGCCGCCGATGCATCATTCCGGCGGATGCCTTTTACGAGTGGAAGCGGAATGGCGACGAACGCATGCCCTTCGCCGTTGCGCATCGCGACAGAAGCCCTATGGCCTTTGCTGGCCTCTGGGAAAACTGGAAGGATCCGGCGGATGGAGCATGGGTTCGAAGCTTCACCATACTGACCAGACCGGCCGGCGCTCCCATCGACAGCATTCATCACCGCATGCCGGTTATCCTGCCGCAGGAGGCTTGGAAGGCATGGCTGACGGCGGGACCTGTGCCCCCGACCATCACGGCAGAGCTGCCGATGCCGGATCTGGTGGTCTGGCCCGTCTCTTCGCGCGTCAATGCCGTGAAAAACACCGACGCTGGTCTGCTTGATCCCGTCTCGAACATCGACGGCCCATCACATCAGGAACAGCGCCAGTCTCCCGTGGAAAACGGCTCGGCCGAGCTCTTCTCAACCTTCTCCTGATTTTCAAGGTTCTGAAGGTTTGCGTTCTTTTTCCAGAAGCACGCGTTCGACGGCATCGAGCTTTGCCCTCATCTCCGTGAAATCGGATTGAAGGCGGGAAAGCGAAGCGGCGCTTGCCTCCTGCGCAAAGGCGATACGTTCCGCCAGCTCCTGATAAGCCTGTTCGGTTGCGGCTCGGCTTCGCGGCTGCCGGCGGGCCGCCAGCATCATTCGCGTGCTCACCACGAGGATGAGGATCAGAACGGCGGCGAGGCCACCAGCCAGCAAGAGGGTCTGCGTATGTGCTGTCATCAAGGTCGCGAAGAATCGCCTCCGATAAGCAAGGCATAGCTGCCGGTGCGGTCGTTGTCATGCAGGGACGAGGAGACCGAGGCGAGATGCGCTGAGGGGGGATGGCGGAAGAGGTGGGATTCGAACCCACGGTGGGCTTGCACCCACGGCGGTTTTCAAGACCGCTGCCTTAAACCACTCGGCCACCCTTCCACGAGCCCTCCATACGCGCGGGTTCGCCAAAAAACAATCGCGGGCGGATAGATTGCATTTTATCGATTTGCTAACCCTGTTCACATCAAGGTCGCATTTTCGACACGTTCTCGCGGCCTCGTGGTGTAATTGCAGCAGGGTCTTCTGCTTCGTTTTTTGAAGCGCAGCCGCACGGACGGTGGGATCGGGGAAAGAGTATGATGCGTATCAAGGGTTTAAACGAGCTGCAGTCGCGGTTCTTCACCGGGCGTGGCCTTCGGATCGCCTGTGTCCTCGGCGCCGCCGCCCTTGTCGCAAACTGCTCCGGTTCGGGCAGCAAAATCGATCCAAAATATGGCGTCGCTCCCAGCCCGCGGGTTGTCGCGGACGGCAAACCGGTCCCGAAAGGGGGAGGGCGCTATCAGGTCGGCAAGCCCTATACCGTGGCCGGGCGCACCTTCGTTCCGAAGGAAAACAAGAATTACCGTGCCGAGGGAGTTGCCTCCTGGTACGGGTCCGATTTCCACGGCCGGCTCACCGCCAATGGTGAGGTGTTCGATCGTCACTCCCTGACCGCCGCCCACCCCACCTTGCCTTTGCCGTCCTATGTTCGCGTCACCAACACCGCCAATGGCCGCTCCGTCATCGTGCGAGTCAATGACCGCGGTCCCTTCCATGGCAATCGCGTGCTCGACGTGTCGCGCCGCACAGCCGAAGTGCTTGACTTCCAGCGCAGCGGCACCGCGCGTGTGAAGGTGGAGTATGCCGGACCCGCGTCGCTCGAAGGCAGTGACGACAGGAAGCTGATGGCGACCTATCGCGATAACGGCAACGCCGCACCGGCATCTGTCGCTCTCGCAATGGCCGATCCTGACAAGAACGCTCCGGCGGCTCAGGGTGCTGCCATCCACACGGCCAATGCGCCCGCTGAAGCTGTAGCGATATCTGCCGCTCCGACGGTTGTCGCGGCCGCGTCGGTGCCCTTGCCCGCGCCGTCACCTCTGCTTGCCGCCGCTCCCGCGGTGCCGTCAACCTTCTCGCATGGCCCGGCGGTTGCCTCGGTCGCCGCGCCGGCCATGCCTGCTCCGGTGCGCCTCGCCATGGCCGACCAGGCATCGGCAACGCCGCAGGCCAAGCCTTCCGCAACCACCGTGTCACAGCGGGTCTCCTCCACCTGGGCTCAGGTCGGTGAGCCATTGTCTCTGATCAATCCAGCTGCCGCGGCAAATGGTGCGGCACTCGCCATTTCCTCCGGCCGCTGAGACGCGTTGCTCCACGGCGTCAGGCTGGCTAATCTCCGCGAGCCTGTTTCGTGGCCGGACAATGACGTCTAGAACCTTTGCCTTCCTGGGATTGCTCGTCGCGTTGACCGCGGCTGCGCCCGCTCGCGCCGCAGAGGAACCAGAGCCGACGCGGGCCATCCTCGTGGATGCCGCCACCGGAAATGTGCTGCATGCGGTGGCGCCCGACGCGACCTTTCCGCCGGGCAATCTTGCCAAGCTCATGACCATGGCCGTCATCGGCGACGCCGTGGCGGCAAATCGCATCTCCGGTGAGGCGCCCTACCTCGTCTCCGAGCGCGCCTGGCGCACGGGTGGCGCTCCATCACGCAACACCACCATGTTCGCCAAGCTGAAGTCCCATGTGGCCGTCGGTGATCTTCTGCGCGGTATCGCGACGGTGCAGGCAAATGACGCGGCCATCGTGCTGGCGGAGGGTTTCGCCGGCAGCGAGGACAACTTCGTGCTGCGGATGAACGAGTTCGCCGACAGGATCGGCCTCAAGGACACGCGCTACGTCAACGCCACCGGCCTGCCGGCTCCCGGCCAGACCACGACCGCGCGTGATACCGTGCGGCTGCTGCGCTATCTCATTGAACAGCGCCCCGAGGTCTACAAGCTGCTCTCGGCTGAAAGCATCGACTGGAGCGATATCTTTCAGCGTAACAAGAACCCCTATCTGTTGGATCCGAAGGGAACGGACGGCGGTTTTATCGGCTTTGTTCAAGGATTTGGTCATCTGTCCACGCTCTCCACGGTCCGCGACGGCCGGCGGCTCATCGCCATGGTAGGCGGGCTGCCCAGCATCGACAGCCGCGATGAAGTGACCCGAGAACTTCTTGAGCTTGGCTTCACCGGTTTCATCGACCGCGTTCTCTTCGCGAAGGACACGCCGATCACCGAGGTGCGTGTCTTCGGCGGAGACATAACGCATGCGGCGCTCTACGCGCCTGATGCTGTGAAGATCGCCGTGCCCCGCGCAGTCGAGGGAAAGGTCGTGGCCCAGGTTGTCTACGAAGGCCCGCTTCAAGCCCCCTTGAGAAAGGGTCAGAAGGTTGCGGTGCTTAGAATCTGGCGGGATGGCCAGCTCCAGCCGGAGGTTCCCCTCTACCTCCGCGAGGATGTCGCCGTGGGCGGACTGGTCCGGCGCGCCAGCGATGGTGCGCGCGCGCTTGCCATTGGTGCCTTCCGTTCTCTCATTGCATCCGTTGGCGGAGCATGATGGCTGGTCAGGGCGGAGGACGCTTCATCACCTTTGAAGGCGGCGAGGGAACGGGCAAATCCACTCAGACGAAACGTCTCGCCGCCCGGCTGAAAGCCCTGGGGCACGAGGTGGTGCTGACGCGTGAACCCGGCGGGTCTCCGCGTGCTGAAGCCCTGCGTGCGCTCCTGCTTTCCGGGAAGGTAAAATCGCTTGGGTCCTTCGCCGAGGCGGTGCTCTTTGCCGCCGCTCGCAGCGATCATCTGCGCGCGACCATCCGTCCCGCCCTCGCACGTGGCGCCTGGGTCATCTGTGACCGCTTCGCCGATTCCACGCGTGCCTATCAGGGCGCGTTGGGCGACCTGGAACCGGACGTGGTGAAGGCGCTGGAGGAGACGGTCGTCGAAGACACGGTGCCGGCGCTGACGATCATCCTCGATCTGCCGGCGGAGGTTGGGCTTGGGAGAGCCCGTGTCCGCGCCGGAGATCAGGCGGCCGATCGGTTCGAGGCGGAAGGGCTGGAGTTTCACGAAAAGCTGCGGCGTGCGTTCCTGGACATCGCATCCTCCGAACCGCGCCGCTGCGTGGTTATCGATGCGCAGAGTGAGCCCGACAAGGTCGAGCAACGCGTCTGGCAAGTGGTGGCGGGGCGCTTCAAGCTGGAAAAACCCGCCGTGGCGCAACAAGGCCGGTAACGAGCCTCGCGCCCGGCCGGCAAATATGCTGAAACAGCGTCACCATGGCTGAAACTCCCGACGATCTTCCTGAACCTGACCGTCTCGAAGGGGTACTGCACCCGCGCGAAATGGGACATCTGTTCGGGCAGGAAAAGGCAGAGCAGGAACTGCTCGGAGCCTATCGGCGGGGGCAGATGCATCATGCCTGGATTCTCGGAGGCCCGCTCGGCATCGGCAAGGCGACCCTGGCCTATCGGCTGGCCCGTTTCGTCCTAGCGCATCCTGATCCGGCAGTACCAGAGGTGCAATCCGCAACCTCGCTCGCGGTGGTGGGCGACCACCCGGCGGCGCGCCAGATTGCGCGCATGGCGCATCCCGACCTCCTCGTGCTGCGCCGAGGATGGGTGCCGGAGCGGAAGACGGTTTCCGGTGAGATCAGGGTTGCCGATGTCCGCCGTGTCGGTGCCTTCTTCGGCGCAACCGCCGGCCAGGGCGGGTGGCGGGTCTGCATCGTCGACAGCGCCGATGATCTCAACATTAACAGCGCCAACGCGCTTCTGAAGAATCTGGAAGAGCCGCCGGCACGGGCCTTGTTCATCCTCGTATCATCTGCGCCCCGGCGGCTGCTGCCGACCATCCGCTCGCGCTGCCGGACACTGATCTTGCCGCCCGTGTCTCCCGAGGCGATCGCCCGGGTCGGTGAGACACTTGCGGGTATGGGCGCCGACATCGACATCAATGCGGTGAGATCAGCCGCTTCCATGGCCGAAGGAAGTGTCCGACGCGCATTGGAACTGGCCAGCGGCGAAAACCATGAACTGCGTGCGGCGGCACAGTCGCTCCTTGGCGCCTGGCCCGACATCGACCGCCGCGCCGTTCACGAGCTCGGCGATATGGTGCTGCGCGGCGGGAGCGATGCTTTCGATGTGGTGGCGGAGCAGGTGCTCGACTGGCTGCACGCTCAAGCGGGCGGACGGGCTCGCTCCGGCAGCCGCGCGCTTGGCGTATGGACCGATCATTGGGAGCGTACGACCCGCATGGCGCGCGACGCCAGAACATTCAATCTTGACGGCAAGGGACTGGTAATAAAGATGTTTTCGGAATTATCCGCTCTCCGTTAGCCGCTCCTGTTACGGAGCACCGGGGAGAGGGGGCGTCTTGGGCGTTTGCTTTGCCCTCGAACAGCGATAAGTCCTCTCACTTACCACGGTCGGCACATGAGAGGCCGGCATTTCGGTTCCTCAGGTTTCAGTCTATTCATAGGCCCATGTCCGAGCGTCAGACCTTCTATCTCACCACTGCCATTTCCTATCCCAACGGCGCACCGCACATCGGCCATGCCTATGAGGCGATCGCCAGCGATGCCATCGCGCGCTTCCATCGGTTGGAGGGAAGGGACGTGTTCTTCCTGACAGGCGCGGACGAGCACGGCATCAAGATGCTGCAGACAGCACGCCGGGAAGGGATCACGCCGAAAGAGTTGGCCGACCGCAATGTGGCGCAGTTCAAAGCCATGGATGAGCGGCTGAACATTTCCTTCGACCGTTTCATACGGACGTCGGAGCCCGCCCATCACGAAGCCTGCCAGGCGATCTGGGAAAAGATGGGGGCTGCCGGCGACATCTACCTCGACAGCTATGCCGGCTGGTACTCCGTTCGTGACGAAGCCTACTACGGCGAGGAGGAGACCACGCTCTCCGCCGACGGGCAGCGCCTGGGTCCTCAGGGAACGCCGGTCGAATGGGTGGAGGAAAGCAGCTATTTCTTCCGGCTGTCCGCCTACCAGGATCGCCTTCTCGCGCATTACGAAGCCAATCCCGATTTCATCGGCCCAGACAGTCGCAGAAACGAGATCATCAGCTTCGTCAAAAGCGGGTTGAAGGACCTGTCCATCAGCCGCACCACCTTCGATTGGGGCGTGAAGGTGCCTGGCGATGAAAAGCATGTGATGTACGTCTGGGTCGATGCCCTGACCAACTACATCACCGGCGTTGGCTATCCTGAGGAGGCAAGCGCCAACTGGAAGTTCTGGCCGGCCGACGCGCACATCATCGGCAAGGACATCATCCGCTTCCATGCGGTCTATTGGCCGGCCTTCCTGATGTCGGCCGGACTGGCCCTTCCGCGCCGGGTCTTCGCCCATGGCTTCCTGTTCAACAGGGGCGAGAAGATGTCGAAGTCGGTCGGCAATGTGATCAATCCCTTCACGCTGACGGAGGCCTATGGCGTCGATCCGGTCCGCTATTTCTTCCTTCGCGAGGTGCCCTTCGGTCAGGACGGCAGCTACAGCCACGACGCCATCGTCAACCGCATCAATGCCGATCTTGCCAACGACCTCGGCAACCTTGCGCAGCGTTCACTCTCCATGATCGCCAAGAACTGCGAGGGCAGGGTGCCGGAGCCGGCGGCATTCTCGGACGCTGACAAGACCATCCTCGCGGCCGTTGATGGCCTTCTGGCGGAGGCGCGCACCGCCATGGAGGGGCTTCAGCTGCACGCCATGCTGGCGAGCATCTGGCGGGTGGTGGCGGACGCCAACCGCTATTTCGCCTCCGAAGAACCCTGGACGCTGCGCAAGACCGATCCGGCACGCATGGCAACGGTTCTCTACGTGACGGCTGAGGTGGTGCGCCGGATCGCGGTGCTGATCCAACCGGTGATGCCGGCCTCAGGCGCGGCCTTGCTGGATGCGCTGGCGGTCGGCGCGGACGACCGCACCTTTGCCGCTCTTGAGCCAGACCGCAGGCTGGAGGCGGGCACACCGCTGCCGATGCCGTCTCCCGTGTTCCCGCGTTATGTGGAGCAGGAAGAGGCCAAGGCATGAAGCCCCTGTTGGTGGACAGCCACTGCCACCTTGATTACGAGGGACTGTCGGAGGACCGCCCCGGCGTGATCGAACGCGCGCGGGCGGCCGGTGTCGGCTTGATGGTGACCATCTCGACGCGGGTGCGGCAGTTCGATCGGATCCGGGCGATCATCGAGGCCCATGACAACGTCTTCGGTTCGGTGGGCACACACCCCCACAATGCCCACGAGGAACTCGACATCACCACCGAAGAGCTGATCCGTTTGGCGCAGCACCCGAAAGTGGTGGCGATCGGGGAGGCGGGGCTCGACTATCACTACGACAACAGCCCGCGGGACGCCCAGGCGCAGGGCTTCCGGGCCCATATCGCAGCCGCCCGGGAGACGGGCCTGCCGCTGGTGATCCATGCCCGGTCCGCGGACGAGGACATGATCCGGATCCTGGAGGAAGAGAGCGCGAGGGGATCTTTCCCTGCAGTCCTCCATTGCTTCTCGTCAGGCGCGGAATTGGCAAGGCGAGGGGTGGCACTGGGCCTCTATGTCTCCTTCTCCGGCATCATCACCTTCAAGAACAGCGCCGAGATCCGGGCGATCGCCGCGGAGGTGCCGGAAGACCGTCTGCTGGTAGAGACGGATGCGCCATTCCTGGCGCCCGTTCCCTATCGGGGGCGCTCGAACGAACCCTCCTATGTCATTGAGACAGCGAAGGTTTTGGCGGGCGTGCGCGGTTGGTCGGAGGAGGAGGTTGCAGAACGTACCACCGACAACTTCTTCCGCCTGTTCTCCAAGGTTCCTCGCACGGCTCTTGCCACGAGTGAAGCTGCGTGAGCCTGCAGGTCACCATCCTCGGCTGCGGCTCTTCGGCGGGGGTGCCGCGCATCGGCACCGGTTGGGGGGCCTGCGACCCGGGCAACCCGAAAAATCGTCGCCGTCGCTGCTCTATTCTCGTCGAAAGAACGACCGCTTCCGGCGTGACACGTATTTTGGTCGACACCTCGCCGGACTTGCGCGAGCAACTGCTCGATCGCGATGTCGACTGGCTGGATGCCGTGCTCATCACGCATGATCATGCCGATCATATCCATGGCGTCGATGACCTGCGCCCGGTGGCCTTGCACATGCACGGCCTGGTGCCGACCTGGACGGACGACCGCACGGCTGCGGTGATGAAAGCACGCTTCGGCTATCTCTTTGAGACACCGGCAGGCAGCAACTATCCACCTATCCTGGCCGAGCAACATCTGGTTGCAGGGGAGGCGACCGAAATCAGCGGCAGGGGCGGCGGCATCCCGATCACGCCCTTTGACCTTCACCACGGCACGACCGACGCCCTCGGCTTTCGGTTCGGGGATCTTGCCTACACGCCTGACGTCAATGCCATTCCGGATGCAAGCCTGCCGTTCCTGGAAAACCTGGACGTCTGGATCATCGACGCCCTGCGCCCCCGTCCCCATCCAAGCCATTTCAGTCTCAAGGAGGCTTTGGACTGGATCGAGCGCATGAAGCCAAGGCGCGCGGTCCTGACGAACCTCCATAGCGATCTCGACTACGAAATGCTGCGGCAGTCGCTGCCGTCGCACATCGTGCCCGCCTATGACGGGCTGGTTATCGAGACGCAGGGCTAATCGCTCATAACCTAGCCTGGAACGCCACCGTCCCTGTCTCCGCGTCCGACGGATGTTCACTCCCCAGATCGGGGTCCTATAACCGTCAGGAATAGAACTCGTGATATTTTGACTTGGACGACTGGGAACCTGCTGGACATCATTGATACCCCAACAAAAAATCAACCAGGGGATCATGATGAACAGGCTCGTTTCTGGAATTGCCGGCTTGATGTTGTCCACCTGCCTGCCCGTGATGGGTTGGGCTGAAGAGGTGGTGCTGCGGAGTGCCGGCAATGGTGACGTTTCGACTCTGGACGCACACCGCGCCAGTTCCACCAACGACAAGACCATCGTCGGCTGGATGTACAACGGCCTCGTCCGTTTCAAGCCGGGCAGCGCCAGCCCGAAGGATCTGGAGCCGGATCTCGCCGAGCGCTGGGAAACCTCGGAGGACGGTAAGGTCTGGACCTTCCATCTGCGTAAAGGGGTCAAGTTTCACGGCGACTGGGGCGAGCTCACCGCGGACGATGTGGTCTACTCCCTGCAGCGCTCGGCTGACCCGAAACGCTCTACCTTCTCGTCGGATTTCGCGGCGATGGAGAAAGTGGAGAAGGTCGACGACTACACGGTCCGCGTGACGCTGAAATATGCCGACGTCAATTTCCTCGGCCGCGTCTCCAACTATCACGGCGGCAATATCGTCAGTGCCAAGGCGGCGGAGAAGCTGGGCGACAAGTTCGGCTCCAATCCCGTCGGCACCGGCCCCTTCTCCTTCGTCGAGCAGGTGACCCAGCAATACGTCAAGCTCGCCGCCCATCCCGACTACTTTCGCGGCAAGCCGAAGATCGACACCATCATGCAGCGGGTGATCCCATCCGACAGCGCGCGCGAGCTGGCCTTCACCTCCGGCGAACTCGATCTGATGTATGGCAAGCGCGAGCAGCGCTGGGTGGATGCGGCGCGCAAGCGCGAGGGCTTCAACGTCCAGATCTTCCAGCCCGGCGAATATCGGCTCCTGCACATCAACCAGAGCGTGCCGCCACTCGATGATGTCCGCGTGCGCCGTGCGATCGCCGCCGCCGTCAACACCGCCGATCTCGTACGCTACGCGGGGCCGGACGTTGCGCCCAAGGGATGCTCGGTGGTGCCGCCCGGCTATCTCGGCGAGGACTGCTCGGTCACCTACAGTTACGATCTTGAGAAGGCGAAAGGGCTCCTGGCCGAGGCCGGGCATAAGGACGGCATATCAATCAAAGCGATCGTCTCCAGCAATACGGCGCAGCTGCCGTTCATGGAGATCATCCAGGCGCAGCTTGCAAAGGCCGGCATCAAGATGGAGATGCAGGTGGTTGACCATGCCACCTATCAGAGCCAGACCCGCAAGGACCTCAGCGCCCTGGTCTTCTATGGCGCGGCACGCTTCCCCATCGCCGACACCTATCTCAGCGAATTCTTCCATTCGCGCGCCACCGTCAACACACCCACGGCGGCCACCAACTTCTCGCACTGCGCGGTGGCCGACAAGGAGATCGAGGAGGCGCGTGTCGCCCCCAGCGCCGAAAAGCAGAATGCACTGTGGAAGGAGGCGCAGCGCAAGATCATGGAAGATGTCTGCGCGGTGCCGTTGTTCGAACTGCGTCAGGTCTGGGCGCGCAGCGATGCGCTGGACTTCGGCTATGAGCTCAAGGGGGCCATCAACCTGGCGCCGCCGATTACCGAGGCGACCACGCTGAAGCCGCGCTGACGGGCGGGTTTCAAGGAACCGGGGAGGCGGCGTTCATGGAGATCCTGCGGGAGCTTGCCGGCCATGTCGCCTCCATCAGCCACGCGACGCTGGACGATGAGACGCGGGAGGCGGCCTGCCGGGCCGTCTTCGATCTTACCATCGCCGCGGCGGTCGGCATCGACGCGCCGGGGCCGCTTGCGGTGCGAAAGGCAGCCCGTGTCACCATGTGCGGCGGCGCGCTGCCGGTCTGGTTCACAGGCGAGCGGCTTGGTCTTGCCGGCGCGGTCTGGTGCAACACCTCGGCCTCGGCCGCGCTCGATCTTGATGATGGGCACCGTATGGCCCGCGGTCATCCCGGTGCCGCCGTTGTCCCCGCCGCCGTTGCCGCCGCCGAGGAGACGGGCGCCACCACCGAGGATCTGCTGCGTGCCATCGCCGTGGGCTACGAAGTCGGCGTGGCGGTCGGCGCCGCACGGAGGTTCTATGCCAACACCGGCATGTGGTCCGGCTATGGCGTCGTCGCGGCGCTCGGCTTCTTGCGGCGCACGCCGCAGGAGCGACTGGCGCAGGCCTTTGCCATTTCCGGCATCAGCGCCCCCAACCAGTTGCACGCGGGAGCGGGACCGGTCTTCCGGGCGCAGGAGGGCAGCGACGTCAAGGAAGGCATACCCTGGTCGAGCGTGACGGCAGTCAACGCGCTGCTGCTTGCCGAGGCCGGCCACGACGGGCCCATCGGGCTTCTCGACAGCGACGAGCACTTCCATCTGGACGGCCTGGTTGAGGGGCTCGGCCGGCAGCGTTACGTCACGCGCAGCTACATCAAATTCCTCACCTGCTGCCGCCACGTTCATCCACCCGTCGATGCCGTGATCGGTCTCATCGCCGCGCATCGCATTGATTCGTCGAGCATCGACGGCATCGAGGTCGAAACCTACAGTGGCGCCCTTAGGCTCGCCAATCGCCCGGAGCCCAGAGGCTTCACCGATATCCAGTTCTCCATCCCCTACTGCCTGGCGCTGGTGGCCCTGGATGGACCGGAAGCCCTGTTGCCGCTGACTCAGGCCGCAGTCGGCCGACCCGATGTCGCCGCGCTGGCGGGCAAGGTTTCGCTGCGGCTGGCACCTGATCTCGACGCCCGTTTTCCCGCCGAAACGCTGTCCCGCGTCACCATTCGCGCGGGGCGGGATGTTTTCATCTCGCCCATCACCGCGCCGCGCGGAGAGGCATCGGCGCCACCCTCCTGGAGCGATCTAGAGGAAAAGCTCTGGAAGGCGACGCGCTTCACGGCAACGCCCGAGCAGCAGGAACGGTTGATCGATGCCGCCGCTCGCCTCAGAGACGGCGATCACGGCCCCCTTATAACGGCGCTTTCGACGCTGGTGCTCAGCGAGGCCTGAGAATGGTCTGCGAGATCTCGGTGGAGACTTCCTGAGCGCTGTCCAGGAACGCCCGGACAAGCCGGGCGTTGCGGCTGTCGCTCATGTGGCAAAGCTGGAAGTCGAGATCGATCGCCGGCTCGAAGGGCCGCATTGCAACTCGGTCTCGCAGCGCTCCCACCACCAGCGGGTGAACCAGCGAAACGCCGACGCCGGCGGCGACGAACTCACACAGCGTCGGCGCCACGTTCACGATCATCACGATGTCCGGCTTCACGCCATGGGCATCCAGCACTCTGGTCGCGACCCGGCTCACGTAGCCTTCCAGGCTGAACGATACGAAGGGCAGGCCGTCGAGATCTTGAGGAACAATCACATCCTTCGTCGCCAGCGGGTTGTCCAGCGCCATGATGCAGACGAGCGGATGCGGCATGAGGGGCACACCGACCGTATAGGGGTTGTCGATGGGCGAGGAGATCAGGCCGACGTCGAGGTTTCGCGTTACCAGCGCATCAGCGATCCACTGCGAGCTGCGGACGTTCGCTGAGCAGAAGACGCCGGGTTGCTTGGCAAGAAAGCGCATCGTCGCTTGCTGGATGAAAGAGCCCGAGAGTGCCGGCATGACGCCGATGAGCAGACGGCTCTGTTCATCGCGCCGGATCGCCTCGACGGCGTTCTCCACCTGCTCCACGCCGGAGAAGATCCGGTCGATCTCCTCATAGAGGCGCATGCCGCGCCGGGTCGGCGCAAGTCGGCCCTTCACGCGATCGAACAGGCGCAGCCCCGTGTCCTCTTCCAGATGGGCGATAAGCTTGCTCATGGCCGGCTGTGAGACACTCATCATCTCAGCCGCCCGGCTGACCGTCCCATATTCGATGACGGCCTTGAAGGCTTCGATCTGACGGAGGTTGAGACGGCGTGGCATGGCATAACCCTGAGGAATAACATCCAGAAAATTACGACTTTGACGAAATACCATCAGCCTTCCTACCGTCAAGACGGAAAGGATGGCCAGATGCAACCGGACATTGTTGTGATTGGCGGAGGAACGGTCGGTTCGGCAATTGCCTATGGGCTGGCGCGGCGGCGGCAGAAGGTGCTGCTGCTCGATGGCGACGATGGCGATTTCCGGGCGGCGCGCGCCAACTTTGGCCTGGTCTGGCTGCAGGGCAAAGGCGTTGGCATGCCGGCCTATCAGGCGCTCACGCGCCAGAGCATTTCCTTGTGGGGGAGCTTCCGCGACGAGATCGAGAGGGAAACCGGCACAAGGCTGCATTACGAGCAGAACGGCGGCCTCAGCTTCTGCCTGGGTGAGGAAGCTTTCGAGAAACGCTCTATGGATCTCCTGCGCCTCCACAACCAGCGCGGTGAGGGCGAGCCCGATTGGGAGATGCTGGATCGGCAGGCGCTGCAGCGCCTGCTTCCCAAGGTTGAGCTCGGCCCCGACGTGGCGGGTGCCAGCTTCGGCCGGCGCGACGGCCACGCGAACCCTTTGCGGCTGCTCTCAGCCCTGCACGCGGGAATTCTGCGTCACGGCGGCCGCATCAGGCATCGCGCCCATGTGGAGCATATCGAACCGGTGGGCTCCGACTTCCGCCTTTTTCTTGGCCGCGAGACGTTGGTCGCCCCGCGCATTGTCATTGCGGCGGGCCTTGGCTCGCCGGAGCTTGCACGCCAGATCGGGCTCGAGGTGCCGCTGCGCCCCGCGCGCGGTCAGGTGCTGGTCACTGAACGGCTTGCCCCCTTCCTTCCGCTGCCGGCCAGCGGCTTGCGGCAGACCGGGGAGGGGACGGTGATGATCGGCGCCACCAAGGATTACATCGGCTTCGACACATCGACCACGGCCGAAGCCGCCGCGCGGCTGAGCCACAAGACTGTCCGGCTGGTGCCCTCGCTCGCCCATGTCCGGCTCGTGCGGCACTGGGCCGGTCTGCGCATCATGACCCCCGACAGTTACCCGATCTACAGCCAATCAGAGAGCCACCCCGGCGCCTTCGTCACCCTCTGCCATTCCGCCGTAACGCTGGCGGCCCTCCATGTGGAAACACTGGCCGAGGCCATCGCCGCCGGCTCGCTGCCCGAGAGCCTGTCACCCTTCCATGAAAGACGCTTCGATGTTCCACAAGCTGCATGACCCGGGGCTCTCTGCCGTCACGGTCTACATCGACGGCCAAGCCGTCGCCGCCGAGGCAGGGGAAAGCGTCGCCGCCGTGTTGCTGCGCCAGCCAGCCGGATGGAGCCGCACCACCCCCATCTCCGAGAGCCCGCGTGCGCCGTATTGCATGATGGGCGTCTGCTTCGAATGCCTCGTTGAAATCGACGGCAAGGGCTCGGTGCAGGGCTGTCTGACGCCGGTGCGCGAGGGCATGTCCATCATCCGCCACATGGGCGTACGGAGGCTTTCAGCATGAACGGCGGTCACAGCGATGTCCTCATCGTCGGTGCCGGTCCTGCCGGCATGGCCGCTGCCGTCAGTGCCGCGGGTCTCGGCCTCAGCGTGCGCGTTATTGACGACCAGGTGGCGCCCGGCGGACAGATTTGGCGGGGGATCGAGGCCGTTGCCGCCTCGCCCCGCCTTGCCCGCCTGGGCGATGCCTACGGCGAAGGCGTCAGTCGAGCCGCCGCCTTCCGCGTCTGCGGTGCCCTTTACGAGCCGCAGAGCCAGCTCTGGCAGATCGAACCTGGCTTCCGCGCCTTCGTCACGCGTGACGGTGAGGCGCGCGTCTTCACCGCGACGGCGGTGATCCTTGCCACCGGCGCGCAGGAACGGCCGGTGCCCTTTCCAGGCTGGACGCTTCCGGGCGTCCTGACGGCGGGCGCGGCGCAGATTCTGCTGAAAACGGCGGATCAGGTGCCGGAAAAGCCAGTCTGGATCGCCGGCTGCGGGCCGCTGCCGCTCCTCTATATGACGCAGCTTCTGGCCGCTGGCGGCAGCATTGCTGGCTTCCTCGACACAACGCCCCGCGGCCGCATGGGCGCAGCGCTGCGCCATCTGCCTGGGGGACTGCGGCGGTTGGGCGATCTCGTGAAGGGCCTCAGCTGGTCGAGGGCGCTGCAGCGTCAAGGCTTTCCCATCATCCGGCAGGTGACGGAGCTGCGCGCCGAAGGCGAGGGCCGGCTGCAGCGCCTCAGCTATCGCACCGCCAACGGCCGCGGCGACAGCGTTCCGGCTGAGGTGCTGCTGGTGCACGAGGGCATCGTGCCCAACATTCACGCGCCGCTCGCACTCGGCTGCGATATCCGCTGGCATGAGGGACAGCACTGCTATGTGCCGGTGCTGGACGAATGGGGCGAGGCCTCCCAGGCCAATGTCTTCATCGTGGGCGATGGCGCAGGCATCGGCGGTATGGAGGCCTGTGAACCGCGCGGGCGCCTCGCCGCGCTGCGCCTTGCCGCACGGATGCAGAAGCTGGGCGAGGCTGCGGCCGATGCGGCGGCGCGGAAGGAACGCGCCGCGCTCTCCCGCGCTCTTGCCTTGCGCCCGCTTCTCGATACGCTCTATGCGCCGCGACCCCAGGTCTTTGCGCCGGCCGATGAGACGCTGGTGTGCCGCTGCGAGGAGGTCACGGCGGGCGAGTTGCGCAGCCGCGCGGTTCAGGGCCAGCCGGGCCCCAATCAGATCAAGGCTTTCACCCGCGCAGGCATGGGCCCCTGCCAGGGACGGCAGTGCGGCTACACCGTGGCCCATATCCTGGCCGCCGCGCAGAACCGGTCGGTGGAAGACGTCGGCTTCTATCGTATCCGGCCGCCGCTCAAGCCGGTGACACTGGGAGAGCTTGCGAGTCTCGATGAACAGGAGACAGCCGCATGAACAGGGAGGGCTTTGATGTCGCGGTCATCGGCGGCGGCCTCCACGGCCTCTCGGCGGCGCTGCATCTGGCGCGCGCCGGGTCGCGCACCGTGGTGATCGAGCGGCACTGGACCGGGCGTCATGCCTCAGGCGCCACGGCGGCCGGTGTGCGCACGCTGAACCGGGACATCGCCGAAATCCCCATCTCGCTGGAGGCCATGGAGATGTGGCACCGGATGGCGTCCATCGTCGGCGATGACTGCGGCTTCAAGGCTCACGGCCAGATGCGCGTCGCCGAGCGGGAGGAGCATATGCCGGCGCTGCTGCAGCGCGAGGCACGGGTGCGGGCCCTGGGGTATACCCATGAGGAGATGATCGATGCTGCCGAGCTGCGGCGCCTCGTGCCCGCCCTGAGCCCGCACTGCCTGGGCGCGCTGATCTCACGGCAGGACGGCGCGGCCGATCCCCATCGCACCATCGCCGCCTTCCGCCGCGCCTGCGAACGCGAGGGGGTGACCATCGCCGAGGGGTGTGGCGTCACCTCGGCCGAACGCCGGGACGGCGACTGGCACCTCTCCTGCGGGTCCCGCCGCTTCACGGCATCCGCCGTCGTCAATGCCGCCGGCGCCTGGGCGGCGCGTGTCGCCGCGTTGTTCGGCGACGAGATCGAGCTTGGCCTGCGGGCCTCCATGATGATCGCTACCGAACGGGTGGCGCCGCTGCTGAAGCCCGTCGTTAGCGTGGTCGGCCGCGCTCTCTCGTTCAAGCAGTCGGATCAGGGCACGCTGGTGATCGGCGGCGGCCTGCAGGGCTCGGCCCAGCTCGACCGGGCGCGCAGCTCGGTTCACTTCAGTGTGCTGGCCAAGGGGGCAAAGGCTGCAAGCGATCTCTTTCCCGTCGTGCGAGGTGCGCGCATCGCCCGCTGCTGGACCGGCATCGAGGCACAGACGCGCGATCATCTGCCGGTCATTGGTGTCTCGCCCAATGCGGCCGGCCTGTTTCACACGTTCGGCTATTCCGGACATGGATTTCAGCTCGTCCCGGTGGTTGGCGCAATAGTCGCCGACCTTGTCACAGAGGGCCGGACGAGCCGTGCGATCGGGGCCTTTGCGCCCGAACGCCTCATGCAGGGGAGGGCAGCAGCATGATGGGCTTTTTCGTCAGGCGTCTCTTGCTGGCCATACCGACGTTGTTCGTCATGTTGACGGCGATCTTCGTCCTGGTACGGCTGGTGCCCGGAGATGCCGCTTCCGTCATTCTGGGCGATCAGGCGAGCGCGGAATCGCTGGCCGCCCTGCGGGAGCGGCTCGGCCTCGATCAGCCGCTGCACATCCAATATTTCTCCTTTCTCGGCGATGTGCTGACCGGTGACTTCGGCCAGTCGCTCAGCAGCGGACGCAGCGTCATCCAGGAGGTGCTGCTGGTCCTGCCCTTCACCATCGAGCTGACGGTGGCGGCCATCATCATCGGCATCGCCTTCGGCCTGCCGCTGGGCATCGCCGCCGCGCTCAGCCGCAACGGTTGGGTCGACTATGTCTCCCGCGTGGTTTCGCTGGTTGGGCTGTCCTTTCCCGCCTTCGTCTCAGGCATCCTTATGCTGATCGTCTTTGCCATCCATCTCGGCTGGTTTCCCGTGCTCGGCACGGTCAGCGGCGGGAACGGCGGCTTTGCCGCCCGGATGCAGGCGCTGGCGCTGCCGGCCCTCAACCTCGGCATCATCATGACCGCTTACGTCATGCGGGTGACGCGCGCGGCCATGCTCGGCGTTCTGACGGAAGATTACATCCGCACCGCGCGGGCCAAGGGCGTGGCGCCGCGGCAGCTCGTCATGACCCACGCGCTGCGTAACAGCCTCATTCCCATCATCACCGTGGTCGGCCTCTACTTCGGCACGCTGATCGGCAATTCGGTGCTGACCGAGATCATCTTCAACCGACCCGGGCTCGGCAAGCTCATCCTCGGCGCTCTGAACGCCCGCGACTACACGCTGCTGCAGGGCCTGATGATCATCTTCGCCGTCTGCGTGATCATCGTGAACACGCTGACCGACATGACTTATGGCCTTGTCGATCCAAGGGTAAAATACTCATGAGCGCCGCCGTCACCACAGTGGATATGCGGCCGGGCGGACTCTGGCTCGCGTTCTCACAGAACAAGCTCGCCTGGGTCGGACTGGTCCTCTTGTCCCTCATCATCCTCATGGCGATCTTCGCGCCATGGCTCGCCCCGCGCGATCCGTTGGAGCAGGACATCGTCGCCCGGCTGCAGCCGCCCTCGGCCGACTATTGGCTGGGCACGGACTCCTATGGCCGCGACGTCCTCTCGCGACTGATCTACGGCGCGCGGATTTCGCTCTTCGTCGGCTTCTTGGCCATCCTCATCGCCATGCTTGTCGGCACTACTATCGGCGTCATCTCCGGCTATATCGGCGGGTTGTTCGACCAGATCGTCATGGGCGTGCTTGATGTTCTGCTCGCCTTTCCCACGCTGCTGCTCGGCCTGATGATTGCGGCCATGCTGGGCGCGAGCCTTGAAAACCTCATCATCGCCATCGCGGTGACCGAGATCGCGCCGTTCGCCCGTGTCGCCCGCGCGCCCACCATTACGCTGCGCCAGCGCGATTTCGTCGAGGCGAGCCGTTCCTATGGCTGCGGACCCTTCCGCATCATGTCGCGCCACATCCTGCCCAACATGCTCTCCGACGTGGTGGTCATGAGTTCGCTGTGGCTTGCCTCCGCCATCCGCACCGAGGCCTCCTTGAGCTTCATCGGGCTCGGCGTGCCGCCTCCCGCGCCGACCTGGGGCGGTATGATCCGTGAGGGCTTCGAAAACATCCTCGACGCCTGGTGGCTCGCCGTCTTCCCAAGCCTCGCCATCCTCCTCACCGTGCTGGCGCTCAACCTCCTGGGCGACGCGCTCCGCGATGCTTCCGACCCGAGGACGCGCTAATGACTGCTCCGATCCTCTCCGTCTCCAATCTCACCGCCTCCTTCAAGGCCGAGGGCCGCTGGCGCACGGTGGTGCGCGACATCTCCTTCGACATCGCGCCGAAGGAAACCGTCGCCGTCGTGGGTGAATCAGGCTCGGGCAAAAGCGTGACGGCTCTCTCCATCATGCGGCTGAACCCGCCGGGTGCGAGCCGGATCGATGGATCCATCCAGCTCAACGGGCGCGAACTCCTGACGCTGTCCGAGCCTGAGATGCGGCGGGTACGCGGTAATGAGATCGCCATGATCTTCCAGGAGCCCATGACCTCGCTCAATCCGGTGCTGACGGTCGGTTTCCAGATCGCCGAGGCCCTGGTCCTGCACCGCGGCCTGTCGCGCGCCGCGGCCGAGGCGGAAACCCTGCGGCTTCTGGACAAGGTCCGCATCCCGGCGGCACGGTCGCGTCTGCATGAGCATCCGCACCGCTTCTCCGGCGGCATGCGGCAGCGCGTGATGATTGCCATGGCGCTGGCCTGCAAGCCGAAGCTCCTCATCGCCGACGAGCCCACCACCGCGCTCGACGTGACAATCCAGGCGCAGATCCTCGAGCTCATCAAGACGCTGCAGGACGAGGAGGGCATGTCGGTCCTCTTCATCACCCACGACATGGGCGTGGTGGCCGAAGTCGCCGACCGCACGGTGGTGATGTACGACGGCGAGCAGGTAGAACAGGGCCCGACGGAGGCGATTTTCCTGGCGCCGCAGAAGCCCTACACCAAGGCGCTGCTGGCAGCGGTGCCGCGGCTGGGCTCCATGGATGGCCACAGGCGGCCCATGCGCTTTCCGGTGGTGGACCGCGCCACCGGCGCCTGCGATGTCCCGCACGAGGTTCCCGACACCGTGCGCGCCGCCGAGCGCCCGGTGCTGGAGGTCTCCGGCCTGACGACGCGCTTCGATATACGCAGCGGCATCCTCAGTTCCGTGAAAGGCCGGGTTCATGCGGTCGAGAACGTCTCCTTCAGCCTGAAGGCAGGCGAGACGCTGGCGCTGGTGGGCGAGTCCGGCTGCGGCAAGTCCACCACCGGCCGCTCGGTGATGCGGCTCTTGGAGCCCGACGCAGGCTCAGTCATGCTCGACGGCATCGACGTCACGAAGCTTGGGCGCAAGGAGCTGCAGGAGCAGCGCTAGCGCATGCAGATGATTTTCCAGGACCCCTTCGCCTCGCTCAACCCGCGCATGGACATCGGCACTGCTGTGGCCGAACCGCTTCTGGTCAACGGCATCGCCAGCCGTGCGGAAGCCCGCGACAAGATCGCCACGCTGCTGGAGCATGTCGGCCTGTCCCCCGACATGGCCAGCCGCTATCCGCATGAGTTCTCGGGCGGCCAGCGCCAGCGCATCTGCATCGCCCGGGCCCTGGCGGTCGAACCCCGGCTGATCGTGGCCGACGAGGCGGTGTCGGCGCTCGATGTTTCCGTGAAGGCGCAGGTGGTCAACCTGATGCTCGACCTTCAGGCGCGCATGGGGCTCTCCTATCTCTTCATCTCCCACGACATGGCGGTGGTGGAACGCGTCAGCCACCGGGTCGCGGTCATGTATCTCGGCCAGATCGTCGAGATCGGCCCGCGGGAGGCCATTTTCGGAAACCCGCAGCATCCCTACACCAAGCGGTTGCTGGCGGCGGTGCCGATCGCCGATCCGGCACGGCGTCTGCAGAAGCGGCCGGTCTCTGACGAGGAGATCAGAAGCCCTGTGCGTGCGCCGGACTATGTCCCCCCGGTGCGCCAGTATCACGAGGTCTCACACGGCCACGCGGTGATGATCTAACGGGTCGGTGAGCCGCAGCTCGTGAGTGCAGAGCCGCTCGCGAAGAGTGCCGGGGCAGATCACTATGATTGCAGTCGCCCCAGTACCCATTCCCTGAAGGCCGCGATCTTCTGCACCTCCGCCCGGCTTTCCGGGCACACAAGGAAGTAGCCCGTCTCACGCCTCAGCGCTTCCGGGAAAGGTTCGATCAGCCGGCCGAGGCTCAGATCGTCAAGGACATAGGCGTGCTGCCCCATGGCAAGGCCGAGACCGGCACGGGCGCACTCATAGGCGATGCCGATATCCTCAAAGAAGAGATTTTCCTTGGGCTGGACTCCCTTGACGCCGGCAAGCGCCAGCCAGTCGGCCCAGTCGTTCGGGCGGCGGTTGTGATGGAGGAGCGTGCATTGGGGCAGCGCTTCGGCAAGACAACGCCCCCGCAATTGCTCCACATAATCTGGCGAGCCGATGGGCCGGAGGTCGTCGAAGAAGAGGGGATCGCTGCGCCAGTTGCGCCAGCGGCCGCTGCCATAGCGGATGCCGACATCGGCGGCGTCGCGCTCAAAGTTGACGGGTTCGCTGGAGGCGACGAGTCTGACCTCGATGTGCGGGAACTTCCTGTGGAAGTCGGGCAGGGCAGGGATCAGCCATCGGGTGAGGAAGGTGGTGTAGGCCCGAATGGTGAGGATGGAATGGGCCTGGGTCGTCACCAGCGCGTCCGCCGCCTGTGCCATGCGCACGAATGTCTCGTTGAGGACCGCAGCAAAGGTCTGGCTGCTGGGGCTGATCTCCAGCCCCTGGCCGGTGCGTTGGAACAGCGGAAAGCCCAGCCGCTCCTCCAGTGTTCGAATGTGACGGCTTACGGCGCTTTGCGTGACGCAAAGCTCCTCCGCCGCCTTGGTCACGCTGCCGTGGCGCGCAACCGCTTCGAACGCGCGCAGGGCGTTGAGAGGCGGCAAGCGGCCGAAGGGTACCATCATGAATTTCTATCGCCGCTGTTGACCGACAAGAATGCACCTCAGGCAAGAGGTTGACGCCAGCATCCTTAAACCATCGGAGCAAGGAAAATTTCACGGCTCACTCAAAGCAGAGCACCATGGCCCAATACCATTAGAAAATTTTGTTTCCGATCTCCAGCATAAAACTCATTTGCAACGGGTGGTATCGGCGGCGGATCATAAGGGACGTCACGCGGGTGACTGGAGCGAAGCCGAGGCTGGCTCAGCACCTGGAACAAGGAAGGAATGGCAGATGGATTTCTCGATCAGCAGCGACCAGCGGGCCATGGTGGGCACGGTCCGGGAATTGGCACAGGGCGAGTTCCGCCATTCCGCTCACAAGTGGCTGGACGGCACATTCCCGTGGGAGAACATGCGCAAGCTTGCCGAAATCGGCGTTATGGGCATGGCTGTGCCGGAGGAATATGGCGGTCTCGGCTTGTCGGTTCTCGACACCGCTCTCGTCCTGGAGGAAATCGCCAAGGTCGACTACGTCACCGCCATGGCGCTCATGGGAGAAACGGGCGTTCAGGTCCGGGTGATCTCGACCTATGCGCCGAAGGAGATCAAGGATCACATCCTGCCAAGGGTGGTGTCGGGCGAATGCATGCTGGCGGTCTGCATGACCGAGCCGGATGCCGGCACCGACGTGAAGGAATATAAGACGAACACCGTCATAAAGGGCGACCGCATCGTCCTCAACGGCACCAAGACCTTGATCAGCCGTGCCCCTGAAGCCGAGATGTTCGTGGTCTTCACGCGCGTGAACGGTCAGCCGGGGCGCGAGGGCATCGGCTGTGTCCTCCTGGGACGTGACACGCCCGGCTTTGCCGTCACCGGCACCTTCCACACCATGGGAGGCGAAAATCTCCACGAGATTCAGTTCCGTGACTGCGAACTGCCGCTGGAGAACCTCGTTATCCGGGAGGACGGCTTCAAGAAACTGCTCACGGCCTTCAACACTCAGCGCTGCCTCAACCCCAGCATTTCGCTCGGGCTGGCCGAAGGCGCCTTCGATGAGGCGGTGGCCTATGTCAAGCAGCGGAAGGTGCTCGGAAAGCTGATTGGTGACCATCAGGGCGTGCGCTGGAAGCTCGCCGATATGCTGAAGGACATCGAAGCCGGGCGTGGACTGCTCTACCGGGCCTGCGCCACCGCTAATCCCTTTCCCGATCCCTTCTTCGCCGCGGTCGCCAAGGTCTTCAACAATGAGATGTCGATCCGGGTCACCAGCGAGGCCCTGCAGCTTCACGGCGGGGTAGGCTTCACCGACGAATATCTCGTGTCCCGACTCTATCGCGGAGCGCGTTACGGCTCGATCGGTGGCGGCGCCTCGGAAACGCTCCGTGACCTGATCGGCCGAACCATCGTCAAGAACGACGCAACAGATGGTATCATGAGCCTGGAGACTTACTGAGCCCTGCAGCTCTGCAGGCAGTGTCAGCCGGCTAAAGCACGTCTGACGGGAGAACAGACGATCTCTCGCTGCTCAGACTTCCTTGGTGGCTCTGGAGGCTTGCGGTCCTTGGGGACCGCAAGCCTGATCTTTCGTCTGGTGCCAGTCGTGCTCCCCCGATTGGAGCTATTTCGCTGTGATCCCGCGCTCTTTGGCAAGCTTGCGCCAAGTGTTCAACTCCGTATGCACACGGGTTTGAAAATCGTCCGCTCCTCCCGGAATAAACTCGGCCCCAAGCTTTGCCAGGAAGGCTTTCGATTCATCGGTGGAAAGGAATTTGTTGATTTCGGCGTTCAACTTCACGACAGCGTCTTCTGGCGTCTTGGATGGGACAAAAACGCCCCACCAGATATTTGTTTCCGCCCCGGTAATGCCCATTTCACCGACCGTGGGCACATCAGGCAAAGCCTCGTTTCTGGTCTTGCTTGTAATAGCAAGCGGCCTTACCTGTCCGGCTGAGATGTATGGCAGAACCTGCGTGACGGTACCGAAATAAACGTTCGCTCTGCCGCCTATCAGGTCGACGAGGGCTTCAGTTCCTCCCTTGTAGTGCACGGGCGTCATCTTAAGTCCGGCGCGATCGTTGAACAGTTCGGCCGCGAACTGGGTTGAACTGCCAACACCTGTCGACGCATAGAACAACTCGCGCGACTTCGCTTCTTCAAGGAATTCCTTGAAATCTTTCGCTTTGACAGATGGCCCGGCGACGAGAACAAACTGACTGGCTGCGGCCAGGGCCACCGGCCGCAGGTCTTTCTCGGCGTCGAAGGGCAGTCCGCTTTGCGTCGCGGCATTCGTTGCATAGGTCGAGGAGACGAACATGATGGTATAGCCGTCAGGGTTCGACTTCGCGACATGCGCGGATCCGAGCGCAGATCCGGCTCCAGGCCGATTTTCAACCACGACCGGCTGTCCGAATGCTTTGCTTAAGCCATCGGCAAGATACCTTCCCAGGATATCATTGGATCCGCCCGCGCTCAGGGGGATAACCATGGTTATCGCTTTTGACGGATAGGTTTGAGCATACACAGATTGAGATCCAAGCATAACCGCGAGCGCGGCAATGATCGAAGCGATGCGCCTCATGTCTTCCTCCCTAAGGCCGTTGTTGGCCGTTGTTGTTTAACTAGGCCACAGGCACGGACGATTATCCGTGTCCTGTGTATTTCCGAAGTGCTGGTGAAACGACGCGATCACTGATGTGAAAGTCCCAGATCTCCGCCGTCTTGCTATCGCTGTAGCTGTTGAAGAGGCGTGGCAGATCGCCCAGGTCTTTGACCGTGGATCCTTGCAATCCGAAGCCACGGGCAATCGCGCTGAAATCCGGCCGGCCAAACTGGGCGGGGCTGTCGTCCACGCCCTCATTTCTGAGCTTGTGAATCTCCGCGCCATAAGCACCATCATTGAGCACGCAGATAAGAAGCTTGATGCCTTGACGCCGGATCGTTTCCAGCTCCTGGGCATACATGAGCACGCCACCGTCCCCATCGATCAGCATGACCTTGCCATCACCCTTTGCGGCGGCCACGCCGATGGCCATAGCCAGACTGCTGCCGATCGCGCCGAATTCACGAAGCACATGAAAGCGCTTCGGACTGCGGTTGCGCATCTGCGCATAGAAATAGGCGCAATGGCCGGTCCCGCTGACAACTTCCCAATCTCTCGGAACGACATCATCCAACGCTCGGACCGCCAGACGAGGATCAAGAAGTTCTTTCTCGATATCAACTTCGGTGCTGTCATCCGCGCGCTGAACGATCTGGGCAGCCAGCTCGGGGGTTCGTATGGTGGCGGCGACCGGTCTGCCTTTGACCTCGTGCAATACCGCCTCGGCCGTGAGTTTCGCGTCCGCTTTGACGTAAAAATCCGCGGCTCGTCGTCCCTGCTGGAGGCCCAGCGGTTCGCGATCAACCTGTGCGACGGTGGCCTGCGGGAACAGTTTCCCGCCATTGACCGTGTAATGGGTCAGGCTGGCGCCGACCGCCAAGACAAAGTCGGCCCCTGCAAACGTCTCGACAGCGATCTCTCGAGAATATCCTCCCGCGATGCCGATCGAAAACGGATGATGATCGAAAAGGCCACGCGCCGGCAAAGTGGTCGCCAGAAGAGCGCCCGTCGCATCGGCCAGATCCTCAATCGCCTGTCCCGCGCCCGACGCCACCGCTCCGCGGCCCGCTATGACAATGGGGCGCTTCGCTCCCGCCAGGAGGGCTGCCAGCTCTACGACATCGTCCGTATTGGGCGGCGTCGGCCGCAGCTTCGGAATGATCGCCGAAGAGGCGGGAAACTCGGCTCCCTGGGGGAGTGGCAACTTCATCAGATCGTAGGGGATGCTGAGCACCACCGGGCGTCTTTGATAATTGGCCACATAGAAGGCTTCTTGAACGTAGGCGAGCATGAGTTGCGGACTCTGCCCCGCAATGTAATGCGCGCCGGTTGCTTTGGTGAGGGCGCTTTGATCCACATCCTGCAGGTACCATCGCGATCCGGCTGGAGTATCTGCCGCCAAGATGATGAGAGGTACTTTCGCGTGAACCGCGGAGGTCAATGCCGTTATGGTCTGGGTGAAACCGGGGCCGCATGTGACCGATGCGATACCGGCTTTGCCGGTGGCGAAATGATATCCGATCGCCATGGCGCAGGCGCTCTGCTCGTGCCTTGCGTGGACGGTTTTCATGCCGGGCATCTTCGACATCGCGATGGCCCAATGCATCTGTCCCGTGCCCATCAAGGTGAAATGGGTATCGACCCCTTCCCGGACGAAGGCTTCAGCGAGGGCTTGGTAGATTACCTTTTCGGTCATTTCATTCCTCAGCAGGACGGACGGCACAGGGATCGGGATTGACCAAGCTATTCGGAAAACACGTCGTCACGACGCTTGCGGACGGCGGGGAGGAGAACGATGGCGACCAGAAACGCTGCGAGTAACAAGAGCCCGGCCGAGATTGGAGATGTAACAAAGGTCGAGAAATCGCCCCGAGACAGGACCAGCGCCCGCCTGAGATTCTCTTCCATCATTGGGCCAAGCACAAAGCCGAGGATCAACGGCGCCGGTTCGCACTCCAGTTTTCGGAAGAGGTACCCGACAACTCCCGCTGCCGCTGCCAGGTATATGTCGAAAGTGCTGAACTGGACGGAGTAGACCCCGATGCAGCAAAACAGCAGGATTGCCGGAAAGAGAGCATGATAGGGGATCTTAAGGAGCTTGACCCAGATCCCCACCAGCGGAAGGTTGAGAACGATCAGCATCAGATTGCCGATCCACATCGAGGCTATCAGGCCCCAGAACAGATCCGGATTCTTGGTCATAACGCCTGGACCTGGCTGGATGTCATGCATGACCATGGCGCCCAACATCAACGCCATGGTTGCACTGCCGGGAATGCCCAGCGCCAAGGTTGGAACAAACGCGGTTTGAGCCGCGGCGTTGTTGGCCGCTTCTGGCCCTGCCACGCCCTCGATCGCGCCGCTTCCAAATTCAGCAGAATGTCGGGAGACTTTCTTCTCAAGGCTGTAGGAGAGGAACGACGCCATGGAGAGGCCGGCCCCTGGCAGGACACCCACCAGTGACCCAATTCCCGTCCCCCGCAGAATGGCAGGTGCCATACGCCGGAAGTCCTCACGGGTCGGGATAAGGCTGGTTATGGCCCCAATGGGCGCCTCCCGGTCTCCTCGTGCTTCCAGACTGGCGATGATCTCGCCGAAAGCGAACAGGCCGACAGCGAGAACTATGAAATCAAGCCCATCCCAGAGATGTGGCTGACCGAAAGTAAATCGTTGAACTCCGGTATTTAAGTCGGTGCCGATCAGCGCCAGAATCAAGCCGATGATCACCATGCCGATCGACTTCAGCATTGATCCCGTCGCGAGAGAAACCGCTCCGAGCAGCCCGACAACCATCAACGAGAAGTATTCCGCGCCCCCGAAACTAAATGCAAGCTTGGTCAATGGCGCAGAAAAAGCAGCCAAAACAAGTACGCCGACACAACCGGCGAAGAACGAGCCAATCGCTGCCGTCGCGATTGCGACACCGCCCCGGCCTTGCCGGGTCATTTGATAACCGTCGATAACGGTGACAACCGAAGAGGTTTCTCCTGGAAGGTTTACCAGAATAGCTGTTGTCGATCCGCCATAGGCCGCGCCGTAATAAATCCCCGCAAGCATGATCAGCGCCGGAAGAGGCTCCAGCCCGAACGTAAATGGCAATAACATCGAGATGGTAGCGAGTGGGCCAAGTCCCGGAAGCACGCCAATCAACGTGCCGAGAAGGCATCCGAATAGTGCATAGAGGACGTTCTGAAAGGAGAGGGCAGTCGTCAGACCCAACGCGATATTACTAAATATGTCCATCTTGTCGCCCTTAGTTCAACATGAATGGCGGCCAGATTTGGATCTGCAAACCAAGGCCATAGACGAACACTGCGATGGTAATAAAAAGAAGCAAAACCGTATTTATGGCTGCCCGCGTCAAGGTAAATTGCTGGCTGGCTGTGCTTGAAATCAATGTTAAAACGACGATTGCCGCTATCAGACCAAGAAACGATAATGCTACGCCGAATGCAACAACAGATATCGTTATGATAAGGAGAGAGCGGACGTGCCAAGCCTCCAGTAATCCTGTTTCATCGCTCCTGCCGCTACCAAGCGAATGAAAGATGACCGCGCCGCCAACCAGCGCCAGGATGAGACCCAGCCAGAACGGGAAAAAGCCGGGACCCATGCTGGCCGCAGTGCCGATCGGATAGCTGGTTGCCCCAAAAGTGACAACGGATCCCAGTGCGATATACAACAACCCGGATGCGAAATCCTTTTGATTGACGATAATCATCTAAACCTCCTCCGCCCCAATTTGGGGAGTAGTCCTGTCGTTTCGACTTTCAGGAAGTCGCCGAGAACTTATTATCGAGATAGAATTTCGTCGAATATCGAGGGTGACCGGGGAGAATGATTTTGTCAATCCTTCTGGTGGTAGAAATAAAAGAACAGAATACTGCAATCAACTTGGGCGCGAAGCATCGCTACGATACCCTTGATCTCTTCTGAACGTCAGAAGCACAAGGATGTCGCCGAGAAGAGGCTTCAAGCCCGAATATGGCGACGGCGGCCGCCATATATCTCGTTTCGTCATGCCCGATTTGCGCCGGGCATGACGCAGCTAGACCACTTGGTCCTGCTTCAGCTTCGTGACCTCCTCATCCGGATAGGCAAGCCAGTCGAGGATGGCGTCGGTGTCTTCACCGAGCCCGCTGCTCGGCTTCAGCGGCACGAGATCGACACCATCGAAGCGCATTGGGCTGTGCGGCACCACGATCCGGCCGAACTCGGGGTGATCGATCCACTGCAGGCTGCCACGCGCGTGCATATTGGGGTCGTTGATCACCTCGTGAAGGTTCCGCACCGGAGCGTGCGGCACGCGGTGTTCCAGGAGCAATTTGGTCAGATCATCGCGTTTGAACCCGACCGTCCAGGCGCCGACGATCTCATCGACGGTATCGATATTCTGCACTCGGGTCTTGAGGTCGAGGAAGCGCGGATCATCGTTCAGATCCTGGCGCCCCATGGCCTTGGTCAGGGCGTGGAAATGCCGATTGTTGTTGCAGATGATTGCGATGTGGCCGTCGCTGGTCGGATAGACATTGTAGGGCGACTCTGCCAACCCACCATGCCGGTTGCCGGTGCGTGGCGGAATCGCGCCGCCACGGCCGAAGTACATGCCGAGATTGGAGCTCAGTGAAGCGTAGACCGACTCCTGCATGGACACCTCCACGACGCGGCCCTTGCCAGATCGCTCGCGCTCGAACAGCGCGGTCATGATCCCGCCGTAGAGGTGGATGCCGGCGAAGAAATCGCAGATCGCAGGCCCCGATTTCACCGGAGGGCTGTCGGGGAAGCCGGTGATGCTGAGAACGCCGCTCATGGCCTGCACGGTGATGTCCATGGCGGGATAATCGCGGTAAGGGCCAGAGCGGCCGTAGCCGGAGCTGGAAGCATAGATCAGGCGCGGATTAGCCTCCTGCAGAACCGACGGGCCGATCCCGAGACGGTCGGTGACGCCGGGCGCGAAATTCTCCACCAGCACGTCTGCCTTGCGCACCATGTCGAGAAGCACTTCGCGCCCGCGTGGCGATTTGAGGTTGAGCGCGATCGACTTCTTGTTGCTGTTGAGCATGGCGAAGGGCAGGGCAGCGCCCCCGAGCGCGGCACGGATCCTGAGGTGTTCGCCCTCGTGCGGCTCGATCTTGATCACGGTCGCGCCTGCCATGGCCATCAGGAAGGTCGCATAGGGGCCGTTGTAGATGTGCGAGAGATCGATCACCACGACACCCGACAGCGGATAGTGGCCGCCCTCTGCAGTCGTGTTGTCCTTTACGTCAGTCATGTCATGTCCTGGTCTGAAAACGTGGCGCATTCAGCGCACGGGAGGTTTGGCGCGCGCGATCAGCCGTTCCGCGAGGCGCAGGTGCGGCCGATCGAGCATCTTGCCGTCAAGGGAGGCGACGCCGCTTGCACTTTTCCCGGCAAAGGCGGCGAGCACTGCCTCCGCCCATTGGATTGCTTCAGCGTCAGGTGTGAAAGCGCGGTTGATCACCTCCACCTGCGCCGGGTGGATGGCGGCCTTGCCCGAGAAGCCGGTCTCGGCAGCGACCTTCGCCTCAGCCGCCAGTCCCGCCATGTCACGAAAGTCGGTATAGACCGCGTCCACCGCCGCCACGCCGGCGGCCGCCGACGCGAAGAGGCAGAAGGCACGCGCCATCTGGAACGGAAAATGATAGTCTCCCGAGGGCGTACGGTTCGCGAAAGCACCGATGTCGGCGGCCAGGTCCTCACCGCCCCAGAGCATTGCGGTGAGGCGTCGGGGCGCCTGATGGTAACCTGCAGATCCCGCAAGTGCCCGCGCCTCCTCGGTAATGATGGGGAACAGGCGGATCGAGCCGGGCTCTACCCCGTCGCGGACCTCCAGCGCATCGAGATAGCCCGACACCAGTGCGACATCCGCGGCACCGCTGCATTTCGGCAGCATGATGCCGACCGGGGCACTGCGCGTCACGATCGCTAAGTCCGGGATCAACAGGCCAGTGTCGAGTCCATTGACACGGATGAAAAGGGGAGGGGCCATCGTACCGCGATGAGCGACCACGAACTCCGCCACCATCTCGCACGCCAGCCGCTTGCGGTCCGGCGCAACGGCGTCCTCAAGGTCCAGGATCAGCGCATCCGCGCCGGAATTGAGCGATTTTATGAGCTTGCGCTCATCGTCGCCGGGAACGAAAAGATAGGACCTCATCGCATCGCTGCGTACATTGCATCCTTCAGCGGGAATCACGGCTGCTCCTTTCGGGTGGCGGAGCCCGCGACCTGGGCCGAGGGCCGGCGCGTCCGGACGGTCACCTGCGTGGGCTGTTCGAGCAGGTGCATGTAACGGGTCCGCACGAGGTGCTCCAGTTCACCAACATGGCTGGCCATGGCGCTCGAGGCGCCCTGAGCATCCCGACGACGGCAGGCATCGAGGATCGCCTGGTGGGCTTGAGCGATGTGCCTGCGGTTGCCGAAGGAATAACGGATGCCGTGATGCTCGCCGCTTGCCATGATGCTGATCGCTTCCCAAAACGTCTTCAGCACCTCGTTGCCGCTCGCCTGCGCCACCAGGCGGTGGAACATCCGGTTCTCCGCAACGAAGGCCTCATCGCTCATGTCGGCTTGTTTCATCCGGACGATCGATTGCTGCATCTCCTCGAACAGCACTTCCTCGCCGTTGAGGGCGGCCTCGGCGGCGAGAGCCGGCTCGATGGCCTCGCGCGCCTTCAGTACCTCGATGAAGGGTACATCGTTCAGTCTCAGGAACACCGAGAAGCTGTGAGCGAGCGTATCGACGCTGGGACGCCGCACCAGGATACCGCCGCCGGGACCGGGCCTGAGCCGGATCACCTCCTGCGATTCCAAGATGCGCAGGCTCTCTCGGAGGGTGGGGCGGCTAACCCCGAACTGAGCGAGGAGCTCTGCCTCGGTGGCGAGAGTGTCGCCGGGCCCAAGCTTGGACGTGGCGATCCAGGCCAGCAGGGCCTGGGCGATCTGCTCCGCCTTGCTGGAATAACTCGCCGGACTGTCGGGCAGGGTGTGATTGTTCATGAGAAACGCGGCGACCTTTTTTCGGCGAAAGCGGCGAGGCCTTCGGCATAATCGGCAGAACTGAAGATAGCTGAAAGTTCGGCGCGCTCCTTGGCGAGCCCCTCCGCCAGCGGCAGCTCCACGCCGCCGTAGACCAGCCTCTTTATTGCCCTCTGTGCTGCCGGCGAGCGGGAGGCAAGGTGCCGGGCCAGTTCCAATGAGCGCTCCTGCAAGCGCTCGGGTGCGACGACTTCATTGACGAGCCCGAGCCGTTCGGCGCGCTCCGCGCTGACAGGATCAGCGGTGAACATCATTTCAAGCGCGGGTGCAGCCCCGATCAGCCTTGGCAGCCGCTGGGTGCCGCCCGCCCCGGGAAAGGCGCCGATCCTGCTCTCGGTGAGGCCCATGGTGGCACTCGCCGCGGCCAGACGCATATCGCAGGCGAGCATGAGCTCGCATCCTCCGCCCAGCGCCGCGCCGTTGACAACTGCGACTGTCACGAAAGGCAGTGCCGCCACCGCGTTGATCGCACCATTGATGGCGCGATTGTGAGCGATCCGCTGATCGTGATCCATTCCCTTGCGCTCCTTGAGGTCGGCTCCGGCGCAGAAGCTCCGGCCCTCGCCGGTGATCAGGAGGACGCGCGTGTCCGTTCCAGCCAACTCCTCCACCGCGGCGATCAGGGCCTGAGTCATTTCAGATCCGAGGGCGTTCATCCGCTCGGGCCGGTCGAGCGTCAGGCGCACGATCTGGCTGTCCAGGTGTTCTATGATGATGCCGGTGCTCATGATGCCGGTTCCTTATCCTGCACCGGCAGCACCGCGCCCGCGACCAGCACCGGCCGGCATTCGCGCCAGAGTTCGTCACGAAATTTCGGATGGGCGACCGCGATCAGCCGTCGCGCTCGCTCCGCCAGTGTCTGGTCACGCAGATCCGCCGCACCATATTCGGTGACCACATAGCCGGCATCGCTGCGGGGGGTCGTCACCACCGCTTCAGCGAGGCGCGGAACGATGCGCGACCGCGATTCATCCGGTGTGGCCGAGGGGAGGGCGATGATGGACTTTCCGCCGGGCGAGCTGAGGGCACCGCGTACAAAATCCACCTGGCCGCCGACCGCGCCGAGATAGCGCCCCGCCGCCGTTTCGGCATTGATCTGGCCGCTGAGATCCACCTCCACCGCACCGTTGACGGCATGCAGGGCGTGAAGCGTGCCAAGCACGGCCTGGCTGTGGGTATGATCGACGCTCCGGAGATGGAGGGCGGGGTTTCCATCGGCGAAATCATAAAGACGTCTGGTTCCGAACAGGCCGCCGGTGACGCTCACGCCGGTATCCAGGCCCTTGCGGGCGTTGGTCACCACGCCCTTCTCGATCAGGTCGACGACCGCGTCGGAGATGACGCCGCTGTGAACGCCGAGGTCGCGATGTCCTGACAGGGCGCGCGCAACAGCCACGGGGAGGCTGCCGATGCCGAACTGGACGGTCGCGCCATCGGGAACAAGCGCCGCCACATGGCTCGCGACCCGCACGTCGATATCCGCCGGTTCCGGATCGGCGAGTTCGACCACTTGCCCTTGCGACCGGACGAGCACATCGATGTCGGCTTCCTCGATCACTGCGTCCTGGGCGGTGAGCGGCAGGTTCTCGTTCAATTCGCCGATCACGAGGCGCGCGTTTTCCACCATGGCACGCACATAGTCCGCCATGGGGCCGACCGAATAACGACCTTTGCCGTCGGGCCGCACCGGCACCAGCACCACGTCGATGGGGATCCGCCGGGCGCGGATCGCGGCTGTGACACCCGAGACATGCATCGGCAGGAGATCGATCACACCTGCTGCGGTCAGCTGCCGGTTGGTGCCCGCGCCGTTGAGCCCGGAAATCTGGAAGGCGTCCACATGCTCGGGGCGGAGCGTGGAGGTCAGCCGCATCCCCACGAACAGACGCGCGTGTTGAAGCTCATGGCGCTGCGCCACCAGTGCCTGAACGAGGGTGACCGGCTCACCGGTGCCCTGCGGCCAAGAGATCACCTCGCCCGGTCGGACGAGATCGCGGAAGCGGAGAGAGGAGACAGCGATCGCCTGCATCACCGACAGACCGGCGCGAGCAGCGACGCTATATCGGGAGCATCGCCGAGATGCTCCACCGCTTCACGAAGGCGCGCCGTTGCATCCGCGTGCAGCGGAATGGCCGCAAAGGTCAGGCAATCGTTCATCTTGCGGTCGAAATCAGCGACGCCCATGGGGTTGTCCGCTCCACCGCGCGGGCGATCCACCCGCTCCTCGATCATGCGTCCGTCAGTCAGCTCGATCCGCACACGCGCCGGCGAGATGTTGCGGCTCCAGTCCCGCTCAATCTCGTCGTCCACCACGCCGTCGACGCGCGCAGCGAGCGCGAGGATATCGGCCCGCTGCAGTCCCTCGTCGGTGAGATGCGAAAGCTTGAGCTCTCCGTCGACGAGAGCCGCCGCCACCGTGAACGGAATGCTGAATTGCGCCTCGACGATCGTGCGGGGCGCCTTTCTGATCTCCACCGGCGTGCAAACCGCCTGATAGGCCTGTCGGTTCACGCCGACCTCCACACGCCGGATCGCAGCGGCCTCCACGCCCGCGGCTTTGGCCGCGAGCGCCGCGTCGATCGCTGTGTGATCGAAGCGGCAGCAGGGATAGGGCTTGTAGCTCAGGTTCAGGAACTCGAACCGGGTTCCCAGATCGTCGCGAAGGCGGCCGGAATCGAACAGGCCACGCAGGTAGACACGAAGAAAACCGTCGAGCCCGTCAAAACTGTGCTGTACGCCGCGCACGCCCTTGCGGGCAAGCTGGGCGGAGACAAGCGCCGCCTTGGCGGCGAACCCCGGCTGCATCCGTTTGGTGAGGGCGGCATCACGTGTCACCTGATGATTACCCGCCACCTGGCTGTAGCCGATGCCGATCGCATTGATGGTCTGCGCTCGGTCGAGCCTCAGAACGCGGGCGGCCGCGACGGTCGCGCCAAAATGGCCGAACAGCGACGTATACATGTAGCCGCTCTCGATGATGCCGATCGACGTCGCGACGCCAAGCCGACAAACGGTTTCCAGGCCGGCAACGACACCCGCCAGAACATCCGCGCCCGTTGCCGTTCCCGAGAGCTCCGCTGCCGCCAAGGCCGCGGGCACGACGGACACGCCGGCGTGCAGCACCGCCTCGTCGTGCGTGTCGTCGTAATCACGGGCATGGGCGATGGTGCCATTGATCCAGGCCGCATGATGTGCGGGAACCCTGTCGCCAAAACCAACCACGGTGGCCTGGCCCGCGCCGCCCCATTCGCGCACGAGCTCAAGCGTTTCGGCCACCACGGGAGCCGAGGTGCCCGCCACCGCACAGGCGAGTGTGTCGAAGATGTTGGTTTTTGCCGCCGCGATGACATCCGGGGGCAGGGCGTCCAGCGTGAGGCTCGACGCGAACTCCGCCAGGGTGAAGGCGAAGTCCGGCTCGGCTGTCGCGGCGGCCTGCGTGCGTTCAAGCATGACACCCTCCCGATGATCTTAATTGCTTTAAATCATTTTAGTCATAGGATGCGTTTTGGCAATGGATGAATGTGATACCGGGGATACTTCGGACGAACTCGGGGAGGTTGCGAACGATGAATGTGCTCGAGGCGGTCAGGAAACGCCAAGCGGTGCGCGCCTTCCGGCCCGATCCTGTGCCGGTGCACCTGGTGCGGTTCCTTATGGATGCCGCACGTCTTGCGCCCTCGGGTGGCAACCTGCAGCCGTGGCGGGTCTATGCTCTGACCGGGGAGCCGCTCCGCCACTTCAAGGAGTTGATCACGGCGAAGCTGGACGCCGGTGAACGCGAGACCGCCGAATACGCGATTTATCCCAGAGATCTCTGGGAGCCTTTTCGTGCCCGCCGCCGTGCCGCGGGGGTGCAGCGCTATGAAGCGCTCGGCATCGGCCGCGCCGACAACGGGCAGGCTCAGCTGGAGCGGCTCAATTACCAGTTCTTCGGTGCGCCGGTCGGGCTGTTCTTCTGCCTCGACCGCCGGCTCGGCCCGCCGCAGTGGTCCGATCTCGGCATGTATATGCAGACGCTGATGCTGCTTGCGGCAGGAGAGGGACTGGCGACCTGCCCGCAGGAAGTCTGGGCCAATTGGCCGAAAACCATCGCGGCCTTCCTTGATCTGCCAGCCGACCACATGGTCTTCGCCGGCATGTCCTTGGGTTATGCGGATCTGGCTTCACCGATGAACGGCTATCGGACCGCGCGAGAGCCGCTCGAGAGCTTCGCCACGATCCTTGGAGCGGAGGAAACTTGACCGCTCAACCGCCGGTCGGAAGTGCTGTCGAACTAGCAAAAAGATAAAAATCGGGAGGAAGACATGAAGATGGTGCAAGCGTGCATCTTTGCCATGGCGGCCCTGGTTGGGCACCCGGCACTTGCCCAGGATTATCCCACCAAGGGTATCACGGTCGTGGTGCCTTTCACGCCGGGAGGCTCCAATGACATCGTGGGGCGCTATCTCGCCGACGGCCTTGCCAAACTCTGGGGCAAGCCGGCGATCGTGGAGAACAAACCCGGAGCAGGATCGGCTATCGGCTCTGCCTACGTCTCGCAGGCTCCGGCGGACGGCCACACGATCCTGTTCGTATCGTCGGGCTACACGACGAACGCTGCGACACAGGCCGGTCTGCCGTTCGATCCCGTCAAGGACCTCCAGCCGGTTGCCATGGCTGCCAAGGGCGAAATCGTCATGGTCGCCGGATCACGGGTAAAAGCAAGCAATCTTAGGGACTTCCTTGCAGAAGCTAAGACACGGGAGATGTTCTACGCGACCGCGGGCGTGGGCAGCGCGACTCATTTCGCCGCCGAATCCTTCAACTCGGCCGCCGGCCTGACGATGACGCCGGTGCATTACAAAGGTGGCTCTGAGGCGGTGATCGACCTGATCGGTGGACGCGCCGACGTTTATTTCGGCACGGTAACGCAGGTTCGCCCAAGCCTGTCCGGTGATCAACTCAAGGCCATCGCCATGATGGGACCGGAGAAGTCAGAACTCCTGCCTGAGGTGGAGACCGTGGCTGAGGCCGGACTGGAAGATGCGGCAACGGCCTTTTGGTGGGGTGTGTTCGTGCCGGCGGCGACACCGCCAGCCGTCGTGGAGAAGCTCAACGCCGGCATCAATGAGATCATGGGCGGATCAGAGACCGAGGCGTTCCTGGCAAAGCAGGGAGCTGCCGCAGCACCGATGTCCTCGGCGGAGTTCACGAGCTTTGTCCACGACGAGCTCGCGAAATGGAAACGTCTGGCGCAGGAGCGCGGCATCGCGGCGAAGTGAAGTGAAGTGATTGGCTGGCGATAGAGCTCACACGCAGCAATAGCTATGAAAAAGTTCCATAATACATCTTATGCGACTCATGTGTGAGGCTGACGGGCTCCTCTCGCCAGCCTCAGCCGCCACATTCATTCCCTTCCACGGTTGCCACCCGCTCATGCAAAGCGGCGAAACTTCGCCTATTTTGTGGTTGTCTTGCGATCGGTGACATGCGTAGGCTTGGGCGCCGATGGTCGGCAAGCAAAGGAGGATACGCGGCAGAGAGCCGGACATCCGAAGATTCCGTGGGAAGGAATGATGGAGCGGCGTGTCAGTCTGCTTTCCGATTCTGCCTACCACTCGCATCCTTGTCTAATGCTGCCTCCCCTCTCATTCCCTCGTACGCGACCACTCGCCTGCAGCTAAGGGTAATTCCGGTCCGCTGAACCAGCGGATTTTTACAAAATGGAGGGATCGATGGAAGCTATTCTCGCACAACTGATTGGTGGTGCTGCCGGCGGAGCCGCTGGTGGCAAGGTCCTCAAGGATTCTGATCTCGGAAACATTGGAAATCTGATCGCCGGCGCGATCGGTGGTGTTGGCGGCGGACAATTGCTTGGAGCTCTGCTCGGTGGAACCATGGGAGACACTGCGGCGGGATTCGATATAGCGACGTTTGCCGGGCAGTTGGTCGGCGGCGGTGTTGCCGGGGCCATCGTTCAGGTCGTTGTCGGCCTCATCAAGAACAAGCTGCTTGCCGCCCATACATAGTTCCATCCCACCTGTTCAGGAGATTAAAAATGGGGATCTTTGACACGATCAAGAATGCCATCTTCGGCCGCGCCGAAGCGGCTCCCATGCCAACATCCGCTAGTGCATCTGCGACACCGGAAGGTAGAACGGCAGCACAGACGATTCCCACACCACAACCGGCGGGACCGGGCGGTGGCACTGTGGATGTGGCGGCCGTTCTTGAGCAGGCAGTTGCCTCGAAGAATCAGAAGCTCAACTGGCGAACCTCCATTGTCGACCTGATGAAGGCGCTGGACCTCGACAGCAGCCTGAGCGCCAGGAAGGAACTGGCGAAGGAGCTGAACTACACCGGCGATACGAATGACTCGGCGACAATGAACATGTGGCTTCACAAGGCACTGATGCAGAAGCTCGCCGAGAACGGCGGAAAAGTTCCTGCCGATCTCAAAGACTAGTCCTCGCCAACTGGGAGGTGCCGCCATGGCGGCGGCACCTGCGTCGCTGGTCCCATCCTTGGCATCCGCGGGCTGCTCCAAAAGGGCCGGTCACCTTGAATGGTCCGGTCAGGCATCGCACTGTGGCCTCGCGTCGGGCTCCCTGTCGGGGCGCGATCTCCCGCTCCCTTGGCCAGGTTCATGATGTCCCTCCCCGATATCGCCACCCGCGTCTGGAATCATACCTTCAAGCTGGACCCCATCGTCCGCAGCCTGCTGGACACCGATTTCTACAAGCTGCTGATGCTGCAGATGATCTGGCGCCTTCATCCTGACGTTGACGCCACCTTTTCGCTTATCAACCGCACTCTCAGCGCAAGAATCGCGGAGGACCTCGATGAGGGAGAACTGCGCGCGCAACTGGACCATGCCCGCACGATCCGTTTCTCGAAGCGGGAACTCATCTGGTTGGCGGGAAACAGCTTTTACGGCAGAACGCAGATCTTCAGTTCGGACTTTCTGGCCTGGCTGAAACACTTCCGTCTGCCGGACTATGACCTGCGACGGGTGGACGGTCAGTTCGAACTGACCTTTCACGGTCGCTGGGCTGAAACCACCATGTGGGAGGTGCCGGCGCTCGCCATCATCAACGAACTGAGGTCACGATCGGCGCTTCAGCAGTTCGGCCGGTTTGAACTCGATGTGCTGTATGCCCGGGCCAAATCGAAACTATGGGATAAAGTGCAGCGCCTTAAGGCGCTGCCGGGGTTGAAGATTTCCGATTTCGGTACTCGCCGGCGCCACAGCTTTCTCTGGCAGCGCTGGTGCGTGGAGGCCTTGAAGGAGGGCCTGGGGCAAGCCTTCATCGGCTCCAGCAATGTCCTCATTTCCATGGAGGCTGATCTCGAAGCGATCGGCACCAATGCGCATGAACTGCCAATGGTCTATGCCGCATTGGCCGAGACCGACGAGGAACTGCGGCAGGCGCCCTACCGTGTTCTTGAGGATTGGCAGCGCTATTACGGTGGCAATCTACTGGTGGTGCTGCCAGACGCCTTTGGTACGGCCAGCTTCCTGCGGAACAGCCCTTCCTGGGTTGCCCGATGGAAGGGCTTCCGGCCGGATTCCGCTCCTCCGATCGAAGGGGGTGAGGCGATCCTGCAATGGTGGCGGGAGCACGGCGAGGAGCCTCGCGACAAACTGCTGATCTTTTCCGACGGCATGGACGTCGAAACAATCGAGCAAACCTATCGCCACTTCGCCGGGCAGGTCGACATGAGCTTCGGTTGGGGCACCAACCTCACCAACGATTTTCGCGGACTTGCTCCGATTCCCGACGACCGGCTCGACGCAATCTCCCTCGTCTGCAAGGTGATATCCGCCAACGGCCGCCCGGCGGTCAAACTGTCCGATAATCCGGTCAAGGCCACAGGAGACCCGGCTGAAATCGCGCGATATCTTCGTGTCTTCGGCGCAAGCAGCTACGAGGCGCGTGAGGTCGTCGTATGAAGGCGGTCTGGTCCGGGTTGTGGAACCGGCGACGGTGCGACGCGGGTTGATAGACGATGGGCAAGACGCCCTCACCGCAACGGAGACAGATATGGCAAAGGAACCAGAGCGCGCCCCTCCCCAGGTCGATCCGGCTGAGGGATCGCGCGACACGATCGACAGGGAACTGGAGCGGAAGTCGGACGAAAAGCAGAAGAAGCCTACGCCATCCGACAGAGACCAGGGCTCCTCTGCTAAGACATAAAAGGCGGCGGGGACCGTCTGCGGTCCCTGACCCATTTTCCCTTGATCCCGCTTCTCGGATTGCCATCACCCCCCATTCCGCTATGGCTATCATCGTCGAGCCAGCATCCCTTCCCATCCCATCTGCAAGAAGCCATGCCATGACATCAAAGCCGGACATCCAGCGTCTTCTTGACATCATGGCGGCCCTCCGCACGCCTGGATCCGGTTGCGAATGGGATCTGGAGCAGACCTTTGACACCATCGCTCCCTACACGTTGGAAGAAGCGGCGGAAGTGATCGATGCCATCGCCCGTTGCGACCGGGACGATCTGAAGGACGAACTCGGCGATCTCCTGCTGCAGGTGGTGTTCCACTCCCGCATGGCTGAGGAGGAAGGAAGCTTTGCCTTCGAAGATGTGGTGGAAGCCATCGTCGCAAAGCTGGTGCGCCGCCACCCGCACGTCTTCGGCGATGCACGCAACCTGCCGTCATCGGAAGTAAAAGCGATCTGGAACCGCATCAAGGCGGAAGAGAAAGCCGCGAGGACCGAACGCCGCGGTCAGGGAGTGGATACCCCTCCCCGGCTCCTGGAAGGCGTTCCGTCGGGGCTCCCTGCCTTGGCTCGTGCCGTCGCGCTTCAGCAGAAGGCGGGTGAGGTCGGCTTCGACTGGAACAACGCCCGGCTGGTGCTGGCCAAGATCCGCGAAGAGCTTGATGAGGTCGAGCACACGATCGACCAGTCTGACCGACGCGCGGCTGAAGAGGAGATCGGCGATCTGATTTTCGTTGTTGCCAATCTGGCCCGCCACCTTCATGTCGATCCTGAACTGGCCACTCGCCGTGCGAACGAGAAATTCATTCGCCGCTTCAATGTGATAGAAGAAGAACTTAAGAAAAAAGATGTGGCTCTGGCCGAGGCGAGTCTGGACGAGATGGAAGAACTTTGGCAGGAAGCCAAACGGCGCGAAAAGGCCTGAGCCGTCACTCCTCTTCCGAGGTTGAAAGGTCCGGCGGCAGGTCGAAACGCCGTTTTGTCTCATCGAGCCGTTCCGGCGGCATCCTGACGAGCACATCGATAGCGCCGTTTTTTAGCTCGCGTCGATCCAGTATCTCGCCATGCCGATAGAGCCAGTTGAGGCCTGAGCCATCAGCCGCGGGCACGGTGATTCTGATCACCATCCGGTGGGCCACCAGCCGTTGCTCGATTTCGGCGAGCAGGGCGTCTACACCCTCGCCGGTCACGGCGGAAACGAGCGCCACGCGCTCGTCCCCTGCCCTCCGCGCGGCGCGTTCAAAAAGCTCATGCCGACCTTCGTCGGACACGGCGTCGATCTTGTTCCAGACCTCCAGCAATCGGTGATGATCTGCCGGATCGATTCCAAGATCGTCCAGGATGGCGACAACGTCCCCGGCCTGGGCTTCCGTGTCTTCGTGCGAGACATCACGCACATGGAGAATGACGTCGGCCTCCAGCACCTCCTCCAGCGTCGCGCGAAAAGCGGCCACGAGCATGGTCGGAAGTTCGGAGATGAAGCCCACGGTGTCCGACAGCATGATTTTCAGGCCGTGAGGGAGTTCCACGGCCCGCAGTGTCGGATCGAGCGTCGCGAACAGCATATCGGCCGCCACCACGTCGGCTTGCGTCAGGCGGTTGAACAGCGTTGATTTTCCGGCGTTGGTATAACCGACCAGAGCAACGATCGGATAAGGCACCCGCTGCCGCGCGCTGCGATGCAGGCCCCGGGTTCGCTTGACCTGCTCAAGCTCTTTCTCGATCTTGATGACGCGTTCCTGGATCTGCCGGCGATCGGCTTCGATCTGGCTCTCGCCCGGCCCACCCAGAAAGCCGAATCCTCCGCGCTGCCGTTCAAGATGCGTCCAAGAGCGCACCAGCCGGCTTTTCTGATAATTCAGATGGGCAAGCTCCACCTGGAGAGAACCTTCGCGTGTACGCGCTCGCCGGCCGAAGATTTCCAGAATGAGCCCGGTGCGGTCCAGCACCTTTGCGCTCCATGCCTTCTCAAGATTGCGCTGCTGGACAGGAGACAGCGGTGCGTCGACGATGACGAGACCCACGTCATCGATGCGCAGCAGGCCCGCGATTTCGTCGACCTTGCCTTTACCAAGAAAGGTCGCCGGACGCACCGTGGTCACCGGCACCAGCCCCTGCCCGATGACATCGAGCTCGATGGCGCGGGCAAGTCCGGCGACTTCCTCGAGGCGCGCCGCTGAGGTCCGCGCCGAAGGTGACGCAGCCGAGCTGGCGGCGCGCGATTTGACGACGGGGACGAGCACATAGCACCGCCCCGTCGCATGTTCCTTCGTGGGATTTGAACTGCGATGCAGCTCAAAGGAGAGAGGGCCCGACAACTACGCCTTCTCGGTACCGGTCTCTGCGCCTTCGAACAGCTGAATGGGCGCACCCGGCATGATCGTGGAGATCGCGTGCTTATAGACAAGCTGCGAGTGTCCGTCGCGCCGCAGGAGCACGCAGAAGTTGTCAAACCAGGTAACGACACCCTGCAGCTTGACGCCGTTCACCAGGAAGATGGTCAGCGGAATCTTGTTCTTGCGCAGGTGGTTGAGGAACGTGTCCTGGAGATTTTGTGCTTTTTCGGCCATTGATTTGTTAGATTCCCCCGTTATCGCCCGCTGACGTGGCAGCCACCCCGGGCTCACCAAAAGATCATCACGACAGGACTTATGGAGGCATATTAAAGGCCGCCATGCGTCCTTCTGCAAGTGCCGCGTCAGATCGGCAGGCGTTCCGCTACGTCGTGAAAGACCGCCCTGAGCGCTTGTGTCACAGGTCCGGGCTTGCCATCCGCGACCATCGTATCATCGATGCGCACCACAGGCATGGTGATCTGGGTCGCCGCTGTGATGAATGCCTCCCTCGCCTTCTTTGCCTCCTCTACCGTGAACGGCCGCTCGACAAAACGAAGTCCCTTCTTCTCCAGGACATCGATCAGGGTGGTTCGTGTGACGCCGCGAAGGATACCCTGCTCTGCCGGTCGTGTGACGAGTTCTCCATCGGGTGTGACGATCCAGGCGTTGGTCGAGGCTCCCTCGGTCACATAGCCGTCGGCGTCGACGAACCAGGCCTCCTTGGCGCCTGCCTCCTTGGCGGCCTGCTTGGCCAGAACGTTGGGCAGCAGGCTCACCGCCTTGATGTCCACGCGGTCCCAGCGGTTGTCCGGCAGCGTGATGACCGAAATCCCCTGTTCGGCGGCTTTCGAGCTCCTGGAGGGGTCAAGGGAGCGTGCTGTGACGACCACAGCGGGCGTCACATGGGTGGGCGGAAAGATATGATCGCGCCGGGAAACGCCACGGGTGACCTGGAGATAGACAATCCCGTCACGCACCCGGTTGCGGCGTAAGACCTCCCGAAGCACGCATTTCAGCGCCGCCCGCGTCATGGGGCGCGCAATGCGAAGCTCGTCCAGCGACCGTTCCAGGCGCACCAGATGACGTGTCTCGTCGATCAGATGGCCATCGCGGATCTCACAGACCTCATAAACGCCATCGGAGAACTGATAGCCGCGGTCTTCAACGTGGACACATGCTTCGGAGTGCGGTGTGTAGCGACCGTTCACATAGGCGATGCGGCTCACGGCTGGCTTCCTTTTTCAAGATCAGAAGAATTCGAGGCTGACGCGGAAAAGCTGCTCAACGCGACGCACGGATTCCCGCTCGGCAAACAGGATGACGCGGTCACGAGCCTGGATCACGGTTTCACCGCGCGGCAATATCACCTTGTCCTTGCGGAAGATGGCGCCGATCCGCATGCCGCCGAGGAGCGTGACGTCGCGCAGCGGTTTGCCGACCAGCGGCGAGGTTTCCAGCGCTTCGGCTTCGATGATTTCGCCCTTTCCGCTTTCCAGCGCGTGGACGGATCGAATGCGCCCACGCCGCACATGCTGCAGGATCTTGGATACCGTCACCGCCTTTGGATTGACGTGGGCATCGATGCCGAGCGTTTCCGCAAGGGTGACGTAGGAGGGCGAATTCACCAATGCCAGGCCGCGGGCGCAGCCGAGCGAGCGCGCCATTACGCAAGCTAGCACATTGGCCTTTTCGTCGTTGGTGATGGCGACCAAGGTCTCGCTCTCGCCGATGCCGGCTTCTTCGAGAATTCCTTCGTCCAGGGCGCTGCCATGAAGCACGATCCCCCGTTTCAGGTCGTCGGCGATGGAAACCGCTCGCGCCCGATCGGCCTCGATTAGCTTCAGGGTGGCGTGCGGCAAACGCTCCTCGATGGCGCGGGCGACGTAGATGCCGATGTTGCCGCCACCGGCGATGATCACCCTGTTGGCCGGCACCTCTTCCTTGCCGAATATTCCCAGCGTGCGGCTGACCTGCCCTCTCTCGGTCGCTACATAGGCGATATCGCCCACGAGCAGGGCATCGGAACTCCTGGGTGCAAAAAGGCGCTCACCCCGTTTCACGCCGATGATGACTGCCTTCAGATCGGGGAAAAGCTCGGTCAGCTGGCGTAGCGGTGTGTCGACGACGGGGCAGTTTTCATCGCACAGCAGGCCCGCGACGATGATTGCCCCATCAGCCATGGCAACCGTCTCGACGGCGCCGGGCAGTGCCAGCCTACGCAGCACGGTTTCACCCACCTCCACCTCCGGCGAGATGATGACGTCGATGGGCATATGCTCGCGGCTGAAGAGATCGCTCCAATGCGGTTCACGGTAGGACTGGGCGCGAATGCGGGCGATCTTGGTCGGTACGTTGAATAGTGAGTGGGCCACCTGACAGGCGACCATGTTGACTTCATCGTGCAGGGTGACAGCGATCAGCATGTCGGCATCCGCGCCGCCGGCGCGAGACAATACATCGGGATGCGCTCCATTGCCGACGAAACCGCGCACCTCGAGCTTGTCAGAGATGGACTGGATCAACTGCGGCGACTTGTCGATGACCGACACGTCGTTCTTCTCGGCGGCAAGCTGCTCGGCGATGCCGAAGCCGACCTGCCCTGCGCCGCATATGACGACCTTCATGAAGAGCCCCTATCAGCCGATGTCCAATGCCTTCAGCTTACGGTGCAAGGCCGATCGTTCCATGCCGATGAATTCCGCCGTGCGCGAGATGTTGCCGCCAAAGCGGCTGATCTGCGCCAGAAGATACTGCCGTTCGAAAATCTCCCGCGCCTCGCGCAGAGCCAGTCCCATCAGCTGTTCTCCACCGGCCCCATTGGGCAGCGGCGGTACCATGGATCCTACCTCCGACGGCAGCATGCTGGCTGTCATGACGGCGTCCGGCTCGCCGCTGGCGAGAATCATGAGGCGCTCGATGTTGTTGCGCAACTGACGGACATTGCCCGGCCAATCGTGCGATTGCAGCACGGCCATGGCATCATCGCCAATGCGGCGGCGTGGCAGACCGGTCTGCATCGAGACCTGCTCGATAAAATGCTCCACAAGTTCGGGAATATCCTCCCGCCGCTCCGCCAGGCTCGGTACCCGGATCGGCACCACCGAAAGCCGGTGGAACAGATCCTCACGAAAAAGCCCCGCTGCGATCTCAGCGTTGAGATCACGGGAGGTGGACGAAATAATGCGAACGTCCACATGGACGCGCGTGGCTCCCCCCACGCGGGTGAAGTTCTGATCGACGAGCACGCGCAGGATCTTGTTCTGCGTTTCGCGCGGCATGTCCGCGATCTCATCGATGAACAGCGTGCCGCCATGTGCCTCTTCCAGTGCTCCAGTCGCCCGAGGTCGGCCCTCGGCCGCCTCAATGCCGAAAAGCTCCGTTTCCATGCGCTCCGGCGTGATGGCGGCGGCGTTGATGACAATGAAGGGCCCATTGGCGCGTGCCGAACTGCCATGGAGAGTCCGCGCCACGAGTTCCTTGCCGCTGCCGGGAGCGCCGCTCACCATGATGCGGCTGTTGGTTGGAGCAACTCTCTCAATAGTGCTACGCAACTGGTTGATGATGCTTGATTTTCCCACGAGCCGTGCGGTCTGCCCGGAACGCTGGCGAAGATCGCGGACCTCACGTTGCAGCCGCGACGTCTCCAGGGCACGCTGAGCAACCAGAACCAGCCGATCGGCCTTGAAGGGCTTCTCGATGAAGTCATAGGCACCCTGTTTGATGGCGGCGACGGCAGTCTCGATGTTGCCATGCCCCGAGATCATGATGACCGGCAGATCCGGGTGCTGTTCCTTGATGACCTCAAGGATCTGCAACCCATCAAGACGGCTTCCCTTCAGCCATATATCCAGGAAGACGAGCTGCGGCCGCCGCTGCCCGATGGCAGCAAGAGCCTCGTCGCTGTTGCTGGCGACGCGGGTGCCGTGACCCTCGTCGCTGAGGATACCGGCGACAAGCTCGCGAATATCGATTTCGTCGTCGACGATCAGAATATCGGTTGCCATGGTCAGTCACCCGTCTCGTTAGCGGTATTGAGCGCACCGGAGGTGCCGGTCGGAAAATACATGCGGACCATGGCTCCACGGCCGCCGCTGGCGACGGCGGGTGCATCGAGCAATTCGATGCCCCCTCCATGGTCCTCGAAAATCTTCGCCACGATGGCAAGACCCAGCCCGGTACCCTTCTCGCGTGTCGTCATGTAGGGCTCCAGCAACCGGTGCCGGTTTTCCGCGGGCAAGCCGACGCCGTTATCGATGACATCGATCTGCACCTTCTCTTTCGTCTGGGTCAGGCGAACATCGACGCGTGGCGCCTGCCGTTCGGCCTCCGGCAGGGCAGCGATGGCTTCCGTAGCGTTCTTGATGATGTTGGTGAGTGCCTGAGAGACCTGGCGGCGATCGAACCGTACCTCGACCGGCTGTTCCGGCACATCCAGCGTGATCTCCACATCCGGATTGCCCACCCGCATCAGAACCACGATCTCGCGCGTCACATCGGCAATGTTCTCCATCGCCATCACCGGCTTCGGCATGCGCGCGAATGAGGAGAATTCATCGACCATGCGTTTGATGTCATCGACCTGGCGCACGATGGTGTCGGTGCAGTGATCGAAGATATCGCGGTCTTCGACAATGACCTTTCCGTATTTGCGTTTGATCCGCTCGACCGAGAGCTGGATCGGCGTAAGCGGATTTTTGATCTCATGGGCGATACGGCGGGCAACATCCGCCCAGGCGGAGGTGCGTTGGGCGCTGACAAGTTCCGTGATGTCGTCGAGTGTCACCACATAGCCGTGCTCGGAGGCAGCGGCCTGTTCCGAGGTCACACGGGCATTGAGGATCCGGTCGCGGCCGCCGCGAGAGACCTCGACCGTTCCCTGTACCAGTCTCCCCTGCCCTTTCGCCGCTTCATCGAAGAGAGCCGCAAGTTCACCCGCGACCAGATTCAGGGACTTGCCGAGGACCTCGCTCTCATCGACAGCAAGCAATCGTGCGGCGGGTTTGTTGAGGAGCGCGATGTTGCCATCAGAATCGAGCCCGACCACGCCAGCGCTGACGCCGGCCAGCATGGCCTCAGTGAAGCGTCGCCTCCGGTCGATCTGCTCGCTTGCCTCCAGAAGCGCGTTGCGCTGAACGCGCAACTGGCTGGTCATGTTGTTGAAAGTGCGGGAGAGGCCGCCGAGGTCGCCGGTTCCGCCGTCGTCGCCGGTGATCGGTACCTGCACATAGAGGTTGCCGCCGGACACCTGATCGGCCGCTGTGATGAGACGCCGCACGGGCGACACGAGACGGTTGGCAAAGGACAGCCCAAGCCAGATCGCCGTCAGTGCCAGAGTCAGGGCAATGAGAAGATACATGGTGCCATAGGCCACCTGCGCTCCAAGCCGACGCTGAGCCAGGACGGAAAAATCCTCCACCGCGCTTTCCGTCGACCGCAGATGCTGAGTTGCCCGTTCGTCCACGGGACGCGCAACGAAGAGATAAAGATCCTCATAGGCGTCGAGCTTGATGATCGCGCCGATGAGGTTCTGGCTTCCCGGCGAAAGCACCAGGGCGGAGTCCCCTTCGGCCTGGATGATGGTCCCAGGTGGCGGCAACGAGAATTCGCGACCGATGTCGGCTGTCGCGCGCTGGACGATCTCGCCGTTCGATCGCAGCAGGAAGGCCCCTTCCAGGGCGCGGAAGTCCACCCGTTCCTGAAAGTCCGCGTTGAACTGGGCGCGGTTGGTGTCGAAGATGAAGCGGTTGCGATTAAGGGTCGCCGCAAGATTGAAGGCATCCGCGGTGATCGTATTCACCTGCTGGTCGCGGTAGGCCTCCGCGATGACAAGTGAATTGTTCAAAATCGACAGGACGCGCGACGAAAACCAGTTATCGAAGCTGCGGTCGATCGTTACAAATGCAACCACAGCCAGGAGGATGCCGGGGACGGCAGCGATCACGCTGAAGAGGGCCACGACACGGCCGTGCAGCTGAGCGCCGGCGAACCCTTCCCGCTTGGCCCGGGCGATGATCCAGAATTCCCGGGCGATGATGCCGAGGAGGACAAGCGCGAAGGCGAGATTGATGAAGAGCGTCGCCACAACGATCGTGTGCGTTGGCTCGATCGATGTCAGCCCACCCAGGATGACGAAGGTCGAAAACGCCGAAATAAGCGCGAGCGCAACGCTGAGGAAACCGGCACGGCCGGCTCCCCGCTCCCGTTCGGCAGCAGGTCTTCCCTCTTGCTCAGGTTTTTGAAGGGTAGTTGCTTCCGTCACGATCCAGCCTTGCATGCAACCGATTCTAGGCCCAACCCTAAATCATGATGCACGCAAAGCACACTGTTGTCGAAATGCGACAACTTTTGGACAGGTCACCGGCTTGAGCGGATAACCTGCAAATCGAGATCCCGCACCTTCTTGCGCAGCGTGTTCCTGTTGACGCCAAGAAGCTCCGCAGCCTTGATCTGGTTGCCGCGGGTTGCGGCCAGAGCCACGGAAAGCAGTGGATATTCCACCTCCTTCAGAATTCTCTGATAGAGCCCAGGCGGCGGCAGCTTGTTGCCGTATTCGGCAAAATGCGCGGTCAGATGCCGCTCCACGGCTTCGCTCAGGCTCTGCGCCGGAGCGGCATCCAGCGGCACGGATCCCTCGGCGGGATCGGCAAGTTCGGCCTCGATGATCGCCGCCCCGATCGTGTCCTGGGGGTAGAGGGCGGAAAGCCGTCGCACGAGGTTTTCCAACTCGCGCACGTTACCCGGCCACCGATAGCGCTTCAGCAGGTCCAGCGCATCGGCTTCGATCTGCTTGCGCGGCAGCCCCTCGCGCTCGGCCAGCGAGAAGAAGTGCCGGATCAGGTCAGGCACGTCGTCGACGCGCTCGCGCAGGGGCGGCAGGCGAATCGGCACCACGTTGAGCCGGAAGAACAGATCCTCGCGGAACATGCCCTGCTGGATGAGGATCCGAAGATCCTTGTTGGTGGCGGCGACGATTCGGACGTCCGTCTTGATGGGCGTGCGCCCGCCCACGGTCGTATATTCACCTTCCTGCAGCACGCGCAGCAGGCGGGTCTGAGCTTCCATCGGCATGTCGCCGATCTCGTCGAGGAAGAGCGTGCCGCCCTCGGCCTGTTCAAAACGTCCGGAGGAGCGAGCTTGCGCGCCGGTGAAGGCGCCCTTCTCGTGGCCGAACAGCTCCGCCTCGATGAGCTCCCGCGGGATTGCGGCCATGTTGATGGCGACGAAGGGGCCGTGCCGACGCTTGCCGTAGTCGTGCAGCGCCCGCGCGACCAGTTCCTTGCCGGTGCCTGACTCGCCGTTGATCATGACGGTGAGATCGGTCTGCATCAGGCGCGCCAGCAGGCGATAGATTTCCTGCATGGCCGGTGAGCGGCCGATGAGGGGAATGGATTCATTGTCGTCGCCTGCGGCGGGGCTGCGGCGGTTCTTCGGTTCCGTCATGGCCCGGCCGACGATCTGGATGAGTTCCTTCAGGTCGAACGGTTTGGGAAGATACTCATAGGCACCGCTCTCGGACGCCTTGATCGCCGTCATGAAAGTGTTCTGGGCACTCATGACGATGACCGGCAGATCCGGTCGCAGGCGGCGGATGCGTGGCAGGAAGTCGAAGGCATTCTCATCGGGCATGACGACATCAGTGATGACGAGATCGCCGTCACCCGACTGCACCCAGCGCCACAGTGTGGCAGCGTTGCCCGTGACGCGCACCTCATAGCCCGCGCGGGACAGCGCCTGGTTCAGCACCGTGCGGATCGCGGCATCATCGTCAGCTATAAGTATCTGTCTTGAAGTCGGCATGGTCGTCCTCAGCCGGCTGTGCATCACCGGCATAAATGGGCATGAGAATGCGGAAGGTGGTGCGACGGGGTTGGTTGTCGCATTCGATGACGCCCCCGTGGTCGCGGATGATCTTGGCCACCAGCGCTAGGCCGAGGCCGGTGCCGGATGGTTTGGTGGTCACAAACGGATCAAAGAGATGCGGCAGCAGATCGTCAGGAACGCCCGGCCCATTGTCGCGCACGCAGAACTCCAACGGCAGGCTCACGCGCGACTGCGTCCCTGGAATGGTCAGGCGCACGCCGGGGCGGAATGAGGTGGTGAGGTGAATTTCACCATCGGGCGCATCGCCGATGGCCTCGGCGGCATTCTTGACCAGATTGAGGAAGACCTGAACCAGGCGGTCTCTGCTCGCTGTCACCGGCGGCAACGAGGGATCATACTCCTCGACGAAACGGATGTGGCGGGCAAAGCCAGACTGGGCCAGCCGTTTCACGTGCTCCAGCACCACATGAATGTTGACCGCATCGCCCTCCAGAGGCCGCTCGTCGCCGAACACCTCCATCCGGTCGACCAGCTTTACGATGCGGTCGGTCTCATCGCAGATCAGCCGCGTCAGCGCCCGGTCCTCGTCGCCGACCGACTGCTCCAGAAGCTGGGCGGCGCCCCGAATGCCCGACAAGGGGTTCTTGATCTCATGGGCGAGCATTTCCGCGAGAGCCGTGACGGACCGGACCGCGCCGCGATGGGTGAGCTGACGGTCCATCTTGTCCGCCATGGTCCGCTCCTGCAGCATGATGATGACATGCCCCGGCCCTTCTGAAAGCGGCGTCACATAGATGTCGACGATCCGTTCGACTCCGATGCGAGGCGTGCCGAGGTCCACACGGTACTCGTTGACTGCCGATCCGCGGCGGCGCACCTGATCGACCAATGTCAGAAGAGGCGAACCGAAAGGTATGAATTCGTCAAGCTTCTGGCGTTTCAGCACAGCCGCGCTGGCCGAAAAGAAGGATTCTGCTGCGACGTTCAATCCGATGACCCGGTCACTGGCGTCCACCAGGAGGATCGGGTGCGGGAGCGCGTTTATGATCGCTTCCGATTCCACATTGCGCTCCTGCCGCTTTAAAATTTGATTGTCGGATGTCATGCGGCTGCCCTCCATCCCAAGGAATCGAAGGCCTCTCGAAGAGCCGTGCGAGCGTCTCGAGGCGAGGCAGCCGTCATCAGTCGCGCTCTCAGTTCCGGCTGGAAGGCGGCGCCGCAAGTTTCCGCGGCCGCCGACACATACCAATCGAGATGTTTGCGGGCATGCCGCACCCCGATCTCCACTCCGTACAGCGAGAGAAGCCCCTCATAATGTTCGATCGCGAGTTCGAATTGTTCGTTGAGCGAGGGAGGCACGGCGTCGATATCCCCCGCCAGATGGCGCGCGACGAGGCCCGGCAGCCAGGCTCTGCCCTGCGCGCCTCGCCCGATCATGACGCCGCTGGCGCCCGATATGGCGAGAATATCCTTGGCGTTTTCAGGCGATGTGACGTCGCCGTTGGCGATGACCGGACATGTCACGGCTTCGACGACCTTGGCGATGGCCGACCAATCGGCGGTGCCATTGTAGAACTGAGACCGGGTTCGTCCGTGGACGGTGATCAGCCGGGCGCCAAGGCCGACGGCGCGCCGGGCCAGAATGGGGGCGACGATCGAATTCTCGTCCCAGCCGAGACGCATCTTCACGGTGACCGGCACCGCGACCGCGGCAACCGTTGCCTCGATCATGGCGGCGGCAAGATCCAGATCCTTCAAGAGCGCCGCGCCGGAATAGCCGCCGGTCACCTTCTTGGCCGGGCAGCCCATGTTGATGTCGATGACATCGGCGCCGGCGGCCTCCGCCAAACGAGCGGCCTCCGCCATCCACCGAGGCTCCCGCCCCGCGAGTTGAACCACATGAGGAGAAATCCCCTCGCCGTCCATACGCAGGCGCGCTTCTTCCTTGCCCGTGACAAGCTCTCCTGAAGCCACCATCTCCGAGACCACCAGACCGGTTCCGAGGCGAGCGGCAATCCTGCGGAAAATGATATCCGTGACCCCGGACATGGGTGCCAAGGCGACGGGGTTGGCGATAAGAAGGTCGCCGATATGCAATGAGGGCATGAAGTTGTCTAAAGTTTGTGCTGTGGTTATTTTTCACGCACAATAGACTTTTTTGAAGCAGAGACAAGGGCCTTAGCCTCGTCTAGAACTTCGACCATTGGATGAGAGACAAAGCGCACGGGGCCGATTTTGGGTAAAGTTGCAGTCATCATTCCGGCCGCGGGCCGCGGGCGGCGCGCGCGGCAGTCGGGGGCGGAGGCCAAGCAGTTTCGGCCTCTGGCAGGCGGCGCAAGCGCGTTAGCGCGGGTGATCCGCCTCTTCCGCAGCCATCCCGCTGTTTCCCGGATTGTCGTCGCCGCTCATCCCGACGATGTGACCCGGATCGAAGGCATGATCGATGGAAAAGGCTGTGAGGCGCAGGTCGTGCATGGCGGTGAGACGCGGCAACAGTCGATCTGCAACGCGCTCCAGGCGCTTGACGCTGCCTCTCATGATCGCGTGCTCGTGCATGATGCAGCACGGCCTTTCGCCAGTGTTCAGCTGGTCGATCGTGCGATCGCATCGCTGGAGACCTACGAGGCCGCTGTACCGGCTATCGCCCTCACCGACACAATCGTCGAACTCGCGCCCGATGATGCGAGAGGGCCGACACTTGACCGCGATCGTTTACGTGCTGTCCAGACGCCGCAGGCCTTTCGTACGAGGCCATTGCAACAAGCACATGAGGCCGCGGTGGCAACAGCGCGCGATGACTTCACCGATGACGGCGCCCTTATGGCATGGCATGGCCATGTGGTCGGCTTGTTTGAAGGCGATAGCGGCAATGTGAAACTGACCACGGCACAAGACATGCGTGATGCTGAGCAACGCCTTTGGGCGCAACAATTCCTTGCCTGTCCCGACGTGCGGACAGGAACCGGCTTCGACGTTCATGCCTGCGTCGATGGTGATCATGTGGTGCTGGGCGGCATTGCGATTCCCCATACCGATGGCCTGTCAGGTCATTCTGACGCCGATGTGGTCCTTCATGCTCTGACGGACGCAATCCTTGGCGCCTTGGCAGATGGCGACATAGGGGCGCATTTCCCACCATCCGACATGCGGTGGAAGGGGCAGGATTCCGCTCTCTTCCTCCAGGATGCTGTGTCGCGCGTTGCGGCGCGCGGCGGTCTGATTTCACATCTTGATTGCACCATCATGTGCGAGGCGCCCAAGGTCGGTCCACATCGGGATGCCATGCGCCGGCGCATCGCCGAGATCGCGGGGCTGCCGCTCGATCGGGTCGCCGTGAAAGCCACCACGACTGAACGCCTCGGTTTCACAGGACGGGGGGAAGGAATCGCGGCCATGGCAACCGCAACGCTCCGATTGCCGTTCACCAGCGACACAGCGAACTGAGGCACCCCGATGGGCGAACTTGAAACCACTCCGATAACCCAGGACCTGCTTGAGCAGGCTGCGGCACTGCTGGACCTGTGCCAGAGCCATATGGTGACGCTCGTCACCGCGGAATCCTGTACCGGGGGTCTTGTGGCCGCTGTGCTGACGGATGCACCCGGCGCCTCCACCGTCGTCGAAGGTGGCTTTGTCACCTATTCAAACGAGGCCAAGATGACGACGCTCGGCGTGCCCGCCGATCTTATCGAGCGCTTCGGAGCAGTCAGCGAAGAGGTCGCCCGTGCCATGGCGTCCGGCGCGCTCGCCCATTCCCAGGCGCGCCTATCCGTCTCCATAACCGGCATTGCCGGCCCAGGTGGTGGCAGCGAGCACAAGCCGATCGGCCTCGTCCATTTTGCCACCGCGCTCGGCGACGAGGTTCGGCACCGCAAGGTCAACTTTGGCGATATCGGCCGCGGCGAGGTGCGCCGTCAATCGGTGAAGACCGCACTCCGGATGCTCGAAGAGCACGTCAGGAGCCTGGGCGATGGCGATCAGGCCCGGCCGTAGATCGCGTCCGCTCTCGCCTCGAATGCCGCCGAGAATTTTCGAAACGCCTTCTCGAAGGCGGCTCCCATCAAAAGAGCAAGCGCCCGGCTGCGGAACTCATAATCGATCGAGAATGTGATCTCGCAGCCGCCCTCCTCGGTCGGCTTGAACAGCCAGCGGTTCTCCAGATGACGGAACGGCCCGTCGATATAGTTGACCAGAATGGAGAGATTGGGACGGTCAAGAGCGACGCGGCTGGTGAATGTTTCGCGAAAGACGGTATAGGCGACGGTCATATCCGCAACCAGCGAAGGGAGCCCGTTTCGCTCTTCGCGGCGCCGCACCCGAAGGCTTTCACACAGCGGCACGAACTGTGGATATTTTTCAACGTCGGCCACAAGGTCGAACATATTCGCGGCGGAATGATTGACCCTGCGGGTCGTACGAAAACTGGGCATTTTTGTTTTCTGAAGAGCCGCTGTCTGTTTGTCCAGTAGCTAAAACAAAAATGCCCGGCGCTGGGGCCGGGCATTGGTCGATCTGACCTGAGATCAGCTGCGGGGCAATTGCTCCAGCGGATCCACCGGATTGGAGCCGCGCCGCACCTCAAAGTGCAACTGTGGTGCCGAGACGTCACCGGACCGTCCGGCTCGGGCAACCACCTGACCACGCCGCACCACATCGCCCTTCTTCACCAGCAGTTCGCTGGCATGAGCATAGGCGGTGACCCAACCGCCATCGTGACGGATCAGCACCAGATTGCCGTAGCCCGCAAGTTCATTGCCGGAATAGGCAACCGTGCCGCTTTCGGCAGCCCGAATGGGTGTTCCCTCAGGCACGGCGAGGTTGATGCCGTCGTTCTGCTTACCGTTGGGCTTGGAGCCGTAGCCGGAGATCACCCGGCCGCGCACCGGCCAGCGGAAGTCCGGCTTGCCACCGTTCGACGCCGCAGCAGTGGTCGTCGCCGTATCATCAGGCCGGGCGACGACGGGCTGTACCGTCGCAACCGTCTCCTGCGGCTTCGGCGTGGCCGCCTGCATCCGCGGCGTCTGCTGCTGCACTGCCTGTGATGCAACGACCGAAGGCGTGGCGGAGGCGGTCGGCGCATAAGCCGATGCGACCTGCGTCCCCGGCTGCTGCGCGGGCTGCTGCTGCACTGGCTTCGGCGCCGCCGCGACGGCCTGCGAGGCCGAACCGTTCATGCCTGGAATCGTTATGGTTTGGCCGATGCGTAGCTGCGCGTCGGGAGCAATGCCGTTCGCGGCCGCGATGTCCCGATGGCTCACGCCATAGGTGCGGGAGAGCGAAAACAGCGTCTCGCCCGATCCCACCGTGTGCGAGCCACCTGCTCTGCGGGAAGCGGCCGGCGCGGTCGATGCCGTCACCGTAGGCGCCGGAGCCGAAGAAGCAACCGATGCTGTTGCGGCACCACCGGCGCGGCGGAAGACCGGAATGGTGATGCGCTGACCTGGAGCCAGGGCTTGCGTCGGCGACAGACCGTTGGTGGCGACGATAGCGCTGGCCGGGACGCCATAGCGCGATGAGATCGTCTGGAGACTGTCGTTCGGGCCAACTGTGATGGGCGTGCCGCCTTGCAGCGACCAGTCACGATCGGCGCCCATGCGGGTCGCCCCGCTGTTCGGCTGCTGATAGCTCGACTGCGAATAGGACGGCTGCTGGTAGTTTGGCTGGCTCGCCGGCTGCTGATAGCCGCCTTGCTGGTAACCCCCCTGCCCGTAGGGGCTGCTGCTGACGGGACCCAGCGGAGCGGTGGAAACGCTTGACGATGGCGCCGCCGCGACTGAGCCGGTGTAATTCGGCTCCTGCTTCGACGAGAAGGGGTTCGAGAAGGGGCTGCCGCCGGAGAATCGCATCGCGTCAGAGCTGCAGCCTGCAGCCATCAGGCCGGCGATGCTGACAATCGCAACCCGCGAGACGGTCCGCGGCGAAAACGCAACTACAGTCTTACGCATGGGACAACTCACTCAAATACGCACCAATTTGATGCGATTGATTAAAAGCTGTTGAGGTAAACAAGCCGTTGCCGTGGCCGGAAGAAATGTAAGAAATCTGCTTTTTTCAAAGCGAGGCGGCTTTGCCGGGGACAAGCGGCACGAATCGAACCGTCAGCAGGTTCTTCGTCACCGTCCGTTCGCCGAACTTCTCGATCTTGAGAAGCTCCTGCTCGCCACCCGGCGGGCCGACTGGGATGATCAGGACGCCGTCGTCCCCCAGCTGATCGACCAGAGCATCCGGGACATCGGCGCAGCCGGCCGTAACCATGATGCGATCGAACGGAGCCTGTGCGGGCCAGCCGAGGGCCCCATCGGCGGTCATGGTGGTGATGTTGGCAATGCGCAGTTCTGCAAAGCGCTTTTCCGCCTCGGCGGTCAGCGTCCGGAAGCGATCTATGGTGTATATCCTGCGCGCCAGCCGCGACAGGATCGCGGTTTGATAGCCCGAGCCCGTCCCGATCTCGAGCACCTTGTGGCGGTCGTTCAGCGCCAACTGCTCGGTCATATAGGCGACGAGATAGGGTTGGCTGATCGTCTGGCCGCAAGCGATCGGAAGCGGCCTGTCGGCATAGGCATGCTGCAGCAGTTCCGGCGCGACGAACAGGTCCCGCGGCACCGTTTCCATGGCACGCAACAGATTACGATCGGCGATCCCGCGGCGTTTCAGGAACAGCAGAAACTCAGCCCGGCGCGCCGCTTCTTCATGTGAGTTCGGGCCCGAAACCGGCATGGCTCAACCATCTCCAAAGACGTCGGTAAGGCGGGCACGATAGGCGTCATCAGTCATGTCGATTCTGAGCGGCGTCACCGAGATCATGTTGTGGTCAAGGGCGCCGAGATCGGTTCCCTCGCCGGGTTCCGCAGCCGTTCGACCATAGATGATCCAATAGTAGGGATTGTTCCGCCCGTCCCTGCGCCCCTCGATCTTCAGATAACCGGGCGCGCGCTTCCCCTGCCGTGTCACGCGCATCCCTTCCACCTGTTCCGGTGCGCAGGCGGGAAAGTTGACGTTGACCAGGCTGCTGGCCGGGATACCCGCTTCGCGGATCTTGAACACCGCTTCAGCGCCCCGTGCCGCGGCGCATGCGAACATGTTGTCGCTGGTCTTGGTGGCGGCGCTGTAGCACTGGCTGAGTGCGATGGAGGGAATTCCCAGGAGGGTGCCCTCGATCGCTCCGGCGATGGTGCCGGAATAGGTCACGTCCTCCGCAACGTTGCGTCCGCGATTGACGCCGGACAGCAGAAGATCTGGCCGTTTGTCCTCCAGCACGTGATGGACGCCCATGATCACGCAGTCGCTTGGCGTCCCGCGGACCGCATACTTCTTCTCGGAGACAAAGCGCAGGCGCAGGGGGTCGTTGAGCGAAACGGAGTGCGATACGCCTGATTGGTCGGTTTCCGGCGCCACCACCCAGACGTCGTCGGACAGTTCCCGCGCGATGCCCTCCAGAACGGCGAGCCCCGGAGCATGAATTCCATCGTCGTTGGTGATGAGGATCCGCACGTCAGGACGCCCGCTCGATCCTTGTGATGCCGCCCATATAAGGAGCGAGTGCCTCCGGCACCGTCACCGAGCCGTCCTCGTTCTGATAGGTTTCCAGAACCGCGACGAGTGCCCGGCCGACGGCAACGCCCGAACCATTCAGTGTGTGGACGAAGGCGGTCCCCTTGCCTTCCGCCGGGCGATAGCGCGCGTCCATGCGGCGCGCCTGAAAATCGCCGCAGACCGAACAGGACGAGATCTCACGATAGGCATTCTGCCCGGGTAGCCAGACCTCGATGTCATAGGTCTTGCGTGAGGAGAAGCCCATGTCGCCGGTGCACAGTGTCACGACCCGATAGGCGAGATCGAGCCGTTTCAGCACGGCCTCGGCGCAGGAAAGCATCCGCTCATGCTCGTCCGCCGAGGTGCCCGGTGTCGTGATGGAAACCATCTCCACCTTGGCGAACTGGTGCTGGCGGATCATGCCCCGCGTGTCGCGGCCCGCCGCCCCCGCTTCCGCACGGAAACACGGCGTGAGCGCTGTGAAGCGTAAGGGAAGTTCCCGCTCGTCCAGGATCATCTCCCGCACGAGATTGGTGAGCGGAACCTCGGCTGTCGGGATGAGCCAGTAATCGTCGCCGGCGCGGAACTGATCGTCGCGGAATTTCGGCAGCTGCGCCGTTCCGAACATCGCATCATCGCGGACCAGAACCGGGGGATTGACCTCGGTATAGCCGTGCTCGTCCACGTGGATATCCAGCATGAATTGGCCAATGGCGCGCTCCAGCCGCGCCAGCGGTCCCTTGGTCACCACGAAGCGGCTGCCGGACAGTTTGGCCGCCGTTTCAAAATCCATCTGGCCGAGGTCTTCGCCGATTTCAAAATGCTGCTTGGGCGTGAAGGCGTAGCTGCGCGGCGCACCGTGACGGTGGCGTTCGACATTGTCGTGCTCATCGGCGCCGACGGGCACATCCTCGGCGGGAATATTTGGGATGCCGGCGAGCTTGTCCTGCAGTGCCGCTTCGGCTGCTTTGAGATCCGCTTCGACAGCCGGCATCTTCTCCTTCAGCGCGGCCACCTCCGTCATAAGGGCCTGCGCCCTCGCCTCGTCCTTCTGCGCCTTGGCCTGCCCGATCTCCTTGGACGCCGCGTTCCGCCGTTCCTGCATCTCCTGAGCGGCCGCAATGAGCGAGCGGCGCGTCTCGTCCAGCTTGACGAGTTCGTCGGCAAGGCCGGAGAAGCCGCCGTTGCGCTTATCTAGACCGGCGTCGAAGGCTGCGGGATTTTCGCGGATCAGGCGTATGTCATGCATGGGGTGAGACTCAAAGCTTTGGCGTCATTGCCCGGGTTTAACCGGCCAGGCGTGGAAAAGCGAGGTCAGGAACCCGATGCGGCGGCCTCTACTTTCGCTTTCTTCTTCTCCGTCAGGCGCACCACGTAGATCGTCGCCTCGTAGAGAAGCAGGGTCGGTATGGCCAGGGAAAACTGGCTGATCACATCCGGGGGCGTCATCACAGCCGCGATCGCGAAGATGGCGACGATGGCATATTTCCGCTTCTGCCTGAGCCACTGGGAATCGATAATGCCGATCTGCGCCAGCAGCGTCAGGATGACCGGCATCTGGAAGCAGATGCCGAAGGCCAGGATGAACGTCATGATCAGGCCGAGATATTCGCTCGTCCTCGCCATGAGCTGGATCGAGGCCTGGCCGGGCGCGCCCTGCTGCTCCATGGAGAGGAAGAAGCTCATGGCGAAGGGCATGGCCACGAAATAGACGAAGGCGGCGCCCAGCAGGAAAAGCAGCGGTGTGGCGATCAGGTAAGGCACGAAAGCGGATTTCTCGTGCTTGTAGAGCCCAGGCGCGACGAATTTGTAGATCTGGATGGCGATGATCGGAAAGGCGATGAAGACGGCGCCGAACAGGGCGAGCTTGATCTGCGTCAGGAAATACTCCTGCGGCGCGGTGTAGATCAGCTGCAGATCCTTCTGCGGTCCGGCTGCAAACTCATAGGGCCACAACAGGATGTTGAAGATGTCGTCGGCGAAGAAGAAGCAGGCGATGAAGGCAATGAAGAGCGCGGCGATCGCCTTGATCAAACGTGACCGGAGCTCGATCAGATGCTCCATCAGCGGCGCGCGCGAGGCTTCGATGTCATCATCGGCAGTCATGATGCATCACCCGCGGGTTTTTTTGGTTTCGGCGCCCGCTTGCGAACCGGCTTCGGAGGCGCAGGCTCAAGTTCGTCAGCTGCTGCCACGGCAGCTTCTGGCGCCTTCGTCTTGCGTTTCGGCCTGACGCCGGCACGGCGTTTCGACGTCGGCTCCGGTGCAGGGGTCACATCGATCTTCGGTTCCTGCATCACCGGCAATTGCGGCTCAGGCAAAGCGGCGGGTAGTGCATCCGGCCCGTCTGCTTTGGGCGTGCCCTCGATGGCGCCTTTTATTTCATCGCGGGCAATGGATGGAATGTCCTGAAAGCGCGTCAGATCACTCGCGGACGAACGAAAGCGGTTGAACTCATCCCGAACGCCGTCGAGTTCAGCTTCCTTCAGAGCTTCATTGAACTGACCCTGAAATTCGCTCGCCATGCGCCTGATGGCACGCATGCCTCGCCCGAGGTTGCGCAACATGTCCGGCAGGTCCTTGGGACCCACCACGACGATCGCCACGACAGCGACGATCAGCAGTTCCGACCAACCGATATCAAACATGTCGCCTGTTCCGCGCCGCGTCGCGGATCACGAGGTTTTACGGTCCGCGCTTTCGGCGGGGGCTTCGGTGCGCGGCGCCGGCGTATGCTCTACCTGCTGAGGCGGAGCGGCCTCGGCCGGTGGAGAGGTCTCGTCGTCCTTGAGCCCGCTCTTGAAGCTTTTAATGCCTTTGGCAACGTCGCCCATCAGATCGGAGATCTTGCCACGGCCGAAGAGAAGCAGCACGAGCAGCGCAATGAGAGCGATCTGCCAAAATCCGATGGACATATGTTTCTTCTCCTAAGGCCGTGACGCCAATCAGGCCTTGGGCTGATCTGCAGGCTGAGCAAGCGAGGCACGTGCCTCGACCGGCTGCGGCGCTTCATCTTCCTTGAGCCCCTGCTTGAAGCTCTTGATGCCCTTGGCAACGTCGCCCATCATGTCTGAAATCTTGCCGCGTCCGAACAGCAGCACGACGACGATGGCAACCACAATCCAGTGACTGACGCTCATACTGATAATCCCTTTGCGCCTAAACTGCCGCAGACGTTAAGTCCCGTCCGCCGGGAACACAAGCACTCCTGACGGATCCGTGATGATCCGGACCTCGTCTCGCGGTGCAAAGGGCACACCCGCCGGAACGCGGGCGCGGATCGGCAGATCAAGACTCTCGATCCCGATTTCAAGCAGCTCGACTTCCCCGAGAAAGCGTCGGGACAGAAGCGTCCCGATCACTCCTTCGCCTGACGGAACGACACGCAGGGCCGAGAGACGGATGGCGGCCGTCACCGGCCCATCCCCGATCCCGGTCGGGAAGGTCCCCAGCGGCGTTTCGACACGCCCGTTGCGCGCGACGGCGTCAATTTCGTTAAGCTCGCTGAAGAAACGCCCCACGAACAGGTCGCTTGGCCGGAGATAAAGCTCCTCCGCGGTCCCCGCCTGAACGAGCTTGCCGCTGCGCATCAAGGCGATCCGGTCGGCCATGCGCATGGCTTCCTCGGGATCATGCGTCACGATCAGGCAGGTCGCGCCGGTCTCGCGCAGTACGGCCAGCGTTTCCTCCCGGACACTGTCGCGTAGGCGCTTGTCGAGGCCGGAGAAAGGTTCGTCCATGAGGAGCACGCCAGGACGCGGCGCGACCGCCCGAGCAAGGGCGACACGCTGCTGCTCTCCACCGGAAAGAGCGTGCGGATAGCTTCCGGCATGCCTTGCCATGCCGACACGTTCAAGCGCTGCCAGTGCCGCCCGGCGCGCCTCTGCACTGCTTAGTGACTTAAGGCCGAAGGCGACATTCTGGACGATGTCCAGATGAGGAAAGAGAGCATAATCCTGGAAGACGAGGCCGATGCCGCGCCTTTCCGGCGGTGTGAACACGCCCTCGCCTGCGATCAGACGATCATCGAGGTGCACATCGCCCGAGACCTGCCGTTCGATTCCCGCCGCCACCCGCAGGAGCGTCGTCTTACCGCAACCGGAGCGACCCAGGAGGGCAACGATTTCGCCGGGCTCTACCGACAGAGTAAGATCATCGACCGCCGTGACGCGGCCGTAGCGATGGGTCAGCCCGGTGAAGGACAATCGCGACGGAATGCTGACGCCTGCTGCTATTCTGCGGCCCCAGCGGGGTTTCGGCAGTGGGTCGATGGTCTCGCTCATGGTTTCGCAGGGCCGTCCGGCACATCCGTTTCAAAGAAATCCCGCATGTCCGGCTCAACCGGGTCTTCATCGTCGCGCAGGGCAGGATCATCGAACGGCAAGGGCATATCAAAGGCTGACGGCAAGCGCCCGTCAAAAAAGCCGGCGGCCTTCAACTCGTCGAGACCAGGAAGATCGGAAATCTGATTCAGGCCGAAATGGTCCAGAAAGCGCGGAGTGGTGCCGAAGGTCACCGGACGTCCGGGCGTCCGCCGCCGCCCGCGCAGGCGCACCCAGCCTGCCTCCACCAAAACGTCCAATGTGCCCTTGGCAACCGACACGCCGCGGATCGCTTCGATCTCCGCGCGCGTCACCGGCTGATGGTAGGCGATGATGGCAAGGGTTTCCACAGCGGCGCGGGAAAGCTTGCGCGGCTCGGACCTGTCGCGGCGCAGGAGCGGCGCAAGATCGGGTGCGGTACGGAAAGCCCAGCATCCGCCCACCTGCACGAGGCGCACACCGCGAGGCGCATAATGTTCCAAAAGATGCTTCAGCACACGCGCCACATCAACCCGCTCTGGCAGATGTTCGGCTATCGTTTCCTCGTCCAGCGGCTCGGCCGCGGCAAACAGCAGCGCCTCCACCATCCGGGCGTGCTCCAGCATTGTCAGGTCGCCATCCCACTCTTCTTGTTCCGGCGTGCTCATGAGCCTTCTCGGCCCTTTCGGAGGTAGATCGGGCCAAAGGGCGCATGCTGGCGGATTTCGGCCGACCCTTCCCGCACCATCTCGAGCAGAGCGCCAAAGCTGGAGGCTGTGACGCTACGGCGCTCTTCATCGGACATCAGATAGTGGCGCAGCAATGCATCGAGCCGCGTCCACTCCGATATCGGTCCGACGAGCCGCGTGAGGCTCTCGCGAGCATCGGCAAGCGCGAGCACCGGACGACGCCGTATGGTCACGAGCGACAGCGCCTCCTTTTCTCGCTGACGGGCATAGCCGGTCAGAAGATCGAAGAGGGTGACGTCATAGGTGGGCGTGACGAGCGAGCGCACGCCTTCGCCGGCTCCGCGCGCGAAAACATCGCTGCCCAGGCGCGGCCGCGTCATGAGCATATCCGCCACCTGACGGATGGCCTGGAGATGACGGAGCCGTCGTGCGAGATTCTCAGCAAGTTCGGCCGCTGACGGTTCCTCCTCATCGCCGGTGTCGTCGGGAAGCAGGAGCCGGGACTTGAGGTAGGCGAGCCACGCGGCCATCACCAGATACTCAGCAGCAATCTCCAGCCGCTTCAGACGCGCATCCTCAATATAGTCGAGATACTGCGCCGCGAGCTTTGCAATCGACACCTGGGCGAGGTCGATCTTCTCCCGGCGGGCGAGATCGAGTAGAAGATCGAGCGGTCCTTCGAAGAGGCCGACGTCGACAAGAAAGGCCTCGTCGACCGCTCCAAGGGAGGCCTCCTCCCCGGTGTCGCTCATGGAGCTAGGCAACGGCGGAGCGCCACATGGCTTCCAGCCGTGCGCGATGTTCGGACAGATCCACCTTGCGAGCGCCCGCGATGAGGGCCAGCGCCGCTTCGGCACGCGCGGCCGCTTTGCCTGTCAGCACGGGAGAGCCGGCGGCGACATCCATCATCTCGGCCATATTGCCGTTGCAGTGGAGCGTCACATCGCATCCTGCTGAAATGGACGCTTCCGCCCGCTGCCGGATCGGCCCCTGCAGCGCTTTCATGGAGAGGTCGTCGCTCATCAGCAGTCCATCAAAACCGATGAAGCTGCGGATGATGTCTTCAACCACGATTGGCGAGGTCGTCGCCGGACGTTCAGCATCGATGCTGCGGTAAACCACATGTGCCGTCATGGCGAGCGGCGCGTCGGCATAAAGGCGGAAGGGGGCAAAGCATGTCGCCTCGAGTTCCTCCCGCGGCGTGTTCACCTCAGGCAGGGAAAAATGGCTGTCGGCCATTGCGCGGCCGTGGCCGGGAATATGCTTCACCACGGGCAGGACGCCGGCATCCATCAGCCCATCGGCCAGCGCATGCCCCAGATCGGCGACGGTTGCCGGCGTATCGCCGAAGGCGCGATCGCCAACGATGTCATGAGCATCCTTGTAACGAAGATCGAGCACCGGCGCGCAATTGACGGTGATGCCGAGATCGGACAGCTCAGCGCCCAGGACCTGGCCGGACAGCCGCGCCGCCTGGCGCGCCCCTTCCGGGTCGCCGGCATAGCGGCTGCCATAAGTCCAGGCCGGCGGATGATCCGCCACAAGCGGCGGCCGCAGACGTCGCACACGGCCTCCTTCCTGATCGATCAGAACCGGTGCATCCGCGCGCCCGACGATGCTGCGGAAATCCTCGCAAAGCGCCCGCACCTGCTGTGGTTCGCTGATATTCCGCGCGAAGAGGATCAGCCCCCAAGGATTGGCGTCCTTCAGAAAGGCACGCTCATCCGATGAGAAGGAAGACTCCGCGCAGCCGCAGATGAAAGCACCGATTGACATTGGCCAAACCTCTTAGCTGGCGCCGAAATGGCGCGTGGCTCAGTTGGCCTGAACCACGCAGTCTCCGCCAGCCGTCTTGAGATTCATGCACAGGCCGGTGGCGTCCTCGCGCGACGCGAAGGGGCCGACGCGAACCCGGTAGTAGGTTCCGCGATCACCCAGATTGGCCGGCTGGATCGACGGCTGATAGGAGCCGAGAATCTGCGGGAAGCGCTGCTGCAACTGCGCGAACGTGCCTCGCGCATCCGCTTCCGTTCGCTGAGACGAAACCTGCACGACAAAACCGCCGCCGCGCGCCGGTTGGGCCGCTGGCGCGGCAGTCTGCGCCGGCGCGAAAGCCTGTGTCTGCTGCTGTTGTTGCGGCTGAACCAACTGCTGCGGCGCCTGTGGTGAAGCGGCGGGCCGCTGCGGTGAAGTCGAAGCCAGGTTGACAGGACGCGGCGCCGGCATGGGAACCGAGTTGGCGCCCGCCGCTGGCGCGGCAGCCTGGTCGGCAGTGGGAGCCGGAGAATCAGCGATGATGCCAAATTGCTCTCCCGGCGCGAAGCTGATCCCGGCGGACGGCCCGTCGCTCTCTCCACGAATTTCGGCCGGCGGCGGTTCCTGGATCGCGGCCGCGAGCTGCTCGATTGATTGAGGAGCGGCTGGCTGGTTGTTCTGCGCGGCTTGAGATTGGTCGGTGGGTTGGCCGCTCTGGGGCTGTTGAGCCGCCGGCTCGGTTGCCGCGGCATTGGTCGACGACTGATCAGGCGTGCCGGACTGCTGGCCCGCCTCCGCCGAATCGACCACCGACCCATCCGGACGAACCACGAAGGTCCGCACGCGGCGGACGCCATTCTCGTCGACCTCACCGCCGCCGTCGCTGGGCGATGTTGGGATCACTCGAGGCTGACCGACCGGACGCTCGGCCGGCTCTTCCGGCTCCACAACCCTCGCCTGATCGGTGGCGCGGTCATAGCTTTGCTTGTTGGTGCCTTGAGGAGAGGCATCTGCTCCGGCCGGGACTTCCTTTGACGGACGCCCGTCTGCCTTGATGACCGGCGGAGGGCCATTTTCGGCTGAGCCCGTGAAGAAGCGATAACCCATGACACCGGCGGTGCCGAGAACGACGATGCCAAGCACGGAGGCGATCATCAGCGAGCCGCTGCGCCGCCCTCCTCCGCGATCCTCGCTTTCAGCCGCGCCTTCAGCCACCGGCTCATCCGGATAGCGATACTCTTCATAGGGTTGATCGCCATCGAACAGCTCATGCTCATTCTGATCATGATCCGCGTGCATCGGCTCCGCCCAGCCTCCCGGCGGGTCGATATCGGCGAAATTCGGCTCCTGCCGACCGGACGCATAAAGATCGCTGTCGTTCTGGCGGCTGTCGGGATGGCCGACAAGTCTGGCGAGCTCCGCGAGCGGATCATCCTCACCGAGCCATTCGTTTTCCGATCCGCGCTGGTGCGCGGATGACTGAGAAGACGGGGACCGCCTATAAGGATCCTGCGACATGTGTTCCCTAAGCAAATTGCGTGTCAGCGGCCAAGCAACCTCGCTATCGCATCTCTTGCGGCGCTGTCACACCAAGCAAAGCAAGACCGGATGCCAGAATATTCCTTATGCCACGCACAAGTCCAAGCCGCATCTTACTCAATTCTTTATCGTTTTCGATAATGAATCGTAAATGCGGCGAGTCTTTGCCGCGGTTCCAGTGCGCGTGAAGCTCGCTGGCAAGCTCATAGAGGTAGAAAGCGACCCTGTGAGGTTCATGGGCTGAGGCGGCAGATTCGATCAGCCGCGGATACTCCGCAAGCCGCTTAATGAGTTTCACTTCCCCGGCATCGTTCAGCTGGTCGAAATCAGCATCCGGCGCCGTGGACTGAACCTCCTCCCCGAAGGCCTCGATGCTGTTCCGAAGAATGGATGAGGCACGCGCATGAGCGTATTGCACGTAGAAGACGGCGTTGTCGCGTGACTGCTCGACCACCTTGGCGAAGTCGAAATCAAGGACAGCGTCGTTCTTGCGGTAGAGCATCATGAAACGGACGGCATCACGGCCGACCTCATCCACGACCTCCCGCAGGGTGACGAAATCGCCTGAGCGCTTCGACATCTTGACCGGCTCTCCGGCCCGGAAAAGGCGCACGAGCTGCACCAGCTTCACGTCGAGGTCGGCATGGCCATCGGAGACGGCGTCGACCGCCGCGCGCATGCGCTTTACATAGCCGCCATGGTCGGCCCCCCACACATCGATCATGTGGTTGAAGCCGCGATCGATCTTGTCCTTGTGGTAGGCGATGTCGGCCGCGAAATAGGTGTAGCTGCCGTCGGACTTCAGCAGTGGGCGGTCGATCTCGTCGCCGAACTTGGTCGCGCGGAACAAGGTCTGTTCCCGGTCTTCCCAATCTTCCGGCAACTGTCCCTTCGGCGGAGGAAGCCGCCCCTCGTAGATGAGGCCGCGCGCCTGCAGGTCACGCATCATACGCGCGATCTTGTCCTCCGGCTGCGACAGTGATCGCTCTGAGGTGAAGACGTCATGGGTGATGTTCAGCGCGGCGAGGTCATCCCTGATGGCCGCCATCATCGCGTCGATGGCCACATTGCGCACCAGAGGCAACCATTCCGACTCGGGAAGATCCTTGAGTGCCGGGCCATGCTCGCGGGCCAATGCTTTCCCGACGGCGACGAGATAGTCGCCGGGATAAAGCCCCTCCGGTATCTGGCCGATCGGCTCGCCCAGGGCCTCGCGATAACGCAGGAAAGCGGAACGGGCGAGAACGTCCACCTGCGCCCCCGCATCATTGATGTAATATTCGCGAGTGACGTCGTACCCGGCGAAGTCCAAAAGATTGGCGAGCGCGTCGCCAAACACGGCGCCGCGGCAATGGCCGACATGCATGGGCCCCGTCGGATTGGCCGATACATATTCCACGTTGATGCTTTGGTTGGCTTCGCCTCGGCCATAGTCCTGTCCGGCGGCAAGTACAGACCGAAGCACCCGCGGCCAGAACGCCGGCGTGAGCGTGAGATTGATGAAGCCAGGCCCGGCGATGTCCACTTTTGCCAAATCGGCGTCGTCTTCCAGCTTGCGCGCCAGCGCTTCGGCCAGCTCGCGCGGTTTCATGCCGGCGGTCTTCGCGAGGATAAGGGCCGCATTGGTGGCGATGTCGCCATGGCTGGCATCGCGCGGAGGTTCGACCACGATCTTTTCGATGTCGGCGCCCTGCGGCAGCACACCCTCGGTGACAAGATTCTGGGCGGCGGCTTTGATCCTCTCCTCGAAGATCGAAAATATATTCATGATAGAACCTGGAAACACGCGCGAAGGGCGGATGATGAGCAGCCGCGCCTACCGTAATTTCGGTGAAGCGTCAAATAAACGCCCATGTTCCTGAAGGGCGAAGCGGTCGGTCATGCCAGCGATGAAATCGGCAATGCGTCGTGCCCGAGCCTCTTCATTGAGCGTGGCGCAGCCCTCGGCCCATTCAGCTGTCATTTCGTCAGGGTGCCGGGAATAGAAATGGAAGAGGTCCCGCACGACGGCTTCCGCGTCGTGCATGATCTTCATCACGCGGTCATGGCGATACATGCGTGGGTAAAGGAATGATTTGATGTCCCTGTCCGCCTCCTCGATCCCCGGCGAAAAGGCGATGATCGGCTTCTCCAGGTGACGAATATCTCCCACCGAGGTGGGTTTTGCGTCCTCCAGACGGCGCGTCGCCTCGCCGATGGCATCTTCCACCAGCCGTGTGATGACGCGGCGCACGACTTCATGAACGCAACGCGCCGTCTCAAGACCCGGCCATCGTGCTTCAACCTCCTCCAGTATCTCGCGCAGGAACGGCGCTTCCTTCAGATCGGGCAGAGCGAACAGACCCGCGTGGAGCCCATCGTCGATGTCATGGGCGTTATAGGCGATGTCGTCGGCAAGCGCTGCGGCCTGGGCCTCCCCGCTGGCGTGGCTCCACAGTTCCAGGTCCTGTTTCTCCGCATAGAGCCTTATGGCCGTGGGAAGAACGGGGCCGGAGTGCCGCCCGACAGGGGTGCCGTCGCGTGTGGTCAGCGGTCCGTTGTGCTTGACGAGACCTTCCAGCGTTTCCCAGGTGAGATTCAAGCCGTCATAGGCGGCATAACGGCGTTCGAGAGAAGTCACGATCCGCAGCGACTGCGCGTTGTGATCGAAGCCGCCGTAAGGTTTCATTACCTCATCGAGCGCCCGCTCGCCGGCATGGCCGAAGGGCGTGTGGCCCAGATCATGGGCGAGCGCGAGCGTCTCGGCGAGGTCTTCATCAAGCTGCAGTGAGCGGGCAATGGAGCGGGCGATCTGTGCCACCTCCAGAGTGTGGGTCAGACGCGTGCGATAGTGGTCGCCCTCGTGGTAGACGAAGACTTGCGTTTTATGCTTGAGCCGGCGAAAGGCCGAGGAATGCAGGATACGATCCCGGTCGCGCTGGAACTCGGTGCGCGTCGGGCTGGGATCTTCCGGATAAAGGCGGCCTCGGCTGCGCCGGGGATCGGCGGCGTAGGCCGCATGCCGCCTGTAAATCGCCTCGGGATGCGGTAGACTGAAGCCGTCGGTCACTTTGCTGCGTCGCCCCTTGCCCTATTGGTATTGCGGTCGCACATAGAGTGATGACACTGGGCACGCAAGTTGCCCGCCGTATGATGTTTAGGAGATGACGTCGTGGTGACGACCGACGTGACATTGAGCGAGAGCGCCGCACGGCGCATCGGAGCGATCCTTCAGAATGAGCCCGAAGGCTCACGTCTGCGCGTGAGCGTGGAAGGTGGGGGCTGCTCGGGCTTTCGCTATGAGTTCGGGTTTGAGCAAGGTATCGCGGCTGATGATGTGCTGGTGAAGCGCGATGGTGTCGAAGTCCTGATCGACCCGGTGTCGCTCGATTTTCTGCGCGGTTCGGAGATCGACTTCGTGGACGAATTGATCGGCGCTTCCTTCCAGATCCGCAATCCCAACGCCGCTTCGTCCTGCGGTTGCGGCACCAGCTTTGCCATGTGACCCGCTCGCCGGCGTTGCACGAGGCCGCCGTCTCTTCTAGAGCCATAGGCTCCACCCGGTCACAGCAGGGGAGTCGCCGTGCGCATCGCCACCTGGAACGTCAATTCAATTCGGCAGCGCCTGGACTATACGGTTGGCTGGTTGCGCGCCAACCAGCCGGATGTCGTGTGCCTTCAGGAGTTGAAGTGCACCGACGATGCCTTTCCGCGCCTGGAAATCGAGGGCGCCGGCTACAACGTCGCTGTTCACGGCCAGAAGGGCTTCAACGGGGTTGCCATACTGTCGCGCCATCCTCTGGAGGACGTGATGACAGGCCTTCCGGGCGATGATGCGGATGAACAGTCGCGCTATCTGGAGGCGACTATCTCGACCGATGGCGGCTCAGTTCGGATCGCGTCGATATACCTTCCTAACGGTAACCCGATCGCCAGCCCGAAGTTCGACTATAAGCTGGCCTGGATGGATCGGCTGACCGCCCGTGCCCGCATGCTTCTCGAGTTGGAAGTTCCCGTGGTTCTGGCGGGCGACTATAACATCATCCCCATGCCCATTGACGCGCGTTTTCCAGAGAACTGGCTGGCGGATGCCCTGTTCCAGCCGGAAAGCCGCGGCCGTTTCCGGGCCCTCGCCGCGCTCGGCTATACCGACGCCCTGCGCGCCTGCAGCGATGACGAGAAAATCTATTCCTTCTGGGACTATCAGGCCGGCGCCTTCCAGAAAAACAACGGCATCCGGATCGATCACCTCATGCTGTCGCCTCAAGCGGCGGACAGGTTGAAGGCAACTTGGATCGATCGGGACGAGCGCGCGCGCGACAAGCCCTCCGATCACGTGCCGGTGGTGGTTGAGCTCGAAATTCCGATCCGTTAGCGGAGTCTCGCCAGCGTCAGTTATGGCGGTTCTGGAGATAGCGTTCCAGGTAGACGCGGGCCTGGGCACGCTCGTCTTCCGTTGCGGCGGCGACGGCTGCCTCGTGGAAATCGATGATCCACTTGTCGGCCGGATTACCGCCGAGTTCCGCCGGCTCTCGTGCAAGGGTCATCCACATAAGCCCGAGCGGGCGGTTCTTCTTCACCGCATCGCCCATGAAAAGGATGTGGCCGAGGAGAGCCCTGGACGGCGGATGGTCCTTCTCAACGGCAAGGTTCAGGAGACGCACGGCCTGTGAAGCGTCCTTACGGACACCGGTGCCCTCCAGATACATCAGAGCCAGCTTGTACTGTGCGTTGGGATCGCCGTAGTTGAAGGCGGCATTGGTGAAGAGATCCCGCGCAAGGCCTGGATTGGGCTTCACATAGGTCCCGGGAATGCCTTCCAGATAGTAATAGCCGAGTTGGACGATCGCATCGGCGAGATAGGGTGCGCGGGCACGGGTTTCGATGGCATCAGGATCTTCGCTCGCATGCAGCCGCACGATCTGGCTGAAGTAGTCGAAGGCCTTGAGGTCGTCGTGCACCACGCCGTCGCCCTCGGCATACATCCGTCCGAGCTTCCACTGCGCGATGGGATGTCCTTTGCCCGCCGCATACTGCAGCGCGGACAGAGCCGATGCCTTGTCGCCGGAGAAATAGGACTTCAGGCCATTTTCATAGGCGCTGCGGGGGGTGACTTCAGCAACGATGTCCGCGGTCGGGGCCGCTGCGGTTGCAGCGGTCGCGATGCCCTGCTCGGCCGGAGAACCGGGAGCACCATCAAATGCCAGGGCCGGAGCGCTCAGTGCGGCGCCGGCAAAATACGCACCGACAAACCAGTTCAATGTCCGCATATCACGACGTCTCGCATGCCCCACCAATTGGGTAACCCACGGCTTCGACATTCTCCTTGTCTTGTCGTTGCCATGCCTAAGAAAGCCAGACAAGTAACGAGCGGAGCGGCTCTGTCGCTCCTGCTTTCAAGAGAGAACTTCTGCAAAGGCTCAGAAAGCTTATACTGATCAACAGCTTAACTGAGCCTATACGAAGCTACGAATTTATGGCGCAATCACGGCGAATAGGGCTTGCACCCGACGAACAGATGCAAAGGAATCAGGTTGTTGCAGGATTGTCACAACCGCAGGAGCGGAGCCACCGCCAGCACTGAAGACTGGCGGTGGCGATGTAATCGCCCGCAGAGTTCCTGGCTTTAGCCGATCGCCTTCAGGCGCATCAGAGCTTCGGTTAGCTTGTCTTTCTGGGCACGGTATTCCTCGCGCTTCTCGCGCTCGCCCTCCACCACCTCTTCGGGAGCGCGCGCGACGAAGCTTTCATTGCCAAGCTTGGCATCGATACGCGCGATCTCCTTGCCAGTCCGTTCGATCTCCTTTTGGAGCCGGTCCTGTTCGGCCGCCAGGTCAATCACCTCGCCCAGCGGCAGCGCGATCACGCCGCCGCGCACGATGATCTGCACCGCACCGGCCGGAGCGGCATCCGCCAGAGTGACCGCCGAAAGCCGTGCAAGACGCCTCAGCATATCATCGTAGCGCATGGAAAAGGTCTGAACCTCTGCTCCGGGTGCCACCAACACCAGCGGAATCTGCGCGGCGGCGGGAACGTTCATCTCCGAACGGATCGAGCGCACCTCGGTCACGAGGTCGACCAGCCAGCCGATCTCCGCCTCGGCCTCCGGATCTTCAAGGCCGGAGAGGTCAGGCCAGGATGCCAGAGCCAGGACGGGCTCACGGGGTGCCTCCCCCTTCGTCAGCGCCCAGAGCTCTTCGGTGATGAACGGCATGAACGGATGCAGCAGGCGGTAGATCTGCTCCAGCACCCAGGCAACGGTTGCCCTTGTTTCCGCCTTCGCCGTGCCCTCCTCGCCCATGAACACGGGCTTTGCGAGCTCCAGATACCAGTCGCAGACGACGTTCCAGACGAAGCGATAGGCCGTCGCCGCAGCGTCGTTGAAGCGGTAGGCCTCGATGGCCGCCGTAGTCTGGGCGACGGCCTTCGCCGCCTCCCCGACGATCCAGCGGTTGAGTGTTGTCTTCACAGCGGCGGGATCAAAGCCGGTCACGGGCCGGCATTCATTCATTTCCGCGAAGCGCGAGGCGTTCCAGAGCTTGGTCGCGAAGTTGCGATAGCCCTCGACCCGCGAGGTCGCCAGCTTGATATCGCGTCCCTGAGCGGCCATGGCCGTCAGCGTGAAGCGCAGGGCATCGGCGCCATATTGATCGATCAGTTCCAAGGGATCGATGACGTTGCCCTTGGACTTCGACATCTTCGCGCCCTTCTCGTCTCTGACGAGCGCGTGCATGTAGACATCGCGGAATGGAATCTCCCCCAGGAAATGGAGGCCCATCATCATCATCCGCGCGACCCAGAAGAAGATGATGTCGAAGCCCGTGACCAGAACGCTGTTCGGATAGAAGCGTTGCAACTCCTCGGTGTCTTCCGGCCAGCCCAGCGTGGAGAACGGCCAGAGCGCGGAAGAGAACCAGGTATCCAGCACGTCTTCGTCGCGTACCAGGCTGACAGGCGATCCATAGTGGATCTCCGCCATGGCAAGGGCGCCGGCTTCGCTTTCATGAACGAAGACCTGTCCGTCCGGCCCGTACCAGGCTGGGATCTGATGTCCCCACCAAAGCTGACGGGAAATGCACCAGGGCTGGATGTTCTCCAGCCAGTCGAAATAGGTCTTTTCCCAGGTCTTCGGCACGAAGGACGTCTCGCCATCTAGAACGGCTTTCAAGGCAGGCTGAGCGAGTGTCTTGGCGTCGACATACCACTGGTCGGTCAGGAAGGGCTCGATGACCACCCCGGAGCGATCGCCATGCGGCACCATATGCACGTTCGGCTCGATCTTCTCCAGAAGCCCCCTCGCCTCCATCATGGCGACGATGGCCTTGCGGGCGGCGAAACGATCCTGTCCATGCAGCGCCAAGGTCTCGGAGAGGGCTTCGTCGGAAGCACCGTCGAGAAAGGCCTCGTTGCCATCAAGAGCGATCCGGCCCTCGATGTCGAGCACGTTGATCTGCGGCAGGTCGTGGCGCTTGCCGACCTCGAAATCGTTGAAGTCGTGCGCCGGCGTGATCTTCACGGCGCCGGAACCCTTCTCGGGATCGGAATATTCATCGGCGATGATGGGAATACGGCGGCCGACCAGCGGCAGTATCACGAACTTTCCGACAAGATCCTTGTAGCGTTCGTCGTCCGGGTGCACCGCGACCGCGGTGTCGCCCAGCATGGTCTCAGGCCGTGTCGTCGCGACGGTTATATACCGATCGGCCTCTCCCTCGACCGGGTAACGCAGGTGCCACAGATTGCCCTTCACTTCGACCGGCTGCACCTCAAGGTCGGAGATGGCGGTGAGCAGCTTCGGGTCCCAGTTGACGAGGCGCTTATCCTTATAAATCAATCCCTTGCGGTAAAGTTCTACAAAGACTTTGCGCACCGCCTGCGAAAGCCCCTCATCCATGGTGAAGCGCTCGCGGCTCCAGTCGCAGGAGGCGCCGAGACGCTTGAGCTGTGCCTGAATCCGGCCACCGGATTCAGCCTTCCACTCCCAGACCCGCGCGATGAACGCCTCACGCCCCATTTCGCGGCGGCCAGGCTCCTGGCGCTCGGCAAGCTGCCGTTCAACGACCATCTGGGTGGCGATGCCGGCGTGGTCCATGCCTGGCTGCCACAGCACGTCCTTGCCCCGCATGCGCTCGAAACGGCACAACACATCCTGCAACGTGTTGTTGAGCGCATGGCCCATGTGCAGCGATCCTGTCACATTGGGGGGCGGTATGACGATGCAGAAGGTTTCTGCGTCCTGCCGCTCGGGCCTGCCCGCGCGAAAAGCTCCCGCTTCGTCCCAGCGCGCAGCCATGCGCGCCTCGATGTCCACAGGCGAATAGGTCTTCTCGATCATGGGAAAGGCTCTCGAACGGCGGTGTCTGTCACGCGCTCGTTGAAACCGAGCCCTCGGCCGAAGTCAACGGCAGATCGGCAATCAGTTATGCCCGCGCGACATGCGCTCGATCTCGGCCCGCACCATCCGTTCGACGAGGCCGGGCAAATTGGTGTCGAGCCATTCCTTGAGCATGGGACGCAGCATGTCTCCCACCAGATCTTCCAGCGTGCGCGGATTCTGGTTCAGAAGCGTCCGTGACAGGGAGCCGAAGGCCGACGACACGGCGGCATTGGTCAAGGGAGAGAGCAGCGGTTCCGTTTCTGCATGACTGGAGCTTCCGCCATAAGTCCGCTCGGCAAACGACGGGACCTCGGTTTCTGCGGGTTCCAGCGCTTCCGCGGCCGGTTCCGTCTCCTCGGGATCATCGAAAACAACACCGGCGGGTTCGACGAGATCGGGAACGGCGGCAGCCAGATCTTCGGCGTCTTCTTCCTCTTTGTCTGCCTCCGCTTCGGCGAGAGCCTCGTCCCAGTCGCTCATGTCGCTGGTCAGCTCAAGCACATCGTCGGGCTCGGCGGCCTTGTCCTCGGTGCTGTCGGCATCCATGGACGCGAAAACGGCATCGATATCGTCTTGATTGAGGCCGTCTTCTTCAGCCTCAGCCTCAGCCTCTGCGGGCGCAGGTTCGACGGCCTTGGGTGCCGGCGCGGCAGGTGCCGGTTCTGCGGGTTTGGCCTTCGCCTTTGCCGCAGGCTCCGCCGTTTGAGTGTCATCGGAGATGATGCGCCGGATGGAGGCGAGAATTTCCTCCATTGTCGGCTCGTGCTGTGCTTTTGCGGCGTTACTCATGCTCTACTTCCCGCTGCAGCGTGACGGTCTCGAATCAGCGCATCCCGAAGACACGTTGGCTGGCAAGTATCGCACTGCATGCATTCAAGGCAAGCAAGGCCAAAGCTTTAACGCCAGCCATCCCCAACAGAGGGCTAACTCAGCGGCCGTCAGGCGTGCGCAGGCCGAACCATTTGTCGCGCACCTGATTGTAATGCTCAGTAGGCTTGTACTCGGAAACCGCGAGCGTGAGGCTCCGGGCCGACAGGCGCCCGACCGCCTGATAAAGGGCATAGGAGGCAACCACCCGGTCCCGCTGCGCGGTGATCAAGGTCACGCGGCCATTGAGCAGTTCCTGCTGTGCGTTCAGCACGTCGAGGGTGGTACGCTGCCCCACCTTTGATTCCTCGCGCACACCGTTGAGGGCGATCTGCGCAGCTTCCACCTGGGCTTGGGCTGCCACGATCTGAGCCCGGGCGCCTTCGAGCGCGCCCCAAGCGGACACGATGGCGGCACGGACCTCCTCACGGGTGAGATCGGCTTCGATCCGCCTTTGGCCGAGCGTTTCCTTGGCTTGGCGCACGCGCGACGACACACCGCCCCCCTGATAGATGGGAACGGTTACGCGGCCCGTGATGGAACCGGCGGTTGAGCGATCGGCGCTGGTTGAGATACCCCCACTGTTGCCACCGTTGTTCCAGGAATTGGTGACGCCCGCCTCGATTGAGACCGTTGGCAGCAGTTCGCCTTCGATGACCTTGGCCTGCATCTGCGCCGCATCGACATTGTAGAGCGCCGCCATGATGGCCGGATGCTCGGCATGGCCGATCTGGATGGCTTCATCGATCGAACGGGGCAGCAGCCGGTCGATGGCGCGGCCCGGGAAGAGCTTGCCGGGGTCATTGCCGATGCGCTGGCGATAGATGGCGCGGCTCGCCTTCAGGTTCGCCTCGGCAACGCTGACCTGCGACCGCCCGCTCGCAAGCCGGGCTTCCGCCTGTGCGACATCGGTGCGAGTGACCTCACCCACATCGAACCGCTCGCGCGTCGCGCGCAGGTCCTCGTTGATCAGGTCGACGTTGTTGCGCTGAAGATCGAAAATGGCGAAATCGCGCAGCACGTTCATATAGGCTTCGACGGCGTCGAAGAGCACATTCTGCTCGGTGTTCCGCAGCGCCTCGCGCGATGCCAGCACCGACGCTTCGGCCGCTCGGACCGAGTTTGGCGTGCGAAACCCATCAAAGAGATTTTGCTCAAGGCTGATGCCGACGCTGCGAGGATAGCCGGTGATGGTGCGGGATTGCCCACCGCCACGAGCCTCGGTCGCTTCCGCCGAAACGGCGGCGCTGCCAAAAATTTGCGGGCGATAACCAGACAGCGCCTGGGGAACCTGCTCGTCCACGGCGCGCGTTGCGGCGCGCTGCGCATTCAGCGTCTGATTCCCGGCATAGGCCCGTGCCAGAGCAGCCTCAAGCGTCTCGGCTGAAACGGACGAATTCATAGCCAAAAGAAGGGCGGCCGCGAAAGCAGACCGCGCCACCCATCTCCGGTGATGCAACGCAAAAGACATATGTTGTTTCCGTAAGCAGCCGAACGGCCAATCCCCGCCATCCGCCTGAAGTTTCCCGTCAATGGCAATCTTAGCCGTGGGAGAAGCCTCGCGGAACCCGCTCTTAGGCGTCAGGGGACGTTCGCGGGAAGATGCGGCTTTTGGGCCACGGTTGCCGACAACAAGCGTTGCCCGTTTCAGAACACAAAGCCTACGCTTTTGGCGAAACCGGGCAGGATAGGTGCGGATGCATCGAAGACGGTCTTGGAGCTGACGGTGTCACCGGAGCGGACATAGACAGTGGCCTTGGCGCTGCCGCCGACGCCGACGATGGTCGCCAGCCGGCCACCATCCTTCAACTGTGCCAGCAGTGCGGTCGGCTCCGCTTCGACAGCCCCCTCAACGATGATGATGTCGTAGGGTGCCGATACGCTGTACCCTTCGGCCAACATGCCGGTTACCACGACGGCATTAGTCGTTTCGGTCTTCGCCAGATTGGTCGCGGCCTCGTTCGCCAGCCCTGCATCCTGCTCCAGACCGACCACGAAAGCGGCAATGCGTGCGATAAAGGCCGTTGAATATCCGCTGCCGCAGCCGACATCCAGCACCATGTCATGCTCGGCGATTTCCGCGGCCTGAACCAGCTTGGCGAGCGTGGTCGGCGTCAACATGTGACGGATTTCCGGCCCCTCCCCCTGCAGTGGCACCGAAGCATCCGCATAAGCGCGAGACTTCCATGACGCCGGCACGAATTCCTCGCGCGGAAGAGCGCCAAGTGCGGCGGTCACCCGCGGATCGGTTATGCTGCTCGGCCGGATCTGGCCGTCGACCATCATCTGCCGCGCTTGCTGATAGTTCATACCCGTTGCCTCTTGCGCCACGCTATTGCTGGCGTCCTATTGCGGGAATTGCCCCCCGAAGGCAAGCAGGCGAACCGCCGCACAGAAAGGTGGTTATTGCGATCTTAGGATTCGCTCTGCTATAGGCTCTTCACCCGCAGCGCTGCTGCCGGTCAGAGGCCACGTGGCGGAGTGGTTACGCAGAGGACTGCAAATCCTTGCACCCCGGTTCGATTCCGGGCGTGGCCTCCATCTCACTTCCTTTCGCCAAACCTGCTCGCTCGATAGCGGCGCAGTACCGCGACTTCCGCGCGGCGCCGCCAGCGGCGCACCACGGGCATGTCGACGGACAGGATGATGAGCCCAAGCGGCACCATCCAGAAGCCGAGCACAGGCAGGAAGCCGACCAGGCCGCCGCAAACGAGAGCAATGCCCAACAATGTGCGGACAATGCGGTTGCCGGGAACGGCGATACGGCGCTTGCCGAAACGGATAGATGAGCCTGACATGGTCCCAGATATAATGGGAGAATGTGGCGTTGCGAGCATTGAGCGCTTGGCATGATGCGGAAGTGTCTGCTATAGGGCGCGCCGTTGGTGCCTTTGGTGCCCGTTCCCCGGTAGCTCAGTGGTAGAGCAATCGACTGTTAATCGATCGGTCGCTGGTTCGAATCCGGCCCGGGGAGCCAAATTTCCGCGATCACCGCGAAAGCGGGACGCCGGAGATGCTCTCATCCAGAAGCGATATTGACCTCTTTGAGGAATGCCGGCGTTGTAGCCGACATGCCGAGCTCCTCTGCCCCTGTCATCGTCTGGTTTCGCGACGATCTCCGCGTCGGCGACAATCCTGCCCTCGTTCATGCGACGGAAGCAGGCCGGCCAATCATCGCTCTTTATGTTCTCGATCTCATAAGCGAATTTCCACGGCCTCTCGGCACTGCCACCCGATGGTGGCTGCATGGCAGCCTGGAGAGCCTGCGCACCTCCTTGCTGCGAGTCGGCATTCCGCTTGTCCTGAGGTGCGGGCCAACCATCGACGTTGTCAGGGACCTCGCGGAAGAGACGGGTGCTGAAGCGGTTGCTTGGAATCGCCGGTACGATCCGGCAGCCGTCGCGCTCGACAACGAGGTGGCGAACGCGATGCACGACCTCGGTGTCAAGGTCGTAACATGTGCGGCCAATCTGCTGTTCGAGCCATCCGATGTAACGACCAAGGCGGGCGGCTCCTTCCGCGTATTCACTCCGTTCTGGCGTGCTGCTCTCCAGCGGGGTGCGCCGCGGGTTCCTCTGCCCCTTCCCAGCGATCGGTCGAACCCTTTGAAGGTGAGCGGCGATGAACTCTCTGAATGGACGCTGCGACCGGCGCAGAGTGAATGGGCGCATAAGCTTTCGCGCGTTTGGCAGCCTGGAGAGCAAGGCGCGCTTGAGCGACTGTCCGAGTTTGTGGACCGGCGGCTCAATGGTTATGCCCGTGCTCGTGACCGGCCGGATCGGGAGGGCACGTCACGGTTGTCCCCTCACCTGCGCTTCGGTGAGATCAGCCCGTTTCAGATCTGGCACGCCGTCAGGAACCGGCAGGGAGAGGATGCCGACCGCTTCCGGATGGAACTCGGCTGGCGGGAATTCAACCACCACATAGCGTTCCACCATCAGGATCTTCATGAGCGCAACGTCCAGCCAAGGTTCGACGCTTTCCCTTGGCGCGAAAATGAAAGCAGCCTGCAGGAATGGCAGGAGGGCAGGACCGGCTATCCGATCGTGGATGCGGGCATGCGCCAGCTGCGTGAGACCGGCTGGATGCACAATCGCGTCCGCATGATCGCCGCCTCCTTTTTGGTCAAGCACCTCTTGGTCGACTGGCGTGAGGGCGAGCGTTGGTTCTGGAACAGGCTGGTGGACGCCGATCCCGCCAATAATCCTGCCAACTGGCAGTGGGCTGCAGGCTCAGGCGCTGATGCGGCGCCCTTCTTTCGCATCTTCAATCCCATTCGGCAGGGTGAGCTTTTCGATCCCGAAGGCAGCTATGTCAGGCGTTTCGTGCCTGAGCTGGCAGGCTTACCTGCGCCGCAGATTCACAGCCCTTGGACCGTGGGCGAACAGCGGTTGAAAGACGCAGGGGTCACATTGGGAAAGACCTATCCTCATCCTGTCGTCGACCACAAGGCCGCCCGCGAGATGGCGCTGGATGCGCTAAAAGATTTGCGAAATTCCAGCGAATGACTGTACGTTTTAACTTCGCACGCGCGCCGCATGTCCTTAAGGTGTGCTCATCTTCTCCGACATTCTGACGATCATGGACATCCGAACCGATTTTCTTGCCACCATCGGCAATACCCCTCTCATTCGCCTGAAAAAAGCATCCGAAGCCACCGGCTGCGAAATCCTGGGCAAGGCAGAGTTTCTGAACCCCGGCCAATCCGTGAAGGATCGCGCGGCATTGTTCATCGTCCAGGACGCGTTGAAGCGCGGCACCTTGAAGCCCGGCGGCACGGTGGTCGAAGGCACGGCTGGTAACACGGGCATTGGCCTCGCCCTCGTCTGCAACACGCTCGGGATCAAGACAGTTATCGTCATCCCCGAGACGCAGTCGGATGAGAAGAAGGCCATGCTGCGCCTTGCCGGCGCCGAACTGATCGAAGTGCCTGCCGTCCCCTACAAGGATCCCGGAAACTACGTGAAGGTGTCCGGGCGCTTGGCGGAGAAGCTGGCCAAAGAGGATCCAAAGGGTGTGATCTGGGCCAATCAGTTCGATAATGTCGCCAATCGGCAAGCACATATTGAGACGACGGGCCCCGAGATCTGGGCTCAGACTGGCGGCAGGGTGGACGGCTTCATTTGCGCTGTTGGCACCGGCGGCACCCTGGCGGGCACGGCTATGGCGCTGAAAGAGCGGAACCCGTCGGTCCGCATCGGCCTAGCGGATCCCCTAGGGGCCGCGCTGTTCAGCTATTACACCACCGGAGAACTCAAGGCTTCGGGCAGTTCGATCACCGAAGGCATCGGACAGGGCCGCATCACCGCCAATCTCGAGGATGCGCCGATTGATACGGCCTTCCAGATCCCGGATGAGGAAGCCCTTCCGATCATCTTTGATCTGCTTACCGAAGAGGGGCTCTGCCTTGGCGGCTCATCCGGCATCAATGTCGCCGGCGCGATCCGCCTTGCCCGTGAGCTCGGGCCTGGACACACCATCGTGACCGTGTTGTGCGATTACGGCACGCGCTATCAATCCAAGCTGTTCAATCCTGAGTTCCTGCGCTCCAGGAACCTCCCGGTACCAGAATGGCTGGAGAAAAAACCCAGCATCACGCGGGAAAGCGCCCTCGCCTCCTGAAGCCAAGCCAGGACCAATGAAAAAGCCGGGCATGCATGCCCGGCTTTTCTTTTTGCTCAGTGCAGGATGTCGGCGAGGAACTTCTTCGTCCGCTCATGTTGCGGGTTGGCAAAAAACTCATTGGGCTCGTTGGATTCGATGATCTGGCCGTAGTCCATAAAGATAACGCGGTCCGCAACCTGGCGTGCAAAGCCCATCTCGTGGGTGACGCACAGCATGGTCATGCCTTCCTCGGCAAGACTGACCATGGTGTCGAGCACCTCCTTGACCATCTCGGGGTCAAGTGCCGAAGTCGGCTCGTCGAACAGCATGATCTTCGGCCTCATGCAGAGCGCGCGCGCGATGGCCACGCGCTGCTGTTGGCCGCCGGAAAGCTGGCCGGGATACTTCTTGGCCTGTTCGGGGATTTTCACCTTGGCGAGGAAATGCATGGCAACTTCCTCGGCTTCCTTCTTGGGCATCTTGCGGACCCAGATCGGCGCCAGGGTGCAGTTCTCAAGGATTGTGAGATGCGGGAAGAGGTTGAAATGCTGGAACACCATGCCGACCTCGCGGCGCACCTCGTCGATCTTCTTCAGATCGTTGGTGAGCTCGGTGCCGTCGACGAAGATGCGGCCCTTCTGGTGCTCTTCAAGCCGGTTGATGCAGCGGATCATGGTGGACTTGCCTGAGCCGGAAGGCCCGCAGATCACGATCCGTTCGCCACGGCTGACCTGAAGGTTGATGTCCTTCAGAACATGGAATTCGCCATACCATTTGTTGACGTCGATCAGTTCGATGGCATGGCGCGTGCTCGCCTGGCTCTGCGGCACGGCGGCTGCTGTCTGGGTGACGCTCATGATATTACCCCTCTTATCGTTTGTGGCCGGTATTGAGCCGCCGCTCGACGTAGCGGGAATAGCGGGACATACCGTAGCAGAAGAAGAAGTAGAAGAATCCGGCGAAGGCATAGCCTGTGAACTCGGTCACTGGTGTCGCCCAATTGGGATCGGCAAAGGCGGCGCGCAACTGGCCAAGGAGATCAAGGATCGAGACGATCAACACCAGCGTCGTATCCTTGAACAGCCCGATGAAGGTGTTGACGATCCCGGGGATAACCAGCTTCAGCGCCTGCGGCAGAATGATGAGGAACATCATCCGCCAATAACCGAGGCCGACGGCCATGGCGCCTTCATATTGACCCCGTGGAATGGCCTGAAGGCCGCCGCGAACCACCTCCGCCATATAGGCCGCGGCGAACAGCGATACACCGACCAACGCGCGCAGCAACCCATTGAATTCCAAGCCCCGCGGCAGGAAGAGCGGCAGCATGTAGGTCGCGAAGAACAGCACCGTGATGAGCGGCACGCCACGCCAGAACTCGATGAAGGCGATCGACGCGAAGCGAATGATGGGCAGCTGCGATCGCCGTCCGAGAGCCAGGACGATGCCCAGGGGCAGCGACGCGACGATGCCAACCACGGCCACAACCAAGGTGACCAGGATGCCACCCCAGATTCGGGTCGAGACCAGCGGCAGACCGAGTACGTCGCCCTGAAGCAGGAAGAAGGCGACAACCGGATAGACGACGAAGAAGAGAACAGCGTTGGCGAGCTTGAAGGGAGCCGTTCGCACCATGAGAGGCACGATCAGGATCGCGCCCAGGAGGAAGACGAGATTGGGCCGCCACCGCTCGTCCACGGGATAGAAGCCGTAGACCAACTGGCCGAACTTCGCCTTGATGAAGGGCCAGCAGGCACCGACCTCGGGACCAAGGCAGGCCTCGCGGTTCTCCCCGGTCCAAACGGCCCGAAGGACGAGGAAATCGAGAAGGGCGAACAGGATATAGGCGAGCAGCCCGAAGCCAATGATGGTCAGAAGGCTGTTGATCGGGCCGCTGAACAGATTGGCGCGGGCCCAGGCGAGAGGTCCGACCTCTGATTTGGGTGCAGGCAGGGTTTCGACAAGCTGAGAGCGGACGAAGACCTGATTTGGAATTGCTGTATCGATCATGGACAGTCCCTCAGCGTTCGACCAGCGCGACGCGCCTGTTGTACCAGTTCATGAAGATCGACGTGACGATGCTGATCGTCAGATAGACGCACATCGTTATGGCGATGACCTCGATGGCCTGTCCTGTTTGATTCAGCGTCGTGCCGGCGAAAATCGCTGTGATTTCCGGATAACCCACCGCCACGGCCAAAGACGAGTTCTTGGTCAGGTTGAGATATTGGCTCGTCAGCGGCGGAATAATCACGCGCATCGCCTGCGGGATCACAACAAGGCGGAGCGTAGGTCCCGGCCGAAGGCCAAGCGAGCCGGCCGCCTCAGTCTGGCCATGGCTTACCGCCATGATCCCCGCGCGCACGATCTCCGCGATGAAGCCTGCCGTATAGATCGACAGCGCCCAGGTGAGGGCAACGAATTCCGGTATGACGCGGGTGCCTCCCCGGAAGTTGAAGCCGCCGAGTTCGGGCACATCGAAGGTGATCGGGAAACCAAAGATGGCCGAGACGATCAATGGCAACCCGATGATCAGTCCAATGGCGGTCCATAGCACCGGAAACTGCTCGCCCGTCTGCTCCTGGCGCTTGCGCGCCCAGTAACGCACCACCAGGGCGAGCACCACGGCGATGACGATCGAAAGCTCGATGAAGATCGCCCCGTTGCCCAGTACGACGCTCGGCATGTAGAGGCCGCGGTTGCTGTAGAAGAACGCGTTGAACAGCGAGAAGCTGTCGCGCGGCGACGGCGAGAACTTGATGAGCACCACATACCAGAAGAAGATCTGGAACAGCGGCGGCAGATTGCGGGTGACCTCGACGTAGATCGTGCCAAGCGTGCGGACCATCCAGTTGGGCGACAATCGCGCGATGCCCACCATGAACCCGATGATCGTCGCCAGGATGATACCAACGGCCGCGACCAAGAGGGTGTTCAGGATGCCGACAAGAAGAACGCGGCCGTAGGTGGCGTTCTGGGTGAATTCGATTAGGCTTTGGTTGACGTCAAAGCTGGCCGGCTGGTCCAGGAACCCGAAGCCGGTTGCGATACCCTGCGAGCGTAGATTGGTCTGCGCGTTGGTCACAAAGATGTAAAGCACCACGGCGATGATGATCGCTGTGATGAGCTGAAAGATGAAACCGCGAACCCTTGGATTATTGACCAGGGAAACGCGGCCGCTGTCGCCAGTCGATGGAGACGGCGAAATCCCTTCCTGTACGGACATGAAACCCCCTCTGTCGCCATTCGACGACGCTGCGGATGAGCGCCCCACACGCCTTCCGCAGATGGTATTTATAAATCTTAAACCATGAAAATACCTTCGGCCAGAGGGTGCTCCGGCCGAAGGTTGCTTACGTTTTCAAACGTTCAGCGAACGGGCATCGCGTACTGGAGACCGCCCTGGGTCCAGAGCTTATTGAGTCCGCGCTCGATCTTGAGCGGCGATCCGGTTCCGACGTTCCGTTCAAAGGATTCGCCGTAGTTGCCGACCGCGGTCACGATGCGGACGACCCAGTCGTTGCTGACACCGAGCTGCTCACCGAAGTTGCCGTCGACACCAAGAAGCCGCTTCACATCCGGATTGTCGGACTTCTTCATCTCTTCCAGGTTGGCCTGGGTCACGCCAAGCTCTTCGGCATTGATCATGCCGTAGAGGGTCCACTTCACGAGGTCGAACCACTGGTCATCGCCGTGGCGGACCGCCGGAGCCAGCGGCTCCTTGGAGATGATCTCGGGAAGAACCACATGATCTTCGCTGTTGGCGAGCTTCAGGCGCAGCGAGTAGAGCTGCGAAGCGTCGGAGGTGAGAACCTCGCAACGGCCGGCATCATAGGCCTGGACCACGGCGTCGTTGCTTTCGAACGCCACCGGCTCGTACTTCATGTTGTTGCTGCGGAAGTAGTCAGCCATGTTGAGTTCGGTCGTGGTGCCCGTCTGGGTGCAGACCGAGGCGCCATCCAGTTCCTTGGCCGAGGAGACGTTCAGATCCTTGCGAACCAGGAAGCCTTGGCCGTCGAAGTAGTTCGGCGAAGCGAAATTCAGGCCGAGCGAACTGTCACGGGACGAGGTCCAGGTGGTGTTGCGGGACAAGACGTCGATCTCGCCTGACTGCAGTGCCGGGAAACGGTCCTTGGCCGAGAGCGGGAAGTACTTCACCTTGTTGGCATCACCGAAGATGACGGCGGACAGTGCGCGGCACAGGTCCACGTCCAGACCAGCCCACTGGCCCTTGTCGTTTGGCGCTGAGAAGCCTGGCAGGCCAGTCGTCACGCCGCAATGCAACTCGCCCCGCGACTTGACGTCGTCGAGGGTTGCGGCAGATGCAGCGGTCGCCGAAATGCCAACAGCAGCGCCGAAAGCCAGCGCGACAAATTTTTTCATAGTGCAGCCTCTGTTTATCCTGTTGGGACCGATGCGTTGTCGATCCCGTTGTTTCGATAAGGCCATCGTGTGGCCTGACGCCCCATGATAAGCAGAACAGGCTGTTAGCGCCCGTTCCGCCCCCGCTCAGGAGACGGCAATGATAACATTATAAATTTGCACGATGATCAAGCGCCTAATTCAAGATTCCGCTACAGATTTGGCGATCTAGTGTTTCAATTTCGGTACAGGGGCAGACTGTGTCAAAAGCAACTGATCAAAATCACGGCACCAATACAGTATTGGTGCAGGCCGGGCGGGATGCGGCCCAGCAGCAAGGCTTTGTAAACCCGGCGGTCACAAGAGGATCGACTGTTCTTTATCCAAACGCCGAAGATTTTCTTGCCGGACGGAGCCGATATTCGTATGGGCGCCGAGGCAACCCGACCACCAATGCATTATCAGCAGCCTTGACCGCCGTCGAAGGCGGTGCGGGTGTGGTGCTGGCACCCTCCGGCTTGAATGCTGTAACCACTGCCCTCCTCGCTGTGCTGTCGGCGGGTGATCATCTTCTTATGGTTGACACAGTCTACCACCCCACCCGGCATTTCTGCGATACGACTTTGGCAAGGCTTGGTATCCGGACGACCTATTATGATCCCGCTCTCGGCAGTGACATCCGCGGCCTTTTTGAGGATCGGACCAGAGCCGTTTTTGTCGAAAGCCCGGGATCGCTCACCTTCGAAATTCAGGATATTCCTGCCATCGCACATGCTGCCCGTGCCTCGGGAGTTGCCGTGGTGATGGACAACACCTGGGCAAGCCCTCTTTATTTCAAGGCCCATGAGCATGGTGTCGATATCTCAATTCAGGCCGGCACCAAATATCTCTCCGGCCATTCCGACGTGATGGTCGGAACCATCTCGGCCACGGAGGAATATTGGCCGCGCGTGAAGGAGACCCACGGCAATCTCGGTCTTTGTCTCAGTCCGGACGATGCCTATCTGGCTTTGCGCGGCTTTCGCACCATGGGTGTTCGCCTGGCCCAACATCACCAAGCGGGGCTTGTCGTTGCCCGCTGGCTTGAGCAGAGGCCGGAGGTCGCGCGAGTGATGCATCCGGGGCTGGAGAGCAATCCGTACCATCCGCTCTGGCGCCGGGACTTTTTGGGTGCTTCCGGTTTGTTCGGCGTTGAACTCCTGCCTGTTGAGGCCGACAGCCTCAAAGACATGTTGAATGAGTTCTCGCTGTTCGGAATGGGCTATTCCTGGGGCGGTTTCGAAAGTCTGATGATCCCGTTCAATGCCAGGAACTCGCGCACCGCATCCACCTGGGAGCCCGCCGGGCCGACCCTGCGGCTGCACATCGGCCTGGAAGACGTTGAGGATCTGTTGGCCGATCTCGAACGCGGCTTGAAAAAACTCAAGCCCGTTTGAATTGACGCGGAAATGAAACAGTTTACGTGCAAATCCCGGGCAAGTTGCTATCGCCCGCCTAGCTCTTGGAGGCCCGCGATTCCCGCCAGATGAGATGAAGGTTCCGGAGATATACAAAAAGGCCGGCACCTTGCCCCACGATGAAGACAGGGTCCTTGCGATACAGCGCATAGACGAACAGGAGGAACCCGCCGGCCACGGAGAAATACCAGAAGGCCAGCGGGACAACGCTTCTGCCCGCCCTTTCGCTGGCGACCCATTGAGCGACGAACCGCGCCGTAAACAGAACCTGTGCGATCCAGCCCACCAGGATCCAGGTATCGAGCTGAGCGACGAAAACCTCATAGGCCCAAATCTGGAACGCATGGGCCAGTTCAACGATCATCATGCACCTCGGCAACTACGGGGATGCGACGCCGCCGCCTGATGAGCCACCAGACACCGGCAAGGTCTACAAGACCAATTCCGAGCCTGTTCCACATGCCATAGTTCGACTGACCGTGGCGGCGAGCGCGGTCCAGAACATCGACGTGGACGATCAGAAAACCTTCCCGTCGCACGAGCGCCGGAAGAAAGCGGTGTTGCCCGTCGAAATAGGGCAGCGTGATATACACGCTCTTCTGAAACACCTTGAGGCCGCAGCCTGAATCCCGCGTGCCATCACGCAGGATGGCCGCCCGGACCCTGTTGGCGATCCGCGACTGAATTTTTTTAAATCGTGTCGCCCTGCGGCCAAGGCGCTGACCCTGGGCCAGAGCGACTGCGGGATCGGCAACCGCGAGAGCATCGCAGAGCTGCGGTATATAGGCGGGATCGTTTTCACCGTCGCCATCGAGGGTAGCGATCAACGGTGCTCTTGCCGCCAGAACTCCCGACCGGACGGCCGCAGACTGCCCGCAGGATACTTCATGGCGAATTTCCCGCAGCCAGGGGCGCCCCACGCGCAGCCGCGCAAGTTCGGTCCCGGTCCCATCGGTGGAGCCATCATTGACCACAAGCACCTCGAAGGGACCGCGCGGTGCGACGGCCGCATCAATCTCTTCGATGAGTGGTCCGATGTTGGCGGCTTCGTTCCTGACGGGCACCACAATCGACAGGAGTGGCGCTTCAGGCAGGGTCATTGTTTCTCCGCCGTGGTGTAGACGGCGATGTCCAACTGGCGTCCGCCATTGAGATTGATGCCCTTGACCCGCGTAAGGAGACGTGGTGCGGGAGTAAGTCCGCCTCTCGCCGCGTCGAAGGCACCTTCTTCCCGTGATTCGACGAAGGCCACGCGACAGCCCCCCGCGGCCAGGAACCGTGCGGCCCCGGCACCGTCAGTCATCTCCAGATCGGTGCGTGTCAGGAAAACAAGGCTGGGCTCACGAAAACCTGTCGTTGCCAGAACAGGATCTCCGCAGGGAACCGCCTCTGCCGCGGCCGCCAGCCTTGAGCTGACCCAGAGGGCGCGCAGCTCGGGAAAAGCGAAGCCGTAGACGCCGGCATAAAGCGTCAGTGAGGCAACGCCGATGCGGACAAAGGATGTCAGGCGATGGCCATTCCACAGAGCCATGGCCGCCCAGACACCAAGGCCAGCCGTGAGGACGGCGAAGGGCTCCTGGCCAAAGGATGGGATGCCATCGAAAGCGTATCCGGCCGCGATAGCCGCCAGAGGCACGCCGACTGAGCCCAGAAGCAGCAAGGCGACAGCCGGCCAGAGCAACGCACGGTTCAGCTTGGGTGGGCCATCGACCAGCCAGCGCCCTGTTGCCAGCATCAGTGCCGGCACCAGCGGCAGCATATAATGCGGCAGCTTGGTCGGAATAAGCTCCAGCACCAGCCACGCCGGAACCGCCCAGGCGATGAGGAACAGCATGGCCCGCTCCCGTCGCCAGGCCCAAAGCGTGGGCAGAGCGAGGAGCAGGAACGGCGAGACGGGCCATAAGGTGCCCCAGGCGATGAGCGTGTAAACGCCGGGAGGCGCGCCATGGCTTTCCTGTCCCTGCAGCAGTTTGCCGATGAAATCCTGGCCGACGCTCTCCTCAAAGAAGGCGCCCTTTGACTGAAGCGCGATTGCAATGAACCACGGAGCGGCCACGGCAAGTGCCAGGAGAAGACCGAGGATCGGCCGCAGAGCCAGCAGCCAGCGGCCTTCTTTGCGGAAGATGGCTGCGAAAAGCGCCGTCATGCCGACGACGAAGGGAGCCATGGGACCCTTGATCAGGATGCCAAGACCCAGCGCGAGCCAGAACAGGATACTCGTGGAAAGAGAGAGCCTGCCGCCGTGCGACGCCACATAGGCGCGCGCCAGGACGCCTTGGGAGAGAATGATGAGACCGAGCAACATGGCGTCGGTCTTGGCGAGGCGGGCCTCAACTCCCATCAGGATTGTAAGGGCAAGTCCGGCCGCTCCGATAAAGGCGGCGCGGCGACCGACCAGCGGGACCCCGGCCCATGCCAGGGCCACGACCGCCAGGATCGCTCCCAGCTGCGATGGCAGGCGGTACAACCAGATTTGCCGGCGGGCGTCATCGACGCCCATGGCTTCTCCGATCGAAACGGCGGCCGTCTGCAGCCAGTAAATTCCAACCGGCTTTTTGTGCCGCGCTTCGTCCTGAAAACGGATGTCGATGAAATCACGCGTTTCCACCATCTGCTTGGTGGCTTGGGCAAAGCGTGCCTCGTCCCGATCGATGGGTGGAACGGTCAACAGGCCCGGCAGGCAGGCCGCCAAGACCAGCAGGATCAGCAGAGCCGATTTCAGGAACGGCTTGCGAACGGCTTGATTGAGGGCATCCTCGGCGGTGCTGGCGACGGTAGGGCTCGGATGCGCGCCCTCTTCCTGGCCTGCAGCCGCCGCTATGTCGTTTTGTGTCGCCATGCTCATCAAACTGCGCCAGCCCCTTGTCCAGCAAACTGGCGACCCCGGCAGGGTTCGAACCTGCGACCTACCGCTTAGAAGGCGGTTGCTCTATCCAGCTGAGCTACGGGGTCTGTCTCAAAGTCCCGGAGGATCCAGGCGGACAGTCGTTCAGCCGATCACGATGATCAATGGGTCCACTGGCCGACGCGACCCCAGCGGAAATTGTCGGAATAGGAAAGCGTCTTGGGCGTGGGGCTGTGCGGCTCGATGACTTTATAGGTCAGGCCCTTGTGCTCCGCATAGGCGATGGCTTCCTCACGCGTGGCGAAGAACAGCCGGATCTGGCTCTTCATGTCGCCCGAGCTGGTCCATCCCATCAGCGGCTCCACGCGCCGAGCTTCCTCAGGCTCATAGTCCAAGATCCAGCGCTTGGTCTTGGCCTGGCCGCTTTGCATGGCATTTCTGGAGGGCTTGTAGATCCGCGCTGTCATCCGCTTGAACCCTATCGAAGATCTTGGTCGGGGCGGCCGGATTCGAACCAGCGACCCTCTGGTCCCAAACCAGATGCGCTACCAGGCTGCGCTACGCCCCGACATCTCATTCGACAGGTCTGATGCCATGAAAGTCATGGTACGGCAAGCCTTTCGAACGGAAACGACGTGGACAGAACGAGCTTCCTGTTGGTCGCTTGAAATTCCGGCAGTCTGGCCCGCATCTGTCTCATCAACGGGGAAATCCGTCGCAAGTTCAGTTGTCAATGGCGGCATGCCGCACCCGGTCACCGCTGGCTGCCCCTATCCGCTTGGCCGTTCCGGCTGGCACTTCGAGCACATAACGGACCGGCGCCGCGGACTCGACCGTCCGTTCGGATAGCGGAACCGTGTCGCGCGCGATGTTCACGACAATGCCGTTCGAGGCGATGAAGAACATATCGAGCGGCACATAGGTGTTGCGCATCCACATGGCGACCGGGCGTTCCGCCACGAAGTCGAACAGCATCCCGCGATCAGGCGAAAGTTCGGTGCGAAACATCAGCCCGCGCGCGCGCTCCTCGTCGGTCCGGGCGAGTTCAACGGTAAAGATGTGAGTGCCGCCGGCGGTATCTACAGCGAGCTCATCGGTGGCAAGTCTCGCGACGCCGCGGTCTGCCGAGACATAGGCGATCGCCGCGGTGATGCCGAGCGCGCCGATGAGGCAGACAAGAAGTAGCCTCCAGCGTGTCATGAGCGAAGGCTGATCAGTGCGACGACGGCGCGCCGGAGCCGTCTTCCGGATGGATTTCCGCCGCCATCAATCCCTTGGGGCCTGGGCCGTAACGCACCAGAACGAACTGTCCAGGGCGAAGCTCCGTAAGACCGAAATGGCGAAGAGTTTCCATATGGACAAAGATGTCGGGCTTGTCCGCGCCTAGCGTCAAGAAGCCGAAGCCGCGCAAGCGGTTGAACCATTTGACCTCGGCGCGTTCCAATCCGCTGGTCGGCTCGACCTCCACATGGGTGCGCGGCAACGGCAGCTGTGACGGGTGAACGGCCGTCGATGTGTCCATGGAGAGGATGCGGAAGACCTGCATGCCGCGCGGGCGTTCAACCGCTTCGCACACCACGCGCGCGCCTTCATAGGCTGTCTGGTAACCGTCACGGCGCAGGCAGGACACATGAAGGAGCACATCCGGCAGATCATTGTCCGGGACAATGAAGCCATAGCCCTTGGCCACGTCGAACCACTTTATGACACCCGCGACCTCGACGAGCCGCCCAGGCGCCTCATCGTTCTCACCAATGTCGCGCCCCACCGCGCCCTGCTTTGCCTGATACACGTTTGAACTCATGGCAATGCCCGCACTCGACTCGCAGGATCGCAATCCTGAGTCGGAGCAAGGATAGCATTCTTAACATTTTCGCCTAGAGGAAAAAGGCAACATGAAGGCATAAGAATCACTCCTTCAGCCTCACTGTGGCCAAGACGTCACCCAGGTCCCCATGGATCGCGAGGTCAGCGATCGCATCATATTCCGTCGGCTCGCGATTGATGATGATGAGCGTTGCCCCGTTTTTCTTTGCCAAAGCGACAAAACCCGCTGCCGGATAGACCACCAGCGACGAGCCGAGCACGAGAAACACGTCAGCCTTGAGGGTGGCCGCCCGGGCTTTCTCCATCGCCTCCCGCGGCATGGCTGACCGAAGGATATGGTGGCCGATTTGACGAAGCCGCCGCAGGATGGGCAGGAAGGGCCCTCTCCCGTCCGCTCGAAGACATCGCGGACCCAGGCAAGTTCGTAGCGTCTGCCGCACGACAGGCAGGTGGCGTAGGAACCATTGCCGTGCAGCTCGATCACACGATCATTGTCGATGCCGGACGTCAGATGCAGGTTGTCGATATTCTGTGTGATGACGCAGGAGAAATGCTCCTGCGCAATCAGCCGGGCCACCAGCCCATGGCTGCCATTGGGCTGGGCGCCGCGATAGTGATCATCCATGGTGAACTTGCGCCGCCAGGCCTCGGCGCGCGCTGCGGGTGAGGCAAGGAACATGTCGAACGGAATGGGCATATTGGTGGCCCAGAGGCCACCGGGAGAACGAAAGTCCGGGATGCCGGATTCGGTGGAAATCCCTGCACCGGTAAATGCGACGCCTGAGCGCGCCATCCGCAGGATGTGGCCCAGTTCCTCAATCTCACCCTTGAGTTCTTGCCCCGACGGCATAGTTTCTCCGGTGTTTTCAATCCCGACTTTGCCTGGAGGCAGAATGCGTTATCTCCATACGATGGTGCGCGTCACCGACGTTGACCAGTCCCTTGATTTCTATTGCAACAAGCTGGGACTGGTTGAACGTCGCCGCAGGGAGGTGCCCGAGGGCCGCTTTACCCTGATTTTCCTTTCGGCACCGGACGACGAGAGCGCCGAAGTGGAACTTACCTACAACTGGGATTCGGAGCCCTATGGCGAAGGGCGCAACTTTGGCCATCTCGCCTATGAGGTCGACGACATCTATGCGGTCTGCGACAAGCTGATGAAGGCGGGGGTTACCATCAACCGGCCGCCGCGCGACGGCAACATGGCCTTCATCCGTTCGCCCGACAACATTTCGATCGAGCTGCTCCAGAAGGGCCCGGCCCTGCCGCCACAGGAGCCTTGGGCCTCTATGCCGAACACCGGAAAATGGTGAAGATAACCGACAGCATTGAGCTCGACGACGACGAGATCGAGCTCTCCTTCATTAGGGCCTCGGGTCCGGGTGGACAGAACGTCAACAAGGTATCGACCGCGGTCGAGCTCCGATTCGATCTTCGGGGCTCGCCCTCGCTTCCTGAAGGACTTCGGCAACGGGCGGAAAAGCTGGCGTCGCGCTGGTTGACGCAGGACGGCGTGGTCGTGCTGGTCGCCCAAAATTTTCGGACACAGGAGCGCAACCGGGAAGACGCTATCGAGCGGCTTGTGGAAATGCTGCGTCAGGCCAGCGTATCGCCGAAATTCCGCCGGCCGACCCGCCCCACCCTCGGTTCCAAGAAACGCCGGCTCGACAAGAAGACCCAGAGGGGGCAGATCAAATCAATGCGGGGTCGCATCAAAGAGGCGGACTGACGCTCAATCCTCTTCGTCGTCGGGGTCGGAAACCGGCACCAGGAAGACGACCGAGGCTTCATCTTCCTCGAAATCCTCTTCCGCCTCGGCTTCCGCGCGGGCTTCCTTCCAGATCTCATGCTCATCGGGCATGGCTTCGCGGACGACCAGTTCGGCCGTCCCGTCCCATAGCGGCGCGCCGTCGCTCTCGAAGGCCATCAGGTCGTCCTGGAAGGCGTCGTCGCTGACGATATCCTGCGCTTCATCACGCTCGACATCGCCGATGACCACAACGGCCGTACCCGAAATATCCAGTGTCCAGATGCCCATGTGATGTCTCCTGGCGCCGGTGGCCTTGGCCATATGCGTCGCGCCGGCTGAACACTTGTGAAAAGGCTGGCGCGCCCAAGGGGACTCGAACCCCTGTTTTCGCCGTGAAAGGGCGACGTCCTAGACCGCTAGACGATGGGCGCTCAGCGGGGGTGAGGGATACAGAGGAAGGTTTGTGCCGTCAACCGGCAACAGCAAGGTCGCACACGCGAATTTCGATCCGCGACCCTCCGCCCCAGGTGTCTTCCGCAATGCGGCCGGCTAGGTGCACCATGCGGCCCTGGGCGTCCACGAGAGCCCGGCCCAGGGGCCGGTCGGCGCACCGAAAAGCGATCCCGCTCACAGTCGCGCCGTCGCCCGAGCGGATCCGGATGCGGATGTGACCGGTTCCGACGACGCTTGCACTGACGAGCGTGTGATTGGGAAAGGCGAAGGTGGGCTCGCTGTTACCGGTGCCATAGGGGCCACCACGCTGCAGGGCGCGCGTGAGATCCGCGGTCGCACCGCCGGCGCTAAGGGCGCCGTCGAAGGTCAGGGCATCGGCCGCTTGGGAAGCCGTGACATCGGATGCGAGTCGCTCGCTTAGGTAGGATTGAAATCGCGGGATGTCGGCGGCGGCCAGGGTGACGCCCGCGGCCATGGCATGTCCACCTCCCTTGATGGCGATTCCCTCGTCGACCGCTTCCCGAACCGCACCGCCGAGATCAACACCTGGAATGGAGCGGCCTGAACCGGTGGCAAGGCCATCCTCGCCAATGGCGAAGGCGAAGGCCGGCCGGCAGAATTTTTCTTTCAGGCGGGCCGAGACAAGTCCGACCACCCCCGGATGCCAACCTTGGCCCGATGTGACGATGACCGTGTCCTCCGTCTCCTCCGGCACCTGGGCATCCGCTTCGGCAAGCGTTGCGGCTTCGACGGCTCGCCGTTCCTCGTTCAGGCGGTCAAGTTCGGCGGCAATGGCCATGGCTTCGACCGGATCAGCGGACAGCAACAGACGTGCTCCGAGCGCCGCGTTGCCAATACGGCCGCCGGCATTGATCCGTGGTCCGAGCAGGAACCCGAGATGATAGGGCGATGGTGCCGCATCCATCCGTGCGACATCCATCAGCGCCCGGGTGCCTGGCCGCAGGCGCGCGGCCATGGCCTTGAGACCGGTCGCCACCAGGGCACGATTGACCCCGACGAGCGGCACGACATCGGCGACGGTGCCAAGAGCCGCGAGATCAGTGAAGGCGAGAAGATCGGGTTGCGGCCGTTCGGTGGTCCAATAGCCGGAGTGCCGCAAGGTGCGAGCGGTGGCGACGATCGCCAAAAAGACAACGCCGCAGGCCGCCAGATGCCCCTGCCCCGACACATCGTCGAGCCGGTTTGGGTTGACCAGCGCGGTCGCGGCCGGCAGGTCCTCCGGTGCTTGATGGTGGTCGAGCACGACGACGTCGAGGCCAAGCTTTCGCGCTTCCGCCAGCGCCTCGTGGCTGGTGGTGCCGCAGTCAACCGTCACAAGCAGCTTGGCGCCCCGCGCCGCAAGGTCCCGGATCGCGGGAACATTGGGTCCGTAGCCCTCGAAGATGCGGTCGGGTATGTGAATGTCGAAGATGGTGCCGCAGGCGCGCAGGAACTGACCGAGGATGGCCGCCGAGGTTGCGCCGTCGACATCATAATCGCCGAAAATCGCAACCCTCTCTTCACGCCTGATGGCCGCTGCCAATCGTTCGGCCGCTTGGTCCATATCGGTCAGCGTCGAAGGATCGGGCATCAATGCTCTAAGTGTGGGATCGAGATGGCGCGCCACCTCCTCCATCTGCACGCCTCGCCCGGCAATCACACGAGCCAACAGGTCGGGAATGCCGTGAGCCTGAGCCATGGCCAGGGCAAGCGCCTGTCCGCGTCCATCAAGACGCTCGCGCCATCGCCGGCCCGTTGCCGAACGGTGGACGCCCAGGAAAGCGGTGTCTCCCGGCTCCAGTGCCAAAGCTGTCGCGATTCGCATGAGCATAATGTGCGCCGCCGTGCTCGCGCACGGAATCAAAAAATGAAAAAGCCCACGCTCATCTTACGACGAGCGCGGGCCTGGGATTTCGTATTATCCGGTGTCAGCCGAGGTGGAACTTGGACAATTCGCGATGTTCAGCATGGATCTTGCGCACCGTGCCCGTGGCGGAGCGATAGACGACGGTCTCGGTTTCGATCACGCCGTCGCGGCGGAATTTGACGCCGCTCAGCAGGCCGCCATCCGTGACACCGGTTGCCGCCACGATGACGTCGCCCGAGGCCAGCTCGCGCAGGTCATACTTCTTCTGGGGATCCGTAACGCCCATCTTGCGGGCACGGGCAATCTTCTCATCGGTGTCGAGCACAAGGCGCGTCTGCATCTGGCCACCGACGCAGCGGAGCGCGGCAGCCGCAAGTACGCCTTCCGGAGCGGCACCGATGCCGAGATACATGTCGATGCCGGTCTGCTCCGGGGTGGTGGTGAAGATCACGCCCGCGACGTCACCGTCGCTGATGAGGCGGATGCCGGCGCCGATCTTGCGGACGGCTGCAATCATCTCGGCATGGCGCGGCCGATCCAGCATCAGCACGTTGATCTCGCTCGGCTTCACGCCTTTGGCCTTGGCAAGAGCGGTGATGTTCTCTTCCGGTGACGCGTCGAGATCGATCACGCCCTTGGGATAGCCTGGCCCGATGGCGATCTTGTGCATGTAGCAATCAGGCGCCGCGAGCAGCGTGCCCCCTTCCGCCATAGCCATCACTGTGATGGCGCCTGGCATGTCCTTGGCGCAGAGCGTTGTGCCCTCCAGCGGATCGACCGCGATATCGACCTTCGGTCCCTTCTTATTGCCGACCTGTTCGCCGATGAAGAGCATCGGCGCTTCATCGCGTTCGCCCTCGCCGATCACGACGGTGCCATCGATCTGGAGCTTGTTGAGCTCGCGGCGCATGGCGTCCACGGCGGCCTGGTCGGCGGCCTTCTCGTCGCCATGGCCACGCAGGCGGGCGGATGCAACGGCGGCACGCTCGGTGACGCGCACCAGCTCAAGCGTCAGGATGCGCTCGATAAACTGGCTCGGCTGAACGGTAATTTCGGTCATCAATATCTCCCCGTAAGCTCGCGAAGCCCGCGTCCTACTGCTCTTTCTCGATACGAATCATTTGTGGCTCGCCAATGACATGGCCGTCGGCGACAACAGCATCCAGCACCTGCCGCACGGCGGTTTCGGTGGTGGCATGCGTGATAAGGACGACAGGCACCGTCCCTTCAGGGCTTTCAAAGCCATAGGTGGTGCCGCCGCGTTGAAGGATGCTTTCGAGCGAAATCATCTTTTCGGCCATTCGCGTGGCAATCGCCGCCGCGGCGCCCGGACGATCCTGGACCATGAGGCGGATGTAATAGCCTCCGGCGTGAAGGGTCATGGGTGCACGCGAGGCGGGAACGAGATGCTCTGTGGCGATGCCAAAAGGCGGACGCGAGACGCCGCGGGCGACATCGACGATATCGGCCAATACGGCGGATGCGGTGGCATTGCCCCCTGCTCCCGGACCGACCAATGTGATCTCACCCACCATATCGCCATCCAGCGCCACCGCGTTGGTCACGCCTTTGACCCGGGCGATGGCAGAGGATTTGGGCACCATGGTCGGATGGACGCGCTGCTCGATACCGGACTGCGTGCGTGTCGCGACGCCGAGGAGTTTGATGCGATAGCCGAGCTCATCGGCCATGGCGAGGTCGAGCAGCGTCAGCGAACCGATGCCTTCCACATAGACCGCCTCGGCGTCAATTTCGGTTCCAAAAGCAAGGCTTGTGAGAATGGCGAGCTTATGCGCGGTGTCGAAGCCGCCGATGTCGAACGTCGGATCCGCCTCGGCATAGCCGAGCCGCTGCGCATCGGCCAGGCACTCCTCGAACGACAGTTTTTCCTTCTCCATCCGGGTCAGGATGTAATTACAGGTGCCGTTCATGATGCCGTAGACGCGGCTCAGCCGGTTGCCCGACATCGCCTCGCGCAGCACCTTGACGATGGGAATGCCGCCGGCCGCGGAGGCTTCGAACGCAAGCGCGACCCCCTTCTTTTCCGCCAGGGCCGACAGCGCCGCCCCGTGTTTGGCCAGAAGCGCCTTGTTGGCCGTCACGACGGATTTGCCCGTCTGAAGCGCAGCTTCCACCGCGGCTCGCGCCGCGCCCTCGTCGCCTCCGATTAATTCGATAAAGATATCGATATCAGTTGAAGATGCGAGGGCGACGGGATCCTCGAACCAGGCGATACCGGCAAGATCGAAACCGCGGTCGCGGCTGCGGTCACGCGCGGCAACGCCGGCCAGGACGAGGTCGCGACCGGCGCGCAAGGTGAAGTCGGCACGGGTGGTGATCAATCGCGCGGCAACCGCCGCGCCGACGGTGCCCAGACCGGCGATGCCAATGCGAAGCGGCTCAGTCATGGCGGTCATGATGTGAGGACGGGAAACAGAATGGGCGCCGGACCGGCGCGCTCATGGCAAGGTCATGGCAGGGCCGCGTCGGGCCAGCCGTATAGTCGTTCATCTTATGGACCTCGGACCCGATCGGGTCGTGGCAAGTCGTGGGATGCCCGGGCGCCGAGGCCCGGGCATGATTATGCCGCGAGGTCAGCGCGTGGCAGCGATAGGAACAACGTTGTGCAATGTTTGATCGGCGCTTTCAAGGAAACGGCGCACATTCCGCGCCGCCTGGCGGATGCGGTGCTCGTTTTCCACCAGCGCGATGCGAACGAATTGGTCGCCATGCTCACCGAAGCCGACGCCGGGCGAGACGGCGACATCCGCCTTCTCGATCAGGAGCTTTGAAAACTCCACCGAACCGAGGCTCGCAAACTTCTCCGGGATCGGTGACCAGGCGAACATGGATGCCTTGGGGGCGGGTATATCCCACCCTGCCCGGCCGAAACTTTCGACCAGCGCATCTCGCCGCTTGCGATAGATCTCCCGTGCCTCGGTGATGCAATCGTCCGGTCCGTTGAGGGCTGCCGCGGCCGCCACCTGGATCGGCGTGAAGGCGCCGTAATCGAGATAGGACTTGATGCGCGACAGGGCGGCGATCAACCGTGTGTTGCCGACCGCAAAACCGACACGCCAGCCGGGCATGGAGTAGGTTTTGGACAGCGAGGTGAATTCGACCGTCACGTCCATGGCGCCCGGAACCTGGAGCACCGACGGCGGCGGATTGCCGTCGAAGTAAATCTCCGAATAGGCAAGGTCCGACAGCACGATGAGGTCGTGCTTCTTCGCGAAGCGCACGACATCGGCATAAAACTCAAGGTCGGCCACCTCGGCGGTGGGATTCGACGGATAGCAGAGGACTACCGCGATCGGCCTGGGGATCGAGTGCGTCACGCCGCGCTCCAGCGCGTGGAAGAACTCCGGCCCCGGTGTTCCCGGCACATTGCGGATCACGCCGCCGGCCATCAGGAAGCCGAAGGCGTGGATGGGGTAGCTGGGGTTGGGCACCAGCACCACATCGCCCGGCGCCGTGATGGCCTGCGCCATGTTGGCGAAGCCTTCCTTGGAGCCAAGCGTTGCCACGACCTGGGTGTCCGGGTCGAGCTTGACGCCGAAGCGGCGCTCGTAATAGGCGGCCTGCGCGCGGCGAAGGCCTGGAATGCCCTTGGAAGCGGAATAGCGGTTGGTGCGCGGGCGCCGTGCGTTCTCGATCAGCTTTTCAGTGATGTGTTCAGGCGTCGGCAGATCCGGATTGCCCATGCCGAGGTCGACGATATCGGCCCCGGCTCGACGGGCGGCGGCCTTAACCCGGTTCACCTGTTCGAACACATAAGGGGGAAGTCGTCTGATGGAATGAAACTCGGTCATGGGGGTGTCCTCGGGCACCTTGGCTAGGGCACGCGCGGGGATCGCGCGGCCATTCTTCTTACACCCTATCTGCGGAAATTCTAAGGCTTCCTGATCGGCGCGCCTATCTCCGGGGCGGCGGCGCCGGTGAGACCGCCTGTCGGGCAAGATCGTCTTCCACGCGCAGCCGCTCCTGCCGCGTCAGCGGATTATGCCGGCGGTGGTAGGGAGGCGCTGCCAGGCTTGGGGTTCGGGCCTCTTCCGCGATGGCCGGCGGCGGCGGCACTTCGACCTTGGGACCTACGCACGCTGCAAGCGTCACGGCGCCAATCGGCAACAGAAAATATTTCAGATGCGGCATGTCCTGCCTCCCCTGGTAGCCCGGCGGGCACATATATAGCAAAGTGGAATCATGTGGCGGAGAAAACCGCCGCCGAGGAGACGACAGGGTGGCGACAGACGAGTCCGGCGGCAAGGTGCCGCCAGAACCGGATTACGACGTTTTCGCGAAGAACATGGCACGGCTTGTCGAGGAAGGCGGCAAGGCGATGGCGGCCTATGTGCGGCCGCGCGAGACCGGTGAAAACAATAACTCCCTTTCCGATGGCGTGGCCGATGTGGTCAAGACCCTGGGCCAGGTCGCCGAAACCTGGCTGTCGGACCCGCACAAGACACTGGATGCGCAGCGCTCCCTTGTCAGCGGTTACTTCGATTTGTGGTCGTCGACGCTGCGCAAGATGAATGGCGAAGAGGTCGCGCCTGTTGTCGAGCCCGAATCCAGGGATGCCCGGTTCCAGGACCCTGATTGGTCGACCAATCCCTTCTTCGATTTTCTGAAGCAGGCCTATCTGCACACGACCCGCTGGGCCGAAACCATGGTCAATGAGGCGGAAGGCATCGATGAACGGACGCGGGCCAAGGCCCATTTCTATGTCCGCCAGATCGGCAGCGCCGTGGCACCTTCGAACTTCGTGCTGACCAATCCGGAGCTCATCAAGGAAACCATGGCCCAGAAGGGCGAAAATCTCGTGCGCGGCATGCAGATGCTGGCCGAGGACATCGCCGCCGGCCGTGGCGAGCTCAAGATCCGGCAGACCGACCGCGCCTCCTTCGAGGTGGGTGTCAATCTGGCGACGACACCAGGACAGGTCATATTTCAGAACGATCTGATCCAGCTCATCCAATATGAACCGACGACGCCCCAGGTGCGACGCCGCCCGCTCCTGATCGTCCCGCCGTGGATCAACAAATTCTATGTGCTTGACCTGACGCCGGAGAAGAGCTTCATCCGTTGGGCCGTCAACAGCGGCCTGACCGTCTTCGTGATCTCCTGGGTCAATCCGGATGCACGGCACGCCCTCAAGGGCTTCGACAGCTATATGCAGGAAGGCGTGCTGGCGGCGCTCGACGTGGTGTTGAAGACGACGCGCCTCAAGCAGGCCGATCTGGTGGGTTATTGCGTCGGCGGCACCCTCCTTGCCGCGACGCTCGCCTATATGGCGGCGACCGGAGACAAGCGCGCCGCAAGCGCGACCTTCCTGACCACCCAGGTCGACTTCACCCATTCCGGCGATCTTCAGTGCTTCGTCGACGAGAACCAGCTGAAGTCCCTGGAGCGCAAGATCAACGAGGCGGGCTTCCTTGAGGGCAGCCATATGTCGTCGGCCTTCAACATGCTGCGGCCCAACGACCTCATCTGGTCCTATGTCGTCAGCAACTATCTCAAGGGCCGGCAGCCACGACCCTTCGACCTCCTGCACTGGAACTCCGATTCAACCCGGATGGCCGCCGCCAATCACCTGTTCTATCTGAAGAACTGCTATGATCAGAACATGCTGGCGCGCGGGCTGATGGAAATCGCCGGCGTCCAGCTCGACATCGGCAAGGTGACGGTGCCGGTCTACGAGCTGGCCACCCGCGAGGACCATATCGCCCCTGCGAAATCAGCGTTCCTGGGCGCGACGCTGTTTGGTGGCCCGGTCCGTTTCGTTCTCTCCGGCTCAGGCCATATCGCCGGTGTCATAAACCCGCCGGAGCGCAATAAATATCAGTATTGGACCGGGCCCGCGCCCAAGGGCAGCTATGATGCATGGCTGAACAAGGCGAAGGAGCATCCCGGCTCCTGGTGGCCGGACTGGCGCAAATGGCTGGCCGATCTCGACGAGGCACAAGGGGCGCCGCCGAAGATCGGCGGCGGCCGTTACAAAAGCCTGGAGCCGGCGCCCGGAAGCTATGTGAAGGTTCCGGCCTGAGCCTTGATCAGGGGAAGAGCGCGATCTGGTCGATGCCTGTCGTCTCGGGCCAGCCCATCATCACGTTGAGATTCTGGATCGCCTGCCCGGAAGCTCCCTTCACCAGATTGTCGAGCGCGGAGATAACGATGGCCCTGCCCTCGCGACGATCGGCGGCGACGCCGATCTGAACGTGGTTCGAGCCACGGATATGCCGCGTGTGCGGCGTCTGCCCGAAGGGAAGCACCGTAATGAAATGCTCGCCGGCATAGGTCTTGCTCAGGACATCATGCAGTTTCCGGGCGTCGCCGCGCACGTGGATCGTGCCCAGGATGCCGCGATTCATGGGGACCAGCAGCGGCGTGAAGCTCGCCTCCACCTTGTGGCCCGCCGCCTTGGAATACTCCTGGTCGAATTCCGAGGTGTGCCGATGGTTGCCGACGCCATAGGCATTGATGCCCTCCGAGACCTCTGAGAACAGCATCGCCTCCTTGGCGGCGCGTCCGGCCCCCGACATCCCGGTGGCGGAGACGATGGCGATCTCGTCGGCATCGATGGTGCCGGCCTTCAGCAGAGGGACGATGGGCAGGATCGAGGTCGTGGTATGGCAGCCCGGGTTGGCGACGAGCCGCGCACCCTTGATCTTGTCACGGTAGAGCTCGACGAGGCCGAACACCGCCTCCTGCTGCAGGTCGAGCGCCTGATGGGCGTGCCCATACCACTTTTCGTAAGCGGCGGGATCCTCAAGCCGGAAGTCAGCGGAGAGATCAACGATCTTCAGCGACGGCTTTTTCGCAAGCAGATCCTTGAGGACGATCTGGGTCGTCGCATGAGGCAGGGCGCAGAAGATGGCATCGATGCCGCCGAGGTCGAGCTCGTCGATCTTCACCAGTGTTGGAAGATTGATCCCGGAAAATTGCGCGAAGACCTCAGCCATGCCCTTCCCGGCCCTGGAATCGGCCGTCAGCGCCGTCAATTCGACGCGCGGATGACGCAGCAAAAGGCGCACGAGTTCGGATCCGGTGTATCCGGAAGCACCTAGGACCGCGACCTTCAGCTTGTCAGTCATGACTGAACCTTCTCCACGAGGATGTTTGAGTGCGACGACGTAAGGATGAGAGCAAGATTATTCAACGGCTCATGTCGACGACGACGCGGCCGCGCACCTTGCCTTCGGTGATGGCGGTGGCCGTCTCGACGATGTCATTGAAGCCGATCGTGCTCGTGAGCGATGCAAGCTTTGCCCGATCGAGGTCACGTGCGAGGCGGGCCCAGGCCATCTCGCGCAAAGGCAGCGGCGCATAAGCCGAATCGATGCCGATCAGAGCCACGCCGCGCAGGATGAATGGCGCAACGGAGGTCGGCAGATCCATTCCCCCGGCATTGCCGCAGGCGGCTACGCATCCACCCCGCTGCATCATGGAAATGACATTGGCAAGCGTGACCGAGCCCGCTGCGTCGATGGCGCCGGCCCAGAGCTCCTTGCCGAGCGGGCGTGGTTCGCCCGCCAGTTCCGCGCGATCAATGATTTCGGCCGCACCAAGTCCCGTGAGATAGTCCGCTTCCGACGTGCGGCCTGTCACGGCGACGACATGGTAGTTCAATTTCGACAGGAGCGAGATCGCGATGCTGCCGACCCCGCCCGCCGCGCCGGTCACCACAACGGGGCCCCGATCGGGCGTTATGTCGTGCCGTTCGAGCGCAAGAAGGCAGAGCATGGCCGTATAGCCGGCGGTGCCGATGGCCATGGCCTCCGCCGTGGTCATTCCCTCCGGCAGGCGCACCAGCCAATCGCCCTTGACCCGTGAGCGATCGGCATAGGCGCCGAGATGCGTCTCACCCGTGCCCCAGCCGTTGAGGATCACCTTGTCGCCGGCCTTGAATTTCGGGTGGGTGGAATTTTCCACGGTTCCGGCGAAGTCGATGCCGGGGATCATGGGCCAGTGCCGCACGACGGGGAGCTTGCCGGTGATGGCGAGCCCATCCTTGTAGTTGATGGTGGAATATTCCACCCGCACCGTCACGTCGCCATCCATCAGGTCGGATTCGGCAAAATCCACCACATTCACCGATTGGCCGGCATCCGATTTGGAGACCTGAAGGGCCCGAAAGCTGCTCATGACCGTTCCTTTCATCACCTATGTCGGTTTTTGGCGCGGCAGCGGCCAAAGGCAACCGAAAAGGCTCGGGGCGTTTCAGGCCGCGCTGCCGGCCAGACGCGCCACCGGCTGTTCCTTGATCGGCAGATTGATCAGCGCCGAGGCATAACCCAGTGCCGCCGCAAACCACCAGACGAGGTCATAGGAGCCCGTTGTCTCATAGAGGACGCCGCCAAGCCAGACCCCGAAGAAGGCGCCGACCTGATGGCTGAAGAAGGCGAAGCCGTAAAGCATGGTCATATAGCCGGTGCCGAACATCAGCGCGACGAGGCCCGACGTTGGTGGCACCGTGGAGAGCCAGAGAATGCCGATAAGGACGCCAAAGGCGATAGAGGTCGCCGGCGTCGTCGGCAGCAAGATGAAGGCGGTGATGAGGAGCCCTCGGGCGAAGTAGTTCCAGACAAGCAGAAGGCGCTTTGACCTGCGGCCGGACAGCCAGCCGGCCGAGAGAGAGCCGACGATGTTCGCCAGTCCGATCATGGCGATGGTCCAGGCGCCAATGCTCGCGGAAATGCCCTTGTCAGCGAGATAGGGCGGCAGGTGGGTGGTTATAAAGGCAAGCTGAAATCCGCAGGTGAAGAAGCCCAGCACCAGCAGCACATAGGAGCGTTCGGCGAAAGCCTCCCTCAGCGCCTGCTTGATCGACTGCGACGGTGGCACATAGGTCACCGCGGAGCCATCGGCCGAGGCTGTCCGCCGCGTCGCCAGCGCCACCGAGAGCGGTACGATGAGCAGCATCAGCGATGCGAAGATCAGAAGCGCACCCTGCCAGCCGAAGCTGTTGATCAGGGAGATCCCGAGCGGCGCGAAGAGAAACTGCCCGAACGAGCCGGCGGCGGTGCCCGCTCCAAGCGCGACGGGCCTCCATGAGGTAGGAAGAAGCTTCCCGAAGGCACCGAGCACCAGGTTGAAGGATGACCCCGACAGACCGAGGCCGATGAGCACGCCCGCTGTAAGATCCATCGTCAGGGGCGTGGAGGAACTCGCCATGAGCGCGAGGCCCACCGCATAAAGAAGGCCGCCGGCCATCAGGACGCGCATGGGACCGAATCGATCCGCCACGGCTCCCGCGAAGGGTTGCCCTATTCCCCAGACAAGGTTCTGCAGGGCGATGGCGAGACCGAAGACATCGCGTCCCCATCCGTTGGTGCCGGAGATAGGCGTCATGAACAGGCCCATGGCAGAGCGCGGGCCGAAGGAAATCATGGCGATCAGGCAGCCGCAGAACAGGATGACGGCGGGTGTTCGCCACCCGGCGGATGGAGATGTTGGAGCGTGCATCATGCGGCCTCGCGGGATGGATCGATCCATCATAAAGCACCAGCGGAAATCACCGACAATGAAAGATGATCATCAATTCATCACGAAAGGCGATATTGCGAAATAATGACAATCGGCACTGGTAATGCTCAGCAAAAAGGCTTATGTGCCTGAGGAACCGGCACGCACCGTCGCCGGTTTTTTTTGAAGAGAGATATGCTCTAGTTGAGCATAATTAAGGAGGGTTCGATGACCCCCGCTCTTGCCACTCTGGAAATGCCTCGCACGGCGCCCAGCGCCGCGGAACGGTTTGGCATCCTGCCGATGCCTGATCTGGCCTTCACGCCCGAGGTTGCGGCCGAAACGGCGCATCTCTACGAGAAGGTCAAATCGGTGGTGCCCTCGGTCGAATGGCCCTTCTTCGCCCCTTACGTGAAGGCGATCAACGACCTGAAGAAGGTGCGCAACGCCGTGATCCTGGCGCATAATTATCAGACGCCGGAAATCTACAACTGCGTGGCCGATGTCGTCGGCGACAGCTTTCAGCTGGCGCGCGAGGCGGCCAGGGTCGACGCCGATGTGATCATCCAGGGCGGCGTCCACTTCATGGCCGAGACGTCCAAGATCCTCAGCCCCGAGAAGACGGTGCTGATCCCGGACGCGCGCGCCGGCTGCTCGCTGGCCTCGTCCATCACGGGCGAGGACATCCGCCTCCTTAGGTCGAAATATCCCGGCGTGCCGGTGGTGGTCTACGTCAACACCTCGGCCGAGGTGAAGGCAGAGGCCGACATCTGCTGCACCTCGTCCAACGCGGTGGAGGTGGTGGAGAGTCTCGGCACGGATCGTGTCCTGTTCCTCCCCGATCAGTATCTGGCCGATTGGGTTGCGACCCAGACCAAGGTCAAGATCATCAAGTGGCATGGCGCCTGCGAAGTGCATGAGCGCTTCACCGGCGAAGAGCTGCGCCGCTATCGGGCGGATGACCCTTCGGTGGTCATCATTGCCCATCCGGAATGCCCGCAGGACGTCATCAAGGAGGCCGACTTCTCCGGCTCGACGGCGAAGATGGCGGATTTCGTGAAAACCAAGCGTCCGAAGCGGGTCGTCATGGTGACCGAATGCTCCATGGCGGACAACATCATGGCCGAGGCGCCGGACGTGGAGTTCGTACGGCCGTGCAACCTCTGCCCGCACATGAAGCGCATCACGCTGCCGAAGATTCTCGACAGCCTCGTCTATATGACCGACGAGGTGGTGGTGGATCCCATCGTGGCCGCCAAGGCTCGACGCTCGGTCGAGCGCATGGTGAACCTGAAGATCTGAAGTCCCTCCCCCGTGTCATGGCTGGGCCGGTGTGCCCAGCCATCCGCAAGCGCCATCGGGCGGTTCCCCTGCCCTTGCACCGGCGGATACCCGGCCCAGCGCCGGGCATGACGAAGCCTTGAAGGCGCGTCCATGCCCAATTCTTCCGACGACGGCATTTCCCTGCAGCCAGAGAGCTGGGCCGGCCTCGACGAGATCGTTATCGTCGGTGGTGGCCTTGCGGGGCTCTTCTGCGCCCTGAAACTCGCTCCCCGGCCGGTCACCATCGTCACCACCGCGCCCATCGGTGAAGGAGCCTCCTCCGCTTGGGCTCAGGGAGGCATCGCCGCCGCCATCGGCGAAGGCGACACACCCGAAGCACATGCCAGCGACACCATCGCCGCCGGCGCCGGCCTGGTCGATCACGCCATCGCCCATCTCATTGCCAACGAGGCCTCGCGACGCATCGAGGATCTCCTGAGTTATGGCGTGCCGTTTGATCGCGACATCGAGGGCAAATTGGCTCTCTCGCGCGAGGCTGCCCACAACGCGCGGCGCATCGTGCGGGTCAAGGGAGACGGTGCCGGCCGCGCCATCATGCAGGCGCTGGTCGCCACCGTGCGGCGGACGCCCTCCATTCGGGTGCTGGAGCACGTGACGCTGGAGGAACTGACGACCGAGGGCCGCTATGTCACCGGCCTGATCGCACACGGCCCGCGGGGACGCGTCGCCATCCCGGCACGCGCCGTGGTGCTGGCCACAGGCGGCATCGGGCAGCTCTTTTCGGTGACGACCAATCCGCCGGAAGCCTTCGGAGCGGGGCTCGCCGCTGCCGCTCGCGCCGGTGCGGCCATTATGGATGCGGAGTTCGTCCAGTTTCACCCCACGGCCATCGATGTGGGGCGGGATCCCGCTCCTCTCGCTAGCGAAGCATTGCGCGGCGACGGCGCCGTTTTGATCAACAGCGCCGGCGAGCGCTTCATGAAGGCCTTGCATCCCGATGCCGAACTTGCCCCCCGCGACATTGTCGCGCGCGGCGTGTTCGCGGAGGTCGTGTCCGGCCGGGGCGCCTTCCTTGACTGCCGTGAGGCCATCGGACAGCATTTCGTCGAGCACTTCCCAACGATCACCGCGGCATGCCGCTCAGCTGGAATCGACCCTGTAACGCAGGCCATACCTATCGCCACGGCGGCGCATTATCACATGGGTGGCGTGCTGACTGACGCGGATGGCCGGACCTCGCTCGATGGCCTCTGGGCCTGCGGCGAAGTGGCCTGCACCGGCGCGCATGGCGCCAATCGCCTGGCCTCGAACTCGCTTCTGGAAGCCATCGTCTTTGCCGCTCGTGTGGCCGAGAACATCGAGAGCCTTCTGCCAGCTTCAGCGCCGGCGGTCTGGTCCCGGTCCGAGAACGGTGCCTCGGCAGCCGCGGCCACCGGCTCATCGGATGAAGTCGCCGACCTGCGCCAGGTGATGAGCAACCACGCCGGCGTGATACGTACCGGTGACGGCCTTGCCCATGCCGCGAAATATTTCGCCGGCCGGGCGCGTGAGGCGCGAGGCGCCGACATCCGCAACCGGGCCACGGCCGGGCTGCTCGTCACCGCATCCGCTCTGCGCCGGAAGGAAAGCCGCGGCGGGCACTATCGCTCCGACTATCCCGAGGCCGATCCCGCCCTTGCCACGCGCCAGCCCATCTTCCTCGATGAGGCTTTCGCGATCGCCGATGCCGTGAAGGAGTGACCATGATCCCGCCCCTCAATCCGCTTCTCGTCAGGCGCGCTGTCGAGGAGGCGCTGCTGGAGGATCTCGGCCGCGCCGGCGATGTCACCACCAGCGCCACGATCCCCGGGGATGCTCGCGCCACTGCCGTCATGGCAGCGCGCGGCCCCGGCGTGATTGCGGGTGTCGATCTTGCCGTCGCCGCCTTTCGCGCGCTCGATCCCGAACTCTCCGTCACCGTTCACCTCAATGACGGGGCTGCGATCACGCGTGGCGATCATGTCCTGACGGTGGCAGGAAACGCCAGAGCCATCCTGACGGCAGAACGCGTGGCGCTGAACTTCACCGGCCGGCTCTGCGGCATCGCCAGCCTCACGGCTCTTTACGCAGCCAAGGTCGTCGGGACGCAGGCGCATATCTGCTGCACCCGCAAGACAACGCCCGGGCTGCGGGTTTTTGAAAAATACGCGGTGCGCTGCGGCGGTGGCATGAACCATCGGTTCGGGCTCGATGATGCCGTGCTCATCAAGGACAACCACATCGCCGTGGCTGGCGGCGTGGCTGCAGCGCTTCGGGGCGCCAAGGCAAGCGTCGGGCACCTCGTCAAAATCGAGATCGAGGTCGACACGCTCGATCAGCTGGACCAAGTGCTTCAGGAGGGCGCGGACGCGGTTCTCCTCGACAACATGACGCCCGACGTCCTGGCTGAAGCCGTCCGCCGCATCGACGGACGTATGGTGGCTGAGGCCTCCGGCGGCGTGAACCTCGACACCGTCGCTGCCATCGCAGGCTCCGGTGTCGACATGATTTCTGTGGGAGCGCTGACCCACTCGGCACCCTGCCTCGACCTGGGGCTTGATATTGCCATAGGAAAATAATGATAGGCTAAAATGCCTAGGTTGAAAAACCTAGGCATTTTGTCTCGTCTTCTGCTGTCGGTGCAGTAAGGCGGCGTGTCTCACGCCGCCTTCTTCGTCTCCGCGATCTTCACGAGATCCCGCAGCAGACTGCGGGTGCCCTGCAACCGATCGACAGGGCGGTCCCAGTCACGCTTCAGCACGATCTTCATGTCGGGGCGGATCTTCGCGTTGGCCCCTTCGCGGCCAATGTAGCCGACAAGACCTTCCGGGTTGGCGAAGGAATTGTCTCGCAGGGTCAGCACCACGCCCTTAGGGCCCGCATCGACCTTCTCCACATTGGCGCGACGGCACAGGCCCTTGATCGCCATGACCTTGAGAAGATGGTCGACCTCCTCCGGCCGTGGACCGAAGCGGTCGGCGAGCTCGGCGGCAAAGCCGTTGATCTCGTCTTCCGTCTCCAGCGACGCGAGGCGGCGGTAGAGGCCAAGCCGGAGCTGAAGATCCTCGACATAGGTCTCCGGAATCAGCACCGGCGTGCCGATGGTGATCTGAGGCGACCATTGGTCCGCGGTGGCCCCATCGATGCCATCACGTAGGGAGGCGACAGCCTCTTCCAGCATCTGCTGGTAGAGCTCATAGCCCACCTCGCGGATGTGGCCCGACTGCTCGTCGCCAAGGAGGTTGCCGGCCCCGCGGATGTCCAGATCATGGGATGCCAGTTGGAAGCCGGCTCCCAATGTATCGAGAGACTGCAGCACCTTTAGCCGGCGCTCCGCCGTCGGTGTCAGCGCCTTTCCTTCCGGCGTCGTGAACAGCGCATAGGCGCGCGCCTTGGACCGGCCGACACGCCCCCGCAACTGATAGAGCGCGGCGAGACCGAACATATCTGCACGGTAGACGATCAACGTGTTGGCGTTCGGGATATCGAGGCCGGACTCCACGATCGAGGTCGACAGCAACACGTCGAACTTGCCATCATAGAAGTCCGACATGACGTCCTCCAGCTCGCCCGCCGCCATCTGACCATGGCCGACCGCGACCTTGACCTCAGGAACCTGCGTTTCGAGGAAGTGACGCACCTCCGCGATGTCATCGATGCGAGGGCAAACGAAGAAGCTTTGCCCGCCGCGATAGCGTTCACGCAGCAGCGCCTCGCGAACGGTCAGCGGGTCGAAGGGGCTGATGAAGGTGCGCACCGTGAGGCGATCCACCGGCGGTGTCGTGATGAGGGAAAGCTCCCGCACGCCCGTCAGCGCGAGCTGCAGCGTGCGCGGTATAGGTGTTGCCGTCAGCGTCAGCACATGGACCTCGGCCCTGAGCTGCTTCAGCCGCTCCTTGTGAGACACGCCGAAGTGCTGCTCCTCATCGACAATGACAAGGCCAAGGTCCTTGAAGTTGATGGTTTTGCCAAGAAGCGCATGGGTGCCGACGACGATCTCGACGCTGCCGTCAGCGAGCCCTTCCTTGGTCTTCTTAAGTTCCGCTGCGGGGACGAACCGGGATGCCTGGGCCACCGTCACCGGAAGACCGCGGAAACGCTCCACGAAGGTCTTGTGATGCTGACGAGCCAGTAGCGTCGTCGGGACAACGACTGCCACCTGCTTGCCGTTCATGACCGTGGCGAAGGCCGCGCGCAGAGCCACCTCCGTCTTGCCGAAGCCGACATCGCCACACACCAGCCGGTCCATCGGGCGGCCGGATGAGAGATCGTCCAGAACAGCATCGATGGCGGTCTGCTGGTCATCGGTCTCGTCATAAGGAAAGCGTGCGGCAAACACGTCGTAGAGGCCGTCGGGCATGGTCATGCGCGGCGCCTCCTGGGTGGCGCGCTGGGCGGCCACCTTGATGAGTTCGCCCGCCATCTCGCGGATGCGCTGTTTCAGCTTGGCCTTGCGTTGCTGCCATCCGGCGCCGCCGAGCCGGTCCAGCGTGGCCTCGGTATCTTCCGATCCGTAGCGCGAGAGGAGCTCGATGTTCTCCACGGGAAGGAACAGCTTGTCCCCGCCATGGTAGACGAGCTCCAGGCAATCGTGGGGAGCGCCTGCGGCCTCGATGGTTTTCAGGCCGACGAAGCGGGCGATGCCGTGGTCGACATGGACCACGAGATCGCCGGCGGAAAGGCTGGTGACCTCCGTTAGGAAATCCTGCGCCCGCTTTGTCTTGCGGCGGCCACGCACCAGGCGGTCGCCAAGGATGTCCTGCTCGCCAATGACGGCCAGATCATCCGTTTCAAATCCCTGCTCGATCCCGAGCACCGCGAAGGCTGGCGTCTTGGCCGGGAGGGCCTGCGCATCGGAAAAGCGGCCGACAGTCTTGCCGCTGGTGAGGCCGTGATCTTCCAGGACGGACGCCAGGCGCTCGCGTGAGCCTTCGCTCCAGCTGGCGATGATGATCCGCTTGCCTTGTTTCCTGAGGTCTTCGATATGGCCGACCGCCGCGTCAAAGACATTGGCGGCAGGGTCGCCGCGCTCGGGGGCAAAGTCCCGCCCGCGCCGACCCTGAAAGTCCACGGAGTTCCCCTCAGCCGCCGCCTCGAACGGCGACAGCTTCACGACGCCACGCGTGTCCAGGCGGCTCCGCCATTCGTCCGGCGTCATATAGAGCTTCTCGGCGGGCAGCGGCCGATAGGCCCCCTCACCTCGCGTCAAGGCTTCATGGCGCGCGTCGTAATAGTCGGCGATCTGCGTCAGCCGCTCGCCGATGGCGTCGTCGACCAGCGGGTCCAGCGACACCACGGCTGTCGGCGCATGATCGAACAGCGTCTCCAGGTCGCGGTAGAACAGCGGCAGCCAGTGCTCGAGTCCGGGATGACGGCGTCCCTCGCTTACCGCCTCATAAAGATGATCGTCGCGCGTCGGTGCGCCGAAGAGCGAGACGTAGTTCTGCCGGAAACGCCGGATGGTTTCGGTGGTGAGCTGCACCTCGCTGGTCGGCACGAGATCGAGCGCGCGCATCTGGCCGATCGACCGCTGCGATTCCGGATCGAAGGTCCGGATGGATTCCAGCGTGTCGCCGAAGAAATCAAGCCGCACCGGCTCAGCGAGGCCTGGCGGGAAAAGGTCGACGATGCCGCCGCGAACGGCATATTCGCCGGTATCGCGTACGGTGCCGGCACGAAGATAACCGTTGTCCTCAAGCCAGGCTGTCAAATCCTTCGTGTCGATAGCGTTGCCCGGCGCCATGGAAAGGCTCTGCGCTGCCATGAAGCCGCGTGTTGCAACCCGCTGGACAGCCGCGTTTGCGGTCGTCAGCACAACGCGCGGCATGTCGCCCTGCTTGGTGCGCGCCAGACGCGCCAGCGTCGTCATCCGCCGTGCGGTGACGGCAGCGTTTGGTGACGACCGGTCGTATGGCAGGCAGTCCCATGCGGGAAACGGAAGCACCTCGATATCAGGCGCGAAAAACCCCAAGGCCCGTTCGATGGCGGCGAGCCGCTCACCGTCCCGCGCCACATGGAGCACCGCCGCCGGCGCGTCCCGGTTCTGCCGCGCCTGACCGCGGGCGAGGTCGGCGATGACGAGCGCGTCAAGACCTTCCGGCACGCGTGACAGCGACCGGTGCCCGCCGTCCAGCAGGTCGGTGATGAGATCAAGTGTCTTCATGCCTTGGCGTCCGGCTTGAAGCCCGCATAGAAGGCGCGCAACCGCCGGAAAACAGGCGTGTCATGATCGGCCGGAACAGCTGTCTTGCCAAGGATCCATTCGTAGAGGTCATGGTCCTGCGCATCGATCATGCGTTCCATGTCGGCTACGTCCTCGTCGGTGAGATTGTCCAGCTCCGCATCGACGAAGCGGCCCATGACGAGATCCATCTCACGAGTGCCGCGGTGCCAGGCGCGATAGAGTATCCGTCGCCGCGCCGGATCAAGCCCTTCGCTGGATCGTGAGGTGCCGGTCATAGTCTCATCCTTCAATTTCAATGCCGCGGTAGATAATAGGCTTGCCCCTGTCGCGCCAGAGTTCTGGCGCCCGGTGCAGAAAAATGCGCAGGGAAGATAAAACGTCAGGCCATGGATTGGTTCACCAGTGAGTGGTCGATTGCAGCACGTCACGCGCCGCTGTAGGACGTTTTCCATGCGCCCACATGCTCTGACGCCCTATTTCGCCTCACTCTCCGGCCTCACCGGCGTCGGTCCCAAGGTCCTTAAGAATTTCACGCGTCTGCTCGATCGGCCCGAGCCCCGCGTTCGTGACCTTCTGTTCCACCTGCCGACCGGGAGCATCGACCGCCGCATCCGCCCGACGCTGGCCGAGGCGCAGCCGGATACGGTGGTGACGGTCGAGATCGAAGTGGAGGAGCACCGCGCCCCGCCACGCGGGCGGCGTGGGCCATACCGTGTCACCGGCTCAGACGGCACCGGCTGGATCACCCTCGTGTTCTTCCACGGCAACGAGGCCTATCTTCAGCGGGAATTGCCGCCGGGCGCGCGGCGCTGGGTGTCGGGCAAGCTGGAGATGTATGACGGGATGCTCCAGATGGTGCATCCCGATCGCATCCTCGATGAAGCAGGGCTTGCCAAGCTGCCGCTGTGCGAACCCACCTATCCCCTGGTCGAAGGCCTGACCAGCGCCGGCGTTGGTCGGACGATACGGCAGGCTCTGGATGGAGTGCATCCTCTGCCGGAGTGGCTCGATACGGCCTTTCTGAAGCAACGACGCTGGCCCGACTTTATTTCCGCTCTGAAGACCCTGCACCTGCCGGAAGCGCCAGAAGATATTGGTGAGGAAGCCCCGGCACGGTTGCGGCTTGCCTATGACGAGCTTCTCGCAAGCCAGCTGGCGCTCGCGCTTGTCCGGGCACGCTTTCGCGCACAGCCTGGCATCTCACGGACGGGGACGGGCGTGCTGGTGGAAGCAATCAGTCAGGCCCTGCCCTATGCCCTGACCGGTGCCCAGGAGCGAGCCCTTGCCGACATTCATCAGGATTTGGCGGCGCCGAAGAAGATGCTCCGCCTCCTCCAGGGTGATGTGGGTTCCGGCAAGACGGTGGTTGCCCTCATGGCCATGGCCTATGTGGCGGAATCCGGCGGCCAGTCCGCCATGATGGCGCCCACCGAAATACTTGCCCGCCAGCACCTGGAGACCATCGCGCCGATCGCCGAGAAAGTGGGCCTCCGCATCCGTCTTCTGACAGGGCGGGAGAAGGGCCGCGAGCGTGCCGAGATCCTGCAGGCAGTGGCGGCGGGAGAGGTTGATATCCTTGTCGGCACTCACGCGCTGTTTCAGGAACATGTCGTCTTCAGCCGGCTGGGCCTTGCCGTGGTCGACGAACAGCACCGCTTCGGTGTTCACCAGCGCCTTGCGCTGGCGGCCAAAGGCGATGCGGTCGACGTGCTCGTCATGACCGCCACACCGATCCCGCGCACGCTGGTGCTGACCTACTTCGGCGACATGGATGTCTCCGCCCTGGATGAGAAGCCGGCCGGCCGAAAGCCCATCGATACGCGCCTCATCGCTCTGGAACGCCTGGATGAAGTGGTTGGCGCTGTGGGTCGGGCTGTCGCCAACGGCGCCCGGGTCTACTGGGTGTGCCCGCTGGTCAGTGAATCCGAAACCCTCGATGTGGCGGCGGCGGAGGATCGTTTCGCTCATCTTGCGGAAGCTTTCCCGGGACGAGTGGCTCTGGTTCACGGGCAGATGAAGGGAACCGACAAGGACGCTGCCCTTGCCGGCTTCCAGAGTGGCGAAACGCCCATCCTGATTGCGACGACCGTGATCGAGGTCGGGGTTAATGTGCCTGAGGCGACCGTGATGGTGATCGAACACGCCGAACGCTTCGGCCTTGCGCAACTGCACCAGCTGCGCGGGCGCATCGGTCGTGGCGACCGCGCGTCCACCTGTCTCCTGCTCTACAAGGGCCCGCTGGGTGAAGTGGCGAAATCGCGGCTCGAGATCATGCGTGAGACGGAAGACGGCTTCCGCATCGCCGAGGAGGATCTGAAGCTGCGGGGTGAAGGTGAAGTGCTCGGCACGCGCCAGAGCGGCGCGCCGGTCTGGCGCATGGCCTCCATCGAAAAACACGGCGATCTTCTGGAGGCGGCACGGCGGGACGCCGCGCTTGTCGTGGCCCGGGACCCCGAACTCACCGATGTGCGCGGCGAGGCATTGCGCCATCTGCTTTACCTGTTCGAGCGTGACGAAGCGGTTCGATTGCTGCGCGCGGGGTGACGTCGTTGTCATTCGTGGCAGGATAATCCACGATCCCGGACGAATGGCTTGCGACCGTCCCGGACGAATGGCAGGGCGCGGCAGTCCTCAACTCGGAGTTTTCGATGCCAAGGCTGATCCAGAACTACATCAGCGGCCGGGAGACGGCAGGATCGGACGGGCAAAGAACGCCGGTTTTCAACCCGGCGACCGGTGACGTTTTGGCCGAGGTCGCCCCTACCTCGGCTGCCGGCGTTCGCGCCGCTGTCGATGCGGCGCGGGGGGCAGCACCTCAGTGGGCGAAGACACCGCCCCTCAGCCGGGCGCGGATCCTCAACAGGTTCCTCCGTCTGTTGGAGGAGCGGATCGATGATCTGGCCCAGGTCATCACGGCCGAGCATGGCAAGGTCTTGTCCGATGCAAAAGGCGAGATCCAACGCGGAATGGAGGTGGTGGAGTTCGCGACCGCCGCGCCGCAGCTTCTGAAGGGCGAAGTGACCGAGAATATCGGCCGGCAGATCGACAGCCATTCCCTGCGCCAGCCGCTCGGCGTGGTGGCCGGCATCACGCCGTTCAATTTCCCTGCCATGGTGCCGATGTGGATGTTCCCGGTGGCGCTCGCCTGCGGCAACTGCTTCATCCTGAAACCGTCGGAGCGGGACCCCTCTGCCGCGCTCCTGTTGGCTTCCTGGCTCACGGAGGCGGGCCTTCCCGATGGTGTCTTCAACGTCGTCCATGGCGGCAAGGAAACGGTGGATGCCATCCTTCATGAGCCCGGCATCGACGCCATAAGCTTCGTTGGTTCGACGCCGGTGGCGCGCTACGTCTACGAGACGGCGGCAAGAAACGGAAAGCGCTGTCAGGCGCTCGGCGGTGCCAAGAACCACATGCTCGTCATGCCCGACGCTGACCTGGACCGTGCCGTCGATGCCTTGATCGGAGCCGCCTATGGCTCGGCCGGCGAACGCTGCATGGCAGTCTCGGTGGCCATGCCGGTGGGACAGGAGACTGCCGATCGGCTCGTCGAGAAGCTGGAACCGCGGGTGCGCGCCTTGAAGATCGGCCCCGGAACCGATCCTGAATCCGAGATGGGGCCTCTGGTGACACGGCAGCACCTGGAGAAGGTCCGCTCCTATATCGATGCCGGCGAGGCCGAAGGTGCGCGTCTCCTGGTCGACGGCCGCGGACTCAAGCTGCAGGGCTACGAGAAGGGTTACTTCATCGGCGGCACGCTGTTCGACCATGTGACGCCGGAGATGACGATTTACCGCGAGGAAATCTTCGGACCCGTCCTCGCTGTCGCCCGCGCCGACACCTACGCCCGGGCCGTCGGCCTGATCAACGGCCATGAATTTGGCAACGGCGCCTCGATCTTCACATCGAGCGGTGAGATAGCGCGTGCCTTCGCGCACGACATTCAGACCGGCATGGTGGGCATCAATGTACCCATCCCGGTGCCCATGGCCTTCCATTCCTTCGGCGGCTGGAAATCATCTCTGTTCGGCGATCACCACATGCATGGGCCCGAGGGCGTGCGCTTTTACACCAAGCTGAAAACCGTGACCTCGCGCTGGCCGTCAGATGTCGCCGCCGGAGCGGAATTCATCATGCCGACCATGAAGTAAGGCAATCAGCTCTCGGTCTTGAGCTTCTTTCCCGTGAGCCGGACCTTGCGGGCTTTCGCCGGAAGAGAGCCTGCGGGTGGCTGCGGCTGGATGATGCCCATGGACATCAGCAGCTTGAAGGCATCGTCGACGCTCATGTCGATTTCGATGACGCTGTCCTGTCGCACCATGACAAGGTATCCGGTTGTCGGCGCCGGCGTCGTGGGAATGTAGATCCACTGGAAGCCCGCCGCCGAAATCTTGTCGGTGATATCAGGATTGACCGGTTCGGAGAGAAGGCAGATCGACCACAGGCCTGGCCCCGGCCATTCCAGCAGGCCGACGCGGCGAAGACTGGTGCCATCCTGTTTGAACACCGTCTCGAAGATCTGCTTGACGGCCTTGTAGAGGCTACGGACGAATGGCATCCGATCGAGGATGCGTTCCCCCAGACCGACTATCCAGCGTCCGACGAGGTTCGCCGTGAAGAATCCCAGGATCACCAGCGCGACGAAAGCAACCAGAAGCCCGAGCCCGGGCACGGCGAAAGGCAGATAGGTCTCGGGATTGTAGGTGGCCGGTATCAGCGGTTTTACCCATCCGTCGATCAGATGGATCAACCACCAGGTGATATAGGCGGTGATGGCCAGCGGGCCGGCGACCAGTAGCCCGGTGAAGAAATAGCCCCGGACCCTGGCGCCGAAGCCGCGCTTCGGCGGCGGCGCTTCGAAGTTGGTAAGCTGAATATCGCCTTTGGGATTCTCGTCCATCATCCCTCTCTCATAGCGCGTGACCACCGCTGCGCCAGCGTATAGTTGATGCCCATGACAGACGAGCCGCCTCCGCTCCGCCCACCCTTGTCGCGCCCGATCCGCGCGGCGTTGCTTGCGGCCGGGTGGTGCTGTGTCGGACTGGGGATCATCGGCCTCATAGTGCCTCTCATGCCTGGCACGGTCTTCCTCATCATCGCCGCGGCCTGCTTCACCCGTGCCTCGCCCCGCTTCGAGCTCTGGCTGCTGACGCATCCACGGCTTGGGCCCCCGGTCGCGGCCTGGCGTCGGCATGGCGCCGTCTCGCCCCGCAGCAAGGCCGTTGCCGTATCGAGCATCGCGCTGTCTGGCGCGCTGCTGTGGCTGACGCAGGCGCCTCTCTACGTGAAGATGGGCACCACGATCATATTGGTTGCAGTGGTAACCTTCCTGCTGACGCGGCCAAGCGGTCCCGGCCTCACTCCACCGTGACCGATTTGGCGAGGTTCCGCGGCTGGTCCACGTCGGTGCCCATGAAGACCGCGGTGTGATAGGCGATCAGCTGGACCGGCACCAGGCACACCATGGGGGCGACGAAGGGATTTGAGGCCGGCACCACCAGCACCTCGCCCACGCCCTCCGCTTCCGCCGCGCCTCTCTCATCGGTGATCAGGATGATCTTTCCGCCGCGCGCCGCGACCTCCTGCATATTGGAAACGGTCTTTTCAAAGAGATGATCGTGCGGCGCGATCACCACCACGGGCACGGTCTCATCCACCAGGGCGATCGGGCCGTGCTTGAGTTCGCCGGCCGCATAACCCTCGGCATGGATATAGGAGATCTCCTTGAGCTTCAGCGCGCCCTCCAGCGCCACCGGATAGCTCGTCCCGCGGCCGAGATAGAGCACGTCCTTGGCCTTGGAAAAGGACTTGGCCATTCCCTCGATCTGGTGTTCGATCTTCAGCACATCGACGATGAGGCGCGGCAGCTCGATCAGAGCCGTGATCAATTTCCGCTCCTCCTGCTCGGTCAGGACACCTCGGGCCCGGCCGGCGGCGATGGCAAGACAGGCAAGCACCGTGAGCTGGCAGCTCAGCGCCTTGGTGGAAGCCACCCCGATTTCCGGACCCGCCAGTGTGGGAAACACCGCGTCGGCCTCGCGCGCGATGGTCGAGCTGGGAACATTGACGATGGCCGCCGCCTTCATGCCCGATTCCATGCAGTGCCGGAGGCTCGCCAGCGTGTCGGCGGTCTCGCCCGACTGGGAGATGACGAGGGCCAGACCATTGGAATTGAGCGGCGGCTCGCGATAGCGGAATTCCGAGGCGACATCGATGTCGACAGGAATGCGCGCATAGCGCTCGAACCAGTAGCGGGCGACGAGGCCGGCATAATAGGCGGTGCCGCAGGCGGAGATGGCGATGCGGTCGAGCGACTTGAAGTCAAACGGCAGGTTATCCGCCAGTTTCACGCGGCCCTTGGCCATATCGACGTAATGCGCCAGCGTATGGCCGATGACCTCCGGCTGCTCGGCGATTTCTTTGGCCATGAAGTGGCGATAGTTGCCCTTGTCCACCAGGAAGGCGCCGGCTGCCGTCACCTGGGTGCCGCGCTCGACCACGGCGCCGGTGGCATCGCGCACGGTCGCCTTGTCGTGGGTGACGACAGCCCAGTCGTCGTCGTCCAGATAGGTGATCCGGTCAGTGAAGGGGGCCAGTGCTATGGCGTCGGACCCAAGAAACATCTCGCCTTCGCCGTAGCCGATGGCAAGCGGGCTGCCCTTGCGGGCGCCGATCAGCAGATTGTCGTAGTCCTTGAACAGGAAAACGAGCGCGAAAGCACCGCGCAGACGCCTGAGCACCCGGCCCACGGCCTCCTCCGGCTCGAGACCTTTCACCAGTTCCCGGTCGGTCAGATGGGCCACGACTTCCGTGTCGGTGTCGCTTGAAAAGGCGACGTTCTCCGCGGCGAGTTCTGCTTTCAGCTCCGCGTAGTTCTCGATGATGCCATTGTGGACGACGGCGACGCGCTCACCGGCATGCGGATGCGCATTGCGTTCCGTGGGAGCACCGTGAGTCGCCCAGCGGGTGTGGCCGATGCCGATATGTCCCGGCAGAGGATCCTGCGACAGGCGATTTTCCAGGTTCCGGAGTTTGCCCTCGGCACGGCGACGCAGAAGGTCACCCTTGTAGTAGGTGGCGATGCCGGCGGAATCATAGCCCCGGTATTCCAGGCGTTTGAGTGAATCCACCAGCCGGTCGGCCACGGTGTCACGCCCGACGATGCCCACGATCCCGCACATGAAAAACCTCTTTGAACCCGTTACGCAAGCGGCTTTAAGCCGTTGCATCGCAAACGCAAAATCACGATCAATGTCGGCCTGTTACGCCTTCTCGCCACGCGGCTTCGCTTTGGCCGTACGGAAGGCTTCGGCCCAGCCGGTCTTTTCAACCTGGCGGCCGCGCGCGACGGCAAGCGCGTCGGGCGCGACGTCCCGCGTGATCACACTGCCGGAGCCCACATAGGCCCCCTCGCCGATGGTGACGGGTGCCACAAGAGCGGAGTTGGAGCCGATGAAAGCCCCCGCGCCGATTGTGGTCCGGTTCTTGGAAAAGCCGTCGTAATTGCAGGTGATGGTGCCCGCGCCGATATTGGCAGCGGCGCCGATGGTGGCATCGCCGATGTAGGTCAGGTGATTGATCTTGGCGCCCTCGCCCACCACGGCGTTCTTCACTTCCACGAAATTGCCCGCCCGTGACTTGCGGCCAAGCTGAGCGCCGGGCCGCAGGCGGGCGTAAGGGCCAACCGAGGCGACCGCACCTACATGCGCTCCTTCAAGATGGGAAAAGGCGTGGATGACCGCGCCGTCTTCCACCGTCACGCCCGGGCCGAAGACCACATGCGGCTCAACCACCACATCCTCGCCAAGCCGCGTGTCGAAGGACAGGAACACCGTCTCCGGTGCAACGAGCGTGGCGCCGCCATCCATGGCCGCCTGACGCAGCCGCCGCTGGATCTCAGCTTCCGCCTGAGCCAGTTGAGCGCGGGTGTTGACCCCTTGGACCTCGGCTTCCGGCGCTTCACGGACGACCGAGACCAGCCCCTTGGCCGCGGCGATTTCCACCACGTCGGTCAGATAGAATTCGTTTTGCGCGTTGCTGCTGCCGATGGCTTGGAGCAGTTCCAGGGCCCTGCTGCCATCGAGCGCCATCAGACCCGCGTTGCAGAGTGACACCCGGCGCTCAGCGTCCGATGCATCCTTATGCTCGCGAATGGCAGTGAGCTTGCCGTCTTCGGTGAGCAGACGGCCATAGTTGGTGGGGTCCTTTGCCTGGAACCCGAGTACGGCAACCGCCACGCCCTCTCCCACGCTCTGCCGCAGGCCGGCGATCGTCGAGGCACGGACCAGTGGCGTGTCGCAGAACAGCACCACGAGGTCGTCGTAACCTTCTGCGATGCGTTCGCGTGCCGCCAGCACAGCGTGAGCCGTTCCGCGCCGCTCGGTCTGCACATAGACCGAAACATCGGCCCGGGCCTTGCGCGCCTCTTCCGCCACCGCCTCATGGCCTGGCCCAACAACCACCGCAAGGGCGTCCGCGCCCGCCTCGGTGGCGCTGGCGACGGTATGGCTCAACATGCTGCGGGCTGCGATCCGGTGCAGTGCTTTGGGTAGCTTTGACCGCATCCGCGTTCCTTCGCCGGCGGCAAGGATCACGGTCAGGCAGCGGCGGTTCGTCATGGAATTCTCCGGAAGACAGGAGGAATCGCGTCAGGCTTGCGGCGAATCAAGCACAATGACCTTACTGTGTCGTTCAATTGAGGCTCCTGACGTGAATTTGCCGCAGACAGTCAAGCAAACGCCGCTTACGGACACTGCCGAAGCGCCGCGGTCAAGCGGTCGCGGCATTTGGCTGCCGGCGGCCTGGGGGCTGGTGGCCGCTGCCATGACGGTCGGCGCCGTGATGATGCTCGGTGTGCCGCAGATCGACGGCAGGATCGATATGCTGCCCGACCCGCTCATTGACCTCGGCACGCATTCAGCATCGTCGGATGCAATCGAACGGCTGTCGGGCGAGGTTGCGCGCTTGGCGGCGGATCGCGAGAAGCTGATCGCACGCCTCGAAATTCTCGAGCGACAGATGGGTGCCAAGAATGTTGCCTCGGCGATTCTGTCGCCGCAGGATGTTCCCGCCATCACCGGATCGATCGGGCGTGTAAGCGGAGCAACGCCCGCCGCGACGGGGTCGATGGAGCCGACCGAGACCGCGACCATTCAAGATGGCCCCGTCCGTCGCATCGCCTTTGGGATTGATCTGGGAAGCGCCGCTTCCGTCGATCGTCTGAAGGACCGATGGACGGCGATGCAGGAGCTCTATGGCCAGGCGCTCGCAAAGCTCGAGCCGCGGGTCGTCTTTGGTCGCACGAGGGATGGCGCGGTGGAATTGCGGCTTCTGGCGGGCCCCTTCCCCAATGCGGAGCTTGCGGTGAAGGCCTGTTCGGAGATTCAGCGCCAGCCGGGCAGTTGCGAGCCTCGCCCGTTTGATGGCGAGCCCCTCTCGAAGTCATGAGGTGACTTGCATCGCGGCGGTTTTCCATGCCGGCCGATGATGGTATGGGCCTGCGTCACGACTTCAGCCACGGAACCTCACATGAGCTTTGAACGTGCCACGCGCCGTTTCACCTTGAAGCGCGGACAGACCATTTTTCTCGTCATCGCAACTCTGCTGGCACTGGCTGCAGCCTTTTTCCTGCGATATGGGCTCGTGGAACCGCGTGAACTGACGCTTGCGTGCGATGCGGGGGCCGAAAGCCTGCAATGCCTCATCCGCAGGGTAACGGTCGGCATCTTCCTGTGGTTTGGCTTTGCCATCGTGACAGTCGCAGCCGCACTGCTCGGCGTGCTGCGACCATCGTTTCTTCTGCTGCTGATCGCCTGTGTGTTCGGTGCTTTCGGCCTTGTGCTCTACAACACAACCTCGACGGCGATCGGCGTCAGCCTCTTGCCGCTGATGTTCGCCCGCCCCCGCCCAGAACCAGACTTCGCGCCAGAACGATGAGCGCGGCGACGAGCAAAAGGGCCTGAACGTTCTGAACGCCCTCGCGGGCGATAATGGCCAGGGCACCGAGCCCGATGATCCAACCGAAGATGTGCTCGGCCCGTGTCGATGCGCCGGTGCCGCCGCGCCGCGGAGCAACGAGAGCCGCAAGAGCGATTGCGACGAAGGCGGCGATGGGAAAATCCCGGTAGCGCGGATCGAACACCAGTCCCAGCACCGTGAACATGCCCACGAAGGCGCCGGCACCGAGCGTGATGCCGAACCAGCGCGCCGTGCGTTGTCCGTCGCGTGGGTCGCCCAGATCACCCAGCGGACGCGGCGGAATGGTTCGCATACGTAGGCTGACCGTGAAGAGCGACAGCGCGACCGTGACCGTGGCGAGCAGCGCCGCCGTTACCGCCGTCACCACATTCTGGACTTCATAGAAGGCGCTCTCTGCGAGTGCTCCGACGGCGCAACCGGACACAAGAGCCACCGCGGCCGCAGCGAGCCAGTCTTTCGTGCCGATGGGCCAGGTAGCACGCTGTGCCGCCTGCTGCGCGACGGCCATCACGACGCCGGCGAAGATGATGCCTGCGATCGCCTGATAGAGCCAACGCGAATGGTCCGACACGGGTGCGCCGAGCCCAAATTTCGGAGCCCGGCTATCGACATCCAAAATTCCCCAATGGCCGCCGACGGTCCCTTCCAGAATACGTTTCCAAGGCTGGTCGAAGGCCTCGATCAAATTAACGTCGAAGCCTTTGTCGTGAGCTTGCGTGAGGATCTCCTGAACCACGCGCGCCTGATTGCTCGGGCTGGGAAAGGCCGCCTCGCGCATGCGGCCCCAACTTGGCCAACCGGTTTCACCAATGAGGATCTCCTTGCCGGCGAAGATCTCGCCGACCTCCTCACGGATGGCGATGACATGGGACGCGGCTTCGGAGGCTCCCACCGGATCGTCTTCCCAATAGGGCAGGATATGAATGGTCAGGAAATCGACCGCCTCTGCCAGGCTGCGGTTCTGCAGCCAGAATTCCCACACGTCGGCATAGGTCACCGGCGTCGGAACCTGCAGTTTCACTGAGTGGATGATGGCGCCAAGCGTGTCCGCCGACAGTTCACGCCGCAACAGCACCTCGTTGCCCACGACCACGGCGCGGATATTATTGGGATTTTTCCGGGCGGTCTCGATACCGAGGGCAATCTCTTTCGCATTGGCCTCCGGATCGCGCCCGAGCCAGATGCCCATGAGCACCGTCATGCCATGCTTGGCGGCAAGGTCGGGCACGCGATCGAGGCCTTGGCCAACGGAATAGGTGCGAACGCAGGACGTGATGGCCTTGAGGTTGATCAGATCCTCTTCGATGGCCTGCGGTGTCGCCACATAGCTTTCATTGAAAGGTGTCTCGCCCCGTCGGAATGGCGCATAGGAGACGCATGGCAGCTTCAGAGCTTCGGCGGCGACCTGTGGCGGCATGGGGACCGGCAGTCCCTGCCACCACCAAAATGTGCCGATCAGCACGGCGATGGGCACGAACAGAACTGCGGCCAACAAACGTTTCAAGGAATACTCCCCCGGATCATACCTACGCGTTACCATTCACGCCGCCGTGAAAGCGACAAATTTTAGGACGAAGTGAAAGATGTTTCAGTCACCTCCCACATGGAGTGCCGAACGTCGATGTCACGACGCTCTTTTACTGCCGCGGCTGCATTTGCCGCACTGATATTGTCGCACAGCCTGGCCATTTCGCAGTCCGCTCCGCAAGTACCACAAGACGCACCGCCGGCGCAGAACCAGCCTTCACCTCCTTCCGGCGGAGAGGCACCTGCTGTGTCTGCGCAGCAAGCGGCGCCCGTCGCGGATACTGCAGGGCGGGAGGAGTGCGCATGGTCGGGAAAGCGGGTCATCACCCTGCTGTGGCGCGACGATATCAACGGCGCTCGTGAACAATTGCGCTTCTATGATCGTTTCCTTTGTCCGGACACGCGCCTGAGAGACGCTTTTCGTTGCGTTATCAGGAGTGGCGAGTTCGATCCGGACAAGCCGGAAAGCGTTGCCTCCAAGGTGGGGCAGTGCTGGACAGCGCCAGACAGACAGCCCCAAGAGCCGCCAGCTCCTGAAAAACCGGCGGCACAGTGACGCAGTGCAGCATGATTCGCTATTATCGCCGCTTGAAACGGATTTTCGCCAATGACGCCGCCCGAAGGTTCTGGTAATATCCACAAGAATTCCCATAACCTCCCTGGAAAACTTAGTTTCACACACATGCGCAAGGTCGTTGCCGCCCTGGTGGTTGTCGCGTGCGCGCATGGTGCGTTCTGGTCGTTGACGCGCTTCAGCGTCGATGCACCGGCCGCGCCACCGCGCCTGTCCAGTCTCTCTTTTGCGCCCTATGAGCCGTCCGCCGATGCGGAAGCTGGTGAAAGCACCACCCGCGAACGCATCGAGAAGGATCTGACCGCAGTTGCGCCTTACACCAAATCCATCCGCACCTATGCGGTGACCGCCGGGCTGGAACATGTCCCGGAATTGGCCGCCGAGCATGGTCTCAAGGTCACCCTGGGTGCCTGGCTCGATAAGGACGACGAACGCAACGAGCGCGAGATTAAGGCGGCTGTCGATCTCGCCCGCAAGAACCCCAACGTCTCCAGCATTGTGGTCGGCAACGAAGTCGTGCTCCGTAACGACAAGACCGTACCGGAGATGATCGAGTTCCTGCGCCGTGTGAAGGCGGAAAGCCCGGTGCCGATCACCACGGGTGAGGTTTGGCACGTCTGGATGGAACATCCGGAACTGGCCGCGGCCGTGGATTATATCGCCGTTCACATCCTTCCCTACTGGGAGGGCATGAGCAACAAGGATGCGGTCGACCACGCCTTCATCATCTATGAGAAGCTGCGTCGGGCCTTCCCGGGCAAGCATATCGTCATCGCCGAGTTCGGCTGGCCCAGCGGCGGACACAATATCAAGGCGGCTGTCCCCGGTCCCTTCGAGCAGGCGGAAACCATACGCTCCTTCGTAGCGCGCGCGGCCATGCGCGGCGTCGACTACAACCTCGTCGAAGCCATCGACCAGCCGTGGAAGCATTTCGAAGGCAGCGTCGGCCCCTATTGGGGCATCATGAACTCGGACCGTCAGCCGAAGTTCGCCTTGAATGGCCCCATCACGGATGCAGCCTGGCAGACCAAAGCCGGCGTCGCCATCCTCCTTGGCTTCCTGCTGTCGATCCCGATCTTCACCCTGCGTCGCCCCACCTTCGCGCAGGCAGCCTCGCTCGCCGTCGCGGCAAATGCCGTTGGCGCCTGGGGTGCACTCCTGATCGATTTCTGGCTGACGCACTACTTCGTGCTCGGCGCTCAGATCGCCATGGTTGTCGGCACCGCCTTCCTGATCCCGCTGGCCATCATCGTGCTGGCCCGGTCGGAGGAGATCGCCAACATCACCTTCGGTGCAAAGCCCGTGCGCCTGCTGCGTCGCCGTCAGGACGTCGCCCTGACGCACACGCCGAAGGTCTCGATCCACATCCCGGCCTACCGCGAGCCGCCGGAGATGCTGAAGCTGACGCTCAACAGCGTGGCCGCCCTCAACTATCCGAATCTGGAATGCGTGATCGTCATCAACAACACGCCGGATCCGGAGCTGTGGCAGCCGATCGAGGAACACTGCCGCGAGTTGGGGGACCGCTTCAAGTTCGTCAATGTCGAGAAGCTCGAGGGCTTCAAGGCCGGCGCACTGCGCGTTGCCCTGCAGCACACCGCAGCTGACGCCGAAATCATCGGCATCATCGACGCGGACTATGTTGTGTCGCCCCACTGGCTCTCCGATCTCGTGCCGACCTTCAGCGACCCCCGCGTCGGTATCGTCCAGGCGCCGCAGGATCATCGCGACGCCGCGCAGAGCCATCTGCACAGCTGGATGAACACGGAATATGCCGGTTTCTTTGACATCGGCATGGTGGAGCGCAACGAGATCGACGGCATCGTGGTGCATGGCACCATGTGCCTGATCCGCCGGGCTGCCATGATCGATGCCGGCGGCTGGTCCTCCGACACCATCTGCGAGGACACTGATCTCGGGCTGGCCATCATGGAGCGTGGCTGGGTAGCCCATTACACCCGCGTGCGCTATGGCTGGGGCCTTCTGCCCGACAGCTATGAAGCCTTCCGCAAGCAGCGTCATCGCTGGGCCTTTGGCGGTGTCCAGATCGCCGTCAAGCACATGCGCCGCTTCTTCGACGACACGACCCTCCTCACCTCCCAGCAGAGACGCTCCTATCTGGTTGGCTGGCTCAGCTGGCTGGGCGCGGAAACGGTTGGTGTCGGCATCGCCATCATGAACCTCCTGTGGGTTCCTGTGGTGGCCTTCGGCGGCATCGCCATCCCGGAGATGGTACTGACCATCCCCGTGCTCGTCGGCTTTGCGGTCTATCTTCTGCACTTCCTTGGTCTCTACGCCCAGCGTGTCAAACACGCACCGGGCGTCACCGCGGGTGCGGCCGTGGCCGCCATGAGCGTGCAGCTGACGGTGGCCAGGGCAGTGTTCGAAGGGCTGGTGAAGCAGCATATGCCCTTCATTCGCACCGCCAAGGGTGGCGCCACGGCACGTGGGCGGCAGTATCCTGCGTTCTGGGAAGCGATCCTTGCCGGTCTCCTGCTCGGCGGTGCTGCTCTTCTGCATGTGACCAACACGGACGAGATCAAGGAGATCAACCTCTTTGCCGTCGTGCTGGTGGTGCAGAGCCTGCCCTTCATCGGTGCAGTGGTGATCGCCTCTCTGGAGCGGTCGCGCTTGAACGATCCCGCCTTCCTGCGCGCAGCGCGCGGCCGTCTGGCGGCCCTGCTGCCGCTGCGTTCCCAGCCGCTTCCAGCCTCGGCGGCCGCGCGCATCGAAGACGCGAAAGTCTGATCAAATTGGCCGTGACGGCTCCATTGTCGCCACGGTCTTTTCACATTGAGTCCCCAGCCGCACCATAAAGCGGCGAAACTTGGCTGGCATGCTCTACCCCGAAGGTGCCTCGGCACCTAGAGCAAGGGAGAGCAGCATGCGTAACAGCATCCTTGCGGGTATCGCCATTGTCGCCCTGGCGCTTGGTCTTGGCGCCATTGTCACTGCGTCGTTTGAAAGCCCGCGTGCGAGTTATGGGTTGAATGTTGTTGATGAGGGCAGAGCCTCATCCGAGAGCGGCCTGCCGTTCGCGCAGGATGTCAGCGACACCGCTGTTCGCTGATCACTCGGGTTGATGCGGAGCAACCCCATACCGTCTATCCTTATAGACGAGGCCGTCCGCCGGGCTGCCCCGGCGAATGGCGACCACCTCGGCGAACATCACGGTGTGCGTGCCGACTTCCACCATCTCGACGATGCGGCAGTCGAAGGTGCAAAGGCCTGATGCAAGAACGGGCGCACCCGTAGCCAGTACCGTCCACCCGCCCTCCGAAAAACGATCCCCATCCTTGCCGCCGGCTCGCCCGGCAAAACGTTCAGCAAGGGTATGCTGATCGGCACGGAGTGCATTCACCGTGAGAACCCCGTTGCCTTTCAGGATGGCGTTGGAGCGGCTGGAATGGTTGACACAGACAAGCAGTGTTGGCGGCGTGTCGGTCACGGAAGCAACGGCCGATGCCGTCAATCCGCTGCGGCCACTGGGTCCGTCGGTCGCCACCACATGCACCGCCATGGGGATGCAGGCCATGGCGTCGCGAAACTCTTGAGCGGTCGAAAGTTCGGTGGTGGTGGCGTCCATCAGGTCCAACGTGTGAGTTGGCGCCCCGCCCGCCAAGACCCGTTCTCATGAAAAAGGGTCGATTTCCGCATGGTGAGCCCGCAGGGATTCGAACCCTGGACCCCATGATTAAAAGTCACGTGCTCTACCAGCTGAGCTACGGGCTCACATGCGGGGCGGAAGCTACGGATGAGACTACCGCGGGTCAAGCCAAAATCGGGGATTTTCAGACATGTGGCGGGATGTCGCCCGCGGCCCATCCGGCTTTGGTTTCAGCCATATAGTCCGCATAGCGCGACTCGGCGATGGCTCGCCGAGCACCCTGCATCAGCCGCTGGTAGTAGCCGAGATTGATCCATGTGTTCAGCACCATGCCCAATATCTCGTTGGAACGTGTCAGATGGTGCAGATAGGCCCGGGAATAGCGGCTGGCGACGGGGCAGTCGCCGTCAGCATCCAGCGGCCGGGGATCATCGGCATGCCGGGCGTTCTTCAGGTTGATTTTGCCGAAACGGGTGTAGCACAGCCCATGACGCCCGGCGCGCGTCGGCATCACGCAATCGAACATATCGATGCCGCGTGCGACGGCTTCCAGAAGATCATCCGGCGTGCCCACCCCCATCAGATATCGCGGTCTTTCCGGCGGCAGTTCCGGCGCCACGATGTCGAGCATACGGAGCATGACGTCCTGCGGCTCACCCACCGCAAGGCCACCAACCGCATAACCGGGGAAATCCATATCGACCAGTGCCCGCGCCGACTGCACACGCAGGTCAGCCTGGTCGCCGCCCTGAACGATGGCGAAGATCGCCTGGCCCGGTTTCCCGCCAAACGCGGCCTTGGAGCGTTCCGCCCACCGCAGCGACAGATGCATGGCCTTCTCGATCGCCGGCCGCTCATTCGGCAGGCTCACGCATTCGTCGAGCTGCATCTGGATGTCGGATCCGAGCAGCGCCTGGATCTCCATGCTGCGCTCAGGTGTGAGGACATGTTTCGAACCGTCGATGTGGGAGGCGAAGGTGACGCCTTGTTCGTCGATTTTGCGCATGCTGGCCAGCGACATGACCTGGAAGCCGCCGCTGTCGGTCAGGATGGTGTGCGGCCAATCCATGAAATGATGCAAACCGCCGAGCCGGGCGATCCTTTCCGCTCCCGGCCGCAGCATCAGGTGGTAGACATTGCCCAGCACCACGTCGGCCCCGGTCGCGCGCACCTGTTCCGGCAACATGGCCTTCACTGTCGCTGCGGTGCCGACCGGCATGAATGCTGGCGTTGCGACGCTGCCATGAGCGGTTGTGATGGTGCCGTTGCGGGCGGTGCCATCGCGGGCATGGATGTCGAAGGTAAAGCGCACGCTCATCGGGGATTTTCCGGGAAGAGAAGGCTGGCGTCACCATAGGAGTAGAAGCGATAGCCACCCGCAATGGCATGCGCATAGGCGCTCTTCATCCGCTCCAGCCCGGCAAAGGCCGACACCAGCATGAACAGCGTCGAGCGGGGCAAATGGAAATTGGTCAGCAAGGCATCGATGCTTCTGAAGCGATATCCCGGCGTGATGAAGATGTCGGTTGCATCCGACCAGGCCGACAGCGTTCCGTCCTCTGCCGCCGCGCTTTCGAGGAGACGAAGCGCTGTCGTGCCGATGGCGATGACGCGCCCGCCGCCCTGCCGCACCGCATTGATCTGTTCTGCGGCCTCAGCGGAGATGTACCCGCGTTCGGCATGCATCCGATGATTTTTGGTATCCTCCACTTTGACCGGGAGGAAGGTGCCCGCTCCGACGTGGAGAGTGATATTACAGATGCTTACGCCAGATACTTCAAGTTTTTCATGAAGAGATGGGGTAAAGTGCAGGCCTGCGGTCGGCGCCGCCACCGCACCCTCTTCCCGCGCAAATAGCGTCTGATAATCCGACTGATCCCGCTCGTCCGGCGGGCGCTTGCCGGCAATATAGGGAGGCAGCGGCATTGTGCCCTGGGCGGCAATGGCAAAATCGAGGTCCGGCCCCGCAAGATCGAAGGCCAGAGTGATTTCACCCGCCTCTCCCTTGTCAGCCACCGTGGCCTCCAGATGGCCGAGAAGACAGGCGTTGCTGCCCCCACCGAATTGGAGCCGGTCACCCACCTCCAGCTTCCGTGCCGGCTTGGCGAAAGCTTTCCAGGTCGCGCTATCGACCCGCATGTGCAACATCGCCTCGATCTTCGGCTCCGTTTCGCCGCGGCCCGTGCGCCTGCCGATCAGCCGCGCCGGAATGACCCGGGTGTTGTTGGCCACCAGGAGGTCACCCGGGCGCAGGATATCGGGAAGTTCGGAGACGATGCGGTCCTGAAGCCGGTCCGGCTCAACCACCAGCAGCCGTGCGCTGTCGCGTGGGTTGGCAGGACGAAGCGCGATGCGCTCCTCCGGCAGGTCGAAGTCGAAGAGCGAAACATCCATTGACGCAGCCTCAGGCGAAAGACACCAGAAAGGCGCCGATCAGCAACAGCATCAGGCCCGCGGCGCGCCCAAGCGTCAGGGCGCGTTCGGCCACGCCGATAAGTCCGAAGTGATCGATCACGACGGCGGACAAAAGCTGTCCGGCAATGGCGAAGGACAGCAGCGAAGCAACACCAATGCGCGGCACCAGGAAGGTTGCGGACCAAACGAATCCCGCACCGATAATGCCGCCAGCAATCCAATAAGGCAGCGGGACGGAGCGCCAGCCCGCGCCCACCAGAGACAACTGGCCGCTGACAAGAGAAACCAGGAACAGCGCGGCCGCGCCGACCGAGAAGGAAATGGTCGCCGCCAGCAGTGCTGACTCCAGGCTCCGTGCGAGAGATGCGTTGATCGCGCTCTGGAAAGACAGGCCGATGCCCACGCCGAGGGCAAGCAGCCCGAAGGCAAGCGTCGCGATCATCGCATCCTCATCGCTTTTGGCGTCACGCCACGTCGGCCAGGACCTTGGCGCTGACGATTTTATCGGGATTCTGCACGGGTTCGCCGCGCTTGATCTTGTCGACGTTCTCCATGCCTTCGACTACCTCGCCCCAGACCGTGTACTGGCCGTCGAGAAAGGAGGCATCGTCGAAGCAGATGAAGAACTGGCTGTCGCCGGAATCGGGGCTTGCGGCGCGTGCCATGGAAGCTGTGCCGCGGACATGCTTGCCGCTGTTGAACTCGGCTTTCAGCTTCTTGCCCGAGCCACCCATGCCGGTGCCGGTGGGATCGCCCGTCTGGGCCATGAAGCCCTCGATCACGCGATGGAACACCACACCGTCGTAGAAGCCTTCGCGGGCCAGTTCCTTGATCCGCGCCACATGGTTCGGGGCGAGGTCCGGCCGGAGGCGGATAACCACCTCGCCGTGGGTCGTTTCGAGGACGAGCGTGTTCTCGGGATCGCGATCGCTCATGGGGATTCTCCTGTGACGTTGTCTTACTGGCTAACGGTCACACGAGTGACCTTGTCTGGATTTGGCACCATGCCGTTGGCGGCTTTGGAGCCGGCGTTGAGCTTCAGAACATTTTCCATGCCTGATGTCACTTCGCCGATAACCGTATACTGGCCGTCGAGGAAGCTCGCATCGCCCGTGGTGATGAAGAACTGACTGTTGGCGCTGTTGGGATCTGACGAGCGGGCCATTCCCACGATACCGCGCTGGAAGGACACATCCGAAAATTCCGCCGGAAGGTCGGGATAGTTGGAGCCGCCGGTACCGGTGGGATCACCTGTTTGCGCCATGAAGCCCTGAATGACCCGGTGGAATGGAACGCCGTTATAGAAACCTTCCTTCGCCAGGGTCGTGAGGCGCTCCGCATGCTTCGGCGCCAGATCATCACGAAGTTTGATGGAGACCGGCCCCTTGGTGGTTTCCAGCGTCAGGCTCGCGGCATCGGCGGCGACGCTGGCCAGTGAAAGCATGCTGATGCCTGCAAGCATCGCGGCGAAGATGCGCATGTGATGGCTCCTGAAGTGAAGGTCAGCGGTTGGTAAAGGCTTCGGTCACAGGCCCGATGACGGCTTTCGGGACGAAGGCCGATATATCGCCACCCATGCCTGCGATCTGCCGCACCAAGGTGGCGGTGATGTGTCGGACATCAGGCGATGCCGGCAGAAACACCGTTCCGATGTCAGGCGCAAGCCTGCCGTTCATGCCCGCGAGCTGCATTTCGTAATCGCAGTCGCTCCCGTCGCGCAGGCCGCGAATGAGGAGCTGTGCCCCAAACCTTGCTGCCGCCTTAACAGTAAGGTCGGAAAAACTGTGGATTTCCAAAATGGTACAATGTTCTTTCGCGACGGGCTCGCAGACGTCGCGAAGCAGTTCCATCCGTTTTTCCGCAGCAAGAACAGGCACTTTGCCGGGGTGGATACCCACCCCGATGACCAGTTTATCGAGCATCCGGCAGGCACTTCGAACGACGTCGAGGTGGCCGTTGGTAACCGGATCGAAACTACCTGCGTAGAAACCAGTATGTGTCATAGGTTCCGGCTTAGCTTGATGGCAGGATTGCCGCAAGCGGCAGGCTGAACGGTCGATGAACGGGACGGTCAGCTGGGGCTCAGGCGACGTGCTCTAATATATCCGCGTCTCTGGAGAGCAAAAACGTGAAACTGGTCATTCAAACGCTTCTCGTGCTGTCCATCGCCGCTGGCCTGGGCCTCTCGCTTGGACGGCTGGCGCAGGCCGCGGGCTTCCACAGCCCAGACCGGCTGACGATCCATTCATCGCTGGAGCCGAATGTGATGCTGCTGCACACATCCGGCCGTACCATCGCCTTCCGGACGCCGTGACCATCAGACCTCTGGTTCGATGATCACATCCTCGCCGGCCTCGCCCTCACCGGCATCCTCGTCGCTGACGCGTTCGACCGAGACCACTTTTTCATCTGCCGCTGTCTTGAAGATGATCACGCCTTGAGAGCTGCGTCCCACAGTGCGGATCCCATCGACCGGGCAGCGGATGAGCTGTCCGCCGTCCGTCACCAGCATGAGCTGGTCCGCGTCCTCCACGGGGAAAGACGCCACCAGCTTGCCGTTGCGGGAGTTAACGGCCATGGCCACGATGCCTTTTCCGCCACGTCCGGTGATGCGGTATTCGAAGGACGACGTCCTCTTGCCGAAGCCATTCTCTGACACGGTCAGGATGAACTGCTCGGCCGCACTCATTTCCGCATAACGCTCCTGGGTCAGGGAGCCTGCCTCGACGCTCTCCTCGGCATCAGTCTCGGTCTCGACCTCGTCATCGCTGTCGAGCCCCATGCTGCGCCGCACGGCGTTGGCCATCTTCAGATAGGCCGACCGTTCCTCGGCCACGGCGTCGATATGATGGATGATGGCCATGGAGATCACCCGATCGCCCTCCTCCAGCCGGATTCCGCGCACTCCGATGGAATCGCGGCCCTTGAACACGCGGACATCGTCCACCGGGAAGCGGATACATTGACCGTTGGCGGTGGTCAGCAGCACATCATCCTGCGGACCACAGAGCTGGACATCGGCGATACCCTCGCCCTCCTCCAGCTTCATGGCGATCTTTCCGCCTCGGTTGACGTTGAGGAAGTCCGCCAGGGCATTGCGGCGCACGGTGCCACCCGTGGTAGCGAACATGATCTCGTTGCGCTCCCAGGCGTTCATGTCCTCCGGCAAGGTGATGATGGAGGTGATGCGCTCGTCGGCATCGATCGGCAGGAGGTTGACGAAGGCTTTGCCACGCGATTGCGGCGCCGCCAGAGGCAGCCGCCACACTTTCATCTTGTATGCCTTGCCCTTGGACGAGAAGAACAGTACTTCCGCATGGGTCGAGGCCACGAACAGCCGAGTGACGAAATCCTCGTCCTTGGTCGACATGCCTGATCGGCCCTTGCCGCCGCGGCGCTGGGCCCGGTAGGCCGCCAGCGGAACACGCTTCACATAGCCTGTATGTGACACGGTCACGACCATGTCCTCGCGGGCGATGAGGTCTTCATCCTCCATGTCGCCGTCGGATTCCACGATCTCGGTCAGGCGCGGCGTGGCATGGGCCTCGCGCACCTCGATAAGCTCCTGCTTGACGATATCGAACACACGCGCCCGCGACCGCAGAATGTCGAGATAGTCTGCGATCTCCTTGCCCAGCTTGTCGAGCTCTTCCCCGATCTCATCCCGGCCGAGCGCCGTCAGCCGCTGCAGGCGCAGATCAAGAATGGCCTTTGCCTGTTCGCCCGAGAGGCGGTAGGTGCCATCCTCGGAAATGCGGTGGCGCGGGTCGTCGATGAGAGCGATCAGTGGCGCAACATCCCTGGCCGGCCAATCGCGCGTCATCAAGGCCTCGCGGGCCGTCGCCGGATCCGGTGCGGTTCGGATCAGGTGGATCACTTCATCGATGTTCGCGACGGCGATGACGAGCCCCACCAGGATATGGGCCCTGTCACGCGCCTTGCCGAGAAGGAACTTGGTGCGACGGCCGACGACCTCCTCGCGGAAGGCCACGAAGGCGACCAGCATGTCGCGCAGGTTCATAAGCTCGGGGCGGCCGCCGTTGAGCGCCACCATGTTGACGCCGAAGGAGCTCTGCAGGGCTGAGTAGCGGTAAAGCTGATTGAGGACGACATCGCCCACGGCGTCGCGCTTCAGCTCCACCACGATGCGCATGCCCTGGCGGTCGGATTCATCGCGCAGGTCGGCAATGCCCTCGACCCGCTTGTCGCGCACCAGATGCGCGATGGCCTCCACCAGCGAGGCCTTGTTCACCTGATAGGGAATCTCGGTGATAACGATGGCTTCGCGATCCTTGCGGATCTCTTCGATGGTGGCACGCCCGCGCATGATGACCGAGCCGCGCCCGGTGGCATAGGCCTGGCGGATGCCGGTCCGGCCAAGGATCAGCCCGGCCGTGGGAAAATCGGGGCCTGGGATGATCTCGTTGAGTTCCTCAACCTCGATGTCGGGTTTATCGATATAGGCAAGACAGGCGTCGATCAGCTCGCCGAGGTTGTGGGGCGGGATATTGGTCGCCATGCCGACGGCGATGCCGCCCGCGCCATTGGCCAGCAGATTCGGAAACCGCGCCGGAAGGACGGTAGGCTCGCTCTCGGAGTTGTCGTAGTTGTCCTGGAAATCGACGGTGTCCTTGTCGATGTCCGCCAGCAACGCGAGGGATGGTTTGGCAAGCCGCACCTCGGTGTATCGCATGGCCGCCGGCATATCGCCGTCGACCGATCCGAAATTGCCCTGTCCGTCCACCAGCATCAGCCGCAGAGAGAAGTTCTGCGCCATGCGCACCAGCGCCATATAGACGGAGGCATCACCGTGAGGATGATATTTACCGATCACATCACCGACCACGCGGGCCGATTTCCGGTAGGGGCGATCCGGATAGTAACCGCTCTCATTCATCGAATGCAGGATGCGGCGATGAACCGGCTTCAGTCCGTCACGAACATCCGGTAGCGCGCGCGACACGATCACGCTCATGGCGTAATCGAGATAGGAGCGCTTCATCTCGTCGCTGATGGAAACGGGACGGACGTCGTGTTCGGGAAGTCCTTCGGACGGTGTCGGGCGGTCAGTATCGGACAAGGCGAAAACCCACTTTTTTCAGACGTTTCTGTATAGGTGATTCCGTCGGGGGGAGCGAATCCTTGACAGAATTATTCAGGGATAATTTTGCAAGCTATTCCAATGGCTTGCTGGATTTTATTTATCGGCCGGCAGCCGATTGAAGCGGGACTGTGGCAAAGCCCCGCTTTCGCGGGCTAAATGCAAGGCGAGATGCCGAGCAAAACCACCAGCGAAACGAGGGCCGTGCCGTGTCCGCCGAACTGCTGACCTCCACCCTCGTCACCATGCTGGTGACGGTCGATCCGCCAGGCCTGGCGCCGATTTTCCTCGCGCTCACCGTAGGAATGACTCAGCTTGAACGCCGCGCGGTCGCGGTCAGAGCCTGCGTCATCGCCACTCTGATCCTGTCGGTGTCCGCGTTGATGGGAGACTGGCTGCTGCGCCAGCTTGGCATCGGCCTGCCCGCGTTCCGTATCGCCGGCGGCCTGTTCCTGTTCTGGGTGGCCTTCGAGATGGTCTTCGAGCGCCGCACCGAACGCAAGGCTCAGACGGTGGAAACGGCGATCACCATCGACCATATCCGATCGATCGCGGCTTTCCCACTCGCCATCCCGCTCATGGCGGGCCCCGGCGCCATCACCGCGGCGATCCTTTCGGCTGGCCGCAGCGATGGCAACCTGCTGCTCCTTGCCGGCATCATTGCTGTCATCTGCGTCGTCGCCCTCGCCTGCCTTGCGGTGTTCCTGGCGGCGGAGCGGCTGGAACGCTTTCTCGGCACCACCGGGCGGATCCTGATGGGCCGGCTGCTCGGGGTGATCCTGGCCGCGCTGGCGATCCAGTTCGTCATCGATGGTGTGAAGGCGGCGGCTGCCTGATGCAAAAAAGCGCACCCGTTTGAGGTGCGCTTCAAAGCCTCCGGACGCAGCCCGTCAGAACGGGATATCGTCGTCGATGGAATCGGCAAAGCGATTTCCGCTACCGCCACCACCGCTACGTCCAGCGCTGCCCGCCGCGCCGGATTCAAAGCCACCGGAGCGGCCGAAATCACTGCTGCTGCTGCGATCATCATAGGACTCACCACCGCCCTGCCCGCGCCCGTCGAGCAGGGTCAGGGTCGAGTTGAAGCCCTGCAGCACAACCTCGGTGGAATAGCGTTCCTGGCCGGATTGATCCTGCCACTTGCGGGTCTGCAGGGCGCCCTCAATATAGACCTTCGAGCCCTTCTTCACATATTGCTCGATCACGCGGCACAGGCCTTCGTTGAACACCACGACGCGGTGCCATTCGGTCTTTTCCTTGCGCTCACCGGAGCTCTTGTCACGCCAGGTTTCCGAGGTGGCGATGCGAAGGTTGGCAATCGGACGGCCATCCTGGGTGCGGCGGATTTCCGGATCAGCGCCAAGATTGCCGATCAGGATGACTTTATTGACGCTTCCAGACATGACATTCGCTCCTTGAGGCCCAACTCGGCGGTCAAGCAGCCAACCTAGCCGCCGCCGCAAACAAAGTCAGGCCACTTCTGATGGTGTCCACAGAGGCCCATTTACGGGCACTGGATGTTCTGTATATGTTCTATCTTCGTTGACTCGAGCCTGCAAGACGTTAGTTCAAATCCTCGCGGGCTCGCAGTTCGCATGGCGAGCACCTATGTAAAGCGTTCCACCACTGTCGGACCGACCTATGCCCAAACGTTCTGCTTCCGAACGCGATACGCGCGTGATCTCCATCCGCGGCGCACGCGAGCATAATCTCAAGAACGTCGACCTCACGATCCCGCGCGATAAGCTCGTGGTCTTCACCGGACTGTCGGGGTCGGGAAAGTCCTCGCTTGCTTTCGACACCATCTATGCCGAGGGACAGCGGCGCTATGTGGAGAGCCTTTCCTCATATGCGCGGCAGTTCCTGGAGATGATGCAGAAGCCTGATGTCGATCAGATCGACGGCCTCTCGCCGGCCATTTCCATCGAGCAGAAGACGACGTCGAAGAATCCACGTTCGACCGTTGGCACCGTGACCGAGATCTACGACTACATGCGCCTGCTGTGGGCGCGTGTGGGTGTCCCCTATTCCCCCGCCACGGGCCTTCCCATCGAAAGCCAGACGGTCAGCCAGATGGTGGATCGTGTGTTGGCCCTGCCGGAAGGCACGCGCCTGTTCCTGCTGGCGCCGGTCGTGCGCGGCCGCAAGGGCGAATACCGTAAGGAGTTGGCCGAATTTCAGAAGAAGGGCTTTCAGCGCGTCAAGATCGACGGCACCTTCTATGAGATCGACGATGCTCCGACGCTGGACAAGAAGTTCAAGCATGACATCGATGTGGTTGTGGACCGCATCGTCGTCCGTGGCGATATCGCAAGCCGCCTTGCCGACAGCTTCGAGACGGCCCTCGGCCTCGCCGATGGCATCGCTTTTGCCGAATTTGCCGACCAGAAGGACGAGAGCGGCCAACCGCGCCGGCTGACCTTCTCGCAGAAGTTCGCCTGCCCTGTCTCCGGGTTCACGATCCCGGAAATCGAGCCCCGGATTTTTTCATTCAACAATCCCTTTGGCGCCTGCCCCGCCTGCGATGGCCTCGGTTCCGAAAGCCGGGTCGACGCCACCCTCGTGGTGCCCGACGAAAGCGTCAGTCTGAAGCGGGGCGCCATAGCGCCCTGGGCAAGATCGACCTCACCCTACTACGGCCAGACGCTGGACGCCCTTGCCCGGCACTATGGCTTCAAGACGACGGTTCCCTGGGCTCAGCTTCCTGAGAAGGCCAAGGAGGTCATCCTCCATGGCTCGGGCGTGGAAAAGATCGCCTTCCAATATAACGACGGCCTCAAGAACTACGAGACACGCAAGACCTTCGAGGGTGTTGTCAGCAACCTGGACCGGCGCTGGCGCGAGACCGACAGCGACTGGGCGCGTGAGGAAATCGCCAAATATATGAGCGAGATCCCCTGCGCGGCCTGTAACGGCGATCGGTTGAAGCCGGAAGCGCTCGCGGTGAAGATCGATGGCGAGCACATCAGTGCGGTGACCCGTCTTTCGGTGCGGCAAGCGGCTGGTTGGTTTGAAGCGCTTCCAGCCCGACTGACCGATAAGCAGAACGAGATTGCGGTCCGCATCCTCAAGGAGATATCCGACCGCCTGCGCTTCCTCGTGGATGTCGGCCTCGACTATCTCGCCCTTGGCCGCGCGTCAGGCACGCTGTCCGGCGGCGAAAGCCAGCGCATCCGGCTGGCGAGCCAGATCGGTTCGGGCCTGACCGGCGTGCTTTATGTTCTGGACGAGCCGTCGATCGGTCTGCATCAACGCGACAACGATCGCCTGTTGGAGACCCTGCGCCGCCTGCGCGACCTCGGCAACACCGTGATCGTGGTGGAGCATGACGAGGACGCCATCCGCACCGCCGATTATGTGGTCGATGTCGGCCCGGGCGCCGGCGTCCATGGCGGCCGCATTGTCGCCGAGGGCACGCCGGCGGAGGTGATGGCCGACAACAACAGCCTCACCGGCCAATATCTGACGGGCAAGAAGAGTGTTCCCGTACCGGCTGTGCGCCGGAAACCCGACAGGAAGCGCATGCTGAAGGTCGTCGGCGCCCGCTCGCACAATCTGAAGGACGTGACGGCGGAGATTCCTCTCGGTCTCTTCACCTGCGTCACCGGGGTGTCCGGTGGCGGCAAGTCGAGCCTGTTGATCGATACGATCTACAAGGCGATAGCGCGAAAGCTGAATGGCGCCAACGAACATCCAGGCCCGCACGACCGGATCGAGGGGCTGGAGAATTTCGACAAGGTCATCGACATCGACCAATCCCCCATCGGTCGCACACCGCGCTCCAATCCGGCGACCTATACCGGCGCCTTCACACCGATCCGCGAGTGGTTCGCCGCTCTGCCGGAGGCCAAGGCGCGCGGCTATCAGCCCGGACGCTTCTCCTTCAACGTCAAGGGCGGCCGCTGCGAAGCGTGCCAGGGCGACGGCGTCATCAAGATCGAGATGCACTTCCTGCCCGACGTCTATGTCACCTGCGACGTCTGCAAGGGCAAACGCTATGACCGCGAGACGCTGGAAGTTCTCTACCGCGGCAAGTCGATCGCCGATGTGCTGGATATGACGGTCGACGAGGCCAAGGAACTGTTCAAGGCCGTTCCCGCGATCCGCGACAGGATGGAAACCCTCGGGCGGGTCGGGCTCGGCTATATCCATGTCGGTCAGCAGGCGACCACCCTGTCGGGCGGCGAGGCGCAGCGCATCAAGCTGTCGAAGGAACTGTCGAAGCGTGCGACCGGCCGCACGCTGTACATCCTGGATGAACCGACCACCGGCCTCCATTTTCACGATGTCGCCAAGCTGCTGGAGGTGCTCCATGAACTGGTCGCCCAGGGAAACACCGTCGTCGTGATCGAGCACAATCTGGAGGTCATCAAGACGGCCGACTGGATCATCGACATGGGCCCCGAGGGCGGCGACGGCGGAGGACGAGTGGTGGCCGCCGGCACGCCGGAACAGGTCGTGAAAGCAAAGGAGAGCCATACCGGGCGCTTCCTGAAGGAGGTTCTTGCCCGTGGCCGGGAGAGCACCGGGATTGCTGCCGAATAGGCGGTAGCAGCCTTTTGCTTTAGGCGGCCATGCATTTACCGCAGTGCAGCAATGCTTTGTCTCCCCTAACCCGGGGATCTTCCTGGGGTTATGTAACTCGCGGTGATTAATTCGCGATCGGGTTCATCGGATCGCAACCGCAAACTGGAGACTGAAAATGCTTATTTGGGCTTTCCTCGCCCGCCGGCTTCGTCAATGGAAGGCGTACCGGGAGACCGTTTCTGAACTGGCTCGCCTCGATGACCGCTCGCTCGCGGACATGAACATCCATCGCAGCGAGATCGGCTTCATCGCTTCGCGTGCAGCCAAGGAACAGGCAGCCTGATCCGGCGAATAATTTAAATCAAAAACGCCGCCCCACCGGGCGGCGTTTTTGATTCTGAAGCCCGCTTACCTGCTTGACGGCACAGGCTCTTGCGTCGACAGATACCGCCATGTCGAACAAGCCAATTCATATCATCGGTGGTGGTCTTGCGGGCTCGGAAGCGGCCTGGCAGATCGCCGAACAAGGTGTTCCGGTCACCCTTCACGAGATGCGGCCCGTGCGTGCAACCGAAGCGCACCAGACGGACGGCCTTGCGGAACTCGTCTGCTCCAACTCCTTCCGCTCGGACGACGACAGTTCCAATGCTGTCGGACAGATCCATTGGGAGATGCGCCGCCTTGGCTCCCTGATCATGGCCTGCGGTGACGCCCATCAGCTGCCCGCAGGTGGCGCGCTGGCGGTCGATCGTGAAGGTTTCTCCGCTGCAGTGACTGCGAAACTTGAGGCTCACCCTCTTGTCTCCATCGAACGGGAGGAAGTGGCGGGCCTGCCGCCGGAGGAATGGGACAGCGTCATCGTCGCCACCGGTCCACTGACCTCTCCCGGCTTGGCGGAAGCCATCCGCGCCGCCACTGGGGAAGACAGTCTCGCCTTCTTCGATGCCATCGCGCCGATCGTGCACCATGATTCCATCGACATGTCTGTTGCCTGGATGCAGTCGCGTTACGACAAGGCGGGACCTGGCGGCACGGGAGCCGATTACATAAATTGCCCGATGGACCGCGATCAATACGAGGCCTTTATCGATGCCCTGCTCGCGGGCGAGAAGACGGAATTCAAGGAGTGGGAAGCATCGACCCCCTACTTCGACGGCTGCCTTCCCATCGAGGTCATGGCGAGCCGGGGCCGCGAAACCTTGCGGCACGGGCCCATGAAGCCGATTGGCCTCACCAATGCGCATCAGCCGGATGTGAAGCCCTATGCAGTGGTGCAGTTGCGGCAGGACAACGCGCTCGGCACCCTCTGGAACATGGTGGGCTTCCAGACCAAGCTGAAGTATGGCGTCCAGGGCCAAGTCTTGCGAATGATCCCGGGGCTGCAGAACGCGGAATTCGCCCGTCTCGGTGGCCTGCACCGCAACACCTACCTCAACAGCCCGCGTTTGCTGGATGGAACGCTGCGTCTCAAGGCCCTGCCTCGGCTGCGATTCGCGGGGCAGATCACCGGCTGTGAGGGCTATATCGAAAGTGCCTCGGTAGGACTTATGGTCGGTCGCTTTGCGGCGGCCGAACGATTGGGACGTCAGCCGAGCCTGCCGCCGCTAACGACAGCTTTCGGTGCCCTGCTCGGCCACATCACCGGCGGGCATCTGTCGGTGGAAGGCGAAGGGCCACGCAGCTTCCAGCCGATGAACATCAATTTCGGACTGTTCCCACCGCTGGAGCAGCTGCCGACGAAAGGCCCCAACGGTGAGCGGCTGCGCGGGACCGCGAAATCTCTGGCCAAAAAGCAGGCCATGACCGCTCGGGCCAAAGCCGATCTCGACCGCTGGATCGGAGATGCAAGCCGCAGCGCCGCGTGAAGAAGTCGTGTCAGATCGCTCCGCGGCGGGCGGCACGCCACAGCGTGAGCTGGCGGCGCCACCCGGGTACTGGTGAGAACGGAGCATAGGGATCAGCGGTCTCTTCCAGGCGCCGGAGATCCCCCTCGATCAGAACGAGCGGCAGGAATGCCGGCAGGAGAAGCGCGCCGTCTGACATCAGCTCGGTACTGGCGCGGTCACGATGGCTGCGGATCAATGTGCAGAGATCTTTGATGACCTCGCGGAGCGCATCAGGCGATGCTTTTGCCAGAACCTCCTCCGCCGACAGCCCATGACGAGCGAGAACATCGGCCGGAAGATAGCATTGGCCGCGCTGCCGCTGGAAAGCCATGGCCCGCAGCACCGATGTGATCCCGAGTGCGACCCCGCCATGACCGGCAGCGTCGCTCGCACCCGGATCCTTGCCTCCCGCAAGGATGATCGATGCCAGCCGCAGCAGCGCGGACGACGTCTCCCCGCAATAGCCTTCGAGATAGCTGAGGCTGGGCATCGGGTCATTGTAGAGGTCGAAGACACGCGCTTCGATCACCCCCTGAAAGGCTTCCCGCGGGAGATTATTGGCCGCGATCGTCGCAAGAAGACGTTGCGCGATTGGATGAGCTTCAGCTTCTCCGGCCCTTGCGCCATCGATGACCTCGCGCCACCACTGCAGCCTGATCTCGCCAGGAAGCGGCTCCCGCACGACATCCCTCACGCGGGCGATTTCGATGTTGAAGGCATAGAGGGCGAAGAGATGCTCGCGCCGGTCTGCGGGCGCGAACAGCGTCGCAAGAAACCGGTCGCGGTCGGCCGACCGCACCAGGGCGGCACAAGGATCTGAAATGTCCGGCATGCGTCACGCCACGGCGATCAATGCCGCGGCGACCTTTCTGTTTTCTCCAAGGAGAATGTTGTAGGTCCGCGCCGCATTTCCAGTGGACATCGGTTCGGCATTTACGCCGGCAGCCTTGAGGCGCTCCAGAAGAGCGGGTGGAAGCGGCCGGATGGTCGAGCCTGTGCCGACCAGAAGATGGCCGATCTCACCCGCCTCTGCGATGACCTTGTCGAAGGCGGCAAGGTTGAGAGCGCCGAAATCACCGACAGGCCAGGCGTGCATCCCGCTCGGTAGGCACAGAAGAGAACCCCGGTGAGACATGCCGCCGAAGCGGAAGCCGCCGTTGCCATAGGCATCGATGGCGGCTCGCTCGGGCAGGAACCGGGACTGCTCTTCCTCGGCCATGGCTCAGCCCTGGCCGGCGACGACCGGCGGCGAAGCCTTGTCCTCCGCGACGGGTGCCTCGAAGGCGCCGGCGCGGCGGGCCACCCCAACTCCGAGATAGATCAGGATCGGCGAAGCGATGAAGATCGACGTGTAGGTGCCGACCAGCACCACACCGAAGGTCATGACCATCGCGAAATTATGGATGGCCGGTCCGCCGAAGATCAGGAGCGCGAGCAGTGCCAGCGTGACCGTCACATGGGTAATGACCGAGCGTGACAGCGTGGAGTTGATGGAGAGGTTGAGGATCTCCTCCATCGGCATCTTCTTGTAGCGCCGCAGGATCTCACGAATGCGATCATAGATGACGACGGTGTCGTTCAGGGAATAGCCGAGGATGGTCAGCAAGGCCGCGATGGAGGTCAGATCGAAATCGATCTGCATCAGGCTCATGAAGCCGATGGTCAGCACGATGTCGTGCGTGTTGGCGATCATGGCGCCGAGGGCGAACTGCCATTCGAAACGGAACCAGAGATAGATGAGGATGCCGAAGGTGGCGAGGATCACGCCCAGCGTGCCGTAGGACAGGAGCTCGCCGGAAACACTGGGCCCGACCACTTCGACGCGGCGATAGTCCACGCTGTCGCCAAGCGCCGCGCGCACCTTGTTTGCAGCCTCTTGCTGCGCCTGCTCGCCGCCCTCCTGCTGGCCGATACGGATCAGCACATCGGTGTCGGCGCCGAACTGCTGCAGGCTCACCTCGCCCAGGCCGAGACCGTCCAGCGTCGTGCGCAACTGCTCGAGGTCTGCGGGGCCGTCCTTTGTCTGGATTTCCATGAGCGAGCCACCGCGGAAGTCGATGCCGAAATTGAGACCGAGCCCGAGGTAAAGCACGACAGCCAGGATCGACATCACCGCCGAGACCGGCAGCGTCACCCGCCGAAAGCGGATAAAGTCGAATTTGGTTTCGTCTGGAACGAGGCGAAGGAGACGCACGGGAATATCTCGCTGTCTTGTCTATGGCGTCAGATCGGCACGTGCTTGGGGCGCTTCCAGCGCACCCACCACGCCACGATCAGTCGCGTTACCGTGAAAGCCGTGAAGACCGTCGTGATGATGCCGATACCGAAGGTAATGGCGAAACCCCGGACAGGGCCCGTGCCGATGAAGAACAGCACCGCGGCGGCGATGAAGGTGGTGATGTTGGAATCAAGAATCGTTGCCAACGCACGATCGAAGCCCGCCTCGATGGCGGAGATTGGTGAGCGCCCTGCCCGCACCTCTTCCCGGATGCGCTCATAGATCAGCACGTTGCTGTCCACCGCGATACCGACGGTCAGCACAACACCGGCGATACCAGGCAGCGTCAGTGTTGCCCCGAGTGCCGACAGCACCCCGAAGATCATGGCGACGTTGATGGCCACCGCGATATTGGCGAAGACGCCGAACAGACCATAGGTCACGATCATGAAGATCACCACCAGGATCGAGCCGATGTAGGCAGCAGTCAGGCCCTTGGAGATCGAATCCTGGCCGAGGCCGGGACCCACCGTCCGCTCTTCGACCACCTGCAGCGGCGCCGGAAGAGCACCCGCGCGCAGCAGGATGGAGAGGTCATTGGCCTCTTCCACTGTGAACTGGCCGGAGATCTGGCCGGAGCCGCCAAGGATCGGTTCGTTGATGCGCGGTGCGGAGATCACCTGATTGTCGAGGATGATGGCAAAAGGCCGGCCGACATTCGCCTGGGTTGCGGCGGCAAAACGCGTGGCGCCGTTGGCATTGAAGCGAAAGGAGACGATGGGCTCGCGCGTCCGCTGATCGAAGCCAGGCTGCGCATCGATGAGGTCTTCACCCGATACGAGGACCTCATTCTTAATGACGTAAGGAACCGGCGGCTCCTCGTTGGAATAAAGGATCGAAGCATCGGCCGGCGGTCGCGTCTGCAGCGCCTGCTGCGCCGACATCGAAGTGTCGACAAGGCGGAACGTCAGCTTCGCCGTCTGTCCGAGCAGAGCCTTGAGGCGCGCGGGATCATCGAGACCCGGCACCTGCACCAGAATGCGGTTGGCGCCCTGGCGCGCGATGTTGGGTTCGGTCGTGCCGAGCTGATCGATGCGGCGCCGCACGATCTCGATGGATTGATCGACCGCGGCCCGCACGCGTTCCCGCAAGCCATCCTCGGTCAGGGTCGCGGTGATGGTGCCGCCATTGGCCTCGGCGGCCATATCCATGGCCGTGCTGACGCCGGTGAACCCGCCGCCCACTTGCACCGCCAGACCCCGAATGCGCTCCAACGCCTGCTCGGCATCCGCCGGATCACGCAGCCGCACCTGCACGCTATTGTCGTTCGAGGTGATGCCTGTCGTGCCGATGCGCGCCTCGCGAAGCACGCGGCGGACATCGTCGCGCAGGATGGTGGCCCGTTCACGCCGCATCGCGGGCGCATCCACCTCGAGAAGAAGATGCGATCCCCCTTGCAGGTCCAGCCCCAGGACAACCGTGCTGGAGGGAAGCCATGACGGTATGGCTCCCCGCCAACTCGCCGGCAGCAGGTTCGGCACGGCGAAGGCCATACCGATAAGGGCGATGGCGAGCACCAGGATGAGCTTGGGGCGGGAAAAGTGCAGCATTGGAACGATCGCTCAGCAGCCGGCGAAGAAAATCAGGCGGCGGTCTCGTCTTTGACGGGCTCGCCCTTGGTGCGAACCTCGGCAATCATGCCGCGCGCCACGCGAATCTTCACGCCTTCGGCGATTTCGAGCTGAATCTCGCTGTCGTCGATCACCTTGGCGATCTTGCCGATGACGCCGCCGGACGTCACGATGGTGTCACCCCGGCGAACGTTCTTGATCATCTCCTGATGCGATTTCACCCGCTTCTGCTGAGGCCGGATGATCAGGAAATACATGATCACGAAGATCAGGACGAAAGGAAGCATGGAGACGAGAAGGCTTCCGCCTCCCGGCGCACCTGCGGCTTGGGCGAAAGCGGGAGTGATGAACATGGGTCGTCTCCGGACTATTGGTTATTGGATGCAAGCGACCTCAGCCGAAGCCATGAAGACGCTCGGCGAAGCGGGCGGACTATAGCCACGCATGTCAGGAAAGCAAACGCGGTGTGACGCATGGACAGCTCCCTCGCGCGAGCGTTATCAGACGCTGTCTCGACGGGAGAACCTCCGATGCCAGCCGACACATTGAATCAAACCGATCTTGCCTCTTTGCTGGAGCGCATCGCGGGCGCGCTGGAACGGTTGGCGCCGCCGCCCCCCAAGGCCCCGTCTTTCACGCAGGCCGATGCCTTCGTCTGGGCCCCTTCGACACAGGGCTTCGTCGCGGTGCCCTCGGTGGCCCGCGTGGACCTCGTTCAGCTCAAGGGCATTGATCGCGTACGCGATATCCTGGTTGAAAACACAGAGCGTTTCGCGCGCGGGCTGCCCGCCAACAACGCTCTTTTGTGGGGCGCCCGCGGTATGGGAAAGAGCTCGCTGGTGAAGGCCTCGCATGCCGAGATCAATCAGCGTTTGGCTGCCGAAGGCGTGCCGCCGCTCAAACTTGTTGAAATCCATCGCGAGGATATCGACAGCCTGCCGGAAGCCATGGCGCTGCTGAAGGCCGCACCCTTCCACTTCATCCTGTTCTGCGACGATCTGTCGTTCGATCCGGAGGATACCTCCTACAAGTCACTGAAAGCCGCCCTCGAAGGAGGGCTCGAGGGACGGCCGACCAACATTATCTTCTATGCCACCTCGAACCGGCGGCACCTGATGCCGCGCGACATGATCGACAACGAGCGCTCCACGGCGATCAATCCTGGCGAAGCGGTCGAGGAGAAAATCTCGCTGTCGGATCGATTCGGCCTCTGGCTGGGCTTTCACAAGTGCAGCCAGGATGACTATCTCGCCATGGTGGAGGGCTATGCCGGCAGCCTCGGTATCAAGATCGCGCCAGAGAAGCTGCGCAGCGAGGCGCTGGAGTGGGCCACCACGCGGGGCGCCCGGTCGGGGCGCACCGCCTGGCAGTTCATCCAGGATCTTGCGGGCCGCTGCGGTGTCAGGATCTGATGGCTTTTTATTCGGCGGCAACGCGGGTGCCGAGCTTGAGCGGCCGCGCCGCACGCAGACGCTCGAAATCCTCGCCGGCATGATGTGACGAACGGGTCAACGGGCTTGATGAAACCATGAGGAAGCCTTTGGCATAGGCGATGGTCTCATAGGCTTTGAACTCATCCGGCGTGACGAAGCGCGCGATCGAATGATGCTTCTTCGTCGGCTGGAGATACTGGCCGATGGTCAGGAAATCGATCTCGGCCACCCGCAGATCGTCCATCAACTGCAGTACTTCGTTCCGCTCCTCGCCAAGCCCGACCATGATGCCCGATTTGGTGAACATGGAGGGATCGAGTTCCTTCACCCGCTGCAGCAGACGAATGGAGTGGAAGTAGCGGGCGCCCGGGCGCACGGTGAGATAGAGCGAAGGCACGCATTCCAGATTGTGGTTGAAGACGTCGGGCCGCGCCTCGACCACGATCTCAAGCGCGCCGTCCTTGCGCAGGAAGTCCGGTGTCAGGATCTCAATGGTGGTGGTCGGGCTCACCTCGCGGATGGCGCGGATCACATCGGCGAAATGCCGAGCGCCGCCATCCTTGAGGTCGTCGCGATCCACCGAGGTAATCACAACGTGGTGCAGGCCGAGCTTCGCGACCGCCTCGGCGATGCGGCGGGGCTCATCGGCGTCGACCGGTTGAGGCATGCCAGTGCGCACATTGCAGAAGGCGCAGGCCCGCGTGCAGGTATCGCCCAGAATCATGAAGGTGGCGTGTTTCTTCGACCAGCACTCGCCGATATTGGGGCATCCAGCCTCCTCGCAGACCGTCACCAGCTTGTTGGAGCGGACGATGTCCTGCGTCTCGCGGTAGATGGGAGAACCCGGAGCCCGCACGCGGATCCAGTCAGGCTTGCGCATCACCGGCGCATCCGGTCGCGACTGCTTTTCCGGATGGCGGACCTGGCGGCGATCCCTGCCATTCAAAGTATCGATCAGCACGGCCATTCAGCTTAACCCTTCGTGCGGCGCATTCTGTCAAAAATCGCAGTGTCGTCAGAGGGCTTTAGATAGCACTTTGGCACGAGACATGCGAGGCCGGCGGGACAAGTCGATGAGATGGCCCCAAGGTGTTGCGTTTCGGGATTTCAGCATGACTCTGGCAGATGCATTCGTCTCGAAACGGAACAACTTCACAGCCGTAAGGTTGCTAGCGGCGCTTGCCGTGGTGCTCTCTCATGCCTTTTATATCTCGACGGGTGTGACCGAGAGCGAACCCTTGATTTCCTCGACCGGATTGTCGTTGGGAGGACATGCGGTCAACCTCTTTTTCGGCATCAGCGGCTGCTTGATCCTGGCCAGCTGGGAGCGACATCCGGACCCGCTGCGCTTCGCTCTTGCCCGGACGCTGCGCATCATGCCGGCGCTTATCGTGGCGGCATGCGTCATGGTCGTATCTGGTATGTGGCTCACGCAGCTGCCGCTGACGGACTACCTGACGTCGTCGAAGCTCGGCGCTTTTCTGCTCAAGGCGTTCAGCTTCAACGCTCGCGCGACGCTTCCGGGTGTATTCGAGAGCCAGGTTCCTACCAACATCGTGCTGATGACGATCTGGACACTGAAATACGAGGTCGCAGCCTATCTTGGCGTGCTCGTCTTCGGGTTGATCGGTCTTACCCGCTCGAGGTTTTTCTATCCCGTTGCCCTTACCGTCTGTATCGCCGCCGAAGTAGCCTTGGCGCTCTGGCCGGAGATCGCCCAAAAGCACACCTCGCTGCCGCACTTTGCCCGCTTTGGCTTCTGCTTCGTGCTGGGCATGTCAGCCTGGCGGTTTCGCGCATACGTCCGGCTCGATGGCACGCTCTTTCTCGTTGCCATCGCGGCTCTGGCAACCGCCACGCTGTTCGGTGGCCTGCCTCGCGCCCTGCTCTACCCGGCCGAGATTTATGCCGGCCTGTGGGTTGCGCTGTCGCCCCGCTTGCCGGTTGTCGGCTGGCTTCAGCAGACCGACCTCTCCTATGGTATCTATCTCTATGGATGGCCGATCAGCCAGGCACTGCAGGTGCAGTGGCCAGGCGTCGGGATGCCGTCGCTTGTCGCTCTGAGCATGGTGCTGGCCGTGGGAGCGGCAGCCTTGTCCTGGATCATGGTGGAGCGTCCCTCCGTCCGGGCTCTGCCGCGAATGACCGCATGGGCGATGATGCGCGCGACGAAACCGATCATCGTCGCGCCGTCACAGAACCCGTCCAACGGCTGATCCTGATATGACCCTGCTTGAAGCTATCGATCGCAACACCGGCAACGTCCCGCTCGTGCGGTTGCTCGCGGCCATCATGATGAGCGTGTCACAGGCCTTCTATATCGCCATCGGCACGGCGGACAGCGAGCCTCTCCTGACGACCACCGGCCTGACCCTCTGGAAACACGCCTTCATCATCTTCTTCGGCCTCAGTGGCTTCCTGCTTCTGGCAAGCTGGGAACGGCACCCCGATGCGCTGCGCTTTTTCCTCGCCCGGCTGCTGAGGATCCTGCCTGGACTGATATTCGCGGCACTGCTGACGGTAGTGCTTGGTGCGGCCTTCACCGCACTTTCGCTCTCCAGCTATGCCGATCCCATGGCTCTCGGCGCTTATATCCTGCGTGTCACCGTCCTGATGGACGGCCAAGCCCATCTGCCCGGCGTCTTCGGACCGCCGGCGCCGGAAGATCACGTGCTGACGACACTCTGGACCATGAAATTCCTGATCGCCGGGATCATCGGCGTGATCCTGCTCGGCATAACAGGCCTCTTTCGCTGGGCGTTTATCCATGTGGCCGCCATCGTGGCGCTTATTGCCCTCGATCTGGCACTGAATGGCGCTCAGCCCCTTATCACCCTGCATGATGCCATAGGCCACGGCGTGCGCTTCGGCTTGTGCTTCGCCCTCGGCATGGCCGCCTGGCGGTTTCGCTCCAGCCTGCCCATGCATGGGCGCATTGCCGCGGCGGCAGCTCTGATGACACTGGCCGGCATGTGGTTCGGCGGCTTTCCGACGCTCGCTTACTATGTGCTTGAGCTTTACGTGGCGCTCTGGCTCGCCTTCGGCCTTCGCCTCCCGAAAACCAGGGCGTCGGACACAGACCTATCCTACGGTCTTTATCTTTATGCCTGGCCTGCCACCCAAGCCTGGCACATGGTGGCGCCGGATATGTCGATCGCTCTGTTGGCGATCCTCGGCACCGCGACGGGCGGTGTCCTTGCGGCTTTCTCCTGGTATGCGGTCGAGCGACCGGCCATGGCATGTCTGCCGCGGTTGCTCTCACGCGCCAGGCGTTCGTCCTTGTCCGCAGCCTGACGTGTCAGGCCGCAGCTTCTTGCGGGATGTATCCGGCGCCCGATTTTGCGCTCAACGAACGGTAACGGCGATGCACCCGGAAAGGGATTGTCCCCTCACCTTGGGACTGGTGTTCTTGGTGCAGAAACGGTCGGTGCCTTTGAAGCCGGCGTTGGGCGTATAGGTAAGCCCCCGACCCGCCACGATCGCCACCTTCCCCGACTTCGGAGCCCTGGTGATGGTCACGTCGGTCGCCGGGGTTCTCGTCTTTTTGGCGTCGTCAATGAAGCCGGGAAAGCTGATCTTGCACAGCTTGTCGGCGGTGGTCATCGAGAATTGACCCTTGCCATTCCCGCTGCCCCAGCCTCGGCCATTACTGCCGGTACATTCCGCCTGCGCCGCTGAAGCAGCGATCAGGCCAGTCACCAGGCAGCCGATGAAAGTCACATGTGTGCGCATCTCTTCTCCCCCCGCACGTTTCTTACAGTGCGACATTGTGGCAAGGAAACATGCAGCTGACAATCTTTTGCGACACAAGGATCGGCGTGTGCGGAACTCTTTGTCCGACATGAAGATATCGAAACAAATCAGTAGGATGGTGCTCAGATTAATAAGCACCATCCTCGCAGACAATGGGAATGACGATCCGGCGTCGCCTTGCCGCAATCAGCCTCGTCGGACCAATCCAAGCAGGAAGAGCAGGACGATCGCGCCGACGGCCGATACCAGGAGGCTTTGCCAGAAGCCAGCAAAGGCATAGCCGAGTTGGCCGGCGACAAAGCCGCCCAACAATGCGCCGACTAGGCCGACGATCAGATTCGTAATCAGACCGTGATCCCGTCCGGTCACGCGTTCCGCGATCCAGCCGGCAAGAATGCCGATAATGATCGCACCGAAGAAGCCGACACCGCTCATACTGTTCCTCCGTAATATGGGCTTTCAACCCTCCTGCGCGTCAGGAGGTTCCTTGCCCGGCGCTGGAAAGTTACCGTTACATATGGATGACGCGGCCGTAAGCGTCCAGCACTGCCTCGTGCATCATCTCCGACAGGGTGGGATGCGGGAACACTGCATGCATCAGCTCTTCCTCGGTGGTCTCACAGTTCATGGCCACCACGAATCCCTGGATGAGTTCGGTCACTTCAGCGCCGGTCATGTGAGCACCGAGCAGCTCCCCGGTCTTCTTGTCGAAGATCACCTTGACCAGGCCCTGGTCCTCGCCGAGCGCGATCGCCTTGCCGTTACCGAGGAACTGGAAGCGGCCGACGCGGATGTCGCGGCCCGCTTCCTTGGCCTTCTTCTCGGTGAGGCCGACCGAAGCGACCTGCGGATGGCAATAGGTGCAGCCGGGAATCTTGTTCTTGTCCAGCGGGTGGGTCTTGAGGCCCTTGATGGTCTCGATGCAGACGACGCCCTCATGCTCGGCCTTGTGGGCCAGCATGGGCGGACCGGCGACGTCGCCGATGGCATAGACGCCTTTGACATTGGTGCGGCCATAGCCGTCGGTCACGATCGCACCCCTGTCGATCTTTACACCGAGGGCTTCCAGCCCGAGATTTTCCGTATTGCAGGCCACCCCGACGGCGGAGATGACCCGATCGACGGTAATGGTCTCGGTCTTGCCGTTGGCATCGACCGTCGCGGTGACGCTGTCGCCCTTCTTGTCGAGCTTCGACACCTTTGCGCCGGTGAGAATCTTGATCCCCTGCTTTTCCAGCCGCTTCTGGACGTGCTTGGCGATCTCGTCATCCTCGACCGGCAGGATCTGCGGCAGCAGTTCCACGACGGTCACCTCCGCGCCCATGGTGCGGTAGAAGCTGGCAAACTCGATGCCGATGGCGCCGGAGCCGACGACCAGGAGAGACTTCGGCATCGCCGGCGGCATCATGGCTTCAAAATAGGTCCAGACGAGTTTGCCGTCCGGCTCCAAGCCCGGCAGCACGCGCGGGCGTGCACCGGTGGCGATGATGATGTGCTTGGCCTTGTAGGTGCCCTCGCCCAGCGTGCCCTTCGGCACCGGATTCTGCGGCTGCACAGGCGGCTTCTTGGAGGCGGACACCTTGATCTCGTCAGGCTTTGTGAGCTGCGCCTCACCCCAGATGACATCGACCTTGTTCTTCTTCAGAAGCATGCCGACGCCGCCGTTGAGCCGGCCGGACACGCCCCGCGAGCGATCGGTGACGGCCTTGATGTCGAAGCCGACCTTCTCCGCGCTCAACCCATAGTCCTTGGCGTGGTTCATGTAGTGGTAGATTTCAGCCGAACGCAGCAACGCCTTCGTCGGGATGCAGCCCCAGTTGAGGCAGATGCCGCCGAGGTGCTCGCGCTCGACCACGGCGGTCTTGAATCCCAGTTGGGCAGAGCGGATCGCGGTCACATAGCCGCCCGGTCCGCCGCCGATGACGATCACATCATATTCATTGGCCATCGGTGTCACTCTTTCCTGTGTTCGATTGAAGCAGGCCGTGCGGCTGCTGGCAGGTCAGCAAGAGCCACCGGCTCTCCGCCGCATAGGCAGAACGGGGTCCGACCGGCATGCTGGCTGTTACGGCCATGCCGCGCTTGTCATAGTGGGCGAGAAGCTTGGTGTTGCTCTCGTGCACGATCGCCGAGATCGTCTTGTAACCCATTTTATAGGCGGTGGTGATGGCGACGTTCAGCATGGCCGTGGCAAGCCGGTAGTCGCGCCAGTCTGGATAGACGGCCATGTTGCTGAGGTAGAAGCTGCCCGGCACATGGGTTTTCAGCTCCGCGAAGGCGCGGGTCGCATCGGTCTCGCGGGAGGGATCCGGTGGCACATCGGGAATGAGCTTCCAGATGAGCATGCCCGCCACCTTGGAGCGACCATCGCCGAAGCCGGCTTCGGCGATGATGGTGTGAGCAGGCCCGATCTCCGAACCCGGCGCGAGGATCTTGCGCTTGGCAACATCGAGCCAGGTTTCGCCCTCCTGCGCCTCCTCGCCCCAAAGCTGGGTGATGTACCCGGCGTTGGACATGTCGAAGAGGATCGCGACATCTTCCGCGTCAGCCTCGGTGCCTGTCCGAAAGCGGATCTGAACCTGCTGTTCGGTGGCGGCCATGGCGTCCCCCTATCACACGAGAAGTGATATGGGCTTCTCGATCAGATCCTTGAAAGCCGCCAAGAACTCGGCGCCCAAGGCGCCGTCCACCGCGCGATGATCGGTCGAGAGGGTGACCGACATCAGCGTGGCAACGGCAAGCTGGCCGTCCTTGACCACCGGCCGCTGTTCTCCCGCGCCAACCGCAAGGATGGTGGCATGGGGCGGATTGATGATGGCCGAGAATTCCTTGACGCCATACATTCCGAGGTTGGACACCGCCGTCGAGCCGCCCTGATATTCCTCAGGCTTAAGCTTGCGGTCGCGGGCCCGTTTGGCGAGATCCTTCATCTCATTGGAAATGGCGGAGATCGCCTTGGTGTCGGCATTGCGGATCACCGGCGTGATCAGGCCATTGGGGATCGACACGGCGACGCCCACGTCGGCGCTCTTGTGCTTCAGCATCGCGCCTTCGGTCCAGGTCACATTGGCGTCGGGCACGCGCTTCAGCGCCAGGGCCAGGGCCTTGATGACGAGATCATTGACCGACAGCTTGTAGGCAGGATTGCCGTCCTTGTCCTTGGGCGCGCTCTTGTTGATTTCGGAACGCAGCGCCAGCAGGGCATCGATCTCGCAATCCGCCGTGACATAGAAGTGCGGAACCGTGAGTTTTGACTCAACGAGGCGCCGGGCGATGACCTTCCGCATATTGTCATGCGGCACGGCCTCATAGGAGCCTTCGGCGAACAGGGCGCGGATCTTGTCGTCCGCCATGGGTGCCGCGCCTGCGGCGGCAGGAGTAGCCCCGCCCGCTGCAGTCGCGGCCGGCTTACCGGTGCCGCTCGCCATTGCCTGTTCGACGTCGCGCTTCACCACACGGCCGTGCGGGCCCGATCCGTTGATCGCAGACACGTCGAGGCCTGCGTCCTTGGCGATGCGCCGTGCCAGGGGAGACGCGAACACGCGCTCACCGGTGTTCGGGCTGGGGGTCTTTGGGGCCGCCTCATGACCTGCTGCCTGGGGCTTGGCACCGGCAGGCTCCGCCTCTTTGGTGGGATCCTTCGACGATTCGGTTTTTTGATCGGCCTCAGCGGGCCCAGCCTTGGCTTCAGCCTTCGGAGCGGCCTTGGGCGCACTGCTGATGTCACCAGCACTTTCGCCCTCTTCCAGCAGGATGGCGATGGTTTCATTGACCGGCACGTCGGCGGTGCCCTCAGCCACCACGATCTTGCCGATGGTGCCTTCGTCCACGGCCTCCACTTCCATGGTGGCCTTGTCGGTCTCAATTTCGGCGATCACATCGCCGGATTTGACCTGGTCGCCTTCCTTCTTGAGCCATTTGGCCAGATTGCCCTTCTCCATGGTCGGAGACAGGGCGGGCATCAGGATGTTGATGGGCATGGATCCGCCTCCCGCTCAGCGATAGCAGACGGATTTTGCCGCCTCGACGACCTCGGCCACCGACGGCAGCGCGAGTTTTTCAAGATTTGCCGCATAAGGCATCGGCACATCCTTGCCGGTGACCCTTGTCACCGGAGCATCAAGATAGTCGAAAGCCTGGGTCATGAGCTGTGCCGCGATTTCGGAACCGACGCCGGACTGCGGGAAACCTTCCTCGACAGTGACACAGCGACCGGTCTTCTTGACCGATTCGATAATGGTCTCGATGTCCATGGGGCGGATGGTGCGCAGGTCGATGATCTCGGCCTCGATTCCGTCCTTGGCCAGTTCTTCAGCCGCCTTGAGGGCGTAAGTCATGCCGATGGACCAGGAGACCAGCGTCACATCCTTGCCGGGCCGTGCGATCTTGGCTTTGCCGATCGGCACGGTCCAGTCGTCCAGCTTGGGAACCGGGAAGCTCTGGCCGTAAAGGATTTCATTCTCCAGGAAAATGACCGGATTGGGATCGCGGATTGCCGCCTTCAGCAAGCCCTTGGCGTCGGCCGCCGTATAGGGCGCGACCACCTTGAGCCCCGGAATATGCGAGTACCACGCCGCGTAGTCCTGGCTGTGCTGGGCCGCAACGCGCGCAGCCGCGCCGTTGGGGCCGCGAAACACGATCGAGCACTGGATCTTGCCGCCGGACATATAGAGCGTCTTCGCCGCCGAATTGACGATCTGATCGATCGCCTGCATGGCGAAGTTGAAGGTCATGAACTCGACGATGGGCTTCAGGCCCGCGAAGGCAGCGCCGACGCCAAGGCCGGCGAAGCCATGTTCGGTGATAGGCGTATCAATGACGCGGCGATCGCCGAACTCCTGCAGGAGGCCCTGGGTGATCTTGTAGGCACCCTGGTATTCAGCCACTTCCTCACCCATGACGAAGACGTCGCCGTCGGCGCGCATCTCTTCCGCCATGGCATCCCGGAGCGCCTCACGGACAGTCTGCGTGACCATCTCGGTGCCTTCTGGCACATCGGGTTCGGCCGGCCGAGGCGTCTTGGCAAGCGCCGGCGCGGAAGCGGATTCGCTTGTGGCCTTCTCGCCGCTCTTGGGTTCCGGCGCCGCGTCATCAGCCTTCGCCGTGTCCGCTTCTTCGCCCTTTGGCGCGGAGGAAGACGTGCCGATGTCTCCGGCCGATTCCCCATCGCCCAGCAGAACGGCAATGGGCGTGTTCACCGCCACATCAGCCGCGCCTTCCTGAACCAGGATCTTGCCGATGGTGCCCTCGTCCACGGCTTCCACTTCCATCGTGGCCTTGTCCGTTTCGATTTCGGCGAGCACATCACCTGACTTCACGGCATCGCCTTCCTTGACGAGCCATTTGGCCAGATTGCCCTTTTCCATTGTCGGCGAAAGCGCCGGCATCAACACTTCGATCGGCATACGATAATTCCTTGACGTTCCCGGTCGGTAAGCGGTTACCCGAACGATAAATCGCGGGGGGTGGCGCTTCTGTCGCGCCACGCCCGCGAGCGATTATTAGCGCAAGATGTCGGTGTAGAGCTCGGACGGATCGGGCTCCGGATCGGAGCTGGCAAATTCCGCAGAGGCATTGACGACGGAGCGAACCTTCTGGTCGATGACCTTCAGTTCGTCTTCCGTTGCGAACTTGGAATCCAGGATTCGCTTGCGGACATGTTCGATCGGATCGCGATCGTCGCGCATCTTCTGCACTTCTTCCTTCGGCCGGTATTTGGCCGGATCGGACATGGAATGGCCACGATAGCGATAGGTCAGCATTTCAAGGATGTACGGTCCCTTGCCGGACCGCGCATGTTCGACAGCACGTTCGCCCGCCGCGCGCACAGCGCGCACGTCCATGCCGTCCACCTGCTCACCGGGGATGTCGAACGAGGCGCCTCGCTGGGACAGATTGGTCACCGCAGAGGCGCGGGCGACGCTGGTGCCCATACCGTACTGATTGTTCTCGATGATGTAGACCACCGGCAGGTTCCAGAGCTTCGCCATGTTGAAGCTCTCGTAAACCTGGCCCTGGTTGGAAGCGCCATCACCGAAATAGGTCAGCGAGACGCTGTTGTTGCCGCGATAGCGGTTGGCAAAGGCAAGGCCCGTGCCCAGAGGCACCTGCGCGCCCACGATGCCGTGGCCGCCATAGAAGCCCTTCTCCACGCTGAACATGTGCATGGAGCCGCCCTTGCCCTTGGAATAGCCACCACGCCGACCGGTCAGTTCAGCCATGATGCCGTTGGCTTCCATGCCGCAGGCCAGCATATGAGCATGATCACGATAGGCGGTAATGACCTGATCGCCCTCCTCGAGGGCCATCTGCATGCCGACAACCACGGCCTCCTGGCCGATGTAGAGATGGCAGAAGCCGCCGATCAGACCCATGCCATAGAGCTGGCCGGCCTTTTCTTCGAAACGGCGGATGAGGAGCATTTCTTCATAGGCATGCAGCTCCTCTGCCTTAGTAAAGTCTATCTTTTCAGAAGTCTTGGCAGCCGTGGCAGGCCCGTTCTTCGGAGCAGCCTTGAGGGCGGTCGTGGCCATACGCTCTCCCACTTTTGTCGTATGAATTTTGCGGGAGACTAGCGCAAGGTTTGTCGAAAAGCGAGTAGGCGCAGTTTCGAGTTGAACGCGTTTTCTTCTTGAAACACAAGGGTTGTGTTGCAATGCACCATGCATAGTCCTCATGCGCTGGGTGCATGGCTCGTGTTTTTACTGCTTTTCCAGCACGCGCTCATCGGGATGCATATAGCCCAGCCGTTCGCGCGCGAGTTGATCCAGCATATCACGTTCGACCTGGGTTGGACGGAGCGCGGCGACACGCTTTTCCAGTGCTGTCCGTTCCGCCTTCACTTTCTTCAAGTCCGCTTCAAGCGCCTTCATCTCGGCTTCATAGGCACGTTTGGCGACGATACCGCGGTTGCCGCTGACCGCATGATGGGCGAAGTAGGCCATGGAGGCGAGCGTCGCCATCCAGAGCACCAGCTGGGCAAGAGCAGAACGAAGACGATGATGTCGGACCATGCCTTAAACTTGCGCCGCTCCGGTTGATATCTCGTTAACCTAACGCCGGCGCAACCGGTCGCTGGCCTCCTCGGCCAGTCCCCGAATTTGCTGCCATGCGGACGTCATCCAGCCGCCGATCCGCTCATTCCAGGTCGGTAGGCCCACCTCGGCCCCGCTTTCTTCGCCAAGGGAAAGTTCCGCCTCGCTGATGCGGCCTTCGTGCATGTCCGTGATGGTGAGCCGCAGCGGGCCGATCTCAAAACTGTCGCCGACGCCCGGCTCCCCTTCAAACTGCTGTGTGAAAGCCTCGGCGACCGTGCGATCGCCGAATTCCTCCGGCAATTCGACGCCATAGATGGACGTGACCCCGCCGAGTGGTGCGTCCGGACGGATGGGAAAGCGCGCGCCGCTGACTTCATGATCGGCTGCCCGGGCGATGAAGAGCCGGTCAAGCTCCCTCACCCGCTCTGGCGGAACGAGAAAATAGCCGTAGTCCCCCGGGCGCAGCGGCCCCGCCTTGGCCGTGTCGATGATTGTATCGTCACGAATGACGAAGACGCGCTGTGCCCATTTCGGCAGCGCGGCTCTCACGGCAACGGGGCTGTCTGCCTCCACCGGATAGGCCACCATCTCCTGCGCGTGCTGACCCGGTAGATCGATCTCCACACGGGAAACCTCAGGGCGAACGCCCGGCCGCGCCAGTTCCAGCATCCGGGCGAGCGGGTTGAGCGTCCATCCCTGGCAGATCAGGGAGATGCAGACCACGACAAAGGCCACATGAAAATAGATGCCGCTGTTCGGCACACCCGCCAAGGTCGGTATGGCGGCAAGGAAGATCGAGACGGCGCCGCGAAGACCGACCCAGCCGACAAAGGCGATTTCGCGCCGGGAGTATCCGAGCGGCGCCAGGCAGGCGGCGACAGCAAGCGGACGCCCCACGAACATCAGGAAAACGGCAATGACGAGGGATAGGCCGAGATCCGGCAGGAGGCTCGACGGCGTGATCAGGAGGCCGAGCATGATGAACATCACGATCTGGCACAGCCAGGTCACCGTATCGTGGAACGAGATAATGGCGGGAAGAGCCCGGACTGGCCTGTTCCCCACCACGAGGCCGGCAAGATAAACCGCCAGCAGGCCGGAGCCATCCATAACCGCCGTGAGCCCGTAGATCGCGACTGCGGAGGCCACCACGAACAGGGGATGCATCCCCGTGGGAAGACTGACCCTGTTGAGCATGATGGTGATCAGCCATCCCCCGCCAAGCCCGATCGCGCCACCAAGAGCGCCCTGCCGTAAGAGCAGGAGCGCGGTTTCTAGGCCTGTCTCATGCCCCTGTGCCAGGATGAGTTCGATCAGCAAGATCGTCAGGAAGACGGCGACGGGATCGTTGGTGCCCGATTCGATCTCGAGGATGGCCTGAAGCCGGTTACGCAACTGCAGCCCGCCGGATCGCAGCAGGAAGAACACCGCCGCGGCATCGGTGGAGGCCACCATGGCGCCGACCAGGAAACCCTCAAGGACGGAAAGGCTGAGGACCAGGGCGGCGAAAAGGCCTGTAAGCGCCGTCGTGATGACGACACCGACCGTCGCCAGCGACATGGCCGGCAGCAGCACGCCGCGGAACTTGTCCAGCCGCGTGCGCAACCCGCCGTCGAACAGGATGATGGCCAGCGCCAGCGATCCGACGAGATAGGTCAGCGCGTAATTGTCAAACGCGATTCCGCCTATCCCGTCGACACCGACCAACATGCCAATGACGAGGAAGACCAGCAGCAGCGGCGTGCCGAAGCGCTGGGCGACGAGGCTGGAGATGACACCCATGAGCACAAGCGCGGCCCCAAACAAGATGGCAGCGTTGGCAAACATGATGTTCTGCATGGGGAGCCCCGGCCGGCGCGAATCCTTCGGTGAGCCGTCGGATCATGCTCTTGTCGGGACAGTTTCCGGCCAAAGTTTGAAATTTCGACAACCGGCCGGAAACTTTAGGAGGATCAAGTCCTCGGTGCATCCAAGGATGCGTATCAGTGATTGGTTCAGGCAAGTCCCTTCAGCGCGCTACGTCCGGCGTATTGCGCCTGGGCGCCCAGCGCCTCTTCGATACGGAGGAGCTGGTTGTACTTTGCGAGCCGGTCGGAGCGCGCCAGCGATCCCGTCTTGATCTGACCGCAGTTGGTGGCAACCGCGAGATCGGCAATGGTGGCGTCTTCCGTTTCGCCCGAGCGGTGGGACATCACGGCGCGATAGGATGCCCGATGTGCCATGTCGACGGCTGCGAGGGTTTCGGTCAGCGAACCGATCTGGTTGACCTTCACGAGGATCGCGTTGCCGATACCGAGATCGATGCCCCGGCTGAGGCGATCGACATTGGTGACGAAGAGATCGTCTCCCACGAGCTGGACCTTGCCGCCGATCTTGTCGGTCAGCGCCTTCCAGCCGTTCCAGTCGTCTTCCGCCATGCCGTCCTCGATGGACAGGATCGGGTAGCGTCCGCACAGTTCGGCAAGATAATCGGCCATGGCTTCCGGATCGAGCGTGCGGCCCTCGCCTTCCAGATGATACTTGCCGTCCTTGAAGAATTCCGTCGAAGCAACGTCGAGCGCAAAGACCATGTCATCGCCCAGCTTATAGCCGGCGGCTTCCACCGCCTTGGCCACGAAGCCAAGGGCGGCATCGGCGGACGGGATGTTCGGCGCGAAACCACCCTCGTCACCCACGTTGGTGTTGTGGCCGGCGTCCTTCAGCTGCTTCTTCAGCGTGTGGAACACCTCGGCACCCATTCGCACGGCGTCCCCCAGCGTGTCGGCGCCCACCGGCATGATCATGAATTCCTGGAAGTCGATCGGATTGTCGGCGTGGGCGCCGCCATTGACGATGTTCATCATCGGCACAGGGAGGACGCGGGCCGAGGTGCCGCCGATGTAGCGGTAGAGCGGCAGCGCCGAAGCGTCGGCCGCAGCCTTGGCGACCGCCATGGACACGCCAAGGATCGCATTGGCGCCGAGGCGCGACTTGTTGGGAGTGCCGTCGAGATCGATCAGCGTCTCGTCGATCTTGACCTGGTCCTCGGCATCCATGCCGCCGATGGCGTCGAAGATCTCGCCGTTGACGGCTTCCACCGCCTTGAGGACACCTTTGCCCATGTAGCGCTTCTTGTCGCCGTCGCGCAGCTCCACCGCTTCGTGGGCGCCGGTGGAAGCGCCGGAGGGGACGGCGGCGCGGCCGGACGAGCCATCCTCGAGGATGACATCGACTTCCACGGTCGGATTGCCGCGGCTGTCGAGGATTTCACGCGCGATGAGGTCGATGATGGCGGTCATGAGGGGAAACTCCGGGATAGTCAGGCGGGATGGCCGCGCTTATACGCAGTGGCACGGCGCGCGGCAAACAGTTCGCGCAGAAGATTGCGAAGGAAAAAAGATGACTCGCACCGAGGACCTGCAACTCGGGCATTTGACGCCCACGCCCACCTCGCCCGAGGAGGCGGTGATCGACCGCGTGCCCAACCCGCATGCGGACACGAACTACCTGGCCCGCTTCACCTGCCCCGAGTTCACCTCGCTGTGCCCCGTGACCGGGCAGCCCGATTTCGCGACGCTTGTGATTGATTACGTGCCGGATCAGTGGCTGGTGGAATCCAAGGCCCTGAAGCTTTACCTGCACTCTTTCCGCAACCATGGCGCCTTTCATGAGGACTGCACGGTCGGCATCGGCAAGCGTCTGGTAGAGCTGATCGCCCCGCGCTGGCTGCGCATCGGCGGCTACTGGTACCCGCGCGGGGGCATCCCGATCGATGTCTTCTGGCAGCACGGCAGCTTGCCGGAAGGCGTCTGGGCGCCTGATCAGGGCGTTCCCACCTATCGTCCGCGCTGACCGCCGATCGCGGTTACGAGGCAGCCGATGTCGCGTGCCGGATCTGGCGCGCGCATGATGCCGCCCATGACGCAGATTCCGGCCGCTCCGGCGGGAAACATGCCTGCCGCATTGTTCATGTCTATTCCACCAACCGCCAGCAGCGGCACCCGCGACCGACGCGCGGCTGCCGCGATACCGGCCGTCTCCAGCGCGGGTCCATAGCCCGGCTTGCTCCGCGTGACGAAGGCAGGGCCGATAACGGCATAATCTGCCAGCAGAGGGTCGACCTCCGCCGCGTCGTCGGCGCTGTGGATGGAGATACCCACCAAGGCTTCCGGCCCCATGGTGCGGCGTGCGGCGGTGACATCCGAACCGGAGGCGAGGTGGACGGCCCCGACGCCGAGCGCCCGAGCTTGATCCGCCGTGCCGTGAAGGCCGATTCTCGCACCATATCGCTCGCCCACGACCATGAGGTCGGCAACGAGCGCTTGCAGGTCCGAGGCGGGAAGATCCTTTTCCCGGATGGACAGCCAACGGCAGCCGGCGCTGAAGGCGGCCTCTGCGATCTCGTGCAGAGGGCGGACAGCCTGATGCCTGTCGGTGATGAGCAGCAACGGCGGTTGCGGCAGATCCGTCACCCGCCGATCAATCCAAGCTGCGGGCTCGAAGGCTCGGCAAAGTCGCGCTTCGGCATCCGTCCGGCAAGACGCGCGCCGCGTCCCGCTTCGACGCCGAGCCTCATCGCGGAGGCCATGCGCACCGGATCAAGCGCTTTTGATACAGCGGTGTTGAGGAGAACGGCGGAACAGCCGAGCTCCATGGCCTGTGCCGCATCGGAGGCCGTGCCGATGCCGGCGTCCAGCACCACCGGCACGGGGCTGCGCTCGCAGATCAGCTCGATCATGCGCGGGTTTGCGATGCCCTGCCCCGAGCCGATCAGGGAGCCGAGCGGCATGACCGCGGCCGCGCCGACATCCGCAAGGCGGCGGCAGGCGATGGGATCGTCGTTGCAGTAAGGCAGCACCACGAAACCGTCGTTGACCAGTTCCTCCGTCGTGCGCACGAGCTCCACGATATCGGGATAAAGGAGCTCACGGTCGCCGATCAGCTCCAGCTTGATCCAATTCGTCTCCAGCGCCTCGCGGGCAAGATCCGCCGTCAGCCGCGCGTCGTGTGCGGTATGGCATCCCGCCGTGTTCGGCAGGAGGTGAACCTTGCCGCGGATGACATCGAGGAGACCTTCCTCTGTGCCGCTGAGGTCCATGCGCCGGATCGACATGGTTGCCATTTCCGATCCGCTGGCCTTCAGCGCATCCAGCATCACCTTCTGGTTGGGATATCCAGCGGTGCCGAGGAAGAGGCGGCTTTGAAAACTGCGGCCGGCAATAACAAGTGGGTCGGACATGTTGTTGGTCATCCGCCCTGCTTTGCCTGGACGATCTCAAGTACATCGCCTGCTGCGACAGGCGTTTCGGCCCATGTGGCGCGCTGCACCAGGCGCCCGTTGAGCGCCACGGCGACGCCCTTGGCGCCTGCGTCCACACCCTTGTCGGCAAGCAGGACCGAAAGGGTGGTGGCTTCCGCAAGCGCTTCTGTTTCGCCGTTTACGCGAATGGTGTTTTCCGTCGTCATGCTGCTGTTCTAGACCTGAAGCGTTCAAAACCAAAAGCTGAGATCAGATTGCCGACCGGCCGATCGAGAACGATGTCCCGCACGGCATCTGCCGTGACCGGCGCCAGAAGCACACCGTTGCGGTGATGCCCTGTCGCATAGACCAGGCCTTCCACCGGGCCGCGCCCCAGAATGGGCGCATCGTCCCGGCTACCCGGCCGATGGCCGACCCAGCTCTCCCCCAGAGGTAATTCCTCGATGCCGGGAATCAAGCGCCAGGCGGCTTCCAGCAACGCCAGCATGCCGCCGGCCGTGAGGCGACCGTCAAAGCCCTTTTCCTCAGTGGTCGCGCCCACGATCAGCCGTCCGTCAACGCGCGGCACGAGATAGATTCCAGCGCCCCGGATGACATGCCGCACCAGTGGCGCCTCGGGGTCCATGCCGAGCGCCAGCATCTGGCCCTTGATGGGCCGCACGGGCGGGCGTTCATCCTTGGGCAGGCCCTCGATCAGGCGCGACCAGGCGCCGGCGGCCAGCACGACGGTGTCGCCCCGGATCTCCTCACCGTCTCTCAGCCGCACGCCGCAGACGCGGCCGTCGCTGAGCAGCAGAGAAGCAACCTCGGTCTCCTCGCGCAGCACCGCCCCTGCCCGCTCAGCCGCGATCTTCAGTGCCAGGGCCAACTTGCGGTTGTCTACCTGGTGGTCGTCGGGCACCCAGAGCGCGCCCTGAAGGGATGGGGTTAGATAGGGCTCGCGCTGGCGGGCATCGACAGCGGTCAGCCATTCCACCGGAAGATCCAGCGCCTTCTGCAGGTGGATATGATGCTGCAGGCGCGCACGATCGTCTGCCGTGATGGCGGGCATGAGCGTGCCTTCGGTCCGAAGGTTCACGTCGACGCCGGAGGCCTCTAGAAGCTCGCTTGCAAATCCCGGCCAGAGAAGCTGGCTGTGCCGGCCGAGCCGCGTCAGCATCTCTTCGCCGGGCTCAACCTCGGCGCAACCGCCCAACATGCCCGCGGCGGCATAGCTCGCGCCCGACCCTGCTTGGCCTTTGTCGAACACCGCGACAGCAACGCCTGCCTGCGCGAGGCGCCATGCGGCACCAAGCCCGACAATGCCTGCCCCGATGATGACGACCTGGGGCATGGCTCTATCAGCTCCCGCCCTTGGCGAGCCTGTCGAAGGCCATCAACTGGCGAAGCAGCGCTTCCATTTCGTCCAGCGGCACCATGTTGGGGCCGTCGGATGGGGCATTGTCAGGATCGGGATGCGTTTCGATGAAGACGCCGGCGACCCCCACCGCCACAGCCGCACGCGAGAGCACCGGCACGAACTCCCGCTGTCCGCCGGAGGACGAGCCCTTGCCGCCGGGCTGCTGCACGGAATGGGTGGCGTCGAAGATCACCGGAGCGCCCGTCTCAGCCAGCACCGGCAAGGCCCGCATGTCGGACACCAGCGTGTTATAACCGAAGGATGCACCCCGCTCGGTGACCAGCACATCGGCATTGCCCGCGCCGATGACCTTGGCCACCACATTGGCCATGTCCCAGGGCGCGAGAAACTGCCCCTTCTTCACATTGACGGCCTTGCCGGTTTGCGCCGCCGCGATGAGAAGGTCTGTCTGCCGGCACAGGAAGGCCGGGATCTGCAGGACATCGACCGCCTCACCCACTGGCGCGCATTGATAGATCTCATGCACGTCAGTCAGCACCGGCAGGGCCAGACTCTCGCGGATCTCCGCAAAGATCGGCAGTGCCTCCTTAAGCCCGATCCCGCGTGCGGCATTGGCGCTGGTCCGGTTCGCCTTGTCGAAGGAGGATTTGTAGACAAGTCCGATGCCGAGCCTTCCGGCGATCTCCTTCAGCGCGGAAGCGGTTTCCAGCGCATGGTCGCGGCTCTCCATCTGGCAAGGGCCGGCGATCAGCGCGAGCGGCAGATGATTGCCAAAGGCAACGGAGCCGAGGGTGACGGTCTGGTTTGCTTTCATGGCGCTTTACCTACTGCGGGCACGGCGCGCTCACAAGGCATGACTGGAATGCAGCCATGGGGTGAGTTCAGGCCTGCTCAAAGACGATGACCGTCTCCGTCAGCTCCTCCGGTCCAAGGACAAGCCAGTCCCCTTTTCTCACCGATTGAACGCCACTGGCTTCAAAGCGCATGGCCGTCTCATCGAGATCGGCAACCCGCACCCTGAGCCCGCGCAGCCGGGGCGCATCGTCGACCATCACGCCGCAGCGGCGCGCGAAGGCGATCGGCGTCATCATCTCCACGCTGCCGCGTGGGGTTTTGAAGACGAGCCCCGTGGAGGTTGAGATGAAGTCCCGGATGCCGGTGAAGGCGGAAAGGAAAACGTGATGGTCGGTCGGATTTTCGGCGGTCAGCATTACCGAGGAGATCCCGACGGCGCCATTGGCATGGCTCTGGAAGGCCGGGTTCCAGAAGTCGTCCGGCCGGTGCTGCTGGCACACGAAGAAACTCCCATCCGGCATCGTAGGATCTTCGGCAAATGCCAGAGTGAAGGCCACATGCACGTCCGACCCGTCGGGGCGAAGGCCGCGGCGTTCGAAAAAGACGGGCTCGAAGTCACCGATCCCGCCTTTCACGAAGGCGGCGGCATCGGCTTTTGCATCACGGCTTTCAAGAGCCAGCATCGATGGCCCCTCGCCCGCGCGCGTCAGGAAATCCCGATTGAAGGCGGCGAACGAAAAATTGCGGCCGAAAGTCTCTGATATCACCGCAGGATCATTGATCGCCACGAGTTCAATAAAGAACCCCGGCATCTGGATGATTCGGTTCTTGGTGCCGAAGGGATGCTTGTTCTCCGCGCCGACCTGGAAGCCGATCCTGTCCCAGGTCTTCGCCGCGGCATCGAGATCGTGCGTGGCGACGACGAGATGATCGAGCCCTCGCGCGGTCATGGCCATCAAACCAGGCGTGACTGGACTACCGCCGCCTCGATGAAGGAGGCGAACAGCGGGTGCGGTTCGAATGGCCGTGACTTCAACTCCGGATGGAATTGAACACCGACGAACCAGGGATGTCCCTCGATCTCGACGATCTCAGGAAGGATGCCATCCGGGGAAAGGCCGCAGAAGCGCATGCCTTTTTCCTCCAGCCGCGACACATAGGCCGTGTTGACCTCATAGCGGTGGCGGTGCCGTTCGGAAATTTCAGTCGAGCCATAGATATCGGCGACTTTCGACCCTTCCAGCAGGCGCGCTTGATAGGCGCCCAGGCGCATGGTGCCGCCCAGATCCCCGCCTTCCTTGCGCTGCTCCAGCTCATTGCCGCGCAGCCATTCCGTCATGAGGCCGACAACCGGCTCGGTGGCCGGGCCGAACTCGGTGGAGTTGGCGCCCTCGATTCCGGCGAGGTTACGTGCCGCCTCCACCACGGCCATCTGCATGCCGAGACAGATGCCGAAGTAAGGAACATTACGCTCGCGGGCGAAAGTTGCCGCCTTGATCTTTCCTTCCACGCCGCGCGGGCCAAAGCCGCCCGGCACCAGGATGCCGTGGACATGTTCCAGGAAGGGTGTCGGATCCTCGTGTTCGAAGATTTCCGCTTCGATCCAGTCGAGGTTGACCTTGACCCGATTGGCGATGCCACCATGGGCCAGGCTCTCGATGAGCGACTTATAGGCATCCTTGAGGCCGGTGTATTTGCCGACCACGGCGATGGTGACTTCGCCTTCCGGATTCTTGATCCGGTCGATGATCTCGTTCCAGCCGGTCAGGTTCGGCTGTGGTGCGGTGTCGATGCCGAAGGCCGCCAGCACTTCCTGGTCGAGGCCTTCGTTGTGATAGGCGATCGGCACCTCATAGATGGTGCCGACGTCCCGGGCTTCAATCACGGCGCTTTCACGCACATTGCAGAAGAGTCCGAGCTTGCGGCGCTCATCCTTGGGGATCGGACGATCGGTCCGGCACAGCAGGATGTCGGGCTGGATGCCGATGGAACGCAACTCCTTGACCGAGTGCTGGGTCGGCTTGGTTTTAAGCTCGCCCGCGCTCGGGATGAACGGCAGCAACGTCAGGTGGATATAGATGCAATGGCCGCGCGGCTGGTCGTTGCCGATCTGGCGGATAGCCTCGAAGAACGGCAGCGCCTCGATGTCGCCCACGGTGCCGCCCACTTCCACGAGCACGAAGTCATAACCCTCGTTGCCGGTGAGAACGAACTCCTTGATGGCGTCGGTCACATGCGGGATCACCTGAACGGTGGCGCCGAGATAGTCGCCCCGCCGCTCCTTGGCGATGATTTCCTGATAGATCCGGCCGGTGGTGATGTTGTCCTGCTTTGACGTCGGCCGTCCGGTGAAGCGCTCATAGTGCCCGAGGTCGAGATCGGTTTCTGCCCCGTCATCGGTCACATAGACCTCGCCGTGCTGATAAGGGCTCATCGTGCCCGGATCGACGTTGAGGTAAGGATCCAGCTTGCGGAGCCGAACCTTGAAGCCGCGCGCCTGCAGGAGCGCGCCAAGGGCGGCAGAGGCCAGACCTTTGCCGAGAGAGGAGACCACGCCTCCGGTGATGAAAATATATCGGGCCATGGCTTCGACCTAGAATCGATTCGGCATGCGAACAAGCGGAGGCAGCGCCGCGAGGTCTGGATAACCCTGCGGCGCTGCTGTGGATAAGCTGGGCATTACTGCGAAACGGGTGCTTGCGGCGCAGCGGGTTGCTGCGGCGCCGGCTGTGTCTCAGCCGGGGGCTGTGGAGCGGTGGGCTGCTGACCTGCGTTCGGCGCGGCGGGAGCCGTTGGTGCACCGTCAGCCGGAGGCGCCGGCGGTTGCGGCTGCTCGGACGTCTCACCGTTGGAGCCTTGCGGACCACGCAGCAGCGGAAGCAGGCCCTGACCTTCGGTGCCGGCCGGCGCGGTCGCGCCGGGCTGGTCGAAGATGGACCTGCCGCCGCCGGTTTCGCCGCGAGCCAGAAGAGCAAGTCCCAGGCTGGTGCCGAAGAACAGGATGGCCAGAACCGTCGTCGCGCGGGTCAGCGCATTGGCCTGTCCGCGGCTCGACATGAAGCCGCCTCCCCCCCCGATGCCGAGCGCGCCGCCCTCCGAGCGCTGCAGGAGAACGACCGCGACAAGCGCGAGCACGACCATCAGGTGGATGACGATAATTACCGTATGCATGGTGTCCGGGGTTCCGTTTGAGCGTGTCTCTACACCACGCGCGCCGCGGTTTCTACCCGCCTTTCCGCCTTATGTGACGATCAGGCGTAGGCTTCGCAGATGGCGAGGAAATCCTTTGCTTTCAAGCTGGCGCCGCCCACAAGGGCGCCATTGACGTCGGCGATCGCCAGAATCTCGGAGGCATTGGCCGGTTTCACTGAGCCGCCGTAGAGCAGCCGGACGCCTTCCGCATTGGCGCCAAAGCGCTCGATGAGGAGCTTGCGCATGTGGCCGTGCATTTCAGCGATGTCCTCATTGGTCGGCGTGCGGCCGGTGCCGATGGCCCAAACGGGCTCATAGGCCACCACGAGGTTATCCGCCGTTGCGCCGCCGGGGATCGAATCCTGAAGCTGGCGCCCGACAACCTCCAGAGCTTTTCCCTCAAGCCGTTCAGCCTCGGTTTCGCCGACGCAGACGATCGGCACAACCCCGGCGCGCCACGCTGCTTTGGCTTTTTCCTGCACCAGCGCATCCGTTTCGCCGTGGTCCGAACGGCGTTCCGAATGACCGACGATGATGTAGGAGGCTCCAAGTTCGGCCAGCATTTCCGCCGAGATATCACCGGTATGGGCGCCCGATTCCTTTGGGTGACAGTCCTGCCCTCCCAGGGCGATGGCGCCGCCGACCGTCTCCGCCGCCAGCACGAGCAGCGTTGCCGGCGGGCAGATGGCAACTTCCGCATCGCCCGCGGCCTCCGATGCCGCACCGTCCGCGATCGCGCCGATTTCCTCCAGAGCGGAGCTGAGGCCGTTCATCTTCCAGTTTCCAGCGACAAGGGGACGGGGGGCTTTCTCGGTCATGGCGCTCTCGTGAGTTGATTATCTGCGCGCGACCTAGCAGAGATGGGACGAAAAGGCCAAGCCCATCCGGTTGCGGCGCTTGTCTCTCATCCCTATGATCCGCCGCCGTCGCCGGCCGGCGACCAGGCTTCAAGACAACCAAGACGACAGGATACCCCACTTCATGCTTCGGGCTCTTCGCTCCCGCTCCGCCGGCTGGGTCGCCAAAACGCTGCTTCTCCTGCTTATCGCCAGCTTCGCGGTCTGGGGTATCGGCGATGTCTTTCGCAGTGTCACTCAGGCCAATGTGGCCGAGGTGGGTGACCGCGAGATCAGCCAACAGGAATTCAGGCAGGGCTTCGACAACGCGCTTCGCCAGGCGGCGAGCCAGCTCGGCCGCCAGCCGACACCGGCCGAAGGCCGCATGCTGGGGCTCGACCGTCAGGTGCTGGGCGAAATGATGGCGGAGGCGGCGCTTGACCAGACTGCGCGGCAGATGAAGCTGAACGTCACCGATGAAACTGTGGTCGATAGCGTGCGCGACGACCCGAGCTTTGCCCCGGGCGGCACCTTCGACGTGGACCGCTTTCGCCGGGTGCTGGCCGCCAACGGCCTGAGTGAAGCCGCCTTTGTGGATCTGCAGCGCGATTTCCTGCGCCGTCGCCAGATCATCGAAGGGCTGGCATCCGATGTCAGGGCGCCCCGCCCCATGCTGGAGGCGGCGCATCATTACACCAATGAGAAGCGCAGCATTTCCTATCTGACCGTCGGCACAAGCGCGCTGGGCGAGGTCGCCCTGCCCGATGAGACGGCGCTTCGCGCCTTTTTTGAGGAACGTAAGGCCGCTTTCCGTGCACCGGAATATCGCAAGCTCACTCTGCTGCCGCTGTCGCCCGGAGCCCTTGCCAATCCCTCCACCGTTTCGGAAGAGGACCTGCGCAAGCGCTATGAGGAGCAGCAGTCGCGCTTTGCCCAGGCGGAGCGGCGAACCATCGATCAGCTGCGTTTTGGCTCCACGGAAGAAGCCGCAGCGGCCAAACAGTCGCTCGCGTCAGGCAAGAGCTTCGAAGATCTCGTTGCCGAACAGGGGCAGACGGTCGAAGCCATCTCGCTCGGGACACTTCGGCGCAACGAAGTGATCGATCCGGCGGTGGCCGAGGCGGCCTTCAGCCTTGCCGAGGGCGCGGTCAGCGGTCCCGTTGCGGGAAGCTTCGGCCCGGCATTGGTCAGGGTGCGCGCCATTGAGGGCGGCACGACCCGCCCGTTCGACGACGTGCGCCAGGAACTCGCGACCGAGATCGCCAATGAGCGTGCGCAGGCAGACGTCGGAAGCAAGCACGACGCGATCGAGGAAGATCGTCTCGGTGGCCTAACACTGTCGGAAATCGCCTCCAAACAGGGTCTGGAGGTGCAGACCGTGGAAGCGGTCGATGCCGAAGGGCGTGGAACGGACGGCAACACTGTTTCCCTGCCCCAGGCCGATGGCCTGCTGCAGCAGGCCTTTGAGGCCGAGGTGGGCTTGGAGAACGAGGCATTGCGCACGCCGGGCAACGGCTATCTCTGGTATGAAGTCGCCGACGTCACCCCCAGCCGCGATCGTACCTTCGAGGAGGCCCGCGCTCGTGTTGAAGAGGCATGGCGCAACGAGGAGACGGCGAAGCGTCTCGCGGCGAAGGCCTCCGACATCGTGAAGAAGCTGACGGACGGTGCGCCGCTGGCCGATGTTGCGGCCGAAGAAAAGCTGACCGTCGAGACCGCCGCCGGTCTGACCCGGGAACAAGGCGCGGGCGATCTCGGCCGCGTGGTGGCCACCCAGGTCTTTGCGACGCCGGTCAATGGTTTCGGTGAGGTCCAGGGCAACCAGGAGAACACGCGGATCGTGTTCCAGGTGACGGGCAGCGAGGTGCCGCCCTTCGATCCTGAGAGCGAAGCTGCCAAGCAGATGGCGGGACGTTTGTCGGTCATGATGGAAGGCGATCTTGCCACCACCTATGTGCTGCAGCGCCAGAATGAACTGGGCTCGTCCATCGACCAGACCGCGCTGAACGCCGCCCTTGGCGGTAGCGCCGAAGCTTACTGACGGAAGATAGACATGCGTTTCGATCCGCCTCTCGGTGTCTTTGCCGCTCGTTATGATGCCGGTGAGGCCCAGGTCGTCTGGACGACGCTCGTCGCTGACCTGGAAACGCCGGTCTCCGCCTTTCTCAAGGTCGCCAGCGGGAAGGCCAACACCTTCTTGCTGGAATCCGTGGAGGGAGGCAGCGCGCGCGGACGCTATTCCATGATCGGGCTGGCGCCCGACCTTATCTGGAAGTGCCGAGGCGAAACGGCCGCGATCAACCGCGACGCCTTGGAGTCGCCGGATGCGTTCGAGCCGGCCAATGAGCCGCCGCTCGATTCGCTGCGCCGCCTGATCGCGGAGTCCAGGATCGACGACATGCCAAAGGAGCTGCCGCCCATGGCAGCAGGCATCTTCGGCTATCTCGGCTATGACATGGTCCGGCTGATGGAGAAGCTGCCGGAGCCCAATCCCGACCGTGCCGATCTGGATGACGCCACGCTGATCCGCCCGACCATCCTTCTCATTTTTGATTCGGTGCGCGACGAAATCACTGTGGTGACGCCGGTCCGGCCGGACCCGTCACTGACCGCCCGCATGGCGCTTGATCGGGCCGTCAACCGGCTGACGGATATTCTCGACACCCTCGATCGTCCGGTGCCGAAAACCGACGCGGCACCCGCGACGGCCCTCCCCGTTGCCTCACCGGCGTCGAATACGACGCCGGACGAGTTCAAGGAGATGGTGGCCAAGGCCAAGGAATATATCGCGGCCGGCGATATCTTCCAGGTCGTCCTGTCCCAGCGGTTCGAGAGCGATTTCGATCTTCCGGCCTTCGCGCTCTACCGCGCCCTGCGCCGCGTCAATCCGGCGCCCTTCCTGGTTTATCTGGATTTCGGACATTTCCAGATCGTCTCCTCCAGCCCCGAAATCCTGGTGCGGTTGCGTGGGGGCAAGGTCACGATCCGGCCGCTTGCCGGCACGCGGCGGCGCGGCGCCACCGAGGCGGAGGACATCGCACTTGGCGCGGAACTCCTCGCGGACCAGAAAGAATTGGCCGAGCACCTCATGCTGCTCGACCTTGGCCGCAACGATGTCGGCCGGGTGGCCCGGGTCGGCACGGTGGAAGTAACGGACAAGTTTTTCCTGGAGCGCTTCAGCCACGTCATGCACATCGTCTCCAACGTCGAGGGACAACTTTCAGCCGACCACGACGCGCTTTCGGCTCTTGTCGCCGGCTTTCCGGCGGGAACCGTATCGGGAGCGCCAAAAGTGCGCGCCATGGAGATCATCGACGAGCTGGAGAAGGACAAGCGGGGCGTTTACGCCGGCTGCGTCGGCTACTTCTCCGCCAACGGCGATATGGACAACTGCATCGCGCTGCGCACCTCCGTTATCAAGGACGGCCGCATGTATGTGCAGGCTGGCGCTGGCATCGTCGCGGACTCAGTGCCGGAGAGCGAGCACGAGGAATGCGTGAACAAGGCGAAGGCCCTGTTCCGGGCCGCCGAAGAGGCCGTTCGTTTCGCCAGCAGTGCCGGACGGGGGCAGTAATGCGTGCCGCCCGGTCGAGATCTCAAGGGTTTGAGCCGCTGCGGCGGCCTGTGATAGAAGGGCATCAACGCCATGGGCAGCGATGGCGCGCGGGACGAGCCTGACCAGCTTTTCCCCACGACATCGGACAAGACCATGACCCGCGTTCTCCTGATCGACAACTACGACAGCTTCACATTCAACGTCTTCCATGCCATCGCGCGTCTCGGCGCGGATGTTGCCGTGCATCGCAACGACAAGATCACGGTTGAGGATGCGCTGGAGGCAAAGCCGGATGCCATCGTCATCTCTCCCGGCCCCTGCACGCCCAAGGAGGCTGGCATCTCCTGCGAATTGATCCGGCGCGCCGGACCCGACATCCCGATCTTTGGCATCTGCCTTGGCCTTCAGGCCATTGGCGATGTCTATGGCGGCGAAGTGGTCCGGGCCCCTACCCCCGTGCACGGCAAGCTTTCCCCGGTGAAGCATGAGGGGAAAAGCGTGTTCCGGGGGATCAATGGCCCGGTGAGTGCCACGCGCTACCACTCCCTGATCGTCGATCGCGACAGCCTGCCAAAGGATTTGGAGGTGACGGCCGAGACCGACGACAGTCTCATCATGGGGCTGGCGCATAAATCCCATCCCGTGCACGGCGTGCAGTTCCACCCCGAGAGCATCGCCTCCGAACAGGGCGACGTGATGTTCGCGAACTTCCTGGAGATCGCGCGGGAGTGGAAGGCGCATAAGGCCACTCTGCTCGGAAGGCTTGGCCTGTGATGGATAATTTCAAGCCTCACATCGCCAAGATCGCGACCGGCACGCCCCTTTCCTTCGAAGAGGCGCGGACAGCCTTCGACGTCATCATGTCGGGCGAGGCCACACCCGCGCAGATCGGCGGCTTCCTCATGGCGCTGCGTGTGCGCGGCGAGACGGTGGACGAGATAGCCGGCGCAGTTTCGGTCATGCGGGACAAGATGACCACCGTGTCCGCTCCCGCGGGCGCCGTGGATGTGGTTGGTACCGGCGGAGACGGTTCCGGCAGCTATAATGTCTCCACCTGCGCGGCCTTCATCGTCGCAGGCTGTGGCGTGCCGGTCGCCAAGCATGGCAACCGCGCCCTGTCGTCGAAATCAGGCGCAGCCGATGCGTTGGCCGCTCTCGGCATCAATCTCGATCTGACGCCCGAGCAGATCGGCGCCTGCATCGCAGAGGCCGGCATCGGCTTCATGTTCGCGCCGAACCATCACAGCGCCATGCGCCATGTCGGCCCCGCCCGCACGGAGCTTGGTGTCCGTACCATCTTCAACTTGCTCGGACCTCTCTCCAATCCCGCCGGCGTCCGGCGGCAGATGGTGGGTGTCTTCTCGCGCCAGTGGGTTGAGCCGGTGGCCGAGGTGCTGCGCACGCTCGGCAGCGAGGCGGCCTGGGTGGTGCATGGTTCTGACGGGCTTGACGAGATCACAACCACCGGCCCGACCACGGTAGCGCGTCTGGACGGCGGCGGTGTCACGGTTGAAGAGATCTCGCCGGAAGATGTAGGTCTTTCCCGAGCACGCGCGGAAGACCTCAAGGGCGGTGACGGCAAGCACAACGCAGACGCGCTGCGTGCTGTGCTTGAAGGCGCCCGCAACGCCTATCGTGACATCGCCGTCTTCAATGCCGCGGCCACCCTCGCCGTCGCCGGCAAAGCGCCCGACCTTGTCGAAGGCGTGAGACAGGCAGCAGAATCGATCGACACGGGAGCCGCGATGGCGCGTCTTGAGGCGCTGGTCGCGGTTTCGAACAGGTAGCGGCATGACGGATATTCTTACCCGCATCGAAGCCTACAAGCGCCGCGAGATCGCGGAAGCCAAGGAACGTGTGCCAGTATCGGCCCTTCAGGCGACGCCCGGTTTCACTCGGCCGGTCCGGTCCTTCGCCGGCGCCATCGCCGAGCGTGTCGATGCCGGTGGAACCGCCCTCATCGCCGAGATCAAGAAGGCGAGCCCCTCCAAGGGCCTTATCCGCGCCGACTTCAATCCTCCCGCGCTGGCCGAGGCCTATGCCGCGGGCGGCGCCACCTGCCTCTCGATCCTAACCGATGCTCCGTCCTTCCAGGGTGCGCCGGAATATCTGGCGCAGGCGCGGGAGGCCAGTGGATTGCCGTGCCTGCGCAAGGACTTCCTGTTCGATCCTTATCAAGTGCTTGAAGCGAAGGCCTGGGGCGCCGACTGTATCCTGATCATCATGGCCGCTGTCTCGGATCAGGAGGCGCAGGATCTCGCCAAGGCGGCGGCGGATACCGGCCTCGATGTCCTGGTCGAGGTTCACGACGAGCCGGAACTCCACCGGGCCCTCGAGCTCGATGTGCGCCTGGTCGGCATCAACAATCGCAATCTGCGCACCTTCGATGTCTCGCTGGAGGTGACGGAGACGCTGGCGCCGCTCGTGCCGGCGGACCGGATCATCGTCGGCGAAAGCGGGATCTTCACCGCCGCGGATGTGCAGCGTCTGTCCCAGGTCGGCGTCAACACGATCCTCGTCGGCGAAAGCCTGATGCGCCAGGTCGATGTCACGGCGGCCACCCGCACTCTTCTCGCCCCGGTCGAGGCTTAAAGCCATGACCGGTCCGCGCCTCTCCCATCTCGGCGCGACGGGCGAGGCCAATATGGTTGATGTCTCCGACAAGCCTGTGACGACCCGAACGGCGGTCGCCGAAGCCTTGGTGCGCATGGCGCCGGAGACGCTGGAACTGATCCTCAAGGGTGACGCCAAGAAGGGCGATGTCGTCGGCACCGCGCGTCTTGCAGGTATCATGGCCGCCAAGCGCACCAGCGACCTTATCCCTCTGTGTCATCCTTTGCCGCTTGCGCGGGCGGGCGTCGACATCACCCCCGACCACGACCTGCCGGGGCTGCGGATTGAGGCGACCGCAAAGGTGACGGGCATGACTGGCGTCGAGATGGAAGCTCTGACCGCCGTCACGGTCGCCGCCCTCACCATCTACGACATGGCAAAAGCCGTCGATCGCGGCATGCGGATCGAAGGCATCCGCCTTCTGGAAAAAACCGGCGGCCGCTCCGGCGACTTGAGCCTCGCGGATCGAGGCGCCTGATGCTATCGGTCGATGAGGCCCGGGAGCGCATCCTCACAAGCGTGGCGCCGCTGAGCGCCGAACGGGTTCCGCTTTCCCAGAGCCATGGCCGGATCCTCGCGGCACCATTGGAGGCCCTGCGCACGCAGCCGCCCTTCGACGTCTCCGCCATGGATGGTTATGCGCTGCGGGCCGCCGATGCGGAGCCTGGCCGACAGCTGACAATCATCGGAACGTCCCAGGCCGGCTGCGCCTTTGACGGCACGCTCGCCGCCGGCACGGCCGTGCGCATCTTCACAGGCGCACCGCTGCCTAATGGGGCCGACGCGGTGCTGATCCAGGAAAATGCCGAGCGCGATGGCGACTTCCTGACACCGCTGGCCGAGGTAAAGGCCCGCCAGAATATTCGGCACCGCGGCCTCGACTTTCAGGAAGGCGATATCGTCTTCGATGCCGGCCGGAGGCTGACCGCAAGGGATCTTGGGCTCGCGGCCGGTCTCGGTCATGCCAGCCTGCCTTTACGCCGCCGTCCGACTGTCGCCATCCTCGCGACCGGAGACGAACTGGTGCTGCCCGGGGAAATGCCGGGCAAGGATCAGATCATCGCCACGAGCAGCACCGCACTGGCGGTCATGGTCGAGGCAGAGGGCGGCATCGCCCATGATCTCGGCATCGCCCGTGACACAGTCGCGGATCTGAAGGCGGCCATTGCGCGCGTGCGGGACATGCGGCCGGATGTCTTCATCACGCTTGGAGGCGCATCCGTCGGCGATCACGACTTGATCCGCCAGGTGTTCGAACAGGAGGGCATGCGGCTCGATTTCTGGAAGATCGCCATGCGCCCGGGAAAGCCGATGATCTTCGGCTGGTTCGGCGAGACCCCCCTCCTCGGCCTGCCTGGCAATCCGGTGTCCGCGCAGATCTGCGCGCTTCTCTTCCTCAAGCCGATGCTTCGCAAACTCCAGGGCCGAACCGATCTGCTGCCATCTCTGGAAGTGGCGACGCTGGCGAGCGATCTTCCCGCAAACGGGCCTCGCGAGGACTACATGCGCGCAACCTTGTCCGAGGGGCCGGAGGGCATCGCCATCCGCCCATTTGATGTGCAGGATTCGTCCATGACGCGATCTCTCGCCCTGGCGGACGCCCTGTTGGTCCGGCCGGCCCACGAGGGTGAGATCCGCGCGGGCGCGCCGTGCCGCTTTCTGCGGCTAGGATTGTCCGACTAGAGGCCACACCTTCGCACCTCGTCCGATGCCTGCTGGCATCTGCCTTGCATGGGATACCTGCTGATACAGTGGCGGGTCGGTCCTACCAGATGGCTCCTCCTTTTCTTCGCGTTGCTGTCATCGATGAGAACGCCCTGCGTGCGGCGATTCTGGTCGAGGGGCTTCGTGCGGCCGGACACACGGAAATCGAAGTGATCGCCAGCACGGCGAGCCTGCTGCGCCGCCTGACCGAGATCGATCCTGACGTCATCATCATCGATCTTCAGAATCCCAGCCGCGACGTGCTGGAACAGATGTTTCAGGTGTCGCGTGTTGTCTCGCGCCCCGTGGCCATGTTCGTAGATCAGTCCGACGGCGACATGATCCAGGCCGCGGTGGATGCCGGCGTCTCCGCCTATATCGTCGATGGCCTGCGCATGGAGCGCGTGAAGCCCATCGTCGATATGGCGGTCAGTCGCTTCAACGCTTTTGAGCGCCTGCAGCGCGAGTTGGACACGGCCAAGAGCCAGCTCGAGGAGCGCAAGATCATCGAACGGGCCAAGGGCATCCTCATGAAATCGCGCGGACTGGGCGAGGAAGAGGCCTACGCCCTGATGCGCCAGACCGCCATGAACGAGAAGCGCCGAATGGCTGATATCGCACGCAGCGTGGTCACCGCTGCCGCCTTGCTGGGGCAATAGAGAGGTTCCGCGATGACTGCTCCTGCCACAACATCGGGATTGGCCCGCCCCGCGCAGGTGCGCGGTAATGAAGCCCGTCTGGTGCGTGCTGGTTTCATTCCACTGATCGATATTGCGGTTCTGGTGGCCGCGGTCGAAGTTGGCTTCGCGGCTCGTGAAGGACTCGAGCTGCAACTCATCCGGGACGTCTCCTGGTCCAACATCCGCGACCGCCTCGCCTTCCGCCAGTTCGATGTGGCGCATATGCTCAGCCCAATGGCGGTGGCTTCCGTGCTGGGCATCGGATCCAATCCCTATCCCAGCTTCGCGCCCTTCGCCCTCGGCCGAGGCGGCAATGCCATTACGCTTTCAATCGCGCTCTACAGGGACATGCAAGCAATGTGCGGCCTCAAAGGTGATGAGGACGCACTCACCAATGCTCGCGCTTTAAAGGATGTCATCGACCGGCGCAGGGCTGAAGGCAAGCCGCCGCCAGTCTTCGCCATGACCTACCCATTCTCCTCGCACAACTACGAATTCCGCTTCTGGATGGCGTCGGCCGGCATTCATCCGGATCGCGATGTCATCATGACAGTCGTGCCGCCGCCCCTTACAGCTGATGCGCTGGCCATGGGTGCCATCGATGGCTTTTGCGTCAACGCCCCCTGGAACATCATGGCGGTCGAGAGCGGGGTCGGCCGCATCGTCGCAACCAAGCCCGACATATGGCCGTCGGCGCCGGAAAAAGTGCTGGGCGTGCGGCCGGACTGGGCCGAGGCTAATCCTGAGAGCTTGATGCGATTGATCGTGGCACTGGATGCGGCGGCACGCTGGTGTGACACGCCGGAGAACCATGCGGATCTTGCGGTCATGTTGAGCGGTGAAAACTATGTCGGGGCCTCTCCCCGTATGCTGGAACGCCTGCTGGCGGGCGATTTGACCGTCGATCCGGATGGTCGACATCGCTCAATTCCGGGCTACTTCACCTTCCACGGCCAACACGCGAATTTTCCCTGGCTCAGTCAGGCCCTCTGGACCTACAGCCAGATGGTGCGATGGGGACAGGTCGAGCATCGCGCCGAACAGGCGGCGGTGGCTGCATCGGCCTACCGGCCAGATATTTATCGTGCGGCGCTCGCCGGAGCGGCAATCGCGTTTCCCCCTGCCGACAGCAAGGTGGAGGGCCTCCAGAACGATGGGTTCATCGACGGCCGCATCTTTGATCCCGCGCGTCTCGACGCCTACATCGGGGACTTTAAGCTGAGAACCGAGCCTGGAACGAGCAATACGCCCTTCTGACAATCCGACCTGACGCTGATGCACAAAATTACATCATGCAGTGCACAAACTTTCGTCTTGCGGAAAGAAGCAGCGGCTTCATACTGGAAACAACCTAAAGTGCAGATGTGACGAGACCTTCGCTCGTCCTATCTTAGTAATGATCCGATCAACGGCGATCGGCACCATAGCGGGATTAGTAATCCCGCACGATCGACAACGACGTCGCTCGAACCTGAAGCAGCGAGGCCTTGCTATCTGGCCCGTGTTCTTGGTTCGGCGGCGTTTTTTATTTTCCGGCTGAGGCGGGCGCTCTGAGGGGCGATCCGAACATGAGGGGTGACACGTGGCGACATCGACGACCAAGGGCATGACCCGCCGCAGGTTGCTGCAATCGGCCGCCGGCACCGCCGCCGTGGCTTCGGCCATCAGGCTCGGTTTTCCCAGTGGCGCCTTCGCTCAGGGAGCCGGTCCGGAGACCACCAAGGCGCGGCTCGGTTTCATCGCCCTGACCGATGCCGGTCCGCTGTTCGTCGCCAAGGAAAAGGGCATCTTCGAAAAATACGGCATGCCTGATGTCGAGGTGGTCAAGCAGTCGTCCTGGGGCACGACGCGCGACAACATCGTGTTGGGTTCCGCCGGCAATGGGATTGATGGCGGCCATATCCTCACGCCGATGCCCTACCTCATCACGTCAGGGGCGATGACGCAGAACAATCAGCCGACGCCCATGATGATCCTCTCCCGGCTCAATCTTGCCGGCCAGTGCATTTCGGTCGGCCAGGAATACATCGACCTCAAGCTCGGCACCGATGCGTCTCCCTTCAAGGCGGCTCTGGAGGCGAAGAAGGCGTCCGGCAGGCAAGTGAAGGCGGCCATGACCTTCCCCGGCGGCACCCACGATCTGTGGATCCGCTACTGGCTGGCGGCCGGTGGCATCGATCCCGACAAGGACATTCAGACCATCGTGGTGCCTCCGGCGCAGATGGTCGCCAACATGAAGGTTGGCACCATGGACTGCTTCTGCGTCTGCGAGCCCTGGAATGAGCAGCTGAAGAACCAGGAGATCGGCTATACGGCCCTGACGACGGGCGAACTCTGGAACGGACATCCGGAGAAGGCTTTCGCCCTGCGCGCCGACTATGTCGACAAGAACCCGAGGGCCGCAAAGGCACTGCTGATGGCAGTGATGGAAGCCCAGATGTGGTGCGACAAACACGAGAACAGGGAAGAGCTGGCGGAAATCAGCTCCAAGCGCAACTGGATCAACGCTCCCTACAAGGACGTGGTCGAGCGCATGAAGGGCAACTTCGATTACGGCACCGGCAAGGTGGTCGAGAACAGCCCCTTCGCGATGAAGTACTGGGCCAATAACGCCTCCTATCCCTATCAGAGCCATGACCTCTGGTTCCTGACCGAGGACATCCGCTGGGGCTATCTGAAGGAAAACACCGATACCAAAGCGTTGATCGCGCAGGTCAACCGCGAGGATCTGTGGCGCGAGGCCGCGAAGGAACTGGGTGTGGAGAACATTCCCAGCTCCACCTCACGTGGCAAGGAAACCTTCTTCGATGGGAAGGTCTTCGATCCCGAAAATCCGACCGCCTATCTCGAGAGCCTGGGCATCTCCCGCCTCGCCTAACTGAGGACACCGGCCGGCGGATGCCGCCGGTCTGTCTGCCCCCGCACGGAGAAAAGTATGAGCCAGACCGCACCGATAGGAGCCGATGTGACGCCTCTGCCGACCCCGCCGGTACGCCGCGCCGCAGAGGTCATCGCCTTGCCGAAGCCGGGTGCCGCCCGTCTGCCGAAGCTTAGCGCGCACGCCAACGCCGCCATGGCGAACGTCCTGCCGCCACTCATCACCCTGGTGCTCCTGATCGGCCTGTGGGAGGCGCTCTGCTCCAGCCCCTCCTCCGCCCTGCCGCCGCCCTCACAGGTCATAACCGATACTTGGCAGCTCATCGTCGATCCCTTCTACGACAATGGCGGGAACGACAAGGGCATGGCCTGGCAGCTTCTCGCGAGCCTGAAACGCGTCGCTCTCGGTTACGCGCTGGCAGTGGTCGCCGGCGTGGCCCTGGGGGTGCTCGTCGGCCAGTCGACCTGGGCCATGCGAGGCCTCGATCCGGTGTTCCAGGTGCTGCGGACGGTGCCGCCGCTTGCCTGGCTGCCGCTCTCGCTCGCCGCGTTCCGTGATGGAGAGCCGTCCGCCATTTTCGTGATCTTCATCACCGCCATCTGGCCCATCATCATCAATACCGCCGTCGGCATCCGCAATATTCCGTCCGACTACCGAAACGTGGCGCAGGTTGTGAAGCTCAACGGCCTCGAATACTTCGGAAAGATCATGCTGCCGGCGGCCGCGCCATACATCTTCACCGGCCTGCGCATTGGCATCGGCCTGTCCTGGCTCGCCATCGTGGCGGCCGAGATGCTGATCGGCGGTGTCGGCATCGGCTTCTTCATCTGGGACGCGTGGAACTCGTCCCTCATCAGCGACATCATCCTGGCCCTCGTCTACGTCGGCCTCGTCGGCTTCGTGCTGGATCGGATCGTCGCCTTCATCGGCAGCCGCATCACCCGCGGCGTTGCGGCAGCGTGAGGAGGACGACCATGGCCAAGGCCTATCTCTCCATCGAAGGCATCGACAAGAGCTTCTCGCGCGGCCCCGCGACCACGGAGGTGCTGAAGGATATCTCCCTGACGGTCGACAAGGGCGAATTCATTTCGATCATCGGGCACTCCGGCTGCGGCAAGTCTACGCTGCTGAACATCGTGGCCGGCCTCACTCCGGCGACGTCGGGCGCGGTGCTGCTGGAAGGACAACTGGTCGATGAACCGGGGCCGGATCGCGCGGTGGTCTTCCAGAACCACTCGCTGCTGCCCTGGCTCACCGTCTACGAGAATGTCGCCCTCGGTGTCGATAAGGTGTTCAGGCGCCGGAAAAGCGCTGCCGAGCGCCGCGACTGGACCATGTTCAACCTGGAGCTGGTCCATATGGGCCACGCCAGGGACAAGCGCCCATCGGAAATCTCCGGCGGCATGAAGCAGCGCGTCGGCATCGCGCGGGCGCTCGCCATGGAACCCAAGGTGCTGCTTCTCGACGAACCCTTTGGAGCCTTGGACGCCCTCACCCGTGCCCATCTGCAGGATCAGGTCATGCAGATCCAGGCGACGCTTGAGAACACGGTGATGATGATCACCCATGATGTCGATGAGGCGGTCCTTTTGTCCGATCGCATCGTGATGATGACCAACGGCCCCTCCGCCCGCATCGGCGAAGTGCTCGAGGTTCCGCTTGAGCGTCCCCGCCGCCGGCTCGAACTGGTCAACGACGCCACCTATCTCGCCTGCCGCGCGGCGGTTCTGAAGTTCCTCTACGAGCGCAATCGCTTCGTGGAAGCTGCCTGACGGCTCAAGTCCGGGGAGGATGAACATGACTGAAAAACTGGTCGTCATCGGCAACGGCATGGCCTCGGGCCGCGCCCTGGAGCATCTCTTCGAAAGCGCTCCGGGCCGCTATCAGGTCACCGTCTTCAGCGCCGAGCCGCGCGTCAATTACAATCGGATCCTGCTTTCGCCGGTGCTCTCCGGCGAGAAGACCTTCGACGAAATCGTCACCCACCCGGAAGCCTGGTATGACCAGCACGAGGTGACGCTCGTTCGCGGCCAAACCATCACGACCATCGACCGCACCCGCAAGATCGTGGAAACGGCCGATGGCGTCGTCGCCCCTTACGACAAGCTGCTGATCGCGACTGGCTCGTCTCCCATCATGATCCCGGTGCCGGGCAAGGACCTTCCCGGCGTCATCGCTTATCGCGATCTCGACGACGTGGACCGCATGCTCGCCGCCGCCGAGAAAGGCGGCCGCGCGGTTGTCATCGGCGGCGGACTGCTGGGGCTTGAAGCGGCAGCCGGCCTCAAGATGCGGGGCATGGATGTGACGGTGATCCATCTTGCCGCCACGCTCATGGAGCGCCAGCTCGATCCTGCCGCCGGCTATCTTCTGGAGCAGGAGATGCGTCGCCGCGGCATCGATGTGGTGACGCGGGCCAACACCAAGGCCATTCATGGCGACGGCCATGTCCAGGCCCTGGAGCTGGAGGATGGCACCCGGATCGACTGCGATCTCGTCGTCATGGCCGTGGGCATCCGCCCTCACGCGGCGCTTGCCAAGTCAGCAGGCCTCGATGTGAACCGTGGCGTCGTCGTCGACGACCGGATGCTGACCAGCGACCCTGATATTCTTGCTGTGGGTGAATGCGTTGAGCACCGCGGCCAGTGCTACGGTCTCGTGGCGCCGCTTTACGAGATGGCCAAGGTGGTTGCCGCGACCTTGAGCAATGCCGAGGCGGAATATACCGGCTCCGTCACCTCCACCAAGCTGAAGGTCACAGGTGTCGACCTCTTCTCGGCGGGCGATTTCGCCGAAGCCAAGGACCGCGAGGAGATCGTTTTTCGCGACGCGGCGCGCGGTGTCTACAAGCGGATTGTGCTGAAGGACAACAAGATCCTCGGCGCGGTTCTCTACGGAGAAACCTCCGACGGAGGATATTTCTTCGATCTCCTTCGACAGGAAGCGGATGTCGCGGCCGATCGCGACACGCTGATCTTTGGCCGTTCTTTCGCCGGGGGCGCCCCCCTGGACCCTACGGCGGCCGTTGCAGCCTTGCCGGATAGTGCTGAGATCTGCGGCTGCAACGGCGTTTGCAAAGGTGCCATCGTCGAGGCCATCGGCGCCAAGGGCGTCACCGATCTTGATGGTGTACGCGCCCACACCAAGGCTTCCGCGTCCTGCGGCTCCTGCACCGGCCTTGTCGAACAGGTGCTGGCCCTGACCTTGGGCGATGCCTTCGAAGCCAAGGCGGTGACGCCCATGTGCACCTGCACCGATCTGTCCCACGCCGATGTGCGGCGCCTGATCGTGGTGAGGAGGCTGAAGTCAATTCCCGCGTTGATGCAGGAGCTTGAATGGAAAAGTTCATGCGGCTGCGCAAGATGCCGCCCGGCCCTCAACTATTATATGATCGCGACCTGGCCCGATGAGGCAGCCGACGATTACCGCTCGCGTTTCGTCAATGAACGCGTTCACGCCAACATCCAGAAGGACGGCACCTACTCGGTCGTGCCACGCATGTGGGGCGGCGTCACCACGGCGGCGGAACTGCGCGCCATTGCCGATGTTGCCGATAAATTTGCCATTCCCACGGTGAAGGTCACCGGCGGCCAGCGCATCGATCTTCTCGGCGTGCGCAAGGAGGACCTGCCCGCCGTCTGGGCGGATCTCAACGACGCAGGCATGGTGTCCGGCCACGCCTATGCCAAGGGCGTGCGCACCGTGAAGACCTGCGTCGGCACTGATTGGTGCCGCTTTGGCACGCAGGATTCCACCGGCCTCGGTGTCAAGCTGGAGAAGGCCATGTGGGGTTCATGGACCCCCGCCAAGGTAAAAATGGCGGTGTCGGGCTGCCCACGGAACTGCGCCGAGGCAACCTGCAAGGACTTCGGCGTGATCTGCACCGATGCGGGCTATGAGCTGCATTTTGCCGGTGCGGCGGGGCTCGACATCAAGGGTACCGAGGTCCTGTGCCGGGTCAAGACCGAGCAGGAAGCCATCGATCACGGCATCGCTCTGCTCCAGCTCTATCGCGAGCAGGGCTTCTACCTCGAGCGCATCTACAAATGGGCCAAGCGCGTCGGCATGGACGAAATCCGCCGTCGCATCGCCGAGGATGAAACCGGCCGCACCGCATTGGTGGAGCGTTTCCTCCATTCCCAAAAGCTGTTCCAGACCGACCCCTGGGCGGAGCGCGTTGCCGGCCACGATGCCCACGAGTTCGCCCCGCTTGTCACGATCCCCGCCATGGAGGCCGCCGAATGAACGCTCCTGCCACCATCCGTACCACCATCGGCCGCATTGACGACATCCCGCGTGAAGGCGCGCGCATGGTCCGTGCCGGTCCCATGGAGATCGCGATTTTCCGCACTGTCGCCGACGAAATCTATGCCATCGACAACCGCTGTCCGCATCGCGGCGGCCCGCTGTCTGAGGGCATCGTCCATGGCGGCTTTGTCACCTGCCCCCTGCACAACTGGGTGATCGACCTGAAGACCGGCCTTGCGCAGGGCGCGGATGAGGGCTGCGTTCGCACCATCGCCACCTATGTGGATGCCGATGGGCGGCTCTCGCTCGATCTTCCCGTCAGTATAGCGGCAAACGTGGCAGCCTGATCATGGACGACCGTCCGTCTCACGGGGAAGGTTTGCTTTCTGCGCCCGCAGGACTCGACCTTGCCCTGGTGGACGCGACCGGGACGCCGGAAAGGTCCGTTCCTGACGCAGTGCGGACCACCTGCCCCTATTGCGGCGTTGGTTGCGGCGTGACCGCCTCGGTTGATGGCACAGGTCTCGCGTCCGTCAAGGGCGATGCCTCCCATCCCTCGAATTTCGGAAGGCTGTGCTCAAAGGGCTCGGCCCTTGCTGAAACGCTCTCCCTCGATGACCGCGTCTTGCACCCTCGGATCGACGGCCGTACCGCGGATTGGGACGAAGCTCTCGATCTGGTCGCGGCGAAATTCCGATCAACCATCGCCGAACATGGACCCGACGCAGTTGCTTTTTACGTGTCCGGCCAGCTCCTTACAGAGGATTATTACGTCGCCAACAAGCTGATGAAGGGCTTCATCGGCTCCGGCAATATCGACACCAACTCGCGCCTCTGCATGGCCTCCTCGGTAGCGGGGCACCGCCGCGCGTTCGGCGCCGATACGGTGCCGGGCACCTATGAGGATCTTGAGCTCACCGACCTCGCGGTGCTGGTGGGTTCCAACCTTGCCTGGTGCCATCCGGTCCTGTTCCAGCGCCTCCTGGCGGCGAAGGCCGCCCGGCCGGACATGAAGATCGTCGTCGTCGACCCCCGCCGCACGGCCACCGCGGAGGCCGCCGATCTTTTCCTCCCCATCGCGCCCAACGGAGACGTCGCCCTCTTCAACGGTCTGCTCAGCCATCTCGCGCGGGAAGGCAAGGCCGATGCGGGTTTTGTCAGCGCCCATACCTCAGGGTTGGATGACGCTCTGGCGGCCTCGGCAGCCGACATCGAAATAACAGCCGCCGGCACCGGCCTTTCGACCGCGGACATCGCCACCTTCTTCCAGCTCTTCGCGGCGACGGAGAAGGTCGTCACCGTCTACTCGCAAGGGGTCAATCAATCGGTATCCGGCACCGACAAGGTCAATGCCATGATCAACTGCCACCTCTTCACGGGGCGGATCGGAAGACCCGGCATGGGGCCCTTTTCGGTGACGGGCCAGCCCAATGCTATGGGCGGCCGCGAGGTCGGCGGGCTCGCCAATCAGCTCGCCGCTCACATGGATTTCGACGAGATCGCCCGGGATCGCGTGGCCCGGTTTTGGGGCACCGATCGGCTCGCGTCACGGCCAGGTCTCAAGGCGGTCGACCTTTTCGAAGCCGTAGGCGACGGACGCGTCAAGGCCATCTGGATCATGGGCACCAATCCCGTGGTCAGCATGCCCGCCGCCAACCGCGTCCGGGATGCTCTTGCGCGCTGCCCTTTCGTGGTGGTCTCCGATGTGGTTTCGGGAGCCGATACGGCCGCCCTCGCCCATGTGCTTCTGCCCGCCGCTGCTTGGGGCGAGAAGGACGGCACCGTGACCAACTCCGAACGCCGCATCTCCAGGCAGCGCCCCTTCCTGCCGCTGCCCGGAGATGCCAGGTCCGACTGGTGGATCATGACGCAGGTGGCCCAGCGTCTCGGCTTCAAAAAAGCCTTCGCTTATGAAGGGCCTGCCGACATTTTCCGGGAGCATGCCGCGCTGTCGGCCTTCGAGAATGACGGCACACGCGATTTCGACATCGGGGCCTTCGAGAACGTCACCAACACCGATTACGAGGCCCTGGAGCCTTTTCAATGGCCAGCGCCCAAGGGCGGAAATCCGCCCACCCACGATGGCCGGTTCTTCGCGACAGGACGCTTCTACACGTCCGATACGCGCGCTCGTTTCATTCCGACGCCGGTTCAAGCCAAACAGGATTACAGCGGCCTTCGCCTCAACACCGGCCGCATTCGAGATCAATGGCACACCATGACGCGGACGGGCAAAACCCCGCGACTGGCGAGTCACATCGCCGAACCCTTTGCCGAACTTCATCCCTCCGACGCGTCGCAGCTCGGCGTGACACCCGCAGGACTGGTTCAGATCACCAGCGCCCATGGAGCGGCAGTCGCGCGGGCCCTCGTCACCGATCGCCAGCAGCCCGGATCGGTGTTCGTCCCCATGCACTGGACAACGGAATATGCCCCCGCGGCCCGGATCGACGCGGCTGTTTCTCCCGCAGTCGACCCTGTGTCCGGCCAACCCGGCCTGAAACTGACGGATGTCGCAGTAACCCCTTTTGCCGTTGCCTGGTACGGCTTCGCGGCCTCGCGCGGAAAGCCGGTCCTGTCAGATCTTCCCTATGCGGCTGCCGCCCGGGCCAAGGGCGGCTGGCGCCTGGAATGCGCCGGTAGCGACACGCCCGATGATTGGACAGGCTATGTCACGACGCTGCTGGGCCTGCCGAAGGACGCGGAGGTCGTGTCTTATCAGGATGCTGCCGGCCGCTCCTTCCGCTTCGCCGCTTTCCATGACGGCCGGCTGGCGGGGGCATTCTTCGCCGCGCCCGAGCCTGTTGCGGTGTCTCGGAACTGGATCGCCGATCGGCTGGATGATGCCTCCTTTGATGGGCACGGCCGGATGAGTCTCCTGGCGGGCCGCGCCGGTGCCCATGCGCCCGATCAAGGCGCGACGGTCTGTTCCTGCTTCGACGTGGGCGTGAACACCATCATCGCGGCGATCAGTTCGGGCGCCGCGGTCACGGTGGAGGCTATCGGCGTGTGTTTGAAGGCGGGCACCAACTGCGGCTCCTGCCGTCCGGAAATCAAAAGGCTCTGTGATGGACACCACCTTCAGAAAACCGGCTGAGGCCGCACCCGCCCGCATGGGCCCTCTGGCTGTCCTTCCTGTTTTTCTCACGCTGGAAGGCCGCAGGGTATTGGTTGCCGGCGGCAGCGATGCCGCGGCCTGGAAGGCGGAGCTCACCGCCGCTGCCGGCGCCAGGGTCGAGGTCTTTGCCGCCGGGCCCGGCCAAGTCATGGCCAAGCTGGAAGAGGCCGGCACCCTACGCATCATTCGCCGGAACTGGACCGAAGCCGACATTGACGGCGCTGCGATCGCCATCTGCGACGCCGAAGATGAGGCGGAGGCCGCCGCATTTGCCGCAGCAGCATGTACCGTGGGTGCGCGTTGGAACGTGATCGACAAGCCGGATTTCTGCGACTTCCAGTTCGGCTCCATCGTGAACCGCTCGCCGGTCGTGATCGGTATTTCAACGGCGGGGGCAGCTCCGATCATCGGCCAGAACCTGCGCCGCCGCATCGAGGCCATGCTGCCGCAAACGCTCTCTACCTGGGCCGCCCTTGCCCTGCGCATCCGGCAGCGAACGCTTGATCTCTTGAAGCCGGGCGCCGAGCGTCGTCTATTCTGGGAACGCTTCTCCGATCTCGCTTTTTCCCGCACCGTCGCTGATGAAGCCTCGGCCGAAGCCCTGATCATGGCGGCACAGGCCAGCGCGAAGGCGCCGGGGCACGTCACCATTGTCGGCGCCGGCCCCGGCGATGCGGAATATCTCACCATCAAAGCCATGCGGGCGCTTCAGGCCGCGGACGTCATCCTTTTCGACGACCTTGTGTCAACCGAGGTACTGGAACTGGCGCGGCGGGAGGCCAAGCGCATGATGGTGGGCAAGCGCGGCGGCAAACTCTCCTGCCGCCAGGACGACATCAACGCGCTGATGGTGCGCGCGGCGCTGGCGGGCAAGCATGTGGTGCGGCTGAAGTCGGGTGATCCGATGATCTTCGGTCGCGCCGGCGAAGAGATCGCTGAGCTGTCCGCGGCCGGCATCCCTGTTGATGTGGTTCCTGGGATCAGTGCGGCTTTCGGGCTTGCCGCCCGCCTTGGCGTGTCTCTGACCCATCGGGATCACGCGCAATCGGTCCGCTTCGTCACGGGGCACGCCCGCGACGGCAGCCTGCCCAAGAACCTAGACTGGAAGGGACTGGCCGATCCCGCCACAACGCTGGTGGTTTATATGGGCGCGGGTACTTCCAGGCTGCTGGCTTCCCGGCTGATAGCCGAGGGCCTTTCGGGAGGGACTCCCGTTGTCGTGGCGGAAGCTGTGTCACGGCCGGAAGAAGCCATCCGCGCGATGACGCTTGGAGCACTTGCCGAACAAGGAGCAGCCCTGGGCGCGGCGCCGGTCCTGATCGGCATTGGTCGCTGTTTTGCCGAAGCCCGAGCTGCGAGCCGGGGCGAAGCAGCCCTGCAGATCTTCAGCCACTGTGCCTGACACCGGCATCACCGGCGTCATCCTGGCCGGCGGCAAGTCCCGGCGCATGGGCATGGAAAAAAGCCTCGCGATTCTCGAAGGGCGGCCCCTCGTAGAGCACGTGGGGACACGTCTGAGGCCGCAGGTCTCTCGGCTTGTTCTGAACGCCAACGGCGTGGCCTCCCGGTTCGGGAATTGGGACCTTCCCATGGTGACCGATGATGCACTCGGCGATCGAGGTCCGCTGGCCGGTGTCCTCGCCGGCCTTGCCTGGGCGAGAGGGTCGGCACCGGGTGGGCAGGCGATCGTGACCACTCCGGCCGATACACCCTTTATTCCTCGCGATCTCGTGACCCGTCTCGCGGCCGGATGGGATGGAGAGGGAATCATTATCGCCGCATCGCGCGGCAGAGTGCATCCGGTGGTCGCAATGTGGCCCATGAGTGTTGAAGCCGACCTGCGGCGTGATCTGGCGAAGGGCGCGCTGTCCGTTGGCGGATGGGCGCTGAGCCGGCGTCATGAAGTCGTTGAGTTTGCGGATGTTGCAGGCATTGACCCCTTCTTCAACATCAACAGTCCGGCTGATCTGCTTTCGGCAACGGTGGCATCGGCATATATTTCGGTTGCGGAACACAGCGGGAACAGCTAGAAATGTTCTTGATTTGTTTTCCCTGCGGAGCGCCGCCGTTTCATGCTTACACGCAAGCAGCACGAACTTCTTCGGTTCATCAATGAGCGTCTGAAGGAAACGGGCGTTCCTCCCTCCTTCGACGAGATGAAGGAGGCACTGGATCTGCGCTCGAAATCGGGAATCCATCGCCTGATCACCGCGCTGGAAGAGCGTGGTTTCATCCGGCGCCTGCCGAACCGGGCGCGCGCGTTGGAGGTGATCAAGCTGCCGGATTCGGTATCGCAAGGTTTGGGCCGCTCGACGCCGCGATTCCAGCCCAATGTCATCGATGGCGATCTGGCCGGCACACCTAAGAAACCAGAACCGGCCGTGGATCTGGACACGCAGGCCATTTCGATCCCCGTCATGGGCCGTATCGCAGCTGGTACCCCGATCTCGGCGATCCAGACCAGCAGCCACAGCGTCAGTGTTCCGCCCGACATTCTGACTAAAGGCGAGCACTATGCCCTGGAGGTCAGGGGCGACTCCATGATCGAGGCCGGTATCCTCGATGGCGATACAGTGGTCATTCGCAAGACCCAGAGCGCGGATTCCGGCGACATCGTCGTGGCATTGATCGATGACGAGGAAGCGACGCTTAAACGGCTGCGACGTAAAGGCGGCTCGGTGGCGCTGGAGGCCGCCAATCCAGCCTATGAAACCCGTATTTTCGGGCCGGATCGGGTGACCATTCAGGGAAAGCTCGTCGGTCTCATCCGCCGTTATTGAGCGATCCCGTCATAGGGGTCCTGGGAGCCGCCCTCTACGCGTGTGTCATCCTCCTGCGGTTCCACAAACAAGGGGCTACGGACGCGGGGACGGTTGAACCAGTAACGCTCTTCATGGGGCTCCCGCGCCGATCGCAGCAGAAACTTTCCATCATCCAAGGTGAGCGCAATGGCGCCGCGTGATGCCAGATCCCGCGCATCGATGACCGTGGTCATCGCGCGGCATTCCGGCGGCGCGACCAGCCGTGTCACAATGAGGTCCGCCCTGGCGCAATCGGTCTTCAGCGCCTGATAGGTCCAGGCCAGCACCGCCGCACGGCCATCAGGAAGCGTGAGCCGGCAAGCGGTTCGATCGCATGAGACATCCGAGGTGATATGGCGATCTGAGATTTTGCGCGCGTCGCCATCAGCGGCAAGCCAGCTTTCCCCAGCGAAACGGGCAAAGCGGATGCCGGTGATGCGCAGGTCACCATCGGGATGGCGAACGGCCATCGCCCGTCCCTCCGGTTCGATATAGATGTCGGGCTTGGTGCTGAACGTCAGCGCGACGAAGGCCGCCACGAGCGGAAGAGCGGCCAGCCAGCGCAGCAGGGTCCTCCACAGGCACAGCCAGATCAGGGCGGCGATCATCAGCAGGAAGGGAATGCTGCCGAAGGCAGAGGTATGAACCGCGGCGCCGGGCAATCCCGCCACGACATCGGCCACCTTGATCATGCCATCAACACCCCAGCCCATGATCTGCCACGCCGGGGCATCGAGCCTGAAGGGCGTGAGGGCAAGGCCGATCACCGCGAACGGCATGATGAGAATGCTGACGATCGGCAAGGCTGCGAGGTTTGCCAGCAAGGAATAGATGCCGCTGCGCTGGAAATAGAAGGCCCCGAAGGGCGCGGTTGCCAATCCTGCGACGAGCGTCGTCACCGCGGTCGTTGCGAGCGCCAGCACCAGATAACGCGTGACCCCCGACCGCTCGCGGCGTTCTTCACGCTGGTGATGGCGATGCTTCCAGTGATCGTAGAGGGCGACGAGCGCAAGCACGGCGGCAAAGGACATCTGGAAGCTGATGGAGAGCAGAACCTCCGGCATCAGTATCATCAGAGCCAAGGCCGCAAGAGCAACGGATCTCAGCGAGATGGCCGCGCGATCAAGCACGATCGCGAGAAAGGCGATCGCCGCCATCAGGAACGACCGTTGCGCCGCGATCTCGGCACCCGCCAGCAGCAGATAGCCATAGGCAGCGAAAATGGCGGCAACGGCGGCCCACTTCTTGATGGGGTGGCGCAGCGGGATCGGCGTCCAGAGCACCAGTGACAGCCTCAGCGCCCAGAAAACAGCACCGGCAAAGAGCGCCATATGCAGCCCGGAGATAGAGAGGACATGGGAGAGGCCGGCGACACGCATGTCCTCGTTGATGCTTTCAGGAATAGCGCCTCGTTCTCCCACCACGAGCGAGACCGCGATGGCTCCGGCGGCGCCCGAGACAGCGGCCTTGATGCGCTCTGCAATGGCACCTCGCGTTTCCGTCACGGCCTTGTCAAAAGCAAGACCCAGGGGAAGTGCAGCTGCTCTGTCGACGATGCGCGGCGGCCCTTCGGTGAGACCCACGGCACCGATCCTCAGGAAGAAGGCATCTCTGCTCCAGTCATAGCCGCCCGGCCGCACCGCTCCAGGCGGAGGCCGCCAGAGGCCATCGACAGCGATCCGTGCCCCGACAGGCGGCTCCGATCCTTTGCGGCTGACGATGGCACGCAGTTTGACAGGAGCGGAGACGCGGGCGCGGCTGTCGAAGCGCTCAACCGCAATCAGTATCCTGTATCCGCGGGCCCGTGGCTCGACGTGCTCCACGAGGCCCGTGACGGTTGCCCTCGCCGGTCGCTCCAGAATTGGCGCTTTGACGTTTTCCGTCCGGATCGCAGCGCTGGTGAAGCCGAACGCAATCAAGGCGGCCCCGATCAGAACCGGGCCGGAAAACTCACGCCGCCGGGCGAGAAAGGCTGCCGCCGCCAACATGCCGCTCAAGGTGGCTGACAGGAACCCGTTGGGATTTTGGCCGGCGCCGAAGAAGAGCAGCACGCCGCAGCCGAACAGCACCGGGAGCCAGAGAAACAGACGTCCCCACTCACGTTCCTCAGCCAGAAGATCGGCAAAACGCGGCCACGGCCGCACACGAGCGGCAAACCGGCGGCGCGTTGCCGCCGCCGCCAGCGCTTTCGCCCGTGATTGTGATGCAGGCCGTTCGATTGACAGCGCTTGTCCCCCGTTTCTCCCCGTCGCGGGCCATGATACAGGAGGCACCGCATGTGCGTCAGCAGCCGAAAATCTGAAGTGGTCTCAAGTTCTATGTCTGAAACCGTCGTTACTCGTTTTGCCCCCTCGCCCACTGGCTTCCTCCATATCGGTGGTGCCCGCACGGCGCTGTTCAACTGGCTGTTCGCCAAGGCCAAGGGCGGCAAGATGCTGCTGCGCATTGAGGATACCGATCGCGCGCGGTCCACGGAGGAGGCCATTGCCGCGATCATGGACGGGCTGGATTGGCTCGGCCTCAAGTGGGATGACGAGCCCGTGTTCCAGTTCTCTCGAGCCGAGCGCCATCGCGCCGTGGTGGAGGAGATGCTGTCGGCAGGTCGCGCTTATCGCTGCTATGCGACACCGGAGGAACTCGATCAAATGCGCCAGCAGGCGCAGGCTGAAGGTCGTCCCCCGCGCTATGACGGTCGCTGGCGGGATCGTGATCCGTCCGAAGCACCGGCAGGCCGCGCACCCGCCATCCGCCTGAAGGCGCCGCGCGAGGGCGAAACCACGGTGGAAGACGCCGTGCAGGGGCACGTCGTCTTTCCAAATGCCGATCTCGACGATCTTGTGCTGCTGCGTTCCGATGGCACCCCGACCTATATGCTGGCGGTCGTTGTCGACGATCACGACATGGGCGTCACGCATGTCATCCGCGGGGTAGATCATCTGACCAACGCGGCCCGGCAAATGCAGATCTATGCGGCGTTGGACTGGCCCGTGCCTGAGATGGCGCATATTCCTCTGATCCACGGACCCGACGGGGCCAAGCTCTCCAAGCGTCACGGCGCTCTAGGCGTCGAGGCTTACCGTGCGATGGGGTATCTGCCCCAGGCGCTGCGAAACTATCTCGTGCGCCTTGGCTGGAGCGCCGGTGACAAGGAAATCTTCTCCACCGACGAGATGATCTCACTGTTCGAGCTGGATGGCATCGGTAAGTCAGCCGCGCGGTTTGACTTCGCCAAGCTGGAGAACGTCAACGGCCAATACATGCGGTCGATGGACAACGCGGATCTCCTCGCGGAATTCCGGAAGGCCCTGCCCTATCTTCCAGGCGGTGCGGACGCCGAAGCCCGGCTCGACGCAGGTCTGTGGCCGGTCTTCGAGCGACTTCTGCCGGCATTGAAGGAGCGCGCCAAGACCTTGGTCGAATTGCTGGAGAGCATGGAGTTCCTTTTCACACCGCGTCCCCTGTCGTTCGATGAAAAAGCCAGCGGCATGCTGACGCCGGAGGCACGAGCGCTCATGGCCGAACTCGGCGCCAATCTGGTTGCTCTACCGAACTTTTCCGCAGCATCGGTGGAACGTGAAGTGCGCGCTTTCGCCGAGCGCAAAGGCGTGAAGCTCGGCCAGGTCGCTCAACCTCTGCGTGCCGCCTTGACCGGGCGGGCCGTTTCGCCGCCGATCTTTGATGTGCTGGAGGCACTGGGGCGCGATGAAAGCCTTGCGCGACTTGCGGATTTGAACGCCTGACATCCGCACTTCGTCTTGCGGTGCTCTACCGTTTCAGATACGCCAGTCCTACCTACTTTCCCCGGGGTTGGGCGCCTTGTGACCACAGGCGCCTGTTCTTGCCGCAGCCCCAGCGGGAACTTCCAACATGGGGTTTCTGAACCATGACTGATAATAAAGGCACACTTATCGTCGACAACAAATCATTCGAATTCGACATTCGTAAGGGATCTGTTGGTCCCGATGTTGTCGATATCTCGTCGCTCTATGGCGACACGGGCATGTTTACCTATGATCCGGGCTTCACGTCGACCGCCAGCTGCGAATCCAAGATCACCTATATTGACGGCGATGCCGGCATCCTGAACTACCGCGGCTATCCCATCGAACAGCTCGCCGAGCACGGTGATTTCCTCGAGACCTGCTACCTTCTGCTCTACGGCGATCTGCCGACGCCGGCACAGAAGGCTGACTTCGACTACCGCGTCACGCGCCACACGATGGTGCACGAGCAGATGACGCGCTTCTTCACCGGCTTCCGCCGTGACGCGCATCCCATGGCGGTGATCGTCGGCTGCGTCGGCGCCCTCTCGGCCTTCTATCACGACTCGACCGATATCACTGATCCCATGGCCCGTGAGATCGCCTCCATTCGCATGATTGCGAAGGTGCCGACGCTCGCCGCCATGGCGTATAAATATTCGATCGGCCAGCCCTTCGTTTATCCTCGCAATGACCTCGATTATGCGGCGAACTTCCTGCACATGTGTTTCGCCGTGCCCTGCGAGGAGTTCAAGCCGAACCCGGTGCTTGCCCGGGCACTGGACCGCATCTTCATCCTGCACGCCGATCATGAGCAGAACGCATCGACCTCGACCGTGCGTCTCGCAGGCTCCTCTGGCGCCAATCCCTTCGCCTGCATCGCCGCCGGCATCGCCTGTCTCTGGGGGCCCGCGCATGGCGGTGCCAACGAGGCGGCCCTGCAGATGCTGCAGGAGATCGGCACGCCTGACCGCATTCCGGAATATGTGGCCAAGGCCAAGGACAAAAACGATCCGTTCCGCCTGATGGGCTTCGGACACCGTGTCTACAAGAACTACGACCCGCGCGCCAAGATCATGCAGAAAACCTGCCATGAGGTCTTGAGCGAGATGGGGATCAAGGACGATCCGCTTCTCGATGTTGCTATCGAACTCGAGCGTTTCGCGCTCAAGGACGAGTACTTCATCGAGAAGAAGCTCTATCCGAATATCGATTTTTATTCGGGCATCACCCTCAAGGCGATGGGCTTCCCCACCTCGATGTTCACGGCCCTCTTTGCGCTTGCCCGCACCGTGGGCTGGATCGCGCAGTGGAAGGAAATGATCGAGGATCCGAGCCAGCGCATCGGCCGCCCTCGTCAGCTCTACACCGGTCACGCCAAGCGCGACTACGTGAGCATCGCTCAGCGCCGCTGAGCTTGAATTTCGGATAAATGAGAACGGGGCGCTCAGCGCCCCGTTTTTTCATGCAGTACTTCAAGCACGATCCGAGCCGATCGCTGCGACGGCGTTTCGTCACCAGTTTCCATCTTCAGCCGAAGCGTCTTAAAGGCCTCCACCTGATGCTGCCGTTTCGGTGTCTCGGCGATGATCTGGGTCAGGGCGGGCGCCAGGATTTCCGGCCGACACGGGCCGTGCAGGAATTCCGGTATCGCGTTTTCGCCCAGGATCAGATTGGGCAGGACAATCGAGGGCACGCGCACGAGCGGCACAAAGAGCGACTCGAAGGGCGGTACGCGGTAACCCACGATCATGGGCACACCAGCCAGCGCCAGCTCCAGCGAGGACGTTCCCGAACAGACCAGCGCCGCCCGAGCTCGGCGGAACTCCGCGAATTTCTCATCGTCTCCCAGCACGAGACGAACCGGCTGATCCCAACCGGCGACCTCGTCCCGCAGCCAGTCCTGCAACGCGGGAACCGTCGGCATGATGATCTCCCGCGTGCCGGCGATCCGCTGGATCGTGGCGCGAAAGACCGGCAGCATACGCTCGGCGACCGAGCGGCGGCTGCCTGGAAGCACCAGAAGCGGCCCATCCGAAGCATTGCGCTCGGCAAGTTCCGCCTGGTTGGGCGTGAGAGCATCGAGCCGCTCGGTCAGAGGGTGTCCGACATAGGTGCAAGGCGGACCCCCGAGCTTGCGATGGACCTCAGGCTCGAACGGCAGGAGCGCCAGGATATGGTCGACATAGGCTCGCATCTTCCTGGCGCGTCCTGATCGCCAGGCCCAGACCGAGGGCGAGACATAATCAACGATCGGCAGGTCCGGCAGCCGGCGGCGCACGCGTTTTGCGACGGCATGGGTGAAATCAGGACTGTCGATGATCACAAGGATATCCGGATCTTCCCGCACAATGGCGTCGACCGCGCCATGGACGCGCCGGATAATGGTTGGAAGACGCCCAATTACGGCGGTGACGCCCATGACGGCAACATCGTGCAAGGGAAAGAGGCTTTCCATCCCTTCTTCGGTCATGCGCCGACCGCCTACCCCGCTGAAGGCAACGTCGGTTCCAGCACTGGCTTTCAAGGCGTGCATGAGCTTGAAACCGAGCTGATCTCCCGATTCCTCGCCGACGACGATTGCGATTTTCAGCCCTGTCATCGCTCAGCTCCGATCAAGGCCACGAGCCTTTGAGGGCATGCCATAAAGGAACAGGCCACCCTCGTCGGCGGCGCGCACCGTTGATGCCCGGTCGGCGATCAGCACGCCCTGGGCGGCAATGGCGATTCCCGCAAGCTGGGCTTCAAGCGCTTTCTCGATGGTTCGGACGCCGATCGTCGGCAGATCGACCTTCATGTTCTGGCCCCGCTTCGGCGCTTTGACCAGAACGCCGATGCGGCCCTTGACACGCAGCCGGCCGGACGCCCGCAACGCCGCGACCCGCTCGAGCATGGCGTCCGTTCCCTCAATGCCTTCCACGGCGATCGCGCGCCCGTCCATGACCACGGCACCCTGCCCCACATCAAAAGGGGCAAGGGCTGTCAGAAGATCGGCGCCATAGGTAATCAATCGCTCGGCGCTGGCGTCCACGGGGACGGCGCCAAGGCGTCCCTCCCGCGCGGCGAGGTCGGGCGCGACATCAAGAATGCCATGCACCCGATAGCCCCGAGCCTCCAGGAAGCTCACGATCCCGCCAAGAACACCGTCGTCGCCGCCCTTCAGAAGCCGTGTCAGATCCGGCAGACTGGACAGGGCGCCGATATCGAATTTGATCTCGCTCATGTGGGGACGGGTGACCGCGCCGACGATGACGAGATCCTGACACTCCCAGGCGTGAAGCTGCTTGTACAGCTTGCCGAGCTCTCCGAGCTTCACCCAGACATGCGGGAAACGCTCGATCTCCGGGTCCGCTGACCCCGCGATGCCGACAAGGCGGACATGGTACCCGTTTGCCGTGGCAGCCTCTGCCACTTCAAGGGGAAAGCGGCCCGCCCCCGCGACGATAGCCAGCGGTCCGGCCGGCATGGGTCAATCCGCCATGTCGGCGTTGTTTGATGGCATGCAGAGCTGGCGGTCGCGACCGGCATTGATGAAATCAAGAATTTCCTCGACCAGCGGCTGCCCGGCATAGCTCTTCGCCACGTCCTCTGCCCGCTCCTTCAGTGTGCCCTCGTTGGCGAAGAGCAACCGATAGGCCTGGCGAAGCCCGTGAATGGCTTCACGGGAAAACCCACGGCGCTTCAGGCCGACGATGTTGAGACCAGTCAGTTTAGCCCGATTGCCCAGCACCATGCCGTAGGGAATGACATCGGCTGCGATCGCGCTCATACCGCCGGCAAAGGCATGCGCCCCAATTCGGACGAACTGGTGGAGGCCGGACCCGCCGCCGATGATAGCGTGTTCGCCGATCACGCAATGGCCGGCGACCATCGCGCCGTTCACCAGCACGACGTGGTTGCCCACCATGCAATCGTGGGCGATATGCGCACCCGCCAGCAGCGAGACATGATCTCCAAGCCGCGTCACCCCGCCGCCGCCCTCGGTGCCGGGATTGATAGTGACGTTCTCCCGGATGGTGACATGGTCGCCGATTTCAAGTCGGGTCTTCTCGCCCTTGTATTTCAGGTCTTGGGGAGCATTCCCGACCGAGGCAAAGGGGAAAATGCGGGCGTGCGCGCCGATGGTGGTATTGCCCGCGACGGAGACGTGTGAATGCAAAATGCTTCCGTCGCCGAGAACGACTTCCGGTCCCACCACGCAGAATGCACCGATCTCGACATCAGCGCCGAGTTGTGCGCCGGGCTCGATGATCGCCGTGTGATGAATTCTCGACATCTGATCTACCGATCCAACAGCATCGCGGAGACTTCCGCCTCAGCGACGATGGTTCCATCAACCTTGGCTTCCCCTCGGAACCACCACATGTTCAATCGCTGCTTGAGCTTGGTCATGTGGAACTCGACCGTGTCCCCGGGAACAACAGGTTTGCGGAACTTGGCTTTGTCGATGGTCATGAAATAAACCAGCTTCGGAGCCGCCGTCTCCTTGCGGTTGTTGACACACAGCGCGCCGGCGGTCTGTGCCATTCCCTCGATCAGCAGAACGCCCGGAAATACAGGCGCCCCCGGAAAATGGCCCTGGAACTGCGGTTCATTGAACGTCACGTTCTTGATGCCGATGCCGTAATCATCGCCACGGATCTCGGTGATCTTGTCGACCATCAGGAAGGGATAGCGGTGGGGAAGGAACTCCAGCACCTTGATGACGTCGAGGGTTTCGAGCCTATCGGTGGCACCGTCAGTCATTGCTTTCTCCCCCGCCCTCGGCCCTGGTTTTGCGCGTGTGCGACGCGCTTTCGGGCTTTTCGGCCAAACGCTTCAACGTTGTCAATTCTCGGAACCATTCGCGATAGGGTTTTGCCGGCGTCCCGCCCCAGCGTGCACCTGCGGGAACGTCCTCGCGAACATTGCTGGAGCCGGCGATCTGGGCGCCCATGCCGATGCGGACATGACCGACCACGCCCACCTGTCCCCCCAGCACCACAAAATCGTCCAATGTGGAACTACCCGACAAGCCCGTCTGCGCGACGATAACACAATGCCGTCCGATGACGACGTTGTGACCAATCTGGACGAGATTATCGATCTTGGTGCCCTCGCCCACGATCGTGTCCCTGTTGGCACCGCGGTCGATGCAAGTGCCGGCGCCGATCTCGACATCGTCCTGAACGACAACGCGGCCAACCTGGGGCACCTTGCGATGTCCGCCCGGCCCCAGCGCGAAGCCGAAGCCGTCCTGACCGAGACGGCAGCCGCCATGAACAATGACGCGATTGCCGATCAGGCTGTGCACGATGGATGCGGACGGTCCGATGGCGCAGTTGCGGCCGATGCGGACATTGGGACCGACCACGGCATTGGCGCAGATGACCGTCCCGGATCCGATCTCGGCACCGGGACCGATGACAGCACCTGGGTCAATGTGGACATCAGGCTCCAGGTGGGCATTGGGATGAATGATGGCGCCGGGCGCAATTCCATTCTCTCCAAATACCGGCTGCGGCCGCATGGCAGCGGGAAACATGCGCGCCGCCACTTGCGCGAAGGCATGATAAGGCTGCGGCGCGATCAGCAGCGCTAAATCCTTCGGGGCGTGCGCCGCGAACTTCGGCGCCACCAGGCAAGCGCCCGCGGAGGCGGTTTTAAAGGTGTCGAGATAAGCGGGATTATCAAGAAAGGCTAGATCGCGGGAGCTTGCCTGGCCCAGCGGCGCAATACCGTCGACGAGGCGCTCGGCGGGGCCGCGAAGCTCCGCTCCTGTGAGCGCTGCAATATCCGCCAGAGACAGGGGCGCGACAGAATCGAAAAATTGAGGATCGCCCATAACGCTGGCTCACAGAAAATCGGGGTGCATGCACGATGCACCCCGAGTCCGCCCTCAGGCGTAGATCAGAACTTGGTGCCGCCGGAGAAGCGGAACGCCTGTTCCTTGTCGTACTCTCCGCTGGAGAGCACATACGCGTAGTCAAAGCGGATCGGTCCGAGCGGTGAGGCCCAGAGCAGCGACGCGCCAACCGACGAACGGATCGAGTCATCGTCCCAGACGTCAATCGTGCCGTCAGCGCCGAAGTCCGTCTGACCCTCGAAGTTCATCACCGTACCGGCATCAGCGAAGACCGCGCCCTTGAGGCCAAAGTCTTTCGGGATGCCGAAGAGCGGAAACTGCACTTCGAGCGTGCCGCCGAAGTAAGCTGTGCCGCCGATGGCATCGAGGTTCGGCGAGTTCAAGTCACGCGGACCAATACCGGAGGTGCGGAAACCACGAACGAGATCCGGACCCTTGTAGAAGTGGTCAAGGATGCGCAGGTCCTCATCATCACCCCAACCGGCGATATGACCGCCCTGGAGGCGAACGAAGCCGATGAGCTCGCCGGGAAGCTCGTGGTAGTAACGCGCATCAGCCGTGGAACGGATGAAGTTGACGTCACCGCCCACACCCGCGAAATCCTGCTTGAACTCGGCGTAAAGGCCTTCGGAGGGGTTACGATTGTTGTCGAGCGAATTGTAGACCAGCGTATAGCCGACGCTGGAGGTGAAGGTCTCGCCTTCCGCCTGCTTCAGACCAACCGATGCTTCACCATTACTGGAATCACCATCCTTGTAGACCGAGGGGATCGTAATATCGCGGTTGTAGCCGGTGTAGTTCAGGCCGAGCTGCAGGTTCTCGGTGATCGGCAGGCCGAGACGAAGCGCACCGCCAATGACATCGGACTCATACGAAGCATAGTTCGTGCTGTCGCGATACTTCCGATAGACGTCGAAGCCGGCCGAGATGCGGTGGCCGAGGAAATAGGGCTCGGTAAAGGCGAACTCAAAGCCGTTGGTCCGCTCGCCCCAGGAACCGGAGAGCTTTACATACTGGCCGCGGCCGAGGAAGTTTTTCTCGGCAATGCCCACCTCACCGATGATGCCGTCGGAGGTCGAGTAACCACCGGCCACCGAGAACTCGCCGGTTGCCTGATCAACGACGTCGACATTGACCACGATGCGATCGGGTGCACTGCCGGGCTCGGAGGAAATGACCACCCGTTCGAAATAACCGAGATTCTTGAGGCGGCGTTCAGCCCGGTTGATCAGGGCCTGATTATAGGCATCGCCTTCGGCAAGATCGAACTCGCGGCGGATGACATAGTCGCGCGTGCGGGTGTTGCCCCGTACATTGATGCGCTCGACATAAACCCGCGGGCCTTCCTCGACCACATAGGCGACGGAAATGGAGTTGGTGGCGTAGTCGCGCGATCCGCGCGGACGAACACGGGCGAAGGCATAGCCCCGCGTCGCGACTTCGATGGACAGGGCTTCGACGGTCTTATCGACCGCCTCGGCGTCATAGGTGCCGCCGGATTTCGTCTCGACAAGCCGTCGTAGGCTGTCGGGGTCGACGTCGGCAACATTGGATTCGACATCAATGGCGCCGAAATCATACTTCGTGCCCTCTTCCACCGTGATGGTGATGGAATAGGCGTTTTCGGCCTCGTCGAAGTCCACCTGCGAATCCACGACGCGGAAATCAGCGTAGCCGCGGTTCATATAAAAGCGGCGAACCAGCTCGAGGTCGGCGTTCAGCCGATCCGGGTCATAAACATCGCTGCTCTTCAGCCAGCTCAGGAAGTTTGAGCGCGTGGTGTTCATCTCATCGCGCAGGCGACCGTCCGAATAGGCTTCATTGCCGACGAAATCGATGGTCTTGATCTTGGTCTTCTTGCCTTCGTCGATCTGAAACACGAGGTCGATACGACCGTTAGGGAGCGTCACGGTCTGGGCTTCCACGGAAGCTGCCGCCCGGCCGGAACGGCGATAGATTTCCTCGATACGCTGAACGTCGGCCTGCACCAGGTTGGCGCTGTAGGGACCACGGGCTTTCGATTGAACCTCAGGAGCGATGACGGCGTCCTTGATCCTCTTGTTGCCCTTGAAGTTCACGTTGTTGATGACGGAGTTCTCGACCACGGTCACGACGATTGCGCCGCCGCTGCGGCTGACGCGGACATCCTGGAAAAGGCCGGTGGCATAGAGGCGGCGGAGACCTTCGTCCACGGCGACGGCATCAAGCCGTCCATTGGCTCCGTTCTGGAAATAGGCGCGGACGGCATCAGCCTCGATGCGCTGATTGCCGCGGACCACGATGGAACTGGCTGATTGAGCGAAAGCGTAGCCATTCACATAGGGCACTACGGGCGCAACAGCAGCAGCACCGATTCCCAGGGCAGTTGCGACGGACAGTCGTCCAAAAACACGCGAAACACAGGTCATTGGGTTCCCGGCCCTCATATTTCAATCCCCGTCGCCTAGAACGCGACCGTTACACACTCCGGCCGCTTCTAGCTCTTTTAAACAAGCCTGCAAAGCCGAAGCACAAGGTTGATGCCGTTTTTCCCCGCGCCGTGGCACTCAGGACACGTCATAACGACCACAGATGCGCGATGTCATTGGACGTCGCGACGATCATCAGCATCAGAACCAGCGCCACCCCGATCCGCATTCCATACTCCTGGATCCGCTCGCTGAGCGGTCGCCCGCGGACGGCCTCGATCGCATAAAACACCAGATGGCCACCATCGAGCATCGGAATGGGAAAGAGGTTCAGCAGGCCGATCGATACCGACAGCACGGCCATCAGCTGGATCAGCGCCGCAGCACCAACCGTGGCGGCCTGCCCGGAGACCTGGGCAATCCGAATCGGCCCGCTGAGCTGATCCGTGGATTCGCGGCCTGAGAACAACCCGCCGATGTAATCGAGCGTCCGGGTCACGACAAACCAGGTCTCGCCCATCCCCAGTTTCACCGCTTCCACCGGACCGGCATAAACGCGCTGGATGTCACCGTCCTCGAAGGACCGCGTGATGCCAAGCACACCGATGTTCATCTTGTTGCCGAAGCCGTCCTCGACCTCGCGGCGTTCAGGCGTGACGTTGAGCTGTACTTGTCCGTCGGAGCGCTGCACGGTCACGCCGAGAGCGCGGTCGGCATTCGACGAAACCACGCGCTGAAGCTCCGCGAAGCTGGAAATCGCATCGCCGTTGATAGACAGGATGATGTCGCCAGGCTGGAAACCGGCCGTGGCGGCAGGGCTTCCCTCCTGCACGGTGTCGATCCTGGCATCCGTGACAGGGCGGCCGACAAAGGCGAATATGCCAGCGAAAAGAGCAACCGCGAGAATGAAGTTGGCAAAGGGGCCCGCGGCGACGATGGCGGCACGGCGCGGCAGTGATGCCGCCGCGAATGTTTCCGATCTCGCGCGGTCACTCATCTGTTCTATGGCTTCATGATCCGTGCCGCTCGCAGCATTGGCATCGCCCAGAAAGCGGACATAGCCGCCCAGAGGTATGGCTGCGATCCGCCAGCGCGTGCCGTGGCGATCGGTTCGGCCGAGAAGCTCCGGTCCAAACCCGATGGAGAACACGAGTACCCGAACGCCCGCCCACCGGGCGACGAGAAAATGGCCGAGCTCATGGATGAAGATGACGACCGTCAGCACCAACAAGAAGGGAATGAGGTAACCAAAGGCCGACCCGACGAAACCGCTAATGTTCTCGATCATCATTGTCCCTTAAGGCAGCGCTTTCGCCTGCGTCGCAGTTTGGTTCGAAATGCTTTGCATTAGGTTACGCGCCGTCTTGCGCGCCTCATCGTCGAGCGCGGTGACCTGTTCAAGATCGCGAGGCGCCGCAAGCCCGTTTCGACGATCGAGCTGCTCAAGCGTTTCGATAACAACCGGCATAATATCAATGAAGCGGATGCTGCGCGCCAGAAAAGCTTCGACGGCCACCTCATTGGCTGCATTGAGTGCCGCAATGGCGCCATCGCCACGCTCCAGTGCCGCCCGCGCGACCTTTAGCGCTGGAAAGCGCTTTTCATCCGGCGCCTCGAACGTCAGCGTTCCGATTTGGATCAGGTCAAGTGAACCGACAGCGGTTTCGATCCTGTCTGGATAACCCAGGGCGTGGGAAATCGCGACCCGCATGTCCGCAGGAGCCAACCCGGCCACAACAGAGCCGTCACGAAACTCGACCATTCCGTGCACAATGGACTGCGGATGGACGACGATCTCGATCCTGCCGGACTCCACCCCGAACAGATAACTCGCCTCGATGAGTTCCAGTCCCTTGTTCATCATCGTGGCTGAATCGATCGTGATCTTGGCGCCCATGCTCCAGGTGGGATGTTGCAGGGCATCTTCGAGGCGCGCGGTCGCAATACGCTCCAATGGCCAGGACCGGAACGGCCCGCCGGAGGCGGTAAGAACCATCTTCTTGATGTCGCGAACTGCGGCGCCCGCCAATGATTGGAAGATGGCGTTATGTTCCGAATCCACCGGAAGCAGTGCCCCTCCCCCTGCCTTGACGGCATCAAGGAAAACCGTGCCCGCGCTGACGATGCATTCCTTGGTGGCAAGCGCCAGCGTGCCACCGCGACGCGCTGCCGCGATGCTTGGTCGAAGCCCTGCGGTCCCCGAGATCGCCGCCATGGTCCAATCCACTGGGCGTGCCGCCGCTTCCACGACCGCGGATGGTCCTGCCGCGGCTTCAATCCCGCTGCCGGCGAGCGCCGCCTTCAGGTCCTGGTAAGCGTCGGGATCCGCGATAACCGCCACCCGCGCCTGCATGCGTCGGGCGGCCTGTGCAAGAGCCGCTACATCACGCCCGCCAACCAGGGCATCGACAGCAACCCTGTCCTGCTGTGACTGAAGCACATCGAGCGTTGCCTTGCCGATGGAGCCGGTCGCTCCCAGAACCGAAACCGTACGGACCATCACCACATCAAAAAGCCTTGCGCGACCTGCTCCCAACCGGCCCGCGCGGCGCCGATGGCACAGGCGAGGAAGGCGGCGACAGCAAAGCCATCGAGCCGGTCCATGACACCGCCATGACCGGGGATCAACTGACCGGAATCCTTGACATGAAAGCGGCGCTTTACGGCGGATTCCAGGAGATCACCGGCGTGAACGGAAACCGACAGGAGCAAGGCCAGAAGTGTGGGCAAAAACAGGTTTGGCAGCCCGGCAGCCGCGGTAACAAGGAAACCGCCGATGGAGCCGCCAAGCAGGCCGCCGATGAAGCCGCTCCAGGTCTTCTTGGGAGATATCCTTACCCAGAGCTTCGGGCCACCGAGCGTTCGTCCGACCACGAAAGCCATGATGTCCGTTCCCCAGACGACGGCAAACAGCCAGAGGATGCCTTGCAGGCCAAGCAGCGGGTCCATGCGTACGACAATGGGCGCGACGGCAACCGTTGCTGCAAAGGCAACTCCTGCGATCTTCCAGCCGAGGCCGCCTGCACCGGCGACCTTCAGCCATTCCACCAGAGCCATAGCTCCGGCGATGCACCAGAGCCCGGCAAACAGAATGCCGCCCGTCCAGGTGACGAAGATCGCAAGCGCGCCGAGCACCACGGCCGAAGCGATACGCAGCTTTATCTCGCTTGAGCTGCCTCTGGCATGAGCCGGCTCACCGCTCATAGCGGCCGCTCTTTGCTGGAGGTGCCACCGAACCGGCGGTCCCGGGAGGCATATTGTGCGATGGCTGCTTCAAAGGATGAGCGGTCGAACTCCGGCCAATGGATCGGCAGAAAGACGAACTCGGCATAGGCGGACTGCCAAAGGAGGAAATTCGACAGACGTTGCTCTCCGCTGGTACGGATCACAAGATCGGGGTCCGGCACGCCGGCGGTGTCGAGGTAATCGGCAAAGAGATCGGCGTTGATCGCATCCGGCGCCAGACGGCCTCCGGCCACATCGGCGGCAATCAAGCGCGCCGCCCGGGCGATCTCCTGGCGCGAGCCGTAATTGAAGGCGATCTGCAGCACGAGCCGGCCGTTGTCGCGCGTCAGGTTTTCCGCCTCCTCGAGCAGGGAACGGATATCGGGCGCTAGATTGCCGCGCTCGCCGATGACCTTGATGCGGATGCCGGCCTCATGAAGCTGCGCCAGGTCATCCCGCACGAACCGGCGCAGGAGATTCATCAAATCGCTGACCTCGGATTCGGGCCGGCGCCAATTCTCCGACGAGAAGCTATAGATGGTGAGGTAGAGGATTCCGAGCTCGCCCGCGGCCCTTACGGCGCGCCGCAAAGCTTCAACACCTCGCCTGTGTCCCTCGAAGCGCGGCAAACCACGCTTGGCCGCCCAACGTCCATTGCCATCCATGATAAGGGCGACATGACGTGGCGCGGCACCCGAACCGGGATCCGAGAGGGGGGCGGCTTGATACCGCGATGTGGTTTGAGGGTGCGACATGACCTGCCGCCGGATCATGCAGGCACCTAAACCTGCATGATCTCCTTTTCCTTGGTTGCCAGGGCCTGATCGATTTCGGCGATGATCTCGTCCGTCGTCTTCTGCACCAGGTCCGCCTGGTGGCGCTGCTCATCCTGGCTCATCTGTCCGTCTTTTTCCAGGCGCTTCAGATTGTCCAGACCATCGCGGCGGACATGACGGACGGCGATGCGCGCGTTCTCAGCGTATTTATGCGCGACCTTGACCAGTTCAGCGCGGCGTTCCGCATTGAGCTCGGGGATCGGTACACGGATGACCTGGCCTTCGCTGACGGGATTGAGGCCAAGGTTGGCGTCTCTGATGGCCTTGTCGACAGCGCCCGCCATGCTGCGGTCCCATACCTGGACCACGAGCATACGCGCCTCCGGCACGCTGACCGTTGCCACCTGGTTGAGTGGCATGGAGGAACCATAGGCATCGACCATGACAGGATCGAGCATGTTGATGCTGGCACGGCCGGTGCGCAGGCCCGAGAATTCCTGCTTGAGGGCGGCGATAGCGCCATTCATGCGGCGCTTGAGCTCGGCCATATCATGTGAGCTTTGGGACATTCTGGCCTCGCATGTTCTGCAGTGGATGGACTGTGGGATGTATTCGCTTCAGGGCCCAACAACCGTCGAGCGCCCCTCACCTCGAATGGCGGCGCCAATCGCGTGAGGTTCGTGAATGGAAAATACGATTACCGGAATGCGGTTCTCGCGAGCAAGAGCAAAGGCCGCGGTGTCCATAACCTTGAGATCGCGCGCAAGAGCCTCGTCGAACGACAGACGGTCGTAACGTGTCGCCGTTGGATCCTTCTTCGGGTCTGCCGAATAGACACCATCGACCTGCGTCGCCTTCAGCAAGGCATCGCATCCCATTTCGGCGGCGCGGAGGGCGGCGGCCGTGTCTGTCGTGAAGAAGGGATTGCCGGTGCCGGCAGCGAAGATCAGCACATGGCCCTTTTCAAGATGGCGAAGCGCCCGTGGCCGCGCGTAAGTCTCGCAGACGGCGGACACATCCAATGCGGACATCACACGTGCGGATGTTCCCTGTCGCTCCAGGACCTCCCCCAGCGCCAGCGCGTTCATGACCGTCGCCAGCATGCCCATGTAATCGGCCGTGGCCCGGTCGATGCCCTCGGCCGCACCCTGGATGCCGCGGAAGATATTGCCGCCGCCGACGACGATGGCAACATCGACACCGGATGCGCGGACCTCGGACACGTCCTGGGCAATGCGTTCGACGGTGGCGGGGTGAAGTCCGAAGGCGGAGGGGCCCATGAGGGCTTCACCCGATATTTTTATGAGAACTCGCCGATAGGGAGTTTCCGACATCGGTCGCGCTCAGCGCTGTCCGGCCGCCGCGGCAACCTCTGCGGCAAAGTCGCTTTCCGTCTTCTCGACGCCCTCACCAAGAGCATAGCGAACAAAGCCGGCAAGCTTAATGGGTGCTCCCACCTTGCCTTCGCTTTCCTTGACAGCCTGGGCCACGGTCTTGGACGGCTCATGGATGAAGGCCTGGTCGACCAGGCAGACTTCCTTGTAGTAGGTCTTGAGGCCGCCCTCGACGATCTTCTCGACGACAGCTTCCGGCTTGCCGCTGGCACGGGCCTTCTCCAACAGCACCGCACGCTCGCGCTCAATCACGTCCGCGCTCAGCTGCGAAGATTCCAGTGCGAGAGGGTTGGCCGCTGCGACATGCATGGCAATCTGGCGGCCAAGCGCTGTCAGCTCGTCCTTTTTGCCAGCGGATTCAAGGGCAACAATCACGCCGATGCGGCCGAGATTTGCCTTGTCCGCGCTGACTGCGTTGTGGACATAAAAACCGAAGGCGCCCTGCGTCACCGTCAGTTTCTCCACCCGGCGAAGGGTCATGTTTTCGCCGATCGTGGCAACCGCTTCAGCGATGGCCGAGGAGACGGTGCCGCCGGCCGGATAGGCCGCCGATGACAAAGCTTCCACGTCAGCCGGTGCTGCAAGCGCTACCTTGGCAATCTCTGACACGAGAATCTGAAACTGATCGTTCCGGGCCACGAAGTCCGTCTCGGAATTGATCTCCACCACGGCGGCTTCGGTCTCTCCGACCGCGAGGCCGACAAGACCTTCCGCGGCAATCCGGCCAGCCTTCTTGGCAGCCTTGGCAAGACCCTTCGTGCGCAGCCAGTCAACCGCGGCTTCGATATCGCCGTTGGTCTCGGTCAGCGCCGACTTGCAGTCCATCATGCCCGCGCCAGTCTTGTCGCGCAGCTCCTTGACCATGGCCGCGGAGATGTTCGTCATGGGAAAGTCCTCGTATGCCGTCTTTATGCAGAAAATCAGGAGTTAATTGAAGGCGCGGCTCAAGCCGCGCCTTCCATGAGGTTGCGAGCCTGGTCCACCCAGCCCTCGCGGCCAATGCGGCCGGACAGCTTCAGGTCGCCGTCGAGCTTTTCAGCATCAGCCGGGGTCAGTGCGGCAAGCTGCCAATAGTGGAAAACACCGGCCTCATTGAGCTTCTTCTCAAGCTGCGGGCCGACGCCGGGGAGCTTCGACAGATCGTCCGGAGCGCCCCGTGGTGCGGTCAGAAGCTCGAAGCTCTCTGTGGCTTCGGCCGCGGCATCTCCCAGATCTTCAGCCACGGGCTGCTCTGAGGCACCGAGGTCGATGCCGGCGCCGCCCTGTGCACGGGCGATACCGTCGAGAACGGCGCGCGCCACGAGATCGCAGTAAAGCGCCAGCGCACGACCGGCGTCGTCGTTGCCCGGGATCGGATAGGTGATGCCGTCGGGATCGCTGTTGGTGTCGAGGATGGCTGCCACGGGAATGCCGAGACGGCGCGCTTCCTTGACGGCGATCTGCTCCTTGTTGGTGTCGATCACGAAGATCAGATCCGGGGTGCCGCCCATATCGCGGATGCCGCCGAGGGCCCGATCAAGCTTTTCGCGCTCGCGCGACAGCGTCAGGCGCTCCTTCTTGGTGAAGCCCTGGGCTTCGCCGCTGAGCATCTCCTCAAGCTTCTTGAGGCGGGCGATCGAGTGGGACACCGTCTTCCAGTTGGTCAGCATGCCGCCGAGCCAACGGGAGTTCACGAAATACTGTGCCGAGCGCCGAGCAGCAGCGGCCACCGGCTCCTGGGCCTGCCGCTTGGTGCCGACGAAAAGCACGCGGCCGCCACGGGCAACGGTGTCGGACACAGCCAGAAGGGCCTGATGCAGAAGCGGAACCGTCTGGGCCAGATCGATGATGTGGATGTTGTTGCGCGAGCCGAAAATATACGGACCCATCTTGGGGTTCCAGCGATGGACCTGATGGCCAAAGTGGACGCCGGACTCGAGCAGATTACGCAAGGAAACGTCAGGAAGTGCCATTCTCATTCTCCGGTTAAAGCCTCCGTGGACGTCTTACGCCTTGCGGGATAGGCAAGGAGCACCGGGGCAGTTCACACTGCATGTCCACGTGTGGAATGCTCGGGCTTGTAGGCGAAGCGCCGAGGATTGGCAAGGGAAAAACCGGACCGAAACCTGTCGGTCAGCCATCCGTCACTTCGACGATGCCGGGTATGGCCTTGATCGCGCCGATCAGGGGCGGAGTGACCCGGAACTTGCCGGGCAACTTGATCTCCACCTCCGTCTGGCCCTCGTCGATCAGCATGACCACATTGACCTCGCTGTCGCCTTTGGAAAGGTGCTTTTGGACGCCCTCGAAGACGACGGGATCACGCAGGAAGATGCGAAGGTTCCCTCCCCCCTGGGCCGCCGCGGCCTTGTCCAAAGGTTCGATGTGCTGAATGCGTGCGCGAACATCCTCGCCGTCGAGCGCCGCAGAAAGTGTCACCAGGATGGCGCTGTTCGGCTCCAACAGATCACGATAGTCGTTCAGTCCTTCCGAGAAGAGGACGGCTTCATAATGTCCGCTCGGATCCGACAGCCGCACGATCCCCATCTTGGTGCCGCTCTTGGTGCGGCGCTCCTGGCGGCCAACGACCGTCGCGGCAAGCTTGCCGGCCGTGGCGCCCGCCTTCACCGACGTGACGAACTCCGCCCAGCGCTGCACGCGCAGCCGCTTCATGACGCCGGCATAGGCGTCCAGCGGGTGCCCCGACAGGAAGAAGCCGACCGCATCATATTCCCGCGCCAGCCGGTCCCAGGGCAGCCACGGCTCCACCGCCGCCAGACGGATCGGCTCGCCGTCCATCTGCGAGGCGAAGAAATCATTCTGCCCGATTGTGGCGGCCTGGCTGGTGCGTTGGGCCATGGCGGTAATCTGCTCAATCCCGCTGAACACACGGGCCCGGTCGGGTTCCAACTCGTCGAAGGCGCCCGCCTGAACGAGGCTTTCAAGCGCCTTCTTGCCCACGGCGCGCCCGTCGATCCTGCAGGCGAAATCGGAAAGGCCGCGGAAGGATGTGCCGTCACGCGCCGCCACGATGGCCGCGGCGGCCGGCACGCCCACGCCTTTCACGGCGCCGAGTGCATAGCGGATGGCGCCATTGTCCACCTCGAACTCCACCGCGGAATGATTGACCGACGGCGGCAGCACCTGGATGCCCAGACGGTTCGCCTCCTGGCGGAATTCCGCCAGCTTGTCGGTGTTGCCCATATCGAGGGTCATGGAGGCTGCCAGGAATTCGACCGGATAATTGGCCTTCATATAGGCGGTCTGATAGGCGACCAGTGCGTAGGCCGCGGCATGGCTCTTGTTGAAGCCGTAGTCGGCGAATTTCGCGAGAAGTTCGAAGATGGTTTCCGCCTGCGCCCTATCCACTCCGTTCTTCATGGCGCCGGAGACGAACCGCTCGCTTTGTGCCGCCATTTCCGCCTTGATCTTCTTGCCCATGGCGCGGCGCAACAGGTCGGCTTCGCCCAGCGAGTAGCCGGCGAGCTCCTGCGCGATCCGCATCACCTGCTCCTGATAGATGATGACGCCGAACGTCTCCTCCAGCGCCGGTTCGATCTTCGGATGCGGATATTCCGGCCTTTCCCGTCCGTGCTTGCGCGCGCAATAAGTCGGGATGTTCGCCATCGGCCCCGGCCGGTAGAGCGCGACCAGGGCGATGATGTCTTCAAGACGGTCAGGCTTCATGTCGACGAGAGCGCGGCGCATGCCCGCGCTTTCCACCTGGAACACGCCAACCGTCTCGCCCCGGGACATGATCTCATAGGCCGGCTTGTCGTCGAGCGGCAGCGCGGAAAGATTGATGTCGATGCCGCGCCGTTTGACGAGATCCACCGCCTTGGTCAGCGTCGTCAGCGTCTTCAGGCCCAGGAAGTCGAATTTGACCAGCCCCGCCTGCTCTACCCATTTCATGTTGAACTGCGTGACCGGCATGTCAGAGCGCGGATCGCGGTAGAGCGGCACGAGTTGCTGCAGAGGCCGATCGCCGATCACGATTCCGGCGGCGTGGGTCGAGGCGTGGCGGTAGAGCCCCTCCAGCTTCAAAGCGATGTCGAGCAGCCGGGCCACCACCGGCTCTTCCTCCCTCGCCTCTTTCAGCCGGGGCTCGTCGTTGATGGCCTGTGCGAGCGTGACGGGGTTGGCCGGGTTCTGCGGCACCAGCTTGCAGAGTTTGTCCACCTGCCCATAGGGCATCTCCAGCACACGCCCGACGTCACGCAGCACGCCGCGTGCCTGCAGGGTGCCGAAGGTGATGATCTGGGCGACACGGTCTTGGCCATAGCGCTCCTGGACATAGCGGATCACCTCTTCCCGCCGCTCCTGACAGAAATCGATGTCGAAATCCGGCATGGAGACGCGCTCGGGATTGAGGAAGCGCTCGAAGAGAAGCCCGAAGCGGATGGGATCAAGGTCGGTGATGGTGAGGGCCCAGGCTACCACCGAGCCCGCGCCGGAACCACGCCCTGGGCCCACGGGGATGTTTTGATCCTTGGCCCATTTGATGAAGTCGGCAACGATGAGGAAATATCCGGGGAACTGCATCTTCTCGATGATGCCGAGCTCGTACTCCAGACGGGCCTGATACTCCGCCTCCGTCACATCAGGGGCCAGACCATGGGCGGCAAGCCGCATTGCCAGCCCCTCTCGCGCCTGACGCTTCAACTCCTCCGCCTCGTCAGCGGCCACACCATCGGCGGTTGTGAAACGCGGCAGGATCGGCTTGCGGGTCTTCAGCCGATAGACGCAGCGCTGTGCGATCTCAATGGTGTTGTCCGTTGCTTCAGGAAGATCGGAAAATTTCCGAACCATCTCCTCGCGGGACAGGAACGCATGCTCCGCGGTGACCTGGCGCCGGTCGGCTTCGGCGACATAACGCCCCTCGGAAATGGCGAGCAGGGCGTCATGGGCCTCGTGATCCGAGTTTTTGGGAAAATAGCTCTCATTGGTGGCAACGAGAGGAATGCCACGCTGATAGGCCATGTCCAGCAGCGCCTGCTCGACCGGAACTTCAGAAGGATCATTGTGGCGCTGGATCTCGATATAGAGCGCATCCCCGAACATCCGGCTCATCGTTTCGAGCCTTGCGGACGCAAGCTCGGATCGATTCTGCCGTAGCAAGCCATCCAGCGTCCCCAAGGGGCCGCCCGTCAATGCGATCAGGCCTTCGCTGTGGTCAGCAAGCCGCGAAATCGGAACATGCACGCCGTCGGAGGGATCCGTCTCTAGAAAGGCGATACTCGAAAGGGCCATGAGATTGACCCAGCCAGCTTCATTGCGGGCCAGCAGCACCAGCCGTGGCCTGGCTTCAAGGCGCTGCCCCGGCCGTTCTTCCCGGTCTCCGAACTCGACCGTCAGCGAGGTGCCAAGGATGGGCTGGATGCCGGCCTTTGCCAGTGTTTCCGAGAACTCAAGTGCGCCGAACAGATTGTTCGTGTCCGTGAGCGCTAGAGCGGGCATCCGGTCGGCGCTGGCGAGCGCCGACAGCTTCTTGATCGGTAGCGCCCCTTCCAGCAGCGAATAAGCGGAATGCACGTGCAGATGCACAAAACCCGGCCCACGCGCCATGAAAGGAACCTCCCGGCGGTCCCGCCGAGGGCGCTCACATGGGGCGCGCGGCGTCGGCGAAGACCAGCAGCATTGCGATGAAAAAGCCGATCGAACCCAGCTCGACCACACCCGATATAATGACTCGAAGTGCGCGATCCGTCATGACATCTCTCCCGTTATCCACATATGTTCTCTATATGTTCTCATCTTGTTGCCGATGTCAACCATATCTCCTGAGGCCAAGAGCGGATGCTGGCGGAGGCCTCTGTCAGCTGCCGGTGACCCTGCGGAATGCTCTTGCTGCGCGTTCTGACCTTGACGGGACCTCCGCCGTCGCGCAGATTGATTGTTGACAATCGATCAGAAGCATTTTGGCAGTCCACATGGCGCCTTCAAATGAAACTGGAAGATCCGCCGGTGTCCGGCCGCTCGCGCGCGTCCCGAAAGCGACCTTCCGCGCGCACATCGCGGATGGCTTGCGTGCCGCCATTCTGAACGGGGACATTGAGCCCGGGTCTCAGCTGATCGAAGCAAACCTCGCGGAACAGTTCGGCGTAAGCCGCGGTCCGCTGCGCGAGGCGATGCGTCAGCTTATCGATGAGGGCCTTCTGGTCACGGTGCCCTACACCGGCACCCACGTCATCGACCTATCGGTCGACGATGTTCGCGAAATCTATTCAATGCGCGTCAATCTCGAAATCTTTGCGTTCGAGCAGATCTGGGAGCGGCGCGACGACGGCTTTCATAAAGGTTTGCTTGAGCGGCATCAGGCTTTGACGGCCTGCATCGACGCCGAGGACGATGCCGCCAGCATTCACGCCGAACTTCAGCTCCATGGCTTCGTCTATGAGGCAACCGGCCACAGGATCCTGATCAAGACCTGGGAGAGCATCCGTGGCCGGCTCCAGCTCTACTGGGCCGCCCATCACCGGGCGCATGGTATCCGTGGCCCGCGGCGCGAGGGGCACGACGATTATGTCGCGACGGCATTGGGCGATGACCTTGAGGCATTGAGACGGGAGATCACCGTCCATATGGCGCGCGGTGGTAGTCAAACCGAAGCCTTCCTCACCAATCGCCCGACGGTGCAGAACAATGAAATGACTGAGATTAAAGCCCGTGCGCGCCGCTGAGCAGTTGGTTGCCGGTGCAAATCCGACGACCGCGCGCGAGCCAATGGAAAGAAGCCCGTAAGGCCAACCAGCGAACAGAGAATTCTTCAGAGGAGAACAAAGATGAAATTCAGCAGACGGAGCTTTGCCGCCCTGGCGGCCCTCATGGTCGCGGGACTGTCCGCAGTTCCCGCCTTCGCCCAGGACGCATCAACACTCGATCAGATAAAGGCGAAGAAGCAACTTCGCATCGGTGTTACGTCCGCCGAGCCTTGGTTTTTCAAAGATCCCATGACGGAGAAATGGACCGGCGTCGGGGTCGCCATGGGGGAACGGCTTGCGGCCGATCTCGGCGCCACACTGGTGCCCGTTGAAACGACCTGGGCCAATGCCGTTGCAGCTCTTCAGGCCAATCAGATCGACCTCATGTTCGTGCTTGATCCGACGGAAGAGCGAAAGAAGGCGATCGACTTCCCCGAAGCTCCCCTCTTCTACTATGCCATGGGCGCTCTGGTTGCGGAGGATTCCACTGTAAAGGCATGGGCCGACATCGACAAACCAGGAACGCGCATCGGCGTCACCCTTGGAACCTCGCTCGACAAGAATGTCACGGCGATGGTCAAGTCGGCGGAAATCAATCGCTTCTCGAACAATGATGAAGCCATTGCCGCCTTCGCCGCCAAGCGCGTCGATGTGGTCGTTCAGTTTCACCCGGCACTCGTCGTGCAATATTCCCGCCTGAAACTCGGCAAGGTGATCCTGCCGGAACCCGTCAATCCGGTGCCCACGAGCGCGGGCCTGCGCAAGGAAAGCAATCCCTCGTTCCGGAACTGGGTGAGCGATCAGTTCGCGAAACTCTACAAGGCCGGCGTTCCCGATCAGATCTTCGGCGAATATCTGAAGTCCAAGAACATCGATCCCACGGGAATCCCGGGCCTGGTGAAAGAAGCCTGGAAATAAGGTGCTTGGCGATGGAAGGCGGCTTCCGCCTTCCCTCGCCTGCCCCGTCGATCGCTCGTGACAAGGGATCCCGTCCGGCGGCACCCATCGGGTGCCCATTCCTCTCGTGCAGGAGGATAGCTCCGCTATGACCTACCAATGGGACTTCGCGCCCGTTCTGGCTCGCTTTGATCTGCTCCTCTACGGCCTCCTGAACACGGTGAAGATCGCGCTCATCTCCATCGTGCTCGGGGTGGCCATCGGGCTGCTTCTTGCGTTCCTCCGTCTGTCGCCGAAGCGGATACTTTCAATCCCGGCGACGGCCTTCATCGAGTTCTACCGGAACACGCCGCCGATCGTTCATTTCTTCTGGTTTTTCTACGCCCTGCCGGTCCTGATGAATGTCAGCCTCGATCCATTCGTGGCCGCCGTGCTGGCGTTGTCGACGCAGTCGGGCGCGTTCTATGCCGAGGTGTTCAGAGGCGGAATCGTCTCGGTCGAGCAAGGTCAATGGGAGGGAGCGAAGGCCCTCGGGATGGGTCGCGCGCAGCTCATGCGCCGGATTATCTTGCCGCAGGCTTTCACGCGCATGTTCCCGCCCTTTGTCGAGCGGTCCTTCGAGCTCACCAAGACGACGGCGCTGGCATCGACCCTCGCTTATGCCGATCTCCTCTACCAGGCGATGATGGTGAACAGCGAAACCTTCCGCCCGCTCGAGGTCTATACGACCATCGCGCTCATGTATGTCGTGTTGCTCGTTGCGGCCAGCAGCCTCGCCCGCGTCGCGGAAGCGCGCATGACGGCCTATCGGTGAGGATCGATCGATGAACTATCAAATCGACTTCACCCTCATCCTGAACAGCCTTCCGGTATTGCTTCGCGGCCTCCTGGTGACGATCCAGCTCTGGATTCCGAGCATCGTAATAGGTTTTTCGCTCGGGTTTCTGCTGGCGCTGGCGAGGCTCGCCAGGAGCCCATTCCTGAGGATTCCGAGCCTGGGCTACATCGAACTGTTTCGCGACACACCGGTGCTGATCCAGCTGATCTGGCTCTTCTACGCCTTTCCGATCGTCATCGGGGTCCAGCTCTCCCCCTTCACAGCCGCTCTGCTCGGCCTTGCCCTCAACACCTCTGCCTACTCGGCCGAGATTTTTCGCGGCGGCATCCAATCCATCGTATCGGGCCAGTGGGAAGGCGCGAGGGCGCTCGGCATGCGGCACACAATCGTGCTGCGAAGGATCATCCTTCCGCAAGTCTTCAAGAGAATGCTTCCGGCCTTCACAAATCGCGCGATCGAAGTTGCGAAGATGTCCTCGCTTGCCTCGGTCATTTCCGTTCATGAACTGATGTATCAAGGGCGCCTTCTCAGCTCGGCTTACTACAGGCCGCTGGAAATCCTCACCACCGTCGCTGTCATATATTTCATCCTGATCTATCCCGGCAGCTATCTTTCAATGAGGCTCGGACGCCGCATGGCAGCCAGAAGCTGACTGCCACACACGGGAGACAATCCCCCATGTCAGAATCCATTCTTCGCGTTTCGAACCTCCAGAAAAAGTTCGGGAGCCTGCACGTGCTCCGTGGCATCGACTTTGCCGTCGAACCGGGAGAGCGTGTCGCCATCATAGGCGGCAGCGGCTCAGGCAAGAGTACCTTTTTGCGGTGCCTGAATTTCATGGAGATCCCGACCTCGGGAACGGTCGAGTTGGACGGCAAGACACTCGGCCGGCCGATCTCGGACACATCGGATGTGAGACAGTATCCGGAAGCGGAACTCTGCCAGGTTCGCGAGCGCGTCGGCATGGTGTTCCAGCAGTTCAATCTCTTTCCTCACATGACGGTCGTTGAAAATGTGATGGAGGGATTGGTCACCGTCAAAAGGATGAAGAAGCCGCAGGCCCGCGAACGCGCACTGACGGAGCTGCGAAAGGTCGGTCTGGAGGAAAAGGTCGAGGTCTATCCCAGCCGCCTGTCGGGCGGACAGCAGCAACGTGTCGCGATTGCCAGGGCTCTCGCCATGGAACCTGAGATCATGCTGTTCGACGAACCCACCTCCTCGCTGGACCCTGAACTCGTCGGCGAAGTCCTGCGGGTGATCCGCCAGCTCGCCGATGAAGGACGCACGATGCTTCTCGTGACCCATGAGCTCGGGTTCGCGTATCACTTTGCGACCAAGGTCATATTCCTGGCCGACGGCGTCTTCCATGAGGTCGGCACACCGGACCAGGTACTGAAAAATCCCGTTCAAGAAAAAACGCGCACATTCCTGAACAGATTCAGCGAGTTCTCCTTCTAAGCCGGAACCGTATCAATGAAGAAAACTGAAAGGCCAAGGAAATGACGGTGAGTAACACCAGCTCCCAGGGTTATGCCGATGATAGCCGCAACGATGACGTGCTCATCTACGTGAACGGAGAGTTCTACAAGCGCGACGAAGCAAAGGTGTCCGTTTTCGACGCCGGTTTCGCGCTCGGTGATGGCGTGTGGGAGGGCATCCGTCTCGTCAAAGGCAAGCTGATCGCGCTCGATGAGCATCTGGACCGCCTCTACGAAGGCGCAAACTCGATACAGCTCGATATCGGTATGACGCGTGATGAGATGGCCGCTACGCTGTGGGAGGTATTGAACAAGAACGGGATGACGGACGGCGCGCACATGCGCCTCATGGTTACACGCGGCCGGAAAAAGACGCCGAACCAGGATCCGCGTTTTGCATTGGGGCAGCCGACGATCGTCATCGTGGCCGAGTACAAACTGCCTAAGCCCGAATCCAAGACGAATGGCCTGCGTCTTCTCACCTCGACCATTCGATGCAGCGGACCTGACGTCTTTGATCTGCGCCTCAATTCCCACAGTCGCCTGAACTTTATCCAGGCCCTGCTCCAGGCCATCAACGCCGGCGCTGATGAAGCGCTTATGCTTGATCCCTACGGCTTCGTTGCAAGCTGCAACTCCACGAACTTCTTCATCGTGCGCGATGGGGAGCTGTGGACATCAACGGGCCGGTTCAACTTCAAGGGCATCACGCGCAAGAAGGTTATTGCCCTGTACGATCAGGATGGCGGTACCGTTCGGGAAAAAGACTTCACCCTTGCAGAAGTCTACAACGCCTCCGAAGCCTTCGTGACCGGCACACTCGGCGGCATAACGCCTGTAGCGAGCATCGACGGCAGAAAAATAGGAGACGGCAGGCCAGGCCGGATCACGCAGCACATCGCTGATCTTTATTCGAATTATCTCTCAGCTTGATTGTAAGCTAAAGCGCATGGCCGCGATTGAACGACCAGAAGGTGGAAAGCCTCGGCACGATCGACGATTCACCTTCAAGGTGCCTCATCGGTTTCGGGCATTCGTTCGCGCGGACGAACTATGGCTCGTGTTGCTGGCCACGCTCATCGGCGTCCTCGCCGGTGGGTGTGTGGCCGCAATGCTCGCCCTCATCCAGTGGCTTCATCACGTGCTCTTTGCCGTGGAAGGCCATGAGGTCAGCGGGGCATCCTTCATCGAGCCGTGGCGCGCCGCCTTCATTCCGGCCATCGGCGGGCTCATTCTCGGGCTGGTGAGCTGGTTGATCGCCCGCCGCTCGCGGCTGCCCGTCATCGATCCCATTGAGGCCAATGCCCTCTACGGCGGACGCATCCCCACGCCGGGCAGTCTGCTGCTTGTATTCCAGACCATGGTTTCAAACGGCTTCGGCGCATCGATCGGCATGGAAGCCGGCTATACACAGATCAGCTCCGCCCTTGCCTCCCGGCTGGGGCAGATTTTTCACGTTCGACGAAGCGACCTCAGGACATTGGTGGGCTGCGGCGCCGCGGGAGCGATCGCCGCGGCCTTCGACGCTCCCTTGACGGGCGCGTTCTATGCTTTTGAGCTCGTCATCTCCACCTACACGATCGCGACGCTTGCGCCGGTCGTTATTGCATCCATCGCAGCCGTCGGGGTCATGCGGCTCCTGCTTCCCCAACCGTCCTTCCAGGTTGGTTTCGCTGGAACGCTTTCAGCCTCGGACTATTCCCTCGTTCTCATCATGGCGATTTTGAGCGCGCTCATCGCGATCGCCATGATGAGAACGGTGACGCTGGTGGAAGTCATCTTCAATAAGAGCAGGCTTCCCATCTGGATAAGGCCGAGCATCGGAGGCATCTGTGTCGGCGGCCTCGCGCTTGTCACGCCTGCGGTCCTGTCGTCCGGGCATTCCGCCCTTCATGTGGGCTTCGGCGCTTATTACACCGCGCCATTCCTCGCCTTGCTGATCCTATTGAAGGTGCTCGCCTCCGCCATCTCCATCGGGTCAGGCTTCCGAGGCGGCCTCTTCTTCGCCTCGCTCTTCCTCGGTGCCATGCTCGGGAAATTGGTTGCATTCGGATGGATGGTGGCCTTCGGGCTCCAGATCCCGGGCGTCGTCGTTGCCATCGTGGGCATGTGTGCCATGGCGACAGCCGTTCTGGGCGCACCGCTGACCATGGCCTTCCTGGCGCTTGAGACCACCGGAAGCCTTCCGCTCACGATCGCGGTGCTCGTGGCCGCCGTCGTGTCATCAATCACCGTCCGCCGTATATTCGGCTATTCGTTCGCGACATGGCGCTTCCATCTGCGCGGGGAATCGATCCGTAGCGCGGCTGATATCGGCTGGATCCGTGAACTCACGGTGGGACGCATGATGCGCAAGGACGTCCGCACGATCCGCTCAGACACCGACGTCAGCCAGCTTCGCCGCGATTTCCCACTGGGAGCGACCCAGCGCGTCATCGTGGTGGATCAAGCGGATCGATATGCCGGGATCGTCCTGGTGCCGGAAATCCACCGGGAGCTTCCGCCGGGAACCACGGCCGGGGATCTGGTCCATTTCGCCGACATCGCACTGGTGCCAAGCTTGAACGTGCGCGAGGCCATGAAGGCCTTCTCGTCGGCCGAAAGCGACGCGCTCGCGGTAATCGACAACACGTCCGAAAGGAACGTCCTGGGCCTTCTCACAGAACAGCACGCTCTTCGACGATACAGCGAAGAGCTTGATCGGCGGTCGAACGAAGGCAATTCACGCGGCTAAGCTCGAGGCGATCCGGTTAGATCTCCTCCACCTTCCCGTCCTGGATGGTGATGCGGCGGTCCATGCGGGCCGCAAGCTCCAGGTTGTGGGTTGCCACCAATGCGCCCACGCCCGACGCGCGCACCAGGTGCAGCATGGCCTTGAACACATGGTCGGACGTTCCCGGATCAAGATTGCCCGTCGGCTCGTCTGCGAGCAGGACGCGCGGCGCGTTGGCGACGGCGCGGGCGATGGCTACCCGTTGCTGTTCGCCACCCGACAGTTCCGACGGCCGATGCGACACGCGCTTGGCAAGCCCGAGCCATCCCAGAAGTTCAGCGGCGCGTTTCGTGGCCTCGCCGCGAGTGAGCCCGCGAATGAGCTGCGGCAGCATCACGTTCTCAAGAGCGGAGAATTCCGGCAGCAGGTGGTGAGCCTGATAGACGAAACCGATGGCTCCGCGCCGCAGCGCGGTCCGGGCTTCGTCATCGAGCCCGACGGTCGGACGGCCCATGACATAGACCTCTCCGGAATCGGGCTTCTCCAGAAGGCCGGCGATCTGCAACAGGGTCGACTTGCCCGTACCCGACGGGGCAACCAGCGCGACCGCCTCCCCCGGGTTCAGCGTCAGGTTCGCCCCTTTCAATATGTCGAGCCGCCCCTCGCCCTGCACGAAGGCACGTGCGACATCGACGGCAACCAGCGCGGGCTCATGTTCCATCATTCGTACCTGAGAGCTTCGACGGGATCGAGCCGCGCTGCCCGCCAGCTCGGATAGAGCGTCGCCAGGAACGACAGGACAAGCGACATCAGCACCACCGCCATCACCTCGCGCGGTTCCATATCGGCCGGCAGGCGGCTGAGGAAGTAGAGCTCCGGCGAGAACAGCTCCGTCTGTGTCAGGCTGCTGATGAACTGGCGGATCTCCTCGACATTGAGGCAGACGATGGTGCCGAGCACCAGTCCGGTTAGTGTTCCCAGAGTGCCGATGGCCGCGCCGGTGATGAGGAACACGCGCATGATCGTGCCGCGGGTCGCGCCCATGGTGCGCAGGATCGCGATGTCAGGGCCCTTGTCCTTCACCAGCATGATAAGGCCGGAAATGATGTTGAGCGCGGCCACCAGCACGATCAGTGTGAGGATGAGGAACATCACGTTCCGTTCCACCTCCAGTGCGCTGAAGAAGGTCGCGTTGCGCTGCCGCCAGTCGGTCAGAAGCGCCGGCCGTCCCAGAACTTCCATGATCACCGGTCGCAGGCGTCCCACGCTGTCGGGATCATCCAGATAGATCTCGATGGAGGACGCGCTGTCTCCCTGGTTGAAATAGGCCTGCGCCTCGGCGAAGGGCAGAAAGACCATGGAGCTGTCATATTCCGACATGCCGACTTCGAAGACAGCCTTCACGGGGTAGCCCTTGATGCGCGGCGTGGTGCCCATGGGGGTCACGGCGCCGCGTGGCGAAACAAGCGTCAGAGTATCCCCGGTTCTGAGGCCAAGGTTCTGGGCCAGCCGCCGGCCGATCACAACCCCGCCCCCGTCGTCATAGTTCTCCAGCGTGCCTTCGCGAATATTTCCGGAAACGATGTTGAGGCGCTGCAGATCGCCTGAGGAAATGCCGCGCACGAGGACCCCGGTGGACTGGTAGGGCGAGGACGCAAGCGCCTGCCCCTCCACCAGAGGAATGGCGGATCGGACACCGTCCACCTCCTCCACCCGGCTGGCGAGACCGGTGAAATCCGTCAGCGGGCTGTCCACCGGTTGAACGATCACATGGCCATTGACCCCGAGGATCTTGCCCATGAGCTCGTTGCGAAAGCCATTCATGACCGCCATGACGATGATGAGCGTCGCCACGCCAAGCGCGATCCCAAGGAAGGAGAAGCCGGCGATGACGGAGATGAACCCTTCCTTGCGGCGGGCGCGCAAGTAGCGGCCGGCGATCATCCACTCGAAGCCCGCAAACGGCTTGGTGCCGCCGAGATGTTGCTGTGCCGCCGTACCGCTGCCGCTCACGCTTGCCTCACCCAACGAGCTTCACCACCGCTGCATCGGGCGACAGGATCTCGCGCTCGCCGGAGGAGCGATGCTTGAGCTCAACCGTGCCGTCGGCGAGGCCCTTCGGGCCGACGATCAACTGCCAGGGAAGGCCGATCAGATCCATGGTGGCAAACTTGCCGCCAGGCCGATCGTCGGTATCATCGTAAAGCACTTCGACGCCGGCCCGCGAAAGCTTTTCGTAGAGCGCCTCGCAGGCCGTGTCGGTCGCCTCATCGCCGCGCTTGAGGTTGATCAGGCCCACCTTGTACGGGGCAACGGCTTCCGGCCAGATGATGCCCTTGTCGTCGTGGCTGGCCTCGATGATGGCAGCCAGCAGGCGACTCGGACCAATGCCGTAGGATCCCATGTGGACCGGCACTTCCTGCCCGTTGGGGCCAGCCACATGGGCGCGCATGGGCGCCGAATATTTGGTGCCGAAGTAGAAGATATGCCCCACTTCAATCCCGCGGGCTGAAAGCTGTTCGGCCTCAGGAAGAGCGCCGAAGGCAGCCTCGTCGTGCTTTTCTTCGGTTGCGGCATAAAGATCGGTCCAACGGTCCACCAGGACCTGAAGCTCCGCCCGATCCTCGAAGTTGACATCCTCGGCCGGCGTATCGAAATCAAGGTAGTCCTTGTGACAGAACACCTGGCTTTCGCCCGTCGAGGCGAGAATGATGAACTCATGGCTGAGATCGCCGCCGATGGGCCCCGTATCGGCCTGCATGGGGATGGCCTTGAGGCCCATCCGCGCATAGGTGCGCAGATAGGCCACGAACATGCGGTTATAGGCGTGCCGGGCGCCCTCGGCATCGAGATCGAAGGAGTAGGCATCCTTCATCAGGAACTCGCGCGAGCGGTAGACGCCGAAGCGGGGGCGCACCTCGTCCCGGAACTTCCACTGGATGTGATAGAGATTGAGTGGCAGCTGCTTGTAGGACCGCACCGACCCACGGAAGATCTCCGTGATCATCTCCTCGTTGGTCGGCCCGAACAGCATGTCGCGCTCGTGGCGATCCTTGATGCGGAGCATTTCCTTGCCGTAGTCGTCATAGCGGCCGCTCTCGCGCCACAGATCGGCCGACTGGATGGTCGGCATCAAAAGCTCGATGGCGCCGGCGCGACTCTGCTCTTCCCGAATGATGTCGCAGACCTTGTCCAGCACGCGATGCCCGAGCGGCAGCCAGGCATAGATGCCCGCTGATTCCTGCCGGATCATTCCGGCGCGCAGCATCAGGCGGTGGGAGATGACCTCCGCCTCCTTGGGCGTCTCCTTGAGAATGGGAAGGAAATAACGGCTAAGACGCATGAAGGAGGCTCCGGAAGTCAAACGGTGTGCGACGCAGGACGCGCGACGAAAACCGAATTCTGTTCAAAATACAAGGTCTTCACAGCCAGAATGCTGTGGCTTGCAAGCATGGATGGCAGCACAGTAGACCAAACCGCACTTTTTTTTGGCAAGGGCTGCACAAGAAGGTGACAGAGTAGATTCCTTGTCGTAACATTTAGTCATAAGAAGTGAGGCCAGTGCCCGTTCGGGTGCGCAACCGATCCAAGTCTTGGGAGGAAGTGTGGCGCGATCACCCGCGCCTACGTCTGGTTTGAAGTCGTCTATCCCCACAGGACGACTCCCAGGCGGTCAAGAAAGGAGCACTGGAAAAAGCGAGGCTTATCGGCCTTGCTTTTTTTTTGGCTTCGCTTCAGCCGAGGACCGGCTTTGAATAGCCGATCAGGCCTGTGCTCCAGGCCCACCACAGCGCGCCAAAGATCACGCCGGAAACAAGCGAGGTCACCAGCACGATGCGCAGCAGTGGCGGGCGTGCCGGTGCGCCGGGATCCGAGCCGGCGACCACGTTGCCTTCTTCCAGCTGGCTGCGGATACCCCACGGAAGCACCGCGAAAAGCACCACCCACCAGATGACGAAATAGACGGCAAGACCGTTGATGATGGGCATGGAGCGACCTCTCAGTTCCGTCTGCGTGCCGAACTAGTCTGAGAACCGTGGCATGCCCGTCATACGGTCAGCACAAGCACATGACAAACGGGCTTTTTGCCCCACACCTGATTGAGCTCGGCGCGGATGGCACGTTCCACGACATCCGCGACGAAGGCCGGATCGCGGCGCCGGGCGCGCGGCAGGTTGTCTAAGGTATCGAGGGCCGTGTCGCGTACGATGTCGATGAAGCTCTCGCCCTCACCGTCCTTCTCGGGAAGACCCGTCAGCGCCACATCAGGATCGCTGACGACCTCGCCTTTGGGCGTCATGGCAAGCGCCACGCTCACCGCGCCGGCGAAGGAAAGCTTGCGCCGTTCAGCCGTCGCCGGGTCCCTTTCCGAAAGCAGCAGCCGCCCGTCCTTGTGCAGACGGCCCGACGGTGCATCGCCGATGATTTCCGGCTTGCCCGGAGCAAGCTTGACCATCTTGCCGTTGCTGCCCTCCACCACCGTGGGTATGTCCAGCTGTTTGGCGAAGGTGGCATGTTCGTGCAGATGCAGGGCTTCGCCGTGCACGGGTACGACAGCAGCCGGCTTCAGCCAGGAGTAGAATTCGGCGATTTCCCCACGGCGCGGGTGCCCCGAGACATGGACGAGGCGGGTGCCATCGGTGATGACCTCGACCCCCCGCACGATCAAACCGTTGATGATGCGTCCCACGGCCTTCTCATTGCCGGGGATGGTGCGGGACGAGAAGATGACCTTGTCGCGCGACGACAGGGCGATTTCAGGATGGGTGTCCTCGGCGATTCGGGCCAGCGCGGCGCGCGGCTCGCCCTGGCTGCCGGTGAGGATCAGCACGACTTTATCAGGCGGGATATAGCCGTAGTTCTTGGGAGTGAGAAACGCCGGAATCCCGTCGAGATAGCCGGTTTCCCGGGCGACATTGATGGAGCGCTCCATGGCGCGGCCCACCACCACCACCTGGCGGTCGGCGGCCAGCGCCGCCTCCGCGATCGCCCGGATCCGGCCGATGTGAGAGGCGAAGGTTGTCACGGCCACTCGGGCCTTTGCCTCGCGGATGATCTCCGCGAGCGACGCGGCGACATCGGCTTCCGAGGGCGAGCGACCATCGCGCGTGGCATTGGTGCTGTCGGCCACGACCGCGAGAACGCCCTCCTCGCCAAGCTCCCGGAAACGCTTCTCATCCGTGCCGGGCGGCGTCGCCGGATGCGCATCGAGCTTCCAGTCGCCGGTATGGACCACGAGACCTGCGGGTGTCCGGATCGCCAGAGCGGTGGCTTCCGGGATGGAATGCGCGACCGAAACCATCTCCACATCGAATGGGCCAAAGCTGATCCGGCTGCCGGGAGGCACGATACGCATCTCCGGCCGCGGCGCGGGAGGACCGGACTCCGAAACACGCTTGGCCTCCAGTAAGGCGGCGGCGAAGGGCGTGGCGGCGACAGGGACCCGAAGCCGCGGCCATAGATCGAGCAATGCGCCGAAATGATCTTCATGCGCGTGCGTCAGAACGATGCCGACGAGGTTCTTGCGTTCCGCCTCGATGAACGAGATGTCGGGCATGATGAGATCGATGCCGGGGGTCAGCGCGGGATCACCGAAGGTTACCCCGCAATCCACCATCAGCCAGTTGCGCTTGCCCGCTCGTCCATAGCCATAGAGGCCGAGGTTCATGCCGATCTCGCCAACACCACCAAGCGGAACGAAGACCAGATCGTTGTCTGCCTTTGTCATATACCAATCCTGCCCGGCGTGCCGAGGAACACCTCGCCATAGCCGATCACTTTACGCGCGCCGTCGGCGCCTTTGAGAATGAGCCGCCCCTGGCGGTCGAGATCTTCGAACGTGCCCGTCAACGTCGCCTCCGGCAGTCTTACCGTGATCGGCCCGCCAAGTCCCGTCGCCCTGTCGAGCCAGCTCTCTCGGATTTTTGCGAAACCCGCCGAGGTGCGCCAGACGGAAAGCCACTGCGCCCAGCTTCCCGACAAGGCGTGAAAGAGTTCGCCGGGCCCTGTTTCAGCGCCAAGGCCTCGGAGGCTCACTGCCGGATAGGGGAGATCGGTCGGATGCCAGAGGCAGTTCACGCCAAGGCCAACAACAAGCCGTGTTTCCTGCCCGGGACGGCTCTCAGCCTCAATGAGGATGCCGGCGAGCTTGGCGCCATCGATCAGGATGTCGTTGGGCCATTTGACGGCAAGCCGGCCGCGCGCGGCGGGCGCGACGACTTCGATGGCGTCGGCAAGTGCGAGCGCCGCGACAAGGCCCAGAAGCGCCGCTCGTTCCGGCGCCAGAGTTTCCGACAGAAGGCAGGTTGCGTAGAGATTGCCGACAGGCGAATCCCACGCCCTCCCCCGACGTCCCCGCCCCGCCTCCTGGCTGTGAGCCAGGATCCACAGCGGACCGGCCTCGCCATCGCGGCCACGGCGAAGAGCCTCGGCGTTGGTCGAATCGACCGTCTCCAGAACAGCTAGGCGATGCCCCGCGTCCAGGGCGAGCCGATGCAGTGTCGGCGGCGTCAGAACAGGCTCCTGGCCGCCGCGGCGGCAGCCTCGGTCAGGGGCAGCGGATAGATGCCGAACAGGACGATCGCAATGGAGGAAAGCGCGAGCACCGTCCGCAGCTCGAAAGCCATGGGTTCGAAGTGACCCTTGGGATCATCGAAATACATGATCTTCACGACGCGCAGATAATAGAAGGCGCCGACGACGCTGGTCACAACGCCGATCACCGCCAGCCAGTAAAGGCCCGCCTGGATGGCAGCCGTGAAGACGTAATATTTCGCATAGAAGCCGGCGAGCGGCGGAATGCCGGCAAGGGAGAACATCAGGACCAGGAAGCAGAGCGCCATCGCCGGCTTGGTGCGCGCGAGGCCGGACAATTCGGCGATGTCTTCCACCATGCCTTCCTTGCGGCGCATGGCCATGATGCAGGCGAAGGTGCCGAGCGTCATGGCGAGGTAGATCGCAAGATAGATCAGGACGCCCTTCACGCCCTCCTCCGTGCCGGCCGCAAGTCCCACTAGGGCAAAGCCGATGTGGCCGATGGATGAATAGGCCATGAGGCGCTTGATGTTGCGCTGGCCGATGGCGGCGAAGCTGCCGAGCGCCATGGAGGCGATGGCGATGAAGGTGACGATCTGCTGCCAGGAGTCCTGGATGTTCGGGAAGGCATCGATGGCGACCCGCACGAAAAGTGCCATGGCGGCCATCTTCGGCGCGCTGGCGAAGAAGGCCGTGACCGGAGTTGGGGCGCCCTCGTAAACGTCGGGCGTCCACATATGGAACGGCACGGCGGAGACCTTGAAGGCAAGACCGGCAAAGACGAAGACAAGCCCGAAGACGAGGCCAAGCGACGGCGTGCCCGTTGCGATCTGCGCGATGCCTTCGAAGCGCACCGTGCCGGTGTAGCCGTAGATCAACGAGGCGCCGTAGAGCAGCATGCCCGAGGACAGTGCGCCGAGCACGAAGTACTTGAGGCCGGCTTCGGTCGATCGGACGTTGTCGCGATGAATGGCAGCGATCACATAGGCCGCCAAGCTCTGAAGCTCCAGGCCGAGATAAAGCGCGATAAGGTCATTTGCCGAGATCATCAGCAGCATGCCGAGCGTCGCCAGCACGATGAGGATCGAGAACTCGTAACGCTCGAACTTCTCGGTCTTGAAGAACTGCAGGCCCATGGTCAGGGTCGCGATCGATCCGATCAGCGTCAGAATCTTGAAGAAAACGGCGAAGCCATCGACCAGGAAGCTCCCGTTGAAGATGGTGGACCGTTCGCCGGGGAGCCAGAACAGCAGTCCGAGAGCGGCGATCAAGATGGCCAGTGCCACACCGTTGACCACATGCCCGCGCCGGTCGCCGCCGATGGCGCCGAGCAGGACAAGGACGAGAGCACCTCCGGCGAGCAGAAGCTCCGGGGCGGCGGGAAGAAGGGCCGGAAAGGAAAACGGCGTCATCTCGGCTGGTCCTCGTCAGCGCGGTGCCACAGCGGCCGTTTCGGCCACCATGCGGATCGCGGCTGTCGCGTTGGTGATAAGATTGTCGACGGAGGCGGCGGTCGCATCCAGGATCGGCACGGGCCAGACACCGAAGAGGATCGTCAGCACCACAAGCGGAACGAAGATCGCGACCTCCCGGACGTTGAGATCCGTCATCTCCCGGAGGCTCTGCTTCTCCAGCGCGCCATAGACCACGCGCCGATAGAGCCAGAGCGCATAGGCCGCTGAAAGAATGACGCCCGTGGTGGCGAAGAAGGCAACCCAGGTGTTGGCCTCGAAGGCTGCCAGCAGCGTCAGGAATTCGCCGACGAAGCCCGAGGTGCCGGGAAGCCCGGCATTGGCCATGGTGAACAGCATGAAGATGGTGGCATAGACCGGCATTCGGTTCACGAGGCCGCCGAAAGCGGCGATCTCACGGGTGTGAAGCCGGTCATAGATGACACCCACGCACAGGAACAATGCGCCGGAGATGAAGCCGTGGCTGATCATCTGGAACAGCGCGCCCTGAACGCCCTGCTGCGTCATCGTGAAGATGCCCATGGTGACGAAGCCCATGTGCGCCACCGAGGAATAGGCGATCAGCTTCTTGATGTCCTCCTGCATCAGCGCCACCAGCGAGGTGTAGATGATGGCGATGACGGACATGGCGAAGACCAGCGGCGCAAAAAAGTCGGACGCCAGCGGGAACATCGGCAGCGAGAAGCGCAGGAAGCCGTAGCCGCCCATCTTCAGAAGGATGGCCGCCAGAATGACCGATCCGGCTGTTGGGGCTTCGACGTGCGCGTCGGGAAGCCAGGTATGCACCGGCCACATCGGCATCTTCACCGCGAAGGAGGCGAAGAAGGCGAGCCAGAGCCAGGTCTGCATGGATGCCGGGAACTGATGGCCGAGCAGAGCCGCGATATCGGTGGTGCCGGCCTCCCAATACATGGCCATGATGGCGAGCAGCATCAGCACCGAGCCGAGCAGCGTGTAGAGAAAGAACTTGAAGCTGGCGTAGACACGCCGCTTGCCGCCCCAGACACCGATGATGAGGAACATCGGGATGAGGCCTGCTTCAAAGAACACATAGAACAGCAGCAGATCCAGCGCGCAGAAGACGCCGATCATCAGCGTCTCCAGCACCAGGAAGGCGATCATATATTCCTTCACCCGCTTCTCGACCGAGGTCCAGCTCGCCAGGATCGCGATCGGCATGATGAAGGTGGTGAGGACGACGAAGAGCACGGAAATGCCGTCGACACCCATGTGATAGGTGATCGAGGAGCCCATCCATTCGGCGCGCTCCACGAACTGGAAGGCGGTCTCGTTCGGATCAAACTCGACCAGCACAAGGAGCGATACGAGGAAGGTCGCAACCGTCGTCCAGAGCGCGACATGACGGGCATTGCGCACGGCGGCCGTGTCGTCGCCGCGGATCATGAGAATGAACAGCACGCCTGCCAGCGGCAGGAAAGTGATGACGGAGAGGATTGGCCAGTCGATCATCAGTGCGTTCCGAACATGAACCAGGTGAAGAGAGCGGCCACGCCGATGAGCATGGCGAAGGCGTAGTGATAGACGTAGCCGGTCTGCAGACGGACCACGCGGTTGGTGACGTCGACGACCCAGGCCGATACGCCATCCGGGCCGAAACCGTCGATCAGCCAGCCGTCACCCTTCTTCCAGAGGAAGCGGCCGAGCCATTTGGCCGGGCGGACAAAGATCGCGTCATAGAGCTCGTCGAAGTACCACTTGTTGAGAAGGAAGCGGTAGAGGACGTCGTGCTCGCGGGCGAGCTGCGCCGGCAGGCGCGGATGGGCGATGTAGAAGTACCAGGACAGCACGAAGCCCGCGGCCATCATGATGAAGGGCGAGGCCTTCACCAGTGCCGGCACGTGATGCATCGCCTCGATGATCTCAGGGTGGTCGCCACCGGCCAGCGTTCCTTTCCAGAACTCGGCATAGCCTTCGCCGACGAAGCCACCATAGAAGATCATCCCCGCCAGGACGGCACCGGCCGAAAGCACCATCAGCGGCACTGTCATCACCAGCGGCGATTCATGGACGTGCTTCATGGTTTCCAGCGACGCGCGGGGGCTGCCGTGGAAGGTCATGAAAATAAGGCGCCAGGAGTAGAACGACGTCATTCCGGCGGCAACGACCAGCAACCAGAAGGCATAGTCGGGGATCGCACCCTCGGCCGCGAAAGCGGATTCGATGATCGCGTCCTTGGACAGGAAGCCTGCAAAGCCGAAGTGCGTCAGCGGAATGCCGAAACCGGTCAATGCCAGGGTGCCGATCACCATCATCCAATAGGTCAGCGGGATGAGACGGCGCAGACCGCCCATCCGGCGCATATCCTGCTCATGGTGCATGGCATGGATCACGGAGCCAGCGCCCAGGAACAGCAGCGCCTTGAAGAAGGCATGCGTGAAGAGATGGAAAATACCGGCCGAATAGGCGCCGACACCCAGCGCAACGAACATGTAGCCGAGCTGCGAACAGGTCGAATAGGCGATGACACGCTTGATGTCGTTCTGCACCAGGCCGACCGTTGCCGCGAAGAAGGCGGTCGTGGCTCCGATGAAGGTGACGAAATGCATGGTGTCGGGCGCGGCCTCGAACACCGGCGACATGCGCGCCACCATGAAGACGCCGGCCGTGACCATGGTCGCAGCGTGGATCAGAGCGGAAACCGGCGTCGGGCCCTCCATGGCATCAGGCAGCCAGGTGTGCAGGAAGAACTGGGCCGACTTGCCCATGGCGCCGATGAAGAGAAGGAACGACAGGATCGTCAGGGCGTGGAACTCGTGCCCGAGGAAGACGAGGTTCGCTTCCGCCTGCGCCGGCACTGCGCCGAAGATCGCGTCGAAGGTCACGCTGTCGAACAGGAAGAACACGCCGAAGATGCCGAGCGCGAAGCCGAAGTCACCGACACGGTTGACGACGAAGGCCTTGATGGCGGCGGCATTGGCCGAGGGCTTGGTGTACCAGAAGCCGATCAGCAGATAACTCGCAAGACCCACGCCTTCCCAACCGAAGAACATCTGCACCAGGTTGTCGGACGTCACCAGCATGAGCATGGCGAAGGTGAACAGCGACAGATAGGCGAAGAAGCGGGGCCGCTGCGGATCTTCGTGCATGTAGCCCATGGAATAGAGATGCACGAGCGCTGACACCGTGTTGACCACGATCAGCATGACCGCCGTCAAACTGTCGATCCTGAAGGCCCAGTCGATGGTCAGATCGCCGGAGGTGATCCAGCGCAGAACCTCGATGCGGGTGGCACCCTCACCCTGCGTGACGCTGAAGAATGCGACCCAGGACAGAACGGCGGCCACCATCATGAATCCGGTGGTGATGAACTCCGCCGGGCGGGCGCCGGGCGCGATCGGATGTTCCGGCGCGTGGTGATGATCATCATGACCGCCGTGGCCATGGCCGTGATCGTCATGGGTGTGCGGGGCATGGCCATGGGAGTGGCCGTGATGACTGCCTCCCTCGACAACAAGCTCGGCCCGCCGGGTGCGGGCACCGCCCACCAGCGTAATGGCGCCCGCGATAATTGCACCCAGCAGCGGCAGAAAGACGATAGCGTGATACATGGCCGCTGCTCAGCCCTTCATCATGTTGATGTCTTCAACCGCGATGGAGCCGCGGTTGCGATAGAAGACGACGAGAATGGCAAGGCCGATGGCCGCCTCGGCGGCCGCCACCGTCAGGATCAGCAGGGCGAAGATCTGCCCAACGAGATCCCCCGAGAACGTGGAGAAGGCGACCAGATTGATGTTGACCGCGAGCAGGATCAACTCGATCGACATCAGGATGACAATGACGTTCTTCCGATTGAGAAAGATGCCGATGACCCCGAGCGTGAAGAGGATCGCGGCGACCGTCAGATAATGGCTGAGACCGACTTCCATGATGCTTTCAGACCCCTTGTCCGGGACTGACCTTCTTGATGTCGAGGCTGTTGGCAGGGGTGCGGGCGACCTGCGCGCTGATGTCTTGGCGCTTGACGCCTTCCTTGTGACGGAGCGTCAGGACGATGGCGCCGATCATGGCGACCAGCAGGATGAGCCCGGCCGCCTGGAAATAGAACAGATAATCCGTGTAAAGAACCCGGCCGATCGCCAGTGTGTTGGAAACATCGGCCACGGGTGGAACCGGCGTTGCCCGGAGCGCCTCGGCCCCTGGAGAGGCGGCCCAGCCGCCCACAACCAGGACCAGCTCCGCGACGAGGATAAGGCCGACGAGGCCACCGACCGGCAGATACTGCAGGAAGCCGTGGCGCAGAGCGACGAAATCCACGTCCAGCATCATGACGACGAATAGGAAGAGCACCGCCACGGCGCCGACATAAACCACCACGAGGATCATGGCCAGGAATTCGGCGCCCATGAGCAGGAAGAGGCCAGCCGCATTGACGAAGGCGAGGATCAGGAACAGCACCGAATGCACGGGGTTTCGCGCCGCGATGACCATGAAGGCCGACGCGACGGTGATCCCGGCAAAGAGATAGAAGAAGGCGGACGCCAGACTCATACCCTGTCCCCGTTGCGGCCGGACCCGGCCGCTTTCGTGATTCTCATGCTCATATCGCCTTAGCCGTCAGCGGTAAGGCGAGTCGAGAGCGATGCGACGTGCGATGTCGCGCTCCCAGCGATCACCGTTCGCGAGCAGCTTCTCCTTGTCGTAAAGAAGCTCTTCGCGGGTTTCGGTGGCGAATTCGAAGTTCGGACCTTCGACGATGGCGTCCACCGGACAGGCTTCCTGGCAGAAGCCGCAGTAGATGCATTTCACCATGTCGATGTCGTAGCGGGTGGTGCGGCGCGTGCCATCGTTGCGGCGCGGGCCCGCCTCGATGGTGATGGCCTGGGCGGGACAGATGGCCTCGCACAGCTTGCAGGCAATGCAGCGCTCTTCGCCGTTGGGGTAACGGCGCAGCGCATGTTCGCCGCGGAAGCGCGGGCTGATCGCACCCTTTTCGAAGGGATAGTTGAGGGTGGCCTTCGGCTTGAAGAAGTAACGCATGGCCAGAACGAAGGCCGCTACGAACTCCGACAGAAACAGCGAACGGGCCGCTTGATCGAGACGCATGTTCTTAACTCCTCGCCTCAGGGCGCCCAGCCCATGAACTGGATGACGCCGGCGACGATGACGACCATGGCGAGCGAGATCGGAAGGAAGACCTTCCAGCCCAGGCGCATCAACTGGTCATAGCGATAGCGTGGCACGAAGCCCTTGACGGCGGCGAACATGAAGAACACCCCGAACACCTTGACCACGAACCAGAAGATACCCGGCAACCAGGTGAAAGGCGCGAACGGGAATGGAGGCAGCCAGCCGCCGAGGAACAGGATCGTCGTCAGCGCGCACATGGTCATGATCGCTGCATATTCGCCAAGCATGAACATCATGTATGGGGTCGAGCCGTATTCCACCATGAAGCCGGCAACCAGTTCCGATTCCGCTTCCGGGAGGTCGAACGGCGGACGGTTGGTTTCTGCCAGCGCCGAGATGAAGAAGATTACGAACATCGGAAACAGCGGCAGCCAGTACCAATTCAGCAGGCCGTAAGCTCCGTTCTGCGCTTCCACGATCGCCGACAGGTTCAGCGACCCTACGCAGAGCAGCACCGTGATGATGACGAAGCCGATGGAGACCTCATAGGACACCATCTGTGCCGCAGAGCGCAGCGCGCCGAGGAAGGCGTACTTCGAGTTGGAGGCCCAGCCGCCCATGATGACGCCATAGACGCCAAGCGACGAGATCGCGAAGATGTAGAGAATGCCGACATTGATATCGGCGATCACCCAGCCTTCCGCCACCGGCACGACCGCCCAGGCCGCGAGCCCCAGCACGCAGGTGACGAGCGGGGCCAGCAAGAACACGCCCTTGTTCGCGCCCGACGGAATGACCGGCTCTTTGAGCACGAACTTCAGAAGGTCGGCGAAGGATTGGAAGAGGCCGAAGGGCCCAACCACGTTGGGGCCGCGCCGCAGCTGGATCGCCGCCCAGATCTTGCGGTCGGCCAGCAGGCAATAGGCGATGAAGATCAGCAGCGAGACGAGCAGGAGAACGCTCTGTCCCGCCATGATGGCAAGCTGAAGGAGGTAGTCGCTGAAGGTCGCCAGATCCATCGTTCTGTCCTACTCCGCCGCGCTGCGGCGGAGATTGTCGTCAAGCGCCGCGGCAAGCGCCGCATCGGCATGAATTTCGGTCGTATCGAACACCGGAACCGAAACATTCCCGGCGTTTAGCAGGAGTCCGACTTCTGTGCAGCCAAGGATGAGGCAATCGGCCCCCTCTGCGACAAGACGCGCGGCCATCGTCTCGAAGGCAGACCGGGATCCCTCGGTGACGATACCCTGGCAAAGCTGATCATAAATGATGCGATGGATCTCGGCGCGATCCTCTTCTCCGGGCACCAGCACGTCAAAGCTGTGATAGTCGCGCAGCCGGCCCGTATAGAAATCCTGCTCCATGGTGAAGCGGGTCGCTATCAATCCCGGCCGCGCGCAGCCGGTGGCGCGGATGGCGTGGGCTGTGGCATCGGCGATATGCAGGAAGGGAATGTCCACCGTTGCCGCGATGACATCGGCCACTTTGTGCATGGTGTTGGTGGCGAGCAGGATCATGTCCGCCCCTGCCCGCTCCAGTCGTTCGGCGATGCCGGCGAGATATTCGCCCGCCTCATCCCAGCGCCCTTCGTTCTGCATCCGGGCGACGATGTCGAAGTCGACCGACCACAGCAGGATGTCCGCCGAATGGAGACCACCAAGCACATCGCGGGCGCGATCATTCAGGCGCTTGTAGTAGAGCGCCGTCGATTCGCAGCTCATTCCGCCGATGATACCGATGGTCTTCATGGGCTCCCCTACTCCGCCGCCTGCTGTCCCGCGCGAGAGGCGGCAAGCGCGCTGCAGTCGGCCATGATCTTCGAAGCCCGAGCGATGGGATTGGTCAGGTAGAAATCGCGGATCACATTGGCAAAGGTCGCCTTGCCGAGCTTGCCCGCCCTGCCTTGAGCGAGCTTGCTGACGCCAGCCGTGTCTCCGGCCGCGATTTCGTCGACGCCCGCGAAATGCGGATAGGCGTCAACGAGGGCCTGCCGAACCTGCACGAGCGAATCGTAAGGCAGCGTGTGGCCGAGCACCGCCGACAGCGCCCGCAGGATCGCCCAATCCTCGCGCGCTTCCCCAGGGGGAAAGATGGCGCGGTTGGCCTGCTGCACACGGCCCTCGGTGTTGACGTAAAGACCGCTCTTTTCCGTATAGGTCGCGCCGGGCAGTATCACGTCGGCGCGGTGAGCGCCGCGATCACCATGCGTGCCCTGGTAGATGACGAACGGCCCCGCCGGGACGTCGATTTCATCGGCGCCGAGCAGGAACAGGACATCGAGCGCGCCGGGCGCCAGCATCGCGGCGACATCCTTGCCGCCCTTTGCCGGCACGAAGCCGAGATCCAGAGCGCCAACGCGGCTGGCAGCGGTGTGCAGGATCGACAGGCCGTTCCATTCCGCCGTCACATTGCCGGCAAGACGTGCCGCGAGGCTGAGGATGGCCTGTCCATCTTCGCGGGCAAGAGCGCCCTGCCCCACGATCACCAGCGGACGCGCCGCGCCTCTCAGGACTTCGCTGAAGCTGTGGCTGCCCTCGGCGATCTCCGACAGCGTGTCGGGACCGGCGCCGAGATAGTCATAGGTATAGGTCAGATCGGCGTGTTCACCCACGACGGCGATGCGCACATTGCCCATCCGCCACCGCTTGCGAAGGCGGGCGTTGAGCACCGGTGCTTCCAGACGCGGATTGGAGCCGATGATCAGAATGGCATCGGCCTGCTCCACGCCGGCGATCGTCGGATTGAAGAGATAGCTGGCCCGTCCCCGTGAGGGATCGAGCCTGGCTCCATCCTGGCGGCAATCGATGTTGGGGCTGCCGATACGGCCCATCAGATTCTTCAGCGCGAAGATCTCTTCCACCGCGGCGAGATCACCAACGATAGCGCCAACCCGTTCCGGCTGTGCCTTCTTCATCCGCTTCGCGATGACCTCGAAGGCTTCGGTCCAGGTCGCCGGGCGCAGCTTGCCGCGCTCGCGCACATAGGGGCGATCGAGCCGCTGGCTCTTCAACCCGTCCCAGATGAAGCGGGTCTTATCGGAGATCCATTCCTCGTTGATCTCCTCATTGAGCCGCGGCAGCACGCGCATCACCTCACGGCCGCGGGAATCGACCCGGATGGCGCTGCCGAGCGCATCCATCACGTCGATGGATTCGGTCTTTGCAAGCTCCCAGGGTCGCGCCTGGAAGGCGTAAGGCTTCGAGGTCAGCGCACCCACCGGGCACAGGTCGATCACATTGCCCTGGAGTTCGGAAGACATGGCGCTTTCCAGATAGGTGGTGATCTCCATGTCCTCGCCGCGTCCGATCGCGCCGAGTTCAGACACGCCGGCAACCTCGGTGGCAAAACGCACGCAGCGGGTGCAGTGGATGCAGCGGTTCATGCTCGTCTTCACGAGCGGGCCGATGTATTTGTCCTCAACCGCGCGCTTGTTTTCTGAGAAGCGGTTTTTGTCCACGCCATAGGCCATGGCCTGGTCCTGCAGGTCGCATTCGCCGCCCTGGTCGCAGATCGGGCAATCCAGCGGATGGTTGATGAGCAGGAACTCCATCACGCCTTCGCGGGCCTTCTTCACGGTCTTGGAACGCGTGATCACTGCTGGCGGCTCGCCGTTCGGCCCGGGCCGCAGGTCCTTCACGGCCATGGCGCATGACGCCACCGGCTTCGGGGCGCCCTTCACCTCCACAAGGCACATGCGGCAGTTGCCGGCGATGGAGAGTCGCTCATGGAAGCAGAAGCGCGGCACTTCCGCGCCACCGGCTTCGCAGGCCTGAAGAAGCGTTGCTTCGGCGGGAACCTCGATCTCGAGACCGTCGATGATGATTTTGGCCATTGTGCCCTACTCCGCCGCGACGGGAATGATGGTGTCCCCGCGCGAACGCGCTGAATAATCGTCGATGCGCTTTTCGATTTCGTGCCGGAAATGCCGGATCAGTCCCTGCACCGGCCAGGCCGCCGCGTCGCCGAGCGCGCAGATGGTGTGACCTTCCACCTGATAGCTGACATCCAGCAGGAGATCGATCTCGCGCTTCTCCGCCTCGCCACGCGCCATGCGCTCCAGCACGCGCCACATCCAGCCCGTGCCTTCGCGGCAGGGGGTGCACTGGCCGCAGCTCTCGTGCTTGTAGAAATGGGCGAGACGAGCGATGGCGCGGACGATGTCGGTGGACTTGTCCATGATGATGACGGCCGCGGTGCCGAGACCCGACTTCAGGTTCCGCAGCGTATCGAAATCCATGGAGAGATCGTCACACTGCGATGCGGGGATGCAGGGCACCGAGGAACCGCCCGGGATGACGGCCATGAGATTGTCCCAGCCGCCGCGAATGCCGCCGCAGTGCTTCTCGACGAGCTCACGCAGGGTGATGCCCATCTCCTCTTCCACATTGCACGGCCGCTCCACATGGCCGGAAATGGAGAAGAGCTTCGTGCCGACGTTGTTGGGCTTGCCGAGACCAGCGAACCAGGAGGCGCCGCGCCGCAGGATGGTGCCGGCAACTGCGATGCTCTCGACATTGTTGACCGTCGTCGGCGCGCCGTAGAGGCCCATATTGGCCGGGAACGGCGGTTTCAGACGCGGCATGCCCTTCTTGCCTTCAAGGCTTTCGATCAGCGCCGTCTCTTCGCCGCAGATATAGGCGCCTGCGCCGTGATGCACATAAAGATCAAAGGGATAGTCGTGGATGTTGCTCTTGCCGATGAGGCGGGCTGCATAGGCCTCGTCCACGGCCGCCTGCAAGCGCTCCTTCTCGCGGACATATTCGCCGCGAATGTAAATGTAGCAGGCATGCGCGCCCATGGCGAAGGAAGCAAGCATGCAGCCTTCGATCAGGAGGTGCGGATCATTGCGCATGATCTCGCGGTCCTTGCACGTTCCGGGCTCGGACTCGTCGGCGTTGACCACGAGGTAATGTGGTCGGTCGCCCACCTGTTTGGGCATGAACGACCATTTCAGGCCGGTCGGAAAGCCGGCGCCGCCACGGCCGCGCAGGCCCGACGCCTTCATCTCTTCGATGATCCAGTCACGTCCCTGCTGAAGGAGGAACTTGGTGCCATCCCAGGCACCACGCTTCTTGGCGGCCTCAAGCCCCCAGGGGTGCAGTCCATAAAGATTAGTGAAGATCCGGTCGCGATCCTGCAGCATAGCGGGCCTCACTCACCCTTCGGCGCTTTGGGCGCCCGAGTTTTCTTGACGTTGTCCTGGCCATCAACAGCGTTCAGACCGTTGCCGGGAGCACTTGCGGAAGTCTTTGCTTTCACCGCACGCGGTTTTACCCGTTTGGGATCCGGAGAGGTCGCCGGGTCCGAGGCCGGAACCGACCTTTCAGCCGCCGCCTGATCCGCCGGCTTGATGGCGGGCTTGCCTTTCGCGGCACGCTCGCCCGGATTATCGGCCGCAAGCTTCTCTCCGGGGCTGGGCGCCTCCGGCTTGGCGGCCTCTGTAGGGGCCTGCTCAGGAGCTTTGGCTTCATCGAAGCGCTTGCGCCAGGCACCGATGACCGAACCATCGAAAAGCGTCTCATCGGTGAGCGAGGTTGGTCCTCCGCTCGGGCAGGATGCGGCGCGGCCGGTCTGCGATCCGGGTGTCACGTCCTTGCCTGCCCTGAGGTCGTTGAGCATGGCCTCGAAGCTCTCTGGCGTCAGATCTTCATAATAATCGTAGTTGATCTGAACCATGGGCGCATTGGCGCAAGCGCCAAGGCATTCGACTTCCAGCCAGGACATCGTGCCGTCGGCGGAAAGCGTCTTTTCCGGGCCGATCACCTTGCGGCATACGTCTTTGAGTTCATTGGCGCCGCGCAGCATGCACGGTGTGGTGCCACACAGCTGGACCAGATGGCGCCCCACCGGCTCCAGGTTGAACATGGTGTAGAAGGTCGCAACCTCCAGTACGCGGATGAAGGCCATGCCTAGCATGTCGGCGACCACCCGGATTGCCGGTTCGGGCAGCCAGCCGCCGTGCTGCTCCTGGGCCTTCCACAGCAGCGGGATCACCGCAGAGGCTTGGCGGCCCTCGGGGTATTTCGCAATCTGGGTATTGGCCCAGGCGATATTGTCAGGCGTGAAAGCGAAGCTTTCGGGCTGCTGTTCAGCGAGGCGGCGTACGGACATTTTAAAGGCGTCCCATATCTTTCGTCATCACCGGTCGATCTCGCCGAAAACGATGTCGAGCGAACCGAGCACAGCAGTGACGTCGGCGAGCTGATGCCCGCGGCAGAGGAAATCCATGGCGGCAAGATGGGGGAAACCGGGCGCGCGGATCTTGCAGCGATAAGGCTTGTTGGTGCCGTCCGAGACGAGATAGACGCCGAACTCGCCCTTGGGCGCCTCGACGGCGGCATAGACCTCGCCTTCCGGCACGCGATAGCCCTCGGTGTAGAGCTTGAAGTGGTGGATCAGCGCTTCCATGGACCGCTTCATCTCCGCCCGCTTGGGCGGCACGATCTTGTTGTCCATGGAGGATACCGGCCCCTGCCCTTCGGCCGACAGAAGCTTCTCAACACACTGCAGCATGATCCGAACGGACTGACGCATCTCCTCCATGCGGATAAGATACCGATCGTAGCAATCGCCCGTCTTGCCCACGGGAATGTCGAAATCAAGCTCGGAATAGCACTCGTAGGGCTGCGCGCGGCGCAGGTCCCAGGCCGCGCCCGCACTGCGGATGTTCGGTCCCGAGAAGCCATAGGCCCAGGCATCTTCCAGCGAGATGCCGCCGATATCCGCGGTCCGCTGCTTGAAGATACGGTTTCCGGTCACGAGTGCGTCGAGGTCGTCGAGAAGTTTCAGGAACGGACCGCAGAAGGCGCCGATATCTTCGACGAGCTTGGTCGGAATATCCTGGTGGACGCCGCCCGGCCGGAAATACGCGGCATGCATGCGCGCGCCCGATGCACGTTCATAGAAGATCATCAGCTTTTCGCGATCTTCCATGCCCCACAGCGGCGGCGTCAGTGCGCCAACGTCCATGGCGAAGGTGGTCACATTGAGGATGTGGCCCATGATCCGGCCAATCTCGGAGAACAGTACCCGGATCAATTGGCCGCGCTTGGGCACTTCCAGTTCCAGCAGCTTCTCGACCGCGAGCGCGAACGCGTGCTCCTGATTCATGGGCGCGACGTAATCAAGCCGGTCGAAGTAAGGCACGGCCTGGAGATAGGTCTTGGCCTCGATCAGCTTTTCCGTGCCGCGATGCAGGAGCCCGATATGCGGGTCGACGCGATCGACGATCTCGCCATCGATATCAAGCACCAGGCGCAGCACGCCGTGGGCCGCCGGATGCTGCGGCCCGAAATTGATCGAGAAATTGCGAATCTCGGCTTCGGCCATGATCAGTTTGCCTTTGCCTTTTCGTCGCCTGGGAGCACGTAATCGGTGCCTTCCCACGGCGAAAGGAAATCGAAGTTGCGGAATTCCTGCGTCAGCCGTACCGGCTCGTAGACCACGCGCTTCTCCTGGTCATCCCACCGCACCTCGACATAGCCCGTCAGCGGGAAGTCCTTGCGCAGCGGATAGCCTTCGAAGCCGTAGTCGGTGAGGATACGGCGCAGGTCCGGATGGTCGGAGAAGAAGATGCCATAGAGGTCGTATGTCTCGCGCTCGAACCAGTTGGCCGCCGGAAACACATCAACCACGCTGGGAACTGGCGTTGTCTCGTCGGTCCGCACGGTCACCCGCACGCGCTGGTTCTGGCTCGGCGACAACAGGTGGTAGACGACGTCGAAACGCTGAATGCGCGAGGGATAATCAGCGCCGCAAACATCAACGAATGCAGTGAACTTGCAGCTCGGATCATCTCGCAGGAACGTCATGATCCGCACGATGTTTGCCGCAGGCGCATCGATCGTGAGCTCGCCGAACGCGATCCGGTAGCCGGACACCGCCGGGCCGAGCTCGCCAACGATGTGCTCGCCGAGATCCTTCAGGTTCTCGTCCAGTGACGCCATCTTCAAAGGCCTCTTAACGCTCGATGGTACCGGTACGGCGGATTTTCTTCTGCAGCAGCAGCATGCCGTAGAGCAGCGCCTCTGCGGTCGGCGGGCAGCCGGGCACATAGACGTCAACAGGCACAATGCGGTCGCAGCCGCGCACCACCGAATAGGAATAATGATAGTAGCCGCCGCCGTTGGCGCAGGATCCCATGGAGATCACATAGCGCGGCTCAGGCATCTGATCGTAGACCTTGCGCAGCGCAGGCGCCATCTTGTTGGTCAGCGTGCCGGCGACGATCATCAGGTCGGACTGACGCGGGCTCGCCCGCGGCGCGAAACCGAAGCGCTCGGCATCATAGCGCGGCATCGACATCTGGATCATTTCGACGGCGCAGCAGGCAAGTCCGAAGGTCATCCACATCAAGGAGCCGGTGCGGGCCCAATTGATGACATCATCGGTCGAAGTAACGATGAAGCCCTTATCGGCCAGTTCGTTGTTGATCTCGGCAAAAAACGGATCGGTTGCGCCAACGGGTTTTCCGGTCGCAGGATCGAGCACGCCTGTCGGGCGCGGCGCCACCAGTGTCTGCCGGGAGTTTGCAGTCAATCCCATTCAAGGGCTCCCTTCTTCCATTCATAGACGAAGCCGACGGTGAGCACGCCCAGGAACACCACCATGGACCAGAAGCCGAACAGGCCGATGTCACCGAAGGCAACTGCCCAGGGGAACAGGAAAGCGACTTCCAGGTCGAAGATGATGAACAGGATCGCCACGAGATAGAAACGCACGTCGAATTTCATGCGAGCGTCGTCGAAGGCGTCGAAGCCGCACTCGTAGGCCGATAGTTTCTCCGGGTCCGGATTTTTATAGGCCAGGAGAAATGGCGACACGAGAAGCGCCAACGCGATGACGAGGGAAACGCCAATGAAGACGACGAGTGGAAGATATCCGGCGAGAAGCTCGTTCATGGCACCGTCTGAGGCTGATTGTAGAGCGGCGAGGCCGCCGCCCCTTCCTAGCTCCAACCGGTTAAATAAGAACGCCTGGTGCGTTTTACCAGCCAGTTTGGAGTCAATCTGAATTCGGCACGGGAGGCTTAGCGTAGCCCCCAGGAAGAGGCAAGCTTACCGCCAGCGATTTCGCCGCTCCGAGACGCGACGCCGCAGGTTTTTGTCATGAGGAAGAAGACGATAATCTTGCGTTCCTGGTCGGCCGGAACAAGAGGGCACTCGGTCTGAAGCGTGGCACCGATCTTGGACGGGTCAGCAGCGCACAATCGCGTTACGAGCAGTCGATATACGCTATACACCTAATGTCGCCAGAGGACTTCGTACGCGGCCGGTGCAGCATTGGAAGAGCGCCCCAACAGTAACCGGACCCGCCACCCACTCCGTCCAGGTTTACTGGGAATCGTCCTGAACCGGAACGGTCACGCCAAGCTCCTCAAGGGCAGAGATCAGCGCGTTCTGATTGTACGGCTTTTGCAAAAAGCCGACCGATTCTATGCCCTGGTAAGCCTCACGGATCGATCGTTCGTCCAATCCGCTGAGAACCAACAGCGGCAACATCGGCCGTTGCTGCCGTAGTTCGAGAGGCCAGGTCTCGTCGCCGCGATCCGGCAGCCGGACATCGGTCAAGGCGATGAGATAGTCCCGCCCCTCTGCGAGCAAGGCAAGAGCCTCCGTGGCTGTCCCGGCTTCGTCCACCTGGAAACCCAGGTCCATCAACGCGTCGACCGCAAACATCCGCACAAGAGGCTCATCCTCGACAACGAGCAGACGCCCATCCGTCACATTCATTCTCAGCTCCGCCTTCTCTTGCCCGGTCTAGATGCTCGCCGAGACACGCCGCATTGGTGGCGGGTATCGCCCACGCACGCTACGTCTTTTTACATGTTCGAGTTTGGTTTGTTGAACAAAAACGCCGCAGCGGCAGGATAGCCCTATAGGGTCCGCCACGCATCACTCTTCGGTCGGTAAAAACGCTCGGAGCAAAAATCCGAGGTAAAGTTCGATGCGAGCTTTTTCAGAAAAGCTGTTGAGGCATCAAAGTAAAGTGGCGGGAGTGACGGGACTCGAACCCGCGGCCTCCGGCGTGACAGGCCGGCGCTCTAACCAACTGAGCTACACCCCCGAAGCGATGCCGTGAAAGCATCGCGAGGCGGATGGGTGATATGGCAGGCCCCATCCGGTGTCAAGCTGACGCTGTGCATTCTTTCAGCGTTTGTTTGACGGAATTCACATTCAAGTCGTGGTGGGCGGTGACGGGCTCGAACCGCCGACCCTCTCGGTGTAAACGAGATGCTCTACCAGCTGAGCTAACCGCCCTGCCCCCTCTTCTTAAAAGAGAGACATGGTTGGAAGCAAGCGCGGCATCTTGGCCTTCAATCAGGCCGCGACGCCGCAATCGCTCGTTGTCGGATTACTTGTTGACGGCATCCTTGAGGACTTGGCCGGCCTTGAACTTCGGCGTCTTGGACGCCGGAATCTTGATCGTCTGGCCCGTACGCAGATTGCGGCCAACGCCTGCGGCGCGGTTCACAACCTGGAACGTGCCGAAACCGACGAGGCGGACTTCGCCACCGTTCTTCAAGGTAGCCACGATCGAATCGATCATAGCTTCGACAGCGGCATTCGCCTGCGCCTTGGTGAGGCTGGCCTGTTCGGCAACCGCAGCGATCAAATCAGACTTATTCATTCTGTGCCCTCCGCATCACATGAGGATTGAGCGCCCCTCTATGGGTTGCGCGAGGGGGACAGTTTCCCGAAATGGGCGGGAACGCAAGCTGTTCTTGGAAAAAAGAACACCTGGATGGCCAATTTCCCCCAACCTGCGGTCTTTTCCACCAACAAAAAAGGCCCCGATCGCCTGCGACCGGGGCCTCGTCGTTCGACATTCAGCGTCAGTGGGCGGTCACGCCGGCCGACTCATCTCCCTGAGCAACCGGCACATATTCCGCTTCATCCCACTCGATGGCCTCGGGCTGACGGACCAAGGCTTGCTTGATCACGTCATCCATCCTGCTGACCGGGATGATTTCGAGGCCATTCTTCACGTTGGCCGGAATATCCGCCAGGTCCTTGGCGTTGTCCTCGGGAATCAGAACCGTCTTGATTCCGCCCCGAAGCGCCGCCAGCAGCTTCTCCTTTAAGCCGCCGATGGGCAGGACACGGCCGCGCAGTGTGATCTCGCCGGTCATGGCGATGTCCCTGCGCACGGGAATGCCCGTCATCACCGAGACAATGGCCGTCGCCATCGCGACACCCGCCGACGGTCCGTCCTTGGGTGTGGCACCTTCAGGCACGTGCACGTGGATGTCCCGCCGGTCGAACAGCGGAGGCTTGATACCGAAGGCTACCGCCCGCGAGCGGACATAGGAGGTTGCTGCAGAGATCGACTCCTTCATGACATCGCGCAGGTTGCCCGTAACGGTCATCTTACCCTTGCCCGGCATCATGAGCCCTTCGATGGTGAGAAGCTCGCCACCGACCTCGGTCCAGGCAAGCCCTGTCACGACGCCCACGAGATCCTCAAGCTCCGCCTGCCCAAACCGATACTTCGGCACGCCCAGATAGTCGGAGACCGTCTTGGCCGTGATCTTGATCGATTTCTTCTTGGACGTGAGAAGTTCCTTCACCGCCTTGCGGATCAGGTTGGCGATCTCGCGCTCAAGATTGCGGACGCCGGCCTCACGGGTGTAGCGACGGATCAGCTCAAGAAGGCCGCCCTCATCGATCGACCATTCCTTGGGCGTGAGGCCGTGCTTTGCCAGCACCTCGGGAATGAGATGCTGACGGGCAATCTCAGCCTTCTCGTCCTCGGTGTAGCCGGCGATCCGGATGATTTCCATCCGGTCGAGCAGCGCCGGCGGAATGTTCAGCGTATTGGCCGTGGTGATGAACATCACGTTCGACAGATCGTAGTCCACCTCAAGATAGTGGTCGTTGAACGAGTTGTTCTGCTGCGGATCAAGCACCTCCAGCAGCGCCGACGCTGGGTCGCCGCGGAAGTCCATGCCCATCTTGTCGATCTCGTCGAGCAGGAACAGCGGATTGGCTTTCTTTGCCTTCTTCATCGACTGGATGATCTTGCCCGGCATGGAGCCGATGTAGGTCCGGCGGTGGCCGCGGATCTCCGATTCGTCACGCACGCCGCCGAGCGACATGCGCACGAACTCGCGGCCTGTCGCCTTTGCGATCGATTTGCCGAGCGAGGTCTTGCCGACGCCGGGAGGACCGACCAGGCACAGGATCGGGCCTGTAAGCTTGTTCACCCGCTGTTGCACGGCGAGATATTCGACGATGCGCTCCTTGACCTTCTCCAGGCCGAAGTGATCGCTGTCGAGGACCTCCTGAGCAAAAGCCAGATCCTTCTTGACCTTGCTCTTCACGCCCCAGGGGAGTGACAGCAGCCAGTCGAGATAATTGCGCGAAACCGTCGATTCCGCCGACATCGGGCTCATCTGCTTGAGCTTCTTCAGCTCGGCGACAGCCTTCTCCCGGGCTTCCTTGGTCAGCTTGGTCTTGGCGATGCGTTCTTCGAGCTCGGCAAGGTCATCCCGGCCCTCGTCATCGCCGAGTTCCTTCTGGATCGCCTTCATCTGCTCGTTGAGATAGTATTCGCGCTGCGTCTTCTCCATCTGGCGCTTCACACGCGTGCGGATGCGCTTCTCGACCTGGAGAACAGAGATCTCGCTCTCCATCAAGCCCATGACGCGCTCGATGCGCTCGCCGACGTCAAGCAGTTCCAGAATGGCCTGCTTTTCCGTGATCTTGACGGAAAGGTGCGAGGCGATCGTGTCAGCCAGCTTGGAGGCGTCATCGATCTGCCCGATGGCCGTGACGACCTCGGGGGAGACCTTCTTGTTGAGCTTGACGTAGTTCTCGAACTCGCTGAGCACGGAACGGCCAAGCGCCTTCATTTCGATGTTGCCACCGACCTGATCGGCCAGCGCCTCGACCTCGGCTTCATAGAAGGCGGTTTCGCCGGTGTACTGTCGCACGACCGCGCGTCCAATGCCCTCGACAAGAACCTTCACCGTGCCGTCGGGCAGCTTCAAAAGCTGAAGCACCGTCGCCAGCGTGCCGATTTCATAGATGTCCTTTGGCTCCGGATCGTCATTGCTGGGATCCTTCTGGGTGACCAGCAGGATCGGCTTCTCGATCCGCATCACCTCTTCCAAAGCCTTGATGGATTTCTCGCGGCCGACGAAGAGCGGCACGATCATATGCGGGAACACGACGATGTCGCGCAGCGCGAGAATCGGGAAGCGATCGACTTCACCAGGATTGAGCGTATGGCGAGGCTTTGAGCTACTCATGCCAAATATCCTTATGTCACAGCGCCACGTGTCATGGCGCACCGCCCACCAGGAGCGAGTGTAGGCCGAGTCGAATGATGAGAAAGAGGATCACCGGCGACATCGGAGGCTGTCCCCTGCCACTTTTGCAGAGGGACCGTGTTGGCCTTCAGATGGTTGTGATCAACCGAGGTTTCAAGATGTCGCCCCGGCGGCTTTCGACAGCCGCCGGGTGAAAAAAAGGTCAAGACGTCAAGCGCTTGCCTCTGCACCGGCATCACCTGCCCTGTCGGTGTATATGTAGAGTGGACGAGACTTGCCATCCACGACGTCGCCGCCGATCACGACCTCTTCCACACCTTCCAGGCTGGGGAGATCATACATGGTGTCGAGTAGGATGCCCTCCATGATGGAGCGCAGGCCGCGCGCGCCTGTCTTGCGCTCGATGGCCTTGCGGGCGATCGCGCCAAGGGCTTCGTCCTGGAACGACAGGCCGACGCCTTCCATCTCGAACAGCCGCTGGTACTGCTTGACCAGGGCGTTCTTCGGCTCCTGCAGAATGATCTTCAACGCTCCTTCGTCCAGATCCTCCAGCGTCGCCAGAACCGGCAGACGACCCACGAACTCTGGGATGAGGCCGAACTTAAGCAGATCCTCAGGCTCCACCTCACGGAAGATCTCGCCCGTGCGGCGATCGTCGGGGGCAGACACGGTCGCGCTAAAGCCGATCGAGGTGCCCTTGCCGCGCGCGGAGATGATCTTCTCCAGGCCGGCGAAAGCGCCACCGCAGATGAAGAGGATATTAGTCGTATCCACCTGCAGGAATTCCTGCTGCGGATGCTTGCGGCCGCCCTGGGGCGGAACGCTGGCGACCGTGCCCTCCATGATCTTGAGCAGCGCCTGCTGGACACCCTCGCCTGACACGTCGCGTGTGATCGACGGGTTGTCCGATTTCCGGCTGATCTTGTCGATCTCGTCGATATAGACAATGCCGCGCTGCGCACGCTCGACGTTGTAGTCGGCGGCCTGCAGCAGCTTCAGGATGATGTTCTCGACATCCTCACCGACATAACCGGCTTCGGTTAGCGTGGTGGCATCAGCCATGGTGAAGGGAACGTCGAGGATCCGCGCCAACGTCTGGGCGAGCAATGTCTTGCCCGAGCCGGTGGGGCCGACCAGGAGGATGTTCGACTTCGCCAACTCGACGTCGTTGTGCTTCGCCGCGTGACCGAGGCGCTTGTAGTGGTTGTGCACGGCCACGGACAGCACCTTCTTGGCGTGGTCCTGGCCGATGACGTAGTCGTCGAGCACCTTGCGGATCTCGCGCGGGGTTGGAACGCCATCGCGCGACTTCACCAGCGAGGACTTGTTCTCCTCACGGATGATGTCCATGCAGAGCTCAACGCACTCGTCGCAGATGAAAACCGTAGGCCCCGCGATGAGCTTGCGCACCTCGTGCTGGCTTTTCCCGCAGAACGAGCAGTAAAGCGTGTTCTTCGAGTCGGTACCGGATTTGCTCATCACCGTGCTCCTTACGAGCCGCGCAAGCGACGCGACTCTCATAATTCTAAGCCTGCCTGTGCTAACGAAGCGTAGCGGGCTGAAGATCGGTGGCGGCGACTCGATACTGGAACGTATTCGCCCCGATCGCCGCCGTATGTCATCACGCTAGCGCGCGCAAAATCAACAGAACATTAACGATGACACTGAACCATCGCAAATAACGGTTAAACTTTGCGCTTAACGCTGCGTCAGGGCGTCACGCTTTCGCCGCCCTCGGGACGTTGCTCCAGCACCTTGTCGACAATGCCGAAATCACGCGCCTGCTCTGCTGACATGAAGTGGTCGCGATCGAGCGTCTTTTCAACCGTGTCGTAGTCCTGACCGGTGTGCTTCACGTAGATTTCATTGAGCCGGCGTTTGATCTTGATGATGTCTTCGGCGTGCCGCTCGATGTCGGAGGCCTGTCCGCGGAAGCCGCCGGACGGCTGATGCACCATCACGCGGGCGTTCGGCGTGATGAAGCGCATGTCTTTCGCGCCGGCCGTCAGGAGCAGCGATCCCATGGATGCCGCCTGGCCGATGCACAGGGTCGACACCTGCGGCTTGATGTACTGCATGGTGTCGTAGATCGACAGCCCGGCGGTCACGACGCCGCCAGGCGAGTTGATGTACATCGAGATCTCTTTCTTCGGGTTTTCGGCCTCCAGAAAGAGAAGCTGAGCCACGATGACCGAGGCCATATTGTCCTCGACCGGGCCGGTCAGGAAGACGATCCGCTCCTTCAACAGACGCGAATAGATATCGAAGGCCCGCTCGCCGCGGTTGGTCTGCTCGACCACCATCGGAACCAGGGTATTGAAGTAGGTATCAAGCGGATCACGCATATCGATCATTCTGGTCTCCCGCAGCCCGGAGCGACAGCTTAGGCCGCGTCCGCCTCGTCGTCTTTCTGGATCAGCTCGTCACGGGTGACCTTCTTCTCGGTCACTTCGGCGAGCCCAGCGATGTAGTCGATGACTTTTTCCTCGAACAGAGGCGCGCGCAGTTCCGCGAGAGCATCCGGATTGTTCCGGTAGAACTCCCAAACCTGCTGCTCCCTGCCGGGGAATTGACGTGCACGGTCGACGACCGCGCGAGTCACTTCGTCTTCGCTTACCTTGATGTCGTTCTTCTCGCCGATTTCCGCAAGGACGAGTCCCAGCCGGACGCGCCGCTCCGCGATTTTTTTATACTCGGCCTTTGCCTCGTCCTCGGTCTTGCCTTCGTCTGCCAAGGTCTTTCCGCTCTGCGCCAGATCACGCTCGACCTGATTCCACACAACGGCAAACTCCTGCTCGACGAGCGTGGGCGGCAGCTCGAAAGAATGGCGCTCGTCGAGCGCATCGAGCAACTCGCGCTTCAACCGCTGGCGGGAGACCAGGGCCAGTTCACGCTCATGCTGCTCCTTGACGGCATCCTTCAGCTTGTCCAGCGACTCCATGCCAACGGCTTTGGCGAGCTCGTCGTCGATAGCCATTTCGCCGGGGGCTTCGATCTGCTTCACCGTGACGGTGAACTTCACCGGCTTGCCGGCAAGATCCGCGCGGCCGTAATCAGCCGGGAAGGAAATTTCGACGTCGCGCGTCTCGCCCGCCTTGGCTCCGACCAGCTTTTCTTCAAAGCCGGGGATGAAGTTGCCAGCGCCGATCTCGACGGTCATGTCTTCGCCGGAGCCACCCTCGAAGGGCGTGCCGTCGATTTCGCCCTTGAAGTCCACTGTCAGGCGATCACCTTCGGCGGCCTTGGCACCCTTCTTCTCTTTCGGGCTGAACGGACGGTTCTGCTTGGCGATGCGATCCAGCGTCTCGTTGATTTCCGTGTCAGTGACATCCGCGACCGGCTTCTCGGCCTTGATGCCTTTCAGATCGGCGATTTCGATCTTGGGCAACACCTCGAGGGCGACGTCGAACACAAGATCGCCCTTGGCTTCCATGACGCGCGCGATCTCGGCCTCGTCCTCGGGCAGCTTGATGTTGGGCTGCATGGCAAGCTTAATGTCGTTCTCTTCAACGATACGGCGGTTGGATTCGCCGATCATCTCCTGAAGCACCTCGCCCATGACCTGCTTGCCGTAGATGCGGCGCAGGTGCTGCGTTGGCACCTTGCCCGGCCGGAAACCGTTGATGCGGACCCGATCCTTGATGCTCTCAAGACGTTCGGACAGTTTGGCATCGAGGTCGGTCGCGGGAATCGTGATCTTGAACTCGCGCTTCAAGCCCTCGGAAGAAGTCTGGGTCACCTGCATGTCGTCGTCTTTCGAAATCTCTTGTGCCGCTCGGGCAATGCTTACGAATGGGAGGACGTAGGGCGTTGGTGCGGGCGGAGGGACTCGAACCCCCACGACTTTCGCCACTGGAACCTAAATCCAGCGCGTCTACCAGTTCCGCCACGCCCGCGCCGGACGCCCCGAACGCGCTACGCGCCCCGGTTCGGGGCGCTCTATAGCACGCCCTTTGCGGCATGCACTAGAAAATGACAACGGCCTTCAATCGACGCGCAGTGGATCGTCATCGCGCCATGGCCTGACGAAGCTGCGCAGGATGGAAGGAAGCTGGTCCGGCAGGTCTTCCGCGATGAGACCAGGACCAAAGTCGGCCGCCGCTTTGCCGTGGATCCAGACAGCTGCGCTGGCCGCTTCGAAGGCGGGCATACCCTGGGCCAAAAGGCCGGCGATGATGCCGGTCAGGACGTCGCCGGCGCCGGCGGTGGCAAGCCACGGAGGAGCGTTGTCGGCAATGGACGCTCGGCCATCGGGTGCTGCGACGACGCTATCGGCGCCTTTGAAGAGAACGACCGCATTCGCTTGCCGCGCAGCGTGCCGGCAAAGATCAAGTTTTGATCCAGCATCTGGCAGCAAGCCGCGAAAAAGACGATGGAATTCGCCGGCGTGAGGTGTGAGGACCGTGGGGCGCGGCCGCTGCCTCAGGGCCGCCAGCAGCAAGCTGGCCTCTCCCTCAAAACTCGTCAGAGCATCGGCGTCGAGCACCACTGCGGCATCTGTCGCGAGTATGCCGAGTACGTTCTTGCGCGTGCCCTCGCCCACGCCGGTGCCCGGGCCGATGACGACAGCCGATATCTTCCGTTCTGCGACCAGCTTTTGAAGATCGTCAGCTGTATCGGCGATGCGAAGCATGGGTCCTTCAAGGGCAGGCGCGAGCACGAAGGCGGCCTCCGCCGGCGCCAGGGCCGTGACCAGACCCGCGCCTGTCCGAAAGGCACCACGGATGGCGAGCCGCGCCGCGCCGGTCGCCGTGGCACCACCCGTGACGACACCAACATGGCCGCGATCATACTTGTGCCTGTCGTGGGCAATGGCAGGCCAATGTGCCTGCCAAAGGGTGGGACGATTGGCGAAAGTGCCGGCGCCGATCTCATCAACGGTTGCGTCGGAGATGCCGATATCGAAAAGAAGGCGCTCGCCGCAGAGTTCTCGGCCAGGCAACAGGAAATGGCCCGGCTTGCAGCGAACGAAGGTCACGGTCTGTCTCGCCTGGATCGCACAGCCCCGGATTGCTCCCGTGGCTCCATCGATGCCCGACGGAAGGTCCACAGCTACCACCGGCGAGCCGGAGGTGTTTACGGCGTCGATGACCGCCGCGAGAGGGCCTGCGACGTCTCGTCGGAGACCGGCGCCAAGCAGTGCGTCCACGATAAGGTCGGGGCGCCCGTGATCGGTCGACAACCGCTCCAGGGGTGCGCTCCAGGCCTGGGCGGCCAGGGCCGCGTCGCCGGCGAGAGCTTCCCGTGCGACCGCGCTCATTACCCGCACGTGCATTCCCGCTTCGGCAAGATGGCGAGCAGCGATAAAACCGTCGCCGCCGTTGTTGCCACTGCCGCACAACACCAGAACGTCCCTCGCCCCGGCGAAATGGCGCAGTATCGCTTCCGCAACCTGTGCCCCGGCTCGCTCCATAAGAGCGATGCCCGGGCTTCCATCAGCGATCGCCAGGCGGTCGACCCTCTGCATCTCCGTGGGCGTCAGCAGCTCTATCATTAGGCTTTTCAGCTCCCTTGGCGGCACCAATCGACCGTTTAGCCATTTCGGGGCGATCGATGCACAATTTATAGCCAACATGCACATTCAATGGTCACTTCGCACTTCCATCTGGCGGTCAGAAGGACGGGTCCATTTGCGTTCCGCTCGAATTCGAGCACATTCAACGAAGTTTCGCGACTTGGCACGTTCGGTGCTAGCGTTTGACGCTTGCCCGTGGCCACGGGCAAGAGCCGAGGGAGAAGTAGACGCAATGAAGAAAATTGAAGCGATCATCAAACCCTTCAAGCTCGATGAGGTGAAGGAATCGCTGCAAGAGGTTGGTGTGCAAGGAATAACTGTCACCGAAGCCAAGGGCTTCGGGCGGCAGAAGGGTCACACCGAACTCTATCGCGGCGCCGAATATGTCGTTGATTTTCTCCCGAAGGTGAAAATCGAGGTCGTCATTTCCGACGACATGGTGGAGCGCGCAGTGGAAGCCATCCGCAAGGCGGCCCAGACCGGCCGCATCGGCGACGGCAAAATTTTCGTTTCGAGCGTGGAGGAAGCGATCCGCATCCGCACGGGCGAAACGGGCAACGATGCGATCTGATCCGCCGCGTTCTCCACGCCGCGCGGACCGCATCCTCAAAGACTCACTCAGAATCAACGCACAAGAAGGATCTCATTCATGAAGACTGCCAGCGACGTCCTGAAATTTATCAAGGATAACGACGTCAAGTATGTGGATCTCCGCTTCACCGATCCCAAGGGCAAGTGGCAGCACGTCACCTTCGACATCACCATGGTCGACGAAGACTTCTTCGAAGAAGGCCAGATGTTCGATGGATCCTCGATCGCCGGCTGGAAGGCCATCAACGAGTCCGACATGCTGCTGATGCCGGATCCCTCCAGTGCCTGCATGGATCCGTTCTTCGCCGCGCCCACCCTGTCGGTGGTCTGCGACATTCTCGAGCCCACCACCATGGAGCCCTATGAGCGCGATCCGCGCGGCACCGTGAAGAAGGCCGAGGCATACCTGAAGTCGACCGGCATCGGCGATACCGTCTATTTCGGTCCCGAAGCCGAATTCTTCATCTTCGACGACGTGCGCTTCTCGGCCACGCCCTACAACACCGGCTTCAAGCTCGATAACGTCGAACTGCCGACCAATTCCGACGCGGAATATGAGACCGGAAACATGGGTCATCGCGTTCCGACCAAGGGTGGTTATTTTCCCGTTCCGCCGGTCGATAATGCTCAGGACATGCGCGGCGAAATGCTCGCTGCCATGGCAGCGATGGGTTGCCTCGTCGAGAAGCATCACCACGAGGTCGCGTCCGCTCAGCACGAACTCGGTTTGAAGTTCGAGTCGATCGTGCCGATGGCTGACCACCTTCAGATCTACAAGTACGCCATCCACAACGTCGCGCACAGCTACGGCAAGACGGCGACCTTCATGCCGAAGCCGGTGTACGGCGACAACGGCTCGGGCATGCACTGCCACATGTCGATCTGGAAGGACGGCAAGCCCATGTTCGCTGGCGATCGCTATGCCGGCCTTTCGCAGGAGTGCCTGTGGTACATCGGCGGCATCATCAAGCACGCCAAGGCCATCAATGCCTTCACCAACCCGACCACGAACTCCTACAAGCGTCTCGTGCCGGGCTTCGAAGCACCGGTTCTGCTGGCCTATTCAGCGCGTAACCGCTCCGCGTCCTGCCGCATTCCGTGGACGAACTCGCCCAAGGCCAAGCGCGTGGAGGTTCGCTTCCCCGATCCGGCAGCGAACCCCTATCTCGCCTTCGCGGCCCTGCTGATGGCAGGTCTTGATGGCATCACCAACAAGATCGATCCGGGCCAGGCCATGGACAAGGATCTCTATGATCTGCCCGCCAAGGAGCTGAAAAAGATCCCGACCGTCTGCGGTTCGCTGCGCGAAGCTCTGGTCTCGCTCGACAAGGACCGCGAATTCCTCAAGAAGGGCGGTGTCTTCAGCGACGATCAGATCGATGCTTATATCGAACTGAAGATGCAGGACGTGATCCGTTTCGAGCACACCCCGCATCCGGTCGAATTCGACATGTACTACTCGGTCTGATCGGCCATTTTACCCGAGATGCATCATGGCCGGACCCCGTTCCGGCCATGATCGTTTTAACGGCGGCCTAACCCCCACCTGTCATAGCTCATGGGAGTGACCGGCTCCTGACACGTGAAACCATGGCCCAGGCCCGCATCGGCAATCTCGACCTGCTCCGGTTTTGCGCGGCCCTCGCCGTCGTATTCTACCATCTGATGTTTCGCGGTGCCGCTGCGGATGGCTATAGTCCGCTCATCTTCGCGGGGGCGGATGTTGCCCGCTATGGCTTTTTGGGCGTCTCGTGCTTCTTTGTGATGTCGGGCTTTGTGATCGCCTATTCAGCTGAAGGCCGCGGGCTTGTTGCTTTCGCCGCCGCACGTGCGAGCCGCCTTTATCCCGCGTTTCTCGTCTGCATGACCATCACCGCTCTCGCGGGCCTTGTTCTCGCCCAGCCGGGCAGCAGGTTTGCGCCGTCTTTGCCGAGCTACATCGCCAATCTGACCATGCTGGCGCCGGCGTTTGGTCAACCCTTCATGGATGGCGCCTACTGGTCGATCGTCCTCGAAATCATGTTCTATGGCTGGGTCGCCCTCTTCATAGCGCTAGGGCTGTTCCAGCGGCGCATGCTCATCCTCGTCACAGGCTGGCTTGCGATCGGCCTTCTCAATGAGGTCTTTCTGCAATCGGGCGTGCTGCGCATCCTGCTTGTCACGCAATACGCAGGCCACTTCTCCATTGGCATCCTGCTCTATCGCCTGTTTCGGAGAAACTGGACGGTTTCAGCCGCCGATGCGACCGTTGCGTTGGCCGCTGCTGCGCTCCTAGGTCTGGGCGAATACAACAGCATGCGCACCATGGAAGACCACTTCGGCTTCGAAGGAAGCATCGGCCTGACGCTCCTGGTGTTGGCGGTTGCCATAGCGGCCGTTGTGACGGCCGTGCGGATGCCCTGGCCAATCCTGCCGGCGAGCCTGTCAGCCGCTCTCGGCGGGATCAGCTATCCGCTCTATCTGCTCCATCAACACATCGGCTATCTCGTATTCCAGCATCTGGCTGACACCATCGACACCTGGCTCCTGCTCACAATCGCTATCGCGGCTCTTGTTGCACTTTCTTTTGTGATCTGGCGCTTTATCGAGCGTCCGGCCATCCCTGCCCTTCGCAGCTTCCTGATGCGCCTGGGGGATAAAGCTTTGCTTTACGCCACCAGCTCGATTGCGCGTTGGCGCGTCGCACGACCTTGACTTGTCGAATCGCCGGGCGCAGACTGCACATATTCAGAAAGTGGAGGTCTAAGAAAATGACGCCACCGGAGAGTAAGTAATTGTCGCCACAAGAGTGGGGCGCAACGTCTCACGTGAGCGGCAACAAGAGCCGACAATTTAAAAACTTTGACGACTGGCGATTTCCAATCGAAACCTTTCGGCTGACGTTCGCGAATGCGTCTATGAAGAAGATCGTGCGGAATTAAGACGTCGTAAAACCGGAAAACGATCCGATCAGGCTTGCATCTCGGGCCGGCCCTCTGAGGCGCGCCCCTCACCCAAAGCAACGCCACGGATAGATCGCCCCGTCCTGACAAGGTCACGACGGGGCGTTGCCATGTGGGCATCAAGCGATGGTGATGCTGATTTCGTCGAGCCCGTCGATGCCGCCGCTGACACGGTCGCCGCGAACGATCGCACCGACGCCATCAGGTGTTCCCGTCATCAGAAGATCGCCCGGCTCCAGGCGTACCAGGGTCGACAGATAGGCGATCGCTTCCGGCACCGCCCAGATTTGTTTGGCAAGGTCGCTGTCCTGACGGATGCCGTCATTGACCTTGAGCCAGATCCGGCCGGAAGACGGATGGCCGATCTTTTCGGCGGGATGCAGGGCTGCCATGGGCGCGGACTTGTCGAACCCTTTGGCCATGTCCCACGGCCGACCGGCTTTCTTCGCCTCGGCCTGAAGATCGCGCCGTGTCAAATCGATCCCGACGGTATAGCCGTAGACGTGCTCCAGAGCACGATCGACCGGGATATCCGCCCCGGCCTTGCCGATTGCGACCACAAGCTCGATCTCGTGATGAAGGTTGTCGGTCTGCGGCGGATAAGGCACCGCGGAACCGGAAGGCACAATGGCATCGGCCGGCTTGGTGAAGAAGAACGGCGGGTTACGGTCGGGATCTCCGCCCATCTCGCGCGCATGGTCGGCATAGTTCTGGCCGACGCAATAGATCCGGCGAACGGGAAAGGTCTGATCGGTTCCTGCGACAGGCATAACCGACGGCGCGATCGTGAAGATGGATGTCATGGGGAAAACTCGTTGCAGACAGGCAGGACGGGCACAGTCATGCCATGTTATGGGACTGATCGCACCACCTTAATGGTCATCGCTTCCAATGGCCCGGCGTGCGATAGTTCAAAAGTCGAGCGAATCAGAATGAGCGGTATGGACGACGGCAAGGATCTTTTTGGCTCATTGGCCGAGGTGGCGGCGCGGCACACGAACCCGCGGCCGGCTGAGGCGGCGGTTCAGGCCGAGGTTGTGCGCGATCCATCGAGCTATACGGCAGCCGATATCGAGGTTCTCGAGGGGCTGGAACCGGTGCGCCGCCGCCCCGGTATGTATGTCGGCGGTACTGACGAGAAGGCCCTGCACCACCTCTTCGCGGAGGTGATCGACAATTCCATGGACGAGGCCGTCGCGGGTCACGCAACCTTCATCGCGGTGGATCTCGATGCGGAGGGTGCCGTCACCGTCATCGACAATGGACGCGGCATACCTGTCGACCCCCATCCCAAGTTCCCCGGGAAGTCGGCACTCGAGGTGATCTTCACGACGCTGCATTCCGGCGGCAAATTTTCCAGCAAGGCGTACGAAACCTCGGGCGGCCTTCATGGTGTCGGCATATCGGTTGTCAACGCACTGTCCGACCGGCTTGAGGTGGAGGTGGCGCGTAATCAGCGCCTCTATCGGCAGAGCTATTCACGTGGCCATGCCCAGTCGCCGCTCGTTGAAGTGGGCGCTATAAACAACAGGCGTGGCACGAAAATCCGCTTTCATCCGGATCAGACGATTTTCGGCGCCAGTGCCCGCTTCAAGCCGGCACGGCTTTTCGCCATGGCCCGTTCCAAAGCCTATCTTTTCGGGGGTGTCGAGATCCGCTGGACCTGCGCGCCGGAACTCCTCGGCGGCGACAGCACGATCCCGGAAAAGGCGACCTTTCATTTCCCGGGAGGCCTGAAGGACTATCTCGGTGCCCAGCTTGAAGGCGACAGTCTGCTTGCCGACGGGCTTTTCTCGGGCAAGGTTCAGGTCAACGGCGGCCCTGAAGCCGTCGAATGGGCCATCGGCTGGCTGGATGAGGGCGACAGCTTTGTCCGCTCCTACTGCAACACCATTCCCACGCCAGAAGGCGGCACCCATGAGCAGGGCCTGCGGGCGGCGCTCCTGCGTGGGTTGCGCGCCTATGGCGAGCTGATCGGCAACAAAAAGGTCAAGGACCTGAGCTCCGACGACGTCATGGGCGTCTGCTGCGCCATGCTTTCCGTCTTCGTGCGTGAGCCGGAATTCCAGGGCCAGACCAAGGAACGGCTGGCGACGAGCGAGGCAGCCCGCATCGTTGATCAGGCCATGCGCGATCCCTTCGATCACTGGCTTGCCGGACAGCCACAAACCGCCAAGCGGCTTCTGGACAAGGCGCTGGAGCGGGCCGATGAGCGCCTGCGCCGCCGCGCCGAGAAGGAGACGCTGCGCAAGACCGCAACCCGTAAGCTGCGCCTTCCCGGCAAGCTCGCCGACTGCAGCCAGGACACGGCCGCGGGTGCGGAACTCTTCATCGTGGAAGGTGATTCCGCCGGCGGATCCGCCAAGCAGGCGCGGCAGCGGCAGAACCAGGCCATTCTGCCACTGCGCGGCAAGATTCTGAACGTTGCCAGCGCCGCTGACGGCAAGCTCGCCCAGAACCAGCAGCTTGCCGATCTCATCCTGGCGCTGGGCTGCGGCACGCGATCCGCCTATCGCGAGGACGACCTGCGTTACGAGCGGATCATCATCATGACCGACGCCGATGTGGATGGCGCCCACATCGCCTCGCTCCTGCTCACCTTCTTCTTTAGGGAAATGCCGGAACTCATTCGTGGAGGGCATCTTTTCCTGGCGGTGCCTCCTCTCTACCGACTCACCCACGGCGGCAAGACGGTTTACGCGCGTGACGACGCGGAGAAGAATGAGTTGCTGGCAACTGCCTTCAAGGGGAAGAACGTGGAGATCGGCCGCTTCAAAGGCCTTGGCGAGATGATGCCGCAACAGCTGCGCGAGACAACCATGGACCCGAAGAAGCGGATTCTGCTGCGGGTGGTGGTTGACGAGGAACTCCGTGGTGAAACGAAGACCACGGTTGAGGAATTGATGGGAACGAAGCCGGAAACACGCTTCCGCTTCATCCAGGAGCGTGCCGCCTTTGTCGAAGAGCTGGATGTCTGAAAAATCGGAACCGACGCTATGACCCGCACAAGCACCCTGCTCGCCGCCGCAAGCCTGGCCGTTTTGTCCGCGACAATGGCGTTCGCACAAACATCACCTGTGCCGAACAATGCGCAAGGCGAGCCGGCGCCTGTCGCCGAGCCCAAAAAGACACCTGACAAACCGGCGGAGGACAGCACGAGCGGCGATGCACTGCCAAAGATCGAGTCGCTAGACACGATCCCACCCGTGCTCGAGGTGATCGATCCCACGGTCTTTGCCGTGCGGGTGGTGGGGCCCTGGAGCGAGGGTGACCTTCAGGGGTTCAGCCGCGTGGTTCTCGTGGCCGAAGGCGATACGCCGAAACTTTACGTGCAATGGGTGGAGCAGCCTTCTGAGGGTGAACCCAACATCATCGCCACCATCGAGATCGCACAGGTCGCCGAGGAAAAGCTGGTCTTCGGCGATATTCGCGTGGAAGCCTCGCAGAATGATGCCTCCGTGTTCCTCGACACGCGTGTGGATGTCCAGGGCTTCCGCGAGACCTATGTTCTGAACGTGGGCGCACCGGGACGGGCGCAATTCGGGCCCGCCACCAACTGATCGTGCCTGTTCGGCTTCAGCGGCCGGAGGCGATGATGCCACGATTGGTGGTCACCACCCACCGGCCACCGGCGCGGCGGATATCCTGCACCACGCCGCCACCGGGCAAAACCGAGCCCTCCACCACTTCGATCATGCCATATCGGCCCTCGATGAGGGCGACGCCCCCATAGACGTCCCGCAGCACCCAACTGCGCAGGACCGGGCTTGAAGGCACCGAGGCGGTCTGCTGACTTGCTGGCGGGCGTACCACAGAGATTGAGCCGAGATCGGACGGCCGCGGCTGCGGGAGGGGATTGGACGCGGTCTGCTCGGTCGAGGCAATCACCGGATCGGCCGGCGGCGCTTCCGCTGCAGGCTCTCTGCCCTCCTCTCCGTCCGGCAGCGGCTGCGGCCTAGCAGCGGCCGTAGCGGTGTTGGAAGGCGTTGCGGCCGCGCCGACGGAGGCAAGCTGCTCTTCAGCACTCGCCAGCCGCTTCTTTAGTTCAGCAACAGTGTCGGCGTGTTGCTTCTCCAACGCGTCAATGCGCTTGGTCAGGGCCACCACCCGCTCGTCAGTTTCGGTCTCCGCGCGTGCCACATTATCCTTGAGAGCGCGAAGTTCGTCGGCGACGGCGGCTTCTCCCTCTGGCCGTGTGACCTGCCGTGGCTCGGTGACATTCGTCGGCGTCTCCGCCGTCGACGCATCCGCGAGCTTCGGCGGAGGATTGTAGCCTTCGCCGGAACGTCCGCCGGAGGCTAAAAAGGGTGTGAGAATGCCGGACCAGACGATACCGGCGCCCGCTGCGGCAGCGACAAGTAGCAAAAGTGCCCTGCTGCGCCGCTTGGGGCGTTTGGTAGGACGCGGCCGATCACCGGCGAGAGGCCGAGCGACCTCGATAGGCGGCGCCTCCTTTGAAGCCAGAGATGCCGTTTCAACCGTCTTCACTTCCGGAGCCGCATCCGAGGCCCCTGGCTCCGCTACCTTCGGCTCTGGACCAACCGCAACGGGTTCCGGAGCGGGTTCATCGGGGGCTGCTTTTCCGTCCGGGACAAGCGCCTCGGTTTCCGGCTCTGCCGCGGCATCCGCCGCGGGCACATCCGCCCTCGCCTCAGGATCGTGAGCGCCCTTGGTCGCGTCCAGACGCATTTCAGCATCATGGGCAAGGTCGCTGGTCTGACTTTTTCTCCGCCTCGGGGCCATGCACGTCACTCCAAGGAAACGCAGGCGTTGCCTGCTCATCTTATGCGTTTTCACATGTCGGGAAAAGACGGCCCAATTGCGACGCATACGGCTGCGTGATGCTTAACGCAGTCAGTCTCTTCGTAAACCCTGAATTTACTTGACTTTTAGGGCTCAATGCCTAGTTTCTGCCACGAACAGCACACGGCTGCCTCGATCGCACGTACGATAGCAAGCGCGCGCACTTTAGAGCTCCGACCATCACGATCGCTTTTGCGCCGTTTCCGGACCGAACACGATATGCCTTTTTCCGATCTCGGACTAAGCCCCAAAGTCCTCGAAGCCGTTGATGCGGCAGGTTACACGACCCCTACGCCCATTCAGGAACAAGCGATTCCTCACGTGATGGCGGGCAAGGATGTGCTGGGGATTGCCCAGACCGGGACGGGTAAGACCGCGTCCTTCACCCTGCCCATGATCACCCGCCTGGAGCGTGGCCGTGCCAGAGCCCGCATGCCACGCACCCTCATTCTTGAGCCGACCCGCGAGCTGGCGGCCCAGGTCGAGGAAAGCTTCGACAAATACGGCAAAAACCACAAGCTTTCGGTCGCGCTGCTGATCGGCGGACTCTCCTTTGGTGATCAGGATGCCAAGCTTACCAAGGGTGTCGACGTTCTGATCGCAACACCGGGGCGCCTGCTCGATCACTTCGAGCGTGGCCGGCTGCTTCTTACCGGCATTGAGGTTCTCGTCATCGACGAGGCCGATCGCATGCTGGACATGGGTTTCATTCCGGACATCGAACGGATCTGCAAGCTGATCCCGCCGTCGCGGCAGACTCTGTTCTTTTCCGCAACCATGCCGCCGGAGATCCAGCGCCTGGTATCGCAGTTCCTGCGGGATCCGGTGAAGATTGAGGTGGCTCGAGCCTCGACCACCAATGCCAGCATTAAGCAGAAGCTGGTGCCGACACGAAGCGAAGCCGCCGCCAAGCGCGACACCCTTCGCGAACTGATCCGCAATGCTGCCGACTTCAAGAACGCGATCATCTTCTGCAACCGCAAGCGTGATGTGACAATCGTCCATCGCTCGCTCCAGCGCCATGGCTTCAATGCCGTCACCATTCACGGCGACCTGGATCAGCGGGCACGTATGGCGGCTCTGGATGCCTTCAAGACCGGGGAAGCGTCCCTTCTTGTCGCAAGCGATGTGGCAGCGCGTGGCCTCGATATTCCCGACGTCAGCCATGTCCTGAACTTCGATGTGCCGATCCATCCGGAAGACTATGTTCACCGCATTGGCCGGACCGGCCGTGCCGGAAAGACAGGGACGGCCTTCACCCTGGTGTCGTCGGCCGACCGGAAAGCACTGGGTGCGATCGAAAAGGTCATCGGCAACGCGCTGGAATGGCAGGACGGCGGTCTTGAAAACCTTTCCGCCGCAGCGGAAGAGGATGACACCAAGCCGGCCCGTTCCAGCAGCCGGCGCAAAAGCGGTGGCGGGCGCGCAGGAAAGGCGAAGCCTTCTGAAAAGCCAGAAGCCCCCGCTCGGCAGGAAGCCCCGGCCCGGCAGGAAGCTGCCGCGCCAAGGGCGGTGCCCGCCAAACCTGCCGAACATGATGCCGGTGGGGTGCCTTTCGGCCAAAGCGATCAGGTGCCGGCGTTTCTTCTACGCCCTGTCCGGCTGGCCAAGGCCTGACGTATCATCTTTAACGGCCAGTTAGGCCCACTCTGCCTAGGCTCTTCGACAATGCTGCGATCGGTCTGACCGATTCTCGCGAGCATTGCCGGAGGCAGGATGATGGCGTCGAACATTAGCGAATTCGACCGTACGATCAGCTTCGGTGAGGCTGCGTTGCAGCGGATCCGGGCCTTCCGGCATCCTGCGCACCCCACGAACTACGAATTCTGGTTCACCTATGCAACGGGCTTCAACGCCGGCCTGAACGACGCCGTGAATAAGATCATTTCGGCCGGGCGCGCCGTCACGCCTGAAGAAGCGGACACCCTCTACCAGATCCACATCGCTCCCTCCCATCTGTCGCAGAAGGTGGACAAGATGGGCGCCATGATCGTGGACGAGATCAGCCAGGTCATGGCGATGATCGATGCGGCGCGAGGCTCGGCAAGCGCCTACGACCAGTCTCTCAACGGCCTGGAAGAATCACTCGGCAGAATCGACCAGGACCGCGATCAGGTCCGACTCATCATCGGAGCGCTCATTCAGGCCACGCGAGAAATACAGCATGCAAATGACGAGCTGGAGCAGCGCATGGTGGAGACACGTCAGGAGATCCTGGCGTTGCAGCTCAATCTGGAGGCCATCCGCGCGGAGGCCATGACAGATCCCCTTACGCAGATCTCAAACCGAAAGTACTTCGACGCCGCCCTGGAAAAGATGCTCGCGGAAGCACGGCGCGGCGAGCGCGGTTTTTCCATGCTCATGATCGACATCGACCATTTCAAGAGCTTCAACGATACCTATGGCCATCTCGTCGGTGACCAGGTGTTGCGCGCCGTCGCCACGGGGCTTCAAAACAACACGAAAGGTCAGGACGTCGCTGCCCGTTATGGCGGCGAGGAGTTTGCAATTCTCCTGCCGGACACGCCGCTGCGATCGGCGGTTACGCTCGCCGACAACATCCGCCGCACGATCTCCGCAAAAGAACTCCTGCGGCAGACCACCGGCGAGCGTCTCGGTCGGCTTACGATCTCCGTCGGTGTCGCTACCTATCACGATGACGATACCGCGCAAGCGCTGCTGGAGCGCGGAGACCACTGCCTCTATGCGGCCAAGCGGAGCGGCCGCAACCGGGTCATCAGCGAAACCGATCCTGAGGCCGTCATGCACATATCGGATCAGGAATTGCTTTAGAGGTTAGGGAGCAGCCGGTGCCATCGCGTCCGGCTTGGCGGCGACCAGCGAAACGGATTCGCCACAGCCGCAGGCACCGGTCTGGTTGGGGTTCTTGAAGACGAAGCGGGCCGACAGCTTTTCGATCACATAATCCATCTCGCTGCCGAGCAGGAACAGAATGGCCTGCGGATCGATCAGCACCAGTGCCCCGTCCACCTCAACGGCCTCATCGGTCGGGCGGATCTCCTCGGCTTCCTGCATGGTGTATTCCATGCCGGCGCAGCCGCCCTTCTTCACGCCGATGCGCAGCCCGACCGTCTTCTTGTCGGTGCGCGCCATCAGTTCCCGTACTCGCGCGGACGCCGCGGGAGTGAGCGTGATGATCTTCGGCCGGGGACGCGGAGCTGTGGCAGTGGTCATTGAAACACCTTCCTGAAGCTCACTGAGATATGGGTCGGGATGCGCAATAGCGCAATCGCCTCACCACATATCCAGCGCGACCCTGGCCTCATCGGACATGCGGCTTTGGTCCCATGGCGGATCGAAAGTCATGGTCACCTTGACCTTGCCGACACCGGGAACGGACCCCACGGCATTCTCCACCCAGCCCGGCATTTCCCCGGCCACGGGGCAGCCCGGCGCAGTCAGGGTCATGTCGACGGTGACATCCCGGTTGTCCTCGATCTCGAGTTTGTAGATCAGGCCGAGCTCGTAGATGTCGACCGGTATCTCCGGATCGTAGACGGTCTTGAGGGCCGCGACGATGTCGCCGGTCAGGCGCTCAAGCTCCTCCGGTGGGATTGCGGAGGCGTTTTCGGTTGCAGGTGCAACGTCGTTCATGTCGATCTCATTCACGCGAACAGCTCGCGTGCCTTTTCAAGAGCTTCGGACAGTTTATCAATTTCCGCCCGGGTGTTATAGAGGCCGAACGATGCGCGGCAGGTTGACGTCACTCCGTACCGTGCCAGCAGCGGCTGCGCGCAATGAGTGCCCGCCCTTACCGCGATGCCAGCGCGATCAATGATCGTGGCGACGTCATGGGCATGAGCGCCTTTCATCTCGAAGGAAAGAATGGCGCCCTTCTCCTTGGTCGTGCCGAAGATCCGAATGGAGTTGATCGCCGCCAGGCGCTCGTGGGCATAGTCGCGCAGGTCGTTTTCATGAGCGTGGATCGCTTCGCGGCCAATGCCCGACACATAATCGATGGCGGCGCCAAGCCCAACGGCTTCCACGATGGCCGGTGTGCCGGCCTCGAACTTGTGCGGTGGATCGCCATAGGTGACCCAGTCTTCCGTGACGTCGCGGATCATTTCCCCGCCGCCTTCAAAGGGTGGCAGCTTCTCCAGCCACTCACGCTTGGCATAGAGCACGCCGATGCCGGTCGGTCCGTAAAGCTTGTGGCCCGTCATGATATAGAAGTCGGCATCCAGCTCCTGCACATCCACCGGCAGGTGAACCGCCCCCTGACTGCCGTCGATCAACACGGGAATGCCCCGTTCATGCGAAAGGCGGATGATCTCTTTCACCGGCGTCACGGTGCCGAGGACATTCGACATATGCGTGATGGCGACGATCTTGGTGCGCTCCGTCAGGAGATCGGCAAAAGCGTCGATATCGAAGGATCCGTCATCGCGCACGGGTGCCCATTTGATCACCGCGCCTTTGCGCTCGCGATGATAGTGCCAGGGCACGATGTTGGAATGATGCTCCATGATCGAGAGGACGATCTCGCCACCCTCACCCAGGTGGTGCTGGCCAAATGAGGATGCGATGGCATTGATTGCTCCCGTCGCGGAACGGGTAAAGACGATCTCATCGGCCGAGCCGGCGTTGAGGAAGCCCCTCACCTTCTCGCGTGCGCCCTCATAGGCCTCGGTCGCGGCATTGGCGAGGTAGTGAAGCCCGCGATGCACATTGGCATACTTCGTCTCATAAACCTCGCGCATGGCGTCCAGCACCTGCTGCGGCTTCTGCGCGGACGCTCCGTTGTCGAGGTAAACCAGCGGCTTGCCATAAATTTCGAGCGACAGGATCGGGAAATCCTGCCGGATCGTATCGATGTCATAGCTGTGAAGGCCAGAGACAGGTGCGTTCATCGCCGCTTATCCCTCTCGCGCCGACGATCCAAATGGCTCCGCCGGCGGTATGCTTGAAGAATGGCCGGGCATTTAGCCGCCCGGCCATGAATTGGTTTTAGCCGCGGTTCGACAGCCAATTCTGCGCGGAGGCGACGAAGATGTCCCGGACAGCATCGTTCTCGATGCCCTCGAAGACCTCACCGGCAAAAGCCGTGATCATCAGGGTCTCCGCTTCGGCCCGCGGAATGCCGCGTGCCATGAGATAGAACAGAAGCTCGTCGTCGATAGCGCCCGCCGTCGCACCGTGAGCGCAGACGACGTCGTCAGCGTAGATCTCCAGCTCCGGCTTGAGGTCCATCTCAGCGCTTTCGCTGAGGAGCAACGCGTCGGACTTCATCTGGCCGTCAGTCTTCTGAGCGTCACGCCGCACCAGGATCTTGCCCTGGAACACTCCTCTCGCATCATCCGTCAGCACGGTCTTGTAGCGCTCGCGGCTGGCGCAGTTCGGCACGGCATGATCGACGAAGAGCGTCGTGTCGAGATGACGGCGCGCACCGGCAAGGCTGACGCCGCCGAGAACGGCTTCCGAATGCTCCCCGGCAAAGGTCAGGAAAATCTGCTGCCGGGCCAGATTTGCGCCTTTGGTCAGCGCGGTGGAGCTGAAGTTCACACCCCCCTCGAGCTTGGCGGCAAGTGTTGCCAGATGCAGCGTTTCCCGGCTTTCGTCCTGCAGCTTGTAGTGAGCCACCCTGGCGCCCTCGCCGACCAGGATTTCAACCATGGTGTTGGTCTGGTGAGCGCCACTGCCGGTGTGCGTCTCAATGAGCTCCACCTCAGCGCCTGCATCCACCGCAACAACGATGCGGGTATAGGACGCATGGTCGCCTTCCTGATGCAGTGCGAGGTGCAGCGTCGTCTTCGTCCTTGAAGACATCCGAACCAGAACGCCGTCGGATGCGAAGGCATTGTTGAGGGCCACGGCCGTATTTGAAGCCGGAGCGCCGCTTTGTCCGAGGCTTGCGAGAAGATCGCTGCTCTCGGTGAGGGCTGCGGCCAGCGGCGTGATTTCGACACCATCAGCTGCCTGCGCCAAATCCTGCACGTATTGGCCATTCACGATGACGGCCCTAGCGGCCCCGAGGCTGCCAAACTGTGCGATCGCGGTCTTTGCCATAGCAACGACGGCAGCGCTGTTCGGCTCCGCAAGGGGCTTGGCCTCGCGCATGGCGGCGCGCAGATCGGTGTACTTCCACTCCTCGACGCGGCGGTGCGGCAAGCCGGCTTTGTGGAACTCGGCGAAAGCTGCGTCGCGGCGAGCGATCTCACCGGCAGGCAGCGGCTGCTTGAATCTGGCAAAAGCCTCCGCAAGTGCCGTTTCAGCGGCGGTGCGGATCGGTTGGATATCGGCGGTCATTGCCCTCTCCTTACGCGGCCGCGCCGACGTAATCGGCGTAGCCCTTCGCTTCCAATTCATGCGCCAGCTCCGGTCCGCCCGTGCGGACGATACGGCCCTTCGACATCACGTGAACGATGTCAGGCACGATGTGATCCAGGAGACGCTGATAGTGGGTGATGACGAGGAACCCGCGATCCTTCGCCCGCAGCGCATTCACGCCCTCGGCGACGATCTTCAGGGCGTCGATGTCAAGGCCGGAGTCGGTTTCATCCAGGATGCAGTACTTCGGTTCCAGGAGCGCCATCTGCAGAATCTCGTTGCGCTTCTTCTCGCCGCCCGAAAAGCCGACGTTCAGAGCGCGCTTCAACATCTCCGTGGAAATGCCGAGGCCATCTGCCTTTTCTCGAACTTGCTTCATGAACTCCGGCGTCGACAGCTCGCCCTCGCCTCGGGCGCGGCGCTGGGCGTTCAGGGCCGCCTTGAGGAAGGTCATGGTCGCGACGCCGGGGATCTCCAGCGGGTATTGGAAGGCCAGGAACAGGCCCTTGGCGGCACGTTCATCTGCTTCCAACTCGAAGAGATCCTCGCCATCGAGCGTCGCCGAGCCCTCGGTCACTTCATAATCTTCCTTGCCGGCAAGCACATAAGACAGCGTGGATTTGCCCGAACCGTTGGGGCCCATGATGGCGTGCACTTCGCCGGGCTTGATCACGAGGTCCAGGCCCTTGAGGATTTCGTTATCTTCGACCGAAGCGTGAAGGTTCTTGATCTCAAGCATTGTCATCTTCCGTTCTGTCGCGCTCCGTTCCGGATCGCGTGTCATTTCCAAAGTGAAAGGGCCTCAGCCCACCGATCCTTCCAGGCTGATCGAAATCAGCTTCTGGGCCTCCACCGCGAACTCCATCGGCAGGTGCTGGAGCACCTCCTTGACGAAGCCGTTGACGATCAGGGCGATCGCCTCCTCCTCGGACAGGCCGCGCTGCTGGCAATAGAACAGCTGGTCCTCAGCGATTTTGGAGGTCGTCGCCTCATGCTCGAAGATGGCCGTGGAGGTCTTCGCCTCGATGTAAGGCACCGTGTGCGCGCCGCACTGATCGCCGATCAGAAGGCTGTCGCAGTTGGTGAAGTTGCGCGCGTTGGTGGCTTTGCGATGCGCGGAGACAAGACCGCGATAGGTGTTCTCCGACTTGCCCGCCGCGATACCCTTCGAGATGATCTTGGAGGTGGTGTTCTTGCCCAGGTGGATCATCTTCGTGCCGCTGTCAACCTGCTGGCGGCCGTTGGAAATGGCGATCGAATAGAACTCGCCCTGGCTCTCGTCACCGCGCAGGATGCAGCTTGGATATTTCCAGGTGATGGCAGATCCGGTCTCGACCTGTGTCCAGGAAATCTTGGCCTTGCGGCCGCGGCAGTCGCCACGCTTGGTGACGAAATTATAGATGCCGCCCTTGCCCTCGACGTCACCGGGATACCAATTCTGGACAGTTGAATATTTGATTTCGGCGTTGTCCAGCGCGATCAGTTCGACGACGGCGGCATGCAGCTGGTTTTCGTCACGCTGCGGCGCCGTGCAGCCTTCCAGATAGCTCACATAGGAGCCCTCGTCGGCAATGATCAGCGTACGCTCGAACTGGCCGGTGTTGCGCTCGTTGATGCGGAAATAGGTCGACAGCTCCATCGGGCAGCGGACGCCCTTTGGCACATAGACGAAGGAGCCGTCCGAAAAGACGGCGGAGTTGAGCGTGGCAAAGAAATTGTCGGTCACCGGCACCACGGAGCCGAGATACTTCCGCACCAGCTCGGGATACTCACGGATCGCCTCCGAGATCGGCATGAAGATCACGCCGGCGGCCGCCAGTTCCTTCTTGAAGGTGGTGGCGACGGAAACGCTGTCGAAGACCGCATCGACGGCCACGCGCGATCCTGCGCCTTCCACGCCAGCCAGCATTTCCTGCTCACGCAGCGGAATGCCGAGCTTTTCATAGGTGCGCAGCAGCTCCGGATCGACATCGTCAAGGCTCTTGGGCGCGACGAAGTTCTTCGGCGCGGCGTAATAATAGAGCTCGTCGTAGTTGATCTTGGGGTAATCGACCTTCGCCCAGGTCGGCTCGCGCATGGTGAGCCAGCGGCGATAGGCGTCGAGCCTCCACTCCAGCATCCATTCCGGCTCTTCCTTGCGGGCCGAGATGAAGCGCACGATCTCTTCCGATAGGCCCTGAGGCGCCTTCTCGGTTTCGATGTCCGTGACAAAGCCGTATTTATATTGGTCGACGTCGATCTGGCGGACGCGTTCAACCGTTTCCTGTACCGCAGGCATGTCTTCGCCTTCTCCTTCACGTCGCGGGTTGAAGGCCCGCGTGTAAAACTCTGGCAGTCCCTGATGGGGCCGCCGCATTCATCTCATCGCTGGCGCGTGATGCGCGCTCAGGCGGCACGCCCCTGTGCCCTTACACGTAGTATCGAAAGCTCTCGATCCAAGATCGCCAGAGCGTGCCTAACCTCTTCTTCGGTCGTGGACCAGCCCAGACTGATGCGGATAAGCCCTCGGGCCAGTTGCGGATCGACGCCCATGGCATCAAGCACATGGCTGATCTGCACCTTGCCTGATGAACAGGCCGATCCCGCTGAGACCGCAAGCCCGGCAAGATCCAGCGCCATCAGCGCCGTTTCCGATGAAATTCCCGGCACTGCGAAGGCAACGGTATTGGGCAACCGCGGCGCGCCTTCTCCAAAGACCACGAAATCGGGCGCGATATCCTTGAGCCCTATCTCAAGCCGGTCGCAAAAGGATGCGAGTTGGGCCGCTTCATATTCGATCTGCTGTGCTGCAGCCTCTGCCGCCGCGCCGAAGCCGACGATGCCGGTCACATTGGCCGTGCCGGCACGCAGTCCCTTTTCCTGACCACCGCCACGCAACATCGGCTCGGTGAGATGCAGGGCTTCCCGGATACGGATCAGCGCACCCACACCCGACGGACCGCCGATCTTATGCGCAGACACTATAAGGAGATCGGCACCCATCGCCCTGATATCAAGGGTCATCTTGCCGGCGGACTGGACAGCATCGACGGCCATGAGGCCACCCACCGCGTGCACGCGGGCCGCCACGTCACCTATTGGCTGAAGCACCCCGGTTTCATTGTTTGCCGTTTGCAGGGCCACCATGATCCGCTGACCAGGACGGCGTGCCAATGCCTCGTCCAGTGCATCGAGTTCGATGCGGCCGTCCCGGGCGACCGGCAGAACCTCGACGGCCTCTGCCGGGAAACGGTGGCCCTGGAGGGCGGCGGAATGCTCGGTCGCGGAGATCAGAAGCGCGTCAAGCGGCGGCTTCTCGGCGCCATCCTGCCAATGGGGCGACAGCGCCAGGCTCAGCGCTTCGGTAGCGCCGCTGGTAAAGGTCACATTCTTGGCTTCGGCGCCGCACAAGCTCGCCACTGCCTCGCGTGCGCGTTCGGCCGCACCGCGCGCAATCCGGCCCTCGGCATGAATGGCCGAAGCATTTCCGGGCATATCCAAAGCCGCGATCATGGCCACACGCGCCTCCGGGCGCAGAAGCGCCGTAGCGTTATGGTCGAAATAAATTCTTGGGCTTGCCATGATCAAAATCTGTTTTTGGCCACTGGCGCTTGTCAGTAGCCTTGCCATCTATGCTAGAACGCGACGTTCCGCGCCTCGCGCCTGAATTCTACAGGCTTGAGTGCGTGAATTGCTTAGAACAGTTCTAACACCTGTTGCCCGTGGGCGAAAGCCCAAATTCGCCCACGTTTGAGAGCGCCGGCATCCGGCAAGACGAGTAGAGACACTATGCCCGAAGTGATTTTTAACGGCCCCGCCGGACGGCTCGAAGGCCGCTATCATCCTGCCAAGAAGAAGACGGCGCCCATCGCAATCATCCTGCACCCGCATTCTCAATTCGGCGGCACGATGAACAATCCCATCGTCTATCAACTCTACTACATGTTCGCCGAACGTGGATTTGCGGTGCTGCGCTTCAACTTCCGCGGCGTTGGACGCAGCCAGGGCATCTATCATGGTCAGGATGAGCTGTCCGATGCCGCCTCCGCGCTGGACTGGGTGCAGACCATCAATCCCGAATCGCGTGCCTGCTGGGTCGCCGGTGTCTCCTTTGGAGCCTGGATCGGCATGCAGCTTCTGATGCGTCGGCCGGAGGTCGAGGGCTTCATCTCCGTTGCGCCGCCGGCAGGCCGCTTCGATTTCTCGTTCCTTGCGCCCTGCCCCTCGTCCGGCCTCTTCGTCCATGGCGATGAAGATCGGGTGGCCACGCCAAAGGATGTCCAGAACCTGATCGACAAGCTGAAGACCCAAAAGGGGATCGTCATCGACCAGGACGTCATTCCCGGCGCGAACCACTTCTTCGAGAACAAGACCGATGAACTTGTCGAATCGGTGGGTCGCTATGTCGACAAGCGCCTCGCCGCCATCGGCGAAACCATGGTCTGAGCTAAGAGGCCGGGATAATCCCCGGCCTTTTTCTAAATGCGCACAAGCGTATCCGCCTTGAAGATGACGCCGCCTGTCAGTGGCGACGGCACGCCGGTCGTTGAAGGATATGTCAGAGGCAGCCCGCGCAGGGCCCGCACCGCCAGATAGGCGAAAGCCTGCGCTTCCACATAGTCAGCCGGAAATCCGAGGGCATCGGCGGCAGTGACCTCGGCTGGCGCGAGGCGCTCCGACAGCATGGCCATCAGCGTTGGATTGCGTGTACCCCCGCCAGCGACGACCCAGAGCCGGGGCGCAGAGGACATGAACCGTCGTGAGACGGCAACGCCGGCTGCGGTCAACGCGGTCAACGTTGCCGCCCCGGTCTCCAGCGTGACTTCGGAAAGTCCGCCCTGCTCGTCCGTCCAGGCCCGAAAATCATTCCGGTCCAGGGATTTCGGCGGCGGCTGATCAAAGAAGGGGTGGCGCAACAGTCGCGCCAGTGCCTCCTCGTCGACTTCGCCCGCGGCGGCGGTGAAGCCATCCCGGTCGAAACCCTCGCCTGTCCGCTCCTTCATGAAGTCGTCCAGAAGCGCGTTTGCCGGACCAAGATCGAAGGCACGCGGTGCGGCCCCATCGTCAACCAGCGTGACATTGGCGACCCCGCCGAGATTGAGGACGGCAATCGGGCCCGCAAGCCCGAGCCGCTGCACCAATGCTTGATGATAGGCCGGCACCAGGGGAGCGCCTTGGCCGCCCGCGGCCACATCGGCGGCGCGAAGATCTCCAACCACGGTGATACCGAGCCTGCTGGCAAGAGCGTGCCCGTCGCCGATCTGAACGGTCAGCCGCGCCTGCGGTCGATGCAGAACGGTCTGCCCGTGGAAGCCCACCACATCAATATCGCGAGGCATCAAACCATGCCCCTTGAGGAAGGCTTCCACGGCCTCCGCATGTGCCGCAGTGATCATTGTCTCGGCGCAGGCGAGGACGCCTGGCCTGGCGGTCCGATCTGTCAGCGAGATGGCCTCAGCGAGGGCATCCTGCAGCATCGCGCGCTCAATCTGGCTATACGGCCGGTATCCGGTCGGCCCAAAGGCTTCGATCGTGTCCCCGTCCGTCTCAAGAACAGCTATATCCACGCCGTCAAGGGAGGTACCGCTCATCAATCCAAGTGCGCGCAACAGCAACTCCCCGTGAACTTTGGTGCCGAACCTGATACAGGACCGGCTCTTGCTTCCCCTGTAACGAACCAGAAGACCTGACGATGACCGCCCACCGCTCCGATTTCCTCCGCATTCTGTCCGAACGCGGCTTCATCCACCAGATGTCAGATGAAGCGGGTCTCGATGCGGCCGCTGCGCAGTCCGGATTTTCAGGCTACATCGGATTTGATGCCACCGCGACCAGCCTCCATGTCGGCTCTCTCATGCAGATCATGGCATTGCGCTGGCTTCAGAAAACGGGCGGGCGACCCATCGCACTCATGGGTGGAGGAACGAGCCGGATCGGCGATCCCTCCTTCAAGGATGAGGCGCGCAAGCTGCTTTCTGACGAACAGATTGAGGAGAACCTCCAGGGCATCCGCAAGGTCTTTGCCACTTATATCGATTTCGGCGACGGCCCCAATGACGCGCTGATGGTCAATAATGCCGATTGGTTGTGCGATCTCAACTACCTCGATTTCCTGCGCGACTACGGGCGCCATTTCTCGGTCAACCGCATGTTGTCGTTCGACAGCGTGAAGCTGCGCCTCGATCGCGAGCAGTCTCTGAGTTTCCTGGAGTTCAACTACATGATCCTCCAGGCCTATGACTTCACGGAGCTCTACCGGCGTTATGGCTGCCGCCTGCAGATGGGCGGATCGGATCAATGGGGCAACATCGTCAACGGTATCGATCTTGGCCGCCGCACCGATAATGCTGAACTTTTCGCGCTGACAACGCCGCTCCTGACCACCGCCTCCGGTGGAAAGATGGGCAAGACCGCCAACGGAGCCATCTGGCTCAATGCCGATCTCCTCGGCCCCTACGAGTTCTGGCAGTACTTCCGCAACACCGAAGACGCCGACGTGGTCCGCTTCCTGAAGCTTTATACGGAGCTGCCGCTGGACGAGATCGCCCGCCTCGGCGCGCTCGGTGGAGCGGAAATCAACGAGGCGAAGAAGATCCTGGCGACGGAAGTAACTGCCCTCCTTCACGGCCGCGCCGCCGCGGAGGAAGCCGCTGCCACGGCCCGCACGACCTTCGAGGAAGGGGCGCTGTCGGCAAATCTGCCGACGATCGAGATCGCGAGGGGTGAGCTTGTCGAAGGTATCGGCGTCCTCGCCGCTTTTGCCGAAAAGGCCGGTCTTGTGGCCTCCAATGGAGAAGCACGGCGTCAGGTCAAAGGCGGCGGTCTTCGCGTCAACGACATCGTCATCGCGGACGAACGCGCTGTGCTGACCCAGGCCGATCTCACGGGCGAAGGTGTGATCAAGCTGTCGCTCGGCAGGAAGAAGCATGTGCTGCTGAAGCCGGTTTGAAGCACCGGGGCCTCAGCCTGGTGCGCCCGCCTGCCCGCCGGGGCGCACGCTCGGGTCCTGGTTGCGGAATTCAAACAGCTTCCTCAGGAAGCCCGGAGCGACCGCGGATACCGGATTGACGCTCAGGGTTGGATTGCCGATGGGCCCCTCGACCTTGAACGTCACCCCCACCAATCCCTCGTACTGCCCTCCTCCCAGGAGAGCGCCGATGATGGGAATACGCGCGAAAAAGTTGTTGAGCGCATAGGCGGGAACGAACGTGCCGGTGAGGCTCATGCTGTCACTGGCAAAATCAAGCGCACCATCCAGCGTGGCACCGATATCCGGTCCCCATACGGCCGATTCCTGAATGAGCAGGCTTCCCTGCTCCTGCCGGAAGGCGACGCGTGCCTTCGAGAAGTTGACGACCAGCTGGTTTCCTTCCCGCCGACCGGCGGTGACGGAAGCCAGGGCCTTTTCGTCGACGATGGAGAAATCCCTTATGGCCATAAATCCCTGGCCTGCACCGTCCGAGGGCGCGACGAGCTCGAATCCACCGCCTCGCATCCGTCGGTAGATGTCGAAGCCGCGCAGCAGTGCACCGGCATCATTTGATTCAACGAGGATGTCCCTTTGCGCGCCCTCGCTCATGCGCGCCGTGACTTTCCCCGCACCCAGAACAGCCTCGAGCGTCAAGGCGCGCAGACGGCCTCCCCGACGCGACATGCTGAAGGATACATCCCTCAGCGCCTCATTGTTGAAGGCAACAGCCCGTTCCAGCTTCGCATCGACCGTGATGTCTCCGGTCGACGGGGAAGATCGACCGCGGATACCGCGAATGAAAGGACGAACATCGAGCGCTTCGCCCCGAAGGGTGAACTTCAGGCCGCCACTAGCCGGCGTCACGTCCAGACGGGCATCATCATCCGCCGACAGCCGGACCGTATCCATGCGCGCAAGTGACAATCCGCCGTTTCGGTCGAACTCGATGCGGCCCTTGGCCGCGATGGGGGCTGCATCCAGATCAAGCTGTTCAAGCACGATCCCGGCGTCTTGCTTGCGCACCGTGAAGGAGAGACGGCCGGGCTGACCGACGGCCTTGGTGGCGCTTGCTGCGCCGATATCGATGCGTGTCCCCGAAAGATCAGCCTCGACGGTCGCGCCATCGATGGTATCGGGCGATGCCATCTGCAGCCTGAGGGCCGCGGAGCCTGAAATACCGGCCATGGCTTTCATGCCCTCGATGCGGGAGGGATCGCCTGTGACGTTGATGGTGGTAGCACCCATCTTGTTGTCCACACGCACTATCCGTGCGCTGATCGAGACCGGCGCGCCACCGAGGGTGGCATCGCCCTGCACCTCCGTGGCAGCGTCATCCAGCGATATCTTGAAATCACCCTTTCCCAGGTCGAGGGGTCCGACAACATCGGGAATGGACAGGTCTTCGGTCTCGAACTGGGCCGCTTTCCCGAGTATCTCCAGCTTACCGCCGGGCTGAGATCGAGCGCGCAGGCGAACCTCTCCGATCAGCTCACCTCCGCCTATCTTGTCGAAGAAGGCAACGGAAGCGGCGGGATCGATGCTGGAAAGCACGCGACCCGTGGTGGCGGCTTCGCCCTTCACATTCACACGGAGATCAACCTCGGGATCGCGCGGTATGAGATTGGCGATGTTCGCATCCGAGGGCATGACGTCGATCGTGCCGCGGCCAGGCGAGGACAACTGACCGCCTTCGATGTTCACCTTGAGCCTGTGATTGGCGACATGGATGGTTCCATGCCCTTGAGTGAGCGCTAGCGGCAGACGCGCCGGCGACATTTCCACTCCGGTGACCTGGGCGTCCAGCGCCACATCCATGCGGGGGCGCGGCTGATCCGGCGGGGGCGGCGGTATCACAAGAGGGCCGTGCGCGGCGAAGACGAGATCTTCGGCAATGCCGGTCTGAATGTTGGTCGCGATCCACCCCCGGGTTCGCGGCGCCAGCATGGGAGGCCAGAGGCTGAGAAGTGCGCTGACGGGCACACGCACGCCGGCGATGGATGTGTCCAGGATCGGCTTCTCGCCGTTCCAGTCAAGCGCCGCAGAGCCTGCCAGATTGATGGTCGGGCTTGAAAGCTGCAGGCGATTGATGCCCGCCTTCTTTGCTCTCACATCCAGATGGCCGTCGCCGGAAATGGCCGAGAAATAGACAGGCGCCTGGCCTGTCGCGGTGTTGAGCACCACGTCCTGCCCGGCGACATTGTACCGCCATCCGCCGTTGGGATCAGCCGTATCGATCGGCACCGCCTCCATGACCAACTGACCCCGGCCCCAACCGGAATTGAGGCTGAGGTTTCGAACCGAAATCCGCGGGTTGCGAAAATCCCAACGTGCTTCGAGCTTCAGAGCGTCGAGACGAAGGATGTTGTCGGCATTGCCTGCAACGACGCCCGCAACATCCAGCCTCACCTCATAGGCATGCGGTTTTCCGTCACTGCCGAGGCCTGCGAAAAGATGTCCGGAAAGTCGCCCCTGCAATTCCTGGCCGGCATTCGGCCGCAGGCTCTGCAGTACTCGTCCGACGTTGATATTCTCGAATCCTAGATCGAGCGACCTTTCATCACCGGGCATGCCGTTCAGTGTGGCGGAGGCCGACCAGCGTTGGTCTGGGCGGGTCGACGTCAGGCTTGCTGTAAGGCCGCCGTCGACACGGCGGACGAATGTTCCCTCGACGTCGCTGATTGCTTCGCTCCAGCCATTCCGGCGATCGTCGACGGCGATATGAGCATCGCTGATGGTGATGCTTTCGAGAGCCGATAACGGGCCTCCAGGCCCCAGAACCGTATCCAGGGCGGCCACCAGTTCGGCGACAGGCCTGGCTGCGGCGTCCTGGACAGAGACGCTCGGCACACGCACCGCCAGTTCCTCGCCACCCGATAGAAGGACTCCCCCCTCCTCCTCGATTCTCAAAGACACGCGAGGTGCTTCGATCTCGACCCGCTTGGGGGCTCCGAAGCCGAAGCTGAAAAAGCCCTTGTCGGAGCGTTCGAGACTGACCATGACCCGCGGCACGGCGAGGACCGCGCGTCCATCAGGATCGAGGATCTCGAAATCATTGAGCCTGACAGCGGAGCCTTGGTCGTCCCGGTCCAGCCGCGCGCTGCCGATCGAGGCCTCAAATCCAGGACCCAGTCGCTGCTGCAGGGCGGCCGTAATGCGCGGCGTGACGACGGACAGAGGCAGCGGCGTCCACAACAGCATGGCATAGCCGGCACCGAGAATGGCAAGAACACCGCCTGTAAAATAGAGCGCCCGCCGCCGCCACCGCTCCGAGCGGCTCAGGTGCAGCCTGCGCACCCTCGCGCGCACGCTTGCGGCAAGCGCGGTTCCGCCTGTCCACACGGGGGCCAGCAGGCGGCGCCTGAATTTGCGCAAGCTTTCCGTTGACGCGCGTGTCTTGCCGTCCATCTTTCATCCGCCGCCATATGCGGCACTCAGGAACACAAATGCCATCAATCCCGGAAGGATCGTGACAATGGCTACAATCGAGGCTGGCGACAAAGCGCCTCTCTTCACCCTCCCGACAGACGGTGGTGGCCATGTCAGCCTCTCCGGTCTGAGGGGCCACAAGGTACTGCTATATTTCTATCCCAGGGACGACACGAGCGGCTGTACCAGGGAGGCGATCGCGTTCAATCGTCTGAAGGGCGAATTTGAAAAGGCCGATACCGTCATTATCGGAGTTTCCGCCGATTCGGTGGCAAGCCATGAGAAATTCAAAAAGAAACACGACCTCGGCCTTACTCTCGCCTCCGATGAGAAGCGCGAGATGTTGGAAAACTATGGCGTCTGGGTCGAAAAGAGCATGTACGGTCGCAAGTTCATGGGCATCGAGCGTACGACGGTGCTGATCGGCACCGATGGCACCGTCGCCCAGGTGTGGCCGAAGGTCTCCGTTGAAGGCCACGCGGAGGAAACCCTTAAGGCGGCCCGGGAGCTGTAAGGCGGAACTTACGCAATATTAACCACGGTAGGGCCTCCTGCTGTTGGTCGGCATTTCCTCGCGGACCGCTTCGGGGGCTTTCCATGACCAACAGACGCGCCAATCGCATCTCGCGTCGGCGACTCCAGTTCTCATTGAGCCTTGGCCAGACCCTCGGGATCCTGGTGATCATCGGTGGTGCGCTGGCTTGGTCCATGGCGACCGCCGGATACATCCTCTTCAAGGACGATGTCCTCTTGCAGTTCGCCGCTCGGCACAAGGCGATGCAGGAGGATTACGAAACGCGCCTCGCTGAACTTCGTCGCAACATGGAGCAGATCCGCACCGCCGGATTGGCGGAGAAAGCCATGCTTGGCGCGAAACTCGATGCGCTGATCCAGTTTCAGGCGGAACTCCAGGAGCGTCAGGACGCGGTGGCAAAACTTGTGGGCGCCGCTCCGGTTTCCCCGCTGAAAGGCGAGAGAAACGCCCAGTCATCCATGCCTAAACCGCGCCCGCTGAACGATGGATCCGAACAGCCGGAAGACCTGTCGTTTCATAATGACGGAGAGCCGATCGTAACCGCCAGCCTGGGCTTCCCTTGGCGATCATCACGAAGGTCACTGCCATCGCGGTTCGAGCAGGCCGAGACGGGATATCATCGCCTCAGGGCCTCCCAGGAGAATCTTCTGGCCACATTGGAAACCCGAACCGCCGTGGAAAAGACCTCTCTTGAGGTGGTCTATAATCACATTGGCGTGCCGCCTTCTGACGTGCGCGCCGGCATCGGCGGCCCCTTCATCGAAATGCCTGACGGCGACAGCTCCGACGTCAGGATGCAGCGCATCAGGCTCACGCTCGCAGATGTGCAACAGCTTCGTCAGGGGTTGACCAGCATTCCGATCGGCATGCCGGCAAAGGTCAAGACGATGTCGAGCGACTTCGGCTCGCGGATGGATCCTTTTCTCGGCCGTCCCGCCTTTCATTCAGGTATCGACTTCAGCGCTCCCGCCGGCACCCCTATCCATGCAACCGCCTCCGGCCGCGTTGCCGAGGCTGGCCGCAACGGTGGTTATGGTCTGATGGTGGAAGTGGCACATGATCATGGCCTGACGACCCGCTACGCTCATATGTCGTCTATCGCCGTTCAGGAGGGCGCTCGTATCGAGGCAGGCCAGCTTGTCGGCTATGTCGGCAGCACCGGCCGCTCCACGGGGCCCCACTTGCATTATGAGACCCGCCGCAACGATAAGCCGCTCGATCCGACGGCCTTCATCGAAGCGGGACGTATGGCGGCAACCATCGAGCGCTGACCGCCGCCTCGGCTGTCTCCTACTCCACGTCCTCGACGGCGTCGGGACCACCGCCATAGACGCGCTGCGCCAGCGAGGCCTCCATGAAGGGGTCGAGATCGCCGTCCAAAACATCCTGCGGGCTGGTCGACTGGATACCGGTGCGGAGATCCTTGACCATCTGATAGGGCTGCAGCACGTAGGATCGGATCTGGTGGCCCCAGCCGATATCGGTCTTTGCCGCCTGATCGGCTGCGGCTTGCTCCTCGCGCTTCTTCAGCTCAAGCTCATAAAGCTTGGCTCGCAACATGTTCCATGCCGTCGCGCGGTTCTTATGCTGCGACCGGTCGCCCTGGCTGACAACGGCGATGCCGGTCGGGATATGCGTCAGGCGCACAGCCGATTCTGTCTTGTTCACGTGCTGTCCGCCGGCGCCGCCTGAGCGCATCGTATCAACGCGCACCTGGCTCTCGTCGATTTCGATCTGTATGCGGTCATCGACAACAGGATAAACGTCGATCGAGGCGAAGCTCGTCTGGCGCCGCGCGTTCGAATCGAACGGGGAGATGCGCACGAGCCGATGCACGCCAGCTTCCGTCTTGAGCCAGCCATAGGCGTTGCGACCCTTGATCAGCAGCGTTGCCGACTTGATTCCGGCACCATCGCCATATTGATGGTCGATCATCTCTACCTTGAACTTCCGCCGTTCGGCCCAACGCGTGTACATGCGCAGGAGCATTTCGGCCCAGTCCTGGCTTTCGGTGCCGCCGGCGCCGGGGTGGACCTCAAGATAGGTGTCCATCTCGTCGGCTTCGCCTGACAGGAGGGATTCGATCTGGCGGCGCGCCGCTTCCTCGGCGAGCGCCTTGATGGCAGCCTCGGCATCGGCGACGATAGCCTCATCGCCTTCGGCCTCCCCCATCTCGATCAGTTCGATGCTGTCGGCAAGTTCGGTTTCCAGACGTTTGATGCTCTCGATACCATCTTCCAACTCCGTGCGCTCGCGCATGAGCTTCTGCGCGTTCTCGGGGTCGTTCCAGAGGTCCGGATCCTCGGAAAGAGCATTCAGTTCGGAGAGGCGAAGCTGGGCCTGATCCCAGTCAAAGATGCCTCCTCAGCAGCCCGACTGACTGCTTAAGCTCTTCTACGGTGTTGACGATTTCAGCGCGCATGATGTCCTTGCCGCAAAACGGATGTTCGGCTGCGTGGGTAGTCGAGATGACGTCGGAAATCCAGTCTCGGCGCCAACAACAGCCAAAAAAGAAAAGGTCGGAGACACACGCGCCTCCGGCCACTCATTCGATGAAGGATGATCAGTAGAGGCCGCCGGTACCTGATCGGATCGCGTCGCCCGCCTCCGGGCTCACGTCGATCGGCTCACCTTGATATTCCGTATTCGCCTGACCGATCACCGAATAGCTGTCGGGCGGCGCAGTGCCTGGCTTGAAAGCCTCCAGGATGACGCGCTTCTCGCCAGGACCGGCGCGCATGCCCGTCACCGGGTTGATGCGGATCAGTTTAATGCCCTCAGGCACGCGGAAAGGTGTCGCCGGCTCGTCGGCCAGGGCCAGCTTCATAAAGTCCTTCACCACGGGAGCGGCAATGCCGCCGCCGGTGGCTGCGCGCCCCATGTTTCTGGGCTGGTCATAACCAAGATAGACGCCCACCGCGAGGTCGGGTGAGAAGCCGACAAACCAGGCATCCTTATAGTCATTGGTCGTTCCGGTCTTGCCGGCGATGGGCTTGCCGACTTCCTTGAGCGCGGTGCCCGTACCCCGCAGCACGACACCCTCCAGCATCGACGTCATCTGATAGGCCGTCATCGGGTCGAGCACCTGCTCCCGGTTATCGATCAGCGTCGGCGGTTGCTGACCAAGCCAGGCCGTTGCCCGGCAGCCGTTACAGTCGCGTTCATCATGCTTGTAGACGGTACGGCCGTATCGATCCTGGATGCGGTCGATCAAGGTCGGTGCGACCTTCTTGCCGCCGTTGGCGAAGACCGAATAGCCGGCGACCATTTTCAGCAGCGTGGTCTCGCCCGCGCCGAGCGACATGGACAGGAAGGGCGGAAGGTCCTCATGAACGCCGAAGCGGCGGGCATATTCGGAGATGATCGGCATGCCCATGTCCTGCGCAAGGCGGACCGTCATGACATTGCGCGACTTCTCGATCCCGAACCGCAGCGTCTGGGGTCCGTAGAACTGGCCGGAGTAGTTTTCCGGCCGCCATGTATCGAGACCCGGCCCCTGGCTGATTTCCACGGGCCCGTCCAGTACGACGGAGGATGGCGTATAGCCGTTATCGAGCGCCGCGGCATAGATCAGCGGCTTGAACGATGACCCCGGCTGGCGCAGTGCCTGGCTTGCACGATTGAATTGGCTCTGATCGTAGCTGAAGCCGCCCACCATGGCGCGGACACGGCCGGTGGCGGGGTCCATGGCGACGAGCGCGCCGGATATTTCCGGCACCTGACGCAGCCGATAGGTGCCCGCCTCCTCGTCCTTGCCGAGAGGCTCGACATAGATCACATCGCCCGGCTCCAGAATCTGGCTCGCCGACTTAACCGCCGCCCCCCGCTTGGGACCCGTTGCCCATTTCGCCCAGGCCATGCCTTTGAGTGGAATGGTGCCCCGCTCACGTTCAGGCACGATGGAGCCGTTGTTCTCGCGCAGCGGCTGAAGGCCGATGATGGCCTCACCGCCGGAGGTATCGAGAACGACCGCCAGCCGCCAAGGTCGCACGTCGCTGAGCGCCGGGATCTCCGCCAGAGCGACGCCCCAGTCGCCGGAAACGTCGATCTTCTGTTCCGTCCCGCGCCATCCCCGAGCCTCGTCGAAACGAATGAGACCGGCGACCAGTGCCGCACGCGCCATCTCCTGCAACTGCGGATCGAGCGAAGTGCGAACCGACAGCCCGCCCTCGTAGAGACCTTTTTCGCCGTAGCGCTCGTAAAGCGTCCGGCGCACCTCCTCGGCGAAATATTCTGCTGCATAGATGTGAGCACCGGTGGGGCGCGCTGTAACCGCGAGCGGCGTTTCCTTGGCCTCCGCGCCATCGGCGGCCGTGACGTAGCCATTCTCGACCATGCGGTCGATCACCCAGTTGCGGCGTTCGATGGCACGCTCGGTCTCGCGGAAGGGATGGTAGTTGTTGGGCGCCTTCGGCAGGGCCGCGAGATAGGCCGCCTCGGGGATCGTCAGTTCGTTCACCGACTTGTCGAAATAGAGCAAGGCCGCTGCGGCGACGCCGTAGGACCCGAAGCCGAGATAGATTTCATTGAGGTAGAGTTCGAGAATGCGGTCCTTGCTCAGCGCCTGCTCGATCTTCACGGCGAGCAAGGCCTCCTTGATCTTCCGGTCCAGCGAAGTCTCGTTGGTGAGAAGGAAGTTCTTGGCGACCTGCTGCGTGATAGTGGAGGCGCCCTGCGGGCGCACGTTACGCCCGCGATTTTCGAAGTTGATGATCACGGCGCGCATGATGCCGACGGGATCGATGCCGTTGTGATCATAGAAGTTCTTGTCCTCTGCGGAGAGGAACGCCTGCTTGATCACATCGGGAATAGCCTGGATCGGCAGGAACAGCCGTCGCTCCTTGGCATATTCGGCGATCAGGCTGCCGTTGGTAGCATGAAGCCGCGTCATCACCGGCGGCTCGTAATTTTCCAGCGCGGCGTACTCAGGAAGATCCTGCGAGTAATGCCAGAGCACGTAACCTACGACGGCTGCGCCGACGATGCCGAGAATCGCTCCCGTGGCGAACAGAAAGGCGAAGAAACGCACAAGCAAGCGCATAGGGTAATATATCCTGAAAGCAGAGGCCGGGGGAACCGGCGGTCGCGCATCTACTCGTCAGCGCAAACCATACCAACGGCCTGATGCCGGTTTATGATGAAATTACGGCGCTCGAAAGGTCCTTACCGTCAATTCACTTTTCGGGCAGCATCCGATGCCACCTTGCGTCCGAAGAATTCATCAACCGCCTTCATCATGGCCTCCGTCGCCTTCTTCCTCCATTCATCCGACTGCAGAAGCTTCAGATCCTGCTGGCTCGACATATATCCGAGTTCCACCAGGACAGAGGGCACATCCGGCGCACGCAGCACCCGGAAACCTGCGGAGCGCTGCGGGTTCTTGTTCAAACGCACGACATGGCGCAACGAGGACGCGAGGCTCTGAGAGAGGCGCGATGAGAAGCTGCGCGTCTCGCGCTGCATCAAATCTATGAGAATGCCGGCGACATCGTCGAGTTCTTCAGGCAACTCGACACCGGCAATGGCGTCCGACCGGTTTTCCTTGTCCGCCAGTGACGCCGCTTCCGCATCGGAGGCACGGTCGGAAAGCGTGTAAATCGTCGCGCCCCGAACACCGTTAGACGCCGACAGCGAATCGGCATGAATCGACATGAAGAGCTGGGCGCCGGCTTCACGAGCGATACGCACACGCTCGCCCAACGGGATGAAGGTGTCATCCTCACGCGTCATGACAACGCGGTAATTGCCTCCATCCTCCAGCTTCTCGCGCAGCATATGGGCGACCTGGAGCACGATGCTTTTTTCGCTGACCCCGCCTGCACCATAGGCGCCGGAGTCGATCCCGCCGTGTCCGGGGTCGATCACGACTACGGGCCGCGTGTCACCCGCTTTGGGCGCCTCGACCTTGCGGCGGGGCGCAGCTTCCGATCCGGGAGCCGAGACCGAGGCCAGGAATTTGCCGCGAGTCGTCGGCGCGAGATCAACCAGCAGACGGGCAGGTTGTCCTTCCGAGGCCTCGACGACGGAAACATTCTCGACGTGGACCGGCTTCGCCGTATCGATCACGATGCGTGAGCGCCCCGTCGCGATAAGCCCGTAGCGGAAGGCGGAGACGAGACCCCTGCCCTCATGCCCCACCTTGTCGGAAAACTGGAAGGCGATTTGAGGGAGATCGATGATAACCCGGTAAGGGTCAGCTAGAGTGAAGAAGCGCGGCGTCTCGATCGAATTGCTGAGATCGACGACAAGGCGGGTCTGTTTGGCGTCGCCCCCAACCCTGGCATCGAGCGCCGAGATCCGGTCGGAAGCCGCAACCGGAAGCGACGTCGACCACACGGCGATCAACACCGCCGTGACCCGTGCGCACCTCGCGATGATCCCGATCCGACTCACGCGCCCTCCTCAATCGAATGCTTCCGGAGTGTAGCCCTAGCCTACTATGGCGACGAGGGTTAACCCGATCTAAAGACGTCTCATTCAGTTGCAATGATTAATGTGGCGCGCGCGCAACAGTTGCTCTTGCCGCTTGTCAAAGATCAACGCGGCTCTTATGAAATAATGGTGTCCATTGCGGAATCGACGCGCGCTCAGGGTTAACCTGCGGAAATGGCGCGCGCGGACGCCAAGGATACAAAGGCCTGAACAAAGGGTTCCGACGTTTGCCTACTGACAACAGGCAGCGCCGACGTGGCAGACCGGATATTGTGCCGGCGCTTGATATCCACTGTTCGGCCAATCGCCTTTTCACGTCATCAGTCGGTGGCGTTTGCAACGAGGTTGTTCAGGATGGTGTCGCTCACGCAGAGCTCCAGTTGCGGATTCCGCGCTCGCTCCGCGTCGCCGGCCATGACGTCCAGCCTCTCATTCTTCAATCCATCCCCCATTCGCGCCCAACACCCTGACGAAACCTGCATCATGCAGGGATTCGCGATGCGGACCCGGGGCGCGCCCAAGAGAGTTCTTCATGGCCAACAAGATGCTGATCGATGCCACCCACCCGGAAGAGACCCGGGTCACGGTGGTCCGTGGGAATCGTATCGAGGAGTTTGATTTCGAAAGCGCCAGCCGCCGGCAGTTGCGCGGCAATATCTATCTTGCGAAGGTTACCCGTGTGGAGCCCTCGCTGCAGGCCGCTTTCGTGGAATATGGCGGCAACCGCCATGGCTTCCTCGCCTTTAGCGAAATTCATCCTGATTATTATCAAATTCCGGTCGCGGACCGCCAGGCCCTGCTCGAAGAAGACGAGCGCGCCGAGCAGAGGGACGAGGAAGAGCAGAACGCGGGCAACTCCGGACGCCGTCGTCGCGGCCGCGGCAAGGAACGCAATGCCGCCAAGGACATGCCTTCAGACGAGACGCTGACCGAAGAGGCGCCAGTCGGAGGCGAAGATCAGGCGAGTGGCGTTGAACCCGCCGAGCAGGTCGACGCGTCACCGGTCGCGGAAGAGGCGGCGGATGACGCCGCGCCCGAAGACAATGCTGACGGTGACGATGACAGCGATCAGGTCGATTCGGTCGGTTCCGACGACGCGCTGGAAGAGCTGCCTTCGCGGCGCGAACGCCGCAGTCGCGTTTACAAGATCCAGGAAGTCATCAAGCGGCGTCAGGTATTGCTGATTCAGGTCGTAAAGGAAGAGCGCGGCAACAAGGGCGCCGCTCTGACGACTTACCTGTCCCTCGCAGGCCGCTACTGCGTTCTCATGCCGAACACCGCCCGTGGCGGCGGTATCAGCCGGAAGATCACCAGCGCGCAGGACCGCAAGCGATTGAAGGAGATCGTCACGGACCTGGAAGTGCCGGAGGGAATGGGCGTCATCCTGCGCACCGCCGGCGCCAACCGCACAAAGACCGAGGTCAAGCGCGACTTCGAATACCTCCTGCGCATGTGGGAGACCGTCCGGGAGATGACCCTTTCCTCCGTTGCGCCCAAGCTGGTCTACGAAGAGGGCTCATTGGTAAAACGGGCCATCCGTGACCTCTACAACAAGGACATCGACGAGGTCCTGGTTGCGGGCGACAGCTCCTACAAGGACGCCAAGGACTTCATGCGCATGCTCATGCCGAGCCATGCCAAGAATGTGAAGCCCTATCGCGAGGCGACGCCGATCTTCACCAAATATGGTGTCGAGAGCCAGCTCGATGCGATGTTCTCACCTCAGGTCACGCTGAAATCGGGCGGTTATATCGTCATCAACCAGACCGAAGCTCTGGTGGCCATAGACGTGAACTCCGGTCGGTCCACGCGCGAGCACAACATCGAGGATACGGCGCTCAAGACCAACCTCGAAGCCGCCGAGGAAGTGGCGCGGCAGCTCCGCCTGCGCGATCTCGCGGGTCTTATCGTGGTCGATTTCATCGACATGGAGGAAACCCGAAACAATCGGGCCGTCGAAAAGAAGCTGAAGGAATGCCTCGAACACGATCGCGCGCGGTTGCAGGTCGGGCGCATTTCCCACTTCGGGCTGCTGGAAATGTCGCGCCAGCGCATCCGCACCGGCGTGCTGGAGAGCTCCAGCGAGATCTGCCCGCATTGCGCCGGCGCTGGCATCGTTCGTGCCGTTCCATCCGTTGCGCTTCACGTGCTGCGCATGGTCGAGGAATTCCTGCTCCGCAATCCCGGACATAATCTCAATGTCCGCACGCGCGGTGCCGTGGCGCTTTATGTCCTCAATCAGAAGCGCGCCCATCTCCACGAGCTGGAGGACCGTTTCGGCGTGACCATCCTGTTCAGCGCTGATGAAGCCTTGGCGGTGAACACGCATCTTGTCATTGAGAAGGGTGAGGCTTCCAACCGTCCGGCCGGCCGCGTGACCGCGGTGCAGATCGAGACCATCGAACCCGAGATCGATGACGCTGAGCCCAATGCTGCTGAAGCAGCTGAAGGTGAGAGCGAGGATACAGCCTCCGGCGAAACGGAACCTTACGGCGGCGAGGACACCGGGGGACGCAGGCGCCGCAGGCGCCGCAGACGGCGCGGTGGCAATGGCGGTCAGCAGGCCGATGCCGTCCCGCGGGAACAGCATGACGCGATTGTCAGCGATGACCGGGATGACCTTGGCGAGGACGAAGCCACAGAGGCGGAAGCCGGTCATCCGGAAGAAGGTGAGACATCGGAAGGCCGGAAGCGTCGCCGTCGTGGCCGCCGTGGCGGACGCCGTAACCGACGCGAGGAGGATGCCACCACCGAGGCTGGGGCCGAATCGCCAACGGGCGAGACCGGTCTGGCCGAACAGGGTGGCGAGGAACCCATCACGGAAGCCGTGGCCATGGGCACGGCACCTGTGACGGTCACCGAACAGCCCGTGCAGCCGGAAACCGTGCCCGAAGCGCCCGCTGCCGAAATTGTCGAAGAAGAACCGGTCCCGGCCGCTAAACCCGCACGTAAACGCGCGCCCCGCCGGAAGAAAACTGACGCCGAAGCGCCAACGGAGACCTCGGTGGAAACCGTGGAGGCGCCTGCACCCGACGCTGAATCAGCGACGGCGCAGACGGCCCCGTCCTCCCCGGCCCCCAGCGCCGAATCTCCCCAGGACAATGACCCTGAGAAGCCGGCAGCACCTGCGCGCGGAGGATGGTGGCAGCGCAGGATCTTCGGCAAGTCCTGAAGGTATGCGCCCCCTTCACCGGGCGCATACTCACTTGAGCCTCACTTACGACCGGCGAGCTTCTGGCTGGACAGGATGTTTCCGAGTCTCCGCCAGAAGTGCTTTTCAGTGGTGAAGCCCTCGATCCGGCCGACTTCGCGCCCTTTTTCCATCACCACGAATGTCGGGACGGCAAAAATTGTCCCGACATTCGGCTTATCGAGGCCGGCCGGGCGCGGAGTGCCGATCTCGACGCGGCGCAGTGGCGCCAGACGGCCGACGTCATTGGTGGCGTAGTTGGGCGCTACCGTCTTGTTCCAGTAGCGACAGGTCGGACACCAGCTGCCTTCGAACAGAACCAGTTGTGCGGCTTGTGCTTCCCGGCTCGCGGGCGGGAAAAGGACCGTCAGACCTGCGACCAGGGCAAAGGTCAAGGAATGCCATGACTTCTTCATGGTGCTCTCTCGCATAGCAGATTTCGAGTAGCGCGTTCTGCGCCTCGCAGGAGAGCTAACGGGTCGCCGCCTAAATGAATTGTTACGCTTGAAACCTTCCATGCTGGTTCAAGCCAAGCAGGATTAACGTCTGAATATACTGCGCGGCGAAAACACAGCTGCCCGCTAACGCTGCTTTAGCCATGCCCCGAGAGTGGTGATGGCATCTTCAACATCGGCTTCCGCTCCCGCGAAGGAGAAGCGCAGATACCGCCCGCCCTGCTGCGGGTCGAAATCGACCCCGGGTGTCGCGGCAACGCCTGTTTCGGCGAGCATGGCTCTTGCAAAGGCGAGGCTGTCATTGGTGAGCCGACCCACGTCGCAATAAAGATAAAAGGCGCCATCCGGAGGTGCGAAGTGATCAAGACCCATCGCGGGCAAGGCATCGATCAACCGCGCGCGGTTGCGCGCATAAGCAGCGCGGCGCTCCTCAAGCTCGTCTGTTGCGTCAAAGGCGGCGAGAGCCGCGACCTGACTGAGCATCGGGGCGGAGATAAAGAAATTTTGAGCAAGCCGCTCGATGGGGCGCACCAAATCTTCGGGTAAGATCAGCCAGCCGATGCGCCAGCCCGTCATTCCGTAGTATTTGGAGAAACTGTTGACCACCATCGCCTCATCGGAGAAAGCAAGAGCGGTCTGCGCGGTCACGCCATCATAGGTCAGTCCATGATAGATTTCGTCCGAAATCAGGTGAATTCCAAGACGTCGGCACGTTTCGGCAAGCGGCCTGAAAGTGGCGGCATCGATGACGGTCCCTGTCGGATTTCCCGGGCTCATGACGAGAACGCCCTTCAACGGCTCGCGCGCGTGTTCTTCTTCAACTTGTTCCGCCGTCAGAGCCCAGCGCGTGGACTCGCGCGTTGGGATCTCGACGGGCGTGATTCCGAGCGCCTTCAAGGTGTTGCGGTAGGGAGGATAGGCCGGCATCGTGATGGCAACCCGGTCTCCCGGATCGAACAGCGCCTGGAACAGCAGAATGAAACCGCCGGACGAGCCGATCGTGACGGCAACGCGGCTTGGCGCGACAGTGAGCCCGTAGGCGTCTTTGTAGTGACGCGCGATGCGGCGGCGGAGCTGCGGCAATCCCAGGGCATCCGTATAACCGATGGTTCCGCCTTCGGCGAGCATTCGCTGCGCTGCCTCGACCGCCAGACGCGGCGGCGGGAATCCCGGCTCACCGATCTCCATGCGCATAACGCGTCCGCCGGCCTCCAGCCTGTCACGGGCCGCAGCCATGACGTCCATGGCGAGAAAGGGGCTGACTTCGGCGCGCAGCGCCTTGAGGATACGAGGATGAACGGCGTCAGTCACGGCACACTCCTTGAGGGCTTTCGCGGCCTTACCAATGCCACGGTCGCTCTCCATGAGCGGGGTATGCCGCGCTCCCCCCACGCCCGCAAGCCGAAAACCGGCGGCCTTCGCAGGATGATCGCCCTTGTGACGGCTGCCGCGGTCATGAGCGCCAGCCTGCCCGTTGCCGCGCAGGACCAGGGCAAATCCAGCAAGAGCCGGCTGGTACCCGTCCGTGATGCCGAGATCGAGGAACTGCTGCGCGATTACACCGCGCCGATTTTCAAGGCGGCCGGCGTCAGGGCGGGAGCCACCGAGATCGTCCTGATCCGCGACTTCAGCTTCAACGCTTTTGTCGCCAACGGCCAGAGGATCTTCGTCAATGTGGGCGCCCTGCTGCAATCGGAGACGCCCAACCAGTTGATCGGGGTGCTCGCCCACGAGACCGGCCATATCGCCGGCGGACATCTGGCAAGCACACGCCAACGCATGGCCGAGGCACAGACCCGCGCCATCATCGCCATGCTCCTGGGCATGGCGGCCGTCGCCGGCGCGGGTGCCGCGGGCGCCGGCAACGTCGGCGCGGGCGCGACGGGCGCCATGCTGGCGCCGCAGGCTGTGGCCAAGCGGGACATGCTCTCCTATGTCCGCGCGCTGGAACAGGCGGCCGACCAGGCGGCGGTGTCCTACCTCGCCAAGTCCGGACAGTCGGCAAAAGGCATGATCGACACCTTCCGGCGGTTCGCGGACCAGTCGATGTTCTCCGCGCGCTATTCCGATCCTTATGCCCAGAGCCACCCGATGCCGCGCGACCGTATCGCGAACCTCGAGGCGCTGGCAAAGAAAAGCCCATCCTACAACAAGGCGGACCCCGACATTCTGCGCTATCGCCACGCCATGGCGCAGGCTAAGACCATCGGCTTCCTGAAGGACGCGGGATCCATCGCCCGCGCCTATCCGTCCCGGGACACGAGCATGCCCGCACGTTACGCGCGGGCCATCAGCGCCTACCGCTTCGGGCCGGTCGACCCCGCCATTCAGCAGATCGACCAGTTGATCCGGCAGGAACCGGGAAACCCCTATTTCTGGGAACTCAAAGGCCAGGCCTACCTGGAGGGTGGCCGTCCGCGCGAGGCCGTCGCGCCCTTGCAGAAGGCTGTTGCACTGGCGCCCGAACGCCCTGCCGCACTCATTCGCATCATGCTCGCCCAGGCTCTCGTCGCGACCGGCAGCTACAAAGGCGCGATCGCGGAGATCAATCGCGCGATGGCCTATGAGCGGGATGTTCCAGCCGCCTATCGTGTTCTCGCCATGGCCTATGGCCGGACCGGTGACAACGCGCGCGCGGATGTGGCCTCGGCCCAGGCGACGTTTCGCGAAGGAGACATCCGTCTTGCAAAACAGCTCGCCGCGCGTGCCAAGACACGGCTGCCGACGGGTTCTCCAAGCTGGCTCCAGGCCGATGATATAGTGAGCTACAAGCCGCCGCAGATGGATTAGTCTCCGGCCGATCCCGAATCGTTGAAAAGAGAGGCGTGCTGTGTCCGTGAAAAGCAAAATGGTGAGCCTGGCCGCCATAGCAATCGTTGGCGTGGCGGCCTGGGCGGTCGCCACCGGCCAGATGGAAGTGACCTTTCCCAAGGCGCAGCAGGCCATGGAAAGCCCGCAGGAGCCTGGCCAGTTGTCGGCGGTCGTCGCTGCGCCCGAGGGGGCCCCCTCGCCTCAACCCGCGCCCATCGACCGAACGGCTGTTGAGACCATCGTTCGCGAATACATGCTGGCCAATCCCGAACTCCTGCGTGACATGGCCGGAGCTCTCCAGGCCAAGGAGCAGGCGGCCCAGCAGGAACGCGCGAAGGTGGCCATGGCGGATCTGAAGCCGAAGATCTTCTCCTCCCCGCTTCAGATGGAACTTGGCAACCCTGAAGGTGATGTGACGCTGGTCGAATTCTTCGACTACAACTGCGGCTTCTGTCGGCAGGCATTGTCCGACCTCAACACCCTGATCGAACAGGATCCGAAGCTGAAGGTCGTGTTGAAGGAGTTTCCGGTCCTCGGAGAAGAATCGGTCCAGGCCGCGCGCGTCGCCATCGCCGTGCATCGCAGCGCTCCGGAAAAATACGCCGAGTTTCATCGCGCCCTTCTCGGCAGCGAGGGCCAGGCCAATGGAGAGGCGGCGCTGAAGATTGCGGAGGGGCTTGGTCTCAACGCGCAGGATTTGATCGCTGATGCGGATTCTGCCGAGACCGAGGCCTATATCCGGGAAAGCCATCAGTTGGCCCAGGCCTTGGGGATCAGCGGCACACCAAGCTATATCGTTGGAGAAGACATCCTGCCGGGCGCCATTGGCGTCAAAGCCTTGAAGCAGGCGGTGGATAATGTCCGCAGTTGCGGCAAGGCAACCTGTTCCTGAGGGATTTTGCTGTTGCGCGGCTTTTTTTCGTGAAAAGCAGCACGTATAAGAACGCCTTCATCTAGGCTCCCCCGGAAGCTTTCCCGAAAGCGCCAGACGCATGCGCCCGACTCTGTTTGTCCTCAACGGCCCTAACCTGAATCTGCTCGGCACCCGCGAGCCCGAGGTCTATGGCCGGGAGACTTTGGCGGACATCGAGGCACGCCTAAGGGATCATGCGGAACGGATCGGCTTCGACCTCGATTGCAGGCAATCCAATCACGAGGGCGAATTGGTCGACTGGATTCAGGAAGCGGGGAAGAGCGCCGGCATCATCTTCAATCCCGGTGCCTACACGCATACCTCTGTCGCCCTGCGCGATGCCATCGCGGCGATCGCAGCTCCCGTGATCGAGGTCCATCTGTCCAATGTGCATGCGCGGGAAGATTTCCGCCGGCATTCGTATATCTCACCGGTCGCGCGTGGCGTCATCGCCGGGCTCGGCTCCAAAGGCTATGAGCTGGCCCTGGATGCCCTCGCCGGGCTCGCCACCTCCGGCTTCCAAGGAAAAAAGTGATGTCGAACGAGCGTCCTACCATCGATCAGAATTTGATCCGCGAACTGGCCAATCTCCTCACGGAGACTGATCTCACGGAGATCGAGATCGAAAACGACGATCTGCGCATTCGTGTCGCGCGGACCGTGGGCGCAACGACCATTTCCGTTCCCGCCGCGGCCCCTACGGCGGCAGCTACGGCACCCGCCGCCGCTGCTGCGGCACCGAGTGATCCCGCCAAACATCCCGGCGCCCTTCTGTCTCCGATGGTCGGCACGGCCTATCGGGCGCCGGAACCGGGTGCCAAGCCCTTCGTGGAGGTTGGGACCGAGGTACGGGCTGGCCAGACGATCCTCATCGTCGAAGCCATGAAGACCATGAATGCGATCCCGGCACCCAAGGCTGGCACGGTGAAGGAAATCCTCGTCGAAGACGGCTCTCCGGTCGAATACGGCGAACCTCTCGTCATCATCGAATAAGCGTTAGGCGGCACTCTGATGTTCGACAAGGTCCTGATCGCCAATCGCGGCGAGATCGCGTTGCGTGTGCTGCGCGCCTGCAAGGAGCTCGGAATTTCAACCGTTGCGGTGCATTCCACAGCCGATGCCGATGCCATGCATGTCCGGCTGGCAGACGAGAGCGTCTGCATCGGGCCTCCTGCCGCGCGTGACAGCTACCTGAACATTCCGGCGCTGCTCGCGGCATGCGAGATCACCGGTGCCGACGCCGTGCATCCGGGCTATGGCTTCCTCTCGGAAAACGCCCGCTTTGCCGAGATCCTCGATGATCATGACATCGGCTTCATCGGCCCCAAGGCCGAGCATATTCGTGTGATGGGCGACAAGATCGCCGCCAAGAAGACCGCCAAGAAGCTCGGCATTCCGGTCGTCCCTGGGTCGGACGGCGGCATCTCCGATCCTGATGAGGCGATGCGGGTTGCCCGCGAGATCGGCTTTCCCGTGCTGATCAAGGCCGCCGCCGGTGGCGGTGGCCGTGGCATGAAGGTCGCGCAGTCGGAGGAAGACCTCGCAACGGCGCTCTCTACCGCCCGTTCGGAGGCCAAGGCCGCATTCGGCGACGATGCCGTTTACATGGAACGCTACCTTCAGAAGCCCCGCCACATCGAAATCCAAGTGATCGGCGACGGCCAGGGCAATGCGGTGCACCTGGGGGAACGGGACTGTTCGATCCAGCGCCGTCACCAGAAGGTCTGGGAGGAAGGCCCCTCGCCGGCTCTGAACGCCGAAGAACGGGAGCGCATCGGCGCCATCTGCGCCAAGGCCATGGCTGACCTCGGCTACCTCGGCGTCGGTACCATCGAATTTCTCTATGAGAACGGCGAGTTCTTCTTCATCGAGATGAACACCCGCATTCAGGTGGAACATCCGGTGACCGAGATGATCACCGGCATCGATCTTGTCAACGAGCAGATTCGCATTGCCGGCGGCGCCCGCCTGTCCTTCCGGCAGGAGGACGTCATTTTGCGCGGCCATGCCATCGAGTGCCGCATCAACGCCGAAGATCCCAGAACCTTCCGCCCCTCGCCCGGCACGATCCAGCACTGGCACATGCCAGGCGGCCTCGGCATCCGCGTCGATTCCGCCGCCTATCAGGGCTATCGCATCCCACCCAATTACGACAGCCTGGTGGGAAAGCTTATCGTCCACGGCCGGAACCGCACCGAATGCCTGATGCGCCTTCGCCGTGCCCTCGACGAGATCGTCGTGGACGGCGTCGAGACGACAATCCCGCTGTTCCGGCAGCTGGTGCGATCGCCCGACATGCAGGATGGCGCCTATGACATCCATTGGCTTGAAAAGGCCCTTGCCGAAGGCGGCTCGCTCGCAGGTTGAGCGTCCGCGATCTCGCACATGACGAGGACGGCGTTTTCGTCTTATCGTTGAGGCATGACCCGTATCGACGACGTACTGGTAGAAATTACGCCCGAGGTGCTGCTGAAAGCCTACGCCTGCGGCATCTTTCCCATGGCCGAAAGCGCGGACGATCCCGGCCTCTACTGGATCGAGCCGGAGCTGCGCGGAATCCTGCCGCTGGAGGAGTTCCGCCTCTCTCGCCGGATGGCACGAACCATTCGCTCGGATCACTTCGAGATGCGCGTCGATCACGACTTCGAGGCGGTGATCGATGGCTGCGCCCGCCCGGCGGCCGGACGGCGCAAGACCTGGATCAATCGGCGCATCCGCAATCTCTATGGCGATCTTTTTGACGCCGGGCACTGCCACACCGTTGAGGCCTACCGGAACGGAACGCTGGTTGGCGGCCTCTATGGTGTCCGGCTGCGCGGCGCCTTCTTCGGCGAGAGCATGTTTCACACCGTCACCGACGCCTCAAAGGTTGCGCTGGTGCATCTTGCGGCGCGGCTGCAGGCGGGCGGCTTTGTGCTGCTCGACACGCAGTTCGTCACGGATCACCTGCGCACCTTCGGCGCCATCGAGCTGAAGAAGGCCGAGTATCACCAACGCCTGCAGCAGGCACTGACTGTTCAGGGCAACTTCGATGTCTGGCCAAGGGAAGGCATCAGTGGCCGTGCCGCCCTCTCCGTGCTGCGTCCGTCCCGCGACTGATCACTGGCCGACGGGGGGAATGTCCGGAGGTGCCGGTGTCGCGCCGCCCTTGCACTCAATCAGCCAAACGTCATTGATGGGATGTTCCACGGCGTTGAGGCCCGGGCTGGAGGCGAACATCCAGCCGGAAAAAATGCGCTTAGTTTCCTTCTGAAGCGTGATCTCATCCACTTCGACAAAGGCGACCGTTTCCGGCGTCTCCGTCGGAGGGTTGGTCAAACAGGTCTTCGGCGTCACCTGCAGCGCGCCGAATTGCACCGTCTCATTCACCGCCACATCGAACTGCACGATACGCCCGGTGATCTTGTCCAGCCCCGCGAAGATCGCGATCGGGTTCTGGATCCGCTCCTGCGCGGAAGCAGCCATCACAGTAAAAGAGAGAAATCCCAGGGTGAAAGCGGCGGGCCGAAGGCGTGGAAGCATGAGAACGACGCGGTGCAGGAGAAAAATCATGTCGTGACGCGAGATTACGGCAGGGGCTTGGCGAGAATCACGCCGCAGCAGGCTTTGAGGCATGCACCCTGATACGAACATAGTCGGCCGTCCAGTTTCCAGAACGGTCGCGCAGCGAGGCACCCAGCAAAGCTTCGACCTCCGACACCGCCGCCTCGCGATCTTTGCCGAACTGATCAAAAAAAGGTGCGCGGAAGGTAGAGAGCCATCCCGCCATTCCCGTCGGCAGGGGCGTCGGGCGCGGGTAGAGCCCGATACGTTCCACGGCAAGACCGCGTGCCTCGAGCATCGTGCGATATTCCGCCGGCGTGGGGAAAAACCAGGGATTGGCAAGGCGAAGATCTCCGCCACGTGCTTGCCCCACGGCCCGCAGGGCCGTCACGATGGCGGCGACATTGCCATGGCCGCCAAATTCGGCAACGAACCGCCCGCCGGGTTTCAGCGCCCGAAAGACCCCGTCGATCACCGCCTCGGGCTTCGTCATCCAATGCAGGGCCGCGTTGGAAAAGACCGCATCGAATTCCGCATCGAAGGCGAGCGCCTCACCGTCACCGATCCGTGCATCGACGCCCCGCGCGCGGGCCGCCGCGACAAAATCCTCGCTGGAGTCGACACCAACGACGGAAGCGTCGTTCTTCGCCAGGTGCTCGGTCAGAACGCCGTCGCCGCAGCCGAGATCGAGAATGCGCTCTCTCGGCTGGGCATCAAGCCAGCCGAGCACATCTCCCGCGAGATCGGAGACGAAGCGGGCGTTCTTGTCGTAGCTTGCGGCAGACCATGTCTGCGCGCCCGCCACGGAAGCTGCCGTCATCGGCCGGGGCTCCAGGCTTCGTAATCACCGGTCGCCTTCGGGCGCTGGCCGCTGGCCAGAGTTGAGCCGCTCGGCCGATAGGCGCCGGCCGTGCCCGTCATGTTCGGCCGATGGGCCTTCTGCCACTCACGCGGGACATAGTCCTCCTGCGAAGGCGGCACGTCCACCGTGTGATGGAGCCAGGCGTGCCAGCCCGGAGGCACCTGCGACGGCTCCCAATTGTTGGCATAAACCGCCCAGCGCCGGTCGCCCAGCGGCGGCACATCGGCCTGATAATACTTCGTGCCGAACTCGTCCTCGCCCACAAACGTGCCCTTGCGCCAGGTGAAGAAGCGCGTGCCGATGGTCGTGCCGGTCCACCAGGCAAAAATCTCGGTAAACATACCCATGCCAGAAAGGCCTCCGAATGTTGGGCGGACTATGGCTTCGGCCGGCCGCCATGTCCAGCGAACGGACGCCGCAGGCGCGGCTAAACCACCACGATGCCGGCATGCTTCGCCTTGTTCTCAGGCTCCACATGGATGCTGATGGTCGAGCCCGGCACCTCCCGCTTCAACGCCTGCTCCACCCGGTCGCAGATGTCGTGCGCACAGGTCACCGTCATGTCGCCGGGCACCACCAGATGAAAGTCGACAAAGGTGGCGCTGCCGGCGATTCGGGTGCGAACGTCGTGAGCCTCGATGGCGCCATTCGCTTCCGCCGCAATGATGCCGCGGATCTGGTCGAGCAGTTCGGGCGGCACCGCAACATCCATGAGACCGGCGACGGATTCCCGCATCACTTGCCAGCCCGACCACAGAATGTTGAGCGCAACGAGTGCGGCCAGCACGGCATCCAATTGCTGCCAACCGGTCGCGATCGCCAGGGCGATGCCGATGATCACACCAGCCGATGACAGGACATCCGTCATGAGGTGGCGGCCGTCCGCCGCCATAGAGGGTGAACGATGCTTGCGGCCATACCGGATGAGGATCTGCGCCCAGATCAGGTTGATGACGCCGGCAATGCCGTTGACGACGAGGCCCTGAGCAGGCGCCTCGATCTGCCGCGGCGAATGGAAGGCATAGTATGCCTCGTGCAAGATGGAAGCCGCAGCGAGGATGATGAGCACGCCGATGAGGACGGCAGCGAAATATTCCGCCTTGTGGTGGCCGTAGGGATGATTGCTGTCAGGCGGCAGAGCGCTGTAGCGGACGGCGGCGGCGGTCGCGATGGCGGTCGCCACATTGACTACGCTCTCCAGCGCATCGGAATAGAGTGCGACTGATCCGGTCAGCCAAAAGGCCAACATCTTGAGCCCCAGCACGGCGCAACCGACCAGAATGCTGGCAAACGCGATATATGAGGTTCGGTTCATGCGGCCCTGCTCTCATGATGAGAATGGCGCCCGCATAGCTCTTGGGCCACTCCCGCACAACAAAGATCTTTGCAATTGCAAATGGTTATCAATCGCTGCGCACATGGAGCTTCCACATTCGGGAAGGCGCGCCACCTACGGAGTCCACGCGTTGCCGGAGCCGCTCCGATTTTTTGTACCCGCTCTCCACAGGAACCACAGCCGAAGAGAGCTTCACAGGAGGGTATGGGGCGGCGCAGGGTGCGTCTATCAATTCGTTGATGTTTCGAAACGTTAAGACTCGATTCATCATTCCGGAGTCACTAAATATAGTGGGAAAGAGGGACGCGATGCCCCATGTGTGGTTTTTCGGTCGTTGCCTTGCCTGACGACTCGACCTAGCCTCCGGGGACATTGAGCGTGCAACGATGAGCTGGGGGCCGTCGTTCTCGCTGGTTCCTGATCCTGAGCGCCAGGGCGTCGCTGCAGATGATGCAGCGCATGCCTTTTGCCGCTCCGTCAGACGAGCCAAGAGAACCGCCCAGCCACGGCCGGGCAATGCGGGAACAGAGCCGGCGCTGCCGGCGGGGCCTTCGGCCCTGACTTTGGAGCTGAATGATGCGGATCGAACGCCGATACACGGTTGAAGGACAGTCACCCTATGCGTCCATCGAATTTCGTTCGGCTACGAGCGAGATCCGCAATCCGGACGGGTCCACGGTCTTCAAGCTCGACGATATCCAGGTGCCCGCCGGCTGGAGCCAGGTGGCCTCTGACATCCTCGCGCAGAAGTATTTCCGCAAGGCCGGCGTGCCCGCCACGCTGAAGCGTGTCGAGGAAGAGACCGTTCCCTCCTGGCTGTGGCGTTCGGTGCCTGATGACAAGGCGCTGGCGAAACTGCCCGAGGACAAGCGCACCGGTTCGGAGCGCGACGCGCGTCAGGTCTTCAGCCGCCTTGCCGGCACCTGGACCTACTGGGGCTGGAAGGGCAACTACTTCGACTCAGAAGCCGATGCCCGCGCCTTCTATGACGAGCTCTGCTACATGCTGGCGGCCCAGAAAGTGGCGCCCAACAGCCCGCAGTGGTTCAACACCGGCCTGTTCTGGGCCTATGGCATCGATGGCCCCAGCCAGGGCCATTGGTATGTCGACCACAAGACCGGCGATGCCGCGCCCTCCCCGTCGTCCTACGAGCGCCCGCAGCCGCACGCCTGTTTCATCCAGTCCATCGAGGACGACCTCGTCAACGAGGGCGGCATCATGGACCTCTGGGTGCGCGAGGCGCGCCTGTTCAAATACGGCTCCGGCACCGGCACCAATTTCTCGGCCTTGCGGGGTGACGGCGAAAAGCTCTCCGGTGGCGGTCGTTCGTCCGGCCTCATGAGCTTTCTCAAGATCGGCGATCGCGCCGCCGGTGCCATCAAGTCGGGCGGCACCACCCGCCGCGCCGCCAAGATGGTGGTGGTCGACGTCGACCATCCCGACATCGAAGCCTATGTAAACTGGAAGGTGAAGGAAGAGCAGAAGGTCGCCGCTCTCGTCACCGGATCCAAGATCGTCAAGAAGCACCTCAAGGCGATCCTCAAGGCCTGCGTGAACTGCGAGGGCCCGGGCGATGACTGCTTCCTGCCCGAGAAGAACCCCGTGCTGAAGCGCGAGATCAAGGCCGCCCGCAAGGGTCTCGTGCCGGACAATCTGATCAAGCGCGTGATGCAGTTCGCCCGCCAGGGCTACACCGATATCCAGTTCGACACCTATGACACCGACTGGGACTCGGAAGCCTACCTCACCGTCTCCGGCCAGAACTCCAATAATTCGGTTCGGGTCACGGACGATTTTCTCAAGGCTGTGGAAGAGGATGGCGACTGGAATCTCACCTATCGCTCGAACGGCAAGGTGAAGAAGACGCTGAAGGCCGCGGAGCTGTGGGAGCAGATCTCCTACGCCGCCTGGGCCTCGGCCGATCCCGGCGTGCAGTATCACTCGACGGTCAACGACTGGCACACCTGCCCGGCCTCCGGCCCGATCAACGCGTCGAACCCGTGCTCGGAATATATGTTCCTCGACGACACGGCCTGTAACCTCGCCTCCATCAACCTCCTGGAGTATCGCAACGCCGACGGCTCCTTCGACGTTGAGCGTTACGAGCACACCGTGCGGCTCTGGACCATCGTCCTCGAAATCTCGGTGATGATGGCGCAGTTCCCGTCGCGCAAGATTGCCGAACTGTCCTATCGCTACCGCACGCTTGGTCTCGGCTATGCCAACATCGGCGGGCTGTTGATGACCTCGGGCATCCCCTACGACAGCGATCAGGGCCGTGCCTATTGCGGCGCCCTCACCGCGATCATGACCGGCGTGGCCTATGCCACCAGTGCCGAGATGGCGGGTGAGCTGGGGGCCTTCCCCGGCTATGGCCCCAACCGCGAGCACATGCTGCGCGTTATCTCCAATCATCGCCGTGCCGCCTATGGCGAGACCAAGGGTTACGAGGGCCTCAACACTCTGCCCGTCCCGCTGGACCACAAGTCCTGCGCCTCGCTCGGCGACTTCGGTGGCCTCTTGGTGGAACGCGCCAAGGCGGCCTGGGATCTCGCTTCCGAGCTCGGCATCCTGCACGGCTTCCGCAATGCGCAGGCGACCGTGATCGCCCCGACGGGCACCATCGGCCTCGTCATGGATTGCGACACCACCGGCATCGAGCCGGACTTCGCACTGGTGAAGTTCAAGAAGCTCGCCGGCGGCGGCTACTTCAAGATCATCAACCGCGCCGTGCCGGAAGCGCTTCGTACCCTGGGCTATCGCGAAAACGAGATCGCCGAGATCGAGGCCTACGCCGTGGGCCATGGCTCGCTCGGTCAGGCGCCGGCCATCAACCCGACGACCCTCAAGAGCAAGGGCTTCACCGAAGACGCCATCGCCAAGGCCGAGGCGGCCGTGAAGTCGGCTTTCGACATCAAGTTCGCCTTCAACCGCTGGACCTTCGGCGACGAGTTCCTCACCGGCAAGCTCGGCATCTCGCCGGAAGCACTGGAAGATCCCGCCTTTGATCTTCTCTCCGCCCTTGGCTTCTCCAAGGCCGACATCGAGGCCGCCAACACCCATGTCTGCGGCGCCATGACGGTGGAAGGCGCACCGCACCTGAAGGCCGAGCATCTGCCGGTGTTCGATTGCGCCAACCCCTGCGGCCGCACCGGCAAGCGCTTTCTTTCGGTCGCAAGCCACATCCACATGATGGCAGCGGCGCAGCCTTTCATCTCGGGCGCCATTTCCAAGACCATCAACATGCCGAACGAGGCTACGGTCGAGGACTGCAAGGAAGCCTACATGCTCTCGTGGCGCCTGGCGCTGAAGGCCAATGCGCTCTATCGCGATGGCTCCAAGCTCTCCCAGCCGCTGAATTCCCAGCTCATCGCCGATGAGGACGATGACGCCGACGAGATCGCCGAGGCCATCGCCGCCCAGCCGGCCGCCGCCAAGGCCGCCGTCATGGCCGAGAAGATCGTGGAGAAGGTCATCGAGCGCGTGGAGCGGATCCGCGAACGCGAGAAGCTGCCGAGCCGCCGCAAGGGCTACACCCAGAAGGCCATTGTCGGCGGACACAAGGTCTACCTGCGCACCGGCGAATATGATGACGGCCGCTTGGGCGAGATTTTCATCGACATGCACAAGGAAGGCGCCGCCTTCCGTTCGCTGATGAACAACTTCGCCATCGCCATCTCGCTCGGCCTGCAGTACGGCGTGCCGCTCGATGAATATGTCGATGCCTTCACCTTTACGCGGTTTGAACCCGCCGGCTTCGTGCAGGGCAATGACGCCATCAAGAACGCGACATCGATCCTCGATTACGTGTTCCGCGAACTCGCCATCTCCTACCTGCAGCGCCATGACCTCGCTCATGTGGCACCGGAGGACATCGGCGCCACGGCCATGGGCCAGGGCGTCGACGAGGGCAAGGCTCCGGCCGCAAGCCCCGTCTCCCACGGTCTCCTGCGCGGCCAGAAGGCCAAGGGCCTGACCCTCATGTCCGGCAGTGCCGGCGTGACCGCCATCGGCGGAAGCGCCACCGGCATCCGCACGGAAGGCGCGACGGCGCTGAAGGCACAGGAAGCGGTAAAGAGCGAGATCGAAGCTGCCTTCGCCCGCCTGCCCCAGCATGAGGAGCCGGCTCCCGAGCAGGACGCCAAGGCCAAGGCCGCCGAGCGCCGCGCCCAGGCAAGGCTGAAGGGTTATGAGGGAGAAAGCTGCTCTGAATGCGGCAACTTCACCATGGTGCGCAACGGCACCTGCCTGAAGTGCGACACCTGTGGCTCGACGAGCGGCTGCAGCTGAGACTTCGAAAGCGTCGACAGAACAATGGCAGGGCGCAGCAGCGCCCTGCTTTGCTTTTCTGCCGTCCATGCAGCAAGCATCACCGCAGAGCCAGAACCCATAAATAGAGCGAAAATGTCAGATAACGGTTTCGAGCTTTGATCGAATATTCTCCCTCAAGGCTCTCAGCTCTACCGCAACCTGAAATGCCCACTTTCCACCGCCTCACCGATCGCGTCGCAGGTTTCGTCAACGCTCAAACCTGCCACCGACAGCGAATGGCCCTCCAATGCGCCCAAATTCCCGAACTGCTGATGCAGAGCAGAAATCGGGACCGAATCTGAAAGGGTGGTGCCGCCCCGTTCGCGGCATCGTCTGATGGCTTCCTCCAGATCCGGACGAAGGACGATATAGTGCAAGACCGCTTCGATATTTCGGAAGGCGTCCAGAAACCAAGGGCCTATGATGCCATCCACCAGCACGAAGTAGCCGCCTTTCGCATAGCGGGCAGCAGCATCGGACACCGCGTCGATCACCGTGGCATTCTGGCCGTGGGCCTCGGGACGCCAGGGCGGAATCGAACCTGCCTTGATGAAATGCCAAAAGTCGTCCGAATGCAGGTGGACCTTCGGGCTGCCGGGCAATTGCGCGATTCTCTTCGAGGCGGTCGTTTTGCCTGAACCGGGTGCCCCGGTCAGGACAAGAATTTCTTCAGGTCTGAACATCTTGCGCTCGTGGTCCCGTCGTTTTGGCCGGCGGTCATAGCAACATGCAGCGGCTTTGTCCGCACGGCGGGCGTCGCGAAAGGACCATTCAATGATCAGGCTACAGCCATTTTTTGCCGTTGCCGCAACCGCAGCACCATAGGAACGAACAGCAGGAGCGCGGCAATGGCAAGAATCGCTGCCGAAAGCGGATGGGTGAAGAAGACCGAGGGATCGCCTTGCGCGATCATCAAAGCACGGCGGAAGTGCTGCTCAGCCATCGGGCCCAGGATGAGGGCCACGATGCAAGGCGCGACAGGAATCTCGTAAACGCGCATCCCGAAGCCCGCAAGACCGATCACCCAGAGAATGACGAGGTCCACCACATTGTTGTTCAGCGTGTAGGTGCCGAGCGAAGCAAAGACCAGGATGCCTGCGTAAAGCCAGGGCCGAGGAATCGACAGGAGCTTCACCCAGATGCCGACAAGCGGCAGGTTCAACACCAGCAGCATGACGTTGCCGATGTAAAGGCTGGCGATCATGCCCCAAACAAGTTCGGGATTGTTCTGGAACAGCTGCGGTCCCGGCTGCAGGCCATACTGCTGCAGCGCGGCCAGCATAACCGCCGCCGTGGCCGAGGTGGGCAGACCCAGTGCCAGCATGGGCGCGAGCACACCGGCGGCGGAGGCATTGTTGGCCGCCTCCGGACCTGCGACGCCTTCAATGGCGCCCTTTCCGAACTCCTCCGGGTTCTTCGCGAGCCGCTTTTCCGTGAGGTAGGACAGGAAGGTCGGGATCTCCGAGCCACCCGCCGGCAGCGCCCCCAAGGGAAAGCCGATGAAGGCGCCGCGCAACCAGGGCTTCCAAGAGCGCGCCCATTCCACCGGCGTCATCCAGAGCGAACCGCGTATCTTGTACAACTCTTCCGTTTCATAGCGCGCTCGGGTCGCCACATAGATGGTTTCGCCCACGGCGAAGAGGCCAACCGCCACCACCACGATGTCGATGCCATCGAGAAGCTCAGGCACGCCGAAGGTGAAGCGTGTCTGCCCGGTCTGAATGTCGATGCCGACGAGGCCCAGCATCAGGCCGGCCATGAGGCTGATGAGGCCGCGGATCAGCGACGAGCCAAGCACAGCCGTAACCGTGACGAGCGCCAGCACCATCAATGCGAAATATTCGGCGGGCCCGAAGCGCAGGGCCACCTTGACCATGAACGGAGCGACAAAGGTCAACGCCAGCGTGCCGATGGTGCCCGCAACGAAGGAGCCGATCGCGGCCGTTGCCAGTGCAGCACCAGCCCGGCCCGTGCGGGCCATGGCATGGCCGTCGAGTGCCGTGACGATGCTGGCGCTTTCGCCCGGCGTGTTGAGAAGGATCGCCGTGGTCGAGCCACCATAGACGGCACCGTAGTAGATGCCGGCGAACATGATGAAAGCGGAGGTCGGATCGAGCTGGAAGGTGACCGGCAGCAGGAGCGCCACGGTGAGCGCCGGCCCGATGCCAGGCAGCACGCCGATAGCGGTTCCCATGATGACACCGACTGAGGCCCACATCAGGTTGTAGGGAGTGAGCGCGATGGCAAAGCCGTGAAGCAGTGAGGCGAAGGTGTCCATCAGAGGTACCGATCAGAATACTTAAGGCGGTAGACGGCAAAAGCTGGCGATCAGCCGAAGAAGAGATTGCCGAACGGGAGGCGGAGGCCGAGCCATCGGTCGAAGACGAGCAGCGTGGTGATGCTCAGCGTCAGGCCCACCACGAAATCCAGCAGCAGGTTGCGCTTCCCGAAGGCCATTGCACCGGCCATGAACAGTGCCGTCGTCGAGGGCACCCATCCCAGGGGCTCGATGGTGAAGATCTGCAACAGAAGCCCGCCCGCCATGATGCCGGCTGGCAGGAGATCGAGCTCCAGTTCGCCGTCAGGCGCCAAGGTGCCACGAAAAGCCTCCACCATCGCGATCAGGCCGATCAGGATCGTTGCCCCGCCGATGAGATAGGGAAAGAGCTGCGGCCCCGCGGCTGCATAGACCGGCGAGACGTTTATCTGCGAGGTGGCGGCCACCACGGCGATGCCTGCGGCAACGGTTGCGAGCGCGATGACCTGGCCGCCGATGCGGTAGGCGCGAAGACTTTTCATGACGGGATCCTGTTCCGCAAGGAGATGGCGGGCCCACCGCGGCGCGGCGGGCCCGCGCGATCACTTCACGAGGCCGATGTTCTTCAGCACCTTTTCGATCTCAGCCCGGTTCTGCTTCAGGAAGGGAACGAACTCGGCCTCCGGCTGATACATGCCGATCCAACCACGCGTTTTCAGCGCTTCGGCCCATTCGGGGCTTTTGGCGGCCTGGTCGATGACGTCAGCCAGAACCTTGAAGTCGGCGTCGCTGATCTTCTCGGGTGCCATGATGCCGCGCCAGTTGACGAATTCGATGTCGAGCCCCTGCTCCTTGAAGGTCGGGACATCGATGTCCTCGACCTTGGCTGCTGCGGAAATGCCCAGCGCGCGCAGATCGCCCGATTTGATCTGCGAAGCGAACTCCTGGTAGCCGCTGACACCCACGGTGACATGACCACCGAGAATCGCCGCCAGCGCTTCGCCGCCACCGGAATGGCCGATGTAGTTGATGCCGGCGGGGTCAACGCCGGCCGCTTCCGCGATCATGCCCACGAGGAGATGATCGGCGCTGCCGGCCGATCCTGCACCCCAGGACACCGATTTCGGATCAGCTTTGAACTTGGCCATGAGGTCTTCGAGGCTCTTGATCGGCGAATCCTTCGGCACCACGATGACTTCATATTCGCCAATGAGACGGGCGAGCGGACGAACCTGATCCAGCGTCACAGCCGATTGGTTGATGAGCACGCCCGAGACCATGGCGAGGCCCGACAGCATCAGCGCGTCATCGCGGCGGCCCTTGGTGGTGACGAACTGGGCGAGGCCGACGGTCCCGCCGCCGCCACCGACGTTCAGCACCTGGACACGGCCCGCAAGCTTCTTGGCTTCCAGCACGCTCTGCAGCGCGCGTGCGGTCTGATCCCAGCCGCTGCCTGGATTGGACGGGGCGAGGATCTCAAGGCCGGAAAGTTCGGCCCGGGCCGGCATGGCGATCGCGAGGCCAGCCAAGGCGAACGCCGCGATGGCCGTGCGGCGGGTAAAGGTTGAAAGCGACATTCTCATTCCTCCGATTGTTGTTATCGCTCGGCCCGAATGGCCGGGATCTCTTGGGCGGCTGCGGTTTATGAAAAGAGCAGCTTCCGCAACACGTATTTCGGCACGCCTCCATGCCGGAAGTATTCGGTCTCGATGGCGCTATCGACGCGCGCCTGAACGTCGGCAGAGATCACCGAGCCGTCGGGTTTGACGGCCGTCATGCGCAGAATAGAGCGCGGCGCAATCTCTTCCGTCATGCCATCGATTGAGATCACCTCGCTGCCGTCGAGGCCGAGACTCTGGGCGCTTTCGCCGGGCATGAACTGGCAAGGGAGCACCCCCATGCCGATCAGGTTGGAGCGATGGATGCGCTCGAAGCTGCGGGCGATCACGGCGCGCACGCCGAGCAGGAAGGTGCCCTTCGCGGCCCAGTCGCGGCTGGAGCCCTGGCCATATTCCTCGCCGGCGAGAATGACGAGCGGCGTGGCCGTCTTGCGATAGGCCTCGGAGGCGTCGAAGATCGACATGACCTCGCCGCTGGGCTGCATCGCGGTGACGCCGCCTTCCGATCCCGGCAGCATCAGGTTGCGCAGCCGGACGTTCGCGAAGGTGCCTCGCACCATGACCTCGTGCTGGCCGCGCCGGGTGCCGTAGGTGTTGAATTCGGCCGGCGCGATCTGGCGCTCCTGCAGCCATCGGCCTGCGGGGGAGTCCGTTTTGATGATGCCGGCCGGACTGATGTGATCGGTGGTGATGGAATCGCCCAGGATCGCCAGAATGCGGGCACCGGACACCGGCGCCGGCGGCACCACCTCTTCGGTAAAGCCCTCGAACAGCGGCGGCTCGGCTATGTAGGTGGAGTGCGGCCAGGGATAGGTCGCGCCAACAGGGCTCTCCACCGCATCCCAAAGCGCCCCGCCCTTCTCCTTGTCGGCATAGACTTTGCGGAAGGCTTCCGGGTCGTTGGCAAAGTGCCTGATGGAATCGATCTCTGCAGGGGTTGGCCAGATATCCGCCAGGGTGACAGGTGCTCCGTCTGGATCCGTACCCAGTGCGTCCTTGAACAGATCGACCCGTACCGAGCCTGCGATGGCATAGGCGATGACCAGCGGTGGGCTCATGAGGAAGTTCGCCCTCAGCGCGGGATGGATGCGCGCCTCGAAGTTGCGGTTGCCCGAGAGTACGGCCGCGCAGACGAGATCATCGCGCGCTATGGTGGCGTCGATGGCAGGCTCGAGCGGTCCGCTGTTGCCGGCACAGACACCGCAGCCATAGGCCGCCACGCCGAATCCCAGCTGTTCCAGTGCGGGCAGCAGGCCCGCCGCACCCAAATAATCGGTGACGACCCGCGAGCCTGGAGCGAAGGAGGTCTTGATCCACGGTGAAACCCACAGTCCGCGCTCGACCGCCTTCCGGGCGAGGAGACCCGCCGTGAGCAGCACCTCGGGATTGGAGGTATTGGTACAGGAGGTGATGGCCGCGATCAGGATGTCGCCATGGCCAAGATCGGGCGGGCTGTCCGCCGCCACGTCCAGCGCCAGTGCCATGCTGCCCTCGGTCGTCACCGCCGGGCTCACAACACTGCGATGATCGATGTCGGAGGTCCTGCCATAGCCGCCCGATGCAACGGGCGCGGAATAGAGCTCGTCAAAGCGGCGGGACACCTCCGCCAGATCGATGCGGTCCTGCGGGCGCTTCGGACCGGCGACACTGGGGCGAATGGAGGACAGGTCGATCTCGACCACGGCGGAGTAATCGATGTCACCGGCAGCGGGGCAGCCATAAAGACCCTGAGCCTTATAGTAGCCCTGCAGAGCCGCAATCTCTTCTTCCGTCCGTCCGGTCGCGCGATAGTAGGCCACGGTCTGATCGTCCACCGGGAAGAAGCCCATGGTGGCGCCATACTCCGGCGCCATGTTGGCGATCGTGGCGCGGTCCATGGCCGTGAGGTTCGCGGCACCTTCGCCGAAAAACTCCACGAACTTACCGACGACCTTGGTCTGTCGCAGCTTCTCGGTGATGAGCAGCACCGCATCGGTGATGGTGACGCCCTCGCGCAATGCGCCTGTCAGATGCACACCAACAACATCGGGCGCCACCATATAGACCGGCTGGCCCAGCATGGCGGATTCCGCCTCGATGCCGCCCACGCCCCAGCCAACGATGCCGATGCCGTTGATCATGGTGGTGTGACTGTCGGTGCCGACGAGCGTGTCCGGCAGATAGACGCCGTCGCGCTCGAACACGCCCTTGGCCAGAGCCTCGAGGTTGACCTGGTGGATGATGCCGAAGCCTGGTGGCACCGCTGTCAGGGTATTGAAAGCCTGGGTGCCCCACTTGAAGAACTCGTAGCGCTCACGGTTGCGCTCATATTCGAGTTCCATGTTGCGGCGGATGGCGTTCTGCGTGCCGCTTTCGTTGATCTGCACCGAATGATCGATGACCAGTTGCACCGGCACAAGCGGCTCGACGAGATCCGGCGATTTGCCTAAGCGCACGGCCGCCGACCGCATGGCCGCCAGGTCGCAGACGAGCGGCGTTCCGGTGAAGTCCTGCAGCACCACTCGCGCGACGCTGAAAGGAATTTCATCGCGTACGCCATTCGGAACCCAACCGGCGAGCGCCTCGACATGCGCCGAGGTCACCGTGCTGCCGTCATGGTTGCGCAGAGCGGATTCAAGCAGGATGCGGATCGAGACGGGCAAGCGCGCCAGGTTAGGGTAGCCAACTTTGGCCACGGCCGGCAGGGAATAGAGCTGCCCCTCACGGCCGAAACCGGCATCGAAGCTGCGCATTACCCTGAATTCATCCTGATGCATGTTCCGGCCTCCAGCCGTGGTCTTGTCGTTCGATTGTCAGCCGCGCAGGCTAAGCGGTTGCGGAGCTTCGGGAGCGGTCCACATGAGGTTCTTGCGGGCGTTGGCGATGTGGGTCCTCATGGCTTCCTCGGCTTTCCTGGCGTCGCGCGCGGCAATGGCCGCAACGATGTCGCGGTGCTCCTGCATTGCCATCTCTGCCCGCCCTGGCTTGGACGACGAGCAGAAGCGGTACATGCGAATTTGGAGATAGAGTTCGGAGCACAGCGTGTGGAACAGCCGCCGGCTGCCGCTCTCACGAATGATGCAGAAGTGGAAATCGTCATCTGATGTGAGCTGGCGGTACTGACCTTCGGCGGCCAGAACGTTGCCATGCCGGTCGAGCAGCCCCTGCAGTTCGGCTATGCCCGCGTCCGAGATGCGGCTTGCCGCTAAGCTGCAAGCCGCCCCTTCAAGAACCTCGCGCATTTGAAAGAGGTCATCCAGATCATCCAGCGACAGCGAGGTCACGAAGGCGCCAAGACCAGGCCGGCGCTCGACCAATCGGTGGCTCTCAAGCCGGCGCAACGCCTCACGCAAGGGACCGCGGCTGATACCGAGATCGCGGGCGATCGTTGCTTCCTTGATGCGCGTACCCGGCGCGATCACACCCTGCGCGATGGCGTCGGCGATGGCCGCGAATGCCTGATCGCTGAGCGACGGATGCGCAACAATCGTGCCCTGCACTAGCATTCGCTCTCCCACCATCTGTTGACAGTTTTCTGTGTTGACAGGTGTGACCTGTTTAGAACGGTTCTGTCAAGCAGTTGGCCGACGAGCGCAGGCTGTTGATTTCTTCGTGGCTGTGGAACTGGACGTTATTTATTGCCTGGGCGTTACGGCGAACTCCCGCTGCGCCAGCAAGTCGGGCAAGGTCGGGCTGATTGGCCAAATGTATGAATATACGCCAGCGGCTGACGCAGCTTAACCTGACGATATGAACGAAGCCGCTCCTTCCCTCGCAACGCTCCGAGGACACCCGGTTGGTTTCACATGCCGCGATGGTGTCGCCATCCGCGGTCATCTCTGGCCGGCAGAGATACGGGATCCGCTCGGCAGCGTGATCATCAATCCAGCGACCGGTGTGCTCGCCAGCTACTACCACCGCTATGCCCGGTTCCTCGCGCATCACGGCTTCGACGTGCTCACCTATGATTATCGCGGCATCGGCCTGTCGCGTCCTGAGCGGTTGAGGGGCTGCGGTTATCGCTGGCGCGATTGGGGCGAACAGGATTTCGATGCCGCCTTGCGATACATGCGCGAGCACCGGCCGCATGCTCCGCTAACCGTCGTCGGACATAGCGTCGGCGGCTTCCTGCCGGGCCTGGCCGGGAGTGCGCCGTTGATCGATCGGATGCTTACGGTGGGGGCGCAATATGCCTGGTGGAGGGACTATGCGCCGCACCGGCGACTAGCCCTGTTCCTGAAGTGGCATGTCGCAATGCCCGCCGCTACCGCATGTCTGGGCTATTTTCCCGGCCGAAGACTGGGATGGCTGGAGGATCTGCCGGCTGGCGTTGCTCTTGAATGGAGTTTTCGCAGATCCCGCTTCGAGCGCAGTCATCCGCATGCGGAGCGGCAGGAAGCGCTTGCGCGCATGAAGGCCTTGAAGGCGCCGATCCTGGCCGTCTCGGTTTCGGACGATGAACTTGGCACCGTGCCGGCTGTCCGCCGCACGCTCGGCTATTACACGAACGCGCAGCGGACAATGGTTCTGCTGCAGCCCGTTGACTATGGCCGGCAGGCGATCGGTCATTTCAACCTGTTCCACGACAGCCACGCGAGCGGCTTCTGGTCCGACACGCTGCACTGGCTACGGGACGGGAGAAACCCCTGGCCCGCTCATGTCATCGATCTCTAAATCGGAGCCCTTGCCGCGAGCGGCTCAAGCACCGATCGAGAGATGATCCTGCGGCCAACGTTCAAGGGCGGCTCGCCCGGTGTCGGTCAGAACATAGCTGCCCCGGTCCACGCGCTCGAACCAGCCATAGACATTGTCGAGGAGGATGCGTCCAGCTTTCGAGACGTGTGGACGCAAGTCCGCCGGCCGCGAGCACCCTTGCGCAAGCGCGGCCGCACAGACGAGCGCCTGCTGGCGGTAGGCTGTCATGATGGGCGCCTTGGTCCCGCCGCCGGCTGTCGGATCACCGCGCCGTTTGCGATGTTCCTCCACAAGGCGGGATCTCCGCCTGGCGTTGGTTCGCGGCATGGGCGATGTGGACGCGACGATCATGCTGACCTCGCCGTTGTCGGCAACCCCAAGCATGCCGATGCCGAGCCTGCGGCAAAGGTCGCGATAACGGCGGTCGGCCTCGCGGCCCCTGCCCTTTCTGGAAACACGTGCCGCGATCCAGACTTCGTCGGCGACAGCACAACGATCGACCGCCTGCAGAACAAGCTCAAGATTGAAGCTCATCTTGAGCTCGCACACCACCACCAGCGTCGGCTCGCCGTCGGAAAGCCCGACAAGGTCGCAGCCGCCGATCTCGCCCTTGACGCTGTATCCGGCACGTTCAAGAAAACCCTTCACGGGCTGGTAAAGCGCAGTTTCCATTGCACCGGATATGCGGGAATCGATGACGACAGGCTAGCACGATCAGCGCCTCCTTGAACCTCATGCCCTGCAGGTTCCGCTAGAGGGTCGGTACCTGACGCCGGGCCAATTCCTGGGCGAACTCAACCGGGAAAGCGCGCTCGGCCGCATGCATGAAGTTTGTCGCCCATTGCGCGCTTCGGTCGAACCAGATTGCACGCCAACGTGGATCAGGTTCCGGTTCCGGGCCAATCGGGATGCCCTGATCGATCAGATCCTGCAACGTGAAACGGTCCTGCAGCCCCTTTATGTCGCGAAGCATCGCGTGGAAGGCTGCATCCAGATCCTCGAAAAAGTCTCGGTCGATAATGACGAAGCTCGGAACCATGTGAACCGTCAGCTGATCCGCCACGCCCCATTCGACATGCCCAATCTGGTCGCTGAGCGAATCGAAGCGGTATCGCTTCTCGAGAACCTGAACATCCAGCGCGATTGCTCCCGGAAACTCCCGCGGCGAACGATTGGCTATGGCCAGTTCCACCCTGCCCGCTGCGTTCGGGCTTGCTCCAAAAGGATCGAAGGAAAGCTTGATCTGGAGATCAAGGGCAACATCCCCCGGGCGTCCGTTTACGAAAGCGCGCGGAACGCCAGCGACGGATCCCTCCTGCTCGAACGTATCCTCCTGCGCCGCCGACATGGCCGCAGCCTGAAAGCAATCGAAGACTTCCAGAGGGCCCGAAAGCGACCTTTGGATCGTCTGTTCAGGGAAAATCTCAACGGGAGTACCTATCGCCGGAGCCGCCGTAAACTCCACCAGATCGATCACCATCCCCCCGATCTTCAGTCTGTAGCCGAGCTGGATCTGGGATCGATCGGCCCGCCGGGCGATATCGAAAACGATGCGTTTTTCCGTCTCCTGATAGAAGCGGGTGCCGGCGTAATCCCGCCTAGGCCTGAAATATCGCGCCAAACCGTCGGTAATCTGTGGCCGCACACCGCTGTCCCCCCGCTCTATGGGCGAGAGCAGCTTGAACTTGGCATCCGGGAGGACCACGAAATCCGAGCCTTCGAAATGCGAGAGATACTCCCCGAGGGTTCGTTCCAGTTCTGCCAGCTTATAGATTCCGCAGGCTTTCTTGAGTTCAAAATGCAGCGCCGACTGCCGGACGATCGCTGCATGGAGAGCTTCATCGGGATTTAACACGCGAGTCCAGTCCGGCACACCGCTGGCGGAGATGCTCCAGTCGAAACCACTTTCGATCTTCATCTGGCCCAATCCCCAGCCCAAATCGAGCATCGAAATGCCGCTGGTCGGATCGACTGCACCAACCGCGATGAAGACGGGTGCCCGCTCAAAGGGGCTCGACATGCGGCCGCCGGGATTTATCCAGGCGGCTGGGTCACTCACAATGATGCTGTTTTCCCAGTTTGCGAGGAAGGTGGCGAGGTGCTGCCGGAGGTTGACCACGAGGCCACGCTCCCACTCGGTGGAACGCGCGCCCGGTTCGACCATCCTCATCACGATCGGGAAAAGAATGAGTGCTCGACCAAGAACCGCCAGGAACCAGCCAGCATCCCAGATGCGATCGGCCAGATTGGTAACAAGTTTGATTTCGCCCTTATCGGCGCGGCGCAGCCATGGAGGGCGAGCAGCATCGACCCATTGCCCTGCGGCAGCATCAACCGACGTATAGGTGTTCCGGTTGTAGGGGATCTTATCGACGCTCAACATCTCCAGCAAGATGTCGTGGAGATTCTTCAGCTCTTGTGTCAGGGCCTCGAGATCGGCGGAAGAACGAGACCGCCTTACTGTGTTGAGAGTCGACTCTGCCCGGGCACATACACCATTCCAGCGATCTCTGGCCCTACGCTGCTGCTCAAGCTCCCTGAGTTCGAAATAAGTATAGAGGCCATCCAGCTTAGCTTGTATTTGATCGAGGGCCTTCAGGACCTGTTTGATTTCGCCGCCGCCCCCGAAAAACTTTTCATATAATTCCATCGCGCCAAAAACGGCCCCGCCCACCCCCACCATTCCGGAGGCTAGGCTGACCGCAGAACCGAAGCCTCCAAGCACTTGCTTCAAGGCTTCATCATCAAGCTTCAGGAATTTGGCGACTGTGCCAACAGTATCGTTCTGCAGAAGTTGAGGCGGGGGAAATTCGTGGCCGTTCGGAAGTGTAACCAGCCCATTTGCAAAACGAGCCGCGGTGCCGTTGAGCGATGCGATTGTTCTGACACGCATGGACTCCCCTCCATCGATCTGGACGAACAGTGGGCAAGGCCTGCTTTCAGGAGCCCAGGGTCCAAGGGACCCAGACGCCTGGGACATACTTCTCACAAATATCGAAATACCAGCAACAGATCGGAGGCAGCTGAGAGCTGCCCGCCACATACAAGCATGTCAGCGCGTGTTCGTCATCAGTTATCTGCAATAACGGCTTGCATTCAGCTTGTAAAACAACAAGCAGAGCCCTAGCCTCAAGGTAATAATCATACATACGGGAGGGAAAAATGAAGATCTATCAGAAATTCTGCACAGTTATTCAGAAATCCAAGATAATGCCATTGACTGGCCTGCTCGTTGGGGGTCTGGGACTGGCAGCATCAGCGGGCGCAGCAAGTGCTCAGAGCGCCGACTTCAGCGGGAAACGCATCGAAGCCGTCGTACCTTTCGGCGAAGGCGGCGGAGCAGATACCTACACCCGCTATATGGCCCGCGTGCTGGCGCCGAAACTGCCGGGCGAGCCCACCATCGTCATTCGCAACATCCCGGGCGGCGGCTCCGTCAACGGTGCCAACTGGTTCGAGGCCAACGCCGCGAAAGACGGCACGCACTTCGCCGTCGCCTCCACCAGCACAACCCTCACCTCAACGCTGCGCAGCACCGATCCCAACATCCAGTTCAAACCCGAAGGCTGGATCGCCTTCATCGGTTCTCCCATGGGAAAGGTGATCTATGTCCATTCCCAGACCGGCATCAAAAACGTTGAGGGTCTGAAGGATTACAAGGGCGAACTGCTCATGGGCCTGCAGAACCCGACCGGCAGCGATATGCCGACGCTGCTGTCGCTGGAGCTCCTCGGCGTCAACGTCAAACCGGTGCTCGGCACCGACGGTGGCGATCAGCACCTCGGTTTTCAGCGCGGCGAGTTGACCCTCAACGCCGATGTGACCTCCGCCTATAAGCAGATGGCGCAGCCGCTTATTGACGCCGGCACCGCCGTGCCGCTGTTCACCATGGGCTATGCCGACGCCAATGGCGAGATCGTCCGCGATCCCAACTTCCCGGACCTTCCCAGCTGGGTGGAGGCCTATGAGATCATTCATGGCAAGAAACCCTCCGGCACGGAATACGATGCCTGGCTCGCACTGTTCCATCTCTCGGTGATGAGCTCCAAGGCCCTGGTGCTTCCTGCGGGAACACCCGAGGACGTGGTCGCGGCCTACAATGCCGCTGCGGCCGATCTGGTCGAGGACAAAGACTTCAAGGCGGAGTCCGGCGAGTTCATCGGCACCTACCCGCAACTGACCGGCGAAGCGGCCCGCAAGAGCCTTGTCACCGCCACCTCGATCACTCCTGAAGCCCGCAAATGGGTGACGGACTGGCTGAAGCAGCGCTTCAAGATCGACCTCTGAACAACTCAGCTGTCTTCTGCGCGCCGTCTCCACCGGACGGCGCGCCTGTTCCCTATTGTCCGGATCGCTGTCACATGGCCACCATCCTCGATGCCGTCCTTCCCGCGCTCGTCAATCTCTTCACGTTCCACCACCTTGGAATGCTGCTCCTCGGGGTTGTCATCGGCCTGATCGTCGGCATCCTTCCCGGGCTCGGCGGTATCGCTGGGCTCTCGCTGTTGCTGCCCTTCACCTTCGACATGGAAGCGAGCATGGCGCTGGCCATGATGATCGGCATGCTGGCACCGCTGAACACATCCGACACGCTTCCGGCCATCCTCATGGCGATCCCCGGTTCCGCCGGTGGCCAGACGACTGTGCTCGACGGCTTTCCCATGGCACGGCGCGGCGAAGCCGCGCGCGCGCTCTCGGCCGCCTTCACGGCCTCCATGATCGGCGGCGTCTTCGGAGCTTTCGTGCTTACCTTCGCAGTCTTCGGCGCGAAATCCATCATCCTCTCGGTCGGCTTTGGCGAACTGATGATGATCACCATCTTCGCGCTGACGGTCGTTGGCACACTCACCGGCAAAAGCGCGCTCAAGGGCATCGCCGCCTGCGCCATGGGCCTGCTCGCCGGCACGATCGGCGGAGCGCCGGCCACCGGCGAGTTCCGGATGACCTTTGGCACCATCTATCTCGGCGACGGCATCCCTCTGGTCATCCTCGGCCTTGGGCTGTTCGCGCTGCCTGAAGTCATCGATCTCCTGCGCCATCACATCACGATTTCAGAGACAGGCCAGCTCGGCAAAGGCTGGATGCACGGATTGCGAGACACCATCCGGCATCGCTGGCTGGTGTTGCGGACGTCTGCCCTGGGGGCGCTGATCGGCATGCTGCCCGGCCTCGGCTCTTCGGCTGCGGAGTGGATCACCTACGGTCACGTCGTCCAGACCAGCCGTGACAAATCGCAGTTCGGCAAAGGCGATGTCCGCGGCGTGATCGGCGTGGAGGCCGCCAATAATGCGGTCACCGGCGGCTCGCTCGTGCCGACGCTGCTCTTCGGCATCCCGGGCTCCGGCAGCATGGCCATCCTCCTCGGCGGCTTTGTCTTGATCGGTATCCAGCCCGGTCCGGCAATGGTCTCCTCCAACCTCGACATCACCTTCACCATTATCTGGTCGCTCGCGATCGCCAACATCCTCGGCGCCGGGGCCTGCTTTCTCCTCGCCAATCCCATGGCACGCGTGACCACGGTGCCCTACGCCTTGATCGCTCCTCTCATGGTGGCGATCCTGTTCTTCGGTGCCTTCCAGGCAACCCGAAGCTGGAATGATCTGATCGCCTTGACCGTGATCGGAATCATAGGCGTCTACATGAAGCGCTTCGGCTGGCCCCGCCCTGCGCTTCTCATCGGCTTTGTTCTGTCCAACGGACTGGAATCCTCCGTCTACCGCGCGATGCAGGTCTATGGCTGGAGCTTTTTGCAGCGCCCAGGCGTGATCGTGATCGCAGCCCTCGCCCTCCTCTCCGTCGCCGCCGTCTTCTGGGGCCGCAGGAACATGGGCGCGGGGACGCAGGAAGCCTCGACGGGGGCCGATGAGGTCATTGCCGTTCGCTACGACATCAACACCGCACCACCGGCTCCATCCCTGATGGTGCGGAGCCCACAGATCCTCTTCACGCTCATCCTAGTCGGCGTCGTCGTCATGTTCCTCTATCGCTCGTTTCAGCTCAGCGAGCTCGGTGGCATCTTTCCGCTGATCGCCGGCTTTGCCAGCCTTGCGCTGCTGGTGCCGATCCTCGGCTTCCAGATCTTCAGCACGAAAGAGCGGACCGTCATGACCGATCATGAGCAGTCGGATGTCGTGACCCGCCACAGCAACCTCTATTTCCTGATGTGGTTCGGAGGGTTGCTCGCAGGCGTGGCTCTGGTGGGCTTTTCACTGGCAATCGCCGGCTTCATTTTCGCCTTCACCACCGTGCTGGTAGGCCGGCCGCTGTGGCGGAACGCACTTCTGGCGGGAGGTCTCGTCGCCATCCTCGCCGTCATGGCCCATGTGCTTAATCTCTATTATCCGGCCGGCCTTCTGCAGCAGCTCGTGAATTTGCCCCGCTGGCTCGGCTGACATCGGAACATCGGTGAGTGATTTTACGGTCAGTGATGGCCGCGATCAAACACGCATGTTTCATGTAGACAACGTTATTATTCCTGATATCAATAGGTGAATTCTACATAGTACATGAAAATGAAGTTAAATGGTCGCGTGCACATCCAAGACGCCCTTGGCTGAAGTGGTTCGGCAGCCGCTCGCCCGAACGGCAGGCTGCCAACGTGCACCTCTGTCACATCACTCAGATTACCTTCAGGGATGCATATCATGAAGCTCGGCATTCGCCCGCTGCTCGCAGGTCTCGTTTTGGCCGCTGCGGGCAGCACATCCTCTTTCGCACAGGATAAGCTCCTCATCGGAGCGCCCCTGCCCGTCACGGGTGCATTGTCGCCCGAAGGAACCAAGCTCAAGCAGGGCTATGAGCTCTGGCAGGACCAGGTCAATGCCGCCGGCGGCATCAAGGTCGGCGATCAGCAGCTGAAGGTGGAGCTGCGCTACTATGATTATCAGTCGGCGACGCCTCGTGCCATTCAGCTGGCGGAAAAGCTCATCACCGACGACAAGGTGAACTTCCTCTTCTCGCCCTTCGGCTCCGGCGCAACCAAGGCCACCAGCGCGGTGGCGGAGAAATACGGCGTGCCTATGATCGCCTCTTCCGCCTCGTCGGTCGAAGTCTTTGATCAAGGCTACAAGAACCTCTTCGGGGTCTATACCGACAACAGCACCTTCAGCGAACCCATCGCCGAGCTGGTCAAGACCAAGCTGCCGGATGCCAAGCGGGTTGCCATCCTCGCACGCAACGATCTCTATCCGCTTTCCCTGGCGAACGAGTTCGAGAAGAGCGCCAAGAAGCGCGGCCTCGAGGTTGTTTTCTTCGAAAAGTATGCCATCGGCACGCTCGATCATGCCTCGGCACTGACGCAGCTTCGGGCGACCAACCCTGACTGGATCATTGTCACCGGCTACATCAATGATCTCATCACCGTGCGCAAACAGGCGGCGGACCTCAGGATCAGTGGCAGCGTCTTCACCCTGATCAATGGCCCGGCCTATCAGGAATGGATCGATGCCGTCGGCCCCCTCGCCGAGAATGTGACCACGGCCAGCTGGTTTCACCCCGTCGTGAAATATCAGAGCGACGATGTTTTCGGCTCCTCCGCCAAGTTCGTCGAACTGTTCAAGCAGAAGTATGGCTCGGAGCCCGATTTCACCCAGGCCTCCGGCGCTGCGGTCGGCGTGGTTCTGCAGCTTGCCATCGAACGGGCCGGCTCGACCGATCATGACAAGGTCCGCACCGAGCTTCAGAAGGGTGGCTTCAAGACCTTCTTCGGCCCGATCTCATTCGCCCCTTCGGGTATTGCGAACTCGTATGTTCCGCCCGTGCTGCAAATACAGAACGGCAAGGTGGAGGTCGTGGTACCCCAGGAAATCGCAACCAGCGAATTCCGCACCGCCCCGCAAAACTGACAGACAAACGAGGCGCCGCACTGGAAACGGTGCGGCGTGCTGAGGAAGATCCCCGATGCTGTGGTTGCAGGTTTTCGTCAACGGTCTGGCGGTGGGCGGTCTCTACGCCTGCATCGCCGTGGGCTTTTCGCTGGTGTGGGGCGTGCTGAGCGTGATCAACATCCTCCACGGCTCACTGATCGTGCTCGGCGGGTACCTCGCCTTCTTCGCCCATCAGCAGTGGGGCATCAATCCGTTGCTTTTCGCGCCTGTCGCAGGAGCGGTCCTGTTCGTTCTGGGCGCGGGTGTGCAGGGCCTGGTGATCAATCACGTCATGGCACGACCCTTCCTCATCACCCTGCTGCTGACCTTTGGCCTCAATCTCTTCCTCGACAATTCCATGCTGGCCCTGTTCAGCGCGGATTATCGCAAGGTGCTGCTTGACCCACCGCTGGGTGTGTTTGATCTCGGTGCGATCGTGGTGCCCGCCGACCGGATCTATGCCACCGTCATCGGTTTGATCCTCATCGGCCTTCTCGCGCTCCTACTGCGCACAACGCAGCTCGGCCGCGCCATCATCGCCGTGCGGATGGACCGTGATGCAGCGGCTCTCCTGGGCATCGACGTACGCCGCACCTATGCGATCGCCTTTGGTCTGGGTGCTTTCATGGCAGGCTGCGCAGGCGCGCTCCTCAGCGTGATCTTCCCAATCTCGCCGGTCGCGTCCGCGGGTTATCTCGGCAAGGCTTTCGTCATCTGCGTGCTCGGCGGGCTCGGCAGCATTCCAGGAGCCGTGCTCGGCGGTTTCGCACTTGGCATCATCGAGAGCTTTGGTGCGCTGTTCCTCGGCCCCGAACATGCCATGACGCTCGCTTTCCTGCTGCTCATCCTGCTCCTGGCCGTCCGTCCATCCGGCCTTCTCGGCAAACGGGGCTTCGCATGACGCTGCGCCTCGTCCTTATCGCCGCTGCGACGGTTCTGGCCATTTTCGGACTGGCTCAGGCTGACGCCTATGTGATCCGCCTTGCGACGATCTTCGGAATGTACGCAACGCTCGCCCTGTCGTGGAACATCATCGGCGGCTTTGCCGGTTATCCCTCCTTTGCCACCGCCGCCTTCTTCGGGCTGGGTGCCTATATCACCGCTGTCGGCCAGAATGCCGGGCTTCCGCTTCCCGTTGCGGTGGCGCTGTCCGGCGCTGTTGCGGCCCTCTTTGCCGGTCTCCTGGGCACGGCCATTCTTCACCTGCGCGGCCGCTACTTCGCCATCGCCAGCCTCGTCGTCGCGGAAGTCCTGCGCGAGCTGACGAACTCATGGACAGATGTGACCGGCGGAGGCATGGGGATCAACCTGCCGCTGATCGATGGCAGCGTCATCGGTCAGGCCCAATTCTACCTGGTCGCCATGCTCAGTCTCGCGGCCATCGCTTTGGCCGCCACGATCTGGCTGGACCGGTCAAGACTTGGCATGGCACTGCGCTGCATCGCCCAGAACGAGGACGCCGCGCAGATCATCGGCGTCGACACCCGAAAGGCGAAAACATTCGGCTTCATGCTGTCCAGCCTTTTCGTCGGGTTCGTCGGCGGGGTCTATGCGTCATGGGTCACCTACATCGACCCAACGGACGTTTATGATGGGGCGCTCTCGATCAAGCCCATCCTCATGGCATTGCTGGGCGGTGTCGGCACCATCTTCGGGCCGCTGCTTGGGGCATTCACCTATCTTGCGCTGGAGGAACTGCTCTGGCGGAATCTTCTGGAGTTTCACGCCGGCATTCTCGGCCTGATGGTCGTGCTGCTCGTTCTGTTCCTGCCGGGTGGCCTTAGTGAGATTCGCGGCCGCGGCCTTTTCCACCTCCTGACCCGCAGGAGACAGCCGTCATGAGGCCTCTGCTGGAGATCACGGGCGTGACGAAGCGCTTCCGCGGCCTCGTTGCGCTGGATAACATCAACCTGGCCCTGGCACCCGGCGAGATCGTGGGCCTCATCGGGCCGAACGGCGCCGGCAAGACAACGCTCGTCAATGTCATCACCGGCGTCCACAAGGCCGACGAAGGCGACATCACCTTCTCCGGTCGATCCATCAAGCGCGAAAGGCCGGACCGCATCGCCCGGCTCGGCATCGCGCGGACATTTCAGGTGGTTCAGCCATTTCCCGCGATGACAGTGCTTGAAAATGTGACTGCCGCCGCACTTTTCGCAGGTGGTGCGGCCTCCATCGCAGAAGCGCGGGACGCGGCCGCGCATCACCTTGAGTTCTGCGGCCTCGCGGATCAGGCGGGAAAGCCCGCCTCCGCCCTCACGCTCGCCGGCCGCAAGCGGTTGGAGCTCGCAAAGAGTCTGGCCTTGCGTCCGAAGCTCCTGATGCTTGATGAGGTGAACGCCGGCCTCAATCCCGCCGAGATCGATAACGCGCTCGAACTCATTGCCTCGATCGCCAACAGAGGCATCACCATCTTCCTCATCGAGCATTTGATGAAGGTGGTGACCCGGACCGCGCAACGCGTCATCGTTCTGCACCACGGCCGGTTGATCGCCGATGGTCCGGTTGCTCAGGTCCTGAGCGATGAAACGGTCGTCGAAGCCTATCTCGGCCGCCGCTTTGCCGAGCGGATGGCAGGAGCCGGCATATGAGCGGGATCCTGCTGGACGTCCAGGGCCTGGAAGTCGCCTATGGCGACGTTCAGGTTGTGTGGTCGGCGGATCTTGTCGTCCGGCATGGCACGACAACGGCTCTGATCGGCTCGAACGGCGCGGGAAAAAGCACGCTGTTGCGCGCGCTCTCCGGGCTTCTGCGTCCGCTTCGCGGCAGCATCGTCATCGGCGGCCGCGATCTTGCCGGCGCGTCGCCGCGTGACTTCGTGGACAATGGCATCGCTCATGTGCCGGAGGGCCGGCGGCTCTTCACGGGGCTCTCCGTGCACGACAATCTGCTGCTTGGCGCCTATCGGCGCCAGGATGGCAAGGCCGCCATCAGAGCCGATCTGGAGCGGATGTACGATCTCTTCCCACGCCTGGCCGAGCGCCGCCGCCAGGATGCGACCACCATGTCCGGCGGCGAGCAACAGATGTGTGCCATCGCGCGCGGATTGATGGCGGCCCCCAGACTGCTGCTGATCGACGAGCTTTCGCTGGGTCTGGCGCCGGCGGTCGTCGACCAGCTCGTGGAAACGCTCCACCGCGTGCGGGCCGACGGCGCAAGCTTGCTTGTGGTCGAACAGGATGTCGGCATCGCCCTGGAGCTGGCTGACCATGTCTACATCATGGATCAGGGCCGCACCGTGCGTAACGGGCCCTCCGACGTCATCGCGGCCGATTCGTCCATTCTCGCCGCCTATATGGGAACCTGATCAATGACCGAGACCCGCCCCAGGATCGAATACTACTTCAGCTTCATCTCCCTCTGGTCCTACATAGGCAGCCGCGTGTTCCAGGATCTCGTGCGGCGTCACGATGCAGAGGTCATATTCAAGCCCATCAACCTTCTGCAGGTCTTCGCCGCCGGGGGCGGCAAACCAGTCAAGGAACGGCCGCCGCAGCGCCAGGCTTACCGGTTGGTCGAGATGCAGAGGTGGCGCGATATTCGCGGCATCCCGCTGCTCCTCCATCCCAAGTTCTATCCTGCCGATCCCTCGCTCGGACATCGGATGCTCCTGGCCGCAATAGCCGATGGCGCAGACGTCAGCACCTTCGTCCACGCCGGCCTGAAGGCGGTCTGGGCGGATGAATTGAACATCGCGGATCCGGACACCCTCGTGCGTCTTGCCGATCAGAACGGTCTGAATGGCCGGGCCCTGCTGGAGCGGTCGGATGAAGCTGCCTTGCATGAGCAGGAACAAGCCCTGACCCGGGAAGCCATCGACCGCCAGCTCTTTGGCGCGCCCTATTACTTCTATCGCGACGAACCCTTCTGGGGGCAGGATCGCCTCGATATGCTGGACAACACCATCATCAGCGGCCGCCCCGCCATCGTAATGGAGCCGATCTCGCAGTGACCGGCCGGGTGGCGGCTTTCTCGCCGTTACACCTGCTGCTGCCGGACCGGCACCAGGAAGTCACGGGACATCTCGTCCAGACTGTTGATGCCGATCAGCGCCATGTTCCGCGTGATCTCGTTGGACAGTGTGTCGATGGCATGCCGCACGCCCACCTCGCCGGCAATGGCGGCCGCGCATAGGAAGGGCCTTCCCACGAAGACGAAGCGGGCGCCGAGTGCCCTCGCCTTCAGAACATCAGTGCCGCGCCGGATGCCGCCGTCCATCATGACCGTCATGTCGCCGGCGACCGAGGCCACCCGCTCCAGGACACGCAGCGGTGACACGGTTCCGTCGAGTTGCCGGCCGCCGTGGTTCGATACGATAATGCCCTGGGCACCCTCGGCGCGTGCGACCTTGGCGTCTTCGGTGCCCATGATGCCCTTGACCACCAGATTGCCTTTCCACTGCCGCCGGATCTCGCGCAAATGCGACCAGTTGAGATGGTCGCGCATGCTGAAATCACGCTCCACATTGCGCGAGATGATAGGTGCTCCCCGCGTTGAGAAGGAATTCTCGAAATGCGGTACGCCGTGTTTCACCAGCGTGCGCAGGAAGGTGCCGATCGTCCAGCGCGGGCGGATGACGCCGTCCCACGCCAGACGCAGGCTGGGGCGCAGCGGCGTGGCGAAGCCCGCGCGAATGTTGTTTTCCCGGTTGGCCCGCGTTGCGGTGTCGACCGTGAGCACGAGCGTCTCATAACCGGCGTTCGCGACGCGTTGCACCAGGGCCGCGATCTTTACAGGATCACCCGGCAGATAGGCCTGAAACCAGGCGTCTGGAGCCACCTCGCGCACATCTTCCAGCCGCGTCAGCGCTGAACCGCTGACGATCATTGGGATGTTGCGCTGCGCCGAGGCGCGGGCGAGCGCTATGTCGCCTTGATAAGCCACCAGAGCGCTGAGCCCCATGGGTGCGATGCCGAAACTGGTGGCGTAGGTCTTGCCAAAGAGCTCGGTGGCCTGGGAGCGCTTCGACACATCACTCAACACACGGGTGACGAAGCCATAGTCCGCGAATGCTGCGCGATTGTCCTTTAAGGAGAAATTGGTCTCCGCCGCGCCCGCGACATAGTCGAGGATCGGCCGTGGCAGATGTTTTCTGGCGAGCGCTTCGAAATCTTCCAGCGCGAGCACCCCACGCAGCCGTCTGGGGCCGCCTCCCACCTTTCCGCCATAGGTGGCGGTGGTTGTCTCGAAAGTCTGAGTGCCCCCAGGCGTTGATACGGAAATACCCGCCATCTTTGCTTTGCTTCCCCTGTCTGCAGAGGCAGCACCCCGCCCCCGCCACCTGCGACCTGACGATCAGACGATGGTTCGCTCGTGGAGATCGGTGATCTGCTCAGGCGTGTAGCCCAAGCTCTTGAGGACGTCATCCGTCTGCTCGCCGAGGCTGGGCGGCGCGCAGCGGATGTATTTATCGTGTCCTTCGATGTTGTAAGGCTGGGCCACCATGTTCAGATCGCCAAGCGTGTCGTGATGCACCGCCATGGTCATGCCCACATGCTGCACCTGCTTGTCCTCGAACACCTTGTCGATGGTGTTGATCGGACCGCAGGGAACGCCTGCCTCGCTGAGAACATCGAACCAATACTGCATGGATTTCTGCTTGGTGATCTGTCCGATCTTCTCGTTGAGTTCATCGCGATTCTTCAGCCGTGCCCCGCTGGTGCTGTAGCGCTCGTCTGTCAGGAACTCCTCGCAACCGGCCGCTTGGCAGAACCGGATCCAGAGCCTGTCCCCTGCAGCTCCCAGGAGGATCTGCCCGTCGGATGCAGGGAACAGGCCGGTCGGGATGCTGGTGGGATGGTTGTTGCCCGCCTGGCCGGCGACTTCGCCGGCCATCAGGTAACGCGCGGCCTGGAAGTCCAGCATGGCGATCATCGATTCCAGAAGAGAGGTGTGCACCCAGCGTCCCTTGCCGGTCACTTCCCGCTCCAGCAGCGCCACCATGATGCCTTGGGCCAGGAACCCGCCCGCGGTAAGATCGATCACCGGAATGCCGGCCCGCACGGGTCCCTGCCCGGGATGACCGGTCACGGACATCAGGCCCGCCATGCCCTGCACGATCTGGTCGACGCCGGCGCGATCCTTGTAAGGGCCCGTCTGGCCGAAGCCGGAAATGCTGCCGTAGACGATACGCGGATTGACCTTGGAGACGCTCTCATAGTCGATGCCCAGCCGATGTTTCACATTGGCGCGCATGTTCTCGATGATGACGTCCGACTGCTCGACGAGCTTCATGAAGATCGCCCTGCCCTCCGGCTCCTTCAGGTTCAGCGTCATCGATTTTTTGTTTCGGTGGAGATTGAGCCGGTCGGGGCCGAAGCGCCGACCGGTATAATCCTCGGCATTGGACAGCGCCATGGGAGGCTCCACCCGCAGCACGTCGGCGCCCCAGTCCGCCAGATGTCTTGCCGCCGTTGGGCCGGCTCGCGCCAGGGTGAGTTCGAGCACCTTGAAACGCGCCAGAGGCAACGGTTGATCCGACACGGGTGTGGCCGTCACATTGGTCATTTGTTCGACAGACTGTTCCATTGGATGTGCTCTCTTTCTCAGGCTGCAGAAGCCACTCCGGCACGTAGGAGCTTTTCGCGGCACCAGTCCGCGATCGCCAGCGAGGCCGTCAGCCCTGGCGACTCCATTCCGTAAAGGCAGATGAGGTTGGGGACGCCGTGCTCCGCTTCGCTCTGAATGACGAAGTCGGCGTCCGATTGGCCGCGCGGCACCACCTTGGGGCGGATGCCGGCATAGGCCGGTTCAAGGCATTCATCACGAAGCGCGGGCCAATAGCGGCGGATGGCGGCGTAGAAGGCGGCGCTGCGAGTGGGGTCGACCCGATAATCGATCCGGTCCACCCATTCAACATCAGGACCGAAACGGGCCTGGCCTGCCATGTCCAAGGTCAGGTGCACGCCCAGACCACCCGGTTCGGGTACGGGATAGATCAGATGGCCGAACGGCGAGCGGCCACGCAGCGCGTAATAGTTTCCCTTGGCCATGTGGAGCTGCGGGATGGTTTCTGCCCGCAAGCCCTCTAAGCGTTTCGCGATCTCCTGGGCGCCGAGCCCAGCCGCATTCACAAGATAGCGGCATGAGAAGGCATAGTCCTGGCCTTCAAGGCGGATCTCAAAGCCTCCCGTTGTGACGGTGATATCGCCGACGGGACTGTTCAAGGCGCAGACGGCGCCATTGTTCTCGGCATCGCCGAGGTAGGCGAGCATCAGGGCATGGCTGTCGATGATGCCGGTGGACGGTGACACCAGGGCTCCGGCGCACTGCAGGGCCGGCTCCAGCGCGATGGCCTCCTTCTCCGAGATCACGCGCAGGTCCGTGACCCCGTTGGCCGCCGCCTTGTCCTTTATGCCGTCGAGGACCGGAAGCTGACCTTCCTCGGTCGCCACGATGAGCTTTCCGAGCCGTTTGTGCGGCACGCCTCGGTCCTGACAATAGTCATAGAGCATGGCTTTGCCGGCCACGCAGAGGCGGGCCTTGAGACTGTCCTTGGGATAATAGATGCCGGCATGGATGACCTCGCTGTTGCGCGAGCTCGTGCCCATGCCGATCGCCTCTTCCGCCTCGAGGACAACGACCTCAAGTCCGGCCTGGGCGAGGCTGCGGGCAATGGCGAGGCCCACCACTCCCGCTCCGATTACCACTGCATCGACTGCTGCATCCATGATCGGACCTCGACCCACTCAGGCGCCGGTGAACGCTGGGGTACGCTTTTCCATGAAAGCGCGCCGGCCCTCGGCGTAGTCCTGACTGTCGAAACAGCGCTTGAAGCTCTCCTCGACCAGCGCCATGTCGCGCGCCGAAACATCTTTCAACGCCTCGTCGATGGTGATCTTGGCCGAGCGCACCGTGAGCGGCGCGTTGCCTGCGATCTCCGCCGCCATCTCCTTGACCGTCGTTTCCAACTGGTCGACCGGGACGACCCGATTGATTAGGCCGATGCGCAAAGCCTCCTCGGCATTCAGCCGCCGCCCTGTGAACATGATCTCCTTGGCAAAAGCGGGGCCCACGAGGTCGACCAGCTTCCTTAGGCTGTCGAAGGCATAGGCGAGACCCAGCTTTGCTGCCGGTATGCCAAAGCGGGAATCCTCCGTGGCAATGCGGATGTCCGCTGATGTTGCGATGCCAAGCCCCCCGCCGATGCAGAAGCCATGGATCATGGCGATGAGCGGCTTCTCCAGCGTCGCCATCTTCTTCTTGGCGCCGTCGGAGATCTTGGCGTAGGCCTCCGCCTGCTCCGCATTCTTCCGTTGGTCCTCGAACTGCGAGATATCAGCGCCGGAAACGAAGGACTTGCCGCCTGCGCCCGTCATGACCACGACGCGAACGTCGGGATCCTTCTCGAAATCTTCCAGCACCACTCCGACGGCCCGCCACATCTCAAGGCTCATGGCGTTGCGCCGTTCGGGGTTGTTGAAGGTCAGCCAGCCGATCCCGTCTCGTTTTTCGGCCAGGACCTTGTCGGTATCCAGTTGCATGCTCTTTTTCCTCAAACCCATATGATCGTGTGCAGTCAATTTGCGGGATCCCGCATTACAGGTGCGGCGGGCGCGCCCCCGCCTCCGTTCAGGCCCAGTTTGCGGTCGCGCCGCCGATTAATGAAGCCGAAGATCTGGGCTGAGAAGACGCCAACGAGCGTGCAGGCGAAGAAGAACAGCACAATCGGACGGACGAAGAATAGCGACCAATCCTGTTGGAAGATGATCATCGACTGCTTGAGCGAGGTTTCCAGCATACCGCCGAGGATCAACCCCATGGCGAGTGGTACCACGGAAAATCCGAACCGTTTCATGAAGTAGCCGAGGATACCGAAGCCCAGCATGACCCAGACATCGATCATGCTCTGATCCAGAGAATAAGAGCCGACCACAGCCAGAACGAAGACAGACGGCCAGAGAAGCGCATTCGGCAGCAGCGTCAGCAGCGCGAATACCTTCGCGCCCAGAAGACCCATGAACAGCCACAGCACGTTGGCCAGCAGCATGATGGCGAATATAGCGTAGATGAACTCGGGCTGTTCTTCGAAAAGATAGGGGCCGGGACGCACGCCCTGGGCGGTCAGACCAACGAGGATCACGGCGGTAACGGCGCTTCCGGGAATCCCCAGGGCAAGGGTTGGTACCATGGCGCCGCCGGTTGCGGAATTGTTCGCCGCTTCGGCCGCTGCCAGCCCTTCGATCGACCCATTGCCGTACTCGTGCTTGTTGCGCGACCAGCGCTTTTGCTCGTTGTAGGCGACGATGGAAGCCACCGTGCCGCCCTCGGCGGGCAGAATGCCGATAAAGGTGCCGATCCCCGAACCGCTGAGGATCGCCTTCCAGATCTTCTTATAGTCGTCACGGCTCGGCAACTTCATCGCCTTCATGGCAACGCGCTCGACCACGATGTGCAGCGTGTGCGTCTGCAGCAGGAGCTCGGTGATGGCAAAAAGGCCGATCAGGATCGGCACCACCTTGAATCCCTCGCTCAGGCCCATGTAGCCGAAGGTGAAGCGATCCGCGCCGGTGACGAAGTCGATGCCGACCGTGCCGAGCAGCACGCCGAAGGCAGCCGAAATGAGATTTTTGGCCGATCCTTCGTTGCTGATGGAAGCTACCATCGAAAGCGCAAACAGCATCAGCGCGAAATATTCCGGAGGACCGAACTGATAGGCCACACCCGCCAGAAGCGGTGCCGCCAAGAGAAAGGCGAAGACGCTGAAAATGCCGGCTAAGGTGCCGGCGACCGTTGCCACACCAAGCGCCCGCCCAGCCTCCCCGCGTTTTGCCAACGGATACCCCTCGATGCAGGTGATCATGGCAGATGACGAGCCTGGTACATTCACCAGGATTGCCGAAATTGCGCCTGCGAAAGCGTTGGAACAATAGATCGACAGGAGCAGTGACAGCGCCGGCAACGGCTGCATCACCATGGTGAAGGGCAGCAGCAGAGCCGTCGTCATGGTGGCGCCGATGCCGGGCAGGATTCCGATCACTGTGCCGATCAGGAGACCCATTATGATCAGCATGAAATTGTAGGGATCAAAGACGATCGAAACGCCGGACAGAAAGGCATCCATGTGTGTCTTGCTCCTGGAGGAGAATGCCGAACCGAGGGCTTAGGCAATCGCCTCAGTATGGGTTGGTTCAGCGCCGCGTGGGACTCAAGAAAACAGGCTCGTCAGCGGCCCTGCCGGAAAGCGCACCCGCAGGAAGGTTGAGAACAGCAGAAACAGCACGGCGTGCAGACAAAGGGCGTAAAGAAGCGCAATTCCCAGGCGCGGCATGCCCCATAAGGGCACGCAGACCACCACGAAAGCGATCAACCCCAGGAAGAAATCCACCTGGGTCACCAGCACCAGGGAGATCACCATCGCCGCCATGGTCATATAGGCCAGACCGGGCACCGGCTCCGGCACCTCCATCGCCTGCTCGCGCGTCTCGTAGAGTGCGAGCAGAAGCAGCACCAGGATCGATACCAGAACGCCCTGCGGAAAGCTGGCCGGCTGGATTCCCTGGGCAAGACCGGCCGGCACCTGTTCGATCAGGGTGGAGAGATAGTACACGACCGCAATGATCGCGATGATGATACCGGCGACCGTATAGTCGTTGTAAAGCGCCGAACGCGGGGACCGCGCGCGATGCGGAGCGGGTGCTACCGGAACAGAAAGGCGGTCGTGGTGATCCATGACGAAAGCCCAATCTTTGTGCGAACAGGCTGAAACTTGCGAACCCGAAGCATCGCTCGAAGACGTGCTGCAGCCCCGGGATGCGCAAGATCAGCTGGCGATGCGCCCCATGGAGCGCATCGCCACAGCGACTACATCAAGCCAAGTTCTGTCAGAGCGAGCTTGGCTTCATCGTGCTCGCGGCGGATCGACTGCTCGAACACCTCTCCGGAAGCGGCGCTATCGAGCGGAATGCCAGAGCTTTTCAGATATTCCTGGTAACTTTGCGCGGCCATTGCCTTGGCAAAGCCGTCGCGGAGTATCTGAAGGCGATCCGGTGGCGTTTTCTTCAGCACGGCAAAGCCGCGCAGGGTCGGTCGCACCAGGTCGATGCCCAATTCCCTCGCCGTCGGCACATCGGGCAACTCAGGAGAGCGGTTCTCACTGAAGTTGATCAGTGGCCGAACAACGTTGGAACGGATCTGAGCATCGGCTTCGCTGATGCCGATCATGCCGCTGTCGAGATTCCCGCCAACGAGATTGATTGCGACCTCTCCGCCACTGGAAATCGGCACCGCCTGCATGGGCTGCATGTCGGCCATCTTCGCCAGAAGGAAGGTTGTGATGTGGTCGCCGCCGCCAATGCTGACGAGACCGACGCTCATGGATTTTTTCTTCCCGGCCTCGAGAAATTCTTGAGCGGTTTTATAAGGGCTCTTGGCACCGACCATGAGATAGATCGGATCCACCGTGCCGCGGCCAACACCCGCGATATCATCTATCTTCAGCGGGGATTTGCCCCGAGCGATGATGGAGATCTGAGAGCTGGTCAGGACGATGACCGTATGGCCATCCGCCGGTCTGCTCAGGGCATAATCGTGCGATACAGCGCCGCCAGCACCGGTTTTGCGGACGAGGGCCATTTGCCACCCCAGTTCCGAGCGTCCACCGTTAATGAGAGCGTGAGCCGTCAGATCAGTGCCGCCGCCTGCGCCGGCATGCACCAGAAGCTCGATGGTTTCACTGGGGAAACCCGCTTGAGCGAACGCGGACCCGGGCATCAGCGGGGTTGCCGCGACAGCGGCGCCCGCCATGAGAACTTGGCGACGGCTTAAGGAAAAGCGTCGGTCGAAACCTCCAACCATGGAATCTATCCTCCCGATAGATTATCGCACCTTTGCGGCGCGTATTTATGTCTATTGCAGATGTTCTTCGGTCCCGAGTTGCTTTTTTTATATTTGAAATAGTGACCGATACGCACTTATAAGACAAGCGAGAATTAAGTATCTCAGAACAGAAACAAGGGCTTATGCTGCCTTGTTTTGGTAAGGCTAGCAGCATACACCTCGTGATCAATCAAATTTATTTCCGCCATTATGCGGCTTTGCAGGACAATTATCCCGCCGCTTCGAGCTCCACCTCCCCTCGGTGGATGACCTCGCTTTCAAAGGGCAGATCGATTTTCTTTCGAATGAGGTCTGCCAGCTGTGACGCCGCCGGGGGCAGCCTCTGGCCGCGAACAGTGATGATGGCGACCTGGCGACATATGCGCGGATTGGCGAGGGGGATAACCCGGACACCGGACGTTCTGATGCGCGATGCCACGGTGTTTGGAAGCACAGCGATCCCCAGCCCCGCCTCCGCCATGGCAATGAGGGTCTGATGCTGGGTGCACTGATACTTGGTTATGAAGCTGACGGAGGATTTTTTTGCCGATGCCTCGAAGATCTGCCGGGTTACGCTGGTCTTGGTGGACATCAGCACGGGCATCTCCGCAAGTTCGTCCACCGTGAGGAAAGGCTTGTCCGCTGCGGGAAAATTGCTGGGTACCAGCGCCATCAGGGGATCTTCCAGCACAGGCTCAAACTCCAGATTGTGACTGGAGGGAAAGACCGGGCCGACACCGAAGTCAACATCACCGGCGAGGATGGCCTCCGTCATCTTGATCAGCGGCAACTCCGCCAGCACGACCCTGACACCTGAGTATTGCGTCTCGAACATTTTGAGGATGGCGGGAAGCCGCGTGCCGGCGATGGTGGGCGAGCAGGAAAGGGTCACCTGCCCCTTGTGAACATCGACGGCCTCGAACAGCCGCCTGAAACCGAGATTGAGTTCATTGATGCCCTGACGCGCGCTTTTGAGGAGTATCTCGCCATAAGGCGTGAGCGCCACGCTTCTCGTCGTCCTGTAGAATAATGGAACGCCAAGCTGGTCTTCAAGCTGCTTGATCTGAGCGCTGACGGCGGACTGCGAACGGCCAACCCGCTCAGCCGCCTCTTTGAAACTCAGATGTTCCGCCACCAGGATGAACACCTGCAGGAGGTTCATGTTCACCGATATGCCGGGCAACAGGTTCATCGCGATCATAATATTTCCTCCGATATTGTATTTTTTCCGGAGGATATCACCGCGGTTCATGAGCGCGCCATAATCCTTTTATGGGGAAACCGACATAATCATTATGAATGCAGCCGTATTAGCGAAGAACAACAGCCCAGCCTTATTCAAAAAAAGCTAAGAAAAACAACGATATAGCGAAGACGCTAGCCTTTCCCGGCCTTGTTCTTGCCTTTCCCGGCCGCCGGGGATTCTGCACCCGCGCGGCTCAACTGGTTGTAAAGGACGGGAGAGATGATGAAGACAAAGGTGATGCGGCAGACTTGGCAGGTCACCACAAACGCGACCTCAAAGCCGATCGCATAGGCGATCAGGGTCATTTCGGCCATGCCACCGGGCATGAAGGCAAGAGCCAACGCGGCCGCTGGTGGTTCCAGAAAGAGCGTACAGATCTCCGCCGAGACCACAGCGCCGGCAATGAGCACCAGGCACCAGACAAAGCCGCCGACCATGGTCTTTGTCATTTCCGCCCAGCGCACGCCGGAAAAACGCGAGCCGGCCAGTGATCCAATGACGACCTGCACAGCAGCAACCAGCCAATCCGGAGGCGACGAGGCCGTGAGATCCAGGGAATGAACAATCGCGCTCAATACCAGTGCCGGAATCATCACGCCGCCGGGAATGCGGTATCTCCTGCCGATCAGAAAGCCCAAGACCGCGCACGCGAGAAGAATGACACCATCGGTGATGCCCATTGCCGTGGCGTGAGCCACCACAGCCTTGCTGCGGTCCACGGGCAACCCTGACAAGAATTGCACGATAAAGGGCGCCGAGAACACCGTGACGACCACCCGCATCGAATGGATTAGCACAAGGCTCCGCAGGTCCCCTCCCAGGGAACCGCCAAGCAGCGTCAGTTCAGCCAGCCCTCCGGGCGATGACGCGAAGAAGGCAGTGGTGCGATCGAGGCCGACGAGCTTTCGAAAGAACAGCCCGCCCAGGAAGATCGTAACCAGAGTATATCCGAGCATCACGAGGATGGCCGGCCACCAGGCGGCGAGTGAGGCGATGACGGCGGGCGAGAACGCGCTTCCCGCCATGACGCCAACCACCGGGCGCGCGAAATCCCGGACCGAGAGTGGCACGCCGAAATCATGGCCTGCGATGGAGACAACCGCCGATGCGACCATGGCGCCCAAGGTCCAGGGCAGAGGCAGCCCCAGCGCATAGAACGCTGCGCCGCCCAAGGCGCCGACCAGCATGGCGATCGTGAATCGTCCGGTAGATGCGAGCACGAAACCGCCCATTCATGGAATGGCCGCCCCGCCGCCAGAGCTGCCGTGATGTCGCCGCTTATGCGGGCGGCGTGCCTTCGACCGATTCACTGCCCGAGCGGTAGCGATGCACATTCGTGCTGGTTGCCACTAAAAGCCCGTCGGCGGTGTAAACTGCCGTCTTGGAGAAATAGATCTTGCCGCCGCCTCTGACGCGCTCGCCGACAGCCGTCAGCACGCCGGTCTTGCTTTGAGCGATGAAGTTGCAGGTCATCGAGAGCGTCATGCCGACGCGCCTGTTTCCCGGCACACTGCACCACAGGCCGCAGAACCCGCCCGCGTGATCCATCAGCGTTGACAAGAGGCCACCATGGACGACACCGGCACGGTTGAGATGATGAGGCTTCAGTTCAAGGCTGATGCGCACATAGCCGTCGCGCCATTCCTCCAACTGCGTTCCAACGAATTCGAGAAATGCACTTCCGCTGTAGTGCGGCTGATCCTGCACACTGGTCTCCTGCATAAGCATCTGCCGCCCTTGTAAAGGGTTTGCGGGGTGATAGACGTCGGGACGCTTGAAGCGTAGACCTATAATGCACGTCCAAAGCGGCGACGGAAGGCCCGGATTATCTCATAAATCAGGCAGTTTTTGCTGGTTTCCTTCACTATGCCGGCAAGCTGCGCGCAGGGCTCGCCCTAACCCAGGCCGTGCCACTGCTTCTCCTTCAGGATCAGCCGCTTCCCCTTCTCGCTGAGGACAGGTTTCCGCCCCCGACGGCTCACCACTCCTGCGTCGGCGAGAATATCGACGAGAACGCTTGGAACCAACCCCGCTTCGGGCAAGCCGCGGCTTACCCGAAGCAAGGCTTCCCATTCCTCATCTGAAAAATCGGCGCGAACGGCCATACGTCATCCAATGCAGTCGGTGAAATCAGTCCAAGGCGGGCAGAACCGCTTCGATCTTGCCGCGATGTTCTTCCAGACCCGGCGGCAGTTTCAGGTCTTCGCCCAAGCGATCCGCCGGCTCATCCACCGCAAAGCCCGGGGCGTCCGTGGCGATTTCGAATAGCACACCGCCCGGCTCACGGAAGTAGACGGAGCGGAAATAGTTCCGGTCCTTCTGCTCTGTGACATGGCGGCCATGCTGCTCGACAAGCTTGGCGACCATAGCCTGCTGCTCGCGATCATCAGCCGCCCGGAAGGCTACATGATGCACAGTACCCCTTCCCGAGCGGCCCCGGGGAAAGCCACCGACCTCCCGAAGGTCGATCGTGCTGCCGACGCCCTTGCCCGTTCTGTAGCGTATGAACGCGCCCTCCCGGCCGATCTCGCGAAAACCGAAGACATCGGTCAGGATTGCAGCGGTCGGCCTCGCCGTTTCAAGCAGAAGACTTACTCCGTGAAGACCAAGGATGGCATGCTCCGAAGGAACCTCCGGGGTTCCTGGCATGTCTGATGGCGTGAGGCCGGGGATGGCGGCGAACGCCAGGCGCATGCCGTCAGGATCCTTGAACGGCAACAGAGTTTCCCCGAACCGCTTTACGGACGGATCGTAGTTCACCCCCTTCTCGAGCAACCGGTGGGTCCAGAAGCCGAGTGATCCCTCGGGAATCCGAAGCAGGATTTCATCAGTTTCTCCCGGACCAAGACGACCCGGTGCGGCATGCTCCCAGGGAAAGAAGGTCAGGACTGTCCCGGGAGTTCCAACCTCATCCCCATAGTAGAGATGATAGGTGGTGGGATCGTCGAAATTGACGGTCTTCTTCACCAGTCGCAGACCTAGGACGTCAGTATAGAAATCGAGGTTGCGCCGCGCCGGTCCCGCGATAGCGGTTACATGATGGATGCTATTTCCCATGGAAGCCTCCTGTCGCGGGCACATGTCCGCGTGTGTTCCTCCATAACTTAGATGCAAGAAAGCATAACTGCTATGGTCCACTAATTGCGCCCGTGCAATCGACATTGTGCGGCATCAGCGGCGATGTGCCCAAGCTTCTGGTCAGGCCAGAGTTCGTCCCGCGCAGGCTGCTTCAGCGTTTTTATGTCGGGAAAGCCGCCGTCGGTCTTGCGGTCCCAGATCAGCCTGTCACCGGCGTTGATCTGGAAGACACCTCCTCCGGTGCCCGGAACAAGCGCGACCTCCCCGATCTGCCGGTCAAGCCTCCCGCGCCAGCCGGAACCTCACCCGCTCGGGAGCGTTGCTCAACCGACGCCGCGGAAGCGGCCTGAATAATCCAAGGGAGATCAGCAAATGGGTCTTTTTTCAAAAGACATAAAAAGCATGGAAGACCTCTTCCAGCACCAGCTCGAAGATATCTATTACGCCGAGCAGCAGATCGAGAAGAACCTGCCCACCATGGCTGAAAAAGCCACCAGCCCGGAACTCAAGGCTGGATTTGAGAAACATCTGCGGGAGACACGTACCCACGTTCAGCGCCTTGAGCAGGTATTCGCCGTGATTGGCAAAGAGGCCAAAGGCGTGGATTGCGAAGCCATCGACGGCATCATCAAGGAAGCCAAACATGTCGCCAAGAATGTAGACGACAAGGAAGTGCTGGATGCCGCGCTGCTCGCGTCGGCGCAGGCCGTCGAACATTATGAGATCACGCGCTATGGCACGTTGATCGCCTGGGCCAAGGAACTTGGCTACACCGCCGCAGTGAAGCCTCTGGAGGCAAACCTCAATGAGGAATATGCCACCGACAAAACATTGACATCGTTGGCGGAAAAGCGCGTGAACAGACTTGCAGCCGCGTAACCGGCGAAATCTCCATGTCCGAAAACGGACGAACTTTGCCGCGGCGCCTCGATGACGATCGCCGCGGCTGATTGCGAAAGCCGCGGCGATCCCTTATGCCTCCCTTTCGCATTGGGAGACTGCAGGAATGAATGAAAATGTGCAGCGGCTGTTGAACCGTCTGAAAGCGGCGCAACGCGACTTGGTTCTCGTCGCAGCCCGAACTGACGCGACGCCGCCTGACAGCTTGATACGAAAAATAGCCGATCTGGAGGTTGCGATCGGCGCCGTCGAGCATCTTCTGGAAGAAGATAGTGATTAGGCGACGGAATTGGCCATCCTTATCGTTAAAGCCTTAGAGCCCGCCCTGAGGAACATTCATGTCCTCTTCAACGTTGACCAGCGGGTATAAGTGAGCTCGAGCCGATAAAGGCATCTGGAGCACGAGGAGATGAGAATGAGGAAGGCCCTCTCGTTAATGGTGGCGGCAGCCATCGCGGTGTCCGGTTTCGGGATGCCGTCTGCCGTCCAAGCCAGTCCGCTGAAAAGCCTGGCAGGAGTGAATCAGTCCGCCGTTGAGGATGTGCAGTATCGTCATGGCCGGCGTTATCATGGTCATCGTTATCATGGTTCGCGCCGATACTACCGCGATCGACGCTACTACCGCCGTGATAACGGGGGCGCTGCTGTCGCAGCAGGTGTCGTCGGCCTCGCCGCCGGCGTTCTCGCGGGGCAGGCTCTGGCGCAGCCGCGCTATGCCCCCGCGCCGGCGTATTCTGACCGTCATGCCTACTGCTACTCCAAGTACCGGTCGTATGACGCGCGGACCGGCACCTATCTCGGCTATGACGGACTTCGCCATTACTGCCAGTAAGACAGGCCGATACGATAAGAAAAAAGCCGCCGATTTATGATCGGCGGCTTTTTTACATGTACGACGCATTTCATCGGCCGCAAAAAAAGCCGGACGGAAAACCCGTCCGGCTCTTGATTGATGCGCGGCAGATCAGCAGCGGTAGGCGACCGGCCGGCCGTAGCGATCGTAGCCACGGCAGGTGCGCGGGGCGGTTGAAGCGCCAACGATCGCGCCGCCCGCGCCGCCGATAGCAGCACCTGCGAGAGCGCCACCGCTCGAGCCGGTCGCAAGACCGCCCACGAGAGCGCCGGCACCAGCGCCGATCGCGCCACCTGCAAGAGCCCTGTTCTGCTGTTCCGTTGCACAGGCGGCAAGACCGAGTGCCACAACTCCGAGAGCCAAGATTTTCTTCATCGAAACCTCCAAAACTGTCCCGTTACATTAGCCGTCCCACAGGGGCGGCATATCCAGCGCCTGACGCCTGAGCGGAAAATGCCCTTACAGCGAAGCAGTCGACGCGTAAACGCTTGCCATAAGAGATGGTTCCCGTCGAGTGGAAGGCATGACAGGCGTTGGAGGCTATATTTGGTTCAAAACCGGGCTCAGATGCGTCGCTGCAACAATCAGGCGGCATCCGAAGCCTGGCCGCGTTGCTTAAGCGGGCACATCGCTTCTGCCAACGCGGCATAGGCTTTTGCTGGCAGCGGCGGCGCGAAGATGTAGCCTTGGGCGGCTCGAACGCCCTTTGCCCGCAGATACTCCACCTGCTCCTGGGTTTCCACACCCTCAGCCACGAGATCCATCGACATCTCGGAAGCAAGGCGCACGAGACTGTCGATGATTGCCGTGGAATAGCGATCGGTTCCGATGGCATCGACAAACATCTTGTCGATCTTCATCTGATCGACCCCCAGTTTCAGAAGATATGACAGGCCGCCGTGCCCGGTCCCCACATCGTCCAACGCCACCTGAGCTCCGAGTTCCTGCAATCGGGCAATGACCACGCGTGCGCGGGCGATGTTCGGCAGTTCTTCGCGTTCTGTCACCTCGAAAACCAGCTGATTCATTCTGATGCGCGAGTCGGCGAAGACGGTGGATACGTCATTGATGACATCGAAGGACGCGAAGTGTCCGGCAATCAGGTTGAATGATAACTTCAACTCGGGGCGGCCCTCATAGACCCGCTCCAGATCCTCGCGCCCGCGCTTCATGACGGATCGCGTGATGTCGTAGATCTGGCCGGACTTTTCCGCCAGGGCGATAAAACCGGCGGGCGATATGATGGTGCCATCGGCTTTGCGCCACCGAACCAAGGCTTCGCAGCCAAGGAGGTTCCCGTTCGAGATGTCGATCACGGGCTGGTAGTAGGCGATGAATTGGCCCTTGCGGATGCCCTCCGCGATCTCGCGCTCCGGTCCCTCGATCCGGCGAGACACGCCCCAGGCCAGCAGGACGGCAAAGAGCGCCATCACCGCTCCGCCGGCGTTTCCATAAATGAACAGCTCTTGATAGGTCCGCAGCAATGCGGTCGACGGAATGCTAATTTTGATCGCCAGGGGATAGCGTTCCGATCCGCGGCTCGCTTCGAAGACGCGAGGTGTTGATTCGCTGATGCTGATGTCCTGTGAGCTCAGCCTTCCCGCTATTAACGTGCCATCCGCCAACATCAGCTGGGTAAGAAAGCCGGATTGGAGCTTGCCCACGATGATCGGCGGAATGAGCTCAGAACCGGGGATCACGACGCGTATTGAGCTTCCGTCGGCATAGTTCCATGCTAGGCGGATGTGCGTTGGTCCGTTGTCGCCACCATGGTCGACGACATCCATCGTCACCTTCGGATGCAGCGTGTCGTGCTGCGGCGAGATCTCCCGCAGGACGCGCGAACGGCCGACGCTGGAGCATCTCACCTCCCCCTCCGGATCAACGATCGCGATCTCCTGAGAGAAGGGCGCCCGCGCCGCCGCTTGAGAGATATGATCTCGATTCTCCTGCGAGCAGGATCTCACATCTTTCACGCCAAGGCTGATCAGCGCGGTCATGGCAGAATCGAGCCGCCCATGAACCTGGGACATGATAGCCTCGGCGGCATCCTCCACCTGCCGATCCTCATTCGCCTTGATATGGAGCCAGAGAAGAGCGTTCAAACCGATCAACGGAACGACCGAAATGACGGCCGCTGCCATAAGCGGTAACCACTTCGCTCGTCTTCGCTCAATCATGCACTATCCTCTAGCCGGGCTGATTAGAGGATCGGACCATTAACCAGACGTTAACCGCGCCGTTGCATCGCGCAATTAAAGTAGGGATCACGATATGCAGGCTCTGTTCATCGGTCAGACTTACATCGACGTCACCTTCCTGACCGACCGCCTGCCGACAGGCGACGAGAAGACAATCGCTCATGATTACGCCGTCAGTTTCGGCGGCAACGCGGTCACCGCCGCTTTCTGCTGCGCCAGACTTGGCATCGCGCCGGACCTTCTGTGCTCTTATGCCGATGACTGGCTCGGCCGCATGTTCATGGACATGGCCGCCAAATACAGCATTCCCATCCACGCCAGAAAGGTCCGGGAATCCTCTCTATCCTTCATCATGCCGAACAATGGCAAACGCGCCATCGTCCGGTGCCGCGACGATGACTATCTCCACCCCTTCCCGAATCTCAACATCCGGGAGGCTCGCGCACTGCATGTCGATGGGCACCAACCCGATGCCGCGCTTCACTATGCCAAGGCGTTCCGCGAAGCCGGGCGACTGACGTCGCTTGACGGTGGCGCTGTGCGATCCAACACGGAGGAATTGCTGGAGTTCATCGATGTCGCCATTGTTTCCGACCGCATGTGCGAGCAGATGAAGCTGTCACATTCCGGCATGCTCGACCATCTCAGGGAGAAGGGCTGCAAGATCGGCGGCATCACCCTCGGTGAGCGCGGTCTCGTCTGGTATGATGAAACGGGCCAGCGCCGCGAAATGCCCTCGCTCGCAATCCCAAAGGAGAAGGTCATCGATACCAACGGCGCCGGTGACGTGTTCCACGGCGCCTATGTCTTCTCCTATCTGCAGAACCCCGACGCCAGTTGGGAGAGCCACTTCCAGTTCTCCCGGGCTGCCTCCGCCCACAAGATCCAGCGCCTGGGCAATGAAGCCGGCCTGCCCACGCTCGACGACGTCAAGGCCATGCTGGCGGACGCCAGCGAAACGGTGTGATCCAAATATCGGGTGCCGGCCTCGCGAGCCGGCACCGCATCATGCCGACTGAGCCTGCACGTCGGTCACGGCGATGGCTGTCATGTTGACGAGGCCACGTGCTGTCACCGACGGCGTGAGGATGTGTGCAGGCTTGGCCGGGCCGAGCAACATCGGGCCGACCGGCAAGGCATCGGCGACCGCCTTGATGAGCTGATACGAGATGTTGGCGGCATCGAGGTTCGGCATGATCAGCAGATTTGCCTCTCCTTTCAGCGTCGATGCCGGGAAGTTGCGAGCCCGCTGCGCCTCGTTGAGAGCAGCGTCAGCGTGCATCTCGCCGTCGACCTCAAGCTCGGGAGCTTCGCGACGGAGGATCGCCAGCGTCTCGCGCATCTTTTCCGACGACGGCGAGTTGAAAGAGCCGAAGTTGGAGTGCGAGAGCAATGCGACCTTGGGCTCGAGGCCAAAGCGGCGCACATAGTCCGCGCAGCGCATGGTCATGTCAGCGAGTTCTGGCGCTGTCGGATCCGGCGTCACATAGGTGTCGGCGATGAAGTGCACGCCGCGCGAGGTGATGACGAGACTAAGCGCGGAATAGTCGTCGATGCCGCCGGCTTGGCCGATCACCTCGTCGATGGCGCGCAGATGGCCGTGATAGCGTCCTTCGAGGCCGCAGATCATGGCGTCGGCATCGCCGCGCTGAACTGCCAGGGCCGCGATCACTGTGAAGTTGGTGCGCACCACCGTGCGGGCACGGTCGGGCGTCACGCCGCAGCGCCCTGCCCGCTCCAGATAGAGCGCAACATAGTCGCGGTAGCGAGGATCGTCTTCCGGATCGATGATCTCGAAGTCAATGCCAGGCCGGATCGACAGGCCGTAACGCTTGGCGCGAACCTCAATGACATGCGGGCGTCCGATCAGGATGGGAACGGCGATCTTCTCCTCGATGGCGATCTGGGCGGCGCGCAGCACGCGTTCGTCCTCACCCTCGGCATAGGCGACACGCTTGGGCGAACGCTTGGCTGCCGCGAAGACCGGCTTCATGGCAAGGCCGGAGCGGAACACGAAGCGCGACAGGCGCTCCTCGTAAGCCTCGAAATCTGTGATGGGCCGGCGCGCGACGCCCGTGTCCTGCGCCGCCTTGGCGACGGCCGGCGCAATCCGCAGGATCAGGCGCGGGTCAAACGGGCTTGGGATGAGCGAGTCGGGCCCGAACAGACGCGTCTCACCGCCATAGGCCTGGGCGGCCACCTCGGACGAGGCCTCGCGGGCGAGCCCGGCGATTGCCTCCACGGCGGCGCGCTTCATCTCCTCGTTGATGGCGCGGGCACCCACGTCGAGTGCGCCACGGAAGATGTAGGGAAAGCAGAGGACATTGTTGACCTGGTTCGGGAAGTCCGAACGGCCGGTGCAGATCATGGCATCCGGCCGCACCGCACGCGCTTCCTCCGGCATGATCTCCGGATTGGGATTGGCGAGTGCCATGATCAGAGGCTTTTCTGCCATGCGCGCCACCATGTCGGCCTTCAGCACGCCGCCAGCCGAGAGGCCCAGGAAGACATCGGCCCCTTCGATCACTTCGGCCAGGGTGCGAAGATCGGTCTTTTGAGCATAGACCGCCTTCCAGCGGTCCATCAGCGCCTCGCGCCCCTCATAGGCCACGCCCTCCAGGTCCGTGACCCAGATGTTTTCTCGCCGCGCACCGAGCGAGACGAGAAGATTGAGGCAGGCAAGGGCCGCAGCGCCGGCTCCTGATGTGACGATCTTGGCATCTTCGATCTTTTTCCCGGCCAGTTCGAGAGCGTTGCGAACCGCCGCGCCCACGATGATGGCCGTGCCATGCTGATCGTCATGAAAAACCGGAATGGACATGCGCGCCTTGAGCTGCTCCTCCACCTCGAAGCATTCCGGCGCCTTGATATCCTCGAGATTGATCCCGCCAAAGGTTGGCTCCAGCGCCGCGACCACGTCGACAATGCGCGAGACCTCATCGGCATCGATCTCGATATCGAAGACATCGATGCCGGCGAACTTCTTGAAGAGAACAGCCTTGCCTTCCATCACCGGCTTGGACGCGAGCGGGCCGATCGCACCAAGGCCGAGAACCGCTGTGCCATTGGAAATGACAGCAACGAGATTCTGCCGCGCTGTCAGTTCCGCGGCCGTCTCCGGATCTTCCGCGATGGCTTCGCAGGCAGCAGCAACACCCGGCGAATAGGCCAGAGCGAGATCCCGCTGTGTGGCCAGCGGCTTGGTGGCCTGGATCTCCAGCTTTCCGGGCTTGGGCAGCCGGTGATAGGCAAGTGCGGCCGCCTTCAGATCGTCAGTCAGAGATGCCATGTGATGTCCTCCCGTGCATGCCCCTCTTATCGCCGGGAGCGACCAAGGAAAAGAGCGCTTCTGTTGCAAAGGTGATGCGCGACCGCGACAGCTTGCCTCTGCCGTTGCGACCTTGCGATTGCCGGAGGTCTGTCGATCCCCTAAAGCACGAGCAACACACGTGCGGAAGCATCGCGGGGGAGCGGCAGACATGGCAAAGAAAGCACTGTTGATTGGAGCAGGCATGGTTGCCTTGCTGGGCATCGGAACCTTCCTGGCCGCGCCGCCGATCATCGAAAGCTGCGTGAATTCAGCGCTCGACGCTGCCTTGCTGCAGGCGAACCAACACGAGAGCGTGAAGGTAAGCCGCAAAACAAGCCGCTTCGATCTTTGGAGCCGCCGTCTCGAGATAGACGATCTGGTCTACGAACAGGCTTCGGCCTACGCGGCAAAGGTCGTCGTGCCGAAGCTGACCATCGAAGGCATCAATGTTCTTGCCCTCACCGCAGAGATCTTCAGCGGCCAGCCTGCCCCCGTCGATGCCGTGGATGCGGTTCGGCGATTCTCTGCGGCGCGCGTCTATGCTCCGACCATTGAGGTGGAAGACCGCTCGCTTCCCGGAGAGGTCGGCAAGAGCACCTATCGCGAAACGATTATAACCGATCTAAAGAACGGTATCGCCGCGTCTCTGTCGATCGCGAGCGCCGAAACCCAGGTGCCCCCTGACGAGAACATAACGTTTGAACCGATGACGTTCGGCAGCATGCGCTATGAAGGGATCGACATCGGCCTGAACCTTGCCCTCTTGGCCCCGAATGCGCCGCGCGGTGACGAAATGCGGCCGCTGTTCCGGAGCTTCACCTCGGAACCGATCATCATGAAGGGCAAGGCCGGTGATGTGGCCCTGACTCTGGAAATTGGCGGAATGACCTCTGACGAGATGCGGGTGAGGCCATCAGCCTTTGATGCCGAACGCATGATGAGTGCCGTGTCGGCCATCGAAAGTGCCGAGGCCCGCGGAGAAACACCGCCCGAGGATGCCACACATCAAGTCCTCACCGCGGTTACGGATGCCTTGCTGGGCGTGGAAATGGATCGGTTAGCCATCGACAGTTTCAAGATGACGGTGGGAGGCGATCAGCCGGGGGATGTCGACCTCGGTCCAATAACCATCCAGGGACTTAAGGATGGCGCGCTTCTCATGCTGGACATGCGTGATTTGCACTTCGAGGCACGGGGACGCCGATCTTTGAAAGCGTCGCGGTACCAGCTGAAGAACGCCGATTTCAGCGGAACCCTTGCCTTCCTCCGTGACAAGGACATGCTCAATGCGATCGCCGAAAAGCAGATTTCACCGGGAGATATCCTGCGTATGCTGCCGCGCTTCGAAGTGGTGCTGGAAGGCCTTGTGCAGCAGGAGAACGGAGATGCGGTGCTGGAGGTCGCACAGCAAAGCCTGGCGTTGACGGGTCCCCGCGGCGGCCTTCCCTCCCGCTTCGCATTCGCCATGGAAGGCTTCAGCGTTCCTGTGCCGGCGGACGACCCGCGGATGGATATCCTCAAGGACTTCGGGATCGAGACGCTGCGCGGCCGCCTCGCTTACATCATGTCCTATGATGACTCGGCATCAGCGCTCAAGATCGACAGTGTCACAGCCGATCTAGATCAGCTCGCAGCGCTCGAGGGAAAACTGACGCTCGGCAAGATCGACATGACCAAGCTGATTGATTCCCCTGAGGCCTTCGCTGAAAGTCTGGGCGAGGCAACCTTCACCAAAGCTCAGGTCAAGATCAGCGACCGCAATGGCGGCATCACACGCCTCATGGAGAAAACCGCCGAGGAACGCGGAGGTGATCTTCAGACCCTCAAGGATGAACTTGTCGTCAAGGCTCAGGTGATGGGCGTTCTCTTTCTCGGCGGGAGCGCCGTGGAGGTGATGCCCGCGCTTTTGAAATTCATCGAGGATCCCAAATCGATCACGGTGACAGCTCGCCCTAAAAATGACGCTCAACCAGCCGCCGAACTCTATCGGTCTCTCCACGAAGGCCCGCAGAATATCCCCAATCTGCTCGACTTCGAGGCTGTTGCGGAGTGAGCGCCAGACAAAGGCCTCGTGCGTGATCAAGCCTGGGACGATGCCATCTGCTCGATCATGGTAACCCGCCCGCCGTCGAGCCCGAGCGAAAGTTCGCCGCGTTTCAGCTGAAGCGCCGCCTCGCCGAAAAGATCTCGCCGCCACCCACGCATGGCCGGGATGTCCGCATCGTCATCGCTGGCCAGGCGATCGAGATCATCCACCGTGGCGATGACCTTCGCCGCAACGCCATGCTTTTCGGAAATGAGCTTCAGCAGCACCTTGAGCAGTTCGACCGTTGCGCTGGCGCCATTGGCGTTGGGGCGGCGGCCGTCGCCAATGTCGGGAAGTTGCTTCGGATTGCGGGCAAGGCCTCGCGCAACCGCCTCAAGAATATCGCCGCCGACGCGTGAACGTTCAAAGCCGCTCGGGATCATGCGGAGATGGCCGAGAGCCTCCACGCTGGTCGGCTGCCGCTGGGCGATCTCGGCCAGGGCCTCGTCCTTGAGCACCCGGGATCGGGGTACATCGCGGCTTTGCGCCTCTCGTTCTCTCCAAGAACAAACTTCAATGAGAACAGCAAGTTCCTTCGGCTTTTTTATGCGGGCCTTCAGGCGCCGCCAAGCCTCTTCGGGCTCCTGCCGATAAGTCGAGGGAGAGGTCAGCACAGCCATTTCCTCGCCCACCCAATCGGCCCGGTCGCGCTTGGCCAATCCTTCCGCCAGCTTGACATAGACCTTCCGCAGATGGGTCACATCCGCGGCGGCATAGGAGAGCTGCGCATCCGATAGCGGCCGCCGGCTCCAGTCGGTAAAGCGGGATGATTTGTCGAGCTGCGCCCCCGTCAGCCGCTGGACGAGCTGATCGTAGGAAATGGAATCGCCATGGCCGAGGACCATGGCGGCGACCTGGGTGTCGAACAGCGGATGTGGGATGATGCCGGCCAAGTGCCAGATGATCTCGATGTCTTGCCGGGCCGCGTGAAACACCTTCAGCACACTCTCATCCGCCATCAGCGCGAAGAACGGTGCGAAGTCCAGGCCGGCAGCCAGTGCGTCGACCATGACGGCGCCCTCGTCATCCGCCATCTGGATGACACAGAGCTTTGGCCAATAGGTGGTTTCGCGCAGGAATTCGGTGTCGACGGTGACGAAGCTGGATTGTTTCAGGCGGTCACAGGCGGCAGCCAAAGCATCGGTCGTATCAATCAGCATCATCGGCTGCGGTCACTCACAACAGCGTTGGCTCCTGTTCAAGGAGACACCAAAGCCGCAACCTGCCGGATTCTGCCGCAGGGCTCAACCCGAGCGGGCCAAAAAGCCCTAGCCGCCTTGACAAATCGGGCGCCCCTATGCGCTCTACGCGCCGACGGTCGGCCCCGGCCTCCCCATATTATTTCCTTGAAGGATCGTACCATGCATCGCTACCGCACGCATACCTGCGGAGAGCTTCGTGAAAGCCACATCGGCCAGGAGGTTCGCATTTCCGGCTGGGTTCATCGCGTTCGTGACCATGGCGGTGTGCTCTTCATCGATCTGCGCGACCATTATGGCATCACCCAATGTGTGGCCGATCCCGACTCGTCTTCCTTCAGCCAGGTCGAAGCCGTCCGCTCCGAATGGGTGATCCGCATCGACGGCAAAGTGCGCCAGCGCCCCGAAGGCACCTCCAACAGTGAGTTGCCCACGGGTCAGATCGAACTCTATATCACTGACGTGGAAGTGCTGGGCCAGGCGGCGGAACTGCCCATGCCGGTGTTCGGCGATCAGGAATATCCCGAGGACATCCGCCTCAAATACAGGTTCCTGGACCTGCGCCGCGAGCGCATCCACCGGAACATCATCAAGCGCGGCCAGATCATCGACAGCCTGCGCCAGCGCATGAAGGATCAGGGCTTTTTCGAGTTCCAGACGCCCATCCTCACCGCCTCTTCGCCGGAAGGAGCGCGTGACTTCCTGGTGCCGTCGCGTCTGCATCCTGGCAAGTTCTATGCGCTGCCACAGGCTCCGCAGCAGTTCAAGCAGCTCACCATGATCGCGGGCTTTGACCGCTACTTCCAGATCGCGCCCTGCTTCCGCGACGAAGACGCGCGTGCCGATCGTTCACCGGGCGAGTTCTACCAGCTAGACATCGAGATGAGCTTCGTCGAGCAGGAAGACGTCTTCCAGGCGGTGGAGCCGGTGCTGCGCGGCGTGTTCGAGGAGTTTGCCGAAGGCAAATCCGTCACGCAGAAGTTCCCGCGTATCCCCTACCGCGAAGCCATGCTGAAATACGGCACGGACAAGCCGGACCTGCGCAATCCGATCGTGATCGTGGACGTGACTGACGAGTTCAACCACGAGAGCGTCACTTTCAACGCCTTTAAGCGCGTCATCGCCGACGGCGGCGTCGTCCGTGCCATCCCCGCGCCCGGCGCCGGATCCCAGCCGCGGTCGTTCTTCGACAAACTGAATGACTGGGCGCGCGGCGAAGGTGCCCCCGGGCTGGGCTACATCGTCTTCGAGGCCGGTGCCGGCGGACTGGAGGGCAAAGGCCCGATCGCCAAGTTCGTGCCCGCCGAGATTCAGCAGCAGATCGTCTCAAAGGCCGGATTGCAGGCTGGAGATGCGGTGTTCTTCGCCTGCGATACCGAATTGAAAGCCGCCAAGCTGGCGGGTGCCGCCCGCACGCGCGTCGGCACCGAACTCAGCCTTATTCCAGAGGGCGAGTTCAAATTCTGCTGGATCGTCGATTTTCCGATGTACGAGTGGAACGACGACGACAAGAAGGTCGACTTCTCGCACAACCCCTTCTCGATGCCGCAGGGCGGCCTGGAAGCGCTCGAGAGCAAGGATCCGCTCGATATTCTGGCCTATCAGTACGACATCGTCTGCAACGGCATCGAATTGTCATCCGGCGCCATCCGAAACCACCGCCCGGACATCATGAAGAAGGCCTTTGCCTTAGCGGGCTACGGCGAAGATGTTCTGGAGGAGAAGTTCGGTGGGATGCTGCACGCGTTGGAGCTTGGCGCACCGCCGCATGGTGGCATCGCGCCGGGCGTCGATCGGATCGTGATGATGCTCTGCAACGAGCCGAACATTCGCGAAGTGGTGCTGTTCCCCATGAACCAGCGCGCCGAGGATCTGATGATGGGTGCGCCGGCTCATGTGACGCCGAAGCAGCTGCGCGAGTTGCACATCCGGCAGAACCTTCCGGAGAAATAAAAGACCTCGCCGGTTGCCCGGCGAGGCAGTTGCAGAGGAATCAGGCGGCCTTCTTGTTGACGTTCTGAAGAGCGAGCTTGGACAGCAGTTCGTCCGTCTTCTTCTCTTCAGCCAGTGTTTGTTCAAACAGCTTGGCGGCATCTTTCAGCCCCAGCTGGTTGGCCCAGGCAACCAAGGTGCCGTACCGGGCGATCTCATAGTGCTCGACGGCCTGCGCTGCAGCGAGGAGGCCTGCGTCCAGGACTTCCTTGTCCTCGGCCTCTTCGATGACTTCCTTGGCTTCAGCCACCAAGCCCTGCATGGCTTCGCACGGCACACCGCGCGCCGCCTTGTCCAGCATCTCGAACACTTGATCGAGCCGCTCGATCTGGCCGATGGTCTCCTCGCGGTGCTTTTCAAAGGCCTGTTTGAGCTGATCGTCTTTCGCCTGCTTCGCCATCTGCTTCAGCGCGCGCACCAGCTGCTTTTCTGCGTGGTAGACGTCTTTCAGCATGTGAAGGAAAAGGTCATCCATTGTCTTCATTGGTAGATCCTCATTCTTGTTGGGTCAGTCCATCTTCTGGATGTGGTCGTAGTGCTTCTGCAAAACAGGCAGGGTCTTCGTCGCAAAATCCTTGAGAGCCGGCTGATCGCCTGATTTCGAATAGGTGGTGAAGAGGGCGACCGCCTTTTCGTGAGCGTCTACCTGGGCGTCCACATACTCCTCATCGAAGTCATCGCCGGTCTCCGCGTTGAGATCGTCCAGTATCTTCTGATGCTCAGCATCCAAGGCGGTTGGCATCTTCATGTCGCCGCCCGCCTTTGCGACTGCGGCCTTCATGTCGTTGGCGGCTTTGGTATGATCGTCGATCATCTGCTGCGCAAAGGCTTTGACCTCTTCGGTCTGCGCCTTTTCGAGCGCTGCCTGGCTCGACTGGATTTCGAACAAGTTGGAGATGGTGGCAACTTCGACGAATTGAGCACCGGTCATAGCCTGCGTGCTTGTACTACCCCCGCTCTGTGCGACAGCGGGCACGGCAGCCATCATCATCGCGCCCGCCAGGAGCGATTTATAGATCATTATTTCCTCCACGAAGTGCAGTCGTTGATGTCAGAGCCAACGAGCCACGCACCGCGAGGTTCCACACATTTGCAGATAAAGGATTGTGTCCAGGCGGCCTGCTCGACCTCAGGCAGCCATCGTTACACCCGAGCGCCCCAGGATCTTGGCGAGCTTCGTCAAACGGTTTTCTAGCCTGTCGCCGCCCAGACCACTCAGGTCCGGCGGCAGCTCCAGATCCAGCCTGCCCTTTTTTACTTTGCAGCCCACACGCGGCAACACGCCCGGCATGCCGGCGGTGATGAGGAACGCGAGGCGCAATGCCGCCCCGAGAATGCGGGTCAACTCCATCATCCGGGTGGAGGCAAGCTCCCGGATGCGCGGGCTCAGCTCCTCGTCCACGAGACCTTCATGCCTGTAAAAGATTGCCAGAGCCAGGAAAGCCCGGCCTGGATGATCGATGCCGACAAAGGCGGCGTTGGCAATGATGTTGAGGCTCTGCTCGCCCCGATAGTCAGGATGGGCCCGCCAGCCGACATCGGAGAGATAACAGGCGGCGTGACGCAGACGGCGCTCATCCTTGGTCTCGTCGATTTTGGCCGCATGAAACAACCGGTCCGTCCACTCGATGAGGTCGGTACCGTGCTCCGGCCAGCGTGCCCGCAGATATCCCAGTTCGCGCGCCGCTGTGAGAAGAGCGTCTTCATGGCGCGTCTTTTCGTCCAGAAGTTCGTAAAGCAGCCCCTCACGCACCCCAAGGGCGGAGGTCACGATTTCCGATGGTTTGGCCGCCAGGATGATCTGTTCCAGGACAAGTGCGCCGTACGCGAGCAGAGGCCGACGCTCCGCCGACACCGCCTTGATCGAGCTGAGAGCCTCTGTGTCGGCGACATGCACCATGCGGCAGAAGTCCAGAGCTTCCCGCGCGGGAATCTTATAGCCGTGCATGACACGCAGCGGATATCCCTTCTGGGTCATATGCAGGCGTGCAAGAGCGCGCCATGTACCGCCGACCGCGAAGAAGGGTCGCTCGTTGCCGCATTGCAATTGATCGGTTCTGCCCAACGTCTGACGGACAATCTTTTCCGCCTTCTCTATGGATTGTTCCGATGCGTCTCGCAGCGCGAGGCCGCCCAGCGGAAAGGTCGCTCCACCGCTGAGCCTGCTCTTCTTGACGTCGATCAGTTCCAGACTTCCACCGCCGAGATCGCCCACAAGACCATCGGGATTGTGAAAGCCTGCGATGATCCCGTAGGCGGAAAGCCGCGCTTCCCGCTTGCCGGACAGAATCTGGATCTCGGCACGGCAGATATCAGCGGCCGCCGCGACGAAATCCTCACCATTCTTCGCATCACGCGCGGCAGCCGTTGCAAGGACGTGAAGGTTGCCCACCTGCATGATGTCGCACAGCGTGCGAAAGCGCCTTAATGCCTGAAGGGCGCTGACGACAGCGTCCTCGGCCAGTCGCCCGGTGGTTGCCACTTCACGGCCGAGACCGCACAGCACCTTCTCGTTGAAGATGGGCGTCGGGCTGCGGCTGAGCGCCTCGTACACCACAAGGCGCACCGAATTCGAACCGATATCGATCACCGCGACAGGAGCGGCCAAGGACAAGCGTCCCGGAGCGATCATGCATAGCCTCAGCTTGGCTCTTCAAGCTGCTGTGGACGGTTATCCTTCAAGGATTTCCCGCGCCCCGACAGACTTGGATTGGTCATGAAGTAGCGATGAGCATTGAAGGGCTCCTCGCCAGGGGCCGGGAATATGCGCCGGGATGTGCCGTCGGGCAAGACGGTCCAGCTCTGCTGATTATCTTTAAGATTAGCGACCATGATTTGGTCGAGAACCTGCGCGTGAACCGTGGGATTCATTATGGGGACAAGTGCCTCGACGCGCCGGTCCAGATTGCGCGGCATGAGGTCTGCCGAGGAAATATAGACCGCAGCGTCGGGGTGCGGCAGCCCGAATCCGTTCCCGAAGCAGTAGATGCGGCTGTGCTCCAGAAAGCGGCCAACGATTGATTTGACGCGGATATTCTCCGACAGTCCGGGCACCCCCGGACGCAGGCAGCAGATGCCACGCACGATGAGGTCGATCGACACCCCCGCCCGGCTTGCGTCATAGAGCGCATCGATGATGATGGGATCTACGAGGCTGTTCGCCTTGCACCAGATTTCGGCTGGTCGGCCGGCCTTGGCGTGCTCAATCTCCATCATGATGTGATCGAGAATCCGCTTGCGCAGCGTATGGGGCGAGGCAGCCATGGCTTCCAGCTCCGCAGGTTGCGCGTAGCCGGTGATGAAGTTGAACAGCCGTGCCACATCGCGCGCGATCACGGGATCAGCGGTAAAGAACGAGAGATCCGTATAAATCCGGGCGGTGATGGGATGATAATTGCCGGTGCCCAGATGGCAGTAGGATACCAGCGAACCCGCCTCCCGCCGCACCACCAGCGACAGCTTTGAATGTGTCTTCAGCTCCAGGAACCCGAACACCACCTGCACGCCCGCGCGTTCCAGGTCGCGCGACCAGCGGATGTTGGCCTCTTCATCGAACCGTGCCTTCAGCTCCACGAGCGCCGTGACCGACTTGCCGGCCTCGGCGGCTTCCATCAGCGCCTTGATGATGGGGCTGTCGGCTGAGGTGCGATAGAGCGTCTGCTTGATAGCAACCACGTTGGGGTCGCGCGCCGCCTGATGCAGGAACTGCACCACGGCATCGAAGGATTCATACGGATGATGGACGATGATGTCCTTCTCCCGGATGGCGGCGAAACTGTCCCCGCCGTGCTCGCGGATCCGCTCGGGAAAACGCGGATTATAAGGCGTGAACTTCAGTTCGGGCCGGTCGAGCGACACGATCTGTGACAGCTCGTCGAGTGCAAGCACGCCATCAATAAGGAAAATCTCATCGTCGGCCACATCCAGGGCTTCCGCCACGAACGTCCGCAGCGTTTCCGGCATGGCCTGTTCGACCTCAAGCCGGATCACGGATCCGCGGCGGCGGCGCTTCAGGGCTGTCTCAAACAGGCGGACGAGGTCTTCGGCCTCCTCTTCGACTTCCAGATCGCTGTCGCGAAGGATCCGGAACGCGCCCTGCCCCTTGACCATATAGCCGGGGAACAGGCGGCCGATGAACAGCCCGATAACCTGCTCCAGCAGTACGAAGCGCGTAGTGCCGCCGCCGCGATCCGGCAGGCTGATGAACCGGTCGATCTTGGCTGGAATCCGGATCAGAGCATTGAGGGTTCGCCCGTCCGTTTGGCGCGCCAGATGCAGCGCCAGCGAAAATCCGAAGTTCGGGATGAAGGGAAAGGGATGGGCTGGATCGATCGCCAAAGGCGTCAGAACCGGGAATATGTACTGAAGGAAATACTCTTCCAGCCATCGCTTTTCATCATGCTTGAGCGTCGTTCCGTCTGTGAGGACGATATCGGCCTCCTTCAGGTCCTTCCGCAGTTCCAGCCAGCGTGATTGCTGATCGGCCGCAAGCAGGCTGACGACCTCGGAAATGGCCTTGAGCTGTTCGGACGGAGCCAGCCCGTCCGGGCTGCGTATGGCGACGCCTGACCGGACCTGCCCCTTGAGGCCCGCAACACGCACCATGAAGAATTCATCGAGGTTGGCGGCCGATATCGACAGGAAACGCAATTGCTCCAGCAGCGGATGATCGGGATTGGCTGCTTCCTCGAGCACACGGCGGTTGAACTGAAGCCATGAAAGCTCCCGGTTGATGAAGCGATCGTGGCGGGTCCGAAGATCAGGGTCTCCCACCTTCACCGCGGCCGCAGCCTGCGCGCGCTCAACATCCAACGCCACGACTTTGCTGGCTTGCGGTTCACTCTGCATTTTTCGCCTCATCTCTCTTCGGAAGGCGCATGATACGTCAAGATTGCTACAGATCCTTGTCGGTTTCGAGACGCTCAAGGACAGCTGCGGCAACAGCCCGGGTGATACGCCGGTTGGCCGCCAGAGATTCCCTGTCGATATTGCCCACAACATGGCGGGCCGCGCCGATCGAACGCTCTATGCGGCGGGCGATGTAGTCCACCACGCCCTCGTCCACGATCAGCTGTCGGTCATCGAAGAGTTTGACCAATACCGCCCGAACCAGGGCATCATCAGGCGGGGCGATGCGGGCCACCGGCAGGGCCCTAAGCCGGGATGAAAGGTCCTTCAATCGCGGCCAAGTGGCGTCAGGCCCGCGCCTGCTCGTCAGCAGCACCGAGAAGGGTCTCTCCCGTGCCAGGTTGAGCAGGTGAAAGAGCGCCGTTTCACTGACGTCGGCAGCGTCGATGTTCTCAACGACGAAGCGGCTGCCGCCGGCGGCCGCGTCCAGAGAAGCCATGTCGAGCTCGCTTGCGGCATAGACATCGGCCGCGGCGTTTTCCGCCCAGACGGCGGCAAGATGGGATTTGCCGGCTCCCTCCGGGCCGCAGAGAAGCAGGGCGGGACCCGGCCAGCGCGGCCAGCCCATGACCAGATCATGAGCCGGCGCGATCGAGGCGGTCACAAGATAATCGTCGGCGCCATAACGCGGCGCCAGCGCCAGATCCAGCACAAGCTGGCGCGGGGGAACGCGGGCCATGTCAGGTCACGGGGTCGTCGGTCAGGGGTTGGCCGAAGCGGCTGTCGTAGAAGCGGCTCTGCTGATAGTGCATGAGGCCGAACCGGACGAGCACGGCAATGGCCGCCGAGATGGGTACGGCCAGAAGAAGCCCGACGAAACCGAACAGCGCGCCGAAGGCGAAAAGCGCGAACATCAGCCAGACCGGATGCAGGCCAACCGCATTGCCGACCAGCTTCGGCTGCAGGATATTGCCTTCGATGAACTGCCCCACACCGAAGACGGCGGCGACAAGGAAGACGGATACCCAGTCCGGCCAGAACTGAGCGAGAGCAACGGCGATCGCCACCACGAAGCCGGTGATGGAACCCACATAGGGAATGAAGCTGAGCGCGCCGGCGCCGATGCCGATCAGGAGCCCGAAGTTGAGGCCCACCAAAGTCAAGCCCACGCCGTAGAACGCTCCCAGGAAGAAGCACACCACCGCTTGCCCGCGTAGAAAGCCGGACACGGCGCGGTTGATCTCGCGGGCGAGCTGCCGGATCGTCTCGCGATGCTCAAGCGGAAGGAAGCGATCGATGCTGCCCACCATGCGGTCCCAGTCGACCAGCATGTAGAAGGTGACAACGGGCGTGACCACCACAAGGGAAACCAAACTGATAATGGCCTGGCTGCCGGCCCAGAGCTGCGTCAGGAATGAGGTGAGATAAGAGGCGCCCTGGCTGACGACCTCCCCGAGCGAGCCTTGCACCTCTTCAAGATTGCTGCCGAGAAGATCCCGCAGCCAGGCCTGTCCCGGACCGGCGAAGGTTTGTTGCAGCGTATTCACATAGTCCGGTATCTTGGCGATGAACTGCCCGAGCTGCTCGACCATCAACGGCACTACAACGACAAGAACAATGACCAGCAGGACGATAAAGCCGAGCAGGATGAAGAGTGTCGCCACCAGCCGGCTCATACCCACGCGCTGCAGGCGGTCCGCGACGGGATCGAGCAGATAGGCCAGCGCCATACCGGCGACGAATGGCAGCAGGATATCACTGAGCAGCCACAGTAGAAGAACGGAAACGACCAGGGCCACGCCCCAGAAAAAAGCCTGCCGCTGAAGCGTCACTCGCGCACCCTCATTCGCCGTCATGGCCCGCCATGTGGCGAGCCCATATGGCGAGGTATGATCCTGCCGAAGCAACCGTCAAGAGTGCAACGATCCAGACGCCTGCACTATAGGGCCAGCCCGTCTCATAACCATAGCCGCCCGCCGCCAGCACAAGCGCCGCGAAAGTGATCTGCGCAAGCGTGTTGGCCTTGGACAGGACGGTCGGTCGGATCGTGAGCGGCCGCCCGATCACCCAGCACAGCAGGACCGCGCCCACGATCATCAGATCGCGTGACACGACGGTGATCGCGAGAAGAGCCGGGATCTGCCCCGCCACAGCCAGCGTGATGTAGATCGACACCAGCAGCGCCTTGTCGGCGATGGCGTCGAGATAGGCGCCGAGCTCGGTCCGCTGATTCCACCGCCGCGCCAGGAAGCCGTCGATGCCGTCGGTGATGCCAGCGAGCACGAAGACCCAAAAAGCCGCCATGAGATGGTCGGCGAGGATAAGCCAGATCGCGATCGGCACCGCCAGAATACGCCCGATCGTTATCAGCGTCGGTATGTTCACGTGCGTTTCTCCCGACGAATGGGTGGCATGCGAAGGCCGCTTTCGTCAAAGAAAACCGTGAGCTTTCCGCTTCTTCCGGAGCGCGGCGTTGAAAAGAGGCGGCCGCCGCGCTAAGCGAAGCCTCTCGAACGACGGAGCCCCTCGATGGCGCAGCTTCCCACATCCGGCCTCACCTATCGCGATGCCGGCGTTGACATCGATGCAGGCAATGCCCTTGTCGACAAGATCAAGCCGCTGGTGCGCGCCACGCGCCGTGCCGGAGCGGATGCCGAGATCGGCGGATTTGGCGGCCTGTTCGATTTGAAAGCCGCCGGGTTCAAAGATCCCATTCTCGTCTCTGCCACGGATGGGGTCGGCACGAAGCTGAAGATAGCCGCCGCGACGAACATCCACGACAGCATCGGCGTCGATCTCGTCGCCATGTGCGTCAATGATCTTATCGTTCAAGGCGCCGAGCCGCTGTTCTTTCTCGACTATTTCGCCTGCGGCCGGCTGGAATCCGGCGTCGCGGTCGACGTGGTCAAAGGCATCGCGACAGGATGCTTCGATGCCGGCTGCGCCCTCATAGGCGGCGAGACGGCCGAAATGCCGGGCCATTACAAGGACGGCGAGTATGACCTTGCCGGCTTCGCCGTCGGCGCGGCCGAACGGGATCAACTGTTGCCCAAGGGAGATGTCCAAGAGGGCGACGTGCTGCTCGGCCTGTCCTCCTCAGGCGTGCATTCCAACGGCTATTCACTCGTCCGCAAGATCGTCGAAGTGTCCGGCCTTGCCTGGGACGCGCCCGCGCCTTTCGCGCATAGCACATCACTCGGTCGCGCCTTGTTGAGCCCGACGAAGATCTATGTTCGTCCCGTGCTCGAGGTCCTGCGCAAGACCGGAGCCATCAAGGCACTGGCGCATATCACCGGCGGCGGTTTCCCAGACAACATTCCCCGGGTCCTGCCCGATGGCCTCGGCGCCCGCATCGATCTTGGCACGATTGCCGTACCGCCTGTGTTCGGCTGGCTTGCACAGACCGGCAATGTGGCGGAAGCGGAAATGCTCCGCACCTTCAACTGCGGCATCGGCTTGGTCGCTGTCGTGGCCGCATCGGAAGCCGAACGGGTGGCCCAGAGCTTCCGTGAGGCCGGTGAACCGGCCATCATGCTTGGCGAGGTCCTTGCCTCCGGCAACGAGAGGGTCATCGCCAGCGGCAATCTCAAGCTGGACACCGCCCAGCCGTCATGACGAAACGCAAGGTCGGCATCCTGATCTCCGGGCGCGGCTCCAACATGAGCGCCCTCATCGAGGCAGCAAAGCAACCGGATTATCCCGCGGAAATCGCCCTCGTTCTGTCCAACCGACCGGAGGCCGCGGGCCTGCGGCACGCAACGGACGCGGGCATTGCCACCGGTGTGATCAGTCATCGCGATTTTGCCGACAAGCGATCCTTCGAGGAAGCCATGGACGAGCGTCTGCGGGAGGCGGGGATCGATCTCATCTGCCTCGCAGGCTTCATGCGGTTGCTCAGCCCCTGGTTTGTCGACGCCTGGCGCGACAGAACGCTGAACATCCACCCTTCCCTGCTCCCAAGTTTCAAAGGCCTCGATACCCACGCGCGCGCGCTTGCTGCCGGTGTAAGGGTTCACGGCTGCACGGTACACATCGTTCGCGCGGAAATGGATGACGGACCCATCGTCGCCCAAGCCGCCGTCCCGGTCTCGTCACAGGATACGGCCGAAAGTCTGGCCGCACGCGTGCTCGGCGCGGAACATCGCCTCTACCCGCACGCTCTCGCGTTGATCGCCTCCGGGCGCGCCATCGTGGAAGGCGAAAGGGTCAGGGTGGATGCGGAGGCGGTCCTGCCGCAAATGATCATCGTCTGAGCAGAACTTCAGCGTTGTTAGCCGGCGACAGCCTTGTGCCTGCTCAAGAACAACTGGCGAACAGCTTTTCAGCCTCGGCTTTGATCCGTCGCGGTACGGAGGGATCGCGGCCGAACGCCGCGATCTCTTCCGGGCTCATGAGCGCCGAGACGCCCTTGCCGTAGCAGGAGCATTTCGGCACGATCCGGTTCTTCAACGGATCCGCTTCCCGCGACATGTCATAGACACAGCCGTCCAGCAGCCGTGTGCGGACCTGATCGCGGGAGATGGAAGCGGGAGCTGTCTGCGACTGAGCGGCGAACGGCACCATCGCAGCTATAATCGCAACCGCCAGACTGGTTTTGCGCATTCCGTTCTCCCGCCTCGGTCTAGTCGTCAGCCGACGATCTCTTCATCCTTGAAGAAATAGGCAATCTCCTCCTTCGCCGTGTCCTGGGCGTCGGAGCCGTGGACGGAATTTGCCTCGATAGATTCGGCAAAGTCCTTCCGGATGGTGCCGGCGTCGGCATTGGCGGGATTGGTCGCACCCATCACTTCGCGGTACTTGGCGACCGCATTTTCCCCTTCCAGCACCTGGACCACGACCGGGCCTGAGATCATGAAGGAGACGAGATCGTTGAAGAAGGGCCGCTCCTTGTGAACGGCATAGAAGCCCTCCGCCTGCTCGCGGGTGAGGTGGAGACGCTTGGAGGCGATGACCCGCAGGCCCGCACTTTCGATACGGTCGATGATCTTGCCGGTGATGTTGCGACGAGTGGCGTCGGGCTTGATGATCGAGAAGGTGCGCTCGATGGCCATATGTTGATTTTCCGATCGTTGTTGGATGTGGCGCGTGTATAGCGACGGCACTTGAAGGCGGCAAGACAGCACGAGCCGTCTTATGATTGAAACGAACGACATCTCCGATCGTAGCCACCGCCAAGGAACAGCACACGATGTCCCTCTCCCAGCACTACATCATGTTCGCGCGCTATAACGCCTGGGCGAACGGGCGCATCTATGATGCAGCAGCGGCCTTGCGAGATGAGGACTACCGCGCCGACCGTGGCGCCTTCTTTGGTTCGGTCCACAGGACCTTGAACCATCTTCTGGTGACAGACCGCATCTGGATGGTGCGGCTTGCACAACAGGGCACGGCGCCGGACCGCCTCGACGCCATCCTTCACGAGAGGTTGAACGAACTTCGCACCGCACGGGAGGCCGAGGATCGCAGGATCACGGCCTGGATTGAAAGTCTTGCCGAAGCGGATCTCGGCGCGATCGTGCAGTACCGTCCGGTGTCCAACCCAAAGCCGGTGGCCCAAAGCCTTTCATCCGCCCTGGCACACCTCTTCAACCATCAGACCCACCATCGCGGCCAGATCCATGGCCTGCTGACAGCCATAGCCGGAAAAGGCGCCGCCCCTTCGCTGGACCTGATCCTCTTTCAGCGGGAGCAGGGTATCGGCTGACAACAACAGCACGATCTTTTCATTGATACTGAAAAGTCGCTCGGCTAAGAAGCGGTATGAAGCTCAACGACTGGCTCACGCGGCACAACATTTCCCGCAGCTCCTTCGCCCGTTCGCTCGGTATCGCACCGGCCACGGTCACGGCGCTCTGCAATGATCCCTCTGCCTGGATCTCCAGAGAGATGGCGGAGAAAATCACGCGCCAAACCAAGGGCGAGGTCACACCCAATGATCTTCTCGGACTGGCTGCAGACATGAAAGACGACAGCATGGACACGATCGAAAAGAGGGTGCAAAGCGCCGTCGAGGCTTTCGCTCAAGGCGAAATCCTTGTGGTCACCGATGACTATGACCGCGAGAACGAGGGCGATCTGATCGTCGCTGCGGTTCACGCCACACCGGAAAAGATGGCCTTCATCGTCCGTTATACCTCCGGCATCGTCTGTGCCCCCATCACGTCGGATACGGCAAGGCGGCTGCGCCTTTCGCCCATGGTGGCCGATAACGATGCGCCGCATTCCACGGCCTTTACGGTTTCGGTCGACTACCGCCATGGTACGACGACGGGGATCTCGGCTGATGACAGGACGGCCACGGTACGCGGGCTTGCCAACAACAACGCAGGCGCTGCCGATTTCGTGCGCCCGGGACACATCTTCCCGCTCATCGCCAAGGATGGTGGTGTGCTCATCCGTTCCGGCCATACCGAAGCAGCGGTGGATCTGTGCAAGCTGGCCAGCCTCGATCCCGTGGGCGTCATCTGCGAGATGGTGAATGACGACGGGTCCGTCATGCGCGGACCTCAGGTCGCGGAATTTGCCGCACGGCACAAACTCAAGCACATCTCGGTGGCCGATCTCATTGCCTACCGTCAGGCTCGGGAAAAGCTCGTCGAACGCATTTCTGAATTCACGGTCGACACGGAGATTGGCCAGCTTCAGGGCTATGCCTATGTGACGCCCTTCGACCGGGTGCAGCATCTCGCCTTCGTCTATGGACGGGTGGGCGATGGCCGCAACGTTCCTGCCCGGCTTCACCGGGCTGATGCCATCACCGATGTTTTCGGCGGTGCCAAGGCGATCCACCAGGCGTTATCACACTTCAAATCGGAAGGTCGCGGCGTTCTGGTCTACCTGCGTGACGGTGCGGCGGGCGTTCCGCTGAACGTGGCGGGCAGCGAGGACAAGACGGAGAGCGAAAGCGCGCGCCACAAGCTCTGGCGCGAGGTCGGGCTTGGCGCGCAGATCCTCAAGGATCTCGGCGTCGGCTCAATCAACCTCCTCGCATCGCGTGAGCGTCACTACGTCGGGCTCTCCGGTTTTGGCATCGAGATCGAGAACACCGAGATCGCGGACGGCTGAAATCAGCCGTCTGTCTTCTTCTCCGCCCGTTCGAAGAGCCTGCCGGCCACATCCCGTACGGTGGGCGCCCGCACGGCATCAAACGGCAGTGGTCGGCATACGGCCATAGCTGCAAGGCCGACACGAGCCGTGAGGATGCCATTGATGACGCCCTCACCTAGCTTGGCGGAGATCCGCGCCGCCAGCCCGTGTCCAACCACCTGATCGATCATGCTCTCACCGGCAGCCATGCCGCCGGTCACGGCCAGATGCGACATCACGTGGCGCAGGAGCGTGAAAAATCCGAGTGTGCCCGGCCGCGCGCCATAGATCGTGGCAATGCGGCGGATAAGGCTGATGGAAACACCCGCAACAACGGCGATGTCGATGAAGGCACGCGGCGCCACTGCCGTGACGATTGAGACGCGCTGCGCCGCCTGAGCCACCGCACGGGCCGCGGCGGCATCCAGCGGTGCGAGGATTTCGCGCTCCGACAACCGCAAAAGGTCGGAGCCGTCGAAAATATCCGCCGCGTGTCGTGTGACGGCGGAACGGCCACGCGCCGTTTCCGGCACGGCGGCATAAAGACCCGTCAGGCGTTCCGCGATCCGTTTGGCCCCGGCGAGTTCATCCGTTCGCAGCACTTCGGTCGCGTCGTTCCTGAGATCATCGATCGCGGCCAGCCGGCGGATGGCAAGCATCTCCCGCGCGACAAAGCCCATACCGGCAACAGCCGTGACGCCTGCGACGGCAAGTCCTGCCCAGCCCAGCCAATCGGCCCGCGCATAGAGATCCTCGATCAGATGGGTCACGGCCAGTCCGAGCGCCATCGAGCCAAGAATGCCGAGACCAGACCAAAAAATTCTACCTAATTTCCAACGGCCTGAAGACTTCGGCTCAACTGGAACAGGAGGTAGCGCCGCGGGATCATTCAGCAGCACGAGATCATCGGGCACGGGTGCCGCTTCGATGATCTCCGCTTCATCGAGATGGAAGGTCGTCGGCCTGCGCGTTGTGTTCATCAGATCATCTATCCGGGGTCATGCGAGGGCATCGCCGATCAGGAATTCCAGCGCGCGATCGAGACGGATATGGGGCAGCCGCATGCCCCAGGGCGCGGGCTCGATCTGCGGCGGGCGGAAGTTGACGAAACGCATATCCGCCTCTGCCCCGCTCAAGCGCCCACGAAAGCCGCCCGCGGCAAGCGCCTGGGACGGGTCCGCCGGAAGATCACCTGGGAAGAAGGCCATCTCGCGCTCGCCATCGAAAATCTCATCTCCGGCCTGTTCACCAGCCTCAGGTACGCCAATGATAACGGGATATTCCACGCCGCCACGCCTGACCTGCCCTTCCCGCGTCGCACGCACCGAAGCCAGAGCGAGAATGTCGACCATCGCGCCCGCAGCACCAGCGCGGACAGATGCCCGCTCCACCAGCTTGGCGAGGATCGCCTCGAGCCGGTCATGGCTAGTGTGGTGGAGGTGATCTGCCTTCGTGGCTGCGAACAGGAGCCTGTCGATCCGGGGCCGCAGAACTCCCAGCCAGGACGGGCCGCCGTGGCGGAAGGCCGTCAGGACATCAGCCAGGGCATTCTCCAGATCCATCACCGCGTCCGGCCCGGCATTGAGCGCGGTCAAGGCATCCACGAGGACGATCTGCCGGTCGAGGCGGGCGAAGTGGTCCCGGAAAAACGGACGGACAACATGCTGGACGTAGGCATCATACCGCCGCCCCATCAGGGCCCAGATCGATCCTGCCGGAGCCGTGCCATCTGCGGGAACGTCCAACGGCGCGAAAGTCAGCGCCGGCGATCCCTCAAGATCGCCGGGCATGAGGAAGCGCCCGGGCGGTAGCGCCGACAAGGCATGGCGGGCGTCTCGGGCGGAGCGCAGATAGCTGGTGAAGAGAGCCGCGTTTCGGCGCGCCACATCCTCGCTCTCCCGGGTTCCGGGATCGGTTGCGGCTGTCGCCTCCAGCCAGTCGGCGGCGATCGCGGCACGCGCGCCGATCCGCGCCTGCGCCACTGTCTCGGATGACCAGCGTTCAAAACTCTTGCCCATGAGGCCAAGGTCAAGGAGCCACTCGCCAGGATAATCGACGATATCAAGATTGAGCTTGGAAGGGCCAAACTGCCGCCCCCAGAACCCCTGGCTCTGGTAGTCGATCACCACGCGAAGCTCGGCGATCCGCCGTGTGGATTCCGGCCAGTGGCGTTCGGCACCGGTGAAGGCCGACAGATGTTTTTCGATTTCGAAACGGGGTACGGCGTCATCCGGCTGGGGTGCGAGGCGGGCCGAGGCTATGCGCCCTTCTCCTGCCGCGCGGAAGAGCGGCATGCGGGCGCCAACCGTCAGTGCGTGCACGAGCGAGGTGATGAACACCGTCTTTCCCGCGCGGGAAAGTCCGGTGACACCCAGCCGAAGACTTGGCTCGACCATGCCGCTTGCCGCGTCCAGCAGGCTCCGGGCCGTGATGCGCGCCTCATGGCCAATGTTGCCGATAATCCCCATCACCTCGCCCCAAGATCTGCCGGGGTGACGATGTGGGTAAGCTCAGCGCCTCCAGGCTGCAGATCGCTCCACTTTCCGTCAGGGCAATTGAGAACGGCGATGGCCCCCGGTGGAAATCCGGTCGCCAGGCGACGCCGGGCACTGGCTTCTGAGAGGCCGGAAAGCTGTCCTGCAAGCTCTTCAAGTCCGGGGTTGTGCCCGACGACGACCAGGGAGGCCACCTCCGCGCCCACCGAGCGGACCAGGCTCAGGATAGTGGTCACGCGTGCGTCGTAGAGCGCGGCTTCAGAATGTGCCTTGATGGTCCGATCGAAGGCAGGCGCCGCCAGAGCCCAAGTTTCCATGGTGCGAAGCGCCGGTGAAACAAGCGCGAGATCAGGGATGAAACCCTGATCCGCCAACCAACGGGCCATCACAGGTACGGCCCGGACCCCGATGGGATCGAGTGGCCGTTCGCGGTCCGCAAGTCCTTCGGGCGAGAGAGCTTTGGCATGTCTGAACAGGATCAACCGACGCATATATCTTTCACTTGGGTAGGAATCGGCATGTGGCAAGCTCGCTACAACAAAAGTGTTACATAACGATTCCGCAGTCCGTTTACCGATTGGAGGAAGTATTTGCCTTAAATTGGCCGTAGCAGGATTCAAACTCAAGCATGCTCGTGAGTTGAGAGCATCAGGTCCATTTGAGGTTAACTAGTCATGTTAGTGTCAGCCAGCGATCAGGCAACAGCCGCCATCCCCACCCGCCCGATCGATCTCGTCCACCTCTCCCGCCAGACTGCGGGCGATCGCGCGGTGGAGCGCGAAGTGCTCGCCATCTTCCGTCGGCAGACCCGCCTCTTCATGATCCGCTTGGAGGGAACGACCGACCCCACCGGGCGCGCTGAAATTGCGCATGCTCTCGTCGGGTCCGCCCGCGGCGTGGGTGCATGGCGCGTTGCCGCCGCTGCCGAGGAACTGGAACGCGCGGCAAAGGGTGTTGGCAACACCGGCAGCGCCCTCGAAGCCGTCGCCGAGACCGTGGCCGAAGCCACGCAGGAAATCGACACGCTTCTCGCGGCCTGACGCCGCATCGGCGCATCGAAGTCTAGCATCGATTGCCGAAGGCCCCTAAGAAACCGAGGCGTCGTGCATCTTGTGCGACGCCTTTCTGCTTTGAATGAGCCGGGACGTCATGCCGAAGATCACCTTCGTCGAAGCCAGCGGTGAACGCCACACTGTGGACGCACCCGTCGGGTCGACGGTCATGGAAACAGCCCTCCGTAACAATATCCCTGGTATCGACGCCGAATGTGGCGGCGCCTGCTCCTGTGCCACGTGCCATGTCTATGTGGATCCGGACTGGAGCGAGGCCGTGGGTGGTCCCTCGCCCATGGAAGAGGACATGCTGGATTTCGCCTTCGATATCCGTCCGACGAGCCGACTGTCCTGCCAGATCAAGATCACGGAGGCTTTGGACGGTCTCGTCGTCGAGACGCCCGAACGCCAGGGCTGAACGACGACTTCCGCCACGCAGCACAATGGATTAGAAGCCGGGGCAGCTTCGCTGATCCTCAGGCCAATCCACAGGCTGCCGCACCCATGACCGAACCCTTTGACAGCGATGTCGTCATCATAGGCGCCGGTCCCGTCGGCCTTTTTGCCGTCTTTCAGCTCGGCATGCTGGGCCTCAAGGCCCATGTGATCGACACCCTCGATCAGGCGGGCGGCCAATGCGCGGAGCTCTATCCGGAAAAGCCGATCTTCGATATTCCCGGGCTTCCCTCGGTAACGGGTCAAGGACTGGTCGACAATCTGCTGGAACAGATCCGGCCCTTCGAGCCGCAGTTCCATTTCTCGCAAATGGTGGAGCAGATCATTCCGCTCCCCGACGGCCGTTTCCGCCTGACCACCGACGCAGGCCCTTCGTTCAACGCAAAGGCGGTGATCATCGCGGCAGGCGGCGGTTCATTCCAGCCCAAGAAGCCAACCTACCCCGGCATCGATGGTTATGAGGGCACCTCGGTCTTTTATGCGGTGCGGCAGCGCGAGCGCTTTCGCGGCAAGAAGGTGCTGATCGTGGGCGGCGGCGACAGCGCTCTCGACTGGGCGCTCAACCTGCAGCCTATCGCCGAACGAGTAACGTTGATGCACCGCCGGGACGTGTTTCGTGCCGCCCCCCACAGCGTGGCAGGCATGCGCGCCCTCGTGGCCTCCGGCGACATGGATCTCGCGCTGGGGCAAATCACGACGCTTCATGGAGACGGACGGACCCTCACGGGCGTCACGGCGCAGCGTGGGGATCTGACCACCTTCCACGTCGAAGCCGACATGCTGCTGCCCTTCTTCGGGCTGATCGTCAAATTCGGACCCGTCGCGGACTGGGGCCTCACGCTCCGTGAACATCACATCGTGGTGGATACCGAACGTTTCGAAACCAGCACGCCAGGCATTCATGCGATCGGCGACATAAACTGGTATCCCGGCAAGCTAAAGCTGATCTTGTCCGGTTTCCATGAAAGCGCACTCGCCGCCCAGGCCATCGCGGCGCGCATCAGGCCCGGCGGCGTTCCCAAGTTCGAGCACAGCACCTCCTCCAGCCTCCTGCAGGAAAAGCTGAGGGCATTGGACAGGGAATAATCGGCACGTCCCGAGGCGCTATTCACGGCAGCCGCCGCCCTTAACTCTCAGGAAACTATTCCCTTTAGCAAAATATTTTTTGCGGTGGCGCAGGATCTCGTCGCGCCCCTCAAATTCACATTTCAAGCGTGGAAATTAAAAGTCGTTGAAATTTATGGTAAAAAAGACGTTAACGAAACTTGCGATTTCCACAGCCGACGTGTTTTCTTTCGCCTCTGGCCCGTTTAGGATCGCCCCCGCGGCGAAGAATGCCCCAAAGCCGGCGTGTTTGCACCGGTGGGGAAAGGCGGGAGGGGACATGTCCATGACCTTCATACGTCCTGATGATTTGGGGTCGGCGCGTGTTCGACGGCGGGACGCTTCATTGTGATGAAGTTTGACCGCCGATGAGTTTTGAGTACGGGCGCGAGGCGAAAGACATGGCTAATAATCCACGTAAGATGAAGGACCCGGCCGAGGCAGCTCTCTCCGCCATCGAGGAAGCGTTGAACCTCGTCGGCGAGCAGGAGGCCGAGGTTCAGGAAAATCGTCCGGTGAAGGACGAGGAAGTGTTCAGGGAGCCAAACCAGTCCGCGCCCTTCGCTCGCGCGCCTCAGGCGCCTCGCCCGCAGCCACGCATCGAAACCGCAGGGCCCTTGCCTGCCAATGACGACACCCGCTCCTTCGCGCATATCGCCTATGCATTGCAGAAGCGCCCGTCGCGCACCCCTTACGTCCTTGCTACCCTCGCATCGCTTGGCTGGGCCGCCCTCGGCGTCGCCTATGCCTTCAGCGCCGGTCTGCTCCCAATTGCTCCAGGTGCCCTCTCCGATCCGGCGGCCCTCGCCCCGCTGGCCGCGGTGACCCTTGGCATCGTCGCGCCGATCTTCATCTTCTTCATGCTGGCCGCGTTGACGCGCCGTGCGAATGAGATGTGGCTCGTCTCCCGCTCCATGACGGAAGTCGCCCTTCGTCTGGCCGAGCCTGAGTCCACCGCCCGAGATGGCGTTCTGTCTATCGGGCAGGCCGTGCGCCGTGAAGTTTCCGCCATCGATGATGGTATCGAACGCGCCTTTAGCCGCGCCACTGAACTTGAGGCCATGGTCCGGGGCGAGATCACCGCTCTTGAACGCTCGTTCCAGGACAATGAAGTGCGCGTGCGCTCCATCGTCGAGGAACTGCGCAATCAGCGCGAAGGCCTTGTCGCCAATGCTGAACAGCTGCGCCATACGCTGACCGCCACGCACAGCGACCTTGCTCGCGAACTCGCCAACGCCACCGAATATCTCACCACCAGCATCACCGAAGCCGGTAACCGCGCCACGCAGAACCTCGGCGAGAGGAGCATCCAGATCACCGAGGCTGTCGGCTCGGCCGGCGAAAACCTGATCCAGTCGGTCACCACGCAGGCGCACGAGATCATCGACCGTCTTTCCAGCACCGGCAACGACGTCAACGGCACCTTGACCCGCGTCAGCACCGAGGTAACCGTCAACCTCGAAGAAAAGGCCTCCGCCTTCCACGAGACCTTCGTCAATTCCAGCCGCGACCTCACCCAGTCACTCGAAGATCGTGCCCGCAGCATCACCGAGACCCTGACTGAAACCAGTTCGGGCATGATACGCTCCTTCGAGGACCGCGCCCAGACGATTACCGATACGCTCGCAGACAGCAGCGCGCGCCTCAGCGAGACCATGGCCATGCGCGCGCATGCCATCAGCGAGGAGCTAACCCGCGCCAGCGAGACCACCACCTATACGCTGTCGGAGCGCGCCACGGCGATCACGGACGCCCTTAATCGCACCAGCACGGACGTCACCGAAGGCCTCACCGGCCGCGCGCAGATGATCACCGAGGCTCTGGCCCAGACCAGCGCGGATCTGACGGAAGCTCTCGCCGACCGCGCCATTGCCATCGCCGATCAGCTGTCGCGAACCAGCACCGATGTGACCGATACGCTCAACGAGCGTGCCAACGCGGTGTCCGACGCCCTCACCCGCACCTCCGCCGACCTGACCGAAAGCCTCACGCTTCGGGCCCGCGAGGTCACGCATACGCTGGCCGACACCGGCACCCGCATCGCGGAAGCGATCGCCGCCCGCTCCATCGAAGCCAACGACACGCTGGAACGCACAGGCGAGACCCTTGCCGGCACCTTGGGCGATACCGCCCATCGCATTGCCGATATGATCACGGAGCGCACCGGCACCGTCACCGAGACACTGAAGGCGACCGGTGAGAGCCTCGTCGTTGACCTCTCCATGCGCGGCGCGGAGGTCACCAGCCGCCTCGACGACACCGGCAGCCGCATTGCCGAAGTCATCACGACGCGCGGTGGAGAGCTCGCTGAGCGGCTCGCCGCCACCGGCGATCGCATTTACGAGACCATCGCCATCCGCGGCGTCGAGATCGATCGCCGCATTGGCGAGACAGGCGAGCGTGTGGCCGAGTTGCTCGACACCCGCGGCATGGCCATCGCCGACCGCATCGACGGCTCCAGCCAACGCATCCACGAGGCTGTGGTCGTGCGTGGCGGTGGCATCGAGGAAAGCATCGAGTTCGCGGCCAACCGCGTGCTCGACACCATTACGACGCGCACGACCGACGTCCGCAATTCGCTCGAAACGGCCACGTTCGAGATCGACCGCGCGCTCCATGAACGCAGCCTCACCTTCGAGAGCGTCTTCGCCAAGGCCCGCGAGCGGCTGGGCGAAGCCATCGTCGAGCACGGCGGCGCTCTTGCCCGTGACCTGCGCTCCACGGCAACCGACATTCACGACGCGATCGTGGTGCGCGGCTCCGAGCTCGAGGCACGCCTCGGCGACAGCGGCTCGCGCATGACCGACCTCATCCGGCAGGAGACCGATCTTGCCGAACAGCGGCTCGCGGAATCCATCGAACGCATCGGCGAGACTCTCGGCGCGCGTTCCAAGGAAGTGGAATCCCACCTCGTTGGCGCAGCCGAGCGCACCAGCGCGCGTCTCGTGGAAGAGGCCTATTCGCTCGAGGGCCGCTTCGACAACGTCGCCGAGCGCCTGTCCAGTGCTGTTACCTCTGAAATGCAGCGCACGGAGTCCGCGCTCACCGATGCGGTGGAAACCACCTCGCGCCTGCTGATGGAGCGTATCGGCGATATGAGCCGCGAGATCAACGCCAGCGGCGAAGGCCTGATCGAGTCCATTTCCGAGCGCAGCTCGAAGGTCAACGACGCCATTGTCGAGAGCACCATGCAGCTCGCGGAGAGCATCACCACCCGTGGCTCTTCGGTGAACGACTTGCTTGCCATGAAGATCGGCGAGCTCGATCACATCATCGGCGGACGCGGTATGGAGCTCGCCAACCGCATCAGCCACGACATGGTTGGCTTCTCCTCGACCCTGGAGGATCACTTCAGCCGCGCCGAAGACGTGCTGGGCAATCGCGGCGCCGCGATCATGGAATCGCTCGCGGCCCGCACGGCCACCCTCGGCGACACCGTTGCCGAGCGCACCCGCGCTCTGGAGACCATCCTGACCGACCGCACCCGCGAGATCGAGTCGGCCCTGTCGAACCGCTTGGAGGATTTCGAGCGCTCGCTGACCGACAAGATCAGCTCCGTGGGCGACAGCATGGACGGCCGCCTGGCCCGAGTGAACGACGGACTGGACGCCCGCGCCAACAACCTCAACGAGGTTCTGGCCACGCGGACCATCGAGCTCGCACGCACGCTCAACGACGGCGAGCAGATGATCACCGAGTCGCTGGCGGCCAAGTCCCAGAACTATGCCGATGAGGTTACCCGCCGGGCGACCGAGGTCATCGATGTGCTCGCCGGCAAGACCGAGGAGGTCAATCGCGTCCTCGGCACCAAGGCCATGGAGATCGCGGAAAGTCTCGACAGTCGTGCCGCACGCTTCGAGATGGTCGTCGTCGGCCGCCTCGACACCGTCTCGGCCGATCTGGAGACGCGGGGAACGGCCCTCGCCGATCGCCTGTCGGACAAGGTGCAGAATGTCACCGACGCCCTCAAGGGCGCTGCCGGCGAAGTCGAACGCTCCCTGGAGAAGCTCTCCAGCGATGTCGTCGATACCCTCACCGCCCGCGCTGGCGACATCGGTTCGACGCTTGGATACCGCACGGCGGAAATCGAGCGCGTCCTCAATGACAACGGCGGCCGTCTCGTTGAACTTCTCACCGAACGTTCGGCACAGATCGGCACCGCTCTCGGCGAGACGACAGCTCAAATCGAACGCGTACTGAATGACAACGGCGGCCGTATGCTGGAGACGCTGGCCGCCCGAACCGGTGAAATCAACACGACGCTGACCCAGCGGACGGCGGAGATCGAACGCGTCCTCAATGACAACAGCGGCCAGTTCATCACCAGCATCACCGAGCGCAGCGAAGAGCTGAGCGATACCCTCCAGAAGACCAGCGCCTCCGTTATCCGCGCCTTCGAGGATAGCAGCACCCGGTTGGGCGACGCTCTGTCAGCCCGGGGCAGCGAAGCCCGCGCTCTCTTCCTCAACGCTGCGGAAGAACTGGCCACGGCCTTCGGCGCCGAGACCAGCAAGCTGGTGGACGATCTGAAGACCAGTGGTGAGGATCTCAAGGGCTCCATCTCCGACACGCTCGGAAGCCTTGGACGCACCAGCGTCGAACTCTCCGGCATCGTCTCCCGTGCCCGTGACAGCCTGGTACTTATCGAGGCTGGCCTCGGCGAACGAACCAAATCGCTGGAGGCCACAGTCGAGGCGGTTGCCAGCACCAGTGACCGCACCAACGCGCAGATCAGCGAACAGATCGCTGCGCTCAAAACGGTCTCGAATTCGGTGCTTGCGGACGTTTCCAAGCTCGCGGACCGGCTCGACGATCAGGGGCGCGCCCTCGGTCAGGCGAGCACCGCGCTCGACGAATCCCAGGCGCGTCTGGAATCCACGCTGGAAAGCCGGAGGAAATCGCTGGAGGATACTGCCAGCGGCCTCGCCTCTCAGACCGACGATCTCGATGTCCTGCTGCGCGGCTTCGTCCGCCTGATCGACGAGTCGCTGTCGAGCGCCGAAACCCGCGCCCGCAATGCCTCCTCAAGCATGGCCCAGGAAGTCGCTGAAGCCGGGCGGGCTATCACCGAAAGCTTCGACAAGATCCGCGCCACCAGTGGCGAGGAGCGTGAGAAGACCACAGAGGCTCTGCGCCGCACCTATGAGCAGGCGATCGGTGAGGTCACCTCCCTGCTCCGCAGCGCCAACGACGGCTTCAGCGATCTCGCCAAGAACATGCGTATGACGACGTCGTCGATCCAGACGGAGTTGCAGACGACCCGTGACGAACTCCGCAAGGGCATCATGGCTCTTCCGCAGGAGACTGAGGAGAGCACCGCCGCGATGCGTCGCGTCGTGTCTGATCAGCTGAAGGCACTCAATGCGCTGACGGAGATCGCGGCACGCCACGGCGGCCTGCATGACGTCGGGGAAAATCGCCGCGTCGACTATGCAGCAGCGGTGGCGTCGGCCTCGCAGGCTGCCGAAGACCTGCGTGCCAAGCCGGCCGTACAGCAACCTGCCCCCACTCCGGCACCGGCTCCGCTGAACCGCGCCCGTGAGGCAAATCCTCAGCCGCTGCCGACACGCAGCCCGTCACCTTTCGAGAGTGACAACGAGGACGGCAGCTGGCTGTCCGGCCTGCTTGCCCGCGCGTCACGCGAGCCGCTCGCCAACAACAACGCCGCGCCGGCACCGGCACCGGCGCCCACACCGGCAAAGCAGCCGGCAGGCGAGCGAAACGTCCGCTTCGCACTGGAGTCGCTCGACAGCCTGTCGGTGGACATCGCCCGCATGATTGATCATCAGGCGGTGATGGAGCTCTGGGATCGCTACCGCCGCGGCGAGCGCAATGTCTTCACCCGCCGCCTATACACGCTGCAGGGCCAGAAGACCTTCGACGAGGTACGCAAGAAATATGCGGCCGACGGCGAATTCCGCCGCACGGTGGAACGCTACATCGGCGAATTCGAGCGCCTGCTCGACGAGGTTGCCCGCGACGGCAGCGACCCCTCGGTCGGCCAGAGCTACCTGACGTCCGAGACGGGCAAGGTCTACACCATGCTCGCCCATGCGGCCGGCAGGTTCGACTGATCCAATTGAAAGAAAACGGGCGCCTCAGGCGCCCGTTTTTTCGTTAGCCCACTCGCGTTCCACGGACACCAACTCGTCGCCTTTCGGCCGGCATTCGCGCAAGGCGATGCCTGGACGGCAAAAAGGGCGAGCTTCGATCTGAAGCCCGCCCTAAATCACGCCATATCTCTCAGATCCGGCTGGTGGTCCATTCAACCAGATCGCGGAGCACCTGGTGAAGGGCCGTGTCCAGCGCGCGTGAGGCTTCAGCGCCGTTGATGGCTCCGACAGGTGCCGTTCCACGGAAGATCTTGCCGGCTGCGATACGCCCATTCCGCTCATTGATGATCTTGGCGGAAATCTCAACCACAGCCATGCCGCTGCCCGCATCCACTTCGAAGGAACGCACGTCTGTCGCCAGCTGAAAATCCGAGCTCAGGCGATCGCCAACCCGGCCAACCGCCGACAGCCGACTGGCATTCTCAAAGGATTCCAGGATCCGCGCCTGCAGCAGCCGGGTCAGTCCGTCAGACCACTGCGACTCCTGCACATAGGTGATCTCCCCTGTCGCCGGTCTCGCGACGATGCGCTCACTGTCGATTGCGGAGATCGCCGTCGGCTGGGCGATGACGAGAAGGCCACGGGGTGCACGCGAGGATTTGGTGAAGCTCGGCGCGGTCAGCGTATATGTGTCGGGCGGCGTAGGCGTCGATAACAGCGCGCATCCGCCAAGGAGAAATGCGGCCAGCGCCACGCTCGCGACTCTCACTCCGGCTCCCCGACCCCTCACGATGCCCTCTTTCTGCTCGTCTGACTGACTGATACGCGATTGCAAATCATCGTTGTCCTCAACGGCCCCTAAACTCGGGGATGCTGGACCCGCCGAAGAGAAACTGGCGCGGATTCCGCTCGAACGAACGCAGCACACGCTCAATTTCCGTCAGCGTCCGGGTGCCCTGGCTGGTGAAGGCATCAATCTGGCGCAGCCCGCGACCGGTGAAGCCGGAGATGTCGCGCGACAAGAGCTGCGTGCGCTCATCGAGGTTCTCGGCGAGGATCCGGATGGCCTTCGCCGTCTCGGTAAACTCACCGAAGCCGCCGCCCTGGCCATTGCTGCCGATGAGTGAATCCGCACCTTCCAGAATGCTGTCGAGCCTTTTCGAGGCCTCGTTGAGACGCTCTGTCAGTTCACGCGCGTCCTCCACGATGTCGTCGACATTGCCTCGGTTGGATTCCAGCGTGCGGGCAAAAGATGAGAAGCTGTTGACCGTGCTGCGCACCTGGTCCGCATCGACCGCCGCGATCACACGATCCACATGAGTGAAGGTGTTCTGCAGCCGGCCCGTCACTTCCCGGATGTCACGGGTCACGGCGGAGGCGTCGGCGGAGATCGAATCGATGCGCGGCGCAGCCTTGGCAAGGCCATCGGAAAAGGTCTGGAAGTTGCCGACGATGGCGTCAACTTCCTGCGGATTAACCGCCTGCACGATGTTACGCAGGTCATCGGTCAGGCCTTCCAGCCGGCCTGCCAGTTCCGTGATGCGGGTGGCGGCATCGCCGGTCGCCCGCAGGAAGCGATCGATCTGGTCGGAATTGCCGGCCACGGCCGTCGTGAAGCGCTCCACATTGTTCAGCGAGTTGGTCAGCGGCTGGCGCGCCTCGACGATGAATTCCTCCACCGTCGCCATGATGCCATCGGCGCGCGTCATGACCTTGCGCGCGCCTTCCAGAAGGTCCTGAACGGCGGAACGTTCAGCGATGATGACGCCCGGCTCGCTGCTGCTGGTGGCCAGCACCGGCGCATCCGTCTTGCCACCTTCAAGCTGGATCGCCGCGACACCGGTCAGGCCCTGATATTCAAGCCGTGCCTTGGTATCCGTTCGAATAGGCGTCGTGGGCTCGGTGGTGATGCGGGCCGTCACACGCTGCGGATTCTGCGGATCGAGCGCGAGGCTCACCACCTCGCCCACCCGGATGCCGTTGAACAGCACGCCGGAACCCCGCGTCAGACCCGAGACGGACCCCTGAAAGATCACGTTATAGGCGTTGCGCTGGCCGGAATCGGCCGCTCCGGCGAACCACCACACAAAGCCGAACCCGCAAAGGACGACGGCAAGCGTGAAGAGACCGATGAGAGCGTGATTGGCGCGGGTTTCCATCAATTACGTCCTGTCATCACTCACACACCCGCCGCACGAGCACGCGGGCCCCGGAAGTAGGTCTTGATCCAGGGTTGTTCAGATTTACGCATGTCAGCAATGGGCCCGGTGGCAAGCATCTTCCCTTCGCCGAGCGCAGCGATGCGATCAGTGATCCGCACAAGGCTGTCGATGTCGTGGGTTACCATATAAACGGTGAGCCCCAAAGCCTCCCGCAGGGTCAACAAGAGTTCATCGAAATCGCCCGCACTGATCGGATCGAGACCCGACGTGGGCTCATCCAGGAAAACGATTTCCGGATCAAGCGCCAAAGCGCGGGCCAGCGCCGCGCGCTTGATCATGCCGCCGGAAAGTTCGGACGGGAACCGGCTGGCGGCCTCCGGCTTGAGTCCCACGAGCGCGATCTTGTACCGCGCGATCTCCTCACGCAGCGCAGGGCTGAGATCGGTATGCTCGCGCAGCGGCATCTCGACGTTCTGCTGCACGGTCATGGAGGAAAAAAGCGCACCCTGCTGGAACAGGATGCCCCAGCGGCGTTCCAGCGCCCTGCGCTCGATCTCCTTGGCTTCATCCACATCGACGCCGAAAATCTCGATGCTGCCGCGCCGCTTGGGCAAAAGACCGACAATGGCGCGCAGCGACACCGACTTTCCCGAGCCCGAGCCCCCGACGACGCCAAGGATCTCACCGCGGAAAAGGTCAAGATCGAGGCCATCGATGACGAGCCGGTCGTCAAAGCCCACGGCCAGGTCGCGCACTTTGATGATGGTCTCGCCCGTCTGCGCCACGGTCACCATCCGAGAGCCGCGAAGAACATGGCAAAGAGGCCGTCGAGTACGATCACGACGAAAATCGCCTTCACCACGGAGGCGGTGGTGCGCTGGCCGAGCGACTCGGCTGAGCCCTCCACACGCAAGCCTTCGACGGTGGCGATGATGCCGATAACGATGCCCATGAAAGGCGCCTTGATGATGCCGACCATGAAACTGGAGACGGTCAGCGTCTCCTTGAGCCGGTTAAGAAAGATTTCCGGGCTGATGTTACCGTAGATCCAGGCGACGACGCCGCCCCCAAGGATCGAGAACAAGGAGGCCATGAAGGCCATCAAGGTGAGCCCGATCACCAACGCGAAGAGGCGCGGCAGAACCAGGACAGCGATGGGATCGAGCGCCATGGTGCGCAGGGCATCGATCTCCTCGCGCATTTTCATGGAGCCGATTTCGGCGGTGAAGGCGCTGCCCGACCGTCCCGCCATCATGATGGCCGTCAGTAGCACGCCAAGCTCGCGCACGGTGAGGATGCCGATGAGATCCACCACGAAGATCTCGGCGCCAAACCCGCGCAGCTGAAAAATGGATTGCTGGGAGACGATCGCGCCGACAACGAAGGAGATGAGGCCGATGATCGGCAACGAGCGGAAAGCGACCTGCTCCAGATGGAACACCACAGATGTTCCGCGGAACGTGCGGGGACGCAGGAGCACGCCACCCATGCCAGCCACGATCGAGCCCAGAAAGCCGACGCTCGCCTTGACATCGCTGAACGCGCCGACGACGCCGTGGCCGATGTCCTCCAGGACATCAACGATGGATCCGCCCCCCCGCTTTGGCTCAGGAAGAGCCTGTGTCCGCTGGGCGGATTCGATCAGCGTCTCCTGCTCCTTGCTCGCCCCGCGCACGGTGATTGAGGCCCCAGCTCCCTCCGCATCGTGAAGAAGCCGCCCCAGCATGATGGCGCCGACTGAATCCATACGGTCGAGCTGATCGAGATCGAGAACGACGTTTGACGCCTGGGCCAGATGCGAGGACGCCTCATCGGCCATCTGCTCCAGATCCCGCGCGGCCGTTTTCGTCCAATCGCCATCGGCGCGCAGAACGAGCGCATCCTTCCCTGGCTCGATGGCGAGCGAGGGTTCTGCACGGGACTGGGTCGAATCCTGGTTCATCCGCCTTCATCCCTAGCGGAGGTATGGGTTTATTGTCGAGCAGCGTTCGGTTGGTTCGAACGAAATGCCCATGCTATGCCTTACACACAACAGTGGGACGGACCTCATGGACATCACCAAGCCTTACCTGCTTTTCCTGGGTGACGCGCCGGACCAGCTCGCGGTGAAGACCGCGGCGGGCATCGTTGACTGGCGGCGGGACTGGTGCGTCGGTCAACATCGGCTGCCGGGCTGCAAAGCGGATGTCGGATTGCAGGATTTGTCGATCATGGACGCCCGGGCGCTGGGCGCCCGCACCATGATCATCGGTGTGGTCAACGCCGGAGGCGTGCTCCCCGACAGCTGGATCGGCGCCATCGTGGAAGCGCTGAACGCGGGGCTGGACGTCGCCAGCGGCCTGCATATGCGATTGAAGGAGGTGCCGGCCATCGCCGAGGCGGCGGAGGCCAATGGGCGGCAGCTTTTCGACGCCCGCCACCCGCCACAGCGCTTCGCCACCGGCAAAGGCACCAAACGGAGCGGAATGCGCCTCCTGACCGTTGGCACCGATTGCTCCGTGGGGAAGAAATATACGGCGCTGGCGCTGGAAACCGCCATGCGCAACCGGGGCTATGATGCGGATTTTCGGGCCACGGGACAAACAGGTGTGTTCATCTCCGGAAGGGGAGCGGCCGTCGACGCTGTAGTGGCCGATTTCATTTCCGGCGCCGCCGAATGGATCAGTCCGGAAGCGGACGACCCTCGGCACTGGGATGTCGTCGAAGGCCAGGGCTCCCTCTTCCACCCCTCTTTTGCCGGTGTGACGTTGGGCCTCCTCCATGGCAGCCAGCCCGATGCCTTCGTGGTGTGTCATGAACCCACCCGCACCACCATGCGCGGGGTGTCTCACCCGTTGCCGTCCATACAGGAGGTGATCGACCTCACCATTCAGTGCGGCAAGCTCACCAATCCTGCCATCCGCTGCATCGGGATCGCCATCAACACCTCGGCGCTGGATGAGGCCGCAGCGCAAGCCATGCTCGCTGATGTTGGCGAGGCTCATGGCCTGCCCGCCTGCGACCCCGTACGCTTTGGTGTGGAGCCCATCGTCGACCGGCTCCACAAGGAATTCGGCACATCATGACACGGCGGCTTTCCATCCGGACAGAGCGGTGGCCCATCGCCGGCCGCTTCACCATCGCCCGCGGCTCCAAGACGGAGGCGGTGGTCGTGGTGGCCGAGATCAGCGACGGAACCCACATCGGCCGAGGGGAATGCGTTCCCTACGCGCGCTATGGCGAAACGGTCGAGGGTACCGCCGCCGACATTCTGGGGCTCGCCCAGGCCGTTGCGGACGGCATGACGCGGAACGAGTTGCAAAAGACGCTGCCGTCAGGCGCCGCACGAAATGCCCTCGACTGCGCCTTCTGGGATCTCGAAGCCAAGCTGTCCGGAAAACCGGCGTGGTCGCTCGCGGGATTGCCCGAGCCGCAGCCGCGCACCACCGCCTACACGCTCAGTCTCGGCACACCGGATGAGATGGCGGAAGCCGCGGCAAAGGCCGCGCATCGGCCGCTGCTCAAGGTCAAGCTCGGCGCAGCCGGTGACCCGGAGCGCATCGCCGCCATCCGCAAGGCCGCGCCAAAGGCGGAACTCATCGTCGATGCCAATGAAGGCTGGACCGGCGCCCTGCTTGAACAAAATCTGACCGCCTGCGCCGCCGCCGGGGTCATCCTGATCGAGCAGCCTCTGCCCGCCACCGAGGACGACGCCCTGATGAGCCTGCGGCGGCCGGTGCCTGTATGCGCTGACGAAAGCGCTCACGATCGGGCCGGCCTATCCAAACTGTCGGGCAAGTATGACGCCATCAACATCAAGCTCGACAAGACCGGAGGTCTCACCGAAGCGCTGGCGCTTCAGAAGGACGCCGAGGCGGCGGGGCTGCAGGTCATGGTCGGCTGCATGCTGGCGACTTCGCTTGCCATGGCGCCCGCCTTCCTCCTCGCGCAGACGGCGCGCTTCATCGACCTTGATGGGCCGCTGCTCCTGAGCGCCGATCGGCCCGGCGGCATCAGATTCGAGGACAGTCTGATGCATCCTCCTTCACCCGACATCTGGGGATGAGCGGCTGATCGCAGCCGGGATGCCATTCCGCGCGCGCCCGATAGGCTTTAAACTCAGCAAGGCGTTGTGCTGAAAAGCGATTCGGAAACGCGCTGGGAAGCGTCGGCGGGACAGGCATGAGAGACAATCCTCTCAAGGACGAGGACTTCGAAACGATCGAAGCTGCCGTGCTGGAAACAGCACGTGGTCGGTGGTTCCTCGCCGAATACGCGCGCCGTCAGAGGCTTGCCGAAACCGCGGATCTGGCCCAAGCGATCGAACGCCTCGAAACCCGTCTTCTGACGCAGCGCTCGTCTCAGGAAATGGAACGGATACAGATCGAACTCATCGATCTCGCACGCGCCATTCATCAGGCCCGCAATGATGTGATGACGGCCTTCGGCGTCACCAAGTCAAAAGCCTCAGCCGCTCCGGGAGAATCACGCGCAGCCGCCGCGCAGAGGGCAGCCACGGCATTGCGATATCTGGAAAACCGCATCCAGATCATCATGGGTCAGGCTGGCATGGACGCCTTTTCCGGTCCTGAGCCGGTGAAGGAAGCGACCGAGATAACCGACGTGGCAGCTCCCTCACCTGCCGAAAAGCGGGAGCGTTCAGACGCCGATGCGGCAAGTTTCGCAGAGAGTGGCGCACTGGCCAAGGCTGCTCTACCGGAAGCGATCACGTCAGCGCAACCATCCGGGGAAATCGCGGCAGACGGCGATAATGTTATCGAAGATGAACTCTTTGGTGATGAACCAGAAGGCCGTGAACCCTCACCGCGTGTGAACGTGCCGAAAGCGGCCCTGCCGCGCCTCGACAATCACGAGCATCTGGCAACAACGTTGCGCGCTGCCATCGCGCAGGTCAGAGGTCCGTCGTCCGATATCGACGCATTGTCATTCGAGGCAAAATCCGTCCTCTTTGCCTGACGGCGCGGCTGAACTTCGCGGCCCGTGCCTCGTCAAGGAAGAGCTGCGCACAGGCGGTCCAGCTGTGGCGAAGCGCAAGCTCTCGCGCCTTCTCCCTGGAGAGGTTGAGCGCCGCGAGACATGCCGTTTTCAGATCGGCATCAAGAACGCCCGCCTCCGTTCCACCGATCACATCGATGGGCCCCATCACAGGATAGGCCGCCACCGGCAGTCCCGAGGCCAGCGCTTCAAGAAGCACAATGCCGAACGTATCGGTCAGGCTAGGGAAAACAAAGACGTCGGCCGAGGCGTAGATCGCGGCGAGATCTTCTCCGGTGCGGGCGCCGAGGAATACGGTGTCGGGATAACGCGCCTTCAGTTGCGCGAGAGCCGGACCGTCGCCGACAACCACCTTGCTGCCGGGCAGATCGAGCGAAAGGAACGCTTCCAGGTTCTTCTCGATCGCAATCCGGCCGACAGACAGGAAGATAGGTCCGGGAAGATCGAGCACCCGGCGATCCCGCGGCCGGAACAGATCGCCATCCACCCCCCGCGACCACAGAACGACATTGTCGAAACCGCGTGCGCGCAGGTCCGATACCAGCGTCGGCGTGGCGGCAAGGGTTGCTGAGCCGTCGTTGTGGAAGCGCCGGAGCCAGGCATAGGTCCAGGCTTCCGGCACCGGCACCCGCGCCCGCAGATATTCGGGAAAACGGGTGTGATAGCTGGTTGTAAAGGCGCGGCCGGACGCAAGGCACGCGCGCCGGGCCATGATGCCCAGAGGGCCTTCCGTGGCGATATGAACGTGTTCGGGATCGTGCTGCGCGATGCGCCTTGCGACATTCGCCGGCGATGTGAGCGCCATCCGGATGTCAGGATAGGTTGGCATCGGCAGGGTGCGGTAGTCCTGAGGCGTCAGATAGTCCACCTGCGCCCCCAGCGCCGGCAGTTCCTGGCCCAGCCGCTCGAGTGTGCGCACCACGCCGTTTATCTGCGGCTGCCACGCGTCGCTCGCGATCAAAATGCGCATCACGCGGCCTCCGGGACCGGCGCGGCAAGAGGCAGCCTCTCATGAGCAGGGTTGCTCCAGCGGATGATCTCCATGGTTCCGTCATGCCGTTCGCCGACGGCCGTGCAGCTTTCCACCCAATCGCCGGTGTTGATGTAGCGCACGCCGTTGATGTCGCGCATGGCGGCGTGGTGGATGTGCCCGCAGATCACGCCATCCACTTCGAGCTTCCTGGCTTCCGCCGACAGAGTGTCTTCGAAATCGCCGATGAAGTTGACGGCGTTCTTGACCCGCAGCTTCGCCCAGGCCGAAAGCGACCAATAGGTCAGGCCCAGACGACGCCGTATCATATTGACGTAAGTGTTGATCCCAAGGGCGGCCGTGTAGGCCCAGTCGCCAAGGAAGGCCAGCCATTTGGCATGGCGCACCACCACATCGAACACATCGCCATGAATGACGAGATAGCGTTTGCCGTCGGCTGCTTCGTGGACGATCTGCTCCACCACTTCGATGCCGCCGAAATGAACGCCGTAGTAGTCACGGAGAAACTCGTCGTGGTTGCCCGGCACATAGATGAGCCGCGCGCCCTTACGGGTTTTGCGCAAGAGCTTTTGCACCACGTCGTTGTGCGTCTGGGGCCAATACCAGCCGGTTTTCAGTCGCCAGCCGTCGACGATGTCGCCGACAAGATAGATCGTCTCCGCTTCATGCACACGGAGGAAGTCGAGAAGGAGATCAGCCTGGCACCCTTTGGTGCCAAGATGGATGTCGGACAGAAAAAGGGTCCGAAAGGATTGGATGTCCTGCCGCGCCATCAGCGGGTCCCTCGTGGATGATCCATGAGGAGCAGATAGCTTGGATAAGATTTCACCATTGTGACAGCGCGTAAGCTGCGAATATTGCTCGCTAATTTCTGCCCGCGCGGAGCGCCGCCGCCGCCGCGAAGGGAATCAGTGCGAGTGTGGCGAGCACCAACCCTGCAAGAACCAGAAAAGCTGGAGCCATGAATCCGTGCTGTGCCACGCCTTCGACAGCGGCAACGCCGAAAATCAGCACCGGCACAGCCAGCGGCAGGACAAGCACCGGAATGAGCAACCCGCCGCGCCGCAGGCCAACCGTCAGCGAGGCGCCGATCACGCCGATCAAGGTGAGCGCGGGAGTGCCGATGAGAAGGGTCAAGGCCGTTGCGAAGCCTGTCGCCACGGACATGTTCAGCATGAGCGAGAGCAACAGCGACACGACGGCGAGCGGCAGACCGGTTGTCATCCAGTGAGCGGCGGCCTTTGCCAGCACAAGCAGTTCCAGCGCCGAAGGTGAGGCAAAGAGAAGGTCCAGGGTGCCTTCCTCCGCGTCTCGCGCAAACAGCCGGTCGAGCCCGAGCAATGTGGCGAGAAGTGCCGCGAGCCAGATCAGCGCCGGTCCTATCCGCGCTAGAAGGACAAGGTCCGGACCGAGCGCGAACGGCGCGACGGCGATGACGCTTGCAAAGAACACGAGCGCGAGACCGGGTCCTCCCCCGCCTCGAAGTGCGAGCAGGAGGTCGCGACGAAAAAGGGCCATCATCCCGCTCATCGCACGCCTGCCATCGAAATAAGATCGAGTTCCATGGCGTCAGGCAACTCAAGGGGGTCATGTGTTGCCGCCACCACCATGCCGCCGAGGGCGCGATGCCGCGCGATCAAGATCCTGAGGCGTTCGCGTCCGGCGGTATCGAGTGCATTGGTCGGCTCATCCAGAAGCCACAGCGGCCGCGGTACGGCGAGCAGCCGGGCGAGAGACAGGCGGCGGCGCTGCCCGGAGGAGAGATAGCCGGCCGGCATGGTCTCCAGATGGCCGATACCCAACGCATCGAGGATTGAAAAAGCGGCCGCTTCAGATCCCGTGTCATCACCCAGAAGGCGTGCCCAGAAGCGGATGTGCTCGATGACACTCAGTTCCGGTGTCAGAGCATCCTGTGCACCGACAAAATGACAGTCTTCGGAAAGCGTGCGATCCGTCCTGCCCGGCTCGGCATCAAAGCGGATCGTCCCATCCGCGGGAGCCAGAAGCCCGGCCATGAGGCGCAACAGGCTCGTCTTGCCCACGCCGTTCGGGCCCGTCAGCACCAAAGCTTCTCCTCCGCCAAGCACGAGCGAGAAATCGCGGACCAGCGACCGTCCGCCGCGCATACAGTTTACACCTTGGATTATCAGCCGTTGCCGAGGGAACAGATGACCGGATGGGGACGTCAACGGCGATTCCTCTTTAGAATTGCTCTCGTTCTTATGGCGCTCTTAAGGAAAGTGGGCTATAGCACTCCCGGCTGCGTCGTTCGCATCATGCGGGAGCTCGGGCACACCCGAAACGGCGCGCGCGTCCGCGCTCCAAAAGCTGATCGTCACCATTCCAAGAGGATTGTGCCGTCATGGCTTCTCTCGATAGTTTCAAATCCCGCAAGACGCTCAATGTGGGCGGCAAGCAATATGTCTATTACAGCCTGAAGGACGCCGAAGCGAACGGCTTGTCCGGTATTTCCAAGCTTCCTTTTTCGCTGAAGGTTCTCATCGAAAACCTGCTGCGGTTCGAAGATGGCCGCACGGTCACCGCCGATATGATCCGCTCCAGCCTCAATTGGCTGCAGACGCGCACCAGCGATCTTGAGATCGCCTTCCGTCCGGCGCGCGTGCTGATGCAGGACTTCACCGGCGTTCCCGCCATCGTGGATCTGGCCGCCATGCGCGACGCCATGGTTCACTTCGGCGGCGACCCGAAGAAGATCAACCCGCTCATCCCCATCGACCTGGTGATCGACCACTCGGTCATCATCAAGTACTTCGGCAACAACGCCGCCTTCAACATGAATGTTGAGGAAGAATACAAGCAGAACCAGGAACGCTATCGCTTCCTGAAATGGGCGCAGGGCTCCTTCGACAACTTCCGCGTCGTGCCGCCCGGCACCGGCATCTGCCATCAGGTGAACCTCGAATATCTCTCGCAGACCGTGTTCACCTCGGAAGAAGGCGGCGAGACCGTCGCCTATCCCGATACGCTTGTCGGCACCGACAGCCACACCACCATGGTCAACGGCCTCGCGGTCCTCGGCTGGGGCGTCGGCGGCATCGAAGCCGAAGCGGCCATGCTCGGGCAGCCAGTTTCGATGCTGTTGCCTGAGGTCATCGGCTTCAAGCTCAGCGGCAAGCTGCGCGAAGGCGTCACGGCAACCGATCTCGTGCTGCGCGTGACCGAAATGCTGCGCAAGAAGGGTGTGGTCGGCAAATTCGTCGAGTTTTATGGCTCGGGCCTCTCCGCCCTGCCGCTCGAAGACCGCGCCACCATCGGCAACATGGCGCCGGAATATGGCGCGACCTGCGGCTTCTTCCCCGTCGATACCGACACGCTGCGCTATCTCACGCAAACCGGTCGTGAAGAGGACCGTGTTGCGCTCGTGGAAGCCTACTGCAAGGCGCAGGGCATGCTGCGCACCGACGATCTGGAAGATCCTGTCTTCACCGACACGCTCAGCCTCGATCTTGCCGACGTCGTTCCGGCGGTTGCCGGTCCGAAGCGTCCGCAGGACCGGGTCGAACTGGCATCGGCCAAGCAGGGCTTCCTCAAGGCGATCGAAACTGAGTTCAAGAAGGGTGCCGATGCTGCCGCGGCACGTTTCCCCGTGGCCGGCAAGGACTACGACATCGGTCACGGCGACGTGGTGATCGCGGCGATCACCTCCTGCACCAACACCTCGAACCCTAGCGTCATGATTGCGGCCGGCCTTCTGGCGCGCAACGCGGCGGCCAAGGGCCTGAAGTCGAAGCCCTATGTAAAGACATCGCTGGCGCCGGGTTCGCAGGTCGTGGGTGAATATCTGTCCCGTTCCGGTCTTCAGACCGATCTGGACAAGCTCGGCTTCAACCTGGTCGGCATCGGCTGCACCACCTGCATCGGAAACTCCGGTCCATTGCCGGAAGAAGTGTCCGAGGCGGTGAACCAGAACGACCTCATCGTCACGGCCGTTCTGTCGGGCAACCGCAACTTCGAAGGCCGCGTCAATCCGGATGTGAAGGCGAACTATCTCGCCTCGCCACCCCTCGTGGTCGCCTATGCCATCGCCGGTTCGCTGCAGGTGGATCTCGCCACCGAACCGCTGGGCACGGGTTCCGACGGCCAGCCGGTTTATCTGAAGGACATCTGGCCATCCTCTCAGGAGATCGCGGACTTCATCCGCGAGAACGTCACACGCCAGATCTTCCAGGAACGCTATGCCGACGTCTTCACCGGCGACGAGCACTGGCAGAAGATCCAGGTCGAAGGCGGCATGACCTATGCCTGGGATGATCGCTCGACCTATGTGCAGAACCCGCCCTACTTCGAGGGCATGGAGCGTGAGCCGGCTCCGGTGGAAGACATCGACAAGGCCCGCATTCTCGGCCTCTTCCTCGATTCCATCACCACCGACCACATCTCGCCGGCCGGCTCGATCAAGGAAGCAAGCCCCGCGGGAGCCTACCTGCGTGACCATCAGGTTCGTCCCCAGGACTTCAACCAGTATGGCACACGGCGCGGCAACCATCAGGTTATGATGCGCGGCACCTTTGCCAACATCCGCATCAAGAACCAGATGCTGCAGGGCATCGAAGGCGGCCTGACCAAGCACTGGCCCGACGGCGAGCAGATGCCGATCTACGACGCGGCGATGAAGTACCGCGCCGAGGGCACTCCGCTGGTCATCTTCGCCAATCGCGAATATGGCACCGGCTCCTCCCGCGACTGGGCAGCCAAGGGAACCTTCCTCCTCGGCGTGCGCGCGGTCGTCGCTCAGTCGTTCGAGCGCATCCACCGCTCCAACCTGGTGGGCATGGGCGTCGTACCGCTGGTCTTCGAAGAGGGCACCTCTTGGCAGACACTCGGCATCCAGGGTGACGAAACCGTCACCATCAAGGGATTGAGCGAAGGCCTGAAGCCCCGCCAGACCCTCAATCTGGAGATCACCTTCGCGGACGGTTCGGTCAAGAACGTGCCGGTGATCTGCCGAATCGATACGCTGGACGAGCTCGACTACTACAAGAACGGCGGCATCCTGCAGTACGTGCTGCGCGGCCTCGCGGCCTGATCCCGCAGTCATCCCCGTGGCCGGAGTTCTCTTCCGGCCACGGGCTCTTCACTTTCCCTCTCCTCGCATGCTCGTGACTGGTCGCTTTCCCATGCAGCACCTATCACTTGTCTCATGATCACAGCGTATCGCACCGCCCTCGCCGCCCTCTTGTCTTTGTCCGCCAGCGCCGCTGCGGCAGGGGGGGATGCGTCAAAACCTCCGCGGGCGGTGATCGAACTCTTCACAAGCCAGGGCTGCTCATCCTGTCCGCCGGCGGATGTCCTGCTGGAGACATTGGCCGAACGCCCCGACGTGGTCGTCCTGTCGCTTCCGGTGGATTATTGGGATTATCTCGGCTGGAAGGACACCCTCGCCTCGCCGATGTTTTCCGCCAGGCAACGCGCCTATGCCATGGAGCGCGGTGATCGGCAGGTCTACACACCTCAGACCGTTGTGAATGGCGTCACCCATGCCCTGGGCAGCGATCTTGACGCCATCGAAGCCGCCATCACTTCCACGTCGCGGCGAGAGGAGGTTCTGAGCCTCCCCGTCAGGGCGCGCGAACACGACGGCCGCATCGAGGTGGAACTCGACGAACACCCGTCATCGCCGAAGGGCGAGATCTGGCTCATCGCCGTTGCCAGCAAGCAGCAGGTTGCCATCGAGCGTGGTGAGAACGCCGAGCGAAAAGTGAGCTATTCCAATGTGGTGCGTAAGATGACGCGCCTTGGCCCTTGGAAGGGCAAGCCTTGCCGCTTTGCCGTTGCCCGCGACGACGCCATGACCAAGGACGCGGATCGGGTGCTTGTGGTGGTGCAGGCGGGAAATGGCGGCATGCCAGGAGCAATCCTGGGCGCGGCGTGGGTCTCTGAACACTGAGCTGCAGAGCGCAAAGAAAAGGGCCGGTAGAACCGGCCCGAGGGTCTTGCTTTGGGATGAACCGTTGCTACTCGGAGGTCCCGACACCGGCACGCCCCGCGGGGCTGGGGGGCTGGGGTTTGGAGCGCGACAGCATCGGGCTCCGAGGCAACTGTGGGTATATGACCCCACCACTAGGGCGGGCGAAGGGCCGAACTCAGGCGAAAGTATGTTTTTTTGCACCCACTTTTAATCTATTGATTGATGCGCGCGTTTTGACTTGCAGACGCAAGTATCTGGCGCGATCATGAGCCAGCGAGATCGGAAAGGAGGGCCTTTTGCTCGAAGATGAACCGATACGCCTGTCGCTTCGCAGGGACCCACCTGCGGTTGCGGAGCCTCCCAAGCCACCGGCACCCGCGCGCATCAGCTTCAATCGCGATGAACTTCGTGAAATCCTGAACGTCTATGGCCGGCAAGTCGCCGAGGGCGAATGGCGGGACTACGCCATCGATATTCTGAAGGACAAGGCGATCTTCTCCATTTTTCGCCGCACCTCAGAGGTGCCGATCTATCGGATCGAAAAGGATCCCAAGCTCGCGCGCAAGCAAGGCGCCTACAGCGTGATCGCCGCCACGGGTCTGATCCTGAAGCGCGGCCATGATCTCAGCCGCGTGCTGGCCGTGCTGGACCGCAAGCTGAAGCTGGTCAACTAGCTGGCCTCATGGGGCCCGCTTGGAGACCGTAAGCTTTCGGCAGAGAGGCCATGATCCTAGAAAGCGGCCGGGAAGTTGCCGCCGTCGATCAGGACGTTCTGGCCGGTGATGTAGCCGGCGTGAGCGGACGACAGGAAAGCGCAGAGTCGTCCAAATTCGTCCGGATCCCCAAAGCGTTTGGCCGGCACATGGGACCGTCGGCGCTCCGCCACCTCCTCGGCCGTCACGCCGAGAAGCTTTGCTTCGGCCGGAAATCCACTGCGCAGCCGATCAGTATCGAACATACCGGGAAGGACGTTGTTGATGGTGACGTTGTACGCCGCGACCTCGCGCGCCACACCGGCAAGAAAGGCGGTGAGACCGGCACGGGCGCCGCTGGACAGATCGAGGCCTGTGAGCGGCATCTTCACAGAGGCGGAGGTGATGTTGACGATACGTCCGAAGCGCCGTTCCACCATGCCGTCGATCACACGCTGAATGAGCTCGATCGGCGTGACCATATTCGCGGTCACTCCTTTCAGCACGGCCTCTCGATCAAGCTCGCGAAAATCCCTGCGCGGCGGCCCGCCATTGTTATTGATGAGGATATCGGCCGCGGGCGCTGCCGCCAGCAGAGCGTTCTGCCCCTCATGGGTGCTGACATCGGCGGCAACCCCGACCACATCGGAGCCGCTCAGCCGTGAGATCTCCGAGGCGGTTTCGTCAAGCGCTGCCGCATCGCGCCCATTGATGACGACGCGGCATCCCTCCTTCGCCAACGCAAGAGCACAAGCCCGGCCGAGCCCTCGGCTGGAAGCGCAGACGATGGCCGTGCGGCCGGAAATTCCGAGGTCCATGGGGAATCTGCCTTCCTATGGGGATCACCAGAGCGGGTAGCTCGCTTCCGCGATGTAGGGACCGCCGCCGATCGAAGCCCGCGACGAGAACAGCACAAAGCTTTCAGGTTTGAAACTCTGACCGAAAAACCCGCCCTTCATCGAAAGCCAATCCGCCGCGGTGCGGGATGACACATCGCGCAGGCGGGCGAGCGTGATGTGGGGCGTGAACTTTCGCGTCTCGGCTGGCAGGCCGGCCCGCCGCGCCAGCCGTTCCAGATCGGCCTGCAATTCAGTCAACTGAGGCGACGGCCGGACACGTACGAAGAGCGACCGCGGCCGGGTCCCGCCAAAGACATCCAACCCGTCCAGCACGATTTCCACGTCACCGTGTCGGATGCCGCCCAACAGAAGCTCCACCTCATTGGCGGTGCGATCGTCGATATCGCCGAGGAAGCGCAGGGTGACGTGATAGTTTTCGGCGTCGATCCAGCGTGCTCCGGGCAGTCCGCCGCGCAGGAACGAGAGGCTCTGACTGACGTGGTCAGGCACTTCAAGTCCGATAAAGAGCCGGGGCATGATGACCTCCCTCGTTCGGACAACAGACCGGCGCGATTCGCACGGCCCTTCCCCTCAGCATGACGCGTTCGGCAATCTCGGTCACGGGGGAAGACAGGATGAATGTGGACAAGGTGAATGACCTGGAGGCGGTAACGCTATCCCTTCCCCTTCAGTTCATCCACGAAGTCTTCCACCATGGGCAGGATGCGTTCAACGATCTCGCCGACACCCGCCTCATTGGGATGAACGCCATCCCCCAGGTTGAGCGTTCGGTCGCCTGCCACACCGTCGAGAAAAAACGGATAGAGCGGGACGTCGTATTTCACCGCCAGCTCAGGATAGATGCGATCAAAAGCCTGGACATATTCAGGCCCCATGTTGCGCGGCGCATACATGCCGGCAAGCAAAACCGGGATGTTGCGCTCCTTGAGACGCGACAGGATCCGGTCCAGCGCCTTTCGCGTCACGTCGGGGTCGACGCCACGCAGCGCATCGTTGGCACCGAGCTCGACGATCACCCCATCGACGTTCTCTCCCACGGCCCAATCCAGGCGATCCGCACCGCCGCTGGCGGTATCGCCGGACACACCGGCATTTTCGATGACGACCTCATAGCCCCTGGCTTGCAGCGCGGCCTGCAGTCGGGGCGCGAAACCCTGGTTCGGCGGCAGCTGGTAACCCGCCGTGAGGCTGTCGCCCAGGGCCACGATCTTGACGGGCTGCGCGTGGGCGACGACAGAGCTGGCAAGGAGCGCGGTCACGATCGCGATAGCGGGAAGAAACAGGCGTTGGATCATACGAGGAAAGGCTCCATATCTCGGCCGGCATGAAAGATCTATGACAGAGGGCACATGGCGAAGGCGGTCGAGCTTGGCGGTGTTGATCTAAGTCTTGGCCGCGGCGCCAGCCGCGTTCATATCCTCAAAGGGGTCACCCTTCATATAGATCGCGGCGAGAGCGTTGGCCTTGTCGGCCCCTCCGGATCCGGGAAATCGACGCTCCTGATGGTCCTTGGCGGCTTGGAACGTGCTGATTCTGGAACGGTACGGCTGCTCGATCAAGATTTTGCGAAGCTGGATGAGGATGGGCTTGCCCGCTTCCGCGGCCGCCATATCGGCGTTGTCTTCCAATCCTTTCACCTGATCCCGACCATGACCGCGCTGGAAAACGTCGCCGTGCCGCTGGAGCTTGCCGGCGTGCCCGGCGCCTTTTCGCTTGCGGAAGCCGAACTCGCCGCTGTCGGGTTGAAGGAGCGGGTAACGCATTATCCGTCCGAGCTTTCAGGCGGCGAGCAGCAGCGCGTGGCTTTGGCACGGGCACTGGCACCACGACCGGATGTCCTTATCGCTGATGAACCGACCGGCAATCTCGACGAAGCAACCGGCCGTCAGATCGCGGACCTTCTCTTCGCCAAGACGGCCGAACGCGGCGCCACCCTGGTTCTCGTTACCCACGATCCCTCGCTCGCTCAAAGATGCGCCCGCACCATTCGCATGCGCTCCGGCCGCATCGAGACCAGCGAGCCGGTGTCTGCATGAGCGCCTTCGCGCCGCCTTGCCAGAAGCCCGGCCTGGGACTTGCGGTCCGTTTCGCTCTTCGGGAGTTACGCGCGGGTGTCTCGGGCTTTCGCGTATTCCTTGCCTGCTTGGCGTTGGGTGTCGCCGCCATCGCCGGCGTCGGTGGTCTCGCGCGCGGCATGACCGACGGCCTCGCCTCCGAAGGACGTGTCCTTCTGGGCGGCGATCTGGAGTTCGAACTCAACCACCAGGAAGCAACACCCGAACAGCGGGCCTTCTTGGAAAGCCGCGGGACCGTATCCCGGGTCGCATCCATCCGCGCCATGGCGCGTGGCGGTAACGGAGAGGCGACGCTTTCGGAACTCAAAGCCGTCGATGGCGCCTATCCGCTGGTCGGCGCCGTGGAAACAAATCCGCCGGTTGCGATTGAGGATGCCTTGTCCGAGCAAAACGGCAGCTTCGGCGTTCTGGCCGCGCCCGCCTTGCTCGACCGTCTCGGCATCGAAACCGGCGCTCGTATCCGCATCGGAAACGCCGAATACGAGGTACGGGCGACACTTGCAAAGGAACCAGATGCCATTGCTGGCGGGATCGATTTCGGCCCTCGCATTCTGATGTCCGACGCGGGCCTTGCTGCAAGCGGCTTGATCCAGCCCGGCAGCCTCGTCGAGTGGAGTTACCGTCTGGCCTTGCCGGAAGGTGCGTCGGACGACGCGATTCGGACGACGCGCGAGGCTGTGTCCTCTGCCTTTCCGGATGCGGGCTGGCGGATCCGTGACCGCCAGAATGTCTCGCCGCGCCTGGAGCGTAATATCGAACGCTTCACCCAGTTTCTGACGCTCGTGGGGCTGACAGCGCTGATGGTGGGCGGTGTGGGCGTGGTCAATGCCGTCGGCGGCTTCGTCGATCGGAAGCGCGAGACCATTGCGAGCCTCAAATGCCTGGGTGCATCCGGCGGTTTCGTCGTCCTCGTCCACCTCGTGCAGATCATGGCGCTGGCGCTGGTCGGCGTCGTGATCGGCCTGGTATTGGGCGCGGCTATGCCCTTCGCGGTTGCCTGGGGTCTCGGCGCCATGATCCCGGTGCCGTTCACACCCTCGGTCGACGGCCTTAACCTCGCCCTTGGCGCATCATATGGCCTCCTGACCGCCCTCGCCTTCGCCCTCTGGCCTCTCGGGCGCGCGCACGACGTTGCCGTCTCCGCCCTCTTCCGCGAACGCATCGGCGGGGTGAAGGGCTTGCCGCGCCTGCGCTATCGCCTGACCGGTGCCCTCGCGCTCACGGCCTTGGTCGCGCTCGCCATCGCGGCCGCCTACGATCGCTACATCGCCATCCTTTTTGTCGGTGCCGCTGCCGCGATTTTTCTCGGCCTCCGCCTCATCGCCAGCCTGATCACCTGGGCGGCGCGCAAGCTGCCGCGCCCGCGCCAGACCGAACTGCGGCTGGCGCTGACGAACATCCACCGTCCTGGAGCCTTGACGCCTTCGGTTGTGCTGTCGCTGGGCCTCGGCCTCTCCCTCATGGTCACGGTCGTGCTGATCGAAGGTTCGCTGCGCCGGCAGCTCACCGGCAACCTGCCGGAGATGGCTCCCAGCTTCTTCTTTCTCGATGTGGCCAACACCGACGGCGATCGCTTCGAGACTTTTCTGCGGGAGCGCGGCGCCGATCCTCAGATCGAGCGTGTGCCGATGCTGCGCGGCCGTGTCGTCAGCCTCAAGGGCATTGCCGCGGCGGAGTACCCGACGACGCCGGAATCGGAATGGGTCCTACGCGGAGACCGGGGCATCACCTTTTCCTCCGCACCGCCGGAAGGTTCCACCGTCACCGAGGGAAGCTGGTGGCCCGCCGATTACGACGGCCCGCCTCAAGTCTCCTTTGGCGCGGAGCTAGCGCGGGAACTGCAGCTTTCCATTGGTGACGAAGTCCAGGTCAATGTGCTCGGCCGCACCATCACCGCTCGGATCGCCAACCTGCGGGACATTCAGTGGGAGCGGCTCGGCATCAACTTTGTCATGGTCTTCTCGCCCAACGCCTTCCGCGGCGCGCCCTACACATACCTCGCCACCCTCTCCTATCCTGATGGCGCCGGCGCGGAGCAGGAGCGCGGCCTTCTGCGTGCCGTCGCAGATGCCTTCCCCAACGTCACTGCCGTGCGGGTGAAAGAGGCGCTGGACACCGTGAACGCGCTCGTCGGTGATCTCGCTCTTGCGATCCGCTCGGCCAGTGGCGTCACGCTCGTCTCCAGCATACTTGTGCTCGCAGGAGCATTGGCGGCCGGCCATCGGCACCGTGTCTATGACGCGGTGGTGCTCAAGACGCTGGGCGCGACGCGAAAGCGCCTGCTGGCCGCTTTTTCGCTGGAGTATCTCATGCTGGGTGCCACCACAGCCCTCTTCGGCGTCCTGGCTGGCAGTGTCGCGGCCTATGCTGTGGTCACCCAGGTCATGAATCTCGCCTTCTTCCCCGACATTACGGGCGCGGCCATTGCGGCTTTTGCGGCGCTGCTGCTGACCGTTTTTCTGGGCCTTGTCGGCACCTGGCGAATTCTTGGCGAAACGCCGGCGCGGCACCTTAGAAATCTTTGAAGCAGCAGGGCCTTACCAAAATTTCATGTGCCGAACATGGCGGCGCGCCGATTTCCGTGTCATGCTGCGAAAGCATGGCGTTGGCATAGACTTGTGCGCGTGCGAAACGACGCCATATTGAGACGTAGGAATCCTGGCTTTCGCCTGGATCAACACAAAGGGTGGAACACATGTCCGACTTTGATCGCAACGCCACGGCCCGCTATGGAGCTGGGGTCGCGCGCGCTGAAGCGGGCGCGGTCGATCAGGGCCTGCGCTCCTATATGCTCTCTGTCTACAACTACATGACCTTTGGCCTGGCCATCACCGGCCTGTTCGCCATCGGCATCTTCATGGCTTCCGTTACCAGCGACCCGGCAGGCGCGGCCGCGCAGGTGCGCGAAGGCATGTATCTGACCAACTTCGGCTACGCCATGTTCGTCAGCCCCCTAAAATGGCTGGTGATGCTGGCACCTCTTGGCCTCGTCTTCTTCCTGTCCGCCAGGATCGGCACCATGAGCGTGGGCGCGGCGCAGACCACGTTCTGGATCTTCTCCGCTCTCATGGGAATGTCGCTGTCGTCGATCTTCATGGTCTACACGGGAGCCTCCATCGCCCGGGTGTTCTTCATCACAGCCGCGTCCTTTGGTGCGCTCAGCCTCTATGGCTACACCACGAAGCGTGACCTCACGGCCATGGGCAGCTTCCTGATCATGGGCCTCTTCGGCATCATCATCGCCAGCGTGGTCAACATCTTCCTCGGCTCGTCCATGCTGCAGTTCGTGGTCTCGGTCGCCGGCGTGCTGATCTTCGCAGGCCTCACCGCCTACGACACGCAGCGGATCAAGGAGATGTATTTCTTCGGTGACGACGTTGCCGTGGCAGGCCGCAAGGCGGTCATGGGCGCCCTGTCGCTCTACCTGAACTTCATCAACCTCTTCACCATGCTGCTGTCGCTTCTCGGAAATCGCGAGTAAGCAGCACGACGAACCGCACTTACGAAGGCCCCGGCAACTGCCGGGGCTTTTTTCATGTGGGGTTGTTCTAGTCGATGGAAGCGGCGATGCGGCCGACCTCCGCGATCACCTCATCCCGTTCGGCCTGCGGCAGTTTCGACCCCATGAAATATGCCGTCACAAGGATCGGGCTGTCCTTCGGCGGAAGCATCAACCCGATGTCGTTGGTAACGCCGTTGCGGCCTGTGCCGGTCTTATCGCCGACGCGCCACGACGGCGGCGCGCCGGCCCGCAGGCGCCTGTCTCCCGTGGTGTTCTCCAAGAGCCATCGAGCCAACTGACGTTGCGAGGGCTCCGACAAGATGTCGCCGAACAGGAGCTTGCGCATATTCTCGAGCATGGCCCGCGGCGTGGTCGTGTCACGTGGATCACCGACACCGGCCTCGTTGAGCTTGGGCTCGGTTCGATCCAGACGGGTCTGCGTATCGCCCAGCCTTCGGGCGAAGGCCGTCAATCCCTCCGGGCCGCCGAAGCTGGCAAGCAGCAGATTGCCGGCGGTGTTATCGCTGAGCGTGACCGCCGCCTTGCACAGATCAGCCATGGTCATGCCACGCCCGCCGATGTGCTTCTCGGTTGCGGGCGAATAGGTCACGAGATCCTTCCGGCCGAAGACGACGCGGCGGTCCAGCCTCTCCTGATCCTGCTCAACGCGCCACAGCACATGCGCTACCGCGAGGAACTTGAAGGTGCTGGCCATGGGAAAGCGCTCGTCTGCGCGCCAGTGGTTACGGAGTCCGCGCGCCATATCGAAGATCGCGAAGCCGAGACGCCCGCCGGTGCGTTCCTCCAAAACCCGCACCCGTGCCTCAACGGGGCTCGGCTGCGCCACGGCGGGCATGGCCAACATCGATATGGCACCGCCGATCCAGACACGGCGACTGACTTCGATCGTCATGTGACCTCCCCGAACAGGGTGCAGCAAAAAAGCCGACCCTCAGGTCGGCTTTTTCTGCGAGCATTGCGGCAAAGCAAAGATCAGTATTTCGCGACGACCGCCGCCGGTTCCGGATTGCCGAATTTATAGCGGATGCCGACCGACACCACATGGGTGACGGCATCGGTCTCGCCGACGAACAAGGCCCGGGTGCCCAGACCAGCGACGTCTACCGTGCGGTTGATATCGCCATCGCCGAGCGCGGTGATGAAAGAATAGCCCAGGTCGAAGGACAGCCTTTCCGACCAGTTGTAGCTGCCGCCAGCGCTGAGCCACAGTCGATCGCTGTCCGGCAGGCGGGTGGAGCGATCCTCATCGGAGATCGGGGAAATCTCGTAGCCGATGCCCGCGCGCAAGCTGAACTCCGGCGAGTACTGATATTCAACACCGCCAGAGAAGAACCAGCCGTCATCATATTCAAACGGCAGGGCAGCACCCGGAATATAGGCGGCACCAGGTCCCTCGCCACGAAGCGTGCCGAGCCTGCTCCAGTTGGTCCATTCGACCGTGCCCGCCACGGTGAAGGCATCGCCGATGCGCTGGCGCACGCCGAGCGTGACCACCTCCGGCGTATGCAGCTTGGTATCGAAGGGCAGAACGGGCGCGGCGCCGAGGCGCGCGTCGGAATCCAGTTCATGCGTGACTGACGAGCGGAAGCCAATGCCGACCTCGGTTGTTGGTGTCGGCCGCAGTTGGACACCAGCGGTGAAACCGATGCCAAGATCGTCCTCGGCATTGATGTCGAGCAGCTGATTGGTCAGACCGACGGGCAGGAAATTCTTCAGGTCGGCCTTCAGGTACTGGAACTGGATGCCGGCACCGATGCTGATCCAATCGTTGATGCGATAACCGATCGTTGGGGTCGCGTTGATGGAGAAGATGCGCGAGGAATAGCTGTCGTAAGACCCGACCCAGCCTGGATTCGGTTTCGTTACCAGGCCGAAGGGACCGCTGAGCGAAAGGCCGAGATAAAGATCGTCGGTCAGGCGGATGCTGCCGGAGGTGGCGGGAACAAGAGCATCCTGGCCCATGTCGCCACTTTCGCCAAAGAAGGGCGTCGGCGACAGGATGCTCGGGTAATTGCCCACGCCTTCAAGCTCCACGATAGGAGCAACAAGCGAATAGCTGGAATCGATGGTCACCTTGGCCATGGAATTCGTGACGAGCGCCGGATTCCAGAACATGCCGGATACGCCGGGGCCTCCGGCGGCGGAGCCCGCGAAGGACCAGCCCTGTCCATAGGCGCTCTGCTCACGCAGTGCGAAACCGCCTGCCTCTGCCGCCCCCAGCGTGGCCAGGACACCGGCAACGCTCGTTGCCGCGAAGGCCAGTGTCTTCAGATGGTGTGACATGCGTTTTCCTGCCCCTAACGATTCCCGTTGCCCACATGCTGCCCAAAGCCGCGTGCCACAGCAATCTCAGATGGTTGGAGAGGTTGTAGCAGCCGAAGCTTTCGCAACGTATGTGGCCGAAGAATCACAAGTCAGGCATGCTGACCAGTAATTGTCAGTCGAGGACAGCCGCCTTCATGATATTGACCATGACCGCCTGCAGCGTCGTATCGCCCACGGACCGGATGACGTGTGGCCGATCGCAGCGATAGCGTAACGTCTCTCCCGCTCTCACCCGCTCCACGACGCCGGAAACATCGACTTCCGCTTCACCGGTGATGACCGAGAGATTCTCGACCGAGCCCCGTTGATGCCCTTCCGATTCCAGCGCCCCGCCGGGCTCCGCCGAAATCTCATACCATTGCAGCCATTCGACCGTCTTGATCCAGCCGATGATGGTCAGCCGCACCTTGCCGTCGTTTGAGACGAGAAGCGGCGTGTCCGCCCGGCTCTGCTTCTGAAGGATCGGCCTGTCGTCGGTATCGGCAAGGACGCCCTCGATGGACACATCAAGAGCTTTCGACAGTCGCCAGATCGTGGCCAAGGTGGGATTGGTCTCGTTGCGTTCGATCTGGCTGATGATCGATTTCGCAACGCCCGACTGCTCGGCAAGTTCGGAGAGCGAAAGATTATAGGCCTTGCGCAGCCGCTGCACGGTTTTCCCCAGCTGGCCGGAAAGAACCTGTGCGCCCTTCTCGATGTCGCCTCGCCGCCCCTCACGTTCCATGGTCACCCGTTCCGCAATCCGAACATTCGTACGCCCGGGCGGACGCTAGCTGGCGGGCGCAGGAGACGCAAGCAGATAGGACGATCAAGTATCACTGCTGAGCTGCAGCCGGCCACAGGGCATGAAAGTGGTGCACCGGGCCGTATCCCTGCCCCACGGCAAGCTCACCGGAGCAGCGGATGGCCTCTGTTACGAAACGCTTGGCCATCTCGATCGCATCTTCCAGCGGCAGTCCCTTCGCAAGGCCGGCAGCGATGGCCGAGGACAGGGTGCATCCGGTGCCGTGGGTGTTCATCGTGTCGATGCGGGGCGAGGTGAAATGGCGAGCCCGTTCCTTCGCGGCAAAGACATCGACACTGTTGGGCCCTTGCCCGTGCCCGCCCTTGATGAGCACGGCGCGGGCCCCGTAAGAGCGGAGGCGTTCGGCCTGCACCGCCATCTCGCGTTCCTCCAACGCCAGAGGCGCGTCCAGCAGGGCTGCGGCTTCCATGAGGTTCGGCGTGACGAGATTGGTGAGCGGCATCAGCCGATCCCGCACCGCGACGATGGCGCTTTCTTCCAGCAACCGTGCGCCCGTCGCGGCCACCATGACCGGGTCCAGCACGATGTTGCGCGCGCCGTGGCGGCTAACGCCGTCGGCCACCGTCTCGATCAATTCAGCGTTGCCCAACATCCCGATCTTGACGGCGGCCACATCAAGGTCGGTGAAGACGGCATCGATCTGCTCGGCGACAAAGGCCGGCGGCACAGGATGGATGGCGGTAACGCCCCGGGTGTTTTGCGCCGTTAGCGCAACAATGACCGATGCGCCATAAACTCCCAGCGCGGAGAACGTCTTGAGATCGGCCTGAATACCGGCCCCTCCCGAGGAATCCGATCCGGCGATGGTCACTGCAATCGGGTAAGGCACGTCGTGTTCAGGCATGGGTGATTTCAGCATCTCGCTTCCCTCCGCCGGTGCGATCCGGATCAGGTTCATGGGTTGGCGCTCGTGGCCTCTCAGCCCTTCGGTGGAAGGGCACCCCAAGGAGACTTGGGTGTGTTAGAGCATCTTTGACGGTTGGTCTCAAGATCAGGTCGACGGGGGGGCACTGGCCTTTCTGGCCCGGGCCCTCTTGATGCCCAGCCGATGCTCTCGGAAGATTACATAGACGCCGGAGCCGATGATGATCGCAGCGCCGATATAGACGGTGGACTGCGGCACGTCGCCAAACAGCGCCCAACCGAGAGCGACCGACCAGATGATGGTTGTGTATTCGAAAACGGCGATCAACGACGCATCCGCATACCGGTAGGATTGGGTCATCAGGAGTTGGCCGATACCGCCGAAAATGCCTGTCAGAAGCAGGACGCCCATGACCGTGAGGTCCGGCATCACCCAGCCGAAGGGGATCGACAGGAAGCTAAGGACCGCCGAGAACAAGGAGAAGTAGAAGACGATCGCGCCCGCCTTCTCCGTCTGCGCAAGCCGCCGCACCTGGATCATGGCGCAGGCCGAACAAAAGGCTCCGGCCAGGGCGAAAAGTGCGCCCTGCGACACGCGCGCCTCCCCGCCCACACCACCAAAAGCCTCCGCAAGGGTGCCGCCTGACAGATGCGGCCACAGCAAGATGAGGACGCCGATCAGACCGACACCGACCGCGCTCCAGCGATAGATGCCGATGCGCTCCTTCAGGATGAAATAGGCAAGCACGATGGTGATGAGCGGCGCGGCATAACCGATGACAGTCGCATCCGGCAGTGGCAGACGTGCAAGCCCCGAAAACACGAAAAGCATCGAGAGACAGCCGATAAAGCTGCGCAGAAAGTGCCCCGGGATGTTCCGCGTCAGAACAGTCTGCTTCAGCTCTCCGACCAAGATCAGCCAGACCACGATGGGCAGGAGACCAAGGAAGCTGCGGAAGAACACCACCTGGCCGGGCGGCACGGCATCACCGATCCAACGGATGCATGCGGCCATCAGCGTGAAGAAGAACGCGGCCAGGATTTTGAGAGCAATTCCGGCGAACATCCGGGCACAAAAGAAAAGGCCCCACGCGCCTTTGGAGGAGGACGCGCAGGGCGACGTTATTGGGTCTCGTCAGGTGCACCTTATCATCGGAGGTTGATGCCGCAAAGGGAACTTTCGCGGGGCTGCTCTGCACCCGTGACATGGCAACGAGGAGTGCAAACGCCTTATGCCGACACCTCCCGGATCGCGCGCCACACCCGCTGCGGTGTTGCGGGCATGTCGAGATGGCGAATGCCATAGCGGCGGCCTAGAGCGTCCATCACGGCGTTCATAACGGCTGGGCAGGCGCCTATGGTGCCCGCCTCGCCCGCACCCTTCATGCCCATGGCGTTGGTTGTGGAAGGCACGTTCCGCGTCTCGAAATCGATCATGACCATATCGTGCGCACGCGGCACACAATAATCCTGGAATGATCCCGTCAAAAGATTGCCCGCGTCATCGTAGATGGTGTGCTCCAACAGAGCCTGGCCCACACCCTGCGCGACACCACCGTGGATCTGGCCGGCGAGCAGCATCGGATTCAGCGTCACGCCGAAATCGTCGACCACTGTATAGGCCACGAGTTTCACTAGGCCTGTCTGCGGGTCGATCTCCACTTCGCTTACATGTGTGCCGTTCGGATAGGTGGCTTCCGGCTGCTTGAAGGCGCCCTTGCCGGTCCGGCGCTCCGCCTTTGCCTGCGGCAGGGCGGCAAGTGCCGCCAGCGACAGCACGTGATTGGTACCGGGCACGCTGATGGTGCCATCGCCAATCTGGAGGTCGCCGACCGGCCGGCCGAAAACCTCCGCCGCGAAACTGAGCAGCTTGGAGGCGAGATCCTCTGCTGCCCGCGCCACCGCGACGCCGCCCACCGGGATCGAGCGCGAACCGCCGGTTCCGGCACCCGTCGGGATGAGATCGCTGTCACCCTGCACCACATCGACCATGTCAGGGTCGAGATCGAGGTGCTGCGCCACCATCTGAGCATAGGCGGTCTTGTGGCCCTGCCCGTTGGACTGCGTGCCCACAAGCACCGTGACGCGGCCGCTGGTCTCCAACCGCACCGTCACATCTTCAGCCCCGAAGGCACAGCACTCGATGTAGCTGGCAAAGCCGAAGCCCCTCAGCAGCCCCTTCGCCTCGCTCGCACGGCGGCGGTTCTCAAACCCGGCTTGATCGGCCGTTTTGAGCGCTTGCTCCAGGTGGCCGGAAAACTCGCCGCTGTCGTAATTGCGCCCGCTCGCGGTTGCGTAAGGCAGCTCTGCCGGCGTGACGAAGTTTTTGAGCCGGAGATCCTCCGGCGCAACACCGAGGTCGCGGGCGGCCACATCCACCAGCCTTTCGATCAGATAGAGCGCCTCGGGCCGCCCGGCGCCGCGATAGGCGTCCACCGGCACGGTGTTGGTGTAGACGCCCCTCACCCGGATCGCCATGCACGGCAGCCGATAGAGACCCGGCAGCATGGTGGCCCCCGTGTTCTGGATCATGAGGCCATATTGGGCGGCATAGGCACCGACATTGGACAGCGTATCGACACGAAGGCCGAGGAAGCGATGTTCGGCATCGAGCGCAAGCTCGGCAGTGGAAACAGTGTCGCGCCCCTGCGCGCATCCGACGAAATGTTCGCGCCTGTCGCTGATCCAGGCGACCGGAACCCCGGCCTTCTTCGCCGCAACCAGCGCGAGCGCATACTCAGCATAAAGGAAGATCTTAGGTCCGAAGCCGCCACCGACATCCGGCGTCGTCACCACCATGGCTTCTCGTGGAATTTTGAAGACGTGGTCGCACAGGTTGTCACGTATGCCATGGACACCCTGGCTGCCCACGGCAAGCGAGTAGCGGTTGGTTTCGGCGTTCCATTCTGCCAGGACGCCCCTGGTCTCCAGGTAATTGGCAACCAGTCGGTTGTTGACGAGGTCGAGCTTGACGACATGGGCCGCCTTGGCGAATGCCTCCTCCGTCTTTTCCCTGTCTCCGTGGAACGCGTCGTACGCCAGGTTCGAGCCATGGCTGGGATGGACGGCCTTCGCGTCCACTTCAAGCGCCCGCGTTACGGAGACCATGGCCTCGCGCGGCCGCCAGTCGACCTCCAGGGCGGCTGCCGCATCCTGAGCCTGCTCGAGCGTGTCGGCGATGACGGCCGCCACGGGATCGCCGACATGGCACACCACGTCCTTTGCCAGAACCGGGCGCTCCACCGGCCGCACCGGGCTGCCATCCTGGTTTTTCGGAATGCCGCGTGTCGGCAAACGGCCGAGCTCTTCGACATCATGCGCGGTTAGAACCAGGCGAACGCCGGGCATCTCCCTGATGTCGCTTACATTGGTCAGCGCAAATTCGGCATGAGCGTGCGGCGAACGCACGACGACAAGACGCAACGTCTCTGGTGTCACGAGATCGGCGAGATAGCGCCCCTCGCCCGTGATGAAGGATACGTCCTCGATACGGCGAACAGCCTGGCCAACGCCGAACTTCATGGGTTTCATGCGGGTTCCTTTATGCGGTGCGCTCGCCAGCGATTATAGGGCTGGATCAGACTTTCGCGAGGAAGGCCGCCAGCTTTTCAAGCGCCCCATCCAGCGTCTCCCGACGCTTGGCGAAGCAGAATCGCAGCACCGTACGCACGTGATCCTGCGCATAGAAGGCGCTGACGGGGATTGTCACGACGCCGGCCTGATGCACCAGCTTTTGCGCGAAAGCGACATCGTCGGTCTCATCCAATGGTGCGATATCGACGTTGAGGAAATAGGTGCCGGCGCTCGGCAGCACGGTAAATCCGGCCTCGGCGAGACCCCGTGAGAGATAATCACGCTTTGCCTGAAGATCATCGCGCATCTCCCTGAAATACCGATCATCCTTCGTCAAACCATAGGCGACGGCGACCTGCAGGTTGGGCGGCGTTGTAAAGGTGAGGAATTGATGTGATCGCGCCAGAGCCGCTAGGATATCCGGCGCGGCACAGACAAAACCGACCTTCCAGCCCGTCAGCGAAAAGATCTTCCCGGCCGAGCCGATCTTCACGGCGCGGTCGCGCAGCCCGGGAATATTCAGCACCGAGACGTGACGAGCTCCGTCGAAGACCACATGCTCCCACACTTCGTCCGAGACGACGACCGCATTGCTACGCTCGGCAAAGCGGGCGAGGAGTGCAAGATCCTCCCTGGCAAAAACCGAGGCGGAGGGATTAAGCGGATTGTTGATGATGGCGACGCGCGTTTTGTCGGAAAAGGCAGCCGAGAGCGCCTCCTCGGTAAAGCGCCAGTGCGGGGGCTCGAGGGTGACGAATTTGGGCACGCCGCCAGCACGCAGGACCAGCGGCAGATATGCATCATACATGGGCTGAAACAGCACCACTTCGTCGCCCGGCTCGATCAGGGCGAACAAGGCTCCAGCAAGCGCCTCGGTGGCGCCGGAGGTCACCATGACCTCTCTGGCCGGATCGAGCGTCACGCTGTGGTGATGAGCGTAATGCGCGGCAATGCCCTCCCGCAGCTCAGGAATACCCAGCATGGAGGGGTACTGATTATAGCCGTTCAGCACCGCATCGGCGGCGGCGCGCCGCACGTCCTCGGGGCCCGGATCATCTGGAAAGCCCTGCCCCAGATTCACAGCGCCGGTTTCACGAGCCAGCGCCGACATGGTTTCGAAGACGGTGGTCGGGAGTGACGAAAACAAGCGATTCATGTGAAGTCCTGCATCACTTATGCGAATTGGCCGATAGCCATGTGATCCTGTATCGCTGGCTAAAGCAATGTCCCGGGAGAACAGGAGTGCTTCGATGACCGCTCATGCCAAACTGGCGATGTGCTTCTCCGATATTGAAGCTGCGGCCGCTCGCCTTAAAGGCCATGCCGTCCGCACGCCCCTGCAGCCGAATGCGGCGCTGGACGAGCGTACTCAAGGGCGCATCCTGATCAAACCGGAGATGCTCCAGGTTTCAGGCTCCTTCAAGTTCCGCGGCGCCTTCAACCGCATCGTCCAGATACCGGAAGCCGATCGGGCGCGCGGCGTCGTCGCCTGGTCATCGGGAAACCACGCGCAGGGCGTCGCCGCTTCCGCCGCCCGCCTGGGGATTCCCGCCACCATCATCATGCCGAAGGATGCACCGGCGCTGAAGATCGCGAACACGCGTGGTTATGGCGCCGAGGTACGGCTCTATGATCGTTATTTGGAAGATCGTGACGCCATCGGTCTTGCCATCGCTGCGGAAACCGGCGCCGTCGTGGTGCCACCCTTTGATGACCCCGATGTCATGGCCGGGCAGGGAACGGTCGGGCTTGAGATGGCGCAGGATGCTAAGGCCATGGGCCTTGTTTTCGACGACGTTCTGGTGTGCTGCGCCGGTGGCGGGCTTTCCTCCGGCGTGGCCACGGCCATCAAGACCTTCATGCCGGAGGCGCGCATCTGGACGGTGGAGCCTCTCGGCTTCGAAGACACCGCACGCTCGCTGGAAGGCGGCACGCCTGTTACCAACAGCCCCTCGTCGCGGTCCATCTGCGACGCACTCCAATCACCCACTCCCGGAAAGCTCACCTTCCCAATCCTGCAGAGGTTGGGTGCCGGCGGGCTGGTGGTGAGCGATGAGGAGGCGCTCGATGCCATGGCATATTCTTTCCGCAACCTGAAGCTGGTGGTCGAACCTGGCGGGGCCGTGGCCCTGGCCGCCGTGCTCTCGGGCAAGCTCGCCGTCGAGGGGCGGACAGTCGGCGTCGTCATGTCGGGCGGGAATGTTGACCGGGCGATGTACGAACGCGCCCTCGCACGGCTCGACTGAGATCACACCATCGTTTTCGCGCCTGCTGGACAGCCTTGCCCCATTTAGCCGAAAACTGACAAACAACAGTCAATCCATTGCCAGGAAAGCAGATCCTCATGAAAACCCGTGCCGCCGTCGCCTGGGAAGCCAACAAACCCCTCACGATCGAGACCATTGAGATCGACGGCCCACGTCCGGGCGAGGTGCTCGTTGAAGTCATGGCGACCGGCGTCTGCCACACCGATGCCTATACGCTCTCGGGACTCGATTCAGAGGGCAAGTTCCCGGCCATCCTCGGTCACGAGGGCGCCGGCATCGTGCGCGAGGTGGGCGCGGGCGTCACCAGCCTGAAGCCGGGCGATCACGTCATCCCGCTCTACACGCCAGAGTGCCGCCAGTGCAAAACCTGTCTGTCGCAGCGCTCCAATCTCTGCACCTCGATCCGCGCGACTCAGGGCCAGGGCCTCATGCCAGACGGCACCAGCCGTTTTCGCTGCGATGGCGATGAGGTCTTTCACTATATGGGCTGCTCCACCTTCGCCAATTTCACAGTGCTGCCGGAGATCGCGCTGGCCAAGGTCCGCGAGGACGCTCCCTTCGACAAGATCTGCTACATCGGCTGCGGCGTGACGACCGGCATCGGCGCCGTGATCTATACGGCCAAGGTTTGGCCTGGCGCCAATGTGGTGGTCTTCGGCCTCGGCGGCATCGGCCTCAACGTCATCCAGGGAGCGCGCATGGTTGGCGCCGACAAGATCATCGGCGTCGACCTAAATCCGTCCAAGGTCGAGATCGCCCGCAAGTTCGGCATGACCGACTTCATCAACCCCAATGAGGTCGGAACGGACAAGGTGGTCCAGGCGGTGGTCGACCTGACCGGCGGCGGCGCCGATTTCTCCTTCGACGCGACGGGCAATGTGAACGTCATGCGCCAGGCGCTGGAGTGCTGCCATCGCGGCTGGGGTGAATCCATCATCATCGGCGTGGCCGAAGCCGGCAAGGAGATCGCCACCCGCCCCTTCCAGCTCGTCACCGGCAGGGTATGGAAAGGCACCGCCTTCGGCGGCGCCAGAGGCCGCACGGACGTGCCGAAGATCGTGGACTGGTACATGGAGGGCAAGATCAACATCGATGATCTCATCACCCACACCATGCCGCTTGATGAGATCAACACTGCCTTCGATCTCATGCATGAGGGCAAGTCGATCCGCTCAGTCGTCGTGTACTGAGAAATGAGGCGTCGGAACCATTGCGCGTTCCGGCGCCGTCGATCCGCATCGCAGTTCAAGCGGCGTCGTCGACCTTCGCCGGCGGGTTGAGACCTTGGAGCTTTTCGAAGCAGCCAAGCACGTGCCGCGCCCAATGCGTGGAGTCGTATTTCTCGACGCTGTCCCACATGCGTGCCATGCGGCGGCGCTGCTCGTCTTCGGGCATGGCCAGGGCCTGATCGATGGCGGCATCCATGGCACGCGTCGAATAGGGATTGGTCAAAACCGCGCTCGGAAGCTCCACGGCAGCCCCGGTGAACTCTGAAAGGACGAGTGCTCCGTTCATATCCTTGCGCGCGGCCACATACTCCTTGGCGACAAGATTGAGCCCATCACGCAACGGCGTGATCCAGCACACATCGGCGCAGCGGTAATAGGCGATCAGCTCCTCGAAGGGGATGGCGCTGGTGAAGAGCAGAAGGGGCTGCCAGCCGAAGGTAGCGTACCGGCCGTTGATGCGCCCTGAGATCTGCTCAATATCGCGCTGGACGCTACGATAGACCGCCATGCCGGAGTTGGCCGACACGGATGTGACGAGAAGCTGAACTTGTCCGACAAGATCCGGTCGTCGTTCCAGAAGGCGCTCGTAGGCAAGCAGGGTATCTCGGGTGCCCTTGGTGTAATCGGTGCGCCCCACCGAGATGATAAACTTGCGGTCGCCCAGTTCGGCCTTGATCGCTTCCTCGCGCTGCGCCGTCTTGGCAGTTGCCGCGACTTCCCGGATGTAATCGGCATTGGCACCGACTGGGAATGCATCGATCAGGATGTCGCGCCCCTTGTAACGCAAGCGCTGGGGAATCTCCGGTTCAGACAACGCGGTGCCGCGCGGCGTCAGCGTCTCCTCCACCGCGATGCTCTCGACGATCTCGACATCCTTCAAGCTGCAGGCGGTCGCAACAAAGCTCGTGGCATAGCGCGGGATGTGAAAACCCACCAGATCGCAGGCCAGCAGGCTCTCGATGATTTCGTCGCGCCAGGGCAGGATGTTGAACATGCTCGGCGCTGGAAACGGCGTGTGGTGGAAGAAAGCCACCTTCACGTCGGGCCGCATCTGCTTCACGTATTCCGGCACGAGCCAAAGATTGTAATCATGTACCCAGATCACGGCACCGTCCGCCGCCTCGGCCACGGCCGCCTTGGCAAACAGCAAGTTCACTTCTCGGAATGTCGCCCAGTCCACGGGATCGTAATTGTACTTCTCGGGGAAGGAGTGAAGGATCGGCCAAAGCGCCTCCTTCGACGTCACGTGGTAGAAGCTTTTGACTTGCGCGGCCGTCAGCGGCAGGCGCGAAACATTGTATTCGCCGTAGGAGTCTGAGATCCGCACCACACGCTCAAAACTCTTCTGCGCCTTGGGATCGACCTGCTTCCAGGCCACCCAGGCGCATTGTTCCACGGCACCGAAAAAGCTCTTCAGCGTCGGAACAATACCGTTCGGGCTGGAATGCTCCCGATAGGTGACACGGCCGTCCTCCAGCACCTCTTCATAGGGCTGGCGGTGGTAGACGATCACAAGGTTTGATTTCTTCACGCGGGAACCTCCGCAAAAAAGGCATGGTGTCGGATGGCATCGCGGATACCTGCCGCCCCCTCACCCGGGCTTTGGTAGACGTGCGGCAGACCCGCAAGGCGCTCTTTCAGGGCCGGCTCGGAGTTACCGACAGCAACAGCCGGATAGCCGCTCTCAAACAGCGACAGATCATTGAGCGTATCGCCGGCGACCAACACGGTTTCAGGATCAAGGCGCAGATGGTCGACGAGACGGCGCAGAGTGGGCCCCTTTGAGATGCCGCGCGGCAAGACATCGAAAAAGATATCCGCCGAGGTGATGCAGTCGAACCCCGCCGCCTCCACTTTCGCGCGCGCCGTCGGCCGCAGCATGGCAGGGTCGTAGTAATAGCTGACCCGATAGCGGAAGGGCGTTTGCTGGAGGCGCAGGCCCGGCTCGTCTGCCAGCATGGCCATCACCCGATCGTTCGCCTCGTTCCAAAGTTCGGCGATCGGGGCCTCCAGTTCCGGCAGCGGTTCGATGCCTGTCCCGCCGGCAACGGTGGTGCCCACATCTCCAATCACGTAGTCCGGCTGCGGTACCTTGGTGTCGCGGACCAGCCGGCGGATGAATGGCAGATCACGCCCGGTGACGAAAATCAGGACGATGGAGCTGCGATTGGCTTCGATCCATTCATAGAGCTCGGAACGTTCCGTTTCGCTCCCGCCCAGAAAGGTGCCATCGAGGTCAGTGGCGAGAACGAGGCGGCAGTCAGTTTTATGGTCACTCGGCATCAGGCCAGTTGCACCTCTTGTTCTGCTGTTTGATTGATCGGTCGTTGCGGGATCACGAGTGCGACGCTTCTTTGTTCGCCTCGAAACGGCCGGGACAGGAGCTCGTTCATGGCATCCTTGATCGGCTTGCCATCGGCGATGATGGCGCGCACCGCTTCACAGATGGGCATGTCGACGTTGAGCCGGCGCGCCAGATCAGTGACGGACACGGCATTCTCCGCGCCCTCCACCACTACGGGCCGTCCGCCGAAGATCTCCGCATCGGATTTGTCCTGGGCGAGGCCCATGCCGTACCGCATGTTCCGCGATTGCTCACTGGAGCAGGTCAGCGTCAGATCACCGATCCCGGCAAGTCCGGTCACTGTGTCGCGCCGGCCGCCGAGCGCTTCGGACAATGTTTTCAGTTCATCGAGACCGCGCGTGATAATGGCGGCCCGCGCATTGGAGCCGAAGCCGAGCCCGGTTGCGATCCCGCTGGCGATCGCCAAGACATTCTTGACCGCACCGCCGACTTCAACGCCGGCAACGTCGTCGGAGATATAGGGACGGAAGGTGGCCGTCCCGATCGCGCGGGCAAGAGCTGCCGCAAGGGAATGCTCGGGACGGGACGCCGCATCCGGAGAGGCAATGGTGACGGCCGTGGGCTGGCCGGCAGCAACCTCGTCGGCAAAGGTCGGTCCAGACAGCACAGCGAGCGCGTGTGAGGGAAGCACTTCCTCGACCACCGCAGCCAGGAGAAGGCCATTGCTGCGTTCGATCCCCTTCGAACAGATGACCAAGGCCACGTGCGGAGCCAGGCAGGTCTCCAGGGCCTGACAGGTTGCTCGCAGAAACTGCGACGGGACGACCAGAAGAACAGCATCCGCGTCCTTAACAGCCGCGGCAAGATTCTCCTCAGGCCTCACCACTTCGGGAATGTCATATCCGGGAAGGAAAATATCGTTCTGCCGGCGGCTTCGAATACTCTCGACCACCTCGGGCTCCCGTGCCCAAAGGGAAACGTTACACCCGGCGCGGGCCGCCGTGATGGCGAGCGCTGTTCCCCAGGCGCCTCCGCCGACAACGGCTACATTTTTGATGGGTATTTGAAATCGTGCAGGTGCGAGCTGCTGGATCATACGCGATCAGCCTCCGTGTAAGAGCAAGCGCCTTTTTTGCGACGGCGCGCGAAGCAGTGGTTACAGGCGGATGCGCACCATAATTCGACCACAATCAGAAATCAAGCACTTTTAAAGTATTTCTTATTTCAAGAACAGATTGAATCTCGTACAGATAACTTGTTTAAGAATATTGAATCTATGTAATTATGCTTTTGTGACATAGAAATGCGTTTTAGGGAGAAGCAATATCTTTGTATTTTACCTTGTTATTATTTCATATCCACTTGGTATCGAGATTGTTCTTTCTGATATAGCGCACATTGAGGGATCAGCCTTCGGAGGCACTGCCTCGATCACTTTCTTGCCGTACCCCGGCGGGAAGATAATCATCGAGGAGCCCGGTCTCACACTGGGTCGACAGCATGCGCTCCCGGGACAGAATCCCCCTCATCAGCTGAGTCAGCAGCCATTGGTGACACTCGGAGGCGGTGGCCGGATGTGCTGGCATGCAAATGAAATCAAGAAATTTGAATGCGCGTTGGAATAAGTGGCTGCATCCGCCGTCTAGCTAGATGAACGACCAACGAGCCTCCCTGGAGGAAACAGACATGATCCCGCATTACCTGCGCTCGTCAGCCCTCGCCGTTGCCCTGCTGGCATGAGCATTCGGCTTAGCACCGGCCAGTCTATAACTACGCTGGGCGTTGGCGTCAGCTCGACCGGCGGAGCGGGAACGTCGTCTTCGGTCGGCACGGGAAGCAACACCGCAGGAGAGGCCGGTGGGGTACCTCAACATCAATACGATGTCCTAGGCACGCGCACAGGATGGCGGCACATGGAGTTCCTCCAAGACAACGACGAAATTGAAGGCCGGACAGGAGGTCGACTCCCGGACTATGTCGCACGTGCTCAGCCGAGATCCCTTCAGTTCGATCACATCGAGCGACGCCCGGATCCCTCAGTGATCGCCACGCCTCATGACCGTTTTCAGATGACAACCAGAATGGCGCCGAATGCCCGGGCGCTGAGCGCGCAACCGATTGAAGCGGCGCCTGATACTGTGATCTCTGCTCCAGCGCCAGCCTTGGACCTCCTCCCGCGTCGGAAACGCATCGCTGAGCGGCTTCTTCTCTGGTTGGCCTGCGGTACCGTCGGCAGCGTAATGCTCGGCTGGCTCGGGCTTCTGAGCTGGGGTCTTCTGTGGCTGGCAGGTGCCGTCTAGCAATCCGCCTGCGCGCCCTCCAGCCCGACAAGCGGGTCCCGGCAATATAGGATAAAGAAAAACCCCGGAGGCCAAGGCCTTCGGGGTTTGCATTGGTGGGCGATGTAGGGCTCGAACCTACGACCCGCTGATTAAGAGTCAGCTGCTCTACCAACTGAGCTAATCGCCCGTGCATGCGCCGAAGGCGAATGCGAAACGCCGGGTGCAGATAGCAAAGGCCACCTGCCCTGTCCAGCGGCAGGCGGCCTTTATTTGAAGAAAGATCAATCCTCTTCGACGAAAACCTCGTCACGCTTCTTCCGCACCGATGGCAGCAGCACCACCACCAGCACGAGCGCAGCCGCGACCAGGAGACCGGCGCTGATCGGCCGTTCGAAGAACACCATGGGATCGCCGCGGGAAATGATCATGGCGCGACGCAGATGCTCTTCCAGCATCGGTCCGATGACGAAGCCGAGCAGCAACGGCGCGGGCTCACAATCGAGCTTCGACAGGATGTATCCCAAGAGCCCGAAAGCGGCCATGGCGTAGAGGTCGAACTCATTCGACATGACGCTGTAGACGCCGATCGACGCGAAGGTAAGGATCGCGGGGAACAGCACGTAGTAAGGCACGGTCAGGAGGCGCACCCATAGCCCGATCAGCGGCAGGTTGAGAAGCACCAGCAGCAGATTGCCAACCCACATGGAGGCGATGATGCCCCAGAACAGCTTCGGCTGGGAGGTCGCCACTTCGGGCCCGGGGACGATGCCCTGGATGATCATGGCACCGATCATGAGCGCCATGACGGGATTAGCCGGAATACCGAGCGTCAGCATCGGAATGAACGATGTCTGGGAACCCGCGTTGTTGGCGGCTTCCGGACCAGCCACACCTTCGATGGCGCCCTTGCCGAAACGCTCGGGGGTCTTGGAGACCTTCTTCTCCACCGTATAGGCGGCAAAGGAGGAGAGGATCGCGCCGCCACCCGGGAGGATGCCAAGCGCAGAACCAACGAAAGTGCCGCGAATGATGGGAGCGATTATGGCCTTGAAGTCGGCCTTGCTCGGCCAGAGCCCGGTGACCTTTTTCACCATGATTTCGCGGTCGCTTTCATCCTCCAGATTGCGAAGGATCTCCGCGATACCGAAGACACCGACTGCCACCGCGACGAAGTTCAGTCCGTCTGCCAGTTCCAGGCGATCGAGGGTGAAACGTGGCGTGCCGGTATAAATGTCGGTGCCGACGAGACCGAGCAGCAGGCCCAGGATGATCATGCCAATGGCTTTGACGACGGATCCGTGAGCCAAAGCGACAGAACTTATGAGGCCAAGCACCATCAGCGAGAAATATTCCGCCGAACCGAACTGCAGCGCGATATCTGTCAGCGGAGGTGCGAAGATGGCGATGATGAAGGTGGCCACGGTCCCGGCAAAGAATGACCCGAGCGCCGCCGTTGCCAGTGCCGGACCTGCCCTGCCCTGACGTGCCATCTGATACCCGTCGATGGCGGTGACCGCGGAGGCGGACTCACCGGGCAGGTTGATCAGGATGGCCGTGGTGGAGCCGCCATACTGCGAGCCGTAGTAGATGCCCGCGAGCATGATCAGCGAGGTCTCGGGCGAAAGCTTGAAGGTGATCGGCAGCAGCATGGCGATGGTCGCCGTCGGACCGATGCCCGGCAGAACACCGACCAGGGTTCCAAGAAGGACGCCCAGGAAGCAGAACAGGATGTTCTGCCAATGCAGCGCCGTTTCCATGCCGAGGATGAGATTGTCGAAAATTTCCATTGTCTCGTCCTCAGTTGAGCCAGCCGCCGAACAGGCGAACAGGAAGCCCCAGAGCGTAATAGAACACCCCGATGCAGAAGAGCGTCATACAGACGGTGATGATCGCCGCCTTGAGCACCCCCATGCGGTGGCTGGCAAAAGCGGAAATCCCGCAGACCAGTACCACTGCCGGAACGAAGCCGAGCGCGCGAATCGTGAGGCCGAAGACGATCGGCGACAACAGGATGAAGAACAGCCCACGCCAGGCAATAGGCGTCATGAGGGGATGCTCGGCATTGAGGGACTGCAGCACGACGATGATGCCGATCAGGATCAATAGGCCGGAGAGCACCACGGGAAAGAAGCCCGGCCCCATGCGGAAGGCTGAGCCAATATTTAAGTCTACGTAGGCGTAGATCCCAAAAAAAAGGCCAAGGGCAATGAGGAATGCCCCCGACACCATGTCTCTTTTATTGATACTCAAGGATTACCCCCCGTACGATTTGGCTCGCCGCTATGCGGCGAGCCACGTTCAGTTCGGACACTTCAAAAGCGTCGGTGATAAGCAATCAGTCGGCGTACTGGCCGGCAGCCTTGATAACCGGTTCCCAGCGCTTGATCTCGCTTTCAAGCTTCTCCTTGAGCGCGGCCGGCGTTGCCTCTTCCTGGGTTGAGGGCGCAGTGCCAAGCGAGGCGAACTGCTTCACGACGTTTTCGTCTTTCAAGGCTTTCTGGAGCGACGCGCTGAGACGATCGATCACTTCCTTGGGCGTTCCCTTCGGCGCATAGAGGCCATGCCAGATGCCGACCTGGAAATCGGCAAGACCCTGTTCCGCGGCCGTCGGAACGTCAGGAAGGTTATCCAGGCGCTCCTTGGTCGTCGTGGCATAGGCCTTGATCTTGCCCGACTTGATCTGGTTGGTCGTGTTGGTGGTCTGATCGCACATGAAATCGACCTGTCCGCCCATGAGATCGGTCAGAGCGGGGCCGGTTCCCTTATATGGCACCGTCGTTACCTCGGTCTCAATGGCGCTCATGAACAGCATGCCACACAGATGAGAGGCAGCACCGATGCCGGCGTTGGCATAGGTGACGGTGTCCTTGTTGGCCTTCACATATTCGATCAGGCTCTTCAGATCCGTCGGCTCCCAATTGGGCTTGGAAACGATGACCATCGGCACATCGGTCACCAGACCGACGTATTCAAAAGCGTTGAGCGGCTCGTAGGGAAGCTTCCTGTAAAGCGTGGCGCTGGTCGCCATACCGATGTGATGCAGCAGCAGGGTATAGCCGTCGGGATCCGCCTTTGCGACTCGGGCGGCGCCCAGTGTTCCGCCGGCACCGCCGACATTCTCGACAACGATCTGTTGACCGAGGTCGCGGCTCATGGCTTCCGCGACGAGACGGGTGACGGTATCGGTCGGACCACCTGCGGAGAACGGCACCACGACGGTGACGTTCCGCGTGGGATACGACTGCGCAGCGGCAACACCGGCGCTGAGGGCCAGCAAGCCAAGACCGGCTGCTGCAATCTTAAACACTCTTCCGACCATTCAATGCCTCCTCCCCGCAAGGGGTTCTTTTTCAGTTGCAGTATTTTTGGAAGGTTATTCTGCAAAGCACAAGCTGCCCGGGTCAAGGGCAACGTTTTCCTCCCACACTAGAAAATGGCAATCCTGGGATAGCTTGCGGCGTTACATGACAGCCCCTGTGCATCGCCGTGCACAGGGGCTGTAAACAATTCACATCTAGTTTCAAAAGCTGCGCTTATGCCGAAGCTGCTTGAGCGTGTAGCCTGTTTCGCTTCGATGAAAGCTTGTTGAGAGCCGCCACATAGGCCTTGGCAGAAGCCACCAATGTGTCGGGATCGGAGGAACGAGCTGTGACAGTATAACCCGCTTCCGACAGGCGTATGGATACCTCCGCCTGGGCATCTGTGCCCTCGGTGACCGCGTGCACCTGATAAAGCTCCAGCACCGCCTCGTGTGGAATCAGCTGGCGTATGGCGTGGAAGGTTGCATCGACCGGGCCGTTTCCGGAGGCCTGTGTCGTCCGATGTTCACCATCGATATCAAGCGTCAATGTCGCCGATTGCGGACCCATGGTTCCCGCGATCACGGTCAGCGACAACACCTTGGTGCGGTCATGCGCGGAGGCGATCTCCTGGTCCACCAGCGCCTCGATGTCCTCGTCGTAGACATTCTTCTTGCGGTCGGCCAGATTCTTGAACCGGTTGAACACATCCTCCAGGGCATTTTCGCCCAGCTCATAGCCGAGATCCTTCAGCTTTTCCCGGAAGGCATGGCGGCCGGAATGTTTGCCCATAACGAGCGAGGTCTTGGTCACGCCCACCGATTCCGGCGTCATGATCTCGTAAGTCGTGTTGTTCTTCAGCATGCCATCCTGGTGAATGCCGCTTTCGTGGGCGAAAGCATTCCGCCCGACGATGGCCTTGTTGTATTGCACCGGGAAAGAGGTGACCGCCGATACCATCTTGGACGCGCGCGTCAACATCGTGCTGTCCACCCCTGTTCCGTAGGGCAGCACATCGGCACGGGTCTTGATCGCCATGACGATCTCCTCCAACGCGGCATTTCCGGCGCGTTCGCCGATGCCGTTCAGCGTGCATTCGATCTGCCGCGCGCCGCCGGCGAGGCCTGCCAGCGAATTGGCGACTGCAAGGCCGAGGTCGTTATGGCAATGGGTGGAGAAGATCACCTTGTCAGCACCCGGCACCCGCTCACGCACCGCGCGGAACATCGCCGCATATTCTTCCGGCACCGCATAGCCGACCGTATCCGGCAGGTTGATGGTGGTCGCGCCCGCCTTGATGGCGGCCTCGACACAGCGGCACAGGTATTCGATCGGCGTGCGCGTCGCATCCATGGCCGACCATTCGACATCCTCCACCAGGTTGCGCGCCTGGGCCACAGTTGCCGAAATGATCTCCAGAACCTGCTCTTCCGTCTTGCGCATCTGATGAGCGAGATGGATCGGCGAAGTCGACACGAAAGTGTGGATACGGGGCCGTTTGGCAACCCTCACCGCTTCCCCGGCCCGGGCGATATCGCCCGAAATGGCGCGTGCAAGGCCGGCGATCACGGCCTTTTCGGAACGCTTGGCGATTTCATGGACACTTTCGAAATCGCCCTGGCTGGCAATGGGGAAGCCGGCTTCGATGACGTCCACGCCCATTGATTCCAGAAGTTCGGCAACCTCGATTTTTTCTTCATAGGTCATTGAGGCGCCAGGACACTGCTCGCCATCACGCAGGGTGGTGTCGAAAATGATGACGCGGTCGGACGGTGCGGAAGCTGGCATTGGAGAGATCCTTCTTTCAGGCGAATGCGTATCGCGCTCTGGGTCTTGGGTTCGATCCTGTCCCCTGAGTGCCCAGGCACACGCCCGGCCGGCCCTCAGGGGCGACTAAGGAGAAGGAGACCGGAAAGAAGGCGCGCGGACGGATTGGCGAAAATGCCATTCTCATTCCGGAAGAAGGTCAACTTCGCGCTCATCGCGAATGTCCTCGTTGCGCCGTGCGGCAGCCTAGCGGCGACCGAAGGCCGTTCATAACCCGAGAGCTCTTTGGCTGGCAAGCGCTTCACGCCGGTCCGCGCAGCGAGCTCTGCTTTATGATTACAGCGAAAGAAATGGATGCAACGATAACGGGCGTGGCGCTGTGCTCTCTACAGGCCCTGGGGCTCGGCGCCATTCTCTCCGTCCAGAGCCGTGCCTTCCCTGCCGATCACCGAGGCGGCAGCTCCGGCTCACCCCTGGAGCTGCCATCAGATCGAGGGGTGCATCCACCTTGCAAGGAACGGCCGCGCGCGCCTGACGTTCACTCCCCAACAAGGGAGAAAAAACCATGGCACGTCAGGATCGTGACCCGCCGAAGCGGAACAGCAATTACGCCAATACGGCCGAGACCAGAATGGACGAACGGCCCATCCTGGAGTCGCCTACCGGGACTCGGGCGCCCACCATCGAAGGTGAAACGAGCGTCGCGCAGGACGAAATTCGTGAAAAGAGCGTCGGCACCCGTCCCGTCAGCGACAAGACGAACTTTCATTTGTCCGGCACAGGCGGCATCGAGACCGACGATGGCCTCGACGAGCGATCCGAAATGGCGCGGCACGCGGCTGAGGACATACCGGACGAAGGCATTTCCGATGAGCCGGAAGGTGGCCCTGTCTTCGACAAGGCAGACAAGCTCTAACAGACGGGCTTTCGGTTAGACGTGCAGCTCGCCGGAGGCAACCACCACGGCATGGCCGCCGATGGTGGCTGCGGTGAGCGCCCGATTCTCGATGATGAGGGACAGGACGATTCGGCTCGGGCGCCCCATCTCATAGCCCTGCTCGATGACATAGGTGTGTTCGCCGTCTCCGGGCCGCTCGGTGGCTTGGACGACGCCTGCGAAACCCGCCGCCGCGGCGCCCGTGGCCGGGTCCTCGGCGATACCCATGGAGGGCGCAAACATCCGGGCGTGATAGGATGCGCCCTCCTCCCGTCCGCCCTTGGTGTAGACATAGATTTCCGGCGCCGCCGCATCGAAGACGTTGTTCCACCGGCTCATGTCCGGCCGCGCCCGGGCGACCGCATCCAGATCGGACAGCGGGACATAGTAGAACGGCACGCCCGCGGAGAACCGCGCCGGCACATAGTCACCGCAGCCGATGTCTCCAGGTTCAAGCGAAAGGGCGGCTGCGACGTCGCTCCTGTCGAAATTCCAGGGAAGGCGCTCCGGCAGTTTGGGGAGTTCAAACCGGGCCCGTCCCTTGCCGGTGTCCATCAGGCGCACCGTACAAGGCACCAGGCCAACCTGCTCCTCGACGAGAAAATTGATGTCCTCGCGGAACCCGACCGCATTTTCGATCGCAAGTTGAACGGCGGTCCCCACAGTGGGGTGGCCGGCGAAAGGCAGTTCGCGGCGAGGCGTGAAAATGCGCAGCCGCGCCAGGTTCACATCATCGGCAGGCGGCAGCAGGAACACCGTTTCCGACAGATTGAACTCCCGCGCGATGGACTGCATCGCTTGCGTATCCAATCCGTCGCAATCAAGCACGACCGCCAGCGGATTGCCGGTGAGCGGCCGGTCAGTGAACACGTCGAGAATGCGGTAACGACGGGGCATCAGATGCTTTCGGCCTGGAACAGAGTGGTTGGCGAGACGAACTCATCCTGTGCGGCGACGGTGAGGATTTCGCGGGATTGGGCCTCTGCGGTTCGCTTCAGGAGGCCGTATATGGACGATGCTGCCTTTACCAGCGAGGCGGCGATATCGCGCGTAACGAGGTAATGAACGAAGAACAATGCTGCGATGGCGTCACCCGCGCCGTTGATGGAAAGCGGCAACAGCGGGGTACGCACGCGGAAACGCTGCGCGCCGTCGGATACCAGCATCTCGATGGCGTCATCCGGCGTTTCATTCGTTCGGAAGCTGGTCACGAGAACGATCCGCGGGCCCATCGAATGGACATGCTTGAGCGCCGCCACAGCTTCACTCAGGCTTTGGACCGACATGCCGGAGAGGTATTCCAGCTCGAACTGGTTTGGCGTGATGATATCGGCGGCGGGAACAGTCCTGTCCCGCATGAATTCGGGAATGCCGGGGCGCACGAAGACTCCGCGCCCAACGTCGCCGATCACGGGATCGCAGCAATAAAGCGTGTCCGGATTGAGAGACCGGACCTTCGCTGCCGCTTCCAGGATCGCCTCACCGATGCCGGCGTCTCCCATATAGCCGGACAGGACACCATCGCAGCGGGGCAGCACGCCGCGCTCTTCTATGCCTGTGACGAGCTCGCGTATGGCCTCTCCGGAAAAGACCTGTCCCCGCCATTGGCCATAGCCTGTGTGATTGGAAAACTGGACAGTGTTGACGCTCCAGACTTCATGGCCAAGCCGCTGCATGGGAAAAACGGCCGAGGCATTGCCTACATGGCCGTATGCAACCCAGGACTGGATAGAGAGGATATTCACCTGCGCCCCCGGAAGGTCACGTCCTGCAAGGCGTTAGGACGTAAAGCCGACTCAATGTCTCAACGGGAACATTAGGCGCCCGAAAGGTCTCGCTGAAGCGAAAAGCGGTGATGGCGCCGATGAACAAACGTCATCGGCGCCATCAATTTGAAGTCAGTTGCCTGCGGCCTTCTTCACGAACTGGCCATCGAACGTCTTGCTGACATCCACAGTGGCCTTCGCCATCTCCGGATCATAGGACAGCAGTTCCATGGCAGCCTTCTGGCCCTCCTCGGTGATGACACCGGTGCGGGAATAGGTGGGCAGGGAGTTCTTGACAGCTTCCAGATAAAGCGTGCGGTCGTTCAGGTGATATTGCGCCGGCACCGTGTCCGCCACGTCCTCCGGCGTTGCCGTGTCCAGCCACTTCAGCGCCTTGTAGAGGCCGTTCACCAGGGCCTGCACCGTCTTCGGATTGTTCTCTATGAACTCCTGCTTGGTGTAGAGCACCGCGGCCGGATTGTTGCCGCCAAAGATCTTCTTGGTACCTTCCTCGGTACGCGTGTCCGCCAGGATGGTGATGAGGTTGTCACGCGCCAGGGTCGAGATGACCGGGTCCAGGTTGGAGATGGCGTCGATTTCGCCGCGCTGCATGGCGGCAACACCAGTGGCGCCGCCACCCACGCCGATGAAGGCGACTTCTTCCGGCTTCACCCCTTCCTTGGCCAGAAGATAGGTGGCGAACATGGCCGTCGAGGAGCCGGGAGCGGTGACGCCGATCTTCATGCCCTTGAGGTCTCCGATGGACTTCACCTTATCGGCTTTCTCCTTGCCCACGGCGAGCACGATGCCCGGGAAGCGTCCGAGCTCAAGCACGGCGCGGATGTCCTGCCCCTTGGTCTGCATGCGGATGGTGTGCTCATAGGCGCCGGTGACCACATCCACCGAACCACCGACCAGAGCCTGCAACGATTGGGAGCCGCCCCTGAAGTCGTTGATGGTCACGTTCAGGCCCTCTTCCTTGAAGAAGCCCTTCTGCTCCGCGATGGTCAGCGGCAGGTAGTAGAGCAGCGACTTGCCGCCAACACCCAGCGACACGTCAGGCTTCTCCACCTGCGCGAGGGCCGCGCTGCCGAAAGCAAGACTCGCGGCTGTCGCCAGTCCGAGGATGTTCAAGAGTTTCATGCCATTCCTCCCAGATGAATTATGGTTGTCATTGCGCCGAGGCTGACGGCGCGGGCCGCCACACCAAAAGTCGGTTCTCGATCATGGTCACGATGGTGTCGATGACGATGACGAAGATCGTCAGGACCAGCATTCCCGAAAAGACACCGGTGACATCGAAGGTCATCTCGGCCTGTTGGATTCGATAGCCCAGCCCGGCGGAGGCCCCAAGGTATTCGCCCACCACGGCACCCACCAGCGCGAAGCCCACTGATGTGTGCAGCGAGGAGAACATCCATGAGAGCGCGGAGGGCAGATAGACATGCCGCAGCAGCTGACGGTCGTTCATACCCAACATGCGCGCATTGGCCAGCACCGTCGGGCTCACTTCCTTCACACCCTGATAGACGTTGAAGAACACGATGAAGAACACCAGGGTGACGCCGAGAGCGACCTTCGACCAGATGCCGAGGCCGAACCACAGCGCGAAGATCGGCGCCAGCACCACGCGCGGCAGAGCATTGGCTGCTTTGACATAAGGATCGAACACCGCGGCGAGCAGCGCGCGTCGGGCAAACCAGAAGCCGATCAGGATGCCGCCGATAGCACCGATGGCGAAAGCCAGAATCGTCTCGGTCAATGTGATGCCAAGATGATGCCACATCTGGCCGGACGCGAAATCACTCCAGGTCCGTTCCAGCACGTCCAGCGGCGTGGAAAAGAAGAACGGATCAACGAAGGGCTTGTTGTTGCCCCAGAACGGAATGGTCGTGGAATAGTGCCAGAACAACAGGGCAAGGACCGCCACCAGGAACTGCAGCACCGTTATCGTCGCGCGGCTCATCCCTGGTCTCCCTGCTCATAAGCCTTGATGACTTCCGTTTTGAGTTCCTGCCAGATGGCTTTGTAGATTCGGCCAAACTCGGGTGAATGGCGGATTTCCGCCGGATCGCGCGGTCGCTCCAGGTCCACCCGGTGATCGCCGATGATGGAGGCGCCCGGCCCCGCCGACATGATGATGACGCGATCCGCCAGCGCTATGGCTTCCTCAAGGTCGTGGGTGACGAACATCACGGCCTTGCGATCCTCCGACCACAGCTTGAGCAGGAGCTCGCACATCAAGGCCCGTGTCTGCGCATCCAGCGGACCGAAGGGCTCGTCCATGAGAAGGATCTTCGGGTCTAGAATGAGCACCTGAACGAGAGCGACACGCTTGCGCTGGCCGCCGGAAAGCTGATGCGGATAGCGGTCGAGGAAGGCCTTGAGACCGACGCGCGCCAGCCACCGCGTGGCGCGTTCCCGCGCCTCCGCGGACCGGACACCGCGCACCTCAAGTCCTACGGCGACGTTCTCAATCGCGGTCTTCCACGGCATGAGCGCATCGGCCTGAAACAGATAGCCCGCATCGCGGTTGAGACCTGCCAAGGGGGTGCCGCCGATGAGGACTGTTCCCGCCGCAGGTTTCAGCAGGCCCGCCGTGGCATTCAGCAGGGTCGACTTGCCGCAGCCGGTCGGTCCCACGATGGCGACGAATTCGCCTTCGGCCACATCAAGCGATACGCCGTCGACCGCGCGGTAATAGCCGCCGCCGCGTTCGGGAAAGCCGATGTCGATGGTATCCAGCCGAACAGCCGGCGTCACATGAGATGGTGCAGCCACCACGGCTGTTTGCGCCACACGGTCCTCCCTTCATTCTCAGCGGTCTTCTGCCGACTGTTGCAAACCAAGGTACCCGCATCTTGGCAAGAGGCAATAAGGATTAGAAGCCGCCATCTTGACGGGAAGGGTCACCGCAGGCCAGACCCCTCGAAGGGTTGCTAGATTCGAAGCGAGGTGTGCCGAATATGTTCGATTTTCTGAGAGAATTCGTTGAAACAAGCGGATACCTCGGCATCTTCCTGCTGATGTTTGCGGAAAATCTTTTTCCTCCTATTCCTTCCGAAGCGATCATGCCGATCGCGGGGTTCAACGCGGCCGATGGAAAACTGTCGCTCGCGGGTGTTCTCATCTCGGGCACGCTCGGGGCGCTCGCGGGAGCGTACTTCTGGTATGTGATCGGCAGGGTGTTCGGCTACGAGCGCCTCCGCTGGCTGGTCGAACGCTACGGCTTCATCTTCACCGTCACGCCCGAAGAGCTTGATCGCGCCCGGGCCCTTTTCGAGCGCCATGCCCGCAAGGCCGTGTTCTTCGGTCGCCTGATCCCGGCCATTCGCTCCGTGATTTCAATTCCGGCCGGCGTCGCGGCGATGCCTCAGCTCTCGTTTCTGTTCTGGAGCCTCATCGGCACTGTCATCTGGACCTGCTTTCTAACGTTTGCGGGTTATATCCTGCATGCGCAGTTTGAGCTGGTCGTCGGCTGGGTGAACCCCGTCAGCAATGCGGTCGCCATCGCCGTGGTTCTGCTTTACCTCTACCGGCTTGTCACTGGTCGCGGCCGCACAGCGCGGAAAAGCTGACAACAAAAAAGCCGCGGCAGTAACGCCGCGGCTTTTCTTTTGAAATGATCCGCAGGCTCAGTTCTTGGCCTTGTCGACCAGGGCTTTCTGCTTGATCCAGGGCATCATGTCGCGAAGACGCTCGCCCACCTCTTCGATGGGGTGCTGGGAAAGGCGTGCACGCGTGGCCTTGAACGAGGTTTGGTTGACCTTGTTCTCCAGCATCCAGTTGCGGGTGAAGGTTCCCGTCTGGATGTCGTTCAGCACCTTCTTCATCTCCGCCTTGGTCTCGGCCGTCACGATGCGGGGACCGGTGACATACTCGCCATATTCGGCCGTGTTGGAGATGGAGTAGTTCATGTTGGCGATGCCGCCCTCATAGATGAGGTCGACGATCAGCTTCACCTCATGCAGGCACTCGAAGTAGGCCATCTCGGGCGCGTAACCCGCCTCGACCAGCGTCTCGAAGCCTGCCTTGATGAGTTCGACAAGACCGCCGCAAAGAACTGCCTGCTCACCGAACAGGTCGGTCTCGCACTCTTCCTTGAAGGTGGTCTCGATGATGCCGGCGCGGCCGCCGCCGACGCCCGAAGCGTAGGACAGGCCGATGTCATGGCTGTTGCCGGTGGCGTCCTGATGGACGGCGATGAGGCACGGCACGCCGCCGCCCTTGAGGTATTCGCCGCGCACGGTGTGGCCGGGCCCCTTGGGCGCCACCATGAGGACGTCGATGTCCTTGCGCGGCTCGATCAGGTTGAAGTGGACGTTGAGGCCGTGCGCGAACAGAAGCGCGGCGCCTTCCTTCATGTTGTCATGGAGCTCATCGCGATAGATGTCGCCCTGCAGCTCATCCGGCGTCAGCATCATGACGACGTCGGCCCATTTGGCGGCCTCGGCCACGGTCATGACCTTGAGGCCCTCGCCTTCCGCCTTCTTGGCGGTGGGCGAGCCGGCGCGCAGCGCCACGGCGATGTCCTTCACACCGGAATCGCGAAGATTCAGGGTGTGAGCGTGCCCCTGGCTGCCATAGCCGACGATGGCGACCTTCTTGGACTTGATGAGATTGAGATCGGCATCCCGATCGTAATAGACGCGCATGACTTGAGCCTCGTGTTGAACGTCTGGTGGATGTCTGGGTGGATCGGACGCCGCCCGGGAAGGTTCGGGCGCCTTTTAGCGCTGCGGCAGCCGAATTGGAACGATGAATTCGTGAAAGAGGGCCTTCCTGAAATTTAATGACTGGAACCGGCTGCCAGCAGAATGTCGCCGTTCGACGTCAGCGCCACCTCCGTGGCGAGAGCGACGGCATCGCGCATCATGGTGACGCTCATGGAGGGGGCCTCGCGGGCAACAGCTTGCAAGGGACTGAACGGAACGTGCAGGAATCCGACCTTCATATCGGGAAGGCGTGTTTCGGCGAGATGCCGCGCAAGATAGAAGACATGGTTGCAGACGAAGGTCCCGGCGGTATTTGAAACTTCGGCGGGAATGCCGGCCTTCATTAGCCTTGCAAGGATCGACTTCACGGGAACCGTGGCGAAATAGGCGTCGGGCCCATTAGCCACCACCGGAGCATCGACCGGCTGCGCACCTGACTCATCCGCGTGCCTGCAATCATCGATGTTGATGGCGACACGCTCGATGCCGATCCGGCTTCGCCCCCCGGCCTGACCAACGCTGATGACGACCGAGGGCGTGGTGGCGGCAATGGCTTCCTCCAGCCTCTCAGCCGCAAGCTGGAACACACAGGGCAGACGGAGCGTCTCGACCGCATGGCCGGCGATGGTGCCCGTGCTCAGACGCTCGATGGCATCCCAGGAGGGATTCACCGTTTCACCTGCAAAAGGTGCAAAGCCGGTCAGAAGCACACTCATCTCGCCCTTCCGCTCACATGGCTTCAGGGCCGCGCGCGATGGCGGCAACGCCCGTCCGTGCCACTTCCACCAGCCCCAATGGCAGCATGATGGAGATGAATTCGTCGATCTTGTCCGGCTTGCCGGTGATCTCGAAGACAAAGCTTTCCACCGTTGCGTCCATCACTCGGGCACGGAAGGCGTCCGCAAGGCGCAGCGCTTCCACTCGGGTCTCGCCCTTGCCCCGCACCTTCACCATGGCCAGTTCGCGCTCCACCACGCGGCCGGCGGTCGACATATCCGTGACACGGTGGACCGGCACCAGACGCCCGAGCTGGGCCTCGATCTGATCGACCACCGCCGGCGTACCCGATGTCACGATGGTGATGCGCGACAGATGCTTCTCGTGCTCGGTCTCCGAGACCGTCAGGCTCTCGATGTTATAGCCGCGCGCGGAGAAAAGGCCGACGACACGGCCGAGAACGCCCGGTTCGTTGTCAACGAGGACGGACAGCGTATGGCGTTCGACAGGGCCGGTGTCGCGAGGCGGCATGGGAAAGCTCCGGAAGGTAGGAAAGCAACGGAAGGAAATAAGGAAAAAGGCAGGACCGATGCTCACGGCCCTGCCCTCATATGCGATCAGACGAGCATCTTGCCTGCGTCGTCGATGACGGAGCCGATGTCGTCGGCGGCATCGCCGAGGATCATCTCGTTGTGCGCCTTGCCCGAGGGGATCATCGGGAAACAATTCTCCGTCTTGTCGACGACGCAGTCGAAGATGACCGGCCGCGGCGTGTCGATCATCTGGCGGATCTTGTCGTCCAGCTCATCGGGCGTTTCAGCGCGGATGCCCACACCACCGTAGGCCTCTGCCAGCTTCACGAAATCGGGCAGAGCTTCCGAATAGCTGGAGGAATAGCGCCCGCCATGCAGCAGTTCCTGCCACTGGCGCACCATGCCCATATATTCGTTGTTGAGGATGAATATCTTGATCGGCAGACCATACTGAACCGCCGTCGACATCTCCTGCATGGTCATCTGGACCGAGGCCTCGCCCGCAATATCCACCACCAGGGCGTTCGGATGGGCGATCTGGACGCCGACAGCCGCCGGCAGCCCATAGCCCATGGTGCCGAGGCCGCCCGAGGTCATCCAGCGATTGGGCTCATCAAAGCCGAAGTGCTGGGCTGCCCACATCTGGTGCTGGCCGACTTCGGTCGTGATGTAGACCTCTTTGCCGCGGCTCAGTTCATACAGGCGCTGAATCGCATACTGGGGCTTGATGACGTCCTTGGAGGAGCGGAAGGAAAGGCTCTTGCGCGCCCGCCACTGGTCGATCTGCTTCCACCAGTCCTCCAAAGCGGTTTTGTCGACCTGCGGCGAAGTGCTGCGCCACAGTCGGACGATGTCCTCGAGCACATGGGCGACATCGCCAATGATGCCGATGTCGACGTGGACGTTCTTGTTGATCGACGAAGGGTCGATATCGATGTGGATCTTCTTCGATCCCGGTGAGAAGGCATCAAGCCGGCCGGTGATGCGGTCATCGAAGCGTGCACCGATGCACAGCATGACGTCGGCATCATGCATGGCGTTGTTGGCCTCGAAGGTGCCGTGCATGCCGAGCATACCCAGCCACTGCGGGCCCGATGCCGGATAGGCGCCGAGGCCCATCAGCGTGGAAGTGACGGGGAAGCCGGTCAGATCGGCCAACTCCCGCAGAAGTTGGCTCGCCTGCGGGCCGGAATTGATCACGCCACCGCCGGTATAGAGGATGGGGCGCTTGGCCTCGCCCAGCAGCTCGACCGCCTCGCGGATCTTGTCGAGATCGCCCTTCACCTTCGGCGCATAGGTCTTGTGCGCGACGTTCTTCGGCGGGCTGTAAGCGCCGGACGAGAACTGGATGTCCTTCGGGATGTCGACGACGACAGGTCCTGGACGGCCGGAGCGCGCGATATAGAAGGCCTCGTGCATGACACGCGCCAAATCATTGATGTCGCGGACAAGATAATTGTGCTTGGTGCACGATCGAGTGATGCCGACGGTGTCGCATTCCTGGAAGGCATCGGAGCCGATCAGATGCGTCGCAACCTGCCCGGTGATGACGACGAGCGGGATGGAGTCCATCAGCGCGTCGACGATGCCCGTGATGGCATTGGTCGCGCCTGGGCCCGAGGTCACAAGAACGACGCCGACCTCACCAGTGGAGCGGGCATAACCTTCCGCCGCATGTGTCGCGCCCTGTTCATGGCGCACAAGGATGTGCCGAACCTCATCCTGCTGGAACAAAGCGTCATAGATCGGCAAAACCGCGCCGCCGGGATAGCCGAAGATGTGCTTGACGCCCTGATCGACGAGCGAGCGGACGACAATCTCCGCTCCAGTCATCATCTCAGCCATGACGTCACCTCCTGTTTGTTTCTCGTCCTGTTTCACCTCGCGCGCCCCAAGGCAAGGGGAAATCGAGGCAATAAAAAAGGGCCCCAAGGGACCCTGCATGCGCCACCTTTCGGATATCGACCCCTAGGGTCGTCCGGCCGATGGCGCTCCAAGTACTACAATGATCTTACGCAGCATGTGCGAAATGTCCTGATTTTGATTTCACGGGGAAAATAACGGCACCGCGCTGGCTGGTCAAGAGCATTTCAATTTCAACCGGAAAATAAGGATAGGTGCAGATGCACTGAAATCAACATCGATTCCTGGAAGAAAAGGTATTCGTTTCCAGTTGCTTGCGACCTTTAAATGACTACAGTCGCCGCGCATGACATCCCATCGAAGATGTCGCATTCTCCCCAACTGGAGGCTAACGCCGTGCTTCAGAAGTCTTCAACCCTGCGTTCGTTCGCAGCGGCCCTGCTGGGCCTTGGGCTCGCAGCTGCTCCCGCTGCCGCGCAGTCCGATTTCCCGACCCGCCAGATCACCCTGGTTATCCCCTTCGCCGCAGGCGGTTCCACCGATCTCGTCGGCCGCGTCATCGCCAACAAGATGGGCGAAGAGCTTGGCCAGCAGATCGTCGTGGAGAACCGCGGCGGCGCCGGCGGCAACCTCGGCGCGGCAGCGGTCGCCAAGGCCGATCCGGATGGTTACACCATCCTCATGGGCACCGTCGCGACCCATGCGCTGAACCCCGCGCTCTACAAGTCCATGCCCTACAATGCCGAGACGAGCTTCGCGCCAATCTCGCTGCTCGTGTCCGTACCGAACGTCCTGACGGTGAACCCGCAGTTCGGACCGAAGACGATTGCCGAGCTCATCGAGAAGCTGAAGAAGGAACCGGGCGAGTACAGCTACGCCTCCTCCGGCAACGGCTCGCCGCTGCATCTGTCTGGTGAGCTCTTCAAGTCGCTCGCCGGCGTCGACATCGTCCATATCCCGTACAAGGGTTCGGGTCCCGCGCTCATCGACGTCGTCGGCGGCCAGGTGCCGATCCAGTTCGACAACCTTCCCTCCTCCACCGAGTATATCAAGACCGGCAAGCTCATCGGCCTGGCTGTGACCACCAAGGAACGGTCACCGCAGTTCCCTGATATGCCGACCATGGAAGAAGCAGGCGTCAAGGGCTACGAAACCTATAGCTGGAACGCGCTGTTCGCGCCCGCCGGCACGCCGAAGGAAGTCGTGGCCAAGCTCAACGAGGCGGCCAACAAGGCGATCGCCGATCCCAAGGTGAAGGAACAGCTGGCCGTGTTCAGCGCCACCACCGTGGGCTCCACGCCCGAAGAACTGGGCGAGCACGTAAAGGCGGAACTCGCTAAGTGGGCGCCCATCGTCAAAGCGTCCGGCGCTCAGATCGACTGATCGCTTCCGCAGAAACAAGAAAAGGCTCCCGTTCGGGGAGCCTTTTTTATTGCGCGGCTTTTATGGCCTGAAGCGCGAAACCGACCGCCTCATCCGGCCGCACCCAATGCCAGTCTGCCATCCGATGGCGAAACCAGGTTCGCTGCCGCTTTGCGTATCGCCTGGTATCGCCCTTGGCGCGGTCGATCGCATCGTCCAGCGCCATGGTGCCGTCGATGTGAGCCGCAAGCCACGGCATTCCATGCGCCTTCATGATCGGCAGTGTCGGATCGAGACGCCGCTCCACCAGGCACCGCACCTCTTCCATGGCACCCGCGGAGACCATGGCATCGAACCGTGCGTTGATCCTTTGCCGCAACACCTCCGGCTCCACATCGAGCACCAGCCTCAACGCGCGCTGAGGTTCCAGCAAACCGCCCGTCTCTTGCTGAAAACTCGCCAGCGAGCGTCCGAGACCATCGATCACTTCCAGCGCCCGAACCACCCGCTGCGGGTCCGTCGGTCGCAAGCGCGCCGCCATGACCGGATCCCGCCTCGCCAGTTCCTCATGCAGCGCCTGCACCGGTTCGGTTCGCCCCCGCCGGCGCCAGTGCTCCCGCACCTCGGCGGGAATGGGCAGCACCTCGGCTAGTCCCTCGGTCAGGGCCGAGAAATAAAGACCCGTTCCTCCGATGATGATGGGAAGCGACCCGTCAGTTTCCTCCAGCACCCGCCGCACGTCGCCCTGCCACCGGCCAACCGAATAGTGCTCGCTGCCATCGACATGTCCGTAGAGAAAATGCGGTGCGCGTGCCTCCTCATCCGCGGGCGGTCGGGCGGTCAGGACGCGAAGATCGCGATAGACCTGCATGGAATCGGCATTGACGACCCGGCCGCCCAAAGCCTCAGCCAGTTCAAGTGCAACAGCCGACTTGCCGCTGGCGGTCGGACCGGCGATAAGCACGGCGCTTATCGAACGTTCAGAGCCATGACCCACGTCGCCACCCTCATCTCAAATCCCGCCGCGCCCGGTCTGACCGACGCCATCGTCACACGCACCGCAAAGAGCTTGCCACAGGCGCAAGCGCCGGTTTGGCTTGCGCCTGATGTGGCGGCGGACATTCCCTTCACCCCGGCGGCAGGTCAAGACGTACAAACCCTTCTTGACGCGCTGAAGCTCGATCTCCAGGGGCTGGCGGTCGATATCGCTGTGCAGGGAACCGCGCATCGCCGCAAGAAGCTTCTCGTGGCCGACATGGACTCCACCATGATCGGTCAGGAATGCATCGATGAGTTGGCCGGTGTCCTCGGACTGAAGGAGAAGGTGGCGGAGATCACCGAACGCGCCATGAATGGCGAGATCGCCTTTGAGCCAGCGCTGCGCGAACGGGTCGCGCTGCTGCGCGGACTGCCGAAGTCCGTCGTCGACGATGTGCTGGCTGACCGCATCACGCTTATGCCCGGCGCCCGGACCTTGGTGCGCACGATGAAGGCCAACGGCGCTTATGCCGCGCTGGTCTCCGGGGGTTTCACCGTCTTCACCGGGCCGGTCTCCAAGATGATCGGCTTCGACGAACATCGCAGCAACATCCTCCTCGTGGAGGGCGACACCCTTGCCGGCGAGGTGCAGGAGCCCATCCTGGGCAAGGAGGCCAAGCTTGCCTCGCTCAAGGAACTGACAGCGGCTCATGATCTCTCAATCGAGGACACTATGGCCGTGGGCGATGGCGCCAACGATCTTGCGATGCTGCAGGCGGCAGGTCTCGGTGTCGCCTATCATGCAAAACCGGCCGTCGCGGCCGCGGCGCATCTTTGCGTCGACCACGGCGATCTCACCGCGCTGCTCTACATCCAGGGCTACCGCCAGAGCGATTTCGCAGCCTGAGGCGAGCCTGATCGCCTCAATCGAGCTTGGCGGTGACGAAGCGGTAGGCCCCATCGGGCGAAGAAAACAGCAACTGTGCTGTGGTCTTGCCCGTGGCCTTCAGGCTCTTGATACGTTCCTTCAAACCCTCGCCGTCCCGCACCGCGTGCTGCTGGACTTCCAGCAACACAAAGCCCGGCGCGATCTGGGCCGCCGCCAAGGGCGCATCCTTGGAGACTTCGACGACCACCAGCGATCCCCGCACGGTTTGATCGATCGAGAAACTACGCCTCAATTCATCGGTGATATTGGCGAATTTGGCGCCGAAGGCATCGGCGGTGCCGGTCTGCTCGACCTCCGGAGCAGGTTCGGCCGCGCCGGTGTCGTCAGTCTCTTTCTCCAGCCGACCCAGCATCACCTTCAAGGTCTGCTCCTTGCGGTCGCGCAGAATGACCACATCGACGGCGCGATCATTGCCGGCGTCGGCCACGATGCGCTGCAGCGCCCGCGAGTCCGGCACCGGCTTGCCATCGATGGACAGGACCACGTCACCGATCTTCAGCCCCGCCTTGGCCGCCGGCCCCTCTTCCGTCACGCCAGCGATCAATGCGCCGCGCGCACGATCAAGCCCTAGGCGGCTGAGCAGCTCCGACGTTACGTCCTGAATGCGCACGCCCATATAACCGCGCCGGGTTTCGCCGTAGCGGACCAGTTGATCCACGACACGCGAAGCGGTCGTGATGGGAACGGCGAAGCCGATGCCGATGGAGCCGCCGGTCGGTGACAGGATGGCCGTGTTGATGCCGATCACCTCGCCGTTGAGGTTGAACAAGGGGCCGCCGGAATTGCCTTTGTTGATGGAGGCATCGGTTTGGATGAAGGCATCAAACCGTCCGGAGCGGATGTCGCGATTGCGCCCCGAGATGATGCCCGATGAGGCCGACAGGCCGATGCCGAACGGATTTCCCAGGGCCACCACCCATTCGCCCACGGTCAAAGCGTCCGAATTGCCATACTTCACCGCCTTCAGAGGGGATGACGGCTTTACGCGCAGCACCGCGATGTCTGTTTCCTTGTCGCGTCCCACCACCTCGGCAGGCAGCTTGGTCCCGTCGTTCAAGGTGACTTCGATGCCGTCGGACCCCTCGATGACGTGATTGTTGGTCACGATCAATCCTGATGGGTCCACCACAAAGCCCGAGCCTTCGCCGGTGGGCCGCCCCTGCGATTCGCCCTGCTCCTGGCGCTCGAAGAACTCCTTGAAGAATTCATCAAGCGGCACATCGGGTGAAAGCTCCGGCTGCCCTTCGGCATTCGGCGCGATGTCGGTGGAGACGCTTTCGGAGGTGGAAATCAGCACCACCGTGTCGATCACGTCATTGATGACCGTTGAAATCGCTTCAGGGCCGCGCGCCTGAGCGGGAGCCGGGGCCACCGTCTGCGCCTGTGACGTCAGAGGAAACGCCAAAGCCACGACAACCAGCGCCGCGGCAGAGCTCCGGCAGGTTCGGCCTATGACACCATGGTACGACATGCGGTCCCTCTTAAAGCATCGCCCCACCACGAGGTTATACTTGTCCGGTGGTGTCAGGCGACAGTTCTCCTCTGCCGGGAAAGGTCACGCTTGCGTGCGCGACCATCCAAGGCATCAGCCCCGTATCAACCAGACGATCAACACCCCGAGGATTGCAGAGCCGATGCCCGTGGCGCGAAGCACCTTTTCAGGTGTCTTCGCGGTCGCAAGCATCGCCATGCGCGTGGCATGGGGAAAGGCCGCGAAGACCAGACCCTCGATCGCGAGCACCATTCCGATCGCGACGATGAGGTCCGTCATTGCGGAGCAGCTGTCCCTGCGCCTGGCTGGCCTCCGGCCGGCGCTGCGGCCTCGGCTCCGGTCGGAGTATTGAAGAACCGGAAGAAGCTGTTGTCGGGCGAAAGCACCAGCCGGGTATTGTCACCCTTCAGCCCCTGCTCATAGGCCTGCATGGAGCGGTAGAAGGCGAAGAACTCGGGATCACGGCCATAAGCTTCGGCGTAGATGGCGTTCCGCTGGGCATCGCCCTCGCCTCGCTTCTGTTCGGAATCGCGGTGCGCCTCGGCGATGATCACGGTGACCTCGCGGTCGGCACGGCTGCGGATACGCTGTGCCGCCTCGCCGCCTTGCGCGCGGATTTCAGCCGCTTCACGTTCGCGTTCGGTCTTCATCCGATCGTAGATCGCCTGACTGTTCTCGTTGGGCAAATCGGCGCGACGGATTTTCACATCGACGACGCTGAGGCCGAGCTTCTGCGCCTCCCCGTTCACCTGATCCCGGATCTGCCCCATGAGCTGGGGCCGCGCGTCACGCACGACGTTCTGGAAGGTGTTCTCGCCGAGGACGCGGCGCAGCGACGAGTTGAGGAAGGTCGCGAGCCGGTTTGCCGCACCCTCGACCGAGCCGACGGTCTGATAGAACAAGAGGGCGTCGTGAACGCGGTAGCGGGCGAAGGCATCGACCACAAGGCGTTTCTGATCGGAGGCGATCACCTCCTGCGCGGGCAGATCCAGATCGAGAATGCGTTTCTCGATATAGACGACATTGTCGATGAACGGCGCCTTGAAGTGCAGCCCGGCCTCGCGGATCGGCATCTGCGGGCTACCGAAGCGGATGACGAGCGCTTGCTCTGTCTGTCGCACCGTGAACAGGGCGCTTACCGCCAGAATCAACGCCCCGATGACGACGACGGCGAGAATGCCAAGAAAGCCGGTTTTCATCGTGTGGCTCCTGTCTGGGCGGTCGGCGTGCGCTGAGGCCCGCGGGGCAGTTGATCGAGCGGAAGATAGGGTACGACACCGCTGGTTCCGGTGGCGGAGGGGTCGATGATGACCTTGTCCATGGAGCCATAAAGCTTCTCCATGGTCTCCAGGAACATACGCTGGCGGGTCAGCTCGGGCGCTTCGGCATACTCAGCATAGATCTGGGTGAAGCGGTCCGATTGGCCCCGGGCCTGGTTGACCACGCTTTCGCGATAGCCTTCCGCGGCCTGGGTGATGCGGGCAGCCTCACCTCGGGCTTCCGGCACCACGCGGTTCGCGTAGGCCTGCGCTTCGTTCTGCAGACGTTCCTGGTCGGCACGCGCCGCCTGGACGTCACGGAAAGCGCCGATGACCGTCTGCGGCGGATCGACCTTCTGGAGCTGGACCTGTGTGATGCGGACACCCGCGCCGTAAGCATCGAGCGCAGTCTGCATCAGTTCATGGACCTGGACTTCGGTGGTCTGGCGCGCACCCGTCAGGATGGGCTGCAGCTCGGACCGGCCGATCACTTCACGCATGGCGCTTTCCGCCACGGCATTGATGGTGCCTTCGACATTCTGAACGTTGAAAAGATAGTCCGCGGCGTCACCGACCACCCAGAACACCGAGAAGCTGACATCGACGATATTTTCGTCGCCGGTCAGCATCAGGCTTTCTTCCTGCACCGGGCGCAGGCCAACCGTGCGGTTGGTGTTGGTATCGGTGATGCGCACGCCGACGTCGATGCGCCGGTTCTCGGTCACATTGGGCGTCAGCACGGTTTCGATGGGATATGGCAAGTGGTAGTTGAGGCCCGGCGGGGTCGTACGGTGGAATTTGCCGAACCGGAGGACGACACCCTGCTCGCTCGGCTGCACGGTATAAAGGCCGGACAGCCCCCACAGCACCAGCACGACGGGAATCAGCAGGAGGAACAGGCCGCCACCGCCGCCGCCACCCGGGATCACGTTCCGCAGCTTGTCCTGCCCGCGGCGGAGCAACTCCTCAAGGTCGGAACCGTTGCCGGGACCGCCAGGACGTCCTCCACCGGACCCCCATGGTCCCGGATTCTGCTTCCACGGTCCACCGCCACCGCTCTGATTGCTCCAGGGCATATCGTCTCCACTCTATCGCCGATCTCTCTCGGACGGCCTCGCGACATGGCGTTGTATGCGACACGCCCTCGCGCTTCAACCATTCCGGCGTGTCAGGTGCGCAAGAACGTCAATCCAGTCAATGGCCGGATGCATCACCTTCGCGTCAGGGTCACGAAGGTGAAGGCATGATCGTCCTTCTCGCCCGCGCTGTGCGGCTCCCGCGAGACCTCACGCCAGATTGTTTCATCGACAGCCGGAAAGCGTGCGTCGCCCACGGGCGACGCATCAACCTCGGTCATCTCCAGACGGTCGGCGTAGGCCATGGCCTGGGCGTAGATCTCCCCGCCACCGATCACCGCGATTGATTTCGCCCGCATCTCCCGCGCCAGCACCTGACCGCGGTCCAGGGCCTCGTCGAGGCTCGTCGTTACATGAATCCCAGGGCCGAAATCCGCATAAGCGTTGCGCGTAACCACGATGGTCTCGCGGCCCGGCAAGGGTTTTCCGATCGATTGAAAGGTCTTGCGACCCATGATGATGGGCTGCCCCATGGTGAGCGCCTTGAAACGCTTGAGATCAGACGACAGCCGCCAGGGCAAGCCGTTATCGGCACCGATGACGCCGTTGCGCGCGACCGCCACCACCAGCACCACCGGCACCACCGGCACCTTCATCTGCCCTCCTCCCCGAGCTTCTTCAGCGCCTCTCCCGTCAGACGGCAGGTGGTCCAGCCGTCCATGAGCTCAGCGCCGCATGTGATGTAGAAATCGATGGAAGGCTTGTTCCAATCAAGCACCGACCACTCGAGCCGCGTCAGTCCTTCCGTCACGCAACGCACAGCCAGGGAGCGCAGGAGGGCTTTGCCCGCTCCTTTCCCGCGCATGTGCGGCTTGACGAAGAGATCCTCCAGATAAATGCCGTGTCGCCCGCGGAAGGTGGAGAAATTATAGAACCAGAGCGCAAGACCGACGACCTCGCCATTCCATTCAGCCAGGTCGCAGAAGACTCGCGGCCGGGAGCCGAACAAAGCCATCTCCATCATGGCCTCGGTCGCATCCACCTCATGCGTCAGCTTTTCATAATCGGCAAGTTCACGCACCAGGCCGAGAACCAGGGCGCCTTCACCGGAACGCGCAGGCCGAATGGTGAGGGTCACACCGCCACCGGAGCCTTGATCAGCGGATGAGGGTCATAGCCCTCGATCACGACATCCTCGTAGCAAAAGCCGAAAAGATCGCGCTTGGCGGGGTTGAGCTTCAGTTTCGGCAGGTCGCGCGGTGTACGGGCCAGTTGCTGGCGCGCCTGCTCCAGGTGATTGAGATAGAGATGCGCATCACCGAAGCTATGGACGAAATCGCCGGGCTGCAGACCAGCAACATGGGCCATCATGTGGGTCAGAAGCGCGTAGGAAGCGATGTTGAACGGAACGCCAAGGAAGACATCGGCCGACCGCTGGTAGAGCTGACAGGACAGCCGCCCTTCCGCTACGTGAAACTGGAACAGACAATGGCAGGGCGCCAGTGCCATGCGGTCCAGATCAGCGGGATTCCAGGCGCTGACCACAAGACGGCGGGAATCCGGATTGCGACGGATCTCGTCGAGGACCCAGGCGATCTGGTCGATCGTCCGGCCATCGGGCGCAGCCCACGACCGCCACTGCTGGCCGTAGACGGGTCCAAGATCGCCCTTCTCGTCCGCCCACTCGTCCCAGATGCGGACGCCGTTGTCACGCAGATAGCCGACGTTGGTGTCGCCAGCGAGGAACCACAGGAGCTCATGCACGATGGATTTGAGATGCAGCTTCTTGGTCGTGACCAGGGGGAAGCCCTGCGACAGGTCGAAGCGCAGCTGATGCCCAAAGACGGACAGTGTGCCGGTACCCGTGCGGTCGCCCTTCTGGACGCCCTCATCGAGAATGCGTTGGACGAGATCAAGATAGGCGCGCATAGCGATGATTCCGTGTTTGGAGAACCATTTTACATCGTTTCGCGCGGGCGGCACATGAAAGAGATACTCATCCACATTCGACACCCGGTTCGAAACGGATGTTCTGCTTTATGGCAACAGCCTCTAAGGAACAAAAGCGTGAGCGGGAAAGTTAGTTGAACGACAACAGCTTCACCCGTCTAGGGAGGACATAATAATGAAACGCGCCTCTATTGCCGCCATCTCTTTCGTTGCCTTGGGCCTTGGCTTCTCGATCCCCGCGCAGGGTCAGAGCATCCAGATCGGCCCAGGCGGCGTCACCGTTGAACCCAATTATCGCGGCGACCGCGACCGCGATCGTTACCGCGACCGGCGGGAGTATCGCGGGATCAGTTCACGTGACGCGGCCCGCGTCGCCCGCTCCAACGGGATGGTCAATATTCGGGATGTTTCAGAGCGTCGCGGTCGTTATGTCGTGCGTGGCGATGATCGGCGAGGCCGCGGCATGATCGTCACCGTTTCCAGCAGGACCGGCGATATTATCGACGTTGAGCGCGAGCGCCGTTGGTAACAACCGGACAACGCACCGCTTTTCCTTCATGGGAGCCGGCTGAAAAGCTCGGCTCCCATCTTTATTTCCGTCGGAACTTCCCTATATTCAGATGTGCTGGCGCAAGCCGGCTATGGCGATAAACGGACATCGAAATAAACCATTCGGACCCGGGGGCGGTACCCGGCGCCTCCACCAAAATGAGCCTGTGGGCTCATTCTGATGGGGGCGAAATAGGATCGACGAGGGTGTAAAGGGTGCTCTTTTGCTCGGCATGGTACCGCCGTTATCGGACCAAACCTGTAGTTGCAAACGACAACTATGCTCCGGTTGCTCAGGCCGCGTAATGCGGTTTGAAATACCGACTCAAAGCCCTGTGGGTTAGCACCTTCAGGCGGGGTTCGGAGGCACCTGGCAACAGAAGCCTCCACTATCATTTCGGCCGAAGGGCCAAGGACGAGAAGCGCGGGGACAATGCCGACTGACCTTATTCGCTACGATCTGCGCGCCCAGGAGGCTCTTCGCGGACTGGTCCGCAAGGTTCTGTCGGATGTGGCGCGCGACGGTCTTCCCGGCGAGCATCATTTCTTCGTCTCCTTCCGCACCGGCGCGCCGGGAGTAAAGCTTTCCCCCCGCCTGCGCGAACAGCATCCGGAAGAGATGACCATCGTCCTGCAACATCAGTTTTGGGATCTCGAGGTGATGGAGAACCACTTCACGGTGGGTCTCTCGTTCGGTGGCGTACCCGAAAAGCTGGTGGTGCCCTATGAGGCACTGGTCGGCTTCTATGATCCATCCGTGCAGTTCGGGCTGAAGTTCGAGATCGCCGAGAGTGCACCGGCGGTGGAGGATGAGGTCATATCGGCCCCATCCGGCCCGGGCGCCGATATCACCAGCATTGCCAAACCGTCAGGCTCCGAAGCAGAGCCGAAAGCCGATGCGGACGAACCGGCCGCGGCATCTGACGACGGCGAAGGCGGCGCGCAGGTCGTCAGCCTCGACAAATTCCGCAAGAAGTAACGCCCGAGCAACGGTGACGACCGCGCTTGGCTCATGCTAGACAGCCGCGCATTAGCCGTGGCGCGCGTCCGCGCGCCTTCATTCTTTGAACGCAAGGCCTCGCTGATGACCGCGACACGCACCGAAACCGATACCTTTGGCCCCATCGAAGTTGCTTCCGACCGCTATTGGGGTGCCCAGGCCCAGCGCTCGCTCGGCAACTTCAAGATTGGCTGGGAAAAGCAACCCGCACCGGTCATCCGCGCCCTTGGCATCGTGAAGCGCGCCGCGGCGGAAGCCAACATGAGCCTCGGCCGGCTCGATCCAAAGGTTGGCGATGCCATCGTTCGAGCCGCGCAGGAAGTGATCGAAGGAAAGCTTGACGATCATTTCCCGCTCGTCGTGTGGCAGACCGGCTCGGGCACCCAGTCCAACATGAACGCCAATGAGGTGGTCTCCAACCGCGCCATCGAGATGCTCGGCGGCGAGATGGGATCCAAAAAGCCGGTGCATCCGAATGACCACTGCAACATGTCGCAGTCGTCAAACGACACCTATCCGACGGCCATGCATATCGCCTGCGCCGAGGAGATTCATCATCGCCTGCTGCCGGCTCTGCAAAAGCTGCGCAACGCCCTGAACGACAAGGCCAAGGCCTGGGACAAGATCATCAAGATCGGCCGCACCCACACCCAGGATGCGACGCCCATCACTCTCGGCCAGGAGTTCTCCGGCTACACGGCACAGGTCGAGAACGGCATCGAGCGTATCGAGCAGACCATGCCCAAGCTCATGGAACTGGCGCAGGGCGGCACCGCCGTCGGAACCGGCTTGAACGCGCCAGTCGGCTTTGCCGAACTGGTGGCTGAAAAGATCGCCGCGATCACGCAGATGAAGTTCACGACGGCGCCCAACAAGTTCGAAGCTCTCGCGGCACATGATGCCATGGTGTTCAGCCACGGCGCCATCAACACCGTCGCGGCCTCCCTGTTCAAGATCGCCAACGACATCCGCTTGCTCGGCTCCGGCCCCCGCTCGGGTCTTGGCGAACTTGCGCTGCCCGAGAACGAGCCCGGTTCATCCATCATGCCTGGTAAGGTCAACCCGACCCAGTGCGAAGCCCTGACCCAGGTTTGCGTCCAGATCTTCGGCAATCATGCCGCCCTCACCTTCGCCGGCAGCCAAGGCCACTTCGAGCTGAACGTCTACAACCCCGTCATGGCCTACAACTTCCTGCAGTCTGTCCGTCTCATGGCCGATGCCGCGGTGTCATTCACCGATAACTGCGTTGTCGGCATCGAGCCGCGCGAGGACAACATCAAGGCCGGTCTTGAGCGCTCGCTTATGCTGGTGACAGCGCTTGCTCCGAAGATCGGCTACGACAATGCCGCCAAGATCGCCAAGACCGCTCACAAGAACGGAACGACGCTGAAGGAAGAAGCCATCAATCTCGGCCTCGTCACCGCGGAGGAATTCGACGCCGTGGTGCGCCCGGAGAAGATGATCGCTCCCGAGTGAGTTTGCAAAACCCGAGGGGTGATGCGCTATCCTGGCGCGTCGCCCCTTAAGCGGAACCAGCCATGGCCGAGGTCATCAATCTCAATAAGGCGCGCAAGGCCAAGACGCGCGATGAGAAAACGGCAAGAGCCGAGCAGAACCGCGTCAGCTTCGGCCGCACCAAAGCCGAGAAGGATGTCGAGCGGATGAAAGCCGAACAGGCTGCGCGCAACCTCGACGGTCACAGACGCGGCCGAGACGAACCGTGACAGGCACGATCGTCAAGCGGTCCATCGAAATCGCGGGTCACCGCACCTCCATCAGTCTGGAAGATGCGTTCTGGGCCGCACTCAAGGATATCGCGGCGATCGAGGGCAAGACGCTGCGGGCGCTGATCGCCGAGATCGATTCCTCGCGCGGCGGCACCAACCTGTCGTCGGCTATCCGGCTGCGCGTATTGGCGCACTACCGCCATCCCTAGGCTTACCGCAAGGGCAAGTCCCGCGGCTGGATCTGCGGCGAAAGGATCAGCGGCCCCTGCCCTTCAGACGGCGTGATGCTGAAAGGATCAACAGGCGCGCGTGCACCGGGCGGCGGTCCGATCTCAAGCGGCGGCGGCAGCGCCGGGGCCTGTCGGGCCATCCGCTCCTGCTCAGCTCTTCGCGCGGCGGCGCGGCGTCTTTCCTCTTCCGCCCGGCGCTGCTGGTCCCGAGCATCCATTTCACGGCGCAGGCGTGCTCGCTCATGCGCGGCATCCTCAAGCTCGTGGATACGTTTGACTTCCCGCTCGATTGCTTCCCCGGTCAAGAAGCTGCTCAAACCGGTCACATCCACCTCCCGGCGGGGTTCGGTCAGGCGCCCCGTGAAGTTGAGGGAGACACGCGGCAGAGCCGATGGTTCGATCTCGTCCATGGTCTGTGGGCCGACGCCGATGGTGCTCTGCAGGTGAAGCCGTGCAAGATCGAGGGTGGCAAGGGCCGATATGGTCGCCGCCGGCGCGTCGACAGCCATATTGGATAGCCGCACCGTTCCCCCTGCAACGGAAAAGGCACCGGTCGCCTCGGTGATGGTGAGATCATCCTTAGCAGCCTCCGCCGAGAAGGCTTTGGCGATACTGGCGGGCGCAAGATCGAGGCCCTGTTCCGCCGCGGTTCGAATGCGGCTGAAGGCCGTCGGATCGAGACCTGCGATGGTGACATCCCTTAAGGTCAGTGAGCCCCCTCCACTCAGCCCCCCTACCGCTTCGGCAATCGTGGGGCCGGAACCCTGGACGTCCATCGAGAGATTGCCCTGACCCACGACGGCAGCCTTTCCATCAGCCCCCTGCCACAGCACCGCGCTTAGATCGGCGTTGGTGACATTGATCGTCGTTTTCAATGTCATGCCTTCGTCGAGCAGCGACAGCCCGAGTGCCGCCTCAAGACGGCCGCCGGCGATCTCACCGCTGACCTGATCAAAGCGCGCTTCACGCGGCGCAAGCACCAGAGTGGCCTTCGCCGCGCGCAGGGAGGGCACCATCGGCAGCCCGACCTCCTCCAGCGACAGGCCGATTTGCCCGGTGAAACCGTCAAAAGGACCAGGTGCCACGGGCCCGCTGGGCCACGGAGCTTCCCGGGCGGGACCATCGAAAGCCAATGGACCAAGTCCCATCGCCATGGCTTCGGACAGATCAAGACGCGCCAGTTGCAGCGCCCCGGACACGGTGCGCCAACCACCGCCGGCAAAGGCGAGACGGCCCGCCACCGCACGGCCATCCACCATGCCCTCGATATCCGAAAAAGCCATGCGGTCCTTGCTGAGATCAAGCCGCGCCTCGAGCGCGATCGGCAAGGAATCCAGCGTCACCGGCGGGAGACGCCCGAAGCGCGACATCAGACGCGAGATGTCGGCGCTGGCCAGCGAGGTCTGCAAGACACCTTTCAGCTCGCCGCCGGCGAATGCGAGATCGCCATGGGCGTCCAGGTCCGTCTCCAGCATATCGACCTCAAGCCGCGTCGCCACCGCTTTCGCCAGGAGCCCGCGGGCTCCCAGCACCAATCTTCCCGGACCGCCGCTCTCCAAGGAGACCACCGGAAATCCCAGCTGCTGCAGCAATCGGTTCGCCTCGGCCGCATTCACACTCGCGCGGGCCTCAATGGTGGCATCGGCCGCCGGCGCATCCAGCTTTAACTGAGCGTCAACAACCGACCCTCCCGCAGTGCCCTTGGCGCGCAGCAGCACGCCTCCGGCCTTCTCAGGATCAGCTCCGAAAACGACTTCGGCGTCCATGGGCGCCAGAACGGCGGCACGATCCGCAAATCCCTCCGCGACGGCATCCGGAAGAGGGCTTTTGCGCAGGAGGGCAGCGATGCCGTCAAGCTCGCGGGCCGAGATCCGGCCGCTCAACATGCCACTCACCGCGCCCGAGCGGATCTCCAGGTCGCCGGAGACATCGACCTTTGCGCCGCCGACATCGTCGAGTGCGAAGCGGCGCACCGTCAAATCCCTACCGTGGGTCACCAGATTGATCGAAACGCCGCGCGCATCGAGCCCGGCGTAGCGTATTGCCTTCGCGTCGAGGGCAAGATCCACGGCTGAGGCGACCTCTATCGATCGGGAAAGTCCGGGAAGATCGATGGCATCGAGATCGAGGCGTTCTGCTGTGACAGCGGCCGCAAGTGACGCCGCCCCACCCTTGCGCTCCCAGACCACGCGCCCCTCCGCCGTTTCGCCGTCGAGCGAAAGTGTGGCCTGAGACAGCTCCACGCGCGATGCGGAGGCTTCGACGTCGCCCAGAAAGGAGATTGTACTGATACCGGGAAGCCGATCGGTACCGCCAAGCCAGCGCGCCAGTTGCGGCCAGTCCCGAACGTCAGTCTCGGCGCGGCCTTTGAACGTTGGCCCGCCAGGACCCATGGCGAGCCGTCCGGCGACCGCCGCACGCGCACCACCGGGAAACCGAGCCTGGGCCTTGCGAACCGCGATGGCCGAGCCGTCTCCGCCGGCGGTTTCAAATGCCAGATCGACGTTTTGAATGAGCTCCTGGCTTATAAGAAGGCCGTCGGTTTTCAGCTCAACCGCCAGCGGCATTCCTGAAGCCGGACGCTCCAACCGGGAAAGCAGCATCTCCAGGGACTGGCGCGGGGTGCGCGGCTGATCGCCGGGGCCCAGCAGGCGATCAACATCCAGCTGCCGGGCGGACAGCGTGACCTTGCCTTGCGGCCGCGCGCCAAGCGCCAGATCGCCGAAGCCTTCCAGACGCAATGCCCGATCATCGGGACCAAGCTGAAGACTGAAGTCGTCAATGCGGACAGTACGGGGATCGGCGACAAGACGCCCCTCAATGCGCCAGCTCTCTATAGTAGTATCGGTCGCTGCGCGCGTCAGCACAGCCCGCCCCTGGAATGAGGGCCTGAGGCCGGAGAAGCTCAGAAAACCATCGAGCAGAAGATCACGTGCCGGCGTATCGGAGGTGAGCTCAAGGCGGGTCTGCATCCGCTCGCCGGCGAAACGACCGGTCGCGAGCTTCAGATCATAAGCCTTGCTGCCGCGGATTCCGCGGCCTTCGAACTTGAAGGGACCCATCAGCGAACTGGCGCTGCCCTGCCCAAGGATACCTGTGATTTTTTCAGACCGGCCCGTTTCCGGATCCAGAACCACCAGCACGCCCTGCGTGATACCGATCCGCTCCAGAGTGACCTTCGCCGGATCGACCAGCTGGAGGGAGTTGGCTTCCAGTGGCAGCGCGAGCTCGCCGTCCGGCCCGATCTCGACCGTCAGGCGGGGCGCCACCACATCGACGTCGCGGACATGCACTTCCCCTCTCAACAAGGGAGCGGGGAAAAGCCTCAGCGAAAAGGATGTCGCCTCCAGCCGCGCCTTCTCTCCCGGAGCGCCCATTTCAACGTCGTTGAAACTGATGGAGGGATGGGGAAGAAGCCGTGCCTCCACCGACCCGCGCACGTGCACCGGCGTCCCCACAATCTGGCTCGCCCGCGCTTCGAATTCCGCGCGATAGGCCGTCCAGTCGACGAAGTAAGGTCCGATCAGCGCGGCACCCAGTGCCAGAACCAATGCCGCCGCTATGGTCGTCAGAATCGTATTCACGAAACCTGCGCGTCCTACCAAAAGGGTACGGCGCCCGATGCGCCTGAACTCCCTTTATGCCGTCACACGGGCTAGATTGCGACAAGCTTTCCCGGGTTCATGATGTTGTGAGGATCGAGCGCCCGCTTGATGGCGCGCATGGCGTCCAGCGCCCCGGCGTCATGCTCCTTGGGAAGATAGGCCATTTTGCCCTGTCCCACGCCGTGTTCACCGGAACAGGTGCCGCCCATGGCGAGGGCGCGCTCCGTGAGACGCCCGATGAACGCTTCGACGCGTGCGATATCACCGGGATCATCCATATCGACCAGCGGCAGTGTGTGGAAATTGCCATCGCCGACATGGCCCACGACGGTTGCGATCACACCCGAGGCTTCGATGTCGGCCTTGGTCTCGGCTACGCATTCGGCGAGACGTGAGATCGGCACGCAGACGTCGGTGGAGAACGCTCTGGCTCCGGGGCGAAGCGACTGAGCGGCCCAGAATGCATCATGCCGCGCTTGCCACAGAGCGCCGCGCTCCTCCGGATGTGTGGTCCAGCGGAAGGGACCTCCGCCGAATTCGCCCGCGATGGCGCCGAAGGCCTCGGCTTGTTCGGCAACGCCGGCGGTGGAGCCGTGGAACTCGACGAAAAGCGTTGGTGTCTCCGGCAGGCCGAGCTTTGAATAATTGTTGCAGGCGCGGACCTGCACCTCATCAAGAAGCTCGATGCGAGCAATGGGAATGCCCATCTGAATGGTCATCATCACGGCCTCGCAGGCCGAAGCGACGGAAGCGAAAGGGCAGATGCCGCCTGATATCGCTTCCGGAATACCGGCCAGTCGCACCGTCAGTTCCGTGATGATGCCGAGCGTTCCCTCTGATCCGACGAGAAGACGCGTGAGGTCGTATCCGGCGGAGGACTTGCGGGCGCGGGTGCCGGTGTGGATCACTTCCCCATTTGCCAGCACCACCGTCAGCGCAAGGACATTGTCCTTCATAGTGCCATAGCGGACGGCATTGGTGCCGGAAGCCCGCGTCGCGGCCATGCCGCCAAGCGAGGCATCTGCCCCGGGATCGATGGGAAAGAACAGCCCCGTGTCGCGCAGATGCGCGTTGAGCTCGGTGCGGGTGACGCCCGCCTCCACGGTTGCGTCGAGGTCCTCGGCATGGAGCGAAACGATGCGCTTCATATCCCTGAGACAAATGGTGACGCCGCCCAGGGGTGCATTCACATGGCCCTCGAGCGAGGTTCCCGTGCCGAACGCTATGACTGGCACGCGATGCTCGGCACATGCGCTCACCACTTTGGCCACCTCGTCGGTCGTCTCGGCAAAGACCACCGCATCAGCGGGCTGGGTAGGCAGCCACGTCAACGTATGGGCATATTGATGGCGCACGGCCTCGGCGGTCGACAGGCGCGATCCGAAGTATTCCTTGAGGCTGTTGATAGCCTTGTTGACGGCAGCAGCCGAAGGTCGCTGGGCAGGCGTTGCTGTCATGGAACTGTCACTCCCCGCTGTTAGGCCCGCTACCACTTTATGGGGCGTTCTGTGGAAGACCTCTCGTTTGCCTCCGATCATGCATTCAATTCCGCAACTTTGCGATTATCCTCACCTCTCAGCGATGGCTGGTGGTGCCAGCTCCCTCCCTCCTGACTGCGATGGGAATTCGACCTTGAGCTTCGCGCGTTTCCTGACGAACCTGCGTGACCGCATGAGCCCGGTGCCGCCTCTGGCACAGGGTGACCAAAGACAGGTCGGGGCGATTCCCTTCACAACCGTCGATAGTCAGACGGTATTCCTCATCATAACATCGCGCCGGACAGGCCGTTGGATCTTCCCCAAAGGCTCCATCATACCAGGCATGACCGCTTGGGATTCGGCGGCCCAGGAGGCCTTCGAAGAAGCTGGTGTCCGCGGCATCGTCGAGGAGACGCCTATCGGCACCTACAGCACGATCAAAGCACGCGAAATGCGGCGGCAGCGCCTGGAGGTCGATCTTTATCCGCTGCGTCTGACGGAACAGCTTACCTCCTGGCCCGAGGACGGCCAGCGACACAGACATTGGGTCGTCATGTCGGACGCCAAGCGCCTTCTGTCCGACACCCAATTGGTCGAGATCATCGAACGGCTCGACGCCCGCGAGCGATTGGCGCGCAGCTAAAGCGCCAGCGCACCCATCACGGTGTAGAGCACCGCCGCTAGAGCGGCGGACGCCGGCACCGTGATAACCCAGGCTGCCACGATACCGATGAGATGTTGCCGCCGGACAAGACGGCGACGTTCGCGCTTCAGCTGATTGCGAATTGCATCTTCCGGTGTCTTGTTCAGTTTCGACGGCTCGAGAAACAGGCTGCGAGGCTGCACCGCCGGATTGCGCACGCCCTTGTTGGTCAGCCGCTCGCGCAGAAATCCCACACCGAAGATCGCCCCGACAGCGATGTGTGTGGAGGACACTGGCAAACCGAGAGCTGATGCAAACAGCACGGTGACCGCCGCGGACAGAGCCACGCAATAAGCTCGGATCGGGTCCATCTTGGTGATCTTTTCGCCCACCGTGCGGATTAGGCGTGGCCCGAAAAGCGAAAGCCCGATGGAAATGCCGGCGGCGCCGATGGCCAGCACCCACAACGGCAGTTCGACCACGCCTGCCTCAGTCGAGCCGCCAGCGACCGTCGCAACGATGGCCGCCAAAGGACCGACAGCATTGGCAACGTCGTTTGCGCCGTGGGCGAAAGACAGCAGGGCCGCCGCGAAAATGAGAGGGATCGAGAACAGGGTCGCGATCTGCTTGCGACGGTTCTCCATGCCTTCCGAGCGCCGCCGCACCCATGGCCGGCACAGGATGTAGCCTCCCGCGGCGAAGCCAGCACCCAGCGCGATTACCCAGGGTGTCGGCACCGACGTGATGCGCTGAACGCCCTTGCTGGCCATGTACATCGCGAAAACGCCAAGCATGAGCGCGATCAAAACCGGCACCCACCGGCGCGCCGCGGCGACACGATCCGGCTGAAACAGGATCGACCATTTCACGAAGCCCAGAAGAGCCGCAGCAAAAATGCCCCCCACGACCGGAGAGATCAGCCAGCTGGCCGTGATCCGCGCAATGATGTGCCAGTCGACCACATGCGCGCCCGCAGCCGCAATTGCCGATCCGACGACAGCGCCCACGATGGCGTGCGTGGTTGAAACCGGCGCACCCAGAATGGTGGCGACATGTATCCACATGGCGGAAGCGAGCAATGCCGCCATCATCAGGATGATGAACTGCTCCGATGACAGCGGGCTATCGGGATGGATCAGATCGCTGGAGATGGTTGACACCACGTCCCCACCGGCCAGCATAGCGCCGGCTGCTTCGCAAATAGCAGCTATGACGATGGCGCCGCCCAGCGTGAGGGCCCGGCTGCCCACGGCGGGGCCCATGTTGTTCGCCACATCATTGGCACCGATTGACAGCGCCATGTAGCCGCCTATGACGGCGGCAGCGATCACGGCCCACCCCAGCGGGCCTTCCGTCACATAGAGGCTGGCCAGCAGCAGCACGACGACGAAGAACATTGCCGTGAGGCCAGGCACAGCAAGGGAGCGCGATAGACTGTAAGTCGCCTGTTCGAGATGAACGACCTTCTTCAAGTCCTTGTCGATGGTGCTCTGCGCCACGAGATCCCCGTGCCTTGACGTGTTGCGGCGCGATTATCATCAACACGAAGATGATGCATGCCTTTTTCGCGCCAAGCGGCGCAATTCGGCGCTTGCATCTTGGCTTACCGCGCCTGCCATGACAGAACGAACAAAGAACACGCTGGCATTGTGGCGTCCTGACATGATGCAATCACGCCACCGATTCATTATATCGGCCTAATGCTCCCAAGGACCCTGCCGTGACCGATTCCGCCCGCACGCCCCCTGCCCCCGCCCCGGCCATCAGACCCGGCGGCATCGCGGCTCGTGCCATGGGCGCACGTCCTGCCGCCGCCTATCTGGAAGGCCTCAATCCCGAGCAGCGTCACGCTGTAGAGACATTGGATGGGCCAGTGCTAGTGCTTGCCGGCGCAGGGACGGGCAAGACACGCGCCCTGACGACCCGCATCGCCCACATCCTGGCGACGGGCAAGGCGCATCCTTCGCAGATCCTGGCGGTGACCTTCACCAACAAGGCCGCGCGCGAGATGAAGGAGCGTATCGCAGCACTCGTAGGAGGTGTTGCGGAAGGCATGCCGTGGCTCGGCACCTTTCACTCCATCGGCACCAAGATTCTCCGCCGCCATGCCGAGCTTGCCGGCCTCAAGTCCGGTTTCACCATCCTCGACACCGACGATCAGATCCGGCTGCTGAAGCAGGTTCTGCAGGCGGAAAATATCGATGAGAAGCGCTGGCCCGCCCGCCAGCTCGCCCATCTCATCGATGGCTGGAAGAATCGGGCTATCGGCCCCGACAAGGTCTCGGCAGCCGATGCCGGCCTGTTCGCCAACGGCCGCGGCCCCGATCTTTACGCCCTCTATCAGGAGCGCCTGAAGATCCTCAATGCCACGGATTTTGGCGACCTGTTGCTGGAGCCGATCCGCATCTTCCGCGAAAATCCCGATATCTTGGCCGATTACCACCGCCGCTTCCGCTACATCCTGGTGGACGAGTATCAGGACACCAACGTCGCGCAATATCTCTGGCTTCGGTTGCTTGCGCAGGGATCGCACAACATCTGCTGCGTGGGTGACGACGATCAGTCGATCTACGGCTGGCGCGGCGCCGAGGTGGACAACATCCTGCGCTTTGAAAAGGATTTTCCCGGCGCAACGGTGATCCGCCTGGAGCGCAATTACCGCTCCGACGGGCACATTCTCGCCTCCGCATCCCATCTGATCGCCCACAACGAGGGGCGACTTGGTAAGACCCTTCAACCACAGGGCGACATCGGCGAGAAGGTGACCGTCAACGGCGCCTGGGACAGCGGCGAGGAGGCGCGCACCATCGCCGACGAGATCGAAAGCCTGCAAAACAAGGGACATGCGCTCAACGACATCGCGATCCTGGTGCGGGCCTCGTTCCAGATGCGCGAGTTCGAGGATCGCTTCGTCACGGTAGGCCTGAACTACCGCGTCATTGGCGGCCCGCGCTTCTACGAGCGCGCCGAAATTCGGGACGCCCTCGCCTATTTTCGCTGCGTCGTAAGCCCAGCGGACGACCTAGCCTTTGAGCGGATCGTCAACACCCCGAAACGCGGCCTTGGCGATGCGAGCATCGCGCTGTGCCATGCCATCGCCCGGGCGCAGAAGATACCGCTCATGGCAGCGGCGCACATCGCGGTCGACAGCGGCGAACTCAAGCCCAAACCCCGCGCGGCGTTGAAGGATGTGCTGGATCATTTTGCGCGCTGGTCGGCTAGGCTCGACCAGATCACCCACACCGAACTTGCCGAAATCATCCTCGATGAGAGCGGCTATACCGAGATGTGGAAGCGGGATCGGTCGGCCGATGCCGCCGGCAGGCTTGAGAACCTGAAAGAGCTGGTCCGGTCCATGGACGGCTTTGAGAATATGGCCGGCTTCCTGGAGCATGTGTCGCTGGTGATGGACACCGAGGGCGGCGCCGGCTCGGATGCGGTGACGATCATGACCCTGCACGCCGCCAAGGGTCTGGAATTCGATACAGTGTTCCTTTCCGGCTGGGAGGAAGGCCTGTTTCCGCACCAGCGCTCTCTGGATGAAAGCGGCCGGGCGGGCCTGGAGGAAGAGCGCCGCCTCGCCTATGTCGGCATCACACGTGCCAGGAAACGCGCCAAGATTTCCTTCGCGTCCAACCGCCGCATCCACGGCATGTGGCAGACGTCGATCCCCTCCCGCTTCTTGGACGAACTGCCGGAGGAGCATGTGGACGTGTTGGAGGCACCGGCCACCTTCTCCTCATCCTATGGCCGCAGCCGCTTCGATGGGCTGGCGCCCTTCTCGTCGAGCTACGCGACCCCCGGCTGGCAACGCGCGCAGGCCAATCGCGCGGCCCCTCAGGCAGAGACCTTCCGCCGCGGACCAAGAGTTATCGAGGGCGAACTGGTGGCAAAATCCACCGGCACCAGCGCCTATCCCGTCGGCACTCGCATCTTCCACCAGAAATTCGGCTATGGACATGTGGCCATGGTGGAAGGCAACAAGCTGACGGTCGATTTCGACAAGGCCGGACAGAAACACATCCTCGACAGCTTCGTCGAGCCGGCCTGACCTTTTCACGAAAGATCTCCTCGTGCCCACAGCCGTCGTCCGCTTCCACGCCCCCACCAAGCTCGCACATCGCTTGAGCAATGTCCTCGAGGAGACGCTCTCACTTGAGGAAAATACCGTCGCGACTTTTGAGGACCCGCAGGATGAAAGCCGGTGGACCGTCGAGATCTATTCCGGGCCGATGACCGAACCGAATGAACTCTTGCAAAGAGTAAATGCCATTCTTGGGGACGATGCGAAGGTCGTTGAACTGCAAGCCGACAGCATCGAAGATGCCGATTGGGTTGCCGCCAGCCTCGAGGGCTTGGCCCCCGTGCGTGCTGGCCGCTTCTTCGTTCATGGTGGCCACGACAGTCATCGGGTACCGGCCAACGCGCTTGGCATCCGTGTCGAGGCAGCCCTGGCCTTCGGCACCGGCCATCACGGCACGACGCTGGGCTGTCTATTGGCTCTGGATGACGTTCTGAAACGGGAGCAGCCAGCGAAAGTGCTGGACCTTGGAACGGGCACAGGCGTTCTCGCGATCGCCGTCGCAAAGGCCTTGAAGCGTGCCGTCCTTGCGACCGACATCGACCCTGTCTCTGTCCGTATCACGAGAGAGAATGCGCACCTCAACCGAGTCGGTCATCTCGTGAAAACGGAACAGGCGGATGGCTTCGGCACACCGATCATCGCCCAGAACGCGCCTTTCGACCTCATCCTGGCCAATATCCTGGCCCGTCCCCTCATGGCGCTATCCACCGGGATGGTGCAGCGCACAAGATCCGGAGGCACCATCATCCTGTCAGGCTTACTGGTCTCTCAGGAACGGATGGTGCTGGCAAGCTACGCCGCGCAGGGCATGCGTCTGATCGCGCGGCGTCACATCGACAATTGGGCGACACTGGTGCTCCGCCGAGGGCGCGGCTGAGCTGCCAGCGCCGGCATTAGAAGCAGGCGGCCTTAAGCGGCATCTTCTTCAGCTTCTCGACGTCATAACCCAGTTCCTGAGCCATGGCCGGATTTTTGTGAGCCAAGAATGACCCCACGAATTCGTCTGCCCGACGGGTTTGATGCGCCATAACTGCATTATGCAGGCGCTTCCAAAAACCACCGGTCTGGCTCGGCGTGGCAGGCAGGTAACCGTGAAGGGTTGAACTCGTCATCATGATTTCTTCTCCGAACGACAGGTAAGCAAAACTTACCTTGATATTGCGACGCAATATGCACATTCCGCAGCCAATGACCTAGATCGAAAGCTGCATGCCAGCCCTGAGAAAAAGTCATGGCACATAATTTTTGGTGAAAAGCCAGAGGTTTGCTGTTAGTTACAGCCAAATCTGCTCAATCCCAGTGCAGGCTTCCCTCATCTTCTCCCCTGCACGAGTTTTGTCTTGGCCATGTCCGCATCACACTTTCAATCCTTTGACGATGTTACCGATCCAAGCCTCGGCGCCGGCCGCCTCGCCGCATTGCGTGGTATTCTCAAGGACCGCGGGCTTGATGGTTTTGTCGTTCCGCGCGCCGACGCTTATCAGAACGAATATGTGTCCCAGGGGGAAGAGCGGCTCGCCTGGCTGACCGGCTTCACAGGATCAGCCGGGATTGCCGTCGTGCTCGCGGATCGTGCCGCCCTTTTCATCGACGGGCGTTACACGGTCCAGGCACGCACGCAGGTTGACGGCAGCGTTTTTGAACTTGTCGACATCACAGTAACCGCACCTTGCGCATGGCTCGGCGACGTCCTGTCGGCCGGCTGCCGGCTTGGTTATGACCCTTGGCTGCAGACACCGGCCGAGGTGGAACGTTTCACAGCCGTTTGCGAGAAGGCCGAGGCGAAACTGGTTCCGGTCATCGAAAATCCGGTTGATGTGCTGTGGACTGACCGCCCCAAGATTGCCCCCGCCCCCATCGTGGACCATCCGTTGGAATTCGCGGGTCGCTCCACCGACGATAAGCTTACGCTGCTTCGCAGCGGCCTCGCCGCAGCCAAGGCCGGCGTCCTGCTGCTGTCGGACCCCCACGCCGTTGCTTGGCTGTTCAATATCCGCGGCGGAGATGTCAGCCATACACCCTTGCCGCTTTGCCGCGCGTTGGTACCGCTGGAGGACAGGCCCACCCTCTTCGTCGCCGTTTCCCGGCTGACAGCTGGCGCGCGCGCGGCTCTTGAAAAAGTCGCAGCGATCGAAGAGCCGGATGCCATCGCGTCGGCGCTGAACATGTTGGGCAGCCATAAGGCGCGCGTCATGCTCGATCCGTCGAACGCGCCAGCTGCCCTGGTCTCGCATCTTCAGACATCGGGAGCAGAGATCATCCTGGGGCCGGATCCGGTCACGGCTTTGAAAGCGATCAAGAACGAGGGCGAGATCAGGGGTATGCGCGCCGCTCACAAGCGGGATGGTGTCGCGCTCTGCCGCTTTCTCGCCTGGCTAGACCGCCGCGCATCGAGCGACAGCGTCACCGAGATCGATGCCGCCATCGCGCTGGAAACCTTTCGCGCCGATACCGGCCTCCTCAAGGATATTTCCTTTCCCACCATCTCTGCAGCCGGCCCGAATGCGGCTCTGCCGCATTACCGCGTGACGGAAGCGACCAACAGGGTGATCGGACAAGGTCTGTTCCTGATCGACTCCGGCGCGCAGTATCAGGACGGCACCACCGACGTCACCCGCACCATAGCGGTCGGCGAACTTTCCGACACCATGCGGGATCATTTCACCCGCGTTTTGAAGGGCCATATCGCCATCGCAACCGCCAGGTTCCCCAAGGGAACCACCGGCGCCCATCTCGATGCCTTCGCCCGGCGCGCGCTCTGGGATATCGGCACGGATTTCGATCACGGCACGGGACATGGCGTGGGCTCCTACCTCTCGGTCCATGAGGGACCGCAGCGCATTTCCAAGACCGCCCATGTCGCCCTCCTGCCAGGCATGATCCTGTCCAATGAGCCGGGCTATTACCGCGAAGGCCACTACGGCATCCGAACGGAAAACCTCCTGCTCGTGACCGAAATCACCATTCCGGATCAGGAGAGGCCGATGCTCGGCTTCGAGACGCTGACATTGGCACCCTTCGACCGCCGTGCCATCGCGCTCGATCTCCTCACGCGCGAAGAATGGGCCTGGATCGACGCCTATCATGCCCGCGTTCTGCAGGAAGTGGCGCCGGAACTTGACACGGAGGCACGTGCCTGGCTGACGGCGGCCTGCGCGCCTCTTTGATAAAGGCCTCCCATCATCAATTTTGATGCAAGGTTCCTCTCGGGGGGAACTTCACGGAAGCGTGTGCGTTCAGTTGCTACAAAAACCGCCTGGAGGGCACGCTAATGCTTTCGACGATCCTCATCATCCTGCTGATTCTGATTCTGATTGGCGCTTTGCCGAACTGGGGCTACAGCCGTGGCTGGGGTTACGGTCCCGGCGGTATCGTCGGCGTCATCCTGATCATCGTTCTCATCCTTGCCCTGATGGGCCGGATCTGACGAATCAGGTCACGCTCCCACGCGGGTGAACCATTCATCTTCGGAAATAACCTCGATATTGAGCTCGGACGCCTTCTTCAGCTTTGATCCCGCGCCCGGGCCAGCAACCACCAGATCCGTTTTCGAGGACACCGAGCCGGCCACCTTCGCTCCTAGCCGTTCGGCCATGGCCTTCGCTTCATCGCGTGTGATCCGCTCCAGCGTTCCGGTAAAGACGACCGTCTTTCCCGCCACCGTGCTGTCGGCCGAAACGGGTCCCGCCAGTTCTTCCGTCGTGACGTGTTCCAGAAGATCCTCGACCGCGGAGCGGTTGTGCTCTTCAGCGAAGAATTCAACAACCGCATCCGCGACGATGGGACCGATACCATCGATCGCTACCAGATCGTTCCAGGCACGGCCCTCGCGAGATGCTGCCTCCACGGCCGCCTCTTGCAGAGTGACCACGTCCTTGTAATGGCGCGCAAGGAGCTTGGCGGTTATCTCGCCCACATGGCGGATGCCCAGCGCGAAGAGAAAGCGATTGAGCGGCACCGTGCGGCGCGCATCTATCGCCGCGAAGAGGTTCCGTACTGAGGTCGCTCCCCATCCCTCGCGATCCTTCAGCTTCTTCAGTGATCGCGCGTCACGCGCTTCCAGGGTAAAGATGTCGGCCGGCCGCGCGATAAGCCCGTCACGATAGAAGGTCTCGATCTGCTTGTCGCCGAGGCCGTCGATGTCCATGGCGTTGCGCGAAGCAAAATGCTTCAGCCGTTCAACCGCCTGTGCCGGGCAGATGAGGCCGCCGGTGCAGCGTCTCACCACATCTTCACGGCCCGTTCGCGGGTTGACCTCACGCACGGCGTGGCTGCCGCAGACCGGGCACGTCTTGGGAAAGACATAGGGCACTGCATCCGATGGCCGCTTCTCCAGAATCGGCCCCAGGATCTGCGGAATGACGTCGCCGGCCCGCTGCACAGTCACAGTATCGCCGATGCGGACATCACGTCGGGCGATCTCATCTTCATTGTGCAGCGTGGCGTTCTGAACCACGACGCCGCCGACGGTCACCGGCTCCAGTTTGGCCACCGGTGTCAGCGACCCGGTGCGGCCCACCTGCACATCGATTCCGATCAGGACGGTGGTCGCCTTCTCGGCAGGAAACTTGTGCGCGATCGCCCAGCGTGGCGAGCGAGCCACCTGCCCCAGCCGCCTTTGCAGATCCAGGGCATCGATCTTGTAGACCACACCGTCGATGTCATAAGGCAGCGCACCCCGCTCCAGCTCGATGGCGCGATAATGGGCCAGAAGCTCCTCGGCGGATGTACAGAGCCGCGTCAGCGGGTTGGTGACGAAGCCCCAGCGTGCGAACGCGGCAACAACATCCGATTGGCTTTCTGCCGGCAGGCTGCTTGCCTCGCCCCAACCATAGGCGAAGAAGCGGAGCGGCCGCTTCGCCGTGATGCCGGCATCGAGCTGCCGCAGCGAGCCGGCGGCGGCGTTGCGCGGGTTGGCGAAGATCTGCTTGCCCTCGGCCGCCTGGCGCGTGTTGAGGGCCAGGAAGTCGTCCTTGGCCATATAGACTTCGCCGCGGATTTCGATGGTGTCGGGAACATCGGTCCCGTTCAGTTGCTCGGGAATATCGGCGATGGTCTTCAGGTTGGGCGTGACATCCTCCCCCTCCGTTCCATCTCCGCGGGTGGCGCCGACCGCCAGCTTGCCGCCGCGATAAAGCAGATTTGCCGAGAGCCCATCGATTTTCGGTTCCGCCAGCACAGGAAGCGGTGCGTCAGCCGGCAGACGCAGAAACGACCGGACGCGGCCGAGAAAATCGGTGACGTCCTCATCGGCGAATGCATTCGCGAGAGACAGCATGGGCACGGCATGCCGCACCTTGGTGAAACGCTCCGATGGTGCGGCACCCACCTTGCTGCTGGGGCTTGCGACGCCCTTGAGAGCGGGAAAGCGCTCCTCAATCTCCCCTAGACGCTTGCGGAGCTCGTCATAGTCCCCGTCCGAGATCGAAGGAGCGTCGTCCTGATAATAGCGCCGGTCGTGGCCTTCGATCTCCACCACCAGCCGCGCGTGCTCGTCCGCGGCCTCCTGCGCATCCATTTCAGGAACGGCTTTGAGCGATGCCATATCGATCTCGAACAAAAAACTGGGAAGCGCTAGAAAGCTCATCTGGCAGGCAAAGTGCAAGCCCAAGTGTCGGCGCCTGTGCCTAGACGGCACCATGGAGCAAACGGGCCGCGGCGGCGCGGGCCTCGTCGGTAACCGACGCACCGGCGAGCATGCGCGCCAGCTCTTCCTTGCGAGCGTCTTCTTCGAGCACCACCACCCGTGTCGCCACCCGCTCGCCACCGGAGACGTCATCTTTGGCGATCAGAAGATGGTTGGCCGCACGGGCGGCCACCTGCGGTGCATGGGTCACGGCGATGACCTGTACGGCCCCGGCAAGACGCGCCAGCCGTTGGCCGATGGCATCCGCTACGGCGCCGCCGACGCCCGTGTCGATCTCGTCGAAAATAAGCGTCGGCGCTGAGCCACGATCCACCAGCGCAACCTTCAGCGCGAGGAGGAAGCGGGCCAGTTCACCGCCCGATGCCACCTTCAGCATCGGACCGGGGCGCGTTCCAGGATTGGTCTGCACCCAGAACTCCACCCGATCATTGCCATGGGGACCGCTGCTGCCGGCCTCGCTTTCGATGCTGGTCACGAATCGCGCGCGTTCCAGCTTGAGGTCAGGCAATTCGGCATTGACCGCCTTGTCCAGCAAAGTGCTGGCAGCCTGGCGCCTCTCCGTCAGCGCTGCCGCCGCCTTGCGGAAGGCGATCTGTGCTGCGAGGGTCTGATCTTCCAGCAGGCGAAGACGTTCTTCGCCGGCATCAAGGGCCGCCAATTCTCCACCAAAACGCGCGGCGGCGACGGGAAGGTCATCCACAAGGACATCGTATTTACGAGCGGCCGCCCGGAGCGCGAACAGCCGCTCTTCGATCCGTTCCAACTCTCGGGGGTCGAATTTCGCAGCTTCCTGAGCCGCCGTCACAGCAGCGGCCGCCTCGTCCAGCGCCAGCATGGCCGCATCCATGGCGGCAATGATCGGCTCCACCAGGTTCGGCGCCTGGACGCCCCGCCTTTCAAGCCGCCGTACAGCCGATGACAGATTGAGCGTGGGTGAGTTCGGTCCCGCAATCGCTTCTGCGACCTCAGCGAGATCCTGTGCGATCTTCTCCGCCTGCATCATGTCATGGCGACGTTCGGCAAGCTGCGCCTCCTCGCCGGCCTCCGGCGCGAGCTTCGTCAGCTCTTCCTGCGCGTGACGCAGGAAGTCTGCCTCGGCGCGCGCAGCGGTCACCTTGGCACGGTGTTCAATTTCGGCGCGCTCGGCACCCTTCCAGGCCGACCAGAGCCGCGCTACCTCCTCAGCCTCGCCCTGATGACCGCCGAAGGCATCCAGCAGCGAGCGATGCGCTGCCGGATCAACGAAAGCGCGATCGGCATGCTGGCCGTGAATTTCCACGAGGGTCGCGCCGATTGACCGCAGAAGCTGCACACTTACCGGCTGGTCATTGATGAAGGCGCGGGTTCGGCCGTCGATGAACTGGGTGCGGCGAACGACAAGATCGCCCTCGTCAGGCAGGTCCTGTTCCACCAGCATGTGTCGCGCGGGATGGGTTACGGGCAGATCAAAGACGGCGGTGACATGACCCTGCTCACAGCCGCTGCGCACCAGCCCGGCATCGCCTCGCCCCCCGAGCGCAAGTGCCAGCGAATCCAGCAGGATGGATTTGCCGGCGCCGGTTTCGCCGGTGAGCACGGTAAGGCCGCCCTCAAGCGAAAGGTCCAGCCGGTCAATCAGGACGATATCGCGAACCGAAAGCTGAACCAGCATGTTCCGCTCAAATCAGCTGAAGCCCACCTTGCGAAACGCCTTGCTGATCCAGGACTCCTTGTTCTCGCGGGGCTCAAGACCGCGCGACTGAACAAGCTTGTAGGTGTCCTGGTACCACTGGCTGTCGGGGAAGTTATGTCCCAGGACGGCCGCGGCGGTCTGCGCTTCATCCACAATGCCGAGCGCCATATTGGCTTCCGCCACCCGCGCCAGGGCTTCCTCCACGTGACGCGTCTTCTGGTAATCGGAGATGACGCTGCGAAAGCGGTTGATCGCCCCGATATAATTGCGCTGATTGAGGTAGTAGCGGCCGACCTCCATCTCCTTGCCGGCGAGCTGGTCCCGGGCCACGACGATGCGCTGACGGGCCGGTTCGGCATATTCGGAGTTGGGGTATTTGTCCGCGATCTCCTGAAGTGCAAGCAGAGCGCGCTGCGTGCGCTGCTGATCGCGCGAGATATCGGGGATCTCGTTATAATAAGACATGGCGAGGATGTACTGCGCATAGGCAGCGTCCTCGCTGCCGGGGTGCAGTGCCAGATAGCGTCGCGCATTGGTGATCGCGTCGTCGTAATTGCCCTGCGCGTAATGGCTGTAAGCCACCATCACCAGGGACTTGCGCGCCCACTCCGTATAGGGGTGCTGCTTGTCGACCTCTTCGAACTTCTCGGCAGCCTTGTTGTAGTTGCCCTCGTTCACATAATAGAGGCCTTCATTGTAGAGCTTATCCGCGGGCTCATCGGGGAGGACCACCGCATCCTCGTCCTTCTCGCCGAAGATGGAACAGGCGGAAAGGGAAACGGCTACGGTCAACACCGCCACCACACGCAGTGCGCTGCGCGAGCGCGAACGGATACGCATCATCATGTCGGTCATCAGTCCTCAGATCCCATGCGCTGGGGTTTTGAATCTGGGCCTTTTAACCCATACGCAGGAAAACCGCCACGCAGGAATGGCTGGATTACACCCGGTCGGGCGCAAAGGCGGGGACAAGTGCCGGTGAAAGCTCGGCATAACCGGGCACCGGTGTGGGAGCCTCGGCCTCGACGATGGTCCAGGCAGAGGGCTGTGCCGCCAGAGCCTTGACCATTTCGACATTCACGCGGTGGCCACCCTTATAGGAGCGATAGCGGCCCCGCAGGGGAAGACCGGCCAGTGCGAGATCACCGATGGCATCGAGCGCCTTGTGGCGCACGAAATGATCCGGCGAGCGCAGACCGGTCGGGTTCACCACCTGATCGCCGTCGACGACGATGCTGTTCTCGAGCGACGAGCCACGCGCGAAGCCCGCGCTGCGCAGACGTTCCACATCGGAAAGGAAACCGAAGGTGCAGGCCCAGGCAATCTCGCGACGGTAGCTGCGCGGATTGACGTCGAGCTGCAGACGCTGGCGACCGATCAGCGGCGTGGGGAAATCAATCTCGATATCGATGGAGAAGCCCTTGGCTTGGGGAACGAGTTCCGCCCAGGCATCGCCACGTTCAAAACGCACCGGCTTCAGGATCTTGATGTAGCGGCGCGGAGCATCCAGTGTTTGCAGGCCGGCATCCATGATGCCGTCTGTGAAGACTTCAGTCGCGCCGTCGAGAATCGGCGCCTCCGGCCCGCTCATCTCGGCGACGACATTGTCCAGGCCGACGCCCCGGAAGGCCGAGAGAAGATGCTCGACGGTGGCGACGCCCCCGTCAGCCGGATCTCCCAGAACCGTGGAGAGCTCGGCAGCCGTCACGCGATCATAGCGTGCATGAATGACCTTGGTGCCGAAGGAACCCGTACGGCGGAATGAAATGCCCGTTCCAATGCCCGAGGGATGGAGCGTCAGTGTCGTCGGCGCACCGCTGTGGACGCCGACACCTGTAAAGGTGAGCGGGGCTTTCAGCGTGGTCTGGCGATCAAACATCGAACACTCTCAAGGTCACTGTGACGCGAATCTCCGGGGCATGAGTCCCCGACGTCTCGTTGGTCTGGAAAGTAGGGTTATCCCGGACCCGAAACAAATCACGCTTCCTTTCGGACTGTTACAATCCGTCCGAAACGAGAAAGGCCCGGAAAACCGGGCCTTTCCAATCATACGAGGAGGCTCAGTTGGCCTGCCTGCGAAGGAACGCTGGAATTTCCAGCTGGTCATCATCCAGGCTCGCCGGACGTGGTGCAGGCCGGCCATGAGGATCAAGCTGCCCCTGTGCCACACGTGGGGCGGGCTGAGGCTGCGGAGCCGGCTGGCGGCGCGCATATTCAGCGGCGATATCAGGGCGCGGCGCCGGCGCCTGTTCGACCGGAGCGGGCTGGATCGACTGCGGCGCAGCCATTCCCTGCTCATAACCCTCGTCGTCGGCATGACGGCCGAGACCGACCGACGCCAGGCGCTGCAGCAGACCCATGCGCTTCTTTTCGGGCGCATGGAGATCGGCCGCCATTTCGCCACGGCTCTGCCGAATCTGATTCTGCACAGGAACCGGCAGGTCCTCGATCTGCGGCAGGCGAGCCGGGCGCAGCACGGTCCGCTCTGGCATCGGAGGAATGAAATGCTCCTCCGTGTTCACGTCATCTTCCGCCGCCAGAGCCTCGGAAAAAGCCTCCTCCGTCAGAGTCGGCCTTGGGGCTAAAGGGCGAAGAGTGACGTCCTCCTGCGCCGCGATCGGTGCCTGCTCCACCGGCTGGTGGTGAGCCGGAGCCGGCTGCGGAGCCGGTGCCAGGGGTGCGTGATGCTGCGGCGCGTGCTGCGGACGCTGTCCGGTCGCCGGAGCGGCCGGTGCGGGCGACGTGGTCTGCAGGCGTTCGGCCAGGGCAGCGAGACGCTGCTCGGCCGGAGAGGACACCACGGCGTCGGCTTCCTGGTCGATACCGGTTGCCACGACAGACACGCGGATCGTGCCATCGAGGCTCTCGTCGAAGGTCGCACCCAGAATGATATTGGCGTCCTGGTCGACTTCCTCGCGGATGCGGGTCGCGGCCTCATCGACTTCGTAGAGCGTGAGGTCGTTGCCGCCGGTGATGGAGATCAGGAGACCACGTGCACCCTTCATGGACACGTCGTCCAGGAGCGGGTTGGCAATCGCCGCTTCGGCGGCCTCGATGGCGCGCTTGTCACCGGAGGCCTCGCCGGTGCCCATCATGGCCTTGCCCATTTCCCGCATGACGGAGCGGACGTCGGCGAAGTCGAGGTTGATGAGGCCTTCCTTCACCATCAGGTCAGTGATGCAGGCGACGCCGGAATAGAGCACCTGGTCCGCCATGGCGAAGGCGTCGGCGAAGGTCGTGCGCTCATTGGCGATGCGGAAGAGATTCTGGTTCGGGATGATGATGAGCGTGTCGACGTTCTTCTGCAGTTCCTCGATGCCCGCCTCGGCGACACGCATGCGGCGGACGCCTTCAAAATGGAACGGCTTGGTGACGACGCCGACGGTGAGGATACCGAGTTCGCGGGCAGCGCGTGCGACCACGGGAGCGGCGCCCGTGCCGGTCCCGCCGCCCATGCCGGCGGTGACGAAGATCATATGTGCGCCCGACAGATGATCGCGAATCTCGTCGATCACCTCCTCGGCTGCCGCCCGGCCGACTTCCGGCTGCGAGCCGGCGCCGAGCCCTTCGGTGACCTGCACACCCATCTGGATGATGCGTTCGGCCTTGGACAGGGTCAGCGCCTGGGCATCGGTGTTCGCAACCACGAACTCCACGCCCATGAGGCCGGCCTCAATCATGTTGTTCACGGCGTTGCCGCCGGCGCCACCGACACCGAAGACCGTGATCCTCGGCTTTAGCTCCCGAATATCGGGCATTTTCAAATTGATCGTCATCATCGACCCCTTCGGTTTACGCGCCGTCCAAACCGCATCGCGTCATTTTTCGCCACAGCGTGCGACCATCGCCCGCCTGATTAGAAACTGTCCTTCAGCCACTGCCCCACGCGGGCAAGATAGCCATCCGTCCCCGTCATCAGACCGGAACGGCGTTGTTCGAAATGTTCCAGCCCCGCCACCTGCGGATACGTCAGAAGACCCAGCGCCGTCGTAAAGGCAGGCCCCCGCGCCGCTTCCGGCAGACCGCGCGCGCCGATCGAGCGACCGATCCGCACCTGTTGCCCGATCATCCGTCCTGCGAGATCGACAAGCCCGGTCAATTGCGACGCTCCCCCTGTCAAAACGACTCGCCGCCCAGCATCAACAGCAAAACCGGACGCTTTAAGGCGATCTCGGACAAGTTCGAGAATTTCCTCGACGCGCGGGCGGACCACCCGGACGAGATGGGATTTCGGCACATGATGCGCGTCGCTGCCGTCATCCTCGCCCACCGGCGGCACGGCCACCATGTCGAGATCATCCTTGAGCCCGGGGAATACGCTGGCATGCAGCGTCTTCAAGCGCTCGGCGTGATCGAGACGGGTCGACAGTCCCCGTGCGATATCCATTGTGATGTGGTGGCCGCCCAGGGCGATCCCGTCGGCATGAACGCAGTGTCCGCCGGAGAACACCGAAAAGGTCGTGGTTCCGCCGCCGAGATCGATCAGCGTGACGCCAAGCTCCGATTCTTCCTCCGCAAGCGCGGCAAGTGCGCTTGCATAGGGCGATGCCACGACACCGGCCACCTCCAGATGGCAGCGTTCCACGCACAGAATCAGATTGCGCAGCGGTGCGCTGTCGCCCGAGATCACATGCATGTCGACGCCGAGTTCCTCGCCGACCATGCCGCGCGGGTCGCGGACGTTGCGGGTGGCGTCGAGCCCGTAGGAGATAGGCAGCGAATGGAGGACCGCCCGCCCGTCGCGGACGCAATAGGCGCTGGCGGCACGAAGCACCCGCTGAATGTCGCTTTCGCCTACGGGATGACCCGCCACATTCACCGAAGCAGCATAACTGTCGCTACCGATACGACCCGCGGACATGGAGACGATGACCTGATCGACCCGAAGGTCCGCCATGCGCTCTGCGGCATCGACCGCATGCCGGATGGAATGTTCGGCGGCTTCCATATCGGTGATGGCGCCGGCCTTCACTCCACGGGAGCGATAGTGACCGACACCGAGAACCTCGATGCGATGTGTGCGGCCGGGAATAACGTCATCCCGATCGAGCGGTCGCAGGCGAGCGATCAGGCAGACGACCTTGCTGGTGCCGACATCAAGCACCGAGAGCTCGACCGTCCGCTTCGGCGGAAGCGGACGAAGGCGCGGCGCGACACCTTGAGCAAGCTGCGTTCTCATGTCTGGCCTCCAGCCTTCTTTGCCTTGGCCATCGCTTCCCGGGCCGTTTTCGCCGCCTCAGGGGTCAGCCGGACCAGTGTGCGTTTTTTATCCCTGAGATCGATGGAAACGAGGTCACGGGACATGATCTTGCCGTCGCGGATAAGACCATCCAGCTTGGCGAGAGCGGCTTCCACGCCCTCGTCCGGCAGCTTCACGTCGAAGCCATTGGTAAGACGCAGGTTCCAACGCCGATCACCGATGCGCACAGCGCCATAGGTCTTCTTGGCGACACCCGGAAATTTGGCGAGAACGGGAAGAAACTCGCCGGCGGCCGCATCAGCCCCCTCGCCCACCACCAGCGGCAGATGCGAGAATCGGCCATCGCGCGCCGAATCGATGGAGGTACCATCGGCTGAGATCACCGAGAACGAGCCCTCTTGCTGCCAGACCGCGAAGGGTTTGCGCTCGGTGACGGCGATCTCGACGCGATCCGGATAGAACTTGCGGACCGACGCGCTCTCCACCAACGGCAGGGCCAGCAATTGGCCCCGAGCCACATTGGCGTCAAGAAAGACGAGCGAGCGGGTGGCGTCGAGACCCACCGCATCCACGATTTCTTCCGTGGTCAATTCCATCTGGCCGGTGACGACGATGGCCTCGATGCGAAAGCCCAACAGGCTGGCCATCACGTCAGGGGCTTGGGAAAGAGCGCTGGAGACAGCAGGTCCGTGACCGCCGAGAACGACACCATAGCTGATGGTGCCGGCAAAAAGGCTGACAAGACCGAGACGACCCAGCAGCCGAGCGCGAGCGATCGGATTGCGGCCGCCGAGGCCGGAAGCGCGACGGCGAGGCTTGCGGCGGGCAAGCCAAGCCCAACGCCCGGGCTGTTCATCCCGAGCAGCAGCCACCCCTTGCCGGGGAGCTACCGATTTACTGACGCGTCTTCCACCATCCATGCCACAAGCTCGTTGAACGAATACCCTGCGTGAGCTGCGATTTCGGGCACCAACGAGGTCTCGGTCATCCCCGGCTGCGTGTTCACCTCCAGACAAATGAGCTCTCCCGTTCCATCAGGGCGGTCATCGTATCGGAAGTCAGCACGGCTAACGCCTCGGCACCCGAGCGCTTGGTGCGCCTTCAGCGTCAACATTTGAATATTCTGGTAAACAACTGGTGAAAGATCGGCCGGCAAAATGTGGCGAGATCCACCCTTCGCGTACTTCGCCTGATAATCGTAGAAGCCCATCTCGTGAATAATATCTATTATTCCCAAAGGCTTGTCTCCGAGAACCGCACAAGTTAATTCACGTCCCGCGATGAAACGTTCCGCCAAAAGAATTTCGCCATAGGCCCAATCGTCCCGATAAAGCTCCTGCGGCGGGTGCTCCTGACCCTCCCGTATGATCAGGACGCCCACGCTTGAGCCCTCATCCACCGGTTTCAGCACGTAGGGCGGCTCCATGACGTGGCTTTTGGCGGCTTCGGCGCGACTCACCACCCGACCAGGCGCCACCGGCACACCGGCCGCCGCCATCATGACCTTGGCCCGATCCTTGTTCATGGCGAGCGACGACGCCAATACACCCGAATGGGTGTAGGGAATCCCGAGGACCTCAAGAATTCCCTGGATGGTGCCATCTTCGCCGACCTTGCCGTGAAGCGCGTTGAACGCAACATCCGGACGAAGCTGGGCAAGCCTCTCCGCGATGTTGCGGTCCACATCCACCGGCGTCACCCGGTACCCGGCCCCTTCAAGCCCGGCCACGCAAGCCGCGCCTGAGTTCAGTGAAACCTCGCGCTCGGCAGACCAGCCGCCCATGAGAACCGCAACATGTTTGCTCATTGATTCCTCCAGGCAGACCGCGCTGTCAGGCGGGCACGCCGATACGCTTGATTTCCCATTCGAGCTCCACTCCGGAATGCTCGAACACCCGGCGCCGCACTTCTTCACCGAGGGCTTCGATATCGGCAGCGGTAGCGCCCTCATCATTGATGAGGAAATTGCAGTGCAGTTCCGACATGTGCGCGCCTCCGACCCGGAGCCCTCGGCACCCTGCAGCATCGATGAGCTGCCACGACTTGTGCCCGGGCGGATTCTTGAAGGTCGATCCGCCCGTGCGGCTGCGGACCGGCTGTGTCTGGTCGCGTCGGTCGGTGATCTCGTTCATGGCGGCGAGGATTGCCGTGGAATCACCAGGCGTTCCTGCAAACAGTCCTTCGGTGAAGATGAGATCGGCCGCCGCCTTGGACTTGCGATACTCAAAGTGCATGTCCGCGTGGGAAAGGACATGCACCTTGCCAGCCCGATCAACAGCCCGCGCTTCCACGAAAATATCAGTGATTTCACCGCCATAGGCGCCGGCGTTCATACGCAGTGCACCGCCGATCGCCCCCGGGATACCCCTGAGGAACGCCATGCCGTCGATACCGGCTTCGGCAGCCGCGCGGGCGACCTTCACGTCAGGCACGGCGGCCCCGGCGCGAACGCGGCACCCTTCCTCCACCTCGATCCGGTTGAACCCGCGCGCGAGTCGAACGACGACACCCGGAACCCCGCCGTCCCGCACCAGTGTATTGGAGCCGATGGCGATGACGGTCACCGGGATCTGCGGGTCGAGACGCGACAGGAAATAGCTCAGATCGGCTTCATCCTCGGGCGTGAACAGCATCTGCGCCAGGCCGCCCGCCCTGAACCAGGTGATGTCAGCCAGAGGCTGGTTGGGCAGAAGCCGCCCCCGCAGCTCCGGCATCGCGGCCTTCAACTCGGGCGAAAGGTCCGCGAAGCTCATGACATCGCGCTGGCGGACATGGCCGACAGCTCCTCAGGCAGCGCATTGGCCCATTGCGTGATGGAGCCGGCGCCGAGACAGACGACATAGTCGCCGGGCTTGGCGCGCCCCGCGATCAGACCCGCGAGCGCCTGAGGCGATTCCAGCGCGAGGACGTCGCGATGCCCGCGTGCCTGGAGGCCGGCGATCAGGTCCTCGCGGCCCGCGCCGGGAATGGGCTGTTCACCTGCTGCATAGATCTCGGACACGATGACGGTATCGGCGTCGTTGAAGCAGCCGCAGAACTGATCGAACAGGGCGTGAAGGCGCGTGTACCGATGCGGTTGGACGACGGCGATGACGCGTGCGTCGGTGGAAGCGCGAGCTGCCTTCAGAACCGCCGCGATCTCAACCGGATGATGGCCGTAGTCGTCGAAGATCGTGACGCCGTTCCATTCGCCCGTGCGCGTGAAACGCCGCTTCACGCCGCCGAACTTGGAAAGCCCAAGACGAATGGAATCGGCGCTGATGCCCAGCCGATGGGCGACAGCGATAGCCGCTGTCGCATTGAGGGCGTTGTGATGCCCCGGCATGGGGAATTCGAGGCCGGAGATCTCCGTTTCCAACGCTCCATCGCGGCCGCGGAACAGCACCCGAAACCGGCTGCGGCCACCGGAAAGATCAAGGTCGACCAGCCTGACATCAGCCTGCGGGTTTTCCCCATAGGTGATGACCTTGCGGTCCTCGATCTTGCCCACCAGCGCCTGTACCTCGGGATGATCAAGGCACATGACGGCAAAGCCATAGAAGGGCACGTTCTCAACAAACGTCCGGAAGGCTTTCTTGATGGCATCATAATCACCGAAGTGGTCGAGATGCTCAGGATCGATATTGGTGACGATCGCAACCTCGGCCGGCAGCTTCAGGAAGGTGCCGTCGGATTCATCCGCCTCCACCACCATCCATTCCCCCTCGCCGAGGCGGGCGTTGGTGCCATAGGCATTGATGATGCCGCCATTGATGACGGTGGGATCCAACCCCCCTGCATCGAGCAAGGTGGCAACAAGCGATGTGGTGGTGGTCTTGCCGTGGGTGCCCGCTATCGCGACACAGGTCTTGAAGCGCATCAATTCCGCCAGCATCTCGGCCCGACGCACCACCGGCAAGCGCTTCGCCCGCGCTGCGATCAGTTCCGGATTGTCGCGCTTGATGGCGGAGGATACGACCACCACCTCGGCATCGCCGAGATTGGAATCGGAATGTCCAACGACCACGCTAATGCCTTTGTCGCGAAGGCGTTTTACGTTCTGGCTCTCGCTGGCATCGGAGCCTTGGACGCGATAACCGAGATTGGCGAGCACCTCGGCGATGCCGCTCATGCCGATACCTCCGATTCCGATGAAATGAATCGGGCCTATATGGTTCGGAAGTCTCATGTTTTCGTCCTTGTCTCCGCCCCGGCAATCTCTTCGACGAGATCGGCCAGGCGGTCGGCGGCGTCAAGCGTGCCGAAGGTCTTTGCAGAGGCCGCCTGCGCGGCGAGAATATGCGGATTGTCGAACAGCTCCATCAGCATGCCCGACAGCTTCTCTGATGTCAGGTCCGACTGCCGCACCACGGTGCCACCACCGGCATCGGCGAAGGCCGAGCCATTGGCGAACTGGTCCTGGTCGAGAGAGCCCGGCAGGGGCACGAGGATGGCCGGACGGCCGATGGCCCCGAGTTCCGCCACCGTGGAGGCACCTGCCCGGCTGACGACGAGATGCGCTGCCGCGATCCTGACCGGCAGATCCGTGAAGAAGGGCGCGACATCCGCACGGACGCCCGCCTTCTCGTAGGTCGAGACGGCAAGGTCTCGATCCTCGGCACGAGCCTGATGAATGACCGTCAGCCGGCTGCGGATGGCCGGTGAGAGCCGCGCCACGGCGGCGGGAACGACTTCGGACATAACGCGGGCGCCCTGGCTGCCGCCGAACACCACAAGCCGGATCTCGCCTTCGGTTGGGGCCGCATAGGGCGTCGCGGCAAGCTCACGCACCGCCGCCCGGATCGGGTTCCCGATGGGGATCATCTTCGTGCGCAGGTTGTCGGCCGCCTTGGAGATCCGGGTGAAGCCGGTGGCGACCCGCGTTGCCCGCGCCGCCAAGGCACGATTCGCACGGCCAAGCACGGCATTCTGCTCATGGACTGCCGTCGGAACGCCAAGAAGTTGCGCGGCAAGGACGGGTGGCAGCGAGGGATAGCCGCCAAAACCGACCACCACGGCCGGCTTGAGCCGACGGATCAGCCGTGCCGATTGGGTAAGGCCGCTGACGATCCGCCAGGCCGAGCGCGCCAGCGCAGCGGGATGCTTGCTGCCGAATGTGGCCGAGGGAACAGTATGGATCGCATCGGAAGAAAAGGCGACGCCATAGCCGAGGGCGCGGCCGTCGGTGACCAGCGCCACCTTATGGCCGCGCGCCACGAGCACGCCGGCCAGGGCCTCCGCTGGGAACAGATGACCGCCGGTGCCGCCGGCGACCAGAAGAAATGTCCTGCTCACCGCCGGCTTCGCTCAGCCTGGGCGGCCATCTCCTCGGCCACCAGTTCGGCGCGGGGGCGGTCACGAGTCAGGGCGATCAGAAGACCCATGCCGAAGGAGAGCGAGACAAGTGACGAACCGCCAGAGGAGATAAAGGGCAAGGTCATGCCCTTCGCCGGCAGCAGATGAACATTCACCGCCATGTTGATCAGCGCCTGCAGGCCGAACAGCATGCTGAGGCCGGCGACCGCAAAGCGGACGAAGAGATCCTCTTCCCTCCTTGCCCGGTTGAGGCCGCGCAGCACGATGAAGGCAAAGATCGAAAGAAGCGCGAGGCAGGCGATGATGCCGAACTCCTCGCCGGTGACCGCGAAAACGAAGTCCGTGTGGCTGTCGGGCAAGACGCGCTTCACGGTGCCCTCGCCCGGGCCTTTGCCGAACCAGCCGCCGGACACGAAGCTCTCGATGGCGCGATCGACCTGATAGGTGTCTCCGGATTCAGGGTCGAGGAAGCGATTGATGCGCTCGGCCACGTGGGGAATGAAGGTATAGGCGGTGAGGAAGCCGACGGCACCGGCGCCGGTGAGCCCGACGACCCACATCCAGCCGAGGCCGGCGAGGAAGAACAGCGCACCCCAGACGGTGGTGACCAGCAACGTTTGCCCGAAGTCCGGCTGCAGGATCAGGGGCGTGACCACAAGGCCGAGAAGCAGAACGGCCAAGAGATGGCCGGGCACGTCGCGACGACGCGCGCCTTCGGAGAACAGCCAGGCGCAAAGGATCACGAAGGCGGGCTTGATCAGTTCTGAAGGCTGCACCGTGATGCCGAGGATCGATATCCAGCGGCGGGACCCTTTGATCTCCGCGCCAAAGAACAGCGTGCTCACCAGCATGACCCAGCCGACGATAAAGGCGAGAAGCGCAACGCGTCGAACCTGCCGCGGCGACAGGAACGAGATCGTCAGAAGCACCGGGATTGCGATGAGGGCGAAGAAGACCTGGCGGTTGACGAAGTGGAACAACCCCAGGCCCAGCCGCTCGGCGACAGCCGGGCTTGCCGCCAGCGACAATACGATACCGGCGACAGTGAGGAGCCCCAATGCCCCAAGAAGCCAGCGATCGACGGTCCACCACCACTCACCGGCAATGGTGCGTTCAGCGCGCGACATCATGGGCAGACCTCATGTGCTCGGAGGCAGGGCGATGACGAGGATGGGATGGAGGAGGCTTTCAAGGCAGCGCCCTTTCCTGTCCCGATGCGGCGATCCGATCGTTCACGAGATCGCGGAACGTGTCTCCCCGCACTTCGAAATTGGGAAACTGGTCGAACGAGGCACAGGCCGGCGACAGCAGCACGACGGCTTCTGGCAGGGGTTCCCCGGCAGCATCATCGGCAGCTGCGGCAACGGCGCGATCCAGCGTGCCGCAGATCGCATGAGGGACATGCGCCCCTTCCAGGGTCGCGGCAAATGCCTCTGCCGTCTCGCCAATGAGATAGGCCTTGCGGATGCGCGGAAAGAAACCAGTCAGGCTTTCGATACCGCCGGTCTTCGGCTTGCCGCCGGCGATCCAGAAGATGTCCGAGAAGCTTGCCAGCGCACGGGCTGCTGCATCCGCATTGGTGGCCTTCGAATCATTGATGAAGAGCACATGCCCGTCCCGGGCCACCTCTTCCATGCGATGGGCAAGGCCTGGGAAAGTGGCCAGCCCCTTCGCGATGGCCTGTGGCGTCAGCCCCAAGGCCAGCGCCGCGGCAGAGGCTGCTGCGGCATTCTGAGCGTTATGTTCACCACGCAGGGTTCCGATGCCGCCCAGAAGCGCGAGGGGCCGTGCCGCGCCGCCCGATGCGGCGATGAGCTGAGCCCCTTCCGCGTAGACGCCGTCGAGCACCGGGTTTCGCGACGAGATGCGCATCACCCGAATGCCGTGGCGCGGCAGGCGATCGGCGATCATTGCCGTGCGGCTGTCATCGATGCCGACGACGGCCGTGCCCTCGCGTCCCACCCCTGCAACGAGCCGCTCCTTGATCGAGGCATAGCGGTCCATATCGCCGTGCCGATCGAGGTGATCCTCCGAGAGGTTCAACATCACCCCCACCGTGGGATCGAGGGAGGGAGCCAGATCGATCTGATAGGACGACATCTCGATCACGTGGACCCGCGACGGCGCCGGCGGATCGAGTTCCAGCGCCGGCGTGCCGATATTGCCGCCAAGGGCGACCTGGCGGCCGGCCGCAGAGAGGATGTGCGCGATCAGGGCCGTTGTGGTGGATTTTCCATTGGTGCCGGTGATGGCCACCAAGGGGGCGTGCGGCGCGTGAGCACGGCGCTCGCGAAGCATGATTTCGATGTCGCCGATCACCTCGATGCCAGCGGCTCGTGCCTTGCCCACCGTCCAATGCGGCGCCGGATGCGTGAGGGGCACACCGGGCGAGAGGAGCAGTGATGAGAAGCTGTCCCAGTCGGCGGTCTTAAGATCGGCGGTCGGAATACCTGCCGCGGCAGCCTGTTCGACCCGGCCGGGCGCATCATCCCAGGCGACCACATCGGCGCCGCCAGCGACCAGCGACTTGGCCGTTGCCAGACCGGAGCCGCCAAGACCGAAGAGCGCGACGCGTCTTCCCTTGAAGGTTGTTGCCGGCGTCATGCCTCACCTCAATTTCAGTGAGGAAAGGCCGATCAGCGCCAGCACCACGGCGATGATCCAGAAGCGGATGACCACCTGCGATTCGGTCCAGCCGAGCTGCTCGAAGTGATGATGGATCGGCGCCATCTTGAAGACGCGCTTGCCGGTGAGCTTGAAGGAAGCAACCTGGATGATGACCGACGCCGCCTCCAGCACGAACAGGCCGCCGACGATAGCCAGAACGATCTCGTGCTTGGTGGCAACGGCGATCGCCCCCAGCATGCCGCCAAGGGCAAGAGAACCGGTGTCCCCCATGAAGATCTGCGCGGGCGGAGCGTTGAACCACAGAAAGCCGAGCCCTGCTCCAAGCATGGCGCCGCAAAGAACGGCAAGTTCGCCTGTGCCCGGCATCAGGTGAATCTGAAGGTAGTCCGCAAATACGGCGTTGCCGGCGAGATAGGCGATGAAGCCGAAGCTGGCCGCGGCCACCATGACCGGCACGATGGCGAGACCATCGAGGCCATCGGTCAGATTGACGGCATTGCCGGACCCCACGATGACGAGCGCACCAAAGAAAATGAAGACATAGCCAAGGTTGAGCAGCACGCCCTTGAGAAAGGGGAAGGCAAGCGAGGTCGACAGTGAGTCCGGCGCCAGCCGCGTCATGATGTAGACGGCGAGGCCCGCCAGCACGAATTCCACCGCAAGCCGCGCGCGGCCGGAAAAGCCCTTGTGACTCTGCTTGGAGACCTTGAGGTAGTCGTCGTAGAAGCCGATCAGGCCAAATCCGAGGGTCACCGCCAGAACGACCCAGACATAGATGTTGGCGAGATTGCCCCACAGCAGCGTACCCACCACGAGGCCGGACAGGATCATCAACCCGCCCATGGTGGGCGTGCCGCGCTTCAGAAGATGGCTCTGCGGGCCATCGTCGCGGATCGGCTGTCCCTTGCCCTGGCGGATACGCAACTGCGCGATGATCGCCGGACCGAAGAGAAAGACGAACAGCATGGACGTGATGATCGCCCCGCCGGTGCGGAAGGTGATGTACCGGAACAGATTAAGGAGCGGGATCGTCTCCGCGAAGGCGGAAAGAAACGTCAGCATGCTATTTCTGCGCTCCTGCGCTTTTGCCCTTGCCCTTTTTGGACTCGGTTGCGAATCGTTGAGCAAGCGCTTCGACGATAGGTCCCATGCGGCTGCCAAGCGAGCCCTTCACCGTGATGGTGTCGTCGGGCTGGATGGCTGCAAGAACAGAGGGCGTCAGCTCTGCTGAGGTCGGTGCCCAGGCGCCGCGCTTCTCGGCGGGTAACACATCATATAGCCCCCGCATGCTCTCCCCGGCGGCGAACAGAAGATCGGCATTGGCTTCGACCGCATCGGCCAGCTCCACATGCAGGTCACCGGCCTTGGTTCCGAGTTCCAGCATGTCGCCGAGAACGGCGATGCGGCGTCCTTCGGCCGGCGTTGTCCCGAGCACCGCGAGGGCTGCTCGCATGGAGGCCGGATTGGCGTTATAGCTCTCATCGATCAGCAGGGCCTGGCCCTTGCCAACCTTGAGCGTGATGCGCGCGCCACGTCCCTTGGGAGCGGTAAACTCCGACAGGGCGGTCACGGCCTCATTCACATCTCCACCGAGATGATGAATGGCAAGAAGCGCCGCCAGGCTGTTGAGCACCAAGTGCCGGCCGGCGGCACCGAGGCGATAGGTTGTCGGCTCACCGGCCACCACGGCCGTCACCATGCTGCCGTTGTCATAAGGATCGGCGCGAACCAGCCTGGCGTCGCAGGAGGCGTCACTGCCGAAGGTCGCGACGGTGAGGCCGAGGGCCTTGGCATGGCTGACGAGCCGCTCGAACTGTCCGTTGTCACGGTTCAGGACGACGACGCCGCCGCGCTTCACGCCGAAGAAGATCTCGGCTTTGGCATCGGCGATGGCTTCGATCGACGGAAAATGGGCAATGTGCACCGGCTCGACCGTCGTGATGATCGCGACGTCCGGTTGAACCATCTTGGTCAGCGGGATGATCTCTCCGGCGTGGTTCATGCCGATTTCGAAGATGCCATAGCGGGTATCTGCGGGCATGCGCGCCAAAGTCAGCGGCACGCCCCAGTGATTGTTGTAGGAGGCAACGGAAGCATGCGTCGCCCCCTGCCCCTCCAGCCCGAGCCGCAGCATCTCCTTGGTGCCGGTCTTGCCGACCGACCCCGTCACCGCCACGATACGGCCCTTGCAACGCTCGCGAGAGGCACGCCCGGCATCCTCGAGCGCTTTGAGCACATCAGGCACGATGAGAGCCGGCGTCACCGCCTCCAGTTCATCCGCCTTGTCCTCGGCGATCACCGCCAGGGCCGCGCCTTTTGCCAGGGCCGCCCCCGCGAAGGCATGTCCGTCATGAACCTCGCCCTTAATGGAGAAATAGGCGTCGCTTTCCTCCAGCGTGCGGGTATCGATGGAGATGCCGCCGATCCAATCGGCCGGCTCCCCCCGAACTTCAGCCTTCATGGCGGTGGCGAGCGCCGCCGTGGACCACAGCTTGTCGCTCACCGGGCTTTCTCCAGAACCATTTCTACGGCCTCGTGGTCCGAAAAGGGAAGCGTGCGGTCGCCGACGATTTGGCCCGTTTCATGACCCTTTCCGGCAATCAACAGAACATCGCCTTCCTTCAGCTCCGAAATCGCGGTTGCGATGGCCTCACCACGATCGCCAATCTCGCGTGCGCCCGGCGCGGCCGCCAAGATGGCGGCGCGGATCGCGGCCGGATCCTCAGTGCGCGGATTGTCGTCGGTGACGATCACTCGGTCGGCCATCTCCGCCGCGATGCGGCCCATCTCCGGCCGCTTTCCGTGGTCTCGGTCGCCGCCTGCCCCGAACACCACCACGAGATGGCGGTCGGCGTAGGGTCGCAGCGCGCCGAGGGCATGCGCCAAAGCGTCAGGCTTGTGGGCGTAGTCAATGAAGATCGGCGCACCGGCATAGACGCCGGCGTTATCCAACCGGCCGCTGACACCTGTCAGGCCCGGGATGGTGCCGAGCACCTGCTCCAGATCGGCACCCGCACCGATTGCAAGAGCTGCGGCCACCAGCGCGTTGGAGACCTGGAAGGCGCCCACCAGGGGAAAATCGATCTCACGGGAGCGGCCGCCAGCCTCGATCACGAGACGCTGGGAGAAGCCGGACCGCTCCAGCGTGGTGATCTTCAGATCATCACCCTGAAAGCCGACACTAAGGACGCGCAAGCCGCGTGCCTCTGCCACCTCCGCTACGCGCCGCCCCTCCGCACTGTCGGCATCGACAACGGCCACAGCTCCACTGGGCAGGAGTTCGGTAAAAAGACGCAGCTTGGCAGCGAAATAGCTTTCCAGGTCGGGATGATAATCCAGGTGGTCGCGCGACAGGTTCGTGAAGGCGGCAGCAGTCAGCCGCAAACCGTCCAGCCGGTGCTGATCGAGCCCGTGCGAGGAGGCTTCGAACGCCGCATGAGTGACGCCCTCGGATGCCAGCCGGTCCAGCGTCCGGTGGAGCGTCACAGGGTCGGGCGTCGTGAGGCTGCCGTAGGTGGAAGCCCCCGGCGCAGTGACGCCGAGCGTGCCGAGAGAGGCTGCCGCAAGCCCCAACTGTTCCCAGATCTGGCGCGTGAAACTGACCACCGAGGACTTGCCGCTGGTACCGGTGACGGCCACCAGCGCGTTCGGCTGCTTCGGGAAAAGGCGCGCGGCGATATGGGACAAGGCGACCCGCACGTCAGGCACTTCGATGGCGGCAACGTCGCGAGGAACTCCATCCGGTACCTTTTCCGCGACGACCGCAACAGCGCCGGCTGCCAGCGCCTGAGGCACGAACCGAGCCCCATCCAGCCGTGTGCCTGGAACGGCGACGAAGATATAGCCCGGCTCAACCTGCCGGCTGTCGGCGGTGACACCGCGGACCGAGCTTTGGCCCGAACCTGAAACGAGTTTCGCATCACTCGGCAGAATATCGGCGAGAGCGAAAGAGCCCGCCTTCACCGCAGTTGCTCCGAAACCGAGGCCATGACCGGCGGCGCGTTGACCGTATCCATCTTCGGCTCCACGTCGAGCAGCGGCGCGATCCGCTCGATGATCTTCGATGCCGTCGGCGCTGTGTTCCAGCCGGAGGTGCGGAAGCCAAAGGTCTCTTTAGTTCCCTTGGGTTCATCCAGCACAACGAGGAGCATGTAACGCGGCTTGTCGGTGGGAAAAACCGCAGTGAAGGTGTTCATGACCTTTTCTTTGGAGTAGCGGCCGTTGATGACCTTCTCGGCCGTTCCGGTCTTGCCGCCCACGCGATAGCCCGGCACGTTGGCCTTCTTCGCCGACCCCTTCTCCGCGTTCAGGCGAAGAAGATAGCGCATGGCGTCGCTGGTCGAGGGCTTGATCACCTGCGGGCTCATATCGTCGGCCTGCTGCTTGGTGCGGCTCATGAAGGTGGGCGGAACGAGCTTGCCGCCATTCACGAGAGCAGCGGTCGCCATGACCGTTTGGATGGGAGCAACCGCGATGCCGTGGCCGAACGAGATCGTCACGGTGTTCAGCTCGCCCCAGCGCTGCGGCAGGATGGGTGCCGAGCTCTCGGGCATTTCCGTGCGCAGCCGGTCGAGCTGACCCATCTTCTTCAGGAAGGCTTTATGAGCATCGACGCCTAGCATCAGCGCCATCTTCGCAGTGCCGATGTTCGAGGAATGCAGGAAGACTTCCGGCACGCTCAGGATCCGCCGCGTCGGATGGAAATCGTCGATGCGGAACCGACCAAACTGAAGCGGCGTCCGCGCATCGAAGGTATCGTTGAGATGGATCCGCCCGGAATCCAGCGCCATGGCGACCGTCAAGGCCTTGAAGGTCGAGCCCATCTCGAACACGCCGACGTTGACGCGGTTGATGGCCTCCGGCTTCAGGGCATCGGCGGCGCTGTTCGGATCGAAATCCGGCAGCGACACCAGCGCGACGATTTCTCCCGTCTCCACATCCATGACGGTGCCGGATGCGGCAATGGCTGAGAACTCCTTCATGGACTTCATGAGCTCATCGCGGACGGCATGCTGCACGCCGAGATCAAGCGGCAGGGTGATGGGCCGCGGCTTCGGCTTGGAGGCGTCCGTCACCATATAGCCGGCGGTATCGAGATATTTTTCCAGCCCGGCGATCCCATGATTGTCGATATTGACGGCGCCGAGGATGTGGGACACCAGCGGCCCGTTGGGATAGATGCGGCGCTTCTCGGTCAGGAAGCCGAGTCCGGGAACACCAAGCCGGAAGATCTCGGCCTTCTGCTCCGGCGTGATCTCGCGTTTCACCCATTCAAAACCGCGGTCGGACGCAAAGCGGCGACGCAGATCCTCGGCATCGAGATCCGGAAAGACCGTCATGACGAGATCGGCCGCCTCGTCCGGATCGATCATGCGGCGCGGCTCGGCATAGAGCGAGGTCGAGACGACGTCGGCTGCCAGCAACCGCCCGTGGCGGTCCACGATATCGGGCCGGCGGACCGCAAGCGCCGCTTCGGCATCCACCTTCGCCTTGATCTCGGCATCCGGCACGGTGGCGAGCATGACAAGACGGCCGGCAACGATCGCGTAGACCGCGAAAAAGGCCAGAAGAGCAAGACCCAGACGGCTTCGCGACACCGCGCGGGCATCATCTCCGGCAGACAGGTGAAAGAGTGATATGAAGCGCCGCAAGAGATTCTGCTTCATCGGCGGGTGCTCCCCGTCATTGTCGGCTCGCCGAGATCGTCGAAGGAATCGATGGCGTTGGCGATCGGGTCAGATTCGGCAGCGGCCTCCAACCCGAGTGATTCCAGTGTCTGCGCGATGCTATCGACCTCAACGGGCTTTTCCGGCAGCGCGGAAAGCTTGACCGTCTGTTCCGGCTTTGCGACCGCCAGCCCAAGATGCTCGGTTGCCAGTGCCTCGATCCGATCCGGACGCGCCAGCTTTGCCCATTCGGTCCTGAGCATTACGACGGTTGCTTTTTCCGCCTCGATCAGGCGCTCCAGCCGCGCCACATCCTCGGCGTGGAAGATCGCCTCATATTTGATCTTGTAGACAGCCAGCGCACTGCCGAAGAGAAGCAGGACCGCCAGGAAGTTGAGGACGCGAGCGATGTTCATGCTGTTCCGAGATAGCGATCGAGGGCGGGAAGATGGGGTACGCCATAGGCGAGGAGATCGCCCTCACGCGGCGGCGCGTCCGACCGCTTGGCCGCACGCAACCGAGCCGAACGGGCACGGGGATTGACGGCAAGCTCAGCCTCGGACGGCGTGACGACGCCCCGCGTGATCGGCGAAAAGGTCGGTGCATGGCCGACGCCCATTGGCATGTGGCGCGATACGGGAGCATGCTCGCGGGTACGCTCGTTGAAGAAGGTCTTCACGATACGGTCTTCGAGTGAGTGGAAGGAAACCACCACCAGGCGCCCTCCCGGCTTCAGCGCCCTCTCGGCGGCGAACAATGCGCGGGCAAGTTCACCGAGCTCGTCGTTGACGACGATGCGCAGCGCCTGGAAGGTGCGCGTCGCGGGATGGATCAGGTCCTGGGGGCGCCCGATTGCCCTCTCGAGCACACGCGCGAGTTCCAAGGTGGTCGTGATCCGTCCCTTCTGCCGCTCGGCGACAACAGCGCGGGCAACCGCGCCGGCGCGACGTTCTTCACCGAAGGTGCGCAGGAGAGCGGCAAGCTCCTTCTCGCCCAGGTCATTGACGAGATCAGCCGCCGTAAACCCGTCGCCGCCCATCCGCATATCGAGGGGTCCGTCGAAGCGGAACGAAAAGCCACGTTCCGCCTGATCCAACTGCATCGATGATACGCCGACATCCAGCACAACCCCGTCGATGCCGCCGAGCCCACGGTCGGCGACCACGGCATCGAGTGCGCTGAAGCGGCTGTCGACAAGGACGAAACGCTTGGCCAGAGCCGCCGGGAAGGACGGCGCGCTGGCATGCGCGGTCGGATCCCGATCGAGGGCTATCACACTGGCGCCCGCCTCCAGGATAGCCCGCGTGTAGCCGCCCGCACCAAAGGTGCCGTCGAGGTGAATCTCTCCCTTGCGCGGCGCCAGCGCGGCAAGCATCTCATCAAGCAGAACCGGCCTGTGCCGGATGGTGTCCGCCATGGTCAACGAGATCCCATGTGCTTGCGCCGCCATCACGCCGCACTCCCATCAGCCGCGGCCACACCCGGTGTGTGGAGACGCCGCTTCAATTCGCCCACCCTGGCACGGGCATCCGAAAGATGCGCTTTGAAGCGCTCGGGCTCCCACAGCTGGAATTTCGGGCCGAGCCCGACAAAAACCACTGAATCGCCGATGCCGGCGTGAGCTTTGAATGCCTCATTGAGAACCACGCGCCCCTCGCCGTCCACCTTGAGCACATCGCTCGTCCCGAGAAGGGCCGTGGAAAAGAGGTCACGTTCGTCAGAATATGGCGAGAGACGTGCGAGAAGCCGATCGATCTCACCCAGGAGCGCGTTGCCACCGGCATCAAGCGCCGGAGCATCAAGCGCCGGATGAACATAAAGCCCTTCGAAGCCGTCCCGCGCAAGAACAGCGCGATAGGGAGCCGGGATCGAGACCCGCCCTTTTGCGTCGAGCCTGTTCGTGAAGTTGGACACGAAGCGGTCCATTCCCCGTACGATCCTTCCGGCGCCCTCATGGCGCAAACCCCCGACTGCGCGACAAGCGCGCCGGCCCAGGTTGCACACCTGTCAGACCGTTCATGAGGGATGCTTTGGGATAGCATGGGATGTCATGGGCGTCAATGGAATCGGGGCGCAGGCAGGCATTTGGAGTTCACGGTGAGTCGCCGCGAATCCATTGGAATCCGAGATGGTTAATTAAAAATTCCCAAGGACGTTAAATTGCCGTCCTTTCGCCTGTTAGGCGCGTGTTTTTGCGTGAGCTTTGACCATGTCCGCGAAACGCTGGAATAGGTAATGGCTGTCCTGCGGCCCCGGGCTTGCCTCCGGATGGTGCTGCACGGAAAACGCCGGCCTATCGTTAAGCCGGATGCCGGAGTTCGAACCATCGAACAGAGAGACGTGTGTCTCTTCCGCGTTGGCCGGCAAGCTGTCCCGGTCGACCGCGAAACCATGGTTCATGGATACGATCTCCACCTTGCCGGTGGTCAGATCCTTTACGGGATGGTTGGCGCCATGATGGCCCTGGTGCATTTTCTGCGTCTTCGCGCCAACAGCCAGAGCGAGCATCTGGTGGCCAAGGCAGATGCCGAAGGTGGGAACGCCCTTGTCCAGGATCTGCCGGATCACCGGCACGGCATATTCGCCCGTCGCGGCCGGATCGCCGGGACCGTTGGACAGGAACACGCCATCGGGGTTCAACGCGAGGATGTCTTCGGCACTTGTGGTTGCGGGCACCACGACCACCTCCGCGCCAGTGTTCGACAGAAGCCGAAGAATGTTTCTCTTCAGGCCGTAATCGATGGCGACGATGCGCTGCGCCGGCTTATCCTGCTTTCCATAGCCATTCGGCCAATTCCAAACCGTTTCGGTCCAGTCCTGACGCTGGCCGGCGGTGACCATGGGCACGAGATCCTGCCCCTCCATGGACGGCAGAGCAGCCGCCTCACGCTTCAGCGCCTCGATGTCGAAGTTGCCCGCCGGATCATGAGCGATCACCGCATTGGGCATGCCCTTCTCGCGAATGAACGCCGTGAGCGCGCGTGTATCCACGCCACCGATGGCGGAAATGCCATAGCTCTTCAGCCATTGATCGAGGTGCTTGGCCGACCGCCAGTTGGACGGCCCGGTGATGGCCGCACCGAAAACCGCCCCCCGCACGCCTGAGCTGGCCGCCGCATTGACGGTTTCGGTATCCTCGTCGTTGGCACCCACGTTGCCGATGTGGGGAAAGGTGAAGGTGACGATCTGGCCCGCATAGGATGGATCGGTGAGGATTTCCTGATAGCCGGTCATCGCCGTGTTGAAGCAGACCTCGCCGGTGGCCTTGCCTTCGGCGCCAAGCCCCTGCCCTTCCAGAACCGTACCGTCGGCCAACACCAGAACTGCAGTGGCGGGGGGCTCGGTCCAGCCGTTATCAGTCTCGGGCGCGTGAGGTGTCGTCATGGTTCTCGTTCCGGATCGCTTGTGTGACCGCCGCGGTTGGGCCATATACGCGCCCGAACGCTCCGATACCGGAGCTGCCGCCGACGATCGTGGCTCGCCGGGTAGCTAGACCCAACGGCCGCGCGGGTCAACGGCGGCATCGTCGCGGAACGGCGACGGCATGAACCTGAGGACAATATTGTTATGCTTCGCGACATGATCAACGACGGCCTGAAGGACTCCATGAAGAGTGGAGACAAGATCCGGCTCGGCACGTTGCGGCTCATCAATGCGGCCATCAAGGATCGCGACATCGAGGCACGCGGCAGCGGCCGACAGGGCGGAATTAGCGATGACGAGGTGCTGTCGCTCCTGCAAAAGATGGTGAAGCAGCGCCAGGAATCAGCCGGCATCTATGAGCAGGCAGGCCGAATGGAGCTCGCAACCCAGGAGCGCGACGAAATCGCGGTCATCCAGAGCTTCATGCCCAAGCCGCTTACGGAGGACGAAGCCCGTGCTGCCATCAAGACAGCCATCGCCGAGACCGGCGCGGAAAGCGTCCGCGACATGGGCCGCGTCATCGCTGCCCTCAAGGAGCGGCACGCCGGGCGTATGGACTTCGCCAAGGCCAGCGGCATGGTCAAGGAAGCACTGAGCTGAGTTGAACGGGTAGTTCATCAAAAACGAAAGCCGGGAAGCGTCTGCTCCCCGGCCCCATTTTTGTCCGTCTATGCGGTTTGTCGGGCGTGCCGCAGCGCCCCCGACGGTGGATAGCTCAGAAGGCTCCGAACACGACTGCGCCGATGAATGCGAATGCGACGCAGGCCACCATCATATTCAGCTTCTGGGTCTGTACCATCGCTCGGAACTCCGCTCGTTGGACTAAGGTAGAGTCTAGCGATGTGGAGCCCCATGGCCAGTCAAAATCGTCGCTGCACTGCAGCAGACTTTATGTCTACAGTTGAGGCGCCGGACTCAAGAATTTGAAATGGCTCAATTTTCTCGCACATGCAGTCGGTAATAATTTTTTGAAGATTGTGGCATCAGCCGCCACAAATCGTTGACAGCCCCTTAACCGTACCGCGTGCATCTTACGCAAATGAGACGGTGTATTGCGTTTGGTCTCATTGCTGGCGCCTTGACGGTCGCGCTTTCGGGCTGCGGATTCCTCGATACGGAGGAACGCGAGCCATGGCGCGCGAAGGAGGAGGCACGTTGTTTAGCCTCCGGCGCGGTCGTCGCTTCCGCTTACATACAGCCTGCGCCCGAGATCAAAGGCCCACGCGTCTGCGGCCTGACCTATCCTTTCAAGGTCAGCGCCCTGGCCGGTGGCACCGTTCCCATCTCCAGGGCTGTTCCGCTCTCGTGCTCGATGATTCCGGCACTGGAAAACTGGGTGCGTCAAAAGATTCAGCCCGCCGCCTACATGCACTTCGGCATGCCGGTGGTCGAACTGAAGGTCATGGGTTCCTATAACTGCCGCACCATGAACCACAGGAAGGGTGCCAGCCTTTCCGAACACGCGTTCGCCAATGCGCTCGATGTCTCCGGCTTCAAGCTCCTCGACGGACGCACCATCATCATCAAAAAGCACTGGAAGAGCGGCACCGAAGCCGAAAGAACCTTCCTGCGCGACGTTCACGGCGGCGCCTGTGATTACTTCAGGACGGTACTGGGCCCGGGTTCCGACGCGTTGCACTACGATCACCTCCACCTTGATCTCCGGATGCACGATCCTCGCGGCGCACGCCACGTCTGCAAGCCACGGCCAAACGTGACGCCGTCGCCGTTCCACGACGACACGCCCATCGCCGAGGCGCCCATGCCGCAGCAGCCGGTTCAAACGGCTGTAGCGCAACCGCCGATGTCCTATCCGCCCTCGCCCGCGCCGGTCCCCGCACATGGACCTGCGTCCTACACTCCGCTCCCGCCCTACCCCGCGCCGGAGGCCTATCCGGCTGCTTCACCGCCGCCCGCCTATCCGCAGGCGACGCTGGCCGCTGCGCCGCCCCCACCTCAAGTCGCCGCGCCTTCGGCGAGCGACCCGATCGGGATGTGGCTCGATCAGACGGACCCTTACGCCGTCACGCCCAGCGCCCCGGCACCGCAACTTTTCCCGGCAAACGGGCCCGGCGGCATCTACTGACGCTTACTCCTGTCGCAACCATGTTGCACTGCAGCGCAGATGGGGTTAGATGATCCTACTCGCACGGACCCGGTGAAAGCCCGGGTGGCTCTTCCGGCCGCCGATCCGCCGGACAACGCACAAACGTAGACTTCACGCTCGCGCCGCGTCCTTGGACCGGTGCCTTGCACGTCTGTTGCGGACACCACTCACATGACAACGCATTCTTCCTACCGCCGCGAATGGTTCTCCAACCTTCGCGGCGACCTCCTGTCGGGCGTACTCGTTGCCCTTGCCCTTATCCCCGAAGCGATCGGCTTCTCCGTGATTGCCGGGGTGGATCCGAAGATCGGACTGTTCGGTTCCTTTGCCATAGCCTGTGTGTCCGCCTTTGCCGGCGGTCGGCCAGGCATGATCTCAGCGGCCACCGCGGCAACGGCCGTTCTCATGGTGACGCTCGTGCGTGACCATGGCCTGCAGTATCTTTTCGCGGCCACCATCCTCATGGGCATCATCCAGATCGCGGCGGGCTTCCTGAAGCTCGGGCGGCTGATGACATTCGTCTCACGCTCCGTCATCACAGGCTTCGTCAACGCTCTCGCCATTCTCATCTTCATGGCCCAACTGCCGGAACTGCTCGGCGTCCCCTCGGTAACCTACGTAATGGTCGCCGCCGGTTTGGCGATCATCTACCTATTTCCCTACGTGACACGGGCCATTCCGTCACCGCTGGTCGCCATCGCGCTGCTGACCACGGTCGCATGGTACTTCGGCATGGATCTGCGCACCGTGGGTGACTTGGGAGAGCTTCCCTCCTCACTTCCCATCTTCGCCTTCCCGCAGGTTCCGCTGACATGGGAAACGCTGGAGATCATCCTTCCCTACTCTGTGACACTGGCTGCGGTCGGCCTGCTGGAATCCCTGCTCACGGCGCAGATCGTCGACGACATGACCGACACGACGAGCAACAAGAGCCAGGAGTGCCTCGGCCAGGGCACCAGCAACATCGCTGCCGCCCTGATCGGCGGCATGGGTGGCTGCGCCATGATCGGCCAGTCGGTGATCAATGTCAGTTCCGGCGGACGCGGGCGGCTGTCGACCTTTATCGCCGGTGCCTTCCTGCTGTTTCTGATCCTGGTGCTGGATGACCTTGTCCGGATCATCCCCATGGCCGCCCTTGTGGCTGTCATGATCATGGTGTCCATCGGTACCTTCTCCTGGCGATCGATCCTGGACCTGCGCCGCAACCCGCTGCCATCATCAGTGGTGATGCTGGCGACCGTCGCAACCGTCGTCGCAACACACGATCTCGCGCAGGGGGTCGGCGTGGGCGTTCTCCTGTCGGGAGTGTTCTTCGCGGGAAAGGTGGCCCGCATGGTGGGGATTCAGCAGCAGGCCTCGGAAGATGGCGCGGAGGTGACCTATATCGTCCGTGGCCAGATCTTCTTTGCCTCCGTGGACAGCTTCCTGAAAGGCTTTGACTTCGCCGGTGCGCCCACGCGCATTAGCATCGACGTCAGCCATGCGCATTTCTGGGACATTTCGGCCATCGGCGCTCTGGACAAGGCGGTGCTTAAGTTCCGCGCAAGAGGTGCGGAGGTTACCGTGATCGGCCTCAATGAAGCGAGCGCCACCATGGTCGATCGTTTCGCCCGGCACGACAAGGCTGGCGAAACGGCACCGATCGCCGCACACTGATGCTACCGGGGGCGGAGCGCTCCGCCTCCAACTACTCCTTAAAGCCTCCGCGGCCATGAGCCGTCAGCAGCCGCAGCACCTGCACCGCCTTCGGAAGCTCGATCAGGAACTCAGGATCACGGTCGAGGTGATGAATGTCGGTCGGATCAGCGCCCGTGAAGCGGGCCATGGCGTCGACGCTCTCCCAATAGGAGATCGTCATGAATTCGCTCTCCTCCTCCCGGTCCTCCCGAAAGGTCTGCACGCCGAGAGCCTTCTCGATCAGTGGCTTGATACCCACCTCATAGTTATAAGCCTCATATTCATCGGCACGGTCTCGGCGGACACGTCCACGCCAGATGCGGGCTATGGTCGGCTGCGATGGCTGCTCCACGGTCTGCTCCTCTGATGGATTGGCAAAGAGGTAGCGCCCGCCGCAGCCACAGCCAGCCGACTTTTGCTATCGCGCATCGAGCCTCGTCTCTATACAGGCGTCGCTTCGATACCTGAAAGGAAGTGCCCTCGATGTCAGATGCTCTTGCCTCCCCCGACTGCACCGTGAAGGCGAGCCTTGCACCCTCACCCAATCATGATGCGCGCCCGGAGGGCCAGGAGATCGACATCCTGTTGCTGCACTACACGGGCATGGCAAGCGCCGAAGCGGCGATTGAGCGGCTGACCTCGCCGGACAGCAAAGTGTCCTGCCATTATCTCGTGCATGAAGACGGATGCGTGGTGCAGATGGTGCCGGAGAGCCGGCGTGCTTGGCACGCGGGGCTTGGCTCCTGGGCCGGCGACAGCGATATCAACGCCCGCTCCGTCGGCATCGAGATCGTCAATCCCGGACATGAATTCGGCTACCGGCCGTTTCCGGATGCGCAGATCCAGTCTGTCATCCTACTCGGCAAGGACATCTGCGCCCGTCACGGCATCCCGCCGGAACGGGTGCTTGCGCACTCCGACACCGCACCGCGCCGCAAACAGGACCCAGGAGAGCTCTTTCCTTGGGACGCGCTGGCCGTTGCCGGTCTCGGGCACTGGGTCGAGCCTGCTCCCATCTCCGGCGGCCGTTTTTTGTCCGAGGGTGATCGCGGCGAACCGGTCGAGGCGTTGCAGGCCATGCTGGCCCTTTACGGTTACGCGATGGACATCAATGGTCACTTCGACGGCGCCACGCGATCCATTGTCGAGGCCTTTCAGCGCCATTTCCGTCCTGCCCGCGTGGATGGAATTGCGGATGGGTCCACTGTCACTACCCTGCGGAATCTGCTAGCGGAACTCCCCTGACAGAACAGCCGCGACTCCACTTCGAATACTTTGGTGAACGAAATAGAAACAGGTCACTAAATAAGAATATTCCGGCAGAATTACATCATATATAGTTGGGATAGGATTATATTGAAATCGACATCATCTGCGACTAAAGGTGGTGAATATCGACGAATCTGGCTATCAATCTTATTTTCGCCATAAAATGACCTTTAGCGAGCCCTGACTCGGTCTTTTGCCCAACGCAATACCAAGGCGATAACCGAACATCAAAAATACTAAAAAGGTCTCGCCTGATGCTGACTTACCGTTTGACGGCAACCGCGCTTGCCGTGCTCGTTGTTTCCGCTGCCCCATCTTACGCGGCACCCAAAAACCCCGAACGAAACGCAGTCGCTTCAGCAAAAGTTCCTCAACAGGATGTCTCGGCGCAGGATTTCATCATGATGGAAGCCGCCCGCGCTGAAAAAACCAAGCCGCGGGCAGCCAGGACGAAGGCGAGGCAGCGCACGGAAACCGCCAAGGCTGCCAAGCCCTCGCGGCAAGCCAAGGCTGAGAAGTCGGCTCCGGTGGTTGAAGGCCGCGCCGCTGCCGTCGACATCCCTCAGACACGCGTGGAAAAGTCTACACGGGGTACCGTTCGTGCTTCGGCGCCTGCCGGAAGCGAGTCGCTTCGCGCCATGGTTGCGCGTCACGCAGCTGCCAATGGCGTTCCCTACAATCTTGCCCACGGCGTCATCATGGTGGAAAGCCGCTACAATGCCCGTGCCACCGGGCCTGGCGGCTACATCGGCCTGATGCAGCTCAGCTACCGCACGGCCAAGGGCATGGGATACAGCGGCACCCGCGCCGGTCTTTATGATCCTGACACCAATCTCCGCTACGGCATGAAATATCTTGGCGGCGCCTTGCGCCTCGCCGGCGGCAGCACCTGCGGTGCCGTTTCCAAATACCAGGGTGGCCATGGCGTGAAGGGCGTGACCCGCGCCGGCTCGGTCTATTGTGCCAAGGTGCGCAAGCACATCGCCGCCATGCCCGCAGCACCCAAATCCGAACAGGTCGCCGCCAACACGCCCCGCTCGTAACCCAAGTCTCTGTCCCGTGTTTCTGCAGCCTGCCAGATAGCGCCGGCTGAAGGCCGGCCGGTCAAGGCGAACAGCCTTGCGGCCGGGGACAGAATTGCCTGCCCCCGCACGTGAGTTGCCGGGCACATTCCCATCGCCTGAAGGATAAAATGAAAATGACGACTTATACCGCTATGCGCTCCTGGCGCATGACGACTCTTGCCTGCCTTGTCGCCACCGGCGCATTCGCCCACACCGCAAAAGCCGAGGATTCCGCTCAAAGCTTCTTCACTCAGGAGAAGGCCCGTTTGGCTGTAAAGACCGACGACAAAGCCGCCAAGGGAGACAAAGTCGCCAAAAACACGGACAAAAAGGTCAAGGCCAAGGCCCATATCACGGCGAAGGCCGAGGGGCAGAGATCAAAGAACCGCAGGTCGAAGACCGCCGCATCCAATCCGGTGGCCGCCGCGCCACAGACGCTGCGCGAGATCGTGCGCCGCGAGGCGGAGGCCAATGGCGTGCCCGTGACGCTTGCCGCCGCCGTCGTCAGCATCGAGAGCCGCTGGAACCCGAGGGTGACGGGAGGGGCCGGCGAAGTTGGTCTCATGCAGATCAAATATCCCACCGCGCGGATGATCGGCTACACCGGCACCCGGAAGGCGCTTTATGATCCTGCCACAAACATTCGGTGGGGCATGAAGTATCTTGCCGGAGCCCATAAGCTTGCCGGCGGCGATCTGTGCCGTACCGTCTCGAAGTATCAGGGCGGACACGGCGTGAAGGGCGTCACCCGCATGGGCAAGATCTATTGCGGAAAGGCCCGGACCATCATCGCGTCCATGCCGGCGGAAAAGCCGCGGCTGGCCCTCAACGAGCGTGACGAGCCGCGCGGCTGAGATCTGCAAGGTTAAACTTGACCCCGGACGGCTTTACGGCCACATCCCGCTGGCCAGTCGGCCGGACGGCCGCTCCGCCTCGTGCGGGGAGGAAAGTCCGGGCTCCATGGATAAACGGTGCCGGATAACATCCGGCGGGGGCGACCCCAGGGAAAGTGCCACAGAAAGCAAACCGCCGGCGGGCTTGCTCGCCGGTAAGGGTGAAAGGGTGCGGTAAGAGCGCACCGCGCAACTGGCAACAGGAGCGGCACGGCAAACCCCACCGGGAGCAAAACCGAATAGGGATGGCATATGGCCCGATCCAGGCCGCCGTCCGGGTTGGTTGCTTGAGGCGTCCGGCAACGGGCGTCCCAGAGGAATGGCCGTCACGTCGGAGCGGACAACCGCTCCGGCCATACAGAACCCGGCTTACAGGCCGGCTGGCACTTTCACTCCAATCAGTCCCACATGCCTTTGGGGATTGGCAGTCCCTCATAGACCGCCTGATCCACAAGGTTCGGCGAGCCGGCAACCTCGGACAGGACGAAGTCCAACTGCCGCGTATGCTGCGCGGAATGCCACGTGAATCTTTCGAGAAGCTGGGTCGCGGGCTGCATGCCCCAATAGGTCTTTACGATCCGCCCCTCTCCCAAGGTCGGGTTGGCCTCAAACCATGCGGCGAGATCTGCCCGGACGGCATAGGCGTAATCGAGCACCTCTGCCTTGCTCCGAAGGTGGTCATAAACGCCGTTCACGACAGGGCGCGTGTCTTCCAAGCCCTCGTCCATCACCTTGATGAAGGCTTCCGGTATCTGGAATACGTGATAGCTGAGCTCGAGCAGAAGCCTTGGGCGTTCAGGAAAGGCGCGCTCCGCAAGCCGGCTCACCGGAAGGCGCTCAATGATCTCCAGTGCCCGGTCAAGCACATAAGACCATTTCTCGGCCAGAACCGGCGATGGCAATCGCACCGCCTTCCGGTCCAGGCCAACGAATTTCGCCACATCGTCTAGCGATTGGCCGAAGACCATGTCTTCGCCCTTGAAAACAAGGGGGAGCGCCTTGATGCCGCGACGCTGCAACTCCTCAAAACCGGCCTGATCCTCAAGCACATTGATGGACTCGAAAGGAATACCGTTGTCGGTCAGCATTTCCTTGATCTTCACGCACGCGGTGCATCCCGGCTGCCAAAAGTAACGGATGGTGTGAGCCTGCTGCTCCATCGGAAATCCTCCCGGATCCGCGAAACCACTCGCGGCACATAATCAGCCAGATGATGATCCTGCCTTAGACGATTGTCTATATTTGCCAACTGCTGACATCTCAGCGCTTGGAGCCCTGGATGCGCGCCGCCATCTTCCGCGTCACGAAAGTCGGCAGAATCTTGGAGCCAAAGCGGGTGGCTTTATTCGACCATCCCGGAACCACCGTCGCTCTTCCCGCCGCATAGGCTGACAAAGCGGCATCAACGACCACCTCAGGCGTCACAGATGGCAGGTGCACCAGCTTCGAGCCATGAAGATCCGCAACGGAGGAAAACTCGGTCGGCACCGGCCCCGGCGCCACAGCGGTGACCGTGACGCCGTAGGGTCTCGCCTCCTCATACAAGGCCTCCGACAGCGACATGACATAGGCCTTGGTCGCGTAATAGACCGCCATATAGGGACCGGGCTGAAAGGCCGCCGTGGAGGCGACATTGATGATGCCTCCCCGTTTGCGCGCGATGAGACCGGGCAGGACAGCGCGCGAAAGCGCCGTCAGCGCAACCACATTGAGGTTCACCATGGCGAGCTGCCGGTCGGGCGGCAGGGTGGCAAAAGAGCCACGCAGGCCAAAGCCGGCATTGTTGATCAGCGTGTGGACGGCGATTCCCTCATCATCGAGGGTGCGCATCAGGTTCCGCGGTGTGTCGGGATGTTCAAGATCCGCGGCGAACACGCAGATAGGGATGCCATGAGCGGCCACCAGTTCCTCGGCCAAACTCTCGAGCCGGTCCCTGCGCCGCGCCACCAGCACAAGCCCGTCGCCCTGCCGCGCCAGAGCCCGGGCAAAAGCCGCCCCTATTCCGGAGGAGGCGCCGGTGACGATGCTCCAGCGTGGTTCGGTCATGGCTTTTTCCTTTTGAGGCGAGGATTCGCAAGCGACCTACTATAGATGCAAGCGAGCGCCTGTGACGCGAAGACACGGTGAATAGCATAGCGCAATGCGCCGAAAGGCTTCCCCTCCGGAGCCATGGCGTGTAAACGACGCCCTTAGCCAATTTCATCCAGTGACTTTCGCCCCGATCAACCGCCATCTGGCGCGCGTTCGGGCGCGGTCGCATGACGCTTGAGACCCATGCCCAAACGCACAGATATCTCCTCCATTCTCATCATCGGCGCTGGCCCCATTGTCATCGGTCAGGCCTGCGAGTTCGATTATTCCGGCACCCAAGCCGTGAAGGCATTGAGAGCGGAGGGCTATCGCATCGTCCTGGTCAACTCCAATCCGGCGACGATCATGACGGACCCGGATGTGGCCGACGCAACATATGTGGAGCCGATCACGCCTGAGGTGGTGGCGAAGATCATCGAGAAGGAGCGCCCGGACGCGCTGCTTCCCACCATGGGTGGACAGACGGCGCTGAACTGCGCCTTGTCGCTCAAGAAGATGGGCGTTCTTGAGAAATTCAACGTCGAGATGATCGGCGCGACCGCCGAGGCGATCGACAAGGCCGAGGACCGCGAGCTCTTTCGCGAGGCCATGACGAAGATCGGCCTGGACACCCCGAGATCCCATCATATCAAGACTTTGGTGCAAGCTCTTGAAGCTTTGGATGACATCGGGCTGCCCGCCATTATCCGCCCATCCTTCACCATGGGCGGCACCGGCGGCGGCATCGCCTACAACAAGGCCGAGTTCATCGACATTGTCGAGCGCGGCATCGATGCCTCGCCAACGAGCGAAGTCCTGATTGAGGAAAGCGTCCTCGGCTGGAAGGAGTACGAGATGGAAGTCGTCCGCGACAAGGCGGACAACTGCATCATCATCTGCTCCATCGAGAACATCGATCCGATGGGCGTGCACACAGGCGACTCGATCACCGTCGCTCCTGCCCTGACGCTGACCGACAAGGAATATCAGCGCATGCGCGATGCCTCATTGGCCGTGCTGCGCGAGATCGGCGTCGAGACTGGTGGATCCAACGTGCAGTTCGCCGTCGATCCCGAGACCGGCCGCATGATCGTCATCGAGATGAACCCGCGCGTCTCGCGCTCCTCGGCGCTTGCTTCCAAAGCAACCGGCTTTCCGATCGCCAAGGTCGCGGCCCGCCTTGCCGTCGGCTACACGCTCGATGAGATCGCCAACGATATCACTGGCGGCGCAACGCCAGCCTCGTTCGAACCGACCATCGACTATGTCGTCACCAAGATCCCGCGCTTTGCCTTCGAGAAGTTCCCGGGCGCCGACACCACCCTGACCACCGCCATGAAGTCGGTGGGCGAGGCCATGGCCATCGGCCGGACCTTCCCGGAAAGCCTGCAGAAGGCATTGCGGTCGCTCGAAACCGGTCTCACCGGTCTCGACGAGATCGAAATCCCCGGCCTTGGCCAGGGAGATGACCGTAATGCCATCAAGGCGGCCCTCGGAATGCCGACGCCCGACCGGCTTCTCAAGGTTGCCCAGGCCATGCGGCTTGGCCTCGACCACGAGCAGATTCACGAGAGCTGCAAGATCGACCCCTGGTTCCTCGAGCAGATCCAGGCGGTGGTCGACCTGGAGGAAAAGGTCCGCCGTCACGGTCTGCCGACCACGCCGGGCGCCTTCCGCCGGCTGAAGAGCATGGGCCTGTCAGACGCGCGCCTCGCCGTGCTGGCCAAGACCACTCAGGAGGACGTCCGGGCAAAACGGCGCGCTCTCGACGTCCGTCCGGTGTTCAAGCGGATCGATACCTGCGCCGCCGAATTCGCCTCCCCCACCGCCTATATGTATTCGACCTATGCGCCGCCCTTCGCCGGCCAGCTCATCGACGAGGCTTATCCCTCCGACACCAAGAAGGTGGTCATCCTCGGCGGCGGTCCGAATCGCATCGGTCAGGGCATTGAATTCGACTACTGCTGCTGCCACGCCTGCTTCGCGTTGAAGGATGCCGGATATGAGACCATCATGGTCAACTGCAATCCGGAAACCGTCTCCACCGACTACGACACCTCAGACCGCCTCTATTTTGAGCCGCTGACGGAAGAAGATGTGATGGAGATCATGGACACCGAGCGTTCGCGCGGCACGCTCCATGGCGTCATCGTCCAGTTTGGCGGCCAGACACCGCTGAAGCTCGCCCGCGCGTTGGAAGATGCCGGCGTCCCCATTCTCGGCACCTCGCCTGACATGATCGACCTCGCCGAAGATCGCGACCGCTTCAAGCGCCTGCTCGACAGGCTCAACCTGAAGCAGCCCAAGAACGGCATTGCCTACTCGGTCGAACAGTCCCGTCTCATCGCCGGTGAGCTGGGCCTGCCGCTGGTGGTGCGTCCTTCCTATGTGCTCGGCGGCCGCGCCATGGCGATCCTGCGCGACGAGAGCCAGCTCAACGACTACCTCTTTGATACGCTTCCGGCTCTTGTGCCGGAGGATGTGAAGGCGCGTTATCCCAACGACAAGACGGGGCAGATCAACACCGTTCTCGGCAAGAACCCCCTCCTGTTCGACCGCTATCTCTCCGACGCCATCGAGGTGGATGTCGACGTGCTGTGCGACGGCAAGGATGTCTTCATCTGCGGCATCATGGAACACATCGAGGAAGCGGGCATCCATTCCGGCGACAGCGCCTGCTCGTTGCCGCCGCGTTCGCTGTCGAAGGAGATGATCGAGCGGCTGGAAGCGCAGGCGAAGGCCATGGCGCTGGCGCTCAACGTCGGCGGCTTGATGAACGTGCAGTTCGCCATCAAGGACGGCGAGATCTATGTCCTGGAGGTGAACCCGCGCGCCTCTCGCACGGTGCCCTTCGTCGCCAAGGTGATCGGCGAGCCCATCGCCAAGATCGCGGCCCGCATCATGGCGGACGAGACGCTCGCGTCCTTCGGTCTGACGCCCAAGGAGCTCGACCATATCGGCGTGAAGGAATCCGTCTTCCCCTTCGCCCGTTTCCCCGGTGTGGACATCGTTCTTGGACCGGAGATGAAGTCCACTGGCGAGGTGATCGGCCTCGACAAGAGCTTCGGCGTTGCCTTTGCCAAAAGCCAGCTCGGCGGTGGCACACGGGTGCCGAAGGCGGGGACCGTTTTCATTTCGGTGCGCGATGCGGACAAGGAGCGCATCCTTCCGTCCGTGAGGCTTCTCGTGGAGCTTGGCTTCAAGGTGGTCGCCACATCAGGCACCCAGCGCTATCTGGCCGCCCAGGGCTTGGAGGCCGCCAAGATCAACAAGGTTTTGGAAGGCCGACCTCACATCGTGGACGCCATCAAGAACGGCGAGATCCAGCTGGTGTTCAACACCACGGAAGGGGCCCAGGCACTGGCAGATTCCCGCTCGCTTCGGCGATCCGCCCTCTTGCACAAAGTCCCCTATTACACCACGCTATCGGGAGCAATCGCTGCGGCGGAAGGAATCAAGGCCTATCTCTCCGGTGATCTGGAAGTGCGTGCCTTGCAGTCCTATTTCCCCGGACGCAGCTGACGACGCCGGAAGCCTCGTTTCAGGCTGACGCGCTGCCTGTTTCTGTCCCATAGGTCCCGGCCCGGGTGGGTCCGGGACAGGTGGGATTTTGTGTGTTGAGAGATGGATCATGGATAAAATCCCGATGACTCCCAATGGGCATGCCGCGCTCGAGGAGGAACTGAAAAGGCGGCAATCGGAAGAACGCCCGCGCATCATCGCGGCCATTGCCGAGGCGCGCTCGCACGGCGACCTGTCGGAAAATGCTGAATATCACGCGGCCAAGGAGGCCCAGAGCCACAACGAAGGCCGCATCGCCGAGTTGGAAGGCATGCTGGCGCTGGCCGAGGTCATCGACCTGACGAAACTGAAGGGCGATACCATCACCTTCGGCGCGACCGTGAAGCTTGTGGACGAAGATACCGATGAGGAACGCACCTATCAGATCGTGGGTGACGCCGAGGCGGATGTGAAGTCGGGCAAGGTTTCCATCTCCTCTCCGATCGCCCGCGCGCTCGTCGGCAAGAAAACCGGCGATCAGGTCGAGGTCTCAACCCCGGGCGGCGGCAAGAGCTACGAGATCCTGGACGTTCGATTCGGCTGACCCACTAGAAGGGAACAGCGGCCTCACCCTTTGTTTGCCCCAGCGTGAGGGCGGTCTTCACCGTCTTCACGTTGGGCGCGGCCGTCAGCTCCAGTACGAAGGCCTGAAACGACTTCAGGTCCCGGGCCACGCACTTCAGCATGAAGTCGACTTCGCCTGAAAGCATCCAGGCCTCGCGCACATTGGTGTGGTTCTCTATCGCCTTCTGAAAGGCCGCGAGATCCGCATCGGCATTGCCGACCAGTTGAACGAAGGCGAAGGCCTCCACAGGAAAGCCGAGCCGCGCGGCATCGAGCATGGCGCGGTAGCCGCGGATATAACCCGCCTCCTCCAGCGCTCTGATGCGCCGCAGGCAAGGCGGGGCGGAGATACCAACCCGCCGCGCCACCTCGACATTGGTCATGCGACCATCGGCCTGCAGTTCACGGATTATCTTCCAGTCGATGTCGTCCAACTGATCGCGCATGCCCGGCCTGTACGAGATTCCCTTGCCGAACCATACCTTTCCTGCAGGGCACACAGGGATTTTTTGCCGATCCTGCGGGTCTTTCTGGCAAAAAACATACATCATCACCTTCAAGCAGGCGGCCGATTCCCCGATGACGATCAGCAGGACATGACCACACCCTCACTCACGGCTTGGATCGTCACCGATGGAAAGGCCGGAGACGAGGCGCCCTGTCTCGGGCTTGCAGAGCAGCTTCGGCTCGACCCCAGCCTTCACCGGGTGGCACCCCGCGCACCCTGGGTCTGGCTCATGCCCTGGGGCCCGATCGATCCGCGAGACCATCCGGATAATCCGAAGAGCCCCATCGCGGCTCCCTTCCCTGATCTCCTGATCGCAGCAGGCCGCCGCAGCGTCGCCTATCTTCGTTATGTGCGGAAGGCATCGGGCGGGAGAACCTTCACCGTCATGCTCCGCGATCCGCGCACCGGAGCCGGAACCGCGGACCTCCTATGGGTGCCGGAACATGATCCGCTCCGTGGCGCCAACGTCGTGGTGACACCGACCAGCCCGCACAGGATCTCTCCGGAACGGCTTGCGGATGCGAGGAGAAATCCGCCTCAGCCCCTGGCGGCGATCACCGCTCCACGCGTTGCCGTCCTCCTGGGCGGAAACAGCCGGCATCACAGTTTCACGGCGAGCGACATCGATCGGCTGACGGAGCATCTGACGGAACTGACGGTTCGCGGCTACTCGTTGATGGTGACAGCTTCACGCCGCACCCCCGCCACGCTCCGCGAGCGCGTCTTCACCCTGGCCCTGCGAACGGGGGGCTTTGCCTGGCACGGGAACGGTGAAAATCCTTACACCTCCATGCTCGCCCTCGCGGATATCATTGTCGCGACGGCCGATTCCACCAATATGATCGGCGAGGCTGCGGCCACGGGGACGGGCATCTATGTCTTCGAGCCCGGCGGCGGCCACAGCAAGATCACGCGCCTCCTCGCACGCCTCCGCGAGATGGGCGTCTTAAGAAGACTGGAGGGAAAGCCTGAACCCTTTTCCTATTCACCGGTGGATTCAACCCCTGTGATCGCCGATGCTGTACGCAAGAGGCTCGCGGCACGCGGCATGATGATTTAAGACCGAACGACCTAGTGGAAAGACGAGATAACCAATGAGCCAGCACGCACGCCTGATCATTCTTGGCTCCGGCCCCGCCGGCTACACCGCCGCCGTCTATGCCGCCCGTGCCATGCTGCAGCCCGTGATGATCGCCGGCTATCAGCCGGGCGGGCAGCTGACCATCACCACCGATGTTGAGAATTACCCTGGCTTCTCCGACGCCATTCAGGGCCCCTGGCTCATGGAAGAGATGCGCAAGCAGGCCGAGCGGTTCGGCACACGCATGGTTTCCGACCAGGTCGCGAAGGTTGACCTGACGGTGCGGCCCTTCGTGCTGACCTGCGACAGCGGCGAGATCTGGACAGCGGACGCGCTGGTTATCGCCACGGGCGCCCAGGCGCGCTGGCTTGGCCTCCCCGGTGAAGAGACCCTGAAGGGCTTCGGCGTCTCTGCCTGCGCGACCTGCGACGGCTTCTTCTTCCGCGGCAAGAAGGTGGCGGTGATCGGCGGCGGCAACACCGCCGTGGAGGAAGCGCTGTTCCTCACCAACTTCGCCGAAACCGTCACGGTGATCCACCGCCGCGACAGCTTCCGGGCCGAACGTATCCTTCAGGATCGGCTTTTCCAGCATCCGAAGGTGGATGTGGTCTGGGATACGGTGGTGGAAGATATTCTCGGCGGCGGCACGCCGCTGAAGGTGGACGCCGTGCGGTTGCGCAACGTCAAGAGCGGCGAGGTCACCGAGCGCGCCTTTGATGGCGTCTTCGTCGCCATCGGGCATGCGCCGGCAACCGAGATCTTCAAGGATCAACTGGAACTGACCAGCGGCGGCTATCTGAAGGTGCAGCCCGGCACGACCACCACAAATATCCCTGGCGTCTTCGCCGCTGGCGACGTCGCGGACGATATCTACCGCCAGGCAGTCACGGCCGCCGGCATGGGCTGCATGGCAGCCCTCGACGCTGAACGTTACCTGCATGCAGAGGAGGCGCGCCGGGAGGCCGCAGAATAAACAGATGTCGCTCGACTGGGACAAACTGAGGGTCTTCCACGCCGCCGCCGAAGCTGGCAGTTTCACGCATTCTGGCGAAAAGCTGGGCCTGTCACAATCGGCCGTAAGCCGGCAAGTGTCAGCGCTGGAGCATGAGCTGAACGCGCCGCTGTTCCACCGCCACGCGCGCGGATTGATCCTGACCGAGCCCGGCGAACTGCTTTTCCGCACCACGCAGGAGGTCTTCGCCAAGCTGGAATCGACACGCGCAAAGCTGACAGACTCCCGCGAGCGTCCCTACGGCGAACTCAAGATCACCTCTACCGTCGGCATAGGCACCTTCTGGCTCACCGCAAGGCTGGCCGAGTTCTTTGACCTTTACCCGGACATTCGCGTCCAGATGCTGCTGTCCGACGATGAGTTGGACCTTTCCATGCGCGAGGCGGACGTGGCAATCCGTATGCGCCAGCCGACGCAGCCGGACCTCATCCAGAAGAAGCTGTTCACCGTCCACTTCCACGTCTACGCCTCGCCGGACTACCTTAAACGTCACGGCACGCCAAAGACGACCGATGATCTCGACAACCACCGGATCCTCGCATTCGGCGGCGACATCCCTTCGTTCCTGTTCAACCTCAACTATCTTCTCAGCCTCGGCCGCAGCGGCGCGGCGCCGCGTCAGCCGACGCTCTTGATCAACAGCCTCATCGGCATCAAGCGCGCGATTGCGGGCGGTGTCGGACTGGCCGTGCTGCCCGATTACATGGTCGACAATGAGAGCAATCTGGTGCGGGTTCTGGCAGACGCGGACATGCCTGCACTGGAATGCTACTTCGTTTATCCCGAAGAGCTCAGAAATGTGGCACGCATCCAGGTATTTCGCGACTTTCTGCTAAGTAAGGCGCAAAGATGGTCGTTCTGATTGCAGAATAGGCGGCCGAAGCTGAAATAAGCGGCAAAGCATGGCTGCCATGCATATTCAGCAATGGTAAATCGCCTACAACTCAGGCATTTAAACCAGGCATTTGATTGCTGAGCTGTTGCTTTAGGCCGGTTCTGCAGCCAACTGTTCCTCTGGATAAGAGCCAGCACTGGTCCCCTCTGGTGTGCGGCTCGAGACTTTAGCCGGGCTTTTTAGCCCGGCTTTTTTTTGCGCTGGAGGTATCGCCTCAGGGCGTCACGGGAGAATTAAGTGAGATCCCGCCAATGCCGGCGGCGACGTTCAAGCCCGTCTGGGTTTGCGTGCTGATGGGCTGGAGGGCGATGGTGTTGCCCGACCCGCCGACCAATGCGTTGGCGCCGACCCCGACGCCGGCCGTTGCCTGGACCGAGGCGCCGACGTAGTTGCCTTCCAGCGATCCCGGCTGGAGGGCGTTCGATGGCGCGAACACGGCCCAGACGATCTGGGACTCTCCCGTCACGCCGATGTCGATGCCGACCTTCGTGACCTTGCCGGTGTAGATCTCGGTGACCTTGCCGTCCGCGGTCTGGAAACGGCACTCCGTGGACTTCTGCGAACCCAGGATGAGGCCGATGCCGCCTTCGACGCTGCAGTTCAGCACGCCCACTTCAACGCGCGTCTCCTGCGCGGCAGCCGGCGTGGCGATGAAGGCAAGGCCCGTCATCGTGGCTGCGGTAATTGCGGTGGTTTTCATGGCGAATCCTCTCTGACTGTAACCTCTTGTGACTGTGCACGAGAACGTTCAGGTCAAAGCGGATGTTCCTCATGCCGCCAAAAGGCCCCGGCTGAGGCTAAAAACAGACATGCCCGGCGTGAAGCCGGGCATGGTCGTCTCAACGAAGGTATCTATCAGCGCAGATTGGCGCAGAACCGCTGAATGCGCTGTCCCGCCTCCTCCAGCGCCTCTGTAGAGGCGGCATAGGAAATGCGGAAGTTGGGGCCAAGACCAAAGGCGGAGCCGTGAACGACGGCAACGCCCTCCTCCTGCAGAAGCTCGCCGACGAAATCCTCGTCGGTCTCGATCTTCTTGCCCGACGGCGCGGTCGCCCCGATCAGCTTTGCGCAGGACGGATAGACGTAGAAGGCGCCCTCCGGGGTCGGGCACTGCACGCCGTGCGCCTGGTTCAGCATGGACACGATCAGGTCACGGCGCCGTTCGAAGATCTGGCGACGCTCTTCCAGGAAGTCCTGCGGGCCGTCAAGCGCCTCCACCGATGCCCATTGAGCAATGGTGGACGCGCCGGAGGTCTGCTGCCCCTGCACCATATCCATGGCCTTGATGAGCTCGATCGGCCCGGCGGCATAACCGATGCGCCAGCCGGTCATGGCATAGGCCTTGGAGACGCCGTTCATGGTCAGCGTACGCTCATAAAGCCGGGGCTCCACCTGCGCGGGCGTGGCGAACTTCACGTCGCCATAGAGAAGGTGCTCGTACATGTCGTCGGTGAGCACCCACACATGCGGATGCCGCACCAGCACATCGGTCAGCTTCTTCAACTCATCCCACGTATAAGCGGCGCCGGACGGGTTGGACGGCGAATTGAAGAGGAACCACTTCGTCCTCGGCGTGATGGCTGCTTCCAGAGCCTCAGGCGTAAGCTTGAAGTTGTTCTCGATGGTGGCCTTGGCGAAAACTGGCGTGCCGCCGTTGAGAGCCACCATCTCAGGATAGCTTACCCAGTAGGGCGCCGGAACAATGACCTCATCACCTGGATTAAGAGTTGCCAGGAAGGCGTTGTAAAGAATCTGCTTTCCACCCGTCGCGACGATCGTCTGCGCCGGCGTGTAGTCCAAGCCGTTTTCCCGCTTGAACTTGCGGGCGATAGCCTCGCGCAGCGGCTGAATGCCGGATACGGGCGGATATTTGGTCTCGCCGCGCTTGATGGCCTCGATTGCCGCCTGCTTGATGTTCTCAGGAGTGTCGAAATCCGGCTCGCCGGCGCCGAGGCTGATGATATCGCGGCCTTGGGCCTTCAGGTCGCGAGCCTTCTGGGTGACGGCGATGGTTGCGGACGGCTTCACGCGCTTCAGCGTGTCTGCAAGGAATGCCATTTTAACGCGGCTCCAATGAACCAGTTGAAACAGGGGGCGAACGCGGCGAACCTATGCTCCTTTCCCGCGTGGCACGCAAGTGTCAAAAAGGCCACGAAACATATGTTTCAAGATGCCGTTTCGATGGATCGCTCAAGGACGAAATTGAGGCGTGTCTCGGTGAGGACACGATAGCCCTTTTCGTGCAGCAGCCTCATCAGATCGAGCTGCCAGCGCTCACGCGCACTTTCAACAATCAGCATCCGGGGCCAGAGGCTTTCCGGCGCCTCCTGAAAGAAGGGGGCGAGGATGATGTCTTCCGCGCCTTCCACATCGATTTTCAAGGCATCGATTTGCGACAGCCCCTCTTCCTGGGCGAAGGCCAGCAGCGTTTTCGCCGGCACCACCACAACGCCGTCGCTCTGCTGATCGGGCCGCACGAACTTAAGTCCGGTCTCGCCACGGTTGTGGTTGTCGACGAACAGGATCGCTTCGCCATCCTGATCGGCAATCGCACAGGCAACGGCCTTCACGCCGCTGCCCGGGTTCTGCCGGATGTTCTCGATCAGTCGATCGAAAATCTCCGGCTGCGGCTCGATGGCAAACACCTTGGCACCGCCGCGCGCCGCATTGGCGACAAAGAGGGAATAACCGCCGATGTTGGCACCAATGTCGACGAACACATAGGGCGCGCCGCTCGCCTGGATGTGACCGGCGATCAGACGGCGCTCGTCCGCATCGAAATACTGCGGCGTGAAGAGGATGCGCTTCTCGCAGACATTGTCGAAGGGATAGAGCCGGAACCGGGCGCCGAAACTTTCCACATCTACCGGAGCATCGAGACGTTTCAACGCGAAGTGACGCAGAAGGAAGGCGATGCGGCGGCCAAGCCAGCTATCCGGCATGGCTCTCGTCCAGCCGATCACACGCTGCAAGCCAGCTTTGGGCGCACGTGCTCCGAACGGCGGCGATTCGCTTGTCATGGTCATCGGTCAATCCAGCTTGTCATGCGATGGGGCGAGATAGCACCCGCCGGTGGCTGGGCCAAGGCCGCGCATGCCGAACAGATGTCTTCCTTGTTCACGCTGCCGCGTGGCATACATTAGCCTCGAGCGTGAGAAAGACGATGTGCCATGACCCTCTATGTTGACGCCGACACGGCCCCCAAGCGCAAGACGACCGGCCAGATCAAACTCTACGGTCCGGAAGGCTTCGAGGGGATGCGCAGAGCCGGCCAACTGACGGCGGAAGCGCTCGACCTGGTTGACGATTTCGTGAAACCGGGCGTGACCACGGAAGCCATCGATCGCCTTGTCTTCGCCTTTGCCCGCGACCGCGGCGCCATTCCAGCCACGCTTATGTACCGCGGCTACAGGCATTCGACCTGTACCTCGATCAATCACGTGGTCTGCCATGGCATTCCCAATGACAAGCCGCTGCGTGAAGGCGATATCATCAATGTCGACGTCACCCTGATCCTCGATGGCTGGTACGGCGATTCCAGCCGCACCTATGCCGTCGGCACGCTGCCCCGCCGCGCCGAGCGGCTTGTCGAAGTCACCTATGAAGCCATGATGCTCGGCATCAAGGCAGTCCGTCCTGGCGCCACCACGGGCGACATCGGTCACGCCATCCAGACCTATGCCGAAGCTGAGCGCTGCTCGGTCGTCCGCGATTTCTGCGGCCATGGGGTCGGGCGCCTCTTTCACGATGAGCCGAACATCCTGCACTACGGGCGGCCCGGAGAAGGCGCGGTGCTGAAGCCGGGCATGATCTTCACCATCGAACCCATGATCAATCTGGGGCGCCCGCATCTCAAGATCCTGTCGGATGGCTGGACCGCTGTCACCCGCGATCGCTCGCTCTCCGCGCAGTTTGAGCATGCGGTCGGCGTCACCGAGACGGGAGCGGAGATCTTCACCACATCTCCGCGCGGGCTTCACCTGCCCCGCTTCAGCCAGGCCGCCTGATGCCCAAATCGTCCGCGGCATCGGCGGACCGGCACGAGGAACCGCATTACCACGGTCATCGCGATCGGCTGCGCGCCCGTTTTCGCAGCAATGCGGACGGTTTGCCCGATTACGAACTTCTGGAACTGATTCTCTTTCGCGCCATCCCGCGGCGCGACGTGAAACCTCTCGCAAAGCAGCTTCTGGCCCGCTTCGGCTCCTTTGCGGAAGTACTCGCGGCGCCTCCCGAAAGGCTCATGGAGATCGGCGGCATCAAGGAGGCCGTCATCACCGAGCTCAAGATCGTAGAGGCGGCGGGCCGTCGTGTCCTTCGGGGTGCGGTGGAAAAGCGGATGGTGCTCTCGTCGTGGTCAGCCGTCATCGACTACGTGCGCTCGGCCATGGCCTTCGCCGATCGGGAGGAGTTCCGCATCATCTTCCTCGACAAGAAAAACGGCGTGCTGGCCGATGAGGTGCAGGGCCGCGGCACCATTGATCACACGCCGGTCTACCCTCGCGAAGTGATCAAGCGCGCGCTGGAGCTTTCCGCCTCCGCGCTTGTGCTCGTGCATAATCATCCTTCCGGCGACGTCAGCCCCAGCTCTGCCGATGTCGAGATGACACGAACAATCCAGGATGTGGCCAAGCCGCTTGGCATCGTCCTGCACGACCACATCATCGTCAGCCGGGAAGGTCATGCCAGCTTCCGCAGCCTCGGCCTGATCTAATTCATGAGGTGCATTCTTTCCCTGCAAGAAAAGATGCGTTGAGGCTCTTTCCTCTTTCAGGCAATGCCCGCTAGCATGGATCATCATCAATCAAAGGGGTGGCAATGGCGGCATTTGATGAAATGACCAATGCGGACGGCTCGATCCGTCCCGCCTATGCCCCTCTCGCCGAATGGCTGCGCACCGCCCCTCCCGATCTTCTCACCTACCGCCGTCAGGAAGCTGAACTCCTGTTCCGCCGCATCGGCGTGACCTTCGCCGTCTATGGCGAAAAGGAAGCGCAGGAGAGGATCATACCCTTCGACATCATTCCCCGGATCATGACGACCAAGGAGTGGCGCGGCCTGACGCAGGGGCTGGAGCAGCGCGTCAAGGCCCTCAACGCGTTCCTGAAAGACATCTACGGCAGGCAGGAGATCCTCAAAGCGGGGATCGTGCCGCCGGATCTGATCTATCTGAACCCCGCGTTCCGTCCGGAAATGGCGGGAAAGTCGGTGCCGCATGATCTTTACGTTCAGATCGCCGGCATCGACGTCGTTCGGGTGGATGCCGATACCTTCTACGTTCTGGAGGACAATGCCCGCACGCCATCCGGCGTTTCCTACATGATGGAGAACCGCGAGGTCATGATCCGGCTCTTCCCCGAGCTTTTCGGGCAGAACCGCGTGGCGCCGGTTGAGAATTACACGGACGAGCTCCTCGCCACACTCACCTCCATCGCCCCCAACAGTGCGTCTTCCGATCCGACCGTCGTTCTGATGACGCCCGGCCAGTTCAATTCCGCCTACTACGAACACTCTTTCCTGGCGGACAAGCTCGGCATCGAACTCGTGGAGGGATCCGATCTCTTCGTCAAGGACGAGGTTGTCTACATGCGGACGACCAAAGGGCCGCAACGCGTCGACGTCATTTACCGGCGCATCGACGATGAGTTTCTCGATCCGCTCGTCTTCCGCCCTGACTCTACGATCGGTGTCCCTGGCCTGATGTCAGCCTATCATGCCGGCAATGTGACGCTGGCGAATGCCGTGGGCACAGGCGTGGCCGACGACAAGGCGATCTACAGCTACATGCCTGACATCCTGCGCTTTTATCTCGGCGAGGAACCGATCCTGAAGAACGTGCCGACCTGGCGCTGCCGTGAGCCGGAGGCCCTGTCCTATGTTCTGGACCACCTGCCCGAACTGGTGGTGAAGGAGGTCCATGGCTCGGGTGGCTATGGGATGCTTGTGGGACCTCACGCGTCGAAGCAGGAGCTCGAGACCTTTCGAAAGAAGTTGCAGCAGGATCCGGAAGGTTTCATCGCCCAGCCGACGCTGGCACTGTCCACCTGTCCCACCTTTGTCGAGAGCGGCATCGCCCCTCGCCACGTCGACCTTCGCCCCTTTGTGCTCTGCGGCGCGGACGGCGTGCGTATCATTCCCGGAGGCCTGACGCGTGTTGCCTTGAAGGATGGTTCGCTGGTGGTGAACTCCAGCCAGGGTGGCGGCACCAAGGACACCTGGGTCATGGACGTATGATGGCAGGGACACGAGCATGCTGAGCCGCACCGCCGACAATCTCTACTGGATGTCCCGCTACGTGGAACGCGCGGAATCGCTCGCCCGTATCCTCGAGGCGACCCAGCGCCTTTCCGCCCTCCCCGTGGATTATGGCGGCAGTACAAACGAATGGGAGAGCGCCGTGGCAACGGCCGGCTGCACCGCCAGCTTCTACACCGTTCACGAGGAAGCCACTCAGGAAACCGTGATCGACTACCTGGTCTTTTCCGACCAGAATCCCTCCTCGATCCGCAATTGTTTCCGCCTCGCACGCTCCAACGGGCGCGCCGTCCGCACCGCACTCACCGGTGAGATGTGGGACGCGCTCAACGGCGCCTGGCTGGAGCTCAAGGACCTCGACAGCCGTGGCATCCTCAAGGGAGAGGAACTTGGCCGCTTCCTTGGCTGGGTGAAGTCCATGTCCCTGCGGGTCGATGGCTCGGCCTACCGGACCATGCTGCGCAACGACATCTACTGGTTCTCGCGGCTGGGTGTCTTTCTCGAACGCGCCGACAACACCGCCCGCATCCTGGACGTGAAATATCATGTCCTGCTTCCGGAAATCGAACGCGTCGGCGGCGGCCTCGACTATTATCAATGGTCGGCGGTGCTGCGCGCGGTCTCCGCCATGACGAGCTACCATTGGGTCTATCGCGATAGCCTGAAGCCATGGCTGGTCGCCGATCTTCTGATCCTCAACGCCCAAATGCCTCGCTCGCTGGCGGCGTGCTACGGCAATGTTGGGCTCTATCTTGATAACCTCGCCCGCGCCTATGGCATGCAAGGCCCATCGCAGAAGCTCGCCCGATCCATGCGCGCCAAGCTTGGCAACGCCAAGATCGACGACATCTTTCAAAGCGGACTGCATGAGTTCATCGTGGACTTCATCGGCACCAACAATCGCCTTGGTGCGGCCATTTCAGAACAATATCTGACCTGATGCGCATCTCGATCCGCCACGAAACCCGCTATCAGTACAGCGCCTCTCCGACGCGTGTGACGCAAATCCTCCGTCTGACGCCGCGTGATCATGACGGTCAGTACATCACCAGCTGGCGTGTGGAAGTGGATCGGCCGGTCAGGCTGTCACAGTCTGAAGATGCTTTTGGCAACATCACGCATACGTTCACGGCCGAGGGTGGAGAAAGCCTGACGATGCTCGCCGAGGGCGAAGTGCAAACACATGACGCCAACGGCATGGTGACAGGGACCTCGGAGAAGTTCGCACCAGAGCTTTACCTGCGGGAAACCCCGCTCACCAAGGCGGATTCCGCAATCACCTCCTTCGCGAAGGAAATCACGGAAGAGGCTCGCGGCGACAGGCTGAACCAGCTTCACGTGCTGCTCGCCGGCGTTCATCGCGGCATGATCTTCGATGCCCGCCCGACGGATACGACGACGACAGCCGCGGAGGCTTTCGCCATGCGGCGCGGCGTTTGCCAGGATCTGAGCCATGTCTTCATCGCAGCAGCACGCAGCATCGGCATTCCCGCTCGCTACGTCTCCGGCTACTTCCGGCGGATCGATGGCGTTGTGGATCAGGAAGCTGGCCATGCCTGGGTCGAGGCCTATGTTACAGGGCTCGGCTGGGTCGGTTTCGATCCCGCCAACGGCATTTCCGTCACCGATGCCCATGCCCGCGTCGCCATGGCGCTGGACTACCTGGGGGCAGCTCCAATCCGCGGCACGCGCTATGGCGGCGGTGAGGAAGTTCTCAACGTCTTTCTAAAGGTGCAAGCTTAGGTCCGCGTTGTCCTACGTCCCCACCCGCGTTAAGTAGCCACGAAGTCGTGGGGAAGAGCATGACGTATTGCGTCGGAATTCTTGTGCGTGACGGCCTCGTCATGGTTGCGGATACCCGCACCAATGCCGGTGTCGACAATATCGCGACCTTTCGCAAGCTTCACCACTTCCAGGGCCCGGATCGTTTCATCTCACTGGCAGCCTCGGGCAATCTGTCCATCACCCAGTCCGTTCTGACCCTGATTGTCGACGGTCTGGAGGATCCTGCGTCCGGCAGGAGCGAAACGATCTATAATCAGTCGTCTCTCTTCAAAGTGGCCCAATTGATCGGCCGTGCGGTGCGTGAAGTGTGGCGTGTCGACGGCCCAGGCCTTGAAGAACAAGGCGCCTTTTTCGACGTGCAGATGATGTTGGGTGGCCAGGTCGGAAACGGGCCCATGCGGCTGTTTCAGATCTATTCCGCCGGCAATTTCATCGAGGTTGCCCAGGAAACGATCTTCTTTCAGATCGGCGAACACAAATACGGCAAGCCGATACTCGACCGTGCCATGAATTTTGACACCGACCCGCTCGACGCCCTGAAAATCGCGCTGATCTCCATGGATTCGACCATGCGATCCAATCTGAGCGTGGGAATGCCGCTGGATATTCTCTTCCTCAGACGCGGCAGCATCGTGCCCGATATCAAATATCGGATCGATCCCGGCGAGCCTTACTTCCATGATCTCAGGGAAAGGTGGTCGGCGGCTTTGCGGGCAGCTCATATGGCCATTCCAAAGCCACCATACCGCGTGAACTAAGGGCCGCGGCAAAGGAGCCGCTACAGGGTCTCGATCAAGCCTTGGCCGCGATCGGACTGGCCGCCTCATCAAGGATTGGGCAGTCCGGCCGATCGTCGCCCTGGCAGCTGGCAAGGCGCATCAAGGCTTTGCGGATTTCCCGAAGTTCATGGATCCTGCGGTCGATTTCCTCCATGCGTATTTCGGTGAGGGTTCTGACCTCGTCGCTGCTGCGCTCCTTATCGTCATAGAGATCGAGAAGCTTCCGGCATTCTTCCAGTGAGAAGCCCAGTGAGCGGGCGCGGCTCAGGAAGCGCAGGCGGTTGATGTCACCTTCGTCATAAACCCTGTAGCCGTTGGCGGCACGAGGCGGACGAACAAGCCCCTCCGATTCATAGAAGCGAACCGCTTTCGGCGTCAGTCCGGCAGATTTGGCGGCCTCGGCAACATTCATGTTTCTCTCCCCACATGCTGATCGTTCTCGATCAGGTTCACGCTCTCCTCGCGCCGTGCGTTCCTCAGAACAGCAAATAAATCAGTATGATAATGGGAATAGGAATGCCGATCAGCCAGAGCAGGATGCCCTTCATGTCTGTAATCCTCCATGTCTGGGGGATGAACAACCGATGTGACACATCGGTTCCACCGCCCGTGAAGGTACATGACGAAGGAATCGGAGCTTGATTCGCTCTGGTCAGTGCAGGTGGAACTGGCGGCCAACCGTCCGCAGTTCGGCGGGCGCGATCAGTCCTGAATGGGATACCCTGACCATATGCAAGGGGCCTTCCAGGCGAAGGCGCCACCAGTCCAGGAACTTGATGAGCACAGGAAATTTCGGCGCAAGATCGTAGTCTTGCCAGATGTAGGTCTGCAGAAGAGCCGGATGATCCGGCAGGCGGTAGACGATTTCCGCCGTGGTCAGGCCGTAGCCTTGAAGCTGTTGTTCGAAATCACGTGATGCCATGTCAACGCCTCCATCACTTGCGAGCCGCTTCTGGAGTTTGACCGTCCCTGCATCGAGTGCAACGCACAGACGTAAATAACAGATAAAAATCAAAATATTAGCAGCAATATCGGGGGAGTGCTTACAGCTCGGTCAAGGACGAAAGAGCGGCTTGAGTATCGACATCCAAGAAAATGGCGTCATCCTCGGTTTCGAGTTCGGCCACCGCGTCACCGTGCCGTCCCAGAACGCCCCGGCCGCCGACGTCGCCGGAGAGCGCTTTGAGTTCGTCGAACAAACTGCGTGCGAATAGCACGGGATTGCCACGCCGAGCGTCACGTACGGGGACGACCGCTTCGATGCCGTCTTGCGGCTGATAGGCCTCCACCAGCTGATTGATCAGCCGCGGCGACACGCGCGGCATGTCGCCCAACATCACGATGGCGCCATCGCAGTGAGCCGGCACAGCGGCAATACCGGAGCGAAGCGAAGACGAAAGGCCTTCCGCAAAATCGGCGTTGTGCACGAACCTGACGTCCAGGCCTGCAAGCGCCTCCCTCACGAGGTCGGCCTTGTGGCCGGTGACGACGATCACGGGGGATGCTCGGGACGAAATAGCACTCTCGACGGCTAAGCGGATCATCGGATGGCCGTCGATCCTGGCCACCATCTTGCTCAAGTGGTCGCCACCCATGCGTGAACCTCTTCCCGCGGCAAGCACAAGGGCTGCGATCTGCGGAACGCGGACGGTCTCTCCCAGCCGCGGCTGGGGGCGCATGGTTGTCTCCACCAAAAGTCCGCCAACGCCCATCTGCGTGATGTCTCGGGGCTTGACCGGAACACCGGCCAACAGACGATAAAGCACCCAGTCGAAGCCATTTTCCTTCGGGCTTCGGGCGCAGCCTGGGGCGCCGATCACCGAAACGTCGCCAATCGCACCAAGCGCCAAGAGATTTCCCGGATCGACAGGCATGCCGAGGTGGGAGACAAACCCGCCCGCCTTCTCGATGGCCGACGGGATGACGTCTCGGCGATCGGTAATGGCCGAGCCTCCGAATATGACGACGAGATCATTGCGCGAAACCATGGCGGACAGCGCATCCCCCACGACCACCGCATCATGGGGCAGGCGCAATTCCTCATGGACAGCCGCGCCGACAGGCGCGAGGCGCCTCTCAAACACCCGCAGCGTCTTTTCGATCACCTTCGCCTGCAAGCCGGGCGTGATGGTCGAGATGACGCCGACCCGGCCCACCCGCCACGGCGCGATTCTGAGAACGGGTGAGGAACGAAGAGCCGCCGTCTCGGCCGAACGAACCACATCCTCTGCAACGGCGAAGGGGATGATCTTTACCGTTGCAACCATATCGCCAGCCGACACCAGCCGGAATGGAGGCAGAGTGGCGAGCGTCACCGCCTCGTCGATTTCATTGATTGCGTCGATGGAGGCGCGCTCCACAAGCAGGAGGCCATCATGCGCCGCGAACAAATTGCAACGACCTGTGAACGGCCGCTCCGTCACGGTGCCCTCCCCGCCGACCGCCCGTGCGATCCGTTGGGCGGCCTCATCCTCCATGATTTCACTCGCCTCCAGCCGCGCGACAACGAGTTCCGTTTCGCCGGCCGCGCGCAGGGCGGCGACATGGTCGTCGCTCACCACGGCGCCCTTCTTCAGGACCACACCATTCTGCCGCACGCTATGGGCGGCGATACAGCCAACCGCTTCCTCGATGGGCACAGGGCCGAACTTCAAAGGTCTTCGCCTTTGCGAAGAACCTGGGTGATCTCAGCAAGGATCGACACAGCGATTTCCTCCGGACTGATGGCACCGATGGCAAGGCCGATCGGAGCGCGGATCCTGGAAAGAATGTCTGCCGGAATTCCTTGTTCCGCAAGGCGTTCAAGCCGCCTTGCATGGGTCTTTCGGGAACCGAGCGCGCCGACATAGAAACATCCGGCGGTTAGCGCCGCCGTCAAAGCCGGATCATCGATACGTGGATCATGCGTCAAGGCCGCCACGGCAGTGAAGCGGTCAAGCCCAATGTCGGGCAGCGCATCCTCCGGCCACTGCGCACGCAGAACGACGGTAGGAAAGCGCTCGGGCGAGGCAAAGGCTGTTCGGGGATCGATGATGGTGATGTCATATCCAAGCCTCTCGCCCATGGCAGCCAGCGCCTGTGCGATATGCACCGCACCGATGATGACGAGCCTGGGCGAAGGCACGTGAACGTCGATGAAATATTCGCCGCCTTCATGCGCCACGATTCTGCTGCGGCCTGCACGGAACGCTCTGGAGAGGTCCTCCGCCAGTGGATCGCCCGTCACCGCGTCAGCCAGCACCAGTCGCTGTCCCTCGCCGGTGAGAGGGGTCACCACAGCGACGGCCGAGCGCTTTTCCCGCTCACGGTTGAGTGCTGAAAGAATGTCGAGCCGCATGTCAGACCAGAGGCTCGACGAGGATGCGGATGCGGCCGCCGCAGGATAAGCCAACACGCCAGGCGGTCTCGTCGGCCACACCGAACTCAAGCACGCGTGACTGACCGGTCCTGATGACGTCGAGCGCCTCGGTGACGACCTCGCCTTCGACACATCCCCCGGAGACGGAACCCTCAAACCGTCCATCGCCATTGATGACGAAGTGGCTTCCCACAGGACGCGGCGCCGAGCCCCAGGTGTCGATTACCGTGGCCACGGCGACGTCATTGCCGGCGCGCCGCCAATGTTCGGCAAGTTTCAGGATGTCCATGAGCCGTGCACCTTTTCGCCCCGCCTTCAAAGATCGTCGCCAGCCACATCAGGGTCAAGTGAGCCCTATGATAAACCGGAGCAGGTCTTGTCCATCCATCGCCAACACTGATGATTGTATCACTTTGGGTGATTGTCGCGGCGGAAACGGCTTGCTAACACTGAAGCACGGAAGGGTCACAAAGGCCCTCGGAAGCAACCAGTAGTTTCGAACGGACATGATCCGTAACGGAACAGAGGGGGCATATAGGGAATGGAATATTTCCTCCAGCAGCTCATCAATGGGCTGACGCTGGGCTCGATCTACGGGCTCATCGCCATCGGCTACACGATGGTCTACGGCATCATCGGCATGATCAATTTCGCCCATGGCGATATCTTCATGGTCGGCGCCTTCGTGTCTCTGATCGCCCTCCTCCTCATCACGGCTCTTGGAATCACCGCGGTGCCGCTGGCGCTGCTGCTGGTGCTGGTGATCGCTATGATCATCACCTCGCTCTACGGCTGGACCGTGGAGCGCGTGGCCTATCGGCCGCTGCGAGGCTCCTTCCGCCTCGCGCCGCTGATCTCGGCCATCGGCATGTCCATCGTGCTGCAGAACTACATCCAGATCGTGCAGGGCGCGCGGGTGAAGGCCATCCAGCCCATCGTCACCGGCGGCATACCGCTGATGGAAAGCGCGGATGGATTCGTCGCACGCATCGCCAACATCCAGATCATCATCATCGTGACGACGGTGGTGCTGATGACGGTCTTCTCGCTGATTGTCGCCAAGACATCGTTGGGACGGGCGCAGCGTGCCTGCGAGCAAGACCTCAAGATGGCCGCCCTGCTCGGCATCGACACCAACAGGGTCATTTCACTGACCTTCGTGATGGGCGCGGCGCTCGCCGCTGTCGCCGGTTGCATGTACCTCGTCTATTACGGCGTCCTGGATTTCTACATCGGCTTCGTGGCCGGCGTGAAAGCGTTCACCGCGGCCGTTCTCGGCGGCATCGGCTCCCTGCCTGGCGCCATGCTCGGAGGCATCCTGATCGGGCTGATCGAAGCCTTCTGGGCGGGCTACTTCTCCAGCGAATACAAGGATGTCGCCGCTTTCTCCATCCTGGCGATCGCGCTCATCTTCCTGCCGACCGGCATCCTTGGCCGTCCCGAAGTTGAAAAGGTCTGATGTGATGAGCTCTCCCGCACGTCAGCCTTTCGGCCTTGCTGCCCTCAAGGATGCCGCCATCGCAGCCTTGATCACGCTGGGGCTTTTTGCCCCCGTGATGGGTCTTCGCACGGCGCAGGACAACAGCGGCCTCACGATCGTTGAAAATTGGTGGCCCGTGCTCGTAGCCGTGGCCGTGGTCTTCTTCGGCCGCCTCATTCTCAACGCCTTCTTCTGGAGCGACAACGGTTTCAAGGTCACCGACCTCATCCCGCGAGGCGAGGCCACGGCAAAAGTCGGAGAGACCCTCGCCAAATTGCTCGCGCCCGTTCTGATCATCGTGGCAATCGGTCTGCCCCTCATCCCCGGCCTGGACCGCTATTATATCGACCTGGGAATCCTGGTCCTGACCTACGTCATGCTCGGTTGGGGCCTGAATATCGTCGTTGGCCTCGCCGGCCTGCTCGACCTCGGTTATGTCGCTTTTTATGCGGTGGGCGCCTATTCCTTCGCGCTTATTGCCACTGTCGTCATCCCCAACTACGCGCCCGGGCTTGAGCTTTGGGCGTTCTGGATTTGCCTGCCGCTCGCCGGCCTCCTCGCCGCCTTCTGGGGCATCATTCTCGGCTTTCCCGTGCTGCGTCTGCGCGGTGATTATCTCGCCATCGTCACCCTCGCCTTCGGCGAAATCATCCGCATCGTGCTGCTGAACTGGTACGAATTCACCGGCGGGCCCAACGGGATCAACCGCATTCCCGATGCCACCTTCTTTGGCTTGGAGTTCAAGCGCAACAATGGGTTCGCCGATTTTTTCGGGCTGGACTACAGCAGCACCCAGAAGTTCATTTTCCTTTATTATCTGATCCTGGTCCTGGCCTTCCTGACCAACTTCGCCACGATCCGGCTGAGACGCCTGCCGATTGGCCGCGCCTGGGAGGCCATGCGCGAGGATGAAATCGCCTGCCGCTCCCTCGGACTTTCCATCGTTAAAACCAAGCTTACGGCATTCGCCCTGGGCGCGATGTTCGGGGGTTTCGCGGGCTCATTCTTCGCCACGAAGCAGGGCTTCATCTCTCCTGAGAGCTTCAGCTTCATTGAATCCGCCAACATCCTGGCCATCGTTGTTCTGGGCGGCATGGGCTCCCAACTCGGCATCGCGATCGCCGCTCTCGTGATGGTCGGTGGTTTCGAGTATTTCCGGGAGTTCGAGCAATACCGCATGCTGGTTTTCGGTCTGGCCATGGTCTTGATCATGATCTGGCGCCCACGTGGGCTGATCTCCTCACGGACCGCGACCGTGTTCCTGAAGGAAAAGAAAACCGTTTCGGCCGACATGGTCGCCGAGGGACGAGGATGAGCCCCAGCATGTCCTCCGATACCATCCTTACCGTTGATAATCTGACGATGCGCTTCGGTGGCCTCACCGCGGTGGATTCCCTGTCGTTCACCGCCACGCGCGGTGAGATCACGGCTCTGATCGGTCCCAATGGCGCCGGCAAGACCACCGTGTTCAATTGCATCACCGGCTTCTACAAGCCCACCGAAGGGCGTATCGCTCTGGCGCATGGCTCGGCAGCAGCCTTCGATCGGCTTGAAGACCTGACGGACAGCCCGGAGCAGTTCAGCCGCAACGGCAGCGATGCTCTCTTTCTCCTGGAGCGGATGCAGGATCACGATGTGTCCGGCAAAGCCCACGTGGCCCGCACCTTCCAGAACATCCGGCTGTTCGGCGGCATGACGGTGCTGGAAAACCTCATGGTTGCCCAGCACCTGCCGCTGATGAAGGCGTCCGGCTACTCGATCTTCGGCCTTCTTGGCCTGCCTGGCTATCGAAAGGCGGAAAACGAGGCGATCGACAAGGCGCGTTACTGGCTCGAGCACATCAACCTTGTGGATCGTGCCGATGAGCCCGCTGCCGGCCTGCCCTACGGCGACCAGCGCCGTCTGGAGATCGCCCGCGCCATGTGTTCCGATCCGGTGCTCCTTTGCCTGGATGAACCGGCGGCCGGCCTCAACGCCCGCGAATCCCACGACCTGAACGACATCCTCACCTTCATCCGGCGCGAACATGGAACCTCGCTGCTTCTCATCGAGCATGACATGAGCGTGGTGATGGAAATTTCCGATCACGTCGTCGTGCTGGATTACGGCAAGAAGATTTCCGACGGCACGCCGGACTATGTACGCAACGATCCCAAGGTGATCGCCGCCTATCTCGGTGTCGATGACGAGGAGATCGACGACGTGGAAGCGGAGGTGTCGAAATGAGCGAGCCGCTTCTCGCCGTACGTGGCGTCAAGACCTATTACGGCAACATCATCGCGCTCAAAGGCGTGGATCTCGATGTCAACGAAGGCGAGATCGTCGCGCTGATCGGCGCCAACGGTGCCGGCAAGTCGACACTGATGATGACCGTCTTCGGCAAGCCGCAAGCGCGCGAAGGCCAGATTCTCTACCGCGGGCAGGACATCACCCGCATGGAGACGCACGAGATCGCGCGTCTGCAGATCGCGCAGTCGCCGGAGGGGCGGCGCATCTTCCCGCGCATGACGGTCTATGAAAACCTGCAGATGGGCGCGGCGGTTACAGGCGGGCAGCATTTCGCTTCGGACCTGGAGCGCATGTTCACGCTGTTTCCGCGCCTCAAGGAACGCATGGGCCAGAGGGGCGGCACGCTGTCGGGTGGCGAGCAGCAGATGCTCGCCATCGCGCGCGCCCTCATGAGCCGCCCTCGCCTGCTTCTGCTGGATGAACCCTCGCTCGGTCTTGCTCCGCTGATCGTGAAGCAGATCTTCGGCGCCATCGGTGAGCTAAACAAGGACGAGGGTCTCACGGTGTTCCTCGTCGAGCAAAATGCCTACCACGCGCTGAAGCTGGCACATCGCGGCTATGTCATGGTCAACGGCGTGATCACGATGTCGGGCACCGGCCGCGAACTGCTGGCGAAAGAAGAGATAAGAGCCGCCTATCTGGAAGGTGGGCGGCAGTGAGGGGGATCGCCGCATGAACATGATCTGGGAAGTCTCTCTGCCGGAATTCATCTTCATCACCATCATCCTGGGCGGCAGCGCGGCCTGGATGTCAGGGCGTGCCATCGCAGGCTCCTGGCAGCCGTTCTGGATCGCGGCACTTTGGATGCTGCTGCTGGGCGCTGCCGTGCGCTTCATCCATTTCGCGCTGTTTTCCGGCTCACTCCTGACGTTGCACTATTATGTCGTCGACACTGTGATCCTGATCGCGATCGCAGCGCTCGGCCATCGCGCCACAAGAGCCAGGCGCACCGCCCAGCAGTATAGCTGGCTCTATGAAAAAACCTCCCCTTTCACCTGGCGGCGCAAACCCGCCGGTGGGACGCCTTCACCCTGAAGGCAAGCACGCGCAAATTGACGTGACAAACCGTCGGAAAAGCGCAGAAATGGTGGCCAGATGGCGGGGCCACCGCCCAATGTGACTCCTAAAGCAACCAAGCAGAGGACAATCGCATGACCAAGAAACTCATGACAGGTGTGGCTGTCGGCGCGCTATTGGCATTCGCCGCGCCGGCTTACGCAGACATCACCATCGCCGTGGCCGGTCCGATGACGGGCCAGTATGCGACATTTGGCGAGCAGATGAGGAACGGCGCGGAACTGGCTGTCGAAGAACTCAACGCCGCCGGCGGCATCAATGGCGAGAAGGTCATCCTCAAGGTGGGTGACGACGCGTGCGACCCGAAACAGGCCGTGACTGTAGCGAACCAGCTCGCCAGCGACGGCGTGACTTTCGTCGCCGGCCATTTCTGCTCGGGCTCTTCCATTCCGGCGTCCTCCGTCTACGAGGAAGAGGGCGTCATCCAGATCTCTCCCGCGTCGACCAATCCGACCTTCACAGACGACCGGCCGGGACCGGGCATCTATCGGACCTGCGGTCGCGACGACAAGCAAGGCGTCGTGGCAGGCCAATACCTGGCCGAAAAATACAAGGGCAAGCCGGTCGCGATCCTTCACGACAAGTCAGCTTACGGTAAGGGCCTTGCCGACGAGACCCAGAAGGCGCTTCAGGCCGCTGGTGAGAAGGAAGCCCTTTATGAAGCCTATACGGCCGGCGAAAAGGACTATTCGGCGCTGGTCTCCAAGCTGAAGGCCGCCAACGTCGAGGCCGTCTACATCGGCGGTTATCACACCGAGGCCGGCCTGATCCTGCGCCAGATGCGCGACCAGGGCCTTAACGCCCAGATCGTCTCGGGCGACGCGCTCGTCACTGACGAGTTCGGCCAGATCACCGGCGACCTCAGCGACGGCACTATGATGACCTTCGCGCCCGACGCGCGGAAGTTCCCGGAAGCGGCGGACGTGGTGAAGAAGTTTGAAGCAAAGAAGATCAATCCCGAAGGCTATACACTCTACACCTATGCCGCGATCCAGGCCTATGCGAAGGCCGTGACCGATGCCAAGACGACGGACTTCGAACCCGTGGTGGAGAAGCTCGACAGCGAAACCTTCAAGACCGTCATCGGCGATCTGAAGTTCGATGAAAAGGGCGATCCTACAGAAGCCCCATACGTCTGGTATGTCTGGAAGGGCGGCAAATACGCCCAGATGTGACGTCACCCGCAAACGGAACAGGAAGGCCCGTCGTTTTCGGCGGGCCTTTCTTTTGGCGGTCAGCGGCGTGGCCGGCCTTCAACAGGATAGCTGGGATCAGTGTACTGCGGCACAGCTGTGGCGCCGGGAGCCACCAGCGCGTCGACCGCCTCTTCATCACGGCTGTCCAGCGACACATTCAGGGCCGTGAGGTAGGACACCCACTGCTCATAGGTTCGCGGCCCGGCGATAAGGCCGTTGATCAACGGATTGGCTAAGACCCAGGCTCCGGCAAAGGACGCAAGATCGATGCCCCTGCCCTCCGCGTGCTGCTTCAGACGTGCCGCAGCGGCGAGATTCTCGGGGTGAAACTCGCTTTCCAGTATCCGTTTGTCGCCCCGGGCGGCACGGCTGCCTTCCGGCGCTTCAACATCGGGAGGATATTTGCCGGTGAGGACGCCGCGCGCGAGCGGGCTATAGGCCACCGTGCCAATGCCGAGCGCCGCGGCCGCAGGCAGCAGTTCGACTTCGGCGGTCCGGTTGAGAGCGTGATAGTGGAGTTGGCACGCCGCCGGTCTGTCGATCCCGGCCTGATCGCAAAGGCTCGCGATCCGCGCCAGCCGCCATCCGCGATGGTTCGACACGCCGAAGTAGCGGATCTTGCCTGTTCGAACGAGATCGGCGAGCGCCCTGACCGTCTCTTCCAAGGGTGTGTTGTGGTCTTCCTTATGGAGGTAGAGGATATCGATGGTCTCGGTGTCGAGGCGTCGCAGCGAGCGTTCCACCTCTTCAAAGATCCAGCGCCGCGACAGCCCCCGCGTCAGCGGACTGGTGCCGATAGGATTGCCCAGTTTGGTGGCGAGAACCCAGTCAAACCGCTCTGCTTTGATCGCCCGCCCAACCACCTCCTCCGAGCGCCCTTGCGCATAGCTGTCGGCGGTGTCGATGAAATTCACGCCTCGGTCTCGGGCATCGGCGATGATGCGATGGGCTTCGGCTTCCTCGGTGCGGCCGCCGAACATCATGGCTCCCAGGACAAGACGCGAGACCTTGAGCCCGGAGCGGCCCAGCGAGCGGAAGGTCATGTCACTCATGCAAGCTTGCCCGCTACGACACCGGTAAAGCGGAAACCAGCGAGAACGCTAAGAACAAGAAACACCAGAAAAGTAGCGAGTTGTGCGATCACGAAGGGCGGCTCCGTCTGCGTGGGTGCAAGGGCATTGAGAACAGGAAGCTTCTGAAAAGCCTGAACAACGGTGACAAAGGCCAAAAGATAGACGCTCAGCACTACGCCCACGGCATAGATCGGGCGCCAGGCGCCGGCGCAGTGAAAAACATAGCGAGCGATCAGCACCGCACCAAGAATGGTCAGCGCGATGATGCCTGTGACGAACGCCGGCGTCAGCGCCACGAAGGGAAACATGAAGCCCGTCACGCTTGTCGCAACTGCCGTGATCAGGAACCACTGCGTCCAGGTGGGTGAAACCGTCCGGCGGAACAGGCGCGCAATCGCCGGGAAACCAAGCACCAGTGCCACAAGGCTGATCGCCGTGTGGATGTAAACCAACGCGAGAACGTAAGACATCTGCCACCTCCCGTGTGATCGGTAGGCAAATGTAGCATTGCTGCGCCTGAAGCGGCGAGCGTGTCGACTAGCCGAGTTGGCCAAGGACCGGCCAGGTCTCCAGCATCCAGAACGCCAGGGTGCTCATCCAGCCGCTGAGAAAACCGACACCCACAAGAACAAGCAAGGCGCCGGTGACCTTCTCCACCATGCCGATATGCTGCCGGAAGCGGGTGAGGAAGGCCGCGAAAGGCCGGGCGGCGAAGGCCGCTACCAGGAACGGCAGCCCCAGGCCGGCGGCATAGATCGCCAGATAACCCGCGCCTGTTGCGACCGTGGTCTGACTGGCCGCCACGGCGAGGATCGCGCCCAGAACCGGACCGATGCATGGCGTCCAGCCGAAGGCGAAGGCAAGGCCCATGACGTAGGCGCCCCAGAGGCCCACCGGACGGCGTGTCTGGAACCTGGCCTCGCGATAGAGCAAGGCGATGCGGAACACACCAAGGAAATGCAGGCCCATGACGATGATAGCCGCACCGGCCAGCATGGACAGCACTTCGAAATATTCACGCAGCAACGCGCTGAGCGCCGAGGCGGCGGCACCGAGGATGACGAAGACGGTGGAGAAGCCGAGAACGAAGAGGCCGGCGGCGCCGAACGCGCGGCCCGTCACGGCCTTCGCCGAGACCGCTCCGCCGGAGATATGATCGGTGGTGGTACCTGCCAGATAGGTGAGATAGGCGGGCACGAGGGGCAGCACACAGGGCGAGAGGAAGCTGAGCAATCCTGCGAGGAAAAGGATTGGGATGCTGAGCTCTTCAACCATGGAACGCGCTTCCACTCACTCTGACAAACATGAACCTGCGGCACCGACCATTCGGCGGCGGCACCAGACCATGCCGTTCATGCCAGCATGAAATCACGAAGCCGTATCGCATTCGTTTCGCCGCGCTTTGTCGCAGGGTTGGGAGCTCCCTCATAACCATCTCTTAACACCACCCACCCAACTGTCCCCTCAAGATCAAGGTCTGGATTCGGGGATCGACTATGTCTGGCAATACTCTCTCCTTGGCCGAGCGGCTGGCGCTTCATGTCATCGACGATGAAACGCGAGCCGACCTGCGCGCGGCATGGGAAATCCTTGAATCCGGCATTCCTGCCCTTCTCGACGAGTTCTATTCGCACATCGCGCATTTTCCCACCCTCGACGCGCTCGTCGCTCGGCATCGCGGTCATCTGATCGACGCGCAGGCACGGCACTGGAAGCGGCTGTTCTCCGCCTCCTTCGATGATGACTACGCCACCAGCGTGCGCCGGATCGGCGAGGCCCACGTGCGCTCCGGCATCGAGCCGGGCTGGTACATCGCGGGCTATGGCTTCATCATCGATCGCCTCGTTCGCGAGATCGGCCGCAGCCGCCGGTTCAATGGCCGCGCGACCGCCCGCATGGCCGGCGCCGTCACGCGCGCCGCCATGCTCGATCTCGACATAGCGATCTCGCTTTATCATGAGACCCAGATCAGCAACGCCGAAGCGCGTGAGGCCGAGATCACTCTCTCCGTCAGCGCCTTCGACAGCATCATGACGCGCAGCCTTCGCGCCATGGTCGAAGCCACAGAGACGTTGAATGCCATGTCCGACGGTCTCGGAACCGCGGCCCAGGATTCATCCGCCCAGGCCCGCGCGGCATCAGACATCGCAACAGGCATCACCATGAAGATTGCCCAGAGCGCCAGCGCAACGGAGGAGTTGTCCGGCTCCATCGCCGAGATCGGCAGCCACGCCAACACCTCGCTAGATACCGCCCGTCAGGCCGTGTTTGACGCGGAAAGCGCGGATACGACCGTTCGCGGGCTGGCGGAAGCGGCTGAAACCATCGGGTCGGTGGTCGAGCTCATCACTGGCATCGCGGCCCAGACAAACCTTCTTGCATTGAACGCGACCATCGAAGCAGCGCGCGCCGGCGAAGCGGGACGTGGTTTCGCCGTCGTGGCGAGCGAGGTGAAGTCGCTCGCCGAACAGACCGCCAAGGCGACCGATGAGATCGGCAGGCAGATCGCCGCCATCCAGAACGCGACCCGGCAGACGGTCAGTGATCTTGCCGGCATCGGCAGCACCATCAAGACGCTGGCGGAAGCGGCTCAGTCCATCGCCAGCGCGGTCGAGGAGCAGAGCGCGGTGACACGGCAGTTTGCCGAAACGGCGAGCCACATCTCCGCCGATACCGAAGGCTTGACCCACGCCGTCAGCAGCGTCGGAAGCGCGACCTTTTCCACGGAAGAGGCCGCAGGCCGCGTGCGGCAGTTGTCAGTATCTCTGGAGCAGGAAACACAGGCCCTTAATCAGGAAGCCCAGGACTTCTTCGTCAAACTGAGGCAAGCCTAATGGTGAAGTGATCCCCGGCCCGGGTTGCGCTATCGAGCTTAGTCGGCCAAGTGAGGCGCATGTACAGCAAGCGCCAGATCCTCGCGCCGGTCACGGCCCTTCTGCTCAGCGTTGCCCTCTTGATCATGGGCAATGGCCTGCAGACCACGATCCTACCCATCCGTGCCGGGCTGGAGCATTTCTCCGCCATCGAGATCGGCGTGCTCGGATCATCCTACTTCGTGGGCTTCATCGTCGGCTGCCTTGGGGTCCCGTATCTCATCCTGAATGTCGGCCACATACGCACATTCACCGCACTCGTGGCCATCGCATCAACGGCAAGCCTGCTCCATCCGATGATCGTCGATCCCGGAGCGTGGATGATGACGAGGCTCCTGACCGGCGCCTGCCTTGCCGGTCTCCATCTGATCATCGAAAGCTGGCTTAACGAGCGGGCGACAAACGAGACACGCGGTCTCATCATGTCGACCTACATCGTGATCAACTTCAGCGTCATCACCATTGGCCAGCTCATGGTGATGCTCTACGAGCCGCAGTCCTTCGCGCTGTTTTCACTGGCCTCCGTGCTGGTCTCGCTGGCTGCCGTACCCGTGGCACTCACGCGGTCCGCCCAACCGGCACCCATCACACTGGTCCGGTTCAATCCGCGCAAACTCATCTCCGTCTCGCCTACGGGCGTCGCGGGAGTGTTTCTGGTCGGTCTCGCCAATGGCTCCTTCTGGGCGCTGGGGCCGGTCTTTGGCCAGCGCATCGGCCTGTCGGTGGAGGCCATCGCCTTTTTCCTGAGCGTCACGGTGATCGGCGGCGCCATCGCGCAATGGCCGCTTGGCCGCCTGTCGGACAAGATCGATCGGCGCCTCGTCATGGTCGGCGCCGCCGGCGCCTCCACGATATTCAGCCTGGCGCTTGCCAGCTTCGGTGATGGATCGACCGCCACCCGTCTAACGCTCGCCTTCCTCTTTGGAGCAACCACTCTGCCGGCCTATGCCATCGCCGTGGCACAAACCTTCGATCACGCGGCACCGGGCGATTACGTCGAGATATCGGCGGGCCTCCTGCTCCTCAATGGACTGGGTTCGGCCATCGGTCCGCTGATCGCCGCAGTTCTGATCGAGATGAGTGGAGCCGCCGCGCTCTATCTTTTCATCGGCGGCGTCGAATGCATCATCGTGATCTTCGCACTGAGCCGCATCCGCATGCGCGAGGGGGTGCCGGAGGCGGAGAAGGAAGATTTCGATCTCGCCAACACCGGTCTTGCCGTAATGGTCGGAGATGCGGAAGCCATGGAGGCCTCGCCCCTCGTCGGCACGTCGGACGAGCTGAAGGCGGAAGAGAACAGCTGACCCGCCTTGCCCCTATGGGCTGTGCCGCGTTAGAAGGGCGCCAGATTTCCGCACACCATGTTCAGGGAGCCGCCCACTTATGGCGCAGCAATTCGCTTACTTTATGCAGGGTCTCTCCAAGACCTATTCCGGCGGCAAGAAGGTCCTCGACAACATCCACCTGCAGTTCTACCCGGACGCGAAGATCGGCATCCTCGGCGTCAACGGCGCAGGTAAGTCGACCCTTCTTCGCATCATGGCCGGCACCGACAAGGACTACACCGGTGAGGCCTGGGCCGCTCAAGGCATCCGCGTCGGCTACCTCCCCCAGGAGCCGCGCCTCGATGACAGCAAGACGGTTCGTCAGAACGTCGAGGAAGGCGTCGCCGCCAAGCGCGCGATCCTCGATCGCTACAACGAGCTGATGATGAACTATTCCGACGAGACGGCGGATGAATCGGCCAAGCTCCAGGACGAGATCGACAGCCAGAATCTCTGGGATCTCGACAGCAAGATCGACCAGGCCATGGAAGCCCTGCGCTGCCCGCCTGACGACGCCGACCCCAACAAGCTGTCCGGCGGTGAGCGCCGTCGCGTTGCACTCTGCAAGCTGCTCCTGGAGGAGCCGGAACTGCTGCTGCTGGACGAACCGACCAACCACCTGGATGCGGAGACCATCCAGTGGCTCCAGAACCATCTGAAGAACTATCCGGGCGCCGTTCTTATGGTGACCCATGATCGCTACTTCCTGGACAATGTCACCGGCTGGATCCTCGAGCTCGACCGTGGCCGTGGCATTCCCTACGAGGGCAACTATTCGACCTGGCTGGTGCAGAAGCAGAAGCGCCTCACCCAGGAAGGCCGCGAGGATGCCGCGCACCAGCGCGCGCTCGCCCGCGAGCAGGAGTGGATGGGCACCTCCCCCCGCGCTCGCCAGGCCAAGAACAAGGCCCGCATTCAGCGCTACGACGAGTTGGTCCAGCGCAGTCAGGACACGGGCCCGGGCACCGCGCAGATCATCATCCCCATTGCCGAGCGTCTTGGCGCCAATGTGGTTGATTTCGAAGGCATCACCAAAGGCTTCGGTGACCGGCTGCTGATTGACGATCTCACCTTCAAGCTGCCACCCGGCGGCATTGTCGGCATCATCGGTCCCAACGGCGCCGGCAAGACCACCCTCTTCCGCATGCTCACCGGCCAGGAAGAACCGGATGCCGGCACCATTAAGATCGGCGAGAGCGTCCAGCTCGGATATGTCGACCAGTCGCGCGACGCCCTGGACCCGAACAAGAACGTCTGGGAAGAGATCTCCGGCGGCAACGACATCATCTATCTCGGCAAGCGCGAGATCAATTCCCGCGCCTATTGCTCGTCATTCAACTTCAAGGGTTCCGACCAGCAGAAGAAGGTGGGCGTGCTCTCCGGCGGTGAGCGCAACCGTGTCCATCTCGCCAAGATGCTGAAGTCGGGCGCCAACGTCCTGCTGCTCGACGAACCGACCAACGATCTTGATGTGGAGACGCTCCGCGCGCTCGAAGAGGCGCTGGAGGATTACGCCGGCTGCGCCGTGGTCATCAGCCATGATCGCATGTTCCTCGACCGCATCGCGACCCACATCCTGGCCTTCGAAGGCGACAGCCACGTCGAGTGGTTCGAAGGCAACTTCGAAGCCTATGAAGAGGACAAGAAGCGCCGCCTCGGCGCTGACGCCGTCGAGCCGAAGCGCATCAAGTACAAGAAGTTCTCACGCTGAGCACTACGGACCACATGCAGAAAAGGGCGGCTTGTCAGCCGCCCTTTTCTATTGCCCGCACGTCAATCAACAACTCGGGGCGTCGGTGTGCATAAGCGCGGCATCTTGATCGACTTGGAAGCGCCCGCCCGCTCTATCATCAGTCGCTGAAGCTATGTGGTTTTTCACGCCACGGCCTTGCCCTTGGGCGCCTCATTGTCCTGTGCCACCGGCACCGTCTCCGGATAGAGCACGGACTCGGGCACGCTCACCACGTTCCAGGCAAGGCCGATCTTGCCCATGCCGTGAATGATCCAGCCGTTGACGTCGATTTCCCACCAGCGGTGGCCGGCCATGGCGGCGCGGGGGAAGTGATGGTGGTTGTTGTGGAAGCCATCGCCGAAGGTCAGCAGCGCGAGCCAGAAGTTGTTCTTGGAATGGTTATCCTGGCCGTAGCGCTCCGAGCCCCACTTGTGGCCGATGGAGTTGACCGCCAAGACAGCGTTGAGCAGCACGAAGGTGCGAACGAAGCCGCCGAACAGGATCGAACCCATCATGCCGTCAAAGCCGCCCAGCGCGTATCCATAGATGCCGGGGAAGATTGCGACGGAGGCCACATACCAGAAATAGCGGGTGCGGCCGAAGAACTGGACGACGGGATCGTCCGCAAGGCCCTTGCCGTAGATCTTCAGATCGGTGGTGGTGTCATCGAAGGCCCAGCCGATGTGCGCGTGGAACATCCCGCGCAGGGTATCGGTGTCATGGCAGTGATGATCCACATGGGGGCTGTGCAGGTCGCCGCATTCGTCGGTATGAGAATGATGCCGGCGATGATCTGCGGCCCATTTCAGGATCGACCCCTGGCATGCCATGGTTGCGAACGATCCAAGCACATATCGCATCCAAGTATAGGTCTCATAGCTCTTGTGCGAGAAATACCGGTGCAACACCATGCCGACGCCGATGTTGATCACGGTATAGCCGACGAGGAAGCTGGAAATGTCGATCCAGGTCAGCGGCTTTCCCAAGCCGAAATACCAGTAGGCCGCGCCCGCGCAGCCGAGCAGAAGGCTGATCAGGATGAGCCCGTGCTCGAACCGTTTCTGAAAGGCAGCCGGCCCGCCGATGACAACACCGAAGGGAGGCTCTTGGCTCACAACAGACATCGATCACCCCGAAGTTATGGTTAAGAAATAATTACTGCCACCTCCTTACATAGCTCAGCTTGTGGTTGCGGTCCAGTTGTCAATATTTCATTAACCACGATCGACCAGCACAACTTTCGTATTATCGTTAAGACAGAACGCGCCAATACAGGTGGCAGCACCGGACATCCGGATTGCAGATGAGCAAACGACAACGAATGTCCCATCCCCACACCTTCCCCGCCCGCACTTTTAAGGCACAGGTTGTTGAGGTTCTAGTTGAAGGCAATGCCCATCCGGAGACGCGCCGCACCGGGTGTGTGAGCATCGACTTCGAAGGAATGGGGGGAAGCCGCCACTACGGCTATCTGCGCAAGGCCGGCCCTCGGGAGCCTTGGTACAAACGCGGCAGCCTTATGCGGTCGGGGCGCCAGATCACCCTGGTGAGCCGCGAGGAGCTGGCTGCGGTGGCCGATGCCATGCAGATCGAACGGCTGGAAGCGGCATGGATCGGGGCGAATGTCGTGGTTGAAGGCCTTCCCGATTTGTCCTGGCTTCCGGCGGCAACACGCATCGTTGCCCCTTCCGGACTGGTGTTTGTGGTCGAAGGGCAGAATGCGCCCTGCCGCATCGCCGGGAAGGCGATCGCGCGCCACGTTCCGGTGGAGCGGCGCGCGGAGATTGATCGTAGCTTTGCCAAGGCCGCAGCCGGACAGCGTGGCCTTGTCGCTTCAGTCGAACGCCCCGGTGATCTTCGGTCCGGGGACGCGCTCATCGTGAAAGTGGGCAAGCAGTGGATCTACGATCCGCAGGATCAGGATCAGGGACGCCTATTCTAACCTGCCCTACCGGAACGGCAGCGCGTACTGCAGGCCGCCTTTGGTCCAGAGGTCATTGATACCGCGTTCCAGCTTCAGCGGCGATCCCATACCGATGGTGCGCTCATAGATTTCGCCGTAGTTGCCCGAATGCTTGATGATGCGATACGCCCAGTCCTTGGACAGGCCCAGCTGCTCGCCGAGGTCGCCCTCGACCCCAAGCATACGTCGGATCTCGGGGTTCTCCGATTTCAGGAATTCATCCACGTTGGCTTTGGTGATGCCGAATTCCTCGGCTGCCACCAGAGCGCTCAACGTCCAGCGGCCGATATCGGCCCACTGACTGTCGCCCTGGCGCACCACAGGTCCCAGCGGCTCCTTGGAAAAGGTGTCCGGCAGCACGATGAAGTCATCGGGATTGGCAAGGAGAAGCCGCTGTGCCGCAAGGCCGGAACGATCGGTGCTGAGCACCTCGCAGCGTCCGCCCTCGAAGGCTTTCACGACGTCGCTGTTTCCTTCGAAGGTGACGATCTCATACTTCTGGTTGGTGGCCCGGAAGTAATCCGCCAGGTTCTGCTCGGTCGTGCTGCCCGACTGGGTGCAGACGGACGCTCCGTCCAATTCCTTGCCGGAGGCAACGCCGAGATCCTTGCGCACCATGAAGCCCTGCCCGTCGTAATAGGCAACGCCGATAAAGTCGAAGCCCAGTGAGGCATCGCGCGAGAATGTCCATGTCGTCACCCGCGAGAGGATGTCGACCTCGCCAGACTGCAGCGCGGTGAAGCGATCCTTCGGCGTGGTCGGCTGAAAGCGGACCGCATCGGGGTTGTCGAAAATCGCTGCCGCCACGGCCCGGCAATATTCGGCATCAAAGCCTTGCCACGCGCCCTTATCATCGGGCGCGGAGAAGCCGGGAAGACCAGTCGTTACGCCGCAAATCACTTCCTTGCGGTCTTTCACGACATCCAGTGTCGCGGCCGAAGCCGGGGCGGTCATCACCAGCAACGCCGCGCCAGCAAGAGTTGGAAATTTGAATCTCATATCTGCCTCCGTTGCATCGGTAGGTAGATTGCCCGGTGGCCACGGACGGGGGCAAGCCAAAAAATCGGCATGCCTATGTATATAACGATATATATCATGCCGGTGATGTGATTAGCGGCCTTGCCTTGCGACCGCTGCGGGCATAAAGATATCTTTATGTCTGATGTCAAAGCCCCTCTCGATTCCATTCTCGCTGCCCTGCGCGCGGCGGGCGAGCCGACGCGCCTGCGGCTTCTCGCCCTCTTGGCGGACGGCGAATTGAATGTGACTGATTTGACGGAAATCCTGGGCCAGTCACAGCCTCGTATTTCGCGCCACCTCAAGCTGTTGACCGAGGCCGCGCTCGTGGAGCGCAACCGCGAAGGATCCTGGGCCTTCTTTCGTCTCGCCGACCGTGGGCCGATGGCGGCGCTGGCGCGGGATCTGACCAGCCGCATCACGGGGGACGATCCGCAGGTCGCGCGGGATCGCGAAAGGTTCGCCGAGGTGCGCAAGGAGCGTGCTGAAGCGGCCGCCGCCTACTTCCGCACCCATGCCCATGATTGGAACGCCATCCGAGCTCTTCACGTGGAGGAACAGGCGGTAGAGGCAGCGGTGCGTGAAGCCATCGGCGCGGCGCCCATCCACTCACTGCTGGATCTCGGCACGGGAACGGGACGGATGCTGGAGCTTTTGGGCAGCGACGCCGAACGTGTGGTGGGCCTTGATCTCTCCCACGAGATGCTGGCGGTCGCCCGCGCCAATCTCGCAGAAGCGGGCCTTGCCCGCGCGCAGCTTCGCCAGGGCGACGTCTATGCCCCGCCGGTGACTGCCAACAGCTTTGACCTGGTGGTGGTGCACCAGGTCCTTCACTTCTTGGAAGATGGTGCGCGCGCCATCCGGGAAGCTGCCCGCGCCCTTCGCCCGGGTGGGCGCCTGCTGGTGGTGGACTTCGCCCCGCACGACCTCGAGTTTCTGCGCGATGCCCATGCCCACCGCCGCCTCGGCTTTGCGGCCGATGTGGTGGCCGACTGGATGCTCGCGGCAGGCCTGGAGGTCACCCTCCATCGCAATCTGCCGCCCCCGGACGACGCGCCCGACAAACTCACTGTTTCGATCTGGCTGGCGCGCGATCCGCGCGTCATCACCGATCTTCCTCTTACCGACCCGTCTCGGGCCGTCGCGTGACCGCCATGGAACCTCTTCGCCTGTCCCGCCGCCAGGATGCCAGTCCCATCCGCGTTTCCTTCGAATTCTTCCCGCCGAAGACCGAAGAGATGGAAAAGACGCTCTGGAATTCCATCGGACGGCTGGCGCCGCTGAGCCCCTCCTTCGTCTCCGTCACCTATGGCGCTGGTGGCTCCACCCGTGAGCGCACGCACCAGACCGTGACCCGGCTTGTGCGCGAGACGGACGTGAAGCCTGCGGCGCATCTCACCTGCGTTGCCGCCTCCAAAGCGGAGGTCGATGACGTGATCCGCTCCTATGCGGCCGCCGGCGTGCGCCACATCGTGGCCCTGCGCGGCGATCCAGTAGGCGGCATCGGCACCACCTATGAGCCGCATCCGGAAGGTTACGCCCAGTCCAATGACCTCGTCGCCGCCATCCGCCGCATCGGCGATTTCGAGGTCTCCGTCTCCGGCTATCCGGAAGGGCATCCTGAAAGCGCGTCCATCGACGCCGACATCGAGATTCTGAAGCGGAAGGTTGACGCCGGAGCAACGCGCGCGATCACCCAGTTCTTCTTCGACAACGATATTTTTGAACGCTACATCGAGAAGGTGCGTGCCGCCGGCATCAACGTGCCCGTTTTGCCGGGCATCGTGCCGGTGCACAACTTCAAGCAGGTCTCGAACTTCGCGGCCAAGACCGGCGCCTCGGTCCCCGCCTGGCTGGCGGCCCGCTTTGAAGGGCTCGACAACGACCCTGCCACACGTCAGCTCGTGGCGGCCGCCGTGGCCGCCGAGCAGGTGCTGGACCTGGTTGATCGCGGCGTCACGGATTTCCACTTCTACACCATGAACCGCGCCGACCTGGTCTATGCCATCTGCCACCTCCTCGGCCTGCGGCCGAAACTTGCGGAGGCGGCTTAATCATCATGCCCGGGCTTGGCCCGGGTATCCACGAATTAGACGCCCGCAGCCAACGAAGTTAAGTCGTGGATGCCAAGGCCAAGCCTTGGCATGACGAAAGAAAGAGCATCGACATGCCCATCACCCGCTCCAAGACCGAAGATACCCTGCGCAAGCTTGCCGCCGAGCGCATCCTTGTGCTCGACGGCGCCATGGGCACCATGATTCAGCGTCTGAAGTATTCCGAGGAAGACTATCGCGGAACACGCTTTTCCGACTGGCCGCGCGACGTGAAGGGCAACAACGACCTTCTGATCCTGACCCAGCCCGACGCCATCCGCGACATCCACCTGCAGTACTTTCGCGCCGGCGCCGACATCGTCGAGAGCAACACCTTCTCCTCCACCACCATCGCCCAGGCCGACTATGGCATGGAGGAATTGGCCTATGAGCTGAACGTGGAAGGCGCGCGTCTGGCGCGCGAGGCCGCCGCCATTGCCGAAAAGGAAGACGGCCGCCCACGTTTTGTAGCCGGCGCCATTGGTCCCACCAATCGCACGGCATCCATTTCGCCCGACGTGAACAACCCGGGCTATCGCGCTGTCAGCTTCGATGAACTGCGGATTGCCTATGCCGAGGCCACGCGTGGTCTGCTGGAAGGTGGCGCCGACATCATCCTCATCGAGACCATCTTCGACACACTGAATGCCAAGGCCGCCATCGTGGCGGCGGAGGAGGTCTTCGAGGAACGCGGCGAGCGCGCGCCCGTCATGATCTCGGGCACCATCACCGACCTGTCGGGCCGCACCCTCTCCGGCCAGACGCCGACGGCCTTCTGGTACTCCGTGCGCCACTCCCGCCCGCTCACCATCGGGCTGAACTGTGCGCTCGGCGCCCGCGAGATGCGCGCGCATCTGGAAGAGATCGCCCGTGTCGCCGACACCCTCGTCTGCGCCTATCCCAACGCAGGCCTGCCCAATGAGTTCGGCCTCTATGACGAGAGCCCTGAGGCAACGGGGAGCATGGTGGGTGAATTTGCCGAGGCTGGTCTCGTCAACATCGTCGGCGGCTGCTGCGGCACGACGCCCGATCACATCAAGGCCATCGCCGATGCTGTGCGTCCCTTCAAGCCGCGCCCGATCGCCAATCCGCCGGTGAAAATGCGCCTGTCGGGCCTGGAGCCCTTCGAGCTCGCATCATGATGATCGTCCTTCGTCCGAGCCTTCGTCATGCCCGGCCTCGTGACGGGTATCCACGACTTGACGGCATCAGTCAGACATCAGGAAGCAACTCGTGGATGACCGGGCCAAGCCCTGTCATGACGACGTTTGCCGCCAATAATCAATCACCCTCGAAAGCAATCGCATCATGACCATCAACGCCGCCGCCAACTTCGTCAACATCGGCGAGCGCACCAACGTCACGGGCTCCGCCAAGTTCCGCAAGCTCATCACGGCGGGCGACTACACCTCCGCCCTCGCGGTCGCGCGCGACCAGGTCGAGAACGGCGCGCAGGTCATCGACGTCAACATGGACGAGGGCCTGCTCGACAGCGAAAAGGCCATGGTCGAATTCCTCAACCTGATTGCATCGGAGCCGGATATCGCCCGTGTGCCCATCATGGTGGACTCGTCCAAATGGTCGGTCATCGAGGCGGGGCTCAAGTGCGTTCAAGGCAAAGCCATCGTCAATTCCATCTCGTTGAAGGAAGGTGAAGCTTCCTTCCGTGAACAGGCGGAAAAGGTGCGCCGCTATGGCGCCGCCGTCGTGGTCATGGCTTTCGACGAGACCGGCCAGGCCGACACCTTCCAGCGCAAGACCGAGATCTGCGCCCGCGCCTACCGCATCCTGGTCGACGAGATCGGCTTCCCGCCCGAGGACATCATCTTCGATCCCAACGTCTTCGCCGTGGCCACCGGCATCGAGGAGCACAACAACTACGGCGTCGATTTCCTCGATGCGGTGCGCTGGATCAAGGCGAACCTGCCGCACGCGCATATTTCGGGCGGCATCTCCAACCTGTCCTTCTCCTTCCGCGGCAACGAGCCCGTGCGCGCGGCCATGCATTCGGTGTTCCTCTACCACGCCATCGGCCTTGGCATGGACATGGGTATCGTCAATGCGGGCGCCCTGCCCGTCTATGACGATATTGATCCGGAACTGCGCGAACTCTGTGAGGACGTGGTGCTCAACCGCCGTCCGGATTCGACCGAGCGCCTGCTGGAAGAGGCCGAACGCTTCCGCGGTGGCCCGAAGATGGAGGAGAAGAAGGCGGATACCGCCTGGCGCGAACTGCCCGTCAAGGAGCGCATCGCCCATGCGCTGGTGAAGGGCATCACGCAATACATCGAAGAGGACGCTGAGGAAGCGCGCCGGCAGGCCAAGCGGCCACTCGACGTCATCGAAGGTCCGCTCATGGACGGCATGAACGTGGTGGGTGACCTCTTCGGCGCCGGCAAGATGTTCCTGCCCCAGGTGGTGAAGTCGGCCCGCGTCATGAAGCAGGCGGTGGCCTATCTCACCCCCTTCATCGAGAAGGAAAAGGAAGAGCTCGGCCTGACGCAGAAGGCCGCCGCCGGCAAGATCGTCATGGCCACCGTGAAGGGTGACGTGCACGACATCGGCAAGAACATCGTCGGCGTCGTCCTCCAGTGCAACAATTACGAGGTGATCGACCTCGGCGTCATGGTGCCCGCCACCAGGATCCTCGAAACCGCGCAGGAAACAGGCGCCGATGTCATCGGTCTGTCCGGTCTTATCACGCCGTCGCTGGATGAAATGGTGCATGTGGCGGCCGAGATGGAACGCCTCGGACTCGATCTCCCGCTTCTCATCGGCGGCGCCACCACGTCGAAGATCCACACGGCGGTGAAGATCCATCCCGCCTACAGCCGGGGCCAGGCCGTCTATGTGCAGGACGCCAGCCGGGCCGTAGGCGTGGTGTCAGCCCTGCTGTCGGACGAGCAGAAGCCACAATATGTGGAAGGCGTTCGCACCGATTACGCGCGCCTTGCCGAGCAACACGCCCGCGCCCAGGAGGACAAGGCCCGCGCGCCCCTGCCCACCGCGCGCGCCAATCGGCTGAATCCGTCGTTCGAGAACTGGAAACCGGTGAAACCGAGTTTCCTGGGCACCCGCAGCTTCCGTGAAATCCCGCTGGAAACGCTCAACCAGTTCATCGACTGGACGCCCTTCTTCCAGACCTGGGAGCTGCCGCGCCGTTACCCGGATATCCTGACGGACGAAAAGTACGGCGAGGCGGCGCGCCCGCTGTTCGAGGATGCGCAACGCATGCTCGAGCAGATGGCCAAGGAGAAGTGGCTGGAGGCGCGCGCGGTGGTCGGTTTCTGGCCTGCCGCCGCCGAGGGCGACGATGTCGTGCTCTTTAAGGACGAGAGCCGCAGCGAGCGCATCGCCACCCTGCACACGCTGCGCCAGCAGATGCAGCGCACCAACAACCGGCCCAATCTGGCACTCGCCGATTTTATGGCACCCATCGACAGCGGCATCCCGGATTGGATCGGCGGCTTCGCCGTCACGGCGGGTATCGGCGAAGAGGTCATGTCGGAGCGCTTTGCCCGCGCCAACGACGATTATTCGGGCATTCTTGCAAAAGCGCTTGCGGACCGTCTGGCAGAGGCCTGCGCCGAATATATGCACATGCTGGTCCGCCGCGAGCTCTGGGGCTATGCCGCCGACGAGAAGCTCAGCAACGAGGAACTGATCGCCGAGGCGTACCAGGGCATTCGCCCTGCCCCCGGCTATCCCGCCCAGCCCGACCACACCGAGAAGAAGACGCTGTTCGCGCTCCTGGACGCGCCCGAGGCCATAGGCCTGACACTGACGGAGAGCTATGCGATGTGGCCGGGCTCGGCCGTCTCGGGCCTCTACTTCTCCCATCCCGAAAGCCACTACTTCGGCCTCGGCAAGATCGACCGCGATCAGGTGGCGGACTATGCGGCACGCAAGGGCATGGAACGCGCCGAGATGGAGCGCTGGCTGGCGCCGGTGCTGAATTATAACCCTCACAGGGCGGCGAAGGGCGAGGCGGCGTAGCCGCAGCTCCGGATACCGTTCAAGCTCGCGACACCACATGCCCAATCATGGGCTGCATCAGATCGAAGCCGCCCCTGCCGCATGGAACCGCTGCTGACATGAACGCTCGCTCAAGGTCCGCCCTCTTCAGCCGGGCGCCTTCGGCGCGGGTCTGGTCGGCGGCGACCATGCGCTGCACAAAGGTCTCGAAATCGGCAAAGCGCTCCACCCTCACCCACTCCTCCTCGCGCTGCAGTTTTGCGGCGTCGCAGAAGCGGACAATCGCCGCCTGAGCGGCGCGCCGCACCTCGGTCTCATCGTCGATCGGTTTCAAGGCATCGAACAGACCACCGTAGGCGCGCGGCTCCACGATGATCACCCTGCCCGCGACCCGGAGAGCTTCTGCCAAGGCGGAAGCCATGAATGCCACCGGCACGTGATGGAGCGAGTTGAGAAAAATCGCGCCGGCGAAGCTTCTGTCCTCGAAGGGCAGTGCGCGAGCATCCCCGCGAATGACGGGATGTCCAGCCTTGGCGCAGGCCGCCGCCGCCTCGGGATCGATTTCCAGTCCGAGCCAATGGAGTCCGGCCTGTTGGAGAGGCCGCGCCAGGCCGCCCCGACCGCTGCCGACATCGAGCACTCGCGCCCCGGCGGCATCCGGCAAAGCCTGTAGAATGAAGGTCAAGGCGTCCATGGACCTAGCCCCGGCAACCTGTGAAGGGAGAAGCGCCCGAAGAAGAGAGCCGCCTTGACCGTCTCATCACGTTCCCGACTACTTGGAGGCGAAAGGCTTTATCGTCTCCTGGAACTTGGCCCAGACCTCGCTGTTGTCCTCCGTCCATTCCGCGTTGGCTTCCATGGCAGCGGCACGGAACGCCTCGCGGGCTTCCGCCGAAACCTCGCGGTATTCTCCACCGGCCTTGATCAGCCTCTGGAGCGTTTCCTTGTCGTGCTCCATGGCGGTAGGCCAGTTGTTCTGGATCAACTCCATCGTCGTGTCTTCGACGATCTTGCGCAGATCCTCGGGAAGGTTCTTGAGCCACTTGTCGTCGACGAGAACCGCATAGGTCACGAGGCTGAGGCCCGGCACCGAGGTGGCCTTTGGCGCGGCGCTCAGACCGACGATTTCCCAGCCGCCCGACGAGGTGAAGATGCCGTCGATGGCGCCCTGCACCATGGCCGGCGCCATCTCAGCCGCCGACATGGAAATGGGGCTAGCGCCGAATTCCCGCATCAGTTGCTGCAGCACGCGTCCACCGGTGACGCGGATCTTCTTACCCTCCATATCGTCGATGCTTTCGACGAAATCATCGCGGAACAGGAAGAACAGATCGGCCGTGCGCGCCAGACCCATCACGCGGATGCCCTTGTCCTCGACATAGCTCGACAGGAACTTTCCAAGAGCTTCCGGAGCCCCCGGCTTCATCATCATCTCGTCGGTAATGGCGAAGGGAAGACTGATCACGCCGGTTTCCCGCGCGATCGTCTCGAGACGAACAGCGACCGGCCAGACCATATGAACCGCGCCCGAGCCAAGCGCGCCGACCGCGTCCTGGTCCTTGTAAAGGGTGCCGGCGTGGAACACCTTCGGTACTATCCGACCGCCGGTGCGCTCCTGAATGGTTTTTGCATAGTTATCGATGATCTTCGTGGACCAATGCGACGTCGCGAGCTCATCCGTCAGGATCATCTCGATCGGCTTGTGTTGTGCCTGCACGGGTAACAGCGTCGCGCCAAATACAAAGCCGAGGGCCGCCGCCACCTGCAACGCATAGCCCCCCAATTTCAATGACATCCCCTTGCCTGCCATCGCCATTCCTCCCGGTTTTTTGATTGACTGTGTGCGTACATATACGTGCAAACGCTAGCATCAGGTGCATCGATTTTCTAGCGATTAGTCCGTACATGCTATTGTGCAGCGCGGCGAATCCTCCGGTGAGCCCGCAGGATCACCACGGCACCGATCAGCGGCGCCGTTGCGAAGACCGCATAGGCTTGCGAATAGGATTCCAGGACACGATAGAGCAGCGCGAACAGGGCCGGTCCGGCGACGACGCCGGCGAAGGTCAGCATGAGAACTCCGCCGGCAACGGCGCCGGCGCGCGCGGGTGGGCTGAGGCGGGCCGCCTCTGCCAGCATCACGCCGTTCCAGCCCACGGAAGCAAGGCTCATCATCATCAGCAGGACGATGGCAAAGGCGTCGGGGAAACTGCCGATAGCGGGCATGGCGACCGCGCAGAGGGTCGCCAGCCCCCCTGTCGCCGCGAGGACGGGAACGCCCGCGTCGAACTTGTCGGCAAGCCCGCCCCAGATCAGTCGGCCCGCCACGCCCGCCGCCTGGATGGCCGCGGCGGCAAAGCCCGCGCTCACGGGCGTCCAGCCGAATTCGCCGACAAGCATGGTGACCGCGAAGGAGACCAGCGACAATTGCGTTGCTGAATAGAGAAAGCTCATCAGCGAGAGGGCCCGAAGGGGAGCGCTTCCGAGCACCAACGCCAGGCCCTCTTTGACATTGGCGCGAAACGACACCGCCGGGTTTCGGTTCTCGTTCCACCCGCCTCGAACGGAGAGCAGTCCAAAGGCCAGAACCAGCGCGGGAATGGCCGCCACCGCAACGGTGACGCGCCAGCCGTAGCGGACCGCCAGAACCGGCAAGACGATCGCAGCGATCATTCCCCCGATGGGAACACCGGTCTGCTTGATGGAGAACACCAGGTTTCGCGCCGATGGCGGGGTCACCCGATTGAGGGCTTCCGATGCCGCCGGATTGGTCAGCGAATAGCCCACGCCGATCACGGCGGAGGCCAGAGCCATGCCAGGCGCCCAGCCGCAAGCCAATCCGATCAACCCGGCCGCCACCGCGGCCATGGCGAATTGGCTCGCCGTACCGGCTCCGAACTTTCCAGCCACGGCCCCGGCGAAGAGCGAGGCGATGGTGGCGAAGAGATAGATCAGGCTGACCTGATAGCCGATCAGATGCGGCGACAGGTCCAGATCCGCCGCCACGATCGGCGCGATGGGTGCAAGCGCCAGCACGGCGGCACTGGCCATGGCCTGAACGGCGACAGCGGTGGCGACGGTCGGCGCGAGCCGCATTGGTGGACGCGCCATGCTCATGCCGTCTCACCGGCGCGGGCGAGAAGCCGGCGGCTCTGCTCGATGGTCGGCCGCTCGATGAGCCGGCCGTCGAGAAGGCAGGCGCTCCCCTTCGAGGCCGCAAAGGCCGCCATCACGCGGCGCGCGTGATCGAGTGCTGCCGGATCCGGGGTCAGCATGGCGTTGATGCGCGGAGGCTGCGCCGGATGTATCGCCGCCCGCGACGTGAAACCCAGCGCGAAGCTCTTGCGCATCTCGGCCTCCTCGCCGGCGACATCCGCGAGCTCGATCCACGGCATATCGACCGAGGCGCGACCAGCGCCGGCAGCCGCGGCAACCAGCCTCGCGCGGGCGGCCAGGAGCGGATCCCAGCCGATCTCGACACCCAGTTCGGCCGCCAGGTCCGCACCGCCGAACATCAGAAAGGACAAGCGGGCGGAAAGGCGGGCGAGCGCGAAGGCTTCTTCGGTTCCGTCGATCGTCTCGATCAGAGCGCCCAGCTCCCACGGCGCGGCGATGTGATCGATAAGATCGGCGACGACAGCCACATCACCGGCGCGCGCTTTGGGAAGCAGAAGACCCGCCAGGCCGGGGATAGAGGGGGCAGCCTCCAGCACAGCGGCGAGATCGGCAATGCCGGCCGGTGTGCGAAGGCCATTGATGCGCAAGAAAACAGCGCCCGCCGTTGAGGAGCGCCCGGCAATCCACTCGAGAGCGGCGCTTCGCGCCGTTTCCTTGTCCTGGATCGCAACGGCGTCTTCCAGATCGATGATGACGGCATCAGCGCCGGCGGACGCGGCTTTGTCGAAGCGCTCCGGCCGGTTGCCCGGCACGAAAAGATAAGACCGCCTTGCTGCCGCGCGGCGCATGAGGGCTTCGGCATCAACAATCCCGACTTGGCTTTCCGGCATAAGTTTTCAGATCCCCTTGACCTAATTAAGTACGTACATAACAATCAGAGAAAGTCGAGTACCAAGACGGCTCTAAATGCCGCACGGATCGGGAGAAACGACCAAATGTCTCACGACGATTCAAGCGTCGCAGGAGCGGCTGAGAGCGCGAAGGCGAAGGCCTCACGCGTGAAAATCGCGAGCTATGGGCGCTACCTTGAGGAATTTGAGGTCGGCGACATCTACGAGCATCGCCCCGGCCGAACCATCACCGAGGCGGACAATATCCAATTCTCGCTCCTCACGATGAACGCGCATCCGATGCATTGCGACAGTGCTTTCGCCGCGAAGTCGGAGTTCGGGAAGCCGCTGGTGAATTCCGGCCTCTCACTCGCGATCGTGCTTGGGATGACGGTCAATGATGTCAGCTACAAAGCCATCGCCAACCTCGGCTGGAGTGAGATCAAGCTGACCGCCCCGGTCCATCCCGGCGATACGCTCTATGCGCGCAGCGAGGTGCTTGAGGTGCGCGAGAGCAAGTCGCGCCCGACCCAAGGGATCGTGACCACGCGCACCGAGGCTTACAATCAGGACGGCGCCGCCGTCATGCACTTCATCCGCATGAGCCTCATTCCCAAACGTGGTCACGGCGTCGGTGACTGAGGCCTATTCCCATTCGCGGCCGGACCTCCGGCGTCCTGCCTTGTGGAGATTGATATGAACAAGCCGTTGGATATGCAGACACTCGTCGGCCTCAAGGATCCAGCCGCCGAGCTCGCTCGTTTCGTCGTCAGCCTCAAGGCGGAAGATATACCGTCGGAGGTGCGTGCGCGTGCGCGCCACCACCTGCTTGACGCCGCCGGCATAGCCCTCGCCTCGACGAAGTATGATTTTGCCCAGCGCACCTTCAATGCCATCGCAGGGCTCGGCGGGAGCGGACGTGTCCCGGTGATCGGCATGCCCATGAGCCTTGCCCCGCGCGATGCCGCAACCGTCAACGGCCTTCTCTGCCACGGGCTCGATTTCGATGATACCCACCTGGGCGGCATCGTGCATCCCACGGCCAGCGCATTGCCTGTTTCCCTGTCCGCCGCCATCCACACCGGCGCGTCGGGCCGCGATCTCGTCACCGCGGCGATCATCGGCATCGAGACTTCGGCACGCATCGGCGCGGTCGCCAAGGGCGGCTTCCACCAGGTCGGCTTCCATCCGACCGGTCTCGTCGGCGCCTTCGGCTGCGCCCTGGCGGCGGGCTATCTCTTCGGACTGTCCGAGCGGGAGCTTACCCACGCCCAAGGCATCGTCCTGTCCTTTGCATCCGGAAGCCTGGAATTTCTCGAAGACGGCGCCTGGAACAAGCGCATTCATCCCGGCTGGGCGGCGGCGGCCGGCATCACTGCGGCAGCGCTCGCCAAGCAGGGGTTCAAAGGCGCGGGCCTGCCCTACTTCGGACGCTTCGGCCTCTTTGCCTCGCATCTCGGACCTCTGGTCGAACAATGCGACTTCAGCCTGGCGGCAAAGGACCTCGGCCAAAGCTGGGAAGTGCTGAACACCGCGATCAAGCCCTATCCCGCCTGCCATTTCACCCATGCCTGCGTCGACGCCGCCATCCAGCTGCGCGAACAGGGTGTGCAGCCCGACGAGATCGTCGAGATCGAGGCTCTCGTTCCGGCTGAAGTGGTCAAGGTTGTCTGCGAACCGGAGGCTTCCAAGAAAAAGCCGGCCAACAGTTACGAGGCGCAGTTCTCCATTCCCTATCTGGTGGCCTGCGGCCTTGCCCTGGGCAAGCTGACGCTCACCGAACTGGAAGAGCCCGCCTTGACCGACCCCGCCATTCTCGCGTTGGCGCAGAAGGTTCGTTATTCGACTGATCCGGCATCGCCCTTCCCGCGCGCCTATTCCGGCGAGGTCCGCGCCACGCTGAAGGATGGCCGCACCCTCACCGTCAGGGAGGAGATCAATCGCGGGGCGCCGGACCGTCCTCTGTCGGACGCCGACATTCTCGAAAAGTTTCGCGCCAATGCCGCCAGCTCGGTCAATCCGGCCGCCGCGGCCCGTATCGAAGCGGCCGTCCTCGGCCTCGATGATTGCACCGACGTGGAGGCGAGCGCCCGCGCCCTGGCTGGCTAAGGCTCACGACGCCGACTGACCCCTTGAAGCGATGCGAGGCGACGCGGTCAGCGCGCCTCGACAGGAAAGGCTTGTCCGATGATGACCCAGAATGACTATGCGGCCCAGCAGGAGGCGCTCGAAAACGAGCGCATGATCCTGGAGACAGTAGATCGCTTTCTCGACCGGCACGTCCGCCCCGTCGCCATGAAGCTGGAGCACGAGGACATCTATCCCGATGAGATCGTCGAGCGGATGAAGGAACTCGGATTGTTCGGCGCGGTGATCCCGGCCGAATACGGGGGATTGGGCCTGCGCCCTTCCACTTATGCCAAGGTGATCGAGAAGATCGCCTCGGTGTGGATGTCGGTCTCGGGCATCATCAACTCCCACCTGATCATGGCTCACATCGTCAACAAGCGCGGCACCCAGGCGCAGCGCGAGCACTTCCTGCCGCGCTTCGCCACCGGCGAGCTGCGCGGCGGCCTCGCGCTGACCGAACCCGACTGCGGCACCGATCTCCAGGCGGTCCGCACCACCGCTCTGCGTGATGGCAATGGCTACGTCATCAACGGTACCAAGACCTGGATCTCCAATGGCATCAAGGGGACGTGCTTCGCCCTGCTGGTGAAGACCGATCCCAAGGCCGAGCCTCGTCACGCCGGCATGAGCATGTTCATCGCCGAGAAGGGCGACGGTTTCGCGCACTCCAAACGCCTGGAGAAGCTTGGCTACAAGGGCATCGACTCGGCGGAGCTCGTGTTCGACAATTACCGCATTTCGGCCGACTGCCTCGTCGGCGGCGAGGAAGGCCACGGCATGGCTTCCGCCATCGCCGGGCTCGAACTCGGGCGGGTCAATGTGGCGGCGCGCGGGGTCGGCGTCGCCCAGGCGGCGCTCGATGAGGCGGTGCGCTACTCCCAGCAGCGCAAGACCTTCGGCAAGCCGATCCACCAGCATCAGGCGATAGCGCTCAAGCTCGCGGACATGGCGACCCGAACCGAGGCCGCACGGCTGCTCACCCAAAGAGCCGCGGACGCGCTCGATCGCGGCGAGCGCTGCGATTACGAGGCCGGCATGGCCAAGCTCTTTGCGACCGAAGCGGCGCTGGAGAACTCCATCGAGGCCATGCGCATTCATGGCGGCTACGGCTATTCCAAGGAATTCCTGGTCGAGCGGCTCTACCGCGACGCGCCCCTTCTCGTGATCGGCGAAGGCACCAACGAGATCCAGCGTCTCGTGATCGCCAAACGCCTGATCGAACGCAATCCCGTCTGAGGCGCCACGATGACGTCAGATAATCTTCCCTTGGCAGGTGTCACTGTCCTCGCCGTCGAGCAATATGGCGCCGGACCATTTGGCAGCATGCTGCTCGGCGATCTCGGTGCCGATGTGATCAAGATCGAGAACCCGCAGGGCGGCGGCGACGTCGGCCGGCATGTCGGGCCCTATTTTTTCGACAAGCTCGACAGCCATTTCTATCAGTCCTTCAATCGCAACAAGCGCAGCATCACGCTCGATCTCAAGAAGCCGGAAGGCGCCAAGATCTTCCGCGATCTCGCCGCCGGCGCCGACGCGGTGCTCGACAATCTGCGCGGCGATCTGCCGTCGAAACTCGGCGTCACCTACGATCATCTCAAGGATGTCAATCCAAAGATCGTCTGTGCGCATCTTTCCGGCTACGGGCGGCAGGGACCCCGCCGCTCCTGGCCCGGCTATGACTATCTGATGCAGGCCGAGGCGGGTTACCTGAGCCTCACCGGCGAACCGGACGGCCCGCCAACGCGCATGGGCCTCTCCATCGTCGACCTGATGACCGGTGTGATGACGGCCTACGGCCTTGTAAGCGCGCTGCTCGGGGCACGCGCCTCCGGGCGCGGGATGGACGTGGATGTCAGCCTCTTCGATACGGCGCTTCACACCCTTTGCTATGTCGCCACCTGGAAACTCAACAGCGGCCATGTGCAGGGACGAGAACCACGTTCGGCGCATCCGTCGCTGACGCCCTCCCAGCTCTACCGCACCGGTGACGGCTGGCTCTTCGTCATGTGCAACAAGGAGAAGTTCTGGCCCATCTTCGCCGACAGAATAGGCCGGCCTGAACTGGCGACCGATCCGCGCTTCATCGACTTCGCCGCGCGCCTCAAAAACCGCGAAGAGCTGACCGTCATCATTGACGAGGTGCTGTCCACGCGCACATCCGCTCAATGGAGCGAGGCCCTGGGTGGGCATGTGCCGATCTCACCCGTCTACGATGTCGCTGAAGCACTGGATAACCCCTTCGTAGCCGGCAGCGACCGTGTGGCGGACTTTGAACGTGCAGAAGGTGGTGATCCGGTGCGCATGCTGGTCGGCCCGGTCAGGATCAACGAGCAGGTTGGCCTCAAACGCGCGGCACCGGCCATGGGGGCCGATACAAAGGACGTTCTCGGCACGCTCGGATACAGCGAGGATCAGCTGGCCGCGTTGCGGGACAAGGGGGTCATATGATAGCCGCGGCCAGCACGGAGGATTGGTTGCGCGAGGCTCATGGCATCAGGCCAGGAGATCGGACCACCGCGGATGTCGCACAGGCGATCAACACCACACACGCCAACATCGAACGCGCGGTTCGCAAAGTTGCACCACAGCCAGGCGCCCTGTTTGACCTGCGCGCGGCATCCTTTGACATCCTGTGCCGCGGCGGAGACGCGGCACCATGAGATCGCCGCTCGGCCTCACTTTGTGCGCCGCCACCGACGCCATCGCCGCGGGTGATCTCACCTGCGAGGATCTGGTGACCGCGTCGCTTGACGCGCTCGACGGCATCGGCGTCACCCTCAACGCCGTCGTGGCGACCGAGCGTGACGAGGCCTTTAGCCGCGCCCGCGCGCTCGACCGTGTCCCCCGTGAGAGCCGAGGCAGGCTGCATGGTGTGCCGCTCGCGCATAAGGACATGTACTACCGCGCCGGGCATATTTCCGGTTGCGGGTCGAAGATTCGCGCGGGCTTCACGCCCGACACCACCTCGCCGCTGGTCGCCGCGCTCGAACGCGCGGGCTCGGTGACCGTCGCGCGGCTGCACATGGCGGAATTTGCCATGGGACCGACCGGCCACAACACCCATCTCGGCCGCTGCCGCAATCCCTGGGATCCGGAGAAGATCACCGGCGGCTCATCCTCCGGTTCGGGCGCAGCGGTTGCCGCACGCACGGTCTTCGCGTCCCTCGGGTCCGACACGGGCGGCTCGGTGCGCCTGCCCGCCGCCATGTGCGGCGTCGTTGGCCTGAAGCCGACGCAGGGGCTTCTGTCCACCGACCACATGATGGGGCTGTCCGAAAGTCTCGATTGCCCAGGCCCGCTGGCGCGTTCGAGCCGAGACGTCGCGCGGCTGATTGATGTCATGGCGGCGCTCGATTGCGAGGCTGGATTGGCGGGTGACGCACGCGGGCTTGCCGTCGGGATCGCGCGCGGCTTCTATTGGGAAGACCTCGACCCTCAGGTCGAGACTGTGATGACCGAGGCAGCGCGGGTTTTCAAGGACCTCGGCGCCGAGGTGTTTGACGTCGATATCCCCGACCAGACCGCACTGGCGGATCTTGCCGATGCGGTCTGGACGCCGGAGGCGGCCGCCCTCCACCTGGACTGGCTGCGCGAGCGCATGGAGGATTACGGCCCTCAGCTGCGTGCCCGTCTGGCTCAGGGACTTGCCGTCAGCGCCGTCGGCTATTCCCGCGCTCGCGCGCTGCGCGCTCTGGCTCTGCGCGCCATGGTCGAGGGGCCGCTGGCCCGCTGCGATGTCTTGCTCGCGCCCGCCATGCGCCACCCGACTCCGACCGGTGCCGCGACTGATCATGGCGGCGGTCCCGCGATGCGCGAGGCACTTGCCCGGCTCTCGGCGCTCACGCGTCCGATTTCGTTCCTCGGGCTTCCCGCTTTGTCGACACCGGCCGGCTTCGACGCGGAAGGATGTCCCATCAGTCTTCAGCTGATCGGGCACCCGCGCGGCGAGGCCAGGATGCTTCGCTTGTCCGATGCCTTTGAACGCGCGACGGGCCATCTTGATCGCAAACCGAAATACAGCGCCTGACGCTCGGAAGCGGCGCAGACAAAATGGGGAGAATGCACATGAGTTCGAACACCACTGAAGGAGAGTTCGCCCCCGCCCAAACCTCAGGCAATTGGTTCACGCGTTTTGAACGCGGCCCTCTGCTCGGCCTCGCGACCGCGCTGTTGCTCGCGGCCATGGCGCTGATGTTCTATGAGGCGACATCGCGCATGCTGCTGGGCGACAGCCATTGGTGGGCGGAGGAAGCGGTGCGCTTCCTCGTCGTGTGGAGCGTGATGATGGCCTTCGGCGTCGCCACGCGACAGGGCAACTACATCCGGATGGAGCTCTTGATAGACACCGCGCCGCACGTCGTGCGGCGGTTCGGCGCCTGGCTCAACTGCCTCTGCGGTCTCGCTTTCTCCGGGATGGTCTTCGTGGCGGGCGTCTTGAGCTGCCTCCACCTCTACACCGTGGGCATGATGACGGAATCAAACCTCGATCTGCCCCTGTGGCTGGTACGCGCGGCCCTGCCGATCGGCGCGCTGTTCTACGGCCTCTATTTCGTTTCCGTCGCCATCGAGCTCTTCAAGGGCCGCGATGAAGTCCAGCCCGTCGCGCATTGATCGGCAACGACCATGACAACCGCTCTCACCATCCTCACCCTGCTCGCCCTGATCTCGCTGGGCGTGCACATCGCCGTCGCGCTCGGCCTCGTCGCCATCGGCCTCATCGTCATATCGGGCGTCACCATCCCCATCACGCTTGCCGCTCAGGCGGCCTGGGACGGGATCGACAAATATGCGCTGGTGGCCATCCCCTTCTTCATCTTTGCCGGCAACATCATGTCGCGCGGCGATCTCGCCTTGGTCATTCTCGATCTCATCGGCTGTGTGGTGCGCTGGTTCAGGGGTGGCATCGCTCTGGCGGTGGCGGTGTCCGCCGTGTTCTTCGCCGCCGTCAACGGCTCCAGCGTTGCCTGCGCCGTGGCTCTCGGTCCGGCAGCCACCCGGCTGATGCCACAGGAAGGCTATCCAAAGCAGTTTGCTGCCGCGCTTGTCGCAGTGTGCGGCACCCTCGGCCTGATGATTCCGCCGTCGCTGACGTTCATCCTGATCGGTTCGATCGTGGGCCTGCCGGTTTCCGATCTCTTCATCGCCGGTATTGTGCCAGGCTTGCTCGAGGCCACCCTGCTTGGAATCGTGACGCTGGTGATCTCGCGCCTTCGCGGCTATGGCGGGCAGACCAAACCTGTTGATCTTCCGGGTTTCGCAAGACGCCTGCCGCGCGCGCTCGGCGCCATCGCCATGCCGGTCCTGATCATCGGAACCATCTATGCCGGCTGGTTCACGCCGACCGAGGTTTCCGCTCTCGCGGCGATCTATGCCGCCGTCCTGGTGCTCTTCGTCTACCGCACCGCCAATCTCCTCACGGTGTGGCGCACGGCGAAGGAGACCGTGACACAGACAGTGCTGATCTACGGCATCCTCTTGTCGTCAGGTCTTCTCACCGTGGTGCTCACGCGTCTTGGACTGGCCGACGAACTGTCACGCTTCATGGTGGAGTATCAGGTTTCCGCCTTCCAGTTCCTGCTGATGGTCAATCTGGTCCTGATCGTGGTTGGCATGTTCATCGACGGTGTGTCGATGATCGTCCTCTTCGCGCCGCTGCTGTTTCCGATGGCGACGGCCGCCGGCATCAACCCCCTCCACTTCGGCGTCATCATGACAGCGCTGGTGGAGGTCGCGACGCTCACCCCACCCGTCGGGCTCAACCTCTTCGTCATGGCGCGCATCACCTCGCTGCCGATCCATTCGGTCATCATGGGCGTGCTGCCATTCTATGCCGCGCGTGTGCTGGGGTTGATCTTGATCAATGCCTTCCCCTACCTATCGCTCGCGCTTCTGTAGCAAGGGACCTCGAACACCACATGCCCCAAACTTCCGACCCGAACGGTCCGGACACCTGGTCCGACACAGGCCCGTTGCCGGCCTCAAATGGCCCGGCCGGCGGGATCGATCGGGAGGGAGGAAACGTTCCGCTCTACCTGCAGGTGGCGCAACTGCTCCAGCGCAAGATCCATGAGGGCGTTTATCCAGTCGGAAGCCTGCTGCCGACCGAGGTCGAGCTCGGCGCACTGCTCGGCGTCAGCCGGCAGACCGTGCGCCAGGCAACCCAGCTCCTGCGCCAGAAGAAGATCCTGTCCGCCCGCAAGGGCGTCGGCACCCGCGTCGAGGCGCGCCAGCCCGAACAGGCCTATTACTATGCGCTGCAATCACTGGTGAACATCTTCCAGTTCGCGAGCGAAGCCACGCTCCTCGTGCTCAGGGAGGAGATGACGCCGGTTTACGGTGCGCTTGCCGCCAGGCTGGGCTCGCGACCCGAGCGGGAGTGGCTGCACCTCGTCGGCGTGCGCCAGGCCGTGGGGCGGACGGAGCCCATCTGCTGGACCGAAGTCTATATCCACAGCCGCTATGCGCGCCTGTTCCGCGGCAAGACGGAGCATCGTTCGGCAATGTTCTCCGCCATCGAGGAAAAATCCGGCGAGCCGGTCACCGAGGTCGAGCAGGAGATCGTCGCGGTAACGCTATCGCGCGAAATCGCGGAAGCCATCGGAGCTGAGGTGGGTACACCTGCGCTCCAGATCACGCGTCGCTACTTCGGTCCGGGACGGCGGCTGTTCGAAATGTCCATCAACGTTCATCCCTCCGACCGCTTTTCCTATCTGATGACGCTCAAGCGCGAGATCGCCGCCGGCAAGGACGGCTAAGATGATTGCCCGCCACCGGTGCTGAGATCAAATCGCCACGCAGCGTCGAAAAGCAACGCGTCCTAGCTCAGGTCCTCTCGAAGGGCCGGCAGCAGGAGCAGGCTCGCGCTGGCCATGAGGGCTACCAGAGCCGCGACCCCGACCAGTGGCGCGAGGCCAAGCGCGATGAAGGGAGCGGCCAGCGCCGTTCCGCCCGCGGCCGTACCAAGAATGCCGAGGACAACCAAGGCCGAACCGCGAGCATCGTCGGCTCCCGACGCGACCACGGCCCGATGAAACCCGGCCGGGCCACGCAGTCCGAAGCCGAAGTTCACCACGACGAAGAGCGCGATGATGACGGCAAGGGCGGAACCTCCGGCAAACGCATAAAGAAGCATCGCGACGAATGCAGCCGTGAGCGCGAGTGTTCCGCCTAGGATCACGCTTTCCGCACCGAACCGCCGCACCGCGGAAGCTGAGGAGCTTGCGCCCACAATGAATGCGGAGACGCCCACGATCTGAAGAGTGACGAAACCAGACAGGCCGAGCTGGAGCGAGCCGGTCAGAACAGCGGGCATGCCGAAGACGAAGATAAGGAGGCTACCGAGGGAAAAGGCCTGACTGAGCGCATACCGCAGGAAAACCAAGTCACGCAGCAGAGCGAGATAGCCTCCCGAACCCTTCTCCTGCCGAGGGCTCTTCGGCAACCTTGAGCCGAAAACGGCCATGATCAGTGCCAGAAGCAAGGCGAGCGCGCCGATGATGTCGAACGAGAGCCGCCAGCCGCCGAGATCGAGCAGATAGACCCCGACCAGCGGCGCCAGTGCCGGTGTCAGTGACTCGATGGATCCCAAGCGCCCCATGGCACCGACCGCGCGATCATCGCCATAGAGCGCACGGATCAGCCCCGGCGCGAAGACGGCGGCTGCCGCGCCGAATGCTCCCTGCACCACACGGATCACGATCAGCTCGGTCATCCCGCCGGCCCAGCTTGCGGCAAAGGATGTGAGGGCAAACAGCAGCAGTGAGAGGCCAAGGAGAAGGCGCCGGTTGAACCGGCTTCCAAGCTCCCCGAAGACAAGCAGCCCGGCAGCCGTGCCGAAGCTATAGCCGGCGAGCACCAGCTGCGCTTCCTCGATGGAGCCCCCCAAGGCCTCCGGCAGGCTCGGGACCGCCGGCAGGACGAGATCGATGCCCGCGATCCCGACGACGGTGCTGGAAACGACCAATGCGAAGGCGAGGCTTTGTTGAACGGGCGACGGCGTGTGAGGCATGGCTAAGGGATGGGGCACGAGGGGATCGGAGGTTTCCGGCGCAGCCATCGCGGGATAATCGCTGCGGGGCAAGGAAAATCCGATTATAGATTTCCCCTCACCCCACGCAGGCAACATCCATGACCTGGTCCGCCAAGCAATATGTCACCTTCGAAGATGAACGCACCCGCCCGGTGCGCGATCTCCTCGCCGCCATACCCGCCCATGACGTCCGGCGCGCCATCGATCTCGGCTGTGGACCGGGCAATTCCACCGAAGCGGTTGCCGCGCGCTATCCCGATGCCAAGGTTATCGGGCTCGACAACTCCGAGGACATGATCGCGGCCGCGAACAAGCGCCTGCCGCAGCTGTTCTTCATCACCGGCGACATCGCAAGCTGGCAGTCGGATGAGCCCGTCGATCTCATCTTCGCCAATGCCTCCATGCAATGGGTGCCGGACCACCGGATGCTCTACCCGCGCCTTGTCGGCATGCTGACCGAAGCCGGCACCCTCGCCGTGCAGACGCCCGACAATCTGGACGAGCCCGCCCATCACGCCATGCGCGAGGTGGCGGCGCAGGGGCCCTGGGCATCGAAGCTCGGCAAGGCAGGCCGCGAAGCACGGCACACGGCGGACTGGTATTACGAACTGCTGAAACCACTCTGCGCGCGGGTCGATGTCTGGCGCACCATCTATCATCATCCCATGAAGGATGGCGCCGCGGGCGTGGTCGAATGGTTCAAGGGCAGCGCCTTGAGGCCCTATCTCGCGGCTCTCGATGAGAACGAGCAGAAAGACTTTCTCGGCAACTACCGGGAAGCTATCAGCAAGGCCTATCGGCCCTTGGCCGATGGCACCGTGCTGCTGCCCTTCCCCCGCCTTTTTGTCGTAGCCACGCGGTGAAGCGCCGTCAGGCGCTCAGCGCCTGCTCGCGATAGCCGTTGATGCGGTAAAGCACATGGGGCATGCCGGCCCGGTTGATGCGTCCGTCGAAGCGCATGCCGGTGCGCACCATCACCGCTTCGGCGCGGTTGTTCTTCACATGGGCCACCGCGACGATCTCGGGAAGTCCCAGGTTTTCAAAGCCCAGTTGCACGGCAAGCTTGGAGATTTCGGTGGCGCAGCCCCTGCCCCAGAAGCCGGGACGCAGCGCGTAGCGCAGTTCCACCAGGTCATCGCCCGCCGCATCTCCATGACGGATGCCGCCCCAGCCGGCGAATTCGCCCGTTTCCAGGTCGCGGAAGAACCAGACGCCGAAGGCGCGGTCACGCCAGTGCGCACGCTGACGCTGCACGAAGGCCTTGGCGGCACCGGGCGGACGGATGCCGCCGAACATGGCCATGACCTCCTCGTCGGCGAACAGTTTTTCGAGGCCGGGAAGATGCCCTTCATGCGGCACATCGCCGAAGAGACCCGCGACTTCGACCAGCGTGGGAAAGATACGGATCAGCAAGCGGCAATCCTTGAAGGTTCGGGCAAGACGGAGGCATCGGTGTCCGCTTGGCGGCCCGCCAGCAGAACATCGCGGAAGGCAGCGGGACAAGCGCTGCCGGATGTGAAGATGGCGCGTGGCGGCGGCACCGTGCCTCTCGCGTCGATCTCTCCGGCCAGCGTGGCGGCGCGGCGGGCGATCGCAGCCGCCGGATTGATCCAGGTGACAGGCCACGGCGCCAGCGCCTCGAACCGCGCGAGCAACAGCGGGTAATGCGTACAGGCGAGGACCACCGCATCGGTGCGTCCGCCCTCATCCGACACGAAACACGGCGCGATGGCCGCGCCGATGACGCTGTCGGAAACAGGAGCTCCATGCATTTCCGCCTCGGCATGGGCGGCAAGGTCAGCGGCCCCCACCAAAGTGACACGGCAGTCCGAAGCATGGGTGCTGACGAGGTCGCGGGTATAATCCCGGGCAACCGTTCCGGGCGTTGCAAGAACCGAGACGCGGCGGGACCGGGAGAGGCTGGCGGCGGTCTTGATGGCAGGCACCGTGCCCACAAAGGGAATGTAATGACGCGACCGAAGCACCGGAAGCGTCAGGGTCGAGGCCGTGTTGCAGGCGATCACGACCATATCGAGCCGCTCGCTCTCGATCAGCGGCTCAAGCACGAAAAGAACCCGGTCGATCAGCGCTTTGTCGCTGAGCGGCCCATAGGGGAAACCGGCGTCGTCGGCGATGTAGATGAGTTCGGCCTTTGGCATTTGACGGATGATCTCGGCGAACACCGTGAGGCCGCCCACACCTGAATCGAACACGCCGACACGCGGCGGCCGGCCCGTCACCAGCCTTGCCGTTGTCGTCGTCGCTCCCGCCATCAGGTCAACGCCCATCGCGCTCCCCCGCACATACATGTGAATCCGACTGAAGTAAGCTGTACAGAAAACGGTAACCAAATCGTGGCTGAAACCGCTGCCGCGGCTAAATTTTTTCAGATCCGTGTCTTCCGCGACCCCGCTATGGCCGAAACGGCGCCAGGCGATATGTTTATGTCATGAGAAAAGACGTCACGATTCTTGGCGCAGGCATCGTCGGCATCAGCACCGCGCTGCATCTGCAGGCGCGCGGGCTCGACGTGGCGCTTGTGGACCGCCGCGCGCCGGGTGAGGAAACCTCCTTCGGCAATGCCGGCGTCATCGAAACCTCCGCGCTCTTCCCGGTCGCCTTCCCACGCAACATCACCACCTTGATGAAGGTCGGGCTGAAACGCGCGCCTCAGGCCAATTACAGCATCGGCGGGCTCGCCAGTGTCGCGCCCTGGCTCTGGTCCTATTTCCGCAACTCCACACCGGACAAGTTGGAGCATACCGCTCGCACGCTCTACCCCCTGGTCAGCCGCGCGCTGGAGGAGCACGAGCCCTTCATCGCCGCGACCGGCGCGGAACGCTATCTGCGGCGCACCGGCTGGATGCGGGTCTACCGCTCGGAAATGCCCTTCAACGAGGAGAAGACCGAACTTGCCCTCGCCGACGAGCTCGGCGTCCCCTATGAAATCCACGAAACCGAGGGCGCCCTCAAACTGGAGCCCTATCTGGCGCCGGTGTTCCGGCACGCCGTGCTCTGGACCGGCACGGCCAGCGTCTCCGATCCCGGCGCGGTCGTGGCAGGCTACGCACGCCTGTTCGAAGAATGCGGCGGCCTTGTCACCAAAGGCGATGCGCTGTCGCTTGCCAAGGTCGATGGGCTTTATCGGGTGGAAACCGCAGCGGGTTCCGTTGCCGCGGAACGCGTTGTGCTGGCGCTCGGCCCCTGGACCAACGATGTTTTGACCCCCAAGGGATATCGCCTGCCGCTTGCGACCAAGCGCGGCTATCACATGCATTACAAACCCGTGGGAGAGGCCACCTTGCGCCGCCCGGTGGTGGATGTGGACGGCGGCTATTGCCTGTCATCGATGACACGGGGCCTGAGGCTGACCACAGGCGTGGAATTTGCCGGGCTCCGTGCCCAGCCGACGCCGACACAGATCACCCGCACCCGCCCCTATCTCGATGAACTTTTCCCGCACATCGAAGGTCCGGTCGATCCGGAGCCCTGGGTCGGAAATCGCCCCTGCCTGCCCGACTCCATTCCCATCATCGGCCCCTCACCCGAAGATCCCGATCTCTGGCTCGCCTTCGGCCACCAGCATCTTGGCTTCACCCTCGGTCCTGTCACCGGGCGGCTGCTTGCCGAGATGATGCAGGGCGAAAATCCCCTGACGGACCCCGCGCCGTTTCGGGCAGAGCGGTTCGGATAGATGACGATCAATAACAGTTGCGTTTAAGCATGAACGAATCAGGCGCGTGAACCTTTCGGTTATCGGCACAGTTTATGTGGCATCCATGGTGACGGGTGCGGGCGATGACCAACGACAGCACATCCATAGCGGCTCTTGGGCTTGGCGCAGCATGCCTTGCAGCGCTGTTTGCAGCGGTCCACACTGCTCGAGCCGAAAGCCCGGCCGACTTCTTCATGAACGAAGCGAAGCGCATGGAGAGGCAGGTAAACCAGCGTGCAGAGTCGCAACGACGGCTGCAAGCCGCGCGCGGCACGCAATCCGTTACCGATGCCCCTCCAAAGGTTTTCGACCGGGTCATATGCACCCGCGTCTGCGACGGCGCTCGCATGGTCATGGCGATCCGACCCTCGGACCGGGATCACGACAATTATCTGCAGATGTGCAGTGCAGCCGGCAATGGCGAGATCACCGAAATGACGGTTGAGCGCCTCGGCCCCGTTGTGGTGGCCGACCTTGCCGCGTCGAAACCCTTGTTCAGCGGCCGCTCCTCTTCGCCCGCCGCGGCAAGCTCCTGCGGCGGTCGCATCAACAATCTCTCGGTCCCCATTTTTGCCGACACGACCCTGCGCCGGGGAGATATCGTTGCCCTGAATGGCGGGTTCAAAGTTTTTATCGGCCGCGGGGAACCACCCTTCACCGAAGCGGATTTCAAGACGCTCGGGGAGAAGGATATGGCCAAAGGTCTGCGCGGCATGAAAGTGGCCGGCGGGGAGCCCATGTAATTTTTAGAATATGAACAAATATTCAGGAAAATAAATCCAAGATGAACGCCGTGAACAAAAAATAACCTTATTGAATTCCATTATTATAGACAATTGCAACCGGCGCACAGGGAGACGCCGTCTTGAACAAAACATCGAAGATTATAATGAGCGCTGCTGCCTTTCCTTTGATTGCAGCATCGTTACCAGGTTCAGCCACCGCCCTCGAAACCATCGCCGCGCAAGCACCCGGAGTGATTCTTGCGCAGGCCGTGGTCGTGCCCGAGGAAAAGGAGCGATCTCAGACCCCGAAAGCCACCGAACGGCCTGACCGTCCGCAACGTCCGGATCGGCCGGAACGTCCGGCTGCCCGGGAATCAGCGCCTCCGGATGCCCCGGAGCGGCCTGCCCGGCCAACGTCGCGGCCGGCAGAACCAACGTCGCGTCCGGCGCAAGCAGGACCGGAGAAACCCGCCCCCCGCCGGGAACGGCGGGAGGAAACCCGCTCTGAGGAGCGGCGGCCGGAGCGGCCAGAACGCGCGGAACGTCAAGAGCCGAAAGAGCGGCCGGAGCGGCGAGAAAGGTCCGAACGGCCAGAACGGGGCGAGAATCGAGAGCGTCGCGAGGACGTCCGCGAGAAGAGCGCGCCCGCCGAAACGCCCTCCGCACCCACCGAGCGTCGCGCGGAACCTCAGCCGGCTGAACGTCGTGCTGCCCCAACCGCCGCGCCGGAGACGCCGGCCGCGCGTGAGGCGCCCGAACGGTCGCGCCGTGACGGGCCGGAGCAAGGTGAGCCGCGCGAACGTCTCCGCGACCGACTCGAACACCGGGCTGACCGAGGCGAGCGTCGTCCTGATCGCGATGACCGCGACCGGGGAGAACGCAACCGGGATGAGGGCGGTCGCGATCGCGGAGACCTCAGGGAGCGTCTGGAGCAACGGCGGGATGAGGAGCGCGCGGATCGCGGTGAACGGCCCCGTCTCGACCGACGGGAGGTGATCGAGCGGGACAACGACCGCACCATCATCCGCGATGGCGAGGACCGGGTGATCATCCGCGAAGACAATCGGATCATCATCCAGAACGACGACAGCGGCCGTCTGTCTCGCAACGCACGTGATGTCCGAACGGATCGGCGGCCCAACGGCAATACCGCGACCACAGTGGTGCGGCCCAACGGCACGCGCATCGTCACCGTGCGGGACGAGTTCGGCAACATCGTCAGCCGCACCCGGGTCGACCCGGCCGGCCGCGAGATCGTGCTGATCGAAGAACATCGCGGTCCTGACCGCCGCGATCGCTACGGCCGCGGAATCGGCCCGATCATCGAGCTGCCGCCGCTGGTCCTCGACATCCCCCGCGAGCGTTACATCGTGGAAGCGGACGAAGCCCCGCTGCCGCTGATCGAGGAGACCTTGATCGCGCCTCCCGTGGAACGCGTCGAGCGTGCCTATAGTCTCGGTGAAATCCGCCGCAACTACCGAATTCTGGAGAAGGTGCGCAGCATCGATCTGAACACCATCAACTTCGAGTTCGGAGCCTGGGAGATCGGAGACGACCAGATCGACAGGCTGGAGACGATCGGCACAGCCATCGAAGACATCGTGAAAAAGAATCCCGAGGAGGTGTTCCTGATCGAAGGCCACACCGACGCGGTGGGCTCCGACGAGGATAATCTCGCCCTCTCCGACCGCCGGGCGGAGTCGGTGGCAATCATCCTCACCGAGCATTTCGACATTCCCGCCGAGAACCTGATCACGCAAGGCTATGGCGAAGAGCAGTTGAAGGTTCAGACGGAGAGCGAGGAACGCGAGAACCGTCGCGTCACGCTGCGGCGGATCACGCCGCTCCTCACCTCGAACGCTCAATGAGCATGCGGCGGGCGGCCGAAATGCCGCCCGCCGTCCTATGAAGGCAACATCTCTTCGCGCGCCGCGTTAGGTCCGGTATCAGCATGATGCACACTCGACCTGACGCAGGGCCATGACAGCTACCCCTTTCAAAGCCTCGACCAGCCACGCCGCACTGGGACCCGACTTCTATGATCCGGTGGATGCGGCGGCTTTCCCGCAGCACATCCTGCGCTATCGCAATCACCGCTGGTCGGATCGGGTGGGCCTGTCGCATCTGTCCGACGAGGAGTGGATCGCCCACTTCGGCCAGTTCGAGCCCTTGCCCGGCAGCTTCGCGCAGCCGCTCGCGCTGCGCTACCACGGTCACCAGTTCCGGGTTTACAACCCCGATCTCGGCGACGGCCGCGGCTTTCTCTTCGCGCAGCTCCATGACCTTGAAGACGGCCGCCTGCTGGATCTCGGCACCAAGGGCAGCGGACAGACGCCCTGGTCACGCACCGCCGATGGCCGCCTGACACTGAAAGGTGGTCTGCGTGAAATCCTCGCGACCGAGATGCTGGAGGCACTCGGCGTCTATACCTCCAAGACCTTCAGCCTGATTGAAACCGGCGAACCGCTCTACCGCAATGATGAGCCCTCTCCCACCCGTTCATCCGTGCTCGTTCGCCTGAGCCATTCCCACATCCGCATCGGCTCTTTCCAGCGGCTGGCCTACCGCAAGGAAGAGGACAATCTCCAGAAGCTGCTGGATTACACGATCCGAACCTACATGCCCCACGTGTGGCGAGACGAGCTTTCAGCCCGGACCGCCGCCTTCGTGGGAGAAGTTTGCCGCAATGTGGCCCGCACAGGAGCTCAATGGATGATGGCCGGCTTCGTCCACGGCGTCCTCAATACCGACAACATCAACGTCACCGGCGAGAGCTTCGATTACGGCCCCTGGCGTTTCCTGCCCACCTATGATCCAGGCTTCACCGCCGCCTATTTCGATGAAACCGGGCTATATGCCTATGGCCGCCAGCCGGAGACGCTCGCCTGGAACCTCGTAAGATTGGCCGGTTGCCTCCTGCCGCTGGCAAGCAAGGAAGAGTTGGAGGAGGCCCTTCAGGTGTTCTGGCCGGCCCTGCAGCGTGAACTTTCCATCGCCATGCTGAAACGGCTCGGCCTCACCTCGCGATCGGACGAGGAGGATGCCGATCTGATCGCCCGCTTTTATGGCTTCCTCCTGGAATCGCGTGCGCCCTTTGAACAGGCGATCTTCGACTGGCGGGGCGGCCTTCTGAGCGAGCAACGGGCCGCGAAAAGTCCATCCGCCCTGCTCTACGCAACACCGCAGTTCGAGCCTGTTCATCTTGCCCTGCAGCTCTATGAGCCGGTGCCCGATGTCAATCTCGACCACCCCTATTTCCAGCGTGGCGAGCCAGTGACCATGCTGCTGCCGGATGTGGAGGCCATCTGGTCGCTCATCGACAGCACCGATGACTGGTCAGGCCTTGACCGTAAGCTCTCCGATATCGCTGAGATGTCGGACGCTTACGGCACTCGCATCATTCCGCGGGTTCAAGCGGCGCCTTCGGTGTGAAGCGGCTGACCCAGCGCCCGAAACGGTCGAGGTAGGTCAGGATCACCGGCACGAAGACCAGGGTCAGCACGGTGGAGGAGATCAGTCCGCCGATCACCGCATGAGCCATCGGCGCCCGCTGCTCACCACCCTCGCCCAGCCCCAGCGCCAGCGGCAGCATGCCGAAGATCATGGCCAGTGTCGTCATGATAATGGGCCGGAGCCGGATGGCGCCCGCCTCCGCCAAGCTGTCCTCCAGCGTCGCTCCCCGTTCACGCTCCTGATTGGAGAAATCGACCAGCAGGATCGCGTTCTTGGTGACAAGGCCCATCAGCATGATGAAGCCGATGATGGAGAAGATGTTGAGCGTGGAGCCGGTCAGAAGCAGGCCCACCAACACGCCGATCAGCGACAGCGGCAGCGTCGCCATGATCGCGAGAGGCTGAAGGAAGCTGCCGAACTGCGAGGCAAGGATCAGATAGATGAAGATCACCGCAAGACCGAGCGCCTGGACGGCATAGCCGATGCTCTCCTGCATGTTCTCGGTATCGCCGCCGAAGCTGACGCGATAGCTGGCAGGGATGTTCATGGCCGCGATCTCGCGGTTGAGATCGGCCGTGACCTCACCCAGCGCACGGCCGGAGACATTGGCCGAGATAAGCACCTGCCGCGAAAGGTCCTTGCGGCTGATCACATCGGGCGCAAAGGACGGCACGATGTCCGCGACCTGATCGAGATAGACGTTGATCGGCTGGCCGTTGGCATCGGTCTTCGAGGACCGGATCATCAGGTTCCTGAGGCTCTGGGGATCCTCGCGGTAGTCGCGCGGCAGGCGCACCTCGACATCATAGGTTTCGCCATTGGGCGCATTCCACACCGAGATGGCATCGCCCGCCACCAGCGGCCGCAGCGTGTCGCCGATAGTCTGCAGGGAAACACCGAGATCACTCGCCACCTCGTGCCGCACCCTGATCGCCAGCGTCGGCTGCTCGTTTTCCATGCTGGATTCGACTTCCACCGCTCCTGGGATCGCACGCAGCTTTGCCATCACCTGCTCTGAGAGCCGCTTCAGCGTGTTGATGTCGGGCCCGAGAATCGAGAACTGCAGCGGCTTGTTGTTGCCGCCGCCACCCACGGCGCCGGGCTGATTGACGGAAATGGTCAGCCCCGCGATTTCCGAGAACCGCTGTCGTAGCGGCTCGGCGAGATCCTGCGGCGTGCGCGTGCGTTCGGCACGTGGCAACATCGACACATGGATGTTGGCTTCATTGTAGCCGCGAGCGCCGCTTGCGTTGATGGTGCTGTAGAAGCTGCTGACCTCGGGAAACTCCCGCAACGCCTCCTCCACCTGCCGCACCTTGGCGACAGTGTAGTCCAGTGACGAGCCCTCGGGCGCCTTCACGCTGACTGCGAATTCACCCTGATCGCCCTCCGGCACAAACTCGCCGCCGATCATGGGCACCAGGAACAGGCTGCCGACGAAAAGGGCCAAGGCCGAGATCATGGTCAGGAGCCGGTGACGGAAGCTCCAGTGAATGATCCTCTTGTAAATCGCGGCAAAGCGCTCGAAGGCACGATCGAAGCGTGCCACGAGACGGCCAACAGGCCCCCGCTTGGCGCCGGCATGAGCATGCGGGTCGTACCACACGCTTGAAAGCATTGGATCAAGCGTGAAGGCGACGAAGAGCGAGATCATGACGGCGACCGAAACGGTCACGCCGAACTGGAGGAAGAAGCGGCCGATGATGCCGCCCATAAAGGCGACGGGCAGGAACACCGCCACGATGGACAGCGTGGTCGCGAGCACGGCAAGGCCGATCTCATTGGTGCCCTCCAGCGCCGCCTGCCGATGGCTTTTGCCCATGGCGAGATGACGGGTGATGTTCTCGCGCACCACGATGGCATCGTCGATCAGGATACCGATGGCCAGGGAAAGCGCCATCAGCGTCATGGTGTTGAGCGTGAAGCCGAGGAAGAAGATTACCGCGAAGGTGCCAATCACCGAGATCGGCAGCGTCAAGGCCGTGATCACCGTGCTGCGCCATGAATTGAGGAATAGGAAGACGATGGCGACGGTGAGAAGGCCGCCCTCCACCAGAGTACGCTGGACGTCATTGACCGAATTGGAAATCGCACGGGAGTTGTCGCGCGTGATCTCCAGCTTGATGCCCTCGCTGCGCAATTCATTGCTCAAGCGGCCGATCTCGGCGCGAAGGTCACGGGCCACCTGAACGGTGTTGGAACCCTGGACCTTGACCACATCGATGCCCAGCGCCGGCGTGCCGTTGAACAGCGCCCGGCTGGTGAGTTCCGCGCCCTGGTCAAGCACCTGTGCCACCTGGGAGAGATAGACCGGATGACCGCCGCGCTGAGCCACGATGATGTTGCGGAAATCTTCCGGCTCCGCGAGGCGCCCTTCCACTGTCACGATGCGCTGGTTGATGCCTGCCTGAAGGTCGCCGGCCGCGATGTCCTGGTTGTCGCGGCGGATCGCGTCCATGACCTCGGTCACGCTGATCTCGAGCGCCTGGAGGCGCTCCGGATCGAGAAGAACCGCGATCTGACGCGCGCTGCCGCCGACGATGGTGGTCTGGCCGACGCCGGGCACCACATTGAGCCGCTTGGTGATGACCTCATCGGCAAGCGAGGTGAGCTCGGGCAGCGTCTGAGTTTCGCCGCTGAGCGCCAGCGACAGGATCGGCGCGTCATCGGGATTGAAGCGGGTCACCTGCGGTGTATCCACCTCATCGGCGAAGATCGCTTCAAGGCGCGAGACGCGGTCACGCACCTCCTGTGCCGCGGTGCGGGCATCGGTGTCCAGGGTGAACTGGACGATGACGAGCGAGCGTCCCTCGTAGGATTCGGAGGTGATCGTGTCGATACCACCGATGGTGTTGACGGCGTCCTCGACAGGCCGCGTCACCTCGCTCTCGACGCTCTCCGGCGAAGCGCCGGTATAGGTGGTCGAGACCACGACCACCGGCAGGTCGACGTCGGGAAACTGGTCGACGCCCATGCGGGAGAAGGAAAAGAGGCCGATCACCACCAAGGCCAGCATCATCATGGTGGCGAAGACGGGATTGTTGACGCTGATGCGGGTCAGAAACATGGCGTCAAAGTCCCGCGATGCGGATGTTCGTGTCCGGCTTCAGATCAGGCAGCGGCGCCGTGACGATGACATCGCCCTCCTCCACGCCTGCCGTGATTTCCACCAGCCGTCCATTTTGCCAGTTGCTGCCGGCCGTCACGTCCTGACGAACGAGCTTGTCGTTATCGACCTTCAGCACGAAGGAGGTCTCGCCGTCCTTTCGCAGCGCCGCAGCCGGCAGCGCGACCACGTCGTTGGACTGGCGGATGGTTATCGCACCGCTGGCGAACATGTTGCCGCGCAGCGAGCTGTCGCTGTTGTCGATGTCGAGGAAGACGTGGATTGAGCGTGAATTCGCCGTCGCCACGGGGCTGATTCGACGAACCTCCGCTTCAAAGACCCTGCCGTCGAAGCCGTCGATCCGCAGACGAGCCTTCTGGCCGACAGCGACTTCCGCGATACGGTTCGTCGGAACACCTGCCGCGACTTCGAGTGTGCTGAGGTCGACGATGCTGACGAGTTCGGCATTGACGCCTACCGTCTGTCCCTCCTCAACATTCCGGGCAGAGACAAATCCATCGAAATCGGCGCGCACGACGGTGTCGTTCAAGTTCTTCTGAGCAGATTCCACCTGCGCCTGCAGCGCGCGCTCCTGCGCCCGAAACTGCAGCACGCTTGCCTCAGCCTCATCAAGAGCGGCCCGCGACGAAATTCCGCTGCCGCTGAGCTGCCTGGTGCGTGCCAGGGTCTGTTCGGCCACTTTCAATTGGGCGCTCGTGGCCGCCAACGTGGCCTTGCGCTCATCCAGGCTGTTGATGAAATCTCTCGTGTCGAAACGCGCGATGACGTCGCCCGCCTTCACCTTGTCGCCGACGTCGACAAGCACTTCGCTCAGCGTTCCCGAGACCTTTGCCGTAAGGCTCGTACGGCGCACCGGCTGCAGCGAACCGCTGACGCGGATTTCGGTCGCAAGGTCCTGCCGCTCGACCCGCGTCACTTCCATCGCGGCAAGCTCCACCACTTCGGGCTGCTCCACCGGCACAGCCGTCCGCGGCGATGCATCCCGTCCGCCGAACATCCAGAACGCACCGGCCGCGAGGACGGCGACGCCGGCGATAATCTTCAACATTCTGGCTCTGTTCATGACGACGTCGTTGTCCGATTTATGAGATCTTCCGACTGCTCGCAGAGCTCGATCAGGCTCTTGCACGTCGCGCTGTAGAACTGGGAGAGGCCATCAAGGCGGGCTTTTACGGCCGGCTTGTCCTTGGCCAATGCGGCGCCTGCCGCGGAAACCGCCTCCCGCATGCGCTCGACGCGAGTAATGATCCGACGCAACAGCAGAAGATGGCATGACGGCGCGAGGCGGTAATAATCCTGCCGGTCGCCGGAAATAGCCACCCGCTCGATCACACCGATCTCCATCAGAAGCCGCGCATTGGTGCTGATGCTGGCGCGGCTGACCTGCAGGCTGGTGGCGATATCGGAGAAGCTGAGCGGGTGTTCGGCGATGACCAAAAGACCCACGATCCGGCCGGCTATTCTCGGCAGATCGTCGGCCTGGGTCAGGATGCCCATCTCTTCGATGAACTCTGAAACGGCGGTTTCGTTTGAATGTGCGTCGAGCATGCAGAGCATTTGGCAACGACAAAACGTTCAGTCAAGACTGAACAATATAAATATCGGTTGCCGGGGAGCCGCACCGCTGGCTTTTCCGCATGTCCTGCGTGATAAGAAGCGGATGCAAAGCAACGTGTTCGCAGTCTTTGAGGTCAATGGTACGTCCTGCGCCCTGCGCACCGACGAAGTCGCGGAATTTCTGCCGCTTCCGCGCCTCTCGCGCCCACCGAGCCTGCCCCGTATGATCGCAGGCTTCCTCAATCTCGCGGGCACGGCGATACCTGTTATCGACATGGACGCGCTGCTCGGCTCTTCTCGCGATGCACTGGCTGAGCCCGGCCCCTATGCCCACCTCATCCTCACCCGCCCCGCTGCCGGGCAAAAAACTGTCGCGCTTTTGGTGAAGCGTGTCTCGGAAGTCATTTCCTCCAAGGAGGCGCCGCAGCCCGTCAGCGATGACAAAACACTCAATGGCTGTGTATCCGGCATCATCGAAATCGGCAGCCGGTCTGTTCACATTCTGGCATCCGAGCGTCTGCTGCTCGAAGCCGAGCGACAGGAACTTGCCGCCCTGACTGCTGCTGCCCAGGTCCGGCTTGGCGAATGGCACGTGACGCACTGACCCGCCCGCCCCGACTGGCCGCACCGCCCGGACGGGACTTTACGCGGCTGAAAAGCCTGATCATCCAGCGCACTGGGCATTTCTACTATCAGGATAAGGATGATGTGCTCTGGGAAAGGGTATCCCGCCGCATGCGCGACAAGGGCGTGCGCAGCCTCCCCGATTATATCCAGCTGCTTCAGGACCCGTCGGCGCCGGAGTGGAACGCGCTGGAAGCCGAGATCACCATCGGCGAGACCTATTTCTTCCGGTACGCCGAGCAGTTCACGGCGCTGAGCCAAACGATCCTGCCGTCCATCATCGAACAGAACCGGGACGAGAAACGCATCCGCATCTGGAGCGCGGGCTGTGCGACAGGCGCGGAACCCTATTCCGTCGCCATCCTTCTCTGGCGCCTCCTGGGCGAAGAGCTGGAAGACTGGCGCATCAGCATCATCGGCACCGACATCAACGATCGATTTCTGGCCGCCGCCCGCAAGGCGCAGTTCGGCCATTGGGCGTTAAGGGCTGTATCCGCGGACGAGCGTGATCAACTGTTCGAACCTGTCGCCACTCAAACATGGCAGCTGAAGAGGCGCTTCCGCGCCATGGTGCAGTTCGAACGCCATAACCTCATGAGCTTGATCGACGGGGCAAGCCCGCTCCAGTTTACCGACTTCGATCTGGTCATGTGCCGGAACGTGCTGATCTACTTCGATCCGGCGGCAATCCTGCGGCTGATGGAGGCCTTCCGCGATCGCATCGTGGAGGGCGGCTGGCTCCTTATTGGCCATGCGGAGCCCAATCCGGCCTTCTCGGGCATCCTGCGCGCAGTCACGCTGCCCGGCACCGTCGCCTATCGCAATCTTCCGCCCGAAGCAGCCGCTGCTGACCCGGGGTTTGTTGCCATCCCATATCCCGAAACTCCTCGCCCGGCGTCACAGCTACCGCAGGCGCCGATCGTCCTGCCGCCGCCGCGTCTGCCGCGCCCCTCACCGGCCGTCATGACACCGTCCGCTCCACCGACCGAAAGGCAGCCGGTCGCCGATGTCATTTCAGAAGTGCAGAGCCTGTCCGATCTCGGCAGCCTTGAGGCGAGCCTCAAGATCTGCATCGAGGCTCTGGAAGATCATCCGACCGAGCCCAGGCTTTATTTCTATCAAGGCCTGATCCGGCGCGCGCAGGGTGACAATACCGGCGCCGAGCAGAGCCTGAAGAAGGCGCTGTTTCTCGAGCGCAACTACATCATGGCACATTATCACCTTGGCCTGATCCAGCTTCATAACGGAAATATTCGTGGTGGACGCCGTCATCTGACCAACGCGGCGCGCTTGAGCCTTGCCCTTCCCGCGAAAACCGCCTTACTGGATGGGGACGGCCTTGAGCCGGAAACCCTGGTCGACCTCGTACGCTTTCATCTTGAGCATCACCCGCCTCATTAATCGCAGCAACGGATCCGCGCCCTGACATCTCCCGCTCTCGTCCCCAATTTTATTGCTGCGGCCGATCCATCGCGGTTGTTGGATGAGCGCGCCGCCCGGCTGTCGGCGCGACACTCCCAGAGCGCCGACAACAAAGGCAGCGACGTCATCGTCTGCGAAATACAAAACGATCTTTATGGCTTCGATGTCCGAGCCGTCACGGCTGTGATGCCCATGGTGGAAACGACCGCGGTGCCGCAGGCCCATGACGCGGTGATCGGATTGTTCGGACGTGACGGGCGTGTCTTCAGCGCAGTGGACCTCAGCGCCGCCCTTGGATTTGCCCGCGGCGACGAGCGCAGCGGGCACCTCCTCCTCATGCGTCATGCGCATCCGCGGACTGCCTTCCGGGTCGATCGTGCCCTTGCCCTGATGAACGTCATCACCGACGACGATCCCTCGGCACCGCCACCCGTCGCGCAAAACCTCGTTCTGAGCTATGCACGCCCAAACCAAACCGAGCGGAGCAACGAGCAGCGCCGCATCGCCCTTCTGGATGCGGACCGCCTCATTGGGCTGTTCGCTACCTCTTCCCGTCCGTCCGGAGTGTAACACCCGTGTCGATATCGATCGCCAATCGCATCCTTCTCGGCTTCGCCGTCATCACCCTTCTCATGATCGGGCTCGGCACCTATGCCCTCAATCAGATCGGTCTCGTACGTGATGCGACGGAGACCATCGTTACTCGCGACCTCAACGTCGTGCGGCAATTGGACCTCGTTCGGAACGGCGAGAGCCAGATGGCGAACGCCCGCCACGCCATCGTGCGGGGCTATTTCCTGCGGTCACTGAATCAACCGACGGAAAACACCGAGAACCTGACGAACCGTTGGCGGCAGTCGTCCTCTATCACCGAGAGCACGCTGGCCGAAGCCATCACGACCGTGAACCGTTACCGCACGGAGGCAGCATCGGCAGATCGGGTTGAAGCCTGGCGCCAGATCGGCGGCAGGCTGACGGAGATCGAAGGCGATATCCGCCTCATCATCGATTTGACGCAGAGGCAGTTCGGAGCGATCCAGGCAAACGATCTCGCAACGGTTCAACAGACGGAGACGGCGCTCGCCGCGGCAAGCGGCGCCTTTGCCGATCACATGGCTACCGCCCGAAATGACGTCAATGGCGCCGTCCTGGCAGGCCAGCGCCGCACCACCGAGGTCTATGAGACCAGCAGGACTTCCGTCTTCGTCGCTCTTCTGGCGATGGCCGTGGCCGCCATCCTCGTCAGCTATGGAATTCGCAATTCCATAGTGGGGCCGCTCGGCCAGTTCGTGACCTTCGTGGAACGGGTCGGTCGGGGTGAACTGACCGGCGACAAGGCGATCAGCAGCAAGGACGAGATCGGGCTCCTCGGCGGCCACCTCAACACCATGGTCGACGGTCTTCGCCAGCTCGCCAAACAGAGCCGCGACGCGACCGAAAATCTCAACGCGGCTGCAGCTGAGATCCGCGCCTCTACCCAGGAGCAGGCCGCCAGCGTCGAGGAACAACTCGCCGCCGTGCAGGAAACGGCCGCAACCGTCGACGAAATCACCCATTCCGGTGCGCAGATCGGCAAGCGTGCCCAGGAAGTCATCGTTTCCGCGCAAAGCACGGTGCAGACAAGCGCGGTCGGCCTCAAGGCCGTGGAGGAAACCACCCGGGCGATGGATGCCATCCGCGAACAGGCGGAAGCTGTGGCCGAGAACATCGTGGCTCTCAGCGAGAAGACGCAGGCGATCGGCGAGATCATCACCGCCGTCAATGATATCTCCGAGCGCTCGCATCTGCTCGCGCTGAATGCCGCCATCGAGGCTGCAGCGGCAGGCGAAAGCGGCCGCAGCTTCGCCGTGGTCGCGGCGGAGATGAAGATGCTGGCCGATCAGGCAAAGGATGGCACGGCGCAGGTGCGCTCCATCCTCGGTGACATTCAGCGCGGCATCAACTCTTCGGTTATGTTGACCGAAGAAGCGGTGAAGCGGGTAACCGCCGGCAAGGAACGCAGCGACCAGACACAGAAGACCATCGAGGAGATCACAAGCCGGATCCAGGAAAGCGTGGAAACCTTCCAGCAGATCGTCGCCTCGACCAACCAGCAACAATTGGGCATCGAACAGGTCATGGGAGCACTGCAGAACATCCGGCAGGCCAGCCAGCAGACCGCCGCCGGCACGCGCCAGCTGGACACGGCGGCGGGGAATTTGGCCTCGCTGTCGCAACACCTCATCGGCATCACCGATCGCTACCGCATCTGATCGGCAGGCGCGCCGCCCGTGATCGACCTCCGGACCCAGCTTCTCGCCGCTTTCCAAAGCGAACATCGCGAGCACATGGACGCCCTGCGTCATGGCTTCGATGCGCTCGCCTCGGGACGGGAGGCGGACATCAAGGAACTGTTCCGGCGCGCGCATAGCCTCAAGGGCGCCGCCCGGGCGGTCGATCTGCCTGACGTGGAAGAGTTGGCGCATCGGCTCGAAGCACTCCTGTCCGACCTGATGGAAGGCGTAAGGCCCCTCGACCATGAGCTCTCAGCTGAGGTCCTGTCGCTTCTCGACGAGATCGAAGGCGCGGTGCTGGATGCCGAGACGCCTTCTGCATCGGCGCAGACACCCCCCCGTGGGGCGGACGCCCGAGAAGCGCCGGTGTCCCAACCCGAGGAGGTCCCTGCGGAAGGCCCGGTGGAGTTTATGCGGGTTGCGTCCGAGCAGATCGAAGCGCTTGTGGTGTCGATGCACGAGTTCGGCGGCGAACTCGATGGCCATGAAGCCTTGACCGAACAGCTGGATCTTCTGCGCGACGACCTGCGTCGCCTGGAGCAGGATCTGTCGGTGATGGCGCGCGCAGCAGAGAACGAGGCCACGCGCCGCGCCTCCATGGCAAGCCTCGCACGCGGACTCTCCGCGGCCGTGCGGAGCGCCACCAGCCTATCGCGCAGCTACAAGCAGACCATCTGGTCGGCGAACCATGCCGCGCAACGCGTCAAAGAAGACATCGAACGGATCGCGCTCGTACCGGCAAGCAGCGTTTTCAGTGGTTTCGGCCATATCATCCGCGATCTCGCCCGGAGCGAGGGCAGCGAGGTGAGCGTCAAGATCACCGGAGGCCACGTCCAGGCGGACCGTCGCGCGTTGCAGGCGCTGAAGGACCCCGTCCTGCATCTCGTCCGCAACTCCGTCCGCCACGGCGCCCAGTCAGCGGAGGAACGGCAGCGGCAGGGCAAGCCACCCGAGATGCAGATCACCATAGCATTTCGCTCGCGCGGCGGTCGGCTGCTGATGACGGTGGAGGACGATGGCAAGGGCCCGGATCTTGCGCGCATAGCCGCCACGGCTGCCGAGCGTGGCCTCGTGCCTGCGGCCGAAAGCTTTGCCCCTTCGCCGGATCAGCTACTTTCCTATGTGCTCGAGCCGGGGTTCTCCACCTCGCAGGAGGTGGATCACATCTCCGGGCGCGGCATGGGATTGTCGGTGGTGGCCGAGGCAGTCCAGCGCCTCAATGGCAGCCTCCACCTCCAGATGCGCCGCGGCGGCGGACTTGAAGCGGTTCTTTCGGTGCCGCTGCTTACCGCCCTGCAGCCCGTCGTTCTGGTCGGGGTCGATGAGGTCTTCTACGCTCTGCCAAGCTTTGCGGTGGAGAAACTTCTGACGTTGAAGCCGTCGGAAATCGAAACTGTGGAAAGCCGCCCCGTGGCACGGATCGAATTGGGTGGAACCGACGTTGTGGTCCCCATACAGCCGACCGCCACTCTTCTCAGACCTGATGCTTCGTCTCAACTCGATCCGCGCCGCATCCATCTCGCCATTCTCAAGCGCGGTCCGCGCCGTCTCGCAGTCGCCGTCTCCAGCTTCCAGGAGGTGCGTGCCATGAATGTGCGTTCCGCCGAAGCTTCCGGCATCGTCTCGCCCCTGGTCAGCGGAACCGTCCTGCTTGACCGGGGGCACGCCGCGCTCGTGCTTAATCCTGATGGCCTGATCGAGCATTGGGTGCGGAACCAGGCCCGTTTTGCGGCCTCCGGTATCGGGCTCGTCAGCGAATCCGTCGCACGGCCAAACGCACGCACCATCCTGGTGGTGGACGACTCCATCACCACACGCACCCTTCAACGCAGCATATTGGAAGCACAGGGATACCGCGTGCTTCTCAGCGTCGACGGATTGGATGCGCTGAACACGCTTCGCTCCAGCAGCGAGATCGTGGACCTGATCATCGCCGACGTGGAGATGCCGCGCATGGATGGCTTCGGCCTTCTCCAGGCGCTGAAGCAGGATGCACGCTTCGGTGTGATCCCTGTGATCATGATGACCTCTCGGGCCGATGCCGATGACGTGCGACGGGGCATGTCGCTGGGGGCCGAGGCCTATTTGACCAAGCAGAAGTTCGACCAGCGAGATCTTCTGGCGACTGTTGGCCAGCTTCTATGAAGCGAACCGCCGGCCCCGTGAAAGTGATGATCGTCGAGGATTCCGCCGTGGTGCGGCTCCTCCTGACGAACATCATTTCACGCGATCCCAGGCTGGCCGTGAGCACCGCAGTGACCTCCGGCGAGGAAGCACTCGCCGCCCTCGCCAAGGTCAAGCCGGACGTCATTTCCATGGATATCCGCTTGCCGGGTATCGACGGTCTGGAAACAACCCGGCGGATCATGGAAGAACACCCGACGCCAATCGTGGTGATTGCGGACAGCGTGCATGACGGCTCGCTGAAGCTCTCCATGAACGCCTTGCGCGCCGGTGCGCTTACCGTCGTGGAAAAACCGGTGGGCGTAGCCTCTAGCGCCTATGAGGAGATCGCCAGCCAGATCTGCACCCAGCTCTACATCATGAGCCAGGTCTCGGTGATCCGTCGCCGCGGCATCCTTGCCCGTACCGCGCAATCCTTGCCTCCTTCGCCTCCTCCTGTTCCTCACCTTTCGCCGGAACAATCAAACATCATTGGCATCGCAGCCTCCACCGGTGGGCCGCCAGCTCTGGCCAGAGTGATCGGGGCACTTCCAAAAAACTTTCCTCTTCCGGTCCTGGTAGTGCAGCATATGGGCGCGCCTTTCATGGAGGGTTTTGCCTCATGGCTGAACGGTCTTGTTCCTCTCGATGTAACCCTGGCAAAGGACAATGAGGTCGCAAGGCCGGGGCGTGTCTATGTCGCCCCCGGCGATCGCCATCTCGTGCTTTCGGAAGGTAACGTGCTGCGGCTGACGGGCGATCCTCCCATAAGCAGCCAGAGACCGGCGGCAACGGAGCTGTTCCGTTCCCTGGCGCGGCATGCAGGGCGGCGCGGCTGTGGCGTTGTCTTGACTGGCATGGGTGAAGACGGCGCGCGGGGCCTTCTGGAGATGCGTATGGCGGGTGGCCGGACGCTTGCCGAACATGAATCGAGCTGCGTCGTGTTCGGCATGCCCGGGGCTGCCATCCGTCTAGGCGCTGTCGAGACGGTGCTGCCGCTTGATGCGATCGGCGAGCGCCTGCTCCAGATCGCGGGAATGGGAGAAAGCTGATGCAGGACATCTCTGCGCAGCGGCCGCATATCCTGGTGGTCGAGGATTCCGAGACCCAGGCCATCAAGCTTCGTTATCTTTTGGAAGTCCAGGGCTTTTCCGTACGAACGGTCGCCAGCGCCGAGGCTGGCCTCGAAACCTTCAATGAGCGCTTGCCGGATCTGGTAATTGCCGACCTGCATCTCCCAGGCATGGACGGCAACGAGTTCGTCCGCAATCTCAGGATGAATGCCCCGACCCGTGCCATCCCCGTGCTGATGCTGACCGAAACGCAGGGGCTGCGGTCCGAACGCCTGGGGCTTGACAGCGGCGCTGACGCCTATGTGTCGAAGTCGGCGGACTGGGACCTGATCGTGCTGCGCCTCAAGGCACTTCTGCGTCGCCGTTCCCAGGAGGTGAACTCGGATATCCCTGAGACGCAGCCGTCGGCTTCGACCTTCCGGCGGGCGCGCCTCGTGCTGGTGGACCACAACAGCGAAGGACGCGCTCACCTGCAGAGCGCGATTTCATACGAGGGTTATGCCATTGAGCCGGCAGACACCATGGCGGAGGCTCTCCGGCTCGCGCAGCAAAAGCCGCTGGACGCCGTGCTGGTCCATATCAACCTCGGGTATGACGACAGCCTTGAGCTTTGCCGCCGGCTGAACGCCATGCGCATCATGGCGCCGGTCCCAGGCCAGGACCCACCGGCATTTCAGATCGTGCTGATCGGTTCGGAAGCCGACAAGAAAACGCTGACCGACGCCTTCGCTGCGGGTGTGGACGATGTCGTCTCCACCGATATCGACGCCGAAGGGCTACGCATCCGCATCCGCAGCCTGGTCCGGCGCAAGCTGTTGCAGGACGAAGATCGGAGGGTGGAAGCCGAGCTGCGCGACCGCGACCGCGCAATCGCCCTCGCACGGGCGGAAGCGGAAGCCGCACAGGCCCGCGCTTCTCTTTCCGACGCTCTCGCCAAGGCCAATGTGGAGCTCGCGGCGGCCAATGAGCGCCTGAAGGATGCGCAGGGCAAACTGGTGCATTCTGCCAAGATGGCCTCTCTCGGTGAGTTGGTGGCCGGCATCGCGCATGAGATCAACAACCCGCTGGCCTTCATCCTGGCGCACCAGCAGACTGTGGAGCGGGTCCTGACCGACGCGGCCGGCGCCGAGAAACCTGATCCCGTCAAGCTCCAGAAGGCAGCCGAGCGATTGGCGTCCATGCGGATCGGCCTCCAGCGCATCCAGGATCTCGTGCTCGGCCTGCGCAAGTTTTCACGGTTCGATCAGGGTGACTTCCAGATGGTCGATGCCCCTGCCGCCCTCGATACGGTGATTTCGCTGCTCGCCCCGAAGCTCACGGGACGCATCGAAGTGAAGCGCAACTACCACGGCGCGCGAGAGCTCTACTGCTCCCCGGCGCTCTTCAATCAAGTGGTCATGAACATCATCGGCAATGCCGCCGATGCGATCCCTGACGAAGGGACCATCTCCGTCGGAACGCAAAGTGATGACGATACCTACACCATCGATATCGCCGACAGTGGCGTGGGTATGCCGGATCATATAAAGGAGCGGGTGTTCGAGCCGTTTTTTACGACCAAACCCTTGGGATCCGGCACCGGCCTCGGCCTTGCGATCGCTTACGGCGTCGTCGAAGCCCACGGCGGGTCGATCACAGTAGAAGATGGTGTGAACGGCGGCACCCTCTTTAAGTTGAGCATTCCCATGCGGCAGCAACGGCGTGGATGAACCGGCAACCATGACGATGCATTCACCAGAGGCTGGCCTTGATCATCCCGCGCGGGAGACGATCCTTGTGGTCGATGACGAGGCCGACATCCTCATCGCACTTCAGGATCTCTTCGAAGAGGACTATCGGGTGCTGCGGGCGCAGTCGGGCGCGGAAGCACTCGAGATCATTGACCGCGAAAGCAGCATCGCCGTCATCATCTCCGACCAACGCATGCCCGGCATGACGGGCGACGTGTTTCTGACCCAGGCCCGGGCGAAGACGAAGGCCGAAGCGATCCTTTTGACGGGTTACGCAGACCTGCAGGCGGTGATCGACGCCCTGAACAACGGCCGTATCGTGGGTTATATTCCGAAACCCTGGGACATGGACGTGCTGCGCAGCATGGTGCGCACCGCCTGCGGCCGATATCAGCTCGCACGCGACCTCAGCGTGGAACGCACCCTACTCCACGGTCTCATGGATCATGCCGACGATGCGATTTCCTTCAAGGATGTCGCTGGCCGGTTCATCCGGCTTAACGCAGCCAAGGCAGCGTCGCTAAATCGGAGCATCGAAGACTGCCTCGGTCGCCGGGAGATCGATCTCATCGATGCCACACAGGCCAAGGCCATCGCACGCCTCGACAGCCGGGCCATGCGCGAGGGTCCCTTTGACGAAGTGCGGGAAGAACCGGGAGCAGAAGGTCAGATACGCTGGACCGAGGTGCACCGCATCCCCCTCCGGGACAGTTTCGGCAAACCGCGCCATCTCGCGACCATCGAGCGCGACATCACAGAACGCAAGATGCTCGAGCAACGCCTGCGCCAGGCCGACAAGATGCAGGCGCTCGGCACCTTGGCGGGCGGCGTTGCGCATGATTTCAACAACCTGCTCATGGCAGTGCTGGGCAATCTCGATCTTGCACGGCGCAATCTCGGCAATCCGGAGAAACTGGAGCGGATGCTGGGGAACGCCCACATCGGTGCCAGCCGCGGTGCATCGCTGACACGGCGGCTGCTCGACTTCAGCCGCACCCAGACGCATGAGGTGAACTCCCTCAACATCAACACCATGCTCGACAGCATGAAGGATTTCCTCGCGAGCACCCTCGGCAGCAACATTCCGGTGAGCTTCGACCTGTCCCCCGACATCCCGGAAATCATGCTGGATGGAGAGCAGTTCGAGCTGGCCATTCTCAATCTCTGCATCAACGCCCGCGACGCGATGCCGAACGGTGGGAAGATCGACATCAGCACCCGCCGCGAAGCCCTTTCGGCCGGCAACCAGCACGATCTTGGGGCCGGCAGCTATGTCGTGGTCTCAGTACGTGATCAAGGCACGGGAATCCCGCCGGATGTTCTGGCCCGCGTGTTCGAGCCATTCTTCACCACCAAGGATGTCGGTCAGGGCACAGGTCTTGGGCTGACCATGGTCTATAGTTTCGCCCAGCAAGCCGGCGGAACAGTCAACATCATAAGCCAGCAGGGAGAAGGCACCGCCATCGAGCTCTATTTTCCCGAGGTGGAGCCCAGGAGTGACAGTGAAGAAACGGCGCGCCCCCACAACCAAGCGTCCGCCCGTTCCATGCGCGTGCTTCTGGTGGATGACGATTCCCATGTCAGGGACGTAACCGCTTCGCTTCTGTTGGATCTCGGACATGAGGTCGTAGAGGCGGATGACGCTGCAAGCGCCATGACACTCCTGAAGGGCAACAGCTTCGACATTCTGGTTGCCGATGTCGCCATGCCCGGGGTTACGGGCACCCAACTGGCCAACAGGGCGCGAGCGGAAGGCTTCAGCAATCCCATACTGCTGATCTCCGGCTTTGTCGGCGATACCGATACGCAGGACTTCCCTGTGCTGATGAAGCCCTTCCAACTCGAAGATCTGGATCGCCGAATACGCGAAATCTCCTGAACCTCCAGCATACTGTTGACAGTATGCGAGCGTCGTCCCATGGTTCCAGACATAACCACAGCCGCCACGGTGACCTCGTCACTGCCGGTCGGAACAGCCGAGGAAACGCTCCGCCATGCCGCAGACTGCATCCCAGTCGCTTGCCGACTATTTTTGCTCTCTCACCATCTCATCCCTCACGCCTGATAACATCGCTGTCGCGAAGACGCTGACCGGCGACTATCTCGGCGTTGCACTCGGAGGCAGCAAGACCGACAGCGGCAAGATCGCGGCCCGCTTCGCAGAGGAAATGGGCGGCAGCCAGGAAGCGACCCTGATCGGCCAGAGCGGCCGCGCTTCCGCCGTCCACGCCGCCTTCGCCAACGCCATTGCCTCTCACAGCATCGAGCTCGATGACATCGACGTGCTCGCGCTCTTCCATTTCAGCCCGCCAGTGGTCTCGGCCGCCCTCGCCACGGCCGAGAAAGTGGGTGCCACAGGCGCCGAGACGGTTACGGCTGTTTTCGCGGGCTGTGAAATGATGGAACGCGCCAGCCGCGCCACCAACAATTCGCTGCGCAACCGGGGCTTTCACACCACGCCCACCTGCGGCGTCTTCGGCGCAACGGTGGCAGCAGGCATCCTGTTGAAGCTCAAGCCCGAGAAGATGGTTTCCGCTCTCGGCATGGCGGGCGCTCAGGCGTCCGGCCTGATGGAGATGTATGGCCCCTCCATGCAGAAGCGCTTCAACCCGGGGCCGACTGCGCGCAACGGGCTGACGGCCGCGATCATGGCTTCCATGGGCTTCACCGGCACCAATCTGATCTTTGAAGGAGAACGCGGCTTCTGCAAAGCCTTCTCCGATGACGCCGCTGTCGGTGAACTCACCCGCGACCTCGGAAAGCCTTACGAGCTCCTCCTGGAATACAAGCCCTACTCCTGTGCCCGGCCCATCCACAACGCCATCGACTGCGCGCTCGATATTCGCGGCCAGATGAAGGAGCCGCTCTCGCAGGTGAAGAGCATCGCCATGCGCCGCCATCCCGACTGGGCGCACTACCACCTCAATGCGACGCCGAAGACCTACCACGAGGCGCAGGTCAGCCTGCCCTATTCCGTCGCCATCGCTCTCCTGGAGGGTGGCGCGCTGCCCCCGCAGTATCAGAACAGCAAGCTGAACGATCCTGATATCCGCCGCCTCTCCGACCTCGTGAAGGTCACGCCGGATGCGAGCCTGCCGCGCGGCGTCTCCTGCCACATGACCTTGGAGACCGCGGGCGGCGCGACCTATACCAGCCAGATCGACTATCCGCGCGGCTCGGTCCAGAACCCGATGACGCGGGCCGACATGGACAAGAAGACCCATATGCTGGGAGACGATGTCATCGGCGAGGCTGGTGTGAAACGGATGCTCGAACTGGTCGCCGGTATGGACGATCTGCCCAAGCTCTCCGTGCTGATGGAAAGCGTGAGCCGGCCAAAGGTGCGTGAACTCGCGTAAAAAAACTCGGATCCAAATATTGGCGGCGTCCCTCGGGACGCCGCCTTCTTTTTTACAGGAAGCCGATGCTGAGCCAGGGGAAGATCGCGATGATCACGATGGCGAGGAACAGCGCGGCCAGATAAGGCACCATGTTCCACATCGCCTCATCCGGCGAGACACGCGCGACGGCACAGGCGGTGTAATAGCCATAGCCGAAGGGCGGCGAGAACAGGCCGAGGCCCATGGAAAGCAGTACCACCATGGCATATTGCACCGGATGGACGCCGAGCGACTGCGCGGCCGGCACAAGCAACGGGCCGAACAGCACGATGGCGGGGATGCCTTCCAGGATGCTGCCGAAGACAATGAAGGCAATGATCGAGACGATCAGGAAGCCCGCCTTGCCGCCCGGCAAATTGGTCATGAAGTCCACCAGCGTCTGCGCAAAGCCTGACTGCGTCAGTGCCCATGACATCGCCCCCGCGAGCGCGATGATGATCATGATGGCACCGGACATGGCGATGGTTTCCACCAGCATTTCCGCCATGCGGCGAAGCGAGATGCCGCGCATCATCACCGTTCCCACGACAGCCACATAGGCGATGCCGATCACGGCCACTTCCGTTGCCGTTGCCACGCCTTCCAGAACCGCCGCGCGGATGATGAGCGGCAGCGCCAGGGCCGGAATGGCGACGATGAAGGTCTTGCCGATAACCCGCATGTCGCGTTTGGCCGTGCCCCGCCGTTCCCCGCGCGAGCGGATGAAGACGACCGCCGCCAGCGCCAGCATGCAGACCACCGCCGGAACAAGACCGCCGACGAACAGGGCGGCGATGGAGATGCCGGTGACAGAGCCGATGATGATCAGCACCAGGCTCGGCGGGATGGTTTCCGCCGCCGCGGCCGAGACGGCGAGCAGTGCCGCGATGTCGCCTTCCTTGACGCCGCGGTCCTTCATGGCCGGTGACAGGATCGGCCCGATCGCGGCCATGTCGGCGGCCTTGGCGCCCGAAATACCGGAGACCAGATACATGGCGCACAGCATGACGTAGCTGAGCCCGCCCCGTGCGTTGCCGATCAGCGCCGCGACGAAGTCGATCATGCTCTTGGCCATGCCGGTGTACTGGATCTGGATGCCAAGGAAGATGAAGAGCGGGATCGTCAGGAGAATGAAGTGCGACATGCCCTCGTTGATGCGCCCGACGATCACCATGAGCGGAAGGTCGGTGGTCAGGAGGAAATAGAACAAGGTCGCCGTGCCGAAGGAGAAGGCGATGGGCACGCCGATGGCGATCAGCGCCATGACGCCAATGCCGAAGAAGATCACCAGGTTGATATTTCCAAGATCCATCATAAAGGGCGGCGTCAGCTCCAGCGCCACGCCGACCACAACTGCCGTTCCGAGGCTCAAAGCGAAGGCCGCTGGGGTCATGGCCCGCCACATCCGGATCAAAAGGAACACGGTCATCAAGACCACGCTGATGGCGGTTGCCGTTGGCGCGACCGAGCCTGGGATGCCGAGGTTGGGTGACGTGATGATGTGATTGAGCTCGATCAGCTCCAGCGTGGGCCTCACAAGCTTCGCCAGGAAGATCAGGAGAATGACATTCGCCACCGTCTCAAAGCGCGTCCTTCGCTCCGCCGCCATGCGCGACAGGATGAAGGAGAGCCGCATGTGGATGCCGCGCCGGAGCGCGCTGGCAACACCCAGCATCCCGAACCAGAGGAAGATCAGCGCTGCCAGTTCCTCGATCCAGGTCACCGGCACGTTCAGCACATAACGTGCGGTGACGGCCCAGGCGAGAAGGACGATATCGATCAGCAGCAGTACCGCTGCCGTCGCATCGACCGCAAACCCCAGCACACGTTCGACGCGGTCGAGGACACGGCCGATGGAAGTGCGCTGGTCGCCGGATGCGAGAACATGCGGGTTGGCCTGTGCATCAGCCGTGTCCATGGCGCTTACCCCAGCTTTCCGGTGTACTTCTCAAGCGTGGCCCAGGCCTCGGCGCCGAATTTCTCCTTCCAGTCCGCATAGAAGGAGGTGGCGTTGAGGGCCGACCGGAACGCCTCACGGTCCGGCTCCACGAAGGTCATGCCGGCCGCCTTCAGCTTCTCCGTGATGCTGCCGGTGAGCTCGACCAGATCCTTGCGCTCCGCCAGCGCCGCCTCGCGGAAGCGTTTTGAAACGATCTCCTGCGTCTCCGGCGGCAACTTCTTCCAGAACGCGCCGTTGGCGAGAATCCAGAAGCCATCCCACATGTGGTTGGAGAGGCTGACGTATTTCTGCACCTCGTAGAACTTGCCGGAATCGACGAGCGGCAACGGATTTTCCTGCGCGTCGACCAGCTTGGTCTGAAGCGCTGTATAGACCTCGCCGAAGCTGATGGACTGCGGCGCGGCACCGAAGGCCTTGAAGAGTGAGGTCGACAGCGGGCTCGGCGGCACGCGGATATGGACTCCGGCAAGATCGCCGGGCTTTTCGATCGGCTTCGATCCGGTCGTGATCTGCCGGAAGCCGTTGTCGAACATTTCGTTGAAGACAAAGAGGCCGGAGTCCGTCAGGGCATTGCGGATAAGGGTGCCGACCTCACCGTCCATCGCCTTCCAGACCTCATCGATGGTGTTGAAGGCAAAACCGACGCCGTTGAGCGAGGCGATGGGAACGAGGTTCGACAGCTGCGCGCCGGCCAGTGGATAGAACTGAATCGCGCCCGAACGCAGCTGTGACAGAACTTCAAGATCTCCGCCTAACTGACTGTTTGGAAAGAAACGGATATCGAATTCGTCGTTGGTATCGGCTTTAATCTTGGTGGCCGCTTCCTGCAACCGCGCCAGCATGGGATGTCCCGCCGGAAGGTTGGTTGCGAGCTTATAGGTGGCGGCGAAAGCGGGCTTCACGATCGAGAAGGTCGTCACGGCGGCTGTCGCCGACATCACGAAGGATCTGCGTGTCATTTTCATTGGTGTTCCTCCAGAGATTCTTGTTCACGCGTCTTTGCTGCACGTTGGTCAGGCCAGGATCAGTCCTCCCGACACGTCGAGAATGGCCCCGGTCATGTAGCGCGAGGCCCCGGATGCCATGAAAAGCACCACATCCACGATGTCCGAGGGGTCAGCCAGACGCCCGATGGGGATCTGTGCGTTGAGGGCCGCCCCATTGGCCTCTCCGTCTATGAGCTCGCTGACCCTTTCGCCGGCGACCGGGCCCGGGGCGATGGTGTTCACCAGGATGCCGTGGCGGGCATATTCACGGGACAGATGCCGCGTCATGCCGATCACTGCGGTTTTCGCAGCGGTATAGGAGCAGCCAAGCAAGGGGCTGACGGATCGGCCGGCATTGGATGCGAAATTGATGATCCGCCCCCTTCCCGCTGTCACCATGTGCGGCAGCACCGTCTTGGCGCAGAGGAAGCTGCCGCGGACGTTTGAGGCAAAAACGGAATCCCATTCCTCCACCGGCGTCTCGTGGGTGACACGATAGGCGGCGCCATAGCTGCCAGCGGAATTGACGAGGACATCGACGCGCCCCCAGCGGTCCAGCACTGCCGCGACCGCGCGCTGCACATCTTCTTCCTTGGAGACATCCGCCGTCAGCGCCAATGCGCTGCCTTGACCAGCCGCGATCACCTTGGCTGTCTCTTCGGCCCGTCCGGCCACGAGATCGCAGAGAGCAACATGCGCTCCGAGCCGTGCCAACCGTTCGGCGAGAAGCTTGCCGATGCCGCGACCAGCCCCCGTCACCAGGAAGACCTGGTCCTTGAAGATGTCGTCGGCAAAGGTCGAGACGGCGACGCCTGGATCCATTGAATTCATGATTGCAGTGCTCCGGCGTCGAGCCCGCGCGGCGTCACCGAGGGCGGCAGCGGCAGGGGCTCATTGGCGCTTTCAAGATGTTCGACAGTGATGAAGAGCAGCGTGTCGCTGCCGATGTTTTCCAGATCGTGCAGCATGTATTCGCCGCGCTTGAAGGTCATGTGCTGCGTCTGGCCCGCGAAATACTCCGAGGTCTTGGGAGCGCCGCCGTTGACGTGCGATCGGGCTTTGCCCGCGGTCAGTGCCGTCCAGAAATAATCGAGCACATGGCGGTGGAAGCCGACGCGCTCGCCGGGCTCCAGGCGAATGAACCAGACGCGCGAGCGCGGACTTTCCGACAGGAGGACCTGCCCCACGCATGGGTTGAACTCGTTCCGCTGAAGCTCAGCTTCGAGTTCGGTGCCAAGGGCGAAACGGCTGTCAGCGGACATGACGTCCCTCCCTCATCTCCTGCGGAATGAAGCTCTGGTGATCGAGGATCGCCTTGCGCCAGCGCGTGGCGACAAAACCCTCGAACACGCCGGAGGTGAAGAACGGATCCTCGGCGACGAAGCACTCGGCCTCCTCGCGGCTGTCGGTCGCGATCAGATAAAGGCTGCCGAGCGGCGTCTTGCCGTCGTCGTCAAGCTTCGCCCCTGCTCCGATCAGCTTGTCGAGATTGGCTTCCAGGTAAGCCACATGAGCGGCCTGTGTCTCGGCGCGAAGGCGGCTCGCGCCGGGTCTGTCGTCAGCGATCACCATATAGGGCATGGCAAGGCACTCCCTTCCGCGCGTCAGGGCACGATTTTTTCGGATTGCAGGTAGCGGAACTGGTCGAGGAACATCTCCTCGCTGTCGATGAACTCCAGGAAGCCGAACTTGCGGCACTTGGTGGTGTCCGACATCACGTCCCAGTCGTTGGAGAAGGCGTAGTTGGCGAAGTTCCAGTTCACCAGCTGCGACAGCGGATGCTTCTGCAGCCCATGTTTGGCGACGATCTCGTCCCAGAGCTTTTCCTTGCCCGCCATCCGGCTCGGCATGTCCACGGTTTCAACACCACCTGGCTCAAGGCCGAAGTGCCTGGCGAAGACCGGCCAGAGGTTCTGGTAGCGGAAGAAGTCGCCGTTGGTGATGTTGAAGGCTTCATTGGCGCAGTCAGGGGTCGTCGACATCCACACCATGGCGCGCGCCAGCAGCGCGGCGTCCGTGGCCTGATAGATCGAGGTGAAGGCGCCGGGCTTACCCGGGAAGGTGAAGGGCTCACCCATCTCCTTCAAAAGCGTCGCATAGGTCGCGATGGTAGTGATGAGATTGAGCGGATTTCCAAGGGCGAAGCCGCAGATCACATGCGGCCTTGCCGCCGACCATGACCAGCCCTTGCCCTCGCTCGACTTCATCACGAGGTCCTGCTGATCGTAGTAGAAGTGCGGCACGGAGATGCGCGGATCGCTCTCCTTCGCCGGCGTTTTAAATGGACCGAGATACTGGCCGTAGTATTTGGTGCCCTGGAGAAGACAGACATGCTGCAGGTTTGGAGCAGCCTTCTCGATCACCGGCAGGAAGTTCTCGAACATCCGGGCGTTGGGCGCGCGCGTCTCGGCAATCACCTTGTTGTCGAGATAGGCGGTGTAGAACACATGGGTGACCTCGCTGAGCCCGCCGAGGTTTTCCTCACAGCTCCTGGGATCCATCAGATCCGCGGAGACAAAGCGCGCCTTGGTCGGGAAATACGGCGGCTTGCGCGACACGCCGATCACCGACCAGTCAGGCTGCTTGTCCAGGTGATCGATCAGGGCCCGGCCGGACACACCGGTCGCGCCGACCACGAGAGCTGTCTTCTTCATGCAAAGGTCCTCATGTCGAGCCCATAGGCAGGCGCCGGCGGCATCACCACCACGTGCTCCTGCAACAGGGCGTCTTCCTGTTTTGATAGCTGCGGCGCGAGCGTGGCGGCGATCCAGGCGCTGAACCGCTCCCGCCCCTCCTCGGCCGATCGCCTGGAGGTGAACCAGAGTTCGATCAGCGCGTCATGCACGCCCTCGCCTTCAACAAGGTCGAGTGCGCCCTCGACCTTGGAGTTGAGAAGAAGTCCCGCTTCGTCGAGACTGAGCCGTGACTGGCTTGCGCCCATCTCGGCAGCCACGGCAGCGGTCACCTGTTCCTTGAGCCAGGAGATGAAATCCTCGCGGGCCATTCCGTCGCGACGCTTGACGGAGAACACCAGTTTGAAAGGCGTCTCCGAGATCGGCGCGTTTCTTGTGAGCCAGACTTCAGAGGCAAGAAGATGCTCGCGGCGTGCCAGCCAGGCGCTTGCATCGGCCGAGCCGCGCCGGCCGATATCGGAGGCATAGGAGGCCTGCGCGTCCTTGCGGCTGTCGAACCAGAGCTGGGCGATGCCGTCGGCGGCGGGTTCACCTTCGTCGAGTGAGAAGCCGAGCATGTAACCACGGAGACCAGGGAATACGGCCGCCATAGGTCCATGCACAGTGAGCCAGCGCTGCTCGAACTCGGACCGCGTCAGGCTGGGCACCCGCTTCTGAAAGGTCACCAGTTTGATCATGGTTGGGCGCGTCGGTCCGCGCTCAGGACATGCGTTGCCGCTACCGCCATCGTCGTTCTCCTCCCGCGTGGATCGTCGTTTTGAGCTTGTGCGATCCAATTTGCTTGATCAGGCTAGGCGCAGATCGCCCCGGTCGAAATCCCCGACGGGGGACACATACCGTTACGATAAACTCAACAATGAAGCGCCATGAGCCACGAGAGCGAACTGAACATCTTCACCTGTGTCGTCGACCACGGCGGCTTTGCGCCGGCGGCCCGCGCCCTCGGCGTCACGCGCTCCGCCGTCTGCCGGCGCATCGACGGACTGGAGAAGCGCCTGGGCGTGCGCCTGTTGGATCGCACCACGCGGCGCATCGGCCTGACGGATGCCGGCGAGGCTCTGTACCAGCGCAGCACGCAGATCCTCGCCGACATCGCGGAGGCGGAGCTGGTCGTCAGCGATTTCGGCGAAGAGCCGCGCGGAACGCTGAGGGTCACGAGCCCGATCATGATCGGGCTTCACAAGCTGGCGCCGCTTCTGCCGGACTTCCTCGGTCGATACCGCCAGCTCAAGGTTCAGCTCGACCTGTCCGACGACATCATCGATCCTGCCCTCGCCGATCATGATGTCGGCTTGCGTTGGGGCGAGCAGCGCTCGTCTTCGCTGATGATCACGCGCGTAGCGGAAAGCAAGCAGATCGTGTGCGCGGCGCCATCTTACCTGGAACGCTTCGGCATGCCGAAGACCCCGCCGGATCTTCTCAAGCACAATTGCCTGCTCATGAGCCGGCTCGGGCTCAACTTCAACGAATGGACTTTCGTGGTCAACGGCGAGCCTATGACGCTGAAGGTGTCCGGCAACTTCGTCGTCAACGGTGGACACGGCAATTATGAAGCGCTCATCGCCGGCCTCGGCATCGGCCGTGTGACGGACCTCCGCGTGCAGGAGGACATCGCGGCAGGTCGCCTGCGCCCGATCCTGCGCGAGTTTGAGCCGGAAGAAGCCATCCCCATCTACGCGACTTACAAAAGCGGCCGCCTGGTGCCGCCGAAGGTGCGCCTTTTCATGGACTATCTGCGCGGTCATATGAAAGCCAACGACGAACCCGTCATCGGCTAACGCGCGAAGCGAGCTGTGAGGATAGCCGCCATCTTTTCGCTGTAGGCCGACAGCGGCGGCCAGGCCTCGCGCATCAGGCGGAGCGCCTCGAGACAGGCCGGCAGATCCTCCACCACCTGCGCCGCCTCGAGTCTGCGGCGGGCTTCGGAAAGCGCCGATCGCGACGCCTCGTCTATATTCGCGAACACCGTGAAGATGGGCGCTGCCTCACTGCGGCCGCGAACCGCGATCCGGTCCAGCTCCAGCACCGTGAACTCATCACCGACCACCGCCGCTGTGGCCGCGCCGAGGATGACGGCGACGCCGTAGTCTTTCGTGAGCCCCTCCAGACGGGAGGCGAGGTTCACGGTGTCCCCCAGAACCGAGTAGTCGTATCGCCAGCGCGATCCGACGTTCCCGACGAGGCACATCCCCGTGTTGACGCCAACGCCGACCGCCAGCGATGGCAGATCCGGGTTTTCCAGTTGAAGCTCGGCGTTGAGACGCCGCACCGCATCCGACATTCTGAGGGCCGCGCGCACGGCCGCACGGGCATGTTTCGGCTCTGGCAAGGGCGCGTTCCAGAAGGCCATGATGCAGTCGCCCATATATTTGTCGATGGTGCCGCGCGCCTCCATCACCTGTTCGGAGAGGGCATCGAGCAGGCGGTTGATGAGATCGGTGAGACCGACAGGGTCGTCCTTCATCTGCTCCGAGAGGCTGGTGAAGCCGCGCACGTCGCAGAACAGCACGCTGAGTTCGCGCCTCTCACCACCAAGCTTGAGCGAATCCGGGTTTCGCGCGAGCTCCGCCACGAGATCAGGCGTGACATAGCGCGAGAAGGCGGCGGAGACCGCCGCGCGCAACCGCCGCTCCCGCGCGTAATCGAGCCCAACCCGCGCGCCAAGGCCGGTAAGCGCGGCCAGCGCCGGCGTCACCGGCGGTAGCCAGATCCGGCCGAAGCGCAGCATCAGCCAGCTTGCGGCGACGATGCCGACGAGGCTGCCGAGCGCGATCAAGCCGGTGCGCCAGGACATGGCCGATGCCCCGGCCCCACACCCCAGCAAGGCGCAGGCGATGACGGCAAAGCTGATCGCCCGCACCGGCGCGGGGGAAATGGCAAGACCGTGCCGCAGGTTATCCAGGATCGTCGCATGCACTTCGACACCGGCCGTCAGCGTCCCCGTCTGGATGGTGAAAGGCGTCGCGAAGGCATCCACGGCTCCGCTATCGACCACGGGTGCGGCCTTGAGGCTCAGGCCGATCAACACGGTCTTGCCCTGGAAGAAACCCGGCGGCAGGAAGCCCGCCGGATCGAGCGCCTGATAATAGGAGACGGTGGGATAGCTGCGGGCGCCGCCGAAATACTGAACGAGAGGCCTGCCCGGCAGATCCGGGACCGATCGCCCCTCCACCTGCATGAGCGCTCGGGCGAAGCTGTCATCGAGCGGCGGCATGCGCCGCAACACGCCATCTCCGTCGAGGTTGACCGATGTGACACCGGATGTGGCGCCACCTTCCATCAGCGCCGCGAAGGGGCCGACGCGGGTGACTTGCGTGCCTTGGTCCATGGCCACAACTTCACGGTCGGCAGCAAGCACGCTGTCGGGGCCGAGCGCGGCGGCGAGTTTCGCATCGGCGTCAGGATTGGACGGCTCGGCAAAGACAACGTCGAAACCGATCGCGCGTGCGCCGGCGGCTCGAAGGCTTTCGATCAGCCGCGCGTGTGTCGCGCGCGACCAGGGCCATTGCTCCGGGATTTCGGCAAAGGACGGCTCGTCGATGGCGACGATCACGGCCCCCGGCGCGGCTGGCCTCGGCGGCGCAAATGTCGACAGGATGTCGAACATCCGCGCTTCGGCGATGCGGATGCCGGCACGCCCGTGCAGGGGAATGATAAGCGCGGACAGCAGCATGGCCAGCAGAAGGTCCCGCAGCCACGGTCGCCGGCCAAAACCTCGCCCCAGGGCGCGATAGCGTGAGCCAAGAACCGCAGCGGCACGCTCCGGCCCCGGCACGACAGGTCGCATCAGAAGCGGACTTTCAACGATCCGGCAAAGGTGCGCCCGGTGCCGGGAACCGCTTCGTTGTTGCCGGGCCGCGCGGCCACGAGATCATATTGCTCGTCGAACAGGTTCAGCGCCGAGAGGCTGAAGAGGAAGCGCCGGTCAGGCGTCTCGTAGCTCGCCATGGCGTCCGTGGTCCAGACGGCATCGACCTCGATACCGCCGGGGGCATCGAAACGGGAGCCGATGTAGTTCTCGATCAGCGAGAAGCGGATCCGGCTCGGATGCACGAAGGTGACCCCGGCTCGCCCGAAGCGCTTGGGCACGAAAGGTAGGTCGATGTCTCCGCCTGCGCCGTCATCGGTGCTGCTGTCGGCTACTCCAACGGTGCCGAAGACACCGATGCCATGCGTCAGCCAGATGTTGGCGGTGGCGGTGATGTAGTCGATCCGGCCTTCCTCGAGGGCATATTGGTCAAGGTTGTCGGGGAACGGAATATCGAGGTCCCTCGCCCGCTGGTTTTGATATTCCACCGCCGTGAAGATATGCGGCGTCCACTCCGCGTCCCAGCGCAGCGCCGTCGTATCACGCCGGCCGCCAAGCGAGACCGGCAGCGCGTGTGGCAGAAGGCCAACCGTCGTAATGGGTGACAGCGTGAAGCCGGCGGAGGTTTCGGTATCGCGCCGCCAGGCGGCACGCAGCCAATGGCCGTTGGCGGGCGAGAAGGCGGCGCCAATACGGGGATCGACATAGGTGTCGCGCGAGCCGGAGCGGATGTCGATCAGATGGGCCTGGACCCCCGCCTCCATTTCGAACCGATCAGACGGCTGCCACATGAGGTTGGTGTAGGCGCGACCTAAGTTGAAGTAGACGCTGTCTTCTTGTGAAACGTCATCGGATATGCTGAGACCGATCCCTGGAATGGCGAAGGTTATGCTGGTGGCAGTGAAGCTGTCGATGCGGCCACGTTGGGCTTCGATACCGGTACGAAGGGTGAAATCACCCCAGCCGAAGGTATGTCCCAGGGCCCCCGTTATCGTGTCGGCGCGCGTCCGTTGATTGAAAATCATCTCGTTCGTGAGTAACAGGCCAAAAACGGGATCAATCGTACTTGAGAACTGATACCTGTCCTGCACATCCCGTGCCCGGGTCGCCACCACCGCGCCCGTCAGCACGTTCTGATAGCTGAAGGTGTGGCTCCAGCCGGCGCCTACCTGATAGGACTTCACGGTCTGCTCGTCGCTGTCGAACTGAGCAAGGTTGAGAGCGAAAAGATCCGGCGACGCGGAACTCAGCGTACCCCAGAAGAGGAAGCGGTTCTCGGCATTGGGCTGCATGCCCACAAAACCGCTCGCCAGATAGCTGTTCTCGCCGCCGAAGCCATCAGGGTTGCTCGTCCGCTCGCGGTTGAAGGTGAGCGAGATCGAGGTCGGCACGGGCACGTTGGAGAAGGCCTGCACCGAGGCTTCCTGTCCCCAGCCGGTGCGGCCGTCGCGATGGATGACGCTGCCGCCCACCTCCGCATCGAGAAACGGGCGGCGCAGCAAATCGATGCGGCCGAGACGGCCCGACACCGCCAGCGGGTCGAAGAACAGGCCCTGCAGCACCAGACTGCCGGCGGCATCCGATACCTCGCCCTGGATCTGATCCAGCGTCGGCCGCGAGAAGAAAATGTTGGGCCGATAGGCCGCGGACTGATCGAAATAGCCGGTGCCGCTGAAGGGATCGAACACGCGGTCGGTGTAGAAGCGGCCCCAGTCCTCCAATCCGAGCAGACGATAAGCCTGACCAAGATATGAGCCGCCGGACCGTGTGGAAGCCAATGCCGCGAAATAGCCGCCTCGATTACGGTAGCGCCGCACAGCCTCGCGCGCATGGGTAATGGCGGCATCGGCCTGCAGCTGATCGACCGCGATGGCCGTGCGGACCATGGATGTGATCGGATCATTCCGGTCCAGCCGGTCGGCATTGTCGAGCGCCTGGGCCGCGACCTCAAGGTCGCCGCTCTGATATTGCCCGATGGCAAGTGCCAGGAGGCCTTGGGCCGCGGCCGGGTCGGCCGCGCTGCCGGCCAGGAGGAATTCCAATGCCTTAGCCTCGTCGCCCTTCTGCAGGAAATAGCGGCCTTTGGCCGTATAGGCCGCGGAGAAGGAGGGATCGAGCGCCAGCGCCTTGTCCAGCAGGGCGCCTGCTTCTTCGACACGGCTTTGATCAAGCAGGAAGGTGGCAAAGTTGGAGTAACCGAGCGCGTCGTCGGGATCCGCCTCAATGGCCTGGCGGAAGGCAAATTCGGCCTCACGCGTGGCGTCCCGCTCGCTCTGCGCGAGTCCAAGACCATTCCAGAGCTCAGCGTCACCGGGGGCGATTTCAACGCCGCGTGAGAAATCCGCCACGGCCCCTTCAATGTCGCTGTCGATGCTGAGCTTCAGATAACCGGAGGCGAGCAGCGTTTCCGGGCTGTCGGGATCCGTCGCCACCATGCGCGCGACGGTTGCCCGCATCTCATCGCGCCGGTTGAGCAGCAGTGACACCTGGGCCGAAAGAAGCGAGGACAGAAGATGATCCGGCGACCTCTGCTCGGACTGACGCAGGATTTTTTCCGCATCCTCAAGCCCCGTGCCAAAGGCCGTTACATAGGCGGCGCAGACATCCTGATCGGCCGAACCCGTCTTCGGCAGGGTCAGGTCACGCTTGGGATCGGCGAGCACGGACGCCGCGTAATAGCCGCATCGGGCCGTGACTTTCTGCCGGCCCCCGGTGCCCGCGGCAGCGCGGGAGAAGAGTCGCGCGGCCTCCTCGTAGCGCTTGGCGGAGGCGGCCAGCATGGCCTCCACCAGATCGAGCCGGGCATTGGGGCGCCCTCCGAGCCTGCTGCGCGCCTCGGCAACTGCCTGCACGACCACATCGCGACGGTCGTATCCGAGCCCGTTCTCGGCCACGGCGATCCAGTCCTCTGTGGTGCGGGTCTCAGCCGGGATAGCGGCAAGACGCGAACGTTCCGCGCGCCGGGCAGCACCATCGAGGTTGCCAGCAGGCAGGCTCCGGAACAGGCCGCGGAGCTCCAGATAGAACATCATCTGTTCGCGGTCGTCGGGGCGCACGAGGACGGTCTTGGTCGGCCGCTCGCCGATGCGCGCCGTCGCCCCCTCGCCCTGATGCACGGTGACGGAGCCCTGGGGGTTGGAGAAGACGACGACGCCTTCCAGCACCACCAAAGAGGTGCGGTCGCCTACCACCGCCAGCGACCAATCGGTGCCGCGAATGGCGGCGGAGGCGGCGGGCGTTTTCACCGTGACGCCCGATCCGCCGCGCGAGGCGCGGGCCCAGACACTGCCGCTGGGCAGTGTCAGTTCGGTCGAGCCGCCTGATGTGGCCACCTCATTGACCACGAGGGTGGACAGGCGGCCGACACGGATGGTGGTCTGATCGGCAAAGGTGAGGCCGAGAGTGCCGATTTCGCCGGTGCGCAGGGTGTCGCCGCCGATGATGTCCTGCCGCACAAATGCAGGACGCCACGAAGGTTCCGCCGGAAACTGCAGCTCCTCACCGCCTTTGGCGGAAACGATGAAACCGGCGCGCGGCGATGTGCGTGGGAAAACCTCCTGGGCGAAGGCTGAGACGCATCCAAAGGCCATGAGGCTGGCCACACCACCGCAGAACGCACGACGGAACATCACCACGCCCCAGCAACGAGCCCAGACTGTAAGCAGAAATCTGTCTTATACTACTCCGGGGTGAAGTCAAACACAGGCGTGTAAGCCATAGGCCAGCATGAAAGCTTGAGAGGCTTGCTTTAAAGGGACTTTGCCAGCGAGATCGCCCAGGCCCAGGGAATGGCCGTCACCAGCAGGCCGACGAGGCCCCGCTTCAGGCAGCGGAATTTCGACCGCAGAATCCGCGCGTTGACGTAACACTGGCTCAGCAGGTCCTCGATATATTCAGCTTCCGTCATGGCGACGAACTTGTCCCGGAAGTCCTGCGGCGGCATTCCCGCGACCGTGCCGAAGAAGGACAGCGACGGCTTGCCCGCACGCAGCCGCGGGATCTGCCCTCGCATCAGTTGATAGAGCACGAAACCGAAACCGGTCACGGTTATGCCGAGAGCGACCATGAAGACCGGGCTCCAGTCTTTGAGCGGAGGCGTGGCGGCTGAAAGCGCGCCCATCATGGCCACCGTGATGCCCATCAAGCCTGCGCTGCGGCTGTCGTGCCGGCCAATCCAGTCGATCATCTGCGACAGCTGCTTTTCCGCGCGTTCCCTCACCCATTCGTCCGACATCTTTGCCGCCCCGCTGGAGACCCCGGGGATACTCTCATCAAGCTCCTTTCATGTTGGCAAGCGGAAGTTTTCCGTGCCGCGATTGACTCCACTCGTGAGTTGAGTCCCTAATAGAACAAAGCATGAACATAAGGAATTTCAGCTGTGCAGGATGCTCTTGCCCGGCTCCGGCGAAGCCTTGCCAAAATCAGTAAGGAGGACTGGCCCGATCCTGTGACATCAGGGCGTGTTCCGTTCGGAATCCCGGTTCTGGATGAAGCCCTCGGAGGTGGCCTGCCGCGTGCGGCCCTCCATGAGGTTTTCGCCGGGGCCATGGCGGACGGCGGAGCGGCGCATGGCTTCGCCCTGGCGCTGGCGCTGCGCGCCTGCACGACCGGGCGGAAGATCATATGGGTGCAGCAGGCCAGTGCCGTGCAGGAATATGGCGCGCTGCATCCGCCGGGGCTTGCCGAACTGGGCGCCGATCCCTCGGACTTCCTGGTGGTCTGTGTGAAGGATGCCCTTCAGGCCCTGCGCGCGGGGCATGAGGCATTGCGGTGCTCGGCCTTGGGATATGTCGTTCTGGAAGTGCGGGGCGCTCCCAAGGCACTGGACCTGACGGCCAGCCAGCGCCTGGCGCGCACGGCGGCGAAATCGGGCGTCGGCCTCATCATGGTCCGCACCGATGCGGACCCGCAGCCGAGCGCGGCCCTCAGCCGCTGGGGCGTGCGCGCCCTGCCCTCCAGCCGCCTGGAGGCCAATGCCCCGGGCTGGCCGGCCTTTGACATCACACTGCTGCGCCACCGGGAGGGCATCGCCCCCGGGCGCTGGAACGTGGAGTGGAACCGTGACGAGCTTGTTTTCCGGACACCGGCGCTACCTGGCGCTGTGGTTCCCCTTCCTGCCCACCGACCGGCTGCGGCGACAGGCTGGCGGCAAGCCGGATGACCGCCCGCTTGTCATCACCGCCAAGGTCAAGAGCGCCCTGCGCATCGCCCATGCCGACCGCAAGGCCCTGAGCCTTGGATTGACGCGCGGCCTGACGCTGGCCGATGCCCGCGCTCGCGTGCCCGACATCGCCATCGCCGAGGAAGACCCGGAGGCGGACGCCCTTCTGCTGCGCCGCATCGCCAGTTGGTGCGACCGCTTCACGCCGCTGGTGGGCCTCGATGGTGACAGCGGCATCATGCTCGACATCACGGGCTGCGTGCATCTCTTCGGTGGCGAGGCCGCCATGCGCGCCGAGGTCACGGCACGACTGGGCTTCCTTGGCCTTGCCGTGCAGAGCGCCATTGCCGGCACGCCGGATGCCGCCCGCGCCGTCGCGTCTTTCACATCAGGCGGCATCGTTGCGCCGGGCGAGGAGCCGGCGGCCGTGCGCCCCCTGCCCGTGACAGCGCTGCGGCTTGACGCGACCGAGGTGCTGACGCTGGCCCGCGCCGGGCTGAAGACCATCGCCGATCTGGCCGATCGGCCCCGCGCGCCCCTCGCCGCCCGTTTCGGCGCGGATCTGCTCGACCGCCTGACGCGCGCGCTGGGTGAAGTGGATCATCCCATTTCGCCTAACCGGCCGGTGCCGGAGCTGATGGTGGAGCAGCGCTTTGCCGAGCCCATAGGGCGGGCGGAGGATGTGAGCGCGACCCTTGCAGGCCTTGCCCAGGAGCTTTCTCGCCGTCTGGAGCGGCAGGGCCTTGGCGGACGCAGCTTCGAGGCAAGTTTCTTCCGCGCCGATGGCGCCGTGCGCCGCATCAGGGTGGCCAGCGGCCGTCCCTTGCGGGACCCGCCGGTTTTAAACCGGCTCTTTGCCGAAAAGCTCGACGCCTTGGCCGATCCCGTGGACCCCGGCTTCGGCTTCGATATGATCCGCCTTGCCGCGCTCGCGACCGAACCCATGCAGGCCCTGCAGGCCCGCTTTGATGGCAAGGAGCGCGAGGACGAGGCGGTGGCGGAATTGGTGGACCGGCTCAGCGCCCGCTTCGGCGCGGAACGGGTGATGCAGTTCGTGGCTGAGGACAGCCACATCCCCGAGCGCAGCTTCCAGGCCCTGCCGGCCCTGGCGCCATCCAAGGATCCGAAATCCTGGCCCGATCGCCCCTCAGGCGAGCCGCCGGTCTATCCCATCCGCCTGTTCGAGCCGCCGCAGCCCATCGAGGCCATGGCCGAGGTGCCCGATGGCCCGCCCATCCGCTTTCTCTGGCGGCGGGTAGTGCACGATGTAGTGGCGGCGGAAGGCCCCGATCGTATCGCGCCGGAATGGTGGCAGCGGCAGCCGCAAACCAACACGCGCGACTATTTCCGCGTCGAGGACCGTGAGGGTCACCGCTTCTGGCTGTTTCGCGAAGGGCTTTACGAGCGCGAGGTGGAGCATCCGCGCTGGTATCTCCATGGACTGTTCGCATGAGCTATGCCGAGATTGCCGCCGCCACCAACTTCTCCTTCCTGCGCGGGGCTTCCCATGCCAGCGATCTCGTGGCGCGGGCGGTAGAGCTCGGCCATACCGGCATCGGAATTGCGGATCGCAACACCGTGGCCGGCGTGGTGCGCGCCTATTCCGCGCTGAGGCATGCGCAGGAAGCCTGCCTGGAGGAGAATGGCACCACCTATCCTTTCAAGCTCATGGTCGGCAGCCGGCTCGTCTTCCAGGACGGCACGCCCGATGTGGTGGTCTATCCGGAGAACCGCGCCGGCTGGGGCCGCCTCTGCCGCATCCTCACCGAGGGCAATCGGGATGCGAAGAAAGGCGAATGCCACCTCACCCTGGACAATCTCATCACTGATCCGCGTGATCTGCTTCTGGTGCTGATGCCAGGCTCTGATGCGGCCCAGACCGAAAAGGCGCTGGATCTTCTGGCCGAAAGCGCCGGCAGCAATCTCTGGCTGGGCGCCACCATGCACCGCACGGGCGCCGACCGGCGCCGCCTCGCGGGCCTCAGCCGTTTGTCCCGAAGAACCGGCATCCCGCTGATCGCCACCAACGACGTGCTCTATCATGCGCCCGAGCGGCGCGAGCTTCAGGACATCATCACCTGCATCCGCGAGGGACTGAAGATCGAAAGCGCCGGCCGCATCCTGGAAGCCAATGCCGAACGGCATCTGAAAGCCCCTTCCGAGATGGCCCGCCTCTTCCGCGACCAGCCGGACGCCATCCTGGAGACGCAGCACCTCCTGGCGCGCATGGATTTCTCGCTGGACCAGCTACGCTATGAATATCCCAGCGAACCGGTGCCGCCGGGCAAGACCGCGCAGCAGCATTTGGCGGACCTTGCCTGGCGGAGTGCCGAATTCCGCTATCCCAATGGCATCCCTGAAAAGATCGATCGCCTTTTGCGGGAGGAACTGGCGCTCATCGAAAAGCTCAACTACGCCCACTATTTCCTCACCATCCACGACATCGTCCGCTACGCCCGCGACCAGCGCATCCTTTGCCAGGGGCGCGGTTCGGCAGCCAATTCCGTGGTCTGCTTCGTGCTGGGGATCACCAATGTGGATCCTGAAGAAATCGACGTCCTCTTTGCCCGCTTCATCTCGCAGGAGCGCAAGGAGCCGCCTGACATCGACGTCGATTTCGAGCACGAGCGGCGCGAGGAGGTGATCCAATGGATATATGAGCGCTATGGCCGTCACCGCGCCGGCATCGCCGCCACCGTCATTTCCTATCGCCCGCGCAGCGCCATTCGGGAAGTCGGCAAGGTACTGGGCCTCACCGAGGACGTGACCTCGGCCCTTGCTTCCACGGTCTGGGGGTCCTGGGGCTCGGACCTTCCGTCCGAACAGGTGAAGCATGCAGGCTTTGACCCGAGTAACCTAGAAATTGCCCGTGCCGTTCATTTCTCCGAGCAGTTGATGGGCTTTCCCCGGCATCTCTCACAGCATGTGGGCGGCTTCATCCTGACCCAGGGCCGGCTCGATGAAGTGGTGCCCATCGGCAATGCCGCCATGGAGGACCGCACCTTCATCGAATGGGACCGCGACGACATTGATGAACTGGGGTTGATGAAGGTCGACGTGCTCGCGCTCGGCATGCTGACCTGCATCCGCAAGGCCATGGACCTGTTGCACAAACATTGCGGCCTCGATCATGACCTTGCCTCCATCGAACGCAAGGATAAGGCCGTCTATGACATGCTGTGCAAGGGCGACAGCATCGGCGTCTTCCAGGTGGAGAGCCGAGCCCAGATCAACATGTTGCCGCGCCTGAAACCGCGAGAGTTCTACGATCTCGTCATTCAGGTCGCCATCGTCCGTCCCGGCCCCATCCAGGGCGACATGGTGCACCCCTACCTCAGCCGGCGGAACCACCATGAAAAAGTGACCTTTCCCTCTCCTTCGCCGGAGTTCGGCAAAAAGGATGAACTGCATGCCGTGCTCGGCAAAACCATGGGCGTGCCGCTCTTCCAGGAGCAGGCCATGAAGCTTGCCATGGTGGCGGCGAAGTTCACGCCGGAGGAGGCAAACGGCCTGCGCAAGGCCATGGCCACTTTCCGCCATGCTGGCGGGATCGACAAGTTCGAGAGCATGATGATCGACCGCATGACCGCGCGCGGATACGATCCTGACTTCGCGAAACGATGCTATGCGCAGATCCAGGGCTTCGGCAGCTACGGCTTTCCCGAAAGCCACGCCGCCTCTTTCGCCCACCTCGTCTACATCTCATCCTGGATCAAGTGCCATTACCCGGCGGTCTTCGCCTGCGCGCTGCTGAACTCCCAGCCCATGGGCTTTTATGCTCCGGCCCAGATCGTGCGCGATGCCCGTGAGCATGGAGTTGAGGTGCGCCCCATCGACGTCAACATGAGCCAATGGGACAGCACCATCGAACATGGGGAAGGCAATCGTCTCGCTCTGCGCATTGGCCTGCGCCAGATCGATGGTTTCAGGGATAAATGGGCTGAGGCCCTCGTGGAGAAACGCGGGGCCGGCTATTCCGACATGGAGACGCTGGCCCGCCGCGCGGCCCTGCCGCGCGCGGCGCTGGAAAAGCTTGCCGATGCCGACGCCTGCCGCTCCATGGGCCTTGATCGCCGCAACGCCCTTTGGGCCGTCCGCCGCCTTCCCGATGATACGCCCCTGCCTCTCTTCGCCGCCGCGGATGCCGGAGAACTGGCAGCCGAACCTGAGGTTTCCCTGCCGGAAATGTCGCTGTCGCAGCATGTGGTGACGGATTATCAAACCACGCGGCTCTCATTGAAGGCTCATCCCATGACCTTCCTGCGGCAGCGCTACCGGGCGGAAGGCATTCTGAGCTGCGCGGAAACATCAGCCCAGGCCGACGGCCGCTGGGTCAAGACCGCCGGCGTGGTGCTGGTACGCCAGCGCCCCGGCAACGGCAATGTGGTCTTCATGACCATCGAGGATGAGACCGGCATCACCAATGCGGTAGTCTGGTCGAGCCTGTTCGAGCAGTTCCGCCGCCAGGTCATGGGCTCCCGCCTCATCGAGATCCGAGGCCGCGCGCAACGCAGCCCCGAAGGCGTCGTCCACCTCATCTCCCAGCGGCTGATCGACCGCAGCCCCGATCTGGAATTGCTCTCTGCCGACAACAAACCCCATTTCCAGCTCACGCGGGCCGACGAGATTCTGCACCCGCAGCATCCCAGGACATCAAGCCATCCGCGCAACGTGCGGATCATCCCGAAATCGAGGGATTTTCACTAAGGCCGGCTAGCGCAATCCAGAAAGCCGCTTCTGCAAAGCTTAACGCAGGAACTACGACCTCACCCTGAGGGCGCCCATAGGGCGCGTCTCGAAGGGTGAAGCCCCACCCACTGGTCTTGGCTACATGCTTCGAGACGCCATGCTGCGCATGGCCCTCAGCATGAGGATGCGGGCTTGGCAGGTTTGTCAGCAGGTTGCGAGCTTTTCATGAATCCCGCTGCGAAGACAAAAGCTCCAGAGTGCGCCCGTCCTTCTCACCGCCGCACCAGCGGTCGAGCGCCCGCTGAAACAGGTCCTCTCCCGGCGCCGCGGCGGCAAAGAGTGTCATGGAGGAGCGGAACTTCAGATCATCAGGTGATCCGAAAATCTCGCGCAGCGAGGCAGCCTTCGCAGCAAGAACCGCATGGGTCGCCACCCTCAGCCGGCTGCCGAGAACGGGATGCGCAAGATAGGCTCGCGCCTCCCCAAGTGACCCGATACCGTAGAACTCCGCCGTCGGCGAATGGCCGAGCCCCTTAAGCTGCGGGAAGATGAACCACATCCAGTGGCTGCGCTTGCGGCCGGCGCGCAGTTCCTCAAGGGCGATCTCAAATGTGCCCTCCTGCGCTTCCACGAAACGCTGCAATCGGTGCGGATCATCCATTTCTGTCGGCTTTATCGGTCCGGAGACCCTGATATTTGGGTCACCCATCCAACGCCGTCCACTCCGTCTCGGTCAGTTCATCAAGCCTGCCCAGCGCGGCAGAGCCAGCGATAGGTCGGGCACGAATGTCACCAGTGCCAGGATGACAAACATCGCGAGCAGCGGGGCTGCCAGCTTGCGCGAGACCTGGACCACCGTACGGTTCGCGATGCTGGAGGCGACAAACAGCGAGATGCCATAAGGCGGCGTCACCGTTCCGATCGCGCAGTTGAAGACGACCACGAGACCGAAATGAATGGGATCAATCCCGAAATCGCGCGCGATGGGCATCAACACCGGCACAATGATCAGGATGGCCGCGATGGTCTCCATGAACATACCGATGACAAGAAAGAGACCGTTGGCGATCAGCAGGAACATTAGCGGACTGGATGACACCGCACGAAGCCAGTCGCCCAATATCGCCGGCACATTGGCATTGGCGATCAGCCACGCGAAAACACTGGCGGTGCCGATGATCAGCATGACAGCGGCCGAAAGGGCGGCTGACCGCAGGATCAGCTGCGGCAGATCCGAAAGCTTCATCTCGCGGTAGACGAACAGGCCCACCAGCAAGCCGTAGAAGCCGGACACCGCGGCGGCCTCTGTTGGCGTAAACGCACCCCCGAGAATGCCGCCCAGGATAAGCGCCGGCATGCCGAAGGCCGGCGCCGCCGCATAACCAGTCCGCGCCAGGCGCGCCAGGGTGAAAGGCTCGGATTCCCGATACTGCGGCCCGCCACGTCTGGCGTGGAGATAGGACGCGATCATCAGCGTCACGATGCACAGGAAGCCCGGAACCACGCCCGCAAGGAAGAGAGCGCCGATGGACATATTGGCGATGACAGCCACCACGACCATGGTGAGGCTTGGCGGGATGACCTGCGCGAGGGAACCGGCGCAGGCGATGATGGCAGCGCCGAAATCCACGTCATAACGCTTCCGCTTCAGTTGCGGTTGCATGATGGAGGAGATAGCGGCGGTGTCGGCCGAGCCGGAACCGGAGATGGCGGCAAGACCAGCCGCGGCGACGCAGGACACCAGCAGCAGGCTGCCGGTCACCCATCCGATCAGCGCGGAAGCAAAATTGACGATCCGGCGCGAGATGCCGCCGGCGTCCATGATGACACCCGCGAAGACGAAGAAGGGAATGGCCATCAGCGTGAAGGAGTTCAGCCCGGCGAAAACCCTCTGGCTGACGATGGTGACCGGAACGCCGGTGGTGGTGACGAGGGCAAGAACGGCCGAAGCCCCCAGAACGAAAACAACCGGAACGCCAAGAAGCAACAGACCGAGAAAGCAAATGAAAATGATGGTCATCAGGCCACCTCGGCTTCGGTATCTTCGGCATTGGGAAAAGGATCTTCCCAGCGGTTACAGACGGAAACCATGAGCTCAAGAGCGATGTAGAAGGCACCTGCCGGCAGGCAGGAGTACATGACCCACATGGGCAGATGCATGGCTGAGGAGGTCTGCATGGTGCCAAGCCGCAGGAGCGGCAGGCTGCCCCAGGCGAGAACGGCAAGGAAGGCGATGGTCACGGCGGCGATCAGCACCATGGCGACACGGGCCAGCGGAAGCGGAAGCATGGCGGGAAGAAAGTCGATCGCCACATGCTGATTTCGCGCCATGGCGACGCCTGACCCGAGCAGGACAAGCCAAATCTGGCTGAAGGTGGCGAGTTCCGTCGCCATGGCGATGGAATAATTGAAGATGTAGCGCCCGCCAACCTGGACCAGCACCGCTCCCATCATCACGCAGAAGAGGAGGACCACTATGGCCGAGATCACGCTTCGCAAGCCGTGGACGACCGCTGCGGCCGCCGAAAATGCCGAAGACATCAGGCTTCCTTTCCGGATGCATTGAGCCGGACGGTGTCGCCACCGTCCGGCGCCTGGATCACTTCACGGATTTCAGAAGATCGAGCAGCTTCTTCTGCTCGTCGGTCTTGACATAGGTGTCATAGACCTTGGCCGCCTGGTCGCGAAACGGCTTGTCGTCGGGCTTGGTGACATTGACGCCCTTCTTGACGAGGTCGTCGTAGCGTTTCTGGTCGCTCTCGCGGTAAGCCTTCCGCTGATAGGATGCCGCTTCGGCTCCGGCTTCCATCAGGGCTTTCTGCACGTCTTCCGGCAGCGCCTTGAAGCGTTCTTCACCCATGATCACCGGCGCCACCAGCTCCAGCCAACCCAGGATCGCCCAGTTGGGAGCAACCTCATAGAACTTCTTGGAGTCATAATTGGTGTTGGCCGCTTCGGCGCCATCCACGACACCGGTTTCCAGCGCGCCATAGAGCTCCGTATAGGCCATGGGAGTGGGGTTGGCGCCGAAGTTCTTGAAGGCATCGAGGTGTGCTGGCGTCTGCATGGTGCGGATCTTCATGCCGCTGAGATCCTCCATGCTGTTGACCGGCTTCTTGGTCATGATGTGCCGGGTTCCGGCGGAAAAGAAGCCGATCAATCGAAAGCCCTTCTGCGCCAGCACTTCATTGACGTAGTCCCGCACTTCCGGAGCATTCAGCGCTTTGTCCATTTGCACGGCGTCGCTAAAGACGAAGGGCATGCTCAGGACGTTCATGTCAGGCACGAAGTTGACCAGCAGTTCATTCGCCGTCACGGCGATGTCTACGGTGCCAATCTGCGTGCCCTGGATGCTTTCCATCTCGTCGCCGAGTTGTGCGTTGGCGAAGACCTGGATTTCGGCCTTGCCGCCGGTCTTCTCCTGGAGCAGCTCATTCATGCGGACCATGCCCAGGTGATAGGGCTCGTCCATATTGGCGTTGTGGCTTGCCTTGAGGGTCACTTCTGCCGCCTCAGCCGCCGGGATCAGCGGTGTTGCGGCCATCAGCAATGCTGCAAGTGCGATAGACAGTTTCATGACCAGTCCCCTGGATAAGGTGGTGCGTTGTTCTGTGTCTTGATCGCGCGGCGGCTCGTTGGCCACCGCGCACTGCATCGAGGCTATTGCAGAAGCCCCAGATCCTTCAGCACCGCGCGCAGCGGTGCAACGCGATCGGCCGGCAAAGGCAGGCGCGGCGCGCGCGGATGTCCTACCGGCATGCCGATGAGACCGAGAGCCGCCTTGGTGGCGGAGACATAGAGGTCACCGCTGAGCGCCTCCAGCAAGGGCAGGACGCGGTGATAGATGCGCCGCCCACCTTCCGGGTCTCGCTGATCGACAGTCGTCTGAAACAGCTCGGTTGAGAGCCCCGGTGCGATGTTGGAGAAAACCGAAACATAGCCCTGGGCACCGACAAGATAGCCCTCCCAGGGGTGGTATCCCGCGAAAACCGTCATGCGGTCGCCGCAAAGTCGCAGGATCTCCGTGGTGCGCGTGACGCTGCCGCTGGATTCCTTGATGTAGGAGACGTTGTCGATCTCTGAGAGCCGCGCCACCAGCGGTGCCTTGAGGTCGACGTTGGATGTGTAGGGATTGTTATAGGCCATGACCGGTATGGAGATCGCTTCCCCGATCCGCCGGTAATGGGTGAAGATCTCCTCTTCCGTGGGTGAGGAATAGTACGGCGGCACGACCATCACGCCATCCGCGCCATAGCCCTCCGCCTCCTTGCTGAAGGCCACTGCCTCATCGGTCCATTCGGCAGCCGTGCCGACCAATACAGGCACACGGCCCGCCGCCTGTTCCACCACGATCGCGCCGACTGCCCGCCGCTCCTCTCGCGTCAACGAAAGGAATTCACCGGTGCTGCCGAGCGGGATCAGGCCCTGCACGCCCTGCTCGATCTGCCAGTCCACGAACTGGCGCAGGCGCTGCTCGTCAAGCCGCCCCCCATCGTCGAAGGGCGTAACCATAACTGTGTAGCTGCCGCGAAATGCCGCCATGCAATGTCCCCTGCTGTTCCTCTCAGGCTGCCGATTTATGGCTCGATCTAACCCGACGTTCGGAGGTTGACATTTGATCAGATCGTCTGTCAACAATTGATCTCAGCGGCGGAAATAAATCATTCTCCGCCCCACATGCCCTTTTATGCGGCAGGAGAAGCCATGCCATTCTTCGAGGTTTTTGACTTCGGCGCAACCCCGCAGCAGCGGGCGGCCGCCACTCGGCTCATGACCAAGGCCCTTTGCGAGGCCTATGACATCAAGCCGGACATCATCTCCGCCTATTTCCTGGATATCGGCCCAAACAGCTATGGCCACGAAGCAATTTTTGGTGAATCGGCAGCTGAAAAGCGACTTTTCGTGAAACTGCACGCCTTCCGCCGCCCCGACCAGATGCGGCGCACCGCAGCAAGGTCGCTGACCGATGCTTTGGCCAAGGCCTATGGCGCGCCTTCAAAGTCGATCGCCGTTTACTTCTTTGACCGGGATCCGGATCAGGTCTCGCACGACGGAATCCTAGCGTCTGACTAAATCGCAGTCATTTGATCAAATTACACCCAGTCTTTCGCCTTTTGTGAGTGCACACCGTGAACCGCTTCTTCAGTGATGAGCAGCGCCTGCTGCAAGAGACCGTCCGCCGCTTCGTCGCGGACGATGTGTTGCCTGCCGCCAGCGCGATCGACCGCGACGACGCGTTTCCGCAGGCGCTTTACAAGGGGCTGGCCGACCTCGGCCTGTTCGGTGTCAGCCTCGCCGAAGAGGCAGGCGGCAGCGGGCTCGAAACCACGGCCGCCTGCATCGTCATGGAAGAGATCGCCCGTGGCTCGGGCACCCTCGGTAATGCCTATGCTCTCCCGGTCGAGGCCGCCCATTTCCTCAATGAGCATGGCGATGCCTTCCATAAGACATTCATCCCGGGCTTGCTGAGCGGCGAACTTTTGCCTGCCACCGCTGCCACCGAGCCCGATTGCGGTTCCGACGTCGCCGCCATGCGCACCACCGCGGACCGCGATGGTGATGATTACGTGATCAACGGCACCAAGGCCTGGGTCACCTTCGGCCGGATCGCCGACTTCATCATGGTTTTCGCCAAGACCGACCGCAATGCCGGACACAAGGGCATCAGCTGCATCCTGGTGGAGACCGACCGTCCCGGCGTCAGCCGCGGCAAGTCTGAAGAACTTCTCGGAATGCATGGCCTCGAAGACTGCCAGATCATCTTCGATAATGTGCGGGTCCCCATCACCAACCGGATCGGGCCCGAGAACGAGGCCTTCAAGATGGCCATGGGGAACTTCAATTTCTCGCGTCTCATGATGTCGTCCATGGCGCTCGGCATGGCGCAGGCCGCCATGGAAGACGCCGTGGCCTATGCCAAGTCGCGCAAGCAGTTCGGCTCCGAGATCATCAAGTTCCAGGCGGTGCAGTTCATGCTGGCCGACATGTCCATGGACATATCGGCCGCCCGCCTTCTGATCCATCACGCAGCCCGCCTGTACGACGCCGGCCACTCCATCGCCAAGGAAGCCGCTCACGCCAAGCTCTTCACAACCGACATGGCCATGAAGCACGTGTCCAACGCGCTGCAGATCCACGGCGGCAACGGCTATTCGAAGGAATACCGGATCGAGCGCATTTTCCGCGATGTGCGCCTCTCGCAGATCTACGAGGGCACCAATCAGATCCAGCGCCTGATCATCGCACGTCAGCTTGAAAAAGAATTCGCCTGAGGACCCCGGACATGATCAGCCTCATCTCACCGCAGGATGCCGCCAATCTGGTCCGCGACAAGGACGTTCTCGCCGTCGGCGGCAACGGCGGAACGGGTGCGCCGGAAGCTATTCTGGACGCGCTGGAACAACGCTTTCTGGATACGAAATCGCCGAACAGCCTCACCCTCTTCCATGTCACCGGCATTGGCGCCGTCACCGAAAAGGGTCTCTGCCATCTCGCCCACGCCGGGCTGATCGAGCGCGTCTTCGGCGGCAACTACGGCCTGCAGCTTCCCTTCATGAAGCTGATCCGCGAGGAGGCCATGGAGGGCTACAACTTCCCGCAAGGCGTCATGGCGCAACTGTGCCGCGCCATGGCCGCCAAGCAGCCGGGCGTCATCACCCACGTCGGCCTGAAGACCTACATGGACCCCCGGCAGGAAGGCGGTCGCATGAACGCCCGCACCCGCGAACCCATGGTGGAAGTCGTGGAACTGGCCGGGCGTGAGTGGCTGTTCTACCGCGCGCCCACACCCACCATCGCCTTCCTGCGCGGCACCAGCGCGGATGAGGATGGCTACATCTCCATGGAGCATGAGGCGACGACGCGCGAAGACCTGTCGATCGCCCAGGCCGTTCACAACGCCGGCGGCATCGTCATCTGCCAGGTGAAGCGCATCGTGAAACGGGGCACGCTCCATCCGCACATGGTCAAGATCCCGGGCTTCCTGGTGGATCATGTCGTGCTCGTGCCGGATCAGATGCAGACCTATGCGACGCAATATGATCCCAGCCGCTGCGGCGAAACGCGGGTCCCGATCTCCTCGCTGGTGCCGGACCCTCTCACCGACCGCCGTGTCATAGCGCGGCGCGCGGCCTGCGAGCTGCGTCCGGGCGATGTCGTCAACCTCGGCGTGGGCATCTCAGCCATGATCCCCAATGTTGCGGCCGAGGAAAACATCGACGAGATCATGACGCTGACGGTCGAATCCGGCGTCGTGGGCGGCGTCCCTGGTTATGCCCGCGAATTTGGCACCGCCTATAATCCCCGCGCCATTCTCGATCAGCCCTATCAGTTCGATTTCTATGATGGCGGCGGCCTCACCTGCGCTTTCCTGTCCTTCGCGGAGGTCGATGCCCACGGCAACGTCAACGTTACCCGCTTCGGCGACCGCTATGACGGCTCCGGTGGCTTCATCAACATCACGCAGAACGCCCAGCGTCTCGTCTTCAGCGGAGCGCTTACTGGCGGCGGTCTAGACGTGGTGGTGGAGGACGGCAAGGTGAACATCCGCCGTGAAGGCAAGTTCAGGAAGTTCGTTCCCGCTGTCGGGCAGATCAGCTTCAACGGCAGCTTCGCTCGCGAACGCGGCCAGGACGTCACCTTCATATCCGAGCGCGCGGTCTTCAAGATCGAACCCGAAGGGCTGGTTCTGGAGGAAATCGCTCCCGGCGTGCGCCTCAAGGAGGACGTCCTCGATCAGATCGGTTTCACCCCGCGCGTGTCCCCCGACCTCAAGCTCATGGATCCACGCATTTTCCGCCCCGGCCCGATGGGTCTCAAGGCCGAACTGCTCGCCCATAAGGCGAACTGACCGAGGAGACTGTCAATGAAGACGATTTCTCTGAATGGCGTCACCGTCGCAACCGTCCTTCCCTTCAAGGAAGACCTGTCCATCGACTGGAAAAGCTATGACCGGCTGCTTGAGTACTGCACCACGCCCAAGGGCATGAGTGCTGTCTTCGTCAACGGCCATGCCGGCGAAGGCGCAACGCTGACACCGGCGGAACGGGTCGAGGTGATCAAGCGCACCCGCGCCTTCATCGGCGATGATGTGCCCCTGCTGACGGGGATCATCCCCTATTCCACGGCGGACGCGATCGAGCAGGCGAAAGAGGCGGAGGACAACGGCGTCGACGTGGCGGTGCTCTTCCCCATGCCGCAGTTTTCAGCTGGCGCTTCATCCGATCCGCGCTACGCCGTCGATTATGTCGACACCGTCCTCAACGCCGTGAAGTTGCCGGTGTCGATCTTCCAACAGGCGGTCAGCGCCGGCTTGGGCTTCACCACGCCCGTGCTTCTTGAACTGGTGAAGCGCGAGCGCGTGATCGCCATCAAGGAAGGCAGCGGCGACATCACCCTTTACGAGGACAATCTCCGCCTTCTCAAGGCAGCAGCGCCGAAGGTCGCCATCCTGCCGTCCAACTACCATTGGCTGTTCGCGCAGGTCGCCACCGGCGCCGATGGCATCCTCTCCGGCATGGCCAGCATGATCCCGCATATGCTGTGCGATCTGTGGGCCGCGACCGAAGCCGGCGATCTCAAGGCCATGCGCGCGGTCAACGACCGGCTCTATCCCATCGTGCGCACGATCTATGGCTCACCGCCGCTGATCGACATGCACACGCGCCTCAAGGTGGGGCTGGAGCACATGGGCATCATTGCCAGCGCCCGGCCCCGGCCGCCGCTGCTTCCGGTGCCGAAAGACACCATCAAGCGGGTGATCGCCACCGTCGACGACGCCGGCCTCAAAGCTGCGGCCTGATCCCATGCAAACCGCTGCCGCCACGCTGCAGATCCGACCTACGCCGCTGACACGCGAAGCTTTCGCGCCCTTTGGCGATGTGATCGAGATGCAGCCAGGCGGCGGCTATGCCATCAACGGCGGCACCTCCTGGCGGTGGGACGACGTGGCAGCACTCGACCTGACACGCGAGGGAGGGCAGCCTCTCCTCAGCCTGTTCCGCACGGAGCCCTGCCAGCTGCCGCTCACCATCGCGTTTCTGGAGCGGCACCCCCTTTCGTCCCAGGCCTTCGTGCCACTGTCACAACGTCCCTTCCTGGTGGTGGTCGCGCCGCCGGGAGAGCAGATCAAGCCTTCCGACATCCGTGCGTTTCTTACCGCGCCGGGCCAGGGCGTGAACTATGCCGCAGGCGTCTGGCACCACCCGCTGCTGGCGCTCCACTCATCATCGGACTTTGCCGTCCTAGGGCGCCGTGGTCCGGATGAGAACTGCGATCTCCACCATTTCGATCACCCGATCACTCTCGTTCAATGACAGGAACTCCTCCTATGCAGACCAAGCCCCGCGAAGCTTTCGTCGACCTCCATTACGAAGATGTCGTGGTGGGTGACGAGGTTTACACCGACAGCCACACCGTCACCATGGAGGGCATCCTCGCCTTCGCCGATGTCACGCGGGACCACCACCCGCTCCACACCGACGAGGACTACTGCAGCAAGACCGCGTTCGGACGCCCTATCGCCCACGGCCTTTTCGGCCTGTCGCTCATCGAGGGGCTGAAGTCGGAACTCAAGCTCTATGAGAACACTTCTGTCGCCTCCCTTGGCTGGGACAAGGTGCGCTTCCGCAAACCCATCTTCGCGGGCGACACGGTGAAGGTGCGGGTGATCTTCGACAGCAAGCGGGAGAGCAAGAGCGGTCCTCATGGCATCGCCGTCGAAAAGATCGAGATGATCAACCAGAAGGATGAAGTGGTCATCGAGGCCGAGCACGCCACACTGCTCTACAAACGCGCGAACGCACCGGCATTCTGATGGAGCCCCCTCCTCTTCCCACACGCGCCCTGCCGCGAACCGGTCTTCACATCCCGATCATCGGGCTGGGCGGCGCGGCCCTTGGGGGCATGCATGGGGTCGTGACGGAAGAGGAAACCCGCGCCACGCTGACGGACGCCTGGGGCAGCGGCTTCCGCTACTTCGATACCGCGCCGCTCTACGGCCACGGCCTGGGCGAACTTCGCCTGGGTGCCGCTCTGCGTGACCGTCCGAAGGGCGGCTATGTGCTGTCCACCAAGGTGGGCTGGCGGATGACGCCACTGGCTCCCGCCGAGGAGACACCTCCCAACGGCAATCTCCCCTTCGGCCGCCACATCGATTACAGCTTCGACGGCACGCTTCGCTCTGTCGAGGACAGCCTCATGCGCCTGGGCCTCGACCGGCTGGATCTCGTTTTCGTCCATGACGTAGATCCCTACAACCATGGCAGTGATTATCCCGCCCGCTTCACCGAGGCGGTCGACGGCGCTCTGCCTGCACTGAGGCGCCTGCGCGAAGAAGGGGTGATCGGTGCCATCGGCATCGGCGTGAACAACTGCGACGTCTGCCGCGACTTTCTGGAAAAAGCGGATCTGGACTGTTTCCTTCTTGCCGGCCGCTACAGCTTGCTTGACCGGGAGGCGGAAATCACGCTCCTCCCGGAATGCGAGCGGCGCGGCGTAGGCGTCATCATCGGCGCGCCCTTCAACACAGGCATCCTCGCCAAGGGATCGACCGGCAAGTTCAACCACGGCTCAGAGATACCTCCCCACATTCTCGCCCGGGTCGAGGCCATGACGTCCGCCTGCGCAGATCATGGCGTCAGCCTGATGGCGGCAGCGCTCCAATTTCCACTCCGGCATCCGACAGTGATCAGCGTCTTGCCGGGGCCGCGTTCCCGTCAACAGCTGCAAGGCATCGCCGTGGCCGCCAGGACCCAGATCCCTGAGGCGCTCTGGGCCGAAATGGACGCGATTCGTTCCACCTCTCCCGCTCCGATGTGAGGCAAGCCCCATGTCCGCCGTCACGATCACCACGCCCGCGCCCTTCATCCGCCTCATCCGCTTCAATCGGCCAGAGGCGCGGAACGCGCTGAACCGCGCGCTCCTGCGCGAAACCGCAGCGGCTCTGGAGGAGGCGCGCGGGGACGATGAGGTGCGGGTCGTGGTGCTGACGGGCGACGACCGCGCCTTTTCCGCAGGCGCCGACATCAAGGAGATGCCGGACAATGGCATTCCCATGTGGGGCCAGGCGGACCGGCTGAAGGCCTGGAAAACCATCGAGCGGTTCCCCAAACCGCTCATCGCGGCGGTCAATGGCTTCGCTCTCGGTGGCGGGTGCGAGCTCACCACGCTCTGCGACATCGTCGTGGCGGGCGACAATGCGCGCTTCGGCCTACCCGAGGTGAGGATCGGCGCCTTCCCAGGAGACGGCGGCACCCAACGTGTTCCCCGCGTGATCGGCAAGAGCCGCGCCATGTGGATGATGATGACCGGCAACACCATCGATGCCGCCAAGGCCTGCGACTGGGGCCTGGCGACAGAAACGGTCCCGGCGGATCAGACTGTTGATCGGGCGCTTGAAATCGCCCGCGAGATCGCGGAGATGTCGCCGCTCGCGGTGGCGATGATCAAGGAAGAGGTCCTGATGACCTATCAGAAACCGCTGGACGAGAGCCTCAGCCTGGAGCGCAAGCTGCTGCTCTGGCAGACCGAGGACCATGACGAAGGCATCGCCGCCTTCACCGAAAAACGGAAACCCAATTTCAAGGGCCGATAATCAGTAACCCGCCTGTCTCACACGAGCAGCACCTCAGCAGAAAAACCATGAACGTTCAGACCCGCCGTGCCCGATCCAATGGAAGCCGAGAAGCGGCCGGCCTCGATGACCTGTCGTCGACATCCGTCGAACAGGCGACTGCCATGATCAGGCAGGCCATTCTCTCCGGCCGCTATGGCCCCGGCGAGCGCATCAAGGTCGCGGATCTGTCGAGCCAGTTCGGCTTCAGCGCCATGCCTCTGCGCGAGGCACTGCGCAAGCTCGAAGGCGAAGGGTTGGTCGAAATCGAACCCAACCGGGGCGCCACGGTGCGCCGGCTCGACCGGAGGTTCGTCGAGGACCTCTACGAGCTGAACACCGAACTCCGCATCTTTGCCGTCCGACGTGGCATCAAAACCATGACGCTGGACAAGATGGATGTGCTCGAAGGGATCGCCAAAAGCTATGAAGAGGCGGTGAGCCAGGGCGATTTCGAGGAAGCTCTACGGCTCAATCGCGAATTCCACGGCAAGATCGTCGAGATCGGCGGCAACCGCGAGGCCCTGCGCATGTTTCAGCGCGGCTGGGAGCTCATCAGCGCCTTTCGCCGCCGCTTCGGCTACGGCAGTGGTCGCCAACAGGGGCTCGCGCGCGAAAAGCTCATGCTGATCGAAGCACTGCGACGTCAAGACCTGGAACTCGCCGAAGCGATCTATCGCATGCAGCATGCCGCGGCGCTGGAAGACATTATCCAGCGGCTGGATGGCAGCGACTGATGGTGGACGCCGAGCCGAACAAGGCCGCCATCGTTGTGATGGCACTGGGCGGCACCATCGCCATGACAGATGCGGCAGCCGGCGTATCACCGAAGCTTTCCGCCGCAGAACTGGTCGCCGCCGTGCCGGCTCTCAGCGGCTATCCCAATCTCAGCGCCCGTTCTTTCCGCCAGGTCCCCAGCCCTCACCTGACCTTCGCCGATCTTGAAGCGCTTGCTTCCGCCATCGGCGACAATTTCCGTGAGGGCGCCGATGGTGTCGTGATCACCCAAGGCACCGATACCATCGAGGAAGCCGCCTTCGCGCTCGATCTTCTGCTGGACGCCAATGCTCCGGTCGTCGTGACAGGAGCAATGCGGAGCCCCACGCTCGCCGGGGCGGATGGCCCTGCCAATCTGCTGGCCGCGGTCCGCACGGCAGCCAGCGCGGGTGCGCGCGGCCTTGGGGTCATCGTCACCTTCAACGATGAAATCCATCTGGCGCGCCACGTCTGCAAGCGGCACACCAGCAGCACGGCCGCCTTTGTCTCGCCCAATACCGGCCCCGCCGGATTCGTCGCCGAAGGGCGGGTGCACATCTGGTCACGCGGTGTGGGCATGCGTCCGCACGTCGAACCCAGCCCCTCGCCGCGTGAAGCGCGGGTTGCCCTCGTGACGCTTTCCATGGATGACGACGGAGCGCTCGTTGCGCTGGCACGCGATGCCGGTTTCGACGGCATGGTCGTCGAAGCCTCGGCGGCGGGCACAGCTCGCCACGGACCGCCAGGGAGCTGATGTCAGCGGCTGAGCGGATGCCGGTCATATTGGCATCCCGAACCGGCGGCGGGCCGGTCCTGCAAAAGACCTACGGTTATACCGGAGGCGAGATCGACCTTCTCGAAAAAGGGCTCATTCCGGCCGGCTGGCTGGACGGCCCCAAGGCGCGGGTATTGCTGTCTCTCCTGCTCCGCCACCGCTCTCCGGCGAAAGCGGACATTGCCGCCGCCTTCGCGCAGTTCAGCGGCCAGGATTAGGCAAGGGCTCGGGTGTGCGCTGAGAGTTCGCGGGGCAGATAAACCCCATGTCCCTTCGTGCCGACCAGTGCGCCCTCTCGGGCCACCACCTTACCGCGCACCATGGTCAGCACCGGCCAGCCGGTGATCTCCATGCCCTCGTACGGTGTGTAATCGCAGCCGTCCTGAAGATCATTATGGGTCAGCGAGATCCGCTTGTCCGCATCCCAGAGCGTGATGTCGGCGTCGGCGCCAACGGCGATGGTGCCCTTGCGCGGATAAAGTCCATAGGTCTTGGCGGGATTGGTCGCCGTCACCGCCACGAAGGTCTCCATGGTGATGCGGCCCTTCACGACACCCTCGGAAAAAAGGATCGGCAGACGGGCGCCGACGCCGGGAATGCCGTTTGGAACCCAGCGGAAGCTGGTCTTGCCCTCGGGCGTCAGCTTGCCGGTCTCATCATAGCGATAAGGGCAGTGGTCGGAGGAGAACAAGGTGAAAGCGCCGGTCTTCAGTCCTTCCCAGCAGGCCTTCTGGCTGTCCCTGTCGCGCGGCGGCGGAGAACAGACATATTTCGCGCCCTCCATGCCGAGCCCGTCAAGATCATCGGCGGTCAGCACGAGATACTGCGTGCAGGTCTCGCCGATGACGTTGAGCCCCTTGTTCTGCGCCCAGCGGATCTGCTCCATGGCCTCGCGATTGGAGACGTGCACGATCACGAGCGGCGTGTCCGCGATTTCCGCCAGCGAGATGGCACGGTGGGTCGCTTCCCGTTCCACGGGAATGGGCCGCGAGGTCGCATGATACTTCGGAGCCGTGCGGCCGGAGGCTTCCATCTGCTCGGTCAGGAAGCGGATCGCGTCGTAGTTCTCCGCATGCACCATGACGAGCGCGCCGGTGTCACGCGCGACCGCCATGACATCGAGGATCTGACGGTCGTTGAGACGGAGGTCGTCATAGGTCATGAAGATCTTGAAGGAGGTATAGCCATCCGCCACCAGGGCCGGCAGGTCCTGTCCAAGAAGCTGCTCGGTCGGATCGGAGATGATCATGTGGAAACTCACGTCCACATGGCATTCGCCCTCCGCCTTGGCGTGATATTCCTTCAGCACCTCCCGCATGGAGCGGCCCTTCTCCTGCAGGCAGAACGGCAGGATCGTAGTGGTCCCGCCCAGCGCCGCGGAACGGGTGCCGGTCTCAAAGTCATCGGCCATGACGATGCCCTCCCCGGAGGGCTGGGAGATATGGACATGGGCATCGATGCCGCCGGGCAGCACATATTTGCCGGCCGCGTCGATCACCTCGTTTGCCTCGGTGATATCTTCCGCCAGAAGCACGATGCGTCCGTCCTTGATGCCGACGTCGCAGCGCATGGTATCCGCGGCCGTCACGACCGTTCCTCCGCGAATGGCCACATCGAGTATCATGCTGTCAGGCTCCTTTCGATCGTCTCACCAATCATGCCGCCTGGACTGCCTTTGCAAGAGCCGGCCGGCGCGTCATCCAATTGGTCGCTTCCTCATAGGCAGCGCCGGCTCTCAGCACCGTGGCTTCGTCGAACATGCGCCCTATGATCTGCAGCGACAACGGCAATCCTGCCGAGCTGAAGCCTGACGGCAGCGACATCGCCGGATTTCCCGTCACGTTGAAGGCATAGGTGGTCAGGCCGAGCATGTGCATTGGTTCATCCGGCATTTCATCCAACCGCCAGGCGGGCCGCACCGCCGATGATGTGAGCACGAGATCGTATCGAGCCATGATGTCGTTGTTGAACGCAAGTGCCAGCCTGCGGCGCACCCGCAGCGCATCCACGTAATCGGAAGCGCGCGCGAAGGCGCCCACCATCAGCCTTTCGCGTGCAGGGCGCTCGTAGAGCTCCGGGCGGCGCAGGAGGTTTTCCTGATGCACGGCGTAATATTCGGAGATCAGGATCGTCCGCCCGACCGCTAGGAAAATGTCCTCATCCTCAAAGGCGATTTCTTCCACCATCGCCCCGAGATCCTGGAACATCGCCGCCGCTGTATCGAGTGCGGCCATAACCTCAGGATCGGTGATGGGATCCTTGGCGGGCCACGATCTGAGATAACCGATTCGAAGACCTCGCAAGCCGGTGCGAAGCTGGCTGACATAGTCTCCCGCATCGACCATGGCGCTCGCGGGATCCAGCGGGTCGGGACCGGCCATGCCGCCAAGCGTAATGGCGGCATCCTCCACCGACCGTGCAATCGGCCCGCAGTGATCGAGCGAAAACGACAAGGGAAACACGCCGCGGCGGGAGACCAGACCATAGGTTGGCTTCAGGCCGACCGCCCCGCAGAAAGCCGCCGGTCCGCGCACGGAGCCGCCGGTGTCGGAACCGAGCGCCACCCGCAGGAGGCCGGCGCCCACTGCGGCTCCAGATCCGGTTGAAGATCCACCCGTATAGCGTTGATGATCCCAAGGATTTCGAGCCGGAGGAAAAAGCATGCCGGGGCTCGGACCACCCGTCCCGAATTCCGCCGTAGCGCATTTGCCGATGAGGATGGCGCCCGCCTGCTCCATCCGCTCGATGGCTGCGGCGCTCTTTGTCGGCACATGATCACGTCGCATATGCGACTGACAGGCTGTCAGGATGCCGGCGCTGTCGTAATTGTCCTTGGTGGCGAACGGGATGCCATGCAACGGGCCGCGCCGCCGCCCGTCGCGAATCTCGGCCTCGGCCCGATGGGCGGCCGCCCGGGCGTGGTCGCTGGCAAGGGTCGCGAAGCTGTTGAGAGCGCCATCATAGGTTTCGACTCGCGCCAGCGTCGCCTCAACGAGCTCGACCGGCGACAGCCGTCCGGCGGCGATGGCGGCGGATGCCTGGGCGATGGGCCACAGGGACGGATCGGGATCGCTCATCGCGCCACCTCGCCCGCGCGCAGGATGGAGGCGACCGCATAGGCATTGGCTGGTTCCGCAGCTGGCGGGTTTTCCCAGGCACGAATGGTGTCGCTCCAGGCCCTCACCTCACGGTAGGCGGCAAAGAGCACGGGCTGTCGTTCCTCCGGCAGGCTGAGGCCGGAGCGTTTGAAGAGAGTGCTGAATTCAACCCACAGGGGATCTGCGGTGGACATCACTTCCTCCCGATCGTTGCCGAGGACACGACCGAAACCTGCCACCTTTGGATAGCGCGCTGAAATGCCTTCGCCGCATGACTTTGATGCGTGGTGCTAGGCGGCAATGCTTTCGCGGATGATGGAGCCGATCAGCGGTGCGGTCGGCGAGATGGTGCGCCCCGCCACGGATGCGATCGTTAGGGGCATGTCTGCCGGGAACAGCGGCGTCACATTGAGTTGGACCACCTCGCCTGCCCGGAACTGCCTGAGGTAGGCAATGTTCGACCCGAAGACCACCGCATCGCTGTTGAGCATGAGATCGACCAGTGCCCCATAGTGGTTGGAGCGAAGACGGAAGAAGGCATCGACCGAACCGAAACCATAGGTGTTCTTGATGGTTTTAACGACCGACTCCGGCAGCGGGTAAGTGGCCCCCACCGCATAGGCCGCCAGATCGTCGGTGGTCAGGACCTCCTTCTCGCACAGAGGATGGCCGGCGCGGGCAAAGAAGCCGCGCTGGAACGATCCGACCGTATCAATGTCGAATTCGACGAACGACGGCATGGCCTCCGTATTGCCGACCACCACATCGATGCGTTCGGTGAGCAGCATGTCATAAAGCTTCTCCGGCGCATCGACTTGGAGGATGAGCCGAAGCTGCGGATGCCGCTCGGCGAATCCACGCAACAGCGGTGGGCCGAACAGCGCCGAGGTCACATTGCCGAGCCCGATCTTCAGTTCACCGATCTCGTCGAGGTCGGCATGGCCGACCATGCGATGAAACTCCGCCGCGCTTGCCAAGATCTGCCGCGCCGCTTCGATGCCGAGATAACCAACCGGAGTGAGCTGGATGTTGCGCGACGCACGGTCGAACAGCCTCACGCCGAGTGCATCCTCCAGCGACTGGATGCTGCGGCTCAGCGCCGGCTGGGTGATGTTCATGGCTTCGGCGGCCTTGCAGAACGAGCCATGCTCGGCCAGCGCCAGCATGTGCTTGATCTTGCGCAGGTCCAGACCAGACAAGAAGTTATGCAGCGAGCTCATGGTCACTATCATCCGATCTCATTTCATCGAAGTGTCATGACCGCGTAAGCATCTGTCAATGCCGCCGCTGACCAAAGACTAATCTCAAAATGTCTTCAGATGAGGCAGGAGATGATCTCGACCAGCTGACGACCAATACGCGGGAGAAATTCTCCTAGATTTTCAATGGTTGCGGATCAAACGAGCATGTTTAGGCTGCAGCCTTGCAACTGATCCATGCCTAGAATTTAGCCAGAGGTGGACGTGCCAGCCGTGCCTTTTTCTCCCGCCTATGATGCCGTCATCGTCGGCGCCGGCATCGGCGGCCTCAGCGCGGCCTGGAAACTGCGCCATCGCAACATCCTGGTGCTGGAAGCGAGCGATCGTCCCGGCGGGCGGCTGCGCTCGGAACCCCGTGGTAACTACTGGCTGAATTTCGGCGCCCATCTGTTTGGCGACGAAACTTCGCCCGCGGGAGCGCTCGTGCGCGATCTTGGGCTTGAGGCGCGGCCCATCCCCGGCGACCGGATGGGCATCGCCTTTAAAGGCCGTGTCGTTGCCGGCGGCCGCTCGGAGACCTTCCCGCTACGGCTGCCGCTGAGCCTCACGGCACGGCTATCCTTCATCAAGATGGGCCTGAAGCTGCGCGGCGGGGTGCTGCGACTGCTGGATGTCCAGAAGCCGGTCGGAGGCGAGAGCCCGGCGGAGCGCCGGGTGCGGCAACTGTCCTTCGACAATGATCGCACCTTGCAGAACTATGTGGGCCCGCTTCACCCGGACATCGAGCTGATGCTGCGCACCATCACCGAGCGCACCTCAGCCGATCCTGAAGAGATGGCGGCAGGATATGGGCTGACCTCCTTTGCCCAGGTATGGAGCAAGCATTCCTTCGGCCGCAATCTCTTCGGCGGATCGGCGCGACTGCCGCAGGCGATCGCCGCCGCGCTGGGCGAGCGCCTGGTCTTGAATGCGCCCGCCGCCTCAGTGGTGTCGGGAGAGGAAGCTGTCACGGTCACCTACGTCAAGGAAGGTGAGCAGCGTCAGGTCTCGGCACGACATGTCATCGTGGCTACGCAGGCCGATGTGGCGCAACGGATTCTGCATGACCTGCCGGACGATACTGCCAGCGCTCTCGGCCAGATTCGCTATGGCGCGTTCCTGTCGGCGGCGGTGCTGACCGCGGAGACCGGCCCGATGCCGTGGGACAACAACTACGCCATCGCAACGCCGGGCCTCTCCTTCGGCGTGTTCTTCAATCAGGCAAGCACCCTTCGTGTCGGCCCGCGCAAGCCCGGCGGCAGCCTGATGCTGTTCCGTGGAGCGCGGGGCGCCGCGGAATTGATGCAGCAGAGTGATGAGGAGATCGCGTCGCGCTTCATTGCCGATCTCAATCGCCTTTTCCCCGGATCGAAGGCCATCGTCCGCGAGGTCATCGTGCAGCGCTGGCCGCAGGGCGCGCCCTATTCATTCCCCGGACGCGCCGCGCTGCAGCCGGCTTTGACGCGCGATCTCGGGCGGGTGCACCTGGCCGGCGACTATCTGGAGTTTCCCTGTATGGACGCGGCGATTGCGACCGCCGGCGAGGCGGCCGCCCGGATCGAAAAGGCGCTGGATCACGACCGCTGAGGCTCCGGCCTCCCCGCATCGAATAGATGCACAAAAGGCATTTCCGCTGCCGGGTGCGAAGACCGACACTCTGGCCAGTTCATCGGGTTACAAGTCTTGCCAAACACCATCACCAGTGCACATTCCGCCTTCACTGCCGGCATCCATGCGGCGGTCGTCCTTCCCTACCGTTCGGACTACAGCCTGGATGAAAACGGCTACCGTCGGCAGCTGGAATTCATCATGGGCCACGAGGGCATCACCGGCCTTCTGGTCAATGGCCACGCCGGCGAAAACAGCCTCACCAGCGATGAGGAGAAGGAGCGCGTCGTCCGCCTCACCCGCGAGGTGGTGCCGTCACGCATCATGATCACCAGCGGCGTCTATTCGGAAAGCAGCGAAAACGCCGTGCGGCAGGCGGTTCGTCTTGAGAAGGCAGGCTCCGACGCACTGCTCGTGTTCCAGCCCAACAGCTGGGCGCTGGGCGCCGAACCCTCCTCCATCCTCACCCATCACCGCATGATCCACGATGCGGTGACAACGCCGCTGATGTTTTATCAGGCACCGGTCAATTCAGGGAAGTTCGCCTATTCCTTCGAGGTGATCCGAGAGCTGGTGGGTCTGGAGCGCGTCCGAGGCGTCAAGGACGGGAGCTGGGAAATCGCCATGACCGAACTCGTCCGCGACGAGATCAAGGCCAGGCGTCCCGACATCACCGTCTATGGTTCCGGTGACGAGCATCTTTTGGTCAACTATCTTATCGGCACCGAAGGCAGTCAGGTCAGCTTGGCGGCTGTAATCCCAGGGCTGATCTGCGATCTCTGGGCCTCGGCCCAGGCGCAGGACTGGTCACGCGCAAAAGCGCTGCACCAGCAGATCCAGCCACTGGCAACCCTCATCTATCGCAACGCCCCCGCGTCGCGCGCCGTGGCGCGGCTGAAGGCCTGCCTCACCATCCTCGGCGTGATCGAAAGCGACAGCGTGCGGCCGCCATTGGCGACCGTGCCAAAGGAGGAACTCGCACTGCTGGAGCGCGCGCTCCAGGCATGCAAGGCGCCCGTTCCGGCACACGCCTGAACCTCGACATAGCTAGAAACGAAAAAACCCGCTGGCGATCCCAGCGGGTTTTTTACTTCCGCATCGATTTCCCGCTAGCCGGCGACAGGCAGTCCGGTCAGCCCTTCCTCATCCTTCACGATCTGCCCATTGGCGAGGATGACCTTGAAGTCGGGTCCGCCGCTGGCGAGAAGATTGATGTCATCAAGCGGATTGCCGTCAAGCACCAGCGCATCGGCGAAGGCACCTTCGGCGATCACACCGAGCTCGCCCTTACGCCGCACCACTTCCGCGCCCATGACGGTGGCGCTGTGGATGATCTCGGCGTTGGACAGAACGCGCGACCGGATCTCAAACTCGTCATTCTGATAGCCGTCGAGTTCGCCGATCAGGTCGGTGCCGAAAGCCATGGGTACGCCGGCTGCCTTGGCGATCTCAAGCGAGGTCGTGCCCACGGCAAGAACCCGCTCGTTCTTCTTCAGGTTTTCAGCGGGATAGCCCTGCTGCGCGCCAAATTTCATGGTCGCCTCATAGGCGACGAGCGTCGGCACCATGATGGCGCCATGCTCCACCATGAGATCGGCGGTGGGAGCATCGAGGAAGTTGGCATGTTCGATGGTGCGGATGCCCGCCCTCACCGCGCGCGCCACCGCCTTTGCCGTATAGGAATGGCAGGCGACATAGGTATGGGCATTGGCCGCTTCTTCCACGGCAGCGCGCAGCTCTTCCATGGAATACTGCACGAAATGGATCGGATCGGCCGGCGAGCCGACGCCGCCGCCGACCTGCAGCTTGATGTGATCGGCGCCGAGGCGGATTTCATCACGCACCGCGCGGCGCACCTCATCGACACCGTCCGCCACGCGGCGGTTGCCGGAAACACCCCCAGTGAAGTGGAAGGAGTTGGATGGCACGGGATGATCGACCCGTGTCCGCTGGTCACCATGGCCGCCGGTCTGGCTGATGGATCGTCCGCAGACGAAGAGGCGCGGGCCGATGACAAGCCCCTGCTCCACCGCCTCGCGATGTCCCATATCGGCACCGCCCACATCGCGCGCGGTGGTGAAGCCGCGCATGAGCATCTTCTGCATGCGGCTCCATGTGGCGGCAGCGACTGCCGAGGGCAGCAGGAACATATAGGACTTGTTGGCCCAGACCGTCTTGATCGATGTCACATGCACGTGGCAGTCGATCAGGCCCGGCATCATCACACGACCGCCAAGATCGATCTTCACCGCGTCGGAGGGTGCCTCGACCTGCTCACCCACACCGATAAAGCGGTTGCCACGCATGAGAACGCACATGCCGGGCTTCAGCTGTCCGGCTTCGGGGTCGAGCAGGCGCAGGTTGTGGAAGAAGACATCAGCCATGATCACGCCTCCCCGCCCAGTTGAAGACCGAGCTCGTTCTTCCAGAGCTTGCCGTCCTTCATGATGACGCGAATGTCGTCGCCGCCGCTGGCGAGAAGACCGATATCCTCAAGCGGATTGCCGTCGAGCACCAAGGCATCGGCGTAAGCACCTTCGGCAATGACGCCGAGTTCGCCCACCCGGCGAACCACCTCGGCAGCGATGGTGGTGGCGCTGCGAATGACTTCAGCGTTGGAGAGAACCCGGGCGCGGATCTCGAATTCCTCACTCTGGTGACTGTCGAGCTCCCCGATGAGGTCTGTCCCGAAGGCGGTCTTCACACCGGCGGCCTTCGCCACCTCCAGCGACTGCGTGCCGACGGAGAGGACATATTCGTTCTTCTTCATGTTCTGCTCGGGGTAGCCCTGCTCACGTCCGAACTTCATGGTCGCCTCATAGGCGACCAGCGTCGGCACGAGATAGGCCTCGCGTTCGGCCATGAGATCGGCGGCATGCGCATCGAGGAAGTTGCCATGCTCGATGGTGCGGATGCCGGCGTCGACCGCACGGTAAATGGCCTCGGCGGTATAGGCATGGGCCATGGCATAGGTCGCGCCGTTCTCGGTTTCCTCCACGATGGCCCTGAGCTCATCCATCGAATACTGCAGGAAGTGAATGGGATCGGCATCGGAGCCGACACCGCCGGAGGCGAAGACCTTGATCTGATCGGCGCCCAGCCGGATCTCGTCACGCACCGCGCGGCGCACTTCCGTCACGCCATCAGCCAGTCGTGCGATGCCGCCGGTGGTCCCGGCCGAGAGGTGATGACAGGCGCAGGGAAAGGCGTGATCGACGCGGGTGCGGAAGTCGCCATGCCCGCCGGTCTGGCTGATGCCGCGCCCACAGACGAAGAGGCGCGGACCGACCAGCAGGCCACTGGCGACCGCGTCGCGGTGGCCCATGTCGGCACCCGCCGCGTCGCGGATGGTGGTGAAGCCGCGCATCAGGATCTTGCGCAGCTTGATCGCCGCCGCCGCATTCGCGAAGGAATGCGTCATATGCATCAAGGTATTGTTGGCCCATTTGGTCTTGATGGACATGATGTGGGCATGGCAATCGATCAGCCCTGGCATCAGCACCCGGCCGCCAAGGTCGAGCCGCGGCACTTCCGGCGGCGCATCCACATCAGAGCCGACGCCAACGAACCGGTCATCGCGCACCAGCACCTTCATGCCGGACACGAGCCGCCCTGCCTCGGGGTCGAGCAGGCGAAGGTTATGCAGAAGAAACTCGGGCATTTTGGGCGATCCTCGGGAGTTTGCCGTCGCGACCTCAGTTCGGGCCGATGCGACGGCCCGTATCAGCGGCGAAGAAGTGAAGGCGGTCGGGCCGCAGGGCGTAGGTGACATGCTCGCCGATGCGATGCTTCTCGCCGCTCGTGGAGCGCAACACCAGTTCGCGGCGTCCGGTGTCTATGGTGATGATCTGCTCGTTTCCGAGGGACTCCACCACCGTGATCTCGGCCTTGTCGGTGCCCTGCCCCAGCAGGATGTGCTCCGGCCTGATACCCAAGGTAAGCGGCCCCTGCAGAGGTGCCGTCATGCCATCCGGCTGCGTGACATCAAGCGTAAAATCACCGGCCTTGATCCGGGCCGTTGCACCATCGGGCACAACCTCGGCCTCAATGAAATTCATGGCGGGCGTGCCGACGAATCCGGCCACGAATTTCGTCGCCGGCCGCTCATAGATCTCATCGGGCGTGGCAAGCTGCTGGATGCAGCCTGCCTCCATGACGGCGATGCGAGTGGACATCGTCATGGCCTCCACCTGATCATGCGTGACGAACACCATGGTGCCGCGCAGCTTGGCGTGCAGCCGGATCAATTCGTTGCGCATATAGGAGCGCAAGGCCGCGTCCAGGTTTGAAAGCGGTTCGTCGAACAGATAGACGGCCGGGTTTCGGATCATCGCCCGCCCCAGGGCGACGCGCTGCTGCTGGCCACCGGAAAGCTGGCGCGGCTTGCGATCAAGCAGCATGTCGATCTTCAGGAGCGCCGCGATCTCCGCGATCCGTGCGGTGCGTTCGTCTTTGGGAACTCCGCGCTTCTTCAAGGGATAGCCGACGTTCTCCGCGACAGTCATATGCGGATAGAGCGCGTAGTTCTGGAACACCATGGCGATGTTGCGCTCGGCGGGATCAAGTTCGTTGACGATCCGCTCATCGAACATGATGCGCCCGCTGGTGGGCGTTTCCAGCCCTGCCAGCATGCGCAGAAGCGTGGATTTTCCGCAGCCCGAAGGCCCCAGCAGTGTGAGGAATTCGCCATTCTCGATCTTCAGTTCATCCACATCGACGGCGGGAGCGTTGGTGCCGAAGACCTTCTTGAGAGTAGAGAGCCGGACAGTGGCCATGGTTGACGGTCACCCCTTGGTGTTGCCGACGCCGAAGCCGCTCAGCAGATAGCGCTGGCAACTGACGATCACGATGAGGACGGGAAGCGTCATCAGGACGGAGGCCGCCATGACGATGTTCCATTCGATTTCATAGGAGGTCTTGACGATGAAGTTGATGCCGACGGGCAGTGTCTTCTTGGCGTCGGAATTGATGAAGATGAACGAGAACAGATACTCGTTGTAGGCGATGATGAAGGTGAAGAGGCTGGTGGCGATGATGCCCGGCAGGGCTTGCGGCAGCACGATCTCGAAGAACAGTCCGAGCCTGGACGCGCCGTCGACACGGGCCGCCTGTTCGATCTCCACCGGCAGCGTCTGGAAGAACAGGCGCAGCATCCACAGCGCGAAAGGCAGCGCGAAGGTCGTATAGCTCAGCACCAGCCCCGTCAGGGTATCGGACAGCCCCAGCTGATTGATGGTCAGATAGATGGGAACGACGATGATGGTGGACGGCAGGAAGTAGGTGAAGAGGATGGTCGCCGCTCCGAGTTCCGCCCCGCGGAACTTGAACCGCGTCAGGCCGTAGGCCCCGAGCGTTCCCACGATCAGCACCAGCAGCGTCGTGCCCACCGCCACGACAACGCTGTTGAGGAAGAGCTGCACGAACATGGTGTCGAACAGCAGCGTTGAATAGCTCTCGAAGGTGAAGCTCTCTGGCCAGATGGCGACCGGGAAGGTCAGCGTGTCGCCCTTCGGCTTGAGCGAGGTCAGCAGCGCCCAGAGCATGGGCATCGCGATCAGGAAGATACCGAGCCAGACCAGGCCGACGCGGAACGCGCGGGCTGACTGGCGAACGACCATCGACATCATTGGGCCGCCCTCTTTTCTTCGCGCTGGTAGTACCAGAGATAGATAAAGAACATGATGGTCATGATGATGAGCATCAGGATGGCGATCGCCGCTCCTCGGCCCAGATGGAGCTGTCCGAAGGCTTCCTTGTAGATCAACAGAGGAAGCGTCTGCGTGCCGATCTGTGGGCCACCGCCGGTCATGAGGAAGATGAGGTCGAACTCCTTGAAGTCCCAGATCCCACGCAGCAGGAGGATGAACAGCAGCACCGATTTGATCTGCGGCAGCGTGATGTCCAGGAAACGGGCGAAAGGTCCCGCCCCGTCGATCTTGGCCGCTTCATAGAGCTGTTCGGGAATGGTCTGCAGCCGCGCCAGGATGGTGATGACGACAAAGGGGAAGAGCTTCCATGTGCCGATCATGATGGTGGTGATCATGGCGTTCGGCATCCGCGTGAGCCATGGCACCGGCATATCCGTCACGCCCCATGCCATCAGCGTGGCATCGACCACGCCGTAGAGGTCGTTCAGCATCCACTGCCAGATCATGACGGTGACGACGGAGCTCAGCATGTAGGGCATCAGCATCACGCCGCGCGCGATGGAACGACCGCGGAACTGCGTGTTCAGCAGAAGCGCGATCAGGATGCCGAGGCTGATCTGGCCGATCAGGGATCCGACCGTCCAGATCACCGTATTGCCGAAGGATATCCAGAACTCGGAACGTCCCAGCACATCCTCATAGTTCTTGAGACCGACATATTCGCCCTCGAGCGTCAGCGTACTGACATCGTGAAAGCTGAGGACGAAGGCCTGGAACAAGGGGTAGACGATCAGCCCCAGGAACAGGAGCAGTGACGGCAAGACCAGAAGGAAGCCCAGCATCGGGTCCGAAACGCGCCAGCTCTTGCGAGCGGCGGGAGCATCTAAGGCGAGTGTCATCAGGTTCCTCCGGCAGCGGAGATGGCGGGCACCCGCCATCTCCGAACAGCATCAAGCCTTCATGATCGAGGCGATCTTGTCGGCACCCTTCGCCGCGGCGTCGGCCGGGCTGACGCCGCCGATGATGACATCGTGAATGGTCTCGACCAGAACACGGGAGTTGAAGATGGAACCTGCCCTGACGTTGAGCTGATGCTCGGGCGTTTCCTTGAGGAAGCTGCGCGACATGGAGGTGGCATCGATCAGCGTCTGCGATTCCTGGGCATATTTCTGCAGGAGCGGATCTGCCTTGTATTCCTCGGAGTTTGCGATCGATTTGAGGTTCGGCAGATTGTGCCCGGGAACGGCGTGGAGATACTTGATGTAGTTCTCCTTTCGGAACAGCCAGAGCGCCATGGCCTTGGACACTTCCTTATCCTTTGCCGCCGCCGGAATGACCAGCGACTGGAAGTCGCCGACGAAAACCTTCCTGCCGCCCTCGCCTTCCGCCAGATGCGGAAAGGGTGTGACAGAGAAATCGTTCTCCAGCTTGGCGTTGTTGCTGACCATATTACCGAGCACGCGGCCGGAATATGGCGCCATAGCAACCCGGCCCTGGACGAAGACATTGATGGTCTCCGCATAGGCATAGGTGGCCGCACTTGGCGGAGATAGCTTTACGGCCGCCTGGACGAATTCGAGCGCCCGCACGACCTGAGGAGAATTGAAGGCGACGGACAAGTCGGGATTGAAGACCGTCCCGCCTGCCTGCCAGATGGTCTGCAGGAAGAGCTTGTCACCCATCGAGGTCTTGCCGAAGGGATAGACGTTTCCAAAGATGCCGCCCTTCGTGGTTGCCTTCGCCACCGCAAGATATTCGGCCCAGTTGGTCGGCACTGTGACGCCCGCCTTCTCCAGGAGATCCTTGCGGTACCAGAGCGGACCGGTGGTCGTGGAGTTGACGATGGCGAGCGCTGGATAGAAGCCCTTCTTCTCGTCCTTCAGAAGCTCCAGCGAATTCTCGAAGAAGTCGTCGGCGCCCACCTCTTTCAGGATCTCGTCCATGGGCGAAAGCAGATCGCGGTCGTTCAGCGCCATGGCGAATTCCGGCGGCATATGGGACATCAGGTCCGGCACCTGATTTGCCGCCATTGCGGCGGTCAGCTTCGGCAGATATTCCTCTTCCGTCAGATACTGCGGAGCAACGGTGAAACCGGGATTGGCTGCCTCGAACGCCTTCCAGATCTCCTCATAGGCCTTCATCTGTGTCGGGCCGCGCTGGGTCGTCCAAAAGGCCAGCGTCTTGCCCTGGGCGCGCACCACATGCGGTGCGGCGAGAACACCCGTCCCAGCGGCGGCGAGCAGCCCCATCCCCTTCAGGAGCGAGCGCCGCGTGGTGCGGGCGGACTGTAAATTGAGGCTGCTGTCACGTTCCTTCATAGCCAAGTCCCCTGGTTTTTATTATGCCGAACAGGCGGTGCCGGCTGAGCGTCCTTGTGGGCGATGCCAGCTTTTGGAAGGAGACTAGAAGGCACGGCACAGCAATCGAAATGCTTTCGCCGCATCGAATGCATGTGCAATTCGCAGCAGTGAGTCTCTTGTTCGCGAACTTTGTCGCTCGCTAGGATCGCCGCGTCAGGAATGACACGGAATCGGTTTCGCCTGGGAGCGGCATCCTGAGCGATTAACGGCAGGAAAGTCCAAAGGCATGAAAAATCTTAGAGTAACGATCGCCGACGAGGTGTTCGACGCAAGGCTGGAACTGGAACACGCGCCCAAGACCTGCGCCGCCTTCATCGAGCGACTGCCTTTCAAGAGCCAGGTCGTGCATGTGCGCTGGAGCGGCGAAGGCGTCTGGATTCCGCTCGGCGACTATAAATTCGGCGTCGACTACGAGAATCACACCAGCTATCCCGCCCCCGGCCAGATCATCCTCTATCCCGGCGGCATCAGCGAGACCGAGATCCTCCTTGCCTATGGCGGCGTTCATTTCGCCTCCAAGTTGGGCCAACTCGCGGGCAATCATTTTCTGACCCTGACCACGGGCCTCGATCGTCTCGCGGAAATCGGCAAGCGGACGCTGTGGAAGGGCGAGCAGCCGATCCTGTTCGAAGCCGCTTGATGAGGTGCTTGGGTCAGGCTTTGTCTGACCCGGCCACCCAGGCCAATAGGCAGGAGATCACGGCACAGGCGAGCATCATGCCCACCATGGGCATCGCCGTGCCGTCGGCGAGCGCGCTCACGAGGCTGCTCGACAGGGCCCCGCAGGCATATTGCACCACTCCCATCAGCGCCGAGGCGGCTCCTGCCGCATGGGCATATGGAGCGAGCGCCCGCATGGCAACGATGGGGAAAACCATACCCTGGCAGGCAAGGCAGGCCACCAGCGCCGTCACCACCACGATTGGGCCAAAGCCGAGCGACGCCACGGCGAACAGCAGTGCCGCGCAGCTTGCGTAGACCAGCATCACCGCGCGCATCAGCACCGAGGCCGCAACACGTCGCGCCAGTCGGGCGCTCACCTGTGCTGCCGCCACCATCAACAGCGCGTTGGCGCCGAAGAACAGCGCATACTGCTGCGGGCTCAGGCCATAGAGTGTCACCAGCACGAAGGATGATCCGCTGAGATAGGCAAAGAAGCCCCCACTGGCGAAGCCCCCGGCGAGGATGATGAGCATATAGTGCCGGTCCGCTGCCAAACGGCCATAGCGGGCAAAGGCTGGTCCAAGGCCGTGGGCGCGGCGCGCCGAGCCAAGCGTCTCCGGCAGGCGCAGCATCACCAGCGCAACCGCCATCAGCACCACGAGTGCTGTCGCACCGAAAATCCAGCGCCAGGAAAAGTGCAGCAGCAGCATCCCGCCGAGGGCCGGTGCCAACATGGGCGATACGGCTTGCACCATGGCCATCATGGCAATCAATCGCGCTACCTCATGCCCTTTCCCGATGTCACGGGCGATCGCGCGGGCGATCACCACGCAGGCGCAGGCCCCCATGCCTTGCAGGAAGCGCATGGCAACCAGCATCTCCAGGGATGGCGCCAGCGCGGCGCCGAGACAGGCAACGAGGCAAAGACACAGCCCAGCCGTCAGCGGCGGCCGACGCCCGAAGCGGTCAGCCAGCGGGCCGTAGACTGCCTGCCCCAGCGACAGCGCCACGAGGTAGCTTACGAGACTCAGTTCAACGGAGGCATGCGGCACGGTCAGATCTGCCGCGATGGCGGAAAAGGCCGGCAGATACACATCGATGCCGAGCGGTCCGATGACCGTGAGAAAGCCCAGCATCAGCGCCGCGCGATTGAGCGTGCGATGGTGGGGAGCGGCGGGATCGATTGGACGGTCGGTCACAACAGGAAGGGCGCCACGAATGAGCTCAGGCTCACCTCTTATCGCGTCGGCAGGTCGTGCCGCCCAATGCGCTTTCCACATTCATTCTATGCACGCATCGAAGATCGGCATTCGTTCAGTCGCGATTTCCCGCAGCCGCATCACGAATCCGGCTTTAAAAAGAGACGGTGACAGGACAAGCTGTGCGGGACCCCACCAACGCGTCGTCCAGGACTGCGCAAGATGCATCTCCGTGAAGATGATCACCCCCCCACACCACGTCTTGGGTCGGGGAAGCCTTCAGCATGACCGGCGGCTTGATGTCAGGCGCCGGACCGACGCTCGAGCTCTGGCAATTCGCGGCTCTGGCCGTGATCTCCTTTCTGGGGGCGGTGCTCGGCGGCGTCAGCGGCTTCGGTGCCGGGCTCATCGTCACGCCTTTTCTCGTCCCGATCGTGGGCGTGAAGGGCGTGGTGCCGGTCATGGCGGTGGCCATGACGCTCGGCAATATGTCCCGCGCCTGGGTCTACCGTTCCAAGATCGAGAGAAAGCCGATCCTACAGATCCTGATCGCGGCCATTCCGGGGGCCGCCCTCGGCACCTACCTCTATGACCTGTTGCCACGCGATCCCTTGGCCATAGCCATTGGCGTCTTCCTTCTTGCGTCCATCCCGCTCAGGCGGATCCTGACGCGCAGGAAGGTGACGCCGACACCGCGTGCGATCCTGGGCGTGTCGGCTGGTTTCGGCGTCGTCTCCGGCGCATTGCCAGGTGGCGGCATCATGCTGATGCCGCTGCTGCTGGGAATCGGCCTCAGCGGCGGCGGCCTCGTCGGCACCGACGCGGTTGTTGGCGTTTTGATCAATGTTTCGAAGGCGTTGTTCCTGAATTCTCTCGGCCTGCTCGATGTGCGCCTGTTCCTTGGAGGACTTCTGGTTGGCCTGTGCATGATACCCGGCGCCTATGGCGCGCGTTGGCTCATCGACCGGTTGCATGTGAAGGTCCATACCGCGATCATCGAAGTGCTGGTGGCGGGCAGCGGCATCTCCTTCATCTGGAGCGCCTTCCGCGAAATGACGTAATGGATCAGGGATAAACGCCGAGCGTCATCGCGCGGGCCTTCAGCAGCGCCGCCACGATATCCAGCGTCGGAACAGGAATATCAAGCCAGCGGGCGACCGACTGTGTTGCGCCCGGCACGGCATCGAACTCGATGGTCCGCCCCTTCTCAAGGTCCTGCAACATCGACGGCTTGTGCTTGGAGTAGCGTGTGGGATCGAGAGTACTCTCGTCCAACGACAGCTGGACGCCGCAGGCCGCAGCCAATCGGTTCACCTCACCCTGAAGGTCCAGGGCCGGCTTGTGCAAATCCTTGAACGACATCAGTGCCTGCATATCGAGCCCGGTCAGGCACGCGAAGGACGCCGCCAGCACATTAGCCCGCAGCTTCACCCAGATGTCGGGTGCGAGCGTTTGGACCGCCTGCCCCGTCGCACCTCCTTTGGTCACCAGTTCGGCCAGCCTCTGAATACGGTCGGTCATACGGCCGGTCGCTTCGCCGAACACGAAACGATTGGCTGATGGGAGTTCATTGTGGATCACGCCCGGCGCAGTCTGTGAATTGGCGGAGGTGACGACGCAACCAATCACGTTTTCAAGCGGCACGAGACCCGACAGCGCCGCTTCATCGCTGGCGGCCGGCACCTCTTCGGTCACATCGAAGCGCTGCCGGAGCTGCTGACGATACCACCATGGAAGGCCATTGAGCGCGAAGACGATCGGCGTGCCGTTGCCGGCAAGGCGCTCGAGTGTGGAAGCCGTGGACGCCAGCGACTGCGCCTTGACCGCGACGATGACCACATCGGGCTTCGGCAGGTCATCCAGGCAGTCCGACGCGGCGATGCGCGCGACATGGGTGAGGTCGCGGTTCTGGAAGGTCAGCCCCTTCTCACGGATCGCTTCCAAGGCAGCGCCGCGCACGAGCGCGGAGACCGAGGCGCCGGCAAGATCAAGACGAGCCGCAAGATGGCCGCCGATGGCGCCCGCACCGAGAATGCAAATGTTCATCCAATCATCCCTGTGGTCCGGACGCGGTCCGGCGAAGAGGATGATCACGATAGATAATCCCGGGCAGGCACGGAAGGCTTAGGACGGCGCGGGCACTGGCCCGCGCCGCGATCTGCTCACGTTTCAGCTCAGGAGGTTGCGTTCGATGGCACCCTCGACGCGCCCCATCATCCCGCCGGTGCCGGATCGCGATGTCTGCTCGACCTGGGCGCCGCTGTCGGGCCGCGCAGGAGCCAGGGTAGGCTTGTCGCCCATGGGTTTGGAGGGCATGGCTTGAAATTCGCTCTTGCCGTCCATGGTCGGACCGGAGGTCCAGCGGCCTTCGGGAATGGAGCCGTCTGTCATATGACCGAAATAGGCATAGGAGAACTGCTGCTGTTCCTGCTCCTGCGGGAAGCTGTTGGGGATGGGCAGCGAAGCCTCGCCTCCCATATCTTCGATCGCGGCAAGCCACTGCTGCTGGTGCATGGTATCGCGCGCGATCAGGAACGAGAGCATCTCCTTCATGCCGGGGTCATCGGTCATGTTGTAGAGCCGGACAGCAAGCACCCGACCCGACGATTCCGCGGTGACGTTGGCATACATGTCGGCCGCGAGATTGCCCGAGGCGTAAACATGGGAGGCGTCGAAGGGCACACCATTGGCGTCGGAAGGCAGAGCAGCGAGACCGGTCGACAGGATATGCCGGAAATCGGTGCCGTTAAGCACGGCACCGCCGACAGGATCGGCCGCCATATCCTCCTTGAAGGAAAGCGGGGCATTTTCCAGGTTCAGCGCCACCGCGGTGGAGAGCATCTCGATATGGCCGAGTTCCTCCGTCGCTGTGTTCAGGAGCATGTCTCTGTATTTCGCGGGGCCGCGCGCTCCGAAAGCCTGAAACATATATTGCAGGCAAACCCTGATCTCGCCTTCGACACCGCCTATCGCCTGTTGCAGAGCGCGGGCGAAGGCTGGATTGGGCTTTTCAACGCGTACCGGGAATTGCAGTTTTCCATCGGTGTAGAACATCGGAACTGTCCTTGTTTTATCGGGGGTGTAAAGTCGCGCGGCACAACCGGGGCGGCGATGCCATGACAACCGATGGAGCGTTCTGGCGTTCCGCCCGGACGCCAAAACAATTCCTAACTTGATCTGAATCAATACCAGCACCGTCGAGGCTTCCCTCGAGCAAGGACAATATTGGGCTCAACTGTCGCGCTGAATTCCTGCCACAGGAACAAAAACCAGCCAGACACGTTCGCCGTTTGATGCGGTAAATTCGGAAGAACGCGCGCCGATCCAACCCCCAGATGCACTTGATGACCTTGAGACCTCGAATAGTAATTGTTGGCGGGGGCTTTGGTGGCCTGGAAACCGCCAAGGCGCTCGCCGAGAAGGATGTCGATGTCACCCTCGTCGACCAGCAAAACCATCACTGCTTTCAGCCGCTGCTTTATCAGGTGGCAACCGCGGCGCTTTCGCCGGCGGATATCGCCTGGCCCATACGGAGCATCCTGAAGGGCCAATCTAACACCACAGTTCTCATGGCCGAGGTGACCGGCATAGATACCAGCGCCAGGACCGTTAGCGCGAGCGGCCGCCAGATTCCCTATGACTATCTCGTCATCGCCACCGGCGCGACGCACTCCTACTTTGGTCACGACGAATGGCAGGATGCGGCGCCCGGTCTCAAGCGCATCGAAGACGCGACACACATCCGCCGCCGAACGCTTCTTGCTTTTGAACGGGCCGAATTTTCAACCGACGAGGCCGAAAAGCAGCGGCTGATGACCTTCGCCATCGTTGGCGGCGGCCCCACGGGCGTCGAGATGGCCGGCGCCATCTCGGAGGTCGCGGGCAGGATCCTTCCCGCGGATTTTCGCCACGTGGATCCGCGCACCGCGCGCGTTGTTCTGATCGAAGCGGGACCGCGCATCCTGCCGGCCTTCCCAGAAGATCTGTCAGCCTACGCCCACCGCTCACTGGAGGACATGGGAGTGGAGGTCATGGTGAACACGCGTGTCACCGGATGCGATGATGGCGGCGTCGATCTGGGCGACAGGCGGCTGGAAACCGGATGCACCATATGGGCGGCCGGTGTCGTGGCCTCTCCCGCAGGAAAATGGCTGCAGGCGCCAACCGACCGCGCGGGCCGCATCGAGGTCCGGGACGACCTGACGGTGCCAGGCCATCAGGAGATCTTCGCCATCGGTGACACCGCATCGATCAAGCAGGCAAATGGCACGCCCGTTCCCGGCATCGCGCCCGCCGCCAAACAGATGGGGCAACACGCTGCCGCCGAGATCATCGGCCGTTTGAACGGCAAGGCCCCAACTGCCTTCACCTATCGGCATCAGGGAGACCTCGCCACCATCGGCCGCAAATCCGCCATCGTGAAACTGAAGCGCACCAAGCTCACCGGTTTTCCCGCATGGCTGTTCTGGAGCCTGATCCACGTCTATTTCCTGATCGGCCTTCGCTACCGCATCGGTGTCGCCTGGAAATGGGCGTGGGATTATCTCTCCGTCCAGCGCGGCGCGCGGCTAATTACGCGAAGCGTGAAAGACGAACCTCCGACAGCTCACAAGAATGGAGCCTCGCATGACGCAGCCGCCTGAAAAAACCACCGATCGTGGAGCAGCTCCGACGACCGACCGCCTACGCCACGACATCGATCAAGGGCGCACGGGCGAGAAGATCTCCTACAGCGACCCTGCGGCAGCGCCCCTCGGCACAGATGATGAAGCGGCTGGGCATCCGCCCTCGCCCGCTGCGATCGCGCATGCCCACCGGCAGGAAACCGCTGGCGGCGATCACGCAGAGCCAGGCGCGACCGACGAACGCGGCCGCGAGGCGACGGGAGAGCTGAAGACGCGGGAAAAGAAAACCATCTCGCTGACCTTCGGTCTCCTGATTGCGGTGCTGGCCGCACTCGTCATTGCGGCGCTGCTGGTTTAGGCGCGGGGCAAATGCTGGATGGGAACGGGTCAGCTCGCGCTCGCGTTCATCAATGACTTTCACAAACGGAGACAGCCAATGCACACCCGCTCGAAAGCCCTGATCGCGGTCATACTCGCGGCCATGACCGTCTCGGCCTGCGCCAACACCGTTCGGGGCGTCGGCGCCGACGTCAAATCAACCGGACGGGCCGTGCAGGACGTCGCGCGGTAAGCGGCGATTCCGCTAAAGCTACGCGGTTGCTTCAGACGCTTCTGGCCATTATCGTGCCCGCGCCCTCTTCGCAGAGCGCGGGCCTGTAGCTCAATGGTTAGAGCCGACCGCTCATAACGGTCTGGTTGGGGGTTCGAGTCCCTCCGGGCCCACCAACACATTCTTCAAATCACTCCTGCCACCTAATCCCCGACGGCCACGCGTCAAACGCCGGTCATCGGTACAATCTCCGAGCCATCGGAGAAGCGTGACAGCCGGAAGGCCGTGGGATCAACCATCGGCGGAACAGCGGTCACGAGATCAGCCGCCATTCGGCCCGCTCCCGGGCCAAGCCCGAAGCCGTGCCCGCTGAAGCCGGTGGCAACCACCAAACCGGGATGGCTGTCGACGGTCGAGATCACTGGCACCGCATCAGGCGTGACATCGATGAGGCCAGCCCACCGCTGCGCCACCTTCGCCTGCCGAAAGGCCGGGAAGGCCTCGGCAAGACGGGCGAGCGCTTGGTCGGTCATGGCGACGTTTGGCTCCGGATCGAGAATCCGGGTGCGCTCGTAGGGGGATAACTCACCAGGATCGCGACGGCGCAAGTCCCGCCATTCCTCAAGGAAGCGGCGCCCGATCCGCGGCTTGAGGCCGGACCATTCCATCTTCAGGGCGGGGATGAACTGATGAAGAAATCGGAAGCTGTCCGGTGTCAGATCATAGACATTGGAGGCCAGCGTCGAAACGGTATAGCCGCCATCGGCCCGCCGCCGCACCGAAAAGCGGGGACCGCGGACCGTGATCTCCGGCCCATCCGGCACCGGTTCCGTACGTAGCACTGAATTGAGGACCTTCAATTGCGGCAGCGTCACTCCGATGTCGCGCAGGAGCAATCGCGACCAGGCCCCACCCGCGACGACAACGGCACTGGTTCCGATCCGTCCTCGTTCGGTGATGACACCGGAGACGGCACCCGCACTGGTTTCGATGCGACGGACGGCGCAGCCGGTGAGAATTGTCGCGCCCCTCGCCTGCGCGGCCCGGGCGATCGCGGGCGCGACCCTCTGCGGCTCGGCCCGTCCATCCGTCGGTGAATAGAGCGCGCCGTCGAAATCGAGCCGCATGTCGGGCACGAGCTGGCGTACCTGGTCAGAGCTGATCGCCGCGACGCGGTGCTGTGTGTCCCGAATATGCTCCAGCCAGGCCTCATTCTCCGCGCGAAAGGCTTTGGAATGGAATGGAACGAGGATGCCGCACTGGCGATATCCCACGTCGTGACCGACCCGCTCCGCGAGCCCCTCCCAGATCCGGATTGAAGCTGCCATGAGCTCGATCTCGCGCGGATCTCGCCGGGACAGGCGCACCCATCCCCAGTTACGGCTCGATTGCTCTCCGGCAATGATGCCCTTCTCACACAGGACCACCGAGAGCCCCCGCTCGACGAGCTCCAGGGCGGTTGAGGTGCCTATGATGCCTCCGCCAATGACGACGACATCCGCATGGGCTGGCAGGTTCTTAGATGGTTCGACGGAATCGACGGCTGGACCCGGCATCTGGTTTTCTCCGATCCAGGATCACCAAACGCGTTCCAGGAAGTTCAACCAGTTCTCGCCCAGGATCGCGCGGACGCGGCGCTCCGGCCAGCGTCGTTCCATGGCGGCTGTGAGGGCGGGATAATTGGAGGGAGAATTAAAGCCCTTCACGGTCGGCGCTGTCCCATGGCTTGGAACGATGCGCTGTCCATAGCCTTTGTCGAGGCGGATCCAGTTGAAGAAGGCTTCATCCTGGCCTTCCGTGAAATCGGTGCCGATACCGACGTTCTCCTCACCGCAGACGTTGATGACATAGTCGAAGAGGTCCACGACATCATCCAAGCCTGAGTCACCCTTGTTGCGCATGAACGGCGCATAGGCGGCAATGCCGACGAAACCGCCGCTATCGATCATCTCGCGCAGCTGGGCATCTGTCTTGTTGCGCGGGTGGTCGAAGAGACCGGCCGGACAGATATGCGTATAGGCACAGGGCTTGGCTGCGACCCGGATCGCGTCGGAGGCGCTGCGGGCGCCGACGTGCGAGAGATCGACGACGATGCCGACACGGTTCATTTCGGAGATGAAGCGCTCGCCGAACTGGGACAACCCGCCATCATGCTTTTCCCAGCAGCCGCTCGCGACATAGTTCTGCGTGTTGTAGGTGAGCTGGATAAAGCCGACACCCAGGTCCTTGAAGATGGGCAGGAGATCGAGGCGATCCTCTATCCCCGAGGAATTCTGCCAGCCGAGCACGATCCCCACCTTGCCCAGTTCCTTGGCCCTGCGGATGTCCGCGACGCTGCGGCAGGGCATGATGATATCGCCATGCTCATCGAACCATCGCTTCCATTGCGCGATGTTGAGAAGAGTGTCGCGGGTCCCCTCCCAGATGCAGACCGTGCAATTGGCCGCGGTCAATCCGCCTTCGCGCATGTGCTCGAAAACCGGCCGTCCCCATTTCGATACGATCAATCCGTCAAAGACGATGGCTGATTCATGCAGGTTTGACTGGGCCATGAGCGGTCATGAACTCCGTGTTGGTGTGGCTCGTGCCAGCAAGGTTCATCAAGCGATCTGAGCGATCAGCTCAGCGATGGAATGGTTCTCAAGGTTGCGCAGGGTCGACAGGGAAGAGCGCGCGCGATCGCCCCCCAGAACGCCGCCGGTGAGACGAAGGAACTTGGCGTCGATAGCTTCGGGTGAGTTCCCGGCCGCGGCGCTTCCGGAAGGGTCCTGGCGCGCGGCAGCCCGCGTGGTGCCGTCGCTCAGCCGCAACGTGACACGAACTGGAAGAGCACCGGACGCGTAGTAGGCTTCATCAGCACTGGGATCGTGTATCATCGTGATCTTGCTGCGCAGCCGGGACACCCGGGGATCGACAAGATCTTCGTCGGCGAGGCCGCGTTCCGGCGACCTCCCGAGCAGTTCGAGAGCCGCGAGGTGCTGAGGGTTGAACTGGGCATCGACGATCGACGTCGGCGCCTCTCCGCCCAGGCCGAACAACTCCTTGAAGCCAGCAACCTCGATGGTCTCTATGGCATCCGGATCAACACCGGCCCCACAGTCGCGCAGGGCGTCAAGCATGGTGTGGGTCCACCGGCAGCAGCCGTAAAACTTGAACCCGACCTCGCGCAGGAGCCAGGTGGTGCCGAGCCCTTCGGTCAAAAGCTCCGGCCGGAAACGATCGCTGCCGGACATGATCCAGAAGCCGCGATCACCATCGAAGATCGTGCGGCTGCCGACATAGCCGTCGGAAGCGAGCAAGGCGGCAAGGACGCCGCCTTCGCTGGCTGATCCATAAGTATTCTTGGTCCAGGGATAGGGTCTGGGGTCTTCCGTCCCGAGCTTGCGCAGGCTCGGCACCGGGGCATGAACGGCAGCGATGCCGAACGCGTCGATGATCGCGGCGCGGGGAAGACGCAGCAGGCTCGCCGCCGCAGCCATGGCGCCAAAGATCTGCCAGGTCGAGAAGCCATAGACCTCGGCCTTTCGCTCCGGCGTCGGCTGTACGGCGCGGCCGATCCTCAACGAGATCTCATAGCCGAGGATCACGGCGCGCAGAAGCTCGGCGCCGTCACATGGCACCGCCTGGGCCAGCGCCAGCGCTGGCGGAATGATGGTTGCGCCGGGATGGCACGGTGCGCCACTGCGAAACGAATCGTCGAAATCCAGCGCGTTCGCCGATTGGGCCATGAAATAGGCGGCCGGGAGCGTGCCGAGGCGTTTGCCAGTGGCAGGTATCGCGACGTCCCCCACCCCGCCGTAACGCTCAAGAGTATCGAGCAGGAGGCGTGACGGGCGCGCCGAAGTGCCCGCCACGACACAACCGACACTGTCGACGATGCAGGATTTGGCCTGCTCCACGACGTCGTCAGGGACATCGGCCAGATTGAATCCGGCAATCCAGTCGCCGAGGATCGCACTTGATCCTTCTCGGGCAACACCGGTTGCCGAGGCCAGGTTCAACATCACGGCTCTCCCTAGATTAGCGGCTGATCCAGTCGTTCCAGCGGGTGACGATCTCGCTGCGGTTTTCCGCAAGCCAGGCAGAATCGTAGGTGATCATGTTCTCGAACCGCTTCATGAAGGTCTCGGACGAGCCGTAGGTCTTGTCGAGAGCCGCACGATTGGCCGTGTCCCAGAAGACCTGGGAGGAGAAGGCGAGATGGGCCTCCGGGCGGCTCATGAAGAAATTCAGAAATGCTTTCGCCGCTTCTTTGTGGGGGGCATTTTTGAGGATGCCCCAGGAGCTGAGTTCCGCGGATGCATTGTTCCAGACGACCTCGATGGGTTGTCCCGCCTGCTGCAGCTGCATGGCCCGGCCGGACCACATCATCGACATGACGACCTCGCCGTTGCGGAAGGCCTGCTGGCTCTGGTCTCCGGTCTTCCACCAGATCGAGACATCCGGTTTGACTTTGTCGAGCTTGGCGAAGGCACGGGGCACATCGAGCGCACGGTCTCGAACCTCGCTCAAGGGTGCGCCGTCGGCCAGCAAGGCAACCGCGAGCGACACATAGGGCGCGCCGTAGTTGGGCATGGCGCGGGGGCCCGGAAATGCGGCAACGTCCCAGAAGTCGGCCCAGCTTGCCGGTGCCTTCTCCTTGAAGGTGTCGGTGTTATAGGCAAGGACCGTTCCGCCGATCGTGCGAAGGAGCGTGTACTCCCGGCAGGCGCCGTCGATCGCCTGGGTCTTTACGTTGGGCATGCCGGCGCAATCGAGCTTTTCAAGCAGGTCCCGGTTGGCGGCGTCCTCACCGATGCCGACGGTCACGATATCCCATTCGGTTCGCCCCGATTCAGCCATCGCGCGTGCCTTGGCCCACTGCTCGGCATAGCTCGCCGACACCGGATGAACCTTGATGCCTGTTTCAGCCGTGAAGGCCTCGTAGAAATTCTTCTGCAAGGCCTTCTCGAAGGTCCCGCCCGAGGTCACGATCACCAGTTCAGTCCCCTCCTGGGAAAGAGCAGGCTCAGAGCCAAAGCCTGCGAGCGCGGCGATCGCCAGCGTCGTGAGGCGCAACATTCGACGGCGGCCCTTGGCAACAGCGAAGTCCATAGCGCTTCTCCTCCTAGTTAGTTCCGGTTTTCCGGATGGTGGCCCTTCGGGCGAGTTGGCCAAGGCCCATGATCGCGATCGTCATCACGACGATGATCGTGGAAATGGCTGCGATGATCGGTGACAGATTGAAGTCGATGTCCTCGAACAGCTTGCGCGTCAGCGTCTTGTTCTCGACACCCGACAAGAAGAACGACACGACGGTTTCATCGAACGAGGCAAGAAAGGCGAAGACCGCCCCGGCGGCGATGGCAGGCGCCGTCAAGGGCACGGTTATTTCAAGAAATGCCCGCAGCGGGGACGCCCCGAGATTGAGGGCCGCCATCTCCAGTGACTGATCCAGGCGTGTGAGTGCCGCTGAGACGATCAGAACAACGTAGGGAACGGCCAGGACGGTATGGGCGAGCACGAAACCCGTTGTGGTCCCGACGAGGCGCAATGGCGCGAACTGCAGATAAAGCGCGATGGCCACGACAATATGCGGAACGATCAGCGGCGCGAGGATCAGGGCCTGTATGGTTTCGCGTCCGGGAACCCTGCCCCGCACGAGCGCCACGGCCGCCATGACGCCGACGATCGTTGACGCGACCGTGGTCAAACCTGCGATTTTCAACGAGAACAATGTGGCCGCGATCCACTCCTGATCGCTGAAGTAGGCGCTGTACCAGTGAAACGAGATGCCCGTCGGCGGAAAGCGCAGATAGGACGTCGGGCTCACCGACATGGGAATGACGAGCAGGGTCGGCACGATAAGGAAGGCAAGGATAAGCCCCACCGCGACGGCTGTGGTTGAACGCTCGAGCCACCGCATTACGCTGCTAGCCATGATGCACCATCCGATCGACGCCGAGCAGGCGCTTGAAAGCCATGGTCACGCCCAGCGACAGCACGAGCAGGACAAAGGACAGCGCCGCAGCGAGAGGCCAGTTGGACAGCTCGGTTGCCTGTTGCGAGATCAGGGTGGCGATCATCAATGTACGCGGCCCGCCGACCAGGGCCGGCGTGATGTAGAAACCGAGCGCCAGGACGAAGATCATCACGGCTCCCGCGGCGGCTCCCGGCAAACTGAGTGGCAAGGTCACGGCGAGGAAGGCGCGCAGCCGTCCGGCGCCCAGATTGCGCGCCGCCCGAGTCAGCTCGGGCGGGATGTTACGGAGGGTTGCATAGACGGGCAGCACCATGAACGGCAGGAGTACCTGTGTCATGGCGACGAGCACCGCGCCGTCGGTATGGAGCAGCGTCAGCGGCTGATCAATGATCCCCAGGTGCTGGAGCGACTGATTGACGAGCCCGTTGCGCTGCAACAGCACGATCCAGGCGTAGGAACGCACAAGGACCGAGGTCCAAAGCGGAATGATGACACACAGGCTCACCACGGCTGCCGCAACGCCGTTGATGCGGGTCATCAGCAGGGCGACGGGATAGCCCAGAACGAGTGTCAGTGCGGTGGTAGCCAAAGCAATCCACATGGTCCGCAGGAGGATGCGCAGATAGAGCGGCTCGCCGAAGAGCTCGGCGTAATGTGAAAGCGTCAGTTGTGGCTCAATGAAGCTGCGCGATAGAAAATTGACGATCGGCAGAAAAAACACCGCCGCGAGCAGCAGGCCCAGGGGAGCGATGAGCAACAGCGACGCTACCCTGCCGAAACGACCACGGCCTTCCGAAGCATCGGCCGTTCCCGGCCTGGCGGACCTGTCCTGCCCGATATCGGCGGAGGTAAGCGCGCTCATGACCCGGCCCGCGGAAACAGATGCGCGCGTTCTGGTGCCCAGGTGATGGCAACGGGATCGCCAGTTGCCAGGGAGGCCAGCGGCGACTGCGCTTCGACCTGGGCGCGAAGCTGGCCCACGCGGTCCACGGAAACCAAGATCGTCAGGTTCGATCCCTGGAACACCAGCCGGTCGACCATGCCCGACAGCCCCTGGCCGGCGGGTCCGGGTAAAACGGTGACATGTTCCGGGCGGACGGCCAGCCTGACGGCACCCTTGTCTTTCCAGCAGCCTGACGTTGCAACCGGAACCCTGCGGCCCCCGACTGTGACCTCGATGCCCCGTTCGTCCATGCCGGTGATTTCGGCAGGCAGGAAATTCATGTCGCCGAGAAAATCCGCCACGAATGCTGTCGCAGGTGCTTCATAGAGCTCGCGGGGGCCGCCACTCTGCACCAGCTTGCCATGATCGAGGATCGCCACACGATCGGACATCGTCAGCGCTTCTTCCTGATCGTGCGTCACATAGATCACTGTCGCCTTCAGACGCGCCTGCAGTTCCTTTATTTCGATCTGCATATGCTGGCGCAGCTTCTTGTCGAGCGCACCCAGCGGTTCATCCATGAGGATAACCGGCGGTTCGAACACGATGGCTCGCGCCAGAGCGACGCGCTGCTGCTGTCCCCCGGACAGCTGGGCGGGCATGCGCTGGCCATAGCCATCGAGCTTGACCATGGCGAGCACCTCGGCGACCCGTTGCTCCCGCTCGCTCCGGCCAATGCCTCGCATGCGCAGGGGAAACGCGATGTTGTCCGCGACGGTGCGGTGGGGAAACAGCGCGTATTTCTGAAAGACCATGCCAATATTGCGGTGGTTCGGCGCAAGATCGGTGACATCGCGCCCGCTCACGGCAAGGCGTCCTGCGCTGGGCTGCTCGAATCCGGCGAGCATCATGAGGAGGGTCGTCTTTCCCGACCCGGAGGGCCCAACAAGCGACAGAAACTCTCCAGGGGCGACATCGATCGTCACGTCATCGACTGCCGTGACGGAGCCGAACCGACGGCTCACATGCTGGAAGGACACAGCCGGTACATTCACTGCGCGATTACCGTTGACGCTATCCATCTCGCCTTCCGATGTTCGACCCTGGCGTGCTGGCGACCTCTTGCTTGCTTGATCAGACCCAATTCATAATGGCGCGTCCAATAAATTATCGGCATTTATTGATCCAGGTGTGTGTATGAATAAGACGATCGGAACGCGCGATCTCCGAATCTTCGCCACCGTCGCGGAAGAGCTTCACTTCCGACGCGCTGCCGAGAAACTCGGAATGGCCCAACCACATCTCAGCGCCCAGGTTCGCCAGCTCGAAGAGCGATTGGGCGCGAGGCTGCTGGATCGGACGACGCGCTCGGTCAAGCTCACGGCGGCTGGAGCCCATTTCCTTGAACGAGCCAAATATACCTTGGCTCAGGTCGAGGAGGCTGTGGCGTCGACACGCCTGATCGCCGATGGCGGCGGCGGCCATCTGCGGGTCGGCTTCACTCCTGCCGCCTCGTTCGAGGTGCTGCCCTGGCTGATCCGGACGTTCAACAAGGCCCGCCCCGACATCTTCGTTGCTCCGACCTACAGAGAAACAGCGGGCCAGATCCCCGATCTTCTTACCGGCCAGCTCGACTTCGGACTGCTCCGGCTACCCGTCCACACGCGACGGCTGGCAACCTTGGTGCTGGCGTCCGAAGGCGTGGTCGCAGCCATACCGCGCGAGCACAGACTTGCGGGTTGCCTGCCCGTGACGCTCGAAGATCTGGCCGAGGAGGATTTCATCCATTACGCGCCGGTTGCCGGGGTGGAGTTCCAGGAGCACGTGGCGGGCTATTGTAATCGCGCAGGATTCAAGCCGCGGGTGGTGTTTGAAGCGCAGCACACCTATTCGATCCTCACCATGGTCGCGGCCGGTGTCGGGATCGCGATCCTGCCTGAATGGGCCTCCCGTACCTCCCACCCTGAGATCATCTTCAGCCCCCTTAATCAGATCCCCGCGCTGGTCGATCTCGCCCTGGCCTGGGTAGCCGAAACACCGTCCAACCCGATGCAAGCCTTTATCGACGTTGCTCATGGCTTTTCCAGCCGATCAAGCCAGTCAGCCATAGCTGGCGCCTCTTTATGACAGCGCAGTCTTATCCAAAGAGCCTCGCGAAGAAGATCAGGCTCATGACCGAGCCCACGATAATGACCACCGCCCGGACCACCGAGCGCGGCAATGCCCGCGCGACCGGAGCGCCCGCATAGCCGCCCACGGTGGCGGCAGCCATCATGACCAGCGCCTGGGGCCAGGCCACAAGGCCGGCCACCGCGAAGGTCACCACCGAAATGGCGGACAGGACAAACGAGAGCCCATTCTTCAGGCCGTTCATGGCGTTCAGGTCGCGCATGCCCCAGAGCGAGAAGAGCGCGAGCAGCACGATGCCGAGTCCACCGTTGAAATAGCCGCCATAAATGGAGACGAGAGTGGTTCCGATGGGCCCCTCCGCCGTTTCGGCGCCGCGACTGCGTGCCCAGGCCTGCAGCCGATCACCAAAGGCGAAGGCAAATGTCGCCAGCGCCAGGAGAAACGGCACCACGGCCGAGAATGCCTCGTTGGACGAGACGAGCAGCAGCAGCGAACCGATCAGGCCGCCAATCGAAGTCGCCGCTATGATCTTGAGAAGCCTCTTGCGCTCGAAGGTTTGCAGCTCCCGCCGGAATCCGAGCACGCCGCCGAGATAGCCGGGAAAGACGGCCACGGCGCTTGTCGCATTGGCCGCGACTACAGGGACACCGGTGTAGACGAGCGCGGGAAAGGTCAGGAAAGTGCCTCCCCCCGCCACGGTGTTCAACATTCCAGCAAAAAAGGCTGCCCCGGCCAAGAGAAGATATTCCGTCATGATTCCTTCCTACGTCGCGGGGCGACCATCGTGCTTGACGGTTGATCACGCAACCGTGCGGGTTGTCCAAGCATTTTCGCCGCCAAGCTTCCCTTGAGGGGCAGGCTGCCGCATAGCTGTCGTATTTCGATGATGCTCATAGTCCCATCATGCTCAGGAGTACGACATGCGTCTTGCCGCTCTTTCCCTCATCGCCTTTACCGCCCTGGCCGCTCCGGCGCTGGCTCAGGATGCCGCTCCGAGGCGGCCGACGCTGACCATCAACGGCGAAGGCACGCTGACGGCAGCCCCTGATCGCGCCAGCATCAGCTCGTCGGTGGTCACCGAAGGCAAGACGGCCCGCGAGGCGCTGGACGCCAACACCGCCGCCATGACCCAGGTGATGCAGAGCTACAAGGACGCAGGCCTTGAGGATCGCGACATTGCGACCTCGGGCTTTACCATTCAGCCTCGCTATGCCGACCGGAAAAACAACAACGAAGCGCCGCGCATCACCGGCTATGAGGTGCGCAATTCGGTCACCATACGTGTCCGCGATCTCACCCGACTCGGCGATATCCTGGACAAGGCAGTCACATCAGGCGCCAACCACTTCAACGGCCTGTCGTTCGAAATTTCCGATGCCGACCGGAAACTCGATGACGCGCGCAAAGCTGCTTTCGCCGACGCTAAACGCAAGGCGGAACTTTATGCCGCCGCCGCCGGCGCAAGGCTTGGGCGGGTTGTCGACATGAGCGAGAGCGGCAGCAACCGGCCGATGCCAATGATGATGCGGGCGGAATTCGCCAAAGCCGCGGCGCCCGTACCGATCGCACCCGGCGAAAGCGAGGTGCAGGTGAATGTGAACGTGACTTTCGAACTGGAAAACTGAGGGCGTATCAATCCGGCGCGAGGACCGCGAGGCCTCGCGGTCGGATCGAGTAACGCAACGGCGCCGTTTCGCGGCTGACTTCCCCATCTGTGGCTGTCCAGAGCTTCGTGCGGTTCCGGCGCGACACCGTCACCCGGCGCGCCTTGAAGCTCTCGATTTCAGGATTGTCACGCCAAGCATCGGTGATCAGATCGGCACCGGCCTTCAACCGATCTGCCAACGTTGTATCGTGACCCACGTGTACTTCCAGCACTCCCTCATCGAGCCTTGGCCGGCTCCAGCCGGGCCCCTCGAAGGCATTGTTGGTGACGAGCAGCGCGTAGGCCTCAACCTGCCGCACTGAACCATCGACATCGAGTTCGAGCTTCATGGGCTTCACGCGCTTCAGCGCCCGATAGGCTGAAACCGCGACGGCGACATAGCGGCCGAACGGCAGCTTCAGCCCCCTCACCTCCTCGCGTGCCCGTGCGATCTCGCTGAAGAAGCCGAGGCCGGACAGCGTGTGAAAGGGTTTGTCGTTGATTTCCGCAAGATCGATCATCTTCGGCCGGGCTTTCGCCAGTGCCTCGACCGCGGCTTCGAACTCCAGTGGAATACCGATGTCCTTGGCGAGCAGGTTCAGAGTGCCGAAAGGAAGGATGCCAAGCGCCGTGCCCTTACCGGCCAGCCGGTCCACCGCCATGGCCACGGTGCCATCGCCGCCGCCGATGATGACGGCCTCAGCCTCCGATTTCACCGCTTCATCAAGGCAGGTGTTGATGCCTTCCGTCTCGCAGAGAATGACATCGACCGGCTGCCCGGCTGCTTCGAATGCGCGTTCCACCATGCCGGCAGGGTCATCCCCGCCCTTGTCGAGAAGTGTTCCGGCGCGGGCGTTGAGGATAACCTTGGTTTTCATGCCACCCTCAACGTTGCCTCAGACGTCAAGTTCCCTTGGGCTGATTGTTTTCATCCACCAGAACGACCTTGGGCCGGAAGATGTCGGCCTCCTCGGGCGTCATCTGCGCATAGGCCGCGATGATGATCTCATCGCCCTTCTGCACCAGCCGCGCAGCCGCGCCATTGAGACAGATTTCAGCCTGCGGTGCCCCCTCCACCATGGCTGGGATCACATAGGTGGAGAACCGGGCGCCCGTGGTGATGTTGTAGATATCGACCCGCTCGTTGAGAAAGAACCCCGCCGCGGCGATCAATCTGCGGTCGATGCTGATGGAGCCTTCGTAGTCGAGATCGGCACCAGTCACACGGGCGCGATGAATCTTGCCCTTCATCAAGGTCACGAGCATGCGGATCTCCTTGCTAAATTCCGCGCCGGGGCACTTGGCAGCCACGGCTCAATGACGGAAAACCGCAGATGAATCAATCTCTCAACTCGTGGAATCAGAATTTGAGCACCGTGCCACAACCTCCTGCCAAACCTTACTAAACCGCTGTCATGCCGAATTTTACCCCACATCAGGATAGCGCTCTCAACGCGGTCGCCAGCTGGCTGAAGGAGCGTCCGGGCGAAGGCAGCACGCCGCAGATCTTCAGGCTGTTCGGCTATGCCGGTACGGGAAAGACGACGCTCGCGCGTCACCTGGCGGAAGGCGTGGATGGCAAGGTGCAGTTTGCCGCCTTCACCGGCAAGGCAGCCCTCGTCATGCGTGAAAAGGGCTGCCACAACGCCTCCACCATCCACAGCCTGATCTATAGGACGCGTGAGCGAAACGAGGAGGCGCCCAACTTCGAGCTGTGGGACGATGCCCCCGCCTCACGCGCCAAGCTGATCGTGATCGACGAATGCTCCATGGTGGATGCCGAACTCGGCCGTGATCTTCTTTCCTTCGGCGTCCCGCTGCTGGTGCTGGGCGACCCGGCGCAGCTGCCGCCCATCCAGGGCGGTGGCTTTTTCACGAGCGGCGAGCCTGACGCCATGCTGACCGAGGTGCATCGCCAGGCCGAAGACGACCCCATCGTTCGCCTTTCCATGGAGGTTCGCGCGGGCAAGCGTCTGGAGCCGCGGGATTTCGGCCAGACGCAGGTGGTGCGGAAAGCAGATTTCGATGCTGCCCGCGCCTTGGAAGCCGACCAATTGCTCGTGGGGCGCAACAACACGCGCAAGGCTTACAACGCGCGTATGCGCCTGCGCCGCGGATTTGAAGATCCGCTGCCTATCGCCGGTGACCGGCTGGTCTGCCTGCGCAACAACAAGCGCAAGGCACTGTTCAACGGCGGCCTCTGGAACGTGACCGAACGCGCGGTCTCAAAGTCTCACATCGTCACCATGCACATCTTCTCCGACGATGGCATGGGCGCGCACGCCAAGGTCTCGGTGCGCCCGGAATGCTTCATCGGCGAGATCGAGAAGTTCGACTGGCTGGAGCGCAAGGCCTATGACGAGTTCGACTATGGCTATGCCCTGACGGTTCACAAGGCGCAGGGATCGCAGTGGGACGATGTGGTGCTCTTTGACGAAAGCTTCGCCTTTCCCGATGCGCGGGAGCGCTGGCTCTACACCGGCATCACCCGCGCGGCGAAGCGGTTGACGGTGGTCGTCTGATCATTCGATCAGACGCACCTCACGCGTGGTCTCATCAACGTCCGGGCAGGCCATGATCAGGCGAATATCGTTGAAGTCGCTGTCGCCAAAGGATTCAGGCGTATCCTCCCACCCGTAGTACATGAAGTGCCCGGGTTCACAGGGTCGGGTCTCAATATGGGGGACGCGATTCGGACCTTCCGGCAGCGGCCCGCCCATGCTTACCGGATAGCACTCCTGCTCGGTGTCGCAGAGGTAGGTCTCCAGTACCCGCGCCTTGTTGGCGTTCTGCCAGTCGGGAACGCCGGTGTCGGTCTTGTAATAGCGCTGCAAGGCCGGGTTATTGAAGTTTTCCTCGCCGTACCAGACGTTGTGGAGCGCGAGTTCAAAACTCTCGCCGGGCCCGCATTGGGGAATGTCCACGTCGAAGGTGCGCCCCCGGTTGTCCGCCAGGATGACGATCTCGGACCGGGTGTTCTCAGCCTTGTTGTAGCAGTAGACGCCGATGCGATTGTAATCCATCGCATCGCCATCGAGATACATATAGGCGGGAGGCCCATAGACCCTCACCGGCGGCACATGGCGCGCCACTGCCCGCACCGTGAAGTCGACCTCCGTCAGCCCGAGCACGGCCATGATCGATGTATCGAGCCTTCCTTGGCGGACAACTTCGTAACGCACATCGTCGAGCCAAACACCGTTGCGTTTGGACAAGGCATCGGCATCGGCCTCTGCCTGCATTTCAGCCCTCATATCCGAGAGACGCACATGATCCAGCGCCACGCCCATGGCGCCCACGACAGGAATGGCCGCGAGCGCGGTGGCAACGGCGACATTACCGCTCGCCTCCTGCAGGAAATCAATCATGCCGCGCCACTTTGCCATAACGCGAAACATACTATAGTTCCATAAAGCAGCGGTTACATTCAATGCAAAAGAAGAAGACTTCGATTTACCAGGCGTTAATCTTACGCCATTTCGGGCCATGAAACTGCTATGTCACCGTCTCTGGCCAAGCACTTGCACCTGAAATAGGATGCTTTGAATCTGCAAGCTCAGAGCGGATAGGGAGAAACAATCATGGCCGATATCGCGGAAGCGGAACGTATTCGCCTGTTCTGGCAGCCCGGCTGCACAAGTTGCGTCAAGATCAAGGAGCTCCTGACGGAAGCCGGCGTGGAATTTGAATCCGTCAACATCCTCACCCATCCGACAGGGCTTGATGAGATGCAGCGCCGCGGCATCATGACGGTTCCCGTCGTCTTCAAGGGCGAGGAGATGACCTTCGGTCAGTCGCTGGACGATGTGGCAGCCTTCGTCGGCATCGACCGGAAGGTAAGCCGCTTGTCCATGGAAGAACTGGCACGGAAATGGACCTATTTTCTCGATAAGGCATCAGACCTCATCGAGCAGATTCCAGATGATCGGCTGAACGAGCGCGCCTTTCACGGCCGCCCCCGCACCGTGCGCGAACTCAGCTATCACATCTTCCAGATTCCCGACGGTTTTGTCACCTCGCAGGAGACGGGTCTGGAGGACACACGCAGCATCACCAACGTACGTTTTGATCATCTGAAGACGAAGGACGATCTCCTCGCCTATGCAAAAACCTCGACCGACCGCCTGAAGAAGTGGATCGCGCAGATGCCGGCCGATATCGGAGAGCGGCGGGTGAAGACCTATTACGGCGAGCAGCCTCTTTCCGGCATCTTCGAGCGCGGCACCTGGCATTCCGGCCAACATACGCGGCAGCTCGATCAGATCATCCAGGATGCCACCGGCGCGGCAACAGCGATCGACCAGCGGGTGTATGACGGCCTGCCGATGCCGAAGGGTCTCTGGGATTAGACTACCGGTTCACTTTACGTCCGGCCGCTGCACGTCCTCACTGCATTCGGTGAGCCCGTGGCCAAGCGCCACGCGCTCGTCGAAGACGAAGCAGTGACCGCGCCAGAGACTTTCCTTTTCCGGCACTGTCTCGAGATATTTCAGGATGCCGCCCTGGAGGTGGAAGACCTCCTCAAAGCCCTGCGACAGGAGATAAGAGGTCGCCTTTTCGCAGCGGATGCCGCCGGTGCAGAACATGGCGACTTTCTTGTGCTGCGCGGGGTCGAGGTTCTGCCGCACATAATCAGGAAACTCGCCGAAGGTGGTCGTGCCCGGATCCACCGCTCCCTCGAAGGTGCCCATGGCAACCTCGAAGCTGTTGCGCGTGTCGATGACAGTCACATCCGGCTGGGTGATGAGCGCGTTCCAATCGGCCGGGGCCACATAGCTGCCGACAGCCCGGCGCGGATCGGCCTGGGGCACGCCCATGGTCACGATCTCTTTCTTGAAATGAACCTTCAAGCGCTTGAATGGCATGGATTCCGCGCGTGAGTACTTCAGCTCAAGAGCATCAAGGCGGCCGCCGAACAGGGCCCCCTTGGTGATCTCCCCGATCAGCGCCGCGATGGCGGTATCGGTGCCGGCGACAGTGCCGTTGATCCCCTCCACCGCCAGGATCAGCGTCCCGCGAATCCCGAGGCTTTCACACAGAGCGCGAAGTGGAGCGCGCAGTTCTGCGGCATCGGGCAAAGCGGCGAACTGATAGAGGGCGGCGACAGAGAACGACATGCCGCGCCCCTTATCACGCGCCACGCCACTGCAAAAGCTAGGCTTTCGCAGGACGGCCATGACCTGTAGGAAGACCACGACACAACGGACTGCATGATGACCAATGTCAGACATGGCCTCTACGGCCTGCCGCCGCGGGATCTCGCGGACTATCCCGATGAAGCGGTCCAGTTCTCACCGCTGATCCCCGGCGCAGACGACCTTGAGAAACACGAGAACATGCTGCAGAGCCTCACCATGCTCGCGCCTCCCGGCACGGTGGAGCGTCGTGCCGCGCTGGCACTGGGCTTGAGAGCGCTAAGCCCAGGAGCTTCGCTGACCACGCTTGCCCTCAAGGACAAGGGCGGGTCACGTATCGCCAAAGACCTCAAGGGTCTTGGTTGCGTCGTGCAGGAAAAATCAAAGCGTCACTACCGGATATGTACGGCCGGAAAGCCTGACGTCTCTCCTGATTTGGACGCGGCCATCGCAGAGGGCGCACCACGCTTTGTTGAAGACATCGGCCTGTGGTCGCAACCCGGCATCTTCAGCTGGGACCGGCTCGATCCCGGCAGTGTGCAGTTGGTCGAGCGTCTACCGCCGCTGTCCGGCCGGGGCGCCGACTTTGGCTGCGGCACCGGCTATCTCGCCCATGGTGTCCTCGCCTCACCGGCCGTCTCAAACCTCCAGCTCATCGACATCGACCGCCGCGCGATCGAAGCCGCGCGGCGTAACGTCGACGATCCACGCGTGAGCCTGCAGTGGGCCGATGTGCGGAAAGTCACCTTGCCCACGCTGGACTTCATCGTCATGAACCCGCCATTCCATGATGGCGGCATTGAAGACAAGGCGCTTGGCAAGGCCTTCATCGAGAAAGCCGCGTCCATCCTGCGGCGTGGAGGGCGCCTGTGGCTTGTCGCCAACAAGCACCTTCCCTATGAAGCCCTCCTCGCCCAGCTTTTCGCGCGCTTCGAACTGCAAAGCGAAGCTCAGGGCTTCAAAGTCTATGAGGCGGTGAAATGAGCAAGAGCGTTCGGCTGGACCGGCTGCTGGCAAACCTCGGCTACGGCTCACGCCGAGAGGTGCAGGCGCTGGTGCGTCATGGCGCGGTGGAACTGGACGGTGAGGTGCTTGAAAACGCCGATGCCAGGATTGCACTTGAAAGCGATCTTCCCACCCGCCTGTCCGTGGAGGGAGAGCCGCTCGATCCCCTTCCCGGCATGATCCTCATGCTGCATAAGCCCTGCGGCGTGACCTGCTCCCATAAGGAAGCGGGGCCGCTGATCTACAGCCTTCTGCCGGAGCGCTGGCGCCGACGCGACCCCGCGCTGTCCACCGTGGGCCGGCTCGACAAGGAAACGTCGGGTCTTATCCTCCTCACCGACGACGGCGCGCTGCTTCACAAGATCATCTCGCCCAAGAGCCAGGTGACGAAACGCTATCGCGTGACGCTCGATCGTCCGCTTGAGGGGCATGAGGCGAATGCTTTCGCCTCGGGCGAACTTTTGCTGGAGGGCGAGGAGCGGCCGCTGCTGCCCGTTCCCATGGAAGTGGATGGGCCGAAGGCCGCCACGGTAACGCTGACCGAAGGCCGTTACCATCAGGTGCGCCGGATGTTCGCGGCTGTGGGCAATCACGTCACCGCCCTTCATCGCGATCGCATAGGCACCCTCGAGTTGCCCGCCGATCTCGCTGAAGGAGATTATCAGGTGCTGACGCCCCAGGATGTGAAGAGCGTTCTTACGTGATCTTCCTCTCCACGCGGGGATGGGCCTGCCGACAGCGGAACCCGCGAGCGATATCCTTGGTTGCTGAACTTTCGGCTGCAACGCCGTATGGAGCTCCCATTGCAATGGATTGCCGAGCACAGCGAAGCCATTAGCGCTCTTACGGACCTTGGAACGCTCGCTATCTGGGCGATCTATTTACAGGTCTTCGTCAGCAGCTACAGGCGGCAGCTTCGCGCCACGCTCATCATCACGCGGGGAGTTGGGTCAGATTTGGACGCCCGCTGCCTCGTCAGCAACATGAGTTCGGGGCCGATCTACATCTCCAGCGTTTTCGTGCGCCTGGAGACCTCAAGCGGAACAATCATCACCCCTGTCACCGATGTTTTTGACGCTGAGAAACAGCGAGACAGGGAACCTCATCAACATACGCGGCAAGGACCGTTGCAGGCGGGCGAAAGCAGAGACATCGGCTCTTTCCGTCAGTTGATCGAGCACGCGCTTCACGCCGCGCCAGGCATCGATCGCTCAGGCGACGAGAAGGTTCAGGTGGGCTTCATTCTTGTCGAGGTGGTGGGCCTATATGGGTCCGAGGACTTGCCTATCGGAGCTCGGCGAGGCTTCGACATCCTCGCCGAGGGTGTCCAGCACCACGTTCATGGCAGGCAGGTCCACACCGAGCAGATCAGAACGCGGCGGCAGCGCCGTGAGCTGACAAAGGATCTGCAGCGCGATCAGTGAAATGAGCCGGACATTTGCGCCTTAAAAGTTCGCGGCGCTGACGATCCGGCACTGGTCGAGGAGCTTCAGTGAGCGCCGGAACCGGGTTCGGCCATCTTCCGGTGCATCTCGGCCAACCGGTCGGACGGCGTGATGGTCGCCATGGCGGACTGAAGCTTGTTCTTCATACCGGAGACGACGTCGCCCTCGCCTTTCATCATGGCGTCAAAGCCGACCTTGGCCACATCGGCCGGATCATCCTTTTTGCCCTGACCGACATCGGTGTCGAGCATGTCGGCGCGCGCGAAGAAGTTGGTGTCGGTCGGGCCAGGCATCAGGCAGGTCACCGTCACGCCGGTATCCTTCAGCTCGTTGCGCAGGGCAAAGGAGAACGAATCGATGAAGGCCTTGGTGCCGTTGTAGACGGCCTGGAAGGAGCCCGGCATATAGCCCGCAATCGAGCCGGTGAAGAGAATGCGCCCGCTACCGCGCGCCCGCATGGTGGCGGCGACTTTCTGGGCCAGATAGATCGTGCCCGTGATGTTGGTGTCGATCACATGGCGCACATCCTGAAAGTTCTGATCCAGGAACCCCTTGCCGAGGCCGTGTCCGGCATTGGCAAGCAGTGCTTCGATGGGATGCCCCAGAGCATCAGCGGCGGCAACGAGCTCGTCCACGCCCTCCGTGGTGGCAAGATCGGCAACGACTGTCGTCACAGAAGCGCCGAGGGCGCGGAAGGTGTTCGCCGCTTCTTCCAGCTGCGGCTCATCCGCGGCGACGACGAGATCAAAACCGTTCTCGATGCAGCATTTCGCAAGCTCGTAGCCAATGCCACTGGATGCGCCAGTGACGATCGCGAGCGGACGGGGTTGGCTGGCCATCTTGGTTCTCCTGGATTTCTGAGTTGTCTCTTCAACCCGAGGAGAAAGCGATCGTTCCTACAATAACGGGGCGTTTGCATGCGCCGTTTTCCAAGCGCAGCCAGTCTTTCTCACGTCTGCACCGGGTCGAGGTGCTTCAACAGCGCCAGCTCTTCGCCATTCTCGGACACCAGCCGCCGCGTCGGATAGGAGAAGCGGATGCCACGCTCTGCGAAGGCCCGGGCGATACCGAGATTTATGGACTGCTGGATGTCCATGTAGAGGTTGAAGTCCGGCGAGAGGACAAAGTAGATCGTTTCCACCCGCGCGCCGAATTCTTCGAAAGCCGCCACATGTGAGCGGTCGAAGCGTGTCTTTTCAGTTCCTTCGATGATGTCCCGGATGAGACCGGGGATCGCCTCCAGATTGTCGGGTGACGTCTCGTAAGGCACCACGACGTTGAAGGAGATGCGACGCTCGCGCATACGCTTGTAGTTCTGAACTCGCGTGTTCAGAAGATCATCATTGGAAACACTGATCTGCTCGCCCCACAGGCTGCGGATCCGCGTGGTCTTGAGACCCACCCGCTCGACCGTTCCGAGGTGATTTCCGAAAACGATGAAATCTCCGATCACGAACGGCTTGTCGAGCACAATGGCCAGGGACGCGAACAGGTCACGTAAAACGCTCTGCAAGGCAAAGGCAATCGCAACACCGCCGACACCAAGACCGGCGATAAGACCGGTGATATCAACGCCGAAGTTGCTCAGTGTCAGCATCAAAAGCGCGGACCAGATCACGACCTGACACAGGAACTGGATGATCTGCGCCGCGCTGGCGCTGGCCGGATCACGATCCGTGGTGCGGGCAAGGTAACGCGCGATCCACAAGGCAAGGGCCGCGGTGGCCCAGATGCCGACCTGGACCATGACTGCGATCGTCACCAGAGCCGCCAGGATACCCTCGATGCGGGTAGGCAATATCAGCAGGTAAGCCAATGTGCCCAAAGCCAGCGCCACAAGAAAGAACTGCTGCGTTGCCCGTGCCTGAGCTCCAAGGAACTGCGTAATAAAGAGACCATCGCCGCCTGTGTGGAGCGGAAAGCGGCGTCTCGCCACCCGGCGCGCGGTAACAGCAACGCTGTAGACGACAATGCTGAAAAAGATCGAGAGGCACCAGACGATCAGCGAGTTGCCATAGATTTCCAGGTTGACCAGATTTTCGATCGACGCAGACACAGCTTTCCCTTCTGTGGTGACAACGACAAAAGGCGGATCAACTCCGCCTTACACGACGTCGGGGATGGAGATATGGGCCAAGATGATCCAGGAAGATCAGGCCAACGATAATCCCGAAGCCTAAGTTTGATGACCGGCACGGTCAACCTCAGGCCTTCGTCAGGTTTTCCTGCGAAAGTTCTGCGAAGATATCTGCCGCGATCTCATAAGACCGCAGACGAGCGGCATGATCATAGATCGCCGCGGCTATGATGATCTCGTCGACCCCGGTATTATCCAGAAATGCCTTCAGGCCGCGGCGGACGGTGTCGCGCGAGCCGACAAAGGAACAGGCCAGCATGGCCGAGGCTTGATCCTTCTCCATCGGCGACCAATAGGCTTCGATATCATCGATGGGCGGCGGCAACTTTCCGCGCGTACCGCGAAACATATTGGCGAACTGCTGCTGCGCGGAAGTAAAAAGGCGCCGCGCCTCCTCGTCCGTCTCGGCGGCGATGACGTTCACACCAGCCATGGCATAGGAGCGATCGAGCTGCTCGGAAGGTTGAAAGCGCGCGCGGTAGGCTTCCAGGGCCTGCATGAGGGCGCCGGGTGCGAAATGTGAGGCAAAGGCATATGGCAGGCCGAGCATAGCGGCCAGTTGTGCGCCGAAGAGGCTTGATCCGAGAATCCACAACGGCACCTGTGTCCCGGTGCCTGGCACCGCCTGGATCACCTGCCCCTCCTCAAGTGGGCCGAGCAGGGCCTGAAGCTCCAGCACATCCTGCGGGAAGGCATCGGAGGCGGAAGGATCGCGGCGGAGCGCCCTCAGCGTCCGTTGATCGGTGCCGGGCGCGCGGCCAAGACCAAGATCGATGCGTCCCGGATAAAGGCTCTCCAATGTGCCGAACTGCTCAGCGATGATCATGGGCGCGTGGTTCGGCAGCATGATGCCGCCCGCGCCAACTCTTATGGTCTTGGTGCCGCTGGCGATATGCCCGATGACCACCGAGGTCGCCGCGCTGGCGATGCCCACCATGTTGTGGTGCTCGGCCAGCCAGAAGCGCTTGTATCCCCATTGCTCCGCATGCTGGGCGAGATCGAGAGAGCGATGAAGGGCATCGGACGCGGTCGAGCCCTGCGGAATGAAAGCGAGATCAAGAACGGAGATGGGCGGCATGTTGCCTCCATAAAGGAAGGTAGTGGACACATCGGCATGTCAGGCACCGATTACAAGGCCGTACCCCGACCGATGGACATGATCTCCTGCGCCAGGGCGGCCAGACGCTCCTTCTCCTCGTCGAGGGTAAGCACTGCATCGGCCCTTTTAAACGCGAGCCGCGCGTGAACCTGCGCCGTTGCCAGCATCTCCGCGTCACCCAACCTGGCAAGGGTGCGAAGCCCTTTGAGGAGACGCAGCGATACTTCCATCATGGCTGCTCCATCTCGAGCGATGGGTGAAAAGAAATCTTCGAAGATATCCGCCAGTTGGATGCGCGGCACATAAACACGCTCGTATGTTACGTCATCTTCGTCATCAGCATTCGGCGGTTCCTGCCACAGCGCGAGAAGCCGCACCCCGCGCCCGATAACATCGATCGCCGTGCCGGGATCATTGACCGCCGGCGAGAGCGCCCGCGACGCGATCTCCGACAGCACGCAGAAGCCGAACCGTGGGTCCTGATCGAACGAACGATGATCGGCAATGGAAAAGGCTGTGCGCCATTCGTCGATCCGCTCCTCGCTCTCGCTTCCCTCTACCCAGGCCAAGGGCCGTGACGGATCAGCAAAGGACCCTGGCAAGGCGGTGACATAGACGGTCGATCGGCCTTCTTTGGCAATGCGGGACAAAGCTTTCACATCGATATGCTGCACATAACCGATTGCCTCGGCATGAATTGCGCGGGCACCTGAAGGGATCATCCCTTCATCTCTCAACTCCCGCGCCCTCATGCATGGCGCCTCCCTTCGGTCTTCCACCGCCGCGCGGGTGGCGGCCTCGACCCTGTCCGTGGTCTCGCCAACCCTCCCAAGCCGCGACAGATGATTGATCCACCGGAGGAGCATCACCACGATCACCACGATCACGCCGATAGTGACGATGAAGACAACCACCCTTCCCTCAGCGCCGTAAAGACCTGTCGCCAAGGCGATGATAGCGACGAGGCTATAGAGAAATGAGCCTATGAAGGTGGCCAGTGCGTTCTGTGTGGTCGAATCTTCGATGAGCAGCTTCGTCGCGCGCGGCGTGACATTGCTCGTCGCGGCCGAATAGGCGGACACCATGGTGCTGAGCGAGAAGGTGGTCACCGCCAGCATGCTGGAGGCAATGATACCAAGGATGTTGTCGACGGCGTCGGAGCCAATCTTCGCCGGCATATCCGTCGGGATCAAAGGCTTCGACCAGATCGCGATCAGCGCCGTGAGCACAGCGAGAACGGAGAACAAGGTGGTGCGAAACCAGATCTGCCGCACCATCTGGCGCAGCAGCCATTGCCAGCGAGACATCATGCCTGTTCAGAATCCTGCGGTTAGCGCTGCACCTTAAGCGCGGGAATGACGAGGATGTTCCGAAAGCTCAGCGCTCGCTGATGCCGTTAGAGACCGGTCATGTCGTGCCAGAACTGGCGGAACTGATCACCAGTGGCCTCGCGCGGTGTCGAGAAGCGCTCCACTGGCCCGGCGAGCGTTCCGTCGGGCATCACACGGGCGCGCACGCCCCACATGCTGAGGTTCGAGGGACCAGGCATGCCATAGCGCAGGTCATAGCCTTCCACGATGCGCGAGCCATCCTGCTGTGGTGTTGACCGCCACAAAGGCTTGTTCATGGAGAACCACTCGAACACGGCTCCCTCATGCGTCGCCCTCACCGCCTCGACCTCGGGGCCGCTGGCGATGGGAAATTCCTGGAAATCAATGGGCTTGGGGTTGAGCACCGAATAGTAGCCCACGTAAGCGGTATCAGGTGTCGTCACCAGCACGCGACGATAATAGGGCTGAAACAACAACGGATAGGCGGTGACCTCGCCTGCTCTTGCGAACTGTTCCCGAGCGACCCGCTCCACCTGTGTGTTGAGAGCCCATCCGCCGAGCGAGTAGAGCACGATGAACAGCAGAGCCGCCGCCGCCACGTCCTGCGCCAGCCGCGGCCTCTTCTTGACCGCGATGCCCACCGCAACGGCCGCGATCAGCACCAGCGAATAGAGCGGATCGATGATCGGCATGGAATTGATGGCAAAGCGCGTCGTAGTGATCGGCCACAGCAGCTGTGTGCCGTAGCTGGTAAAGGCGTCGATCAAAGGATGCGTGAAGAGCCCCAGCACACAGAGCCAGACCCATGCCCGGAGCATGTGCTGCTCCTCATCTGCAGTCAGAGCGGGATGTCTGCTTCGCTGCCAGCGCCAGATCATCCAGGCGAAGATCGGCCCCACCAGCGGGCCGAACAGCAGCGAATGGGTGAAAGCGCGATGATACTGCCAACTCGCGAAAGGCCCCCAGATCCAGCCGACCGCAACGTCGAGATCGGGGATGAGCCCCATGATGGCGCCGACCACCAGGGCTTTGCGCCCGAGCCTGCGACGGAAGCCCGCCTGCGCGACCGTCGCGCCGAAGAGCATCTGAGTGACGGTATCCATGGCGGTCTAACTCTCGTGAAAATGCCCGGCACGAGGGCCGGGCATATAACAGGACCAGGTGACGCTTCAGCGTCAGGATCAATTGTCGAGGAAGCTGCGGAGCTTGCGCGAGCGGCTCGGGTGCTTGAGCTTACGCAGCGCCTTCGCCTCGATCTGGCGGATGCGTTCGCGCGTCACCGAGAACTGCTGGCCCACTTCCTCCAGCGTGTGATCGGTGTTCATGCCGATGCCGAAACGCATGCGCAGCACACGTTCCTCGCGCGGGGTGAGTGAAGCGAGCACCCGGGTCGTTGTCTCGCGCAGGTTCGACTGGATGGCCGCATCGATCGGCAGCAGCGCGTTCTTGTCCTCGATGAAATCGCCGAGGTGCGAATCCTCCTCGTCACCCACAGGCGTCTCGAGGCTGATCGGCTCCTTGGCGATCTTGAGAACCTTACGCACCTTTTCCAGCGGCATGGCGAGCTTTTCCGCCAGCTCTTCCGGTGTCGGCTCGCGCCCGATCTCATGCAGCATCTGGCGCGAGGTGCGAATGATTTTGTTGATCGTCTCGATCATATGCACCGGAATGCGGATGGTGCGGGCCTGGTCGGCGATCGAACGGGTGATCGCCTGCCGGATCCACCAGGTGGCATAGGTCGAGAACTTGTAGCCGCGGCGGTACTCGAACTTATCAACGGCCTTCATCAGGCCGATGTTGCCTTCCTGGATGAGGTCGAGGAACTGCAGGCCGCGGTTGGTGTATTTCTTGGCAATGGAGATGACGAGGCGCAGGTTCGCCTCCACCATTTCCTTCTTCGCCTGGCGGGCCTCGCGCTCGCCCTTCTGCACCATGTGCACGATCTTACGGTATTCCTGGATCTCCAGGCCCGTCTCCGTGGCAAGTGCCGAGATTTCCTGGCGGATGCTCTCGATGGTCTCAGCCTCGGCCGCAACCCATGCCTTCCAGCCGCGCTTGTCGAGACCGGCGATGCGATCGGTCCAGTTGGGATCGAGTTCAGAGCCCTGGTATTCCGCAAGGAAAGAGAGGCGATCGACGCCATAGCTGTCGGCCAACCGGAACAGGCGGCCTTCCAGCGACACAAGCTGCTTGTTGATTCCGTAAAGCTGCTCCACCAGCGCATCGATGCGGTTCTGGTTGAGCGACAGGGACTTCACCTCCAGGACGATTTCATCCTTGAGGTCCGTATATTTCTTGTCTTGCGCGGGCGAAACATCGCCGCCTCCGAGACGGATTCCGGCGATCTCATCCTGCAGCTTGCGCAGCTTCTTGTAGTTCTCGGCGATCTTGTCGAAGGTCTCCAGCACCTTGGGCTTAAGCTCGGCCTCCATGGCGGCGAGCGATGGGTTGCCCTCGCCGTCCTCGTCATCCATCTCGCCTTCCGGCGCGCCCTCTTCGCCTTCCGGCCGCTCCTGAGGCTCTTCCTCAGGCTCGCTTACCGGTGTCTCCGCGCCCTTGCCCTCGGGATCGGCATAAGTGGCTTCAAGGTCGATGATATCTCGCAGAAGCACTTTTGCCTCGTTGAGCTCATCACGCCAGATGATGATGGCCTGGAAGGTCAGCGGGCTCTCGCAGAGACCAGCGATCATCGCCTCGCGGCCGGCCTCGATGCGCTTGGCGATGGCGATTTCGCCTTCGCGCGACAGAAGCTCCACTGTACCCATTTCGCGCAGGTACATGCGAACGGGATCATCGGTGCGCTCGGCCGGCTCGGACTTTGTCTCGGCACGGGCGGGGAGACCACGCGCGGTCTCGACCAGATCGCCGCCGCTTTCCTCCTCGTCGTCACCGTCGCCGTCTTCGGCCTTGCGCTCGGCCTCTTCAGCCTCTTCGTTCTCAATGACGTTGATGCCCATCTCGTTGAGCATGGCGAGGATGTCCTCGATCTGCTCGGAGTTCACCTCCTCGGAGGGCAAAACGGCATTCAGTTCGTCATAGGTGACATAGCCGCGCTTTTTCGCGGCCTTGATCATGCGACGAACGGACTGATCGGAAAGATCGAGCAACGGGCTGTCGGTCGTGCCTTCGGGCGCAGCCTGGCCGTCCTGTGCTTCGTCTTTCACCGTTGTCTTCGTCGCCATGCTTAGATATCTCCGCGCAATCCGTCACACTGGTGGCGCATTCGTCGCCGAATTGATGTGTGAATGTGGTGCGTGCCTCTTAAATCACAATTAACCTAGCGCCCCAAATGCGCGGACGCGTCACAAAGTCCTAGCCCCACGGCCCGAGAAGGCGCCGAAGCCTTCGATGGTGGCTTCCGTGCCTTCAACTGCGCGGAGCTGGTGCTGAATATCAGAGAGACGAGCAAAATTCTCCTCGCTCATATCGTTGCCGAGAGCGCGCTCCGCCTCCCTGAGGTCCTTATGTAACGCGTGGGCCTTCCTGTGCAAGGCCAACGTGTGCAGGAAGCCCGTCTCGGCATCGCTGACATGCGCGCCCGGCTCCGCCCACCAGACTCCAGGCGGCATGGCTGCGCTCAGCCGACTCAGCCGCTCGCCATGCCCGGAGCGCTCCAGAGTAGCCGCAAACTGCTCTGCATGATCGGCGCCTCCCTGGGAAGCCAGATCAACCATGGCGCTGCGCAGCATATCGAAATCGCGGTTTCCTATTTCAAGGTCCATCAGCGCGTCCAGATGCCGGTCGATCAATTCCGGATGCCTCACCAGCACCGACAGGAGAACCGCCTCGCGGGGGCTGGGGCGTGCGGTGCCGCCGAGGGCCAGCGATGCGGGCGTGAGCGGCTGCATATCAGCCGCTGTGATGCCGCGTCGATCGCGCGGATCACGCCATCCCCCTCGGGACCGACCAGGAAGTGCCCCACCTTTTCGGCCAAAGGGCTTTTGCCCGCCGCGCGCCGGCATCAGTTCGAACAGCCGCGCCTTCAATTCGCTCGCATAGTGGCGGCGTACATTTTCATCCTTTATCTCGCGCACGAGATCGCCAATGCGCGTGTCCAGCGCCGCCCGCCGCTCGGGCGTGTCCAGGGAGGCGGCGTTGAGCTCGCGGGTCCACAGCACCTCCACCAGAGGCTTGGCCGCGGCAAGCACGTCTTCCATGGCCTTGCGGCCGCTGCCCCGCACGAGATCATCGGGATCCTGCCCATCGGGCAGGAAGGCAAAGGCAAGACTGCGGCCGGGCCCGATCAGGGGCAGAACCGTATCCACCGCACGATGCGCCGCACGAATGCCAGCCTTGTCGCCATCAAAGCAGAGGATCGGTTCGGGCGACATGCGCCACAGCAATCCCACCTGTTCTGGCGTCAGCGCGGTGCCCAGCGGCGCCACCACATGCGCGATGCCGGCCTGGTCGAGTGCAATAGCATCCAGATAGCCTTCCACGGCGATGACGGTTCCGCTGGCATGGGCGGCGGCTCGTGCGCGGTGATGGTTGAAGACGACCGTACCCTTGTGAAACAGCGGCGTATCGGGCGAGTTGAGGTATTTGGCCGGCGCATCCGCGGAAAGAGCACGTCCGCCAAAGGCGATCACCTTGCCGCGGGCATCCTCGATGGGAAACATGACCCGGTCGCGGAAACGATCGTAGGGCTCAGGAATATCGTCGCCGGCGATCAGGAGACCGGCCTCGATCTGATCGGACAGCGGCACGCCCTTGTCCGACAGGAAGCGCTTCAGAGCCGTGCGGTCGCCCGGCGCATAGCCGATGCGGAACTTGGCAATGGTCTCGGCGGTGAGTCCGCGCCGCTCCACATAGGTCCGGGCGTTCTGCCCCGCCCGATCGCGGAACGCCTGCTCAAAAAACCGCGCCGCCATATCCATCACCTCACCGAGACCGGCGCGGCGCCTCTCCCGCTGGATGTCCTGGGGGCTCGACTGGGGCATCTGCAGCCCGGCCATGCCCGCCAGATGCTCCACCGCCTCCGGAAACGGCAGGCCTTCGGTTTCCATGACGAAGTCGAAGATGTCTCCATGCTTGCCGGAGGAGAAATCGTGGTAGAAGCCCTTCTGGTCGTTCACGAAGAACGACGGCGTCTTCTCCTTGTTGAAGGGCGAGAGCCCGGCCCATTCCCGCCCCTGCTTGCGCAGCTTGACCCTGCGGCCAACCACGTCGGAGACGGGCAGACGGGCGCGGATCTGGTCCAGAAAATCGGGCGGAAAGCGCATCGGCTCCGGCGGCTCAGCTCATATGACGTGAAGGACGGCGCCTCGCCTCTTCGACGGGCTCCGTCGCACCATACATATATGGTCGGCCGCCTTCATCATAGCGTTGCATTGACTTCACGCCCGGCGGCGGCTAGAGACGGCCCCGCATCGCGCGGGTCAAAAGCCCGCGTGAGGCATTTATAGCGCACCCGGGGTTCGGCCTGTTTTGAACCTGTCGGCCGGAAACGGCAAAGGAGGGCGCGTTCCTCGAAACCTTAAGCTCGTGAGGACACGCGATGTCGAAGCGTCACGCAGTAAAGTTCAAACTTGATCGCCGTCTCGGCGAAAACATCTTCGGCCGTGCCAAGAGCCCGGTCAATCGCCGCGAATATGGCCCGGGCCAGCACGGACAGCGCCGCAAGGGCAAGCTCTCCGATTATGGCGTCCAGCTCCGCGCCAAGCAGAAGCTGAAGGGCTCCTACGGCGACATCACCGAGAAGCAGTTCCACAAGACCTACGTCGAAGCCGCACGCCTCAAGGGCGACACCGGTGAGAACCTGATCGGCCTGCTCGAGCGCCGCCTCGACTCCGTCGTTTACCGCGCCAAGTTCGTGCCCACGATCTTCGCCGCGCGCCAGTTCGTGAACCACGGCCACATCCGTGTGAACGGCCGCCGGGTCAACATCGCCAGCTACCTCGTGAAGGTCGGCGATGTGATCGAGGTCAAGCAGTCGTCCAAGGAACTGGCGCTCGTTCTGGAAGCCGCTCAGTCTGGCGAGCGTGACGTGCCCGAGTACATCAGCGTCGACCACAGCAAGATGGTCGCGCAGTATGTGCGTGTTCCGACGCTTGCCGAGGTGCCCTACCCGGTTCGCATGGAGCCGAACCTGGTGGTCGAGTACTACTCGCGCTGATCCGACGGGTCATCCGAATTTGGAAAGGCCGCCTCCGGGCGGCCTTTTTCGTGCCGGCCTTTCCGCAGCAGGACACGAGAGGATGATGGCATCCCGACCCGCCTTCGAAACCGCTCTGGCGCGTCTCGGCATCCTAAAGACGCTGGAAGCCTTCGACCCCCATGTGGCAGGAACCCTGCCGCTCGGGATCGACATTCCGGGAAGCGACATCGACATCCTCTGCCATGCACCGGCCCCTGACAGATTCGCTTCGCTGCTCTGGAGAACCTATGCCGGCTTCACCGACTTTTCGCTGAGGCAATGGAGAGGCAATGGTCGGCCGATCATCACAACCTTTGAGGCAGAGGGCTGGCCGTTCGAGATTTTCGGCTCGCCTCAGCCTGTCGCCGAACAGCTGGGCTGGCGCCATTTCAAGGTGGAACGCCGCCTCCTAGCGCAAGGCAACTCAGCCTTTCGTGACAAGGTCATGGCGCTGAGGCATGTGGGCGCAAAGACCGAACCGGCTTTTGCTCAAGTCCTAGGGCTTGAGGGTGACCCCTATCAGGCCCTGCTCGATCTGGAGATTCTGGATGACGCGGGTCTCAGGAAGCGTCTTGCCGCAGCTGGCTATCTGGGAGGCGCTTCACTTCGGGCGCATTGAGCGGCCGTCGCCGACCAAAAAGAGGGCGCAGGAGGGACCAGCGCCTTCTGATCTATGCGATGATCAAGCCGCTCAGCCGGCAGCCTGGCGCACTTCGATGCCCTTCCCGGCCAGGAGTGACTGCAACTCACCGGCCTGGAACATCTCCCGCACGATGTCGCAGCCGCCGATGAATTCGCCCTTCACGTAGAGCTGCGGAATGGTGGGCCAGTTGGAGTAATCCTTGATGCCCTGCCGGATCTCGTCATTCTCTAGCACATTCACATCCCTGTAGGGCGCGCCGAGATAGTCGAGGATCTGCACGACCTGGCCTGAAAAGCCGCACATGGGAAACTGCTTGGTCCCCTTCATGAAGAGGACGATATCATCGGATTTCACGGCGGCGTCGATCGTGTCGTGTGCGCTCATTGTCTTTCTCTCTCAATTCTCCGGCGCTGAGGTCTGCAGGGCCAGCGCATGCAACGCCCCACCCATTTCACCCTTCAGCGCCTGATAGACCATCTGGTGTTGCTGGACGCGCGAGCGCCCGCGAAAACTCTCCGCAACGACCACAGCTGCGTAATGATCACCGTCGCCGGCAAGATCGCGGATCGTGACCTCGGCGTCCGGAATGGCGGCCTTGATCAGCCGTTCGATGTCATGGGCTTCCATCGGCATGGCGTGATCTTACTCCGCTGCCATAGGTTCGCCAGCCATATAATGCGGCATCCAATCCTCATGCGCCGACGTCAGTTCGGAAACAGATATCGGATCGCCGCCGGGCAATTGCAATGTCGTACCGCCCGTACTGCCCAGGAGCAGCGCCGGCACCTCGGCCGCCTTGGCCGCCGTAAGCAGCGGTTCGAGCCGATCGGTCCGCACCGTCACCACATACCGTCCCTGGTCCTCTCCGAAGAGCGCGGCATGAACCGGTATGCCATCAGGCAGAGCATCAATGCTGGCGCCGCGCTTGCCGGCAATCGCCATTTCGGCAAGCGCCACGGCCAGGCCGCCGTCGGACAGATCATGCACCGCCGTGACGGTGCCCGCCATGATGAGATCGCGGACGAAATCGCCATTGCGACGTTCCACCGCGAGATCCACCGGCGGAGGAGCCCCCTCCTCACGGCCGGTCATGACCGAAAGATAGATGGAACGGCCGAGACAGCCCCTGGTCTCGCCAATGAGAACGACCGCCTCGCCGTCCGCCTTGAAGGAAAGCGTCGCGGTCTTCGAAATGTCATCGACGACGCCAACGCCGCCGATCGTCGGGGTCGGGAGAATGCCCCGGCCTTGCGTCTCGTTGTAGAGCGAGACATTGCCCGACACGACCGGGAAATCGAGGGCACGGCAGGCCTCACCGATGCCTTTGAGACAACCGACGAACTGGCCCATGATTTCCGGGCGCTCGGGGTTGCCGAAGTTGAGGTTATCGGTGATGGCAAGCGGGCGCCCGCCCACGGCCGTGATGTTCCGCCAGGCTTCGGCAACCGCCTGTTTGCCGCCCTCAAACGGATCGGCCTCGCAATAGCGGGGCGTGACATCGGTTGTCAGGGCAAGGCCCTTCGGCCCTTCCTTGATGCGGACGATGGCCGCATCACCGCCCGGCCGCTGCACGGTATTGCCCTGGATCAGATAGTCATACTGCTCCCAGACCCAGCGCTTGGAGGAAAGATCGGGCGAGCCGAGCAGCCTTTTAAGCGCGCGGTCGCTGCGCTCGGCCTTCACATCGGCGGCATCGACAACCGGCGCCTTCGGCGTCTCCACCCAGGGACGGTCATAGAGCGGCGCCTGATCGCCCAGCTCCTTGATCGGCAGGTCGGCCATGACCTTGCCGCCGTGCTTGATGACGAAGCGCAGCGTGTCCGTGGTCTTGCCGACCACCGCGAAGTCGAGGCCCCAGCGGGTGAAGATCGCCTCGGCCTCCGCTTCCTTGCCGGGGCGGATCACCATGAGCATTCGCTCCTGGCTTTCCGACAGCATCATCTCGTAAGCAGACATGCCCTCTTCACGGCAAGGCACCTTGTCGAGGTCGAGTTCGATGCCGAGATCGCCCTTGGCGCCCATCTCCACCGCCGATGAGGTCAGGCCCGCCGCGCCCATGTCCTGGATGGCGATGACGCAGCCCTTTTCCATGATCTCCAGGCAGGCTTCCAGCAGGAGCTTTTCCGCGAAGGGGTCGCCCACCTGCACGGTCGGGCGCTTTTCCTCAGCCCCCTCGCCGAACTCCGCGGAAGCCATGGTCGCGCCGTGGATGCCGTCGCGGCCCGTCTTGGAGCCGAGGTAGACGATGGGATTACCGACACCCGTCGCCTTGGCATAAAAAATCTTGTCCGTCTCAGCGAGGCCCACGGCCATGGCGTTGACGAGGATATTGCCGTCATAGCGCGTGTGGAAGCCGACAGAGCCCGCCACAGTAGGCACGCCGAAGGAATTGCCGTAGCCGCCGATGCCCGCCACGACGCCGGCAACCAGATGGCGGGTTTTGGGATGATCCGGCGCGCCGAAGCGCAGTGCGTTCAGCGAGGCGATCGGCCGCGCGCCCATGGTGAAGACATCACGAAGAATGCCGCCGACGCCGGTCGCCGCGCCCTGGTAAGGCTCGATGAAGGAAGGATGGTTGTGGCTCTCCATCTTGAAGACGGCCGCAAGCCCGTCGCCAATGTCGATGACACCGGCATTCTCGCCCGGTCCCTGGATCACCCAGGGCGCCTTGGTCGGCAGACCACGCAGGTGCAGGCGCGAGGATTTATAGGAGCAGTGCTCGTTCCACATGGCCGAGAAGATGCCGAGCTCGGTCAACGTCGGCTCGCGCCCGATCAGATCAAGAATCCGTTGATATTCGTCCGGCTTGAGGCCGTGCTGGGCAACGAGTTCGGGTGTGATCGGGGGATTGTTGTCTATCATGAGATCGCGAGCTTTCAGGTGCAGGCCGAGCCGTGGCAAGGCAATAGCTTTCCTGACCCAGCGGCGCAACCGCAACATCAGGCTTTGAGCCCGTCGTCCCAGCCAAGGCCATCACCTTTGGACCCCGTTGGTGCGTGCCATTGCGGGACCGAGAACGGCGCTCGGAGAGTGAAAGCCGATGGTTGCAAGCAGCCATTGGCGGTCTTAGGCACATGCCCTGCCCTACCCGTGCCGTTTTGACACGACATGTCGCAGATTGGGACAGGCTTTATAAGGTCATTCTCACACCAACCCACAGATGCACATCGCACGGAAGTACTCGGCACCATTCACGAGCACTGAAGAGAATTCAACAGCTTCAGAAAGGACCAAACAATTCTAATAAATATTTACATTCCATTAGAACAAGGCATTTACCTAGCCGCAATCTAACTCGTAAATACATCGAATTTTAGATGCATATGAAAGTTCATGCATCTATTAAAGATTGACGGAAGTTGAAGGCCCGGAGCACGGCAAAATGTCCTTGGTATCCCGTTTTGGTCAGGATCAGCGCGGCAACATCGCCATGATGTTCGGCCTGAGCATCCTTCCGGTTGTTATCGCCATGGGCCTAGCACTGGACTACACACGCGCGTCTGACTTGAAGACGCGCCTGCAGGCTGCCGCGGATTACGCCGCCCTGGCGACCATGAACAAGGACAATCAGGGCAAGTCACTCGCAGAGCTGGAAAACGATGCGGAAGCGCTGTTCCAGAGTTCGCTGGATCCCCGGGATGCGGCGCGCCTCCGCAACGTGAAGGCCCGAGTTACGACGACCGACGAGGACAAGAAGAGCCTGCTGCTGACCTTCGACGGCGACATCGAAAACGCGCTGATGCCGGTGGCAGGTATCGACACCACCACCGTCACCGGGTCGGTGTCGGTCAATATGGGCGCTGCGCGGCAACCGCTGCGCTACCATTTCCTCATCGACACCTCGGATTCCATGGGCCTCGCGGCCGATGACTTCTCGAGGGACGCGCTCAGGGCGGTGACACCATCAGAAACCCATCCGCAAGGCTGCGAATTTGCCTGCCACCTGAAGATGAGTTCCGAACCTGCGACCTACCTCGAAGTCGCCCGTGGCATACAGGGCATGAAGCTCCGCATCGACGTCGCCAAAAGCGGGATCGAGCGGGCGCTCGATATGGCGGAAGCGCGCGAAAGCGGCCAGACCGCCCCCTTCAGCTTTTCGCTTTATTCCATTTCCGACGACCTGAAGACGATCATCGCCCCCACCACCGATAAGCGCGCAGTCCGCGACGCATTAAGCCAAGTCGACATCGGCTACAAATCGCCGGCCGAAGCTGCGACCTTCTTCGACAAGACACTGCCGAACGCCGCCTGGCAATTTCGCAATCACGAAACCAGCGACGTCATCATCCTTGTAACGGATGGCGTGCAGTCCGCACGCGGCAAGAAGAACGAAGACGGCACCAATGATGTGCGCATGATCGACCTCACCTATTGCGACGACCTGAAGAAGGGCGGCCGGAAGCTCGCGGTGATCTATACCGAGTATCGGCCGATCCAGGGCGACGCCACCTACGACGCCACGGTCGCCAACTTCCGCGACCAGATCGAAGACCGCCTCCGCCAGTGCGCCTCTTCCCCCGATCTCTTCGAGATGGGAGATGCGCCAGAGGACATCGTGAAGGCCTTCGAGACGCTCTTCAAAAAGACCTACGACGTCCTTCGCCTGGCAACCTGATAGCCCCCACCGCGTCGCGCTGATCAGAGCACCGGCTATCCGCCGGTGCTCATTCATTTTGAGGCGCAGGGGTCGCCGCGGAGACGCCGATTCCGTCTGTCCCGGATCGGAGCAAGCCTCCGCAGCGCCCCCATAAGCAGCCATATCCGCAAGATACACAAAAGGCTTGCCGCTGCAGAAAATGCACCAAATCGGGGCATCCAGTCCCATTTCGGGATCGCGCTTTTCCCAACTCCAAAGCGGCCTGTCTGCCTCAGACGGAAGACCTGCTGGCAGCCGGCAATCACAACCAGCTGAAAACTGAGCGATTCCCCCATCAGGAGTCAGAATTAAGCATAAAATTCAGCACCAATAGTAAATCTACATTTACCAAGATCGTAAGCCGATCGTAAATAGATTGGATTTTAGATGCATCTAAGAAATAAACGACCTATTAAATATTGACGAAATTTAAAGACGTGGAGTTCAGAGATGTCCCTGCTTTCCCGCTTCCGCAAAAATGAGCGCGGCAATATCGCGATCTTGTTCGGCCTGGCGGTAACCCCGGCCATCATGGGAATGGGCCTCGCGGTGGACTACACCCGCGTCAGCAATGCCCGCACGGAACTACAGGCGGCCGTCGATGCAGCAGCCGTCGCTGCGGCAAAGGCAGCCGGTAATATGAATGACGACGAGTTCGAAAAATATACGGACGCCTTCTTCAAACAGAACCTCGGCCAGCCGAGCTTCGAGTTCGGCTCATTCAAGGTAGAGCGCGACGAGAAGGCAGTCGTCGCGAAAGGCGAAGGAACTTTGCCAACCGCTTTGATGGCCATAGTCCCGGGCTATGAAACGCTGCCGGTAAAGGCCGAGGCCCGGGTTGAGTGGAAAAGCACGAAGATCGAAGTGGCTATGGTCCTGGACACTACCGGCTCAATGAAGGGCAACAAAATCGCCGAAATGAGGAAGGCCGCGAAGGGTCTCGTCGACATCCTCGCAAGCAATGAATACACCACGGATGCGGCTCGTATCGCGGTTGTACCATTCAATGCTCAGGTGAGGATCGACACCAAGTACCGCAATTCCGACTGGCTCTACGCCGAATTGAACGATCCCGCTTACCAAAACCGGCCTCAGTATCAGGACGCGGCATATCAAGCGACGACCCGCAGTGCCTGGCGGGGCTGCCTGAGCAATCGCGAGCGTGCCGGTAACTACGATGCCACGATCAAGAAGGCCTCCAGCAGTTCTCTACGCCAAACAGGCCACTGGGCGAGCACGTGTGAGAGCAACTCGGCAACCATCACGCCGCTGACAAACGACTTCGGCAGACTCAAGCAGGACATCGGCTCTCTTCCCGCGGTCGGTGCGACGAACATCACCCTCGGTGTCTCCTGGGGATTGATGACTCTTTCTGATGAGGGGATCTTCGCAAACGCTGCGCCAGCCTCTCGTGAGGTGGAAAAATTCATGATCGTCCTCACCGACGGCGACAACACCGTGGATCGAGTTACGAAGTATGCCGAACCGCACCTGCCGGGCGGAACAGCTCGTATCAACGACATGAACCAGCGGACAGCCCTCGCTTGCTCAACCGCAAAATCGGAAGGCATCAAGATCTACACGATCCGGGTGATCAACGGCGACGCTGACCTGCTTCGCAATTGTGCGACCGATGACAGCAAATATTACGATGTTCAGAATGCTGCTGAGCTTGACGGTGTCTTCCGCAACATCGCGATGGAAATTGGCAACATCCGTCTGACGAACTGACCTCCTGCTAGAAACAAAAAAGCCCGGCGCGAGCCGGGCTTTTTGTTTGCCACTCACGGCGGCGCTAAGCGTTCTCAAGCACCATCGACAGGCTTTTGAACAGGGCGAGGCCATCAGTCGGCCCCACCGCCGGATCCACGTGGTTTTCCGGGTGCGGCATCATGCCGAGCACGTTGAGTTTCGGCGAATAGATGCCGGCGATCGCGTTCAGAGAGCCGTTATGGTTCCAGCCGGCGTCGATGCTGCCATCGGGGGCGCAGTAACGGAAGGCGACGAGCCCCTCACCTTCCAGCCGTGCCAGCGTTTCCGCATCGGCCTGATAGTTGCCCTCGCCGTGCGCGCAGGGGATCGCCAGAACCTGGCCCCTGTCATAGGCGCGGGTGAAGGGCGTATCGTTGCGCTCCACCTTCAGGTTGGTCACCTTGCAGACGAAGCGCTTTTCCTTGTTGCGCATCAGCACGCCCGGCAGCAGCCCCGCCTCGCAGAGGATCTGAAAGCCGTTGCAGATGCCAAGCACGAGGCCGCCGCGATCGGCATGGGCCTTCACCGCGTCCATGATGGGCGACCGACCGGCGATGGCGCCGCAGCGCAGATAGTCGCCATAGGAAAAGCCGCCCGGCAGCACCACGATGTCCGTCCCGGAAGGAAGCGATGTGTCCCCATGCCAGACGATCGCGGCCTCCTGCCCCGTCGCCAGCCTCAAGGCGCGGGCGGCGTCATGTTCACGGTTGGAACCGGGAAAGACAACGACGGCGGATTTCATGGCATCACCTCGGATTTAGGCGTGGTTATCCAGGATTTCGACCCGGTAATTTTCCACCACGGTGTTGGCGAGAAGCTTTTCGCTCATGGCCTTGAGCTGTGTTTCGGCGGCCGCGCGATCACTGCCGGAGAGCTCGATGTCGAACACCTTGCCCTGGCGCACGCTGCCGACACCGGCAAAGCCGAGACTGCCGAGCGCGCCTTCGATCGCCTTGCCCTGAGGATCCAGGACGCTGGGTTTCAGGGTGACGGTGATGCGGGCTTTCATGATCGGCTCTCGAGAATGGTTCTTTTAAGAAAACAGGGGCCAGTTGGCCCCTGCGGTAGCATCGTCGCCCAATCCTGGCAAAGCTTTTAGTGCTTGACCAGGGAAGGGCCGGCCGTCGGCGGCGGATTATCGCTTTCCGACAGGATGCCGAGACGGCGGGCAACCTCCGAATAGGCCTCAACGAGGCCGCCCATGTCGCGGCGGAAGCGGTCCTTGTCCAGCTTGTCGTTGGACTTGATGTCCCACAACCGGCAGGAATCCGGGCTGATCTCATCGGCCAGCACGATGCGTACCATCTCGTTCTCCCAGAGGCGGCCGCATTCCATCTTGAAGTCGACGAGGCGGATGCCGACGCCGAGGAACAGACCGGACAGGAAGTCGTTGACGCGGATCGCCAGCGACATGATGTCGTCGATCTCCTGCGGGGTCGCCCAGCCGAAGGCGGTGATGTGCTCTTCGGAGACCATGGGATCGTTCAGCGCGTCGTTCTTGTAGTAGAACTCGATGATCGACCGGGGCAGCTGGGTTCCTTCCTCGATGCCGAGGCGCGTCGACAGCGAACCGGCGGCGACGTTGCGCACCACCACCTCCAGGGGCACGATCTCAACTTCGCGGATCAGCTGCTCGCGCATGTTGAGGCGGCGGATGAAGTGGGTCGGCACTCCGATGTCGTTCAGGTGCTGGAAGATATATTCCGAGATCCTGTTGTTCAGCACACCCTTGCCGTCGACGACCTCATGCTTCTTCGCGTTGAACGCGGTCGCATCGTCCTTGAAGTGCTGAATGAGCGTTCCAGGTTCCGGACCCTCATAGAGGATCTTCGCCTTGCCCTCGTAAATGCGGCGGCGGCGATTCATGGGCATATACCGTGGCTTGAGGAAATCCATATCGTGGCGCTCGAGGCTCCTTGTTGAGATGCCGGTCATGCCGCCGGAATCGGCAGCGGCCCAGCACGCGTCCCCGCCCGAGCGCGCGCAACCTATCCGAAGGCACCGCCCGTGACAATGAGAGCTTTCACGAAGACGCGCGCTTTGTGAGGCTCCGTTGATTTAGGGAATGCCGGGTTTTATGCAAGATAGTGACCATTCCGCCGCAACGGGCGGGGCGATAGGGAGACATACGGATATGACCACGTTCGACAAGCGCGAAGAGACCTTTGAACGCCAGTTCGCGCATGACGAGGAACTCCGTTTCAAGGCCACGGCCCGGCGCAACCGCCTGCTTGGCCTTTGGGCCGCCGAGAAGCTCGGCAAGAGTGGCGATGAAGCCGATGCCTACGCCAAGGAGGTGGTCCACGCCGATTTCGAAGAGGCTGGCGACCATGACGTGTTTCGCAAGATCCGCGCTGATTTCGATGCCGCCGGCGTGACGCAGTCCGATCACCAGATCCAGCGCACCATGGTCGATTTGATGGACCGCGCGATCCTTGAAGTGAAGAGCAGCTGAAAGCCTTGTTTCCAACATAGTCCGGCGCAGGAATGTTATCATCCTCATCATGCGCCGGACCTGCCGGCCAAGGGATTTGCGTCATGACCTTGTCCTTGAAACATCTTCTCGTCGCTGGCGCGACATCGCTCGCGACAGCGACCTCCGCCCTCGCCGTCCCCGCAAATGTGACGGCGGACCTCAATCTCCGTCAGGGGCCGGGCACCGCCTATGCCCCGGTCGCGACCATTCCGCGTGGCGATATGGTTGAGGTGGTCGACTGCCAGGGCGCATGGTGTGAGATTGGCTGGCGTGGTTATGGTGGCTTCGCCAGCCGCTCCTACCTTGCATATGACTATCGCGGCCCGCGCCGTTATGCGCCGGCGCCCGTGGTCGTGATGCCGCCCCCGCCTCCGCCTCCGGGCCCGGTGATCTACTCGGTGCCTTACTACGATCCCCCGATCTATTATCGCGGAGGCGGCGTCGGCCTCTTCTTCGGCTTCTGACAGTCGCCAGCAACCTTTCGCGCGGCTGCAACGTTTCCATAAATCTCTCGCGCGAACGCGCTGTTATGAGCTGAAAGCCATGGTTGCCAGAACCGCCACCCTTCTTTCGGTCCTGCTGCTGTCGGCGGTCTGGGCCGCCGACGCGCAGGCTTATTCCGCCTACGCCACCGCGGACCTGAACGTCCGGTCCGGACCCGGGACACGCTACCCTGTCATAACGACGCTGAGGGACGGCGAGCCGGTTGAAGTCATCAGTTGCGCCGGATCCTGGTGCCGCCTCGACTTCGGCGGCGGTCAGGGCTTCGCCAGCGCCTCCTATCTTGCCACAGGAGGGCCACGCGCGGTCTATCGGCCGCCTGTTGTCGTTGCGCCCGCGCCCTATTTTGTCGACCGCTACTACTACGGGTCCAACAACTATCGCTACCGCGACCGCTATCGTCGCGACCGTCATCGCGATCGCTATGATCGTGATCGCCGGCCTTCGCGCGGCGGCCGCCCCAACCGCGATGGGGCGGTGACGGTTGGGCCTGGCGGTAGCCTGATTTACCCATCCGGCCGCAATCGCTCTCGAGGCGGTGATAGCATGAGCCCGCAGCAAAGGCATGAGCGCGACGGCTCAAACTCGTAGCTAGGCCTCGGCTCAGAGCCGCGAAATGAAGCCGGCGAAACGCAGGATGCCTTCGGGCCAGGGGCCGTGGCCGCTGGCCCCGTTGATATGCCCTGCCTCGCCCGCCTGAGCGATTTCCGCGCCCCAAAGCGTACCAAGCCGCACCGCTTCATCGTGTTCGCAGAATTCGTCGTTGCTGCTGACGGTCAGCACCGTTGTGAAGGGCAACGGCGCCTCGGGCATCGCGGCAAAGGCCGGGTCGATGCTACCCGCTGATGCCAGAAAGGCCGGCGCCGGCGGAGCGACGAGAAAGGCCCCGGCGACCTTGCCCGGCGTGAACCGCGGTGCAGCGTGAACGACCGTTGGCACGCCCAGGCTATGGGCGACCAGCACGACCGGCCGGGTGGACGTGTTCACCTCACTCACGAGCCGGTCCGCCCAGTGGCTGAGAACCGGCTGCTCCCAGTCGTCCTGTTCGACCCGCCGGGCGGTCGACAACTTCTCCTGCCACCGGCTCTGCCAATGGTCGGGGCCGGAATTCTGCCAGCCTGGCACCATCAGGATGTCGGCATCCGCCGCGCGCATGGAGGTCAGGCCCGGCCGAACACGCGACGGAAGATCGTGTCGACGTGCTTGAAATGGAAGTCGAGGTTGAAGAGCGACTCGATTTCCGCTTCCGACAGCTTCTGAGAAACCTCGGCGTCGCCTTTGAGAAGACTCATGAAATCGCCCTCGCCCCGCCAGACCGGCATAGCATTGCGCTGCACCAGGCGGTAGGCGTCTTCGCGCGATACGCCCTTCTGCGTCAGCGCGAGCAGCACGCGTTGGGAATGGACGAGACCGCCGAGAAGATCGAGATTCTTCTGCATGCGCTCTGGATAGATCAGGAGCTTCTCGATGACGCCGGCAAGGCGGTTGAGCGCGAAATCGAGCGTGATGGTGGCATCCGGCCCGATGAACCGCTCGACCGAGGAATGCGAGATGTCGCGCTCATGCCAGAGGGCGACGTTTTCCATGGCCGGCAGGGCGTAGGAGCGCACCATCCGGGCAAGGCCCGTGAGGTTTTCCGTCAGCACGGGGTTGCGCTTGTGCGGCATGGCGGACGAGCCCTTCTGCCCGGCCGAGAAGTACTCTTCCGCCTCCAGCACCTCGGTGCGCTGCAGGTGGCGGATCTCGATGGCGAGGCGCTCCACCGAAGAGGCGGTCACTGCCAGCGCCGCGAAGAAGGCCGCGTGCCGATCGCGGGGGATGACCTGGGTCGATACCGGCTCCGGCTTGAGGCCGAGTTTCTCCGCGACATGTTCTTCCACGCGCGGATCGATATTGGCGAAGGTTCCGACGGCACCGGAGATGGCGCAGGTGGCGACTTCCTCCCGTGCAGCGACGAGCCGCGCGCGATTGCGCTGGAACTCAACGTGGGCCTGGGCGAGCTTCAGCCCGAAGGTCACAGGCTCGGCGTGAATGCCGTGACTGCGGCCTATGGTCGGCGTTAGCTTGTGCTCGAAGGCGCGCTTCTCCAGCGCGGCCAGCACCCGGTCAAGATCGGCGATCAGGAGATCGGCCGCCCGGACGAGCTGGACGTTGAGGCAGGTGTCCAGCACGTCTGACGACGTCATGCCCTGATGGACGAAGCGGCTGTCCGGTCCAACGAATTCGGCAAGATGCGTGAGGAAAGCGATGACGTCATGCTTGGTCTCGCGCTCGATCTCGTCGATCCGCTCCACGTCGAAGGTCGCGGCTCCGCCCTTCTCCCAGATGGTCCTGGCCGCCTCCTTGGGGATCACGCCAAGATCGGCCAGGGCGTCACAGGCATGAGCCTCGATCTCGAACCAGATGCGGAACTTGGTCTCCTGCGACCAGATCGACACCATCTCGGGGCGGGCGTAACGGGGGACCATTCAGAGACCTCTTGAATATCAAAAATGGGAAGCGCCGGCGCGCTTCCGGAAAAGGAGAACTCAGGCCGCCACAGCGTTCGCGGCCAAGCCGGCCTTGCGGATTGCCTCTATCCGCTCGCCGTAACGCTCGGCGCCGGCGGAATAGACCGCGGAACCGGCGACCAGGACATTGGCGCCGGCCTTGACGCAGGCACCTGCCGTGTCGGGCGTCACGCCCCCGTCGATGACGATGTCCACGGGTCGTCCCGCAAGCATGTCGCGTATCTCGCGGATTTTGGGGACCACCGGCTGGATGAAGGACTGGCCGCCGAAGCCGGGATTGACCGTCATGACGAGGACGAGGTCGATGCGGTCAAGCACGTAACGGATGACCTCGGCCGGCGTTGCCGGATTGAGCGCGACGCCGGCGCGCTTGCCGAGCGCGCGAATGGCCTGCAGCGAACGATCGAGATGCGGGCCCGCTTCGGCGTGAACGGTGATGGCATCCGCCCCGGCCTTGGCGAAAGCATCCAGATAGGGATCAGCCGGCGCGATCATCAAGTGGACGTCCAGCGGCTTCTTCGTATGCGGGCGGATCGCCCGAACCACCTCGGGACCGAAGGAGATATTCGGCACGAAATGGCCGTCCATCACATCCACGTGGATCCAGTCGGCACCCGCTTCGTCGACGGCGCGCACCTCCTCGCCAAACCGCGCGAAATCCGCCGCGAGAATCGAAGGGGCGATAAGAACGTCCTGGGTCATACCGGATCTCCAGAGGGGAAGAACCGCGCGATTACCACGCGGCGGCGAGCACGCCAACCCGGCTTCTATTCGGTCTCAGCCTTGTCCATGTTCTTCAGGATACGCCGCTCGCGACGCTCGCCCTTGGCCGGGCGCCCCTCCACCAGCGAAGCCACCACGCCGTGAAGGGTGCGCAGATCCTGCTGCGTCAGTTGCAGGCCCTGGAAGATGTTGCGCAGGTTACGGCTCATGATCTCGCGCTTTTCCGGAGATCGGAAGAAGCCCGAGGCGTCGAGCTCCTGCTCAAGATGCGCATAAAACGCGTTGAACTCTTGTTTGATCGCCGGCCGGGAGCGCGGCTGCGTCTCATAGGGGATCTCGCCGCCGGAAGCCTGCATCAGGCAATAGCCGACCAGGAGCACGGCCTGCGCAAGATTGAGCGAGGCATAGGCCGGATTGACGGGGAAGGTCAGGATGCGGTCCGCCTGCGCAACATCATCATTGGAGAGGCCGGACTTCTCGCGGCCGAACAGGATACCGGCCTTGACGCCCGTTGCTTCCATGGCGCGGATGCGGCGGGCGCCCTCTTCCGCGTCATCGACCGGCTTTTCCTGTCCACGTTCCCGGGCGGTGGTGGCGACGAGATAGGAGATATCGGCAATCGCCTCCTCCAGCGTGGCGAAGACCTTGGCCTCTTCAAGAACGTAAGCGCCGCCAGCCGCGAACATGGTGGCGGCCCGGCTGGGAAATTCATCGCGCGGCGCGACGAGGCGCAGTTCGGAAAGGCCGAAATTGGCCATGGCGCGCGCCGCCGCACCGACATTTTCCATGAGCTGGGGCTCGACCAGGATGATGGCCGGGCCTCCGGTGAGGCGTTTTGCCGATCGGTTCGTTCCGGCCATCCAGGCCACTCCTGTCAACAGTAAGCCTCGGCCCACTCTATGCCTTGGCGTTTGCCGCGCCCGCATGCTAGAGGGGCCGCGATAGTTTCAAATGCGGTTCAGCCCCGCTTCCCCTGCACAGAAAAAGGACATGGCGCAATGGCGAAAATCAAGGTCGCGAATCCGGTGGTGGAACTTGATGGCGACGAGATGACCCGGATCATCTGGCAGTTCATCAAGGACAAGCTGATCCATCCCTATCTCGACGTCGACCTGCACTATTATGACCTGGGCATGGAGAACCGCGACCGCACCGACGATAAGGTGACGGTGGATTCCGCCGAGGCCATCAAGAAATATGGTGTCGGTGTGAAGTGCGCGACCATCACGCCCGACGAAGGCCGCGTCGAGGAATTCAAGCTGAAGAAGATGTGGAAGTCGCCCAATGGCACCATCCGCAACATCCTCGGCGGCGTGATCTTCCGCGAGCCCATCATCTGCAAGAACGTGCCGCGCCTCGTTCCCGGCTGGACGCAGCCCTTCGTCATCGGCCGCCACGCCTTCGGTGACCAGTACCGCGCCACCGATTTCAAGTTCCCCGGCAAGGGCAAGCTGACCATCAAGTTCGTCGGCGAGGACGGTCAGGTGATCGAGCACGAGGTGTTCGACGCTCCGGGTTCCGGCGTCGCCATGGCCATGTACAACCTGGACGACTCGATCCGCGATTTCGCCCGCGCCTCCTTCAACTACGGCCTGGCCCGCAACTATCCGGTCTATCTCTCCACCAAGAACACGATCCTCAAGGGCTATGACGGCCGCTTCAAGGACCTCTTCCAGGAGATCTTCGACGCCGAGTTCAAGGATCAGTTCGACGCCAAGAAGATCACCTATGAGCATCGCCTCATCGACGACATGGTGGCATCCTGCCTCAAGTGGTCGGGCGGTTATGTCTGGGCCTGTAAGAACTACGACGGCGACGTGCAGTCCGACACCGCGGCCCAGGGCTTCGGCTCGCTCGGCCTCATGACCTCCGTGCTGATGACGCCGGATGGCAAGACCGTCGAGGCGGAAGCGGCCCACGGCACGGTGACGCGTCACTACCGCCAGCATCAGAAGGGCCAGGAGACCTCGACCAACTCCATCGCGTCGATCTTCGCCTGGACCCGCGGCCTCGCACATCGTGCAAAGCTCGACGACAACGCTCAGCTCGCGAAGTTCGCCGCAACGCTGGAAAAGGTCTGCGTGGACACGGTTGAATCCGGCTTCATGACCAAGGACCTCGCCCTTCTCGTCGGGCCTGAGCAGCGCTGGCTTTCCACCACCGGCTTCCTCGACAAGGTCGACCAGAACCTGCAGAAGGCCATGGCCTGAGCATCGCCTAAGACTTAAAAACACAAAAGGCGCGGAGAGATCCGCGCCTTTTTTCATGTTTCAGGAGAAGAAAAGGGACGCGCCATCGCCTCCCCCCAATCGGTCAGCTTGCTGCGCGCATCGTTTCGGCAACAGCATCGAGGGCCTCGTTGGCCTTGGAGCCGTCAGGGCCGCCGGCCTGGGCCATATCGGGGCGACCGCCGCCGCCCGTTCCGCCGAGGGCCGCTGCCCCGGCGCGCACGAGGTCGACCGCGTTGAAGCGTGCTGTCATGTCAGGCGTGACGCCGATGACGATGCCGGCCTTGCCTTCGCCGGTCACACCCACAATGGCGACGACACCGGAACCGATCTGCTTCTTGCCGGCATCGGCAAGGCTTTTGAGGTCCTTCATCTCGATGCCTTCGACTGCGCGGGCGAGCAACTTAACGCCGTTGAGGTCACGGACTGCGTCATCGGCGTTGGCACCGGATGCGCCGCCCATGGCCATCTTCTTGCGCGTCTCCGCAAGCTCGCGTTCCAGGCGGCGACGGTCCTCGACGAGCGCGGCAAGGCGCGTCTCCACATCCGCCACCGAAACCTTGAGTTCGGAGGCCAAACCTTCAAACCGGCGCGCGCGCTCGGCGAGATGTTTGCGCGCCGCCTCACCCGTCAGGGCCTCGATCCGGCGCACGCCCGCCGCGACGGCACTCTCGCCCACCACCGCCACAAGACCGATATCGCCTGTGCGCTGGGCATGCGTGCCGCCGCAGAGCTCTATCGAGAAGACCTTGCCATCCTCGTTGGCGCCCATGGAAACGACCCGGACTTCATCGCCATATTTCTCGCCGAAGAGCGCGCGTGCGCCCGAGGCAATGGCATCGTCAACGGCCATGAGACGCGTCTCAACGGGTGCGTTCTGGAGCACCATGCGATTGGCGATGTCCTCGACCCCGACGAGTTCGCCCGACGCAACCGGCTTCGGGTGCGAGATGTCGAACCGCAGACGCTCGGGCGAGACCAGCGAGCCCTTCTGCGCGACGTGGTCGCCGAGCACCTGGCGCAACGCCTCGTGCAGAAGATGGGTCGCGGAATGATTGGCGCGAATCGCGGTGCGGCGGCCATGATCGACCTTCAGCTCCAGCGCGAGGCCTGGCACCAATTCGCCCTCCTCCACCGTCACAGCGTGGACGAAGAGACCATCAGCCTTCTTCTGTGTGTCCGTGACGCGCGCCTTCACACCGGCACCCGTGACGACGCCGGTGTCACCTACCTGGCCGCCGGACTCCGCATAAAACGGCGTCTGGTTGACGATGAGGAAGCCACTTTCGCCTTTCGCGAGGCGGTCCGCCTCGGCGCCATCCTTCACGAGCGCCAGCACTTCGCCTTCCGCGCTTTCGGTGTCATAGCCCAGGAACTCCGTGGCGCCGGCCTTGTCGCGAAGACCAAACCACACCGTCTCCGTCGCCGCTTCTCCGGATCCGGCCCAGGCCGCACGCGCCTCCGCCTTCTGCCGCGCCATGGCAGTCTCGAAGGCCGCAGTGTCGACGCTGATGCCGCGGGCACGCAGGGCATCCTGCGTCAGATCCAGCGGGAAGCCATAAGTGTCATAGAGCTTGAAGGCGACGTCGCCGGAGAAGGTATCACCCTCGGAAAGTTGAGCGCTTTCCTCATCCAGCATGCCGAGGCCCCGCACCAGCGTCTTGCGGAAGCGGGTTTCCTCAAGTTTCAGCGTCTCGGTGATCAGAGCCTCGGCCCGCAGCAGCTCCGGATAGGCCGGCCCCATCTCGCGGATCAGGGCCGGCACGAGGCGATACATCAGCGGCTCCTGCGCGCCGAGAAGCTGCGCATGCCGCATGGCGCGGCGCATGATCCTACGCAGGACATAGCCACGGCCTTCATTGGACGGCAGGACGCCGTCCGCCACCAGGAAGGATGAAGCGCGCAGGTGATCGGCGATGACACGATGGCTGACGCGGGCCTTGCCTTCTGCCGGCGCGCCGCTGGCCTCGACCGAAGCGCGAATCAAGGCCTGGAAGAGATCGATGTCGTAGTTGTCGTGCTTGCCCTGGAGCACCGCGGCGACGCGCTCCAACCCCATGCCGGTGTCGATCGACGGACGCGGGAGATCGACGCGCTCGCTCTTCGACAGCTGCTCATACTGCATGAACACGAGGTTCCAGATCTCGATGAAACGGTCGCCGTCTTCGTCAGGCGATCCGGGAGGCCCACCCGGAACGCCCTCGCCGTGATCGAAGAAGATCTCCGAGCACGGGCCGCAAGGACCGGTGTCGCCCATGGCCCAGAAGTTGTCCGACGTCGCGATGCGGATGATGCGGCTGTCCGGCAGTCCGGCCACCTTCTTCCAGAGACCGAAGGCCTCCTCATCGTCATGATAGACGGTGGCGAGCAGGCGCGAGGCATCGAGGCCATAGGTCTTGGTAACAAGCCGCCAGGCGAAATCGATGGCATCGGCCTTGAAGTAATCGCCGAAGGAGAAGTTGCCGAGCATCTCGAAGAAGGTGTGATGCCGGGCCGTGTAGCCGACGTTCTCGAGATCGTTGTGCTTGCCGCCGGCCCGCACGCATTTCTGCGCCGTGGTGGCGCGCGCATAGGGGCGCGCCTCAACACCGGTGAAGACGTTCTTGAACTGCACCATGCCGGCGTTGGTGAACATCAACGTCGGGTCGTTGCGGGGCACCAGCGGGCTCGACGGCACGGCCGCATGCCCTTCCTTCACGAAGAAGTCGAGAAAGGCCGCCCTGATCTCGTTGACGCCGCTCATGATACCGATCCTGTCGTCTAGTCACCTTAGCGCTGGCACCTGCCAGCAAACAGCGAAACGCGCCCCGCCAGGGAGCGCGCCGCCATGTCTTAGCCTGAGGTCCGGGAGAGTGTCCAGAAAGCCGGAGCCTTAAGAACTCAATCTTCCGGCGGCGTACCGTCGTCCTCGCCGTCGCCCGGCTCCTGGTTGAGGATCTGCTCGGCGATAAGGCCCGAGTTCTGCCGCACCAAAGCTTCGATCTTCGCGGCGATCTCAGGGTTGTTCCGCAGGAATATCTTTGCGTTCTCCCGACCCTGCCCAAGGCGTTGGCTATCGAAGGAGAACCAGGCACCGGACTTCTCGACCACATTGGCCTTGACGCCGAGATCGATCAACTCGCCCATCTTGGAGACGCCTTCGCCATACATGATGTCGAATTCGACCTGTTTGAACGGTGGCGCCACCTTGTTCTTGACCACCTTGACGCGGGTCTGATTGCCCACCACCTCATCGCGGTCCTTGATGGCGCCGATGCGGCGAATGTCGAGGCGCACGGAGGCATAGAACTTCAGTGCATTGCCGCCCGTGGTTGTCTCCGGACTGCCGTACATGACGCCGATCTTCATGCGGATCTGGTTGATGAAGATGACCAGCGTCTTGGAGCGGGAAATGGAAGAGGTCAGCTTGCGCAGCGCCTGGCTCATCAGGCGGGCCTGCTGGCCGGGCTGAACCTCGCCCATTTCGCCTTCCAGTTCCGAGCGCGGCACGAGGGCGGCGACCGAATCCACCACCAGCACGTCCACCGCGCCGGAGCGGACCAGCGTATCAGCGATCTCAAGCGCCTGTTCGCCGGCGTCGGGCTGCGAGATCAGGAGGTCATCGAGGTTGACGCCCAGCTTGCGGGCATAGATCGGATCGAGCGCGTGTTCGGCGTCGACGAAGGCGCAGACGCCGCCCTTCTTCTGAGCCTCAGCGATGGTGTGCAGCGCCAGCGTGGTCTTGCCCGATGACTCCGGGCCATAGATCTCGACCACACGGCCGCGTGGCAATCCGCCGACGCCGAGCGCGATGTCAAGGCCGAGAGACCCCGTCGATACGGTCTCGATTTCCACGATCTGCTGGCCGGCGCCAAGCCGCATGATCGAGCCTTTGCCAAAAGCCCGCTCGATCTGCGAGAGCGCGGCGTCCAGCGCCTTCGTCTTGTCCATTGAGGTTCCTTCAACGAGCTTGAGAATCGATTGGGCCATGATGCGCGCTCCTTATGCACGGCTGAGAAGAGCCGTTCAATGTGGGCGCGACATTCGCATGTTCCCGTCTTGTTCGCAAGAACAAAATGTGAACATTACGGCATGGTGTCCTTAACGGCTTGAACCAACTGCTTCAGCGTAAAGGGTTTCGGCAGGAAGGAGAACTGCTCCTCCTCGCCCAGGTTCTTCTTGAAGGCGTCTTCCGCATAGCCGGAAACGAAGATGATCGGATATTTGGCGCTGCGGGCGCGCAACTCGCGCAGCAGCGTCGGGCCGTCCATCTCCGGCATCACCACGTCGGAAACGACCAGATCGATGTGGGCACCTTCATCAACGATGGCCAGTGCCTCGACCCCCGACGAGGCCTCCAGAACCGTATACCCCCGCGAGGCCAGTGCACGGGCACCGAAGGCGCGGACGGCATCCTCGTCCTCCACCAGAAGGACGGTGCCGCGGCCAGTCATGTCGGCCTGCGCCGCTGGTGCCTCTACCGCTTTTTCGGGAGCGGTCTCGGCCGGAATGTGCTGCGGCAGAAGAATCTGGAAGGTGGAGCCTTCGCCGAGCTTGCTCTTCACGAAGACGAAGCCGCCGGTCTGCTTGACGATGCCATAGACCGTCGACAGGCCGAGGCCGGTGCCCTTGCCCACTTCCTTGGTGGAAAAGAAGGGCTCGAAGATCTTTTCGAGGATTTCCGGCTCCATGCCGGTGCCGGTGTCACTGACCTCGATCAGCACATAATTCGCCGCCGGCAGGCTGGTCTCTCCAAAGGTCGGCACCTCGGCTTCAGGCAGGTTGCGGGTCCGCACCGTCAGCGTGCCACCCTCAGGCATGGCATCGCGCGCATTAACGGCTAGGTTGATGACGACCTGCTCGAGCTGGTTGATGTCGGCCTTGACGAACCAGAGGTCACGGCCGTGCACGACATCGAGGGTGACCTTCTCGCCCAATAGACGCGCGAGAAGGATGCGGACCTCCGCCAAAACGTCGTTGAGGGCCAGCACCTGCGGCCGCAGCGTCTGCCGGCGCGAGAAGGCCAGCAGCTGCCGCACGAGACCCGCCGCGCGGTTGGCGTTCTGCTTGATCTGCATGATGTCCTGGAAGGACGGGTCCGTCGGCCGGTGGCTGGCGAGCAGCAGATCGGAATAGCCGATGATGGCGGTCAGCACATTGTTGAAATCATGCGCCACGCCGCCGGCGAGCTGGCCGATGGCCTGCATCTTCTGGCTCTGGGCGAACTGGGCTTCCAGCGCCCTCTGCTCGGTGGTGTCGAGCGCATAGACAATGGCAGCCTCGTCGTCGCCCTCGTCTTCCTCCACCGGGCTGACGAAGAAGCGCGCCGATCGGTTCGCCGGTCCCGCGAATTGCGCGTCGAGAGGCACGAGATCGCCCCGCCCCTGCGCCGCCGCCTCGATGGCCAGCGCCAGCGCCGCGCGGTCGCGCTCTCCCAAAGCCTGCGTGATGCTGCGCTCATCGTCGTTCTTGATGATGTCGCCGAAGAGGCGCGCGAACGCGGCGTTGGAACGGGCGATACGGCCCGAGCGGTCGACGGTTGCGATGGCGATGGGCGTGTTATTGAAGAAGCGCGCAAAACGCACCTCGGCCGCTCGCAGCGGATCGGGCACGCCGGTGCCGCGTGAACGATCGAGCACCAGCGTCCGTGATGCTCCGGGCGTTCCGTCGGGCGCGGTGGCCACCTTGTGCAGGAGGCGCACGGGCATGCTCTGGCCGCCGCGGGTCTTGAGATCGACGTCGATGACCTCGGTGGTCACCGTGCCGGGAGCGCCAGTGGCGGAGAGAAGCAGCACGCTGTCATTGGCGAGGATATCGCCCACCACGAGGCCGCCCGAACCGATCCGTGTCAGGTCGTAGTCCAGCCAGCCGGCAAGCGTAGCGTTCATATAGCCTATGGCGCCGTCTGCCTCCGCCGAGAAGAAGCCGGCCGGCGCATGGTCGAGAAAATCGATGGCGTGCTGCAGTTCCTGGAAAATATTCTCCTGCCGGTCGCGCTCGCGGGTGACGTTCGACAGCGTCCAGATCAGCTCCTTGCGCGCGCTCTCAGGCGCATAGACGGAGGCGCGGAACCACGCAGGGCCGCCGCTGCGGCTGGAGGCGACGCGGAACTCCTCCTGCGCCTTCTTGCCCTCACGGGCAGCCTGGGACAGCCGATAGACCGCCTCGGCCACGTCGGGATCGCCTGCGAAGACACGCTCGATCGGCCTTGCGTCCTCGGCGCCTTCCGCGCCGGTGAGCGCAAGATAGGCGCGATTGGCGAAGATGATGCCGCCGTCGGCATCGGTGACGAGAATGCCGTCGTCAGCGCCGGCCACGAAGGCGCGCGCGAAATCCTCGCGCACCGCGCGGCCGCCGAAGTTGAGGACACCGATGGCCAGCGCGAAAAGCGCGAAGATGCCGATGACCGCCAGCGCCCCGAGGAACACGAGGATATAGGGACCTGCCCGGTCCTCTTGCATGAAGGTAATGGCGATGGACGCGCCAACCAGCAGCACCGCCACAGCAAACACAAGACCTATGCTGCCGGAACGCTGCGTGCGGTCGATCGGCGCCTCATAGGCCGAAAGATCCTTATCGGCCATAGTGGCCAGCCCCTCGTTCATGGGAATCGCCGCATCTCTATGCCGGAGCATGGTCTGGCGTCCATCGAAATGCAAATGCGGTCGACTGCCTCAATTCTTTCGTGTCTTCCCCTTCAGGCGATAGACATAGCCGATGACTTCCGCCACGGCGCGGAAGTGCTCATCAGGGATAGCATCGTCGATCTCAACGCTGGCATAGAGCGCGCGGGCCAGCGGCGGGTTTTCCACAGTCGGCACGTCGTTTTCCTGCGCCACAGAGCGGATTCTGAGGGCCACGGCATCGAGACCCTTGGCCACACAGACCGGTGCGTCCATCCCGTTCTCGTATTTCAGCGCCACCGCGAAGTGAGTCGGGTTGGTGATGACCACGGTCGCGGTCGGCACCGCCGCCATCATGCGTCGCCGCGAGCGCTCCATCCTGAGCTGGCGGATGCGCGCCTTGATATGCGGATCGCCTTCCTGCTGCTTGTATTCCTCTTTCAGCTCGCGCACCGACATGCGCAGCTTGTTGTACCAGGTCTGGCGCTGGTAGACGTAGTCGGCGCCGGCGAGCACGGCGAACACCGCCACAGTCGCGATCAAGACCTTCATAGTCTCTTCAAGGATAAAGGGACCGAGCGCCATCACGTCCATCTGCACCGTCAGGGCGAAACGGTCCTGCTCGGGCCACACCACGGCGATCAGGATCGCGCCGACGATGCCGATCTTCACCAGGCCCTTCAGAAATGTGACGAGGCTTTGCTTGGAAAAGATCCTGCCGAACCCCGCGATCGGTGAGACCTTGGAGAATTTGGGCATCAGCGGTTCGGTGGTCCACAGCGGCGGGTGCTGGATGATGTTGCCGACGAGGCCCGCCAACATGAAGAGCGCGAGCGGCAGCGCGATCGCTCCCATGACGGCGTAGAACACCTCCTGCCCGAACAGCATGATGCTGCCGCCGTCGAGCCGGATGTCGTGGGCATGTTCCAGGATCCCGCGCATGGAGCCGACCACCGCCGCGGACGAGTTTGCCCCGAACATGGACAACGCCATGGCGCCCGCGAGCAGCATGAACCAGGTGTTGATCTCCTGGCTCTTGGCGATATTGCCCTTTTTCCGCGCGTCATCGAGCTTCTTTTGGGAAGGCTCTTCTGTACGCTCGGCATCATCGTCACCACCCTCGGCCATGGGCTCACCTCATGACGAGTTCGGCGAGGCCGTCACGGATGTAGTCCGTGAACACGCCCATCATGGTCGCGAGGACCACGGCCATGAGGGCAAAGCCAAGCATGATGGATGCCGGGACGGCGATGAAGAAGACCTGCATCTGGGGCATCAAGCGTGCCAGCAGGCCGAGCCCCACGTTGAAGATCAGGCCGAGAACGAGAATCGGCGCGGCAAGCTGGATGCCGATCTTGAAGGCGCCGGCCGCCACCAGCACGGCATAGCGCGCGCTGTCACCGAGATCGGGCAGATCGCCCGGGCGGAAAATCTGATAGCTGTCGCCAAGCGCGGCAATGGACATGTGGTGCATGTCCGTGGCGAACAGCAGCGTGATGCCGAGGATGGTCAGGAAGTTGCCGACAAGCGCGCCCTGCTGTCCCTGGCTTGGATCGACCTGAGTGACGAAACCAAGGCCCAGCACCTGCGCGATGACGGTGCCGGCGGTCTGCAGGCAGGACAGCAGCAGGCGGCCTGTGATGCCCAGGAGAACGCCCACCAGCACCTCGCCGCCAAGCAGCATGATCATCTGCGGCGCGTCGCTCAGATTGTCGGGATAGAACGGACGCGCGAAGGGATAGAAGATCAGCGCCATCAGAAGCGCGAGCGACAGCCGGACACGCACCGGCACCATACGCTCGCCCAGCGCCGGCAGGAGCATGACGAGGGTGCCGATGCGCGCGAAGATGAGAATGAAGGCAGAGGCGATATCCGGCAGGACGGTGACGGTCACGGGCGCTCAAGCCTAGCCGGTGATGACGCGCTGGATCACCCGTGCCATGTGCTGGGCCAGGGCATCTCCCATGAAGGGGAGCGCAACGATCATGGCCACGAAGACCGCGATGATCTTCGGCACAAAGGCCAGAGTCATTTCCTGGATCTGCGTCAGGGCCTGGAAAAGCGCGATAACCACGCCGACCACGAGGCTGATGATCAGGAGCGGCGCGGAGACGATCAGCAGCGTCACGATCGCATCACGGCCGACATCCATTACCTCTGCGCCCGTCATGCTGCAGCTCCTTAGATCGGCATGCGCATGATTTCCTCATAGGCGGAAATCATGCGGTCGCGGACGCTGACCAGCGTTTCGAGAGCCAGTTCGCTCTCGGCAACCGCTGTCACCACATCCACCAAATCCGCCTTGCCTTGTACCATCGATTCGGTCTTGGCGTCTGCGGCATGGCCGCTGTCGGCGACAGCCTTGACCGCATCCTCCACCATGTCGGCAAAGTTGCCGCCGGTAGGCTGTGCCGGAATGGCCGCGGCGGCGGCGCCGCCACCGCCACCCTGCGTCAGGCGGCCGAGCGCGGCATAGGCATTGGTGGCGAGAAGGTTCGTTGTCATCAGGAAATGCCCTTTCAGCCGCGCAGGATATCGATGGTGCGGGAGATCATCCGGCGCGTGGCGCTGACGACGCCGACGTTGGCTTCATAGCTGCGCTGCGCCTGCCGGAAATCCATTTGCTCGATGAGGGAGTTGACGTTGGGCGTCTGCACGTAGCCTCGCGCGTCGGCCGCCGGATGGCCGGGCTCATAGCGGGTGCCGAACGGGGATGTGTCCTCTTCGATCCGGCCGAGCTTGACCACCTCGGAGCCGATCTGGCGGTTAAGCTCGGTTTCGAAGGTGGGCACCCGCCGCCGATAGGGTTCCATGCCGGCCCGGGGGGCGACCGAATCCGCATTGGCGAGATTTTCGGCGATGACACGCATGCGGCCGGATTGAGCCTTAAGACCCGAGGCGGCAATGGCGATTGTCTTCATGAAGTCCATGTCAGATCACTCCTCAGGCAGGCCGCGCTATGGCGCGGCGCAGAATGCCGATGCTGCGGGTGTAGAGCTGAGCGGCGGTCTGATGATCCATGGCGTTCTGGCCGACCTTCAGCACCTCCTCCTCAAGCACCACGCTGTTGCCTTCCGGCGTCGTCTCGAAGGTGTGGGCCCGATCCTCGTTCGCGGAGGCGGTACCGGGCAATGACCCCTGATGTCCCGGCGCGGTGGCAACCAGCTGCACGGGATTCGGACGATGCACCTGACTTGGGGTAAATTCCAGCTGGCGCAGATCATGCGCTCTGTAGCCGGGGGTATCGGCGTTGGCGATGTTCTGCGCCAGAACCCTTTGGCGTTCCTGATGCCACATCATCTTGGTCTTCAGGAACCCGAGAACATTCAGCCCGGCGATCGCCATATCGGGTGCGCCCATCTTGTTAAAGGTACTAGGCAAAAACTGCCCCCTTTATGGTTAACCGTGGGTTAATGGCCCTCGCAGCTTGCAATCAGCGGCGGTGCAGGTTACGCGGAAAATTGCCTGCACGCGGCAAGGCTGTTAATCGTCTGTTAGATCGCCACCGGCAAATCCTGCCGCTACGGTTAATCTTTATACAGCCGGCAGCCGGTCGCTGAAGGACCTAGAGTTAGCGGCAGCGTACAGAAGGAACAGGCAGATCATGGGATTCATGGACCAGATCCTCGGCAGTGACATGCCTCTGCCCATCCGCTTCGCGGTCGCCTTTATCATCGTCCTTGTGCTGATCGCCCTGGCGGCCTGGATCATCCGACGCTTTTCCGGCGCCAGACTGCTGAAGAGCATGACCAACGGCCGCGCCCGGCAGCCGCGTCTCGGCGTGCTGGATGTGCAGGCCGTGGACACACGCCGCCGGCTCGTCCTGATTCGTCGCGACAATGTCGAACATCTGCTGATGATCGGCGGGCCCAATGATGTCGTGGTCGAGAGCGGCATCGTGCGCCACGCTCAGAGTGCAGGCCGTCCGCCGCAGCGCCGGCCGGAAGCCGCGCCTCCAGGGCAGCCACAGCCCGCTTCCCAGGCAGCCGCACCCCAGCGCCCCGCGGCGCCTCCGCCGGCCGCCCCTCGCCCGCCAGTCCCGGCACCCGGCACCGCAGCCGGCCAGCGTCCGCTGGCTTCCGCGCCACGCCCGGCGCCCGCCCGTCCAGCCATGCCATCGGCCGGGGGCACGACCTTCTCTGCACAAGCCTCAGGAGCTTCCGCACAGACTTCGGGAGCCTCGAACGGCGAACAGCCTCGCCCCTACGCGCCGCCGGCTCCGAGCGAGCGTCCGGCTCCGGTCACCCCCCTGTCGCAGCCGTCCGCGCCGGGCGCTGCGAAACCCGCAGCCCCTCTTTCGGGGCCCGCGGCACCTGTTCATGGCGGCTTCAACCCTCCGTCCGCCGCGGATTCTGCCTCAAGCAACCGCACACCTCCGCCTGCACCTTCCACACCGGTGCCGGCACCCGCATCCGGTTCCGCCGATTTTCCGGATTTCGCTGCAAGCCTAGAAGAGACGCTCAAGTTCGAAGGCGGCGACGGGCCGACTACAAAGCCTGTGATCGTACCTACTCCGACGCCCTCATCAGCGGCGCCCTCAAGCCCGCCGCCCCCGGCGCAGCCCGTTGTCTCCATCACCCGCCCGTCGTCCGGCCCCGCAGCGCGCGCCTTTTCATTGCCCTCCTCGCAGCCTGCCCCCGAACCGCCGGCGGTGGAGAACAAGTCCGCTCCTTCCACGGAATCGGCACAACCTCCGGCCAACCCCGAGGAGCCGTCTTCCGCTCCCGCGGCAGGAAAGCCGGACGCGCCCAAGCCGGAACCGACCAAACCCGAACCTGCGAAGCCCGAGCCCGCCAAACCTGAGCCCGCGAAGTCTCCGCTCGACGCGCTCGAAGAGGAAATGGCCAGCCTTCTCGGCCGCGGACCGGACCGCAACAAATCATGAGATGGCCGGTGGCGTTCAGCGCCGCCGTTCTCATCGCCGGCCTCCTCCTCGCACCCGAGGTTCACGCCCAGGGCATCACGATCGACCTCGGTGGTGGAGCCGGGGGCGACACCGGCGTGACGCAGCGCGCGCTGCAGTTCGTCGCCCTCATCACGGTCCTCAGCCTGGCCCCGTCGATCCTGGTGATGGTGACCTCCTTCACCCGCATCGTCATCGTCCTGTCGCTGCTGCGCACCGCCATCGGCGCCCAGACGGCGCCGCCCAATGCCGTGATCATCGCACTCTCGCTGTTCCTGACGGCCTTTGTCATGGGACCAACGTTCCAGACCGCCTATCAGGCCGGCGTGGTGCCGCTGCTTGCCAATGAGATCGACGGCCAGGAAGCCTTCAATCGCGGCTCTGCGCCGTTCCATGCCTTCATGATGCGCCATGTGCGCGAGAAGGATCTCGGCCTCTTTCTCGACCTGGCCAATCAGCCGCCGCCGGAAACACCCGAGGCGACGGAGCTGCGCATTCTAGTGCCGGCCTTCATGATCTCGGAACTGAGGCGCGCCTTCGAGATTGGCTTTCTCTTGTTTGTGCCCTTCCTTGTCATCGACCTCGTGGTGGCCTCTGTGCTGATGTCCATGGGCATGATGATGCTGCCGCCGGTGCTGGTTTCCCTGCCCTTCAAGCTCATCTTTTTTGTGCTGGTGGACGGCTGGTATCTGGTCGCGGGCAGCCTGGTGGAAAGCTTCGGCGGCCAATAAGAACCGCCGCAGAGGCTCTCCACCGATGAATCCGACTGGCAGAAGCGCCGTCTAAGCTGTTGATCTGCCCCGGAATCGGGCGGCTAGGAGCGTGCCGCGGTTTGCTCGGTCTCCGGAGCAGGCGTTGTGTCCATGGCTTCCGGCAGCGGCTGAGGCTGAGGCGATGGCGCCACCGAGGGCACAGGGCCGGCCTCATCGGGATGACGCTTGCGGTATTCCTCCAGAAAGGCCGTGAAGGTATCGGTCGCGGCGATCGCACGCGCGATCTCGGTAAAGGCGGCGCCACGGGCCTCAATGGGCGCCGTGATGGTGTCGAAGGCTCTGCCATCAGGGCTGTTGGCCATCAGCGCGGCGAACTTGACGCGCAGCCGCTCCAGGCCCAGCGAATCCTCTGACATGGCATAGGCGATACCCGAGCGCAGCACCTGCATGCGCTCCTCGTCCGTCAGTGGGGTATTGTCGCGCCAGCGGGTGCCGACCAGAAGCTCCAGGGCCTCGCCCGCCTCCTGCCACTTGCGGCCGCGCCATAGGATATCGGCCTTCATCAGAAGAGCATCGTTGCCATCAAGCGTATCCACGAGCTCGACAGCCACATCCCCGCGCCCGATCTCGGCCAGCGCCTTGGCCTCCAGGAGCATGCGGCTGCGGCGCAGTTCCGAAGGCAGACCGGCAAGCCGCGTCGCCTGGAGAACCCGATAGGCCCGCGCCGGCTTCTGGTTCAGAAGATGCACCACGGCGGCCCTTGCGCCGACCTGCGCCTTGGCCGCCCCCGCCAGACGATTGTTGATCTGATATTCCAGAAGGTCGGCCGCCTCCGTCAGAAGGTCGACATCCACCATGCGGTCGGCAAGACGGCGGATGATCTCGTCGCCCCGGCGGCCTGGAGGCGTCAGCTCCTTGAAATCCAGGAACAGCGCCAGCGCATCCAGAGTGTCTATACGGCTGGCGTCGCCCAAAAAGATGCCGGCAAAGCGATCGGACATCGTCTGCTGCAGGTTGCGGGTGATCTCCGCATCCGGATGCACATTGATGGCGGTCCGCATAACGCCGAAGGCATCGCGCCAGCGATTTTCTGCCGTATAGAGCTCACCAAGGCTCGCCAGCACCTCTGCCTCGACGACATCGCCGCGCCACGCCACGGACATCAGCTCAAGCTCACGTATGGCGTCCGCCTGGCTGATCTCGCCGCGATCAATGCGCAGCTTGGTTGCACGGTAGCGTGCTTCCGCCGCGGCGATCTCATCGTCACCGCCCTGGACGGCGCGGTAGCTTTCCAAGGCCAGCCCCGCCTGGCCGAGACCATCGGCAATGCGTGCCCGCAACAGCGCGCGGCCGAAACCGCCGTCGGCCGGGTTGAGCGCATCGATGGCGTCGAGCTCGATGGCCGCGGTGGAATAATCGCGTGCATCGATGGCGATCCGTGCCGCGGTTTCACGGAAACGGACCTGGAGATCTGTTGGCATGGCGCTCAGCGCCGGCTCGCCCTTCCTATAGGCCTCCCGTGAGCGCGACAGGCGGCCAAGCCCGGCCTCGGCCACCGAACGCCACAGCTGCGCCTGCCTGAGATCGGCGATGCCGCCCCGGTCGAGGATCTTGAGGCCTTCCTCATTGCGCCCGAGCTCGATCAGGGCGGCGGCATACATCAGGCTGGTGTCGGCTCGCTCATCGGGTTCTTCCTTGCCGTCGCGCATCACCTCCAGCACCGCCTTCGCCTCGGCCGCGTTGCCATGGGCGAATTCGAAGCGCGCCAGCGCCAGGCGCGCCGCCGCCTGCTCGCTGGGGCCGGCGGAGGCGGCAACGCGCATCGCTTCGGCAGCCCCTTCGCGATAGGGTCGTTTCCGTGCCGCCTCCCAGGAGGCCGCCTGAAAGGGCCCCGCGTTCAATTCCGGAGCCCGGCTGACATAGGGGACCGGCTGTTCCCGAGTGGGGCTGTCCCAGCTCGAAAGAGTAAGACCGCCGTCCCGGGTGATGGTGAGGTCGGCGAGACCGGCCGTCACGGTTACATCATCGGCCATAGGCTGGATTGCCACGCCGTGCGCGGTGGCAAGGGCCCGGAACTCCACGAAGTTCTGCGGGCGCACGATGCCACGCCCCGGACCTTGCAACGTCAGGACCGCCAGTCGATCCCCGACGATCGGGTCCTCCAGCCAGCGCACGCCCCCCATGCCCTCCAGGGTGGTCCGCACCGAAGCGCGCCCATCAGCGGCAAAACCGGGGCTGAGATAAATCGGGCGCGAGGGATCGACCACCGTCTCACCCAGAGCGACCACCCATGTGTCGCCTTCCGGGATCACCGAGATCAGGCGCGGTTCCGTCACGGTCAGACGCGCGATCTGGGTTCCTCCGGTGGCCGACTGTTCGACATTGCTGATGAGGCCGCTGCTGTCATCGAGCAGAAAGCCAAGATCGAAGGCGTGATTGCTGTCGAACACCATCCAGAGTGTGCTGTCGCGCATGAAGACCGCCGCTGCTGGACGCTGCGGGAACGGCAGAACGATCTCCAGCGCGTCGCGAACACGGCGCACGGAAGGTGTCGCCGCGGCCGGTGGTGCGGCCTCAACCGAAACGGACGGCACGGCCGGTTTGTCCGTCGCCTCCTTGTTCTCCTCCGCAACCATCGCGGGCGCCTCGACGGCAGCCACCGGCTCCTCCCGGGGTGCCTGGGCGGCCGGCGGCTTTGCCGCTTCGGTGGTTTCGGGCTCCGGCGCGGCGGCTTGAGCCGCAGGTTCAGGTGCCGTCTCCTGTGACGCCGGCGCTGACGCCCGCTGCGCGGGTCGAGCCACCGGCATGGGCACCGCAGGGGCTCCCTGAGTGGCGATTGGGGGCGACCTCTCCGCGGCAGGGGCAGATGTCAAGCCCGGAGCGGCGGGAGGCACGGCTGCATCCTGCGGCAGGGCGGAGACCGCAAGAGGTGCCGGAGCCTGTGAGCTGGAATCCGGCGGCACCAGATCCAGCACATAACTGCTGTCTTCGCGAAAGGCGCGAAGATCGTAGGTGGGATCGAGGTCGAAGCTGATCACGAGCCCATCCGCCGTCGTCCGGCTGGCGAGGTTCTTTACCTCCTCAGGCATTTGCCCGAGAGCCTCGCGCGCGTCGAATTCAACCGGCACATCGAAGTTCAGCACCACCTTCTCGCCGGACCTGTCATGGGTGACCTTCACGGCGGGATCGGTAGTGAACATGAGACGGGTGAAAGTCGGGTTGGTCCCGACCTGCACCGTCAACGGCTGATAGTCGCGCTGCTTCAACCGGCGGATGTCGGCTGCCGCCTGACGTGCCTCGCGCGCTTTCTTGTTCAGATCCGCGATCACCTCGCGCGGCAGGCCCGGCGGATAACCGCTCCAGCCGGCAGGGAGAAAATCGATGAAGAGCTTCTCCCCCGCCTGCATCGTGTTGACGGTCAGGGGGCGGGTCAGCGCCATGCGCACTGCTTTGCCATCCGGATCGCGCCGCGCGGCCGTGACATAGTTCGGCATGCCGGCGACAACGGCATCCAGTGACACCTCGATGGAATCAGCGAAGGTCACCACCAGCACACCCGTCGTAATGCGGGCATCGAAAGCCGGCAGCATGTCGAAGCTCATGATGACACGGCCGAAGCCGCTTTCCTCTTTCGCCTCCACCGTGGCTTCAGAGGCCGCAGCCGTCGTGACGGTGAAGGCGAACAGCAGCGTCAGGGCCGCAAGGAGCCACTCCCCCGGCTTCCACTTCCTCAACTGTGCGGACATGATGGTCGGCACGGCGCTGGTCTCCTGACGTCTCAAGGCGCTTCACAAGGGGTAGAACGGGCCGGTTAAGGTCCGGGCAATATTTTCATTAAGGCTGCGTGGGAATTCCCGGTATCTGTGGCAGCGTCTCCACGGCGGCCGTGGGCGCGGCCGGCCTTCGACCGCTGCCTGCAAGTTCCACGGTAAGCCGTTGCGCCGCCGAAGGTGTCATCTTCGCCAGCACCTCCGACATCTTGCGCGGATTCATCTGCTTCACGACGTCCACCAGCACCCGCAGATTGAGCTCGTCGAAGATTTTGGCCGCATCCTTGGGGCGCATGTTCTCGTACATGGTGACGAGATCCTTGACCTTGGCGGGCGAGACCTCGTCCTCCCCTCCGGCCTCTTCACCCTCGGCCGCGTCGGCCGGCTTGGTCGCGGCAATCCTGGCTTCGATGGCTTCCAGTTCCTTGATGCGCGCTTCGATCCGCTTCTCAGCCGCCTTGAGGAGACTGTCCCGCATCTCGATTTCCTTGGCCTTCTCCTCCAGCTCGTTGCGGCGCTCGGTCAGGCGCTCCAGCACAGCCCGCTCGCCTGGGGTGGTCCGGTCGGGAGAATCACTGTTCTGCAAGGGGTTTGAAGGTGGCACGGCTTCGGCGGAGGGAGCCGCGCCTTCCGTCGGCGTCGTCGCCTCGGCCGCCTCAGCAGGCGCCTCGGGCGTGGGGGTCGAGCCGGTGATGACGGGATCCTTCAGGACAGACTTTCCCTCTCCGGCCTGAGCCGAACCGACGGTAAGCGCGTCATGTGCCCAGGCAACCGGGCGATAGGTGAGATCCGGACCACGGCTGGCAGCGGCGTTGTTGTCGAGCCGCAGTGCCCAGCCTTCCCCGCTCGCGACCCCAATGACCTTAAGCGTGAGCACGGCGAGCGCCGAGGCAACCACAAGAGGCAGAACGCGCACGCCGCTCACGGCCGTCTCCGTTCAGGCTGCGGCGCTGGCGGCGCGCCGCTCGCGGGCACGCATCGCAAGCGCCTGGGCCGCCAGGGCCGCCGCGGCGGCCTTGCTCTGCTGAGGTGCGGGACGGGCCTCGACGGCGGGCGCGGCATCGTCCGCGCAATCTTCCGCCACGAAAGCCTCGGCAACCGACGCCGGGCGCGCGGCTTCGGTGATCATCGCGATCCGCTTCAGCACATCCTGTCCCGAAGCGATCTGATCGGCCATATCCACCGAGACACGTTCCGCGACACGGAGCCGCTCAGCCAGGGTCACGTCGCAGTCGCGGATGGCGACCTTGAACCCGGCGATGGCGCGTTCGGCGATATCGGTTGCCGTGACCAGTTCAGCGATCGTTGCCCTCAGCGCGGTCTCGTCGGTCCTGAGCCTCACCAGCTTTCGATTGAGGACGAAACAGTAGCCGATGGTGGTGACCAGAAGAATCGCGACCGTGCCCTCGATCATCAGGGCGAAACCATTGTTCATCAGGCGACCTCCTGGCGGGCATCCGCCGAGTCAAAAATGGCCATCGTGGTTTTGGACTGACGCAGTTCGCGCTCGATTTGCAGCGCGACCTGCTCACCCGAGCGGCCCATGCGCCCTTCGGTCAGGGTTACATTTCCGCAGCGGAGCTCGACCAATTCATCGGGCTCCATATCCAGCATCAGGGTGTCGCCGACATTAAGTTCCATGATGCGGCGCAGCGGGATCTGCCGTTCGTAGAGGATCACATCGAGATCAAGTTCGGCGGACCAGATCTCGGTGGCGAGATGGCCCTCCCAGGTCGCGTCCCGGCCGAACTTTTCGCCCATGAAGCCCTGCAGGAGGACGTCTCGGATCGGCTCGATGGTGGCATAGGGCAACAGGAACTCGAATGCACCGCCACGGTCTTCCATGTCGATGTGGAGCCGCACCAGAATCGCGGCATTTGCCGGCCGGGCAATGGCGGCAAAGCGCGGATTGGTTTCCATGCGGTCGATATTGAAGGTCACCGGCGACAGCGGCTTGAAGGCCTGCTCGGCATCGGAAAGCACGATCTCAAGCAGCCGGCGCACCAGGTTCGTCTCGATGGTGCTGTAGGGCCGCCCTTCGACCTTGACGGAGGAAACGCCGCGGCGCCCGCCGAGCAGCACATCGATAATGGAATAGATCAGGCTCGAGTTGACGGTGACGATCCCATAGTTGTCCCACTCCTCCGCCTTGATCACCGAAAGGATCGCGGGCAGCGGGATCGAGTTGAGATAGTCGCCGAAACGGACCGAGGTGATGCTTTCCAGGGAGACTTCGACGTTGTCGGAGGTGAAATTGCGCAATGAGGTCGTGAGCAGCCGCACCATGCGGTCGAACACGATTTCGAGCATCGGCAGACGCTCGTAGGACACCATCGCCGAATCGATGATGGCGCGAATGCCCGAATGCTGGCTGAGGGAGAGCTCGTCGAAGGAGAAGCCCAGAAGGCTGTCGATTTCCTCCTGGCCCAGGATGCGGTCAGCACCGCCACGACCGGCGACGGAGGTTGCCGCACCCTCGCTGCCCAGCGCGGCCGACCATTCCGGCGACATCTCATCACCGCCGTCTCCACCCTCGAGCGAGGCCATCCATTCGGCGGCCATTGCGTCCTGATCGAGATTTTCCTCTTCCGGCCCCATGATCGCGCTCACTGCACCAGAACTTCTTTGAAGAGAATCGCTTCGACCTTGCCTGGATAGACCGCGGCATTGATGCGCCGAAGAAGCTCTTCCTTCAGGCGGTAAAGGCCGGCCGAACCATCGAGATCGGCGGGACGCATCTCGCGCAGATGCACCTGGAATGCATCGAGCACGCGCGGCATCATGGGGTTGATCCGCTCCACCAGCCGCTCGTCGGAGACTTCCAGCGCGATCTTCAGTTTAAGATATTGCGGGCGATCAGCCGGAACCGCGAGGTTGACCATCATGTCCGGCAGGTCGATGAAGATCGGCGGCTTTTCAGCCACAACCGCTTCACCTTCGTGGGCATTCTCGCCGCCGGTCAAAAAGAAGTAGCCGCCGCCCGCCGCCGCGGCGAGGACAGCAATCGCCCCGCCGATCATCATCAGCTTTTTCTTCTTGCCGGCAGGCTTCGCCGAATCTTTACCGGCGACTTCCACATCCGTAGCAGCATCGGCGACGTTCGCCATGGCATCCCGAACGGCCTTCCAGCCGCCCCCTTTTTGCGATGCTTAATAGTAACGAAAGAAAGGTTAACGCTTCCTTTTCGGACAACCTTTGGCGGCAACTTTTGCCGGGCCGTTCTTTCCTCAACGGAAAATTACGCCGACCGCTAAAATTGTCCGGACTTTCGTTAACGGCTCAGAAACCAACACATTTCCGCTTTGGCACGCTCAGTGCATTGCAATTTGCGGCGTCGCGGTCGGGGAAGGACCGGGGCAGCCATATGGTAAACGACCGAGGGGAAGCGGTCGCATGGACAATTCATTGCTGATCGGGCTGTCCCGCCAAGCCGCGCTCCGGCGCGAGCTGGACGTGGTGGCCAATAACATCGCGAATATCGGGACCAACGGCTACAAGTCGCAGCGCATGGCGTTCCAGGAATACGTCATGCCTGTTGCTCGCTCCGATGATTTTCCGAGATCTGACCGGCGCCTGTCCTATGTGCAGGACCGCGGCACCTGGCAGGACTTCAAGACCGGCCCGATGCAGGTGACGGACAATCCGCTGGATATGGCCATCAACGGCTCGGGCTTTTTCGTCATCGATACGCCGCAGGGCGAACGCTACACTCGCGACGGTAGCTTTCAGGTCAACACCGCAGGGCAGTTGGTGACCGCGTCCGGCGCTCCGGTGATGACGACCGAGGGTGTCCTCCAGCTCGCCGAGAACGAAACAGACCTTTCCATCGGCGCCGACGGAACCATCACCACCAACGCCGGTGCTCGCGGCCGCATCCGCCTGGTCGACGTGCCGAACCCCCAGAACCTCACCTCGGACGGAAGCAATCTCTTCCAGTCGCCCACCCCCGTCGCGGAGATGGGCGCCGGCGAAGTGCGGCTGGAACAGGGCGCCTTGGAGAAATCCAATGTCGAACCGGTTCTGGAGATCTCGCGGATGATGGAACTCACCCGCAGCTATCAGTCGATTTCGAGCCTCATGCAGCGCAGCGAACAGATGCGCTCCACCGCGATCGAACGCCTGTCCGACATTCCGGCCTAAGGGGACCAGACCATGCGCGCGCTCTACACCGCAGCCACCGGCATGATGGCTCAGGAACTGAACGTCGAGACCATCTCCAACAACATCGCCAACATGCGCACCACCGCCTACAAGCGGCAGCGCGTCGGCTTTCAGGACATGCTCTACCAGATCAATCGGCGCGCCGGCACCGCCACCTCCGAGACGGGAACGATCGTCCCGGCCGGTGTCGAGATCGGCTCCGGTGTCCGGACCGTGGCCACGCCGCGGATCTTCACACAGGGCAATGTCACGCCGACGGAAAAGGAGTACGACCTCGCCATCCGGGGCGACGGCTTCTTTCGCATCCAGATGCCCGACGGAACCACCTCCTACACACGCGACGGCTCATTTGAGCTCGATGCGGAGGGCCAGATCGTTACCGTCGACGGCTACATCGTCGATCCGGGTATCGTGGTTCCCGAGGATGCCAGCGGCATCTCCATCAACGCCGAGGGCACGGTGGAAGTGAAGCTGCCCGGCCAGGCCGAGCCTCAGGAACTGGGCCAGCTTCAGATGGCCCGCTTCATCAACAGGTCGGGCCTCGAGAGCATCGGCGATAACCTCTACCGCGAAACCGGCGCCAGCGGGCCGGAGATTGCCGGCGTTGCTGGCCAGGAAGGCTTCGGAACCCTGCTTCAGGGGCACCTGGAAGAGGCCAACGTCAACGCGGTGACGGAAATCTCGGACCTCATCTCAGCGCAGCGCGCCTACGAGATGAACGCCCGGGTGGTCTCCGCCGCAGACCAGATGCTCGAAGCAACCTCCAACCTCAGGTGACGATGATGACGCATCCGATTCGCCTCGTGGTCGCTTTCGTTCTCGGCATCGCCGCCTTCAGCGCATTTGTCGGCGCCGCCAAGGCCGCGCCCGCACTTCGTTCCGACGTAACCGTCTCCCGCGAGATCGTTCTCCTGGGAGATCTTGTCAGCGACGCCGGCGCCCTTTCCGACAAGCCCATCTTTCGCGCGCCCGGTCACGGCCTGACGGGCACTCTCACCGCCGCCGCCGTTATCGCGGCCGCCGAAAAGGCCGGTCTCGGCGGCATCATGGCCGGCAGCATCACCGAGGTTTCGGTGACACGCGTCGGCCGCGCCGCCGGCCAGACCGAAATCGAAGCGGCGATTCGGCTTGCCCTCGCCGAGCACAGCCGCAGCCCGGCACCTGAGAACATCGATATCGCCTTCGACCGCGACCCTTTGATCACGGCAAACGCCGCGCGGGACGCGCAGCTCAAAGCCCGCGTGATCAGCTGGTCAGAGCAGAACGGCCATTTCGAAGCGGAGATCACCCTCGGTGATCCCGCAGGTCCTGCCGCACGCAAAACTGTGATCGGGAACGCGTTCGATGGCGTCGAGGTGGTTGTTCCGACGCGGGCCATCGCCCGCAAGAAGATGCTCGGCACCGACGACCTCACCCTGACCCGCCTGCCGCGCCGCTCGGTCACCGGCGGTATGCTGACCAGCCTTGCCGATGCCGTCGGCATGGTGGCGGGCCGTGCTCTGCGCGCCGATGAGCCGGTGAAAGCCGGAGACCTGGAGAAGCCCACTCTGGTCGAGCGCGGCAGCGCCGTCACCATCATCCATGCCATTCCCGGTATGACGCTGACCGTGCGCGGCGAGGCGTTGGCCTCCGGCTCGCATGGAGCACGTGTTTCCGTCATGAACAAACAATCCAAGCGCGTGATCGATGGCACCGTCACCGGTGCCGGCCAGGTCACGGTTGCGACAGGCCATGCCGTCGCCATGTCCGCGCGTTGAGGAGTATCGAGTATGACCCCCTATAGTCTCTCCAGAGCCTGTCTTTCTGCTGGTCTGGCCCTTTTGGTCGCCAACTGCGGCGCCGCTGATCGCCTGAAGCAGGTCGGCCAGCCTCCAGCCCTCGCCGCCATCGAGGATCCCACGGCACAGCCCGGTTATCGCCCGGTACGCATGCCCATGCCTGACCCGGAAGTCGCAACCTATCAGGCCAACTCGCTCTGGCAGACAGGCTCACGCGGCTTCTTCAAGGATCAGCGTGCGCAAAAGGTCGGCGACATCCTCACCGTGAAGGTCCAGGTCTCCGACAGGGCGGAGTTTGAGAACGAGACGGAGCGTACCCGCACCAACAGCGAAGGCCTCGGCCTCAACAACCTGTTCGGATACGAGCAGGCTCTCAACAAGGTGCTTCCCGAGGCGGTCGACAACGAGAATCTCGTTCGCGCCGGATCAACGTCCTCCAGCTCCGGCGCCGGCTCCGTTGAGCGCTCGGAGCGGCTGGTGACCAACGTCGCGGCCGTCGTGACGCAGATCCTGCCCAATGGAAACCTTGTGGTCGAAGGCCGCCAGGAGATCCGTGTCAACTTCGAGATCCGTGAGCTGATCGTGGCGGGTATCGTGCGTCCTGAAGACATCGACAGCTCCAACCAGATCGACAGCACCAAGATCGCCGAAGCTCGTATCGCCTACGGCGGCCGCGGCCAGATCACCGACGTCCAGCAGCCCCGCTACGGTCAGCAGGTCCTGGATATTCTCCTGCCCTTCTAAGGTTCTCTCTTCCGCCGTCACAGTCCCGCTCCCCCGGGAGACGGCGCGATGCGGCCTCCAGGCTCCCCCCTGGAGGCCGCGCTCATTCCTGGGCCGAAGTCTGGTTTTTCTTGAAGATCTCGTGGGTGACCCTGAGGTGGACCGCCATGACCTGGGCGGCGAAATACCGATCCTTGGCCTTGATGGCCTCGATCAGTTCACGGTGATGCTGAACACTGCCCCGCATGTCCATGTAGTCATAGAAATGGAACGTGCCGACGATCATGGGCATGCCGGTCAGGCTCAGCGCGAATTGAGCCAACCGCGGCGAGCCCGCCGCCTGGATCACCAGATCATGAAAGGCATGGTTCGCGTTCTGGATATCCTGGAGGCGCTCACGGAAGGTCTCGTCGGCGAGATCGTCCATCCGGTCGGTCAGCGCGGTCATCTCGGCGATCTGCTCTTCTGTCGCGCGCTGCGCCGCGAGGCCAGCTGCTAACGGTTCCAGGGCCAGTCGCAGTTCGAACACATCCTCGATGTCCCAGCGCGTCCATTCAGCAACGAAAACGCCGCGGTTCGTCGCCGAGCGCAGCAGCCCGTCACCGACGAGACGCTGGAGCGCGGCACGCACCGGGGTGCGGCTGACGGACAGGCTTTCGGCGATCTGCTCTTCCTTCAGCTGCACGCCTGGCGCGTAGCGCCCCGCCATGATCTGCCGGCGCAGCGTATCGTAGACGTGATCCGTGGCGGATCCGCCCGGCCGCAAAGGCATCGCCGCCCCCTCATCGTCTCTTTCTGCGAGAACGCGGGTCATGACACCATGGCTCCGGATGAAGCACGCGCATCCTCGTCCAGCCAGGCAAAGGCCTCGCCGATGGATGGTATCCTGTCGATCGACGGCCGCCGGGCCAAAGAGGCGCTGGTGCGCTCAAAGCGGGCACGCACCCCAGGCAGGACGTCCGCCGGCAGCCCCGCCTTGCGCAACTGCCGCTCCGCCTCCTCCACCTCGTTCAGGCGCCGGGCTGCGTGGATGACATGGGTGCGAATAAGCACTTCAAGCGTGTTCCGAAGTGGATTTCGGTCGATATCGCCAAGCACGTCATAAAGCGCATCCGTCACATTCTGCCGTTCCGCGGCCAGAAATGTTTCAATGGCCAGAGCCTCGAGTCCTTTGGTAAAGACGCTGCGGAGGAGCTTCAGCGCGGCAGCATCTCCCGCACCGGCCGTGATGGCGCGAATGGGCGCATCGATGGCGCCGAAAAGCCTTGTTGCCGCTGGAGCTCCCGTCCCGGCCACGAGGAGATGGGTCCGGGCGCCTGATAGCGCCACAGCCCCCATGATGGCCACATCAGCATAGAGGATGTCGGCGGCAGCGGCCTCAGCCGCGGCGGCTCTGATCTCGTCCGGATCACTGGTGGTCATATCGATGAAAAGGGTGTCCGAGCGCATATCGCGGAAGCCGCGCCTTGCGACCGCAAGCGAAAGGCTACCGACGACGCAGGACACCACCACATCAGCGTCAGCAAGCCAGGAACCGGAGGACGGATGGAGAGCAATCCCTTCCCTGGCGGCCCAAAGCTTGACCTCCTCCCTCGGCTTCGGGTCACAAAGCGTGATCGCTTGGCCCGCCTGCCGAAGGGCACGCGCGTAAAGCAGCCCAACCTCGCCACATCCCATCACTGCCAGCATCACACCATCCTCACCGATAAGAACAAAAAAAACACAATCTGGGTGAGATGTCTATGAAAAGAGCTTGAAAACAGCGGTGAGACCCGTCAGAGCAAGCACCATCGCAGAGAAGCATCTTCTAGAAGTTCTATGCTCAGAAATCAGAATTTTTGCAAGAACGGCCGGGGGTCGTTGGTTTGACAGCCCCACCCACGCATTGTACACAATCATTTCTCGTGGACGGCTATCCCCGCTCCGCCCCCCCCCTCATTGACCCAGGACGCCCATCTGATGCAACTGACCAACAAAGCCGAAGGCACCTTTGCCATCGCACCAACGCCCTTCGACCCCGAAGGCGGAATTGACGTGAAGTCGGTCGACAGCATGTGCGACTTCTACACCGAGGTTGGCTGCAGCGGCATCACCGTACTCGGCATCATGGGCGAGGCGCCGAAGCTGGACGCCGACGAAGCCATCGCCGTTGCGTCCCAGGTCATCAAGCGCGCCGACAAGCTCCAGGTGGTGGTTGGGGTTTCCGCTCCGGGCTTCGCCGCCATGCGCAGCCTGGCCCGCAAGGCCATGGATGCGGGCGCCGCAGGCGTCATGATCGCCCCCATCCCCTCGCTGCGCACCGACGATCAGATCGTCACCTATTTCAAACAGGCCATTGAGGCCATTGGCTCCGACATCCCGTGGGTACTGCAGGACTACCCACTCACGCTGTCGGTGCAAATGACACCCGGCGTCATCCGCCGGATCATCCAGGACCTGCCCTCCTGTGTGATGCTGAAGCATGAGGACTGGCCGGGCCTGGAGAAGATTTCAACCTTGCGCGGCTTTGAGAAGGACGGCTCCATGCGTCCGATCTCCATTCTCACCGGCAACGGCGGCCTGTTCCTGGATTTCGAGATGGAACGCGGCGCGGATGGCGCCATGACCGGCTATGCGTTCCCCGACATGCTGGTCGACGTGGTGCGGCTGTCCAAGGAAGGGCGCCGCGAAGATGCCCATGACCTCTTCGATGCCCATCTGCCGCTGGCGCGCTACGAGCAGCAGCAGGGCGTGGGCCTGGCAGTCCGGAAGTATGTCATGGCCAAGCGCGGCATCATTGCCCACGACGCACAGCGCAAGCCCGGCTCGTCTCTCAGCGCGGCCGGGCGAGCGGAGGTCGACTACCTTCTGGCGCGCTTGGCGATCAAGGACAAGCGCGCGGCAGTCTGACCTTCCTCTCCAATACGAAAAAGGCGGCCCGTGGGTCGCCTTTTTTATGGGTCACTCGTCCCGATAAACGCGCTCGCGACGTTCGTGGCGTTCCTGCGCCTCGATCGACAGCGTCGCGATGGGGCGGGCATCCAGCCGCTTAAGGGAGATGGGTTCACCCGTCTCCTCGCAATAGCCGTAGCTGCCGTCGTCGATCCGCTTGATGGCGGCGTCGATCTTGGAGATCAGTTTGCGTTGCCGATCACGAGCCCGAAGCTCGATGGCCCGGTCGGTTTCTGACGAAGCCCGATCCACAAGATCGGGATGATTCTGATTTTCGTCCTGCAGATGCTCAAGCGTCTCCCGGCTCTCGCGCAGGATGTCCTCTTTCCACTGGAGGAGCTTGGCGCGAAAATATTCACGCTGACGCTCATTCATGAAAGGCTCATCCTCGCTGGGATGATACTCTTGATCAATAACGTCCGTCATGCTCACCCGCTTGTCACGGCACACCATGGGACCGAATACGACAGTCACCAGCGGCCCCATTCGATTGGCGGATATATATCCAGCGATCATTAACTGCACAATCTTTACGATAATATCTCAGCGCGGGACGCAGCCGGGTTCAAATCAGAATTAATTGAAGCACCCTAAGTCACTGCAAACACTTGGCCTTATCTGGATGCCGCCTGTTGAAGTTTCGCCAGTTCCACACGGGCGCGCAGCTCGACTGCATCCAGCAGCGCCTCAAGTGTGGGGTCGTCCGTGCCCTCCCGCGCCTCATCAACGGCCGCCTGTAGATCGGCGAGACGCCCCACATCCACCTGGCCGTCCAGCAGCGCGACCTTCAATCCATCGAGCGCATCAAGAAGCCGGCGCCCCCGTCTGACCATGCGGCCCTTGCGCTGCTGCACCGGATCGGCCGTATCTACCATCTGCAAAGCCAGAAGAGAGGATACATCGGCGATCGCCCGCGGTGCCCCCGCCCCTCCCGCCGAACGCACACCCTCCGCGTCAGGCAGAGAGAAGCCCGACCCCGAAGCGGTTTTGCGCGGGCCGTTGCCGGCACCGGCAGTGTTGGGGCGTTGAGGTCCAGTGATTCGCATGGGTGCTGACCGCGTCTTTCTCGATGGGAGGCTGGGCGATAGCCGTTAACCACCCATTAACATCGGCAAATCCTGCCGGGCAACCGGCAGTCCTGTCCGCCCGCAGGTGGCCGCCGCCGATCTGCCCGTCAGAAATTTAAAAGTAAAACCAGCAAGTTAGTTAGGACAGTCAAACCGGCACGGTCCCTGCATATACCAAGGCTGGAGCCAAGGGGAGTTGGATCCTGATGCGTTTTGCCTATCACAAGATCATTGTCGTCATTGCCAATATCGCGCTGGCCACCGCCAGCGTGCCGGCGCTTGCCGACGGCCCGAGCGAGAACTATCGCGGTCCCGGCGCCTCGGCGCCGTCTCAGCCGCCGCTGGGCGGTCCCAAGCCACCTACCTATGGCGGCAGGGAAGAAACGCTTGCGGGGCTGACGCCCGGCAGCGCGCCCTTCATCGCCAAGCTGGAAAGCCCCTACGCCCCCTTCGGCGGAGGAAATCCAGGTGTGGAAGCGTCGCGCATCAAGGATCTCATTGATGTCGAGGGCGTCCGCGAGAACCAGCTGATAGGCTATGGACTGGTCGTTGGCCTCAACGGCACCGGCGACAGCCTCAATGCCTCGCCCTTCACGCGGCAAAGCCTGACCTCCATGCTGGAGCGGCTCGGCGTCAATACCCGCGGCGCGACCTTGCGCACGAAGAATGTCGCCGCAGTCATGGTCACGGCGAACCTGCCCCCCTTCGCGACCCAGGGCACCCGCATCGATGTGACCGTCTCCGCGCTTGGTGACGCAACCAGCCTTCAGGGCGGCAGCCTGTTGGTCACCCCTCTTATGGGCGCCAATGGCGAGGTCTATTCGGTGGCGCAGGGGCCGGTGGCGGTGATTGGCTTCAACGCGGAGGGCAGTGCCGCCACCATCGTGCGCGGTGTGCCGACCGCCGGGCGCATCTCAAACGGTGGCTTGGTGGAGCGCGAGATCGACTTCTCGCTCGGCCGGATGACATCGGTGCGGCTTTCGCTGCGCAATCCCGATTTCACCACAGCGCGCCGGATGGCCGCCGCCATCAATGACTACGTCGGCTCCGGCGCCGCCGAGCCCGTGGACCCCGGCACGCTGCAACTGACCCTGCCCCCGAAATATGAAGGCAACATCATTCAGCTGCTCACCGAGATTGAGCAATTGCGTGTGGTTCCCGATATTCCCGCCAAGATCGTTATCGACGAGCGCTCCGGCATCATCGTCATGGGGCGCGACGTCCGCGTCTCCACCGTCGCGGTGGCCCAGGGCAACCTCACCGTCACCATCAGCGAGCAGCCGCAGGTCAGCCAACCCGAACCCTTCTCCGATGGCACGACGGTGGTGGTGCCCAACACCACGATCACAGTGCAGGAGGACGCCCGGCAGCTCGCGGTCGTCAAGCAGGGCATCACCCTGCAGCAGCTCGTCGACGGACTGAATTCGCTCGGCATCAGCCCGCGTGACCTGATCGGCATTCTCCAGGCTATCAAAGCCGCCGGTGCCCTTCAGGCCGAGATCGAGGTGATGTGATGGCGATGCTGCCGGGAAGCGGACCGACAGACATCTTTGGAGCACTGCCAGTCTCCAAGAACCTCACTCCCGCGCAGCAGAAGGCAAAGGGAGCCTCTCAGGAGTTTGAGCAGGTCTTCCTGTCCACCGTCCTGGCGCAGATGTTTTCCGGGCTGGAGGGTGAAGGTCCCATGGGATCCGGTGAACAGACCGAATCCTGGCGCAAGTTCCTCACCGATGCCTACGCTCGCGAAATCACCGCAGCGGGAGGCGTCGGCATCGGAGATACCGTCTACCGCGAATTGCTCGCCATTCAGGAAGCAGCAGGATCACAATGACCCACGCCCCCATGCATCAGATGTCCGCGACCGAGCAACAACAACCCGCCATCGAGAGCGCCCTCGACGCTGAAAGCGTTCTGCGGCAGATCTCCGACACGGTGGAACGCCTGCATCTCATCGTGCAGCGCGAGACCGAGCTCATGCGTGCATCGCGCCTTGTCGAAGCCGCTGGCCTCGAGGAGGAAAAGCGTGTGCTTGCGGGAGAATATCAGCGTCACATAGAGCTTGTGCGCCGTCATTCAGAGCGCATCTCCTCTCTCGCTCCGCAGTCGATTGCGGACTTGCGCAGCCGTCACGAAAACTTCCAGGCCGATCTTGAAGTCAATCTCGCAGTGCTCGGAACGGCTCGCGCTGTCGCTGAAGATATCATGCGCACGGTCGCCAGCCGCGTGGGCCAGCAGCACCAGGGACCTGCCACCTATGGCGCCTCCGGCACCGCGAGCAACAAAGCGCAGGCAGCCCCCCTGTCGGTTTCACGAAGCCTTTAGAGTTCGTCTTTAAGACCACAGCTCCAGGCGCGACACCGCAAGTTATCAGAAGTAAAAAAATCGTTTATTCACTATAAATTTTAGACTTGTCTTAATTGGCCTATGCCAAGGCTTTTCCACGAGCCGCTGCAGACAGAACGTTTGCAGCCAACCCATCGTGGAGGCCGTCATGGACGCCGCCTATCCCACCAAGGCAATGCCGCCGCTGCCCCCGACGCGGACAGATCTCACGCCGTCGCAGCAGAGCGTGACCACCGACCTCCCTCAGGAGAAAAGCGTCGCCATGATCAGCAGCAGCCAGGGCATGCCCCCTGGTGGAACCGATCCTCGCGCACGCAGCGCCGTCATGCACGGCACACCCTCGCAACTCCCTGCCGAGGCCCGCCGACAAGCAACACGCGAGGTCAAGGTCGAGGTGGACGAATCAACCAATGACTTCGTCTATAAGACCATCGATGGCGAGGGGGATCTCATCAGTCAGTTTCCCAACGAAACCATGATGAAGATCCGCGCTTATGTGGCAACGGAATCCTCGACCAGCGAGGAGATTGCCGACGCCGCGCCCCAGGACCAGATCGCCCACGTCGAACGCCGGGTATAATCAACGGGATAAGTCTTCGTTAAGTCTAAACCCAGTTTCGCAAGTTGATCTCTCATTGAGCGCTCATCGGCGAATTTTTGACGGGCGCCGTTAAAAGCTTGTTAGAGCCTCGCGTGTGAAGGTGCCGCCGGCTTCCAGGACGGAAGCTTATTTCCTTCAGCTCCTAGGATTGGAGACTACAACATGGCATCTGATATCACTCTCTCGAATGCCGTTCGCAACAACCTTCTGTCGTTGCAGAACACGGCCGACCTGCTCGGACGGACGCAGGAGCGTCTTGCCACCGGCAAAAAGGTCAATTCGGCACTCGACAACCCGACCAACTTCTTCACCGCTTCCTCGTTGACCGCCCGTTCCAGCGACCTGTCGTCGCTTCTGGACAGCGTGTCCAACTCGGTGCAGGCTCTCAAGGCCGCCGACACGGGCATCTCCGGTCTGACCAAGCTGGTGGAAAGCGCTAAGGCTACCGCCCGCCAGGCCCTTCAGGCACCGGTCGCCTATACGCAAAAGCCTTCGGTCACCTCCAATGCCCTGACCGGCATCAGCGCCGATGCCCTCACCGGCACCACCAACAAGGTGACCGGCACCAAGGCTGGCCTGACGCTCGACAAGACGCTCAATGAAGGTTCCATCACCATCGCCACGGCGAACGGCGCTGCCACCACGATCACCGTGGGCGCGGCTCCGGGCAATGCCGCGACGGTTGGTGACGTGATCGATCAAATCAACTCGGTCTCCGGTCTCGCCGCCCGTCTCACCGACACCGGCAAGCTGGAAATCACGTCTGCTGACGGCACCGGCGTTCAGATCAACTACAAGGGTGGCGCCGCCGACCTCGCAGCTGGTCCGTCCGAAACAACCGGCACCGTGGCCGTGGCTGACGATGCTGCTCTGCAGGCTCTCTTCGCGACCGACAAGGAATTGACCCTTGTGGCCGAGGATGGTGATACCTCCACGATCACGCTGACCGCCACCTCCACCAAAGAGGATCTGCTGACGGCCCTCAATGCAAACGGCTTCTCGGCAGAATTCGACACGGACAACCAGCTCCGCGTCGGTCGTGAGGACGGCCAGTCCTTCACGGTGTCCGGCACCGCCGCCACCGATCTTGGCATCACCAACGGCACCTTCGTTGCAGCCTCTCAGGGTGGTAGCTTCACCGCTCCTCCTCCGGGCACCTCGCAGGTCTCCGGCACGGTGGCTGTTGCTGACGACGCTGCTCTGCAGGCCCTCGCCGGCGAAATCAATCTCGTTGCCGAGGATGGTGACAGCGCCACCTATACGATCGATGGCACCTCCACCATCGCTGATCTTACGAGCACCTTGACGGCCAACGGTTTCACTGTCTCCTTCGACAGCGACAACCAGCTCAAGATCGCCCGTGACGACGGACAGTCCTTTAGTGTTGCAGGTACCGGCGCCGCCGCGCTTGGCATCGACAACGGAACGACAGTCCCGGCCTACGATCCGGCTGATACCGCCGGCCCGCTCGAGCAGCTCGGACTGAGCAGCACCTACTCCAACAACCTCGACGGCAAGTCCCTGACGGTCACCACCGGCCAGGGCACCAGCGACGAGCGTACGGTGACGGTGAGCTTCGGCGTGGGTGAAGACCAGGTCAACTCGATCGCTGCCCTGAACCAGGCCTTCGGCGACGCTGGCGTTGCGGTGGAAGCCCTGGTGGTCAATGGCTCTCTCAAGATCCAGTCGACCAACGCGGCCGCCGGCCAGACCTTCGAAATCGAAGGAACGGCTCTCGGAGCGACCGGCACCGACGCTGCCTTCACCTCCGCGACCGGCACGACCAAGGAAAGCACCCCGGCCACCTTCGGCGGCGCGGGCGACGAGAGCCGCAAGGCCTTCGTCAAGGACTACAATGACCTTCTGAAGCAGATCAATGTTCTGGCTTCTGACTCGAGCTACAACGGCATCAACCTCCTCGCCGGCGACGACCTTTCGGTGGTCTTCAACGAGAACGGTTCGTCCAAGCTCGACATCAAGGGCGTGAGCTTCGACGCTGAAGGTCTCGGCCTCAACGACATCACGGAAAGCGACTTCCGTGACTCGCAGTCGGTCAACAACGTCATCGGCAAGCTCGATGCCGCTCTCGGCTCCCTGCGTTCGCAGGCGTCCAAGTTCGGTTCGAACCTCTCGATCGTCGAGACCCGTCAGAACTTCACGAAGGAACTGATCAACGTCCTCGACACCGGTGCCGCGAACCTCACGCTCGCCGACACCAACGAGGAAGGCGCGAACGCTCTCGCGCTTCAGACCCGCCAGCAGCTTTCGACCACGGCTCTCTCGCTGTCGTCCCAGGCCGACCAGGCTGTTCTGCGTCTCTTCTGATCGATCATCCCCTCGATCGATCCTGGCCGGCGGAGCAATTCGCCGGCCTTTTTATTTGCCCCGCGTCGAAGCTCATTCCCACGCGGTCCAACTACTTCAGGGTGCAGCCACCCAAAGTTGCAACGGCAACAACGCGCGTCTTGCCCGAATCTGATAGCGATACAGCTACGGAAAAAGGAGTATTCGCGATGTCGCTAAAGGTTCAGCTCAAGCCCGACGAGCGCATCATCATCGGCGCGGCCGTCGTGACCAATGGTCCCAGCCGCACGCGGCTCACCGTGGATGGCGATGTGCCGATACTGCGGGAAAAGGACATCATGACCGCGGATGCCGCCAACACTCCGGCCAAGCGGATCTACCTCGCCGTTCAGCTCATGTACCTCGCGCGGAACCCACGCGAACACCACGGTATCTATTTCGAGCTGATCCGAGACTTCATGATGGCGGTGCCATCAAGTCTGCCCATTCTGGACGAAATTAATAATTCGATCTTAACCGGCAGCCTATACAAAGCATTGCGGGCGGCGAAGGATCTGATCGCCCATGAAGCGGAGCTCCTTAATCATGCACAGCGCGATGCAGGCCTACGCCAGAACGGCACAGAAGACAGCAAGCCCTCGTGAGCTGGAATCACAGCTTCTTTTGCGAGCGGCCTCCAAGCTTCAGGCCGTCTGCGATGGGCGTGTCAGCGACGCGGGTGGCATTGCCGAAGCCCTCATCTATACCCGCCGTCTCTGGGCGGTGCTCCTGTCTTCGATCACCCGTCCGGACAATCCGCTTCCGGTGGAAATCAAGCAGAATCTCGCCAATTTGGGCGGTTTCATCATCAAGCGGACTCTTTCCGCTGAGGTTGTCTTCGCGGTGGAAAAGATCGAACCCTTGATCGCTCTCAACCGCGAGATTGCCGCGGGTCTGCGCGACTCCGCAACGCCGGGCGAGCCGGTGCAGCAGGCAAGCTGATTTTGCCGGATTGAAGATTTGCGCCGCGCATATCTTCCTCCGCATCGAGCCTGCCGTCGCAGAGGGCCGCTTCAATCGCCGGGCGTGAGCCTCAGAATGCGGCCTTTTGACTCATCCGTCAGGACGTAAAGCGCTCCATCCGGGCCCTGCCGAACGTCGCGGATGCGGTCGCCCACATTTTCGATTAGCTTTTCCTCGCGTACGATCTTCTCGCCGTCGAGCTGAAGCCTGGCGAGATGCTGGCCCTTGAGCGCGCCGACGAAAAGGCTGCCCTTCCATTCCGGAAAAAGATCGCCGGTGTAGAAAGCCATGCCCGATGGCGCGATGGACGGATCCCAGTAGTAGATGGGCTGCTCCATCCCTTCCTTTGCCGTGCCCACGCCGATCTTGGCACCGGAATATTCCACTCCGTAGCTGATGACTGGCCAGCCGTAGTTCTTGCCGGCTTCCGGATCGTTGATCTCATCGCCGCCGCGCGAGCCATGCTCAACGGTCCAGAGCTTGCCCGTCGCGGGATTGATCGCCGCCGCCTGCACATTGCGATGGCCGATGGACCAGATCTCGGACTTGGCACCTTCCTGGCCAACGAAAGGATTATCCTTCGGCACCGACCCGTCAGCATTGATCCGCATCACTTTACCGATGTGGCTGGTCGTTTTCTGCGCCTCGTCCCGAAAGCCCTGTCGGTCACCGACCGTGATGAAGAGGGTGCCATCGGGCGCAAAGGCGAGGCGCGACCCAAAGTGGCCCCGCCCCTCGACCTTCGGCTCCTGGCGGAAGATCACCTGCACATCATCGAGCCGGGAACCATCTTCCGACAGTGTACCGCGCGCGACAGCGGTTCCCGCGACGCTCTTGGCTGCTTCGGCATAGGAAAGATAGACGAGACGATTGGTCTTGAAATCGGGATCTATGGCGACATCCAGAAGACCGCCCTGCCCCGACGCCATCACCTCCGGCACACCGGCTATGGCCTCTGTGAGAGAGCCATCGGACGCCGCAATACGCAGGCGCCCAGCCTTTTCCGTCACCAGCATGCGTCCGTCCGGCAGGAAGGCCAAGCCCCAAGGGTTCTCCAACCCGTCTGCGACCGTTTCCACTTTCACCGCTGTCTGCGCCAGGGCACCCGTCGCACCCAAGGCAAACAAGCCGGCAATCAATGGGAAGCGGCTGTAGCGCATCGTTTGGGCGTCCTCATGCTGTTTGATTTCCCGCGATCATGTAGCGCGGAGGCCGATCATGGCCAGCGCCTTGCCGTTCACGAGTTACGGCGCGGACCGTTGGGCCGGCGCATCATATGGTCAAACATCATCAGGACAAGGGCAAAGGCGCCCGCAAGAGCGAGGGCCAGCGCTCCCACGCCAATAAACCTGGCCGTCACTGTTTCGGTGTCCCTTGTGGAATTTTGCAGGTTGTGCGGCATCTGCAGCTTCCACTGCGCCTTCTGCACCTTGCTCGGTTCGACACTGAAGCTGGTCAGGTCCTGATAGGCCGGCGCGGGCATGGCTTCCGCCGGGGTGCGGTCCGCCACGGCGCAGGCAAGGCCCGCAGTCACCGTAACGACGGCGGCAAGGGGAATAAAGCGACGGGCTATCCGGCTGAAGGTGATCATAGGGTCTCTCGTCGTCGTTAATGCAACGTCTCGGGAACCCATAAAGCTGTCTCAATCGGGCGCTGGTTCGCCGCGCGCATGGCGAAACCCGGCATTGATGGTGGCCTTTTTGCGGCGCTGTTAACCGTGACCGGAAAACCACGGACGCGCGGCAGATCTTGCCGGGCAGATAGTTTGAATCCTGCAGGAAATGCATGGTTTCCGGCACGTTAACGCCAAGAATTTCTAGGGAAGTTCGAGTTGGCATCCCAGTTGCAATCATCTGCACGAGGCCGGCGCCGATGCCGGTGACATCTGTAGCGTGCAGGAGACACGAATGGGCATTCTCGGAGCACTGTCGACCGCGGTAACCGGCTTGAGGTCGCAGTCCTATTCGCTGGAGAATATCTCCGGCAACATCGCGAACTCGCAGACGACCGCCTTCAAGCGGCAGGACACCAGCTTCTCGGATCTGATCCCGAGCGGCAGTTCGCAGCGCCAGGTCGCCGGCTCGGTCACCTCCTTCAGCCGCTCCACCAACAATGTCCAGGGCGACATGATCCCGTCGCCCATCGAGACCCACATGGCCATCAACGGCGACGGCTACTTCACCGTCGGCAAGGCCACGAGTTCGGCTGACGGCACCCCGGTGTTCGGCGGCAGCAATCTCTTTACCCGCCGCGGCGACTTCGAGATCGACAAGGACGGCTTTCTCGTCAATGGCGCCGGCTATTACCTGATGACGCTGCCGGTCGATCCGACGACGGGCAACACCTCCGCCAACGTGCCCCAGGTGCTGCGTCTCTCCAACGCCGTGATGCCCGCCCGCACCACCACCACTATTGCCTATCGTGCGAACCTGCCGCTGGTGCCGTCGACCCAGAACGCCCTCGACAATCCGAACACGCCAAACAGCGAACTGCTGAACCCGGCAGGCTTCAGCCAGGATCCGCGCACCGCCACCGCAAGCCGCAGCCCGGCGACCAGCGGTCCCGGCCTCATCCTCGGCGACCCCGCCGATCTCATCGCGGGAGATATCACCGACAACAACACGCTGACCCTGCAGGTCGGCTCGGGTGCCACGATCAGCTACACGATCGGCAACGACCCCGGTGAGTACAACAGTCTCGACGATCTCGTTGCCGCCATCAACGGTGATGCGAACCTTGAAGGTATCACCGCCAGCGCCGACGGCGGCCGCCTCACCATCAACGGCGACAACAACACCGCCAGCTTCACTCTCGGCGGCACCGCGGCCGCTGAATTCGGCCTCACCGCCGGCACCGAGGCGCCCGTCACCGGCACCGGTACGGGCGTCGTGCTCGGCCAGGATGTCGAAAGCTTCGCCGACAGCACCATCCCCGGCGGCACCATCACCGTTTATGATCCCGCGGGTTCGCCGGTGAACGTCCAGCTGCGCTGGGCCAAGGTCGACAGCACCGACACCGGCGGCACCGACATCTGGAACCTGTTCTATCAGGTGGATTCCGACCCGGCGAACACCGATCCGGCCTGGATGAACCTGGGCACCGACTTCACCTTCGGCCCGAACCAGCAGCTCACCCCGCCGATTGCCTCCGTCACCATTCCCGGCCTCACGGTCGATGGCGTCGCTGTGGGCGATGTGCAGATGAACTTCGGCACCAACGGCATCACCCAGTTCGCCGATCCCAATGGCCAGCTGAAGCCCATTGAACTGAACCAGAACGGCTATGCGGCGGGCGATGTCTCGCGCGTGACGATCGAAGGCAACCGCATAACGGCCTTCTACTCCAACGGGCAGACGGCCGACCTCGCCGAAATCCCGCTGGTCTCCTTCAACGCCGACAACATGCTCCAGCGCGTCGATGGCGGTGCTTTCGCCGAGACGCTCGGTTCCGGCGCGCCGGTGCCAACAGCCAATGGCACGATCCAGGGCTCTCAGCTCGAAGGCTCCAACACCGATATCGCCGACGAGTTCACCAAGCTCATCGTCACGCAGCAGGCCTATGCCGCCAACACCCGCATCGTGACGACCGCCGACCAGATGCTCCAGGAAGTCATGAGCATGAAGCGGTGATGATGACGGCGCGCCCGGCCGGTCCGGGCGCGCCGGGCTTATCTGTCAGGAGTTGAGCCATGGGCCTTACCACGACATTGAGTTCCGCCCTCAGCGGCCTGCGCGCCACGCAGTCCGGGCTGGAGCTCGTCGCCAACAATGTCGCCAATGCACAGACGCCCGGCTACACCCGCAAGGCGCTGGGGATGGAGGTCTCCCTCTCCGGCAACAGCACCACCGGCGTTCGCGTCACCGACGTCCAGCGCGAGATCGACATCTACCTCCAGCGCCAGATCCGCACCGAAACGGCGGGCGCGGGCTATGCCGACGCCAGAGCCTCGATGCTCGACCGGCTGCAGCGTCTGTTCGGCGCGCCCGGCGCCGACGGCTCAATGGATTCTTTCGTCAATTCCTTCGGCGCGTCGTTGGATGCTCTGGTCACCAGTCCGGAATCAAGCGCGGCACGCACCGACGTCATCGCCAATGCCCAGCTTCTGGCGCAGTCGCTCAACCAGATCTCCAATCAGGTCCAGCAGCTGCGGAGCGACGCCAACAGCGCCCTGTCGGACCTGACCTTCAACGCGAACAACCTGCTGCAGAACCTGGCCAGCATTCAGGACAAGCTCGGTAACAGCGTAACATCGGGCACCGCGCACGCCGATCTCCTCGATCAGCGCGACGCGACCCTGACGCAGCTCGCCGAGATCATGGACATCCAGGTCATCAGCCGCGAGAACGACCAGATCTCCGTCTATACCACCACCGGCATCTCGCTCTACGAGGCTGGTCGCCCGGCTCAACTGGTGTTCGACAAGGAGGTCTCGGTCAGCCCCGAGACGCTTTACAGCAGGGATCCCGAGACGCGCTCCATCGGCACCATCGTGATCAAGAATGGCGCCGGCGAGGAAATCGATCTTCTCGGACCCAATGGCGTCAAGTCGGGCCAGATGCGCGCCTATGGCGAGATGCGCGACGAGACCCTGGTCGAGGCGCAGAACCAGGTCGACGAACTGGCGGCGAGCCTCGCGGAGGCTTTCGGCTCACGCACCGTCTCCGACACCGACGGCAGTGACGGCTTCGATATCGACCTTAAGGGGCTGCAGCGCGGCGACACCGCGAACATCAGCTTCACCCAGGGCGGCCGCACCTACAACGTCACGCTGATCAACAGCGCCAACCCGGCCTCGACCAACATCACCAACGCGCTGACGGCGTCGCCCAACGACATCGTCATCGGCGTCAACTTCGACCCCAGCGATCTTGCCGGCACCGCGGCTGCCATCAACGCGGCCCTTGCCGGACATGCCGACCTGCCGGCTGACGTGCCGACCGTCACGCTCGGCGGCACGGCGCAAAATCCCAGCCTGACCGCCACCACATCGGGCAGTGCCACGGTGACCGGCGTCTCGGCTGACATCACGGTCACGGCGCTGACCAATGATGGTCTTGAGGTGCCGCTCTTCGTCGATGCCGGCCGCAACAATCAGGTCTACACCGGCAACGTCGATGGCATTCCCCAGCGCCTCGGCTTCGCCGGCCGCATCGCCGTCAACCCGGCGGTGGTCAAGGACCCCTCCAGCCTCGTCATCTATCAGACGACGCCCTCGACCACCCCCTATCCCGCCGAGACGACAGCCGAGAGCGCCTTTGACTACGCCGCGCTGACGCCGGGCGATACCTTCACCTTCCAGCTCAGCGGCGGCAGCGCCGTCACCCTGACGTCCGGAACGGATTTCACCGACCAGGCCACCTTCCTGGCGGCACTCAACACCGCGCTCGGCACCGATGGCACGGCCAGTTTCGATGCCCTCAACGCCCTGTCCATCGAACTGACGAGCACCACGCGCACGCTCACCCTGAGCGGCGAAGTGGCGGAAGCGGTCGGCATTGACGGCACCTCGGAGCCCTGGGTGCCGACGCTGGACAGCGACACCGCGCGTCCCAAGTTCCTGCGCGACGCCTTTGAAGCGGCTGGGCGTCTGTTCAGGCCCGACACGGGCATCGGCGGAACGACACCGTTCAGCGGATCGATCAGCGCCTTCGCACGCTCCATCGTCGAGACGCAGGGCCGGAATTTTGAATTTGCCGCACGTATCGCGGAAGGTCAGAGCGTGGTGTTGACTTCGCTGCGCGACCGTTTCGCCGAGACATCCGGCGTTGATATCGATCAGGAAATGGCAAAGCTGCTTCAGCTCCAGACCGCCTATGCCGCCAACGCGCGTGTCATGACGGCGGTCAAGGATCTGATGGATCAGCTTCTCGCGATATGAGGTGAGGTAAGATCATGGCTGTTGGACCCGCAACCGGAACAGGCATCTACAACGTCACCCAGGCGCGCGCGATCCTGAACATGCGCTCGACCCTGAACACGCTGACCAACCAGATGGCGACAGGCCTAAAGGCCGACAGCTTCGGGACGCTCGGCAGCGCCCGCACGCTCTCCCTGGTGCTGCGCGAGAGGGTATCGGCAAATGATGCCTACAAGGCCAATATCGATCTGGTGAAGCCGCGGCTGAACCTTGTCGCCACCACCGTGGACCGCATCCAGAAGATCGGGTCGGAGGTCAAGGGCGCGGCGGTGCCGGGCAATTACACCATCATCGACAACGGCCAGACCATCGCCCAGCGCGAGGCCTACAACAGCATGACGCTGGCGCTGGAGGCGCTGAACGCCGAGGTCAACGGCCGCTATCTCTTCGGCGGCCCCGACACCACCCAGAAGCCCGTCGAGACGACCGACGTGATCATGAATGGCCAGGGCAGCCGCGCGGGCTATCTCACCCTGGTGGATGAACGCCGCCGGGCCGACCTCGGCGCCGATGGGCTCGGCCGCCTCACCATCCCCGCCATCACCAGCACGGTGACCATGGGCGAAAGCACGGTCACGCCGCGCCTGACGCTCGACAGCGTGGTCTCCGGGCTGAGCAACGCGACGGCGACATTGAACCCGGCGCCTGATGGCCTTGACGTGTCCTTCACCGGCCAGCCCCTAGCGGGTGAGACGCTGGCGCTGACGGTTGAACTGCCCGACACCACCACCGTCACCCTCACCATGACGGCCCAGACCGGACCTCTGCCCGATCCCGCGCCCGCCGGCGACTTCGCCATCGGTGCGACGCCGGAGGAGACCGCCCAGAATTTCGCGGCAGCACTCCAGGCCCAGATCGCGACGACCTCCGAGGGTGCCGGCGTGCCCGCCGCCAATGTGGTGGAGCCGCAGGCAAGCTTCACCACATCCGTCAGCGAGGATGGCGCCCACCCCTTCGGCTTCAAGCTCTCCAGCGTCGGCAACACCATGGCGGGCGTTTCCACCACCCCGGTTACCGGCGATCCCGCCACATTCGACATCAGCTTCACCGGCCAGCCGGAGGCCGGCCAACAGCTGCGCATCGCCGTGGAACTGCCAGATGGCACGACGGAAGAGATCACGCTGAAGGCCGCGACCGCCCCGCTGGCCGTCCCGCCGGAGAAAGGCAGCTTCGCCATCGGCGCCACGCCGGCCGAGACTGCGCTGAACTTCCAGACGGCCCTCCGCACTGAAACGGCCCGCGTGGCCGATACGGCGCTCGTCACCGCCTCGGCGGAAGCCGCCGCCGACAACTTCTTCAATATCGACGCCGATCATCCACCCCTGCGCGTCGGCGGCACTCCACCTGAAACGGCAACAACCCTCGTCTCCGGCACGCCTGACGACACCGTCTACTGGTACAAGGGCGACATGGGGCTCGACAGCGCCCGCCACACCGCCAGCGCCCGCATCGACAGCTCGGTGGTCGTGAATTACGGCGTCCGCGCAAACGAGGCCGGCATCCGCGACACCATCAAGCAGCTCGCGGTGATGTCGAGCATGACCTTCTCGGAGGCCGACGAGAACGGCAGCGCCCGCTATGCCGCCCTGATGAACCGCGCCCGCGGTAATCTGGATAACCAGAAGAACATCCAGGGCATGCAGGTGGACCTCGCCGTCGCCAACCGCTCTCTTGAATCCACCGACACCCGCCTGCGCACCACGGCCGCCACATTGGAAGGCATGCAGTACGATGCCGAAGGCGTGGACAAGGAAGAAGTGGCTGTCCGCATCCTCGACCTCCAGACGCGCCTTCAGGCGAGCTACGAGACAACCTCCATCGTCTCACGCCTGTCGCTGGTGAACTTCCTCTGACGGAATTGCCCTGGCGACCGTCGGAATCGCCAGGTTGATTTCCGGCCAGGTCAGAACTTCTTGAAGATGAAGAAGGCGCCCGCGCCGATGAGGGTGAAGCCCAGGGCGTGGTTCCAGCCGAGCGGCTCCTTGAGATAGACCACCGAGAAGACGGCGAAGACCAGAAGCGTGATGACCTCCTGCATGGTCTTCAGTTCGGCCGCCGAATAGACCTGATGGCCGATGCGGTTGGCGGGCACGGCGAGGCAATATTCCAGGAGCGCGATGCCCCAGCTCACCAGCACCACGGCATAGAGCGGTGCATGGGGAAAGCGCAGATGGCCATACCAGGCGAAGGTCATGAAAACGTTCGACATGACCAGGAGGAGGATGGGCAGCGTGGCCGATGCCGACATGGCCGCCGGGCTCAAACCAGCGGCAGCATGATCGCGAAGATCGCCGCCATCAGCACAACGGCAACGTTCAGTTCTCTCATCCGTCCCGTCAGCACTTTCACCAGCACATAGGTGATGAAGCCGAGGCCAAGGCCAGTGGCAATGGAATAGGTCAGCGGCATGGTGATGGCGACGACAGCGGCGGGCGCGGCCTCCGTCAGATCATCCCAATCGACCTCCGCGAGGCCGCGGGCCATGACGACGGCCACATAGAGCAAGGCGGCGGCGGTCGCATAGGCCGGGATCGATCCCGCCAGCGGCGAGAAGAACAATGCGGCGAGGAAGCAGAGCCCGGTCACCACCGAGGCCAGCCCGGTGCGTCCGCCCGCGGCGACGCCCGAGGCGCTCTCAACATAACTGGTGGTATTGGAGGTGCCGATCAGCGCCCCCAGCACCGTGCCGCTGGAATCGGCCAGGAGCGCCTGCCGCAGCCGGGGAAGACGTCCTTGCTCGTCCAAGAGCCCTGCCCTGTGGGCGACGCCCACCAAGGTGCCGGCGGTGTCGAAGAAGTCCACGAAGAACATGGACAGCGCCACGATCCAGAAGGCGGCAGTGGCGACCTTGGCAAAATCGAGCGCCAGCAACGTCGGCGCCGGGCTCGGCGGGATCGAAACGAGACCCGTCAGCTGCGCCGCGCCGAAGGGGATGCCGATCAGCGTCACTGCAAGAATGCCGATGATGGTTGCACCCGGCACGCGGAGCTGGTTAAGCGCGGCGACCACCGCGAAACCGAGCAGAGCAAGGATCGGCCCGGCGGCGGTGAAGTCGCCCGCCGTCACCAGCGTGGCGGGGTGGTCGACCACCACGCCGGCGCTTTCCAGCGCGATGATGCCGAGGAAAAAGCCGATGCCCGCCGAGGTCGCCATCTTGAGGCTTCTGGGGATGGAATTGACGATCCAGGCGCGGATGGGCAGGACCGAGACGATGAGAGCCAGAATGCCCGACACCAGAACCGCGGCCAGCGCCTCCTGCCAGGTGAAGCCCATGGTGCCCACCACCACGAAGGCGAAATAGGCATTGAGGCCCATGCCCGGTGCGAGCGCGATGGGATAGTTGGCCACCAGCGCCATGACCATGGTGCCGACGAAGGCGGCAAGGCAGGTGGCGACGAAGACCGAGCCCTGGGGCATCCCCGCCGCCGACAGGATCTGCGGATTGACGAAGATGATATAGGCCATGGTCAGGAAGGTCGTGATGCCGGCCAGGACCTCCGTCCGCACCGTGGTGCCATGTGCGCTCAGCTGGAACTGGCGCTCCAGCATGGATGGGCCGGTGGAACTGGTGTCGGTCATGCGCATCGCCTTCCGCTGGGAGCGATGTGATTCGTCCGCATCGCCGGTGGATTCGACGGCGCGGCGGCCGAAGCGTCAACAGTTCTGCCGCTTTGCCAACAGTCAGGTTGTGGGTCCGGTCGGCGCCAGCGACTCTTCCGGCGCCTTTTTGCCCAGCCTCTGCTCACGGAAGAAGATGAAGAGGCCGGCGGCGACGATCAACAGCCCGCCCACGATGACGGCCGGATGGGGAATATCGCCGAAGAAGACATAGCCAAACACCACGGCCCAGATGAGCAGGCTGTAGTGGAACGGCATCACCGTGGACGCCTCGGCGAACTTCAGCGAACGGGCGACGCAGACATGGGCGATCATGGCCACGATGCCCAGCAGCGAGAGCAGTGAGAAATCGATCAGCGTCGGCGTCTCGTTCCACTGGAACGGCGCCATGAACAGGCCGAGCACGATGGCGCCAAGCATCTGGTAGAAGACCAGCGCGACGTCAGGCGTGCCGCGCAAGGTCCGCGACAGCATGATGCCGAGCGCGAAGGCAAGGCTGCCGGCGATGCAGAGGAAGGCCGGCAGCGTCAGCGTGGCGGCCGATGGCCGAAGCGCGATGACGACGCCGAGAAAACCGACGCAAATGGCCGTCCAGCGTCGCCAGCCGACTTTTTCGCCCAGCAGAACGGAGGACAGAGCGGCCACATAGATGGGGGCCGCCATCCAATAGGTCATGGCATCAGCCAGCGGCAGATAGGCCACCGCCCAGTAGAAGAAAAAGGCGTCGCTGGTGGCAAAGACCGCACGTGCCACCTGAAGCCCCGGCCGTTGCGGGCGGAACAGCTCCCGGAAGCCGATCCTCCAGAGGAAGGGCATGAAAATGACCAATGCAGCCAAGCTGCGGATCAGCAGCACCTGGCCGGCCGAGTAGGTCTCCACCAGCCATTTGCCCAGCGCGTCGTTGGCCGCGAACATCAGCATGCCGACGAGGGTCAGGGCGATGCCGATGAGAGCTCCTCGGGAGGATGGCGGTGCGTCGGACATGCCGGGGCCGTTCGTCATGGGTCTGCTGTGGCAAAAGCCATAGCCTGAGCGGTGACGGCGATACCAGCCTCTTCGATCAGCCGGCAACGCCGGCCATGTGGAGCAGCAGGCTCGCCAGCGCCGCGAGGCCAAGCACGGGCAGCATGCCGAGCCGCGTCAGGAACAACCCCATCATGGCGAAGAGGCTGAGCGCCAAGGCGACCGGATCGAGGCTCGACAGAATGGGCATGTCGAATTCGATGCCATAGCCTTGCAACGACCGCCGTTCCGCGAACCAGGTGCGAAGCGCGAACCAGAAGGCAAGGTTGAGGATCACGCCCACCACGGCCGCCGTCACGCCCGCGAGCGCGCCCGACAGCATCCGATTGCCGCGAAGCGCCTCCACATAGGGCGCGCCGAGGAAGATCCAGAGAAACGACGGTACGAATGTGACCCAGGAGGCGAGAAGTCCGCCGATCACGGCCGCCACCATGGGGTCCAGTGGCCCACCACCCCGCAGCGCGCCCATGAAGGCCACGAACTGCACCACGAGGATCAGGGGTCCGGGCGTCGTCTCAGCCAGGGCAAGGCCGTCAAGCATCTCGCCGGCCGTCAGCCAGCCGTAGCTGTCGACCGCCACCTGCGCCACATAGCTGAGAACGGCATAGGCACCGCCGAAGCTGACGACCGCCATCTGGCTGAAGAAGAGGCCGATTTCCATGAAGACGTGGTCCCGTCCCAGAAAGAGCAGCACCACAAGAAGGGGCAGAAACCAGATCGTGAGGCCGAGAGCGAGGATGCCCAGGCTGCGTGAAGGAGCCGGCCTTCGCGCGCCGTCCGCTGCGGCGAGTACAGCAGGCTCGGGCCGGATCGCCAGGGCTCCCGCCAAACCGGCGATCAGCACCACCAGCGGAAAAGCCAGGCCGAAGAACGCGCTGCCGATAAAAGCAAGCGCGGCGATGGCCGCTGGGAAGGCGCCGTTCAGCACGCGACGTCCGATGCGGAACACTGCCTGCAGGACCACCGCCAGAACAGCCGCTTTGAGACCGAGAAAGATGGCGCTGACGACATCCGTGTTGCCGACCAGCGCGTAGAGAATGGAGAGGGCCAGAATGGCGAGAACGCCCGGCAGCATGAAGAGCCCGCCGGCGACAAGCCCGCCGCGCGTGCCGTTCAGAAGCCAACCGATGTAGACCGAAAGCTGATGCGCCTCAGGACCGGGCAGCAGCATGCAGTAGTTGAGCGCATGCAGGAACCGGTTCTCGGAAATCCATTTCTTCTCATCGACAAGGATGCGGTGCATGACCGCGATCTGCCCGGCCGGCCCGCCGAAGGACAGCGCCGCGACACGCGCCCAGACCCGCACCGCCTCGCCGAAGCGGACCTCTGGCATCTCCATCGTCACAGGCCCTGACATCGGCATCCTCTCGAAGATCCGGGAACGACTGGCCGCAATGAGAATCGAAGGGCCAGTATTGAAGGAGAATGTCTCATGACCGAGCGGTTTGAAGATAAGATTGCAACAGGCATCAATCGGAGCGGCCTGAATAACCACCGCCGCATTTTGCGGTTAGGGTTTCGTTCAATGATTCTCATCCGGGACGGGACATCGTGCGCTTCCTGATCTGCCTTTTTGCTTTCCTGGCGCTGATCGCGACCCCTGCCCTTGCGCAGAACGCCTACCGTCAGGGCGTCGAAGCCCAGTTCCATCAATGGCTCGAGCGCACCGCCTGGCCGGATGCGCAACGCCAGGGCATCACCCGCGCCACCTTCCAGCGGCTGACCTCGGGGCTCGCCCTCAACTGGGACCTGCCCGACCTCGCACCTCCGGGCGCGCCCAAGCGCCCGCCGGAACGCCAACACCAGGCGGAGTTCTCCAGCCCCGGCCGCTATTTCTCCGAAAAGCAGCTCGCCAACCTCACCGCCATCGGCCGCCGCCTCGCCAAGGAGCACGGCCGGGCGTTAAATGCCATCGAGCGGCAATACGGCGTGCCGCGCGGCATTCTTCTCGCCATCTGGGGCCGGGAGTCCGCCTTCGGCCGCGCCAAGATCCCTCACGACGGGCTGCGGGTGCTGGCCACCAAGGCCTTCATGAGCACGCGCACCGCCATGTTCTATCCCGAATTCATCGCCGCGCTCCGCATTCTGCAGGAGGGTCACGCGCCTTCCGGCGTGCTCTACAGCTCCTGGGCAGGAGCCTTGGGCCAGCCGCAGTTCCTGCCGACCAAGTTCCTGGCCTATGCCGTGGACTTCGATGGCGACGGGCACCGCAACATCTGGACCTCCGCGCCCGACACCCTCGCCTCCATTGCCAACTACCTGCGCCAGCACGGCTGGCAGCCGGGCCGTGCCTGGGGCGCGGAGGTGCGGCTGCCGCAGGCGCTGTCCTGCACGCTGGAAGGGCCGGAACAGGGCCGCCCGCTGGAGGTCTGGGGCCAGGCGGGCATATCGGGCTCCATCGAACGGCTCGGCCGAGGCTCCGCCTTTTTGATGATGCCGGCCGGGCGGCACGGACCCGCCTTCCTGGTTTCCGACAATTTCTATGTGCTGAAGCGCTACAATGAGAGCGATCTCTACGCCCTCTTCATCGGCCACCTCGGTGACCGCATCGAAGGCCGCGGCCAGCCCTTCTCGACCTCGTGGAAAGCGCCGGACGGCTTCTCGCGCGGCGATGTGCGCGCCATGCAGCAGCGGCTGGTCAAGCAGGGCCACGACGTCGGCGGCGCCGACGGTCTCGCCGGCTTCAAGACACGCATCGCCATCGGGCGCTGGCAGGAGGCGCAAGGCCGCGCCGCCACCTGCTTCCCCGACCGGGAGCTGACGCGGGCCATCCACTGATCGTCAGGATTAAATTCAACTTTGATGATTAGCCTGCCGGCGCCCAGCAAGGACGAAAGGACGCTCGATGCCTGCGTGGAACTCCGGCTACGTCACGGACACCGACTGCACCTATGGCTTCTACCGTGACCTCGCGCCCTCCGCGCTGACTTTCGCGAACTTCCTGGCCGGCAACAAAGGCCCCGACGTCAATGCGCCGCTGACCTATTGCGAGCTCGGCTGCGGCCAGGGCTTTTCCACCAACCTCCTCGCGGCCGCCAACCCGCACATCGAGTTTTACGCCACTGATTTCCTGCCCGAGCACATCGTCAACGCGCAGGATCTTGCGCGCGATGCCGGCCTCAGGAACGTGCATTTCTACGATCAGGGCTTTGCGGACTTCATCGACGAGCCTGAACTGCCGCAGTTCGACATCATCGCGCTGCACGGGATCTATTCCTGGGTGGATGCCGAGGCCAGGCGTGACGTCGTCAGGTTCATCCAGAAGAAGCTGAAGCTGGGCGGGCTCGTCTTCGTCTCCTACAACTGCCTGCCGGGCCTTGCCTCGGAAACGCCGGTGCAGCGCCTCCTCACCATGGCGCAGGACCACGGCACCACCAGCCAGCGGATCGCGGCGGGTCTTGACCTGGTGCAGCGCCTGAAGGCCACGCGCACCGCCTTCTTCGTCATGAATCCGTCAGCCACCATCCGACTCGACGGCATGTCGAAATCGCCGCACACCATCGCCCATGAGTATTTCAACGCCACCTTCAAGAGCTGGTGGCACGCGGAGGTGGCGCACGATCTGGCGGAGGCGAAGCTGAGTTTCTCCGCCTCCTGCGCCCTCCTGCAGGAAGCCCACGGCATCTATCTGACGGACGAGCAGCGCCAGCTTCTGGCCGAGGCGCCGCACGATCAACGCCAGACGCTAATCGACTTCATGTACAACCGCATGTTCCGGCGCGATGTCTTTGTAAAGGGGTCAGTTTCCCTGCCCACCCTCACACGCGACGAGATGTGGAACCGCCAGCGCTTTGCTCTGCTGACACCCCGCTCACAGGTGCCGGCACTGTCCGTTCCAACCATCCGCGGCAAGGTGGAGCTCTCAAAGGAGATCTACGACCCGCTGCTGGACGCCTTCGCCGAGGGCCCGCGCACGCTGGGCTCCATCACCGATCCCCGCGTCACAGAGATGCCACGCGCCGCGCTGCGTGAGGCCATGCTGGTCTTGAACGGGCTGTTCCACCTCTGCCCCTGCCTTGACGAGGCCGGAGAAGAAAAGCGCCGCGCGACGACCCAGATGCTGAACTGGGCCGTGATCAAGCGCGCCGTGACGACGGATGAGCTCGATTTCCTCGCCTCCCCCGTCACTGGCAACGCCCATCCCGTCAACCACGTGCAGCAGCTCTTCCTGCTCTCCGGCAGCCGCGATGCCGATAAAGCCTCGGCCTTTGCCTGGGAGCACCTGCAACGCCTCGGCCGCCGCATGACGCGTGATGGCGTGGCGCTGGAGGCACCGGCCGACAACCTTGCCGAGCTCGCGGACATCTACCGCAGCTTCGAGGATCACGATCGACCGCTGCTGGAGCAACTGGGGATCGTGTGAGTCCTATTATTTCCGGCGCTTCGGAATAGGCCCCAGCAACGGCATATCCCTGTTGTGCGGGCCCATCTCATCCAGCGTCGGCTTGCGCACGCGGCTGCTGGGTTTCACCCGTTTTGCCTCGCGGCGCTCCGCCATCTCCGTCGGTGATATCTCCACCATATCGCCGTCGCCCTTCACCACGGCACCGTCGTCATAGACCTCCATGGCGGCCTCGCGCAGGCGCTTGAGTTCGTCGCGCAGGCGGGCGGCTTCCTCGAACTCCAGATCGGCTGCCGCCTTGCGCATGCGCGCTTCCAGATCGGCAACGGTGGCCTCGAAGTTGTGGCCGACGAGGGTGCCCTCCTCCACCAGCTTGGTGTCGACCCGGACGTGGTCGCGCTCGTAGACGGACTCCAGGATGTCCTTGATGTTGGCTTTCACGCTGGCCGGCGTGATGCCGTGCTCCTCGTTATAGGCGATCTGCTTCTCGCGGCGGCGCGAGGTCTCGGCCATGGCGCGTTCCATGGAGCCGGTGACATGGTCGGCATAGAGCACCACCTTGCCGTCGACGTTGCGTGCCGCGCGGCCGATGGTCTGGATCAGCGAGGTCTCCGACCGCAGGAAGCCTTCCTTGTCGGCATCGAGGATCGCCACCAGCGCGCATTCGGGGATATCGAGCCCCTCACGCAGGAGGTTGATGCCGACGAGCACGTCATAGGCGCCGAGCCTGAGATCACGGATGATCTCGATGCGCTCAAGCGTGTCGATGTCGGAATGCATGTAGCGCACCCGCACGCCGTTCTCGTGCAGATATTCCGTCAGGTCCTCGGCCATGCGCTTGGTCAGCACGGTGACGAGGCTGCGATAGCCCTTCTTGGCGACCTCCTTCACTTCGCCCAGCAGGTCGTCCACCTGCGCCTTGGCGGGGCGGATCTCCACCGGCGGGTCGATCAGGCCGGTGGGGCGGATCACCTGTTCGGTGAAGACACCGCCGGAACGCTCCATCTCCCAGCCGCCTGGTGTCGCCGAGACATAGACCGACATGGGACGCATGGCGTCCCACTCCTCGAAGCGAAGCGGCCGGTTGTCCATGCAGGATGGCAGGCGGAAGCCATATTCCGCCAGCGTCGCCTTGCGGCGGAAGTCGCCTTTGTACATGGCGCCGATCTGGGGAACGGTGACATGGCTCTCATCGATGAAGACGAGTGCATTGTCGGGCAGATATTCGAACAGCGTGGGGGGCGGCTCGCCCGGTTTGCGGCCGGTCAGCCAGCGCGAATAGTTCTCGATGCCGGCGCAGGAGCCCGTGGCCTCCATCATCTCCAGATCGAAGGTGGTGCGTTGCTCCAGCCGCTGCGCCTCCAACAGGCGGCCCATCTTGTGGAGCTCGTCGAGGCGGGCGCGCAGCTCCGCCTTGATGCCCTTGGTGGCCTGGTTGAGCGTCGGCTTCGGCGTCACGTAATGCGAGTTGGCGTAGATCTTGATCATGCCGAGTTGGCTGTGGGCCTTGCCCGTCAGCGGATCGAACTCATCGATGCGCTCGATCTCGTCGCCGAACAGGCCGATGCGCCAGGCGCGGTCGTCATAATGGGCGGGGAAGATCTCGATGGTGTCGCCGCGCACGCGGAAGCTGCCGCGGATGAAGTTCGTGTCGGAGCGCTTGTACTGGAGCGCCACCAGGTCGGCCATGAGTTGGCGCTGCTCGATGCGCTCGCCCACCGACAGCGAGAAGGTCATGGCCGTATAGGTCTCGACCGAACCGATACCGTAGATGCAGGAGACCGAGGCGACGATGATGACGTCGTCGCGCTCCAGCAGCGAGCGCGTGGCCGAATGGCGCATGCGGTCGATCTGCTCGTTGATGGAGCTTTCCTTCTCGATATAGGTGTCGGTGCGCGGGACGTAGGCTTCCGGCTGGTAATAGTCGTAGTAGCTGACGAAATATTCGACCGCGTTGTCGGGGAAGAAGGCCTTGTACTCGCCGTAGAGCTGCGCCGCGAGCGTCTTGTTGGGCGCCAGGATCAGCGCGGGCCGCTGCGTCTGGTGGATGACCTGCGCCACCGTATAGGTCTTGCCCGAACCGGTGACGCCCAGCAGCACCTGGTCGCGGTCGAACCGGCGCACGCCGTCCACCAGCTCGGCGATGGCCGTCGGCTGATCGCCGGCCGGCTCGAATTCCGAACTGAGCTTGAATTTGACGCCGCCTTCGGACTTTTCCGGCCGCGGCGGACGGTGCGGGGTCCAAGGCTTGCCCTGAAGCTCCTTGCGGCCATGCTGGATCAGATCCTCCAGCGCCTGCACGGTTGCCGAGACCGCGCTTGATGAACCCGACAGCGGCGGCATTGCGTTGCGTCCGACCTTTGGCTTGGCGCGCGGGTTGGGATAGGCGGCGGCCACATCGGCGGCGGTGGGCGCATCGGTGTTGGAGGCCGCGTCCCAGCGGCGCTCGCGCGGAGTCACACCGGGCTCGGCATTCTTCTTGGTGCGGCTGCTGGCGGTCTTTGCCTTCGACCTGGCCTGCTCGGCAGCCTCCTTGCCTCGCCCCAGCGCCTTCAGCAGTGACAGGTCGTCGGTGACATCCGCGATGTCGAGCGCTTTCGCACCATGATCGAAGCCGGCTTGCGGAGATTCCCCGAAGCCGGGCTGCGTGGAGGTTTTCTTTTTGGCCATGGCCCCAATATGGCGCCGGACATCTCGTTTGTGGAGAGGCCAAACAGCATTGAAAGGATGAAATACGATCAGTTTCCTGCCGAAACCGGGCAGCTCATGTCACCTTCCTCGCAGTTCAGGTAACGCTCGAAATCGGCTATGCGCTGCTGCGTCAGACCGTCCCGGCACATGGCGTTCGTCATCGGATAGACGCTGCCGCCCTCCACGGCGGACGATGCGAAGGAACATTCGGCATCGCGGAACGCAACCCAGGCCCGCTGCGCGGAAACCAGGCCCTTGGCCGCCTCTGCCTGCCCCTGCAGCCGCTGCCGGATCTGCTTGTAGAGATCATTCAGCTTGACGTCCGACGCCTTGAACGCGGCGGCCGCGCAGGCGTTCATGGAGGCCTGGTCGAGCGCTTTGGCACATTTGTCCTGGGCATGAGCGAAGCCCGGAAGCGAAACAACCAGCCAGACCAGCACCATGGAGCGCAGGATTGTAGAGGTACCCATCGGAAAAGCTCCTTATTCCGACTGACGGAAACGCCGCCCTGCATGGAACGACATTACGCAAAATAAGTTTCCACAATACGGGCAACTCGCCCGGTGCCATCAAAGGGGGGAACCTCGATGACAGCTGTCACGGGTACCGAAGTCAATCCTCAAGAACGAACCGACCAGCCAGCCCTGAAACAGGTCATGGGGCCATGGCTGCTGTTGCTTTTCATCGTGGGCGATATCTTGGGAACGGGCATCTACGCCCTCACCGGTCAGGTCGCCGGCCACGTCGGCGGCGCGGTCTGGCTGCCGTTTCTCGTGGCCTTCGCGGTCGCCTTGCTAACCGCCTTCAGCTACCTGGAACTGGTGACGAAATACCCTCGCGCCGCTGGCGCCGCGCTTTACACGCATAAGGCCTTCGGCATCCACTTCATCACCTTCATCGTGGCCTTCGCGGTCATGTGCTCGGGGATCACCTCGGCCTCCACGGCCTCGCGCGCCTTTGCCGCCAATCTTTCCTCCGCGCTCGGGCTGGGACTCGAGGATGGGATCGGCATCACGGTGGCGGGTCTCGCCTTCATGGCGCTGGTCGCGGCCATCAACTTGCGGGGTGTCGGCGAAAGCGTGAAGGCCAATGTGGTCCTCACCTGTGTGGAGCTGACGGGCCTGCTCATCATCATCGTGATCGGCCTTTGGGCCATCGGCGCCGGTCAGGGCGATGTATCCCGCATCACCCAGTTCAAGACTGATGAGAGCGGCAGTCTCGTCTGGCCCGTGATCGCGGCGACCACGCTTGCCTTCTTCGCCATGGTCGGCTTCGAGGACTCGGTCAACATGGCCGAGGAATGCAAGAACCCCAACCGGATCTTCCCGAAGGTGCTGCTGGGTGGCCTCGTCGTCACCGGCATCATCTATGTGCTGGTCTCGATCTCGGCGATCACCCTGGTGGAGCCGGCCGAGCTTGCCGAAGGCGAGACCCCGCTTCTCAAGGTGGTGCAGGCCGGAGCGCCGAATTTCCCCATCTGGATCTTCGGTTTCATCACCATGTTCGCCGTTGCAAACAGCGCGCTGATCAACATGCTGATGGCCAGCCGCCTCGTCTACGGCATGAGCCGTGAGCATGTCCTGCCGCCGATGCTGGGCAAGGTGCATCAGACCCGCCGCACGCCCTATATCGCGATTGGCTTCACCACGCTGCTGGCCTTCGCTCTCATTACCTTCGTCGGCGGGGTGCCGGCGCTCGGCGGCACCACCGCGCTGCTGCTGCTCTGCGTCTTCACGGTGGTCAATGTGGCGGTGCTGGTCCTGCGCAAGGACACGGTGGAGCACAGCCACTTCCGCACTCCCACGCTCATGCCGATCCTGGGAGCGCTGTCCTGCGCCTTCCTGGTGGGTCCATGGACCGGACGGGCCGTCGTCCAGTACCAGATCGCCGGCGTCCTGATCGCCATCGGCGTGGTGCTCTGGTTCGTCACCGTCCTGGTCAACAAGAAGACCGGGACGATGGTGAAGGACCCTGACATGGAGACCATGGGCGGCCGCGGTCCGATCAACTGATCCCATCGGCCAGAAACAAAAATGCCCGGCACTGCCGGGCATTTTCTCGGATACCGTTTTTTCTGATCAGGCCCGCTGCGCGATGGCGCGGGGTGCGAAGGCGGCGAGCACCAGACCCGCGATCACGTAAAGCGCCGCCCATTTCAGGTAAGGAGCGAAATAGACCGCGACGGCCGAGGCATAACCCATAGCGCCGTGGGTCTCTGCAAAGCCGCCGCCGAGATAATAGCCGAGGTTGGACAGCGCGAAAAAGCCGATGACGCCGGCCACCAGCGCGAGACCGACGCGGGCACCGCCGGCAAAGCCGCGATAGTTGGTCGATGCGACAGAACGCCCGGCGAGCCACAGCACGGCATAGGCCGGCGCCATGAAGGCATAGCCCCAGGTGAAACAGACGGCGGGCACGTTGGCGAGGCCGATGGCCGCCACATCGATCCCGAAGCCGAGCGCGAAGAAGGCCGCAAGCCAGCCGATGCCAAGACCGGAGACGCCGAGGAGGAAGAAAATCGCAACCGAAGCATCCGGCAGGACCGTCCCGATGCCGAAGTGATGGAAGCGGGTTGCGAGCATGGCGAGCGCCAGCAGCAGGGGAACGATGAAGCTGGTGCGGGCGGTATTGTCGGTCATGGCGAGATTCCTAGAAGACAGGCCGCACTTTTACCCGCTCCTCATCCAACCGCAAGAGCAACCTTGGGCGGGTTCCGCTTGACGGTAAGCCCTGTCCGCCCCATCGTCTCTCCAACATCACAGAACTCCTGGAGCCTGGCGCATGATGGTGTTCCGCCCCCTTGCCCTTGCCGCCCTCGCCTCAACCGTTCTCGCCGGTGTGGCCCAAGCCCATTGGTCCAACGCTCATCCGCAACGGCTGCCTGCCTGCGAGCAGGCGCTTGGCAAGGCGACCAGCCGCTTCAACACCAAGGAACGCATCTACTGGTGGCCGAGCCTCGCCATCGCCGCGGCGCGCGACATCCGCGAGATCGCGGTCAATCCCTGGGGCCCATACTATATCCCGCGCCGGTTCTGCACGGCGGTGGTGGCCACAAATGATGGGCTGGAGCGGCAGATGTACTATGTCGTCGAGGCAGGAACCGGGCTCGCCGGCATCGGCTATGGCGTCGAGGTCTGCGTCTCCGGCGTCGACCGCAATCTCGCCTACGCACCCAATTGCAAGATGACTCGTCCGTGAAGGCACTTGCCGTCATTTTACTGTGCCTGCTGCCGCTGAATGCCATGGCGCAGGAACGCCGGGGCGCGGCTGCGGGACGCTTTGATTTCTGGGTGCTGGCGCTCTCGTGGTCGCCAACATGGTGCGCCGAGCGCAGGGATCGGCGCGACGACGCCCAATGCGTCCGCCAACGCGGTTTTGTGGTGCATGGGCTCTGGCCGCAATATGCGCGCGGTTTCCCCAGCTATTGCGGAACGGATCCGACGGTGGTCTCGCGTGAGGCGATGCGGCCGGCACTCGGGTTGATGCCCTCCGAAGGGCTGGCGCGCTATCAGTGGCGCAAGCACGGCACCTGCTCCGGCCTCGGTCCGTCCGCCTATTTCAACACCATCGGCAAGGCCGCGCAGGCAATCCGCCTTCCTGCCGCCATGGCTGGCGGAGCTGAGCTTCCTCACCGGCTACGTCCTGACGCATTGGTGGCGAGTTTTGTGCAGGTCAATCCTGGCTTGCGCCGGGAGATGCTGGCGGTCGCCTGCGAAGGCGGTGCACTCACCGAGGTCAGGATATGCCTGTCGCGGACATTGCAGTTTCAGCCGTGCCCGCAGGTCGCCGCACGCACGTGCCGCCAACGCGAAATCAGTGTGCCGAAACCGTGAGATCTAAGGCGTCAGACGCCGGACAGTGCAACGGAGATCCGGTTCATATGCCGCTCCGCCAGCGCTGGATGCATATTGATCCCAAGGCTGGACAGCCTGTCGGAAACATCGTCAAAGGCGGCATTCACTTCGCCGTGGAACATGGCCAGCGGCAGATCAAGGACCTGCGGCCGCACGCTCTCGAAATGGGCGTGTCCCAAGGTGTAGGCGGAGAAGAGGAGCAGTCCGAGACGAATCATGTGAACCGTGGCGTGCTACGGCAGTTCTACAGACCAAGCTTCTAAACGGCCTTTAAGCGGATAGATCGCATTTGAATAAGATCCGGGCGAAATGAACTACAGACACGCCTTCCATGCCGGAAACTTTGCCGATGTTTTCAAGCATGCGATCTTTGCACGGTCGTTAACCTATCTTAACCAAAAGAACAACGCCTATAGGGTGATCGACACCCATGCCGGCGTCGGCATCTATGATCTTCGTCAGGACGAAGCCAGCCGGACCGAAGAGTGGCGCGAGGGCATCGGGCGCCTCTGGCAGCAGGCGCTGCCCGCTCCGCTGGTGGAATTCCTGAAGCCCTACCTCGATACGGTTGCCGCGCTTAATCCGTCAGGAGACCTCAGGCTTTATCCCGGGTCGCCCGAGCTTGCGCGCCGGCTGTCGCGTCCGCAGGACCGCCTGGCGCTGTGCGAACTGCACCCACAGGACAACATGGCCCTGCGGCGTGCCATGGGACGGGACCCGCGCGTGACCACGCTCGGGATCGATGGCTGGGTCGCCCTGAATGCCCAGGTGCCTCCGAAAGAGCGTCGGGGTCTCGTGCTGATCGACCCGCCGTTCGAAAAGCCGGGGGAATTCGACCGGCTGTCAGCCAGCATCCAGCAGGCCCATGCAAAATGGCCCACGGGGACCTACTGCGCCTGGTATCCCGGCAAACATCTCTCCGAAATCGAAAACTTCGCGCGGACCATGAGGCGCCTCGCCCTGCCCGCCACGCTGCGCATGGAGCTCTGGATCCGGGACCCACGCGACCAGCAGCGGCTGAACGGCAATGGCATCATCATGATCAACCCGCCATGGACATTGGCGCGGGACCTTGAACTCGTCCTCCCCGCCCTGGTCGAGCTTCTGGCCCAGGGTGAAGGTGCCTGCGGCGCGATCGAATGGATCGTTCCGCAAACGTAAGATTCGCAACCACTCTTGCCGCTTTTTTACAGCCGGGTTACCAATTTAGATGGTGGCGGCGTTTCAAGACGAGCGTTACTGCGAGAAAAGCAGGGGAAATACGGTGTCTCAAAGCGGTATCGTGAAATTCTTCAATAACGACAAAGGTTATGGCTTCATCCGTCCAGATGATGGAAGTCGCGACATTTTCGTTCACATCAGCGCGGTGCAACAGTCCGGGATGGGCAGCCTCGTCGAGGGTCAGCGCATCCTGTTCGACATCGAGCCGGATGCGAAGGGGAAAGGCCCCAAGGCCGTCAACCTGAGCGCCGGCTGACGCGGCCAGCGTCGGCCGTTTCTTCATCATCGCCTGCGGCCGGGTATCCCATCCGGCCGCCCATAGCCATTTGCCCATTGGAGAGTTTCACATGCTGACACTTCGCTCGTCGGCGGCATCGCCGTTTGGCCGGAAGGTAAAGATCGCACTCGAGCTTCTTGGCCTGAAGGACCAGGTTGAGGTAGTCACCGCAGACACGCAGAGCGAGACCGATACGCTCCGCCAGCAGAATCCCTTGGGCAAGATCCCCGCTCTCATCCTTGAAGACGGCAGTGCCCTCTATGACAGCCGCGTCATTATCGAATATCTCGACTGGAAAGCCGGCGGCGGCAAGATCATTCCCGCCGACCCGCAAAAGCGCTTCGAGGCGCTGCGTCTTCAGGCCCTTGCCGACGGCATGATGGATGCGGGCATCCTGCGCGTCTATGAGGGGCGCTTCCGCCAGCCGGAGAAGTTCGAGCCCAAATGGCTCAAGCATCAGGAAGGCAAGATGGAGCGCAGTCTCGACGTGCTGGAGGCATCGCCTCCGCCCGCCCCCGGCCCCCTTCCCCATGCCGGCTCCATTGCGCTGGCCTGTGCGCTCGGCTGGTTCGATTTCCGGTTCGATGGTGCGTGGCGGAAGGACCGGCCGAAGCTCGCTGCCTGGTACGAAGGCTTCCGCACGGCCGTGCCGGTCTTCGATCACTATGCGCCCAAGTGAGGCAATAAAAAAGCGATCAGGCGATGAGGCCTGATCGCTCCAAGGCACGTGGTGTCGTCGACGAGATCGTCAGAACTGATAGTTCAGGCCGACGCGCAGCGTATTGGTCGTCGGATCGAGTCGCTGATTGATATAGCCCTTCTCGTCGAAGCTGTTGTGCAGATAGTCGACCTTGGCCGAGAGCTGCTCCGTGATCGCCGCCTCGGCGCCAACGCCCAGGGACCAGCCGAGGTGGGAGTTGCTCTCCTCGGCGGCGCCGAATTCGTAGGTCGCGCGCGTCCAGGCAAAACCACCGGTGCCGAACAGCATGAAGCGGTCGAAGGCATAGCCGATACGGCCACGGCCGGTGGCGATCCAGTCGACGTTGAATTCATCGACAAGGCCGGAGTTGCCGATGCCGGACAAGCCGATATCGCCCTCAAAGCCAAACACCACGGGGCCCTGCTGCCAATTGATGCCGCCGGTCACGCCGCCGGCAAAGCCATCGATGTCGTTGATGTTTGAATCGCCCCAGCCGTAGCCGAGATTGGCGCCGACATAGGGGCCGGACCAGTTGAAGGTCTGCGGCGCGCCATAGCCCGATGAATAGGAATTGCTGGCGCCGTAAGGATCGGCGGCCTGCGCTGCGCCGGCCGTGAGGCCCAGGGCGACAAGCGCGACGATTGTGGGTTTAAAGCGGGTCATGGTCGAACTCCAATGCTACGCAACTCTGATAGGCCCCAATCCCGCGGAGCTGAGTTCGACTGTAGTTTTGTAACCTTTCGGAAATCATTAACGCGGCGTAACCAGAACCGCTAAAAGGAGAAATGGTAAAGGGCAGGTAAAGCTGCCTTTGTTCCCATTAAGACAAAAAAATACCCCGGCCGAAGCCGGGGTATCTTGGCAAGATCTGCTCTTAAAGTCAGAACTTGTAGTTCAGACCAACCTTGAAGGTGTGGGCATCAAGACCGGCTTCCGTCGCAACGGGAAGGCCGAGATTGTAGTCCTCGTCCTGAAGGTCGATGTAGGAGTACTCACCCTTGACGCTGATGTTGTCTGCGACAGCAACTTCAACGCCGGCGCCGACGGTCCAGCCGAGGTGCGTGTTGGACTCGCTGAAGCCAAAGACGGTGTCTTCGACTTCGACCTCACCGAGGGCGAGACCACCGGTGACGTAAGGCAGCACGCGGTCGAAGGCATAGCCGACGCGGACGCGGGCGGTACCGAGCCAGTTCAGCTGGGTATCGATACCGGCGACATCGTCACCTTCGATACCCGAGTACGAGGCTTCGAGTTCGACGCCGCCGACCCAGTTGCCCCACTGAGCGTTGTAGCCAGCCTGGAGACCACCGAGGAACCCGTCAGCGTCGGTCTCGAGGCCCGGGAGGTCGGTGTCGATGTCGCCCCAGCCATAGCCGGCATGCGCACCGAGGTAGACGCCGGACCAGTCGTAGACGGATGCGACGGGGGTATAGGCAGCGGGAGCCTGCTGCTGAACCGGAAGATCAGCGGCCATGGCAGCGGCCGGAAGCCCGAGGATTGCCGCGGCCGCGACAAGAATACGAGTGTGCTTCAGCATTGTAGAACCTCTTGTTACAAATGGAGCGCGGCCTAAAGAACCCAGGCCCCGCGCACCCCAAACTCCGCCACCGGAAGCCGATAGCAGTTGGTTAGCGTTCCTCAGGGTTGCGAAACTCGTTCCCCGATCCCCAACGAAACGTCACATGCAGAATGCCGTTCCAAATGTGCCGGTTTGTTGGCGAACCTGTTGCATTCCGGTCACAACGGGGGGAAACATCCCGGTGCCGCTGAAAAGCCGACCGAAACCCGCTAGCACCGGAATGAACGTTCCGAAATGAGGCCTCGACGTGCAACCTACCTCCCAAGATCAATCCTTGCCCATCTCGATTTTCCTGATCTGCTTCAATGAGGTGGACCGCATCGAAGCGGCAATTGCGGCGGTCAGGGGGCTGACTGACGACATTGTTGTGACCGACTCTGGATCGAGCGACGGGACCCGCGAGATGGCGGAGCGACTCGGCGCCAAGGTGTTTCTCAACACCCCCTTTCCCGGTTACGGACCGCAAAAGCGCTTTGCCGAGGATCGTTGCCGGCATGACTGGGTGCTGAACATCGACGCCGATGAGATCGTGCCATCGCGGCTGGCGGAGGAAATCCGCACACTCTTCCGGAACGGGGAACCAGCGGCGGACGCCTATCGCATTCCCATCGCCGAAATTTTCCCCGGCGAAGGGACCCCTCATCCCTGGGCCTATACTCTGAAGCCCGTTCGCCTTTATCGCCTGTCGCGGGGCCGTTATGTCGAGAGCACGGTGCATGACCGGGTGGCGCTCGAACCGGGTGCCCGGATTGGTGACCTGAAGACGGCGATGCATCACTTCTCTGTGCGCTCCCTCGGCGACCAGATCGCCAAGCTCAACGCCTATTCCGATATGCAGGCAGCCGATCTGGAAAAACGCGGCGTCTCGCTTCCGAGCTGGCGCATTTTCACCGAGTTTCCCCTGTCTTTCCTGAAGGCCTATGTGATCAGGCGTCATTTCGTGCGCGGCGTCTATGGCTTCATGACCGCCATGAACTATGCCTTCTCCCGCCATCTTCGGCTTGCCAAACACATCGAGCAGCGCCGGCTGGAGAAGCGCTGAACGGCAAGGTACCTATATTAGGTGCGACTCTTCCCCGGTTTGCCCCCATGGGAGCAACAGGGCGCGGGTCGCTCCTGCCAATGACCTTTTGGAATGCTTGAGCTTTGATCAGCGACGCCGACATCACCGAAACCGACAGCGACGTCGATCTCTCCTCCGCGCCGCCTGCCTTCGTGCGCGGGGTCGAGGTGATCCGCGGCCTCCTGCGCACGCTGCCCAATGGCCCAGGTGTCTACCGCATGATCGATGCCGCCGGCGAGGTGCTCTATGTCGGCAAGGCGCGCAGCCTGAAGAAGCGCGTCACCTCCTATGCCCGGGGCATCGGCCACACCAACCGCATCGGCCGCATGATCTCCGAGACATGCTCCATGGAGTTCGTGACGACGCGCACGGAGACCGAGGCGCTGCTCCTGGAAGCAAACCTCATCAAGCGGCTGCGCCCGCGCTTCAACGTGCTGATGCGGGATGACAAATCCTTCCCCTACATCGTGCTGCGCACCGATCACCCTGCCCCACAGATCGTCAAGCATCGCGGCGCCCGCAGCGTGAAGGGCGACTACTTCGGCCCCTTCGCTTCTGCCGGCGCCGTCAACCGCACGCTGACCGCGTTGCAGAAGGCCTTCCTGCTGCGCTCCTGCTCCGACAGCGTCTACGAAAGCCGGACGCGACCGTGCCTCCTGCACCAGATCAAGCGCTGCTCCGCCCCCTGCACCGGTGAGATCGCTCTGCCCGACTACGTCGAACTGGTCGACGAGGCGAAAGCCTTCCTGTCCGGGCGCAGCCAGGGCGTCAAACATCACATCGCCCAGGCCATGCAGGAGGCCTCCGAGAAGCTCGATTTTGAGAGCGCCGCGCGCTATCGCGATCGCCTTGCCGCGCTCTCCGCCGTGCAGTCGCACCAGGGCATCAATCCGCAGACCGTGGAGGAAGCCGACGTCTTCGCCATCCATCACGAAGGCGGGCAATGGGCCATCGAGGTCTTCTTTTTCCGCACCTATCAGAACTGGGGCAACCGCACCTATAACCCCCGGGCGGACCGGTCGCTCGAGCCGGCCGAGGTGCTTGATGCCTTCCTGGCCCAGTTCTACGACGACAAGCCGGTTCCACGCCTGATCCTTCTGTCGCATGAGATCGAGAGCCGCGATCTTCTGGCCGAAGCGCTGTGCCTGCGCGCCGGGCACAAGGTCGAGATTTCGGTGCCCCAGCGTGGCGAGAAGCGCGACCTCGTTAATCACGCCATGACCAACGCGCGGGAAACATTGGGCCGCCGTCTGGCGGAAACCTCCACCCAGAAGAAGCTGCTAGAGGGGCTTGCCCAGACCCTCGGCGTGGAAGGGCCCTTGCGGCGCGTGGAGATCTACGACAACAGCCACATCATGGGCACCAATGCGGTCGGCGGCATGATCGTCGCCGGTCAGGACGGCTTCGCCAAGGCCCATTACCGCACCTTCAACATCAAGTCGGAGGAACTTACCCCCGGCGACGACTTCGGCATGATGAAGGAGGTGCTGGGCCGGCGCTTCTCCCGCCTCGTCAAGGAGCACCCGCGCGAGAACGACCCTTCCGACGCCGATGCCATGCCCGCTTGGCCGGATCTCGTCATCATCGACGGCGGCGCCGGCCAGTTGAGGGTGGCGCGCGAGATCTTGGCGGAATTGGGGGTCGAAGACGTGCCGCTGATCGGCGTGGCCAAGGGTGTCGATCGCGAGGCGGGACGCGAGACCTTCCATATGGCCGGCCGCCAACCCTTCACCATGGAACCGCGCGATCCGGTGCTCTACTTCGTGCAGCGCCTGCGCGACGAGGCTCACCGCTTCGCCATCGGCACCCATCGCGCGCGGCGCAAGAAGGAACTGACGAAGAATCCGCTGGATGAAATCGCCGGCATCGGACCGACCCGCAAACGCGCGCTCCTAACGCATTTCGGCACGGCCAAGGCGGTGGCGCGCGCCGCGCTGTCGGACCTGGAGCGCGTGCCCGGCATCAACCGTCAGACAGCGCAGGTGGTCTATGATCACTTTCACGAGCGACGGGAGTGAAACTCAGTCGAACACCGGTTCCGTGGTCAGCGTTCCGGTTCGTTTCCCTTCATTTGCAGGCGGCGTACTGTTTAGGTGGAGAAGTTTTTGCACCTTGGGTGGAAGCGCTGTCAGCTGCTCGCGAGTCATATTTTCAGCGAAACGGAAATATGGCTTCATAAACCATGGGCCATACATGTTGAAAACGGACCAGCGGGAATCGTTAGTCGCGGCCCCGGCACGGTGCCAAAGCGCCGAGTCGAAGAAGATCACGGTACCGGCGTCAGCCTCCCATATCAGGTGATCCATCTCCGCATCGCGGCTTGGAGGCCGTTGATAGCGCAGGTGTGACTTCGGGACATAGCGCGTTGCGGAGTTGCCGGCGCGGAACGGCTCGAGCGCAACGACTGAGTAGAAGCTCATAGACGGCTGATAAAGCGTTCCTGTCGCAACGTTTGCAACGCGAGAATCAACATGCCAGCCTTCACCAGACGTCTTCTTTCCTTCCGGCAGGTCGGATCGGATGTGGGGATTACGTGCCGATGGCGAGACGAGAACATAATCTTTATCGATAAGTGCGGCCATCACCTCATCCATGAGAGGATGAGCAAACAAATCGAAAAGCTTCTCGTCGTGCAGGAAGTAGTTGTAGAGCACCTGGGTTGTGCGGGATCCAAAATAACCGCCGCTAGCCATCTGCTTCGAAACCGCCTTCTCAAGAATTTCACAGTAGTCGCGACATTGTTCAACTGAAAAGACGCCCGAAACCGCTGCGAATCCTTCTCGCCGCACCTCAGCAACGATCGCCTCTGAATCAAAACGAGCGCCCGGGCCTTTAAATGCTACTGCAGTCTCAATCATGCCGGTTCCTCAAAATTTTTCGCAGCTTCGGGCTTCACCGCCATTGCGAGGATAGATTTGGATTGGCCCTTCAAGAATTCGGGGATCATTGGGTTCTGCGACCAGCGAAACGGTATCACACGAGCCAATTCGAAAGCCAAGGGAATGGTCCACATCCAAGCCGGCTTGCATACAAGCCAAGGGACCACAGTTACCCGGTCAAAGCCCGCTCCCGTGAGCAGGAAGCGCATAGAGGCATCGGTGTATGGGTGCACATGTGTCGGATCGTTGAAGAAGATGCGGTAACTAAAACGCCAATTCGGTGTAACAAAAATTGCAGCACCGCCTGGCTTCAGGACGCGCATAATCTCATTCAGCATAACGTTTGGCGAACGGAGATGCTCGATCAGCGATACTCCGGTGACCGTGTCAAACGTATCGTCGTCGTGAGGAAGCCGATCTGTCTCGAAATTAATACCGTCCGTGACGTCGAGACCTACGGCATACAGCCCGCGCGACTGAGCGACCTTCACCAAGGCACCATCAGCAGTTCCGAGATCGAGCAGCGACTGCCCTGCGTTCAGGCCGGCTAGCCCTGCGTGCCGCCGCAACGCGTCGAAGGTCACGAATACTCGCTCTTTAAGCATGATCTGCCGAGCAGCATCGTACTTTTCAGATTTCAGAAGGGCGTTGAGATAAGTATGCGTCATAACAATATCTGTGATCCAGTCGCTCTAGCCGCAGACTAATCGGGCGCGTAGAACACAAACAAGTGGTATTTGACCGAGGAGCGATGTTTATCCTGCATCCTTTGCAGCTTCGAGGGATTGCGCATCGGGCAAGATATCAACCGGCAGGCTATCTATGATGAATGTGAGTGAGAAACCTATTGAGTGACAGCGCCGCCAAATTCGATCCCGCCCGCGCCGGCGAATACCAGGAACAAAGCCGTATCGCGCTGGCCGGCTATGATGCGTGTCATGAACTAGCGGCTGCGATTCTCGCCGCAGCGCTCGGAACTGGATCCAGGGCCCAGGTCCTGATCGTCGGCGCTGGCGGGGGTGCGCCGGAGATTTCCAACGCACACCGCCTGGAGCCGAACTGGCGATTCACGGCGGTGGACCCCTCCGCCGCCATGCTCGAGCTGACCCGGCAGCACTTGAACCAAGCCGGACTGGATGATTGTACCGAACTTCACCTCGGCCTTGTCGAGGATCTGCCAGAACAGTCAGCTTTCGACGCGGCGACGCTCATTGGGGTGCTCCATCACGTGCCAGGCGATGAGGCGAAAGTCGCGTTGCTGGCATCCATTGCCAAGCGGCTGAAGCCGGGCGCCCCGCTGATCCTCGCCGGCAATCGGCTTGTCTATCGGGAGCACCCGCTGCTGCTTGCCGCCTGGGGCAACCGATGGCGCATGACCGGCGCCACACCTGCGGAAGTGGAGGTCAAGCTCGGCAAGATCCTGCAGGGCGCCGACCCGCCCGCTGCTGAGAGCACGGTCTTCAATCTCCTGGCAGATGCGGGTTTCGAGCGGCCCTTGTCGTTCTTCAGCAGCCTGTTCTGGGGAGCATGGATCGCCTATCGGGCAGGATGAGATGTGAGAGAACATTGACGAACACTCGGCGCTGGTGTTCCGTCCGACCATGAGCGACGCACTGAAAGCCAGTCAGGCCCATGCATGGAGCCTGCCCAACATCCTGACCTACGCGCGCATCGCCACCATTCCCGTCGTGGTGGGCTGCGTCATCGCGGAGGATGAATCCCTGCGATGGGTGTCGCTCGGCCTCTATATCGCGGCGGCCATCACCGACTTTTTCGATGGTTATCTCGCCCGCGCCTGGGGCCAGCAATCCGCGCTGGGCCGCATGCTGGATCCCATCGCCGACAAGCTGCTGGTGGCTGCCTGCCTTCTCGCCTTCGCCGACGTCGGCACCATCGGAGGCTGGTCACTCTGGGCCGCTCTGGTGATTCTCAGCCGCGAGATTCTGGTGTCGGGCCTGCGCGAGTTCCTCGCGGAGCTGCGCGTCAGCGTGCCCGTGACAAAGCTGGCGAAGTGGAAAACGACAGCGCAGATGGTCGCCGTCGGCTTTCTGCTGGCGGGGCCTGCCGGCGATGCGATCATGCCGGGGGTGACCATTATCGGCCTGATCCTGCTGTGGATTTCCGCGGTGCTGACGCTTTACACAGGCTATGATTACTTTCGCGTCGGCCTCACCCACGTCTTCGAGCGTCGGCCGTGAAGCTGGTTTACTTCGCCTGGGTGCGCGAGCGCATCGGCCGCCCCGGCGAAGAGCTTGACCTGCCCGATGATCTGGTCACCGTTGCCGATCTCATCGGCTGGCTTAGCGAGCGAGGCGATGAATATGCCCACGCCTTCAAGCGCCCCGAGGTGATAAGGACCGCGCTCGACAAGCGCCACGCACCGCACGATGCACCGCTGGCGGGCGCGACCGAGGTCGCCTTCTTCCCGCCGATGACGGGGGGATGAGATGGATGTCCGCGTCCAGTCGGATCCCATAGACGTAGGCGCCGAGACCGCCCGCTTCTCTGCCGGACGGACCGATGTCGGCGCCGTCGTCACCTTCACCGGTCTTTGCCGCGATGAGGGTGGGCGCCTGACAGCGCTCCATATCGAACATTATCCAGGCATGGCAGAAGACGAGATCACCCGCGTCGCCGATGAGGCCCGCGAGCGTTTCAGTGTCGTCGATGTCACGGTTGTTCATCGCTTCGGCCGCATCCGGCCCGGAGAAACCATCGTCTTTGTCGCGACAGCCTCAGCCCACCGCGGCGATGCCTTCGCCGCGGCCGGCTTCATGATGGACTATCTGAAGACGCGCGCACCCTTCTGGAAGAAGGAGGAAGGCGCGGACGGCGCCTGGGTTGCGGCGTCAGATCGGGACGAAGGCGCCGCCGCGCGCTGGTCAGAGGAACTGTAGCAGCGCTTTCATCAGATCCTCCGGCGCCTCCTCCTGCGGACTGTGCCCGCAGTCGATCCCATGACCGCGGACATCGAGCGCCTTTTCCCGCCAGGTTTCCAGCACATCATAGAGCGCACCGACTGTGCCGCGTCCGCCCCACAGGGCCAACAGAGGCACATCGATGCGTTTTTCGAGGTCCGCACGATCGTGCTCGAGATCGATGGTCGCCGCCGCACGATAATCCTCACAGATGGCGTGGCGCGTCGCGGGATCGGCGTAGCAGCGGCGATATTCATCCATGACGCGCGGATCGCTGCTGCCGGGGACCTTGATCTGGCCCGTGATGTGACGATCGAGAAAATAATCGGGATCCGCCGCGATCAGCCGCTCCGGCAGGGGAAAGGGCTGGATCAGAAAGAACCACCAGAAGTACCGGCGCGCGAATTCCATGTCGGTACGCTCGTACATGGTGAGGGTGGGAGCGATGTCGAGAAGCGCGACTTTCTCCACCGCATCGGGATGATCCAGCACCAGGCGATGCGCCACACGCGCGCCGCGGTCATGTCCGACGAGGCGGAATCGCTCGTGGCCGAGCGCCTTCATCACCTTGACCTGGTCCTCCGCCATGGCCCGCTTGGAATAGTTCAGATGCCCCGGCCCGCCCTGCAGCTTGACGCTATCGCCGTAGCCACGCAGGTCCGTCAGCACCACCGAGAAGCCCTGCGCCAGCCGCGGCGCGACCTTGTGCCAGGTCAGATGGGTCTGCGGATGGCCATGGAGCATCAGGAGAGGACGCCCCTCGCCCGCGATGGCGGTGCGGATGCGGATACCGTCAACGGTGACATCGTGCCAGCGGAACCCCGGGAGAATGTCCTCGCGACCTTCGACCGCTTCCACCTTCGTCACCATGCCCTGCTCCCGCTGATTGTCTGATCACAAGGGTATGTGGCTCGGAGCGCAGCTGGCAACGGTGGTGGACGCAAAGAAAAAGCGCCGGGACGAAGCCCGGCGCTCGTTCATTCGCTTGCATAAGGGTCAGGCCGCTGCGGCGTCGCCCGTCTTGCGCTGGACCAGGGTCATGTAGTCGTCCATTAGCGTCTGCACGATGGTGCCGACTTCGAAGCGATAGGGCCCGATCTCGCCCACCGGAGTGACCTCGGCAGCCGTGCCGGTGATGAAGCACTGCTGGAAGCCTTCCAGCTCCTCCGGCTGGATCGCCCGTTCGACCACTTCGATGCCGCGCGCCTTTGCAAGGCCGATGACCGTGCGGCGCGTGATGCCATCAAGGAAGCAATCCGGCGTCGGCGTATGGATCACGCCGTCCTTGACGAAAAAGACGTTGGCGCCGGTGCATTCGGCAACCTGGCCGCGCCAGTCGAGCATAAGGGCATCGGCATAGCCCTTCTTCTCGGCGGCATGCTTGGAGAGCGTGCAGATCATGTAGAGGCCGGCCGCCTTGGACTTGGAGGGGGCCGTCTTCGGATCGGGGCGCCGCCACTCGGCAATGTCGAGCCGGAGGCCCTTGAGGCGCTGCGCCGGGTCGAAATAGCTCGGCCATTCCCAGGCCGCGATGGCCAGGTGGATGGTGTTGTTCTGCGCAGAGACGCCCATCATCTCGCTGCCGCGCCAGGCGATCGGACGCAGATAGGCGTTCTGGAAGCCCTGCTTCTCCAGCACGAGGTTGGTGGCCGCGTTGATTTCATCAAGCGAATAGGGAATGTCAAAGCCGAGGATCTTCCCGCTGTCGATCAGGCGCTGGCTGTGCTCGTTGAGCTTGAACACGGTGCCATTGTAGGCGCGCTCACCCTCGAACACGGCGCTGGCATAGTGCAGGCCGTGGGTGAGCACATGAACCTCGGCATCGGTCCAGGGAACCAGCTTGCCATCCATCCAGATGACACCGTCGCGTTTATCGAAAGGCTCTCCGGCCATGACTTTCCTCCTGAAGCAGCCGCTGCTGGACGCCTGGCCGCTTTACGTTCCACCGCTCTATCGTTTTGCCTCGCGCGGCGAGAGCCGTTATCTTCCACATCCCGAGGGCGTGCTTCAAATAAAAACGCGTTGTGAGCTTTAAAACCGACTGCACGCACACACGTTTCGCGAAACAGGCCGATCGGATAACAAAGTTGCCGAGATAAGTCAACATAGCTGACATAATTACCCTGGAAGCGCCCTTGTCATATCCTTCTGATCAAGACCCGATTTCGCAGCCCACCTACGAGATCATCGAGTTGCTCTTTTTCGGCTATCGCGATTTCATCCGCGGCCCGGATTGCATCCTTGATCGCTACGGTTTCGGCCGAGCCCATCATCGCGTGCTGCATTTCGTCAACCGTCACCCGGGCCTCAAGGTCACGGAGCTGCTCGACATCCTCAAGATCACCAAGCAAAGCCTCGGCCGCGTGCTGCGCGACGTGGTGGATCAGGGCTTCGTGGAAAGCAGGCTCGGCACGATGGATCGGCGCCAGCGCCTGCTCTACGTCACGGACAAGGGCTCAAAGCTCGCCATGGAACTGGCACAGCTCCAGGCGCGCCAGATCGAAAGCGCCCTCGCCGCCATGCCCGCCGGCAGCCAGGAGCAGATCAAGACATTCCTGCTTGGCATGGTCGCCAATGACGACCGAGAGGCTGTGCGTCAGCGCATGTCCCGGGTCGCCCAGCTCGAACCGGCGGAGGTGTGACGCATGGCTCTCGCCAAGCGTAACCTTCCGGACGATGCGCCACACATCCTTGTGGTGGATGACGACAGCCGTATTCGCACGCTTCTCTCGCGTTTTCTCAACGACAACGGTTATCGCGTCACCGGTGCCGGCTCGGCCGCCGAAGCCCGCCTCCGATTGGAGGGACTCGCCTTCGACCTCATCGTGCTCGACGTGATGATGCCGGGCGAAAGCGGGCTCGACCTGGCACGGGATCTCAAGAGCCGGTCCCATCTGCCCATCCTGATGCTCACCGCCCTCGCCGAGCCGGACGCACGCGTCACCGGCCTCGAAACCGGCGTCGACGACTATGTTCCGAAGCCGTTCGAGCCGCGCGAACTTCTCCTGCGCGTCGGCAACATTTTGCGGCGCTCGGGGCCATCACGCACCACTGACGCCGTGCGATTTGGTCCCTTCACGTTCGATCCCGGCCGCGGCGACCTGCGTCAGGGCAGCGAATTGATCCGTCTCACGGAACGTGAACGCGAGCTTCTGAAGATCCTGGCGGCCAAGCAGGGAGATACGGTGCCGCGGCTCGTCCTGGTCGGTTCCGATGCCGCCGGCGAACGGGCGGTCGATGTCCAGATCAACCGTCTGCGCCGCAAGATCGAAACCGATCCCGCCAATCCCACCTACCTTCAGACCGTGCGCGGCGTCGGCTATCGCCTGCTCGTGGATCTATGAGCATCGTCGACCTTGATCGCGTGACACGGATCGGACGGCTCATGCTGCGTGCGCCCGGGCGCACCCTCAGCGTCTTCGGCCGTGCTCTGCCGAAGGGTCTTTACGCCCGCTCGCTGCTGATCATCGTCGTGCCCATGGTGCTCCTGCAATCGGTGGTGGCCTTCGTCTTCATGGAACGCCACTGGCAGACCGTGACGCAAAGATTGTCCGCCGCCGTGTCCCGTGACATCGCAGCCGTGGTCGATTTCTACCGCGCTCATCCAGATGACGAGGACACGCTACGGCGCATCGCCGCCGAGTCACTGGAGCTGATCGTGGAGGTCATGCCGCCGGGGCCTTTCCCGCCGCTGGCGCAGAAGCCGTTCTTTTCGCTCCTTGACGAGGCCCTGTCCGTCGAACTGAGCCGCCGCATCGAACAGCCGTTCTGGATCGACACCGTCGGCCGATCCTCCTTGATCGAAATCCGGGTGCGCGTCGACGACGCCGTGCTGCGCATCCTGACGCGGCGCAATCAAGCCTATGCCTCCAATTCCCACATTTTCCTCGTCTGGATGGTCGGCACTTCACTGGTTCTGCTGATCGTGGCCATCCTCTTCCTGCGCAATCAGATTCGCCCCATTCAGGCTTTGGCCGATGCCGCGGAGAGCTTCGGCAAGGGGCGCAAGCTTCCCGATTTCCGGCCCCGCGGTGCCCGGGAGGTTAGACGGGCGGCATACGCCTTTATCGAGATGCGGGACCGCATCGAGCGGCAGATCGAACAGCGCACCGCCATGCTGGCCGGCGTCAGCCATGATCTGCGCACCATACTGACGCGCTTCAAGCTGGAGATCGCCCTTCTGGGCGAAGGCGAGGAAACGCGGGAACTTGCCCGCGACGTCGACGAGATGACACGCATGCTTGAGGCCTATCTGGCCTTCGCTCGCGGCGACTCCGGCGAGATCGCGCAGCCGACGGACGTTCCCGCGCTGCTGGAGGAGTTGAAGGTGGATGCCGAGCGCCATGGCAACGCCATCGAGACTGCCTTCTTCGGCGCGGAACTTGCGACCATACGGCCGGATGCCTTCAAACGCTGCCTTGCAAATCTCATCGGCAATGCCAGCCGTTTTGGCCGACGCATCATCGTGACCGCGACGCATGGGCCGCGCCATCTGACGGTTACGGTGGACGATGATGGGCCGGGCATCGCCCCGGAAGACCGTGAGACGGTGTTCCGCCCCTTCCTGCGCCTCGATCATGCGCGCAATCAGGATTATGCCGGAACAGGCCTCGGTCTTGCCATCGCGCGCGACGTCGCCCGCGGGCACGGCGGCGATGTCACCTTGGGCGAGAGCCCTCTGGGAGGCCTGCGGGCGACGGTGCGTGTGCCCGCATAATTAAGCTACTAATGCACCAACACGTTAGCAGCAAAACGTGAATCAGTTTTGCAGGCCGATTGCCGCTTAAAGCCTCTTGATCTCCCACATGATCCGCCTCTGCCATTGGTGAGCCAGCCTCATAGCTCCTATCGATTTGTACAAGCTAATCATGAGTGCAAGGTGGCGGGTAGTATGAGCCATGACAGGCAAGGCCGCCAGAAACGACGCCCCTTTCAGTCATAACGGCCTGTCGGTCGCTCCTGCTCGGCACGCCATCGATTGCTGGAGTGTTTGCATGAGATTACTCGCCGCGACGTTGCTGACCGCTGCCATGGCTGCGCCTTCATCCGCGCAGGACCGAGCCGGACACCAATCCCTGCCATCCACTCGACAGCCGCAGTCAGAGGCCGATGTTAACGCCGTTTCGCCTGCTCTCTCCGGCTACATGAGCGAGGCAATCGATGGTGATCTTTGGCAGCGGCCGCAGCTTACGCCGCGAGACCGAAGCATCGTCACGCTGGCTGTGCTGATTGCCAGAAACCAGACCATTGATCTTCCGCTCCATCTCCGCCGGGCGCTCGACAATGCTGTCACGCCGCGAGAGATCTCGGAGATCATCACCCATCTGGCTTTCTACTCCGGGCTCGGGAACGCAAACGCCGCTGTTCCCCTGGCGAAAGACGCTTTCGTCGAGCGCGGCATCGGTGCCGAGCAGCTGCCGCCGGCATCACTGCAGCTGCTGCCGATCGACGAAGCGGCGGAGGCCCAGCGTGCCGCAATCGTCGAAAAGAGCGTGGGACCTGTTTCCCCGGGGCTGGTGAAGTTCACGGAGGATGTTTTGTTCAAGGATCTCTGGCTCCGTCCTGACCTCGCCCCGCGCGACCGCAGCCTGATTACGGTCGCAACTCTCATTGCCAACGGACAGGTGGCGCAGATGCCATTCCATCTGAACAAGGCAATGGATAACGGCCTCACCCTCGAGCAGGCCGGCGAGGTCACTGCGCATGTCGCCTTCTATGCCGGCTGGCCGAACGCCTTCTCCGCCGTGCCCGTCGCGGCCGAAGTCCTCAAGAGCCGCGGCAACTAACGCTTCGTCGAAAGGAAGAAATATGAAGAGGCTTCTGGCGCCCACATTGACCGCGCTCACGCTGTCCAGCCCCACCCTGTCCCATGCGCAGAGCATTCAGGTCACGCCTGGCGGCTCAACGCCCTCTGCGATCGGCTCTGCGGAGAATTTCTCGGGTCATGTCGTTGTCGATCTCCTCGGCCCCGCGGGCACGCAGACTGGCGCCGCCACAGGTCTCGTGACATTCGCGCCCGAAGCCCGCACCGCTTGGCATAGCCATCCGGCCGGACAATTGCTGATGGTCACCACCGGCGCTGGCTGGGTCCAGCAGGAAGGGCAGCCGCGCCAGGACATCAAATCCGGGGATTCGGTGTGGATTCCCGCTGGTGTAAAGCACTGGCATGGCGCAACCGACACAAACGGCATGAGCCATATCGTTGTCACCTACATCCTGGACGGAAAGAATGCCGATTGGATGGAGCTGGTGAGCGATTAGGAATATGAGCCTGAATGATGCCGGCCTGAGGGATCGCTCGCGTCACTCGCGGTGGCGCAGCGCCTCCACCAGTGCGACGAACGCGGGAGAGGATTGGCGCCGGCTCGGATAGTAGAGATAGAACCCGTCCCAATGCGGACACCAGCTCTCAAGAACCCGCTTAAGACGGCCTTCTGCAATGTGAGGCCGCGCGATTTCTTCCGGTACGTAAGCGAGTCCAAAACCGGCCACTGCCGCGTCCAGCACGTGGAAGATGTTGTTGAAGGCGAGCTGGCCGTCGACACGGATCCGGACCTCACGGCCGTCCTTTTCGAAGTCCCAGGCCCAGAGGCCACCAGAACTCGAAAAGCGATAGTTGATACAGGTGTGCTGCATAAGCTCTTGCGGCGTTTCAGGCTCGGGTCGGTCCGCAAGGTAAGACCCGGCACCGACAACGGCGAACCGGAAGTCTGGACCGATGCGCGCGCAAATCATGTCCTTGGCCAGTTGCTCGCCCATGCGCACGCCGGCGTCGTAACGCTCGGTGACAATGTCGGTGAGGCCATTGTCGAGCATGACCTCGACCCTGATGTCGGGATACTTCGGGAGAAAGCTCTGCAGCTTGGGCCACAGAACGCTGCTGATTGCGTAGTCCGATGCAGTGATCCGGATGGTGCCGGCCGGTTTTTCCCTAAGTTCGTTCAGAGCATCGAGCTGTACCTCAATCTCGTCGAAATGTGGGCCGATGCCCGCCAGCAGGCGCTCGCCGGCCTCGGTCGGAGAGACGGCGCGCGTGGTGCGCGTGAGCAACCGTACGCCTAGCCTTGCCTCGAGCTGCCGAACGGTATGGCTCAAAGCCGATTGAGAGACCCCAAGCTTGGCGGCGGCTTTGGTGAAACTGCGTTCCCGGGCGACAGCCAGAAAGACCAAGAGATCATTGATGTTTTCGCGCGCCACTCCGGCACCCTCCGATGAGCAGATTATAGTCGGCCGCCGACCGTAAGCCATGACCGCCTGCGGGTCAGGCCGTGGGCGCACCGTCCGAAAAAAGCGACCCGGCAAGCCCCACAGTACTGGGACTTGCCGGGCGCGTTAGGACTGCCTTCTGATGATGCAAGCTTCGTCTATGCGGAGAGACTCTGGTCGAAGAAGGACTGAAGCTTGTTGAAGGGGATGAGGTTCACCCGATCGTAGAGATCGACGTGACCGGCGCCGGGAACAACGACCAACTCTTTCGGCTCGGCTGCCAGCCTGTAGGCCTCTTCGCTGAATTCACGGGAGTGAGCCACGTCACCGGTGATGAAAAGCATCGGACGGGGTGAAATGGTCTCAATGTCATTGAACGGGTAGAAGTTCATGAATTTGACGTTGCTGGTCAACGTCGGATGCGTCGTCAGCAGGGGCGATTGACCGTGAGGCGTGAACTCGCCCCTCGGCGTGCGGTAGAAGTCATAAAACTCGCGCTCGATGGCAGTGGAGCTTTCAGTCAGTTCGTGCACCGACCCGCTGGTGTACTGGGTCTGCCCGCCGGTGAACTCGGCATAACGCTGCTCGGCTGCCGCGGCGATCGCCTTCTTCCGCTGCTCGACCGACTGTGATTGCCTCAGGCCGCTGCGATTGGCTGCGCCCATGTCGTACATGCTGACGGTGGCGACGGCCTTCATGCGCGGGTCGATCTTGGCCGCGCTGATCACAAAGCTGCCGCTGCCGCAGATGCCGATGGCTCCGATCCGGTTCCTGTCGACGAACGGCCGTGTACCGAGGAAATCGACGCCCGCGCTGAAGGCTTCGGCATAGATATCCGGCGAAACAAGATTGCGCGGCTGACCGTCGCTCTCGCCCCAGAAGGGCAAGTCAATGGACATCGCGATGAAGCCTCGCTCGGCCATCTTCGTGGCGTAAAGAGTTGCGCTCTGCTCTTTCACAGCCCCCATCGGGTGCCCGACGATGATCGCCGGTTTCGCCTGTGTCCGGTCAAGGTCTTTTGGCGTGAAGAGATTGCCGGCCACCTTCATCTCGTACTGGTTCTTGAATGTAACCTTCTCCAAGATCACGCTGTCGCTGACATAGAAGTTGGCGGCCCCGTTGGACATGTCCTGAGCCCTGGCAGAGGGGGCATGAAGGATTGCTCCCGCGCCGAGAGCGGCGATGCCCCCCGCCGTGATCCTCAAGAGATCCCGCCGGCCAAGATCCAGCCCCTCGCGATCAATTCCGTCGGTCGTGCCCTTGCGCTTGTTCATATCCAATCTCCTGTGACCTACTCCCCCTCTTACTCACAGATCGCTCGATCCGGGGTGTCAGGTTCGTGATGCTGATCGGAATGTAAAAGCTTGGCCCGCGGTGTATTAGCCTGCGTAATCTGCTTGTGGTTATGAGCCATGCTCATCAATCATCCAATGCAGAAGGCTGTCCGTGCCTACTAATGAGCGGACCTCATAATTGCATGCGATCGTGCGCCGCTAATTGCTGACGGCGCCCTCGGCTATCTCCTCCTGACAAACCACGTTCGACGGAACCTGACCTCCTTCGCCGGTACAGGCGCTGATGAGGTCAGGTGCCGCATCACAGCTGCAGGTGGACCAAAAGGTGATACAGGTTTCGTCAGAAGAAAGAGCGGCCGAAGACAGGCCGGCCGCTTGGGGCGCGATATTTGCGCTCTCCCTCGGCGCCTCGCACTGGTGGCATCGGAATTCATGCCGGTCAGCTTGCTGACGCCCATCGCGACCGATCTTCACGTCAGCGAGGGACAGGCCGGACAGGCCATTTCCGTGTCCGGAGCCTTTGCGGTGCTGGCGAGCCTTCTCATCTCGCCCCTCGCGGGCCGACGCGACCGGAGAATCCTGCTGCTGTCGCTGACCGGGCTGATGATGCTCTCGGGCGCCATTGTCGCCCTCGCCCCGAACTACGCGACGTTCATGGTCGGTCGGGCCCTGATCGGCATCGTCATCGGCGGCTTCTGGTCACTGTCCGCTGCCACGGCGATGCGCCTTGTGCCGGAGGACCAGGTGCCGCGGGCTCTGGCGATCTTCAATGGTGGGAATGCACTTGCGACAGTCGTCGCGGCTCCTCTCGGAAGCTTCCTCGGGGGATTGGTCGGCTGGCGCGGAGCCTTCTTCTGTCTCGTTCCGGTCGCTGTGGTCGTTTTCCTATGGCAGCTGAAGACCCTTCCCTCCATGAAACCGGAACCGCGATCGCGCTCAAATAACCTCTTGAAGCTTTTGAAGCAGCCCGTCGTCGCTCTGGGCTTGGTGGCCGTCAGCCTGTTTTTCATGGGCCAGTTCGCACTGTTCACCTATCTGCGGCCATTCCTTGAAGCAGCCGCCCACGTAGACGTCCCGATATTGTCGCTCCTGCTCCTGCTGATGGGTGTGACCGGCTTCATCGGCACGATCTTGATCGGGTCATTTCTGACGAGCCGCCTCTACCAGACGTTGATCGCTTTGCCGGTACTGATGGCGGCGATCGCCTCAGCTCTTGCTCTTTCCGACGGCTGGATCATCGCCGTAGCACCGCTGCTCGGCTTCTGGGGCCTGTTCGCCACCTCGGCGCCGGTCGGCTGGTGGACCTGGCTTTCGCAAACGCTTCCTGAAGATGCCGAAGCAGGCGGCGGACTCATGGTGGCTGTCGTCCAGCTTGCGATCACGTCCGGTGCTGTCGTCGGCGGGATCCTGTTCGACACGATCGGCTATCAGATGACCTTCGGCGCGAGCGCGGTTCTGCTTGTTGCTGCGGCGCTTTTCGCGATCCTGACTCGCCAGACTGTTGGAAGCCAGCCCGCCTGACCGGCATCACCATGCGGGCAGATGGAACCGGCACCGATGTCAGCAAACTTGATAGGCGTGCACCCGTCATCAATCATGAGAACAGCTCATGATACCAAGCGAATTCCAGGAGCTAATCTCGCGAAAAGCGACAGGTTAAAATCGCTGGCGAGCCGCCCCGGCGCCTCACAGCTTCACCGATCGTTAGAAGGAGTGCCCTCGATGACCGTCAAGGCATACGGCACCTACGCTGCCGACAAACCACTCGAGCCATTGGCGATCACCCGCCGGGCTCCCGGTCCGCGGGATGTCCAGATCGAGATCGCCTATTGCGGCATATGTCATTCCGATCTGCATCAGGCACGTGCGGAATGGGCCGGCACCCAATGGCCCTGCGTTCCAGGCCACGAGATTGTCGGCCGTGTCTCAGCGGTCGGTGGAAGTGTTTCGGGCTTCCGCGAGGGCGATCTCGTCGGCATTGGCTGCATCGTCGACAGCTGCAGGAGCTGCTTTGAATGCGACGACGGCCTGGAGAACTACTGTGACCATATGATCGGGACCTACAACTTCCCGACACCCGACGCGCCGGGCCATACCCTTGGCGGCTATTCACAGCGGATCGTTGTGCATGAGCGCTATGTGCTGCGGATCGCGCATCCGGAGGAGCAGCTCGCGTCGGTCGCGCCGCTGCTGTGCGCGGGCATCACCACCTACTCGCCGCTCCGGCACTGGAGGGCCGGCCCGGGCAAGAAGGTCGGTATCGTCGGCATCGGCGGTCTCGGCCATATGGGCATCAAGCTTGCCCATGCCATGGGGGCGCATGTGGTTGCCTTCACCACTTCGGAATCGAAGCGCGAAGACGCCCGAACCCTCGGCGCCGATGAAGTCGCCGTGTCTAGAAATGAAGAGGAGATGGCGGCGCACACGCAAAGCTTCGACCTCATCGTGAACACCGTGGCTGCCCCGCATGATCTCGATGCCTTTACTGCCCTTCTGAAACGCGATGGGACGATGACACTCGTTGGCGCGCCGGCCTCGCCGCACCCCTCTCCCAACGTCATGAACCTCATCACCAAGCGGCGGTCGATCGCCGGCTCCATGATCGGCGGCATTCCGGAGACCCAGGAGATGCTCGACTTCTGCGCCAAGCACGGCATCGTCGCCGATATCGAGATGATCAAGGCGGACGGGATCAACGAGGCCTACGAGCGCATGCTTAAAGGCGACGTGAAATACCGGTTCGTGATCGACAATGCCTCCCTGGCCGCGGGCTAAGGGTCGACGGAGAAAATGGCCTGATCTCAAAGAGGTAGGCGCGCCTTATGACTCAACGTCTGAAACCGGAGAACTGATCGAGCTCCAGCCACTTGGCCAGCAGAGCCAGTTCGGCCGCAAGCTCATCCATGGTCTCCGGCGGTGCGTCCGGCTCTTGATGGACGGCATGGACCAGAAGCCGGCCAGTCTGCCTGTCAGCCTTCAGATCCACGCGGGCAACCAGGCGGTCGTTCAGCAGAAACGGCAGCACATAGTACCCGTGCTGCCGTTTCTCGGCAGGCGTGTAGATCTCGATGCGATAGTAGAACGCGAAGAGCCGATGAGCCCGTTTGCGTTCCCAGACCAGCGGATCGAAAGGCGCCAGCAGCGCGCGCGTTTCGATCCGTCGCGGGCAGCGGGCGTCGCGGTGGAGGAAGGCCGCCGGCCAATGCGGAATTTTGACCGGCTGCAGCGTGCCGTCCTCGACCAGCGTCACGAGCGCGGCCCTGGCGTCTTCCGGCCCGAGGCGGAAATAATCCCTGAGTTCGCCGATTGTTGCCACTCCAAGCGCGCGGGCGGATCGCTCGATCAGAAACCGATGAGCTTCGGCCTCCCCCGGCGTCGGTGAGGAAAGGACGGCCGACGGGATCACGCGCTCTGTGAGATCATAGACGCGCTCGAAACTGCGGCGGCGCGTGGCGGTGGTGAGATGGCCGGCATAAAACAGCCACTCCAGTATGCGCTTGTGCTCGCTCCACTCCCACCAGCCGGGCCGGCTGCTTTCAAAATCGGAGGCCGCCATCGGCCCTTCCTCGCGGATGCGGGCGAGCACCGCCATGGCTTCCGCTCTTCGCTCATTGGCGAAAACCCTCATGCGGCCGTAACCGGCCTCGCCTCGATCGGCGCGAGCCATGCGCCACCGCAGGGCCGGATGAAGCTCAAGCGGCAGCAGCGATGCCTCATGTGCCCAATATTCGAACAGGCGCCGCTCGCGTTGCCGGCCCCAGGCGGCACGATCCAGAAGTGACCGATCGTAGTTTCCCAGGCGAGAGAAGGCAGGCAGATAGTGAGCCCGGGCAAGGACATTGACGCTGTCGATCTGATGCAGTCCAAGCTGCTCGATTGTCCGCCGCAGGTGGCCCTGGTTCACCTGCACTGGTCTTGGCTTGCCGAAGCCTTGCGCCGCCAGCGCGATGCGGCGCGCCTGTTCGGGGCTGATATGCTCAATCATCATGGAATGCGCCGCGATCGCCGCTAGAACAACCGCCCGCCCAGCGGCACTTCCTGCTGCGGTTGCAGCAGGACCACTTCGCCATCGGCATCGGGAACGCCGAGGGTCAGCACCTCCGACATGAACGGGCCGATCTGGCGCGGCGGGAAATTCACGACGGCCAGCACCTGCCGGCCAATGAGTTCTTCCGGCGTGTAATGCCGTGCGATCTGCGCGGACGACTTCTTGACGCCAATCTTGGACCCAAAGTCGATCTTCAGCTTGATTGCCGGCTTGCGCGCTTCGGGAAAGGGTAAGGCTTCAACGACGACACCGACGCGGATATCGACCTTGAGAAAATCATCGAAACTGATCGGCTCGCTCATATGGCGTTGGCTTCCGACAGTTCCTCACCCGGGGCCGACCTGTCGCGGCGCGATGAGCCGCAGCAGAAGGCCCGAAGCGGTGCCGTCAGCTGGCGCAGTCCGTTGGCGGCTTCAGCAAGCCGTTCCAACCTGCCGAGCTGCTCATCCAGGATGCGCAGGGTCCGGTCATGTCCCGGGTCCAGGTCCTCAGCCCACGCATCGAGGACCGATGAAAACGCACAGGCAAGCACCTGCGCCTTGGTGGCGCCCAGCGCTCCGGTTTCAGTCACGCCGGCGGCGGCCAGCGTCCATTGGTGCGAAGTGACGGAAAGCTGATTCCAGGCCTTTGCCGCGAAGGGATCGTAGCGCAATCCGCGACGCAGGCGCCTGATTGCCGCCTTGTGGGGCTCCATGGCATCGAGCCGCCGCATGAGAAGGTCGAACAGACGCTCCCGCACCGGCTGATCGGCGAGATCCGAACTGTCGTCCTTGAGCACTGCGAGATCGATCCGTTTGACGTAAGCGCCGAGGATGGCCCCGGTGGACGGATAGGCCGCACGCAGATCCGCCAGTGAGACCTCCGCCTCGCGAGCGACATCGGCGAGCGAGATTTCGCCCCAGTCGCGCCGGGCGAGCACTGTCATTAGCGCGTCGATCGCCTTGTCGTGGATGGTCGGCTTTGCCTGGGCCATAACGTCCTCCTTGCCTTTCGGTCACCTTACAAAGGTAGGCGGGTCAGCTTCAGATGCAAAGGGCGGAGATCATGACGTGAGGTGCGGGCGACCGCGTCCTGCAGCGAAAGAAGCCATTCCTCGGGGAAGGATTGATGACTTCAACGGCGGCGAAGGCCAAAGCCGGAGCCAGTCACCTGCATGGCCGCCCATTTTGCCCGCGCCGACCAGCAGCAGACTGCCGGCCGGCAGCGGTCCATGGGTAAGCCTCATGCTTCGCCCATGGTATCGAACAGAACGGCGGCGAGCGCCTCGTCGGTAGTCTTCCCGGCCCAAACCACGAACTGAAAGGCCTGGTAATGCCGTTCACACGCCTCAAGGGCTGTTTCCAGCAACGCCTCGCATTGGCGATCGTTGGCCTCCGCCCCACCGGACAGGAGAAGGGAATGGCGGTACATGACCGAGCCCTGCTCGCTCCAGATGTCGAAATGGCCGATCCACATGCCCTCGTTGATGCGGTTCAGCAGCCTGAGGACCTCGACCTGCCGGTTGTCCGGCACCTTGAGGTCGAAGGAACAGGCGATATGAAGCGATTCAACATCATCCATCCAGCTGATGGAAACGCTGTAATCGGCCCAGGTTCCCGATACGCTGATGGCAATATCGTCTTCTCCGGAACGCTCGAAGCTCCAATCGTTGATGGTTGCGAGTTGTTCGATGGTATCGACCGGATTAGCGAGACGGTCGATGTCTACGTCGATATGAGCCATTCGGGTCTCCTCGTGAAAGGTGAGACCTCTCGCGCGCCCAAACTTCAAGCGCGTCCGACGCCAGATGGCTGCACTGCCTGTACCTGGGTGCGGCCCAAGCAGGCAACCGCACAAGTAACGCCGAGGGACGTCTTGGGAGAATCCCCCGATTCGCCACGTACTCAATATATAGGGTCTTAGGTAAACAGGGCCACCACAGTCTAGAAGCCTACCCCGCTGTTCACGATATTTTTCATTCCAGGTCCGCGGCAGCCGCCGGAGCACTTGCTTCACCTGCCGGTCCCTGCGCTGCAAGGCGCTGCTCCAGAGCCTCCAGCCGCGCCGAGAGGGCTTCGTTTTCGGCCCGCGCCTTGGCCGCCATGTCGCGCACCGCGTCGAACTCCTCGCGCCGAACGAGATCAAGATCCGCCAGGATCTTTTCCGCCTGCGAGCGCACCATGGTGTCGACCTCGCGCTTCACGCCTTCGGCGGCTCCCACGGCATCGGTCATCAACTGCGCCATTCCGTCGAAAAGGCGGCTTCGCGTCTGCGTCATGGCTGGCATCTCCTCGTGATCTCTCAGGGAGATGGGAATTGCATATCTTCGCGGCAAGAGTAAGAGCAGCTATCAAAGATCCCGCGTCTCCTCCCATGAGTCTCCGCACGCACATGCCTATTTTCGCCATTCCCTTCCCCATGATCGATCCCGTGGCCGTCTCTGTCGGGCCTCTGGTGGTGCGCTGGTACGCCCTGGCCTATGTGGCGGGCCTCCTGTTCGGCTGGCTGGTCGCGAGGTGGATGGTCGGTCGCCAGAACCTCTGGGGCCGCACGCCGCCAACCGACGCCGGCGGTCTTGACGATCTTCTGGTGCTGATCGCCTTCGGCGTCGTGCTCGGCGGACGCATCGGCTACGTCTTCTTCTACAACGCTGAATATTACGCCGCCCAGCCACTGGAGGCGCTGATGGTCTGGCGCGGCGGCATGTCCTTCCACGGTGGCCTTCTCGGCGCCATCGCCGGAATGTGCTGGTTCGCCTGGCGGCGTGGGCAGTCGGTCCTGCCGATCTTCGACCTGATCGGCGCCGTGGCGCCCATCGGCATCTTCTTCGGTCGCATCGCCAATTTCGTGAACGGCGAACTCTGGGGGCGTGTCTCGGATGTGCCCTGGGCGGTGATTTTTCCAAACGCCGGTCCTTTCCCCCGTCACCCCAGCCAGATCTATGAGGCGGCGCTGGAAGGTCTGCTTCTCTTCATGATCGTGCAGGTGGCGGTGCGCCTTGGCGGCCTCAGACGTCCCGGCCTCGTCGCCGGCATCTTCGCCCTCGGCTATGGGCTTGCCCGCATCGTCTGCGAGTTCTTCCGCGAGCCCGACGCGCAGATCGGCTTCTTCGCCGATGTCATCACCATGGGCATGATCCTGTCGCTGCCACTGGTGGCCGGCGGGCTCATCCTGATCACCACGTCCGTCAAGCAGCGGACGGCATGACGCCGCTGGAAGCAAAGATCCGCGACCTGATCGCCCGGCAAGGGCCGCTGACTGTCGAGCGCTACATGGAGATTTGCCTCGCCGATCCCGACCACGGCTACTACCGCACCCGGGATCCGCTCGGCGCGGCCGGAGACTTCGTCACCGCGCCTGAGATCAGCCAGATCTTCGGCGAACTCCTTGGCCTCTGGTCCGCGGCCGTCTGGGACATGATGCACCGCCCGGCCCAGGCCGACCTTGTGGAGATCGGACCGGGGCGCGGCACCCTCATGGCCGATGCGACCCGCGCCGCCAAGATCCTGCCGCCGTTCCGGGAGGCGCTGAGGGTCCATCTCGTGGAAACCAGCGAACCGCTGCGCAAGGCGCAGAAATCGACCCTCTCTCCCGGTGGTCTCGAGGTGTGCTGGCACGACAGCTTCACCGATCTGCCCGAGGCACCCGTCATCGTCCTCGCCAATGAATTTTTTGACGCCCTTCCCATCCGGCAGGTCGGACGCGCGTCCGACGGTTGGCGCGAGCGGGTTGTGACCATTGCCCGGGGCACCCTCGCCTTCGGCTTTGGCGCGCTCGTGCCCGATGCTGAAATTCCGCCGGCCCTGTGCGGCAGTGAGATCGGCACGATCATCGAATTGCTACCGAGAGCGCGCAGCGAAATCCAGGCCATTGCACGGCATCTGGTGCGCCACGGCGGTGCCGCGCTCGTGATCGATTACGGTTATGCCGGTCCCGCCACCGGCGACACCCTTCAGGCCGTTCGCCAACATCGTTACGCCAACGTGCTTTCCGCCCCCGGCGAGGCCGACCTTACCGCCCATGTGGACTTCCATCAGATCGGCGCCGCCGCCGAAGAGGCCGGCGCACACGCCTACGGACCGATCAGTCAGCGCGACCTGCTTCTGCGGCTCGGCGCGGAGGCTCGGGCCGCCAGGCTGAAAGCCTCGGCACGGCCGGATCAGGCCGAGAGCGTAGAGATCGGTTTTCGCCGCATCACCGCCCAGGGCCATCGCAGCATGGGCGATCTGTTCAAAGCCATGGCGATAACGGCGCCCGGCCTGCCGGCTCCGCCCGCCTTCACCGACCAGGAAAGATTTCGCCCGTGACACTGTCGCCGCTCACCTCCAACGCTCTCACGCTCCCCGGCATCCGCCATGCCTTTTTCACACGCGAGGGCGGCATTTCGCAGGGCATCTATGCCAGCCTCAACGGCGGCATCGGCTCCGATGACGCAGCGGATGCGGTCGCCGAAAATCGCCGGCGTATGGCCGCGCATCTCGGCGTTCCCTCTACCGCGTTCCTCTCCGTCTATCAGGTGCATTCGGCCGATGCCCTCATCGTCGAGGCACCCTTCGACGGCGAAAGACCTAGGGCGGACGCGCTGGTGACGAAGACGCCCGGCCTGGCCCTCGCCGTTTCCATGGCCGACTGCGGGCCCGTGCTGTTCGCCGATCCCAAGGCCCGGGTGGTCGCGGCGGCACATTCCGGCTGGAAGGGTGCCGTGGGCGGCATCCTGGAGGCGACGCTCCAGCGCATGGAAGAGCTTGGCGCGTCGCGGACCGACATCATCGCTGTGCTCGGTCCCTGCATCCGTCAGCCGAGCTATGAGGTTGGAGCCGAGTTCGCGGGCCGTTTCGCGGCCGATGACCAGCTCTTCTTCATCCCTTCGGACAAGCCGGAGCATTTCCTGTTCGACCTGTCCGGCTACATTCTCTCCCGTCTCAAGGCTGCAGGTTTGAGGCGAATAGAGGATCTCGCGCTGGACACCTATGCCGATGAGCAGCGCTTTTTCAGCTACCGACGCACGACACATCGCGGCGAGCCGGACTATGGACGGCTGATGGCGGGAATCGTGTTGCACGAGTAACGGCTGTAGACATCTTGCCGCTTTGGCCTTTCGATGTGTTGAGGCCGAGGGCAAAGGTTGCTAAGAGCCGCCTGTCATCAAAACTCGAAAGTGAAGCAAGGCGCTGATGCCGCTTCAGCAACGGGAGCCTTCCGCCATGAAGCTCGTCGCGGGCAATTCCAATCGTCCGCTGGCGGAGGCGATCGCCGCCTATCTCCAGCAGCCCCTCACCAAATGCCTCGTGCGGCGCTTCGCCGACATGGAGGTCTTCGTCGAAATCCAGGAGAATGTGCGCGGCGCGGATGCCTTCGTCATCCAGTCGACGTCCTTCCCGGCCAACGACCATATGATGGAGACACTGATCATCATCGATGCCCTGCGCCGCTCCTCGGCCCGCCGCATCACCGCCGTCATGCCCTACTTCGGCTACGCCCGGCAGGACCGAAAGCCCGGCCCACGCACGCCGATCTCGGCCAAGCTCGTCGCCAACCTGCTCACCCGTGCCGGAGCCGACCGCGTCATGACGCTCGATCTTCATGCCGGACAGATCCAGGGCTTCTTCGACATTCCGGTCGACAATCTCTATGCCTCGCCGGTCCTGGTGCGCGACATCAAGGAGCGGTTCGAACTGTCCAACGTCATGATCGTCTCTCCTGACGTCGGCGGCGTGGTGCGTGCCCGCGGCATCGCCAAGCGCATCGACGCGCCGCTGGCCATCGTCGACAAGCGCCGCGAGCGCCCGGGCGAAAGCGAAGTGATGAACGTCATTGGCGACGTGACCGGCAAGACCTGCATCCTCGTTGACGACATCGTCGATTCCGGCGGCACGCTCTGCAATGCCGCCGATGCGCTGCTGGCTCAGGGCGCCAACGAGGTCTACGCCTACCTCACCCACGGCGTCCTCTCGGGCGGCGCGGTCGCCCGCATCACCGCATCCAAGATCAAGGAAATGGTGATCACCGACTCGATCCAGCCGACCGAGGCGGTGCGCGTTGCCCGCAACATCCGCGTCTGCTCCATCGGCACGCTGATGGGCGAAGCGATCCAGCGCACGGCCCATGAAGAATCGGTGTCGAGCCTGTTCGACTGAGGCGAAAAGCATCCGGCGCGTTTGGCGCGGCTCTTCCGCGCTAAACGTTGCCAATCTCGGGCTTTGGCGTTATAGAGCCCCCGTCCGGTGTCCGACACCCCTGGAGGTGCGCCGGCCACGCATTTCAAAGGCCGCTGCGGCGGCCGTTTTATTTGGAGATAACCCATGTCCGAGACCAAGGCTCTCAAGGCCGAAGCACGCGACCGGAGCGGCAAGGGGGCCGCACGTGCGCTGCGCCGTGAAGGCAAGATTCCCGCCGTCATCTATGGTGACAAGAAGGCCCCCGTTGGCATCGCGCTGAACCAGAACGACGTCAGCAAACTGCTCTTCGCAGGCGGCTTCATGACCACCATCTTCGACATCGACGTCGGCGGCAAGAACGAGCACGTCATCCCCCGTGACTTCCAGCTCGATCCGGTTAAGGACAAGCTTGTCCATGTCGACTTCCTGCGCGTGGGCAAGAACTCGGTCATCTCCGTCGAAGTGCCCGTGCACTTCATCAACGAAGAGAAGTCCAAGGGCATCAAGCAGGGCGGAGTCCTCAACGTCGTTCGCCACGCCGTAGAGCTCTATGTCCCCGCTGACAAGATCCCCGACTTCATCGAGGTCGATCTGGCCGGCACTGAGATTGGCGACAGCATCCACATCTCGGCGATCAAGCTGCCCGCGGACGCCAAGCCGGTGATCCAGGATCGCGACTTCACCGTGGCCACCATCGCCCCGCCGACGGTTCCGACGGTCGCTGATGAAGCCGCTGATGCCGCCGCCAAGCCTGAGGGCGAAGGCGAGGCTGAAGGCGAATAATCGTCTGACGGCAGGAGGCGAGCCTCATGATCCTCCTTGTGGGGCTCGGCAATCCTGGCAGCCGTTATGCGGGCAACCGCCACAACATCGGCTTCATGGCCCTCGACCGTATCGCATCTCGCCAGGGGTTCGGCCCCTGGCGTTCGCGTTTCCAGGGCCTGACGGCCGAAGGCTCACTGGATGGCGTGAAGACCCTGCTCCTGAAGCCGAACACCTTCATGAATTTGTCGGGTCAGTCAGTTGCGGAAGCCGCCCGCTTTTTCAAGATCGGCCTGTCCGACATGGTTGTGCTGCACGACGAGCTCGATCTTGCGCCGGCCAAGTTGCGCATCAAGACCGGGGGCGGCAATGCGGGCCACAACGGGTTGAGGTCCATCACCGCCCACCTGGGTAACGACTACAAGCGCGTCAGGCTGGGCATCGGCCATCCCGGTGACAAGGCCATGGTCTCCCCTTACGTGCTGAATGATTTCGCCAAGGCGGAAGAAGGCTGGCTCGAGACGCTTCTTGATGCCATCGCCGACAACGCCGCGTTGCTCGCCAAGGGCGAGGACGCGAAGTTTCAGAACACCATTCATCTCGCTCTTGAGGCCAAGGGATTCGCAAACCCCAAGCGCCCGGGCAAGCGCGACACGGAGTAGAAGCAGATGGGTTTCAAATGCGGCATCGTCGGTCTGCCCAACGTGGGCAAGTCGACCCTTTTCAACGCCCTCACCCAGACCGCCGCTGCTCAGGCCGCCAATTATCCCTTCTGCACCATTGAGCCCAATGTCGGCGAAGTGGCGGTACCGGACCCGCGGCTCGACCAGCTTGCCGGCATCGCAAGCTCCAAGGAGATCATCCCCACCCGCCTCACCTTCGTCGACATCGCAGGCCTCGTACGCGGCGCCAGCCAGGGCGAAGGTCTGGGCAACCAGTTCCTCGCCCACATTCGCGAGGTGGATGCCGTGGCCTATGTGCTGCGCTGTTTCGAGGACGACGACATCACCCATGTCGAAGGCAAGATCGATCCCCTGGCCGACTATGAAACGGTTGAGACCGAACTGATGCTGGCCGATCTGGAAAGCCTTGAGAAGCGTCTGGCTGCTTTGGAGAAAAAGGCGCGCGGCGGCGACAAGGAAGCCAAGGAAACCATGGCCATCATCGAAAAGGTGCTGCCGCTGCTGCGCGACGGCAAACCCGCACGCTTGGCCGCCGTCAAAGAAGATGAGCGCAAGCTCTTCGAGGGACTCAATCTTTTGACGTCGAAGCCCGTGCTCTATGTGGCCAACGTCGACGAAGCCTCGGCCGGTACGGGCAACGAATACTCCGCCCGCGTGGAAGAGCAGGCCAAGGCTGAAGGCGCGGTTGCCGTGACCATTTCCGCGAGGATCGAAAGCGAGATTGCGGTTCTTCCCGAGGAAGAGCGCGCTGAATACCTGGAGGCTCTGGGCCTTCATGAAGCCGGTCTAGACCGGCTGATCCGTGCCGGTTACGACCTCCTGGGCCTTGTGACCTATTTCACCGTGGGTCCCAAGGAGACGCGTGCCTGGACCATCGAGAAGGGCACCAAGGCCCCGCAGGCAGCGGGCGTCATTCACACCGATTTCGAGAAGGGCTTCATCCGCGCCGAGACCATCGCCTACAATGACTATGTCGCCCTGAAAGGCGAACAGGGCGCGCGCGACGCCGGCAAGATGCGTCTCGAGGGCAAGGAGTACGTCGTTGCCGATGGCGACGTCCTGCATTTCCGCTTCGCCAACTGAGACCGCAGAGCCGCTCTGGCAATCCGGTGCGCTCGTGCTGAGACGCTAGAGCTTTCATCAAATGCGCGAGAGATGACTTGAGCCGACTCGCGAATTTGACGAAGCTGGCTTATGCGCATCTATCCACGCCACAGCTGGAATGTGACGCCCACCGAAGCGGTTGCCCTGCAACGCCGCCTCAAGCCGGAACTCATCACCACAACGCCGCTGGACCTCAAGCGCATCCGCCTGGTGGCGGGTGTGGACGTCAGCGTCAAAAACAACGTCTCCAATGCCGCTGTGGTGGTCGTCTCCCTGCCCGACTTCCGGATCGTCGAAAAGGCCACGGCCGAACAGCCGACCCCCTTTCCCTACGTCCCGGGGCTCCTCAGCTTTCGCGAAGGACCGGTGCTGGAAGAGGCCTTTAGCAGACTGGAAAGCGAACCTGACGTCTTCATCTTCGACGGCATGGGCATCGCCCATCCCCGTCGCATGGGTATCGCCGCCCATATGGGTCTATGGCTGGAACGGCCTACCATCGGCTGCGGCAAGACCCGCCTCTGCGGCAGCCATGGCGATGTGATGGAGACCAGGGGCTCATTCGCGCCCCTGATGGATCGCGGGGAGAATATCGGCGTCGCGCTGCGCACCCGTGCCCGTGTCGCGCCCGTCTATATCTCGCCCGGCCACCGCACGGATCTCGGCTCGGCCATCGGCCTCATCCTGGCCTGCACGCCGAGATGGCGTTTGCCGGAGCCGATCCGGCTCGCCCATAAAACGGCGGGTGAATTCACTCCCGAGACACGGCTCTTCGGCACATGACGGTCTGCTACGAGGATTTCACACCCGGCGAGATCGTCAGCTACGGCGCCCGCACCATCACGCGCGAAGAAATCACTGCCTTCGCCACGCTTTACGATCCCCAGCCCATGCATCTGGATGAGGCCGCGACGGCGAATACCATGCTCGGCGGTCTCGCCGCATCCGGCTGGCACACCATCTGTATCCTGATGCGGCTCAATGTCGACCACATGCTGAAGGACAGCGCCTCCATGGGTGCACCCGGCGTCAAGGAGGTGAAGTGGCTGAAGCCGGTCCGCCCCGGCGACACGCTCAGTGTCCGACGGACGACGCTGGAAGCGCGCCTTTCGCAAAGCCGGCCGGACATGGGTTTTGTCGGATTCCTGTTCGAACTTCTGAACCAGAAGGGCGAGGTCGTCATGACGCAGGAAAACGTCATGATGATCGGGCGCCGCGGAACGGGAGACGCTCATGTTTCTTGAGGAATTTCATCCCGGCGACCGCGTGATCCTCGGCAACTACCACTTCACCGCCGAAGACATCATCACCTTTGCCAGCGCCCACGATCCGCAGCCCTTCCACATCGATCCCGAGGCTGCGAAGCGAAGCCATTTCAAAGGCCTCATTGCCTCCGGCTGGCACACCGCCGCCATCTGGATGCGGCTTAATGTGGAATATATGCAGGAACTTGCCGCCATGCGCGCGGCGAAAGGCGAGGCCATGGGTCGCCTTGGCCCCTCCCCCGGTTTCACCAACATGCGCTGGACCAAACCTGTGCGTCCCGGCGATGTCCTGACCTATGGCGTCGAGGTGTTGGAGGTCAGGCGCTCGGAGCGGCGGCCGGGCTGGGGCATCCTGCATCACCGGGGCTTTGCGACCAATCAGGACAACGAGGAGATCTTCTCCTTCTTCGGCAAGGTCTTCGTCGAGAGCCGCGGCTAGAACGACAGCAGGCTGTGGACGGCCACATCGTGCTTCCGAAGCCGGGCCGAACCTCCCAATTCCTCAAGGTCAATCACGAAGGCGGCGGCATGACAGTCACCACCCGAGCGCTGGATCAATGAGAGCGCCGCCTCTGCTGTCCCGCCGGTCGCGATGAGATCATCGACCAGAAGCACCCTTTGCCCCGGGCCGATGGCATCCGCATGCACTTCGATGGCGTCGACGCCATATTCCAGCGCATACTCCTGCGCCAGCACCACGTGCGGCAGTTTTCCCTTCTTGCGGATCGGCACGAAGCCCGCGCCGAGGGCGTGAGCCACCGCACCGCCGAGAATGAAGCCACGCGCCTCGACGCCGGCTACCAGATCGATCGCCACGCCACGATAGGGGCCCGCCAGCGCATCGATCGTGTCCCTCAACCCGTCACGATCCCGAAGAAGCGTGGTGATGTCGCGAAAGACAATCCCCGGCTTGGGATAATCGGGGATAGCGCGGATCAGCGAGGAAAGATCTGTCACGGAACCTCTCTGGACGTCGTCTCTCGCATCATGCGCGATGACTGGCAGGGAATGAAGAGCAAGCCCTTAAAGGAAAGGGCCCCGAGGGGCCCTTTTCAAATGCTTGCTATCAAAGCGAGGTCTGCGCAGGGTCCTTGCCCTCGGCGATCTCACGCGGCTTCTCCACCTCGTGCCAGATCTTCTTCTTCGTGAAGTAGAGCAGCAGGGCGAAGCCGATCAGGAAGATCATGACCTGGAAGCCGATGCGCTTGCGCTGTTCCATGTGCGGCTCGGCCGCCCACATCAGGAAGGCCGTGACGTCGCGCGCATATTGGTCGACCGTCGCCGGCGCGTTGTCGTCATAGGTCACCTGACCATCGCTGAGCGGCTTTGCCATGGCGATGACGTGCCCAGGGAAATAGGCATTGTAGTGGGTGCCCGCCGGCACCTCGAAGCCCTGCGGCGGCTCCGTGTAGCCCGTCAGGAGCGCGTGGATATAGTCCGGCCCCTGGGTCTGGTACTGCGTGAAGATGTCGAGGATGAACAAGGGAAAGCCGCGCTCGTAGGTGCGCGCCTTGGCGATCAGCGACAGATCCGGCGGAGCCTTGCCGTTGGCGGCAGCCGCCGCTTGCTCGTTGGGATAGATCGGCGGGAAACGGTCGGACGGACGTCCCGGGCGATCGAACATCTCGCCGTCCTCGCCCGGACCATCGGTTATCTGATACTCGGCGGCGAGCGCCGTGATCTGAGCCTCGGAGAATTCCGGGCCACCGGGCTCGCCGAGATTGCGGAACGCGACGCGGTTGAGGCCGTGGCACGAGGCACAGACCTCGCGATAGACCTTGAAGCCGCGCTGAAGCTGAGCCCGATCGAAGCCGCCGAACGGACCGGAGAAGCTCCACTCCTCCTGCGGAGGATGCGGGGTTCCTTCCGCGGCCACGGCCGGAGCCGAGGTCAAGGACGCCGAGGCGAGAAGCGCGGCGCTAAGAGCGAGGGTGATGCGAAGCGACATAATTTTCGTTCCTCGACCTAACGTCACGCCTTGGTATCGGGAGCAGCGGTCGCGCCGCCGAGACGAGCGGTCCCGCCACCGAACAATTTCTTCTTGGAGAGCACCGAATCCGCAATCGATGCGGGAAGCGGCCGCGGCTTTTCAAGGAAGCCGAGCAGCGGCAAAATCACCAAGAAGTGGAAGAAGTAGTAGAAGGTCGCGATGCGCGAAAGCACCACATAGATGCCTTCCGCCGGCTTGGCACCGAGCCAGCCGAGAAGGATGCAGACAGCCCCGAAGATCCAGAAGAACTGACGGAACAGCGGACGGTATGCGGCCGAACGCACCTTGGAGGTGTCGAGCCAGGGCAGAACGAAGAGCACCGCGATGGCGCCGAACATGGCAATCACGCCGCCGAGCTTGGACGGAATGGCGCGCAGGATCGCGTAGAACGGCAGGAAGTACCATTCCGGCACGATGTGCGCGGGTGTCACCAGCGGATTGGCGGGGACATAGTTGTCGGCATGGCCGAGGTAGTTCGGCGTGTAGAACAGGAACCAGGCGAAGAAGATCATGAAGCACACCGTCGCGAACACGTCCTTGACGGTCGCATAGGGTGTGAAGGGCACGGTGTCGTCCTTCGACTTCGGCTCGATGCCCGCCGGGTTGTTCTGGCCCACGTGATGCAGCGCCCAGATGTGTAGGACGACGACGCCGGCGATCATGAACGGCAGGAGATAGTGCAGCGAGAAGAAGCGGTTGAGCGTCGGATTGTCGACGGAGAAGCCGCCCCACAGAAGCTGCACGATATATTCGCCAACGATAGGCAGCGCCGAGAACAGGTTGGTGATCACGGTCGCGCCCCAGAAGCTCATCTGGCCCCAGGGAAGCACATAGCCCATGAAGGCAGTGGCCATCATGAGAAGGAAGATGATGACGCCGAGGATCCACAGCACTTCGCGCGGCGCCTTGTAGGAGCCGTAGTACATGCTGCGGAACATGTGGATGTAGACGGCGATGAAGAACATCGATGCGCCGTTGGCGTGCATGTAGCGGATCAGCCAGCCGTAATTGACGTCGCGCATGATGCGCTCGACCGAATCGAACGCCATGGAGACATGCGCCGTGTAGTGCATGGCGAGTACGACGCCGGTGACGATCTGCACGACCAGCATGAAGGTCAGGATTGCGCCGAAGGTCCAGAAGTAGTTGAGGTTCCGGGGCGTCGGATAGGCCACCGCGCTGGCATGGGCCAGGCTCAGGATCGGGAGCCGGTCTTCCAGCCAGCGGGCTGCGGGATGGGAGGGCTGATAGGTCGAGTGTCCGCTCATCGCTGTCTCGTCTCGCTTGAGGTTCTACGCGTCGTCAGCCGATGCGGATGGTGGTGTCATTGGTGAAGGCATACGGCGGAATATGCAGATTTTCCGGCGCCGGCCCCCTGCGAATACGGCCCGCCGTGTCGTAGTGCGAACCGTGGCAGGGGCAGAACCAGCCGCCGAAATCGCCGGACAGCCCAACCGGCACACAACCAAGATGCGTGCAGTTGCCGAGCATGATGATCCAGTTTTCCTTGCCCGCCGCCGCGCGGTTGGCGTCGGTCGCCGGGGCGTCCGCCTCGAGGTTCTCGTTGCGGGCCAGCGGATCGGGCAGCTCGTTCGGCTGCACGGCGTTGGCCTCTTCGATCTCCTTGGCGGTGCGGTGGCGGATGAAGACCGGTTTGCCGCGCCATTTCACCGTGATCGCCTGCCCCTCGGCCACCTGGCTGACATCGAAGTCGAGCGAGGCAAGGGCCAGCGTCGATGCGTCCGGATTCATCTGGTCGATGAACGGCCAGACGGTGGCGGCGACGCCGATGGCACCAACGGCTCCTGTCGCGATGTACAGGAAATCGCGGCGGGTGGGTTCGGCGGAGGTCTCGGGATGGGTCGTGGCCACGTCGGTCACCTTGGCAAGTGTAGGTTCGTCCGGGCATCTGGCTGCCAATAGAGGATGGCACCGGCGCGCAAACGCCCGGAAACATGCTCGGTTTGTGGCACCGCCTAGGTCAAAATGTCCATAGCGCCACGCGCCGGACGACACCATGTCGCACGCCTTATCCAAAGCGCCGGGGATAGGTTTCGCGCATGCGTCTCGCCCTCTATCAGCCCGACATCCCACAGAACGCCGGAACCCTCATGCGCTTGGGAGCGTGCCTGGGGGTGGCGATCGACCTGATCGAGCCCGCCGGCTTCTATACTTCGGACCGCACCTTTCGCCGCGCCGGCATGGATTATCTGGGCCTCGTCGACCTGACCCGTCATGCCTCCTTCGCCGCATTTGATTCCTGGCGGAGAGAGACGGGCCACCGTCTTGTGCTGCTGACGACACGCGGCGATCTCAGCCACACCGAAGCGGCCTATCATCCCACCGACATTCTCATGGTGGGGCGCGAGACAGCAGGTGTCCCCGACGACGTTCACGACATCTGCGATCTTCGCGTGGTGGTGCCCATGCGCCCTGCCCTGCGCTCGCTCAATGTCGCGGTGGCGGGCGCACTGGTGCTGGGCGAAGCGCTGCGGCAAACAGGGGGCTACCCCCGAATGGAGGCAACCGATGAACGCGGATGATCTGGTAGAGCGGCAGGAACGGGCACGGACCTGGTTCGAGGAGCTGCGCGACGGCATCTGCGCATCCTTCGAAGCCCTGGAGGATGAGACGTCCCGGCTTCCCACCGCGCAAGGCGCAGCCGGGCGCTTCAAACGCACGCCGTGGGAGCGGACGGATCATTCCGGAGCGCCGGGCGGTGGCGGCGTCATGTCCATGATGTCGGGCTGCCTCTTCGAAAAGGTCGGTGTTCACTGCTCCACCGTCCATGGCGAATTCGCACCTGAATTCCGCGCTCAGATCCCCGGCGCCGCCGATGATCCGCGGTTCTGGGCTTCCGGCATCTCGCTCATCGCCCACCCTTGGAACCCCCATGTGCCGGCCGTGCACATGAACACACGCTTCGTGGTCACGACCAAGGCCTGGTTTGGAGGCGGTGCCGACCTGACGCCCGTGCTTGATCGCCGGCGGACACAGGAGGATCCTGATTCGGCCGACTTCCACGCCGCGCTGAAACACGTGTGCGAAGCCCACCACGTTGCCGATTATCCGCGCTACAAGCAGTGGTGCGACGACTATTTCCACCTGAAGCATCGCAATGAGCCGCGCGGCATCGGCGGCATCTTCTTCGACTGGCACGACACCGGAGACTGGGAGGCGGATTTCGCTTTCACCCGCGACGTCGGCCGCGCCTTTCGCGACATCTACCCGCGGCTGGTGCGGCGGAATGTGGCCACGCCCTGGACCGATGCCGATCGTGACGAGCAACTGGTCCGACGGGGCCGCTATGTGGAATTCAATCTGCTCTATGATCGCGGCACGATCTTCGGCCTGAAGACCGGCGGCAATGTGAATTCGATTCTCTCGTCCATGCCGCCACTGGTGAAATGGCCCTGACGCGAGGCTAGCGTCGCGTCGGAATCGCCTTCTCAAGAAGCTGCCCTAAGATTCGAGGCTCACTCGAAAAATCGGCCTCGATCCAGGCCTCTTCCAGGCGGCGCAATCCCTGCCCCACCTCGGCGCCCGCAAGCCCCCGCGCAATAAGATCGCCCCCAGTCCATGGCAAGAGTGGCGGCTGGTAGCGGGAGGCAAAATCCCACACGTCGCGCCACGCTCTATCGTCCGCGCCGCCTTCGGCCGCCCAAGCGGCAAGCACCCGCGCCTGGAAGGCCTCGGCGCCAAAGCCATAGGCCAGCCGCCGCCACTCCACCGAACTCTGGCCAACGCGGCGGACCGGCGGGACACCATCGCCGAGTGCCAGAAGCGCGGCATGGTCCCGGTTGGAAAGTCGCAACCGTTCGCGCAGACGATCGGCGTCTTCGGTCACCCCAACGAACAGCGCCCCCAATCGCCGCAGGGCATCGGGTTTGAGGCCAGCGTGCGTTTCCACACGAGTCATCGCACCCAGCCGTGATACCCGCGGCACCCCGCCCAGCAGCCGGCCCAGAATGCCCGTTCCAGCCATCACTGCGATCGTGTCCACCGCGCCGGGAGCGATGAGAAGTTTCATGAGTTCGCTGCGGATGCGCTCACGCGACAGCCGGGTCAGTCCTTCCCGCTCGGCGATGACGGCTGACAGTCCCGCCTCATCCAGGGCGCCCCGGCCGTAGGAGGCATGAAAGCGAAAGAAGCGAAGGCTGCGGAGGTAGTCCTCGCGAATGCGCTGCCTTGCATCCCCGATGAAGCGGACCTTTCCCGCTTCAAGATCCGCCTGCCCCCCTGTCGTATCGTGAACCACCCCGTGACGATCCATGGACAGGGCGTTGAAGGTGAAGTCGCGGCGCTGCGCATCTTCGGCCCAGTCGCGCCCAAACACGACGGTTGCGTGGCGTCCATCCGTCTCCGTGTCCCGCCGCAGCGTCGTGACCTCAAAGGGCCGTCCCTTCACGACCAGCGTGACCGTTCCGTGGTCGATGCCGGTCGGGATGGCTTTGATGCCGGCAGCCTCGGCTCGCCGCATGACGTCCTGCGGCACAGCACTGGTGGCGATGTCGAAATCCTCCACCGGCTGCCCCCGCAGAAGGTTGCGCACCGCCCCTCCGACGATACGCGCCTCCTCGCCATCGCCATCAAGGACGGCAAGGACGCAGCTGACTGCGGGATCGTCGAGAGCGCTGCGCGGGTCGTTCATCGATCCTCCGGCGGCAGGAAGCGCCCCGGCACATAGGTGCCATTCTCCATATGCGGCGGCACATAGCGCGCGCCGGGAGGAGCGGCATCTCCTTGCCCGAAGACGATGAGGAAGGCGATCGAGAGCACCGCGCCCGCCATGGCCGAAAAGAAGAGCACTTTCACGTTCATGCCGTCACGCATCTGCCGGCGGCGCAGAAGGCGCCAAAGCACGAAAACCGCGAAGGGCAGCAGGAACAGGGCGAGTTGGATCAGGACGACACGTAGCATTCAGGTAAGGAGCCGATCATGGAAATTGCGGATAATGCCCGCCGTAATGCCCCAGATGTACCGTTCGCCGTAAGGGATCGCCAGATAGTGCCGCTCGATGCCCTTCCATATCCGTGAATGGGTCTGGTGGTTTGCCGCCTCCATCAGGAAGCGGAGAGGAACCTCGAACACGTCCTTCACCTCCTGCGGGTTGATGGTCAGCGTCATCGCCGGGGAGACGAGACCAACGACCGGGACGATGCGAAAACCGCTGCCGGTCTGGTAAAGGTCGCAGTAGCCTAGCGGTGTCACATGGCGCCGGTCGAGCCCGACCTCCTCCTCCGCCTCCCGCAGGGCAGTCGCCAGCGGGCTGTCGTCCGCCTCATCCATCTTGCCGCCGGGAAAGGCGATCTGACCGGCATGGGTCGGCAGATGGCTGGTCCGGGTGGTGAGGAGAACCGTGAGCTCATCCGGTCGGGCGACCACCGGGATGAGCACGGCGGCTGCCCGTGCCGGCTGTGCGCGCATGAACTCCACCATGCCGGGCGAAAGCACGTGGTCGCCGGCCGGCGGCAATACATCATCGTCCGGAACCGGCGGCGGATCGGCTTGGAGCCGGCTGCGGGCGAAACCGGGAAAGTCCCGACCGGAAAAACGTTGCGGCGACTCAACTTCGCTCAAGAGGGTGAATCCATCTCAGAAGCGGGTGCGATGACGAAATCTGCACCGCAAGAGGTCAGCGCAAGCGATTCCACACCCTCGATATTCTTCACCTCGCCGAGGTCCACCAGATCATACATCAGAGCGCGGGACACAAGGGCCCGCAGCCCGTGGCGCACCAGGAGATAGGGCTTGATCCCGCCCTCGGCGTCGCGCTCGAAGGTGAGCGGGTGCTCGGCATCGGCCAAAACCCAGTCGTCGACATTGGTGCGGAAGGCGATCCGCGGCTCATCTCCTTCCTCACGGCGCATCTCCACGGCAAGGAATGGCGCGTCCTCCACCTCGATGGCGACTTTCTCCACAGGCGTCACCAGCACATGGCGGCCTTCTTCCGCTTCATACTTCAAAACAGAGGCAAAGAGCTGCACCAGCGCCTGGCGCCCGATGGGCGTGCCCTGATAAAACCAGGTACCGTCAGCGGCGATGCGCATGTCGATGGCGCCGCAGAACGACGGATTCCAGAGATGGACCGGAGGCTTGCCCTTGGCGCCTTGCGCAGCCGCCACCAGCGCGTCCAATGCGCCGGGAACATCCTTGGTACTGGTATCGTTCACGTCAGCTTGACCGCTCTTTGTCACGCTCTTGCCGCTTTCCCTTTGGCAGGTTGCAATGCGAAAGGTAGCCTATCTTCGAGCCAGACCCAGTATGGTTGGATCGGACGCTCTCGCTCCTTGGATATTTAGCGCCGAAAAGCGCATGCGGAAGGCCGGCTTATGACGCGTAACGCGACCGACACTGCCGAATCCCTCGATACCATGATTGCCCGCGCGGCGGAGACCGCCGTCGCCGAAATCGAACAGGCGCGGGACGCGATCCATTCCGTCATCTTCGGGCAGGCGGATGTGGTGGATCACGCGCTCCTCACTGTTCTCTGCGGCGGACATGGCCTTCTCGTCGGCGTGCCGGGCCTTGCAAAGACCAAGCTGGTCGAAACCATGGGCACTGTTTTGGGGCTGGATGCCCGCCGCGTCCAGTTCACGCCCGATCTGATGCCGTCGGACATCCTGGGTGCCGAGGTGCTGGAGGAACAGGCGGATGGGCGCCGCAGCTTCCGCTTCGTGCGTGGTCCGATCTTCGCCCAGCTCCTCATGGCGGACGAGATCAACCGCGCCAGCCCCCGCACCCAGTCGGCCCTGCTGCAGGCCATGCAGGAGCATCATGTCACCGTGGCGGGCCAGCGCCATGACTTGCCACGCCCCTTCCATGTGCTCGCGACCCAGAACCCGCTGGAGCAGGAAGGCACCTACCCATTGCCGGAAGCGCAGCTCGACCGCTTCCTGATGCAGATCGACATCACCTATCCCGATCGTGACGCCGAGCGCCGCATCGTGCTGGAGACGACGGGCATCGAAGACGTCAAGCCCGTGCCGGTCATGACCGCGGAATCACTCCAGACGGCGCAGCGACTGGTGCGCCGGGTGCCGGTGGGTGACAGCGTGGTGGACGCCATCATCGATCTCGTTCGCTCCGCCCGTCCCGAGGACGCCCCGAAGGAGATCGCCAATCTGATCAGTTGGGGGCCGGGTCCTCGTGCCAGTCAGGCCTTGATGCTCGCCGTGCGTGGCCGCGCCCTGCTGCAGGGCCGCTTCGCTCCCTCCATCGACGATGTCGCCGCTCTGGCGACCCCGATCCTTAAGCATCGCATGGCGCTCAGCTTTGCCGCCCGTGCTGATGGTGAAACGGTCGAAAGTGTGATCGCGCGCCTTGTCACGCGGCTTGGCTGAGGATCGTTGATGGCGAAAGCCCGTATCATCGAGGACACCGCCGCGGCTCTGGGCCACGCGCGGGAGGTCGACGGGCAGACGTTAGCCGAAGCCATGCCGCGCCTGATCGTGGCCGCCCGGCGCACCGCCGCCACCGTTCTGCATGGCCTCCACGGCCGCCGGCGCGCAGGGCCCGGGGAAAATTTCTGGCAGTACCGGCGTTTCACGTCGGGGGAGCCGGCGCGGCGCATCGACTGGCGGCGTTCGGCCCGCGACCAGTACCTCTACGTCCGCGAACGCGAGTGGGAAGTCTCCCATACCGTGTGGCTCTGGGTCGACCGGTCCCGATCCATGTGGTTCGGCTCCAATCTCGCCGGCGACGCCAAGATCGAGCGCGCCGTGGTGCTGAGCCTCGGCCTTGCCGAAATCCTGGTCGATGGTGGCGAGCGGGTTGGCCTTCTCGGCCTGACGCGGCCCCTCGCCAATCGGCGGGTCATTCCCATTTTCGCGGACGCCATGCGCATCAAGCCGGAAGATGAGGGTTTCGCGCCCTCCGCCGATATCGGCGCGCGTTCGGAGGTGGTGCTGTTCGGCGATTTCCTGGCACCGGTGGATGAGACCATCGCCCAGCTCAACAGGCTCGCCTCACGTGCCGCTCGCGGACACATCATCATGATCGCCGATCCCATCGAGGAGGTTTTCCCTTTTTCAGGTCGCACCGAGTTTCGCGATCCGGAGAGCGGGCTCAAGTTCATCGCCGGCCGTGCCCAGGACTATCGGGAGGCTTATGCAGAGCGGCTTGCCGCGCATCGCGCCGCCATCACCGCTCATGCCAAGATGCTCGGCTGGACCCTGGCAATCCACCGCAGCGATCGCCCGGCCAGCGAGCCGCTGCTGGCGTTGCACGCGCGTATCGGGTCGCTTGAAGCGGGGGCGGCGTGATGTTCGGCCTGCCGCTCGCCTTCGCCAGTCCCTGGCTTCTTGTGGCGTTTGCCGCCCTGCCGGCGCTGTGGTGGCTGCTCCGCGTCGTCCCACCCCAGCCGCAACGGGTACCCTTCCCGCCGCTTCGGCTGCTCATGGATGCTGTCCGCCCGCGGGAAACGCCGGCCAATACGCCATGGTGGCTCATCCTGCTGCGCCTTCTTCTGGCAGCTCTCGTCATCTTGGCGCTGGCGGGGCCCATCTGGCGCCCGCAGGCCTCCGTCGCCTCCAGTGCCGGCCCGCTGATCCTTTTGATCGATGACGGCTGGCCGGCGGCGCCGGACTGGCCGCAGCGCCGCGCGGTGATCGAGCAGCGCCTGACCTCCGCCAACGACGATGGTCGCCCGGTGGCCATGGTGCCGCTGGCGCAGGCGCCGGGGGACATCACGCTCGGCACCGGTGCTGAAGCCATCGATCGCCTGCGCGTGCTCACGCCACGCCCCCATCTTCCTCAAAGGGCCGCCCATCAGCCATCGCTGGAACGCATCCTCGCCACCGCGCCCAATGCCAGCATCGTCTGGTACGCCGATGGCCTTGACCAGGACGGCGGCCGCGCCTTTGCCGAAGCCCTTGCCCGCCTCGCATCCGGACGCGTCACCGTCCATGTCGCCGATCAGCTGGCGCGCGGACTGATCGACCCTCGCAATCGCGCGTCCGCCCTGACAGCAACCGTGCTGCGCGCCAACGCGGCCTCGGATGCCGCCGGCACCGTGCGCGCACTGGATCAACGCGGGCGGCCTGTGGGTGAAGCTGACTTCACCTTCGGGGGCAATGACCTTGCGGCGGAGGTCACACTCGAGCTGCCGCTGGAATTGCGCAACGCCGTCAGCCAGCTTGAGATCGTCGGGGAGCGTTCGGCCGGAGCCGTCAGCCTCATGGATTCGTCCAGCCGCCGCCGCACGGTCGGCCTCCTCTCCGGCACCAATGCCGATACGGCGCAGCCCCTGCTCGCGCCGGGCTTCTACATCGGCCGCGCGCTGGAGCCTTTCGCCGATGTGTCGACGCCGCAGGGCGGCACGGCCGACGCCATCGGCCGCATGATCGACGACCGCGTATCGGTCATGGTGCTGGCGGATATCGGCACCATCCCGGATCCGGTTCGCCCGCGTCTTGATCGCTGGATCTCCGAGGGCGGGGTGCTGATCCGCTTTTCCGGCGGCAGGCTGGCGGCGGGCGACGATGATCTGGTGCCGGTGCGGCTCAGGCGCGGAGACCGCACTCTTGGCGGTGCCCTGTCATGGGAGGTGCCGCAGGCGCTCGGAAGCTTCTCGGCCGATGGCCCCTTCGCCGGGCTGCCCGTACCAGAAGACGTGGAGGTCAATCGCCAGATCCTCGCCGAACCGGACGCCGAGCTTCCAGCCCGCACCTGGGCCGCGCTGACCGATGGCACGCCGCTGGTCACCGGCCGGCAGGAAGGCAAGGGCCTCATCGCCCTGTTCCACGTCACCGGCGATACGACCTGGTCGAACCTGCCACTGTCGGGCGCCTTTGTGTCCATGCTGGAACGGCTGGTGGAACTCAGCCCGACACCAAGCGCAGACCTTCCCGGAGACGGCGCAGCCTCCGAACAGCGTAACGCGACACCGGCGGAAGTGCTCAGTCCGCTGCGCACCCTTGATGGCTTCGGCGTGCTCGGCAGCCCGCCACCGACCGCCCGTCCGCTCACCGCCACCATCTCACGGGTGGCGACACCTGATCACCCGCCTGGTTTCTATGGCGCGGCGGAAAGCCCTTCCGCCGTCAACGCGCTCGCCAGTGACGCGCGGCTCGTGCCGCTGAACCTCGATGGCGTGGCGGTGACACGCGCGAGCTATGCTCCCGCCGCCGAGATCCGGCTCGCGCCCGCCTTCCTCGCCGGCGCCACCGGTTTGCTCATGCTTGATGCCCTGATTGTTCTGCTGTTTGCCGGCGCTCTCACACTGCGCCGGGCGGGAACGGCAGCGGTGGTCACCCTGTGCCTGATCGCCGCGGGGAATGATGCCCGCGCGCAGGCGGAGGCGAACGATGCCGCTATCATGGAATCGGCCCTGACGACGCGGCTCGCCTATGTGGTCACCGGCGACGCCGAGATCGACGAGACCAGCCGTTCCGGCCTGGAAGGCCTTGCCCTGCAGCTTGCCACCCGCACCGCCTTCGAACCGGGAGAGACTATCGGGATCGACCCGGAGACGGACGATCTTTCCTTCTATCCGCTGCTCTACTGGCCGGTCGTTCCGGAGGCCCAGGCACCGACGCCGGAGGCGCTCTCGAAGATCGACAGCTACATGAAGCTCGGCGGCACCATCATCTTCGATACCCGCGACGCGCTTTATTCCACGGGCTCCATCGCCAATGGACCGGGCGGACAGGCCCTGCGCCGCATTCTCGCCTCGCTGGATGTGCCGGATCTGGAGCCGGTGCCGCTGGACCACGTGCTGACCAAGGCCTTCTACCTCATGCCCAGCTTCCCCGGCCGCTATGCCGAAGGGGAGCTCTGGGTGGAGGCGCTACCGGCCGGCGGCGACGGCGCGGCCGACCGGCCGGCGCGTTCCGGCGATGGTGTCTCCCCCATCATGATCACCTCCAATGATCTGGCCGGTGCCTGGGCCATCCAGCCGGACGGCTCACCGCGCTATCCGACTACCCCGGGCGATCCGCGTCAGCGCGAGCTGGCCTACCGCGCCGGCATCAACATCGTGATGTATGCGCTCACGGGGAACTACAAGGCGGATCAGGTCCACATCCCCGCCCTTCTCGAACGGCTGGGGCAGTAGACATGACCTCCAGCTTTGGCCTCAGCTTCGCGCCCTTCCTGCCGTGGCAGGCCCTGGCCGCTATTGCGGCGGTGGCCGCGCTGCTCGCCCTTTGGGGCATCTTCCGCCGCGTCCGTGGCGCCTGGCTTCGCGGCCTTGCTCTGCTCCTGGCGCTTGCCGCCCTCACCAACCCTTCCCTTACACGCGAGGAGCGTGAGCGGCTGCCCAATGTGGTCGCCGTTGTGGTGGATCGCAGCGCCAGCCAGAGGCTGGGCGACCGCGAGGCCATGACCGAGGAGACGCGGGCCGAGCTTGAGCAGCGGCTGGCCGGCCTCCCCAACACCGAGGTGCGTTGGATCGATGCCGGCGGTGATCCGCTCTCCAGCGACGGCACCGAGCTGTTCAATGCGCTCTCGCGCGGCCTCGCCGACGTGCCGGTGGAGCGCATCGGCGGGGCCATTCTCGTCACCGATGGTGTCGTCCATGACATTCCCGCTGAGGCCTCCGCGCTGGGCTTCAATGCGCCGGTCCATGCTCTGATCACCGGCCATCCGGATGATCGTGACCGCCGGATCGCACTGGAGACCGCGCCACGGTTCGCCATCGTCGGCAAGGACCAGCCCATCGCCTTCCGTGTCCTGGAGGAAGGCCCTGCCGACAACGGCCCCGTCGGCATTACCGTGCGGCGCAATGGCGAGGAGCTCGGCCGCATCACGGTGATACCCAGCGAGCGCGCGGAATTGCCGATCCCCATCGAGAACCCCGGCTCCAATGTGGTGGAGATCGAAGCCGACGCCGCTCCGGGCGAGCTCACCACGGTCAACAATCGCGCGGTGCTGCCCATCGAAGGCGTGCGGGAAAAAATGCGCGTGCTCCTGGTCTCCGGCGAACCGCACACCGGCGAGCGCGTCTGGCGCAATCTCCTGAAGGCCGACGCCAGCGTCGACCTCGTCCACTTCACCATCCTGCGTCCGCCGGAGAAGCAGGATGGCACGCCCATCAACGAACTGTCGCTGATCGCTTTCCCGACACGCGAGCTGTTTGCCACGAAGATCGAGGAATTCGACCTCATCATCTTCGACCGCTACTCGCGGCAATCGATCCTGCCCATGATCTATTTCGACAACATCGCCCGCTTCGTGCGCGAAGGCGGCGCGGTGCTGCTGGCGGCCGGCCCCGATTATGCCCAAGGCGGCTCGCTCTACGACACACCGCTCGGCGACGTTTTGCCGGCCGCGCCCACCGGCGAGGTCATCGAAGAACCCTTCCGCGCCCAGATCAGCGAAGAAGGCCGCCGCCATCCCGTCACGCGCGGCCTGCCCGGAGGAGAGGAAAACCCGCCGCGCTGGAGCCGCTGGTTCCGCCATATCGGAGCCGAGGTGCGCGACGGCGAAACGGTGATGGAGGCTCCCGGCAACGCACCGCTCATGGTGCTCTCCCGCGAGGGCGAGGGCCGCGTGGCCGCGCTTCTGTCCGACCATATCTGGCTGTGGTCCCGCGGCTTTGAGGGCGGAGGACCGCATCAGGAAATGCTGCGCCGGCTTGCCCACTGGCTCCTTAAGGTGCCGGCATTGGAGGAAGAAGCGCTTCGCGCCTCCGCCCGCGGCACCTCCATAACGGTGGAACGGCAGACATTGGCCGAACAGGCGGAGCCGGTCACGGTCGCGGCCCCCGATGGCTCGACCACAACAGTCACTCTCACCGAGGACGAGCCCGGTCTCTGGCGTGGACGGCTCGAGGCACAGGGCTTTGGCCTGCATCGCGTCACCAGCGGCGATCTCACGGCATTTGCCAATGTCGGCCCGCCAAACCCGCGCGAATATCTTGAAGTCGCCAGCACCGAGCAGCGTCTGTCGCCCCTTCTTCAGGATACCGGCGGAACGGTGCGGCGCTTAGCGGGCAGTGATGGCATAGAACTGCCGCGCATCAGCGCGACACGTCCCGGCGCACGCCAGGGCGGCGATGACTGGATCGGCCTCGCGCTGCCCAACATTTCCGTTGCCCGAGGGCTGGAGGTCTATCCGCTGTTTGCCGGGGTGATCGGGCTGACGCTGCTTCTGGGCGCCTTGGCAGCAGCCTGGGCCCGCGAGGGGCGCTGAGCGCAGCGAATGCCCATACCCAGTGTCTTGGCTGCATGCTTCGAGACTTGGCCTTCGGCCAACCTCAGCATGAGGGTAGTGGGTGAGGCACGCTCTGAGCGGAGCTGTTCAGGCCCACAAACCTCATCCTGAGGGCCGCCGCAGGCGGCGTCTCGAAGGATAAGCCACAGGCTCCGGCCCGACCTCACTGATTGGCATGCGTCTAAGGGATCGCGGGAAAAGCGGCTACTCCCGCCAGGCCTGCATCACGCCGCTGACGCCCTTCAGCGCATCCGGCTGAAGCTCCAGATAGAGGAGACGTGCCGGATCCACCGGGCCAGGCAGTGTGACCTGGCCCCTCGGAACGGGAGCAAACCCGACCCGGGCGTAGTAAGGTAGATCCCCCACAAGGAAGATCAGGCGATCTCCCCTCGCCTTCGCGGCATCGATGGCGCGCGTCATCAGGCTCATGCCGATGCCCTTGGAGGAGAAGGCGGGTTCAACCGCGAGCGGGCCCAGTACCAGCGCCGGGGTCTCGCCGATCTTCACCCGCGACAGGCGGATCGAGCCGACCAGAAAGGTGCCGACACGCGCGACGAAGCACAGTTCTGGGAGTTCCCTGTTGCCTTCACGCAGACGGAAGGCGGTGCGGGCGAAACGGCCAGGGCCGAACGCGCGCTCGTGCAGCTTGTCGATGGAAAGGGCATCGTCCGGCGTTTCGGGCAGGACATCCACGGTCAGGGTGGTCATGGCGAAAGGATCAACTCCAGTGAGGCGAGACGGGCGGCACGTGTCAGGCGGCGCGGCGTCGTCGGTGTTGGCTGGAGTGGGTCATGATCCTGAAGTCCCTCGGGCTTGAGATGCGCGATATCATGGCGCGTCCGTAACGTCCATGTCTTGCATGGCTGCATGGCGGCTCTTGCATCGTGGCTGGTTGCCTCGGCTTCCTCGCTGCGCCATCTCCCTGATGACATTCAGAACAAGGAAAAGCACGATGGGATTGCTGGTCGACGGCATCTGGCAGGATCAATGGTACGACACCAAATCGACCGGTGGGCGCTTCAAGCGCCAGGACGCGGCCTTCCGTGACAGGATCACCGCCGACGGTTCCAGCGGCTTCAAGGCGGAAGCCGGCCGCTATCACCTCTATGTCTCTCTCGCCTGCCCCTGGGCTCATCGCGCGCTCATCTTCCGCAAGCTGAAGAAGCTGGAGGATCTGATCTCGGTGTCCGTCGTCGATCCTCATATGGGCTCGGAGGGTTGGACGCTCAGCGAGGGCGCCGATCCCATCAACGGCGCGCGGCGTCTCTATGAGGTCTATCTCAAGGCCAAGCCCAATTACACCGGCCGCGTCACGGTGCCCGCGCTCTGGGACAGGGAGAAGGAGACCATCGTCTCAAACGAGAGCGCCGAGATCATCCGCATGTTCAATGAGGCCTTCAACGGCCTCACCGGTTCCGATCTCGATTTCTATCCGCAGACACTGCGGGAGGAGATCGACGCGCTTAACGCAGAGATCTATGCCAAGGTCAACAATGGGGTCTACAAAGCAGGCTTCGCGACGAGCCAGGAAGCCTACAGCCAGACTTTTTCCGAACTGTTCGAAATGCTGGATCGGCTGGAAAATAGGCTTTCGAGCCGCCGTTACCTCCTGGGCAGCACCGTCACCGAGGCGGACTGGAGGCTGTTCACCACGCTGGTGCGGTTCGATCCCGTCTATGTCGGCCACTTCAAATGCAACCTGCGCCGCATCGCCGACTATCCCAATCTTTCCGGCTATGTGAAAGATCTCTATCAGGTGCCAGGCGTCGCCGAGACGGTGAACCTGGAGCACATCAAACGCCACTATTACACCAGCCATCCGACGATCAATCCGACCGGCATCATTCCGGACGGGCCGCTGCTCGATTACGAAGGCCCGCATGACCGGACGCGGCTCGGCTGACGCCTACCAACTGGGATCGGGGGCCGATCCCTCCTTCATCTCCATGAGCCGCGTCCGGGTGGCCCGGGTCACGCCCGGCGGCAGCGCGTCGAGAGAAAACCAACCGATCTCGGCGATCTCCTTCGTCGGCGGCGGCACCGGACCCGCCCGCCAGTCCGTGACCTGATAGACGAGGACATGGTCGCGCCCGGCCAGTCCCGCGTGGTGATGCACGCTCATCAGCCGGCCCGGCGCCATCGCCGCCACACCGGTTTCCTCCTCCAACTCCCGCACGAGCGCCGTCTGCGCCGTTTCTCCGGCTTCCACGCCACCTCCCGGAAGGTGCCAGCCCGCGACATAACCATGACGCACCAGCAGCACCCGGTCGCCATCGATGACGATCGCGCGGACACCAAGGGTCAGACCGCGGGACATCCGCCAATAAAGTGCCAGGACGTTGCGCACCAGCGGCTTGAAGATCTGCATCATCGGGAGGGCAACACGAACTGTCGAGGACTCATATTTATGACCGAAGAATGAACGGTTTTCATGCCGTGCTCCGCGAATATCGCATGGCTGCACCTCAACCTTTGCGTTGGTCCGGAACAACGTAATTGCCTATATACGCGCCATGAAGTGATGAAAAACTCATCACCCACTAGGACACGATAATGTTGACCGCCTTCATCACCCGCTTTCTCACCAAGCGCTATGTCTGGGCCCCGTCACTCGCGCCGCATGACAGTCGCGTGGCATCGGAACTGATGACCTTCAGCGGCAACTGATCTCCTAAACGGGGTTCAGCTACCAGGATTGAAGGCCAGCCGTCGCTGGCCTTTTGCATTTTTCGCACCATAACGAAGAATGCCGATTGATTGCGACCTTGCGAGCGCGTTAGACCCCACTCGTGTTTCGTCTTGCTCATGTAACTGACGCCCATCTGGGGCCCCTGCCACGCCCTCGCCTTCGCGAGTTGGCGGGCAAGCGCGTCCTTGGCTTCACCAACTTTCAGCTTCTGCGGCGAAGGAAGAACAGGGGCGGGCTGATCGAAGCCTTGGTGGCTGACGTCCTCGAGCAGAAACCTGATCACACCGCTGTCACCGGCGATCTTGTCAACATCGCCCTGCCCGGCGAATTCGAAGTGGCCAAGCTCTTTCTGGAAAGCATGGGCGCGCCCGCGGACGTCTCCTTCGTGCCGGGCAACCACGATGCCTATGTAAAAGCCATCATCGGTGAGCCTGAACGCCTCTGGGGCGGCTACATGCGCGGTGATGAGGGTCTCACGGACAACGATCACAACTTCCCCTACGTCCGGCTGCGCGGCAACATCGCCTTCGTGGGTGTGTCCTCCGCCGTGCCGACGGGCCCTTTCTCGGCTTCCGGCAAACTGGGGCGCGAGCAGACGGAACGGCTGGCGACGACATTGAAGAGCCTCGACGGGCGCGGCCTCTTCCGCATCCTGATGATCCATCACCCTCCCAATGCCTTCGGCGTTGCGCGTGTGCGCCGCCTCACCGACATCCGGCGGGTGGCCGATGCCATCCTCGAAGGCGGGGCGGAGCTCATCATCCACGGGCACGACCACAAGCTGGAGCGCACGGAAATGGTGGGCAACGGGCACCGCATCCCCGTCATGGGCGGGCCCTCCTGCGCCGGCGGCTATCTGGTCTATGACATCGAAGGCGGCCCGGGAGCCTGGACCTGCCGCGCGGCCCTCCGCTCGCGCAGCACCGACGGCGCCTTCAAGGTCACCTGGACCGGCGACCTGATCTGACGCGTGCCGCTACGGCACGATGCTGTCGACCACACCGCCGTCGACCCTGAGCGCCGCGCCGGTGCTGGCCGAGGCCTGAGGCGAGCAGACATAGACGATCATATTGGCGACCTCCTCCGGCCGCGCGACACGCTGGATGATCGATGACGGCCGCTCGCGCTTCACGAATTCCTCGCCCGTCTGCTCGAGCGTCTTGCCCGACTTTTCAGCTTCATCAGACAGCATGCGCTCGACACCTTCCGACATCGTGGGCCCGGGAAGCACAGCATTCACCGTGACGCCGCTGCCGGCCGCCAGTTTAGCCAGACCGCGCGAGAGGCCAAGCAGAGCCGTCTTCGTCACGCCGTAGTGGATCATGTCAGCCGGAATGTTGAGGGCGGATTCGGAGGACAGGAACACCACCCTTCCCCATCCGCGCTCCATCATGCCCGTCATGTAGGCGCGCGACAGACGGACACCCGACATGATGTTGGTCTGGAAGAAACGCTCCCATTCGCCGTCGGGAATGTCGAAGAACGGCTGCGGGCCAAAGACGCCGAGGTTGTTGACGAGAATATCTGCCGACGGAACAGCCCGTGTGAGGATCCCGCAGCCCTCGGCGGTCGAGAGATCAGCCGCGACACCACGCACGGTGGCACCCGCGACCGCCGCCCCCACACGCGCCACGGCGACATCCACCTTGCCCTGCCCGCGTCCGTTGATCACGACACTGGCACCAGCACGCACGAGGCCCTCGGCGGCCGCATAGCCGATGCCTTCGGTGGAGCCGGTCACGATGGCGGTCTTGCCGCTGAGGTCGATCTGCATAGGTCTCTGTTCCGCTGAAATGAGAAAGGGAGCGACCAGACGGCCGCCCCTTCGAGCTATGTCGATGCGAAGCAAGTTCAAGAGGACTGAGGGTCAGTCCCAGGCCAGCGAGCCGCCGTTCTGATATTCGATGACGCGGGTTTCGAAGAAGTTCTTCTCCTTCTTGAGGTCCATGGCCTCAGACATCCAGGGGAACGGGTTCTCCGTCTCGGCGAACACAGGCGCGAGGCCGATCTGCTGGCAGCGACGGTTGGCGATGAAGTGCATGTACTGCTCGCACAGCGCCGGGTTCAGGCCGAGGAAGCCACGCGGCATGGTATCGCGGCCATAGGCGGCTTCCAGCTCGGCGGCCTCCTTCACCATCTGACGGACCTCATCCTGGAAGGTCTTGGTCCAGATCTGCGGGTTCTCGATCTTGATCTGGTTGATCACGTCGATGCCGAAGTTCAGATGGATGCTCTCGTCGCGCAGGATGTACTGGTACTGCTCGGCGATGCCGACCATCTTGTTGCGGCGGCCCAGCGACAGGATCTGTGCAAAGCCCGTATAGAACCACATGCCTTCGAAGATGACGTAGAAGGCAATGAGATCGCGCACGAAGGCCTGATCGCTCTCAAGCGTGCCCGTTTGGAAGTCTGGGTTCTCCAGGTTCTGGGTGTGCTTCAGCGCCCAGGCAGCCTTGTCCGTGATCGAGGGCACCTCACGGTACATGTTGAAGAGTTCACCCTCATCGAGGCCAAGGCTCTCCACGATGTACTGGAAGGTGTGGGTGTGCACCGCCTCCTCGAAGGCTTGGCGCAAGAGATACTGCCGGCACTCGGGGTTGGTCAGGTGGCGGTAGATCGCCAGCACGATGTTGTTGGCGACGAGGCTCTCGGAGGCGGCGAAAAAGCCGAGGTTGCGTTTGATGGCGCGGCGCTCGTCCTCGGTCAGGCCGTCGCGCGACTTCCACAGCGCGATGTCCGCCTGCATGGAGACTTCGGTCGGCATCCAATGGTTGTTGCAGCCGGCGAGGTACTTGTCCCAAGCCCATTTGTATTTCAGCGGCAGGAGCTGGTTCACGTCGGCGCGGCAGTTGATCATGGCCTTGTCGTCGACCGAAACCCGGGCACCGCCGCGTTCGATCTCACCGAGGCCGGTGGCGTCGGCCTTGGGGCCAGCCTGCGGGGCCACGGGGACTTTGGGAGTTGCAGACGGTTCGGACCAGTCGAGCATGGCGGTATCCTTGGAGTTGATTGGCTTTCTCCGTCATAGCCGGGCCAGGCCCAGCCATGACGTTGGATGGTAACAAGCGGCCTTACTGGCAAGCCTCACAGGTGGGATCGTCGATGGAGCAGGCGTTCGGAACCGTGATGGGCTCAGCCGCCGTCGCCACCGTGGCAGAAACGGCGTTCAGCTTGCCGTCCGTCCCCTTCAGCGTCGATTTCTCCACATGCGTCGCGCTCTGCGAACGCAGGTAATAGGTGGTCTTCAGGCCGCGCTTCCAGGCGAAGCGATAGAGCGCGTCCAGCTTCTTGCCGTTCGGGTTGGCGATATAGAGGTTGAGCGACTGCGCCTGGTCGATCCACTTCTGCCGGCGCGACGCCGCCTCGATCAGCCAGGAGCTGTCGATCTCGAAGGCGGTCGCATAGAGCGCCTTCAGGTCATCGGGCACACGGTCGATGGCGCCAAGGCTGCCGTCGAAATACTTCAGGTCCGAGATCATCACCTCGTCCCAGAGGCCGCGCTCCTTCAGGTCCTTGACCAGCGCCGGGTTCACCAGCGTGAAATCGCCCGACATGTTCGACTTCACATAGAGGTTGCGATAGGCGGGCTCGATGGACTGGGCGACGCCGCAGATGTTGGAGATCGTCGCCGTGGGCGCGATCGCCATGACGTTGGAGTTGCGCATGCCGCTCTTCTTCACCCGCTTGCGCAGGGCTTCCCAATCGAGCGTCTGCGAACGATCCATCTCCAGCACGCCGCCGCGCGCCTCCGCCAGCCGCTCAATGCTGTCGATCGGCAGCACGCCCTTGGACCAGAGCGAGCCTTGGAAGGACGGATAGCGGCCACGCTCCTCGGCAAGATCCACCGAGCCGGAGATGGCATGGTAGGAGATCGCCTCCATGCTGCGGTCGGCAAATTCCACCGCTTCCTGCGATTCCGTCGGGATGCGCAGCGTGTGCAGCGCGTCCTGGAAGCCCATGAGACCAAGGCCGACCGGCCGGTGCTTCAGGTTGGAGTTCCGCGCCTCCGGGATGGTGTAGAAGTTGATGTCGATGACATTGTCGAGCATCCGCGTCGCCGTCTTCACCGTGCGCGCCAGGCGCTCCATGTCGAGGCCTTGGGGCGTCACATGCTGGGCGAGGTTGATGGAACCCAGGTTGCAGACCGCCACCTCGTCCTTCGACGTGTTGAGCGTGATCTCGGTGCAGAGGTTGGACGAATGCACCACGCCCACATGGCCCTGGGGCGACCGGATATTGCAGGGATCCTTGAAGGTGACCCAGGGATGGCCGGTCTCGAACAGCATGGTCAGCATGCGCCGCCACAGGTCCAGCGCCTTGATCTGCTTGTAGACGCGCATCTCGCCGCGTGCCGCTTTCGCCTCATAGGCCTCATAGGCCTTGGCGAAGGCCGGACCGTAGAGGTCGTGCAGGTCGGGCGTCTCGTCGGGCGAGAACAGGGTCCAGTCGCCGTTTTCCTCCACGCGCTGCATGAAGAGGTCGGGCACCCAGTTTGCGGTGTTCATGTCATGGGTGCGGCGACGATCGTCGCCCGTGTTCTTCCTGAGGTCGAGGAATTCCTCGAGGTCGATGTGCCAGGTCTCGAGGTAAGCGCAGACCGCGCCCTTGCGTTTGCCGCCCTGGTTCACGGCGATGGCCGTGTCGTTGGCGACCTTCAGGAAGGGCACAACGCCCTGGCTCTCGCCGTTGGTGCCCTTGATGTGGGCGCCGAGGCCGCGCACCGGCGTCCAGTCGTTACCGAGACCGCCGGAATATTTGGCGAGCAGCGCATTGTCCTTGATGGCCTTGAAGATGCCGTCGAGGTCATCGGCAACGGTGGTCAGGAAGCAGGACGAGAGCTGCGAACGCTGGGTGCCGGAGTTGAACAGCGTCGGGGTGGAGGCCATGAAGTCGAAGGACGACAGCAGGTCGTAGAACTCAATGGCTTTCGCTTCACGATCGATCTCGCGCAGGGCAAGACCCATGGCGACGCGCATGAAGAAGGCCTGCGGCAGCTCGATGCGGGTGCCGCGATGATGCAGGAAGTAGCGGTCATAGAGCGTCTGAAGGCCGAGGAACTGGAAGTTGAGGTCGCGCTCCGGCTTCAGCGCGGCGGCGAGCCTCGCCAGGTCAAAACGGCCAAGCTCGGGGTCGAGCAGATCGACGTGGATGCCCTTGGCGATATAGGCCGGGAAATATTCGGCGTAACGCTTGGTCATCTGCGCCTGGGTGGCCTCTTCAGGCGCTCCCATGACGCCGGTGAGAACCTCACGGCGCAAGAGGTCGAGCAGCAGGCGGGCCGAAACATAGGAGTAGTTCGGCTCGGTCTCGATCAGCGTGCGGGCGGCCAGGATCGGCGCCTGGGCCAGTTCCTTGATTGAGATGCCATCATAAAGGTTGCGCTTGGTCTCGGTGAGTACAGGCTCGGCCGAAACGTCGGCGAGGCCTTCGCAGGCTTCCCGGATCAGCATCGTCAGGCGCGCGGCGTTAAGCGGCACGAGGTCGCCCTCGGCGTTTTTCATGCGCAGAGCGGGGCTGAACGCCTCCTCCCGCGTTTCTTCCTTGGCCTGCAACCGCTCGCGAGCCCGCTCCTCGCGGTAGAGCACATAGGCGCGGGCCACCTTGTGGTGCTCACTGCGCATCAGGGCCAGTTCCACCTGGTCCTGAATGTCCTCGATGTGGAAGGTGCGGCCGGTATCGGCGCGGCGCATCAGGGCGGTGACGACCTGACTCGTCATCTCCTCGACGCTCTCATGCACGCGGCGTGAGGCCGCCGCGCTATGTCCTTCCACAGCCAGGAAGGCCTTGGTCAGGGCAACGGTGATCTTGGTGGCGTCGAAGGGCGTCACTCCGCCGTTGCGGCGGATGACCTGGAATCCCGGTTCGGCAGGCGTGCGCGCGATCGTCGGTGCCACTGGAGCGGGGCCGGCGCCATCGGCGGATCTGGTTTCGAGAGTGAGAGACATCGGCATTCTTCCCAACTGTTTTGGGAGATGGGCCGAAGGGACGGCAAGACGGCGGGCGCACATGGCTGTGCGCACGCTTCGCCAAGCGACCCACCGGTACACCCCGCCCGTGGACGTTCAAACTTACTTGTCGTGGCAGGTCTCCTGGCTCGCGGATCGTCGCGTCGTGCCGGCCTTCCCGGTGTCGAAACACCAGTGGCCTCCGGTCGGCACACGCTCACCGCTCACAGTTGCGGGGGCAGCTCCGGATCAGGCTGCTCTCAGCCCTACCGGATTCCCTCTTAGCTCCCAGCCCGATCCTGAGTCGGGAGCACCACGATGACTAGATTTAGTATCCAGAAGCATGAAGCCGTCAATAGGTCGTGGAGCGAGCATCGACATTTCACCGCAATCCCCAGAGGCAGGAATTTCGCGAGAGGTGGACTGGCGCTTTGAAGCGGCGTTGAAACTGTCGGGGCGGCCGCCGGTTGGCGGCGATCGCCCTCTCCTGTTTCCCTGCCGCCAAACCCGCGCTATTCCCCACGGTATGGAAAACCAAACTGCCTCCGACGATCGAAAGATCCTGGTCTACATCGACGCCGACGCCTGCCCCGTGAAGGACGAGACCTATCGCGTGGCCGTACGCCACGGCGTCAAAACCTATGTCGTGGCGAACAGCTTCATGCAGGTGCCGCGCGATCCGCTGATCGAGCGCGTGATCGTCCCGGCCGGCCCCGATGTGGCCGACGACTGGATCGCCGAACGCGCCCGTCGCGGCACCGTGGTCATCACCACCGACATCCCGCTGGCCGCGCGCTGCGTGGCGGCGGGCGCCGATGTGCTCTCGCCGAAGGGAAAGCCCTTTACCGAGGAAAGCATCGGCATGACCTTGGCGACCCGCAATCTCATGGACCAGTTGCGTTCCGCCGGTGAAGTCACCGGAGGCCCCCGCCCCTTCGCGGCCAAGGATCGGTCCGCTTTCCTCTCGGCGCTGGACCTGATCTTCGTACGGTTGAAGCGCGCGGGCTTTGCTTAAAGCCGAGTAGCATCAAAGCGCTACCGTCAAAATCGGAATCAAATCCTCAGACTGCTTTTTCAAGGCAGGAACGGTGATCGAAAGCTGAGGGGTGGTCGCGCGCGAAATCTCATTTCGTGACGATAACAGCGCCCCAGCCGTCATACTCAATGTCGTGCAGGAGTTCAGCCTCGATACCGGCCTTGGCCAAGCCGCGGACGTCTTCCGGAGTCACAGCTTGCGAGCGCTGAATGTCGAGTGCCCAACGACCACCCTCAAGAGAAACCGTCTGAACAATCTTCCATTTGCCGTCGCGACTAATCCGCCGCTTGAACTCCCGGATTCCAGAAGCACTTCCTGTGAAGCGCACGTCCACAGGCCTGACGCGCTCGGGGATGTCGCCCAGCCGCCTTCTCTGCTCGAGAAGAACCCTATCTGAATGGTGATGTGCTCGAGCCGCCTGTCCAGCGGATCCCCCTGAAGTTGACTGGCATGCGGACAGCATCAATACGAAGGCGCACGCCACCGCGATCTTTGAGATTTTCATCAGCCTGGTCCCCGCTCCCCCGGCCTCTGTAGCTTCAACGTGCCGTTCGGCACAAGAAGCTCGATCTCAGTCGGCCTCGAAAACAGCCTCCTCGGCCGTTTTCGCACGTTCCTCGGCCGGTCCATGGTGGCTGGCGAGGTTCAGCGCCGTGTTGATCAATCCCACGTGACTGAAAGCCTGCGGGAAGTTGCCCAGCATCTGCCTGGCCGCCGGGTCGTACTCCTCCGACATCAGACCGACGTCGTTGGCAAGCCCCCGCAGCCGTTCGAACAGGCGCAACGCGTCTTCCTTGCGGCCCTGCATGTTGAGCACGTCGGCCAGCCAGAAGCTGCACGCGATGAAAACGCCCTCGCCGGGTGGCAAACCATCGTTTGTCATATGTGTGGAATATCGCTGAACGAGGCCGTCCACCGTCAGGTGCTGCTCGATGGCGGCTACCAGGCCGATCACCCGCGGATCGTCCGGTGGCAGGAACCCCATCATCGGAATATGCAGCAGGCTGGCGTCCAAGGCCTTGGATCCGTAGGCTTGAACGAAGGTGTTCAGTTCAGGATCAAACCCTTTTTCGCAGACATCGGCGTGAATTTCATCGGCCGCGCGGCGCCATCGGCGAGCGAGTTCGTCGCCACCTTCTGTCTCGGCGGCAAGCGTGGCGATGCGGTCGAAGGCAACCCAGGCCATCACCTTTGAATGGGTGAAGTGCTGACGCGGGCCCCGCACCTCCCAGATGCCTTCGTCCGGCTCCCGCCAGGCTTTCTCCAGATAGGGCATGATGACTTCGGCCAGCGCACCCGTGCGCGGATGCCGGGGCAGCCCACCGCGCAGGGCTTGCGTCATGGCATCGGCCACTTCGCCATAGACATCGAGCTGGAATTGCTCGGCGGCGGCGTTGCCGACGCGCACCGGCTTGGAATTCTGAAAGCCCTCCAGCCAGGGCACTTCCCATTCCAGAAGGTTCCGCTCGCCCGACAGGCCGTACATGATCTGCATCTGGCCCGGATCGCCGGCGACAGCGCGGAGCAGCCAGTTGCGCCAGGCCTCCGCCTCCTCGTAATAGCCGAGCTTCATGAAGGCGAGCAGCGTCATGGTGGCATCGCGCAGCCAGCAGATGCGATAGTCCCAGTTGCGCGTGCCGCCGATGTGCTCGGGCAAGGAGGTCGTGGCGGCCGCCACGATGCCGCCCGTCGGCATATAGGTCAGCGCCTTCAGCGTGATCAGCGAGCGCTTCACATCCTCGGTCCAGGGACCGACATTGGGACAGCGGCCGGTGAAGTCTCGCCAGAAGGCCTCCGTCTCCTCCAGCGCGCCGAACGGCTTGCGGCCTGGCGGGGGGGCGAGATGGGAGGCGGCATGCGTCAGGACGAATGGCACCCTCTCACCCGCCGAGACAGTGAAGGTGCCGACGGTGTGCATGTCCTCGCCCTTGAGATCGACAGGCGTGCGCAGAACGAGCATGTCCGGGCCGGCGATGGCCACCAACGCCCCATCATCGGCATGCGAGATCCAGGGGACACTGCGTCCGTAATCACAGCGCAGGGTGAACTCCACCTCGAATTCGACCTCGCCCCGCGTTCCGGCAACAATGCGGATGAGATCGCGCGAGCCGTCGCGCAGCGGCATGAAGTCGATCACCGTCGCCGCCCCTGTGGCGGTTTCGTATTCCGTCTCCAGGATCAGCGTGTCACGGCGATAGCGCCTGCTGCGGTGGAGCAATGGTCCCTTCGGCGTCAGCAGCCAGCGTCCGTTGTCCGGATTTCCCAGCAGAGCGGCAAAACAGGCAGAGGAATCAAATCGGGGAAAGCAGAGCCAGTCGATCGACCCGTTGTGCGATACGAGGGCCGCCGTCTCGCAGTCACCGATCATCGCGTAGTCTTCGATTCGGATGGTCAAGCTTGTCTCCCCGTTGCCGCTCTTGGAAAAACATAGGAGGCCTGTCGGGAAATGAAAGGCCGAATGCCGATTAGAGATATAAAGATGTCCTTATATGCACCTTGACGGATGGCCCTGCTTAAGCCACCCTGAAGTTGTCGAGGTTCTTCCGACACTGCGTCGGGAGCTAAGAGGGAATCCGGTTTAATGCCGGAGCTGCCCCCGCAACTGTAAGCGATGAGCGAAGGGCTCAGATGTCACTGGCGGCGATGCCGGGAAGACAGCCCCAAGCTTTGACCCGCGAGCCAGGAGACCTGCCCCGGCGAGATAACGTCCACGGGCGGGGTGTCCCAGTGTGTCGCGGAGGACTGCGGCCGGCGTTTGCTTGTCGCCGAACACGCGTCCGCTCGGCCTTTGCCCCCAAACTTCTGGGGTTCAAGCCGATGTCTAAGAAATCTCTTTCCATAGCCAGCCTTGGCGTCCCGCGCATCGGGCCGCGCCGCGAATTAAAGCTGGCGCTCGAAAGCTACTGGTCGGGCAAGACCGACGCAGCAGCGCTGCTTGCAACGGCGGCAGAACTGCGCGCCGCCAACTGGGCGCGCCAGCACGCGCTCGGCGTGACCGAAATCCCGTCCAACGACTTCTCGCTCTACGATCAGGTGCTCGACACCAGCTGCATGGTCGGCGCCATCCCTGAGATCTACGGCTGGAACGGCGGCGAGGTTTCGCTGGACACCTATTTCGCCATGGCGCGTGGCAGCCAGCAACAATCAGGCGAAGCCTGCGCCCACGGGCATAGCCATGGCGCCGGCCACGGCGTTCCGGCTCTGGAAATGACCAAGTGGTTCGACACCAATTACCATTACATGGTGCCTGAGTTCACGCGTGGTCAGACCTTCACTCTCAGCTCGACCAAGCCGATGGATGAGTACCGGGAGGCAAAGGCGCTTGGCTATCAGACGCGCCCTGTCCTGCTCGGGCCCGTCACCTTCCTCAAACTCGGCAAGTCGAAAGACGCCACGCTCAACCCACTCTCGCTGCTGCCGAACATCCTGCCCGTCTATACCGAGGTTCTGCGGCGCCTTTCGGCCAACGGCGCGGAATGGGTGCAGATCGACGAGCCGTGCCTGGTGCTCGATCTCGATGATACGGCTCGTCGGGCGCTGCGCGATACCTATGCCGTCCTCGCCCGCGCGCTGCCCAACGTGAAGATCATGCTGACGACCTATTTCGGCGATCTCGGCAACAACCTCGAGACGGCGCTCAGCCTTCCTGTGGCCGGCCTCCATCTCGACCTTGTGCGGGGCGCTGATCAGCTTGATGCCGTGGTGGAGAAGGCACGGGAAGGTCTCGTCCTTTCGCTCGGGATCATCGACGGCCGCAACATCTGGCGCGCCGATCTGGAGAAGATCCTCGAACGGATCGAGCCCGTGGTAGCTCAGCGCGGCCGCGATCATGTGATGCTGGCGCCGTCGTGCTCGCTGCTCCATGTGCCCATCGACCTCGAACAGGAAATGCGCCTCGATCCCGATCTCAAGAGTTGGCTCGCCTTCGCGGTTCAGAAGATGAGCGAGCTTTCCGTTCTCGGCCGCGCCCTGACCGATGGCCGGGATGCCGCAGCGGAAGAGCTCAGGGCCTCATCCAGTGCAGCCGAATCGCGACGCACCTCGCCAAAGGTGCACAACAGCGCGGTGGCCAAGAGGATGGGTGCGCTGACGCCTGACATGGCGATAAGGGCCACGCCTTTCATTGAGCGGCGGGCGAAGCAGCAGGAGAGGCTCGATCTCCCCTCCTACCCGACAACCACCATCGGCTCTTTCCCCCAGACGCCGGAGGTGCGCAAGGCTCGCTCCCAGTTCGGCAAGGGCCAGCTCAGTCAGGCGGATTATGATGCCTTCCTTGCCAGGGAAACGGCGGCCTGCGTGCAGTGGCAGGAAGAGATCGGCCTCGATGTGCTGGTCCACGGCGAGTTCGAGCGCAACGACATGGTGCAGTATTTCGGCGAGCGCCTGTCAGGCTTCGCCTTCACCCAGCACGGCTGGGTGCAAAGTTATGGTTCGCGCTACGTGCGGCCACCGCTGCTCTTCGGTGATGTCTCGCGCCCAGAACCCATAACGGTCGACACTTGGAAGCACGCGCAGTCCCTGGCGGAAAAACCCATGAAGGGCATGCTCACGGGCCCGGTCACCATTCTCAACTGGTCTTTCGTCCGCGACGATGTCACCCGTGATGCGGTCTGCCGCCAGATCGCACTCGCCATTCGTGATGAGGTGATCGACCTCGAAGCCGCAGGCGCGAAGATCATCCAGATCGACGAGGCCGCCCTGCGCGAGGGCCTGCCGCTCCGTCGCGCCGATTGGCAGCACTATTTGGACTGGGCGGTGGAGAGCTTCCGCATCACGGCCTCGGGCGTCAGGGATGAAACCCAGATCCACACCCATATGTGCTACTCGGAGTTCAACGACATCATCACCGCCATCGGCAACATGGACGCCGATGTCATCTCCATCGAGACCTCACGGTCCAAGATGGAGCTGTTGGAAGCCTTCGTCAGCTACCGCTATCCGAACGACATCGGGCCCGGCGTTTACGACATCCACTCGCCGCGCTGCCCAGCCACGGCCGAGATGGTCGACCTCCTGCAGCGCGCGGGGCGGCATCTGTCCCCGGAGCAGATCTGGGTCAACCCGGACTGCGGGTTGAAGACCCGCAAATGGGACGAGGTGCGCCCTGCCCTCATCAACATGGTGGAAGCTGCCCGCGTGCTGCGCGGGGAGCTGAGAGAAGCCGCGGAATAAGGCTTCAGGAGCACATCATCGCTTCGTGCCGGATCACTCCGGCACGAAGACATAGCCTTCCATGATGCGCCGGGCTGTGCGCGACACCGTCGCCCGCTTCACCTTATAGCCACCGTCGACCTCTTCCAGCTCCGTCTCGGTCTCGATGACGCCGGCGGGATGGCCGATCCTGACCTCGCGGCGGTTGCGCAGAGCCGTCCGCGCCTCGGGCCGCGTCATCTCATAGACGAGCGTACCCGGCACCTGGCTCGCGACCCCGGTGCAGGCCGTGCTGGTGGCGGCATATGCCTTGTGCATCTGCTGCATGAACATCAACCGCGAGACCACATCGACATCATCGGCCGAGATCGTGCGGTCGGCGATAGCATCGTGATAGTCCGCTGGCTCGCTCACCATGCCGATCAGCGGAGTTGCCGGGCTTTCATGCCGCGCCGCTTCCGGCGAGGAGACCATGCCCATGCGGAAAGCGCCCGCGCCGCGGATCTTCTCAAGAAGCGCGATCAGCGGCTTATTCTGGTCGATCTCCGCCGCCGTTTCCGTGCCCTTGATGCCGAGATCCCTGGCGCGCACGAAGACATGGGCGTTGCCGGTATCGATCAGCGTGACCTCCACCTCGCCGAAGTCGGGGATGGTGAGGATGTCGGTCGGATTACCCGTGGGCAGAAGCGCCCCCGTGGTGCCGCCGGCAGTATCGGAGAAATCCACCTGGATGCGAGCGCCCGTTCCCGGCACGCCCGGCACCACATAGTCCCCCGCCTCCAGAGGCCTGCCGTTTTCCACTGGCACTTCGATGGTCAGCACGCGATCGAGGTTGGTGTTGTAGCAGCGCACCGAGGTCAGCGGTGCTGTCGGCACCACCATTCCCTCGTAGATTGCAAAAGCGCCGACAGCGGCCGAGATATTGCCGCAGAGGCTGTACCAGTCGATGTCGGGATGGGCGATTTCCACCTGCCCGAAGGTGTAGGTGATGTGGGTATCCTTCGCCCGCTCCACACCCTGGCGCGCCGGTCCGATGATGGCGAGCTTGCTGGTGAGGGGATCCGCGCCGCCAAGCCCGTCGATCTGGCGTTTGTCGGGTGAGCCGAAGACCTGAAGGATGGTTTTGGTCCGCGCTGCCTCGTCCTGCGGCAGATCGGCTTCCTTCAGGAACACAGCCTTGCTGGTCCCACCCCGCATGATGACCGAACGTAACGGGCGACCCATGATTCCTCCGACAGCTTTGTTATCTGCTCTGCAGAATTGTCTACAGTCAACGCAACGCAGTTGCAATGGCGGCGCAACTTGTGAGGTCAAAGGCGCGACGCGGGCCGCCATTGACCTTGCTCTCAGAATTCCGCAGTCACCGGATTGGGACCGATCCGGCCATCCCGGCTGTCGAGCCCCTCGATGGCCTTGAGATCTTCGCCATCGAGCTTGAACCCGAACACATCGAAGTTCTCTTTGATCCGGCTGGGCGTCACCGATTTCGGGATCACGACCAGCCCGTTGTCGATGTGCCAGCGGATGATGACCTGTGCCGGCGTCCGCCCGTGCTTCTTCGCGATCGAGGTGATCGCCGGATCAGCCAGCAGCGTGCCCTGACCCAGCGGGCTCCAGGACTGAGTGGCGATGCCGCGTTGCGCATGGGCTTTGCGGAGCGCCCGCTGCTGAAAGCGCGGATGAAGCTCGATCTGGTTGAGAACAGGTGTCACGCCCGTCTCGCCGATCAGGCGGTCGAGATGTTCCACCTCGAAGTTGGAGACGCCGATGGACCTGGCGCGGCCCTCCTCCTTCAGCCGCAGGAAGGCCTTCCAGCTATCCACATAGGCTCCCCGCGCCGGCGACGGCCAGTGGATGAGGTAGAGGTCAACATAATCGAGGCCGAGCCGCTTGAGACTGGCATCAAAAGCCCGCAGCGTCTTGTCGAATCCCTGTTCGTCATTCCAGAGCTTCGTGGTGATGAAGATGTCCTCACGCGCCACGCCTGAGGCCTTCAGCCCCTTCCCCACACCGGCTTCATTCTCATAGATCGCGGCCGTGTCGATGTGCCGGTATCCGGCCTTCAGCGCGGTGTCGACCACCGCGACGGCGGTATCATCAGGCGTTTTCCAGACACCGAGGCCGATCTGCGGGATGGAGCGGCTGTCGTTCAAGGTGACGATGGGTTGGGAGGTCATGCGATGATCCTTGCTGCACATGCTGTGTTGATAGCAGGGATATAGGCGCCATCGACGCGGACGGGAGGGCTGGCGGTCATCTCATCCGGGTAGTTTTCCCCACCGGTGCTTTCAGTTTCCCGTGTGGCGGTTGACTTCAAGCGACGGGCTGGGGCATGCCAACTTGGTAGCATCCGCACTGATAATGCACTGCCACACAGAAGATCCGGCAGAAAAGATTGAGGGTCGATCATGGTAAACTGTAGGCCCTCAGAACAATCGGGGCTTACGCTCGATCTGCTAGTTGTTTCCCAGTATTACGATCCTGAAAACTTTATTATAAATACTGTCTCGCAGCGGCTAGCGGCCTTGGGCCACAGGGTCAACGTCCTGACCGGCATGCCCAATTATCCCACGGGACGGCTCTTTCCAGGCTACCGGGGGTTCGCACCGCGCCGGGAAGCACAGGGGCGGGTCGGTGTTTTCCGCGTGCCGATCATCCCCCGGGGCAGCTCGGCAGTCCAACTGGTCCTCAACTATCTCTCCTTCGCGGTTTCAGCGAGTGTCGCTGCGTTTCTTTGCCGGCCACGGGCCGACCTCGTCCTCGTTTTCCAACCGTCCCCGGTAACGGTTGGCATACCCGCGCTCGTGGTGAAATGGCTGAACGGCGCACGTCTGATCTTCTGGGTGCAGGACCTATGGCCGGAAAGCCTGGCCGCAACGGGCGCAACGCGCAGCCGCATGATCATCGCCACCGTCAGGCGGCTCGTGCGATTTCTCTACCGCCGGTCGGATATCATCGGCGTTTCCTCACGCGCGTTCGAACAGCCCGTCCGGTCCCTGTCGCCGGATGCCGACGTCCGCTACCTGCCCAATCCCGCCAACCCGGAGCCGCAGGAGCCATCGGACGCGCCGCATGACGAGCAGAAGCATCTCCTGCCGGCCGGGTTCCGCATCCTCTTCGCCGGCAACTTTGGTGCCGCTCAGGGCCTCCACACGGTCCTCGACGCCGCGCACCGCACGCGCCATCTGCCCCACATCAAATGGATCCTTGTCGGAGATGGCCGCGCAGGCCCGGCGCTGCGATCGCGGATCGAGATAGAGAAACTGGAGGACACCGTCTTCATCACAGGGCCTTTTCCCCAATCAGCCATGCCGAACCTGCTCGCGCAAGCGGACGTCCTGCTGGTGGCCTTGCACAAGGATCCGCTTTTCGCGCTCACGGTACCATCCAAGCTGCAAACCTATCTCGCGGCAGGCAAGCCCATTCTGGCAGCGACCGACGGCGAAACCGCGCGCATCGTACGTGAGGCCGGTGCCGGTATTGCTTGCCCTGCGGGGGATGCCGAAGCGCTCGCCGAGGCTACCATCCAGATGTCACTGCTCGACGCCACCGCGCGTCAGGCCATGGGAGGTGCGGGGCGCACCTATTATGCCCGCGAGTTCGCCCTCGACCAGATCGTCGCGCGAATCGAGGGCTGGCTGACCGAACTCGATGGAAGCCGAAGATGCGCATCCTGATCCTCGGCGGTGACGGAATGCTCGGGCATCACCTGCTGTCCGAATTCGAAGCCACGCATGATGTGGCCGTGACGCTGCGCCGGCCGTTCCGGGATTATCACTGCTTTGGCTTATTTGCGCCGGAGCGCAGCTTCTGCGGCGTCGACGCACGCTCCTTCGACACCATTGCGCGGGCTGTCGATGCCTTCGAGCCAGAGGTCGTGATCAATGCCATCGGTCTCGTGAAGCAGCGTGACGATGCCAATGACAGATTATTGGCCATAGAGATCAATTCCATGCTGCCGCACCGGCTGGCCGCGCTGTGCCGGACACGAGGAGCGCGCCTCATTCACATCAGCACGGACTGCGTATTCTCCGGGCGGCGCGGGCTCTACCGTGAAGCGGATGTCGCCGATGCCGAGGACATCTATGGCAGGACCAAGCTCCTCGGTGAGGTCTGTGATCCGGGCTGCCTCACATTGCGGACCTCCTTCATCGGCTACGAATTATCGCGCAAGCGCAGCTTGCTTGAATGGCTGCTGGCCCAACGCGGACAGATCCGTGGGTTCACCCGTGCGGTCTTCTCGGGCCTGACGGCGCACGAGCTCAGCCACGTCCTGCGCCTGATCGTCGAGCGCCACCCCTCGGCCTCCGGCCTTTATCACCTCGCATCAAGACCGATCGACAAGTTCCGCCTGCTTACCCTCATCAAGCGCTCGTTCGGCCTGCCGATCGAGATTATTCCCGATGAGGGCGTGGCGGTGGATCGCAGCCTGGACGGAAGCCTTTTCAATGAAAGGTTCAGCTATCAGTCGCCAAGCTGGGAGAAAATGATTGCCGATCTCTGTCATATCCAAGCCGATCACTCCGCCGTCTCGCCCTCCCTGAGATACCTGCGGCAGCCTTAGTCGGCCCCCGCCACATCACTATCGAGATGGCCAAGAATGCGCCCAGATGGAACATTGAACGAGCTCATGATGTCCGATACGGAAATGCCGCCGACGGTCCGTCGTAGCGCTTGCTTTGCGGTCCCTGTCCTCAAGGCTCTAGAACGTTCTGGTGTTTCGTGCCGATGAAAGTCGTCACGCTGGTCGGCACGCGACCCGAGATCATCAAGCTGAGCCTCATCGCTCAGGAGCTGGACCGGACGTGCGACCATGTCCTGGTCCATAGCGGCCAGAACTTCGATGACGAGCTCAGCGGCGCGATGTTCCGCGACCTCGGCCTTCGCAAGCCGGACCATTTCCTGGATGCGGGCGGCACAACGCCCGCGCAGATGATCGCGCGCGTCATCGAGCGGTTTGACGATGTTCTCGCGGTCGAGCAGCCCGATGCCATGCTGCTGCTCGGCGACACCAACACCGGCCTCGGCATCATCGCCGCCAAACGTCGGAAAATCCCCATCTTCCATATGGAAGCGGGCAACCGTTGCTTCGATCAGCGCGTGCCGGAGGAAATCAACCGGCGCATCATCGACCACACCAGCGACGTCAATCTCACCTATACCGAGCATGCGCGCCGCTATCTTCTGTCCGAGGGCCTCAGGCCGGAGACAGTCATCAAGACCGGCTCGCCCATGCGGGAGGTTCTCGATCATCACCGCCAGGCTATCGCAGACTCCACCGTGCTGAGCGATCAGGCGCTCGAGGCCGGCCGCTATTTCGTTGTCAGCGCCCATCGCGAGGAGAATGTGGACATGGAGGAGAACCTGCGCGGTCTGATAACCGCGCTCGATCTTCTCATCCGGCAACATGGAATGCCGGTGCTGGTATCTACCCATCCCCGCACAGGTCAGCGACTGGCGGCCATGAATCTTGGCCGGCTCAACCCTCTCATCCGTTTCGCCCAGCCATTCCGGTTCTTCGATTACGTGAAGCTGGAAATGAACGCCGCCTGTGTCATCTCCGATAGCGGGACCTTGACCGAAGAAGCCTCCATTCTTGGCTTTCCCTCCGTCATGATCCGCAATGCGCACGAGCGTCCGGAAGGCATGGACGAGGCGACAGTGGTCATGAGCGGGCTTGCTCCAGACAGCATTCTGGCAGCGGTTACGCTGGCGATGCAGCAGCATGAACGCGGGTTCCGGCCGCGCCTCGTCGAGGATTATGCCGCCGATCTGGTATCGACCAAGGTGGTCAGGATCATCTTCAGCTATGCCGGCTACGTGCGGCGGACCGTCTGGCGCGAGGCCGAACGGCTGGCGGCGCCGTGATCAGCGCGCGCCAAGCGGACATCCAGGCAAGGGCTGACGATCAAGGCAGCGTCGCCGTGCTTGGCGCCAGCGGGATGATCGGCCGGGCACTGGCCGAACGCTGGCCGGCCGGCGGCTGCCGGCTCCGGCTGCTGTTTCATCGCACGCGGCCGCAGTGGCAGAGGCGCGATCATGTTGTGTCGCACCGCGTCGACCTGCAATCGGCGGATGATCTGCTGCGGGCGCTTGATGATGCAACCGTCGTGATCGATCTCCTGCGCCCAGTCGGCGACGGCTGGCGCATCCGGGCCGCCGAATGCCTCGGTGAGGTGATCAGGCGTTCAAACGTGCGGCGTGTTCTCCATGCGAGCAGCATCGATGTATACGGTGCCTGCAAAACCGAACTCGTGGATGCGGATACGCCGCCGGAGCCGGTATCGGACTATGCCCGTGAACACCTCGCGGCCGAACGGCTCGCGGAAAGCAGGTCCGTTCCAAGCAGCGTTCTTCGACTGGGCGCCGTCTTTGGCCCCGGAAGCAAGAACCTCGCCTCGCTGGCGAGCGAAACCGCCAAGGCGCCAGCATGGCGCCTCGCGGCACGACGCTCGCTGAACGGCACGCGCCGTCTTCATCTCGTCAGCCTGGAGACAGTCACCGAGGCGATCCTGACCCTCATCGGGACGGCAGACACGCCGCCGCGCCTTGTGATCACGGATGATGCCGCGCCCACCAACAATTTCGCCTACGCACAGGACCTCCTGATCGCGGCATTGCAGCGGCCTTCCGTCGCCTCCACGCCGGTCCTGCCCCGCTCGGTGCTCCATGCCGTCCTGGCGTTGCGCGGCTACCCGCCTGCGCTTGCACACCGGCGTTTCTCCGCCACGGGGCTGCCGGAGGTCGACAGCACGGCGATAGCGTATTTCCCCGAGCGATTGAAGGCCTATATCGACGCGCTCACGGCGCATCTTCGGAGCGGGTGACCTGTGAGGATCCTTCTCGTCACCATTTCGCTGCACGGGCAGCGCGGCGGCGGTACGGCGGAACGCACGCGGCAACTTGCCCTGCATCTCACCGCTCTCGGCAGACAATGCACTGTCGTGGCGATGGAGGATGGCGCCCATGCCCAGGCGCTGCGTGCCGCGGCTATCCCCGTGCACATCACGGGTTATATCCGATGGAAATTCCACATACCGCTCGTTAATCTCGCCGCTCTCTACCGGCTGGTGAAGTGGGCAGACCGCGTGCACATTCTTGGGTACTGGAATCTCCTGTCGGTTGCGAGTGCCTGGGTGGCGCGGGCTTCAGGCCGGCCCTATGCCTTGTCGGCGGCTGGTGAGTTCACCGCGCTCGAATGTCCCCGACCGGCGAACGTCTGTTTTCACCGGCTTTTTGGCATCGGCATGATCAGGAACGCGCGCTCCATCATCGCCATCACGCCTCTGGAGCGTGATCAGATCGGAGCCCGTTTCGGTCATTTCGCCCCGCCGATCGCCGTCATTCCCAACGGCGTGACGATCTCGCCTGCCCCCGCGCGACCGGCAACCTTCGCGACCAGAACGGCGCTGGTCTTCATCGGGCGGCTTGCTCCCATCAAAGGACCTGATCTGCTGCTCGAAGCCTTCGCACTCATCGCCGATCGCTACCCGGATGTCGAACTCATCCTGGCCGGCCCCGACTTCGGGCTCGCCGCTCAGCTCTCGGCCCGCATCGCAGAGCTAGGTCTTGAAGAGCGTGCCTCACTGGTCGGCTTTGTCGACGAAGAGACTCGAAACAGGCTCCTCGAACGCGCGCTGCTCGTGTGCATACCTTCGCGCGCCGAAGCCATGTCGCTTATCGCGCTGGAAGCCGGCGCAGCGGGACTGCCGGTCCTTCTGACCGATCAATGCGGTTTTGACGAGGTCGCGGCGGTGGGGGGCGGCACCGTTGTACCGGCAACTGTCACCGACCTGAGCGAAGGGCTGGAAGAGCTTCTGGCCGAACGCGAGACGCTCGGCGCCAGGGGGCAGCGGCTGCGCGATCACGTCGGCGCACACTATGCCTGGCCGAAAGTTGCGGGGCTCCTCGACCAACACCTTTCAACGCTCGGACCTGTGCCGCGATGACTGGACCGCCCGTCTCCGTCATCATTCCCGTCTTCAACGGCCGTGCGTTCATCCAAGACGCCATCGAGAGTGTTCTGTCCCAGGACTATCCGGCACTCGAACTTATCGTCGTCGACGATGGCTCCACAGACGACACGATCGAACTGGTTCGCCCGTTCCTGCCCCGTGTCACACTGCTGCAGCAGCAGAATGCCGGGCAGAGCGTGGCGCTGGCGACAGGCTGGGCCCAGGCTTCCGGCATTCTGCTGGGATATCTGAGTGCCGACGATCTGTTGCGCCCCGGGGCCATCACGACGATCGCGAAAGCGCTGACGGACGCGCCGCAGGCGGTTCTCGGCTATCCCGACTTCGGCCTCATTGATGAAACCTCACGCGCCACCGACCAGGTCATCACGCCGGATTATGACGAACGGCGGCTCATCGGGCAGTTGCATTGTCTGCCGGGCCCCGGCGCCCTGTTCCGCCGCGACGCCTATGAAAGGGCAGGTCCCTGGGATCCGGGCTTGCGACAGATCCCCGACCTCGACTTCTTCCTGCGGATGGCTCTGCTTGGCCCTTTCGTCCGGGTGCCCCATGTTCTCGCGGACTATCGCATCCACGCAGGCGCGACCACCTATCGTCCAGCGACGCCGGACCGTGCGGATGAGCCGCTACGCGTGGTGGACCAATACTTCGGCCGGACGGATCTGCCGGACCGCATCCGCCGCTATCACCGCGAGGCGAAAGCCAACGCGCTGCTTCTGTCCGGGGTCATGCACGGCCGCTCGCTCCGCCCGCGATGCGCCACGAGCCGTTTCCTCCGTGCGTTCCTCGCCGATCCGCGCGTGCTGCCCACCCGAAAAACCCTCGGTTTCATCGCGGACTCCGCCGCCGCCAACCTGAAGCGAACCCGCCGTTGAACAAGATTTTCTCCACCGTGGCGTCACAGCCCGCACTCCTGCGCCGTCTTCTCGCAGCGAGCGCGGCAACGGCAGTCGTCGTCGGATCCGTTCCGGCCATCCTGTCCTATCCGGGCGGCACCTGGCAGGCGGTCCTGTTCTGTCTGATCTCCGGTGGGCTATTGCCTCTCGCCACCCTGAACCTCCATTCGCCGTTCAGGGTGCTGACCGCACTGTTCCTCGCGCTCGGCTTCTGGGCCAAGTTCGTCGCCCACTTCGCCGTTGGCGCCGCATTCATCGAGCCCATCGGAAACTTCGCGGGCACACCCGCGGCCTGGGATCAGGCGCTCACGATCGCTTCCGCCGGCCTGGCGGGCGTGGTGGCGGCTCTTGTCTGCATGCCGCGGCTTGAGCCCCGGCCTCAGCCGGCAGGTGGCGGTTCGGCCGACCTCCTGGTGCGCTTCGGTGTTGCGATCCTGGTCATTTCATCCGTGCTTGCCCTGGCCGTTTTTGCTTTCAATTACGGCTATGCGATCCTGCGCATCGGCTTCGTGCCGAAGCTCTCTCTGCATCCGTTTCTCTACGTTCCGGTCGCCTTCGCGGTCAGCTGGGGAATCCTGCTGTGGCTCCTCGGTCTTACGTGGTGGCTCATTGAACGAGGGCGGTTGCCGCCGTCGGCCCTCGTCTACATCGCTGCGGCTGAAGGGGCGCTTGCAACCCTTTCCATGGGCAGCCGGGTGCAGATGATCCTGCACGTGCTGGCGGGGCTGTTCGCCCTGGGGTGCGGAATGCGGTGGCGGGGGTGGCGTATCTCCATCACGGGCCTGCTGAAACTCGCCGTCATCGTGGCCCCGCTCTTCATAGGCACCCTTCTGCTCGTCTCTGTCGATCGCGCGATTTCCTTCGCCGAGGCGATCGCGACCGTACCTGCCGAGACGGCAGGGCAGACCACCGCGCCTGGAAACGCTGCGCCTTCTAGGGACGCCGCTCCCATCGACGCGGAGAAAAAACGCGAGATGGCCGTCGCATCGAGCCTCCGCACGATCCCTCATGAGATCAGCCGCCTCTTTGTGATGCGTTGGGTCGGCCTCGACGGTGTTCTGGCCACCGTTGCAGACGACGAATTGGGCATGCCGCTGTTGCGCCGCGCTGCACTGGAACAGCCCGCCGTCGGGGTCGATGCCATCTATCAGAAGATGTCCGGCTCTCCTTACGCACGGCTGGACAAATTCGTCTTCATGACCATCCCCGGTCCGGTCGCCGTCGCGGCCTTCAGCGGCAGCGCGGTCCTTTGCTTCCTCTTCATGGCCGCAGCCGTCATGGCCGGAACGTTGATCGAAGGCCTGGCTGGCCGGCTGACCGCTAATCCGGCAATCGCGGCGGTGGCCGGCGTTGCGATGGCCTATCTCCTGGTGCAGCTGAACTTCCCGCGCACCCTGTTCTTCTTCGTCATCGAACTTCTTCTCGCGGTCTTTGCCGTGAGCCTCTTCGCCCGCGTCATGAGAACACCGGCAGGCCGGATATCTCCAACAGTTCCCCTCGCGCGCTAAGGCCGGGGCGAGGCACGCATGGCATTGCTGCGAACCAGCACCATCGCCCTGAGCGGCCGAATGCTGCAGCTGTCGCTCGGCACGGCGATCGCCCTGCTTCTCCCCCTGCTGATCTCGCCGGCAGAACTCGGCACCTATTTCCTGTCGCAGGTTGCCATCGCCGCCGGTGCCGTCCTCGCCCAATCCGGCCTGACCCTCGCCTTGCCGGCGCTGATTGGCGAGGCGATCGCCCGGAATGATTCGGGCAAGGCCAGAAGTCTTTGCCGAACCGCCATGCTGCAATGCCTGCTCGCCTCGGCGGCCGTATGCCTCATCGGCCTGCTGCTGGTTCGCACCTGGCCTGCCGGCGCTCTCGCATCACTCGGCATCGACGGGCTTGTTCCGGTGGCCATTCTCGCCATCATTCCCTTTGCCGCCCTTTGCGCCGTGCTTACCGAGATGCATCGCGCATACCGCGACATCACCTTGGCTTCGCTGCTGCCGAACGCCCAAAGCGGCGGTGTCGCAGCGATCACTCTCCTGGCATTTCTCCTCGCCCTGCGCCCGAGCGTCACACAGCTGCTGTTCGCCGGTCTCGCCGGCCTCGTCGTGGCGGTGATGATCGGCGTCGGTGCCCTGCTGCGGCGGGCTGAGCTGCGCACACCGGTGAGCAGGCATCCTGTCGGTATCGCCCACCTTGCTCTCAGCACCTGGCCCGCCTTCGTAACCAGCGTCGGCGGACTTGTGATCTCTCTGGCCGACCAGACCATCGCCGGGATCATCGGAGGCGCTGTCGACGCCGGTCATTATGGCCTCGGACTGCGCCTGTCGGCCCTGCTCACATTGCCGCTGGCCATCGTTAATGCCGCCATCATGCCGCAAATCGTTTCGCTCTGGGCCAAGGGCCGCCGGCGACGCCTGCAATGGCTCCTGGTCTCCTCGGCCACGACGGCCAGCCTCTGCGCCGTGCTCGGCTTTGGAGGTCTGGCGATCTTCGCTGTGATCGGGCCACAGCCCGTCTGGGACGCGTCCTATGAGCCGGCGCTCCTCGTCGGCGTGATCCTTGGATTCGGCCAGCTCGTCCACACGCTCGGCGGCTCCAGCGGCTATCTCCTCCTGCTGCTGGGCCACCAGAAGACCTTCATGTGCCTGTCGTTGACGATCGGCGGCCTGGCCATTGTCCTTGCGAGCATGGCCATGGCTGAGTGGGGCATCGTCGGTCTGGCTGCGGTGATGGCCGGAGCGAACATCATTCAAACGCTCGCCTGCTGCGTGATGGCAAACCGGTTGCTTGGCCTGAAGAGCCACGCTTCTCCTATCAGTCCGCTGCGGGTGTTCCGGCAGGCGGCGGAGTAGCGGACAAGAGGGTGGGGATTGCCTCCCGCGCTTGTTTCGTCCGGATTGATGGCCTATCGACGCCGTCCCACGCATTCCAGACAGGCGCCTTCCCCAATGAGCCACATCTCTGCCGGCATCGATTTCGGCACATCTAACTCGACCGTCGGCCTGACGGCACAGGGAAGCACGCGGCTCGTTCCGCTCGAAGGCGGGCACAGCGTCATGCCGAGCGCCCTGTTCTTCAACTTCGATGATGATTGCTCCTATTTCGGCCGCTCCGCCGTCGCGCATTACACCGATGGCGTCGATGGACGCCTGATGCGGGCGCTCAAAAGCGTGCTCGGGACATCGCTGATCGGCGAGAAAACCCGCGTGAAAGCGCGCACCCTCACCTTCTCGCAGATTCTCGCGATCTACATCGGCCACCTGAAGAAGCGGCTGGAGCAGGAAAGCGGCTGTGAGGTGGCCGACGTCGTCCTCGGCCGTCCCGTGCATTTCGTCGACGAGGATGAGGCGGCCGACCGCAAGGCCCAGGACGAGCTTGAAAAAGCCGCACTCAGCCAGGGCTTCAGGAACATTCTCTTCCAGTATGAGCCGATCGCCGCGGCCCTCAGCTATGAGCAGCGGGTGACGCGGGAGGAACTGGCGCTGGTGGTGGACATCGGCGGCGGCACCTCGGACTTTTCCATCGTTCGGGTGTCTCCGGAACGGGCAAAGGCCTCCGAACGCAAGAACGACATTCTCGCCAACACCGGCGTGCACATCGGCGGCACGGATTTCGACCGGCAACTGAGCATGGCTCAGGTCATGCCGCACTTCGGTTACGGCACGCGAACGAAGGACGGCAAGCGCGAGCTGCCATCCGGCCCCTATTTCGATCTCGCCACCTGGCAAATGATCAACATGCTCTACAACAACAAGGCGATGGCGGAGCTGCGGGAGATCCGCTACGAGGCCGCCGAACCCGGTCTTGTCGACCGGATCATCGCCGTGGTTGAGCAACGCCGCGGCCATGAACTGGCGGGCCGTGTCGAGGAAGCCAAGATCAAGCTCTCCGAAGAATCGGAGATCAAGCTGGCCCTACCCTTCCTGAGCGATCTGGCACCAATCACGCTGACCCGCGAAACCTTCGACACGGCCATCGCGCGCTCGGTCGGCCGCATCCGCACGACCATCGCCGCGACAGTGGAGGCCGCTGGCGTGGCGCCGGACCGGATCGGCACGGTCTTCTTCACCGGCGGCTCGACCGGCATTCCGCTGGTGCGCCGCGCGGTGCTCGAGTTCTTTCCCGGCGCGGCTGTGGTGGATGGCGACATGTTCGGCAGCGTCGGCTTCGGCCTCGCCCTCGATGCGAGCCGCCGCTTCCGATCCTGAACCGTCAGCCCTTCGCCCGCTCGTCGAAGGCCTGCCGCGCGCGATCCACCTCTTCCAGGTGTTTTGCGGCCCAGATCCAGACGCCGCAGAAGGCCTCGCTCAGACTGAGACCAAGTTCCGTCAGCCTGTACTCCACGCGCGGCGGGATAACGGGGTGGATGGTGCGTATCAGCAGCCCGTCGCGCTCCATCTGGCGCAGGGTCTGCGTCAGCATCTTCTGGCTGATGCCGCCGACGAGATCGCCAAGCCGGGAGAAGCGCTGCTCGCCGTGTTCGGTCAGAACCTCCAGGATGATCAAGGTCCATTTGTCCGCGACCTTGCCGATCAGATCCTTCACCAGCGCCTCGACGCGCGGATCGAGATCGTCGGGATAGGCATCGTGCGCGGCGGGCGATGCCACGGCAGAAGGCAAGGACATCAATTACTCTCCTTTTGGTAAGTACCATTATTTCTGGTGCCTACTTTCGATAAGAGAGTGACACGGTATATCAGTTCCCACAAGCATCGATCCGCAGCAAAAGGGAACAGCCCTCATGAACATCTCCGGCAACACCATCCTCATCACCGGCGGCAACTCCGGCATCGGCCAGGGCCTCGCCGAAGCCTTTCACAAGGCCGGCAACAAGGTGATCATCGCGGGCCGCCGCCGCGAGGCGCTGGAGGCGATCACCGCCGCCCATCGCGGCATGTCCGCCGACGTGCTCGATGTGGACGACGCCGAGGCGATCAAGACCTTCGCCGCGAAGGTGATCGCCGAGCACCCTTCCCTCAACGTCGTCATCAACAATGCCGGCATCATGCGCGACGAGGATCTTTTGGCAGATCCCCTCGATCTGTCCGATGCCGAGGCCATCATCACCACCAACCTGCTCGGGCCGATCCGTCTGACGGCGGCCCTCTTGCCGCATCTGCGCCGCCAGCCAAAGGCCACGGTCATGACCGTGTCCTCCGGCCTCGCCTTCGTGCCGCTGACGCGCACGCCGACCTACAACGCCACCAAGGCCGCGATCCATTCCTGGAGCCAGTCGCTGCGCCATCAGTTGAAGGACACCAACGTCGAGGTCGTCGAACTCGCACCGCCGGCCGTCGCGACCCCGCTACAGCCCGGCCACGACACCAACCCGAACTCCATGCCCCTCGCCGACTACATCGCCGAGGTCATGGCGCTGATCGAGACCCAGCCAAATGCCGAGGAGATACTGGTGGAACGCGTGAAATTCCTGCGCTTCGCCGAAGCGCGCGGCGATTACGATCAGGTCTTCAGCCTGCTCAATCAGCTGCACTGACCTGAAAAGGCGGCGCGGAACACGCGTCGCCAGATCTCATGCTCAACATGAGGACTTCCGAACAAACCATTTATTTCAAAGGGAAGATTGGTAGCGGAGGAGGGACTCGAACCCCCGACACGCGGATTATGATTCCGCTGCTCTAACCAGCTGAGCTACTCCGCCACGGCGCAGTCGCGACCGTCACGGGCGCGATATAAGGAAGGCGGCATCGCAGTGTCAAGCGAAGGAAGCGCCCGCTCCGTCGTTCGGCACAGGCGGTGCTGCCGCCTTCCGCCGGAAATGCAGCAGCGTGTAGATGCCAAGAGCGCCGATCGGCACCCGATCGATGAGCTCAAGGTCGGGGCAGCCCAGCACACGTTCCATGGGAAAATCAGGATGCCAGCCCAGCGAATGCGAGAAAGGCGCGATGCCCTTTTCGATCTTGGCGCGCACCCCCTCCTCCGCCACGAAATGATTGACGAGGATCACATCGCCGCCGGGCTTCACAAGCCGCGCCATCTCCTGAAGCACGCCTTCCGGATCGGGCACCACGGTGATGAGGTACATGGCGACCGCCATGTCGAAGCTGGCATCGGCAAAGCCGGTCTGCGTCGCATCCATCACGGCAACGCCCGTCACGTTGGAAAGCCTCTGCCCCGTCACCCGCTCCTGGGCTTTCATGAGCATGTCATGGGACAGGTCTATGCCTGTGACCGTGACCTGCTGGCCGTAGGCGGGAAGCGCGATGCCGGTGCCGACACCCACCTCTAGCAGCGTGCCGGTGCGGCTGTTGATGATCTCCAGCGCCTTCTGGCGCCCCTTGTCGAAGACCGCGCCGAAGACGAGGTCATAGACGGGTGCCCAGCGCTTGTAGGCTTTGCGAATGGCACCGTCGTCGAGATTGCGGCGCACAGCGGCTTTGTCCTTGAGAGCGGCGTCAGTCATGCAACATTGGCTTCCGGCAGAAGGGAGCGGGTCTGCGCGGCAGACATCGTTTCAGTTGAATCGATGATGCCACCACCAAGAACGCGCGCGCGGTCCAAATTGTTCTCGTAAATCACGCAGGCCTGCCCCGGAGAGACGCCTTCTTCACCGCCCATGATCTCAACCGAAGCAATGCCGTCACGGAAGAAGAGCTGGGCCTCCACGGGCGAGCGGGTGGAGCGCACCCTCACGGCGACCGGCATCCCATCGTCGGGCAGATCCGACAGCGCGCCGTCGCCGATCCAGTTCATCTCGCGCAGCGTCAGGCTTGCCGCCGCGAGATGCTCGCGCGCGCCGACGATCACCCGCCGCCTGACCGCATCCATCCTCACGACATAGAGCGGCTCGCCCGAGGCGATCCCCAGCCCTTTGCGCTGGCCGATGGTGAAATGCATGATGCCGTTGTGGCGGCCGAGAACGCGGCCATCCACATGGACGATGTCACCCTCCTGCGCCGCATCGGGCCGCAGTTTGGCGACGATGTCGGTGTAGCGGCCATGCGGCACGAAGCAGATGTCCTGGCTGTCAGGCTTTGCCGCGACCCCAAGGCCAAACTCCTCCGCCAACTCACGTGTCGCCGTCTTCGGCAGATCGCCCAGCGGAAAGCGCAGCAGCGAAAGCTGCTCCGGAGTGGTGCCGTAGAGGAAATAGCTTTGGTCACGCGAGGAATCGGCGGCGCGGAAAAGGCCGCGCCCGCCGGGCACGGCGCGGCTCGCCACATAATGGCCGGTGGCAAGCACCGCCGCGCCGAGGTCCCGCGCTGTCGTCAGAAGCTCGGTGAACTTGATGCGCTGGTTGCAGTCGATGCAGGGGATCGGCGTCTCGCCCTCCGCGTAGCTGGCGGCGAAGCGATCGATCACCGCCGTACGGAATCGGGACTCATAATCGAGGACGTAATGGGGAATGCCGATCTGTTCGGCCACCAGGCGCGCATCGTTGATATCCTGGCCGGCGCAGCAGGCGCCCTTGCGGTGGATGGCGGCGCCGTGATCGTAGAGCTGGAGGGTGATGCCGACCACGTCATAGCCTGCCCGCGCGAGCAGCGCCGCGACGACGGAGGAATCCACACCGCCGGACATGGCAACCACAACGCGGGACGAAGCGCGCGGGCCGGGAAGGTCAAGATCAATATCCATAACGTCAAAGCAAAGTGTGGCAGCCAATGGCCGCGATGGCGCGCAAGATATGCCTTCGACCGACAATGATCCAGTCCCGGCCGAACGCCAGGGCAAAAACGCCCACCTCCGTGAGCGTATGATCAGGCTGCCGGAGCCGTTGCGGTCTGTTTGGTGACGGTCTTCACCAGGCTCATGGGAACCAGGAGGTCACCGATCTTGAGCACCGGCTCAGAACCGGTGAGGTCGATGCCGTCAACCGTTCCCATGATGTCGGTGCTGGCGGAGATCGCCTTGCTGTTCTCATCGAAGGCCCGAACCGACAACCGATAGATGCCCTGCCCAGCCTTCCCGTTGGTGGAGAGATCGCCGTTCCAGGTGTATTTCGCCGATGTGCCCGACATGCTGATCTCATCGGTGTAGACCACGTTGCCGTTGACATCGAGCACCTCAACCTGGACGCGGGAGGCATTGCTGGCGGTGCTGATGTTCCACTCGGCCGTCTTACCGTCGAACAAAGTCGAGGAGCCCTCGGCCACTACCTTGGCTCCGAGGAAGCCGACCGCATCGGAGACCTTATTCGATTCGGACATGGCGAGCAGTGCGCTCAAGGTCGTGTTGGTCTGGATCTGCTGTTCCACCGAGGCGAACTGCACCAGTTGCTGGGTGAACTGGTTGGTATCAAGCGGATCGAGCGGGTTCTGGTTCTGAAGCTGGGTGGTCAGCAGCAGAAGGAACTGATCGAAGTTCTTGGCGATGGTCGCCGAGGCGTTCGACGTGGTGGACGTCGAGGAAGACCTTGTGCCGGGAACGGCGCCTGAAACATCAGCCATGACACCCTACTCCTAACGCTACACGCGAATATCGAGGTTGGACGTATCCGAGACGCCCGGCCGTGGCGCGGGCGCGGCGATCGGCGCGATCTCGTCCTGCACCGGGCTTACCGTTACCTGGGCGATGTCCTGCTGGAAGGACCGCGCATTCTGCTGGGACCCGCCGCGATCATCGCGCAGGCTCATTGAGATTCCATTGGGATCGGACTTGAAACCTGCTTGTTCCAGCGTTCTTTCCAGGTTGCGCTGGTCGGCGCGCAGCAGGTCCAGAGTCTCGGAACGCTCCACGATCAGATGCGAGCGCACATTCCCGGACTTATCGACATCAAGCCGCACATCGATGCGGCCAAGTTCCGGCGGATCAAGCCGGATTTCGAAACGACTGGCTCCCGCCCGGTGTTGCGCCACCATTTCAGAGGCCACTGCCAGTGTCGCGGCCATCGGCATGTTTCCACCGGCGAACTGCGGTGTTGCCACCTGCTGTCCTTGCGTCACGCCAGCGGTCGCCGTCGGAGCCGCATTGAGGCTCTCCGGCAGTTGGATATGCTGAGAGGTTGGGTTGCCGGCACGTGCCTCGGCCGGCTGACGGCGGGCAAGGGCGTCGATGTCGGCACGTGGCCGCTCAACCCTGCCTTCGGTGCCTTGCGCGCGGTCACGCCCATTGGCGGCACCCTCACCCTGCCCCTCGCCCTCTGCGATGGCAGCCTCCGCCGCATCCTGCGGCGTTTGAGGCGCCGTGAAGGGCTTCATGGCGGTCGAAGCCACTGCGTCCTGCCGTACGACCGGCGAAACAGCGATATCCTCGCCCTGCGCGCCGGCGCCCCGGATGGTCAGGGTGGCCGCCGTCGCGGCAGCTGCCGTCACCTGAGTCGTGTTGGACACCTGACCCGCGGTTTCTTCATTGGCAGCAGCTGCGGCCGCAGCCGGATCGCCATTGGTTCGTACCGGCGTGGTGGTTGTGGTTGTGGTTGTGGTTGTGGTCGGCGCAGGCGCCGCCTCCCCTCCCGCCTCAGCATCGGCAGCCGATGCGGGGGGCACGGGCTGGGTCGGCTGCGTGGGCGGCGTCGGCTTTGCCGGCTCGGCTGGCAGGTCCGGCTCAGCCGTCCCGCTCTCCACCGGAGCTTTCACCACGGTTTTAAGCTCGGTGGCGAGTTCGGCTTCGGTCGGTTGACGCACCGGCTCGACCGTTACATCTGCGGCAGTCTCCGATGATGCGGCCGCCTGCCCGTCCTGAGAGCCCTGGGCCTGTTCGGACGGGGCGGCCTGATCGGTCACCGGCACCGCCGATCCCGGGGTCATATGCTGCGCCACGCCCGAGGCTTCGGTGCGCACGACGTCGGCAAGGCCTTTGCCTGGCCCGGTAGCCGTGCCTGTGCCGGCATTTGCGCCCGTACCGGCGCCCGCGCCTGCACCACCGAGACCGGCCGGCGATGTGGATTCACCCGCAACTTCCGGATCGGCGCTGGTGTTGGTGTTGGTGTTGGTGTTGGTGCCGGCCTCCACCACCACCGGAATCTCACCCTGGGGAGGCGCCTTCTTGATAAAGCCAGCGCCAGCCGCCGCGGCGGCTTCCGCGGACAGGCCGTTGGAACGCACAGCCCCATTGAGAGGCTCGGCGGCAACAGGCGGAACGTTCGGCACCACAGGCGCGACCGGAACGGCGGGAGCCACCTGGGCTACCTGATCGCTCGCGGTCACATCAGCCGCATCCTTGCCCGCAGGGGCGGCGGCGGCATCGGCCACCTCCTCATTCAGCATGCCGGCAAAGGCGCCGGAGGATGAGCTGGTGCTGTCGGCCTTGGACGATGTTCCTGCCTTCTGCGTGGCACCAGACGACATCGCGTTGACGCCGGGAGACGCAGGCATGGCGAAATCAAAGGGCATAGATGGCATGCTCGGGTACCTTTCCGAGCCTTACCAAAGCAAGAGCCAAGCCAACTTTCGGCGTGATTTTTTACCTAACTATTTCAGGGCCTTAAGCCAAGAGACAGAATCTCTGCCTGAACCTCGGTCGGCAAAAACTGCCCCGGCACCGGCATGAAGGTACCGCTCCGCCTCGCCGCGAAAAACCGCGCGCCTATAGGGAGATTCGGAGATAGATGCAAATCACCAAAACAGCTTAGGTAAATCTTAAGCCGTCGGATCTAGGGTTCTCTTCGGTTTGGTCAGTCGAAGTGTGAGAGTACCCATGACCAAGACGTCACGTCTGATGGTGAAATATGTGATCGGTCCGGACGGAAGTCCGCTGACGATCTCGGATCTGCCTCCCCCGCAGACCAAGCGCTGGGTCATCCGGCGCAAGGCTGAGGTTGTGGCAGCTGTAAGAGGCGGCCTTTTGAGCCTCGAAGAAGCATGCGAGCGTTACACGTTGACGGTCGAAGAATTCCTGTCGTGGCAGGCGTCCATTGAAAGCCATGGTCTGGCCGGGCTCCGCACGACGCGAATCCAGCAGTACCGCCTCGCCTGACGCGCTCGTCGCCTCAGAGTGAACATCCCTTCAAAACGCCGGCCCATGGGCCGGCGTTTTGCGTTTAAGCCTTGACCCAAGCGGCGGGATGAGACCGACCCGCCGCCTGGCAAAGCGTTCAGCGACGCACGGCTTGAGACTGCTGATCCAACCCCAAAGCGACACCGCTTGGAGTGAAAGCTCGCAGCTTATGGTAAATGGCCAGTTAACAAATCCGGAAAAATCTGCCGGGCACCTTCCCATCCCGGGACAGGCCTTAAGAGAATTTAGTCCTTTTTCGCCCATATTAACCACTCGTTTACCGCATGGCAGGCAATTCTTGCCGGGTGAGTTGAAGCGCGGCTTCAGGTTTTCGGTAGGCGGGATCGTGGGCGGATTTGTTAACTTCTTCCGGACTCTCGGCACGGCCCGTCTCATGGCCATGGCCGTGGTCACTCTCGCGCTGGTCGGCTTCTTCGCCTTCGTCACCCTCAGGTTGACGACACCGACCATGGCACCGCTGTTCACGGACCTCACCATCAAGGACAGCGCCGCGGTCACCCGTGAGCTCGATGCCCAGGGAATTGTCTACGAGACCCGCCTGGACGGCGCTACCATCATGGTGCCGCGCGAGGACATCGCCCGCGCCCGCATGCGCCTCGCCGAAAGCGGCCTGCCCGCCGGGGGCAACGTCGGCTATGAGATCTTCGACAAGGGCGACAGCCTGTCGGCGACAAGCTTCCTGCAGAACGTCAACAAACTGCGCGCCATGGAAGGCGAGCTCGCGCGCTCGATCTCTTCACTCAACCGGGTATCGGCCGCACGGGTTCACCTTGTCATGCCCGACCGTCCGTTGTTCCGCCGCGATGCGCCGGAGCCTTCGGCCTCCATCGTGCTGCGCGTTCAGGGTGAACTTGGCGCCGAACAGATCCGGGCGGTTCGTCACCTCGTCGCCTCGGCCGTGCCAGGCCTGAAGACAGAGCGTATCTCCATCGTCGACGAAAGCGGCCGCCTACTCGCTTCCGGCGATGGGCAGACCGATCCCTTGATGAACGGCTCCACCGACGAGCGCGTAGTCGCGGTGGAAACGCGGCTGAAACGGCAGATCGAAGGCATCCTTGAAAGCGTCGTTGGACCCGGACGGGGGCGCGCCGAGGTCCGTGCCGAGCTGGACCTTTCCCGCGTCACCCAGACCTCCGACAACTTCGATCCGGAAAGCCGCGTCGCTCGTTCCACCCAGACGCGCGAGGAAACCAACCAGAGCCTGGAGCAGAACGAAGGCGTCACGGTCGCCAACGAACTGCCCAATGCCGATGCGACCGGCCCCAACCAGCCGGCCAATCAGGAAAATTCCACCAAGACCGAGGAAGTCACCAACTACGAGATTTCCCGCACCACCCGCACCCAGGTGCAGGAACCCGGCAGCGTAAAGCGGATCTCGGTCGCGGTGCTTGTGGACGGCATCTATGGCACCGGGCCCGAAGGCGCCGTGACCTATACACCCCGAACGCAGGAGGAGCTTGATCGCATCGCTTCCCTGGTGCGTTCGGCCATGGGCTACGACCAGCAGCGCGGCGACCAGCTCGAGGTGGTCAATCTGCGCTTCGCGGAGGGGCCCAGCAATGATCTTACGATTGAGCCGCAGAGCCAATGGCCGTTCGGGCTCACCACTGACAACATCATCCGTGCCGCCGAGACGCTGGTGCTCCTGCTGGTCTGCCTGATCGTCATCTTCGCGGTGGTCCGCCCGCTGATGCGTCGCATGTTTGCTCCCACGGAACTGCCGAAGCCGGAGGGCCAATCGTACCTTCCCTCGCCCCTTCCTATGGCGGGTGCGGGTGAGGCTCCCACAGCCGCAGCTGACGAGGGCGCCCTTTCGGCGCCTCCCTCCAATGCATCGCGCATGGTCGAGATGGCCCAGGTCAACGGCAAGGTCCGTGCCCAGACGCTCGAACAGGTCGGCAAGCTTGCCGAAGAGAACCCCCAAGAGACTGTTGCCATCATCCGGCAATGGCTCAGTGAACCCGCGTGATTAAGACATGGCATTAGCAGCACAGCCCCTCGCGAATCCTGCAGGAACTCCGCCGAAGCTGAACGGAGCGAAACGGGCGGCACTCCTGATGCTGAGCCTGGGCGAACAGTTCGGCTCGGAGATCTGGCGCCATCTGGATGATGACGAGATTCGCGACATCTCCCATGCCATGGCGACCCTTGGCACCGTGGAGGCGGAGACCGTCGAAAACCTTCTGGTGGATTTCGTTTCCATGATGTCCGCCTCCGGCGCCGTGATGGGCACGCTTGATTCCACCGAGCGCCTGCTGACCCAGTTCCTCCCCAAGGACCGGGTCAATGAGATCATGGAAACTATCCGTGGTCCGGCCGGCCGCAATATGTGGGAGAAGCTCTCCAACGTGCAGGAGCAGGTTCTCGCCAACTACCTGAAGAACGAATATCCGCAGACGGTGGCGGTGGTGCTGTCGAAGATCAAGTCGGAGCACGCCGCCAAAGTGCTGGCGATTCTCCCTGAAGATTTCGCGCTTGATGTCATCGGGCGCATGCTCGGTATGGAATCGGTGCAGAAGGATGTGCTCGACCGGGTTGAGCAAACCCTGCGTTCCGAATTCATGTCCAATCTGTCGCAGACCAGCCGGCGCGACGCACATGAACTCATCGCCGAGATCTTCAACGCCTTCGACCGCCAGACCGAGACCCGCTTCATCACCGCGCTGGAGGAGGACAACCGCGAAAGCGCCGAGCGCATCAAGTCGCTGATGTTCACCTTCGAGGATCTGATGCGGATGGATGCGGCCAGCGTCCAGACCCTGCTGCGGGCGGTGAACCGCGAACAGCTCACGGTGGCACTGAAGGGCGCCAGCCAGACCATGCGCGAATTTTTCCTCAAGCATATGTCGCAGCGCGCCGGCGCCATACTGGTCGACGACATGTCGGCACTCGGCCCCGTGCGCCTGCGCGATGTCGATGAAGCGCAGAGCCAGATGGTGGCCACGGCCAAGGACCTCGCCGCCAAGGGAGAGCTGATGATCTCCAAGAAGAGTGGCGGCGACGACGAGTTGGTGTACTGATGGCGCGCCCGGTTCCTTTTCACTTCGGTCGGGATTTCAAGGCGGCGGAAGAGCCCGCTCCCCAAGTGAAACCCACCATCGACCTGGAACAGCACAAACGTCTTCTCGCGGATGCCGAGGAGACGGGTTTCGCGCGTGGCCTCGCGGCGGGACGGGACACCACATTGCAAAGCCAGACCGCCCGAATCGCCGATACCTCCGAGCGCCTCTGCAACGAGGTGGCACAGATCCTGAGCGAGATGGATGCGCGGCAACAACAATACGAGCGCGAAGCGATCGAACTTGCCGTGACGCTTGCCCGAAAACTCGGTGGCGCCGCCGTCCTCCGCTTCCCTCTGGCGGACATCGAGGCGGCCGCGGTCGAATGTTTCCAGGAAACGCGGACCGCGCCTCACGTCGTCGTCCGCATCGCTCCTGATATGGTGGAAGAGGTGGAGAGCCGCCTGACCACCATCGCTGCCGAAAAAGGCTTCGCCGGGCGCCTCATCGTGCTGGGCGAGCCGGAAATCCAGCCCGGCGACGCCCGCTTCGAATGGGCGGACGGCGGCATCATCCGCGACGGCGCCGCCCTTGATACGGCCATCGCCAATGCCGTCGCCCATTACCTTCGCACCACCCCTGCCGCGGAAGACCCGTCATGAGCAACACCAACGACAGTGGCGTCCCTCTGCCCGATCTGAAGCAGGGCAGCCCCACCCAGATGCGACAGCCCAAGCCGCAGGCCGGCCTGGAACCCACCGGTGACGACCCGAAGATGGCCCAGGATCTGGAAACCGTCCTCGACGTTCCTGTGCGGGTATCGGCGATTCTCGGGCGCACCAAGATCGACGTCGGCCAGCTCATGCAGATGCGGCCAGGTCTGGTGCTGGAGCTCGACCGCAAGGTCGGCGAAGCCATCGACATCTACGTCAACGACCGCCTCGTCGCGCGCGGCGAGGTGGTGCTGGTGGAAGACAAGCTCGGCGTCACCATGACTGAAATCATCAAAGGCGGGAAATGATGAACGTCCGTTTCGGTAACAGGAGCCTGCCCCCATGCGTTTGATGATCGTCGGCGCCCTCAGCGGCCAACTTACGCTCGCAACGAAGATCGCTCTCGATCGGGGAGCGAAGGTCGTCCACGCCGAGACCACGGAACAGGCACTGAAGCACCTGCGCTCCGGCCGGGGCGCCGACCTCCTCATGGTGGACGTTGCCCTCGACATCCGTGATCTCGTGCGGACGCTGGAGATCGAGCGCATTCATGTGCCTATCGCCGCCTGCGGCATCGATAACGACGCGCGGGCCGCGGTGGCGGCCATTCAGGCGGGAGCCAAGGAGTACATCCCGCTTCCGCCGGATCCCGAACTGATCGCCGCCGTACTGGCCGCTGTGACAGAGGATGCGGGCGACTTCATCTACCGCGACGATGTCATGGCACGGGTGGTCAAGCTCGCGGCGCAGATCGCACCCTCGGACGCGAGTGTTCTCATCACCGGCGAGAGCGGCACGGGCAAGGAAGTGATCGCCCGCTTCCTGCATCAGAAGTCTCACCGCGCCGACAAGCCCTTCATTTCGGTCAACTGCGCCGCCATTCCCGATCAGCTTCTGGAATCAGAGCTATTTGGTCACGAGAAAGGCGCCTTCACCGGCGCCGTGTCGCGCCGCGTCGGCAAATTCGAGGAAGCCTCAGGCGGCACGCTGCTGCTCGACGAAATCTCCGAAATGGACGTGCGCTTGCAAGCCAAGCTCCTCCGCGCGCTCCAGGAACGCGTCATCGACCGCGTCGGCGGCAGCCGCCCTGTGCCCGTGGACCTTAGGATTCTGGCCACCTCCAACCGCAACCTCTCCGAGGAAGTGCGCAAGGGCACCTTCCGCGAGGATCTGCTCTACCGCCTCAACGTGGTCAACCTGAAGCTGCCGCCGCTGCGCGAGCGGCCCGCCGACGTCCTGGAGCTCGCAGGCTACTTCGTCCGGAAGTATTCGGAAGCCAATGGCATTCCCCTCAGGACCCTGTCCGCCGAAGCGCGGCGCGACCTGCAGCGCAACCGCTGGAGCGGCAACGTCCGCGAATTGGAAAACACCATCCACCGCGCCGTGCTGCTCTCCACCGGTTCCGAAATCGAACCCGATGACCTGATGTCGCCGGATGGCGAACGCATCGAGGCCGGACCGCAGAACCCCGCGTCGCAGGCCGCCGCAACGGCTGAGGCGGCAACCCGCACGCTGGTCGGCCGCACCGTGGCCGATGTCGAACGCGCCCTGATCCTCGACACACTCAGCCATTGCCTCGGCAACCGGACCCATGCCGCCAACATTCTCGGCATTTCCATCCGCACCCTGCGCAACAAGCTGAACCAATACACCGTCGAGGGGCACGCCGTGCCGCCTCCGGGTGCGGAAAGCCGTGGAGGAATCGCCGGATGAGACAGATCACCCGGGCCTTCCGGCGCGCTGTCGGCCGCTTTCATCCGCGACTCGGCTAAGATCCGGCGGAGGAGAAGCGCATGGACATCAGCCCGCTTCCCTCCATCACTCCGGCGCACCGGCACGACCACTTCCATCCGAACCTCGGCTCCTCTCGCATGACAGACATCAGCGGCGATACCACCCGAGCCTCCGGCTTGCAGATGCCCGGACTCAAAGGTCTGAGCGCGATCTTCAACCGCCCCGACCTCGCGCTGGCGGTCGGCGTGATGGTGATCCTGTCGATCCTGATCGTGCCGCTGTCGCCGATGGTCCTGGATCTGTTCCTCGCCATCTCGATCATCTTCTCCGTGCTGATTCTGATGACGGCGCTGTTCATCCATTCGCCACTGGAATTCTCGGCCTTTCCCACGGTGCTCCTCATCGCCACCATGCTGCGGCTGGCGCTGAACCTTGCCTCGACGCGCCTGATCCTCGGCCACGGCCATGAGGGCACGGACGCCGCCGGTCACGTGATCGAAGCTTTCGGCTCCTTCGTGATGAGCGGCAACTTCGTGATCGGCATCATCGTCTTCACGATTCTCGTCATCGTAAATTTCGTCGTCATCACCAAGGGCTCCGGCCGCATCGCGGAAGTCGCCGCCCGCTTCACCCTCGATGCCATGCCCGGCAAGCAGATGGCCGTGGACGCCGATCTCTCCGCCGGCCTCATCGACGAAGAAACCGCCAAGAAGCGCCGCAAGGATCTGGAGGACGAAAGCTCCTTCTTCGGCGCCATGGACGGTGCATCGAAATTCGTGCGCGGCGATGCCATCGCGGGGCTTCTCATCACCGCCATGAACATCATCGGCGGCATGATCATCGGCGTCGGCCAGCAGGGCATGGGCTTCGGCGAAGCCGGCCAGACCTACACCCTGCTGACGGTTGGCGATGGCCTCGTCAGCCAGATCCCGGCTCTCATCGTCTCCACCGCCGCCGGCCTTCTCGTCTCCAAGGCGGGCGTGTCCGGCGCCGCCGACAAGGCGTTGGTGGACCAGCTCTCCGGATACCCGAAGGCCCTCGGAATGTCCGCCGCCGTGATGACCGTGATGGCCGTGCTGCCGGGCATCCCGATGATCCCCTTCCTCGGCCTTGCGGGAGGCGCGGGCTATCTCGCCTGGCGCGTGGAAAAGGGCCGCCGCAACGTTGCCGCCGAAGTGATCAGGACCAAACAGGTGGAAGAGGCAGCTGTCGCTGCCGCGCCGCGCGAGGAGCCGATCAGCGACAGCCTGAAGATGGACGATCTCAAGATCGAGCTCGGTTACGGACTTCTGCCGCTGGTGAACGGCCCCGAAGGCGCCGACAAGCTCACCGAGCAGATCAAGGCGCTGCGCCGCCAGTTTGCCATGGACATGGGCCTCGTCATCCCCTCGGTGCGCATCGTCGACAATGTGCAGCTCGGACCCAACAACTACATCGTCAAGGTGAAGGAGGTCGATTCCGGCTCCGGACAGGTGTTCCCGAACCAATATATGGTCATGGACCCGCAGGGGCAGCAGATCAGCCTGCCCGGCACCCACACCACGGAACCCACCTTCGGCCTGCCGGCCACCTGGATCGACAGCGCGCTGCGCGAGGAAGCGAACCTGCGCGGCTACACGGTGGTCGATGCGCCGACCGTGCTCTCCACGCATCTCACCGAGATCCTCAAGGCCAATGTGGCCGATCTCCTGACCTATGCCGAGGTGTCGAAGCTCCTGAAGGAACTTCCCCAGGAGCAGGCCAAATTGGTGGAGGACCTGGTGCCGAGCCAGATCTCGGTCACCGGCATTCAGCGGGTCCTTCAGCTTCTTCTGGCCGAGCGGGTCTCCATCCGCGATCTCGGCACCGTCCTGGAAGGCATTGCCGAAGCATTGGGGTTCAGCCGGAACCCCCAGACCCTGGCCGAGCATGTCCGCGCCCGCCTCGCCCGCCAGATCTGCGCGCAGCACCAGAGCCCCGACGGCCATCTGCCGCTGGTCGTGCTCTCGCCGCAATGGGAGCAGGCTTTCGCGGAAAGCATCGTCGGCAACGGCGACGACCGCCAACTCGCCATGGCGCCATCCAAACTGCACGAGTTCATCGGCCTGGTGCGCGCCCGCTTCGAGGAGGCCGCACGTATCGGCGAGGTGCCGGTCCTGCTCACCTCTGCCTCGATCAGGCCCTTCGTGCGCTCGATCGTTGAACGCTTCCGCAGCCAGACCACGGTGATGAGCCAGGCTGAGATCCACCCCCGTGCAAGATTGAAGACGCTGTCGAGCGTATAAGCCGCCACGAAGCGATTACACTTCCGCCTTCGACGGCAGATGAACGGCGACGGTGAAACCGGAATCCGCGTTGGAGAAGCTCAGGCTTCCGCCAAGACGATCGAGCCCCATCTGCACGATCGAAAGGCCAAGGCCGCTGCCGCGCAGATTTGCGGATGAGGTGCGGACAAACCGCTCTTTCACGCGCTCCTGATCGGCCGGATCGATGCCCGGGCCCTGATCATGGACCGCAATGGTGACCACACCCTCGCCGAAGGAAAGCTCACACATCACCTCGCCATGCTCTGGCGTGTGCTGAATGGCATTCTCAAGGATGTTTCTGAGCACGAGCCGAAGCAACAGCCGGTCGGCAGTGATCGTCTGTGCGCCGTTCCCCGGCGCGGCTGTGAGAACGAAACGAGCTTTCGCCAGTTCCAGCGGCCCCTCCAGTTCAACGGCCACATCGCTGATGAGGGCCTGGACATCGACGTCCTCCAGCACCCGGCCCGGCTCCGCGGCGTCGACGGCGGCCATGTCGATCAGCTGCCGCGCCATGCGGCTCGTCCTGTCCACACTGGTGACGATATGCGACAGCGCCTTGCGCTGGACCTCGCTGTCGTTGCTGCGGATGGCGATCTGCGCCTGCGTCTTCAGTCCGGCAAGGGGCGTCTTCATCTCATGTGCGGCGAATACCGTAAAATTGCGCTCCCGTTCCCGGGCTTCCCGCACACGATCGAACAGGCTGTTGAGAGAGGTGACGATGGGCTGCACCTCGCGCGGCGCCACACCATGATCGACAGGATGAAGATCAGTGGCGGCACGCCCCGTCAGGCTGGCGGCGATCCGGTTTAGCGGCTCCAGACCGTGACCGACGCTGAGCCAGATAAGGATCGCGAGCAGCGGCAAGATGAATATGGTTGGAAACAGAAGCCCCTTCACCACATCGCCTATCAGACGCTCACGGATCTCCAGGCTGTCACCCACAAGCACGCGCACGCCCAGTTCAGCGTTGACCACGGCATAGACGCGCCACCGCTCGCCACCGATATCGGTTTGGGCGAAGCCATCGCTGTGATCAGCCAGAGAAATCACCGGCGCGCTTTCGGAACGGCCGATGAGGTCGCCCTGGAGAGACCAGATCTGACATGAGAGCTGACGATCGTAGTCTCTTGGAGAGGCGAAGAAGGAGCCAGGATCGATCTGCATCGCCGCATCCACGGCCGCGGCAACATCGACATGACGGTTGTCGATCAGAGAGCTGACCATTCTGGCGGCCTCGGCAAGACGTGCATCGAGCACCCGCCCGACCTTTTCCTGCGTGCTGGCGTAAATCCAGGCGACCGCGAAGAGCCATACGGCACTCGTGGTTGCGAGAAGAATGGTGACGAGCCTTCGCCGGATGGAGGTCATACACCCGTTCTCAGTCGGTATCCGACACCGCGCACTGTTTCGATCAAGGCAGCGCCGAGCTTCGATCGCAGTTTATGCACGTGAACTTCCACTGTGTTGCTTTCCACGTCTTCCTGCCAGCCATAGAGCATCTGCTCCAACGATGACTTCGAATGGATCACACCGGGGTTTCTCATCAGCGCCTGGAGGACCGCGAATTCCCGCCGGGAAAGCTGGATCGGCTCCCCGTCGCGCCGCGCGATCATGCGAGCTGGATCCAGCGTAACTCCTTGCCAGGACATCTGGCTTTCAGCCCTGCCCTGGCCACGACGGATGATGGCCCGCAAGCGAGCGGCAACCTCATCGAGATCGAAAGGTTTTCCGAGATAATCGTCCGCGCCCGCATCGAGACCCGTTATCCGGTCTGGCACCCCATCCTTCGCCGTCAACAGAAGCACCGGCGTCTGGCTCCTCCCGCCTCGCATCGCGGCCAGCACGTCCAGTCCCGAACCATCCGGCAGCATGAGATCGAGCACCACGGCATCGAAGTGATCTGTCGCGACAGCAGCCAGCGCATCCGACACCGTCATCACCATGTCCACGGTGAAGCCGCACATCTGGAGCCCGACCTTCAGGCCGTCAGCCAGCACCTCGTCGTCCTCGACCACCAACAGGCGCATCGCGTTCTCCGAACAAAGCCACGTTCCCGCACTCCCCACCTTAAGGCTGCCTTAAGGTGGGCGCCGATCGAACGCCGTGGAAAACGATCAACGGGAACCATCTTGCGCGTCCTCCTATCACTTCTGGCTTTCATCAAGACCACTGTCTTTTCGCCGCCGCGGCTCGCCGCAGCAGCGACGCTCTTTCTGGGAGCCTGCGTTCAGACCACGACGGAGCCGGCGCGGCCGGCGATCGACCCGGCGGTTGCAGGCATGTATGCGTCGGCCCAGGATGGTGACGTCCTTATTCCCGGCGTTGACGTTTCGAAGATGGACCCAAAGAACGTCCGTCAGATCGTCGACTACCGGACGCCCCATGCACCGGGCACCATCGTCGTCGACCCCTATGCGCGTTTTCTCTACCTCATCATGGAAAACGGCAAAGCCATGCGCTACGGCATCGGTGTCGCGAAGGCAGGGCTGGAGTTCGAGGGCGAGGCAGACATCGCCCGCAAGGCACGATGGCCGGGATGGACCCCGACGCCGAACATGATCAAACGCGATCCGGAGCGCTATGCCGCCTTCGCCAAGGGGCTGGATGGCGGCCTGAGCAACCCGCTCGGCGCGCGGGCGCTTTATCTCTATCAGGGAGGCAGGGACACCCTTTACCGGATCCATGGCACCAACGAGCCCTGGTCCATTGGCCAGTCTGTATCATCCGGCTGCATCCGCCTCTTGAATCAGGATATCATCGACCTTCACAGCCGGGTGCCCAACGGATCCCGCGTCGTGGTGCTGGGGCCAGAGGAAGCAGGAAAAGGCGAAATCTGATGATCACCCGCAGACACCTGCTTCAGATTTCGGCGGGCGCGATGGCCGTGATGACAGCCGATAGCTCCTTGGCGCAGGAGCCGAGCGAACAGGCTGTCTTCTTCGACAAGAATGCTCCCGTCCTCGGCAACGCCAAGGGCAATGTCACGGTGGTCGAATATTTCGATTACCAGTGCCCGCACTGCAAGACGATGCACCCGACGCTCATGAAGGTGGTCAAGGAAGATGGCAACGTCCGCCTTGTGATGAAGGACTGGCCGGTGTTCGGCGACGTGTCGGTCTTTGCCGCGCAGGCCACGCTGGGCGCGGCGCAGATAGGTAAATATGAGGCCGCCCTTGAGGCACTGATGTCCACGTCAGGGCGGCTGACCCACGAGAGCATCGAAGAGGCGCTCACGGGCCGTGGTATGACCATGAAGGAGATCGCCGCTGCCGTGAACAAGCACTTCGCCAAGATCTCAGGGCTGCTGGACCGCAACTATCTCCAGGCCGTCGCCTTCGGCTTCATCGGCACGCCCTCCTTCGTGATCGGGCGCACCACCTATCCCGGCGTGCTGGACGAGAAGGGGCTGCGCGAGGCAATCGCCGCAGCACGAACGTGAGATCAAAAGCGTGGCGCTTACACTGCAAACAGGTTCTTGAACTACTGCGGCTGTGAGCGAAGGTACTGATCGGGCGCCTTGATGCGCGCTCCCAGATGAGCGGCGGCATGCCAGGGCCATCGGGCGTCATAGAGGATGGTCCGGGCGAGCGCGATCAGGTCCGCGTCTCCGGTGCCGACAATGGCTTCAGCCTGATCGTAGTCGGTGATCAGTCCGACCGCCACGACGGGCATGGTCACCGCCTGCTTGACCGCTCTGGCCAAAGGCACCTGATAGCTCGGCCCGACGGAAATCTGCTGAGCCGGAGTGAGACCTCCACCGGAAACATGAATGGCGCTGCATCCCCTCGCTTCCAGCACCTTGGCGAAAGCGACGGTTTCCTCGGTGTTCCACCCCCCTTTCGCCCAATCGGTGCCGGACACGCGCACCGTCACGGGTTTATCGGCCGGGAAAGCCTCACGCACAGCGTCAAAAACCTCCAGCGGAAAACGCATCCGATTTTCGAGGCTGCCGCCGTATTCATCGTCGCGCCTGTTGGAGAGCGGCGACAAGAACTGGTGCAGGAGGTAGCCATGCGCGGCATGGATCTGGACCGCATTGATGCCGAGCTGGGCCGCGCGCCTTGCGGCCTGGGCAAAACCATCGCGCACCCGCGCCAGGCCTGCGGCGTCCAGAGCCACCGGCGCATGCTGGCCATCGCTATAGGCAAGCGCCGAAGGCGCGACGGTCTGCCAACCATTGGCGGTGCCGGGCGCGATCTGCTGGCCGCCCCTCCATGGCTTCTCGGTCGAAGCCTTGCGGCCGGCATGGCCAAGCTGGATGGCGATGGGCATGTCCGACCAGCGGCGCACGCTTTCCAGCACGCGCCCCATGGCCTCTTCCGTGGCATCGTCCCAGAGGCCCGTATCCGCATAGGTGATACGGCCCTCCGGCACGACGGCAGTCGCTTCGATGGTGAGAAGCGCCGCGCCTGACAATGCGAGGTGACCGAGGTGGATCTGATGCCAGTCGGTCATGCAGCCATCCTCGGCCGAATACTGGCACATGGGGGCAATGACGATGCGGTTGGCAAGCGTCAGGCCACCGACCTCGAGGGGAGTGAAAAGAGCCGGGCTGCTCATGATGCACATTCTCCAATGGTAGGCTGAATGGTGAGTGGGTCGGGCGTGGGCCTGTGCCTTTCAGAGATCATACGGAAATGACGCAGTCCACCAGAGCGAGCATGGTGGCGCGCATTTCCGCTCGCGGCGCTCCGCCGGCCACTGCCAGAGCCGCGCGATCGAAGGCCGCAGATAACAGGATCGCCATGGCTGGCACCGATATGGTGGCAGACTTGCCAATTGCTTCTCTGAGGCCCTCCTCCAGGGTCCGCGCCGCGTGTGCGCCGTCGATCGCGTCGAGTTCCTGAAGACCCAGCACCGCGGGAGCCTCGATCAGCATCAGCCTCGTGCGCCCCTCCCTTTCCATGGCGTCCAGATAGGCCAGGCTGCCGGCCTTCAGCGCCTCTCGCGGAGTAAGTTCACTGGATGCCGTGGCCGTCTCTATGGCGTCGGCGACCTCGCGTGCTTCCGCGATCAGCACGGCGCGGAAGAGATCGCGCTTGTCGGCAAAGTGATGGTAGAGCGCGCCGCGTGTAATACCTGCGTCCCTGACGATCTCGGGCGTGGAGGTCTCAGCATAGCCCTTCTCGATGAACAGGCGGCGTGCGACGCCGATCAGCTCCCTCCGGGTAGTTTCGCTTCGCTCGTGCTGGGTACGTTGCATACATACAGCCTGTATGTTATTGATTAAGATACATACAGATTGTATGTTACTTGGAGGCGATGACCAACCATGAAAATCACGAGCTACTATCCCGTCATCATGACGGCCGACGTTGCGGGCACGGCGAACTTCTATCAACGGCATTTCCGTTTACAGCCGGCCTTCACCAGCGAATGGTACGTGCACGTCCGCTCCAGCGTCGATGAGACCGTCAATCTCGCGATCCTTGATTACCGGCATGAGACTGTGCCGATTGAAGCACGTGCTCCCGTTCGAGGTCTTATCCTGAATTTCGAGGTGGAAGATCCCGATGCTCTCTATGCCGGCGCCCGTGCGGCGGGACTACCGATCCTGACGCCGCTCAGGGACGAGGATTTCGGCCAGCGCCACTTCATCACGGCCGATCCCAACGGCGTTCTGATCGACGTCATCAAGCCGATCCCGCCCTCGCCCGAGTTCGCCGCGCTCTATGAGGCAAGTGCCAGCTAGTTGCCGAACACACTCTGGAAGGCGCGACGTGTCTGCAGGCGCTGCAGATAGGCCCCGATCTCCGGGGTGGGCGTGACGGCCTTGACCATCATGCCCCAGCCGAGGGTTGAACCGATAACCACATCCGCGGCGGTGAAGCGGCCGTCCGCCAGGTAATCCTGCCGCGACAGAGCATCACTCAGGACGTGCATGACACGATCATAAGTGCCGTAGCCGCTGGCGGTGTCCGGCACCGAAGGCCGCTCGAAAAGCTTGTCGGAGATCGCCGGCTCCAGTGCGCCCGGACCGAAGAACAGCCATTTCATGTAAGGGCCGCGTTGTGGGTCACCGATGGGGACCGACAGGCCTTTTTCAGGAAAAGCATCGGCGAGATAGGTGCAGATCGCTGCGACTTCCGAAACAGCAACCCCCTTGTGGGTGATGCTTGGGACCTTGCCCATGGGGTTTACGGCGAGATAATCGGGCTTGCGCTGGTCGCCCTTGCTCAGGTCGAGAGTCTGCCGGGTGAAAGGAACATCAAGCTCCGCCAGCATCCACTCGATTACGATCGAGCGTGATTGTGGGGCGGAATAGAAAACGAGTTCTTCGGATTGAGCCTCAGGCACCCGCGCCTCCTCCCTCTTGAATATCGGGGACGCTGGACAGTCACTGCGGCCGTATGATGGCGCGAAGCGGCGCCCTGTCAGGCCCGGGCTCGTCCTTGAAGGCCGATCTCGTCCATGGCTGCCTGCTCGCGGGCGTTTTCTTCCGCTCGTTCGCGCGATGCGTCCCGCTCGTCGAGGAGTTCCAGCTTCTTCAGCTCCTCGAAGGCTTCGGCGAGATCATCCCGCGCCGCGTCCAGCTGGCCTTTCAACTCATCGGCCGAGCGGAGCAGATTATCCCGCCGGGTCATGGCGGCCTTGGCATAGGTCGGATAGGCGTAGTGGGCCACATCCGTGATGCCGGACCTTTCCTGCTCCTGCTGGATCTCGCGATCGAGGTCCGTCGCCATCCGGTGGAATTCGGCCACCATGGACTCGATCTGGGTCACATGCCGACGCTTCTCGTCGACCTGGAAGCGCTTCAAGCGCAGAAGGGTGTCGCGTGATTTCATGATCAGGGACATTACATGTAATCAGTTAGCGATCGGTTTCCGAATCCGCGAGAATCCGAGCCAGCCACTCATAACCTTCCATCAAGGGGGTAGCGTCGGCTTTTCCCTGTTTCAGAAAGGCCTCCAGCGGCTCGTTCAGGCGGATCGCCTCGTCCACTTCCGGGCTTGAACCCGCCCGATAGGCGCCGAGGCGAATGAGCTCTTCCATATCCGCATAGGTTGCCAATATCTGCCGCGCCCGCGCAACGGTGCCCACATAGTCCGGATGGATGGACTTGGGCATGGTGCGCGACACCGATTTCAGCACATTGATGGCCGGGTAACGCCCGCGCTCGGCAATCGAGCGCTGCATCACGATATGGCCGTCAAGGATTCCGCGCACCGTATCCGCCACGGGTTCGTTGGTGTCGTCGCCTTCCACCAGCACCGTGAAGATGGCCGTGATCGCCCCCTCGCCCAGACCGGGTCCGGCACGCTCCAGGAGTTTTGGCAGTTCGGAAAAGACTGTCGGCGTATAACCCTTCGCGGTTGGCGGTTCGCCGGCGGAAAGGCCGATGTCGCGCTGGGCCATGGCGAAACGCGTGACGCTGTCCATCAGGCACAGGACGTCCTGGCCCTGGTCGCGGAAATATTCCGACAGCGTCAGAGTGAGATAGGCCGCCTGGCGCCGCATCAGGGCAGGCTCGTCGGAAGTCGCCACCACCACGACCGCGTTTTTCAGGCCCTCCTCTCCGAGGTCGTCCTGCAGGAACTCCTGCACCTCACGCCCGCGCTCACCGATCAGGCCGATCACGGAGACCGCACTTTCGGTGTTGCGGGCAAGCATGGCGAGCAGCACTGATTTGCCGACCCCGGAACCGGCAAAGATGCCAAGCCTCTGTCCGCGGCAGCAGGTGATGAAAGTGTTCATCACACGCACGCCCACATCGAGCGGCTCGCCCACCCTCTTGCGCGAATGGGCCGGTGGCGGCGACGCCCGGTAGGGGTAGAGTTGCGCGCCTGAGGGAAGCGGTCCCTTGCCATCGATCGGCTGACCCAGCGCGTTGATGACCCTGCCTCGCCATGCGTCAGACGGTCGCACACCGCTGATGGAGGCGCCGACGATCGCCCGGCAGCCACGACGCACGCCGTCCAGGGTGCCGAAAGGCATCACAAGCGCCTTTTCCCCGCTGAACCCGATCACTTCGCAAGGAATAAACTTTTGGCCGGCACCCTCGATATCGATGCGTCCGCCAACCGCCATCCGACCGATCGGACCGGCCACTTCCACCAAGAGACCCTTGACGGCGACCACCCGGCCGAAAATCTCGCGGTCCGGAACGTTTCGCAGGTTTTCGATGAGACTTTTCACGGGCATTTTTCCAGAATCAGCGCCATCGTAACCTTTCGTTTACGCCCTACGTTAATGATCAACCCCAGGCACTTAAGAGGCGGGAAACCTTTTCGGCGCCAATGAGACCAAGCTGGGTCCCACGAGTCGATTGCAAGATTTTGTTAAAGCAAAACGTTAAATACGTTTTCAACAGAATCACCTTGAGACTCAATAATTTAGTGGAACTCGAATTTAACGTTGCCTTATCGCTTGCCTGTCCGAATTAGAGTTTGTTAACCATTTGGACATTAGGATCGCGAATCAAGGCAGCACACATGATGCCAGCGACGCATCCTAACGTTTGCGGGGCGTGGCGCGATGGTTGGGGATTGATATGCGCGTTCTTCTGATCGAGGACGACAGCGCGACCGCGCAGAGCATCGAACTGATGCTCAAGTCCGAGAGTTTCAACGTCTACACGACCGACCTCGGAGAGGAGGGCGTGGATCTCGGTAAGCTGTACGACTACGACATCATCCTTCTGGATCTGAACCTGCCCGATATGAGCGGCTATGAAGTGCTGCGCTCCCTCCGGGTTGCCAAGGTCAAGACGCCGATCCTGATCCTTTCGGGTCTCGCCGGCATCGAGGATAAGGTACGCGGTCTCGGCTTTGGTGCCGACGATTACATGACCAAGCCCTTCCACAAGGACGAGCTGGTCGCCCGCATCCACGCCATCGTGCGCCGCTCCAAGGGCCATGCCCAGTCGGTCATCGCCACCGGCGATCTCATCGTCAATCTCGACACCAAGACGGTCGAAGTCGGCGGTCAGCGCGTGCATCTGACGGGCAAGGAATACCAGATGCTGGAGCTTCTGGCGCTCCGCAAGGGCACCACCCTCACCAAGGAGATGTTCCTCAATCATCTCTACGGCGGCATGGACGAGCCCGAACTCAAGATCATCGACGTTTTCATCTGCAAGCTGCGCAAGAAGCTCGCCAATGCCACCGACGGCAAGAACTACATCGAAACCGTCTGGGGTCGCGGCTATGTGCTGCGCGAGCCGGCTGAAGACGAGGCGCCCATGCGCGCCAGCGCCTGAGACTGGTCCGTATCAAACAAAAAACCCGCTCTTCGGAGCGGGTTTTTTGTTGTCCGGCGCCTGACGCCGAAGCGATGACTCAGCCGGCGATCCGGGCGAGCACCGGCTGAGGGGAGACGCTGCGACTGGGCTGATAGAGCCCGCGATGCTCGCTGTGCCCGGCGAAGGCATTGGTCAGCCCGATCACCGTCTCCGCTGCTCCCAGCGTCAGGTAGCCATCCGGCGCCATGAGGCGTGCGATACGTTCCATGATGTCACCGCGCGTGCGTTCATCGAAATAGATCAGAACGTTGCGGCAGAAGACGATGTCGAAGCGGCCGAGCGACGAGAAGTCGCGCAGCAGATTGAGCGTGCGGAACTGCACCATGGGCTTCAAGACCGGCGATATCTCCCACTTCTCGCCCTTCTGTTCGAAATACTTCAGGAGCAGCTGGATCGGCAGGCCGCGCTGCACCTCAAACTGGGTGTAGACCCCTGCCCTCGCCCGGTCGATCACCGTCGGTGAAAGATCCGTGGCGACGATCTCGATCTTCCAGCCTGGCAGCTGTGCCGCACGTTCCTTCAGAAGCATCGCCAGCGAATAGGGCTCCTGACCGGTCGAGCAGGCCGCGCACCAGATGCGCAGACGGCGTTCGGTGGCGCGGGCCTTGATCAGCTGCGGCAGCATCACCTCCGTGAAGCGGTCGAAGGGCACCTTGTCGCGGAAGAAGAAGGTCTCGTTGGTGGTCATCGCATCGATGACCTCCTCTGCGAGCACGGCATCGCTGCCAAAGCGGAGACGCCCGATCAGTTCCCCCAGATCGGCGAACTTATGGCTGCGCACCAGCGGCAGAAGCCGGCTTTCCACCAGATAGGCCTTGTCCTTCGACAGCGCGATGCCCGAGCGCTCGTGGAGGAAACGGGTCAGAAATTCGAAATCGGCGTCAATCATGACGCACTCCCGGCTAAGGTGGACAGTATCTTGGGTGCAATCTCGCTGAGCGGCAGGACCGCCGCGCAGGCGCCTAGCTTCACGGTGTGGCCCGGCATTCCCCAGACCACGCTCGTGGCCTCATCCTGGGCGATGATGGAGCCTCCACCCTGTGCGATGTCGAGGGCGCCCCGGGCGCCGTCCTGGCCCATACCGGTCAGCACGACACCCAGTACGGCGGGGCCGTAGATCGCCGAAAGTGAAGCGAACAGCGGGTCGACCGCAGGGCGGCAGTAGTTGACCGGAGGCTCGTCCGTGATCCGGATCACAGGTTCCGCGGCCGTACCCGTCACCAGCATATGATGGCCGCCGGGCGCGACATAGATGTGCCCCGGACGGGCATGGACGCCATTGGCGCCCTCCTGAGCCGGAAAGCCCGACGCCGCGTTCAGATGTTCCGCCAGCACCGCGGTGAAGTTGGGCGGCATGTGCTGGGTGATGAAGACCGGCACGTTCAGCGGGCGATGCTTCATGCTCCGGAACACTTCCGCCAGCGCCTGGGGGCCGCCGGTCGAAGAGCCGATCGCCAGAACCTTGGGACGCGTGCGGCTGAAGGGCCGCAGTGCCGGCGAGACGCTCGGCGTCAGGAGTTGGCGCAATGCGGTGCGGCCAAACTCCGGCGCGCCGCGCTTGGGCGCGCGACGAGTGCCGAGCACCTTCACCTTGTCGATCAGATCCCGCTTGAAATCGCTCAGCGCGTCTGGACCCTGCGTCATATTCGGCTTCGGAATGCAGTCGGCGGCGCCTTTGGAAAGACAGCGGATCGAGATCTCGGCGTTCCGGCGGGTCAGGGACGAGACCATGATGATCGAAATGCCGGGCTTTGCCTCAAGCAGCAGCGGCAGCGCTTCCAGGCCGGTCATGTCGGGCATTTCGATGTCGAGGAGGATGACGTCAGGCGCGACACGCTTGACGTCATCGACAGCCTGACGGCCTGTCCGGGCGCTCGAGACCACCTCGATGCCAGCCTCCGTCATCCAGCGCCGCAACTGCGTGCGCACGACGGTGGAGTCATCGACGATCATTGCGCGGACGGCCGCGCCCGTTTCCGACGCCGTATCCGCCGCGGTCTGCGGAGCATGCGCATCAGCTCTTTGGATTGACATGCTCACGCCTCAAGCGCTGCAGAAATTAAATCAGGCCGACTTCCTGGAACTTCGCTTCCACGATGTCCTTGTCGAAGGGCTTCATGATGTATTCGTTGGCGCCGGCGCGAAGGGCACGGGCGATGTGCGCCACATCATTTTCCGTGGTGCAGAACACCACCTTCGGCTTGTCCCCGTCAGGGACCTGGCGCAGCTGCGTCAGGAATTCGAAGCCATCCATGACGGGCATGTTCCAGTCCAGCAGGATCGCATCCGGCATCGCCTGAAGGCATATGTCGAGCGCCTGACGGCCGTCTCCTGCCTCGCCGACCTGAAAGCCGAAGCCTTCCAGGATGCGGCGCGCAACCTTACGGATGACGCTTGAATCGTCCACCACGAGGCAGTGTTTCATAACGGTTCCTCAAACCCTGTGAGCAGCCCTCAAGCCGCTGCAAGTTCTTGTTCAGTTCCAAGCACTTGATCGACATTCAGGATGACCAGCAGGCGGCCGTCGAGGCGGTAGACACCATCCGCGACACGCGCCCAGCGCGTGTCCAGATTGGCCGGGGCGGCTTCCATCTCCGACATCGACAGCTTTGTCACCTCTCCGACGCTGTCGATGAGGAGGCCGAATGCCTCACCCTTGGCTTCGATGCCGACCGCCATCAGCGGTGCCCCGTCCTCGCGCGGAGGCAGGCCGAGCACGGTCCGCATATCGAGCGCCGTTACGATCCGCCCGCGCAGGTTGAGAACTCCGGAAACTTCCGGCGCCGCCAGTGGCACCCGCGTCAGGCGCTCCGGCACGAAAACATCATGGACCCGGCCGATGGGCAGCCCGAACAGCTGATCACCGATCATGACGGTCACGAAATCGACTTCGAGTTCCTGCCCGCTCATGCCACGTTCCTCATTTCGTTTGTCTTGTCCTTCAGCGCCGCGAGCAGCCCTGGTCGGTCGAACTTGGCCACATAGTCATGGAAACCGGCGGCACGTCCGCGCTCCATGGCGGCGGGCGATACCAGCGACGACAGCGCGATGATCGGTGTATCGCGCGCCTCATCCGTCTGCCGCAGCGTCTCGGCGAACGCGAACCCGTCCATCTCAGGCATTTCGATGTCGGAGACGATGATGTCGAAGCGGTGTCCGCTCTTGACCAGCGCCAGACCGTTGCTGGCGCTTTCCGCCGAGACCACTTCGAAACCTGCTGCCTTCAGCACAGGTGTCAGCATGTTGCGGAAGAACGCACTGTCATCCACGAAAAGGAGCTGCTTGCGTGTGGGTGCCCCGACATCGAGTTCCTTGCGGTGCAGCCAATCCTCGAAGACCTGCGTGAGGTAATAGCTCACGTCGATGACCTCGGTGGCCTTGCCCTTGACGATGGCGCTGCCGACGACCCCGCGGGCTTCAGCGGCAACGTCGATGTCCATGCGGTCTTCGACGATGTCGACGATCTCATCGACGAGGAGGCCGATGGAGCGCTCGCCCTCCGAGAAGACCAGGAGCGGCTGCATTCCCTCGGTGCGCTCTTCCGTTTCGGGCGACACAGACACGAGCTGCATAAGGCGGCCGCGATACTGCACCATGCTGCGGCCGCTGGAGCGCTCAATGGTGGAAACGTCGATTTCTTCGAGGCGTGTGATCAGCGACAGTGGCACGGCCTTCGGCGCGTCACCACCGGCGCGGAACAGCAGGAGCGAGGTCATGGCACTGGACACAGCCGCCGCAGCCTGGCGCTCGGCGCTGTCGTCGCGCGCAAGGTCCACATTGCTGCCGACCGCGCTGGCGACGCCATTGGGATCGATGATGAGGATCACCGATCCATCGCCCAGGATCGTCGTGCCGGAGAACATGGTGATGTGCCGCAGGCGCGATGCCATGGGCTTCACCACGATTTCCTCGGTGTGGAAGACGCCGTCGACCACGATGCCGAAGTTGAGGCCGCCGATCTGCGTGACCACGATGAAACCGGTCTGCGCGGTCATGTCCGAGGTCTCGCCTCGGCCAAGCAGGTTGGACAGATGCACCAGCGGCAGCAGCTTGTTGCGCAGCCGCAGAACCGGCGTGTTCTTGATCAGCTCGATGCGATGCTCGGAATTCGCCTGCACCCGCACCAACTCCACCACCGCAAGCTGCGGGATGGCATAGCGATCGCCGGCCGCTTCCACGATAAGAGCCGGAACGATCGCAAGCGTCAGCGGGATCTTGATGGTGAAGGTGGTGCCCTCGCCGGACGCCGTCTTCAGGTCGATGGTGCCGCCGATCAGCTCGATGTTGTTGCGGACGACGTCCATGCCGACGCCGCGGCCGGAGACGCTGGTCACCTCCGCGGCCGTCGAGAAGCCCGGCGCGAAAATGAACTTGTAGATCTGCTGGTCGCTGAGCTTTTCCAGTTCAGCTTCCGTTGTAACGCCGCTCTCCAGCGCCTTTCTCTTGATCTTGCCCAGATTGAGGCCGCGGCCGTCGTCCGAGATCTCGATCAGGATCTGGCCGCCCTCATGGTAGGCCGAGAGCTTGATGAGGCCACGTTCGGGCTTGCCGATGGCAAGGCGCTCGACGGGACTTTCCAGCCCGTGGTCCGCCGAGTTGCGGACCATATGCGTCAGCGGATCCTTGATGAAATCGAGCACCTGGCGGTCCAGCTCGGTTTCCGCACCGGACATTTCCAGATCAATCGGCTTCTGCAGTTCGGCCGACAGATCGCGCACGATGCGCGGCAGCTTCTGCCAGGCGTTGCCGATCGGCTGCATGCGCGTCTTCATGACGCCTTCCTGCAGCTCGGCCGTCACATTGGACAGACGCTGCAGCGGCACCTTGAATTCGCTGTCTTCGTGATGGCGCACGATCTCCAGGAGCTGGTTGCGTGTCAGCACCAGTTCCGAAACCATGGTCATCATGTGCTCCAGCGTATCGACGCTGACGCGGATGGTGGAGTTGGCAGCGGCAACCTCTGCCTTCGGCTCGGCCTCTGCCGCCGAAGCGCGCACCATCGGCACCTTTATGGCCGGCGCCTTTTCCTCCACCACCGGAGCCGCTTCGACGGGCTCAATCTCGGTCTCGCGGAAGGCCCGCTCCAATTCGTCCAGGGACACCTCGCCTGGGCGTAGCTCACGCTCCAGAACCTGATAGGTCAGCTCGCCCGCCGTCTCGGGGACCACGGCAGGCTGCGGTTCGGCCTCAGATGACGGCACCGGAATGTTCTTGGCGGCGGCCTTGACGCCACTCGCCAGCGACATCTCTTCCAGCACCTCGATCAGGTCGCGGTCGTTGCCGACCGGCTCCTCACCCGTGCGGTCGAGCTCGCCAAGAATTGCCTTGATCCGGTCAATACTGGAAAGGATCACCGTCACGGCTTCGCCGGTCACCGGAACACCGTCGCGGAACCGGCCCATCAGCGTTTCGCCGGCATGCGCCAAGGCTTCAAGCCGTGGAAGACCTAAGAAGCCGCACGTCCCCTTGATGGTGTGTACGAGGCGGAAAACGTTGTCGAGGATCTTTGCATTATTTGGATCCTGTTCGAACTTTACCAGTTCAACGTCGACAACATCGAGACTCTCATTGGTCTCGGTCAAAAACTCACGCAGAAGATCGTCCATCTTCATCCCCGACGAACAACGCCGTCCTGGCGTTGCTTCCTCCGTCGGGAGAGACCCTAAGGCAACAACCGTTACCGTCAGGTTGAAGTCTGACGTGAAATCAGCTTCCTGCAGTGCCTTCCGTGACGCCACTTTCCGGCTGCGCCTCCGCCGGTTGCGGCGTCGCCGTCAGGGTGACACCATCTTCCCGCGCCTCCAGGGAAACGTCCATGCGAGCGGCGCGGCCCACAAGGCCGGTATAATAAGGCTGGATCACATGGGCATCGATCCCATGTTCCGGCGCCTTCCCATCCAGAAGGTCCTCAAGGCCTGCCGGAATGCGGGAGGAGATACCTGTTGTCACGATCCGGAAGGTCATGTCGGGATCGAAGCCGCTGCCCTCCAGCGTCACATCGATCTTGCCGCCGCGCGGAATCGTGGTGGATGCAATGACGATGAGGTTGAGCAGCAGCTTCACCCGGTTTTTCGGCAGCAGCGCGCGGGGACCAGTCCAGCTGAGCTCCGCCTTGCTGTCGGCGAGGAAGGCCCGCGCGACATTCTCTGCATCGCCCGTATCGATCGAGGCACCCGCCGAACCCGCGGCACCGAAGGCGATGCGCGCGAACTGCAACCGCGCCGAAGCTTGCTTGGAGCTCTTCTTGACCAGGTCGAGGGCAAAGACGCGCATCTGCTCGTCCTTTTCCTCCTCCAGGACTTCCAATCCATTGACGATCGCGCCGACCGGACTGATGACATCATGGCAGATGCGGCTGGCCAGAAGAGCGGCGAGATCGAGAGAGTCCAGGGTAACGGCGGTCATAGGCGAATCTCGGAGCTTGGTTTTCAGTAAGAAGGTGATACACCGGCCCTCCTCCAGGGCCAAGCGCGGCCTGCCTTTATGAAGCCCATGATGCCGTCAGCGCGCGATCTCCGATCCCTTGCCGCCGCCTTCGCCGACATTGCCGACGAAGCGGGCACCATCATTCTCGACATCAAACGCCGCGGCGTTGAAACCATGATCAAGGCTGATGCGAGCCCGGTGACGGAGGCGGATCAGGCAGCGGAGAAGCACATCATCCAAAGGCTGCGAGACCTTTTGCCTGACGTGCCGCTGATCGCTGAGGAACAGGTTTCCGCGGGAGTGTTACCGGAGGCAGGCAGAATCTTCCTCCTTGTCGACCCTCTCGACGGCACCCGCGAGTTCGTCGCCGGGCGTGCGGAATATACGGTCAACATCGCGCTGGTGGAGGACGGCGCGCCTGTTGTCGGCGTTGTCGGAGCGCCGGAGCTTGGCCGTCTCTACGCGGGAGCACCGGGCTGGGCCGGGCGCCGCGATGGAACCGACAAAAGCTTTCGCGCGATCGCGACGCGGACCATGACCGATCCGCCGGTTGCCGTCACCAGCATCAGCCACAGGGATCCGCAGACCGAAGCCTGGCTGACGCGCTGGGGACGGATCGATCGCTGCTGCATCGGCTCTTCCCTGAAATTCGCGCTTCTGGCGGAAGGACAGGCCGATGTCTATCCCAGGTTCGGGCCCACGTTGGAGTGGGATACGGCGGCAGGTCATGCGGTTTTGACCGCGGCGGGCGGTGTAGTGCTGAAGCCGGACAACACGGCCTTCACCTACGGCAAGCGTGAGGAAGGTTACCGCAACGGCGCCTTCATCGCCTGGGGCCGAGCGCCCTCGTGACGCGATACTCGATCGCCGTATGAAGAAGATGAATCACCTCTTGCAGATACCGCCGCAACCCTTTGCAGCGACTCCGGAAGTGGATCAGGGAACCACCTTCACCACCAGTTCCTGCCACATGGAATTGGCTTTGGCGGCAAGGTCCTGATCACTGATGAAGGTGCGGCGCGAATCCTCGTTGCTGAAGAGATAGAGCCGCTTGTCCATGTCGCTCATGGCGAAGACGTGGCTGTCGCCTTTGACGAGGAGGCCGCGCGCGACGCCGTTGGGGTCAAAGCCGCCGAAGCGCGGCGCATAGACATCAGGATGAGCCTTGAAGGCGGCAAGGTTGCCTTCGTTGGCGAAGCGCCAGACAGCATCGCGCCAGACGAATTCATAAAGCGGGCTGCCGGGACGTGGCTTCTCGTCGGTGAAGTAGCTGACCGGGTCATAGCCGTCGATGGCCACACCATTCCATGGACTGATGGCCACCAAAGCCGTTAATCCGATGCTTGCATGAACAGCCGTTCCGGCGCTAAGCCCAACAATTAGGACGCCGGCAAGAAAAGAGCGCAGGAAATGCCTTGGGCGCGTCATAGTTTTGAGCAACCTATGTACCAACGATTCGTGGATGATGATGTCCATGGACGAAACGCTGGATAGCATGACGGGTTGGACGAGCCGGTTAACGGCGAGGATGTAGCGGGAAGACATTGGGCAAAAATTGCCCATGTCGTTAAGGGAGCGTTTCGATGCATGGCACAGCGAAGCTGTTCGCGCTGATAGCAGCGGCACTTATCACCATGGCAGCGCCACTGTCCGCGCAGGTCATCCAGGCGCCGTCAGGTGCGCCTGGCGGCAACTACCAGGGCCAGCAACCCTATGGGCAGCAGCAGCAATATGCGCCGCCGCCCGCTCAGCCCTATGGCGGCAGCGGCCAGCCGGAATCGCGCCAGTACGGCGGCCAGCCGGCCCAATCCCAGCAACAGGGCACCTACACCATCGATGAGATCGTCGGCGAAGGACACAAGTTCTTCGGCACGGTTTCCCGGGAGCTCGGCTCATTGGTGGAACGCGCCTTCCGGCAATGGGGACAGCCCAACGGCTATATTCTCGGCCAGGAAGGATCCGGTGCCTTCGTCGCCGGTCTGCGCTATGGCGAAGGCACGCTCTACACCCGCCTCTTTGGCCAGCGCCATGTCTATTGGCAGGGCCCATCCGTCGGATGGGATTTCGGCGGCGACGGCGCCCGCACCATGATCCTGATCTACAATCTTCCCTCGGACCAGGCACTCTTTCAGCGGTTCCCCGGCATCGCCGGCTCCGCCTATCTCATCGGCGGGTTCGGCATGACCGCGCTCGGCGGCAGCAACAACATGGTGCTGGTGCCGATCCGTTCCGGTGTCGGCGTCCGTCTCGGTGCCAACGTGGGCTATCTGAAGTTCACACCTGAAGCGACCTGGAACCCCTTCTGAGGCTTCGACTGACAGGCCAAAACCGCGAGCACGAGAGGACGGGAGAAACGCGCCAAAGCGCAGCATTTTAGCCACATTCGATCGAACCAAGATGCTCATCAGGCGCCCGCATCTGGAAGTCGCCTCCTAGCCGTGGCATGCTACGGATATCGAGGCGGGCCGCTAATGATCGATATCTTTCTCCATGTGATGCTTGGCTTTCTGGCCGCAAGCTGTTTGGCGCTTGCCGGAGGCCGCATGTTGTGGTCTCGCGCCGTGCGCCTGACCACGCGCCGTTTGGAGAACCAGCTTCCGTCCAGCGTCGGTGAAATTGTCGCGGCACAGGATATGATCCGTGCCGAAAGCGCCATCCGCATCCGTGCTTTGGAACGCACCGTCTCCTCCTTGCGGGCAAAGCTCGTTGTCGCCGAAGCGGCGGCGGCCAGCTCCGATACCGAACGCACCCGCTACGCCCTCGACCACAGCGAGAAAGCCACCATCATCGCGGCAATGGAAACCCGCATCGCCGCGCTTGAGGAGCAGCTGAGTGAGGCGCAGGGATCGGGCGCCGAGGCTGTAGCGGCCCGTGACAAGGCCCGGGAGGAATTCGCCGCGCTTCGCAAGAAACTCGATGCCGACAGCCGGGCTCTGGCCGAAGCACGGGTGGAACTGAACGCCCAGAAGGTTCGTCTTGTTGCCATGGACGTCGAGACCGCGAACATGCGCTCGGATCGCGACAATGGGCGCAGTGAGCTGGCCAGGTCGGCAAACCGTCTGGAGGAAGCCGAGGGCAAATTGAAAACGGCGCTTGAACGATGCGACGAACTTTCCGCGCAGCTTAAGGCCGCGACGGCCGAGACCACCGACAATTCCTCGCGACTGACCGATCTGAAAAAGCAATACGATCGCCAGACTGCCGAACTCGGCGACATCCGGAAGGCTCTGGCGGAGGCCACCGCAAGCGCCGAAGCGCTGAAGGCGGAACTTGCCGAACGCAGCGCTCATGTCGACAAAAGCCGGGCTGCCCGTGACATTCTCGACCGCAAGTTGTTTGAAGCGGAAACCGCGCTGAAGGCGGCCGACGAACGCTCCATGCGTGACGCCAAGCGGGCCGACCGGCTGGCGGAGGAATTGGAGGAGGCGAAAAACAGCCGAGGCGAATGGAAAAGGCGCGCTGAGGTTGCCGAGACGGAACGCAATGAGCTGGCCCGGAAACTTCCCGCCGAGATGAAGGCGCTGGAGCGCAAGAGCGTGGAGCGCGAGGCAGCCTATGCGGCCGAGACCAAGCGCCTTGAAGCGGCGCTGAACCGGGCGACGAAGGAACATGCCAAGGCCCGGGCAGCTGAAGCACGCGCCGTGGAACGCGTGAAGGCGCTTTCGCAGGAGCTGCTTGCCGCCCAGAACGGTCCCGATGGCCAAGCCATATTGGAAGGCGAACTTGCCAAGGTGCGCACGGAAAAAGCCGTACTGGAAGCTCAGCTCGCGAGCGCCCGTGCCGAATGGTCAAAGGTCGAACGTCACATCCAGCGCAGTGTCGAAGCGGGGCCGGATGCGAGCGGCAAGAGCGGCAACGCCGTTCTGCGCGCCCGGCTCGATATGCTGGCCGACGAGATCGCCCTCTTCGCGGGTGCTGAACTGCCTCCGGCAAGCGGCCTCGTCACTCCCCTTCCCTCCCGGGCCGAGACCACTGTGGTTCCCCTTGCGAAGGGCACGGAAACCGCACGCACACGGAATCCCGTGGGCGCGGCGGGATAAGGCCTCGCGGCTTGCGGCTCTCCCTCCCGATTGCCGCCTGCCTGCTGGCCTTTTCCTCCAGCGTTTACGCCGTTCCACAACCTGAGCCGCGGCCGCGGCGCTCCGAACCGCCGCAAGTGGCGGCACCAGCGCCACAGTCTGCCCCGGCGCTTCCTCCGGAACGGCCGCCACATCTGAGACGTATCCATGATGCCTTCAAGGATGTGCCCACGATCTCAGCGCCCTTGCCGCAACCGCGACCGGCAAAACTCACCGATACGGCAAAGGTCCAATCGACGGCACCCGCCAATCCGCTGGCGACTGCGCCTGACGCCGATCCGGCGTGCGCCGCGCTTACCGCCAATGGGCAACTCGTCTTCGAACCGGCGCCGCCCATCGTCAACGGCGCCTGCGGCGCCCCTTCCCCCATCAAGGTTTCCGCCATCAAACTGGCGGATGGCGGCTCCGTTGCGATATCGCCGGCAGCAACGATGCGTTGCGCCCCGGCGCAGGCCCTTGCCGACTGGGTACGGGGGGATGTGATCCCAGCCGCCCGTCAACACCTCAGGGAGCCTGTTGTGGAACTGAGGAACGCGGCCTCCTATGACTGCCGCGGCCGCAACAGGGTCAAGGGTGCGCGGCTCAGCGAACACGGTAAGGCCAATGCCCTGGACATAGGCGCCTTCAAGAAGGCCTCGGGCGGCTGGGTCGAGGTGGGAAAACTCGGCCAAGCCAAGGGTTTTTTTGCCGAGGTGCGAAAGAAGGCCTGTGGGCGCTTCACAACGGTGCTCGGTCCAGGGTCAGATGGATATCATGAGGAGCATCTTCACCTGGACCTCGCGCAGCGTGGCCGCAACAAACGCGCCCTCTACTGCCGTTAGCGTTTCGGCCAGAGTGAACGAAAGCGCCGCAGTCGCGTTATCTCGACGACACCGCCGGAGATGATTTTTGCGAACGCTGACGATCCGCCACAACACGGTCTATCGCTACAAGCGGCCCGTGACGTTCGGCGAACATCGCCTGATGCTGCGGCCGCGCGACAGCCATGATCTGCGTCTTATCTCGGCGGATCTGATCCTCTCGCCCCGGGCATCCGTGCGCTGGATCCATGACGTGTTCGGCAATTCGGTCGCGGTCGTCATCTTCGCGGAACCGGCCGCCGAACTGAAGGTGGAGAGCAAGCTCGTCATCGAGCGCTACGCGCTCGACGCGCCTCGTTTCGAGTTGGACGACAACGCCCACAACTATCCCTTTATCTATTCCGCCGACGACCGCACCGACCTTGGCCGCACGCTGGAGCGACATTATCCTGATCCCAAGGGCCAACTCGAGGCCTGGGCGCAGGGTTTCATCGCTTCGAGACCGACCGACACGCTCGCCTTGCTGGCTGACATCAACGCCACCATCAAGGACGCCTTCACCTACAACACGCGCTGGGAGGAAGGCACCCAGACACCACTGGAAACGCTGGAGCTCGGCTCCGGCACCTGCCGCGATTTCGCCCTGCTCTTCATCGAGGCCCTCCGCTCCCTCGGCTTTGCCGCGCGCTTTGTCACCGGCTATCTCTATGATCCCGCCCTCGATGGCGCCGCCGACAGCGAAATCAAAGGCGCCGGCGCGACCCACGCCTGGGCCGAAGTCTATCTTCCCGGCGCGGGCTGGATTGAATACGACCCCACCAACGGCATCATCGCCGGCGAAAATCTGATCCGCATCGCCGTGACGCGAGACCCGCACCAGGCGGTCCCGGTTGGCGGCAGCTTCGACGGGACGCCGGAGGATGGCGACGGGATGACGGTCGAGGTGGAAGTGACGAGCGCGGGGCGCAGCGCCCGCCGGGCCGCCGCCTGAACTTGCCATCGGCGGCACCGAGCCTTATGAGCGCGGGGTTCCTCGCAAAGGATTTTCCTGCCTTGTCACGCGGCATCGTGCTCACCCTCGCCTGTCCCGACGCGCCGGGCCTCATCGCCGAAACCTGCGGCTTCATATTTCGCCAGGGGCTCAACATCATCGAGTCCGCGCAGTTCACGGACCAGACCACCGGCACCTTCTTCATGCGCATCGTGGCCGAGCCCGTTGCCGGCGAGAGCGACGCACAGGCGCTTTCAACAGCTTTCGAGCCCATCGCCGCCGAGCACCGCATGCGCTTCACCATGGCCGACCGCAGCCACCGCCTGCGCGCGCTCATCATGGTGTCGAAGTTCGACCACTGCCTGAACGATCTGCTCTACCGCACCAGCATAGGGGCCCTCCCCATCGAAATTCCCGCAGTGGTGTCCAATCATCGCGACAGCTACCAGCGCGTCGCCGCGCACGACATTCCCTATCACCACATTCCCATCAGCGCGGCCACGAAGGAGCGCGCGGAGGCCAAGCTCGCGGAGATCATCGAGGACGAGCGGATCGACCTCATCGTCCTTGCCCGCTACATGCAGGTGCTCTCCCCCAGCCTCTGCCGCCGCTTTCCTGGACGCGTCATAAACATCCATCATTCCTTCCTACCCAGCTTCAAAGGCGCGAAGCCCTACCATCAGGCTTTTTCCCGCGGCGTGAAGCTGATCGGCGCCACCGCGCATTACGTCACCGAGGATCTGGACGAAGGCCCCATCATCGAGCAGGAGGCCGTGCGGGTCGATCAGGTGACTGGTCCGGACGAACTGGTGGCCCGGGGCCGCGACGTCGAGGCGCTGGTGCTGTCCCGCGCGGTGCGCTGGCACGCGGAGCATCGCATTCTCCTCAACGGCACCCGCACCGTCGTCTTCAAGTGATCTTGCCAAGCGCCGGCTGCGCGAGCGATTATTCTCTTTCCGTGCGGGTCTTCAGGCACGGCGAAGTAAAAATCTTTTGCCCTGCCTTAGACTTGCCGCCAATTCGCCATGAATAGGCCGGGTAAAGCGCGAGTAAACCATTGAAACATTTCGTTATTCCAAGTGGTGAACAACTTCGCATCATCGCGCGTTAACCTCCCGCTTGGCCGCCTGTGCGGTGAGGCACAGGTATTAGATAAAATGGGAGGCTTAGATGAAAGCCATTCTGATTACCGCAACCGCCGCGTCGGCCATCGCTGTCGCCACCTTCGGCGCACATGCGCAGACGACCATCACCACCACCACGACGCAGCCCGCGCCGCAGGTTGTGTTCACGCCGGAACAGACCACTGTCATCCGCCGCACCTTCGTTGAAGCTCCTCCGCCCGCCGATCCGATCGTGCTTGATGAGGATCTGATCGTCGGCGGCATCGTGCCGGGCTCCGTGCCCCTGCAGCCGGTACCCTCGACCATCGTGACAGAGGTCCCGAACGCACAGAGCTACCACTATGCCGTGGTCGGCAATGAGGTGGTCTTCGTTGAACCCTCGACCCGCCGCGTTGTTGCTGTGATCAACCAGTAAGCCGCAGCGTGGAAGGCTACGCACCCCGGTGGCTCCGCCGCCGGGGTGGCTCTATGTCCGGCTGTTGCGATCCGGTTCTCTTTGTGGTCTGACGAGGGTCAGCCGCTTTGCCGGCGCTAGGTTGAAAGCCGAGGGTGCATGACTGTTCGTGGCAGCCGGATCGTGCCGGTCATCCTGTCGGGCGGGTCTGGCTCCCGTCTGTGGCCGTTGTCGCGCCACGAAAATCCAAAGCAATTTCTGCCCCTCGTCGGTGACAGCAGCCTTTTCGAACGGACTGTCCGCCGCGTCGGCGATCCCACGCGCTTCACGCCCCCGGTCGTCGTTGCCAGCAACGATCACCGTTTCCTTGTTGCCGAGCGCCTGCGCGGCCTCGGGCAGACTCCTGAGACCATTCTGCTGGAGCCCTGCCCCCGCAATACGGCGCCGGCGGCTGCAGCGGCCGCCCTTTTGTCCCTGCGCCGCAATCCAGACGCCATGGTCCTGCTCATGCCGTCCGATCACATCATCGCCGATGAAGCAGCCTTTCATGCGGCGATCGAACAGGGACGTCCGGCGGCCGAGGCAGGGCATTTCGTGCTCTTCGGCATGCCGCCCAGCCACGCCGCCACCGGCTATGGCTACATCGCGAAGGGCGATGCCCTGACCGTTGCCACCGGCGCGCATCATGTCGAGCGCTTTGTCGAAAAGCCGGATCGCGAGACCGCGGAGACCTACCTCGCGCAAGGCGGTTACGTGTGGAACAGCGGCATCTTCCTCCTGCCCGCAGGCGAGCTTATCGATGCTTTCGCCAGATATGCCCCAGAGGTTCTGGACGCTGTCACGGCCAGTCTTGATCGCGCCGCGGCCGACATGGACTTCCTGCGGCTCGATCCCGCCTGTTTCGAAGGGACCCCCTCCATTTCCATCGACTACGCCGTAATGGAAAAGACCGATCGCGCGGTGGTTGTTCCCGCCAGCATGGGCTGGGCCGATCTTGGCAGCTGGTCGTCGCTGAAGGAGATCGAACAACCGGACGAGGCGGACAATGTAGCCGTAGGCCCAGTTGTGACGCAGGATGTCTCAGGCAGTTATCTGCGCAGCGACGGGCCTCTGATCGCCGCGCTTGGCGTAGAAGACCTCATCATCGTGGCGACGGCCGATGCGGTGCTCGTTGCCCACGCATCGCGTGACCAGGAGGTGAAGGACCTCGTCGCCCGCATCTCGGCCGAAGGTCACGCCACCATCCACGACGCCACGGTCTATCGGCCATGGGGCTTCTACCGTTCGGTTCATGCCGGCGACCGTTTTCAGGTGAAGCGCATCACGGTCAAGCCCGGAGCGCGGTTGTCGCTGCAGGCGCACAAGCACCGCGCTGAACATTGGGTGGTGGTCAACGGCACCGCGCTGGTGACACGCGACGACGAGGTGTTCGAGTTGACGGAAAATCAGTCCACGTTCCTGCCGCAGGGCTGTGTTCACAGGCTGGCGAACCCCGGCACCGTCCCGCTCAATCTCATCGAAGTACAATCTGGCAGCTATCTCGGCGAAGACGACATCGAGCGGTTCGACGACGATTACGCCCGGACGTGACGGGACATCCGATGCATCCATGGGACGTGATCATCATCGGCGCAGGCGCCGCCGGCATGATGTGCGCCATCGAGGCCGGGAAACGTGACCGAAAGGTGCTGCTGCTCGATCACGCCAAGGCGCCGGGTGAGAAAATTCGCATCTCCGGCGGTGGGCGCTGCAACTTCACCAATCTCGATACCAGTCCGAAGGCTTTCCTGTCGCAAAATCCGCGTTTCTGCATATCGGCTCTCAGCCGTTTCACACAGCATGATTTCATCGCTCTCGTGAACCGTTACGGCATCGCCTGGCACGAGAAGACGCTGGGCCAGCTCTTCTGCGACAGTTCCTCCCGGCAGATCATCGACATGCTGGTGACGGAGATGAGGAAGGCAGATGTGACGCTCAGACTGCAGACAAGTCCGTCTGACGTTGCAAGAACCGACACCGGCTTCCGCCTCTCACTGCCGGAGGGAGAGGTCAGCTGTTCCTCACTCGTCATCGCCACCGGCGGCAAATCGATCCCGAAGATGGGAGCGACCGGTTTCGCCTACGAGCTCGCCGCCCGCTTCGGCCTCAGGCTGGTGGAAACGCGCCCTGGTCTTGTGCCACTGACCTTCGATCCGGCCATGCTGCAGCGCCTTGCGCCCCTGGCGGGTGTTGCCGTGGAGGCTGAGGTCTCCTGCGGCAAGCAGAGTTTCCGGGAAGCCATGCTCTTCACCCATCGCGGCATCAGCGGTCCCGCGATCCTGCAGATTTCCTCCTATTGGCGCGAAGGCCAGGAGATCAGGATCTCCATGACCCCCGACATCGACATCTTCGATGCGCTGCGCCGGGCGCGTGCCGAGAACGGCCGCCAAAATCTGAAGACCGCGCTGGCGAGCCTGCTCCCCCGAGCACTGGCGGAGATCATCGCGGATGGCACCGCCGGAAACATAGCCGATATGCCCGACCGCGAGCTGCGCCGGATCTCCGATGCTGTCTCCTCATGGCGCATCAAGCCGGTTGGATCGGAAGGCTATCGCACCGCCGAGGTCACGCTCGGCGGTGTCGACACGCGCGACCTCAATTCCCGCACCATGGAAGCAAATGGCGTGCCCGGCCTCTATGTCATCGGCGAGGCCGTCGACGTGACCGGCTGGCTCGGCGGCTACAACTTCCAATGGGCCTGGTCGTCCGGCTGGAGCGCCGGGCAAGCTACGTGAGGCAAGCGGGCCTTGAGCGCAAAGCGGTACCGGCCGAGCAGAAGTTCCTCCACATCGTACTCGGACAATTCCTGCCGGATCTCATCGGTCAGGAACTCGCCGCCAAGTCCCTCTTCGACGTTCCACTCCTCCGCGATATGAAAGTGGCGTCGGAACAGGCGGCGATAGTATTCCAGCCTGAACTCGTTGAGGTAGCAATCCGCCCTCGCCCTCCGCTTGCGTAAATGCTCCCAAGGCTCCGTCCGGCGCTGGTATCGGTCCGATAGGAAATCCGCATACCATTCGGTCAGATGGCCACCTGCAATGCCGCTGAAAACATCCGGCATCACCAGGGCAACGCCCTGCGGGGAGAGCCATTTTGCCATCCGGGCGCAGAGGATCTCCATGACGTCGGGCGGAAGATGCTCGAAGACATTGTCCGAGTAGATGAGGTCGATGCTTCCCTCGGGGATTTCCATTTCGGCTGCGTTCCCGACGTCCAGGCGCCTTATGTCGATCCGCAGCTGCGCGCCCGCCTCGCGAAGCGCCTTGTCGAGATGGCGCCGCTCCGCCCGGTCGAACAGAAAATGCCGCACCGCCGACTTTACGAGCCGTCGCGAGCCACCCGCTCGGGCGATCGATCTGAACTCGCTCATGGAGCCCCTGATGACCGGGGGATCAAGATCCACTCCTCGCGCGTCGTAGCCAAGCGATTGCAAGGCAAGCAGGCGCATCGGCCGCTGACCGTATCCGATCTCATAGATCCGGGCTTCCCGCAGGTTCCGGCCGGTAAGACGGAGGAAGGCCGTTTCCAGATCAATCGTCGAGCGGACGACGGCTCTGTAGGGCGCCCGCCCCTGCTTGAGCAGGCGCATTCGCATGCGGAAGAACCGGTAGTTCTCCGCCACCCACTGCCGGGAAGTCGGGCTCTGCCCGACTGATGTTTGACTCGATCGAGCAGCAGGAGCCTTGGAGGACCGGGGCGCGCGCATCGACATCAAGCGACCTCCGATGGTGTGGTGCGACTTACTTCGTGCATGGCAACATGTGGCAGAGGTCTCAGATGTGGAGGACGTCATCTACGACTTTGGATCCGCCGGCATCTCCGAATCCTACGGAAAGCCGTGGAAGTGCGTACGTCTCGGTTTTTGAGCATTGCTCAGCCGATGCTCGTGACGGCAGCCTCCCGCTTGAGAGAGCAGCCTGAGCCCCGCAGTGTCGCAAGAGCCGTCACCTCCGTAAACAAAGAAGATGTCGGAAGTTCACCGGCACCTTGGCAGAATGGCGGCAATAGACGCCGAGCGATCACCGAAAAAACGACACATAGGTATCAACACATGAGGCATCAGGATCATCCAACTAGAGGATAAATAGTTGCAAACCGCAAAGTAAACACTTGCAATAGGAAACAATGCTCTTATCGCACTGGCTTCGCGCCCGCCCTCTATTCGCCCATGCCCTCCTCTCCCGATGACCGTCGCGCAGCTTCCGTCCACCGCCGCTATCTTCGTTTTTGGCTTCTTGTGAGGCACATCGGCGGCTGGCTGACCGCCTCGCGGTGCCCGGGGCGGCTTCCCCCGCAATCAGCCCAGCGGATCGAGCCTGAGAGCGGAGCCGGCCTTTTTTGCAACCGCCTTCTCCAGATGCAGCTTCAGCATGCGGGCTGCCTCCTCACGGTCTCCCGCCTCCAGCGCGTCGATGATCTGAAGGTGTTCGGTGCACTGAGAGCTGAGGCGATCGCGATCGATGATCGCACGGTACTCGAAGAGCCGCCGCATCCGGTTCACCCGCACCAGCGACATATGCATGAAGGAGTTGCCGCTCATCCGCACCAGTTCCTCGTGGAACAGGGCGCCGTTTTCGATCAGCCGCTCGGCAGGCAGGCGGGCAAAACCCGTTTCCAACATGTGCTCCTGAATGCGCCGCTGCTCGCCAAGCGCCGTATGATCCAACTCGAATGTGGGCTCCAGCAAGGCCGCCGGCTCTACGACAAGGCGGAAGCGATAGATCTGCGTGAAGGCTTCCGAGGTCTTCGCTACCGGCAGGAAGCGCCAGCCATAACCCTGCTTGGGCTCCGCCCAGCCCTCGCGGCTGGCGCGTACCAGCACATCCGACAGCTGAGCCCGCGTCAGCCCGTAGCGCTCGCGCAGCATCTGCTCCGTCACTTCGGCGGGAATACGATCATGCAGCCAATCCTCCGCCAGCATGCGGTATTCCGGCCGCGCCTCGCGGGGCAGCTCATCGCTTTGGGCCCCCTCGGCATGGGTGACATCGGATCGGACAAAATAGCCTCGGTTCGGACGCTGCTCGATCAGTCCCTCCACGGCCAGGAAAGCAAGAGCTTCACGGACCGGCGAGCGTGAGACACCGAAATCGTCGGCAAGTCTCTGCGTTGCGAGCTTTTCGCCGGCCACGAGCGATCCCGCGCGGATCAGCCCCGCAAGCCGCCCGGCGAGTTCACGCACCAGAGGGCTGGCGCTCGAGGGCGTCTCCTTCGCGGCAATGGCGCCGGATGAAAGCATAGAGTCAGCTCCAGATCGAAACGGGCAGCAGCGCTTCATCGCACTTCCCGGCTACGAATGCCAAAATATGATTTGCACTTTTTGCGCAAGAAAGCCAAAACGGACAAACAACACCGGCGGCCTCGCCGCCTTTGAGGGAGAAGCCTAAATGCGTTTTCTTGTTGTGCCGTGCGACGGCATCGGGCCTGAGATCACCGCCGCCACCATGGAGGTTCTGGAGGCCACGAACAGTCGCTTCGGCCTCGGCATCACCTCCGACTATGAGGACGCCGGCTTCGTCAGCCTGGAGAAATACGGAACCACTCTGCGCGACGAGCTGATCGAGAAGGCCAAGACCTACGACGGCATCATCCTCGGGCCGCAGTCGCATATGGACTATCCCGCGCGCGACAAGGGCGGCGTCAATGTGTCGAGCGGGTTCCGCGTGCGCCTCGACCTCTATGCCAATGTCCGCCCTGCCAGGAAGCGCTCCTTCCTGCCGGGCAAGGACATGGACCTCGTCATCATGCGCGAGGCCACCGAAGGCTTCTATCCCGACCGCAACATGTACAAGGGCATGGGCGAGTTCATGCCTACAGAGGACGTCGCGATCTCCATGCGCAAGTTGACGGCCAAGGCCTGTGAGCGCATCGCCCGCGCCGCCTTCGAGCTCGCCATGAAGCGCAGCAAGAAGGTGACCGCCGTTCACAAGGCCAACAACTTCATCGTCACCGACGGCTTTTTCATGGACTGGGTTCGCAAGGTGCACAAGGAGTTCCCGGAGGTCACTCTCAACGACGTCCTGATCGACGCCATGGCCGCCCATCTCGTGCGCGATCCCTCGCGCTACGACGTCATCGTCTCCACCAACTTCTATTGCGACATCCTCTCCGACCTCGCGAGCGAGCTCTCAGGCAGCCTCGGCCTCGCCGGTTCCATCAACGCCAACAAGGAGGCCAATCTCGTCTGCGCCCAGGCGCAGCACGGCTCGGCCCCTGACATCCAGGGCCAGAACGTGGCCAACCCCTCCTCCCTCATCCTCTCCACCGCGATGATGCTGAGCTGGCTGGGCGAAAAGCGGGGCCTGCCCCTCTTCGAGCAGGCGGGCGCCGAAATCGAGCGCGCGGTCGATGCGGTTCTGGAAGATCCCGCGGGCCGCACCCGTGATCTTGGCGGCACCCTCAACACCGATGCCTTCGGCACAAGGGTCGCCCAGGAGATTGCTCGAGGAGCCTGACCCAGATCAGGGCGGATCTGCCAAGGTCCGCCCTCCCCGTCAGCCGCCCGGCTGCCGCGTGGGAACATCCTGGATATCCGTCGGATTTGGCCCGGGATCAGCGACATAGTTCTCCCAGCTCAAGACCACGATGATGAGCGCCGCCACCGCAAGCAGCCCATAGAGCACGATCCGCCCCGTGTTGTTCTTGTTCATGCCGACCTCCTGAGATGGAGGAAATCCTGAAGATGCCGGCTTGTTCCGAGAACTGGCACGTCAGGCGAAAGAGCCCTCGCGCAGGAAGTGCAGCGTCTGGCGGATCACCTCGCGGTTGAACATCATCATGGGATGGGTCGTGTGCAGGGTGATGTGATCGGCCTCGCCCTCCACATGCGTGGCCGCCACCGACACTTTGCCGTCGTTCGGCCGCGGGATCACCAGAAGGGACGATATGAGATTGATGCTTCGATCGCCGGCGATGACGCCCACCGGATAGTCGATGCGGCCGAGCACTGCTGCAAGCGCGTCCGTTTTCGGCGTGACAAGCTCGCTTCCCGCCGGGCCGAAATAGGCACGGTAGAAGCGGTTCCTTTCCAACAGATCGGCCACCTCGCTGCCGCTGTTGGGCGGACCGAGCATCACCACGCGCCCCAGCCGCGCCGGGCGATGCCGCGCGAGATAGGCGCGGGCCACCAGCCCTCCCATGGAATGCGTCACGAAATGAAGGCGACCGTCGACCCGGGCGGAGAAGCGCTCGATCGGCTCATGGACGCCTCGCGCCAGATCGGCAAGGGCCTGTCGACGTGCCGGATAATCAAGATTGAGCGTCAGATAGCCCTGCCCCGCGAGAGCTCGCTCCATACGCCGCATGGAGGCCGCCCGCCGGGCGATCCCATGAAGAAGGACGACACCGTCCAAACCCCACGCCTTTCTAAAACAAAAGAAAATCAATGACTAAGACCAAAAACCTGAATCAGCCTCCCATCACGACGGCCGGCCGTCCGCAAAGATCGCCAGAATGTCTGCCACCGCGCGATTACAGGGCGTATCGATACCGAGCCGGCGGCCCTGTTCAACGACGCTGCCGCTGAGCCAAGGCACCTCAAGCCGGTTTCCGGTCTGCAGGTCATGAAACATGGAAGCGATCATTTCGGGCGGCAGCGTGTCGGTGAAGATCAGTCGATTTTCGGCGAAATCGGGAGCAAGATTGACACCATTCGCCCGCCCCACCGTCACTACCTCCTGCATTAGGTCACGCAGGAAGGACCTCGCCTGCGGGTTTTCCCGGATCACGCCGATGGGCTGGCGCATGGCGGTCGTAACAGCCGACAGCCCTACCAGAAAAACGAACTTTTCCCAGATATCCCGCTCGATATCAGCACTCAGCTTTGCCGAGATTCCGGCTCGCGCACAGGCGGCCAGAAGCGCCTCGGCGCGGGAGGAGCGTGCGCCGTCATATTTACCGAAGCTGAGACCCTGCATCTTGCCCTTGTGCGAGATGACGCCCGGTTTCTCGATGAAGGCCGAGATATAGCTAACGCCGCCCATCAAGGATGCTGGCGGCAACCTGTTCTTCAGCACCTCGTCCTTGTAGATGCCGTTCTGGAACGAGACGACCGTGGCGCCCTGCTCTGCCAAAGGACGCACGGCCTCGACCGCCTCTTCGGTAGACCAGAGCTTCACGGCGATCATCACAAGGTCGATCGGCCCCGCCTCGGCGATATCTTCGACTGCTTGGACATCCCGCAGCATACAGTCGCCGAGCGGGCTGCGGATGAGGAGGCCCTTCTCCTTCATGGCGGCGAGATGCTGGCCCCGCGCGACGAAGGTCACGTCCTCGCCGGAGGCCGCGAGTCGACCGCCGAAATAGCCGCCGACACCGCCGGCACCGAAAACCGCTATGCGCATTGGCTTGACCCCCGAGAGGTGCCCCAGACAAAGCCGCTTGCCATCAAGCCCGGCCCGTTGCAACCCTTAAGCCACGGGAAGCAGTAATTCAGAGGCTTGGCGTCTGAAGATGCGCATGCTGAGAACCCTTTGCATTCTGATCACGATCCTCTCCGCGCAGAGCGCCCGCGCCATGGAGGATGGCGCATCTACTTCCGCGCCGACACCGCCCGCCACGCTGGCGGCGGCGCATGGCAAGATCGGCCCTGGCATCATCTGCGACCTCATCGCGCTTCACGCGGGCGAGGTCGGCATGTCGGCGGATTTCTTTGCCCGGCTGATCTGGAAGGAAAGCCGCTTCGATACCGCCGCCATCTCCCCCGTGGGCGCGCGCGGCATTGCCCAGTTCATGCCCTATACCGCGCAGGAGCGCGGGCTGGCCGATCCCTTCGACCTGTCGGAGGCGATCCGGCATTCCGCGCTTTATCTGCGCGACCTTAAGGCGGACTTCGGCAACTGGGGCCTGGCGGCGGCGGCCTATAACGGCGGCCCGAACCGGGTGAGGGATTGGCTCTCCAACGGCGGCTCGCTTCCCTTTGAAACCGAGGACTATGTCTTCGCCATCACCACACGGTCCGCCGACTGGTTCCGCGACGCCGGCCGTGAGATCGAGGGTCGGCCGCTCAGCGAAGGCCGGAACTTCGCGGAGGCTTGTCGCGACTTGCCCATCATGCGCACGCGCGCCCTGGCAACCGCTCTCAATTCCAACGATCCGGCCGCTCCCCTGCCACCCTGGGGCGTTCAGGTCGCGGGCAATCCAAACAGTTCGGCGGCAAACAGCATGTATCGCCGCACCCAGTCCCGCCACGCCACCATCCTGGAAGGCCGCAAGCCCATCGTCCTCAAGACTCGCACCGGCAAGGGGCGGCGCACCATCTTCGCCATCCGCGTCGGCGCCACCTCGCGCTCGGAAGCCGAACGACTGTGCAACAGACTCAGACGCGCCGGAGGCGCGTGCAGCGTCATGAGGAACTGACGGCTCAGTCCACCACAGGTGCCTCTGGTGCGGGTTTCGACGGCCGCTGATGACGCAGAAGGCTGAGCACCGCCGCCACGGCGGCCGCGACGGAAGCGGCCTGAAGCAGCGTCGGTGCAGCGCCCACGCCGAGCCAGTGGAAACCGGCTGCCACGCTCACCGCCCCGGTGGTCTGACCGAGAAGCCGGGCCGTTGCCAGCATGCCGCCGGCGGCGCCGCTCCGCGCGCGCGGCGCGGAGCTGACGATGGCGCGGTTGTTGGGCGCCTGGAAGAAACCGAAGCCAAGCCCGCAGACCACCATCCGCCAAGCGATGTCGAGCGTGCTGGGGTCGTCGCCCATCATGGACAGGGAGAAGAGGCCGAGGGCGAGAGCGGCGAGACCGGCACCACCAAGAAGCCCGGCGGAATAGCGGTCGGCGAGCCGCCCGGCGATGGGCGCCGCGAAGGCGACCGCCAGCGGCCAGGGCGTCATCAGAAATCCTGTTTCCACCACGCCGCGTCCGAGCACGCTCTGGAACAGGAATGGCAGGCTGACGAAGGCCAGCATCTGCGCCGCGAAGGAGGTGATGGAGGTGGCGATCGACAGCGAGAAGACCCGGATCCTGAGAAGGTCGAGCGGCACCAGCGGCGTCGGGCGGTGCCACTCGCGCCGCACCAGTACCGTCCCGCAGACAAAGCCGGCCGCCAGCAGCGGAAGACCGGTTCCGGCGCCTTCCCGCGCCAGCGTCTCGGCGCCGAACATGATCAGGCCTAGCGTCACCGCGCTGAGGATCGCCGAGAGATAATCCGGCGCGCGACCATGTCCTTCTGTCCGAGGCAGGGCATGGAAGGCCACCGCCAGCGCCAGAAGTCCGACCGGCACGTTGATGGCGAAAAGCCACGGCCATGGACCCACGCTGAGGATCAGCGCCGCGACGGTTGGCCCCACTGCCGACGCGACCGAGACCACCAGCGCGTTATAGCCAAGGCCGCGCCCCAGCGTCCTTGAGGGATAGGTGGCCCGCACCAGCGCGGCATTGATGCTCATCACGCAGGCCGCGCCGATGCCCTGAAAGACGCGTGCCGCGATCAATCCCGTCAGGCTCTCCGCCAGTGCGCAGCCGAGGGAGCCGACGACGAAGATCGCAAGCCCGGGAAGATAGACGCGGCGATAGCCGATACGGTCACCCATCGCTGCCAATGGCAGCAGCAGAACGGTCACCGCCAACTGATAGGCATTGATGATCCACACCGAAAGCGCGGCCGAGGCGTCGAGCTGCGCGGCGATGGTGGGAAGCGCTACATTGGCGATACCGGCGTCCAGCACCGACATGGCGATGGCGAGCCAGATGGCGAGCGCCGACCAGTAGCGCTGCGGAACTGGCAGGCCATCAGCTTCGGAGGGCGGTGTCGCGGAGGCGCGGTCGGGGGGCTTCATTGAGGCATGTCGCTAACGTCTCTTCCCGTTTCTGTCAAAAGCCGACACGGCGGAAGAGATGTCGATCTTCTAGAAAGGTGCGGGATCACCAGCAATGGGCTGGAACCTCATTCTCAACATCAGCGAGACGATCAGGTTCCCTCGTCGCTGGCGACAGCATCGGCAGCGATGCCGTCCAAGGCGTGGCCACGGCGTACATCTTATTTAGTCCAGCAGCCACCGAAATGCTCGGCGCAGTTCTGCGGCGCCATCCTGTTCGTACCAGCGCCCATGGGCGAGGATGATCCGTTCCGGATCCCACGCAATCATCTTTTCCACCGCCGCCTTGAGTTGCTTCCGCTTTCTGAAGAAAGTCATCCTCATGTCACGCGGCATGCTGCCATGCGGATCCTGCACGCCGCCCAGCCGGGTAAGCCAGCGCAGGAGGACACTGTGCAGCCGGGCGGGTTCGAAATTCTCGATCAGATCGGTAAGCACCAGCGTCCGGCTGGCATGGTGGAAGAAATCGATTTCCGTCATGAAGCTTCCCGATACCGGCACCGTGGAAAGCTCTCCGTCCCACGGGTAGCCGCCGTGGGCGGCAAGCTCGCGCGCGGGAAAATCGATGCGGCCTTTGGCCTGTTCGCGGATGCCGGGTGCGAGATAGACCTCAGCGCCGGGATAGGCGTCTCGCCACTCGGGAATCCACCAGTAATGAATGCGGTTCGGCCCGATGATCCAGCGCGGCTGGCCCACCTCTTCCAGCTGCGCCTTGAGATCGGGAACAAGCGGCGTTGGTGAATGGATGAAGAGGCCATCCGCGAGCCGGATAACGGTCATGCGCGTGGGGAACGGCATCTTCGGCCATGGCATGCCGAATTCGATCAGGGGTCCGTCGACGATCCAGACGTCCGGCGCTACAACCTTCAATGTGTTGAGCGGCGGATAGGTGGCATGGGATTTACAAGACAAATCCTTCGGTCCGTCGCGAGCGATAGCAGATTCCGCCGGCTACCGGCCGTTGGCCGATGTCCCGTCATCCCTTTTCATCATGCCGCCGACTGCCGGATTAAGGAATTCGCTTATCGCCTGTAATCGCGATGGTCACGGTGGTCGCGATACTCACGGCGGTCACGATAGTCACGGTGGTCACGCCGATCGCGACGGTCCGACCGATAGACCTCACGCTCCCGCACGACCGTGCGAGATTGCACATGAGGCGCGCGCTGGTAGACGGTGGGACTGTTGGCATACCCAGGGCGTCCGTCTTGCACGCAGGCTGAAAGCGAGATGCCAGCAATAACAATCGAAGCGATCGACAGCATTTTTGTGAACATGAGGTTCCTCCAGCGAGAGTTATGGGGCAGCTGCGGGATAGGGCAACCCTGGCCGAACCCATAGACTGCGGCAAGCCATTGCAGCGCGCCTCACCGATAAGCGGAGGTGACAACGCCCATGCTCAAATTCGGTGGAGCGCGTTTAATCCCGCCGAATTCCAGAGTAAGGCGAAAGGACCGGATAAGGTCTTCGCGCCAGTTGACGCGCCAATTTCACTGTATGTTCCGTCGTCCGACAAGCACCAGACAAAAGAAAAACCCTCAGAAATGAGGTCTTTTTGCTGGCGCTCCCAAGGGGACTCGAACCCCTGTTTTCGCCGTGAGAGGGCGACGTCCTAGACCGCTAGACGATGGGAGCGGAGCGCGGAATTGCTGCGCGAGGCGCTTCTATAGCCAAGCTGCCCTCCCGCATCAAGCGTAAAGCGCAGGGCGGGCGAAACCGCTCAACGTGGCCGCGTGGCGATGGTGCCGCGCGGCTGAAGCGTCTCGGCATCCAGCACATGCACCGTCACCGCGCCGCCTTCCGCGCCGACCCGCACATAGATATTCCGGCCATCGCCATTGGCGGAAAGGATGGCCGAACCGGGTTCCGCCGGGATCGATTGCGCCATCGCCTCTGCCGGCGTGGGCTCGCTCGACTTGACGAGGCGGTAGGCGATGACCGACATGACGGCCAGAAAGCCGATCAGCATGAGGCTGGTCGATATCGCTACGATGCGCTTGAGCTTGGTGACCATTTCGGCCTGCTTGGGATCAAGCTCGTCCTCATCACGGATGTCGCTCTTCATGACTGATCGTGCTCCTCGCCGCTTTGCCGTCACCGTGCCGCCGGACACGAACGAGCGGCTGGACCGTGTGCTCGCCCAGGCGCTGCCTGAGCTGTCGCGCACCCGGATACAGGCGCTGGTGAAAGCGGGCAAGGTCTTCGCCGATGGCAAGGTGCGGCTCAACCCCAGTGAAAAGGTGGAGGGTGGCACGGAACTGACCCTGGAGGAGCCTCCACCGGTGCCCGCCGTGCCTGAAGGCGAGGCCATTCCGCTGACGGTTGTCTATGAAGACGATGACCTCATCGTCATCGACAAACCGGCCGGCCTCGTGGTGCATCCCGGCGCCGGCCACACCGGGGGCACACTCGTCAATGCCCTCCTCGCCCATTGCGGCGGAAGCCTCTCCGGCATCGGCGGCGTGGAGCGTCCCGGGATCGTCCATCGGCTGGACAAGGACACCTCCGGCCTCCTCGTGGTGGCCAAGAACGATCTGGCCCACCGGGGCCTTGCAGAGCAGTTCGCCGATCACGGCCGCACCGGCCCGCTCGACCGGGCCTATCTCGCCCTGGTCTGGGGCGCGCCATTGGCCACCAGTGGCACGGTGGACGCTCCGCTGGAGCGCGACCCGCGCAATCGGGAGAAGATCGCCGTGACGAAGCTTGGACGCGGCCGCGAAGCCATCACCCACTGGCGTGTGCTGCAGCGTTTCGGGCCCGCCGAGGCGCCGCTGGCAAGCCTCATCTCCTGCCGCCTGGAAACCGGGCGCACGCATCAGATCCGCGTGCACCTGGCGCATATCGGCCATCCGCTTTTGGGGGATGCCACCTATGGCGCCGGATTTCGCTCAAAGGCAAAGAAGCTGTCCGACCGCGCACGAGAGGCGCTGGAAGCCCTAGATCGTCAAGCGCTTCACGCTGAGCGGCTGGCTTTCGAGCACCCTGTTACCCATGAGGAATTGGGGTTTGATTCTCCACTTCCAAGGGACCTTCAACGCCTTATCGACGTTCTCCGTATCTCGGAGACGTGAGGGCTTGCCCCTTACGGAAGGGCCCGCCGCCACTTATATTAACGGGGCGGCTGGCGACATGCGGCCGCAAAGACGGCCTGCCACAATGGAGGCCAACGGAGGATAAAGACACCATGGCGCAAATGGCGCTTCCCGCTCTATCCGGCGATCACGGGCTTTCGCAGTATCTCAATGAGATCCGGCGCTATCCCATGCTGGAACCGGACGAAGAATTCATGCTGGCCAAGAGCTGGCGCGAACACGGCGACCGTGAAGCCGCGCACCGTCTCGTCACCAGCCATCTGCGCTTGGTGGCGAAGATCGCCATGGGCTATCGTGGCTATGGCCTGCCCATCGGCGAGGTCATTTCCGAAGGCAACGTCGGCCTCATGCAGGCCGTGAAAAGGTTTGAGCCGGATAAGGGCTTCCGCCTTGCCACCTATGCCATGTGGTGGATCCGTGCCGCGATCCAGGAATACATCCTGCGTTCCTGGTCGCTGGTGAAGATGGGCACGACGGCCAATCAGAAGAAGCTGTTCTTCAACCTGCGCAAGGCCAAAAGCCAGATTTCCGCGCTGGAAGACGGCGATCTGCGCCCCGATCAGGTCAAGACCATCGCCACCCGCCTCGGCGTGTCCGAGGACGAGGTCGTTTCCATGAACCGCCGGCTTTCGGGCGATTCTTCGCTCAACGCGCCCATGCGGTCTGCGGAAGCGGATTCCGCCGAATGGCAGGACTGGCTGGTGGATGAGAGCGATACCCAGGAGGACATCCTCGTTGAGAGTGAGGAACTGGACAACCGGCGCTCCGCGCTGTCCAAGGCCCTCACCGTACTCAACGACCGCGAACGCCGCATCTTCGAGGCGCGCCGTCTTGCCGACGACCCGCTGACGCTGGAGGCGCTGTCCGATGAATTCGGCGTCAGCCGCGAGCGTGTCCGACAGATCGAGGTGCGGGCCTTTGAAAAGGTACAGAAGGCCGTGCGCGACAACGTCGCGGCCATTGAGGCTCACTGACTGCTGTCAGGGGCAAACAGATCCAACAAAAAGGGCGCCCGAGAGCGCCCTTTTTCAGTTCTGATCAAGGTGCCGGCGGCGGCGGCGCGGCAGTGCCCGCGTCCTGGGCGGCCGCCGGTTGCGCCGCATCGATCTTGCTCCAAGCCTCGATGGCCTGGGCAAAGGCCTGCTGCCCGGGAGAGCCAAGCTCGAGACTGAGCACCGCGCGGCGGCCATTCTCGTAAAGCAGCGGCAGGTCGATCCAGGAGCTCTCGCGCATCAGCTTGAGGTTCTGTTCCTTGTCGTTCGGCGCGTTGGACAGGCCGATCAGGAAGAAGCCGTTCATCACCTTGACCGAAATGCCGTGGAGCGCCGTTCCGCCGGCATCCTCGCCCGCCTTGAACAGGATGCCCGGAACATTGGCGATCCCACCATTGGGGAAGCCCGGAGCCAGGGTGAACTGCATGTCGACCGTGTGGCTCGCCGGCAGCGTCGCATCGGTGTTGCGGCGGATCAGCATGACCATCTTGATGCCGCGGTTCGGCATGTCGATCTCGGCACGAACCTGCGGCTCCTGCCCGTCGCCGCCGTTCGGAATATCTTCCAGTCGCCACACCGCGGAACCGCTCACGGCCGTTCCACTCTGCTGGTCCGGGCTTTCCTCGTAAAGAACGGAGCGTTGGGCCACGGGAGCGACCGCCGGCGGCGTCGGCTCCTGCTGCGCGGCCGTGGGCGGCGCATCGGTCGCGGGCGCCGTGGTGGCGCTCGGTTCGGCATCCGGCGTGGGCTGCGCGTCGCCGGGCGGTGGTACCGCCTCGTCCTCGCCTTCGTCAGTGGTTTCCTCGCCGGCGGGCGCGCGCTCGGTATCCTTGCCCGGCACACCGGTCAAGACAGCGGTTTCGGTCCCGTCTCCGGTCAGCCTGTCGCGCATCGTATAAGCGGCAATGCCCAGACCGGCGAGGATCAGAACAGCGACGATGGCGAAGACGGCCGGGCCACGCCGCCGCTCTACCGGCTCAGCTTCCTCCGCCGGGGCATCTGCCATCGGACGCCGCTCCCGTTCCTCGGCCGGCGTCGGACGCGCGGCCGGAGGCGAGGCTTCGGGTGAAAACCGAGGCTCCACACGCGGCTGCTCGGTCTGCGCCGGATAGCCGTCGAGATCAGCCTGATCCGCAGCTGCGCGGGATTGTGCCGCCGTCGCGGCGGGGCCAAGGCGTTCCGCATCCGCCGCCGCCTGGCGCACGCTTTCCACGGGGTCGCTGCTGCGTGCCGCTGGGTTGGCCGCGCTACGCTGCTCGGTCTCCACGCGGCGGATGGCATCTTCCAGCCCGAGGCGCTCGCGCGTGATGTCCGACTCCGACAGGGGCGGATCATAGCTGCGCAGCTGCTTCACGATGGCTGTACGCGCACGTTCATAAACCGCGCGGCGCGTTTCGGCGGTGTTCTGGTCAAGTCCCGCGATGGCGCGGGACAGAACGGGGTAGTAATCGGCCATGTGGCGCCGGGCTCCCGTATGTCGTTGCGTCGTCTTGCGACGAAGACCGTTGTGTCAGTCAGTCCTGAAACGGATCTTGGACAAGAATCGTGTCGTCTCTTTCCGGACTGGTCGAAAGAAGCGCCACGGGGCAGCCGATCAATTCCTCGATCCGCCGCACATATTTGATGGCCTGGGCAGGCAGCTCCGCCCAGGAACGAGCACCGGCCGTTGATTCGGACCAGCCCTCAATAGTCTCATAAATCGGCTCGACGCGCGCCTGTTCGCATTGGCTTGCGGGAAGACGATCGATTTCCCGTCCATCGAGCTTGTAACGAGTGCAGACCTTGATCTCGGAAAGCCCGTCTAGGATGTCGAGCTTGGTCAGCGCGATGCCGTCGATGCCGCTGGTCTTTACGGTCTGGCGCACGGTGACGGCATCGAACCAACCGCAGCGGCGCGCACGGCCGGTGACCGTGCCAAACTCGCGCCCGCGCTCACCGATGCCGCGCCCGATCTCATCGAAGAGCTCGGTCGGGAACGGCCCCTCACCCACCCGGGTGGTATAGGCCTTGGCGATACCGAGCACATAACCCACAGCCTTGGGCCCGAGGCCGGAGCCGGTGGCTGCCTGTCCCGAAACCGTATTGGACGAGGTGACATAGGGATAGGTGCCGTGGTCAACGTCGAGGAGAGCGCCCTGCGCGCCTTCGAACAGGATGCGCGCGCCTTCGCGGCGGCGCTGGTCGAGCAGCTCCCAGACCGCGTCCATATAGGGCAGCACCTTGTCGGCGACCGCCGCCAGTTCCTCGTAGATGGCTTCCGTGGTGAACTCGGACAGGCCGAAGCCGCGACGCAACGCGTTATGATGCGCCAGCAGCCGCTCGATCTTTTCCTTCAACTTGTCGAGATAGGCGAGGTCCATCACGCGGATGGCGCGGCGGCCGACCTTGTCCTCATAGGCAGGGCCGATGCCACGCTTGGTGGTGCCTATCTTGGACCCGGCGCTGGAAGCCTCCTCGCGCAGGGCATCAAGCTCGCGATGGAGCGACAGGATCAGCGTGGCGTTGTCGGCAATGCGCAGGCTCTCACGGCTGATGGCGACGCCCTGCCCTTGCAGCTTGTCGATCTCGCTGACCAGCGCGTAAGGGTCGATGACCACGCCATTGCCGATGACCGACAGCTTACCCGGCCGCACGACGCCGGAGGGCAGCAGCGACAGCTTGTAGGTCACGCCGTCGATGACGAGGGTATGGCCTGCATTATGTCCGCCCTGGAAGCGAACGACGACATCGGCCCTGTCAGACAGCCAGTCGACGATCTTGCCCTTGCCCTCATCGCCCCATTGGGCGCCGACCACCACGACGTTTGCCATTCGCTTAACCAATCCAACTCGACGTCGAAAAAAGCCCGATTCCGCTAAGGAGTCGGGATGCATCAGCGTCGTAACGGATCGGCGGAGGCGAGTAAAGCGAGGCGCTTCATAAGCAGCGCGGCAATATCCAACATGCAGGGCTGCAACAACAGACAGCTTGTGCGAAAGCTCCGCACTGACGACATGATCCATCAACAGATGGAGATGACCCCATGCCGCACCGGCTGCCTGCCACCACCACGCTCGGCCCCGTGACGCTGCGTATCGCGGACCTCGACCGTTCGCTCGCTTTCTATCGCGATCTCCTGGGCTTCGAGGTCCTGACGAGCGACACTGACGGCACCGCCACGCTGGGTGCAAATGGAAAACCCCTGATCCTGCTTGAAGCCCACGCCGGTCTTCCGCCACGTCCGCATGACGCGCCGGGGCTGTTCCACGTGGCGATCCTTCTGCCCGACCGCCCCTCCCTCGGCGCCATGTTGGGACGTCTCGCCCGTCACGGCATACGGCTTGGCGCGTCCGATCACATCGTCTCTGAGGCGCTTTACCTCGACGATCCCGACGGCAACGGCCTGGAAATCTATTGCGACCGTCCGCGAACCGACTGGCGATGGCATGGTGGGGAAGTCGAGATGGCGACCGAACCCATGGACACCCGCGCCGTCCTCGCCCAGGCCGCACCTGAGGACGAGCCCTATCGACTTCCGGCTGGCACCGCCATCGGCCATGTGCACCTGCAGGTGGGCGATCTCGCCGAAGCCAAGCGCTTTTATGTGGACATCATGGGCTTCGATGTGACGACAGAAAGCTACCCCGGTGCTCTCTTCGTCAGTGCCGGTGGTTACCACCACCATCTCGGCCTGAACGTCTGGCGTTCACGCGGGGGCAAAGCCGCGCCGCATGACAGGGCGGGCCTCGAACGACTGGTGCTTCAGTTCCCATCCCCTGATGCCGCAGCCGTGCGGGAACGTGCCGCCTCGGCCGACCTCAACTCCACCGAGGTGCCACAAGGATTCATCCTGCGAGACCCATGGGGCAACGCCATGCTGGTGACATCGGAACCCGCGTGAAGCGGTTTTTTCGGCAGGCGAGGCCGGACGCGGTTTGACCCCCGCGTCCGGCAGGTCTAGACCGCTGATACCGCTCCCTGCCCGAGTGCCCCAGTGTCACAGCCGCCCCGCTTCTTCGGTCTTTACGACCGGCCCTATCTTCTCCTATCGCTGACGTCGCTGTTCTGGGCCACCAACATCGTGCTCGGACGCTTTATCGCAGGCTCCATTCCACCGATCACGCTCGCCTGGGTGCGCTGGGCCGCCGCGGCGGTGATACTGGCGCCCTTCGCCTGGCATCACGTGAGGCGCGACTGGCCCGCCCTGCGCGAGCGCATCGGCGTTGTGATCGTCCTCTCCCTCACCGGCATCACGCTCTACAACACCATGGCCTACATCGGCCTGACGCACACCCAGGCGCTCAACGCCCTGCTGCTCCAGTCGACGGTGCCGGTCATGATCGCGGTGATGACCTTCTTCATGTACGGCGACCGGCTCACCGGCCGGCAGCTTTCGGGCATCCTCACCTCCATGCTGGGCGTGGTCACCATCATCTGCCGCGGCGATCCGCGGGTGCTCCTGAGTGTCGAGCTCAATCAGGGTGATATCTGGATGCTCTCGGCCCTGGCGATCTACGCGTTCTACTCCGCCGTTTTGCGCAAGAAACCGCAGGTGCATCCGCTGTCGCTGCTCTGCGCCACCATCACCCTCGGCGCGATCCTGCTGACACCCTTCTTCCTGTGGGAGCTCTCCACCGGCGCACGACCCGTGGTCAGCGCCGCGACAGTCGCGGTCTTCGTCTATGTGGCGATCTTTCCATCCCTGGTCGCCTATCTCTTTTTCAACCGCGGCGTCGAACTCATCGGCGCCAATCGCACCGGCCCATTCTTCCATCTGATGCCGCTGTTCGGCTCGGCCATCGCGATCCTGTTCCTGGGAGAGCGGCCGATGTGGTTCCATGCGCTCGGCTATGCACTGGTGGTGACAGGCATTTTCCTGGCCACGCGGCGCAGCCGCCCAGAACCCCAACTCGCCCCTTGATGCTTCCTACTTCGGCAGGCGCAGGAAGCTGAAATCGCACCCCTCGTCGGCCTGCAGAACAGTCTCTTCGAAAAGCCGCGCATAGCCGCGCGCGGGTGCTTCGCGCCGTGGCGCCCTTTCCAGTTCGTCGCGCCGCCGCGCGAGCTCCTCCTCCTCGACCAGAAGATCGATGCGCCGCCCCGCGACGTCGAGCTGGATCAGATCGCCGTTACGCACCAGAGCCAGCGGCCCGCCATCGGCGGATTCAGGCGTGATGTGCAGGACGATCGAGCCAAAGGCCGTGCCGCTCATGCGCGCATCCGAAATGCGCACCATGTCCTTCACGCCTTGGCGGCCAAGCTTCTTGGGGATCGGCAGATAGCCCGCCTCCGGCATGCCGGGAGCGCCCTTGGGGCCGGCGTTGCGCAGCACCAGCACGTCATCGGCCGTGACATCGAGATCGGGATCGTCGACACGGGCGGTCATGTCTTCAACCGACTCGAAGACCACGGCACGGCCTGTGTGCTGCAGGAGATGCGGAGATGCCGCCGCGCTTTTGATGATGGCACCGCGTGGCGCGAGATTGCCGGTGAGCACAGCCATCGACCCCTCCCTTTTGATCGGGTTGGACCGTGGCCGGATGACGTCCTGCCCCGGCACATCCTCGGCCCGTGCCGCGATTTCGGCCAGCGTCTCGCCGGTGATCGTCTTGGCATGAAGATCAAGAAGATCGCCGAGCTGCGCGATCAGCTTCGGCATCCCGCCGGCGTGGTGGAAGTGCTCCATGTAGTGGGAGCCGGAGGGCTTGAGATCGATCAGCACCGGCGCATCTCGGCCCACCTGGTCAAGGTGGGCCATGCTGAAGCCGTGCGGGGTGCGGTTTGCGATGGCCGTCAGGTGGATGACGCCGTTTGTGGAGCCGCCGATCGCCTGCAGCACCACCGCCGCGTTGCGGAAGGCGGAAGGTGTCAGGATCTCGCTCGGGCGAGGCCCGCCGCTCACCGCCATCTGTGCGGCCACCCTGCCGCTTTCCTCGGCGATGCGGATGCGCTCGGCATGGGGCGCCGGCACGGTCGCGCTCATGGGCAGCGACAGCCCCATGATTTCCGTGATGCAAGCCATGGTACTGGCTGTTCCCATGACCATGCAGGTGCCGACTGACGGCGCGAGGCGCCCGTTGACCGCCGCGATCTCCGCCTCGTCGATCTCACCGGCGCGATGCGCGCTCCACAGTCTGCGGCAATCGGTACAGGCGCCGAGCACCTCGCCTCTGTGATGACCCACCACCATGGGGCCAACAGGCACCACCACCGTCGGCAGATCGACACTGACCGCCCCCATGATCTGCGCTGGCAGCGTCTTGTCGCAGCCGCCGATCACCACCACCGCGTCCATGGGCTGGGCGCGGATCATCTCCTCGGTGTCCATGGCCATCAGGTTGCGCAGGAACATCGAGGTGGGGTGCGAGAAGCTCTCGTGAATCGAAATGGTCGGGAAGGCCATGGGCATGGCGCCGGCCAGCATCACTCCCCGCTTCACCGCCTCCACGAGCTGCGGAACGTTGCCATGGCATGGATTATAGTCGCTGTACGTGTTGGTGATACCGACGATGGGCCGGCTCAGGGCGTCGTCGGAATAGCCCATGGCCTTGATGAAGGCCTTGCGCAGAAACAGCGAGAAGCCCTCGTCGCCATAGCTGGTCAGCCCCTTGCGCAATCCCTTGGTCATGTCCATTCCTCCACACGACGCCACCATTCACCAGATCGGTGATAAGCTGCAACCAGATCATTATCAATAATATCAACGAGATTTGGCGCAAAATAGCTCATTGAAGCGATGAGTTATCAAACATTATTGACAATCCTGCTTTTCGGCCCCATCGTTCATGCTGACTGAAGAGGTCAGAGGTTCTGACGGCAATGATTGAGACGTCTCCTTCACGTGACAGGGCCCTTGAGGATCTCGTTCGCGCGATCGAAGAGGACATCATCTTCGGCAGGCTCGCGCCCGGCTCGCGGCTAGTGGAAGACGCACTCATGGCGCGTCATGGCGCGACCCGTCATTTTATCCGCCAGGCGTTGGTGCAGCTCGAGCGCAGCGGGATCGTCCGCCGCGAAAAGAACATCGGCGCGACGGTCGCCTCCTATTCGGCCGAACAGATCCGGCAGATCTATCAAGTGCGTGAGATGCTGACCCGGCAGGCGGCCTTGATGACGCCCCTGCCCGCGCCCCCGGCGCTGATCGATCAGCTGATCGAGATTCAGGCCCGCTATATCAAAGCCGCCGAAGAGGGCCGCCTTCGTGATCTGCATGAAATCAACGAGGAGTTTCATGCCGCGCTCTTCGCCGCCTGTGGCAACCGCTATCTGGCCCAGACGCTGCAGGAATATGTCAGCCTGACGCTGCTGGTGAGGTCCAAAACGCTTGCCGATCCAGCGGGTCTCGCCAAGTCACGGCGCGAGCATGACATGATGATCGAGCTTCTGCAGGGCGATGACCCCTGGGTCTTCGCGCAGCTCTGCGTCGAGCATCTCCAGACCAGCAAGAAGGACTATCTGAACCGCGTCGCCTCCGGGAAGCCGCCCTTCCCGGTCGCGGTTCCCGATGACAGCTGAAAAATCGATGGCGAAGCCCCGCAAGAGGGCGGCCGAAACCGGGAGGAAACATCGATGAGAAAACTGATCCTGCTCACGGCCCTCGCGTGCATGGGGGCCAGCCTTGCCGCGCGCGCCGAGGAAAACTGGCCGAAGAGCGACGTCTGGGTGATCGTGCCCTTTGCCGCGGGCGGCACCACCGACATGTTCGCCCGTATCTTCACCAATGACATGCAGGCTAAATACGGCAAGCCGTTCGTGGTGGAGAACAAGTCCGGCGCGGGCGGCACCGTGGGTGCGGCCGCGGCGGCCGCCGCCGAAAACGACGGCCAGACCTTCCTCGTGGGCACGGCCAGCACCCACGCCATCGCGCCCTTCGTCTATGCCTCGCTGCGTTACGACGCGGAAAAGGATTTCCAGCCGGTCGGGCTTTTCGCCAAGGTCCCCAACCTTCTGGCGGTCAGCAACAAGCTGCCCATCAAGACCGTGCAGGATCTGATCGATTACGCCAAGGCTCATCCGGGCGAGCTGAACTTCGGCTCATCAGGCATCGGCAGCGCGCCTCACCTGCCCGCCGAGCTCTTTCAGGCCATGACCGGGACCAAGCTCAACCATGTGCCCTACAAGGCATCCAACGAAGTCATGGCGGCCCTTATCGCGGGCGAGATCGATCTCGCCTTCGACAATATCACCTCCGCCCTTCCGCAAGCGCAAAGCGGCACCATCCGCGCCGTTGCCGTCACCAGCCCGGAGCGCAGCGCGGCGGCGCCCGATCTGCCGTCGGTGGCGGAGACCCTGCCCGGTTTCGACGCCCAATCATGGCATGGCCTCTTCGCGCCGGCAGGAACGCCAAAGGCAATCGTCGACAAAGTGTCTGCCGATGTGAAGCGGATCGTCGCCAAGCCCGAAGTCGACAAGAGACTGAAGGAGATCGGCGCTGTCCCGAGCCCGATGACACCGGAAGAGTTCACGGCCTTCGGGGCGGACGAGCGGGTCCGTTACAAGGAGATTGTCAGCAAGGCCGGCATCGTGCCGCAGTAAGGGACCGACGGCCGTTTGTTCTACAGCTTGCGCGGCGGCGCACCCGTATAGGCCCAGAGCCATTCGCGGGGCAGCGGACCCTTGTTGCGATCCGGCTTCTGAGACTGCTCCCAGGCATGGGCCAGGATGCCCACCGAACGGGACAGGACGAACAGGCCGCGCGTCAGCGTCGGCGGGAACCCCAGTTCCCCATAGATAACCGCCGTCGCGCCATCGATGTTCATGGGGATTGTCTTGCCCTTGCGGGCTGCGATGTCGGCCTCGATGGCCTCGGCGATGCCTGCGAAACGGCCGTTGATGACCCCTTCCCGGGCATACTGGCGCGTGATCTCCAGAAGCCTCGGCGCTCTGGGATCAACGGGGTGGAAGCGATGTCCGAAGCCGGGGACATAGCCTTTGGTTTCAGCAAAGAAGCGGTCGAGCCGATCCCGGACGGCATCTTCAAGCGATGCGCCACCGTCCATATCCGCCGCGATGGCACCGTAGAATTCCAGGGCCTGTTCACCGGCGCCGCCATGGACATCCCCCAGCACGTTGACGGCCGAGGCCATGGCACTGTTGATGCCGACGCCGCAGGTGGCCGCGATGCGGGCGATCGCGATGGAGGGGGCCTGCGGCCCGTGATCCACAGCAGCGGCAAGCGCGATGCCAAGCAGCACCGCCTGCTCCTCGGTCGGCAGCTCGCCACGCAGCATCAGCCAGATCATGGCGGGAAAGCTGACATTGCCGATGAGATCCTGGATCTCATAGCCCCGCAGCCGGATCGTTCCCGGATGCATTTCGATGATGTCGGTCGACCACCATTCCTCGCCGCGTTCCCGTCCGGTTTTCCTCTCACTCATGCGACAGCATCCTTTCGATCACGCGGCGTAAGGCTGGCGAAGACATCGTCCGTGTGTTCGCCAAGTTCTGGCGGGGCGAGCGAGGGGCGCGGCGCGGCGCCATCCACGAGAAAGCCGCCCCTGAGCACCGTCAGCGGCCGTCCGTCCTCGCCACGGTCGGGGAAGCTCGACGTGAGCTGACGCTCGACCACCTGCGGCTCGGTCAGCACCTGAGGGATGGTGAGGATGCGCCCGGCGGGCACGCCGGCGCGGTTGAAGATCCCTTCCCACTCCAGCGCGGATCGTGTCATCAGGCGCGCCTCGATTTCGGCTGTCAGCGCGGCACGATTGACCTTGCGCGCTTCCCGCTCGGCGAAGCGGGGATCGGCCGATAGATTCGCCCGGTCGATCAGCTGGCAGAGCGTGACGAACTGCTCCTGCTTGTTGGCGGCGATGTTGAGCAGGCCATCGGCGGTCCGGAAGGCGCCGGAGGGCGAGGCCGTCATGTTCTCGTTGCCCATGGGCCGTGGCTCCACATCGGCGGTGAGATAATTGGATACCGGCCAGCCGAGCGCGGAGAGGGTGCATTCCAGCATGGAGACATCGAGGAAGGCACCCTGCCCCGTCGTCTTCTGCCGGATCAGGGCGGACACGATGGCAAAGGCGCCGACAAGGCCTCCGAGCGTGTCGGCAACGGGATAGCCGACCCGCAGCGGCGCCGTATCCGCCGTTCCCGTAATGCTCATGACCCCGGAAAGGCCCTGGATGATCTGGTCGTAGGCGGGATTGTTGCGCATCGGACCGGTTTGGCCGAAACCGGAAATGGCGCAATAGACCAGCCCCGGCTTCACCCGGCTGAGCTCCTCGTACCCAAGGCCAAGCCGTTCCATCACGCCCGGCCGGAAATTCTCAACCAGCGCGTCAGCTGATGCGACGAGATCGAGGAATTTTTCCCGATCCGCCTCGTGTTTGAGATCGACCACCACCGACTTCTTGCCGGCGTTCTGGGCGAGGAAGGAGGCGCCCATACCGGCCCTGTTCAGCTCCGATGACGCTCCCAGCTGACGCGCGAGATCGCCGCCATTGGGCGTCTCGACCTTGATGACGTCGGCACCGAGCAGCGCCAGCTGATAGGCGCAATAAGGCCCGGCAAGGACATTGGTGAGATCGAGGACACGGATGCCCTCAAGCAAATTCGTCATGAAAACTCCTGAGTATCAGGCATCGCCGGGAACATGCGCGAGGCCGCGCATGCGCCGCTGCCTGATCAGGCTGAAGAGAAAAGGTGTGAGCAAGGCAAAGGCCGCGAGGGACAGCAGCGTGAGCGACAGCGGATGCGTGTAGAAGACCGACCAGTCGCCATTGGAGATGGTCATGGCGCGGCGGAACTGCGTTTCCGCAAGCGGTCCGAGGATCATGCCGATGATGACGGGTGCGATGGGAAAATCATAGCGCCGCATGACGAAGCCGATCGCTCCAAGCACATAGAGCACCACGAGGTCGATGGGCGACTGCGAGATGCCGTAAGTTCCGACCGTGGCGAAGATCAGGATGCCCGCGTAAAGCTGCGGCGCCGGAATGCGCAGCATGCGGACCCACAAGCCGATCAGCGGCAGGTTGAGAAACACCAGGACGACATTGGCGATGAACAGGCTGGCGATCAGGCCCCAGACCAGCGCCGGCTGCGTCTGCAAAAGCATGGGGCCGGGGCTGATGCCGTAGCTCTGGAATGCCGACAGCATGATCGCGGCCGTGGCCGAAGTCGGCAGGCCAAGCGTCAGCATGGGGACAAGCACGCCGGCGGCGGATGCATTGTTGGCCGCCTCCGGCCCCGCGACGCCTTCGATGGCTCCGATCGTGCCAAACTCTTCCTTGTGCTTGGAGAGCCGCTTTTCCAGGGCATAAGACAGGAAGGTGGGGATTTCAGCGCCACCGGCGGGCATGGCGCCGATGGGAAAGCCGATGAAGGCTCCGCGGATCCAGGCCTTCCATGAGCGCCCCCATTCCGCAGCGGTCATATAGAGCGAGCCCTTCAGCGGTACGACTTCGTCTTTGCCGGCGCGCAGGCGGGAAACCATGTAGAGCGTCTCTCCCACGGCGAAGAGACCAACAGCCGCGACGACCACATTGACCCCGTCGAGCAGTTCGGTCAGCCCAAAGGTGAAGCGCGGCTGGCCGGTTTGCAGATCCACGCCGATCATGCCGAGGACGAAGCCGAGGAACAGGCTGCTGAGGCCGCGCACCGCCGATGATCCGAGCACGGCCGAGACCATGACGAAGGCCAGCACCATCAGAGCGAAATATTCCGCCGCGCCGAAGGCCAGCGCGACACTGACGACGACGGGTGCGAGGAAAGCAACGCCTGCGGTGCCGATCAGACCGGCGACGAAAGAGCCGATCGCTGCGGTTGCGAGGGCGGCTCCCGCGCGGCCTGATCGTGCCATGCGGTTGCCTTCGAGCGCGGTCACAATCGTCGCGCTCTCGCCTGGTGTGTTGAGGAGGATCGATGTGGTCGACCCGCCATACATCGCGCCGTAGTAAATGCCCGCGAACAGGATGAAGGAAGCTTCCGGAGCGACCTGATAGGTGATGGGCAGCAAAAGCGCGATGGTGAGCGCCGGCCCCAGGCCCGGCAGCACGCCAATGGCGGTGCCGAGTGTCGTGCCCACCAAGCACCACATCAGGTTCGCCGGCGTGAGCGCGACGGCAAATCCGTTCGCAAGCTGGGTGAGCGTCTCCATGTCAGCCTCCGAGCAGATTTTCGATGAAGCCGGAGCCGATGCTGACGCCGAGCGCCTTGGCGAAGCCAAAGTAGACGGCAAGCGAAAGCACCAGGCCGATCAGAGCATCACGTCCCGGCCGCCTGCTGCCGAACCCATGGCACACGAGCACGAACAGGACGACCGATGCGGCCGTGAAGCCGAGGGGCTTGATGAGAACGACGTTGGCAAGAAGACCGGCGGCGACAAACAGGACTGATCGCCAGTGGACAGCCGTGTCCTTCTCTTCCTGGGGCTGCCATCCGCCCCGTACCGCCGAGATCAGGAGCAGCAGGGACAGGAGAACAAGCCCCGCGCTCGTCATATAGGGAAAAACTGTTGGTCCGACCTTGGAGTACATGGGCGAGACCGGGATCGCCACGACCTGCCATATGGCAATGCCGGCGCAGGCCATCAGGCCCAGCGCGATGGACAGCTCGGGCAATGCAAGGCGCGCGGGGGCGCGGCGCTCATCGCTGAGGCTCATCGTATCACTCCAGATATAGTGGGTCATTGCGGGGAGAGAGGTGAGCGCGGCGGAGTTGGCCGCGCCCACCCGTCGATCACGCCAGGCCGAGGTCCTTGAGGATCGCCTCGATCCGCGCTGTGTCCTCCTTCAGGAACCGGTCGTAATCGTCGCCGGTCATCAGGATGGGCGTCCAGCCGCGATTCTTGCATTCGGCCTGCCAGGCCTCGCTGGCCGACATGGTCTCCATCAGCTTGATCATCGCCGACTTGTTCTCGTCGGTGATCCCGGGAGGAGCGAAAACGCCGCGCCAGTTGAAGAGCTCGACGTCCACGCCGGCTTCCTTCAGCGTCGGGGCATCGATGCCGGGCTGCCGGCTGTCGGACGAGATCGCGAGGACCCGAAGTCCTCCCGCCTTAACCTGCTCGGCGAATTCTCCATAGCCGGAAATGCCGCCCGCGACCTGATTGCCCAGCAGCGACGCCAAAGCTTCGCCCCCGCCGGCAAAAGGCACATAGGACAGGCTCGTTGCCTTCACGCCGACGGCTTTGGCGATCAGACCAAACAGGATGTGATCGGATCCACCTGCCGATCCGCCCGCGACCGGCACCTTTGTCGGATCCGCTTTGAGGGCGTCGAGGAAGTCCTGCGTTGTCTTGAAGGGCGATGCCGCCGGAACGACCAGGGCTTCGAACTCACCCGTCAGCCGCGCGATCGGCGTCACCTGGCTCAGGTCGTTGGCCGAGCGATTGGCGATGATGCTGCCCACCATGACCATGCCGCCGACCATGAGGGCGTTGTCACGCCCCTTCCACTGATTGACGAACTGCGGCAGCCCGACGGTGCCGCCCGCGCCACCGACGTTCGTGATCTGGGCGCCGCCGATCAGCTTCTCCTTGCGCAGAACCTGATCCATCGTGCGGGCCGTCTGGTCCCAGCCGCCACCGGGAGCGGCCGGCACGAACATCTGCAATTGCTGGATATCCTGCGCGAAAGCCGGCGAGACGCCGGGCAGAAGGCCGGCTGCACCGAAGGCGGCGGCGGTCAGAAGAAAGCTGCGTCTGTCCATATGGAATTCCCTCCCTGGGAGCGCCTGACGGCGTCTTGAATGGTGGCGTGGCCAACCTTGCCGCGTCAGTAAGCCCATGACGTTTTGTTCTGTCAAGAAGAATAACGTTCTGTTAGACAGAACGAAAACAAGCTGCTACGGTCATCACACAAGAGATTGGAGATTTGCATGGCACCAGCAGCCGACGGCGATTCCTCCGCGACGGGCGGCGGAGTTGCCGCCCTGAACCGAGCCATTGCCATCCTGACCGCCTTCACAGCCAAGGACAGGTCACTGAGCCTGGCGGAACTTGCCGCGCGGACGGGGCTCTACAAGAGCACGATCCTGCGGCTGGTGGTCTCGCTGCTGGAGCATCAGTTCATGGAGCGGCTGGAGGATGGCCGCTACCGCATTGGGCCAGCGGCATTTCAGCTCGGGACCATGTATCAGCGCTCGGTCGCGGCCAACGACATCATGCTGCCGATCATGCGGGAGCTGTCGGATCTCTCCCTGGAGAGTGTCGCCTTCTATGTGAGGTCGGGAGCGCTGCGGACCTGCCTCTATCGCGTCGAGTCCAAGCACCCGATCCGCTACAGCATCCGCGAAGGCGATGTGCTGCCGCTGGAATCAGGTTCCGGCGGCCGGGTCCTGGCCGCCTTCTCCGGCAAGGCGGGGGAGCCCTATGACGCCATCCGACGAGATTTCTTCTACATGGCCCTGGGTGAGCGCGATCCCGAGACCGCGGGCATATCGGCTCCCGTGTTCTCTCCCGGACAGAATCTGGTCGGTGTCCTCACCCTCGCCGGCCCGCGCATCCGTGTGACGGAAGACTTCCTGATGAAGATGAGACAGCCGTTGCTTCAGGCGGCTGCCCGCGCAAGCCGCGCCTTCGGTGACGATGGAGCGGGGCTCGACCGTGCCAGCCGCATGAATTGAACGACACGAACAAGAAGAGCCGGATGCATCACCGCATCCGGCTCTTTCGTCGTTGGGATCGGTGGGCGCCAACCTGCGCCCGGTCACGATCAGAACGTCAGGGCTTTCGCCTGCTTCACCTGCGGCAGCGCCTTCACCTTCTCCACCACATCATTGGCGATGGGGCCATCCACCTGCACGATGGCGATGGCATCACCGCCCGGGGAGGTACGACCGAGATTGAAGGTGGCGATGTTGACGCCGGCCTGGCCGAGCGTGGAGCCGAGCGCGCCGATATAGCCCGGCTGGTCGGTGTTGGTGACATAGAGCATGGACGCACCGAATTCGGCGTCGATCGAGATGCCCTTGATCTCGATGATGCGGGGCTTGCCGTCGGCAAAGACGGTGCCTGTCACGCTGCGGCTCTGCTTCTCGGTCTGGATCACCAGCTTGATCGCGCTCTCGTAATTGGCGGATGCCTCACGGCGCACCTCTTCGATAGCTATGCCGCGCTCACGCGCGACAGCCGGAGCGGACACCATGTTGACGTCCGACAGCATGGGGCGCAGCACGCCTGCCACCGCAGCCGAGGTGAGCGCGCGGGTGTTCATGTCCGCAACGGCACCCTCATATTCGATACGGATGCCCTTGAGGCCCGTCTCGGTGAGCTGCCCGGCGAATGAGCCGAGCTTTTCAGCCAGTTCCACGAAAGGCTTCAGGCGCGGAGCTTCCTCGGCCGAGATGGACGGGAAGTTGATCGCATTGGTGATCGCGCCGCGCACCAGATAATCCGCCATCTGCTCGGCAACCTGGAGAGCCACGTTCTCCTGCGCTTCATTGGTGGAGGCGCCGAGGTGCGGTGTGGCGATGACGTTCGGGTGGCCGAACAGCACGTTCTCGGTAGCCGGCTCCGTCACGAAGACGTCGAATGCCGCACCGGCGACATGGCCGCTGTCGAGCGCGGCGCGAAGCGCCACCTCGTCGACGAGGCCGCCACGGGCGCAGTTGATGATGCGGACGCCCTTCTTGGTCTTGGCAAGGCTTTCCGCCGACAGGATGTTCTTGGTCTTGTCGGTGAGCGGCGTGTGCAGGGTGATGAAGTCGGCCCGAGCCAGAAGCTCGTCCAGCTCGACCTTTTCCACGCCCATCTCCCGCGCGCGCTCCGGCGACAGGAACGGGTCGAAGGCGATGACCTTCATCTTCAGGCCGATACCGCGCTCGGCGACGATGGAGCCGATGTTGCCGCAACCGATGACGCCAAGCGTCTTGGCGGTGATCTCGACGCCCATGAAGCGGTTCTTTTCCCACTTACCGGCCTGGGTGGAGGCGTCGGCGGCGGGAAGCTCGCGGGCCAGCGCGAACATCATGGCGATGGCATGTTCGGCGGTCGTGATGGAATTGCCGAAAGGCGTGTTCATCACGATGATGCCCTTGGCGGTTGCCGCCGGGATATCGACGTTATCGACGCCGATGCCGGCGCGGCCGATCACCTTCAGATTTGTGGCGGCGGCAATGATCTTGTCGGTGGCCTTGGTCGCCGAGCGGATCGCGAGGCCGTCATACTGGCCGATGACGGCGGCGAGCTTTTCCTTGTCCTTGCCGAGGTCGGGCTCATAGGTGACGTCGACGCCGCGATCCTTGAAGATCTGCACAGCTGCGGGGGAAATCTTGTCGGAGATGAGTACTTTGGGTGCCATAACGGCTGCTCCTCGAAAATGTGGTGATGCGATCCCGGCGCCAGGCCGGTCGGTTCAAGGCAAAAATCTTCGGGATCGGAAAGCATGGCCGGATGGTGCCGGCCATGCGGAAGAACGATCAGGCGGTGGCGAGTTCGGACTTCGCGTTGGCGAACGCCCAGTCGAGCCACGGCGTCAGCGCCTTGATGTCCGACGTCTCCACGGTGGAGCCGCACCAGATGCGAAGGCCGGGAGGCGCATCGCGATAAGCGCCGATGTCGAGCGCCACGCCTTCCTTCTCCAACGTGGAGGCCAGCGATTTGGCGAAGGCGGCCTGGGCCTCGTCGGGAAGCGCCGTGACGGCGGGATCGACGATCTTCATGCAGACTGAGGTGTTGGAGCGGATCGCCGGATCGGCTGCCAGGAAGTCGACCCAGTCGGTCTTGGCCGCCCAGTCGGCCAGCACCTTGGTGTTGGCATTGGCGCGTTCGATGAGCGCGCGTCCGCCGCCGATGTTCTTGGCCCAGTTGAGGGCGTCGATGTAGTCCTCGACGCAGAGCATGGAGGGCGTGTTGATGGTCTCGCCGACGAAGATGCCTTCGATCAGCTTGCCGCCCTTGGTCATGCGGAAGATCTTCGGCAGAGGCCAGGCCGGCGTATAGCTTTCCAGACGCTGAACAGCCTTCGGGCTGAGGATCAGCATGCCATGGGCCGCCTCCCCGCCGAGCACCTTCTGCCAGGAGAAGGTCACCACATCGAGCTTGGCCCAGTCGAGGTCCTGCGCGAAGGCCGCCGAGGTTGCATCGCAGATGGTGATGCCCTCGCGGTCGGCCGCGATCCAGTCGGCATTGGGCACGCGCACGCCCGAGGTCGTGCCGTTCCAGGTAAAGACGACGTCGCGGGCCTTGCTGTCGACGGTGGAAAGATCGGGAAGCTCGCCATAGCCCGACTTGATGATCCGGGCATCCTGCAGCTTGAGCTGCTTCACCACGTCGGTGACCCAGCCTTCGCCGAAGCTTTCCCAGGCGAGCATGTCGACGCCGCGTGCGCCAAGCATCGACCACATGGCCATTTCAACGGCGCCGGTGTCGGAGGCCGGAACGATGCCGATGCGGTAGTCATCAGGCACGCCGAGGATCTCGCGCGTCAGATCGATCGCGAGCTTGAGCTTTGCCTTGCCTGGCTTGGCGCGGTGAGACCGGCCGAGCAGTGCGTCGTGAAGGGATTGGAGAGACCAGCCGGGGCGCTTTGCGCAGGGGCCGGAAGAAAACTTCGGATTCGCGGGCATCGTGCCCGGCTTTGCAGTCGTCATGTTGGCTATCCTTTCAGATAGGCGCCTTCCGTTGGGGGAAGGTGTCCCACGGATGGCGCTACTCCTCTCCAGCGGCGCTGTCAAGGAGGCCCTCCCCTCGGCGCGCCACCCGCGCCGAACGCAATGAACAAACTAAAAAGGCCGGGCGATGGCCCGGCCTTGAAGGTTTGACGAAACCTGGATCAGAACTTGGCGAAGAGCGGTTCTTCGTCGCCGAACATGGGCGCGGGCGAGCCGCCGAAGCGATAGCGCAGGCCGATCATGAAGTCGTGGCTGCTGACGTCCTTGAACTCCAGAGGATTGTAGACCGCGTTGGTGCCATCGAAATTGATGATGTCGCCGGTGCGGCCATCGCCGAGATTGAGGTAGCGGTAGCCGAGGTCCAGGGTCCAGTTCTGGGTCAGCTGGTAGCCGAAGCCGGCATAGAGCGCCCAGGCGAGGTTCCACTCGTGCTCGGTTCCGGCATAGCCGCCGCCGCCGGTGACCTCGTTGACGTCGGTCAGATCGCCGATTGACAGCCGCGTCGCGCCGATGCCCGCGCCGACGTAAGGCGTGATGCCATACCAGGTGCCGATGTCCACATAGGCGTTGGCGAGGAACAGATATTCCTTCTTCTTGGCGCGGTAGTCGTTGGTGCCGCCGCCGAAGCCGGAATAGCTGTCGAAGCCGTCAAAGTCGCTGTCGTGCCGATATTCCGCCGTCACGTCGAAGCGCACCCAGCGATTGAGCTGGTAGCCGACGCCGCCGCCGAAGAAGACTGATTCGTCGAAGTCCTTCTCCGACACGATCACCGTGTCGTCGAACAGCGCATTGTCGAGCTTGCGCACCCGCTGGCTGCTGATGCCGATATGCCCCCGCAGGTACCAGCCGCTCATGTCTTCCACTGGCGGAGCGATGATCGGCGCAGGCGGCAGGTCCGCCGCCTTGGCGACGGGCACGACAGCGGCGGCAACGGAAATTCCGAGAAGCGCGGCGGTGAAACGTAGCATGTGAATTCATCCCCGAAAGATTTCCGCGCCCCGCACGGAAAGAGTCCTCTTTCGGGACAATCCACTGTCTTGCTTAAAAACCTCTTAACCTTAACGCCGCGTCACCAATCTTCGTGCGTGATTAACCAAAAATGCTCAGGCGGCAGTGCCGGAGAGCGCGCTGACGACATCGTTGACGGCGGTTTCAACCAGCGCCGGATCATCCGCCTCACCCATCACGCGGATGACGGGTTCGGTTCCCGAAGGCCGAATCACAAGGCGCCCGCGCTCACCGAGCCGCGCCGTCGCATCAGTGATGGCCTTCTGCACTTCGGCACGCTCCAGCGGCTGGCCGCCCTTCTTGTAGCGCACGTTCTTCAGGACCTGCGGCAGAGGCTCAAAGCGGCGACAGACCTCCGATACCGGACGGTCGAGCTTCTTGACCATGCTCAGCACCTGAAGTGCCGCGACCAGGCCATCCCCCGTCGTGGCGTAATCGGACAGGATGATATGGCCGGACTGCTCGCCGCCGACGTTGTATCCCTGAGCCCGCATCTGCTCGGACACATAACGATCGCCCACGGGCGTCCGTACCAGCGTCAGGCCACGGCTGCCGAGATGCCGCTCAAGGCCGAGATTGGACATGATGGTCGCGACGATGCCGGGCTTCGACAGGCGGCCATCGTCCGCCCAGCTTTCCGCCACCACCGCCATGAGCTGGTCGCCGTCGATGAGCTGCCCCTTCTCGTCCACCAGGAGCACGCGGTCAGCGTCACCGTCGAGCGCGATGCCGATGTCGGCCCGCGTCTCATGAACCTTTCGGGCCAGGGCATCAGGAGCGGTCGAACCAACGTCGCGGTTGATGTTGAAGCCATCGGGTTCCACGCCGATGGCGATGACTTCGGCCCCCAGCTCCCACAGGGCTTCCGGCGCGGCGCGATAGGCCGCGCCATTGGCGCAGTCGACCACAACCCGCATGCCTTCGAACGAAACGGCGCGGGTCAGGGTCCGTTTGGCAAATTCGATATAGCGGCCCGAAGCTTCCTCGATGCGGCGTGCGCGGCCGAGTTGGTCGCTGTCGGCCAACTTAGGCGTAAGGTCCGATTCGATGAGGGTCTCGATCTCGCCCTCCACCTCATCGGACAGCTTGTAGCCATCCGGTCCGAACAGCTTGATGCCGTTGTCCGCATAGGGGTTATGGGAGGCTGAGATCATGACGCCGAGATCGGCGCGCATGGAGCGCGTCAGCATGGCCACCGCCGGGGTCGGCATGGGCCCCAGAAGGATCACGTCCATCCCCACCGACAGAAAGCCCGACGTCAGCGCCTGCTCGATCATGTAGCCGGACAGACGGGTGTCCTTGCCAATGACGACGCGGTGGCGATGGTGGCCGTTGCGGAAGATCGTCCCTGCCGCCATGCCCACCTTCATCGCCAGGTCAGGCGTGATGGGAAACTTGTTGGCGCGGCCGCGAATACCGTCTGTGCCGAAATACTTGCGGGTCATGTGTCTAGAGATCCTGGCGAAAGCTCGCTGATGGATAGCGCGAAACCATGCAAGATGGCGTCACAAAAATTTAAAGATTGTTTCCAGTGCACGGGAAACGAGAAACGGCGCCGTGCTGCCACGGCGCCGTTTTCCGGATCTGGCTTTGAATCAAGCCTGGGGTTGCGGCTCCAGGCCGCTGTCACCGGTCGGCTTGGGGCGGGCCTTGCCGGTCGAGGGCACAGCCGAGCCGCGCGGGGCCGGCGGCTCGTCGGCGTCGCGCACCGGCGGCTTGCCAGCGAGCAATCCGATGATCTCCTCGCCCGTCAGAGTCTCGTATTCGATAAGCCCCTTAGCCAGGTTTTCGAGAGACTCCTGGCTCTCGGTGAGAATCCGAGACGCTTCCTGGTAGCCCTCTTCCACGAGACGCCGGACCTCATTGTCGATCTTCTGGGCCGTCGCCTCGGACACATTCTGCTGGCGAGACACGGAGTGGCCGAGGAACACTTCCTCCTGGTTCTCGCCATAGGCCACCTTGCCGAGCTCCTTGGAGAAGCCCCAGCGGGTCACCATGGCCCGGGCCAGGCGCGTCGCCTGATCGATGTCGCTCTGAGCGCCCGAGGTCACCTTGTCATGACCGAAGATCATCTCCTCGGCCACGCGGCCGCCCATGAGGATGGCAAGACGTGAGGTCATCTGCTCGTAGGACATGGACAGCTTGTCCCGCTCGGGCAGTTGCATGACCATGCCGAGGGCGCGGCCGCGCGGAATGATGGTCGCCTTGTGCACCGGATCGGTCGCCGGCACATTGAGCGCCACCACGGCGTGGCCCGCCTCGTGATAGGCTGTCAGCCGCTTTTCTTCCTCGGTCATGACGAGCGTGCGGCGCTCCGCACCCATCATGATCTTGTCCTTCGCGTCCTCGAACTCCTGGTGCGTCACCATGCGCTTCGAACGGCGGGCGGCCATGAGGGCAGCCTCGTTGACGAGGTTCATGAGATCGGCGCCGGAGAAGCCGGGGGTGCCGCGTGCAAGGGTCTTGAGGTCAACGTCGGGAGCCAGCGGCACCTTGCGGACATGAACCTTGAGGATGCGCTCGCGGCCGACGATGTCGGGGTTGGGGACAACCACCTGCCGGTCAAAACGGCCCGGACGCAACAGCGCGGGGTCGAGCACATCGGGACGGTTGGTGGCGGCGATGATGATGATGCCTTCGTTGGCCTCAAAGCCGTCCATCTCCACCAGGAGCTGGTTCAGCGTCTGCTCACGCTCATCGTTGCCGCCGCCGAGACCGGCGCCACGATGGCGGCCGACCGCGTCGATTTCGTCGATGAAGATGATACAGGGCGCGTTCTTCTTGGCCTGCTCGAACATGTCGCGGACACGGCTGGCGCCGACGCCGACGAACATCTCGACGAAGTCCGAACCGGAGATGGTGAAGAAGGGCACATTCGCCTCGCCGGCGACGGCGCGTGCGATCAGCGTCTTACCGGTGCCGGGAGGGCCGACGAGCAGCACACCGCGGGGAATACGGCCGCCGAGCCGCTGGAACTTCTGCGGATCGCGCAGGAACTCCACGATCTCATGCAGGTCATCCTTCGCCTCTTCCACGCCGGCTACGTCATCGAAGGTAACGCGCCCATGGGCTTCCGTCAGAAGCTTTGCCTTGGATTTGCCGAAGCCCATGGCCTTGCCCGCGCCGCCCTGCATCTGCCGCGACAGGAAGATCCACACGCCGATCAGCGCGAGGAACGGCAGCCAGGAGATCAGGAGGCTGATGAACCAGGGGACGCTGTCCTGCGGGGGGCGCGCGGTGACGGTGACGCCCTTGCCATAGAGCCGTTCGACCATGCTTGGGTCGTTGGGCGCATAGGTGCGGAACTGGCGGCCATCCACGAAAGTGCCCTGCAGGTTCGGCCCCTCGATGATGACATCGCGCACACGGCCGTTGTCCACCTCGGTGAGGAACTGCGAGAAGGCGATGTCATTGGTGCCGCCGCGCTGGCTCGGACTCTGGAAGAGCGTGAACAGCGCCAGCAGAAGCAGGACGATGATGACCCACAGGGCCAGATTCCGGAAATTCGGATTCATAGTGTTTCCCGACCTAGAGACGGATCCTCAGGAATGTCCATCTCGTCTGTGGCAAATGTAGGGGCGCTGCCGCCCCTTGCCAAGTGATGGAACCCTACCAAACAATCACTTCACGAGGGTGAACGCGGCCTGCGCGGCGGCGCCGGTGTGATGCGCAACTCGTTGCGTGTCAGCGCAACCCTCATTCCTGCCAAGGTTTTCACCAGGCTCGCTCCCTCGTGAAAGGCATCTCGGAGGGCACCGGCAAGAGCTTCCAGGCGATCGAGGCGCAAGGACAAAATGTCCTCGTTCGAGGCCAGCGCCCGCCGCAGCAGACGCAGTGTGATCTCCTCCGGCAAGCCGAATGCCTCCGCCGCGATGCGGAAATCCCCGCCCGTCCCGCTGACATGGCGCGCCCAGGCCTGATCAACCGCTGCTTCGACGGCCTCATCCATTCGGCCCATACGCTGCGCCAGGATAGCCAGGCGTTTGTTTGTCAGTCCTTCCCGGGCCAGCACATCCATGGACCGCCGCAGCCGCGCCCGTGCGAACGCCGGATCGGCGTTCATGGGATCCTCGCTCCATGGGATGCCCCGCTCTTGAATCACTTTCACAAGTCGCGACTTCGGAACCTGCAAAAGTGGCCGCAAGTGCATGATTCCATTGGAACGTTTCACAAGCCTTCGCATGCCGCGGAGGCCGGACGGGCCTGATCCCGCGGCCAGCCTCAGCAGCACGGTCTCGGCCTGATCGTCCAGGGTATGAGCCGTGACCAGCCAGCCCGCCCCCTCCACGGCCATATGCTGCTCCAGCAGCGCATAGCGTGCGGCACGTGCCTCGGCTTCGATGCCTGTTTCAGGTTTATTGCCCCGCCAGGACAGGATCGCATGCGGCACATCGAGACTGGCCGCAAAAGCTCCGGCTCGCACCGCCTCGTCGTGGCTGCCCTCGCGCAGACCATGATCCACCGTGGCAGCGATCAGCCGTCCGGCTCCTCCCCAGCGCCACAGCAGCCAGAGAAGCGCGACGGAATCCGCGCCGCCCGACAGCGCCACAAGCACAGAAACGCCCGCCAGAGGCTCGAAAAGCCGCGCGGCCTCCTGCGGCTCGACAGGATCTGAAGGCTCCGCCGCGCTCAATGATGTCAGCAGCCGAGGCGCTGGCGCTCGCGCGCGCCCTGTGCCTTGGTGTTGGTGGCGCGGGGATACTTGCGGTCGATTTCCGCGAAGGTCGCGCAAGCGTTTTCCTTTTCACCGATCTGCGCCAGCGACTGACCCAGCCGCAGCAGGCTTTCCGGCGCCTTGGATGAATCCCCATGGTCCGTCACCACATTGAGAAACGGTTCGATGGCATCGCGGTGCTGGCCGCGCTGGTAAAAGCTCTCGCCGAGACCGTAAAGCGCCTCACCCACCCGGCGGTCCTGTGGATGTGCCTCGGTGAACTGGCGGAAAGACACCTCTGCCAGTTCATAGTCCTTGCGCTGCAGGAAGCCTGACGCCAGGGCGAACTCATCATCCGGGCTGTTGGTCGGCGCGGCGATGGGCGCGACGCCGGCCGGCGTATTGTTGACGCCGCCGCCGGTGCCCGCACCCACACCGGGAGGTGCGAGGTTCAAGGGACCGCTGTTTCCGCCGGCACCGCCTGCCGGCAATGTGCCGAGATTGCGCGGGGGCGCCCCCGGCCCGGTCGGAGTCGCGGAATTCTGCGGAGGCATCGGCGCCGGCGGCATAGCCTGTCCGCTGCGCTGCGGCGCTCCGGCGGGAGCCTGTCCTCCGCCCTGCGCTCCGCCACGGCTCAACTGTTCCTGGCGCTGCCGGTTCTGATGCTCCAGCTGCTCCAGCCGGCCGTTCATTTGCCGGATCTGGTTTTCCAGCTGGTTGAGCCGCAGGCTGAGGTCGGCCGCCGATCCCTGCTGCTGCATCGGTTGCTGCGGCTGTCCAGGCCAGGATTGTGCACCGGCGGGCACAAGCGTTGCCGCCAGCATGGCGCCGGCAACAAGAGAGCGGGACAGATAAGCAGCGGTCATAGTCAAACCCTCAAGCTCTTCGCGGACAAGTCCACGAATATATGTCGCAATATGCGCAATCCGGAGGTCCGGCAATAAGATGCCGGCAGAAAGACTGTGAGACTGGGGCTTTATTTGGGCCGTGGCTTCAGAGCTTTGTGAGCAGGCTGGCACACCCGCGCGACAACGAAAACACCCTCGTCTCCGCTAGGAAACGAGGGTGCAGAAGATCGGCTGGATGGCGGAAAGACCGCCTCGTCAGCTTCCGGCGGCGCCGCCGAGAACAGTCACGCCACGGCGATTCTGCGACCAGCAGGAAATGTCGTCACAGACCGCGACCGGCCGTTCCTTACCGTAGGAGATCGTGCGCAGCCGGCCCGGGTTGACGCCGCGCGCCGCGAGATAGTCTCGAACGACCTGGGCGCGGCGGGCGCTGAGCGCGAGGTTATATTCACGGGTGCCGCGCTCGTCGGCATGACCTTCGACCGTCACAGGATAATTGCCGTAACGGTTGAGCCACTGCGCCTGCTTGTCCAGCGTAGCGCGGGCCTGCGGCGTCAGATCGGTGGAATCGGTCTCGAAGAAGACGCGATCGCCGACATTGACGACGAAATCCTGCTGGCTACCCGGCGTACCGGCGCTACCGCCGAGGCCGGCACCGGGCCCACCGGCCTGATTGTTCTTGGCACAGGCAACGGCAAGCAGGGCCAGGCCAAAGGCGGCGGCAAGCTTGCCGCGACGCATAACCGAGGTACGCGACATCTTTCAAACTCCTCGTGTCCCCATCGGACGCGCGAACCGTAACCGGTCCATGGTTAAGTGAGCGTTGCCAAACTCTGGGCGAATCGCGGCAATTTCGAGTCATTCAGTAAATATTTGCCGCGATCATGCGCGGATTCACAGCTTTCAGCTGAGCGGCGGCGACCAGGCCGGATCCGAGGCGAAGGATGGCGTCGGAACGCGCTGCTCATTGTGGCCGGTGATGTCGATGGAGTAGAGATGCGGTCCGCCGCCACCGCCGCTGTCGCGGAAGAACATCAGCACACGGCCGTTCGGCGCCCAGGTGGGCCCCTCATTGTGAAAGCCCTCGGTCAGGATGCGCTCGCCGGACCCATCGGGCCGCATCACGCCGATGGAGAATTTGCCGCCGGCCTGCTTGGTGAAGGCGATCAGGTCGCCGCGCGGCGACCAGACCGGCGTGGAATAGGAACCGTCGCCGAAGGAGATCCGCTGCTGCGAGGATCCGTCGGCACCCATGACATAGAGCTGCTGCCGACCACCGCGATCGGATTCAAAGACGATGCGGCTGCCGTCGGGCGAAAAGGATGGCGCGGTATCGATGGCCGGCGTATCGGTCAGGCGCGTGGTGGCGCGGGAGCGCAGATCCATTGTGAAGATGTTGGAATTGCCGCCCTGCTGCAGGCTGAGGATCACGCGCTGGCCATCGGGTGAGAAGCGCGGGCTGAACGTCATGCCGGGAAAATTGCCGACGATCTCGCGCTGGCCCGTCTCGATGTTGAGGAGATAGACCCGCGGCTGGCCGCCGGCGAAGGACATATAGGTGATTTCCTGACTGGTCGGGCTGAATCGCGGTGTCAGCACCAGGTCCTCGCCGCGCGTCAGGTAGCGCACCCCTACCCCGTCCTGATCCATGATGGCGAGACGCTTCACGCGCTTGCTCTTCGGACCGGATTCATCGACGAAAACGATGCGGGTATCAAAATAGCCCTTCTCGCCGGTCATGCGCTCGTAGATCTCATCGGCGATGAGATGTGCCACGCGACGATGGTTTTCAGCGGAGGTGAAATACTGCTGGCCGGTGATCTGCGTGCCGCGCAGCACGTCCCAAAGGCGAAACTCCGCGCGAAGACGGCCATCCCCTTCCCGCGTGACCCGTCCGGTGACCAGGGATTCGGCATTGATGATGCGCCAGTCGCCGAACCGAGGCGGCTGATCGATGTTGACGATATTTTCAACGAAGGCGGCGCGATCGATGGGGGCAAACAGGCCGGAACGGCGCAGATCCGCTTCCACCACCTGGGAGATCTGCATGGCGACTTCGCCCTCGCTGCCCGTACCGGCAACGAAATTGGTGATGGCGATCGGCAAGGGCCGCACCTGGCCTTCCGTGATCTCCACCTGAAGCTGGGCATGGGCCGGAAGCGTGAACAGACCACCGACGGCCAGAGCCGTCAGAACCATTGTGCTGCGAAGCTTATGCGTCAGCGATGGCATTCGTATCTCCGAAATCAAGGTCTGAGGGCCAGCGGAAACCCTTTAGCCGCCGAGCATCTGGCTGGGATTGAGCGTAATCTGAACATCCCGCCACTGCTCGTAGGAGGCCGCGGGTAGATCCTGGAACGGCGCGCTGAGGTAGACTGCACGAAGGGCCGAATCCGCAGCCGCCGAGAAGAAGGGGTTAGCCGAATTGTTGACCACCTGCGGGTTGCCGCTCAGCGTTCCGTCCTGGTTGAGCTGGAAGCGCACCACGACCAGGAGATCGGATGCGCCCTGAGCGCCGATGGGAATGTTCCAGTTTGGGCGAATCTGATTGCTGATGGCTGAGACCAGTGCCTGGAGCTCATTGACGGACAGGCGCGATGCCTCGCCGGTGGCGGTGCCAAGGGACGCCGTCTGCGAGATCTCGTCGCCCGAACGTTCCGTGCGCGAGGGTGCGCGTTTGTCCAGCAGGGCGCTGATCGCGTCCGGGTTGAACTCGCGTTCCGGCTTCTTCGGCTTTTCCTCTGCCGCCTTTGGCTTGGGCTCGGCCTTGGCCACCTTCTTGGGCGGCTCCGGCCGTTTCGGCGGTGTCGGCACCGGCGGCTTTTCGGCCGTCTTCGGCTTTTCCGGCTGCGGGGTCGGCTCGGGCGCCTTGGCCTCGGCCTGTTTCGGGGGTTCGGGCTTGGGCGCAGGCGGAGCGGGCTCCGCCTTGGCCGTCTCCGGGGCGGGCTTGGGCTCCGGCTTGGGAGCATCAGCCTGCTTCGGCGGCTCGGTGTTGTTGGGCTTCACATCCTGCTTGGCGACAGGCGCATCCGGCTTCGGATCACGCTTGACGGGCTCGACCTTCTCCACCTTCTGCTTCGGCTTGGAGACGTCCTTGGACTTCAGCTCACCCTTGGTGATCTGATTGAACTCTTCAGTGGTGAGAAGCTCCACCGGAAGCGCGGGCATGGGAGGAGCGTTGTTCGGCACGGCGTTACCGAAGCTGATCAGCCCCCAGGTCAGGACGACCGTATGGGCCGCGACAGAGACAACCATCCCAGGACGCACGGGCGGCATGGCATCAGCCTCCTTGCGCCTGCTCGGTCACAAGCGCGACACGGCGGAAACCCGCGCCCGAGATCGCGCCCATCACCTGCATCACCTGTCCGTAATTCACGCTGCGATCACCTCGAACGTAGATGCGCTCCTCGTAACCGGCATTCGTGATCGCAATGAGGCGAGGAACCACCTCCTCGGCTGTAACCTTCGTATCCTGCAGGAAGATTTCGCCCTGACCGTTCACGGAAATCGTGAGAGGCTCCTTCTCCTGGTTCAGCGCTTCGGCCTGGCTTTCCGGCAGGTCGATGGGAACGCCGACGGTCAGCATGGGCGCCGCCACCATGAAGATGATGAGCAGCACCAGCATGACGTCCACGAAGGGCGTCACGTTGATTTCCGACATGACGGCGGCCCTGCGGCGCGACCTGCGCCGCCTGCTGCCGCCTCCACCGCCACCGCCCGGACCGCTCATGCCCATGGGTCAGGCTCGCTCGTCGATCTGGCGCGACAGGATCGCGGAAAATTCATCGGCGAAGCCTTCCAGCCGCGCGCCCTGTTTGGCCACCTCACTCGCGAACTTGTTATAAAAGATCACCGCCGGAATGGCCGCGAGGAGGCCCAGCGCCGTCGCAAAAAGCGCCTCGGCGATACCAGGCGCCACCACGGCAAGGCTGGTGTTCTTCGAAGCCGCGATCGACTGGAAGCTCGACATGATGCCCCAGACAGTCCCGAAAAGGCCGATGAAGGGCCCGGCGGAACCAACCGTCGCCAACACCAGGAGGCGCGTCTCCAGCCGTTCCAACTCGCGCTGGATGGTCACGTCGAGCACCTTGTCGATCCGCTGATTGAGCGTGCCGATGGCGCGGCCGCCGCCCTCGAAGGAGCGCTTCCACTCGCGCATGGCCGCGACGAAGACAGCCGCCATGGACGTGTTCGGCCGGTTTGCCAGCGAGCGATAGAGTTCCTCAAGGCTCTGGCCGGACCAGAACACTTTTTCGAAACGGTCCATCTGCCGGCGCGTGCGAGCGTACAGCATGGTCTTGTCGACGATGATCGCCCAGCACCAGACTGATGCGATGACCAGGCCGATCATGACGAACTTGACGATGAAATGCGCTTGAAGGAACAGCCCCCACAGGGACATGTCCGCATTCGCTGCGCCGATCGCGGTTTGAGCAACCGCTGCGGGCTCCATTTATCCGATCTCCGCGTTCAAAAACATATCCGTGTGGGTCCTGCCCTCACACCGGTCACCATCATGTCTGGCGCGCGCCTCTTCCCGCGTGCGCCGAAAAACCTTAATGACGGCTGCGAGCGCTAGGTCGCTTCCCAATGTGTTGAAACTGCGGCGTTCGGAGCAGTCGCAACATCTCTTAATCGCGCGTCAAGGTTAAGGGCGCCTTAACCTTGTTTGTAAGGTGCCCATATGCCGCGTTCCTGGTTTCTTTTTGCAGCTTCTTTCCTTCTGGCCGCAGGTTCAGCCAAGGCGCTGGATGGCGGATATCCCGCCCGCGCCGACCATGCCCTGCGCCGTTCCACCGTCGCCATCCAGTCGGTCCAGCCGCTCGCCAGCGGCAAGGCCCGGGTCTCCGACTGCACGGGCATCCTCATCGCTCCCGACCTTGTGCTGACCGCAGGCCATTGCCTGGAGGTGGCCGAACGGCCGGAGCATACCGTCGTCGTCGGCTTCATGGCCGATGGCCGCCCCGGCGCACCGGTGACGGCGCGCAGCGTGGTCTTTCATCCCGATCACGTCGCCGGCTGGTGGCGCCAACCCGGCAGCCCCGAGACACGGCAGCGCGAGATCGCCGCCGATATGGCGCTGGTCCGCCTCTCCCGCCCCCTGGGCGGCGATGCAGCCCCCATCGCGGTTGCCGGCGATGTCCGGTCGCGAGCCAAGGCCGGCTCCTCCTATATCGCTGGCGCCGGCGTCGGTGGCGGCGGTGCCTTCGGCCTGCGCATCGCGCCGGTCGGCGGCATCGCGCTGCTTCAGCGCGGCGCGACCATCGCCCTCGGCTCGGCCGGCGGCGCGAAAGCCTGCCGCGGCGACAGCGGCGGGCCCGTTGCCTCGCTGGTGGACGGCCAACTGGAAGTCTGGGGCGTGACCGGCGCGGTCCTGCGCGAAAACAGGGGCTGCAGCACCCGTGTCGCCATCGCCTTCATCGAGCCCGCCGCCTTGCGATCGATGATGGCGAGGATCGGCCGCTAGAACCGGCCCGGCGCCGGTCAGTGTACCGGCGCGTGATGGGCCCGAAACAGCCTGCCCCGCTCAGCAAACAGCACCATGGCGAGCGCGCCGAAGCCGAACAGTGTGAGGCCCAGCGTAAAGGGCACCACCGTGCCGTCGAAGTGCTGGCCGACATAGGCCCCGAGCAGCGCGCCGCCCAGCGTGGTGAAGAAGCCCATCACCGATGAGGCGGTACCGGCGACATGGCCGAGCGGCTCCATGGCCATGGAATTGAAGTTCGACACCAGCAGACCAAAGCAGAACATGAGGCCGGACTGCAGCAGCCAGAACGTCCAGATGTTCTCATAGCCGAGAAGCGCCACGAAAAGGTGGACGGTGCCAAAGAAGATATAGCCGAAGAGCGCCGAATGGGAGACGAGGCGCGACCCGAGGCGCTCGACGATGCTGGCATTGAGAAACGACGACGCGCCCATGAAGATGGCAATGGCGGCGAAGACAAGCGTGAAGACGTCGGCGGCGTCGAGCGCGGTGAAGAAGATCTGCTGGGCGGAGTTCACGAAGCCGAATAGCCCGCCCATCATCATCGTCACCGCCATCATGTAGCCCACCGCCAGCCGATTGGTGACGACAAGCATGAAGGCATACTTCAACCCGCCGAAGGACAGCGGCAGACGATTTTCCGCATGCAGCGTCTCCGGCAGCTTGGCGATGACCCACAGCGTGATGCCGACACCAGCGATAGAGAGGATCACGAAGATCCAGCGCCAGGGCGCGATCAACAGGACGAACTGCCCGATGGACGGCGCCAGCACCGGAACGGCGACGAAGACGATGAAGGCGAGCGACATGACGCGCGCCATCTTGCGGCCGGAGTAGCAGTCGCGGACGATCGAGATGACCAGCACACGTGTGGCGGCGATGCCGATGCCCTGAACCGCCCGCGCCGCGATCATGGCTTCAAAGGACGACGCGAAGATCGCGGCGATGCTGGCAAGAACGAAGACAGCGAGCCCGATCAGGAGGATCCGCTTGCGGCCATAGCGGTCGGAAATCGGCCCATAGATGATCTGCGCACCACCAAAGCCGAGCAGATAAGCGGTGACGATCCACTGACGATGGTTCTCGGTGTCGACCGAGAGCGCGTCGCCGATCTGCGGCAGCGCCGGCAGCATGATATCGATGGACAGAGCATTGATGGCCATCAGAGAGGCAACCAATGCGATGAATTGACGGAAGCCTAAGCCCGGATGCGGCCCGGCGGCTTGAGAAGTCATGGCGAAACCTTAAGACGTGATGCGGCGCAAGCGGAGGGGTCGACGGAACTGCCGGCTGGCTTCGCCCGGAAAGAGGGGAGCAATATGCCCGAGGCGGAGATCAGCACAATGCTTTCTGTATCACGATCCGTTGCGACGTGATGGCCGCTCGGGATCAACCGTCCCGCAGGAACAGCTTCCGCACCTCAGGGGGAATACGCCTCGGCTTGCCCTCGGCGATCGCCACGATGATCACACTGGCGCTGGCGAGAACAGCACCATCCCTGAGAACGCGCTGGGACAGCGTCATGGAGGCGCCGCCAATCTCGGCCACGAATGTCTCCACGGTGAGAAGGTCGTCCAGCACCGCCGGACGATCGAAGACGATGTCCATGCGCCGCACCACGAAGGTCATGCCTTCGCGTGCCTGCAAGCCCCCCTGCCCCAAGCCGAGATCACGCAGGAGTTCGGTGCGCCCGCGCTCCATAAAGTTGAGATAGTTGGCGTGATAAACGATGCCGCCCGCGTCGGTGTCTTCCCAATAGACGCGGATGGTCAGCTCATGCGTACGGCCTGCCAGTTCAGTCATCGCCGCCCTGGTCGAACAGCGGCATCTGCGCCCCTTGGGAAGGTGGCGGCGTCAGCCCGAGGTGTCTGAAGGCATGGATCGTCAGCATGCGTCCGCGCGGCGTGCGCTGGATGAGCCCCTGTTGGATGAGGTAGGGCTCGATGATCTCTTCGAGCGCGTCACGGGGTTCGGACAAAGCCGCCGCGATGGTCTCCACGCCGACGGGTCCGCCACCATAGTTGTGCGCGATGACAGACATATAGCGCCGGTCAAGCGCGTCGAGACCGGCGTCATCCACTTCCAGCTGCCGCAGCGCCTTGTCGGCGACGGCCCGGTCCACCACCTCCGCCCCGGCGACCGAGGCGAAATCGCGCACGCGCCGCAGGAGCCGCCCAGCGATGCGCGGCGTGCCACGGGCCCGGCGGGCGATCTCACGGGCGCCGTCGGGATTCATGGCAAGGCCAAGAACGCGCGCGCCCCGCGTGACGATGAGATCGAGCTCCTCGACCGTATAGAAGTTGAGCCGAACGGGAATACCAAATCGGTCGCGCAGCGGCGTGGTCAGCAGCCCCGCGCGGGTGGTGGCGCCAACAAGCGTGAACTTGGCAAGATCGATCCGCACCGAGCGCGCCGCCGGCCCCTCGCCGATGATAAGGTCGAGCTGGAAATCCTCCATGGCGGGGTAGAGGATTTCCTCCACCGCCGGATTAAGGCGATGGATCTCGTCGATGAAGAGGACGTCGCGCTCCTCAAGGTTGGTCAGAAGCGCGGCAAGGTCGCCCGCCTTGGCGATTACGGGACCGGAGGTGGCGCGAAAGCCGACCCCAAGCTCGCGCGACATGATCTGCGCCAGCGTGGTCTTGCCAAGGCCCGGGGGGCCGGCAAACAGCACATGGTCCAGCGCCTCGCCGCGCGATTTGGCCGCCTCGATGAAGACGGAAAGATTGGCCCGCGCCTGCGCCTGGCCGATGAATTCCGAAAGCCGCTGCGGACGAAGGGACGCGTCGGCAGTGTCCTCATCGCGCTTCTCAGGAGACACCAGCTCGCGGCTCACCGCGCCAACTCCTTAAGCCCCATGCGGATGAGCGTTTCGGTCGTCGCACCCTCCCCGGCCTTCGCCATGGCCGAGGACACGGCAGCGGAAGCCTGCACCTGCGCATAGCCGAGGTTCACGAGGGCCGAGACCGCATCCGCCACCGGAGCGGGAGCACGCCTGTCGGTCAGCGCGTCATGCAGCTTAAGGTGACCCGCATCCACATCCGCGAAGGCCGGCGCCCGGTCCTTCAGCTCCGCGACGATGCGCGCAGCAACCTTCGGCCCGACGCCCGGTGCGCGCGAGACCGCCGCCTTGTCCTGCAGGGCGATGGCATTGGCAAGTTCGCTCGCCTTCATGATGCCGAGGATGGCCAGCGCCACCTTCGCACCCACGCCTTGGACGCTCTGCAGCAGGCGGAACCACTCACGATCGAGATCGGTGGAAAAACCGAACAGCCGGATCTGGTCCTCGCGCACATAGGTTTCGATCGCAAGCACTGCGGCCTCGCCGGCCGTCAGTGTTCCCAGCGTCTTGGCCGGGCAATGCACGAGATAGCCCACCCCGCCGACATCGAGGATGACCCAATCCGTGCCGATGCTGTCCACGGTGCCGCGAAGTTTTCCGATCATCAGGCACCTCTAGCATTGAGTCGGGCGCGAACAAAGCGGGATCAAAAGCGCAGGTTCCAGCGTTAGGTAACCTCACGCAGCAGGATACCCATCCTTTGGTCACCCAGAAACGCGATTTGCGCACCGGCCGAACGATTTGGCAGGAAAAGCGGCTTCCGTCCGTTCCCGCAAAATCTCTCAAACATGATGTCGAAACCGACATCCTCATCATCGGCGCCGGGATCTCCGGCGGAATGATCGCGGAAGCCCTTGCCGCAGATGGGCATAAGGTCATGATTGTCGATCGGCGCGGGCCGCTGAAGGGTTCCACCGCCGCGAGCACGGCCCTGATCCAATATGAAATCGACACGCCGCTGACCAAGCTCGCCCGGTCCATCGGCATGGCGAATGCCATCAGGGCCTGGCGCAGGTCCGTTCTTGCAGTTCACTCACTCGCGGCCAAGGCGCAGGAGCTTGGTGGAGGAGACGAGTTCATCCCCCGCAGCAGCCTCTATCTCAGTGGCGACGAGCTCAATGCCGACGCGCTGATCAAGGAAGGCCAGGCACGCCGCCTTGCCGGCATCGAGACAACGATCCTGACACGAGCCCAGCTGAAGAGCCGCTTCAACATCAAGCGAGAGGCCGCGCTGCTCGGCTACGACAACCGCGCCGCCGATCCCCGCCAGCTCGCCGCTCTGTTTCTGAACGAGGCTGTCCGCCACGGCGCCGACATCAGGGCCAAGGTCGAGATCGTGGATGTGGAGGCCAAGCGCTCAGGCATCAGGGCCATGACGAAGAGCGGCTGTGAAATCCGCTGCAAGCGTCTCGTCTTCGCCACCGGTTATGAAGTTCCGAAGGGCATGCCGCCGGATGGCCACCGCATCGTCTCCACCTATGCCATCGCCACCGTGCCGCAGCCGCGCAAGCTGTGGCCGGAGCAATGTTTCATCTGGGAAGCATCCGACCCCTATCTCTATCTGCGCACCACGCGAAAAGGGGCCATCATCTGCGGCGGCGAGGACGAGAGCTTTTCCGACGCCGAGATACGCGATCAACTCCTGCCCGCGAAGACTGCCACACTGCGCAAGAAGCTCGGCAAGCTCCTCCCAAATATCTCGACAGAGGTTGAACATGCCTGGACCGGCTCCTTCGGCACAACCGACACGGGCCTGCCGCTCATTGGCGAAATCCCCGGCATGGCCAACTGCTGGGCGGCGCTCGGCTATGGCGGCAATGGCATAACCTACAGCCGCATCGCGGCGGACCTTATCCGCGCGGCGTTCTCCGGCCAGGAGGATCCCGATGCGGACCTTTATCGGTTCCGTTAGTGAACCAGCCACGGGATGAACCGTTTCGATCTCAGCATCACACGCGGGAAATCGCTCATGACCGACACGGCAGTTCATCACCGCACCCTGTCGCTTGACGGAGTGAACATTTTCTATCGCGAGGCGGGATCACCAGACGCTCCCGCTCTCCTCCTGCCGCACGGCTATCCCTGCTCGTCGTATGAGTTCCGCAACCTGATGCCGCGTCTGGCGGATCGTTACCACGTGCTGGCTCCGGATTTTCCAGGAAGCGGTTACACCGATACGCCTGATGATTTTTCCTATGACTTCGATGGCTTTGCCGAATTTCTTCAATGCTTTGCCGACGCCCGCGGAATCAGAACCTTCGCCATCTATCTGCATGATTTCGGCTCTCAGATCGGCCTGCGCCTCGCCATCCGCGCGCCCGGCCGGATCACCTCTCTCATCATCCAGAACGGCGACATCTATGAGGATGTATTGGGCCCCAAGTACGATGGGATCAAAGCCTATTGGGATGATCCCACGCCGGAGCGCCGCGCGGCCTTCTTCGATGTGGTGACCGAGGAAGGATTCAAGGACGAGTTTCTCAGCGATGTCCGGCCGGAGCTTGCCGCCCGCATCCCTCCCGATCTGTGGAAGCTGCACTGGTCGTTGATGACGGAGAAGCGCCGGCACATCGCCGTCGACGTCATCGCCGGCCTCGACGAGAACCGCGGCTGGTTTCCGCGCTACCAGGCCTATCTGCGGGAGCATCAACCGCCGACGTTGATCGTCTGGGGTCCACAGGACGGCTATATGCCGGAGGCGTCCGCCCGCGCCTACCTGCGCGACCTGCCAAGGGCGGAACTGCATCTTCTCGACGGCGGGCATTGGCTCTTGGAGACGAACCTTGAGGAGGTGGTGCCCCTGATGCGTGACTTCCTGGAGCGGAACCATGGACCCGGAGGCAGCCGCTGCTGAAGGCCTGGATGCTAGGCACAAGGCCCAGCACGACGAAAACAAAAAAGGCGCGGAGGTTGCCCACCGCGCCTTTGTAACAAACCACAGCCTCAGGCCTTCAGCGCCTCAACGCCCGGCAGGGATTTCCCTTCCAGCCATTCCAGAAACGCGCCGCCTGCTGTCGAGACATAGGTGAAGCTCTCACCTGCCCCCGCGTGGTTCAGCGCGGCCACCGTGTCGCCGCCACCGGCAACCGACAGGAGCTTGCCTGCCTTGGTGCGTTCGGCGGCATGCTTTGCCACGGCAACCGTTGCCGCATCGAAGGGCGTCAGCTCGAAGGCGCCGAAGGGGCCATTCCAGACCAGCGTCTTGGCGCCGTCGATGATCTTGTTCACCTCGTCCACCGATTTCGGGCCGGCGTCGAGGATCATCTCATCGTCGGCAACACCGTCGAGGCCGACCGTGCGGTTCGCGGCATTGGCCTTGAACTCCTTGGCCACCACCACGTCCACCGGCAGCACGATACGGCAACCCGCAGCTTCCGCCTTCTTGACGATGTCACGAGCGGTGGCGGCAAGATCATGCTCGCACAGCGACTTGCCCACCTTGCCGCCATTGGCCGCAAGAAAGGTGTTGGCCATGCCGCCGCCGATCACGAGATAGTCCACCTTGGCAACGAGGTTGCCCAGGAGGTCGAGCTTGGTGGAAACCTTGGCGCCGCCGACAACGGCCACCACAGGGCGTTCCGGTTTGCCGAGCGCCTTGGCGAGCGCCGTCAGCTCCGCTTCCATGGAACGGCCGGCATAGGCCGGCAATGCCCGGGCCAGCCCCTCGGTGGAGGCATGGGCGCGGTGCGCGGCCGAGAAGGCGTCGTTGACGTAAAGATCGCCATTGGCCGCCAGTGCCTTGACGAAATCACCGTCGTTCTTCTCCTCGCCCGCATGGAAGCGGGTGTTCTCCAGGAGAAGGGCGTCGCCATCGGCCATGGCGCCGACCGCGGCCCTGGCGGCATCACCCACGCAATCATCAGCGAAGGCGACAGGCTTGCCCAGTTCCTCGGCCAGCGGAGCCACCAGCGGCTTCAGCGACTGTTCGGGATCCCGTTTGCCCTTCGGCCGGCCGAAATGGGCAAGCAGGATGACCTTGCCACCTTTGCCCGTGATGTCCCGGATGGTTGGCAGGATGGCGCGGATGCGGGTCGCGTCGGTGACGCGGCCCCCATCCATGGGAACGTTGAGATCGACGCGGACGAGGACGCGCTTGCCCTTTACGTCCGCATCATCAAGCGTACGGAACTCAGCCATGCTGGATCAGATCAGCTTGGCAAGAGCAACCGCAGTGTCCGACATGCGGTTGGAGAAGCCCCACTCGTTGTCGTACCAGGACAGGACGCGCACGAGGTTGCCTTCCAAGACCTTGGTCTGGTCCATGGCGAAGGTCGAGGAATGCGCGTCGTGGTTGAAGTCGATCGAGACGTTGGGCTCGTTGGTGTAGCCGAGGATGCCCTTGAGCGAGCCGTCGGCTGCGGCCTTGATGGCCGCGTTGATCTCGTCCTTGCTGGTCTGCTTCTTGGCGATGAACTTGAAGTCAACGACCGAGACGTTCGGGGTCGGCACGCGGATCGAGGTGCCGTCCAGCTTGCCGTTCAGCTCCGGCAGCACAAGGCCCACGGCCTTTGCGGCGCCGGTGGAGGTCGGGATCATGCTCAGGGCCGCCGCACGGGCGCGGTAGAGATCCTTGTGCATGGTGTCGAGCGTCGGCTGGTCGCCGGTATAGGCATGGATCGTGGTCATGAAGCCCTTCTCGATCCCAACGGCTTCGTGCAGCACCTTGGCGACGGGCGCCAGGCAGTTGGTGGTGCAGGAGGCGTTGGAGATGACGAGATGATCCTTGGTCAGCTTGTCGTGGTTGACGCCGAAGACCACGGTCAGGTCAGCGCCGTCGGCCGGTGCGGAAACGATCACGCGCTTCGCGCCTGCGTCGAGATGGGCCTTGGCTTTGTCGCGCGAGGTGAAGATGCCGGTGCACTCAAGAGCGATGTCGACCTTGAGTTCCTTGTGGGGAAGCTCCGCCGGGTTCTTGATGGCGGTCACGCGGATCTTCTTGCCGTCGACGACGATGTTGTCGCCATCCACTTCCACCTTGGAGGGGAAGCGGCCATGCACGCTGTCGAACCGCAGGAGGTGGGCGTTTGTCTCGACAGGGCCGAGGTCGTTGATGGCCACGACCTCAATGTCGGTGCGGCCCGACTCCACGATGGCGCGCAGAACATTGCGCCCGATGCGCCCGAAACCGTTGATCGCTACCCGAACCGTCATCTTCGTCTATCTCCTGCTTTAGTCGTTCTCGGCCCTCATGGCCGCGTTGAATCGGTCAGTCGAACGCGTCAGGCATTACCTCCAAGCCGCGCCATGGCCTTCGTGACGATCGCGCTGTTGGTGATGCCAAACAATTCATACACTTCCTTGTAAGGGCCGCTGGCGCCGAAACCAGTCATGCCGACGAAGTCGCCATCATGGCCGATGATGCTGTCCCAGCCCATGCGGATCGCGGCTTCGACGCCGATCTTGATCTGCGCCCGTCCGATCACTTCGGCACGGTATTCCGCCGACTGCTCGAAAAACAGATCCATGCAGGGCACCGAAACGACCCGCGTGGGGATGCCGCGACGTTCCAACTCCTTCTGGGCCTCCAGGGCAAGCTCGACCTCCGAGCCGGAGGCGAACAGGCTAACACGTGCCTCGCCGTCAGCGGAGCGCAGCTCATACGCGCCACGGGCGGAAAGGTTCCGTTCCTCGCCTTCCGTGCGAACCAGCGGCAGGTTCTGGCGCGTCAGAGCGAAGACCGACGGACGGCTCTGGCGCGCGGCGACATCCCAGCATTCGGCTGTCTCGACCGTGTCGGCCGGACGGAACACGAGCACATTGGGAATGGCCCTGAGGGCAGCGAGATGTTCAACCGGCTGATGGGTGGGGCCATCCTCGCCGACGCCGATGGAGTCATGCGTCATGACATGGACGACGCGAAGTCCCATGAGAGCCGCGAGGCGGATCGACGGCCGGCAGTAGTCGGAGAACACCAGGAAGGTGCCGGACACGGGCAGGATGCCGCCGTGCAGGGCCATGCCGTTCATGGCCGCCGCCATGGCGTGTTCGCGAATGCCCCAATGCACGAAGTTGCCGGAGAAATCGTCCGACGTGATGGGCTTCATGGTCTTGGTGCGGGTGTTGTTGGAGCCCGTCAGGTCTGCCGAGCCCGACACGATTTCCGGCAGGAGCTCGGCCACCGTCTCCAGAACAGTCTCGCCCGACTTGCGGGTCGCCACAGGCTTGGCGTCGGCGCCCACCTTCTCCTTCAGCTTCACCATGTTCTCGGTGAAGCGGGCGGGAAGCTCGCGCGCGAAACGGCGATTGAATTCCGCACGCGTCTCGGCGTCGAGCGCGGCAAAGCGCTCATCCCATGCGGTGCGCGCCTTCTTTGACTGCAGCCCGGCAATCCGCCAGGCATCGCGCACATCGGAGGGAATGTCGAAAGGCTCGAACTCCCAGCCCAGCGCCTGCCGCGTGGCGGCGATTTCGGCCGCGCCCAGCGGCGAGCCATGGGCGGCGGACTTGCCCGCCTTTGCCGGCGAGCCGAACCCGATGACGGTCTTGCAGGCGATCATGGTTGGCTTGTCGGAACGCTTTGCTTCCTCGATGGCCGCAGCGATGGCCTCCGGATCGTGGCCGTCGACACGCAGCGCGTTCCAGCCCGCCGACTGGAACCGCATGATCTGATCCACACTGTCGGAAAGGCTGAGCGGACCATCGATGGAGATGCCGTTGTCGTCCCACAGCACGATGAGCTTGTTCAGCTTCAGGTGACCGGCAATGCCGATGGCCTCCTGGCTGATGCCTTCCATAAGGTCGCCATCGGAGGCGAGCACATAGGTGTGATGGTCGATGATGCCGGGGAAGCGATCGGCGAGAATACGCTCGGCCAAGGCCATGCCGACGGCATTGCCAAGCCCCTGCCCCAGCGGGCCGGTGGTGGTCTCCACGCCCGGGGTCATGAAGTTTTCCGGATGGCCCGGCGTCTTGGAGTTGAGCTGGCGGAAACGCTTCAGCTCGTCGATGGTCAGATCGTCCGATCCCAGAAGGTGCAGCACCGAATAGATCAGCATGGACCCATGGCCGGCCGACAGCACGAAGCGGTCACGGTTCGGCCAGGTCGGATCGGTCGGATCGAACTTCAGGAAGCGGGTGAAGAGCACCGTCGCCACATCGGCGGTCCCCATGGGCAGGCCGGGATGGCCGGAATTGGCGGCCTCGACGGCATCCATGGCCAGAGCCCGGATGACGTTCGCCATACGATCATGCTTTTCACGCGTCACAGTCATGGGAAAAATGCGGCCTTCCTGCGGGTCGCCGCACTGCGGCGCGCGCCGTGATCATCTTGTATGCGCCGAATGCGGCGAGCGGCATTATGCCTTTGCTCGCGCTGGCGCGCGGACCATTAGCACTTGAGGGGGCCGAGTCAATGTTCCGTGGGGACAGAAGACACTACCTCGGCCGAGCCGCGTTGACGCAGGCTTCGTGTGGACTCTAATCTTCCGCGCGCAAACCTTTAGGGAATCTGGCAAGTTTGATTCTCGGCACCCAAACCTCAACCGGAAAGGCTTAGATGGCGCCTTCGACCAACGTGCGAGCTGCAATCCGCCGTCTGGAAGCTGCCATTTCCGCCATTGAGGCGGCGGCGGGGCGCGTGCGCCATGCTTCCGACCGGGACAGTGAGCTTGCCATCTTCGCGGCTGACCGGGCAAAGCTCGCCGAAGAACTGGATGCGATGAGCGCGCGCGCGCAGCGGCTGGAGGCAGCCAATCGGGAAGTATCCCGCCGCCTCGGCCAATCCGCCGACGCGATCCGCGACATGCTGGACGCCCCGGAGTGAAGGACGTTCCATGGCTCAGGTAACGGTGACCATCGCCGGGCGCAGCTACAGGATGGCCTGCGACGACGGCCAGGAAGAGCACCTGCGCGAGCTCGGCCGCATGCTTGATGAAAAGATCGAGGAGCTGCGCGGCGCCTTTGGCGAGATCGGTGACATGCGCCTCGCCGTGATGGCTGCCATCACCATGGCCGATGAACTGGCCGAGACACGCCGCCGCGTGGCCTCGCTCGAGCGCGAGGTGCAACTGCTCTCCTCTTCCGAGCACGAGGAACAGATCGCCCGCGCGCTCGATGGCGTCGCCGGGCGGCTGGAGCGCATCGCGTCCGACCTCAACGCGCGCACCCGCAATCAAGACAGCACTGGCGCAGAGGCCACGCCGGGCCTAGATTAGGGATGCGTTGCTGCGGGGCGCGTCAGGAGACAGCATCCCCGGGGCCTTATCGATCCAAAAGGGAGCTGTTCCCGGCCTTGCCCGTGGGCTTGGCCATACGGCGCCCACCTACGTTGTAGGTTTCCCGGGATCGATATCTCCAACGGCCATCGTGGCTTCGCACTTCTTTTTCGACAGCCGGTCAGATACTTGGGCCGCGGCGCTTGAATCAGAATGTGATCCAAGGCTTAAAGTCAGCCCATGTCCGTTTCTCCCTTCCCTGAAAAAGCCGCCCTGCGCCGTGAAAAGCGCGAGCTGCGCGCCGCCGTTCCCGCCAATGAAGCGCGGGAGGCTGCCGAACGCGCCGCGGCCGAAGCCGAGCCCTGGATCCTGGAGCGCTCGCCCGACTGCGTCGCGCTTTATGCCGCCCGTGGCGGCGAACTCGATCCAGCCCCGCTGGCCGCACGGCTGTGGGCCCACGGGATCCAGCTGGCCTTGCCCGCCGTGGTGGCGCGTGACAGGCCTCTTGCCTTTCGCGCCTGGCGTCCGGGCGGCGCGACCGTCTCAGGCTTTGCGGGGATCATGGAACCCACCGCCGATTCCGCGCCCGTGATGCCCGACGTGATCGTGGTGCCGCTGCTGGCCTTCGACCGCGCCTGCCATCGCATCGGCTCGGGAGCCGGCTTTTATGACCGCACGCTGGAGCGTCTTGCCGTAAAGCATCGCGTCGCGACGCTTGGCTATGCCTTCGCCCTGCAGGAAGCAGACAACATGCCGGTTGAAGCCCATGACGTCGCGCTCGATGCCATCGCCACCGAACGTGGCCTCATCCGGCCAGGAGGCTAACATGCGCATCCTCTTCATCGGTGATGTGGTCGGCCGCTCCGGCCGCAGGATCGTGACGGAGACGCTGCCGGAACTGCGGCGGCGCTGGGCGCTGGATCTGGTCGTCATCAACGGCGAGAATGCCGCAGGCGGCTTCGGCATCACCGAGACCATCTACAATGAGCTGGTGGAAGCCGGCGCCGACGCCATCACGCTCGGCAATCATTCCTTCGATCAGCGCGAGGCGCTCGTCTTCATCGAACGCGCGCCGAATCTGATCCGGCCGGGAAACTATCCCGCAGGCACTCCCGGACGCGGCGCCGCCATGGTGGAAACGGCAAAAGGCCAGCGCGTCCTGATCATGAACCTGATGGGCCGGATTTTCATGGATGCCATGGACGATCCCTTCGCGCTGGCGGACCGTGAACTCGCCGCCTGCCCGTTGGGCCAGGCGGCTGACGCCATCCTGGTCGATTTCCACGGCGAGGCGACCAGCGAGAAGATGGCCTTCGGCCATGCCTTCGACGGCCGCGCCAGCGTCATCGTCGGCACGCACACCCACATTCCGACCGCCGATCATCAAGTCCTGTCGGGAGGCACCGCCTATCAGAGCGACGTCGGCATGACCGGCGACTTCGACAGCGTCATCGGCATGGAAAAGGACGAGCCGGTCCGGCGTTTCCTGACGAAGATCCCGTCGGGACGGTTCGAGGCCGCGAAGGGCCCGGCCACGCTCTGCGGCCTCGCGGTTGAAACCGACGACGCCACCGGCCTGGCGCTCAAGGTCGCGCCCCTGCGCCTCGGCGGACGGCTTTCAGAGACCCAGCCTGACTTCTGGTGATCTCCAGCCTTAGTTCGCGATCATGCCATCCCGCAGGAAGGTCTCTCCCTTCGGCGTGACGGCGACCCAGGTCTGCGGGCCATGAGAGCTGAGCTGCGTCTCGCAGGCGACGAGCCCCTGGTCCACGGCATCTTCCCATATGGTCTGACGGGGACAGGACGAGCGCCAGATTTCCATCACCTCCTGATAAGGTCGCGGCTTCTCGGCGACCCATTTCACAAGGTCGACGATCAGAGCTTCACTCGGGTCCGGCATGACGGCCAACTCCTTTCCATGCGCGCCTGAATCTAAATCTACACATGAGCCGGAGCGAAAGTTCCATGCTTTTCTTCACGCCGCCGTCGAATTATAAGCTGGCCGCTTAGAATGACGGCAGAGATAAGGATCGACCCATGGCGGGACATTCGCAATTCAAGAACATCATGCACCGCAAGGGACGCCAGGACGCGGTGCGCGCCAAGCTGTTCTCCAAGCTGGGCCGCGAAATCACCGTCGCTGCCAAGATGGGCATGGCCGATCCTGACATGAACCCGCGGCTCCGCCTTGCCATCCAGGCGGCCAAGGCCCAGTCCATGCCCAAGGAGAACATCGAGCGCGCCATCAAGAAAGCGGAAGGCGGCGATACCGAGAACTATGAGGCCATCCGCTACGAAGGATACGGCCCGGGCGGCGCCGCTGTCATTGTCGAGGCGCTCACCGACAATCGAAACCGTACCGCTTCCGCCGTGCGCTCTTATTTTACCAAATCCGGCGGCGCGCTCGGCGAGACAGGCTCTGTCGGCTTCATGTTCGACCGCGTCGGCGAGATCGTCTTCCCTACCAAGGTGGGTGATGCCGACAAGGTTCTTGAGGCCGCCATCGAGGCCGGCGCGGACGACGTGGTCAGCGACGAGGAAGGCCATGTGGTGACCTGCGCCTTCGAGAGTCTCGGCGAGGTCTCGGACGCCCTGACTAAGGCCCTCGGCGAACCGGAAAGCGTCAAGGCCATCTGGAAGCCGCAGACCCGCACCGCGCTCGATGAGGACAAGGCCGCTTCCATGCTCAAGCTGATGGACGCGCTCGAGGACGACGATGACGTGCAGAACGTCTTCTCGAACTTTGAAGTCTCCGACGATGTCATGGCAAAGCTGACGGTCTGATCCGTCAGCACGCCTCAGGCGGCATCCTGGATGTCGAAACGGGCCACCTTGCCCTCTCGAAGACGGAAGACGTGTCCGACCGTCTTGTCCTTGAGCCCGTGCGTCTGTCCCTGGAGCGGCTTGCCTTCGAGATCGCGCACGGACTGCCGGACTTCTGCGATGATCGCGCCATCATCAGTCCGATGAAAGCCTACGGGCTCGACGTGCGGACTGACGATGGTCCACTGGCGCGTCCAGTATTCGCGAACGGCCTCGCAGCCATGGATGTGGCCACCGTCCATCCCGTTGGCCCAGACGACGTCATCGGTGAGCGCCGTCAGCACGCCGTCTATGTCCCGCGCGTTGAAGCGATTGTAGATGCGTTCAAGGGTTTTGACGTCATCGTCCACCGGTCCGCTCCTGCACGTTGCGAATGTTGCGCCAAATACATATGCACGTATATACGTGGGCCTCGGTGAGGTGCGATGAATCCTGATGTGCTCTCGACGCCCGGGCACCTGATCAGTCTCGCGGCGCGCGGGTTCGCCCGCCTCAGCGAAGCGCGGCTCAAGCCCCTTGGCTTCGGCGTTGGACATTTGCCAGTGCTGGTCGCGCTAAGGGATGGCAGGGCAAGCACGCAACGTGATCTCGCCCGCTTCGCCAGGACCGAACAGCCGCCGATGGCGCAGATGCTCGCCCGTATGGAGCGGGACGGGCTGATTGAACGCACACCCGATCCGAACGATCGGCGCAGCAGCCGCATCACATTGACAGGATCCGCCGAAGCGCGCCTGCCGGACGCGGTTGCTACCCTGCTCCAGGGCAATCATGAGGTACTGTGCGACTTCACCGACGAGGAGGTCGGGCAACTCGTTGCCCTGTTGACGCGCCTGATCGCAAATCTCGATCGGATCGCCGGCGTGGAAGCGCCACCCGACCTCCGAAGGGAAACTGACCAGACCACCCGCTGAAAGCCTAGAGCGGGGCTCGGTCTTCCTCGACCGGCCCGCCGAGGGCAGCAAGATTGGATATCACATCAGCCGCTACGAAGCGCGCGCTGGCATAGGGACCGCGCCGGCGCACCACCGAGCAGCATCGCATCACGCCGCCCGGCATCATCACCGTGAAATGCGTCGGCACCCTGTCGGCATCGGCGAATGCGAAGCGCGCGCCAGAGTGGGAAATGTCCAGGATGGCGCAAGGAAAGCTATCGCCCGTAAGGCGACAGGTTACTATGGCATCAAGTCTGATGTCCCTGCGGGGATGTTTGCGGCGATTAATCATGGCCGGAATGTGGCACGGAAGTTTGACCATCGCGTAAACGGTCACGGTTTCTGACTTATTGTTGGATGTCAGCAATGCAGCAGCATACGATCCGCATCCTCGGTATCGATCCCGGCCTCAGGCGCACCGGCTGGGGCGTGATCGACAGCGCGGGTTCGCGGCTGTCCTATGTGGCCTGCGGCGTCATCCTGTCCAATGACAAGCTGAGCCTGGCCGAACGCCTGTCCGCGCTCTACGACGGCATCGCCAGTGTGATCGTGGCCCATCGTCCTGACGAGGCAGCGGTGGAGGAGACCTTCGTCAACACCAATCCTGCCTCGACGCTGAAACTCGGCCAGGCACGCGGCATAGGGCTTCTCGCGCCTGCGCGCGCCGGACTGCCGGTGGGGGAATATGCGGCCAATCTGGTCAAGAAGTCGGTGGTCGGCAGCGGCCATGCCGACAAGGGCCAGATCCAGGCCATGATCCGCGTGCTGCTGCCCGCCGCCAGCACCACGAGCGCAGATGCCGCGGATGCGCTGGCCGTTGCCATCACCCACGCCCACCACCGCACAGTGCGGGCTCTGGCGGCGATGCGGTAAGTCCTATGGCCGCAAGGCAGGCCAAGAAGGAACTCGTGGATACCGCCCCAAGGGCGGGCATGACGGTTGCGGCAAGCGTCGGTGGATTTCGGCAATGTTTGGTTGGGTATGGGAAGCGCAATCGTCGTCATGCCCGGGCTTGGCCCGGGTATCCACGAATTCCTTCCCTTTCAGAAATTAAGCCGCTCGTTGCTGCGGCAGCCACACGTCGCCCGATCAGACCTTGCCCACCAGACGCAGCAGGTCACGCTGGATCGTCTCGTTGCCCGCCACGACCGTGCCGGTCTCCAGCATTTTCTGTCCGCCCCAGGCGTCGCTGACATAGCCGCCGGCTTCTTTCACCAGAAGCAGTCCGGCCGCAATGTCCCAGGCTTGCAGATGCCGTTCCCAATAGCCATCGAAGCGGCCGGAGGCGACCCAGGCGAGATCGAGCGCCGCGGATCCGAAGCGACGCACGCCCGCCACCTGCGCCTGCACCTTGGCAAGCTCCGCCCGGAACGTGTCATGCTCGCCATGCCCCATGAAGGGGATGCCGCAGGCGATCACCGACTCACGCAGCTTCTGACGTGCCGCCACCCGGATGCGGCGGTCATTGAAATAGGCACCCTGCCCGCGCTCGGCTGTGTAGAGCTCGTCGGTAGCGGGATTATAGATGATCCCGGCGACGATGTTGCCGGCCCGCTCCAATGCCACCGAGATGGCGAAATGCGGCATGCCGTGCAGGAAATTGGTGGTTCCATCGAGCGGATCCACGATCCAGCGGTGCTCTGCGTCCGTGCCTGGGATCTCACCGGCCTCTTCCATCAGGAAGCCATATCCGGGCCGCGCCTTTTCAAGCTCACGGCGGATGGTCTCCTCCGCACGGCGGTCGGCTGCGGAAACGAAATCAGCCGGCCCCTTGATCGAGACCTGCAGCTGTTCGACCTCGTTGAAGTCGCGGCGCATGCCCTTGCCCGCGGCGAGCACGGCGCGGGCCATCACGGTCATCAGAGCGGAACGGGGCATGGATTTTCCTTACACTCAAGCCGCAAAGCGCGGCCGGGAAAGGCACACGCGCAAGGCTTCGGCGCCGATCAGTCGGCGCGGCGGACGTAGGTTACTTCGTTGGTGTCGACGACGATGCGCTCGCCGGTTGCGATGAAGGGCGGCACCAGGACGCGCAGACCGTTCTCGAGCTTAGCCGGCTTGTACGAGGAGGCCGCCGTCTGCCCCTTCACCACGGGATCAGCTTCAGTGATCTCGAGCGTCACGTAGTCCGGAAGCTTCACGCCGATTGGCGTCTCTTCGTGGCTTTCCACGGTCACCATCATGCCGTCCTGCAGGAAGGCAACGCGATCGCCCAGGAAGTCCTGCGAGATGGTGATCTGCTCGTAGCTCTCGGTATCCATGAAGACGAGGTTGTCGCCCTCGGCATAGAGGAACTGATAGTCCTTCTGTTCCAGCCGCACCTTTTCCACGGTCTCATCGGCGCGGAAGCGCTCGTTCAGTTTGCGGCCGTCGATGAGGTTCTTCAGTTCCACCTGATTGAAGGCGCCGCCCTTGCCGGGCTTCACCGCCATGGTCTTGACCGCGACCCAGAGGCCGCCCTGGTGGGTGATGACGTTACCGGGGGTGATCTGGTTGCCGTTGATCTTCATGGGGTCACTTCTGGTGCGATGGAATTGGGCTGGTCGGTCGTTTGCCCCGTTGGCCGCGAGCCGTCAAGAGCCAGCAATTCGATCCCCCGCCATTGCTGCGCCTGAGCATAGCCTTGTCGGCGGGTTTCCTCGGGCAGGCGCTGGACGAAAACGTCGAGCCAGGGATCATCCCGACCGCCGGCTTGCGCCAGAAGGTGCCAAGCCATGGCTTTCACCGGATCAAGCGGCACGCCGCGGCCATTGGCATAGAGCCGCGCCAGCCGGTTCTCAGCGATCGGATTTCCCTTGCCGGCGGCCAAGGCGAAATTGCGGGCTGCCGCCTCTTCGTCCTTCGCAAGGCCGTCGCCATTGAAGAGCGCGATGGCATATTCGATCTGGGCGATGATGTTGCCCTGCGCCGCCGCCTTGCCAAGCCATTCCGCCGCCGCTTCGGCGTTGGGCGGGCCGAGACGGCCGTCCTTCAGCATGGTCGCATAGGCATATTGGGCATCGCTGTCGCCCGCTTCCGCCGCGATGCGGAAGTGTTCCGCGGCCTTGCCGGTATCCAGCTCAAGACCCTGCCCCTGAAGCCTGAGCAGACCGAGGTTGTAATGGGCCTGCGCATTGCCCTTTGCGGCGGCCTGCTCAAACAGCCTGGCCGCCCCCGCCATGTCGCGGGCGGTGCCGGCGCCTTCGATCTTCATCAGCGCAAGCGCGATCGCGGCGGAAACATCGCCGCGCTGTGCCGCGGCGCTGTACCAATCCACCGCCTGCTCCAGGTCAACCGGAACGCCGAGCCCCTGCCGGTAAAGCTCGCCCAGAAGGGTAAGCGCCGCCGCGTCGTTGCCATCCTTCTCCACGCGCCGCAGCGCCAGATCAAGCGCGGCGTAATAATGGCCGATCTGATAGGCGGCAAAGGCCGCATCTCCCGAAGGCTCCTCCACCGGAGGAGGCATCCGGCGTTCCAGCGCCATGGGCAGATCCACCTGAGGCAGCGCAGGCGCCGCGAGGGCCGGGCCGCCCATCGCCAACAGAAGGATCAGCCCAAGGCGTTCTGCCGTCATGCCGACACCGCTCCCAGCTTCTTGCCTTTTTCCACGGCGGCAAGAGCCCCACGCACCACGGCGGCGATATCAGGTTCATCCCACAGCCAGGCATCGAGTGCCACGAACTCGCCGCGCGCGGCCGCCAGTGCCTCGACGCCTTCCGCATGGGGCGCGACACCGACGCAAGGCGTCTGGAACACTTCTGCCCACCATTCCACGCGCTCCACCACCGCATCGAAGGGCGGGCGGCCGCCGTCGGCGCCGGCGTCTCCAAACATCACATAGTCTACATCCCCCTCGCCGGCGCTCATGGCCTCATCGCGGCTCCGAAGCCGGCCGGCGCCAACGATCTTCTGGGGGCGGAAACGCTCCACCGCCTCCCGCGCACCCTCGAGGCCGTGGGTGTGGACGCCGTCGGCGCCGGACTTTCCAACCAGGTCGGCATGCCCCTCCAGGAGCACGGCCGCGCCCGCCTGCTGCGCCACGGCCACCAAGGGCTTGGCCCGCTCCAGGAGGGTTCGTTCATCAGCCTCCGCCAGCCGCAGGACCACAGCGGCCACATCGCCGGCGGCACATGCCTCAGCAAGCCGCGGCTCAAAGGCCGCGGCGTCCGACACGAGCGGCGTGATGAGGATCAGGCGGGTATCGACGATGTCATCCATAAGATCGATCTCTAATGCAGCATCCTGCCAGCCTTAAGGCTCCCGTCGCTTTGCCTCAAGGCTGCGGACGAACGGGAGCGGCAAAAGATCGGGCAAGCGTGGCGAAAGCGCGGCCACAAAATGAAACGGGGCCGCGGATGGCGGCCCCGTCGCTATCACGAAAGATGGAGGCTCAGGCAGCCGCCTGCTTCTCGCCGTCGGCCGTCCACTGGCCGAGCGCCGCCAGGCTGTTCATGCGAGCGCGATGCGAGAAGGCGCGCTGTCCGGCGGCGACATTCTCCGCCTTGCCGCTCCAGGCCTTCTGCGGCGCGGCCTGCAGGGCGCGGCCGTAGGAGAAGGTGAGCTTCCAGGGAAGATTGCCGATGCGGTTCATGGCGTCGAGATGCGCGGTGGCCTCTTCGTCCGACTGGCCGCCGGAGAGGAAGGCGATGCCGGGCACGGCTGATGGCACGCAGGCCTTCAGCACCTTCACGGTCTTCTCGGCCACTTCCTCGACGCCGGCGCGGTTGGTGCCCTTCTTGCCCGAGATCACCATGTTCGGCTTCAGGATAGAGCCTTCCAGCACGACGCGGGCGTCGAACAGCTCGGTATAGAGCGTCTTCAGCACCCACTCGGTGACCTGGTAGCAACGGTCGATGTCGTGGGCGCCATCCATCAGCACTTCGGGCTCGACGATGGGAACGATCTGGCTTTCCTGGCAGAGCGCCGCGTAACGGGCCAGCGCATGGACGTTGGCCTTCACAGCGCCCCAGGTGGGGATGCCGTCGGCGATATCGATCACCGCGCGCCACTTCGCGAAGCGGGCGCCAAGCTGGTAATATTCCTGCAGGCGCTCACGAAGGCCATCGAGACCCTCGGTGATGGTCTCACCGGGGAAGCCTGCCATGGGCTTTGCGCCGGCATCGACCTTGATGCCCGGGATGGAGCCGGCCTGCTCGATGAGCTTCACCAGCGGCGTGCCGTCCTTGGCCTTCTGACGGATGGTCTCGTCGTAGAGGATGACGCCGGAGATATGCTTCGACATCGCCTCCTGCGAGCGGAACAGCATTTCACGGTAATCGCGGCGGTTCTCCTCCGTGGAGGTCACACCGATCGCATCAAAGCGCTTCTTGATGGTGCCGGAGCTTTCATCGGCTGCCAGGATGCCCTTGCCGTCCGCCACCATTGCCCCGGCGACTTTCGCCAAGCCCGCGATATCCATGTCTCTCTCCATCTTCGTTGGGTTGCGGCGCGCCTTTACCGCTGAACTTCGGCAACGGCAAGGCAAGCGCCTGTGTGCAGGTGCAAAATATAGCGCTTTCGCCTTGCATCCAGCCCCCTCTGAACTTATGTAGCTTGGCAACAATTAGCATGCTAACTAAAAGACACTCACATCATGAGCACATCAAGCACCCGCATGGCCTTCATCGATGAACTGGTGAAGGTCAATCGTCAGATCCGCACGCTCTTCAACGCCCGCGCCAAAAGTTTCGGCCTGACCCATTCCCGCGCCCGGCTTATCTTGCATCTGGCCAAGAACGGCGAAGCGACGCAGACCCAGCTTGCCGACGCGATGGACGTCGAGCAACCCACCATGGTGCGCCTGATCGATGGCCTGGAGAAGATCGGTCTTCTCGAACGCCAGGTCATGGAGAACGACCGGAGATCCAAGCGCGTTGTCCTCACCGAGGCCGCCAGTACCCAGGCGGACGGTGTCCTCAGCTTCTCCAATCAACTGCGGAACGAGATCCTCGAGGAGATCGACGAGGAAGACCTTCTCGCCGCCATTCGTGTACTGCGCGCCGTGTCGGGCAAGATTGGCGATGTCAGCTGAGACGAAGGCCATGTCCATGCCAACCGGCACGACAGCCGCTTCCGCGGCAGAGCAACAGCCCCCGGCATCTGCGGCACCCCCGCCGTTCGTTCCAAGGCACCCTCTGATGGTCGCGGCCTATATGGGCGCTTCCACGCTGCTTGGCCTGACACAGGGCATGGCCATGAACCTTGTCACGGTCAACATCCCGCAGATTTCAGGGGCCATCGGCGCCACCACCACCGAGACCACCTGGCTCGTCGCGGCCTATATGGCGCCCAATGTTTCCATGGCGATCGCGCTCATCAAGATTCGGGCCCAGTATGGGCTGAGGAACTTCGCCGAGCTGTCGATCCTCGGCTTCGTTATCGTCGCCATCCTCAATCTCTTCATCAACGACCTTCAGTCGGCACTCGTGGTCCGCTTCGTCAGCGGCATCGCCGCCGCGCCCATGTCGACGCTTGCCTTCCTCTACATGCTGGAGCCGTTCCCGTCGCAGAAGAAGTTCACCATCGGGCTGTCGCTGGTCCTCACCAACACGGCGCTGGGTCCAATCCTGGCCCGGTTGATATCACCGGCGCTGCTCGACATCGGCCACTGGCATGGCCTCATGGTCCTGGAACTGGGCACCGCACTTATGGCCTTCGGCGCCGTCTATATGTTGCCGCTGACGCCGCAGCCCCGCGCCAAAGTGATCAGTACGCTGGATGTCACCAGCTATCTCCTCATCGCCATCGGCTTTGGCTGCACCGCCGTCACTCTTGTGCTCGGGCGGCTCTACTGGTGGTTCGAGGCACCCTGGCTTGGCGTCCTGCTCGCCGTCGCGATTTCCTGCGTGACGGCGGCGGTTGTGATCGAACTCAACCGGGAGCAGCCGCTCATCGACATCCGCTGGCTGACGAGCCCGGCCATGCTGCACTTCGCGGCGGCGCTGCTGATCTTCCGTGTCGTCCTCTCCGAGCAGACGACGGGCGCCGCCGGCCTGTTCCAGCAGCTTGGCCTGCTCAACGAGCAGATGCACAGCCTCTATCTCGTGATCATGGCCGCCACGATTGCAGGTGGGCTGACCTGCGCCGCCGTCCTGCGACCGGGCCGCGAGCCCTACATCCACGTGGTTGCGCTGCTCATGATCGCCACTGGTGCATTCATGGACAGCCATGCCACCAGCCTGACGCGGCCGCAGGACATGTATCTGAGCCAGGCGCTCATCGCCTTCGGCGGCGTCCTGTTCCTGCCGCCGGCGCTCGCCTCCGGGCTGATGTCGGCGCTCAAGAAGGGCCCGAACTACATCCTGAGCTTCATCGTCATCTTCCTGTCGACGCAGAGCCTCGGCGGACTGCTGGGATCGGCGGTCTTCGGCACCTTCATCACCTGGCGCGAGAAGTTCCATTCCAACATGCTGGTGGAGCATCTGGTGCTGACCCAGCCGCACGTCGCACAGCGCGTCGCCCAGCTGGGGCAAACCTATGGCCGGGTGCTGACGGACAAAACGCTTCTCAATGCCGAAGGTTTGGCACTTCTGAGCCAACAGGCAACGCGGGAGGCCAATGTCCTTGCTTACAACGACGCTTTCCTCCTGATCGGCGCCATCGCTGCAATCTCTCTTGCCACCCTCCTCGGACACATCGCCATCAATGCCCTGCGCGATCGCCGCGCCCCGGGAACAGCGGCCGCTGCCTGAATTCGGAAAAACCTGAAAATGACGAAGATCCTTCGCTCGCATGTCACCCTGATCGCCCTCGCCGTCGGCTTCACCGGCCTGATGATCGTTCTCTATGCCTGGCGCCTGCCTCCCTTCACCTCATCGGTGCAGGTGACGGAAAACGCCTATGTGAGGGGCCAGGTGACCGTGGTCGCGCCGCAGCTCGCCGGCTACATCGCCGAGGTCCCCGTACAGGACTATCAGGAGGTGAAGGCCGGCGACCTGCTGGTGCGGATCGATGATCGCATCTTCCAGCAGAAGCTGAGCCAGGCCCGCGCCACTCTCATGTCCCAGAAGGCGGCGCTCGCCAACGCGGAACAGGCCCGTCGTTCGGACGAGGCCCGCGTTCGGGCGGGACAAGCGGCAGTGGACAGCGCCAAGGCCGCACTCGACGCGGCCGAGGCCAACTGGCAACGCGTGGAGCCCCTGTCGGAGAGAGGCGTCGTGACCCAGTCCAACCTCGACGCCGCCCGCGCCGATCTCGACCAGGCCCGCGCGGCCTATGCGCAGGCAAAGGCGCAGCTGGAGGTAACGCAGCAGGACCTTCAATCCACCATCGTCAACCGCCAGTCACTGGAGGCCGCGGTCGAGGGTGCGGAGGCGGCGGTCCATCTGGCCGAGATCGATCTTCAGAACACACGCGTCGTGGCGCCGGAAGACGGCCGCCTCGGTGAGGTGGGTGCCCGGCTCGGCCAATATGTCTCCGCGGGCACCCAGCTCGTCGCGCTGGTTCCGAACCGGATCTGGGTGGTGGCAAACTTCAAGGAAACGCAGCTGCCGGGAATGAAGGCGGGCCAGCCGGTCACCTTGACGGTCGATGCGCTCCGCGATGCCGAGCTGACGGGCCACATCGAACGGTTCGCGCCAGCCACGGGTTCGGAGTTCAGCATCATCCGTCCGGACAACGCCACCGGCAACTTCACCAAGGTAGCGCAGCGCCTGCCACTCCGCATCCGCATCGACCCGGACCAGCCCAATGCCGAGCGCCTCGCACCGGGCATGTCCGTGGTGGTGCGCGTCGACACCGATGCGCAGCCGGATGCGGCATGGGTGAATCAGGCTGCGAAATAACCGGGCCAGGCCCCTCTCCTGACTCGATTTTCTATTTAGCGGGCGGCCAGATGAAGTTCAGCGCACGGGTGCAGGTTGCCGCGCCGGAATGGTCATCGCAGCCACACCCGCGATCACGCACAGCATCCCTATCAACGCAGTGGGACTCAGGCTTTCACCGAGAAAGACGAAGCCGATCGCCACACCGATCGGAACACGCAGATAAGCCTGTGCCGTCGTGCCAACCGATCCAAGCGTCTGGATGAGCCGGAAATAGATCACGAAGGCCAGCGCCGTCGAGAAGATCGAGAGCGCCAGCAAGGCCAAGACCGACACCAGCGATGGGGCGAGGGTCCAAGGCCGCTCGGTGACGAGGCTCAAGGGTACGAGGATCGCGGCGCCGCAGATCATCGATCCCGCCGCCGGAACGACAGGATCCGATCCTTTGAAATTCCTGCCGAAGATCGCTGCGCCGGCATAGCAGAGCGTGGCCGCGATGACGGCAAGCTGCGCCCATAGTGCCTGCCCGACGCCGCCGAGAGCCTGGACGCCAACGATCAGGCAGATGCCCGCCATCCCGATCCCCACGCCGAACAGCTTGCGGCCCGTCACGGCTTCATGCCGAGTGACGCCCGCGGTGATGAGGAAGGCGAAGATCGGCGACGCGGCGTTCAGGATCACCGCAAGCGCTGCATCAATCGTCTGCTGCGCCCAGGCGATCAGGGTGAAGGGGATGACGCAGTTGAGGGACGCCTGAACAAGAAGCCGCCGCCATGTCGCCGCATCGCTCGGAATCGCCACGCCGCGCCACTGCATGATGCCGACGAGCACTGCTCCGGCGATGAAGGTTCTGGCGGCGATCAGCGTCACCGGTGGGATGGTCTCGATGCCGATCTTGATGAAACTGTAGGAGGCGCCCCAAAGCGTCGACAGTGCCAACAGCAGGGCCAGATCCTTCGCGAGATTGGGATTATGGGAGATCATGCGCGGCCCCTGATGAGAAATAACGCCTGTCTCTTTACCGTGACTTCTCCGGTGGATGTTTCGGCGTCGACCGAAGTATGGGTGGCTGACTGGCAAGCGAACGCCGGATATGATCGGCCCATGTCCAATGTCGCTTCGGGGAACACGATCGCAGAAGTTGCCTCTTTGATCGGCGACGTGGCGCGAGCGAACATCCTGTCGGCTCTTATGGGCGGTCATGCCCTGACGGCGGGTGAGCTGGCACGCTGCGCAGGTGTGACAGCCCAGACGACGAGCGGTCATCTTGCAAAGCTGGCGGAAGCCAAACTGATTGCCATGGAGAGACAGGGCCGGCATCGCTATTACAGGCTTGCCTCACCCGAGGTGGCGCACGCCATGCAGTCGCTGATGGCCGTGGCTGCGGCCGGACCGAGGCGGCATCGTCCGATCGGCCCGCGCGATGAAGCCTTGCGCACGGCCCGTACGTGCTACGACCATATCGCGGGTCGGCTTGCCTTGGCGCTCACGGATTTTCTGTGTGATCGGGCATTTATCGTCGTGAGCGACGGGGCTGCCACCATCACCGATGAGGGTCTTCAGTTTTTCGCTGAATTCGGAGTCGGTCTTTCAACATCCAAGAGCTCGGCACGCCCCCTTTGCCGGACGTGTCTCGACTGGAGCGAGCGTCGCCCTCATCTTGCCGGTCGACTGGGGGCAGCCCTATTGGACCGCCTGCTGGAGCTGCGATGGGTCGTTCGCTTGCCGGACACCCGCGCTCTTGAAATCACGAGCACGGGACGGCGTGGCCTCACGAGTGTTTTCCAGTTGCCGCACGACTGGTTCGACCGCTCCTGATACGATCAGGTTTCCTTCGGGAACAAAGTTCCGTCAGGAGCTTACGCGGGCCGGCGGATTCAGTTTCACATCCTTAACCGCGGGGGCCCACAACGGCGAAATCCGCACCTTGAGGATCGACACCGTGGAGGATGAAGCAGCCTCCGGGCACCGGATCAGGCCCCATGACAACGGTACCGCCCGCCTCCTCGATACGCGCCTTGGCAGCATCGATGTCGTCGACGTTGATATAGAAGAGCCAGAACGGCGCTGGAACCGCAGGCGGCTTCGTCATCATGCCGCCTGCTGGCTCTTCACCGCCGGTGGCGAAGATGCGGTAGATGCCCATCGGCCCGCAATCCATCTGATCGGTCTCGGTCCAGCCGAAGAGGCCGGAGTAAAAGTCGAACGCGCCCTTCTCATCGCCGGCAAACAGGCTGTGCCAGCTGACGTGCCCCGGCGCCCGCTGCGGCGCCGTTGACGTATTGGCGATCCCCTGCTTCGGGCAGAAAAGGATAAAGCCGGCGCCCTGATTGTCCGCCGCGACGGCGAAGCGGCCGATATTGGGAATATCGTCGGGTGCCCGGAGAATCGCGCCTCCCGCGGCTGTCACCTTCTCGGCGGCCTTGTCGACGTCCTCGACCTCTATGTAGCCGAGCCATCCGGGCCTGTCCCAGGCCTCGCACTGCTCCGGCGGCATGCCCATGAGACCGCCCATCTCGATACCTCCGGCGGAAAGAATGTTGTAGGACATCCCGGGAACGCCGGCATCGCGCATATCCCATCCGACAACCTTGCCGTAGAAGGCCTTCGCGGCCTCCGCATCGGAGGTGATCAGTTCATACCAGACGAATGAATTGGCAGGCATGGTGCTTCTCCTGTTCGTTAGGCGGAATGTCAGGAATGGCAGCAGGAGGCGGTTTCCCTGGCCACCTCATATTCATCGTGACGGCGCACCCAATCCATGATTGTGCCTTCGTTGCGGCCGAGCGGCGCACGATCGAGGATCATGAAGGTGCCGATCAGTTCCTCCGGACCCCGCGCATAGCTTGAATAGGTATGGAAGACGGTGCCGTCGGCATCGCAGTAGAAGGCGCTGAGACCCGGATTTTCCGGACCGACATGCGCCGCATCGGTCTCCCGATAGTTGTAGGTAACCTTGCCGCGGGCCAGGTCCTCCTCGGTGAAAGAGACCTGATAGTCATAGTTGAAGCGGTTGCCGATTGAGGAGGCCCAAGGGAACTTCCATCCCATGCGCATCCGGTAAGCTTCGATTTCCGACAACGGCGCGCGCGATATGGCGATCAGCGTCACATCATGCGCGTTGAGATGAGGCAGTGTACCGTCGAAATGATCGGCAAGGAACGAACAGCCGTCGCAGCCGGCATCCCAACCGGGCGCCAGCATGAAATGGTAGACCATGAGCTGGCTGCGGCCCGCGAAGAGCTCGCTCAATCGTTTCGGTCCGTCAGCCGTGTCGAAGAGATAATCCTCCTCAACCTTTACCCAAGGCAGCGCAAGACGTTCCGCGTTGATGGCGTCGCGCAGGCGCACCGCCTCCTTTTCTCTGGCCAGCAGCACCCGGCGGGCCTTTAGCCATTCCTCACGACCAACAACCTGATGGTTCGGCATTTTTCCTCCTCCACCCTGCCTCGGGCTCTTGATTTTTTACGTTGATATCAACATTATTAGATGATGTCAAAGTCAGAGCTTTCTTTCGAGACTACCATCCGTGTGCGCGACCACTGTCTGTGCCTGCACATGCAGCGGGCAGCACGGGCATTGGCACGCCGGTTCGACATGGCGCTCAAGCCATTCGATCTCACCAACGGCCAGTTTTCATTGCTGATGTCGCTGAACCGCCCCGAGCCTCCCCCCATGGCACCTGTGGCAAACCTTCTGGCCATGGATCGAACCACCCTCACCGCCATGCTGAAGCCGCTGGAGCGGCGCGAGCTGGTCGAAGTGATTACCGCTCCGCGCGACAGACGGAGCCGGCTGCTGAAGCTGACCGAGGCGGGACGCGCGCTCCTGGCGGCGGCCGTGCCGGTTTGGGAGGAAACTCACGCCGAGATCGAAGGGGCCTTGTCGGGCACTGATCCCGACCGCTTGCGCTGCGACCTGCGACTGATTGCATGAGAAATCGCCTCGGGGCAGTTCCGTTCGTCCCCCAGCATGAGTAAGGTTGCCAAAATCTTTGCTCATCTCCGGGATGAACCGCCGACCATGGCCGTGACTGACCTTGAACCGCATCGCCTGTCGTCGCCCCGCATCTTCCTCGTGCGGATGGCGCTCTTCCTGGCCTTGGCCATCTTGATCGCCATCGTACTCTACGAGCAGATCATCAATGCCTTCATGGCAAATCCCGGCCTCAACGGACTGATCTTCGGCGTGCTTGGCGTCGGCATCGCCCTGGCGTTCCGGCAAGTCACCCGGTTGTTGCCCGAGGTGCGCTGGGTCAACAGCTACAGGGTTGCCGAGCCGGGAATTGCCTTGCGCGATTCGCCGGTCATGCTGGCTCCCATGGCCTCCCTCCTCGGCAACAACCGCATGGGCCCCGCCAGCGTCTCCACCGTGACCCTGCGTTCGATTCTTGATTCGGTCGGCACACGCCTCGACGAATCCAGAGACATGAACCGCTATCTCACCGGCCTCCTTGTCTTCCTCGGCCTTCTCGGCACCTTCTGGGGCCTTCTGGAAACCGTCGGCTCCATCAGCCAGGTCATCGGTTCCCTCGGCGGCGAGGGCGACAGCGCCGTGATCTTCGAGGATCTGAAACAAGGTCTCGCCGCCCCGCTCAGCGGCATGGGCATTGCCTTTTCTTCGTCTCTGTTCGGTCTTGCCGGATCGCTGGTGCTGGGTTTCCTCGACCTTCAGGCGAGCCAGGCCCAGAACCGCTTTTACAACGAGCTTGAGGACTGGCTGTCGACGACAGTAACCAATGTCTCCGACCCGGCCCTGGGCGAGGGCTCGGCCGGAGCCAGCCTCACGGCGGCGATCGAGCGCATGCAGCGCGCCATTTCCGAGGGCAGCGGCACCAAGGCCAACCAGGCCATGGCCCAGCTGGCCGAAGGTATTCAAGGTCTCGTCCATCACATGCGCAGCGAGCAGCAGATGATCCGTGACTGGGTGGAGGCGCAGGCCGAGGACCAGAAGGAAGTCAGACGCCTGCTGGCCAAGATCGCCAGCAACAAGATCGAAAGCTGATCCATGGCGACGCGTGCGCGGCGGCGGGAACGCGGCATCGACTACTGGCCAGGCTTCGTCGACGCCCTCTCCACCCTGCTGCTGGTCTTCACCTTCCTGCTCACGGTCTTCGTGGTGGCGCAGTTCTTTCTGTCCCGCGAACTCAGCGGGCGGGACACGGCGCTGGAAAGGTTGAACTCGCAGATCGCCGAACTCACGGAAATTCTGTCCCTTGAACGTTCGGCCAAGCGTTCGCTGGAAGATCAGCTCTCGGCGCTCGCGGCCAGCCTCTCCTCTGCCGAGAGCGAGCGCGACCGCTTGCACGGCCTTCTCGAGAATGAGCGTGGCAGCGCGGCAACCTCCGGCGCCCGTGCCAGCGAGCTTCAGGGTCAGCTTGAAGCCGAACAACAGCTGACCGCCCGCGCCCGCTCGCAGATTGACATCCTCAATCAGCAGATCGCCGCGCTTCGCCGTCAGCTCGGTGCCATCGAAGAGGCCCTGCAGGCCTCCGAAGCACGCGAGAAGGAAAGCCAGGCAAAGGTCGCGGATCTTGGCTCCCGGCTCAATCTTGCCCTCGCCCAGCGGGTGCAGGAACTGTCCCGCTACCGCTCCGACTTCTTCGGCCGCCTGCGCCAGATCCTCGCCGACCGACCTGATATCCGCGTCGTCGGCGATCGCTTCGTGTTCCAGTCCGAAGTTCTGTTCGACACCGGTTCCGCGGATCTGAATCCTGCCGGCAACACGGAACTCGACAAGCTGGCAGAGGCCTTGCTGCAGCTGGAAAAGGAAATCCCCGAGGACATCAATTGGGTCCTGCGGGTGGACGGACACACCGATTCCCGTCCCATCCGCGGCGCGTTCCCATCGAACTGGGCGCTGTCATCCGCCCGCGCCATCGCGGTGGTGCAATATCTGATCTCAAAAGGGGTGCCGCCCCAGCATCTGGTGGCGGCTGGCTTCGGCGAATTCCAGCCGCTCGACACCGCCGAGAACGATGAAGCCTATCGCCGCAACCGCCGCATCGAATTGAAGCTGACGGAGCGGTGAGGCACGGCAGACGCCAGATGCGTCATGCTAGGCCTTGTGCCTAGATCCACGCCTTCAGCAGCGGCCGCGACGGAAAAGGAATTCGTGGATGCTCGCCACAAGGGCGAGCATGACGCCCGAACCGGCCCGCGCCATCCACTCCATCATCCCAAAGCTTGGTCTTGCCATGACGATGGCAATGCCGTGCCACAGCGTGACGCGGAGCAGTGCCTTCATCAAGCCACCACGACGCCAGACTGCGGTCCATCCTCGAACTGCAGCTTGGCCAGTCGCGCATAAAGCCCGCCGCGCGCGACGAGCTCGGCATGGGTACCCTCTTCCACGATGCGGCCGCCATCAAGCACCACGATGCGATCGGCCTTGAGAACGGTCGCCAGCCGATGCGCGATCACCACGGTGGTCCGTCCCGCCATCAGCCGTTCCAGGGCCTGCTGGACGAGCGTTTCGCTCTCCGCATCGAGCGCCGAAGTCGCCTCATCCAGAAGAAGCACCGGCGCATCGCGCAGGATCGCGCGAGCGATGGCGATCCGCTGGCGCTGCCCGCCCGAAAGGTTCACGCCTCGTTCGCCGATCATGGTGTCATAGCCATCTGGCAGAGCGGAGAGGAAACCATCGGCGGCGGCATCGCGCGCAGCCGCTTCAACCGCGGCATCGCTGGCATCGGGCCGGCCGAACCGGATGTTTTCGCGGGCGGACATGGCGAAGACCACCGGCTCCTGCGGCACGAAGGCCATCCGGGACCGCAGCTCGGAAGGATCGGCTTCGCTGATGGCGATGCCATCGAGACTGACGGTGCCGACAGCAGGATCATATTGACGCAGGATGAGATGGACGATGGTGCTCTTGCCGGCACCTGATGGCCCTACCAGGGCCACGGTTTCTCCCGGGCGAATGCTGAAGCTCACATCGTGGAGCACCGGCATGTCGGGCCTGCCGGGATAGGAAAAGCTCACGCTGTCAAAGGCAAGTGCGCCGCGAGCCGGCTGCGGCAGGGCCTTCGGTTGGGCCGGCGCGCGTATCTCCGGCTCGGTGGCCAGAAGTTCCCCGAGCCGTTCGGCGGCGCCGGCCGCCTGCGCCACCTCGCCAGACACCTGGCTGAGCTCGCCCAGCGCGCCGCCGGCAAAGACCGCATAAAGAACGAACTGACCCAGCGTGCCTGCGGTCATGCGGCCGGCCATGACATCGCTGGCGCCATACCAGAGCACACCGACGATGCTGGCGAAGATCAGGAAGATCGCGACGGCCGTCAGCACCGCGCGTACGGCGACGACATCGCGGGAGGCTTCATAGGAGCGTTCGGCAGCCAGACCGAAGCTGTCGGAGAGCCTGCTTTGCGCTCCGAACGCCTGCACGAGGCGCATGGCGCCGATGGCCTCCGACGCGAAGGCGGAGGCCTCCGCGAGCTTGTCCTGCGCGGCGCGGCCCCGCTGGCGCACACGGCGGCCAAAGCCCACCAGGGGCAGCACGATGACTGGAATGGCAATGAGCACCAGTGCGGAAAGGCGTGGGCTCGTCACCACCATCATGGTGGCGGCGCCCGCGAAGAGGAAGAGATTGCGCAACGCGACGGAGGCGGAGGCGCCGAAGGCCGCCTTGATCTGGGTGGTGTCGGCGGACAGGCGCGAGACGATCTCGCCGGAAAGCGTGCGATCGTAAAAGGAAGGCGAAAGCTCGGCCAGGTGCCGGAACACCGCCGCCCGCACATCGGCCACGACCCGCTCGCCCAATGTGGTCACGAGGTAGTAGCGCGCGGCGCTGGCAAGGGAGAGCACGGCCACCACGGCCATCATGGACAGGAAATAGCGGTCCACCACCCACGGCTCGGCGTTGGAAAAACCGAAATCGATGATGCGGCGGATCGCGATGGGCACCACGAGCGTCGCGCCGGCGGCAGCAAGGAGCGCGAGCACGGAGAGCGCGATGCGCCCCTTATAAGCCAAGGCATAGGGCGCGAGCCGCCCGAGCGGGCGCAGGCTGCGCCGCGGTGGGGAAGAAGCGTCCGTCATTCTCGTCCATACCGGCTGTCGATCACGGGGCCGGACAATGACGGCCAAGCCCGGCGAGGGCAACGCTTGTGCCCGGCCCTCGCCTGCGCTATAGGCACGCAGCTTTCCAATCCATCGATATGAAGTCCGCCGGCGCCTGGCGGCGACGGAGCAAGGCCATGAAGAACGACATTCATCCCGACTACCACTTCATCAAGGTGCTGATGACCGACGGCACCGAGTATCAGACGCGCTCGACGTACGGCAAAGAGGGCGACACCCTGCAGCTCGACATCGATTCAAAGGTGCATCCGGCCTGGACCGGCGGCGAGCAGAAGCTGCTTGATCGCGGCGGCCGCCTGTCGCGCTTCAACAAGAAGTTCGAAGGCTTCGGCTTCAAGTAAGCCGCCGACATCTGAAATAAGAAAGCCCCGGATCGACCGGGGCTTTTTTGTGCCGTTTTTATCGCGGCAGCAGTCCATCAGGCACAGGCCCGCGCCCCCAGTTGGCGCGCACCGGCCCCGACCTCCTGTCAGATGCCAAAAGCGGTTTTGATGAGCGAAAGCTGGTCCTGCACGGGGCTGATCGGAGCGTCCGCGGCAAGATCCAGCCGGGATTGCTTTTCCAGATAGACGATGCGGGCATGCAGGCGCTCGACCCGCTCGATGAGGTCGCGGAGCCGTTCGGGAAGCTGGGCATAGACCTCGGCCGAAGTGGGGCGAACCGGCTTGGCAAGCTTTACCTTGGCGCGCTCTTCCTGCGCCTGCTCCAGCGTCATCTCGCCTTCGTTGGTCGCGCGCTGGATCAGAAGCCAGGAGGCCAGCTGCATGAGCCGCGTCGTCAGCCGCATGCTTTCGGTGGCATAGGCGAGCGCCACGGTTCGCTCCAGAACCCGCGACTCCGTACGGCCGTCGCCATCGAGGTACGAGGCCGTTTCTTCCACAAGCCCCATGCCTTCGCGGAACAGCACCTTGAAAGCGTCCGATGACAGGAGCCGCGCCCCGAAGGCAACGGCAACCGTCGAGGGCTCATCGAGAAGATCGGACGAAGCAGACATGAACAGCCTTTCAGAACACACCAGTTTCTCAACGCCCTCGCGGCTGGACTGCAGGCGAGGTCGTGCTCTTGCGGGTCTGATTGTGGCGCACAATGGCGCGGCTGCAAGCAATTCGTGAATAGAAGGTTAAAACCCACAGCCTGTGCACCGGCCGCTGCCGTTGCGGCACAAAAAAAGAGCCGCTCAAAATCGCGGCTCCAAAGTCTGTGATGACAGGGAGGCGTCAAACAGAGTGGGACAGAACCACTCAGACAAAGTCCAGAAACACTGGATGGACCAAGTCATAAAATAGAAACCTTAACTTCAGGTTAACGCAAAACGATCATTTGCGCGAAAACACCGCCTCTGCTTGCAGCTTGTGACCTGACTTGGCATCGATGTCTTTGCGTATACGCTCGATCTCACCTTCCAGTATACGGATACGTTGATGCAGCTCATCAACGGAAAGTAATGACAGATCCTGACCGATGCGGATCGCGTCCTGCGGGACGCGCGGCTCGTTATCGTCTGCGAACATGAAATGCCTCCTCCACTCGCGCCGTGTTTCCGGGAACCGGAAGTGCTACACAGCATAGCATTTGACGCTTCAGGGAGGAAAAACCATGCCCGCCATGATGCGCGCCATCGCCATTGCCAGCCCCGGCGGCCCGGAGGCATTGGTCCTGGAGGAGCGCCCTGTCCCCGCCCCGGCTCCCGGAGAAATCCTGGTGCGCGTGGCCGCGGCAGGCGTGAACCGGCTAGATATCCTGCAGCGCAAGGGAAACTACCCCGTGCCACCTGGAGCGTCGGATCTTCCCGGATTGGAAGTCGCCGGCACGGTGGCCGAGACCGGCCCGGGCGTGTCCCGCTGGCAGGTAGGCGATCAGGTCGCGGTGCTGATGGCCGGTGGCGGTTATGCGCAATATGCGACGGTGGCCGAAAGCTGCGCCCTGCCGGTGCCTGAGGGGCTCTCGATGGTTGAGGCGGCCGCCCTGCCCGAAGCCACCTTCACGGTCTGGAACAACGTCTTCGAGCGCGGGGCGCTCCGCGAGGGTGAGACCTTCCTCGTGCATGGCGGCACCAGCGGCATCGGCATGACCGCAATTCAGATCGCGAAGGCGCGTGGCGCCCGCGTCATCGCCACAGCAGGATCGGAGGAAAAACTCGCCGCCTGCCTCGGCTGGGGGGCGGACCATGCCGTCAACTACCGCACGGCTGATTTCGTGGCCGAAGTCATGGCGGCAACGGAGGGCAAGGGCGCTGACGTCATCCTGGACATGGTGGGAGGCGATTACACCGGGCGCAATCTGGAGGCCGCCGCCGAGGAGGGGCGCATCGTTCAGATCGCCTTTCTCAAAGGCTCGCGCGTGACGGCCGACCTCAGGCTTCTGATGACCAAGCGGCTCATACTGACGGGCTCCACCCTGCGCGCCCGCTCCATCGCCTTCAAGGCGAAGCTCGCAGAGGCCGTGGAGCGCGAGGTCTGGCCCCTCATCGCCTCAGGCCGCCTCAAGCCCGCCGTTCACGCCACCCTTCCCCTGGAGCAGGCGCGGGAGGCCCACGAACTGATGGAAACCAGTTCCCACATGGGAAAGATCATTCTGAAAGTCGATTAATCTCATTTGCGTCGAGGGGCCGGCGCGTTATATGTAGCCCATTCCCGTCATCGCTGGATGAGGAAAGCTTCGCCCGAAGGCGGGCGGAGCTGCAGAGGAGATTTTGCCCATGTCGAACGCGCCCCTGATGCCGAAAGCCACAGCTGTCTGGCTCGTCGACAGCACCTCGCTCACCTTTTCGCAGATCGCAGATTTTTGCCATCTGCACGAGCTTGAGGTGAAGGCCATTGCCGATGGCGACGCCGCGCAGGGCATTCGCGGCATTGATCCCGTTACCATGGGCCAGCTCAGCCGCGAGGAGATCGAGCGCGGCGAGAAGGACCCGGCCTATCGCCTGAAGCTTCAGGAATCCAAGGTGCGCCTACCGGAAGTCAAGAAGCGAAAGGGTCCGCGCTACACTCCGGTCTCGCGCCGCCAGGACCGTCCCAACGCCATCCTGTGGCTCGTGCGCAACCATCCTGAACTGAAGGACTCGCAGATCATCCGCCTCGTCGGCACCACCAAGACGACCATTGAGGCCATCCGCGAGCGCACCCACTGGAATTCCGCCAACCTGACCCCCATGGATCCGGTGACGCTTGGCCTCTGCTCGCAGATCGACCTCGATTTCGAAGTGGCGCGCTCGGCAAAGGACCGCCCGCAGGTGGAGGAAGCCGAGAGCAACCAGACGCTTCTTCCCGCCGAAACGACCACCGGTGCCGTTCCGGAACCGCAGGAAGACACCCGTGATCTGCGCCAGCAGGCCGACGACATCGACGTCAATTCCGTCTTTGCAAAGCTGAAGCAGCTGAAGCGCGACGAAGACGACGAAGACTGATCGGACGCGGCGTCGAGACGCCGTTTTCCGCACCGCGGTTAAGCGAACATCAGCCCTTTCCGGCTAGAACCACGCCGGAGAGGGCTTTTTCGTGACAACAGCAATCGCTTCTAGGATCAGGCTGCCGAAGTGGCACCTACATCTGGCGCGGATGACCGCCGCCACCATCGCTGGACAAGCGCCGACGCTCACCTATATCGCCCTCTACACGATGGTAGGACATGTCCTGCTGCAATCGACAGACCGGGTCAAACCACACGACTTCCAAAACCTGGCGACGATCTTCCTTTCGACCTCGATGCCGGTCCTTTTTTTCGCCATCGTCGTCGCACGCTTCCTGCATGTCGGCTTCCATCAGCGGGCGAAACATCCAATCATCGCTCTCCCCGTCGACATCTTCCGCTTCCTGACCTCTCCACCCCGGCTGATCCTCGGGATGCCGCTGGTGATCTCGCTCTGTCTCTTTGTGCGCGTCTTTACCGACATCAAGTACAACATCCCAACTCTCGCACCCTATTCCTGGGACGAGACCTTCATGAACCTCGACCAGTGGTTGCACTTTGGCTACCACCCGCATGAACTGCTGCAGCCGGTGCTTGGACATCCGCTGATCACGCTGGCCCTCGACATCGTCTACCAGCTCTGGTTCATGATCATGTGGATGTTCTGGGTGGTGTTGGCTTTCGCATTGCGTCCCTCGGTCATCCGCACGCAATTCTTTGCGGTCTTCGTCCTGATTTGGTCGCTGGGTGGAAGCCTGGCGGCCATTGGCTTCTCGTCCGTCGGCCCCTGCTTCTATGGGCCTTTGGGACTTGCGCCGAACCCCTACGCGCCGCTGATGGACTATCTCCACCAAGTGAACGGAAACTACCACCTCTTCTCGGTCCAGGCTCAGCATCTCCTGTGGCAGGCCTAGATGGGCGAACAGAACATCGTCGCCGGTATCTCCGCCATGCCAAGCCTGCACAACGCGACCTCCCTGCTCTTTGCACTGACGGCCTGGCGCATGGATAAACGCCTAGGCGCGGCCATGTACGTTGTCTCGGCCGTCATGTTCCTCGGATCGGTACATCTCGGCTGGCACTATGCCGTCGACGCATATCTTGGCTGGGCTATGACGGGACTGGCGTGGTGGATCAGCGGCTGCTACGCACGGGTTTGGTCGAGGACCTCATGGAATCGCAAGCTCGACGAAACATGCACAGATTTTTCGAAGAATTAAGCCTGACTTAGATTCGACAATCATGCTGAGTCACGAGAACGCCACAAACAGAACAAGATTTCGTCAGATCGAGAAAAAATTCTGACAATAAAGTCCGTTTGATGTGGCCATCCCTCCCTCGACATCCTAGACCTCATCTGTGAGGTGGAACCTTAGAGCGAGTCGGATGTTGTCCAATCGCTTGATAGATCAACGGATAGGCTTTGCAATGCGCGGGAATGTTGGAAATCGGGACGTCCGCATTGATTTTTTTCGCGGGCTGGCCCTTCTCAGCATTTTCATCAACCACATCCCCGGGAACCTCTACGACCGGTTCACGCACCGCAACTTCGGGTTCTCGGACGCGGCAGAGCTGTTCGTGTTCCTGGCAGGATTCGTGGCCGCCCTCGCCTATTTTCCGAAATTCCTTGAAGGCCGGGTTCTGGCGCAAAGCTACAAATCCATGAGGCGCTCGGGCCAGCTTTACCTCGCCCATATCGCCTCGATCGTTGCCGCCATCGCGCTTTTCGCCTTCGCCGCCAAGCTCTATGGCGACGCCTCGATCGCGGGCAAGATCAACATCGCGCCCATCCTGGAAGACCCGGCCAACACCATCCTGGGCCTTGCGACGCTGGGTCACCAGCTCGGTTACTTCAACATCCTGCCGATGTACATCGTGCTGCTGGCCATGCTGCCCGTCATCATGATGCTCGCCCGGATCGACCTGCGGCTGGCGCTCGGCGCATCTTTCGCACTGTATCTGGCGACGCACCTCTTTGGGCTGAACCTGCCGCAATACCCCTTGGGCGGCGGCTGGTTCTTTAATCCGCTGGCCTGGCAGTTCCTCTTCACCATCGGCTTCACCGCCGGCGCCCTCACCCGCTCGGGGCACGGCGTGCCCTATCACCCGGTCGTCTTTTACGCCGCCGTTGGCTTCCTCACCGTCGCCTTCGTCTGGGCCATCACGGGCTTCTGGGTTGATAACGCCAACATCCCAAACCCGATCACACTGTTCGGCTTCGACAAGACCAACGAGTCGCTGATGCGGCTCCTCCATGTGCTGGCGCTGGTCTATGTCTTCGTGCACTCGCCGGTCGGCGAATGGTGCAAGCAGATCCGCTACGATCACCCCATCGCATTGGTGGGGCGCCATTCACTTCCGATCTTCTGCACCGCCTCGCTTCTGTCCATGGCAAGCATGATCCTGCGCGAGGAACAGGGAGGCAGCTTCGGCCTCGATACGGTGCTGATCTCCATTGGTGTTGCGATCCAGCTGGGCCTCGCACAGGTCATGGAATGGAATCGCACTGCCACGGTGCCGAAGCCGTCCACGGTCCCGCAGACGAAGCCTGCGAAAGCACTGCCGGACCATGCCCGCGCAAGCCTGAAGAGCGGAAAGTCTACCGCTCCGGCATCCTTGGCTGCCGTTCCGATACGCGCCCGCTGATCACCGATCTCCTGCACAAAAAACCGCGCCATGGTCTCATGGCGCGGTCATCCATTCGTCAACACTGAACCAATGGGCCACACCCCTACGGCCTGACCTCTTGTCTCGGCAACGCCTGCGGAGGCCGGTAACGGCGCAAGGCCGCTGTTCGATGGCAGCTCAAACGCAGAACTCGAAATGCGACCGGCCTAAGAGATCATCCAGTCAAAGCCGCCCTGGGGTCAGTGCAGGGTCTCGGGGCTGCTCCCTAGCCGGGTTATTTCATCCTTGATGTGCAGCTTGCGGCGCTTCAGTTCGACGACCCGCATGTCGTTGGCATTGGCATGCCTGAGTTCATTTTCGATTTCCTGCTTAAGCGCCAGATGCTTCCGTTTCAGCTCCGCAAGATGCGATTCAATTGACATGGTCGCTCCTTTAAGTTGCTACGGTTACCGCGACAGTCTGGCACGCTTTGGCGGCTCGTGTCGAACCTCTTTGAATGCTGGTTAGGAGGCCTTGAAGAGCTCGGGAATAATGCGATACTTCCCGCGCCTTTCGAACGGCAAATGTGGCGTAAAAGCGGTCAAATCCATGGGCGAAGAAGAACGCAATGAAGTATGCGCGGAACTGGCTCGTCTGCGTCAGGAACACGGCGATCTCGACAGCGCCATCGAGGCCCTCGGCCGCCTGGCTGTGGCTGACCGCCTGCAGATCCAGCGGCTGAAGAAGCGCAAGCTATGGTTGAAGGACCGCATTTCCTATCTGGAAGACCAGCTCACCCCTGATATCATCGCCTGACGCAGCATCGACCGCCGCAGAAGGTGACGTCAACCTGACCTGGCGCCCAAGAAAAAAGGCCCGGTGGAGACCGAGCCTTCGTTCATGCGACTGAGGCATGGAGTTCAAACGGTGCGGAGCTGTCCGGCAGCCATTTTGCCGCGGCTCTCGACCAGCTCGAAGCTGACTTTCTGGCCTTCTGCGAGGCTATAGATACCAGCAGCCTCGAGAGCGGTCGCGTGGACGAACACGTCCTTGCCGCCATCGTCAGGCTGAATGAATCCATAACCCTTCTGGGCGTTGTAGAACTTAACGGTACCTTCGGCCATGATGGCCTCCATGCATGACAGTGCGTAATGCGTCCGGCCTCGTGGGCGCGTCCGGGTGGCAATCGGAGTTGTGGGGATTGACTGAAAGGCGCGACCCGAAACGAGAGGCGATTATAGTCAAGACAGGCCGCAACCCTGATCGTCTCCCAAGAAGACGCAATTTCGCGCCCGCCGTCAAGCGGGATCGTCACAATCCGTCTTAAATGAAGGTTTTAAGTCGCGTCAGTGAACGTTCCAGCGATCAATTAAATCGCCGGAAAGCATCCCTCATCCCAAACTTCTAGAGTATCTGGGAGCTAAGCCGCGCGCCTGGACCAAATATGTCGCACTAAAAACAAAATCAGACAAATTCAATACAGGATAATCAAGGCTCAACTCACAAGGATGCACTCGATCAAGACTTAGATTTCGCACCCGACAACAAGATAACTGTGATCCAGGTTACCCGTTGATTTTTTCCGTCCGTCAGGACGATCTTCCCATTTTGCGGTATAATACTTGCACCCTCACAACCATCCCGTTGGTCCATCTGGACTACCGAAGCGCGCTCTTCCTCTCCCTACTTTGCCGACAACATCAATGTTCCCTGTTCGTGAACAAAGAACTTCGATATCTTGATCGCGACGCCATCGATAGAGCGCCCCTCCCCTTGCATGGTCGCAGCGGATTCCTATAATCCGCCGCCTCTTGTATCCCCCACCACGGAGAGCACAAATGAGCGAACCGGCCCGCCCGGTCGCGATCGTCATGGGAAGCCAATCCGATTGGCCCACCCTGCGCCACGCCGCTGAAACGCTTGACGCGCTCGGCGTGGGTTATGACGCGCGCATCGTTTCGGCTCATCGCACGCCGGATCGCCTTTATGCCTTCGCCAAGGGTGCTAAGTCCGAAGGCTTCCAGGTGGTGGTCGCCGGTGCCGGCGGCGCGGCGCATCTTCCCGGGATGGTCGCGGCTCTCACCGAGCTGCCCGTCCTCGGCGTTCCGGTGGAGAGCAAGGCGCTTTCGGGGGTCGACAGCCTTTACTCCATCGTTCAGATGCCCGCGGGCATCCCAGTCGGCACGCTTGCCATCGGCAAGGCCGGTGCCGTCAATGCCGCCCTCCTCGCGGCCGCCATGCTTGCCAATCATGATCCGGCTCTGGCCAAGCGCCTTGCCGACTGGCGAGCAAAGCAGACGGGCGCGGTTGCCGAACGTCCGTCCGACGGGGCATGAGGCCAGTGACAGCTTCCCCAAAGCGCCTCTCGCCCGGCGCCACCATCGGCATTCTCGGCGGCGGCCAGCTCGGACGCATGCTGGCACTTGCCGCTGCCCGGCTGGGCTTCAGGACGCACATCTACTGCCCTGATGTGAAAAGCCCTGCCTTCGATGTGACCCGGGACTTCACCATCGCCCCCTATGAGGATGAATCGGCGCTGATGCTGTTCGCCGACAGCGTCGACGTTGTGACCTATGAGTTCGAGAATGTGCCGGCGCGGACCGCCGCCATCGTCGCTCGTCAAAAGCCGCTTTATCCCGATGCCAAGGCACTTGAGACGACACAGGATCGTCTGACGGAAAAAAGCTGGATCAACGGACTTGGCATCCCGACCGCGCGTTTTGCGCCTGTGAACGACCGCGCCAGCCTCGCAAAGGCGGTGGGCCATGTCGGTCGCCCCGCCGTGTTGAAGACCCGCCGCTTCGGGTACGACGGCAAGGGCCAGATCATGCTGCGCGAAGGGCTGGACCTCGATGCCGCCTGGGGGCTCATCGGTCGGCAGCCCTCGATCCTGGAAGCCTTTGTCCCATTCGAGCGCGAAGTCTCAGTGGTGGCGGCGCGCGGCCTCGACGGCTCCTTCGCCGCCTGGGATGTGGCCGAGAACCATCACGAGAATCACATTCTCAAAACCACCAGCATACCGGCGAGGATCTCCCCTGACGCCAGCGCCTCCGCGGTGGACTGCGCGCGCCGCATCGCCGAATCGCTCTCCTACGTCGGCGTCCTCGCGGTCGAGATGTTCGTCACGCGGAACAGCCAGGGCACGGAGGAGATTCTCGTCAATGAGATCGCACCTCGTGTTCACAATTCCGGCCACTGGACGCAGGATGGTGCGGTCACCTGCCAGTTTGAACAGCACATCCGGGCCATCGCGGGCTGGCCGCTCGGCGGCACCGCTCGCCGCGGCCGCACCGAGATGACCAACCTCATTGGGGATGAGGTGCTGGATCTTGACCGCTGGCTGGAGGACCCGAGAGCCTCACTCCATCTTTATGGAAAGACGGAGGTGCGCGCCGGACGCAAAATGGGCCACATCACCCGCGTTTTGCCCGAGGAAGACGCCGGATGACGGTGGACATAGGCCGGATGGCCTGCTATGCAACTTTCAAACGGCGGGCGACGCATACGCGGCGCACCGTCATGTTTTTGTCCATTCCGTGAGATAAAGGACGATCCGTGCAGGTTCTCGTTCGCGACAACAACGTCGACCAGGCCCTTAAGGCCCTTAAGAAGAAGATGCAGCGCGAAGGCATCTTCCGCGAAATGAAGCTCCGTGGTCATTACGAGAAGCCTTCTGAGAAGAAGGCTCGCGAGAAGGCTGAAGCTGTTCGTCGCGCCCGCAAGCTCGCTCGCAAGCGCGCGCAGCGTGAAGGCCTGATCCCCATGAAGAAGCGCGCCTGACGCTCCAAGCGTCCTGGCATGTGAAGACGGCCCAGCGCCCCGGGGAACTCCTCGCGGGCGCTTTCCGTTTTGGAGCAAGCTCTCCATCCAATTCTCGCCGTATTCGCTCCGACACTGGCCTCGTTCCCTGAAGGATATGCGATTCATGATCTTGCTTTCCGCCTCCGCTCATCGCCGCCCCGCCACAGCCCTCGGCCTCGTGTTGATGACGGCGGCCTGCCAGAGCATGGGGGGAGGTGAGAGCGTCGATCCGAGCGTCTATGCGGCACAGCAGGTCAACGTGGCCTCCCTGAGCCAGGTGGTGAAGGCCAATCCGAGCGATCCCGAGGTCTACAACACCCGAGGCATCGCCCTGGCACGACAGGGCAAGTACGACGACGCCATCGAGGATTTCAGTCAGGCGGTTCGGATCAACCCGAACATGGCAAAGGCCTACGCCAACCGGGCGCTAGCCCGCCGCGAACTGGGTCAGGACGGCCAAGCCATCCAGGACTACAATCTCGCTATTCAGGCCGACCCCAATTATGCCTCCGCTTACGTCGGCCGGGGCAACATCTATCGCCAGTCCAATCGCGGCAACGAGGCCTTGGCCGATTACCAGCGCGCATTGGAAATCGACCGGCGCAATGCCCAGGCGTTCCACAATCGCGGTTTGCTGTACCAGACGGAGGGCAATCACCAGATGGCCATCGACGATTTCACCAGCGCCATCGCCGCCGCCTCCAACGCGCAACCGCCCTACATCGCGCGCGGCATGAGCTATCTGGCCATCAACGACCCCAAGAGCGCCGCGGAGGACTTCGAGCTGGCGATCAACATCGACCCGAAGAACGCCGACGCCTGGTCTGGCCGCGGTCAGGCCTATGCCATGATGAACAATCTGGAACGCGCTCGCGGCTCCTATGCCCGCGCGCTCATGGTCGATCCCAACCACGCCAACGCCAAGGAAGGCTTCCGGCAGGTCGGCGGCGAACCCGGCGTGAACTACAACGTTCAGTAGCGGGAGCCACGGCGGCATTTCACGCGTTGATGGGCATCAGTCCATCACGGAGGAGAATGCCATGAGAACCGCCGCTCCCACTCAAGAGCCGGAGAGCGTTGTTCTGGCGCCCAACGGGGGCTTTCCCAACTCTTCGCTGCCGGCATTGATCTACCGGAAGGTGGCCACCGAAGCCCCAGACGGCGCACGCTTCTTTGAAGAGCTGTTTGAAAAGAACGGCTGGACCAACAGCTGGCGGGCCGGTGTTTTCGACTATCACCACTTTCATTCCAACACCCACGAGGTGCTGGGGATCGCCACAGGCCAGATCGACCTCAGACTGGGCGGCGACAGCGGGCGAACATTCTCGCTGGCTCGAGGCGACGTTGTCGTCATTCCGGCAGGCGTTGCTCATCGCTGCGAGGGAGCATCCGACCTTCTGGTCGTCGGTGCCTATGCCGAAGGCCGCGACTGGGACATCCGCAAGGGAGATCCCGCCGAACTGGCTGAGGTGAGAGAAAACATCGAAAAGGTGCCCCTCCCCCATGAGGATCCGGTGGAGGGGAAAGATGGCCCACTAGTGACGGCCTGGACGCAGAACTCTTGAAAATCAGCGCCGTTGCACCGACAGGGGAATGAGGCATGAGGCGCCTCATTCCCTGCCTGATCAGTGCGCCAGCGCCTTAACGATGTCGTCGGTGACCTTCTTGGCATCGCCGAACAGCATCATCGTGTTGTCGCGGAAGAACAGCTCGTTCTCGACGCCGGCGTAGCCTGAACCCATGCCGCGCTTGATGAAGAGCACCGTCTTGGCCTTCTCCACATCCAGCACCGGCATGCCGAAGATGGGAGATGAAGGATCGGTCTTCGCCGAGGGGTTGGTCACATCATTGGCGCCGATAACGAAAGCGACATCCGCCTGAGCGAATTCGGCGTTGATGTCTTCCAGCTCGAAGACCTCGTCATAAGGCACATTCGCCTCGGCCAGCAGCACGTTCATGTGCCCCGGCATGCGTCCGGCGACGGGATGGATCGCATATTTGACCTCCACGCCTTCCTTCTTCAGCGTGTCCGCCATCTCGCGCAGCGCATGCTGCGCCTGGGCGACGGCCATGCCGTAGCCGGGCACCACGATCACCTTCGAAGCGTTCTTCATGATGAAGGCCGCGTCGTCGGCAGAACCCTGCTTGACCGGCCGTTCTTCGCGGGCGCCCGCCGCCGCGACGCTGTCGCCGCCGAAGCCGCCAAGGATCACCGAGACGAAGGAGCGGTTCATGCCCTTGCACATGATGTAGCTGAGGATCGCGCCCGACGCGCCGACCAGCGCACCGGTGATGATCAGGGCAAGATTGCCGAGCGTGAAGCCGATGCCGGCGGCCGCCCATCCGGAATAGGAGTTCAGCATCGACACGACGACGGGCATGTCGGCTCCGCCGATGGGGATGATGAGCGTCACGCCCAGCACCAGGGAGACGACCGTGATGGCCCAGAACAGCGTGGTGCTGCCGGTGGCGACAAAGAGGATGACCAGCACCACCAAAAGCGCGGCAAGGGCAAGGTTCACCAGATGGCGTGCCGGCAGGATGATCGGCTTGCCCGACATCCGGCCATCAAGCTTCAGGAAGGCGATGATGGAGCCGGAAAAGGTGATGGCGCCAATGGCGACGCCGAGCGACATCTCCACAAGGCTTGCGCCGTGGATATCACCCGGAACACCGATGCCGAAGGCCTCCGGCGCATAAAGAGCCGCCGCGGCGACGAAGACCGCGGCAAGACCGACGAGGCTATGGAAGGCGGCCACGAGCTGCGGCATGGACGTCATGGCGATGCGCTTGGCCACCACCGCGCCGATTCCACCGCCGATGGCGATGCCGAGAATGGTGAGGCCCCAGGCTGAAAAGCCACCGGGCGGCGCGATGATGAGTGTGGTGACGATGGCGATGGCCATGCCCGCCATGCCCATCAGGTTGCCCCGGCGCGACGTGGTCGGATGCGACAGCCCACGCAGCGCGAGAATGAAGAGCACGCCGGAGGCGAGATAAAGGAACTGGGCGAGATTGATCACGGCTGCTCAGCCCTTCTTCTTGTACATGGCGAGCATGCGGCTCGTGACCAGGAAGCCACCGAATATGTTCACGGATGCGAACACCAGGGCGAGGAAACCAAAGAGGCGCGACCAGCCGCCGCCGTCCATGAGATTGACGCCGACGGCAAGAAGAGCGCCTACGACGATCACGGAGGAGATCGCGTTGGTGACCGACATCAGCGGCGTATGGAGCGCGGGCGTCACGCTCCAGACCACATAATAGCCGACGAAGATCGCCAGCACGAAGATCGCGAAGCGGAAGACGAAGGGATCGATGGCACCGCCGGTGGCGCCATGAGCGATCATGCCTGCGGCCTCGGCGGCACTATCGGCATAGGTCTGGGCGGCATCGGCCGCAGCGCGGGCGGCGTCAGCCGCCTGGCGGGCCCGTTCCGCCGCATCTTCCATTGGTGCTTGGGCAAGATGGATCATGCCGTTTCTCCCACGCTTTTGGGCGCAAAGGCCGGATGGATCACCGCGCCATCGCGGGTCAGGACCACGGCTTTCAGGATGTCATCCTCCCACGGCACTTCGATCGTTCCCTCTTTGGAGATGAGAAGGTCGAGGAAGGAGAGAAGATTGCGGGCGTAGAGCGCCGAAGCCGAGGCCGCGACGCGGCCAGCCACATTGGTATAGCCCAGGATCTTCACGCCATTGACCTCGGCCACCTCGCCCGCACGCGCGCCCTCGACGTTGCCGCCGCGTTCCACCGCGAGATCGACCAGCACGGAGCCCGCCTTCATGGAAGCGACCATATCGGCCGTGATGAGACGCGGCGCCGGGCGCCCCGGGATCAGAGCCGTGGTGATCACGATGTCCTGCTTGGCGATGTGAGAGGCCACAAGCTCGGCCTGCTTGGCCTTATAGGCGTCCGACATTTCCTTGGCGTAGCCACCAGAGGTCTCCGCCTGACGGAACTCATCGTCCTCCACGGCCACGAACTTCGCGCCCAGACTTTCCACCTGCTCCTTCACCGCCGGGCGGACATCCGTCGCGGTGACGATCGCGCCGAGGCGGCGCGCGGTGGCAATGGCCTGAAGACCGGCGACGCCCGCACCCATGACAAAAATACGCGCGGCAGGGATCGTGCCGGCGGCGGTCATCATCATGGGAATGGCCCTGCCGAAGGCCTCCGCGCCATCGATTACGGCGCGATAGCCGGCGAGGTTCGCCTGCGAGGAAAGCACGTCCATGACCTGGGCGCGCGTAATCCGCGGCATCAGCTCCATGGCGACGGCGGTAACACCGGCGCCGGCCAAAGCGCCGATTTCACCCTCGTGGCCGTAAGGGTCCATATGAGAGACGACGAACGCGCCGGAGGCGACGCCGTTGAGGCTGTCCGGAGAGGGGCGCCGCACCGCAAGAACGATATCGGCCGCAGCGACAGTCCCCGCGGGATCGGCCGAGACATCCGCGCCTGCCGCCTGGTAATCAGCGTCGGAGATGCCGGACGCTGTCCCTGCCCCGGCTGAGACCACCACCGTCGCGCCCCGGCCTGCCAGCTTCCTGACCGTTTCAGGTGTGGCAGCGACGCGCGCTTCGTTCGGATCGGTCTCCGCGACAACGGCTATCTTCATCGGATCAGCTCACGAGCGCGAGCACGAGAAGCAGGAAGACGAGCAGCCCGCCCAGGATCGCGGGCTTGCCATCGCTGGACGCAAGACCGATGCCGGTGCCGACCAACGCCGCGAAAATGCCGAAGAGCATCCAGAACATCGAGCCCGCGATGCCACCCACGGCCAGGGCAGCAACCACGCAGAGCGTCGCCAGCGTGCTGACCTTCGCCAGTTTGATGACGTTCTCGTAGGTGCGCTCGTGCTCGGGGTAATCATTACCCTGAGCGGTGGCATATTCCGGCGTGGCATGCTCGGCCATTTCGCATTCCCCGTTCAACTAAGGTTTGAACAGGCAATTAGCGGAATCCCGCCCTAAGGGCAACGATTCAAAAATGTTTCATGGTTGGTTCTCAAGGCCCACGCTGGCGAGCGCCGCCTCCTGCCGCCGCGTCACCTCGGCCGCGCTGAAACCGGCGATCGTCTCGACGAAAAGATCATGGAAATTGAGCTCTGCCCTGAGATGCAGGAACACCGAGCCAAGACCGATGGCGGCACGGTCCATGAAGACGAATTCTCGTGGAACGGTAACGGGCCCCTTCTCCTTCAGGGTCTTGTGCACCAAAAATGCTTCACGGCGGCCGTAATGCCCCGGCGCCACCCCATCGGCGATGGTGCGCACCCTGTCGTCGAGAAGGGGGCCATAGATGAAACGCGCCCAGATGCTGAGCGCTTCGATGAGTTCATTGGTGAGCCCGCGGAAGCCCCATGTTTCATAGGCGGAAACGACCCTGGCGCGATCATCGGATTTCAGCCCCTCGTAAAGATCCACCACGCCTTTGACGAAGCTCGCCGGGAAGATGCGGATGCAGCCATAGTCGAGCAGGTTGATGCCGCGCGGCTCTCCCTCCTCCGCCCAGATCGTATAATTCCCGAGGTGGGGGTCGCCGTGGATCACGCCATAGTGCGAGAAGGGCCGCCACCAGGCCTGGAACATGACCATCGCCAGTCGATTGCGGATATCGAGGCTCGCGTCCCGATGGCTCAGAAGCTTCGTGCCCTCAAGCCAGTCGAGCGTGAGGAGGCGCCCCGTGGACAGAGCCGCATGAGTGCCGGGCACCCTCACCTCCGGGACGTCGGATAGCATGGAGGCATAAAGCGCGGCGTGTTTGGCCTCGCGGCGATAATCCAGTTCCTCGCGGATACGCGCTCCAAGTTCCTCAGCGATTTCACGGGTATCGATCGCGGGGTCCATTCGCCGATGCAGTGAAAACAGCACCTGAAGCTGTGCGAGATCGGCCTCCACGGCGGACTGCATGTCGGGATATTGCAGCTTCACAGCCAAAGGCGCGCCCTCGAGGCTGACCGCACGATGCACCTGCCCCAGGGATGCTGCGGCGGAGGGTGTGAGATCGAAGGAGGAGAAGCGGTCTTTCCAGTCCGGGCCGAGCTCGGCGGTCATCCGGCGCTTGACGAAGGCGGGGCCCATGGGCGGCGCATCGGACTGCAGCTTTTGCAGCTCCTCGGCATATTCAGGCGGCAGGACATCGGGAATGGTCGCCATAAGCTGCGCGACCTTCATCAGGGGCCCCTTAAGCCCGCCGAGCGCCTGCGCGAGGTCCGAGGCGTAGCGCGTCCGGTCACGGCCAAGAAGGCGCGCGCCTGCCAGCCGCGCCGCGACACCGCCAACATTGACGCCGACACGTGCATAACGTGCGGCACGCGCGGAGATGCGGTTGGCTTCGTCGTCCTTGATGGCCATGCGGGGAACACCTTTGTCGCGGAGATCTCTGACATATGGGCCGTGCGAGCTCCGGTTGAAAGGCCACCGGCGTCAGGCGATCGGCCGGCGCCGGAACAGGCGTCGCCACATCTTGGGAGGACGTTCGGGGTCCACCAGTTCGGTTTCCGACAGAACGTCTCCGATGGCATCCACCGGCTCCGGCTCCAGCGGCCTCAGCGAGCGGCCGGGCCCGCGCAGTTCCTCAATCGTCCTGATCAGGGATCCGGTCGCGCAGGCATGCTCCGCAACCTTTGCGGATGGAAGGCCGAGATGCTCCGCCAAGAGATCGTCCCGGATCGCATGGAATGCCTTGCGCAGACGCGTTTCATCAGAATCCCCCTCCACCGCTTCCATGGCGAGGTCGCATTCGCTGTCGAAACCCATGGAACGGTTGTTGAGATTGGAGGAGCCGACCCGCAGCAGGCGGTCGTCAATGACCATGATCTTGGCGTGGACGTAGATGGGTCTCCCCTCCTCCGTCACCGGATAATAAAGGCGGAAGCGATCGTGGAGATCGTTGTTGCGAACATAGGTGACCAACTTCGCACGGGCGGAATCCATGGTGACTTCTTCAAGCCAGCCATCCGCCTTCTTCGGGTTCACCACAACGACCTCGGGCCCGTCAGGTTCGCGTAGGCGTCTGGCCAGCGCCATGGCAACCTTGCGAGAGGCGAAATACTGGCTCTCCAGATAGATGGTTCGCTCTGCCGCCAGGATGCCGGCCACGTAGAGCGCCTCCACCTCCCGCGCTTCCTGAGAATCCGGCATTTCTGGAACCGTCCGCGCGATCGCGACGTCCACATCGGTCAGCACCGGTTCAAATTCGTCCGGCCAAGCCTCACCGCCACCGGGCGCTTCCGGCAGTTCCTCGCCGGTGGCGTGGTGCCAGCGGCGGCGAGCCAGATCGCCCAACGCCTTCGCCGCCTTGCCGTCAACCATGGTGGCAGCATCATGCCAGGGGCCGTAAGAGCCACCCCAGGGCCTGCGGCGGCAGGGCTGCTTGTCCTTATGCTCGCGCGTGTCCCACCGAGACGAGGTCATGTCGATGCCGCCGCAGAAGGCGATCGCATCGTCTACCACGATCAGTTTCTGATGGTGGGCGGCTGCAACCGGGTGCTTCTTGTCCAAGCGGAAGCGCACACGGTTGTCCGTCATCCAGTCCATCAGCATCAGGGGCGTCGAGCCGCGCCAGAGGAACTGGATCAGGCCGAGATCCCACTTCAGCATGTAGATGTGGAGTTCGGGCCGCGTCTTGGACAGCCAGATGAGGAAACGTCCGAGCTTGTTGGGACCATCGAGCGTCTTGCCCTGAGGTTCGAGCCGGATCCGCGTGTCGAAGTCCCAGCCGATCAGATAGATCGAGTGCCGGGCGGCCAGCATGGAAGCCTTGGCGGCACGGAAATAATCCGCCGCATCGACGATCAGCCTAACCCGATCCGCCCGGTCGATCCGCCAGCAGGTCTCGCCGGGCTTGAGCAGGCGGCGCGTGTCCGCCTTTTGATTGGAGATCGGTTCGGGGGAAAGCATCAGGCCACCGGGAGCATTGGAAAAGTCAAACGCTCCCGATGTGGAAAGGTTGCAGTAGCGGTCAAGCTTCTTCCAGCTCTTCCAGCTCCGTGATCATGCGGTCGATGAGATTGAGACCGGTCTGCCAGAAGGCCGGATCGCGCGCGTCGAGCCCGAAGGGGGCCAGCAGCTCGGAATGATGCTTGGTGCCACCGGCCTTCAGAAGCTCGAAGTACTTCTCCTGGAAGCCCGTCTCCGCCTTCTCGTAAACGGCATAGAGCGAGTTCACCAGACAGTCGCCGAAGGCGTAAGCGTAGACGTAGAACGGCGAGTGGATGAAGTGCGGGATATAGGTCCAGAAATTCTCATAACCCTCATGGAGGGTGATGGCGGAGCCCAGGCTCTCGCGCTGCACCTCCATCCAGATCTCGCCAAGCTGCTCGGCTGTGAGTTCACCGTTCTTGCGCTCCAGATGAATCTTGCGCTCGAAGGTGTAGAAGGCGATCTGGCGCACCACCGTGTTGATCATGTCCTCCACCTTGGAGGCGAGCAGCGCCTTCTTCTGCTCGGGATCGGTGGTGTTCTGCAGGATCGACCGGAAGGTCAGCATTTCGCCGAACACCGAAGCGGTCTCGGCGAGCGTCAGCGGCGTCGGCGCCATCAGAGGGCCCTGCGGCCCGGCAAGCACCTGATGCACGCCGTGGCCCAGCTCATGGGCCAGCGTCATCACATCACGCGGCTTGCCGAGATAGTTGAGCAGCACATAGGGGTGGGCCGAAGGCGTGGTCGGATGGGCAAAGGCGCCGGGCGATTTCCCCGGCCGCACCGGTGCATCGATCCACTTCTCATCGAAGAAGCGCTGCGCGATCTTCGCCATCTCAGGCGAAAAGCCGGCATAGGCCGATAGAACCGTATTCCGCGCATCATCCCATTTGATGTTGCGCGTCGGCACCTTGGGCAAAGGCGCGTTGCGATCCCAGTAGTCGAGCGCATCCTTGCCAAACCATTTGGCCTTCAGCCTGTAATAGCGATGCGAGAGGCGCGGATAGGCTTCGCGCACGGCGGAGACCAGCGCGTCCACAACTTCCCGCTCCACCCGATTGGAAAGATGGCGCGCATCCGCCACGTCCTCGAAGCCGCGCCAGCGATCGGAGATATCCTTGTCCTTCGCCAGCACGTTGGTGATGAGCGTGAAGACGCGGAGGTTCTCCTTGAACGTCTTGGCCAGCGCCTCCGCCGCCTTGCGGCGCACCGCGCCATCGGTATCCACCATCAGGTTCAGCGCCTGTTCGATGGAAAGTTCCTCGCCATCGACGTTGAAGCGCAGGCTCGACATGGTCTCGTCGAACAGCCGGTTCCAGGCGCCGCGTCCCGTGGACGACTTTTCGTGGAACAGCTTCTCGATCCTGTCCTCGAGCTGATAGGGCTTTTCCTTGCGCACATCGTCGAACCAGGGCCGATAGCGCGACAGGCCCTCATGCTGCAGCGCGCTTTCGATCACCCCATCGTCCACCCGGTTGATCTCCAGCTGGAAGAACAGGACCAGGGCAGAGGCCGCGGTCAGCTTGTCCTGCACGTCGCCATAGAACTTGGCATAGCGCGGGTTGCTGGTGTCGCTGGCATAGATCAGGCCGGCATAGGAGCCGAGGCGGGTCATGAGATCATCGAGCGCCTCATAGGCCTGGATCGCCTCGAACAGCTTCGCGCCGTCCTGGGCGAGGTCGGTCACCTTGCCTTCATAGGCCTTGGCAAAGGCGGCTGAGTCGGCCTGCGCCTTTTCCAGATCGCGCGCCACCTCGGAAGAATCGATCGCGGGATAGAGGTGGGTCAGATCCCACTCCGGCAGGGCTCCGAGATCAACGGCTTGCGGGCGGACAGCGGTCGTCGTGGTCAAGGCATTCTCCTGATGAAAGCATCCATGGCGGGCAACGAGGAACATATCGGCGCTTTGCAAAAAGGTTCAACCGTTCCTGACTGCTCCAACTTGAAACAGACATTTTTCGTTGAATTTTCCGAAAAGGTGCCATCCGGGGGAAGACTTTCCGGCGCCGGCTTAAACGCTCGTTTACCTCGACAGGCGAGCATCGCTGCCAACCCATATAAGAAACTGCGCAGGTCTCATGAACGCCACCATCCTCATCGTCGAAGACGATCCCGTTCAGCGTCGGCTCCTGGAGGCCATGATCCGCCGTCAGGGCGGCACGCCGGAGCTCGCGGAAAACGGGAACGAGGCGGTGGAGCGTCTCACGGGCCCTGACGGCGGCCGCATCGACGCTGTGGTGCTTGATCTCGTCATGCCCGAGCTCGACGGCATGGGCGTGCTCGAAAAGCTCGCCGAGAAGAAGGTCAATGTGCCCGTGATCGTGCAGACGGCCAACGGCTCCATCGATGCCGTCGTGGCCGCCATGCGCGCCGGTGCCGTGGACTTCGTGGTCAAGCCGGTGGCGCCCGAGCGCTTGCAGGTGTCACTGCGCAACGCTCTGCAGACCAGTGCGCTTGAAGGCGAAATCCGCCGTCTCAGCCGTCGCACCTTGGGCAGGATGACCATCGACGATCTCGCCACCAAGAGCGCCTCCATGGAGCGCGCGGTGGGACTGGCCCGGCGCGCTGCGGCCTCATCGATCCCCGTGCTCATCGAGGGCGAATCGGGGGTTGGCAAGGAAGTGCTCGCCCGCGCCGTGGCGGGATCCGGCGACCGCGCCGGAAAGCCTTTCGTCGCCGTCAACTGCGGCGCCATCCCCGGCCATCTCGTTGAAAGCATTCTCTTCGGCCACGAAAAGGGGGCCTTCACCGGCGCCACCGAAAAGCACATCGGCAAGTTCCAGGATGCCCACGGTGGCACGCTCCTTCTCGATGAGGTGGGAGAGCTGCCGCTCGAGGCGCAGGTGAAACTGCTGCGCGTCATCCAGGAGGGCGAGATCGACCCCGTGGGCGGCAAGCGCCCCGTGCGTGTCGACGTCCGCATCATCTCCGCCACCAACCGCAATCTGATCGACCTCGTGCGCGAGGGCCGCTTCCGCGAGGATCTTTATTACCGGCTCAGCGTGTTCCCGATCATGCTGCCGCCGCTGCGCGAGCGCCGGGCGGACATCGCGAGCCTTGCCCGCCGTTTCGCCGCCCGCTTCGCGGCGGAAGAAGGCCGCCGCATCAAAGGCATTTCACCGGCGGCACTCGCCAAGCTGGAGGCCTGCGACTGGCCCGGCAACGTGCGGCAACTCGAAAATGCGGTGTTCCGGGCCGTGGTGCTGGCGGAAAGTGATGAGTTGAGCGCCGACGACTTCCCGCAGCTGCCCGCTCTCAGCCAGCCGTCCTCTGCTCCCGCTCAGCCGTCCGCCGGCGGCGTTCGGGCCATGGAGGAGCGCAACTATCCACACCTTGCCCGGCTCATTGGCGACGATGGTCATGCCCGCCCCCTGGGCGTCATCGAGGAGGAGGCGATCCGCCACGCCCTCGACCGCTATTCCGGGCGCATCACCGATGTGGCCCGCCGGCTCGGCATCGGCCGTTCCACCCTTTACCGGCGCATGAAGGAACTCGGGCTGGATGCCGAATGTGGTCCGGATACCACGACGGGCGAGCGCGCGGCGGGCTGACCCTTTTTGCATCTTGCGCGCCGCGGCCGGAAGCATAGAAGCGTATCCACGGGGTGCATGTGACAGTGGGGAATCATGCGTAAGGGCTGGAAATCTGGTGGCTCGGCGATCGCGCTGACCTTGCTGTTACCGGGCATCTCCTTGGCCGAAGGCCGGGCAGAACTGCCTCGCGCGCCGCTTGAATCAGAGATACCCTTGGACTGGGCCGCGCCGGCCATACCGCACGCGCCGGCTCCGGCCATGGCGGAGCCCCCCGCGCCCATGCCGCTTGATTGGCAGGCACCGGATATCTCCGCCGAAATTGCCGACGAGAAGACCCGAAGCCGCATCGAATCGATCTTCCTCGCCGGCACGGCGCCCGCCATGGAGGCCGGCCGGCTGGAGGCGATCACCGCCTTCTATGCTGCCCGCCAGTACCGCCCGCTGTGGAGCGAGAACGGCGCCTGGAGCGACAATGCCACGGCAGCCTTCGACCGTATCGCCAAGGCTGCTGACGACGGTCTCGACCCGGCGGCGTACAAGCTTCCCGCTCCCCCGTCGAAAGATGCCGATACGCTTGCCCTCGCGGACATCGAACTCTCCGCCGCCGTCGTCGCCTATGCGACCGAAGCGGAGGGAGGCCGTATCGAGCCCCGCTCCATATCGCCTCTGCTGACCGCAAAGCCGGAGAAGCCGGACGCAGGCGAGGTTCTGGACAAGGTCTCCGGCGCACGCGACGTCGCAGGCGTGCTCGACAGCTTCAATCCATCCCATGACGGTTTCCGCAAGCTGCGCGTCAAGCTCGCCGAGCTGCGCCGGACCGCGAAAACGCATGAGACACTGCCGGTGGTGGAGAAAGGCAAGCTGATCCGCCCCGGCATGCAGGATCCGCGCGTGCCCGTGCTGCGCGCCCGTCTCGGCCTGCCCACCGCCCAGGACACGACCTACGACTCGGCGCTGGCCGACGCCGTGAGGGAGTTCCAGCGCTCCAAAGGCCTCAACGACGAGGCGGTGGTCGGCAATCTCACCATCACCGCGCTGAACGAGGAAATATCAGCTGATCCCGTGGCCGACATCCTGGTCAATATGGAGCGCTGGCGCTGGCTGCCCCGGGATCTTGGGCGGCGGCATGTCTTCGTGAATATCCCGGAGTTCCACGCCTGGGTGATGGAAGACGGCTCGGCCATCCACGACACGCGCGTCGTGGTGGGGACACCGGCCAACCAGACGCCTGTGTTTTCCGACGCCATCCAGTTTCTGATCGTCAATCCCTACTGGAACGTCCCCTACTCCATTGCCTCCAAGGAAATGCTCCCGCGTCTGCAGCAGGACCCGACCTACCTCGCCCGTCAGGGGATCGAGGTGGTGCATGTGCGGGGCAATCGCCGCCGGGTGCTGGATTCAACAGCCATCGACTGGAACAACGTCAGCCTGAAGGGGCTGTACTTCCGCCAGCCACCGGGCGAGCGCAACGCGCTGGGCAACATCAAGTTCATGTTCCCCAATGAGCATGCGGTCTATCTGCACGACACGCCAAGCCGTAGCCTGTTCGGCCGCTCTTCGCGGGCCTTCAGCCACGGCTGCGTGCGGGTCGAAGATCCTTTCGCGCTGGCCGAAGTGCTGCTCGGCGTCGAAAATGGATGGTCGAAGGAAAAAGTGAAGCGCCTTATTGGCGGCTCTGAACGACGCATCAACCTGAAGACCCCGGTTCCGGTGCATCTTGCCTATTTCACCGCCTTCGTAGATGACGGTAATACCTTGAAAACGCACAAGGATATCTACGGACACGACAGCAGGATGCGGGCAGCTCTAGGCCTTGCGGGCCACTAAAATCCGCCCTTTAAGGCAGCAGAATCTTCAGCCTGATCACCGTTGAGGGCTTGTTTTCGCCATCATCCGACCGTAACCGGGGCATTCCGGGCGGGGGTTCTTGGTCGGTGTCAACCGGCTATTTACCAATCTCGGAAAGACTTCATTCGCCAAAGCTGCCGCTTTCTGCGGCCGCTCTTGTAGAGATTGCGCGTCTTTCGGATCGGATTGCCCAGTGAAATTGATGTCGCTGACAAAGCTTAAGCGCAAAAGCCTCAAAGGGCTTTTGACGGCAGTGCTGGCATCCGGCGGGGTGCTTTTCGGGGTCCAGGGATTGCAAGGTGTCATCGCCAACGGCGACACCCGGACCATCAGCCTCTTTCACACTCACACCCGCGAAAGCATCAACATCACCTTCAAGAAGAACGGACGCTACGACAGCGACGCCTTGAAGAAGCTCAATTACTTCCTGCGAGACTGGCGCAACGACGACGTCATCAAGATGGATCCGCGCCTGTTCGACCTCGTGTGGGAGGTCTATCGCGAGGCCAACGCCCGCCAGCCGATCCAGATCGTTTCCGCCTATCGCTCCCCGAAGACCAACGCCATGCTGCGGTCGCGTTCCAAAGGCGTGGCAAAGAACAGTCAGCATACGCACGGACGGGCCATGGACTTCCGTATCCCCGGCGTTGGCGCCGATACGGTGCGGGCCATCGGGCTTCGTCTCCAGCGTGGCGGCGTCGGCTATTATCCCGGTGGCAACTCCTACTTCATCCATATGGACACCGGCAGCGTGCGGCACTGGCCGCGCATGACGCGCTCGCAGCTCGCCCGTGTGTTCCCGGATGGCCGCACGATCCACGTACCGTCTGACGGCAAGCCGATGCCCGGCTACGCCCTGGCCATGGCCGATCTAAAGCGCGGTGGTTCAGTCGCGCCGGAAACCTCGTCCAGTGGCGGCCTCTTCGCCCGCCTTTTCGGTGGGGATGAAGAAGAAGAGACCACAGCGGCCGCACCGGTCCAGGTGGCCGCCGCTCAGCGCGCAGCGCCTGCCCCGGCTCCGGCGGCACCGGTTGCGGCGCCTCAGCCAGCGGCCCCTGTGCTTGCCGCGGCTCCCGCCATGCCCATGCCTCGTCCGAGCGGCGTCGCCGCCAATGCGCAGGTCCAGATGGCATCTCTTGCTGGCGGGCCGCGCATGGTCTGGCAGACCGGCGCCGAAGGCCAGCAACCGGCAGCCGCCCCAACTGCCGCGGCACCGGCCTTACCGCTGCCGCGCCCGGCGTCGCACATAGTAGCTGCGGCTCAGGAGAGCGAGCCCTCCATGGTCACCGCTTTCGCCGCCGAGCCCGATCCGGTACCGCTACCGCTGCGGGCGCCGGTGCAGGCCGCGATGCTGCCGAAAGCCCTTCCGGTGCAAGACGTGGCGCGCACCGCAACCGTCTCACCACACAGTGGCGCGCTGCTGCGCGCCGCGATCGCGGAAGAGCCGAGGCCGGAGCTTGTCACCGTCAAGCTTGACGCCTCCACGATCCGCACCGCCGTCACGCCGGATCGCATCACGCGCAGCGGCGAGAACAGTCACCTCTCCCATCCCGATCAGAACGCGCTGGCCGCGCTGATGCACAAACCATCGAAGTCACTGGGCCAATCCTTCGGCGGCAACCCGACTGGCGGACTGCGCAGCGACATGTTCCAGGGCCGGGCTGTCGCGCTCATCCGCACCGTGCGGCTTGATCTGGCTCAGGCCAACCAATCGCTGGCCCGCCGCGGCGGCTGACATTGCTCAGCCGGGCATGAAAAAAGGGGCGGTTACCGCCCCTTCCGCCTAATGGCCAACGCTGACCTCAGTTCCTGAAGGCCTCACAGGGCGAGACCTCCGGGAACCCGCCCCGCTCAGTTGATACCCAGAGCCTGCAGGTAAAGGTCGAGGATCGCCTCCTGCTCTTGCCGCTCATCGCGATCCTGCTTGCGGATCGACACGACCTTGCGCAGGACCTTCGTGTCATAGCCGTTGCCCTTGGCCTCGGCATAAACTTCCTTGATGTCTTCGGAGAGGGCTTTCTTCTCCTCTTCGAGCCGCTCGATGCGCTCAATGATGGACCGTAGCTGATCCTTGGCGATCTCGTCGGGATTGATCATGAAAAACTCCGGCTGGCTTCAATGTGAGAAACTGATGCCGAGGGTCTCAACCAATAAGTCCGAGGCGTCAAGCGGAGTTGCCGTCATCCACATGCCGTCCACCTGATCCTTCGAAGGTGGCCCTTGCCTGAGGGCTGGCCTCTCGCTGATAAAGCTCCTTCCAGCGCTCGTAGGGCATGCCATAGACCGCTTCACGCGCCTCATCCTTGGTCATGGGCAGATGATGCAGCCTGGCCGCCTCCAGCATCCAGTTCGAAAGGCAGTTGCGGCAGAAGCCGGCGAGATTCATCAGGTCGATGTTCTGCACGTCGGTGCGCGCGCGCAGGTGCGTGATGAGACGATCCAGCACCGCCGCTTCGATCTCGGCTTTCAGCGCAGGCGCGATTCCTCCGTCGTGCCTGTCGGTACGTGAGCCATAGAATTCAACCCGGCCGTTCGCCGGATCATCCGCAAGAGGCCGCAGCACATCGGCCAGTCTCGCCGCCCATTCGTCGGCGCCTGCGTCATCGGCGATAAGATCCTGCCTCACCTCGATCAGAACATGCGGCAATCCGCGGGAGGTGCCGTGCCGGTGCATGGTGTCGCCGGGAAGCGCGCCATCGTAAGGCTCATTGTTGCCGATGATCAGCCCGGCATCCTGGCGCAGCGCCTCCAGCACCGGCAGCGCAAGGCGCGGATCCTTGTCCCACAGCACCGCCGCATGCCAAGGCCGCACCGCTCCCCGCCAGGATGGCGTAAAACTGTGAATGGAGACGAGCAGCGGCACCTGCCCGCGCGCCTGCCGCTCGTCCAGCGTTCGCGTGATGGCCTGATGATAGGGCCGGTGAAACAGATCCAGCCGCTTCTCCACTTCGTCCGCATCGGCCCGTGCGTTGCCCGGAATAATGGCTCCATCGGACAGCCGCATCACCAGGGTGGGATCGATCTCACCGCGGTTGGGATCGATCAGCAGCCGGGAAAAGCGCGTGAGCAGGGCCTCTGCCCCGAGCGTGGCGGCAAGCTGCCGCGTCACCCTCGCCGCGCCGATATCATAGCCGATGTGCCGCTCCATTTGCTCCCGCGGCAGACCGAGGTCCCCATAGGGCTCGGGCACCGCATTGGACGCATGGTCGCACAACAGCACAAAGGGGGTGCCTTGATTGCCGTTGATGACCTCATGGGAGGTATGGGTCAGGGAGGTTGTCATGTTCATGGACGCAAACATAAGCAGGGGATCGCCCGCACTCCAGAGGCAGCAGCCCTGCGGCGGCGCATCGGGCAGAAATCTCTTCTGGACGGTCGTGATGCCGTCGCATTTCTGTAGCAAAACACTGCCACCGGTTCTTCGAGACAACAGGAGATCTTCTCCGCACCGGCCCCACGCGGACCAATGTCATCGACGTGAGGGTGATCCTCGTTGACCCGGCCCTCTGGCACCAGCTAGACCTTGGCCGTCAGTGATTTGCGAGACTCAAGACCCTCTCATGAACCTCCGCATCGTCACACAATTCGTTACGACAGGCCTCACAAGCACTCTTCTGCTCCTTGCCGCGGCGGGTGCCGCGCGGGCGGACTTCCAGGTCTGCAACTCCACGTCGAGCCGCGTCGGCGTTTCCGTCGGCTATAAGGACGGCGAAGGCTGGGCGACCGAGGGCTGGTGGAACATCCCCGCCAACAGCTGCGAAACCTTGATGCGGGGCGACCTCATCGCCCGCTATTACTACATCCACGCCATCGACTACGATAATCAGAACGAAGCCTGGGACGGCCCGGTGCCCATGTGCATTCGCGACAGCGAGTTCACCATCAAGGGCATCGACAACTGCCTGGCGCGCGGTTTCGAGCGCAAGGGCTTCTTCGAGGTGGACACGGGCGAGAACCGCACATGGACCGTGCAGCTCACCGCCACCAATGCCGCCAGTCACGCCGCTGCCTCCAGCGGCCAGAATCCTCCTACCACGCAATAAGTTTCCTTCCCTCCCACAGCAAGGCGCATTCATGAGACGGTTACGGCGGGTCAAGATAGTCGCGACACTTGGCCCTGCATCGTCGGATCGCGCGATGATCCAGCGGTTGTTCGAGGCAGGTGCGGATGTCTTCCGCATCAACATGAGCCACTCGAGCCATGAGGTGTTGAACAATCTCGTTTCCGACATCCGCGCGGTGGAGAAGATCGTGCGTCGCCCCATCGGCATCCTGGCCGATCTCCAGGGCCCGAAACTCCGGCTTGGCCTCTTCGCGGAAAAATCCATCAGCGTCGAAAAGGGCGACCGCCTGACGCTCGACGGTGATCCCGCCCCCGGCGACAAGTCCCGGGTTCAACTGCCGCATCCGGAGGTGCTGGCCGCCCTGAAGCCCGATCAGCGCATCCTGGTCGATGATGGCAGGGTGCAGTTGAAGGTGATCGAAGCGAGCGACGGCAAGGTGCTGGTGGAGGTGGTGGTCGGCACCACGCTCTCCAACCGCAAGGGCATGAGCTTCCCCGACACCGTGATCCCGACGACGGCCATGACGGAAAAGGATCGCGCCGATGCCGATGCCGCCATCGAGGCCGGCGCCGACTGGATCGCGCTCTCTTTCATCCAGCGGCCGGCGGATGTGGCCGAACTCAGGAAGATCGTGCGCGGCCGCGCCGGTATTATGTCAAAGATCGAGAAACCCCAGGCGCTGGAGCACCTCCATGAGATCGTGGAATTGTCAGATGGCCTGATGGTGGCGCGTGGCGATCTCGGCGTGGAAATGCCGCTGGAACAGGTGCCCGGCATCCAGAAGCGCATCACCCGCCTCTCCCGTCGTTATGGCAAGCCCGTGATCGTGGCAACGCAGATGCTGGAATCCATGATCGAAAGCCCGGTGCCAACGCGCGCCGAAGTCTCCGACGTGGCAACCGCCGTCTTTGAAGGTGCCGACGCCGTCATGCTCTCGGCGGAAAGCGCCGCAGGGCGATACCCCGTCGAGGCGGTCTCCACCATGAACCGCATCGCCGAGGCGGTGGAAACGGATGATCTCTATCCGCCCATCATCCATGCCCAGCGCAGCGTGGCGGAAGCCACCGGCCAGGACGCCATCAGCCTTGCCGCCCGCACCATGACGGACACACTGGACCTTGCCGCCATCGTGTGCTGGACCTTTTCAGGCGCAACCGCCATCCGCGCCTCGCGCGAACGGCCGCGGAACGCCATCGTGGTGCTGACACCCAACATCAACACCGCCCGCCGTATGGCCCTCCCCTGGGGCCTCCACAGCGTGTTGACCGACGATGTGCGCGATATGGACGACATGGTACGGCGCGCCTGCGACCTCACCCATCAGGAGGGCTTCGCCAAGATCGGCGAGCGGGTCGTGATCATCGCCGGCCTTCCCTTCGGCACCCCCGGCTCCACCAATATGATGCGCATCGCCTTCATCAACGTGCCGCATTGATAAGGGCGGCATGAGCAGATTGCTCGGTACCTAGTATGGAGACGGCGGCATGAAGCCTCTGGTCCTGATCCTCATAGCGGCTCTCGCCGCAACGCCGGTGCTGGCGCAGCCGTTCGGAGCCCGCAGCAGTCATGATGACGGGCGGGCCGCGCCGCGCCTGACGCGCGCGATCAACTCATCCATCTCCGCCACCACGCGATCCGTCGCGGTGTGATGGGGCATATGGCCGGCCTCGGGCAGAATGACGAGCTTGGAGCCTTCGATCTGCTTTACGATCGGCCGCGAATGGGTATCTGGATAGACGATCGTGTCCCGGTCAGCCGTCATCACGGTGGTGGGCACCCGGATGTCCCCATATCGTGGGGCCTGGCGTGTCACGAAGGCGAGCAGGCCTTTCACATCCTCGGCATTGGCCTGAAATTCATCCGGCCGCAGGATCAGCGGGATTGCGGCGCGATGCAGATAGTCCTTCGGGGGCTGATGCGGCAGGAACACGCGGTCGGCCACCTTCTCCAGGGTGGCAAGCCCCAGCGGCATGACGATGGTGCGCACCATGACATCGCCCAGGAGCGGCGCGGTCGCGACGTGGTTCTGCCAGGCCACACCTCCCTCCCAGGGATGGGTGGCCGCCGACAGCAGCATCAGCCCCGAAACGCGATCGGTGTGATCCAGCGCAAGATTTGCCGCTACGGCTCCGGCCAGGGAGTGTCCCACGACCACCGCACGATCGATGCCGAGCCCGGCCATGCCCTGTGCGATAAGGCCCGCCTGCATGGCCGGCGAGGCATCCTTCTCCCCCTTCGGCCGATCGCTCCAGCCATGGCCTGGGCGATCGAAGGCGATCACCCTGTGTCCCCTGGCGGCGAGCGGCGCGCCGAGGCCAAGGTCGATCTCCAGCGCATTGCCTGAGGCGCCATGCAGCAGGACCACGGTGACGCCGCTGGGAACGCCCTCCGGTCTCCGCTCCACGTAATGCAGCCGGCCGCCGAAGACGCCGATGAACTGACCGCGCGGCGGATAACGCTCCTCAAGCCGCGCCGTTTGGACCGCCGTGAAGAGGGCGAGCCCGGCCACGGACAGGACCACAAGGACCAGGACAGCGAGAAGGATGAGGCGAATCAGATTTCCCGTCCCCGCACGATCAGCTCGAGACGCTCGATGTTCTCGTCGATCTCATCGATATAGGGATTGAGAGCCTTGCCGCGTCGGAAAGCTTCCAGCGCCGTCGCTTCATCGCCCATCTGTTCCATGATGCGGGCAAGACTGACCCAGGCGCCGTAGTGGCGCGGTTCCAGCCGCAGCGCCTGACGGATGTCGAGCAGACCGCGCTGGACATGGCCTTCCACGAGATAGACCGTGGCGCGTTTGTTGTAGGCCTCGGCATGCTTGGGCGCGGCATCAATGGCTGCGGTGAGAAGCGTAAGGGCGGCGGAATGGTCGTCGCGCTGGAACGCATCGAGCGCCCGGCGCGTCAGCAGATCGGCCGTCGGGCTGCCGGACTGCAGCCAGATCGCCTCGATGTTGGATTCGATGCGCTTGGCCTCTTCAGGCGTTTCGCTGCCGGCGAGGCTGTCGAACAACCGATCAAGTCGCGATTGATGTCCGGGTTGCGCAGGAGCATCCTGCGCCGCGGCGGGACCGAAGCTCAAGAAAGCCACCACCATCGCGGCGCAACAGGCACGAAAAAACGTCCACCGACCCATACCTTGAAAAGTATGGCGCGATGGACGCGACGTCAAAGCATAAAGCTGTGAGCTGGCGCGGGACCGCCTCAGCCCTGGCGGGCCTTGTAGCGCTTCTGCGTCTTGTTGATGATGTAGACGCGGCCCTTGCGACGGATGATCTTGTTGTCGCGGTGGCGGTCGCGCAGCGACTTGAGCGAGTTACGGATCTTCATCTGACTTCCCTTGTCCGCCGGCTGCGACGGCCTTCATCTTGAATGGTGGGCGCGACAGGGATCGAACCTGTGACCCCTACGATGTCAACGTAGTGCTCTCCCGCTGAGCTACGCGCCCGTGAGCACCGAAGTGCTCGAAATTCTGGGTTTCCGGCCGGAACCGGAAGCGGAGGCGCCCATATAGCCGCTTGGAGGCCTGTGCGCAAGCGCCTGACAAGCGCTGTTCCGCCAAATTTTTCAGGGGCGGATCAGGCTGCGGTCAGCATCTTCTGAACCTCATTGACCAGGTCCTTCAGATGAAACGGCTTGGACAGGATCTTGGCATCCTTCGGCGCCTGGGAATCGGGGTTCAGCGCCACGGCCGCAAAGCCTGTGATGAACATGATCTTGATATCGGGATCGATATCGGACGCGCGGCGCGCCAGCTCGATGCCATCCATCTCCGGCATGACGATATCGGTCAGCAGCAGTTCGAAGGGCTCTTCCCGCAGGCGATGATAGGCCTCGAGGCCATTATCATAGGAGATCACCTGATATCCGGCGTTTTCCAGTGCACGCACGAGAAAGCGGCGCATATCGTTGTCGTCTTCGGCAAGCAGAATCTTGTTCATGGAGGCTCAGCATCAAACGGGGCGTCGGCGGCATCAGCCAGACAGTGCGATTTCGACCGAATTTAGTAAACAGCCGGTTTCTGTTCCAGCGAATGGAACATTCTGTCATGGACAGCGTCATTCCGGCTTGGCACGATTGGCGGACAAAAATTGCCCGTCGGACTGGCTCTACGCGGATTGATGACAGAAACCAACGACTTTCCAGCCCCCTTCGATCTCTTCACGCCCGCGGCGAGGCGAGCACCCGTTCTGTTCAACTCGCCCCATTCCGGATCGATTTACCCCAAGAGCTTCCTCGCCACGTCGCGGCTTGATCCGCTGACGCTCCGGCGCTCGGAAGACACCTTCGTGGACGGGCTCTTCGTGGGCGCTGTGGAAAAGGGCGCATCCTTCATGCGCGCGCATTTCCCCCGCGCCTATCTCGACGTGAACCGCGAGCCCTACGAACTCGACCCGCGCATGTTCGATGGACGGCTGCCGCCTTACGCCAATACGAGGTCGCTGCGTGTGGCCGGCGGCCTCGGCACCATCGCGCGTCTCGTAGGCGAGAACCAGGAAATCTACCGGTCGCGCCTGCCGGTCGCCGCGGCGCTGGAGCGTATCGAGAACCTCTACAAGCCCTATCATCAGGCGCTGACCAACGCGTTGATCGACATCCATCAGGCGCATGGGGCGGCGGTTTTGATCGACTGCCATTCGATGCCGTCAAACAGCCAGCGGCGACCGGAGAAATTCCGTGCCGATATCGTGCTGGGAGACCGTTATGGGACCAGCTGCGCGCCCGAGCTCACCGCTTTCGTGGCGGCGGCCCTGACGCGGCTCGGCTACGCGGTCATGCACAACAGGCCCTATGCCGGCGGCTATATCACCGAACATTACGGCAACCCCGCCATGCGGTTTCACGCGCTCCAGATCGAGATCAACCGCGGCCTCTACATGGATGAGGCGACCCTGACCAGGAACGACGGCTTCGACCGGCTGGCGGCGGATCTGGGGCAGATGATCGATGAGCTGATAACCTTCCCCTTTGACGACCTTCTGCCCGAGCGGGCGGCCGCCGAGTAAAAAATAAGGCCGCTGAGACAGCGGCCCAAGTCTAGGGAGGAAACGCCCAAGAAGGGCCACGAAAACCGCACGAGGTGCGGTATCGCAATGCACAAATAATATTACTGCGCCGCACAAAAATCAAGCTCACCGGCCGATTTTATCTTAAGACTAAGGTCTCATATGCCCAGTCTCAGGAGCAGCGTGGGGTGATTGCGCCGCCGGCGCGTCTCACCTATCACTGCGGGGCATCTTACAGGTGAATGGGACAGTTGTATGACGGCCGTTGACTTCGAAGCCTTCGTCGATCGTTTGGCCGCCACGTCAGGCGAGGCCATCCTGCCCTTCTTCCGCTCGTCCATCGGCGTCGAGGACAAAGGTGCCGGCGCCATGTTTGATCCGGTCACGGCCGCCGACCGCGCCGGTGAGGCGGCCATGCGGCGCCTGATCATGGAGACCTTCCCGAGCCACGGCATCGTCGGTGAGGAATATGGGTCCGAACACCCCGATGCCGAATTTGTCTGGGTGCTCGATCCCATCGACGGCACCCGCGCCTTCATCACCGGCCTTCTTGCCTGGGGGACACTGATTGGGCTTCTGCGTGGCGGCAATCCGGCTTTCGGCCTCATGCATCAGCCTTTCACCCGTGAGCGCTTTTCCGGTGATGGCGGCTCAGCCCGCTATCAGGGGCCCAACGGCAACCGCCGCCTGCGCACACGGCACTGCCCGGACATCGCTCACGCCGTGCTGTCGGCGACATCGCCGGCGATCTTCGACATGGATGAAATTCCCGCCTTCCAGCGCGTCGAGGCCAGGGCCAAGCACACCCGCTACGGGGGTGACTGCTATGCCTATTGCATGCTGGCGGCCGGCCACATCGACCTCGTGATCGAGGCCGGACTGCAGCCTTACGACATCGTCGCCCTCATCCCCATCATCGAGGGCGCGGGCGGCGTGGTCACGACCTGGGATGGCCAGCCCGCCACCAAGGGCGGCCGCATCATCGCCGCCGGCGACAAGCGCGTGCATGCCGAGGCCATGGAGCTGTTGAACCATAGCGCCTAGGACGCGTGAAGGTTGCCGGCTGTCATCCAACTGCAACAGAGAGCGTGCTCATAGCCACCGTATTCACATATGGAACTCGTCTGGAACGAGCGGATACATGGCAAAACTCACCCAAACCTTCATCCACGAGAGCGCGCGCCTGCGCGAGGCGCAGGTCGGCCTGCATTGCGAGATTCTTGAACGCTCCGGCCTGGAATATTCCGTTCTCGGAGACTTCAGCTATCTCGGCCCGGACTGCACGGTATCCGACGCATCCATCGGAAAGTTCTGCGCGATCGCGGCATCCGTCAGAATTGGCGCGCCCGACCATCCCTACAAACGCGTATCGCAGCACCGTTTCACCTATTGCCCCGAGTATTATGACGACCATGCCCAGCGCGACGCCGGCTTCTTTGCCGACAGGCGGGCGACGCGGACATGCGTCGGCCATGACGTGTGGATCGGGCATGGCGCCACCGTGATCGCCGGGGTGACGATCGGCACGGGAGCGATCATTGCGGCGGGCGCTGTGGTTACACGAGACGTCGCGCCCTATCAGATTGTGGGCGGCGTGCCCGCCAAAGTCATCAAGGCGCGCTTCTCCGAGCCCGAGGCCGAAAAGCTTCTCGCCCTCGGTTGGTGGGAGTGGGATTTCGAGACTCTCTTCGGCAGGCTTGACGACTTCAAGGACCTGCCCCCGCTGGCTTTCTGCGAGAAGTATCAGAGTGCAAAGGTCGCCGCCGAATAGAAGCACAAGGCGGCGTTGACCCTTTCACAGGTCGGACATTCATCGTCATAGGGCGTCATGATGATGCCTGCTGTCCGCTTCAGCGAAGGGGTCCGTGCCGGGGATGAAGGCGTCGACGGCGGCCAGCACCCCCTCCCGGATGGCATCACGCTCCATCAGCATTTCGTGGCGCGCGCCATCGATCGAGATCACGCGGGCGGTGCGCAGGCGCCTTGCCACCCGCGTTATGGCGGCATTGCTGACAATGCCTTCGTAGGCGGCCGTCAGGATCAGCACCGGTGTTCGCAGGGAGGCGGGAAACTGACGTGCCGAGATGATGTCCATGGCGCCGAAGGCGCTGTGGATCCAGCCGTTGGTCGGCCCGCTGATGCGCAGATGCGGGTGCGCTGTCAGCACCGCCGCGGTGCGCAGGAAGCGCCGCTGATCCGAGGTCAGGAGGTTGCCCTCGAACACCCGCTGCAGGATGCGCTTGCGGTTGCCGAAAGGCATGAAGAAAGAACCCAGCCCGAGCAGCGTGACCGTGCGCGCGATGCTGCGCGCGGTGCGGCCCATCTGAAGGCCGGGTAGGCCAAACAGTGGCGCCAGGAGGACCAGGCGCTCGAACCAGGTGAAGTGCCTCTGGGCCGCGATGAGGGCGATCGGGCCGCCCATGGAATGGGCCAGCCCGAAGATCGGCGCCGGACATTCCGGCAGCACGAAGCGCTCCATGAAGACCTTGATGTCGCGCTGATAATGCGAGAAATGCGGGATATGCCCCTTCAATGGGTCACGGGTCAGCCGCGCCGAGCCGCCCTGCCCGCGCCAGTCGAGCGCCGCCACCACGAAGCCGCGGGCGCGCAGGTCCTCGATGGTTTCGAAATATTTCTCGATGGTCTCGGCCCGCCCCTGGAACAGGCAGATCGTTCCCTTTGGCTGCCCCGCCGGCGGGGCAAAGCGCGCGGCGCGCAGGCGGACCCCGTCTTCCGCCGTCAGGACCTCGACGACGGCTCCTTCCGGCACCGGATTTTCGGGGATCCCGAAAAGTTCGGCGCATGCGTCACGCGGCATAAGAATCACCTGAAAAGGGGGTCTTGAACTGCGGAAAAGGGCTTACCACCTCTCTCCTGCGCAGACCATGTGGTTGCGCTACGGACGTCCGGCCTTTGAAGGCGGACACCCGCATGTTGCTCAAATGGAAAGAGGATATGCTATGCGTCAGTTCGATTTGACCCCGCTTTATCGTTCCACCGTCGGTTTCGACCGGCTCTTCTCGCTTCTCGATGCCGCGGCCGATACGGCTCCGACCTATCCGCCCTACAACATCGAGCGCACCGGCGAGAACACCTACCGCATCTCGATCGCCGTCGCCGGCTTCGCCGAAGGCGACCTCAACATCGAGGTGAAGGAAAACGCGCTCTTCGTGCGTGGTGAGAGGCAGGCCGTCACCTCGCCCAGCACCACCGTCCTGCATCAGGGCATCGCTGCCCGGGCCTTCGAGCGCCGGTTCCAGCTCGCCGATTACGTGCAGGTACAGGGTGCCTCCATCGAGAACGGCCTCCTCCACATCGATCTCGTCCGCGAGATTCCGGAGGCCTTGAAGCCGCGCCGCATCGAGATTGCGGCGCCCAAGGCTCTGGAGGCTACCAAAGAGGCCGCCTGACGGTTTCGAACCTTCCGTCTGATGAGGGCGCCACGGGCAACCGTGGCGCTCTTTTTCATGCCCTGAACCAGTCGCGACAAGGCGGCGCAGCCTTGATCCCGGCACCGATTTTGGCGCCAAAGCAGGTTTTTATTATTCCATTTCAAGATCATGCGCGCCATGATGCAGGGAGGCTGCTGGGCGAAGAAGCAGTCGACATGGAACAGTTTTGAAACACCTCTTGCGCGCGAGAGGGTTCTCGTGCATGTTCGCAGCGCAATAGGACAACCTTACTACCCTTCCAAAGCCCGTTCGGCGGAAAGATCGAACGCGTTACGGGAGGTTGTTTCCGTGAAGATAGGGACGAAACGATGAGCGAGTTCAGGAACGAGCGCGTCCAAGCTCACAGCGCCTTTCCCGCGCCCCAGGGCCTTTATGACCCCCGCAAGGAGCATGATGCCTGCGGCGTCGGCTTCATCGCGGACATGAAGGGCCGCAAGTCCCACAAGATCATCCGTGACGCCATCTGCATCCTGGAGAATTTGGAGCATCGCGGCGCCGTGGGCGCCGATCCGCGCGCCGGCGACGGTGCCGGCATGCTGGTGCAGATCCCCCATCGCTTCTTCGCCGAAGAGACCGCCAAGCTCGGTTTCGAGCTGCCCGAGCCCGGCCATTACGCCGTCGGCCATATCTTCATGCCGCGCGATCTGGAGGGCCAGCGTTTCATCCGCGAGACATTCGCCAAGGTCGTTGCCGAGGAAGGTCTGGTGCTGCTCGGCTGGCGTGAGGTGCCCACCGACAACTCCACGCTCGGCGAAAGCGTGAAGCCCACCGAACCCGGCCACGCCCAGGTCTTCATCGCCCGTGGCCCCAAGGTCACCTCCGAGGCCGATTTCGAGCGCCGCCTCTTCGTCTGCCGCAAGGTGATCTCCAACATCATCTATGACGGCAAGGACCCCAGGACCGAGGGCTATTACCCGGTCTCGCTGTCCTCGCGCACGCTTGTTTACAAGGGCATGTTCCTGGCCGACCAGCTCGGCCCCTATTATCCGGATCTGTCGGACCCGCGTTTTGAGAGCGCGCTGGCTCTGGTCCACCAGCGCTTTTCCACCAACACCTTCCCGGCCTGGCCGCTGGCCCATCCCTACCGGATGGTGGCTCACAACGGCGAGATCAACACCCTGCGCGGCAACGTCAACTGGATGGCGGCGCGGCAGGCCTCGGTGGATTCGGAGCTCTTCAACAACGACATCTCCAAGCTCTGGCCCATCTCCTACGAAGGCCAGTCTGACACCGCCTGTTTCGACAATGCGCTGGAATTCCTGACCCAGGGCGGCTACTCGCTCGCCCATGCGGTCATGATGCTGATCCCCGAGGCCTGGGCGGGCAACCCGCTCATGGATGAGGAGCGCCGCGCCTTCTACGAATATCATGCCGCACTGATGGAGCCGTGGGACGGCCCCGCCGCCGTCGCCTTCACCGATGGCGTGCAGATCGGCGCGACGCTGGATCGCAACGGCCTGCGCCCCGCCCGCTATTTCGTCACCAAGGACGGCATGGTCGTCATGGCCTCCGAAATGGGCGTGCTCGACGTGCCGGAGGAGGACATCGTCGAGAAGTGGCGCCTGCAGCCGGGCAAGATGCTGCTGATCGACACCGAGGAAGGCCGCATCATCTCCGACGAGGAGATCAAGACCCAGCTTGCCACGCGCCATCCCTACCGCGCCTGGCTGGACCGCACCCAGATGGTGCTGGAGGAGCTGCCCTCCGTGCCGCCGTCCGCGCCGGTCACGGACGTGTCGCTGCTGGATCGCCAGCAGGCCTTCGGCTACACCCAGGAAGACTTCAAGCTGCTGCTGCCGCCCATGGCCACCACGGGCCAGGAGGCGGTCGGCTCCATGGGCACCGACACGCCCATCTCGGCGCTGTCGGGCCAGTCCAAGCTGCTCTACACCTACTTCAAGCAGAACTTCGCCCAGGTGACGAACCCGCCGATCGATCCGATCCGCGAGGAGCTCGTCATGAGCCTCGTCTCCTTCATCGGCCCGCGCCCCAACATCTTCGACCTCAAGGGCACCTCCCGCAGGAAGCGCCTGGAAGTGCGCCAGCCCATCCTCACCAACGAGGACCTGGAGAAGATCCGCGCCATCGGCGACGACGAGAGCAACCACTTCGACACCAAGACGCTCGACATCACCTATCCCGTGGAAAAGGGCGCCGGCGGCATGGAAGACGCCATCCTGCGCCTCAGCGAACGCGCCGAGGCGGCGGTCCACGGCGGCTTCAACATCATCATCCTGTCCGACCGGATGATGGACCACGACCGCATTCCCATCCCCGCCCTCCTGGCGGTGGCGGCGGTGCACAACCACCTGATCCGCAAGGGCCTCAGGACCTCCGTCGGCCTCGTGGTGGAGACGGGCGAGGCACGCGAGATCCATCACTTCGCCTGCCTTGCCGGCTATGGCGCCGAGGCGATCAACCCCTATCTCGCCTTCGAGAGCCTGCAGGCCATGCACAAGGACCTCGACTTCCCCGAGGAGGTCGACGCCAAGGAGATCGTCAAGCGCTACATCAAGTCCATCGACAAGGGCCTGCTCAAGGTCATGTCCAAGATGGGCATCTCCACCTATCAGTCCTATTGCGGCGCGCAGATCTTCGACGCGGTCGGCCTCAAGTCGGAATTCGTGCAGAAGTACTTCTTCGGCACCGCCACCTCCATCGAGGGCGTCGGCCTGGAGGAGATCGCCGAGGAGACGGTACGCCGTCACGCGATCGCCTTCTCCGGTGATCCCGTGCTGCAGGACGCGCTTGAGGTGGGCGGCGAATATGCCTGGCGCCGCCGCGGCGAGCAGCATTCCTGGACGCCTGATACGGTGGCCCTGCTTCAGCATGCGGTGCGCGGCAACGCCCAGGACAAATACGAGGCCTTCGCCGAAGCCATCAACGTGGAATCGGAACGGCTGATGACGCTGCGCGGCCTCATGCGCATCCGCGACGGCAAGGAGATGGGCCGCGCGCCCGTGCCCATCGAGGAGGTGGAACCCGCCTCCGAGATCGTGAAGCGGTTCTCGACCGGCGCCATGTCCTTCGGCTCCATCAGCCGCGAGGCGCACACCACGCTCGCCATCGCCATGAACCGGATCGGCGGCAAGTCCAACACCGGTGAAGGCGGCGAGGAAGCCGAGCGCTTCAAGCCCATGGCCAATGGCGACAGCATGCGCTCCGCCATCAAGCAGATCGCCTCCGGCCGCTTCGGCGTCACGGCGGACTATCTCGTCAACGCCGACCAGCTCCAGATCAAGGTGGCGCAGGGCGCAAAGCCCGGCGAAGGCGGCCAGCTGCCCGGCCACAAGGTGGATGCCGTCATCGCCAAGGTGCGCCACTCCACCCCCGGCGTCGGCCTCATCTCGCCCCCGCCGCACCACGACATCTATTCCATCGAGGATCTGGCGCAGCTCATCTACGACCTCAAGAACGTCAACCCTGAGGCTGACGTCTCGGTGAAGCTCGTCTCCGAAGTCGGCGTCGGCACGGTTGCCGCCGGCGTGGCGAAAGCACGGGCCGACCACATCACCGTTTCCGGCTTTGAGGGCGGCACGGGCGCAAGCCCCCTCACCTCCCTGAAGCACGCCGGCTCCCCCTGGGAGATCGGCCTTGCCGAGACCCAGCAGACCCTCGTCCTCAACAAGCTGCGCGGCCGCATCGCCCTGCAGGTGGACGGCGGGCTCCGCACCGGCCGCGACGTCATCATCGGCGCGCTGCTCGGCGCGGACGAGTTCGGCTTTGCCACCGCGCCCTTGATCGCGGCCGGCTGCATCATGATGCGGAAGTGCCACCTCAACACCTGCCCCGTGGGCGTCGCCACGCAGGACCCGGTCCTGCGCCGCCGCTTCAAGGGCACGCCCGAGCACGTCATCAACTACTTCTTCTTCGTGGCCGAGGAGGTGCGCCGCATCCTCGCCGGGATGGGCTTCCGCAAGCTGGAGGACATCGTCGGCCAGTCGCAGCTGCTCGACCAGGAACGCGCGCTGGAGCACTGGAAGGCCCGGGGCATCGACCTCACGCGCCTGTTCCACAAGCCGAACAACGACGCGGCGGTGCGCCATGTGGAGGTGCAGGAGCACCACATCGACAAGGTGCTTGACCGCACCCTGATCGAGAAGGCGAAGCCCGCTCTCGAAAAGGGCGAAGCCGTCACCATCGACATGCCGATCCGCAGCCGCGACCGTTCCGCCGGCGCCATGCTGTCGGGCGCCGTCGCCAAGATCTATGGCGATGAGGGCCTGCCCGACGACACCATCACGGTGAACCTGAAGGGCACCGCCGGCCAGAGCTTCGGCGCTTTCCTGTCCAGCGGCGTCACGCTGAAGCTCGCGGGCGTTGCCAACGACTATGTCGGCAAGGGCCTGTCGGGCGGCAAGATCATCGTCCACCCGCCGGCGGAATCCGCCATCGTGCCGGAGAAGTCGATCATCGTCGGCAACACGGTGCTCTATGGCGCCACCGGCGGCGAATGCTACTTCCGCGGCGTCGCGGGCGAGCGTTTCGCCGTGCGCAACTCCGGCGCCATCGCGGTTGTCGAGGGCGCGGGCGATCACGGCTGCGAATATATGACCGGCGGTGTCGTCGTCATCATCGGCCCCACCGGCCGCAACTTCGCGGCGGGCATGTCGGGCGGCGTCGCCTATGTGCTCGATGAAGCCGGCGATTTCGCCACCCGCTGCAACATGTCCATGGTGGATCTGGAGCCGGTGGAGGAGGAAGAGGAGCTTCTGGAGAAGCTGCACCACCACGGCGGCGATCTGGAGTTCAAGGGCCTCATCGACGTGATGGAGGACATGAACCACCATGACGAGGAGCGGCTCAGGCAGCTCATCGAAAACCACGCGCATTACACGGGCTCCACCCGTGCGCGCACCATCCTCGACAATTGGGCGGACTACCGGCCGAAGTTCGTGAAGATCATGCCGGTCGAATACCGCCGCGCGCTGCGCGAGATGGAAAAGATGCGGTCACTGCAGGCAGCGGAGTGAGTTATGGGCAAGGTCACAGGCTTTCTTGAGATCGACCGGCTGGAGCAGAAGTATCAGCCGGCATCCGACCGCATTCGCCATTTTCGCGAGTTTACCCTGCCGCTGCCGGAGGCCGAGGTCGGCCGCCAGGCCGCACGCTGCATGGACTGCGGCATTCCCTTCTGCCACGGCGACACAGGCTGCCCTGTCCACAACCAGATCCCCGACTGGAACGACCTCGTCTACAACGGCGACTGGGAGGAAGCCTCGCGCAACCTCCATTCCACCAACAATTTCCCGGAGTTCACCGGCCGCATCTGCCCCGCCCCCTGCGAGGAAGCCTGCACGCTGAACCTGGAGAATGTGCCCGTTGCCATCAAGACGGTGGAACAGGCCATCGCCGACAAGGCCTGGGAGAACGGCTGGGTCCAGCCGCAGCTTCCCGGCGTCAAGACCGGCAAGCGCGTCGCCGTCATCGGCTCCGGCCCTGCCGGCATGGCCGCCGCCCAGCAGCTCGCCCGCGCCGGCCACGACGTTCATCTCTATGAGCGGGAGCCCAAGCCCGGCGGACTGATGCGCTATGGCATCCCCGACTTCAAGATGGAAAAGCACCACATCGATCGCCGCGTGGCGCAGATGGAGGCCGAAGGCGTCACCTTCCATTGCAACGTCAACGTGGGCGTGACCAAGCCCTTCGCCGAGCTGGTGGCCGAGCATGACGCCGTGCTGATGGCCGGCGGCGCGGAAAACCCGAGGGATCCCGGCATCCCCGGCCAGGACCTCCACGGCGTCCATTACGCCATGCCCTTCCTGGTGCAGCAGAACCGCCGTGTTGGCGGCGAGAGCATCGGCGATGAGGACCCCATCCTCGCCACCGGCAAGCATGTGGTGGTGGTTGGCGGCGGCGACACGGCCTCCGACTGCGTCGGCACCTCCTTCCGCCAGGGCGCGCTTTCCGTCACCCAGATGGACATCCGCCCCTGCCCGCCGCAGATCGAGGACAAGCTCTCCAACTGGCCCTATTGGCCGACGAAGTTCCGCACCTCATCCTCCCAGGCCGAAGGCGCCGAGCGCGAATTCGCGGCGGCGACGCTTGGCATCGAGGGCAACAAGAAGGGCCAGGTCACCGGCGTGCGCTGCGCCCGCGTGGACGAAAAGCGCCAGCCCATCCCCGGCACCGAATTCGTGCTGAAGGCCGACCTCGTCTTCCTCGCCATCGGCTTCGCCGGCCCGGTGAAGACAGGCATGGTGGAACAGTCCCTCACGGCGCTGGACCGCCGCGGCAATGTGCAGGCGGACACCAAGCTCTATGCGACCTCCGTGCCGAAGGTCTTCGCCGCCGGCGACATGCGGCGTGGGCAATCGCTGGTGGTCTGGGCGATCCGCGAGGGCCGCCAGGCCGCTCGTGCGATTGACGAGAGCCTGATGGGAACGACGACCCTGCCGCGCTGAGGCGCGGCGGGCCTTACTCGGGCAAAAAGAATTGTGACAGATATGATCTATGAAGTTGCACTCGTCCAATAAGCATCTTGTTTTCGTTCGCGTACTCCAACATTGATAGAGACACGAAACCTCTTCGTACAGCCGCTGAAAGCCCACGCATCATACCTTCATCAAGGTCTTCTTGAACATCCGCAACCTTTATTTCTTCACCCATCCGGGAAATAATACCTGTTGCATACGCTAACCCGCGCGGAATGAATGTTGATACTAGTTCCCTTGCTCGGGGGCAGAGCCGTTCTAGGTCCGTAGAACCGTCGGGTGAACCTCCCAGGGCCTCTTCTATCTGCCGAATGGTTTCGCCCTGCACCCAACCAATTATTCCGGGCAAGAGATTGCTCAAGATCTCCGCGTCAAGCTCGGTATTGCCTGCTCGGCCAGTGGCAATCAACGCAGACCGACTGACGTCAGATAGCAACTGCTGTCTTGCATCCGCATCTTCTTTCAACCAATCGATCGTCCATTCGAGCCAAGCGACAACCGACGTGGGCAAGCGACCGAGGCTTGTCTGCAACCGCATCCTGAGGCGCTCCAGCAGATCAAGCGGCAGCCCGCTTTGGGAAGCTATCAACAGAACAGCAGCTTCTGTGCTTTCATCTGCCACCAGCCGCGCCTGCGTCCAAAGCTTAGTCATCTTTGCATTGTATTCATTCTCTGTCGCGTTTGCTCTCGCCAGAAATGCACCGAAAGACTTGATTAGAATATTGTCCTTCGAGACATCGAAATCGGGAGATGAACTGAGAGATGCAAGCCTGTTTATCGTATAGCGGACGTCCCGATCCTGAAAATCCCCCTCCATTATGCGATCAAGTACTATCTCTAGGGGATCGCTGATCGCAACGCACCGATCATCATTTGGCAGAACAGAATTCAGCTTGTCTTTCAAATCCTTACGCAATGTCTCGCCGGGTAAAAATCTTATCAAAGGCTCTGGAATCAGAATAACTAGGCCATTTGCCAGGTGACCCGCGCGACCTGCGCGAGCAGCAGCATTTAGCAGCTCATGCGCTTCGAGGGGCCTGCGCTCACCTTTGGCTTCTCCAGCCCGCTTATCGCCTGCCAGCACCGCTAAGCTTGCCGGGAGATTCAGGCCTTGAGCCAAGGTAGGCGTAGCAACGATAACCTTAGCCCCGTCAGACCTTCTGAAGAGACGCTCCGACATGGCTCGCTCAAGCCTGAGCATAGCTGAATTGTGAGGAACAGCCGAAAAATCCCGGCCAGCGAATATCGAGTGCTTCTCATCGCCGAGCTCAGCGACCAGCACCTCCCAAAGTGCTTCTTCCCCCTCAGACAAATTGACTGTGAACTCGATCTGAGTGGCAATCTTTCTCGCAACTCGGACTGAATCCGCCTTTGTATTGACGAAAACAATTGTTTTCAGCCCGCCTAACACGGCATTAGACGCTATCCGCGCGGCAACCTCGTTAGCGTTTGGGCTGGCCCAGAGCGATCCATTTTTAAAGCCGCCTCCTAGTGTCAGCGGCTCATTGATGATGGCCGTGTGCGAATAGGCATCAGCTACCGCCATCCAGTTATGGTGAAGGCCCCAGACAACGTAGGGCCTAGCGGTAATTTCTCTCTCAGCAGCAACACGTAAGCTTTTCGCTGTCTTACCCGCAAGAAGATCCTGTTTTCGCTGCTGCGATCGAGCTCTACTTAAAGACTTCTGCACCTCCCGCTCATCATAAACCACAATACCTCGTGCCTGACGGCTTGGCTTCCAAAGCAATTCAACAGCCACACAGGATCTTCCAGTCAGCTCACTTATCCAATTTGCAAATTGCTCGCCATTGTTAAGCATTGCTGACAAAAACAGCAAATCAGCTTCAGGAGCAGCTACTAGGAAGGCCAAAATACATAACATCCCATCAAGAGCTCGACCAATCTTTTGAGTGTCTGGGCTGAGAAGGTGACACTCGTCAAAGACAAGAAGTCCAACCTGAGAAAACGAAGATGGCGAGAACGACAGCATAGCCAAGCAGCGTTCTGGCGTCATCACCTCAATAGACTGAAGTTGCTGATCATCCAAAAGAACAGAGTCAAAATCGCTAGAAATTCCTAATTCAAATTTATCTTCCGGAAATATCTCTTGAAGATCCTCCGTAAGCTGCTCGACAAGAGCATGAGTAGGGGCAAGGAATATTACCTTCTTTCCTCTAGCAATAACACCGGCTATCTTTAACGCAGAGACAGTTGTTTTTCCCGCTCCCGTAGGAAGCACCAAGACAGCGGATTTGCCGGTTTCATAAAATTCCTTAGCGATCGCCTCTCGGTGGTTGCGCCAGAGAAACGGCATACTCGTCGCCCTGAAACGCAGCCACTCTGACCACCAGGTAGCCTCGGCACCGGTCGGTGGCACAAGCTTTGTTAGAGCCGCATCATTTAGGGCATCTGCAACCGACAAAAGCAACGACGCTAGGTGAGCCGGGCCTGCAAAATGTGTCGTGTAGTGTCCATCGATGTGGCGGGAAGCTCTTTCACTCGTGTTGCTAGCGAGACCAATAACGCTGCGAAACGCCGATTGCGCAGTGGCAAACCGTTGGGGCGTTGAGTCTGGCAGCGGCATTGACAGCATGTGCGCAGCCAGAATCTCTATCCCATCACAGAGAGCAGCAGCTAGCGCGCGGAAAGCACGATTATCTAATCGCCCGACCGATCTTCGCCCTTCTCTCCATCGATCGGCACGATGCAATATCGAGACTAGCTTGCCGCGACTAAGATCTCTGATGTGATCTCCCAATACAATTGCTTCGCGATAGCCGCCGCTCTTAGGGATGGCTAGCGCTGCCTCGTTGGCATCAGCATATTGTTCTGCGATTAAAAACAAGAGAGCAGCCGAAAGAGAAGGATCAACTCTCTCGCGACTGATCAGAGGAGAAGAATCCACCTGGCTTTGGCTTAGAGTTCGTCTAGATAGTATTTGCTGAGCAGTTCCGGCCACAAACGCAGCGGCTCTTCGATATTCTCCATCTTCTTCGATCGACGCGACTATTTCATATGCATCAGCGATCCGCTCCAAAGGCCATTCTTCATTTGCATCATCCTCAAGGGCATCTGCCCCCAGTCGCATTGAGACTATTTGAGCATAATGCCTGGTAAGAAGTTGCGGAAGCTGATCCGAATCTAGGCCCGGAAGACTGGGTGCGGAGGCCAACATTCGGGCGGTTAGTGGATCAAACATTCCGCCCCTCATATTTTGACAGCACCGTTAGAACTTGACCGGCAAGGCCATCAAACCAATCTCGTAAAGGTTGATCTACCGTGAAAATAGCAGCAACACGTTGGTCTTGATTAAGTTGATCCAAAATAACTTCATAATCTTTGAAGAGCTTGGCGCGCTTTGCTGCAGAGCTGATGTGAGAACTGACTGTTAACGAAGCTCGGTAGCTACGACATGCTCTGTCCAGCACGCGAGCCGCGGCCTTAGTCGCAGCAGTTCCGTTGATGTCGCTTTCCTTGATCAGGGCAACAGCGCAAGCCACGAGCTCATTACATCGGCGATCGTTATGGTAGTCACCAAAGCTTCGCAGAACTTCTTGCTTGAACTTCTTTCGAGGGTTTTCTGTGCACTTATCTTCAAAGATCGTCGCACGTATTACGTTCGCCTCGACCTCATCCAACTCGATCATCAAACCATCCAGACCTTGAGTTGTGGATGATATATGCGGCTCCTTCATAAAGGTCCGCTGCCCAACTGACGATCTGGCAGCAATCCAGGATATACATTCAAAAAGAAAACCATCGCGCTGGTATCGAGACGCCTCCAACTTAGGCTGAGTATCCCCAGAGATTTGCAGGTGCATCCTCGCACAACGATACAGATGAGCGTGGGATATAGCAGGACCCATAGGCTCGAGCGCCCGCAAGATACGCACTGCGTGTTCCGCTTGACCTAAGGCTATCACAGCGATGATCTTGGCAAGGCTGTCTTGGCATCCTACAGATAGGGCAAAGCCAGCTACATGATCGTTTATTTCTACGGGTTCAACACTTATTGCATTCATCATAACCTTCAGCAGTAGGCGCAGATATATCGTTCGCCCATGGGAGACGGTCCACAACGAATTGAACCATTGCACTAATTTTGCCTAATCGCGATTGATTGATCTAAGTATCCACAGCTGGCGTTGAGATGATGTCGCTCCCTCACAATATAGGCCTCCTGACAAGCACTTGCGGACGGTAACACCAATTCTTGCCATGACGTGAGGACGCGGGCGGTTGCGCTGCCGCGTGGTATGCCACAACACTCATTCAATTTTCTCACGCCACCGCCTTTTCCAAAGGAGCCTCCCCCATGCACATCGGTTTCATCGGTCTCGGCAAGATGGGCGTCGCCATGGCCCGCAATCTGGCGAAGGCGGGGCATCGGGTGTCCGCCTGGAACCGCTCGCCCGTCACTGAGGTGATCGATGACGTCGATCTTGTCGCCTCGCCCGCTGAGGCTTTCCAGGCCGAGGCGGTCTTCACCATGCTGTCGGACGATGCGTCGATCCGGCAGGTGGTGCTGGAGGCAGACCTGCTCGCGCATGCCCCTTCGGGATGCGTGCATGTGGTCACCTCCACCATTTCCACGGCTTTTGCCGACGAACTGGCCCGTGCCCATGAAGCGGCTGGCGTCGCTTATGTCTCCGCGCCGGTGTTCGGCCGCCCGGATGTGGCGGCCGCAGGGGCGCTCAATGTGGTGGCGGCGGGCCGGCCTGAGGCGATCGCCCGGGTGGAGCCGCTGTTCGATGTAATCGGCCAAAAGACCTGGGTAATGGGCGAGGACCCGAAACAGGCCAATGCCGCCAAGATCGGCGGCAACATGATGATATCCATGGCCATCGAAGCCATGGCCGAGGGGCTGCTGCTGACCGGCGCCCATGGCGTGAAGCCGGAGGCCTTCCTGGAGCTGATGACGGGCACGCTGTTCGGCAGCCGCGCCTATCAGAGCTATGCGCCGAAGATCGCCAGCGGCGATTTCACGCCCGGCTTCCGCATGACGCTGGGACTGAAGGACCTGCGGCTGGCGACCGAAGCCGCGCAGGCCGCCGGACGGCCGACGCCCATGCTGGATGCGGTCGCCACGCAGATGGAAGGCGCTGTCGAGGCGGGGCTCGGCGACAAGGACTGGTCGGCCGTGACGGCCTTTACGCGGGGGTTGAAGGGGGCTTGAGTGTGACCGGCGGGGGTTGTGGTTGAGGTACTCGCCACACACGCGTCATGCCCGCCCTAGTTGTTTGGTCTTGAGACATAGCTGACAGATGTTCGGAGACATCCCTGACACTTTTGATGCGGATTGCATCGGGAGGACGGG